>NC_014933.1:0-2400000 GCF_000186225.1 Bacteroides helcogenes P 36-108 | reverse complement strand
GAGCCTTGATGGTAGCCATCACTTCGCACAGTTGCTGTTGATTTTCACAAATATGAAAATCACCTTTCCATGCACCGGATATAGGAGATATTGCTTTTGTAATCACCGGATATTTAAGTCCCTCCGGTATTTCGCCGACTTTTACAACTTGAGATTCCAGAACCGGTATGCCATGACGTTTGGCAATGTTCTGGATTTCCTTTTTCTCCATAAACTTCGTTGTACGCCCATTTTTACCGGAATTGAACAGAATAAAATAGTCCTTCAATTCCTCGTAGTTTCTATCGAACGGCTCCATTACATCATCATCACAGAAGATGAGAAATGGCTTTACACCAAATTTTCTGTTATAATCCGCATACTTTCCTACTACTGTATTATATGCTTCTTCAATGCTATCTACTTGATGAAGAGTCTTGATATACTTGCTTGCAGAAGCAATATGAACACGATATTTGATTCCTACAAAAATCGGCTCAATGCCATTTTCACCCAATGTTCTCAACACCCCAAGAGGATTATAATGCTCCAATGCAATAACAATCACCGGATGCTTTTTCAATTCTTCTGTCATAGCCAATCTAATTATTTTAATATGTTACCTTCTACAATGGGATTTTCAAATATGTAATCTTCAAGAGCCACAACTCCATTCGGGGTTTTCACAAGAGGTCTTGTACTTTGAATATTTACTACCAAACCATTCGGCATATCCCAACTATATCCCAAGTCGGAATAAGAAATTTTATTTATAATAATTTTTTCACCATTTATGGATGAAAATGCACCTGGATAATAAGGTTGTGCTTGAGCGCGAACCCAGTTCCGAATACGTTCTTTCTGCCAATTCCAATTTATTTGACCATCAGCAGGAGTACGCTTACCAAAAAAAGTTGCTTTTGTTTGATCTTGGGAAAATGATTTAAAGTTTCCGCTTTCAATATCAATGACCAATTCATAAGTCCACTTTGGATAATAATCGTAAGCTCTCACCAGCAGATCATATCCTGTTGCTTCATCTGATATTGGTAATGAGATTTGTTTTATTATATCTCCTTCGTCACATAATTCTGTGATGTGATGTGCAGTAATTCCTTCTATGCTTTCACCGTTTATTATAGCCCAAACATTGGGACAACGCCCTCTGTATTTAGGAAGTAACGAGCCATGAATATTAATGGAATGCAGTTTAGCTTTATTAATCAAATCAGATTCAATGATAAATAAATAATTGACAGATAAGAGTATGTCAAAACTCAACTTATTACAGTCAATGTAGGCAAGCGCTTTTCCATTTCTTGGATTCCCTTTGAAACATACTATTTCATTATCAAGGCAATACTCTATTATTTCCACTGAATTGGAGTCTGTAAGAACCAACGAAATAGGCAGATTTTGACTATTCAAGTATCTTAATACAAGATACCCCAAATGCCCAGAAACGCAAAAACAGTAAGTATATTTATAGTTGCGATTACTCTTTATCTCATTATTATCTAACATAATTCTCGGAATAGGTTAAGTATGTTCTCTGAACTATCATTAATTAGTCTGTTTTGTGAAAAGATATACTCTTCTATATGCTTTTCGTCAATAGCTGAATATGCAGCTTTCAGCTTATCATCAAATCCTTTATGGAAATCACCGCAATTATAGCCCAACGAATATTTCTCACAACAGGAAGCAATCATTCTCTGATTATCTACAGTATAGCCGGTTATGATGGGCAGGCGCGCACAACACGCTTCAAAAAAAGTAGTGCTTGCCGGTACTACGGCAAGAGAAGACAAGGACATCAGCTTAATCATCTGATTTGCGTCAATATTAGAAAAAACCGAAATATTATTGTCTTCCGCATACCTCTGTAACTCTTCTTTATTGCAATAACCTCCGCCTATTACTACAATGATATGCCTATCGTCTAAACCTCGTAAAAGTTTACAGGATTTTAGTGAAAAATCAAACTCGTCACTACCGCCATAACAGATGAAGATTGAACTACGGATGCCGGAAAATTGCATCTTGGTAGCATCTAAAAATTCTTTTCTCAGAAGGAGATAATCCATCCCTACACAGATTGAGGTATAGTCCTCACAATCATAATCGGATGCAGAGACACACAAAGAATGATTAATAATCAAATCTGCAAAAAAATGCTTTTCAGGGACATCATCTATACACACCAACTTGCATCCCTTTTGCTTTATCTGCTTCTGATATTGTGATGTATAATAATAATTGTCGAGCACCACGATTTCATCTCCATTCAGATACGATAGAAAATCGTCGTAATGTGTCTCCTCCTGCAAAGTGACATACGAACATACCTTCTCCATTTCACTCACCTGATAGGAAGTGGGATGACAAGTGAAGAAGGTACAGTCGAAATCCTCCTTCAACATATCGGCTAAAGCCAAAGTACGGATAAAGTGACCGTAACCGATAGCAGCGCTTGCATCGGCACGGAAATAGATTTTGTTCAAGAAAACGAAATGAATTAAAGAATTACAATTCTTTTCTTATTTTCTTTATAGTTGTCAACATGGAAGGAAGGTAATTCTTCCCCAGCATGGCTTCGGTCATTTCCCTTTTATGCATAAACACCTTCCTCTATAATGTTCTGCTTTAAGATTCCATCCATGTCTTCACGCAGTCTCACAATATCCACTGCACAACCAAACAAGTGCTGAAGTTCTTCTTTGATGTGAACCAGACTGAACATACTGGGTGTCTGCAACTCAACACAAACATCTACATCGCTCTCCGATGTTTGTTCACCACGCGCCACAGAACCAAATATTCCCATACGCATAATGCCGTATTTAGAAGCATTTTCAGCCATATACTTACGCAAAAGACTGATGTATTCAGATGTTGTCTTCATGTTTCTTCGTTTTTTACCACACACAAAGGTAGCGATAAATATCGAAACTGAAAATATTCAGCGTTTTTTCTACCTGCAGATTAGCGTCCAACGCCCGCAACCGTCTTTCTCAAAAAGGTCGCAATAAAGTTGACTACTTATTTTTTGGCCGCTTACTCATTGAAAGTTCTTCACCACATCAGACAAGGCTTCCATGCCCCATAAAAGCCTTCAAGAGTTCCAGAGTGTGGACTTCGACTGTGCCGTATGATAACATCTATATTCTTTTTTTGACGTGCCGGACAAGAGGCAAATATAAGAAAGACAAACCGGATCAAGTGTCCGCATCTGCTTACATAACTCTACAATGCGATGCAAACCATAATACGCACGTATCAAACGCCAATCATCAAGATTGCCATACTCAAGTACTCGCTGAACCACTTGCTGAGGACAGACATCCATAGAAGCTTGAGACATATCAATGTCCCAAAACAAAAAGGGTGACAACTTACTTAAGCATTCTTTTCCGTCCATATACAATTTCTTTTGCAGCAAAGATAATCCAAATGAAGAAAACATCAAAAGAAGAATGCTTCTTTTTTATTCTTCATCTATGCAGCAACTCATACTTCATCTCCGCCAACTGCCAATCGGTCAGCGTATCGAGATCCTGCACTTCGAGCTCGGAAAGCACCAGCCCGGCCGTATTCTTGCCCCAGAATGTTTTTTCCTGAATGAAAGAAGCTGTTTTTGCTACATAAAACTGTCCGGCATCATGATAGATAGTTTCCAAGTCTTGCGAACGGGAAGCCTCATATTCAGGATAAAGCATACTGATTTTCCCGTCAACAATGTGCAAGCTGCGCTGCACGGGATAGGAATAAGCCACACAAGTGAAAACGAAATCAATCTCAGAATTCATTTTCCCGTATGCTTCCTGAAGTCTTTCCGGTGTCACAAAAGGAGCTGTCGAGTAAATGCAACAAACCGTTTCAAACTCCCTGCCCAGTTCTTTATACTTCCCCAACACTTCAAGAGCCACATCGTCTGTACCGGCATAGTCGTTTGACATCTCGGCACTCCGCATAAAAGGGACTTGAGCACCATACTTACAGGCAGTCTCAGCAATCTCCTCATCATCGGTAGAAACCATCACCTCATCAAAAAGACCGCTTTGCAGAGCTGCCTCTATGGAATATGCAATGATGGGCTTGCCCATGAAAGGTTTGATATTCTTGCGCGGAATGCGCTTGCTGCCGCCACGGGCAGGAATAATCGCTATATTTTTCATTTTGATACAAATTCTATAACCTTTTCAATCACATACTCCTGCTCCTCATCCGTCAAAGTGGGATACATCGGAAGACTCAGGCAATGCTCGTAATACTCCTCGACCACAGGCAAATCCCCTTTCCGGTTGCCAAACTGCCGATAATACGGCATCAGATGAAGCGGGGCATAATGAACCTGCGCATAGACATTGTTCTCGTGCAGATAATTGTACAGACCCGGACGGTCATCCACCTGGATGATATAGAGGTGGTAGGCATGATAAGCATCCCCGGCATTGTAAGGGGTACGGATGCCCGCCACCTTTAAGAACGCTTCATTATAGCGTTTCACAATCTCGTGGCGACGGTCGAGACCGGCATTTGCCCGGCTCAACTGGGATACGCCCAAAGCAGCCTGGAAATCTGTCAGACGATAGTTGAATCCTAACTCCTGCATCTCGTAATACCAACCGCCATGATGCTCGTGCAGCAAAGCAGGGTCTTTCGTGATGCCATGGGTACGGTACAGACAGAGTTTGTCATAAAGCGCCTTGCTGTTGGTGGTCACCATACCTCCCTCACCCGTGGCGATATGCTTCACCGGATGGAAAGAGAATACGGCACAGTCGGCAAAATTACCGTTGCCGCAATATTGTGCATTACCTTTACTGTCCATGAAATAACCGCCGGGAGCATGGCAGGCATCCTCGATAATCCAAAGGCCATACTCGTCGGCAAGCTTGCTGAATTCTTCCAGGTTCAAAGGATAACCCGCAAAATCAACGGGAACAATGCCCCGGTAAGTTCCCTTGGGGGCAGCCTGCAACATGGTTCTCAACTTGTTGACGTCCATCAGATAAGTATCTTTGTCAATGTCACAGAACACCACCTCACCACCACAATAGCGGATGCAATTGGCACTGGCGGCAAAGGTCATGGGGGTGACAATCACCTTGTCGCCCGGCTTCACACTCAGTGCGGTAGCCGCAAGATGGAGCCCTGAAGTGGCGTTATTGACCGCTACCGCATACTTAGCACCTACATAGTCGGCAAACTTCGTTTCGAACTCCCTGATTTTGGGGCCTTGGGTCAGATAATCCGACTTCAATGTCGCAATGACCGCCTCAATATCCTCGTCAGTGATGTGCTGGCGACCGTATGGAATAGGCTTGCTTATCATTTCACCTCGAAATCAGGGTCAACGTATTTCTTGATGTTCTCACGCATGGACTCTACCGTCTCCCACTCGGTGTTGCTGTCACTGCTATAATGGAAACCGTTGGGTACGGGCACTGCGTTGTGATGTTTGATAAACTCTTCACGGCTATGCTTATAAGACACGGAGGGAAGAATCACATAATATCTGCCCAAGTCAATGGTATCGAGAGCATCGGTCACGGTAATCATCTCCTCGTGCAACTTCTCGCCCGGACGAATGCCGACTTCCACCTGCGGCAAGTTAGGAGCAATGGCAGTAGCCACATCCTTGATATGGTAGGAAGGTATTTTAGGAATAAAGATTTCACCGCCCAAATGATGCCCGATGGCATACATCACCAAAGCCACACCGGCTTCCAAAGAGATGTTGAAGCGGGTCATGCGCATATCGGTAATGGGAAGTTCCTTTGCGCCATTGTCACGCTTATTGACAAAGAAAGGAATTACGGAACCGCGGGAGCCCATCACATTGCCATAACGAACCACAGAAAACTTGATGTCCTTGGAACCACTGATATTATTGGCTGCCGTAAAAAGCTTGTCGGATGTAAGTTTGGTAGCACCGTAAAGATTGATGGGAGCACAAGCTTTGTCGGTAGAAAGAGCGACCACATGATGAACACCTGTGGCAAGAGCCGCTTTTATCACATTCTGCGCACCGTGAACATTGGTCTTGATACATTCTTCCGGATTGTACTCAGCGGTATCCACCTGCTTGATGGCAGCGGCATGGATAATGACATCCACTCCCTCACAGGCACGCGTCAGACGTTCGAGGTCGCGGACATCACCGATAAAATAACGCATTTGGGGGTATTTCTGCTCCGAATATTTCTGCTTCAGTTCGAATTGTTTCAACTCATCCCTGGAGTAGATAATGATTTTCTTTACTTGCGGATAATCACGAAGAATGGTCTCCACAAACTTCTTACCGAAAGAACCTGTTCCTCCGGTAATCAAAACGGATTTGTTATTAAGCATTATAATGAAATTTTTTATTCATCAATATATTCCCACGGATAGGGATTATCCACCACATTCCGGAACTCGGCGATGGCTTCCTGCTGCTCGGCGGTAAGCGGCTTCCCCTCCCAAGAGGTGATAATGGCACGGGCTTCATCGGCCAAAGGCTTGTCAAAAACCTCACCATAGCAAGCCGTGAGCAGACGGAGCTTGAGCAGCGAGGCGGGAAGGGAATCGAGGATGTCCCAACAACGGTTCAGCACTTCCTGAATATGATCCTGTTTTTCGCCATGATCTATGAAAGAGGCACTGTAGCCCATCAAAAGGGCAAGGCAGACGTTGCCCTGTTCTTCTGTAGTTGCACCTTTCGCTCCGGAATTATACAAAGAACCGGTCAGACGATAGACTTCACCGTTACGACGAGACAAGTCAGCGCTATAGACAGGACTGCCGTCCATGCCCAAATACATCAGGTCGTGCGCAGCACGCTGAAGGATTATTGCTTCTTCGGAAAGAGACATAATTATTGTAATTTTATGATGGCTATTTGATTACTTCTATCAAATCGGGATGGATGGTGGCCATCGCAACAGCAATGACACCCTGTATCTGAACAACCACACGGCGGTCGCGAGCACCCTTCACTTTCAGGAAAATGCCCTCCTGACCCTCGAAGTCGCCGCCCGTGACACGAACCTTAGTGCCTTTGGAGAGGTTCAGATCTTCGGGACGAAAATAAAGGAGATGGTCGTTGTAAGTTCCGGCAACGGCAATGAAGCGCCGCATCTCATGGTCGGGAATGATTATCTTACGCCCGCTACGGGTATCGGTGATGTATTGCAGGTAGGATACCTGGGACTTGACACGCTTCAATTCGGAAGGAAGGGCATGGACAAAAAGAAGGTTGTGGACAACGGGCACAAGGGCACGGACCTTCCTGCCTCTGCGCAGGCTCACCTTGTATTGCATGGGGACGAAACAGCCTATCTGTTCCTTTTCGAGAAGGCGCATGGCATCCGGCTCCCGCCGGTATGTGGCACGCATGGCGTACCAGATTTCGGTTTCTTTCTCCCTATCCATCTTCGATTGTGTTCAGAAAAAGGCATTCCTCCGGGGCTTTAAACCCCGTACATTATACTGGAATTCAATCAATTGCGAGCATTTTATGTGAAATACGGCAAGCCTTATGCCCATCTTGCCAACTGTTATTTTGAACTCACTCATACCATGAAGGTAAGTAGCTATAAACAAACGTGTTGAGAGAAAAAAGCGTTCATTAGACGTTCGTTTAATGGACGTCAATATATTTCATTTTAGCAGGGTATGGAAAGCATCAAAAGGAAGATATATTTAAAATATTATTTTTGAATCTTATAATATTGTGGTGTAGATGATTAAGTATATTTTATATGTACATCCAAAAATATTTTTATTAAACATTTTGGCGCTTTCAAAAATCGCACTTATCTTTGCGTCCATTAAACGAACGTTTAAAAAACGCTTTTAAAAAGCAGATTATATATCTGCATTACAATTGATTACACTATTTTTCGGATTATATTTTGTCTTACATCGTGTAATACAAAAAATTAATACCGTGTCCACACGAAGTCAGCTTCCTGTAAACACGGTATTAATTTTCTATTCTGAATAAATGAAAACGTCGGCTCTTATTCAACAAGTCCTATTACCTGTTGCAATAATTCCGGCATCTCGAAAGTAGCGTTCTTGATATCAGCAATCCGGTTCTTTCCTCCAACAGTCAGGGTAAAATGCATCTGGCGTTTATCTTCCTTACCAATAAGGCGAGTAATCAGCTTCTTATCCTCTACTGAACGAATCACTTTTGAAGTATTGGAGGCAGACAATCCCAAAGCCTCCGCTATCTCGCTGGAAGTAAGTCTGGGACGGTTCAGCAAAGTACACAGAAGCATACCTTCGTTCAATGAAAGATCGTACATCTGCATAAATTGTGCCTCAAACTCGGCAATCGCCCGATAGACATCACGGATTTTACATAAAGTCTCCATTGAGTTTCCTCCATATTTTGTGATGCAAAAGTAACAATAAAAAGCGAAATGAAAAAAACGGAGGGCAATAATCAGAATATGGCAGCAACCGAAATTCCAAAGTTCAGTTCATTCATACGGGTACGCTTGCTGAAAACATCCTCTATATAGAAAGCATCATCATCACCCTCTGCCGAAGAAGGAACTAACCGAATGCGATTAAACAGATGATAAGTATAGTTGGGAGCGCTGTGTGTATAGTCCACATAAGCCCGGATAGAAGAATTACGCTTGAAAGCATAAGTAACACTGAGCCCCGTTCCAATGTTTATCGCATGACTATGATCAATATGCAGAAATTCGGTATCCTTGACACCTAATGTCAGTTCATCATAAAGTTCCTGATCTATTTCTCCCTTTTTGAGAGCCTCTTGTATGGGGGCAAGAAATTCCGGTTTCAAATTAGAATAACTGTTCAGATCAAAATCTGTGGTAAGACGGTCTCCTATCATCAGTTTGCCGCCTATCCGCCAACGTTTTCCCAACGGAAAGGAAATATAGGGGCCGGCATCTATGCCCAATATTCCCAAACTGGCGGACTCAATGCCCATCAACTGATAAAGTCTGGCCTTTACCCCATCATAATCAAAAATATACGGTTGAAAATTCTTGTTATATTCGGCAGTAATAGGGCAAGCCGTGGCCCGCAAACGTCCGCCCAGTCCAAAATAGCGGTTGAAAAAATAGGCGCCTTCAACAGATACAGATGTGGTAGTGCCCATTTTAAGTTTTAAATCCAAAGGAGTGGCATTGAGCGCAGGGGGCAAAGGTTGTGCACCGTCCGTCTCATCATAATCGTCATAAATGGCAGGGCAAGACAGATCATGGCTTGTACCCACACTCATACCGATGGATACGAAAGAAGGATTACCGGAAATGTCAGGCGTGCCAGTATTTATATAACGGCCGTTGACACCTTTGTCCTTGAACAATACATCACCGATAAAATATCCCAAATCCACCGAAGTGATGCCGATGCCCGCACCAAACACTACATCATTTATCCAATGTCGGTTGTTGAGTATGCGGAAAAGTCCCGTAGTGGCGGCCACCGTATAAGCGCCGATGCTGTACCAGGGACTTTTTGCTCCCAACTCCTTATGCATGATGGTGGCACACATAAAAGTAGTGGCCGTATGTCCTGAAGGAAAAGAATTACGCGTAGAGTTGTCGGGACGCATTTCCTTGACAGTATATTTAATGCTGTTCACCATAGCAGCCATGATGGCAGCACTGAATGCGCTACTGGTGCTCAGACGGGCCCAACTGCTTCGTGTCTTCACACCGAAAGCCTTCAACAACGCCGTGGCGGCAAGTGGAGAGTATTGGCTATAATCATCGAGCAAAGAATTGAACTTGGGCACAAATGAGTTGCGCATGGCACGGTAGTCCCTTTGCTGCTGCCAGATAAGCAATCCTGTGGCAAAAAGTGGAATACCTACATAAGAAAACTCTTTTTTCCAGGCATCCCTGCTACCGAGATAACGGTAACCGGACGACAAAGTATCTGTCGGACAAAGGGCGGAAGAAGCTTTGAAACCCGCCCCTTCCTGTGAAACGACTTTACCGGAACAAAGAAAAGATGACACCAATAATACAATAATAGTTTTCAATTCGTGATGTAATATCATATTTTTTCATTAATAATATTTCCTTTCTGACACTATATGACAGATCTACATGTGTGTAAAGACAGGGAACTGACTAAAAATCCCTATCAACCATTCTTGAAAAATACATGTTTTAACACAACGAACGAAATTTATAAAATTTAAAAAATCCGTTCTAAATAAAAAGATTTACATTGGCCTTATCTGCACGCTCCATATAAGTTGCCACACCGCCTATGGTGACCCCATCCAATAATTCTTCACGCTGAATGCCCATCATATCCATAGACATCTGGCAAGCTATGAATTCTACTCCTTGAGCCAAAGCTTGCGAACGCAAGGATTCCAATGAGTCTATGCCTTTACGCTTCATCAGAAAACGCATCAGACGGCTTCCAATACCAAACATGTGCATTTGGGACATCTTCAGTCGCAACGAACTGGATGGCAACATCATACCGAACATTTTTCCAAAAAAGTCTTTCCGCACATCGGGCTTATGCACTTTCTTCAAAACATTCAGTCCCCAGAAGGTGAAGAAGACGGATACTTTTTGTCCGGTAGCAGCCGCCCCGTTTGCCAAAACAAAGGTAGCCAAAGCTTTATCCAGATCATCGCTGAACAGAATCAAGGTCTTGCCTCTCCCGCCTCCGAAATGAGATCCGGAAGGACAAGCACAAGAAGGATCACCCTTCTCTATGACAACCGTATAACGCCCCTTATCCTCGTGCTTCTCAACCAGCTTATTGCCCGTAGTATCGCACCATGCAGAAGCATCACGGGCAAAGCCGGCATCAGTAGCGACAATCTCTACACGCTCACCGGCAGCAATGCTATCTACTGCCTTCTTTACTTGCATAATGGGACCGGGACACTGTAAACCACACGCATTGATTTTCAAAGTCTCTTTTTTCGATGCAGAAGCAAGAGGTGCATCCGTTTCCGTGGAAACAGAGATCGTAGCAGCGGAAGAAGCCACAGCCAAAGGGCTCGGTACAGGAGCTATACTCGTGGAATAAGTCTTATATCCGCCTATCAAATTACGAACATTATGACAACCGCATCCTATCAAAATACGTTGTGCCAAATAGCCCCGCAAGCCTACAGCACAGAAAAGCACAACAGGCTTATCCCCGGGAATCTCAGAAAGATGTTCCCGCATTTCATCCAACGGTATATTGACTGCTCCCGGAATAGTGCCGAAGGCATATTCCTCAGAAGTACGGGTATCTATCAACATCACTTGGTCCTTCTGTTCCACCAGTTCACGCCAGGAAATGGCAGGCATGGCTCCACTGATTATGTTGGAAGCCACATATCCCCCAATGGCAACCGGATCTTTGGCAGAAGAGAAAGGAGGTGCGTATGCATGTTCCGTTTCCATCAGGTCATATATCGTTCCTCCGTGTTTGATGAGCTGTGAAATCTGATCAATGCGCTTATCCACACCGTCGTAACCTACACACTGTGCACCGTAAAGCTTACCGGTTTTGGGATGGAAAGTAAGCTTCAACGTCAGAGGAAACGCATCCGGATAATAACCGGCATGGGATACAGAATGGGTCACCGAACTCTGATATTCCATGCCCCACTGCTTCAAACGTTTGGCGGCAAGTCCGGTAGATGCCACCGTCATATCAAAAACTTTGGCAATGGAAGTGCCGATGGCCCCTTCGTATGAAACTGTGTTGCCAAATACCATATTGTCTGCAACAATACGTCCTTGGCGATTGGCAGGATTTGCCAGATAATTAAGCCAAGGTTTGCCGGTTAACGGATGGGGATATTCAATGGCATCACCTACCGCATAAATATCTTTCACGGAAGTTTCCAGATGTTCGTCCACCCAGATTCCGCCTGTTTCTCCCAATTGCAAACCCGCTTCCTTTGCCAAAGATGTTGCCGGCCGTACACCGATGGAAAGCAGTACCATATCGGCAGGAATCTCCTTGCCGCTTTTCAAGAAAACATCAATTCCCCGGTCAGTACGCCGGAAATGAGTAACGCTTTCCTCAAGATACAGAGATGCGCCTTTTTGTATCAAGTGCTGATGAATGTAGGCGGCCATTGAGAAATCTATGGGAGCCATTACCTGATTCCCCATCTCGACAATAGAAACCGCCACACCGGCATGGTGTAAGTTCTCTGCCATTTCCAAGCCGATGAACCCCGCCCCGACAACAACGGCACGCTTCACATGATGGTCTGTGATATAGGCCTTGATACGATCGGTATCTTCCACATTGCGCAGGGTAAAGATGCCTTCGGAATCGATCCCTTCCAACGGTGGTTTTACGGGATTGGCTCCCGGAGACAGCAGCAGCTTGTCATAGCTTTCTGTATATTGTTCTCCGTCGGCACGGCGGACAGTGACAACCTTAGTTTGGGGATGAATGGCAAGCACTTCGTTTCGTACACGGACATCAATACGGAAACGCATTCCAAATGATTCAGGTGTCTGCACCAGCAATTTTTCACGCTCGGTTATAATATCACCTATATAATAGGGTAAACCACAATTAGCGTACGAAATGTAGGCCCCTTTCTCCAATAAAAGGATTTCGGCCTTTTCGTCCACTCTTCTCAATCGGGCGGCAGCCGTTGCTCCACCTGCCACACCGCCAATGATGACATATTTCATAATTCTTTGCTTTATGTTTGACAATGCAAAGAAAACAACATTTTCTCAAAACAAATAATTTCCAAAGGAAAATAATGTTAACTGACTTGTTTTTAAATAGTAATACAAAAAAAGCACGTATTTGCACCGATTCAAAGAGAAATCCGGAACAAATACGTGTCAGCTATAATATAAGAAAGGAATGTCTTACCAGCCAAGTTTTGAAAGTCCCGCAGCCTCATACCATTCTGTGGAACGATAGGCAGCGGCAGCAGCCGATTGGGAAGCGGTAGGAATGTAATGAGAAACACCGTTAGTTCCCTCCATGGAGAACATTCCGGCATAAGCAGAATAATTTTGGGTAGTCGTTTTCCAATAAGGCACGGCCGCATCATACTTTTGCTTCCACGCGGCAAAAGCAATATCGTCTGTCAGCAATTTCCTCATCATCTGCACCATATCGTAATAACCTATATGGCCTTGGGAAACCGAACGTTTATCATAATCGAATACAGTGGAGCGCAATTCTTCATTATCCACAGCACCACCGTCAGGCAAGACCTGCCTTGTAATGTTCGCCAAAGACTCCAATTCGGAACTCTTCAATACACAGACAGAAACACCACCTGTCCAATTGGAATTGGTTATTCCTTTTCCGTCATTATAGATTTCCTCATAAGGATCATAATATGCCGCAGCAGCCTCCATCGCCACATTCCCTCCATCCGTAAATATTGCCGGCACAAGGATATCGTAACGGGCGCCGGGACCGGGTATTTCTGTAGGAGAACCGATATAATAATCTGTAAACGGACGCAAGGCGTATGCCACCTCAATGGATTGCATAAAGCAAGCGTCAAACAGGATAAAATCAAAGTGGGGAGCAGTAGCGTCCAAGATGGAAACCAGATCTGAAATATTCATATAATGAGTACCGTTGCCTGTATCCTGCCCCACCCATCTTGTCGTGGGAAGCGGATTAGGTATCCAGCCATCGCCATGTGACCAGTAAATCAAGCCATAGCTTTTCGCCTTATATTCTTCATTGGCAAAAACCTCATCAAAGACTTCCTTTGTTTCGGTCGCACCCACCGAATTACGACTTTTATCATAAGTCTTTATTGTGCTTTCTACCACTTCTCCATTTCTATTCTGCAATTCAATGAGACGCGGCGAGGAGCCTGTATCTATATAAACCAGCAAATGCACATTCGTGGCATTCACTTCTGCCATGCCGGCTTTCATCTCTTTCAAATCAGCCAATGCGAAATTAGACAAAGAATTATCCGCAGCAAGATAAATCAGAACTGTACGCCCTCCTTCAACGGGTGTGACCGGGGTCGGATCATCCTTACAGCATGCCGCCAGCAGAAAAGAGGCGCATACGCACAAAAAGAAAAAAAAGTTGGACTTCATAACCACATCATTCCTGAGGCTTCTTAAAAGTAAAAGCCGAAGATTCAACTGCCTGCAAAAGCAAACCACCATTCTTCTTATATCTGTTTTTCAGTTTCAAAGCCTCCTTCTCCAACTTGCTTTTACTTTCTGAAAAATAAACCATACAAGTGTAATCCGGCTTCTTCACATCATATTCCAGATAATTTTTCAACTGATAGGTATATAACTCACGTTTGGGAAGGAAGCCGCCTTTATCCAGTTCAACACTGTCCAAAACCTGGATTTCGGTATAATATACTATCGAGTCATTGAAAGAAGCACCCATTCCAAATATATATACAGGCCTCTCCTTGCTTTTAAGGGTAAATGCAGAAAAGAGCATAAAAGCCAAAGTCATGGCGAAAAATATACGAACGTATTTCATTAAATTATGAATTATAAGTTAGAAATTACAAGTTATTGAAAAGCATTAATAAACAATCGGGGCAAAGATAAGAAAAAAACCGGCTATCCATGAAAAGACAGACCGGTTTTTAATTCCTTCCATTTGTCGGAAACTGATATTTCTTATTTATCCCAAATAAGATTTGAGCAATTTGCTACGATTACTTTGTCTTAATCTTCTGATTGCTTTTTCCTTAATCTGGCGCACACGTTCACGGGTAAGACCGAATTTGTCGCCGATTTCTTCCAATGTCATTTCCTGCTGTCCGATACCGAAAAACATCTGAATGATTTCTTTTTCGCGATCGGTTAACGTAGAAAGAGCTCTATCAATTTCCCTCGCAAGAGACTCGTTCACTAACGAGCGATCGGCCATAGGCGAATCATCATTGACCAGCACATCGAGCAGGCTGTTGTCTTCTCCCTCCACGAAAGGTGCGTCCACCGAGATGTGGCGTCCGGATACCTTCAGTGTATCAGAGATTTTGTCAACAGGGATTTCCAATTCATCGGCAAGTTCCTCAGGAGACGGGCGACGCTCGTTTTCCTGCTCGAACTTAGAGAAGGCCTTGCTGATTTTATTCAGCGAACCTACCTGATTCAACGGAAGACGAACAATACGCGACTGTTCTGCCAAAGCTTGCAAAATGGACTGACGTATCCACCATACTGCATAACTGATGAACTTGAAACCACGTGTTTCATCGAACTTCTCGGCAGCCTTAATCAGTCCTAAATTACCCTCATTAATCAAATCGGGCAAACTCAAACCTTGGTTCTGGTACTGTTTGGCTACAGATACAACGAAACGCAGATTGGCACGTGTCAGCTTTTCAAGCGCAATACGGTCACCCTTGCGGATGCGCTGAGCGAGCTCCACCTCTTCCTCGACAGTAATGAGGTCTTCGCGACCGATTTCCTGCAAATACTTGTCAAGAGAAGCGCTCTCTCTGTTAGTGATACTTTTTGTAATTTTTAGTTGTCTCATTCTTATAAAACAGATTTGGGTTGCAAAGTTACGACAATTTATTTTGCTACAATAATCTCACGCCAACTTTTTCACCTAATTTATATCTTACCCTCAATAACAAAAAGGATGCCGACAAGTATTTTGCCGACACCCTCTTTTTTAATTTTGTTTGCTTAATTTACAATCTTCTTACCTATTCGTTCTTGTTTTCATAATGCCGCAGATGTACGAGGCACATTTTATCCATTATTCCTGAGATAAATCCACTGCAAAATTGCCACGCTTGCCCGACGGGAAAATACCGGTAAGGAACAGCACTTGGTCAGGAGACTTGACGGCCGCCTTCATCACATTCTCAAGGTCGTCCACCGCCTTCATCTGTACACCGTTTGCTTTCAGGATAATGAAACCTTTACGGATGCCTGCGTCTGCCATCTTACCATCCGAAACTCCTGTCACTTCCAGACCATACCCCAGATTGAGTTGCTTCTTCAGGTCGGACGACACAGGCTTGAAAGCAGCTCCTAAAATATCCATACCTGCATCTTTCAGCACTTTCGTGTTGCCCTGTTCGTTCTTCAAGGTAATCTGAACGGTCTGCTCCTTCTTGTTGCGTACAATCTTTACATTAATCTTGTCACCCGGACGATATTGGGTCAGCGCCTCCTGCAAATCGGTAAACTTGGCTATCTTCTTGCTGTTGATGCCGACAATGACGTCATTCTCTTTCAGAACGCCTGCCGAAGATCCACCGTCAACGACTTCCGCAACAAGTACGCCTTCCTTCACGCCCAGTTCTTCAGATTTCTTCTTCATCTCTTTGGCAGCAGCTTCATCCATGCGCAGGTCGGTTCCCAAAGTTCCACCCTTGATGCCGAGCAAAGCACGCTGCACAGTGCCGTATTGTTTCAAGTCTGCAATCACCTTCTTCATGATAGAAGTAGGAATGGCAAAACCATAACCGCTATACGCACCGGTAGGAGAATAAAGCATCGCATTGATGCCCACCAGCTCACCTCTCGCATTGACCAATGCCCCACCGCTGTTACCCTGGTTGATGGCAGCGTCGGTCTGGATGAACGACTGTATGCTGGCAGCCTGTCCGTTTGGTGTTTCAGTACCGATGGCGCGTGCCTTTGCACTGACGATACCTGCCGTAACGGTAGAATTCAGATTGAACGGATTACCTACCGCCAGCACCCATTCACCCACTTTCAAGGCATCGGAATCGCCCACCGGAATAGTAGGGAAATCATCACCTTCAATCTTTATCAAAGCCAAATCTGTATTAGGGTCCGTGCCTATGATGCGTCCTCGCAGTTCGCGGTCATCATTCAGTTTTACGGTAATTTCATCTGCACCATCCACCACATGGTTATTGGTGACTATATACCCGTCTTTAGAGATTATTACGCCCGAACCGTATCCTCTGCGTTCGGGAGTCTGAACCTGACGTTTCTGAGTACCTCCGCGCTGACCGAAAAAGTCACCGAAAAAATCGGAGAAAGGATCTCTCACCTCAACTTCCTGAACTTTGGAAGCTTGGGTGGAACGTATATGCACTACAGCATGAACCGAATTCTCCGCTGCTTGCGTCAAATCCACAGGCTGAGCATCTACACCGCTATAAGAGGCAAGACGTGCATTTGAATTCTGCTCAAACAGTTCACTGAAAGCGGCGGGCCTTTCCGCACGCAACACCTTATAGGTGGTAAAACCTGCAACTCCTGAACTAAGGAGCACGATAGCTGCAACTCCAAGGATGTTTTTTGTTGTCTGTTTCATACTAATTTCTTTTATTTAAACTGTTAATATTCGTCCTTTGTTTAACATTACGACGTTAAAATAACGACAAAAATTGTTCAGTTATTCCGCTTGTCACTCTTTTTTGTTCTCTTTTAACAGTGAATATTTAGCACTTAACAGCGGTTAACGACAAAAGCTGACAAATTAGCATTTATGCAGACTTGCTGACAGTTAATAATTTAAGTATTCTATGTCCATATCATAGTCCCACTGCGTAAAATAGAGATTGCCTCCTTCCCACTCTACTTCGCCACGTTGAAAATCTACCGTTTCACTGCGCGGGTACTTCTTCTTGGGACTTAAAGGCATTCCATAGTCCGTATTCACAATCATGCGCCAAGAATCGATACCTCCCAAGAAGAAATTTTCTTCGTCGGCATTGCGTGCAAAGGTGGGGATGCCGAATGACTGGTCAACAGGAACCCACCCCACACCTTCAAAGTAAACTTCGGCCCAGTCATGCAGATTCCATGCCTGCGGGTGCATCATGAAGCCACTCTGGAAATGCGCCGGAATGCCACTGATACGACAGAGGGTAATAAACAGCAAACTGACCTGTCCGCAGTCGCCATGCCAATTATCCAGCACATACTCCGGTATGTTACAAATAGTGGAATACTCGCGCGCGGAAGCCCAGGGAAAGTTGTCGTTCACCCAACGAAAGATGCGTTTCGCCTTTAAATAAGGATTGATTTCTCCCGCCGTAAGATTGGCAGCAAGTTTACGCAAACGAGGAGAGAAGACGATGTGTTTCTCACGTTCGGCTGTATATTCCTTATAAAGAGCCGACGCTGTATCATAAGGCAGCACATCTTCGGCTTTCAGATTATGCCATTCGCCACAAGAGGTATATTCAAAGGTTTCGGAGAATACGGTAGGTGCACCCGCCACAGCACGTTTCTCCACATATAGTGTGCTGTGACAACTGTCTTCATGCGATAAATAATACTCGCGTTCACTGACAGAAATAAGCTTTATATCCTGCTGGCGGGGCAGATTCCGGTAGGGATAGGGCAACCAGCAACGAACCGTTTTTCCGGCAGGCACGGCATTGGTATCCACGGTAATAGTGTAGGTAACACGCATCCGCTTGGGCGTCACAATAGGCCGACCTTCTTTCTTGACCGCAGCCATAATTTCGGGCAGATTCTCCATATTCACTTTTTCGCTGCCACTCAGAGAGGTTCCTTCCTTGGCAACCTTTATGTCATGGCAGGCAGAATTCACACGGAACAGATTAGGCCCGGCATTGCGGAAATAGCGTTTCTTTCCATCCAGCATCATGCACTCCAATTCATGAGAGGCTTCCCAACGGCGCATTTGCTCATCTGTCACATCAGGAATGTATTTACGGATATAATCCTTTACTTGTGCTTCCGTCAGACAGAAATCTACGAGCAAACGCTGATGAAGGTCATCTTCCCAATTGTAAGATTCGGTATTTGCCGGCTTCGTATTGCAGGCAGAGGCTAATATGAACGAGGCAATGACATACAGTAGTTTTTTCATCTGTTTCCAGTTTTGAGGACATTATAGTTTTATGACTCCGATACCCGGCAAATCAGGCAATGTAACCTTGCCTGCCACCACTTCCATCCCTTTGAAACGGTCGTTGGCAATCAACAGGTTACCATCCAGATCAGCAAAATCAACGGCAGGCGAGAGCTGGGCGGCAGCGGAAACGGCACATGAAGTCTCCGTCATGCATCCCACCATTACCTTCATATCCAGCGCACGCGCTAAAGTGACCATTTTCCACGCTTCACGCATCCCGGTACATTTCATCAGTTTGATGTTGATGCCGGTGAAAGCTCCCCGCAAGCCGGCCACATCCTTGAGACGCTGTACAGATTCATCGGCAAATACAGGCAACGGACTTTGCTGGGTTACCCACGCAATATCATCCAGTTGCTCTTTAGGCATCGGCTGTTCTATCATGACAATGCCTTTCTCCTTCAGCCAATGAATCATGTCAAGAGCATGATACTTGTCTTTCCAGCCCTGATTGGCATCAATCGCAATCGGGAGATCCGTGACCGAACGGATGGTCTCGATCATTTCCTTATCATTGTCACGTCCCAGTTTCACCTTGAGGATATTGAATCGTTCGGCGCATTCCTTTGTTTTTGCACGTACCACATCGGCCGTATCAATACCGATGGTAAAAGTAGTGGACGGCGTCTTATCCTTATCCAGCCCCCATATTTTGTACCACGGAGCTTGCAGCAACTTCCCCACAAGGTCGTGCAGGGCAATGTCCACCGCCGCTTTGGCAGCGGCATCTCCGGCGGACAATCCATCTATGCAGGTCAGGATTTCTTCGAGGCAAAAAGGATCGGGAAACCGGCCTATCACATCACGGGCTTTCTTCAGGAAAGCCTGCACGCTGTCCATCGTACCCAATTCATGCTGCAAGTAAGGGGGCATGGAAGCCTCACCATAGCCGATGACTCCGTCATACTCTATCTCCACCTGCACATCGGGTGTGGTGGTACGTGAGTAAGCGGCCACTGTAAACACATGACGCAACTTCAATTCATAGGGAAAGAAACGCAGCTTCATTTTCGGGGTAATTCCGCTTTTATTGATGCTGAACAAAGCCGGGCTCCCGCCTTCCGCAAAAACACCGTTAAGGGCCATGCCCGAGCCCAACGCCGCAAAGGCGGCGGTCTTCAGAAAATCTCTTCGGTTTTGCATAATATTATATTGTTTTTTCAGACACACAGCTAAATTATCATTTATAATACGGGTTGACAGCCGTGGTATTAAGTAGTGTTTCCTTATTTATATAAGGCATCACGCGCGAAGCAAACAGCAGGCGGCCAAGATTATACTCATCGAACAGCTCGTCTGCCGGATCAAGGCTGCTGACATGCACGTCACCCTGCGAATGGATAAAACGCCTGTTACCGATATATATTCCGACATGCACCACCCGTTCTTTAAGCTCCGGCGTGGCTTTGCGACCGAAGAATATCAGATCGCCGGGACGCAGATTACTGAAGTCGGGCGCTATATCAATATGCCGGCCCGTATAAGCTTGCTGGGAGGCGTCACGCGGAATGATAATGTCGTGCATAAAAAGCACAGTACGTACAAAGCCACTGCAATCCACACCTTTGGAGGAAGTTCCCGCCCATAGATAAGGAATGCCCATCATGGTGTGGGCCGTGCGGATAATACTTGCCGCATCCTGTTTCAGACCGGAGCGCCACTTCTTTTCGGGCATCGCAATGGATTTGGAGATGTATCCCCGGCGTCCGTCGGGATAAGTCACTTTATAGAAAGCCCCTTTTGCGCCGTCCCACTTCAGCCGGTTGCCCGCCACAACGTCAGAAACGGGCTGCGAGGCCTGATCGGGCTGCGAATAGACAAAACCGTAATGAGAAGTCACCACAATCTTTTCGGCATTGTTCCAAGCAGCCAATTCCTCTCCGGTCACCGGATGAATGCCCACACGGTGCACCCATGCGATATAATCATCGGGTGTCTGGATGCGATACCAGCCATCGCGCTGCAATACGCGTATGGGCATTCCCATCAATCCCTGCGTCATCATTTCCGAAGAAAAATCCGGTTCTGCACGCAGATTGGCTACCGACACATTGATAATTCCATAGGTTTTACCTTCCAGCCGGTCAGCGTCGGGAAGCAATTGCAGGCAATCCATCACGTGGTAGCCTGCCTTTACCAATGCATGCAGCAATGCTGCCTTCGCCTCCGCCGAAGTGGTGACACCGCGCAGCATCACATTCTTGCCGGAGAAAGAATAATCCACATCAAACAAAGCCACGCGCCTGTCAGGTGCATACACGCGTTTCAGGCTGTCAGAAAGTTGTGCCACTTCCGGAGGAACGGTACGGTCACCGGTTTCCGAAGCAACGGCAAAAAATGGAATAAAGAGAAGAAAGGAAAGAAGAAGAAAGGCCGGCTTTTTCATTGGTCAAATTGATTTTGGGGGTTATTAATGATAGCAAAGCTACAAATTATTTCCAAAACAGATACATATTTTCAGGAATATCGTATCTTTGCCAACCATAAAGCAGTCGGTCGGTCTGCCGCTTGCGCCCCGTGCGTATAGAGGAAAGTCCGGGCAACGCAGAGCATCCCACTTCCTAACAGAAAGCTGTCCGTGAGGGTAGAGTAACGCAGAAGAAAACAACCGCCGCAGCCTTCGGGCCACGGTAAGGGTGAGAAGGTGGGGTAAGAGCCCACCAGACTTGTGGCGACACAAGGGCTGTGCGTCTTGGGAGTTGTAAGGTCATGTAAACCGGCGTTATGAGAGTTGCTCGCTCCAGCCGGAGGGTAGACCGCTAAAGCCGGTATGGTGACATACGGCTTAGATAAATGGCAGACACCTTGATAAAGGTACAGAACCCGGCTTACAGACCGACTGTTTTTTTATATTCTTTCATCCGTCATAAATTATGAACAAACGTATCGCTGCCCTCTGGAAATTCCTCACTTACGACATCTGGCGTATTACAGAAGACGAAGTTACCCGAACCACTTTTTCGGTTTATAATATCATCAAAACAATCTATCTCTGCATCAACAGGTTCACCAAAGACCGCATCGTCAACAAAGCTTCCGCATTGACATACAGCACTCTGTTGGCCATTGTGCCCATACTTGCCATATTATTCGCCATAGCACGCGGCTTCGGATTCGACAATTTGATGGAAAACCAGATCATCAGTGGTTTTGGCGGTCCGACAGAGACAACGGAAATGATGCTCCGGTTTGTGGATTCATATTTGTCACAGACCAAAAGCGGTGTGTTTATCGGTGTCGGTTTGGTGATGCTGCTCTGGTCGGTGCTCAACCTGATCAATAACATGGAGATAACCTTCAACCGCATCTGGCAGGTAAAGAAAGCGCGCAGCATGTACCGCAAAATCACGGATTACTTCTCCATGCTTCTGCTGATGCCCATCCTCATAGTTGTTTCCGGCGGCCTTTCCATCTTCATGAGCACAATGGTGAAGAACATAGAAGACTTTACCCTGCTCGCTCCCCTCGGCAAGTTTATGATACGGCTGATTCCGTTCGTACTCACGTGGTGCATGTTCACGGCGCTGTACGTCTTCATGCCGAACACGAAAGTCAAGTTCAGCCATGCCCTCATATCGGGCATTCTGGCAGGTACGGCACATCAGGCATTTCAGTTCCTTTACATCAGCGGGCAGGTATGGGTATCGCGCTATAATGCCATTTACGGCAGCTTTGCCGCCCTTCCCCTGTTCCTGTTGTGGCTCCAGATTTCATGGACCATCTGCCTTTTCGGAGCCGAACTGACGTATGCCGGGCAAAATATCAGGAATTTCAGCTTCGACAAGGATACCCGGAACATCAGCCGCCGTTACCGCGACTTCATATCCATCCTTATCATGTCTCTTGTCACCCGGCGTTTTGAGAACAACGAACCTCCTTACACGGCAGAGGAAATCTCCGATGAATGCCAGATACCCATACGCCTGACTCATAAAATTCTCTATGAACTGCAGGAAATCAATCTTCTTCACGAAGTGGCAACCGATGAAAAGAGCGAAGCCATAGCCTACCAGCCCTCCATGGACATCAATAAGCTGAACGTGGCCCTGTTGCTGGACAAGCTGGACACACACGGCTCCGAAGACTTCAAGATAGACAAGGACAATGAATTCAACGGCCAGTGGAAGGTATTGCTGGATGCACGGGAAGAATACTACAAGAATGCAGGCCAAGTATTGCTGAAAGACTTATAGACCACCGCGCTTCCATTTGTCTCTCCTTATCTGTATTGTATCATGCGGCTAATGTACTTGCCTATGATGTCGAACTCAAGATTGACCACGCTGCCTTTTCTCAGGGCATGAAAATTGGTATGCTCAAAAGTATAAGGAATGATGGCTACCTGAAAAGTGTCATCCGCAGGGTTGCACACGGTCAGACTGACGCCATTCACCGTAACAGAGCCTTTATCGACAGTGATATAACCGCGTTTCGCCATTTCCTTGTCAAAGGCATATCTGAAAGTGAAGTAATAGCTGCCTTCGGCATCCCTGATATCAACGCATTCCGCAGTCTGGTCCACATGTCCCTGCACGATATGTCCGTCAAGGCGCCCGTTCATCATCATACTGCGTTCCACGTTCACCTCATCCCCTACCGCCAGCAAGCCGAGGTTTGAGCGCTCCAAGGTCTCCTTCATGGCCGTAACTGTATAGGTATCGTCTTTCATGCCGACTACCGTCAGGCACACGCCGTTATGAGCTATACTCTGATCTATTTTCAATTCATTCACGAACGGGCATTTGAAAGTAAAATGCACATTTTCCTGGTCTTTGACCATCGCCACCAGTGTGGCACATTCTTCTACTATTCCGGAAAACATCTTGATATTCGATATTTACGACATTACTATTTTGCGCAAAGATATAAAAAGGTATCCATTATCCCATGCAGTTTGAAAAGAAATAGCCGGCCTATGGATTATCCGAGTTGGAATATGTGGAGGGCGTTGTGCCGAAAGCGTCCACAAAATGCTTGCGGAAGGTGGGTATATCATTATACCCCACCATCTCGGCCACTTCCTGCACTGCATATACTTTCTGTTTCAGCAATACGGCGGCCTTGCGCATGCGCACTCCTCTGATCAGCTCTATGATGGTGAAGTCTGTGCTCTGTTTCACCTTGCGGTAGAGGGTGGGTTGGCTCATGTTCAGCTCTGCGGCAAGTTTCTTCACGTTGAAGTCCGCTTCACACATATTATCCTCCACAATCTTCACCACCGAGGCGATGAAGGGATCTTCCATCTTCTTTTCCTCTTCAATCTCGGTCTCATCCGTTTCTTCCGATTCGGGTGTCATCAGGATATTGGCGTACATCCGCTTCAGAAGCACGCGGGCGTTAATCAGGTTGCGCACCTTTGCCTGTAGTATTCCCGGAGTGAAAGGTTTCAGCACATAGTCGTCGGCTCCCAGTTCCAGCCCGTGCAGAATATCGTCATCCTCCACCTTTGCCGTCAGCATAATAATAGGTATATGGCAGGTTGACAGCCCCTCCTTCAGTTCGCGGCAGCACTCAAAGCCGTCCTTTACAGGCATCATGACATCGCAGAGCACCAGGTCGGGCTGTCCTTCTACCGCCGTGTCTATACCCTCCTGTCCGTTGGTGGCAAACAGCAGATTATACTCTTTTCCGAAAATGACTTTCAGATACAGCCTAATGTCCTTATGGTCTTCCACGATAAGCAGCGTTTTCCGGTTCTCATCCTCCTGTGCGGTGGCAGTCCTTTGCGATTCTCCGGACACGCTTGCTTCCTCCGCAGGAGTCATTCCCTGAGAACTCCCGTCGTCAGGCAGCAGAGAAACATCCGCCGTATCCTCTTCCTCCGATTCCTGTTCAATGAATACGACATTGGGGTCTCCCTCCATCACTTCCCTGCCTACAGGGAGTTCCACAACGATTTCCGTGCCCTCGCCTTCGGCACTGTTCATGGAGATTGTGCCGTGATGAAGCTGTGCTATCTTCTCCATTGTATCATATCCCAGCTCAATATCCGTCAAGTCAAGCCATGACTGATCTTCCATCATCTTCGACTCGCTCCTTATCCGGTTCGTGCCATTGTCTGCAACGATGATTACACAATAGCATACGCCTTCACGTTCTCTTTCCTGCAACACAAGACGGATAACTCCGGACAGACGCACATGGTTGAAAGCATTGGAAAGAAGATTGTGCATCAAGAACCCTATCTGCTTGCTGTCACCCCATGTATCCAATCCCTTACTTATCTTTTTGTCGTACTTCAACTCTATTTGGTTGAGACGCATCAGCTCGCTGACTCCAAAAACCGTCCTGTCCATAAGCCTTTCCACCGAATATGGAGCCGCCTCCAACTTGTCACTCAAAGAACCTTGAGTATAAACCGCCAACAGTTGATTGCAAGAATTCAGCATACCCAGCGAATTGCGATATGCCACTTGCAGCTTGGAGAGGATTCCGGACGACAGGCCGGTTTCCCTCGACAACTCCTTCAAAGGTGCGATAATCAGCGAAAGAGGCGTGCGCAGTTCCTCCATAAAAGCCGTCAGCAATTGATTGCGCATTATATCCATTTTGTTTTTCTGTTCTTGTTCCATTCTTGTCAAATTTAATGTCTCTCTTAATTCAATCTCCCTGTTTCTGATCACTTCCCGTGCCCGTCCTTTCCGTTCAACGTAATAATATACAGCCAATATCAGGCCGAAAACCGCAAAGCAATAGCACAACTTGGCCCCGACGGAGTTCCACCAACTCGCTTTCACAACGACAGGAATCTCCAGCACCGCACCTTCCTCCGCATCAGGATAAAGCAGCTTCACCTGCAAAGTGTAGTCACCCGCAGACAGCCTCCTGAATGTGATTCCGTCTTCCAGCGAACGCGTCTTCCATTCCTCATCGGGCAGCAGGCGATAAGACAGTCTTCGCTGCATCCTGCTGTATTCCAGATCGGAAAAGTAGAAAGCCAGATCGTCTCCCTCCACTGCCTCAATGGAAGTCAATGACGATGGCAGCACTTCTCCGTTCATCCATGCCTCGGTAAGCAGCACCTTGTTGCCGCTCCGTTCCGCCTTTACCGTCAGTGGGTCAAAGAAAGTAAGTCCCAACGAATTGGCCCACAGCAGCCGCCCGTCATGAAGGCGGCACACCTCGTTCGACAGTCCGAACGAGGCATAATTATACAGCATCTTCTTATCATTCCTGATTGTCATCACTCCCGACTCCGTCCCTATCCAGGTATTCCCGTTCTCATCGTCTATCATGCAGTGCACATGACTGCTGCACAATCCGTTGAGCAGTGTGAACACTCCGTCCACCTTGCCCTTGTCACGTCCGTCAACCCGGAGTATTTTGTCGGAGTAAGACACCAATATCTGATTGTATCCGTTCACATATATCGAGTACACTTGAGAGACATCCAGTCCGGCGTCTTGCTCGTACGCACCCAGCAGGCTGATTTTCGTTTCCTGCATGTCCAGCCGCTTCAGTCCGGCATCGGTTCCCAGCCAGATGTTACCTTCCTTGTCTTCGGCTATCGAGCTTACTTTTTTAATCTTCCGCACGCCATACTCCAAAGGAAGTATCTTGCTTTTCCCCGTAGTCCTGTCGAGAAGCACAAAATGATTGGACGTGGCAATCCACATGCGGTTCCTCGAATCCAGGCAGAGCTGCTGCACAGGCTCCGAAAAGTCTGTCGTACCTTCGGGCTCCAGCTTGAAAGAAGTGACTTCCTCCGTGGACGGGGTGATACATATTATCCCGCCGTGCGAATCGCCCAGCCACAGATGTCCTGTCGCGTCTTTCTTCATCCGATAGCTCTCGCCATCCTTCAGGCCTTTGGTCCACGGACGGAACGATGTCCCCACCGAGAGTCCGGCAGTCGTGCTACGCCACAGCTCCCCTATGTCCGTCAACACCCAGACGTATCCTTTCACATCTTCTTCTATCCTCCGTATTTCAGTGCCGAATGTCTGGGTCAAAGTGCAAAAAGTATTCTCCATTCCATACATCCGGTACAAGCCCGTACCCGATGTACCTATCCATAATATTTTCTGATCGTCCTGCCACTTCAGGCTCATCACCCTGCTGCCTATTCCGGAAGAATAGGACGGCTCCACATAATTCACGCGGCAATCTGCATCCGTCAGTTCCTTGGAACCGAACTTCAACAGGAAAAGCCCCTTATAGGTAGCCACATAATAGCTTCTGTCACCCGCCGATACAATATCAACAACACGTGCGCCCTCCATCCGGCTTCTGTCCTCGCCGGTCTCCCGTATAGGCGCAAGCTTTTTCCGCTTCAAATCATATAGATCCACTCCGGAAGAAGAACAAATCCACAAATACCCTCCATGTCCGTAAAGCTCCGTTATTTCCGAATTTCCACTTTTTCCCGGAAAGTCCAAAGCATGTGTATCTGTACGGTAAACCGCAACCTTTGTCCGGTTGACGCATGCAAAGACAGATTGCTTGCCTATGCCCGAAACCATCGTCACTTCTCCTTCGAGCAACGGCTTTCCTGACAGACGGATGACGATGCCCTCCTCGTGCGACACCGTCCCCTTATACAATCCTCCGGACGTACCTACGTATATCTGCCCTTCATCGGGCATATAGAAAGAAAGGACTTCCATGCCGTTCAGTGTATTATCCCATGACACAGGCAGATACTTCTCCTCGTCCGGGTCAAAACAGGCTATGCCTCCATTCATCAGTTGGAGATACAACAAACTGTCGGGAGCCTGGGTGACAGACACCACAGCATTAGATACAGGAAAAGCCGCATTTCTGCATGAAATCAACGGAAAGCTCCGCACTCTGAAGCCATCGTACCTGCAAATGCCCAAATCGGTGGTAAACCACACATATCCTTTATTGCCATAGTGAATATCATAGATTGTACTGTTACGCAATCCGCCCTCCACCATCGTCGGAACCACATACCCATAAGACGGATACGAAGAAGCTGAAAGCGGAACAAACAGAAAGCAGACAATTAACAATAAACACTTTACTAAGTATTTCATTATAATTTTATTAATTTTAATCGTGTCTTCCTAATGAATTATAACAAATGTAGTATAAAATTACATAACCCAAAAATTATATAACATAAAAAATCCTTTATTTAACATTGATGAAGATTTCTGCCTCCGCCACATGCACGGAAAGGAAAAAGAAGATACAAAAAATCCCCCGCGACCAATATACAGGCCGCGGAGGAAGTTTGTTTGTTTTGTTGCACTCCTCCGTTTGAAAGGAGGACCTTTTATGAATTCGTTTGCCTACTCCGGCATCTGCTTATTTGCTATATTTCAACAATTGAAAACTGTATGTACCTTTTTCCGTACTAAAATTATAGTTGCCCTTGAATATGATGGGAACCTTTACCACTGTGCCGGCCTGATCGCTTACCTTAAAGTAAAGGTAGGTTTCTGATTCAAACTGGTATGTGTAACCGTCACCGCCGTTTACCGGAGACAGTGACAAGCCCTGTGCCGACCAATCGAACAATGTAGAAGAATAAGAGTAATCAGTACCCCAATAATAAACCTGTCCTTTCTCGAAGCTGAACTTCAGTTCCACATTCAATGCGAATCCATCGGAACCGCCGCGAGTGGCAGACTTGTAGTTTCCGGTCATCACCACTTTCTCAAAACTTTTATCAGAGACTCTGGCACAATCGTAGGAAGCTGTACTGTTCTGCTTCAAGGCTTCAAGCACTCCACGCATGTCTTCGGTCAGTACCGAAGGAACGTTCTTCAAATCCGATACGTTCAGTGTGGCATACTCGGCGCCATAGGTGCTCATTACCGTTGCAAAACCCGATGTCTGAGTCTGTTCTGCCATTGCTTCGTCAGAAGAAGCAGAGCAAGCGGTCAAACCATTCATCATCAACAGCAACATAAAAGAATAAACTAAAGAATAAAAAGTCTTCATAAAAAGGTCCTCCAATTTTAAATTATTTGTTTTTCTTGTAAATTCTGAAAATTGTTTTGTTTGTATTCCTCGTATGGGGACCATTGTTTGTCTTTTGACACTGCAAACATAGGTGTTTTATTCATAACAAAAAAACTTTTTCAAGAAAAAATGAATTATTTACCTATCTTTTTTGAATGAAACACACCCTATGCAACAAACCAACATGGAATATACAACTTTCTGAGGGGTGTTGAATGAAATCCACCCTCTCCGGAGAGATGAAATTACCACCTATCCGAAGATGAACGATTCACCCACCATAGAGAAAGATGATATATGCCTTGCAGAAAACAACCACTCCCTCCGGATGCAATTGCAAGAATCACCTCTTAACAAAGATGAATACGCCAATTAATAGATATTAAGAATCGGGCTACCTTTGTACCGAGCAAAACAAAACCAACTGAATATGGAAAATAAAAGGAATCTGTTATTATTCACTTGTCTGTTTGCCGCCACCTTATTATATGGGCAGGTGGTAGGAGTCAAGACAAATGTGCTGATGGACATCACCAAAACCATCAATCTGGGGGCGGAAATAGGATTGAACAAGAAAACCACCCTGGATCTGTACTTCAACTACAATCCCTGGAAAGAAAACGACTACAAGATGTTCAAGATGCTGGCTTTCCAGCCTGAGTACCGCTATTGGTTCTGCGACCGCTTCAACGGTCACTTCGTCGGCGTGCATGCCCACGGAGGCGTATATCAGGCAGCAGGCATAGACATGCCCTTCGGGCTTTGGAAAGACCTGAAAGACCACCGCTACAAAGGGCACTTCTACGGAGCAGGCGTTTCCTACGGCTACCAGTGGATCATGGGCAGGCACTGGAACATCGAGGCCAACATCGGCGTGGGCTACGTGCGCGCCAAGTATGAGAAGTACCCGTGTGTGGAATGCGGAGACAAGGAAGACGAAGGACACAAGAACTACTTCGGACCTACCAAGGCCGCCGTCAGCTTAATCTATTTATTCTGAAACCAACCGCAAAGATTATGAAAAGAGCAATATACCTTATATTATTGATAATGCTGCCGGCGCTGAAGCCTGCGGCGCAGTCCGTCGTTGTTTACAAAGACCAGGTGCGCATAGAGAACCAGTCCGTCACCCGCAGTGACGACAACCGCCTGACCATAGCCATGGACATCATCATGCAGAGCAACATGAAAATCTCCTCCAACCGTGCCGCCACCCTGACCCCCATGCTGGAGGCCGACGGCAACACCAAAGCCCTGGCGCCGGTAGTAGTGTACGGCCGCCGCCGCAATCTGGTGAGCGAGCGCAACAAGTCCATACCCAAAGACGCCTTTGCCATTATCCGCCGCAAACGCAAGACGGAGCAGAAGGTGAGCTACCTTGTGCAACTGCCCTACGAGGCATGGATGCAGCACGCCAACCTGACCTTGGACGCCGACCTCTGCGGCTGCCGCGACGTGGTGGAAGCAAGTGAACTGGACCCCATCACCACGCTGAACATCGAGCGCACCAAGCTCCATCCGGCCATTGCCTACATAGCCCCCAAGGCCGAGGAGGTGAAACATCGAGCCGAAGTGGGCAGCGCATTCCTCGACTATCCGGTGAACAAAACCGTGATTTATCCCGAATATCGCCGCAACCAGTCGGAACTTGCCAAGATACGCGCCATCATCGACACCATCCGTGCCGACAAGAATATCTCCATCACCGGCATACGCATGGAGGGATATGCCTCGCCCGAAGGCAGCTACGCCAACAACACACGCCTTGCCAAAGGACGTACGGAGGCTTTGCTGAACTACGTGCGCAAGTTATACAACTTTCCCGAAGACATGCTGACAATGACCTCCACGCCCGAAGACTGGGCGGGATTCCGCAAGTTCGTCGGACAGTCTTCACTGCCACAGAAAGAGGAGATACTCCAAATCATCGACCTCGACGAGAAAGACATGGACGCCAAGGAGCACCGCATAGCCCGCTTCGTGGGACCGGACACCTACCGCTTCCTGCTGAACGAATGCTATCCCGCCCTGCGCCATTCCGACTATACGGTGTCCTACACCGTGCGCGGTTTCAACGTGGACGAGACGCGTGAACTGATCAACACCCGCCCGCAGCAGTTGAGCCTGCAAGAAATCTACAACCTGGCACAGACCTGCAAAGCGGGCAGCGAAGAGTTCAACCACGCCTTCCAAGTGGCCGTCCTCATGTTTCCCAACGATCCCACGGCCAACCTCAACGCCGCCGCCATGGAGATACAACGGGGCGGAGACTTGAGCGCAGCCAAAAAGTATCTTGCCAAAGCAGACGCTTCCAGAGGTGAAACGCAAAACAACCTCGGCGTGATAGCTTTGATGGAAGGCGACCTCGACGCTGCGGCAGAGCACCTGAACCGCGCCCAAGAAGCCGGCATAACCGAAGCCGGAGCCAACATCGAGGAACTGACCAAGCAGCGCAACTTCCCCGTACAATAACCACCTTCATCATAATCAAGACAGCAGCCCCGGAAGCATGGTGACAATTACACCACTTCCGGGGCTGCTTATATATATTTGAGCACGGCTAAACCTCCACTCTACGCAGCTAAACCTCCACTCTACGCGGCTAAACCTCCACTCTGCACGGCTAAACCTCCACTCTACGCGGCTAAACCTCCACTCTGCACGGCTAAACCTCCACTTTACGCAGATAAGCACAGGCCTTTCTTCAATCGTATTGAAAGCAAATACCCGATACCTTGAAAGCAAGCACCCGATACCTTGCAAGCAAACACCCGATACCTTGAAAGCAAACACCCGATACCCCGAAAGCAAGCACCCGATACCTTGAAAGCAAGCGCCCGATATTCTGAAAGCAAGCACCCGATACTCTGAAAGCAAACACCCGATACCCCGAAAGCAAGCACCCGACACCTTGAAAGCATAAAAAGGTATTTCTTTCCAGCATTATTTTTCTTGTTTAAGTGCATCGGGAAATCAAATGAAGGGTGGTAAATTAAAAAACAAGATGAAATGGCGGAAAGAAAGGGTGGGAGTTTCATTCCACTGAAAAAAAACGATATTTTTCTGAAGAAAACTTCCAACCGACTGAAATCAGCATAGGCGGATATTACTTCAAAAAGAGGGGTATAATGTGCACAACGCAGCTTGCAACCTGCTTGAGAGCATCGTGAATCATTCAATTTTGATTGAAACACACCCTTTCTAAAAAGTATTTGAAAATTGACAAAAACGCCAACGAACAGGTATTTGTTTACGCCGTACATTTGCAATGTCGAAAAGACAAACAAACAAATAAACAGAAAACAATAACAAACAAACGAAAAAGCAAAAGAAGAAAAGAAAACTTCCGGGGCTTGTTCTTATTATAATAAGGCTCCCCAATAACTACAAAATGTTGTGCGCCCAAGATGCACAAGCCGAACCACATTATTATATAAGTAATAATGCCCCTCTCGAAAAAAGTCTTTAAATGTACTACTTTAAAAGTACAATCCCAAAAAAACAAGAAATTATTATTATTTTTTTAAACATAACGAATATGAAACTTAGAAGTTTATTTTTAGCAAGTTTGGCTGCAATGACAATGGTATCTTGCAGCAATGAGAATGACCCCATTAATAATGGTGGCGAAGGTGAAAAGAATGCAACGTTGTTGTTCAGCATCGGTGTTCCTGCTACACGTGCTACCGCTGGTGGAACAGAAGAAGGTACTGCTTCTGAACAGACGTTCAATACCGCCGAAGTTAAGGTGAAATACAGCAATGGTACTACAGCTCAATTCAGTTTTACAACGAATGACTTCGATAAGAACTCCAGTGTATATACATTGAAAAATGCAAAGAAAATGGTAGTTGGTGCAGACGCAAATGCTACGGTATATGTAACCATTAATGGTGGAGAAGAGGTTAGTGAGACTGCAACAAAGACAGCAGATTATGATGCTAATGCATCCATCACTACAGGCATCGCCGCAGCCAATAACTTCTTGATGTCCGGTTCTGCAACATGCGCCATCACAGCAGGAATAACCAACAATGTAAAAGTTACTGTAAACCGTGTAGCTGCCAAAATTTCTGAAGAATCAACTGCTACTTCTACCTCTGAATTCACTTTCAAGACAGATTATAGAGTGGACGGAGTGACTGTATCTACTGAAGAAGAGACAATGACAGCCACTATCAAAGGCTACGCTTTGTATAACTTGAACAAAGCTACTAATGTATTTGCATCAACTACATTCGCCACAGCAGATTTCTTTAAATCTATCACATTCAACAAAGACAACAAAGTTGAATATGCAAATTTTGTAAACAGAACTATCGGTGATGGCTCGACCGGTGCTTACACATATTGCACAGAAAATAATTCTGTTGCCAATCCGACTGCCATTATCTACAAAGTGACATACACATACGGTAACGGTAATGCAACAAATTCATTCTTCACTCAGAAAAAAGAAGACGGTAAGACTGTACTCTACAAAGATTTTGAAACTTTGAATAAAGACAATAGCCAAGCTTTCAGTGCACAAGGTTTGACTGCCACCAGCACTTATGATGAATTCATTAAGGTAGGTGTAGTTAAATACGAAGCAGGTGTGGCATATTATCTCAAGAACATTGAAACTGCAGGTCAAACAAACGCCATGATTGTACGCAACAATGTTTATAAGCTGAATGTCAGCAAGATTGGTGGTCTTGGAAAAGCTGTCATAGACGAAACGACTCCGGGTGATCCCACATACCTGACACTGAACGTAACAGTAGCACAATGGACTATCAACTTAAATAGCTTCGAGCTTTAATTTCCCATAACCGTAACGTATTAGTAAAACTCAAAAAAAAGGAAGGGGTGTTCAACCCCACCCCTTCCCTTTTTCTTTCTCAAAGATATCTATCAAACAAAACATCATCAAGCTTTAAAAAAACAAGAAAGCATGAAACGAATATTCACCAACATACAGCAATCAGCGAAAAGCGTAGTGCTATTTACAGTATTGGCTGGTGCAATGGCATCCTGCGACACAGTCCTGGATTTTAAAGAAGGCGATTGCAGCATCGAATACCAAGTAAAGTTCAAGTATGACTACAACATGAAGAAAGTGGACGCTTTTGCACAAGATGTGAAGACAGTTACCCTTTATGCTTTCGGCGAAGACGGAACCCTCGTCTATCAGAAAACCGAGGAAGGCGAACGCCTCTCCACCGGTGAATATGCCATGACCGTAGAAATGGCTCCCGGCGACTACGACCTCATCACTTGGGGCGGAGTGGACGACCAATCGTTCGCCGTACCCTTGCTTACCCCCGGCGTTTCCACGCGCGAAGACCTCACCGTGCTGACCCGCCGCAACATAGACAACGCCACCCGTGCCGCAGGCGAAGAAGGACAATACGTGGTGCAGCACAGCCTGCCCTCCCTGTTCCACGGAAGAGTGCAGCGGGTGACCTTCGCCACACCAACAGCAACAACCCGTGCCCGTCAGCAAGTGGTGACTACCGTCCCCTTGGTGAAGAACACCAACACCATACGCGTGGTAATCGCCCAGGTGAACAACACCGGCCAGGCCGCCACACGCGCCATCGGCAAAGAAAGCTTCAGCTATGCCATCTACGATGACAACGGCTACATGAACTACGACAACAGCCTGCTGTCCGACAACCTCCTGACGTATCAGCCATACGTCACCGAGAGCTCCAGCGTCAGCACCCGCGCCTTCAGCGCCGACGGAACCACCGAAACCTCATACCCCGCCGCCGTGGCCGAGATAAGCGTGGCCCGCCTGCTCGAAACCCAAAGCCCCCGGCTCGAGATCATCGACTCCGACACCGGCAAGGAGCTTCTTCCCAGCAGCAACCTCATAGGCTATCTGTCACTCCTCAAAGAGCAAGGCTTCATAGATATGCCCCTCTCCGAGTATCTGGACCGTGAAGACAGCTTCGGCATGATCTTCTTTGTGGACGAAAACCTCACAATGATAAAGACCGTGATCCAGATTAACGACTGGATAGTAAATATCAATGATTTCGAACTCTAAAAACGAAGGAACAATATGAGACGACTCAGACATATATATTACTTGCTTGCGCTTATCGGCACTATGCTCGCATCATGCACCAACGGTGACATCATCGAAAGCCGGGACAAGACACAGCTCAGCCTGACAATCAATCTGACCGATACGAGAGCAAGCGAAGCCGAGAATTACGACCTCGCTACCGAAAGATACATCTCCGACGTAGCGGTATATCTCTTCTCGGGCACGGGTGATTTCATCGAACGGCTTTCGGCAACCACCCTTATGGGAACCGACGGAGACGCCACCCGCACCATCTTTGGTGTATTGAACCACGACTACTCTGCATACACCGCCGGAGTAGAGGTTGTAGTATTGACAAACTTAGCGACAAGAGGTGTCACTGCACCGGCTACTGTAAGCAACAAAACAGACTTGTACAGCAAGCTGACATATAACTATACAGCCGGAAACGAGTGGAAATTTCAAGATTCGCCCAAGCAACATATCCCGATGAGTGGTTGCAGCAGCTCCATGACGATAACCGCCGGTAAGGTAAACACCGCCACCATCAGTCTTTATAGAGCCGTGGCAAGGGTAGATGTGCTTCTTAACGGAGGTGAGGGCTTCGACCACTTCACTCCCACCGGACTGAAAATCACACGATACAACCGGACAGGCCATTGCGCATCCCAAAACGGAGCCATCCATGTGCCTGCTGATGCCGCAGCAGCAACAAACGCTGCTGCCCTGTTCCGACCGGATTATTCAACGCAGTTATACAGAATCTATATCCCGGAATTCGACAATTCGGGGGCGGAACATGCTCAAATAGAGTTGACCGGAAACCTGAAGGCGGCCGGCGACGCGACAGCGATCTCAAAGACTTATTATATGAACTTCAAATTCAACGACAAAGAGAATACTGATATAGTACGCAATAATCTGTACCGCTTTTTAATTACTAAGATTAATGATGAGATAACGGTAAACCAGTCACTTGTATATGAAGTAGAGAAATGGGGAACAGTAAGCGTAAATGTACCATCGTTTAACTAACGGATAAGAGGAGGAATTTTTCATGAAGAAACAAAACAACATATCAAGATTCATAAAGAAAGCATGCTATGCCACAATAGCCATACTTGGCTTTGCGGCCTGTGCCGATGATACATACCAGACAAATGAGGTAGAAGAAGGGACACCGGTAAGCGTAAGCTTCCAGTTTAACACCTCTGTCCTTGACGAAGTTGTGACACGCAGTCTGACCGATGCCGGGGAATTTCAGATGAATGACTTATATCTGCTCATTTTTGACTCCAAAGGAGACAGAAAAAAAGGATGTCAATATTATGACACAGATGCTTTAGCCGCATTCAATCACAAGAACGGTACACAAGATAATCCTACAAATGGTACTATCACGGACATCGAGACAACCAGTGGACAAAGCTACATTTACGGCATAGCCAATGTAGTGGGAAACGAACTGGACAATAAGAGTGATTTGAAAACCAAGCTGGACGGAGTAAAGAACGTTACCGAACTGAAAGCACTGGCGGCCACATTGAACAATCCGGGCAACATAGCCCGCAGCGTGGCATCCCTGCTTATGAGTGGTACTTTTCAGGCAACAAGTGCAACCGACGAACAAAAAGCGGAAGGATATTGTGTAATACCCGCCACAAACAGCACAATCAGTGGAAAATTGTATTTGAGACGCTTGGACTCTCACATTACATTCAAGATTCTATTAGGTTCCAAAATCAATAGTTTTGAATTCAAAAGCTGGCAGGTGTACAATATCCCCAACCAGTCTTACTTGATAGATCGGAGCACACAATATGCAGCAGCTACATACGACAATAGCGAGTTGCAAGCTACTTATACCAAGAGCGACAACACTTACTCCTTTGACTTCTATATGCAAGAGAATCTGAAAAAGGCGATAACGGCCGCTGACGGTACAGCACTCACCGCCTATAAAGACAGAGAAAAAGAGCTGAAAAACAGTGACTATACAAATACAGGAATCTATAAATACGTAGAGCCCTATGCCACTTTCGTAGAATTAAAAGCCAAAATGGAGATAAAGTTGGATGATGTTACCAGAATTGCCGACGTAAGATATGTCATTCATTTGGGTGGAGGAAAAGACGACTTTACGAACTTCAACAGCTTGCGCAACAAGAAATATACCTATAACGTGACGATTGAGGATGTAAACAGCATAATAGTAGAGGTGCAAAAGAGCGAAGATGACGCAGATGCCCGCCCCGGAGCAGAAGGCGATGTTGTAGATACTAACACGGAGGTTATAAACCTGGATGCACACTACAATTGCTTCAACATAGGTATTACAAAAGACGCAATGACGGATTTTTCTTTCATTATCCAGTCTCCTTTTGCCCCAGATGCCATTTATAACGTAAACGGAAAGATTGGAGGTATAAACAATACAGAGCAGGAGAATGGAGATTATAAATGGATAAAGCTACGCAGAACTACAAACGCCACTGCATTGGCACAATATAATTCTAAAAATACAATCACTCTATATGATTTGGCGGATGACATGAAGAAGTACGCTACCAGCACAAAGAAGAAAACTTATTATTACACCGTCTTCATCAATGAATACTTCTATGATGAAGCTCCTACTGCCGCCACAAAGAGTAGTTGGAAAACTCCGCTATGGCGAAACTTCGTAAACAAAGAAAACCGCAAGCTATTGCTATTCTTAGGCACACAATACAGTGCGGATAAAGAAAGCAGCTATTCCAATGCTAAATATCTGATCAGCCAAAAGTCTATACAGACATATTACAGTACAGAGACATTCAATAAACCACAGAATGCCTTGGGTATGGAACATGCCAATGAAACAGGAGCTCCTGCTTGGAAAGATATAACAGCAGATGACTGGGATACCGGCAACGGCTTTTATAACACCTACCGATATTTCTTTGATATTCTCGAAAGTGATAGAACATGGGGAAATTTTGTAAACTACACTGTTTCATCTTCTTTCCCCTATACATATAGCATGAAAGACGTGACTGCCATTGCCGAATGCTTGTCACGCAATAGAGACGAGAATGGAGACGGTACTATCGACCAAGAGGAATTGAAATGGTATTTGCCTTCCAGAGACCAACTTGTATCCATGTTTTTAGGAGCAAAGAGCCTGCCCACCCCGATGTTCGATGACAAATCCATTACACATGTAGATTATAATGACGGAGGAAATCATTATATCACCAGCGACAAGAATAAGATATGGGCAGAAGAAGGGTGCTCGTTCGGTTCTACTGATGATGTTGAAAAATTCCCTCGGCTGTTGAGATGCGTACGCAATCTGAACATCACCAATAAGGGAGTTAATACAGTGGCAGCTTCTCCCGCTTACGAATATTACTCAAGCAATAGAGTGTTTGCCATGAACCAATTGACAAGCCAAAACAAGAGAGCCGGAAAAGTAACGAGTGAGTTGGATTTCCATGATAACTTTAGTGATACGAATAGACCGTATAAAGCTTTCCAAATGGCCAATGAATTTATTACTGGAAGAAAGTGGACTTCTGATTGGAAAGATCTGTTTACTGTCAATAGCAGCAATGAGTCTTTATGCAAAGACTACACAGAAAATGGAAAGAAATGGAGAGCACCCAATCAGCGCGAATTCATGATAATGTTTCTTCAAAATGAAAGTAATGTAAAGGATGGCGGTTATGCCGCATTTTCAAGGACTCATTGGAAATATGATTCAGACAGACACTTCGGTCTGGACAGTAGACAGTTATTCTTAGATTGTCACGATAAAAATACAAAGTACAATCGTACCATCCGTTGTGTACGTGATGTTGACGTAGATGCCAACGGTAATATAATAAATGAGTAAAAAAATAAATATATAAAAAAACATACATATAAGTTATGAAAACGTCTAATTATGCCTCCGATACATCGGACAATGCACAGCAAATATGCATTTACGAAGAAAATGATTGTTGGTATGCCGACAAGCGTTCAGCAGATATTATAAAACAGGCCGCCGAAAAGGAAGTCGTGAAGAAGAGAACACAAAGATTCTTCGGCCTCCTCACCGACCGTGTGGAAGTAGATTTCAAAGCAATGATAGAAAAATTCAATGTTAAGATCTGCTCCGACAAAAAGATAATCTTGACTCTGTAAAACATAAAAACGGAACAGTCTTCACCAAGAAAGACGTCCGGAAGAATTATAAGAGAAAAACAAGATTTTCTTTTTAATAAGAAGATATTGTTTGTTTTGTTTGTGTTCCTCTTTCTGCTTATCAATGCCGTCTGTGAAGATAGCGATAAGCAGAAGGGGATTTTCTGCTCTATTACAATAAGATAAAAAAGGAATAAACAGAAACAGTTCCAATTAAAAATATTATCTTTGTAAACTGAAGAACCAAATAATCTTAGAGCAAGAATTATCATGAGCAGATTCATCAACCCATACTCAGACTACGGATTCAAACTTCTATTCGGACGGGAAGTGTCAAAAGACTTACTTATCGATTTCCTCAACGGATTGTTAGTAGGCGAGCGTGTAATTACAGACTTGACTTTTCTGAACAATGAACAACTACCCGAATATCAAGAAGGGCGCGGCATAATCTACGATGTATATTGCACCACAGATACCGGCGAAAAAATTATCGTAGAAATGCAGAACCGTTCGCAAGTAAACTTCAAAGACCGTGCGCTGTTCTATCTGAGTAAAGCGGTAGTGAACCAAGGGCTCACCGGTTCGGACTGGATGTTCGGAGTAAAAGCTGTCTATGGCGTGTTTTTTATGAATTTCTTGCTCGACGGCGAAGAACAAAAACTCCGTACAGACGTTATTCTTGCAGACCGTGAAACGGGAAAAATATTCTCGGACAAACTGAGGCAAATCTTCATCGCCCTCCCATTGTTCGACAAGGACGAGGAAGAATGCGAAAATGATTTTGAACGTTGGATTTATGTATTGAAGAATATGGAAACTCTGGAAAGAATGCCATTCAAGGCAAGAAAAGCTGTCTTCGAAAGACTCGAAGAATTGGCCGACGTGGGCGCCCTCTCCAAACATGAACGAGAGGTGTATGACAACAGCCTGAAAGTCTATCGTGACTATCTGGTAACTATGGAAGCCGCCAAAATAGAAGGACGTGAAGAAGGACGGGTAGAAGGACGGGTAGAAGGAATCGAGATAGGCATAAAAAAAAGTCAAACAGATACTGCACTCCGAATGAAATCGAAGGGAATGTCGGTAAGTGAAATTGCCGACATTACAGGTCTGACCCTGACGGAAATAGAAGCGTTGCAGGCTTAAAATAAGACTCGAAGAATTGCGGTATGGCCCCATAGGTGTGCATACCGCTAAAAGATTTATTCATAATGTCACTACGAACAAAAGAAAAATAAAAAAGGCAGCTTTTCACAAAGCCGCCTTTTTCAGTTTTCAATAGGTATTAGTTTTTTTTAAGGTAAAAAGATTGTTTTCAGGATAACGCTGCAAAGATAGCCGCTTTTCGTGATATCAACCAAATTAAAAAACATGTCTTATAACATCTTTTCGAGAATTCTTTTGGATTCGTTATCATTTCGAAGCACTTTTCTACACCTGCAATCGTTTTCAACGGACAAATATAAGGCAATTTTCCTTGAAACACTAAAATTATCCTAAATATTTACTCATTTGTTGTCATTTGGGTAGTGTTCGTCTATCCTACCGCCATGTTTCAGCACTTTTGCATCAATAAAGAACACTATTTCCTCGGCTATATTTGTGATATGATCGCCCGAACGCTCCAGCTTGCGGAAAACACTGACCATATTCAGGCAAGAAAGCGCACTCTCCGGATGTGCATTGATGTGCCCGGCAAGAATGGAGGTGGCTTCGGCATTTATCTCATCCAGCAGATTGTCTTTGGCAAATACAGCCGTAGCCTGTTCCAGATTCTCTTCTTTGAGGGCATTCTTAGTCAACTCAAGCATGGAGAGTACCTGCGAAATCATCTCTTCCAGACGAAGCTTCTTTATCAAGTCGGCATCCAAAGCCGGTTCAGTACAATTGATGACAAAACGGGCAATTCCCTCGGCAAAGTCACCCAAACGCTCCAGATTCGTGTTTATCTTCAGCATGGCAAGGACAAAACGCAAGTCGATGGCAACAGGATTATAAAGAGCTATGATATCCTCCACGTCACTGTCAATCTTCAGTTCAAAAGCATTGACACGACGCTCGCGCACCAGCACTTGCTGGGCCAGTTCACGGTCCAAAGTCAGCACAGCATCTCCTGCACGGTCGATCTGATTATAAACCAAGGTCCACATTTCGTCTATTTCCTTTTTCAGCAAGACGAGTTCCGATTCGATAAACTTTACCATAATATTGTTGTTTTCAAATTAATAATTACTTTTTCCGGGAATGACAAACAAAAACTCAGCCGAAACGCCCCGTGATATAATTCTGCGTCTCCACCTTTTCGGGATTGGTAAATATCTTTTTGGTATCACCGACCTCTATCATCTCACCCATATAGAAGAAGGCGGTACTGTCACTGACACGCGCCGCCTGCTGCATGTTGTGCGTCACGATAACGATGGTATATTGCTTCTTCAGCTCATGGATAAGCTCCTCTACCTTAGCGGTGGAAATAGGATCGAGGGCAGAAGCCGGCTCATCCATCAGCAATACGGAGGGAGACACGGCCATCGCACGGGCAATGCACAGGCGTTGCTGCTGTCCGCCCGAAAGAGCGTATGCGGAAACTTTCAGTTTGTCTTTCACTTCATCCCAAAGGGCTGCGCCTTTCAAGGTTTCTTCCACCCGCCGGCGGATAAAGGCGCTGTCGGTCACACCGTTTACACGGAGCCCGTAAGCCACATTCTCAAAAATGCTTTTCGGAAAAGGATTGGGGCGCTGGAATACCATACCCACATTCTTGCGAAGCTCATCCACCCGGACACCTTTTCCATAGATGTTTTGCCCGTCAATGCAAATTTCGCCGGACAACCGGGTAGCCGGTATCAAATCATTCATCCTGTTCAACAAACGGAGAAAAGTGGATTTTCCGCATCCCGAAGGACCGATAAAAGCCACAACCGACTTTTCTTCAATATCCATACTGATGCCCTTCAATGCATGGAAATCACCATACCAAAAGTTTACATCACGCGTCTCTATCTTCATGTGCACAATCTTTCAAAATTAGTTTGTCTTTATTCTTTTCTCAAAATATTTCCTCAAGGCGTTTGCCAGAAGGTTTACCAAAAGGATAATTACTATCAGCACCAATGCAGTGCCATAAGCTATGGGAAGCTGGGCTTCCATGTCAGTTCCGCTGGTAGAGATGACATACAAATGATAGGGCAATGCCATGCACTGGTCCAGAATGCCGGCAGGCAACTGCGGCAGAAAGTATGCGGCGCAGGTAAAGAGAATAGGCGCCGTCTCGCCGGAAACACGTCCCAAAGCCAGGATCAGCCCGGTGATGATATTGGGCATGCCCATAGGAAGGACAACATGCCAGATGGTCTGGAGCTTGGTTGCTCCCAAAGCACGGCTGCCCTCACGCAGACTGTCGGGAATGGTTTTCAGGGCCTCTTCCGTGGTGCGGATAACCAACGGCAGACTGAGCAGCCCCAAAGTAAGCGAACCTGCAAGAATACTGTCACCAAAATCCATGTAGTTGACAAACAGCGCCATGCCGAACAAACCGAACACAATGGAAGGGATGCCACTCAGATTGTTCGTCATCACACGGATAAGGCGTACAATCCAGCCCTTCGGAGCATACTCGTTCATATAGATACCACTCATCACTCCTACCGGAAAAGCGAACAGGGCACTGCCAGCCATCAGACAGAATGTTCCCACAATAGCGGGGAAAATGCCCCCGGCCGTCATACCGTCGGCAGGAGCAGTAGTAAGGAATTCCCAACTGATGACTCCTATGCCCTTATAGACTATAAAACCGAGAATAGCGAAAAGTATTACCACTACACCCAGACTGAGCATACGGAACAACCCGAATGCCATGTTCTGTGAAAATTGTTTCCTGTTCATCATATCTATTTCCGTCTCGCCGATACAGCTTCTACCGTAAAGTTTATCAATAAACTAATAAAGAACAAAACCACCCCTAAAAGAAACAGGGCCTCATAATGGGAACCGCCTGCAGGGGCTTCACCCAACTCGGCCGCAATGGTGGCCGGGATGGTACGCAAAGGCTCCAGAATGGTATGGGGAATAACAGCAGCATTGCCCGTCACCATCAGCACCGCCATCGTTTCGCCCACCGCACGGCCTATGCCCAGCACCACGCCCGATGTGATGCCCGATATGGAATAGGGTATCACCACCTTGTATATAGTCTGCCACTGCGAAGCGCCAAGTGCCAGACTTGCCTCACGCATGGCACGCGGGCAGTTGCGCAACGCATCTTCCGTAACCGTGATGATGGTAGGCAATGCCATTATCGCCAGTACAATGCTTCCCGCCAACCCACTTTCGCCCACAGGCAAATCGAATGTTTTCTGGATAAAGGGAACAATGACTATCAATCCGAAAAAGCCATATACCACGGAAGGAATTCCACTCAGCAGCTCTATCACCGGCTTCATCAGGTTACGAATCCCGGAGTTTGCCACTTCGGACATATATATAGCCACTGCCAGCCCGAACGGCAGTGCCATGAGTATGGCAAACAAACTTACCCACAAGGTCCCGGTTATCAACGGCAGAAAACCAAACTGCGGAGCAGGAGTTGCCGTAGGAAACCATTCGGAACCGGCAAATACATCTTTTACCGAAATAGTATTGTCTTTCAGCAAATGTACAGAGTCCGGATGCACGATAAACTGCGCGGGAACAAAAGCGATGATGCCCGGAGTATGCTCCACCAATTCGGTAATGCAGACACCTGCATTTTCATAGGCGCTCCCCAACTGCTCCTCGGTATAATATTTCGTGATATCCTCCAGACGGAAAAGGCGGATGGGAAGATCTTCCCCACCCACTTCGTCCCAATTCGTGATCTCCTCATCGAAGACGTCCTTTATCTGGGCAGGAGTAAGCCCTTTCACCCTGTTGGCTTTGTTCAGGGCCAGCACATATCCTTCTTCGATCACCTTGCCGCCAAAAAGCCCCAAGGCTTCAGAAAAGAGAAACAAGACGATAAGCACAATGGTGAGGCTTGTTACAAAACCGCTACAAGCCAATACACCTTCCACTATCTTTTCAAAAACCTTCTTCATATCACCCGTTGATTTTCCTGACGCAAAGAAACGTGCTGCGTATTAAGAGGATGTGACTAACGTTTGAAAGAAATGTTTCAAACCTGTTACAAAAGCGTTACAATAGACGGAAGCCGCACGCGTGTAACGGGATTGTAACATGCGTTGCTTTAATTTGCAGCAAAAGCAAATGGGGCTTTATCATTCTTAAACCAGTTTGAACATAATGAAAACCAAGAATCTCTTTCTAATCATTTCTTTCCTGCAATTTGCCGCAACAGGCATGCAGGCACAGCGCATCAAAGGCAGTGACACCGTGCTACCCATAGCACAACAAACTGCCGAACACTTCATGACATTGGTTCCCGGAGCCCGGATAACCGTCACCGGCGGCGGAACAGGAGTAGGCATTTCGGCACTGCTGGACGAAACGACAGATATTGCCATGGCTTCACGGGCCATCAAATTCAGCGAAAAGATGAAAGCGAAAGCCGCCGGCGAAGAACTGGAAGAAATACCCATAGCCTATGACGCCCTCGCCGTTGTGGTACACCCTTCCAATCCGGTGAAACAACTGACACGACGGCAACTGGAAGATATCTTCCGTGGCAAAATCACCAACTGGAAACAAGTGGGCGGAGATGACCGGAAAATCGTGGTTTACTCACGCGAAACGTCTTCGGGAACCTATGAATTCTTCAAAGAAAGCGTCTTGAAAAACAAGAATTATATGAGCAGCAGTCTTTCCATGCCCGCCACGGGAGCCATCATACAGTCTGTGAGCCAGACACGCGGCGCCATAGGATATGTAGGGCTTGCCTACGTATCGCCCCGCATCAAGACGCTTTCCGTATCTTACGACGGCAGACACTTCGCCACCCCCACCCTCGAAAATGCCGTCAACAAATCATACCCCATCGTACGTCCGCTATTCTACTACTACAATAAGAAAAACGCTGAAAAAATAGCTCCTCTACTGCAATTCATGCTATCACCCGCAGGGCAAGGAATCATTAAAAAGAGTGGATATATTCCCGTGAAATAACGATATACGGAAAAATAGTCGTATTTTTGCGCCACGATACGAAAATAGACAGCATTATGGCAGAAATGAAAAGCGAAGAAACAGGCGAAAAGAAGGGCCTGAACTTCATAGAGCAAATAGTAGAGAACGATTTGAAAGAAGGCAAAAACGGCGGAAAAGTACAGACACGTTTCCCGCCGGAACCCAACGGTTACCTCCATATCGGACATGCCAAGGCCATCTGCCTTGATTTCGGTATTGCCGCAGCACACGGTGGTGTCTGCAACCTGCGTTTCGACGACACCAACCCCACAAAAGAAGATGTGGAATATGTGGAAGCCATCAAGGAAGACATCAGATGGCTGGGCTATCAATGGGGTAACGAATATTATGCATCCGACTACTTCCAGCAACTCTGGGACTTCGCCATCCGCCTCATCAAAGAGGGCAAAGCGTATATAGACGAGCAGAGCGCCGAACAGATTGCCGCCCAAAAAGGCACTCCCACCCAACCGGGCGTGGAAAGCCCCTACCGCAACCGTTCCGTCGAAGAAAGCCTTGAACTGTTCATGAAGATGAACAGCGGTGAAATAGAAGAAGGAGCCATGGTGCTCCGTGCCAAGATAGATATGGCGAACCCCAACATGCACTTCCGCGACCCGATCATCTATCGTGTGGTGAAACATCCGCACCACCGTACAGGCACTGCATGGAAGGCTTATCCGATGTATGACTTCGCCCACGGAGAAAGTGATTTCTTTGAAGGCGTGACACACTCTTTATGTACGCTGGAATTTGTGGTTCACCGCCCGCTTTACGATCTCTTCATCGACTGGCTGAAGGAAGGCAAGGATCTGAACGACAACCGTCCGCGCCAGTACGAATTCAATAAACTGAACCTCAGCTACACACTGATGAGCAAACGTAACCTGCTTACACTGGTCAAGGAAGGGCTCGTCAATGGCTGGGACGATCCGCGTATGCCTACCATCTGCGGCTTCCGCCGTCGCGGTTATTCTCCGGAATCCATTCATAAGTTCATCGATAAAATCGGTTATACCACCTACGATGCACTCAACGAATTCGCACTGTTGGAAAGTGCCGTGCGCGAAGACCTGAACGGCCGTGCCACCCGCATCTCTGCTGTCCTGAACCCTGTAAAACTAATCATAACCAATTACCCAGAAGGACAGGTGGAGGAACTGGAGGCGGTCAACAATCCCGAAAGACCTGAGGACGGCAGCCACACCATTGAATTCAGCCGCGAATTGTGGATGGAGCGTGACGACTTCATGGAGGACGCCCCGAAGAAATACTTCCGCATGACACCCGGACAGGAGGTGCGTCTGAAGAGTGCATACATCGTAAAATGTACCGGTTGCAAGAAAAACGACGCCGGTGAAGTAGTGGAAGTATATTGTGAATATGATGCCAATACCAAAAGCGGAATGCCGGAAGCTAACCGCAAGGTTAAGGGCACACTCCACTGGGTAAGCTGCGGCCACTGCATTGAGGCCGAAGTACGCCTCTATGACCGCTTGTGGAAGGTGGAGAACCCCCGCGACGAACTTGCTGCCATCCGTGAAGAAAAGAACTGTGATGCACTGACAGCCATGAAGGAAATCATCAACCCCGACTCCCTTCACGTGTTGCCTTGCTGTTACATCGAAAAGTATGCGGCCGGCATGCAGCCCCTCACCTACCTGCAATTTCAGCGCATCGGCTACTTCAATGTAGATCGTGACTCCACACCTGAAAAAATGGTGTTCAACCGCACCGTAGGGCTGAAGGACAATTGGGGGAAAATCAACAAATAACAAGAGACCAAATGCAATGAGCAAAAAGAATCTCCTATCCGGAAGGGACAAAGAACTGCAACAACTGGCGGAACAATATGAGGCTGCGCAAGCTGAAAACAAGTCAATCTATATGGATGCGGATGACTTGGCCGACCTTGCAGACTGGTACGCCGTCCGTCATAAATACGAGATGGCTAACGAGGTGGTGGAACATGGCTTAAGCCTGCATCCCGAAAACACTGCCTTGCTGGTAGAGCAGGCCTACCTGTGCATGGATACCCGGAACAGAGAAAAAGCCCAGAAGATAGCAGAGAAAATCAGTGACAATTCTCCGGAAGTAAAAGTGCTGAAAGCCAGCCTCCTGCTGGAAGAAGGCAAATTAGACGATGCAGAGTTATTGATTGACAGCATAGAGGACAAGGAAGACCTTGCCAATATCGTCGATGTGGCCTACATGTATATTGACATGGACTATCCGGAAAAAGCATCGGTATGGATAGCACGCGGACTCGAACAATATGCCGAAGAAGAAGCATTTCTTGCCGTTACCGGTGACTGCCAATATGCCCAAGGCTTATATGAACAAGCTGCAACGATTTATAACAGACTGATAGACAAGAATCCATATTCAGCATCTTACTGGTTCGGACTGGCCCGTTGCCACTTTGACCGGCAAATGTTTGACAAAGCCATTGAAGCCTGCGACTTTGCCATCGTAGCCGATGAGGAATTTACCGATGCCTATATCATGAAAGGGCATGCTTTCTTCCAACTTGGCAATGAAGAAGGAGCTATGGAATGCTACCGACAGGCTGAAAAACTCGACGCCATCACTCCGGGATTCATACATACCTTCATCGGGCTGAATTGTGTCTCCAAAGAAGAATGGGCGGAAGGTTTGGAACATCTGGAACAGGCTATAAAGTCCAAAGACGAGGACGACATGCTGACCTTGACCTCTCTCTATGCCAATGCAGCGCTTTGCCTTCATAAATTGGGCAAAAAACGCAAAGCCCACCAGTATTGCAAAAAAGCATATACCCTGAATCCCAAAGACATAGATCCTTATCTCGTTGAAGGACGCATTTACATGGAAGAAGAAGAATACGAGAAGGGGATCAAACAGTGGGCCAAAGCCCTGGAATATGCCCCGTATGCCGAAACCTGGCACGAGATAGGTTTATGCAGCATGGAGATAGGCCAGTTGAGCTATGCCAAGCTTGCCTTTGAACGTGTCAAGGAGATGGAACCCGATTATGAAGGTATAAACGAGAAGTTGGTCTCCATATACATGCTGCTAAAAGATAAAGAAAACTTCATGAAATACAACCGGCTTTGTAAACAGCCTTTCAATCTGGATGAACTGGAAAAACTACAGCAAATGCTGGAAGATGAAAATCAGGATGACCTGGCCAAAGTAATGAAGAATATTTTTGAATCACTTAAATAACGTACGGTAAACCGCAAATCAAAAAATGGAATCATCTGCAGAACTCATCAAATGGGTATTAGAGAACCTGAACTACTGGGTAGTCACCATATTCATGGCTATTGAAAGTTCGTTCATCCCTTTCCCGTCGGAAGTCATTGTTCCGCCGGCCGCATGGAAATCCATGGCGGACGAAAGCATGAACATCTTCCTTGTCGTTGTCATTGCAACCGTCGGAGCAGATATAGGTGCATTAATCAACTACTATCTGGCACGCTGGCTGGGACGCCCCATCGTATATAAGTTTGCCAATAGCCGTTTCGGTCACATGTGCCTCATTGATGAAGAAAAAGTGCATCATGCAGAAGAATACTTCAGACAGCACGGTGCAGCGTCCACATTCTTCGGACGCCTCATTCCTGCCGTACGGCAGCTTATCAGCATTCCCGCAGGCTTGGCAGGCATGAAGCTGGGGCCGTTCCTGCTTTACACCACACTTGGCGCCGGAATATGGAACTCCATCCTTGCTCTGCTCGGTTACCTGATCTATCGCTTTACGGACATCAAGACTACGAATGACGTATATGTGATGGCTACAAAATACAGCCATGAAATCGGTTATGTCATTATGACAGTCGCTGTACTGGTGGCAGCTTTCCTTATTTATAAAGGCATGAAGAAAAAATAGGACGGTGTGTCCTGTTACGAATGGAAAGGCGGCGGACAAGTCCTTGACTTTGTCCGCCGCCTTTTTACCTGCATTTGCCCGAATCAGGCTCAATGCTTCACCGCTTCAATCGCTTTATCATAATCAGGTTCTTGGGTGATTTCAGGAACAAGTTCCGTATAGGCAATCTTTCCATCTTTGCCGATAACCACTATCGCACGTGCCAGCAAGCCCGCAAGCGGACCGTCTGCCATACGGACTCCATAATTCTCATCAAAATCAGAAAAACGAAAATCAGATAACGGGATTACATTCTCAATCCCTTCAGTGGTACAGAAACGTGCGTGTGCAAAGGGCAAATCCTTGGAAACGGCCAGCACTACCGTATCGGGCAAGCCGGCAGCCAACTTATTGAATTTGCGCACAGAAGCCGCGCATACACCGGTATCCAGACTTGGAAAGATGTTCAACACCACATGCTTTCCATTCAAATCTTTCAAAGAAAACGAGGATAAATCCGTCTTTACCAATTCAAAATCAGGGGCAACTGAACCCACTTTTATAAATTCACCGATAATCCTGACCGGTTGACCTTTAAAATTTGTTGTAGCCATAGTTTTATCAAATTATATATAGGCATAACAAATCAGATGTCGGAAAAGTTCAATGTCGGAAATATAAACCTCAGATGTGTCAACGATTTAAAAAGCGGGACATCGTGGTGCGTGAGACTCCCATTTCCCTGGCAAGCGATGCACAGGAAGCCCCTTTCTTGTGCGCCTTTAAAAGCTGCCTCTTATTTTCACAAAGCAGTTTGGTCTTAGGCATATCCCCCTTCTTACGTCCTAAATGTTTCCCCTCCTGCCTTCTCCTCGCAAGCGCTTCTTTTGTACGCATGGAAATCAGATTACGCTCAATCTCAGCCATCAGCCCAAAAGCAAACCCCAGCACTTTGCTGTTAATGTCATTTTGAAATACATATCCTTCTTTGGTGCTGTACAACACAACTTCTTTCTTGATGCATGAGTTAAGGATAGTCATAATCTCCAGCAAGGTACGGCTAAGGCGGGAGATTTCTGTCACAATCAGTGAATCTCCCGGCCTCATCCTCTCCAATAATCCCGACAACTTCCTTTCCTTTGTACTCACTTTTCCACTGACCGTTTCCATATACCACCGGTCAATTTTTAAACCATTTTTTTCAGCAAAGCGTACAATCTCCTCACGCTGATTTTCTAAAAACTGCTTTTCCGTACTCACTCTTAAATAAGCTACTACTGCCATAATTATTAAATGTTTATTAATTGGTTACGCCGCCAAAGAACGGCTATTCAAATAAGAGTGGCAACATACCGGTATGTCTCCCCGGAAATATACGCTTTATCTTCTGTCAGAAAAATCCCTTATTGCAGATTTATTCTACCACTTTTTGGTTATCTTTGTACTGCTTTTGAAAACTCCTCTATATGCAAAAATAGAAGAGGAATATAAATAACCAACAGTAATAACCACTAACTAAAAAATTGGAAAATTATGGCAATGCATACATGGTTTGAGTGCAAAATCCGTTACGAAAAGACAATGGATAACGGAATGAATAAGAAAGTGACCGAACCCTACCTTGTAGATGCACTCAGCTTTACAGAGGCGGAAGCACGCATCATTGAGGAAATGACTCCTTTTATTTCGGGAGAGTTTACCGTATCGGATATCAAACGAGCCAATTACAGCGAATTATTCCCAAGTGAGGAAGAAGCCGCCGACCGTTGGTTTAAATGCAAACTGGTATTCATCACGCTTGACGAAAAAAGCGGTGCTGAAAAGAAAACCTCCACTCAAGTATTGGTGCAGGCGGCAGACTTGCGAGACGCTGTGAAGAAACTGGACGAAGGCATGAAGGGAACAATGGCTGATTATCAGATTGCATCGGTAGCAGAAACAGCCATCATGGATGTATATCCGTATAGTGCAGAACCGAATGACAAACCGGAAGTATAAATATTTACAAACATTTCACAAGTCACGAGAATGCGATTAAAAAAGAATTGTCCTTCCCGCCCCAATAGTTTCTGAACGGGAAAAGAGATTCAGTATAACATCTTAGGATTTTTACTAAAACTTCGGGAGATTTTTAGTAAAAATCCTAAGAAGTTTTAGTAAAAACCTTAAGGCCATTTTCTCAATAACAAGGCAATGATTAATTATAATTCATAAGCCTTTTACAGAATGTGCGAAACTTCTTATTAAATGTTCAAATGATGATTGCAAAAAATTTAAAACAAATACTGAGCGAACTGCCAGAAGGAGTACAACTGGTAGCTGTTTCCAAATTTCACCCCAATGAGGCGATAGAAGAAGCATATCGCGCCGGCCAACGTGTGTTCGGAGAAAGTAAGGTGCAGGAGATGACCGCCAAGTATGAAAGCCTTCCTAAAGATATAGAATGGCATTTCATCGGACATCTGCAAAGCAATAAAATAAAATACATTGTTCCGTACGTAGCATTGATTCATGGGATAGACTCTTATAAACTGCTTGCTGAAGTCAACAAACAGGCAGCCAAGATGAACAGAACCGTGGATTGCCTGCTGCAACTGCACATTGCACGCGAAGAAACCAAGTTCGGATTCAGCTTTGACGAGTGCCGGGAGATGCTGTCATCCGGCGGATGGAAAAAACTGGGAAATATACGGATCTGCGGACTGATGGGAATGGCCACCAACACTGATAATGCCGAACAAATCAAAGCTGAATTTTGTTCATTAGAAAGCTTCTTCCATGAAGTGAAGTCCACTTGGTTTCCCGATGAAGGATCATTCCGGGAACTGTCCATGGGAATGTCTCATGACTATCATGAAGCCATTGCCGCCGGAAGTACCCTGATACGTGTGGGAAGCAAAATTTTTGGAGAGAGAAACTATCAATAAATAATCATTATCATGACAACATTAGAAACGAGTTTTGCCGGGTTAAAACTGAAAAACCCGATTATCGTCAGCAGTTCCGGACTGACAGACAGCGCCGCCAAAAACCAGAAATTGGCCGAATCAGGTGCAGGAGCCATTGTGCTCAAATCTCTTTTTGAAGAACAAATCATGATGGAGGCCGACTGGCTGGGAGATCCCAACATGTATCCCGAAGGCAGCGACTACCTTGTAGGCTACATCCGCCAACATAAATTGGGTGAATACTTGAACCTGATCAGAGACAGCAAGAAAAGCTGTAATATTCCGGTCATCGCCAGCATAAACTGTTATCAAAACGCGGATTGGGTTGACTTTGCAAAGCAAATAGAAGAAGCGGGTGCAGATGCACTGGAAATTAACATTCTTGCCCTGCAAACAGATGTGGAATATACTTATGGCTCCTTTGAACAACGGCACATTGACATCCTGAGCCATATTAAAAAAACTGTCAATATTCCGGTTATCATGAAGTTAGGTGATAATCTGACCAATCCCGTCGCTCTTATCAATCAATTATATGCCAATGGAGCCGCCGCAATAGTGCTGTTCAACCGTTTCTACCAGCCGGACATCAATATCGAGAAAATGACACAGGTTTCCGGCAATGTATTCAGTAGCGAGGCAGATCTGTCCAAAGCCTTACGATGGATCGGCATTGCTTCCGCATCCGTAGGCAATCTGGATTATGCGGCATCAGGCGGCATACATTCACCGGAAGGTGTTGTCAAGGCTATATTGGCGGGCGCTTCTGCCGTAGAAATATGCAGTGTACTTTACCAGAACTCCTATTCGACAATTGCCGAATTCACCCGTTTCCTTAACTCGTGGATGGATTTCAAGGGAATGAAAAGCATCAATCAGTTTAAAGGTATTCTGAATGTAAATGATCCGAAAGGCATCAACACATTTGAACGTACTCAGTTCTTGAAATACTTCACTTCACGCGATTAAACTTCCGCAGAATCATAAGAAATAGAAACGGGGTTCCTTATGAACCCCGTTTCTATTTCTTATCCAAAGCCTCAAAGCAAGAATTCTTGCTGACAAACTCCGGAACAATGTCCTTCATGGCGGCTACTATCTTCATCTGATCATAGGTATAGCTTACATCAATCAACTTCCGGATGCGTTCTTTCACATCATCATAATCATATTCGCGGACAGTGGCAATCATAATCTTCTCATGATAAGTAGGCTTTGTCAGCTCTTTTACATTCAAAAGTTCTTCATAAAGCTTTTCACCATGACGCAGACCTGTAAACTCGATCTTCACATCCGTACGGCCGGAAAGGCTGATCATACGCTTGGCAAGGTCAACAATCTTCACCGGCTTGCCCATATCGAAAATGTATATTTCTCCGCCATTACCCATACTTCCGGCTTCAAGCACCAGACGGCAGGCTTCAGGAATAGTCATGAAATAGCGTATAATTTCAGGATGGGTCACAGTAACAGGGCCTCCCCGCTGAATCTGGTCACGAAAGCGGGGAATCACAGAACCGTTGGAGCCTAAGACATTGCCAAAGCGGGTAGTAATAAATTGGGTAACATGCCCTCCCTCCTTTTGCAACTTCTTAGCCAAAGACTGTACATAAATCTCACAAATACGCTTGGAACAGCCCATCACATTGGTTGGGTTGACAGCTTTATCGGTAGAAATCATGACAAACTTCTCAGCACCGTATTTCACAGCCAGATCGGCCACCGTACGTGTTCCAAAGATGTTGACCTGAATGGATTCGGACACGTTATCTTCCATCATAGGCACATGCTTATAAGCAGCGGCATGGAAAATATACTGAGGCTTGAATTCCTGAAAAATAGCCTCCATACGGGTGACATTGGAAATATCGGCAATGATGGTCTCGGCATCTATATCACGCCAACGATCCTGAAGTTCCAAACGGATGTCATGCAAAGGAGTCTCCGCCTGATCTACCAAAATCAGCTTATAGGGATTGAAAGAAGCGACCTGACGCATTATTTCACTACCAATGGAACCGGCAGCACCGGTAATCATTACACGTTTGCCTTCCAAATGGGAAGCTACCTTATGAATATCAATCTCAATGGGATTTCGCTGCAGCAGGTCTTCAATCTGTATTTCCTTCAACTGGGTGCGGTTCAGCGTCTGTCCGTCCCACTCACTCAAGGGGGGAGCCGTCATCAGCTTAACGTTATGCGCCAGCAAGCGGTCAGTCATATCAGACTTTTTCAGTTCCTCCATCTTGGCAGGAGAAATGATGATGGTCTGTACATCACGGTCATTTAGAACGTCAATCAATGTATCGTCATTGGGGAATACTCTGACACCCATCATCACTTTGTTTATCAATTCAGGTTCATCCGCAATGAATCCGCGCAAACGGTAATGATTGCGCAAATTTACACGTAAGGCTTTAGCGATATTTACACCGGCTTCTTTAGCACCATAAATAAAAACATTTGCACTATGCGTGCCGTCAAAATTCAAGGCTTCAAAAAATGTCTTGACAACTACACGAGAACAGGACATCATGGCAAAACTGATAATATAAGACATGAACAACACACTGACCGGAGCCAGATTAAAGTTCATATAATTGCCGACCAGGACACTCGTAACCATCAACACCGCATACGATACCGTCAACGAAACAAAGATACGCATTATATCGACAAAGGAAGAAAAACGCAACACATTGGAATAGGTACGGAAAACCCTGAAAAACACAAGATTTACAATAACCGTCCATAAAATAGTCTTATCAATGGTAGATGATTCCAGAAAAACGCTCCTGAAGTCATATCGGAGTGCATAGGCCAAAAGACTGGATATGATGATGATAAACACATCAATCAACAGAATAGTCCATATCGGCAGTACTTTCGCGGAAAGATACCGATGAAAAAATTTTCGCTTCATTTCGCTTGACAGTTTTTGTTTTAGGCGAGGCAAAGATACACTATTTTAGCAAAAGGGAGTAACAAATAGATAAAAAAATGTTATAATTTAAAATTATCGTTCATTATAAAATTACCTCGCCTCCCTCCCAAAATATGGAAAGAGGCGAGATAAAAGCCTTCATGCCGCAAATTATATTTTGCCTACATCAAATTGCTTGCCAATTCACTTAACTGGCTGCGTTCGCCTTTAACCAAGTTGACATGGGCAAACAAACTTTGGTCACGCATACGATCTATCATATAAACAAGCCCGTTGGACTGGCTATCCAAATAAGGCTGGTCTATCTGCTGGATATCACCGGTAAATACCATTTTCGTGCCCTCTCCCGCACGGGTAATAACCGTCTTTATTTCATGAGGAGTCAAATTCTGAGCCTCATCGATAATACAATATGTCTCACTCAAGCTACGCCCGCGAATAAAAGCCAGAGCCTCGATTACCAACTGTTCACTTTTCTGCATGTCCTCAAGGCGTTTCACTTCACTGGAATTGGAAGCAAACTGATGCTTGATTACATTCAGATTATCAAACAAAGGCTGCATGTAGGGAGCCACCTTTTCATTCGCATCACCGGGAAGGAAGCCCAAATCCTTATTGGAGAGAGCCACGATAGGACGTGCCAGCAAAATCTGTTTATAGTCGGTCAGTTTGCCCAATGCAGCAGCCAATGCCAGCAGTGTTTTACCGGTTCCAGCCTTACCGGTCAAAGCAACCAGTTTGATGTTAGGATCGTTTAATACCTCGAACGCAAAGCTTTGTTCGGCATTACGCGGTTCAATGCCATAATTTTTAGTCTTATTTACCCGGCAGACAGAATGCGTGAAAGGATTATAACGCGCGAGCACACTGCTCCGGTCACTTTTCAAAACAAAGCAATCATTGGGATGGATAACATCCTTGAAATCGAATTCACTGATATCCAAGCCCTCTTTTGAAGAATAAATACGGTCTATCAGAGCAGGATCAATTCCTTCAAATATCTCATTTGATTTTTCGAATATATCTACGTTCAGCACTTTGTCGTTGATGTAATCTTCACACAACAAGCCGATAGAACGTGCTTTCATGCGCAGGTTAACGTCCTTCGTGACAAGAATGGATTTCACCTTCGGTTGCTTTTCAGTCAGCCAATCTGCAACCGATAAAATCTGGTGATCAGGGATACGTTCGGGAAAAGAATCTTGCACCCGCTTAGAATCAATTTTACCGGCTACCACAAACAAACGCCCCAAACCTTCACCCAACGGTGCACCCTTTGTGAAAAGATCGTCATCGGTAATTAAGTCAAGTTCACGGACAAACTCACGGGCATTAAAATTAATTTGTTCATTGCCTTTCTTGAATTTATCCAATTCCTCAAGAACCACAATGGGAAGATAGATGTCATTCTCTTGAAAATTCTTCAAACATTTATAATCGTGAAGGATTACATTCGTATCAATCACAAAGTTTTTCTTAGCTCCCATACTCGTTAGATTTAAATTGTTCATATCATTGACAAGACAAGCCGAATTTTACGCTATCTTTGTCGTCACTAAAGATAAACAAATAAACGGGTCGAAAGGATCGTTCCCTTGTTAAATATTATAAAAGATGGATTATCAGGACACTTTAACTTACTTATATAACAGCGCACCCATGTTCCAGCAAGTAGGCAGTTCGGCATATAAAGAAGGGCTGGAAAACACGTTAGCCTTGGATGAACACTTCGGGCATCCGCACCGGTCATTCCGCAGCATACACGTAGCCGGCACAAACGGAAAGGGGTCTTGCTCCCATACTCTTGCCGCCATATTGCAGGAAGCAGGCTATCGAGTCGGACTATATACTTCCCCACACCTGATAGATTTCCGTGAACGCATCCGCGTGAACGGCCGGCCTATACCAGAAGAATATGTCATTCATTTTGTGGAGAAAGAGCGCAATTTCTTCGAACCACTGCATCCCTCCTTCTTCGAACTGACCACTGCTATGGCATTCCGCTACTTTGCCGATGAAAAAGTAGATGTAGCTGTGATTGAGGTCGGCTTGGGAGGACGGTTGGATTGCACCAACATCATCCATCCGGACTTATGCCTCATAACTAATATAAGTTTTGACCACACTCAGTTTCTGGGGGATACATTAGCCAAAATAGCGGAAGAGAAAGCAGGCATAATAAAGAAAGATATCCCCGTTGTCATCGGAGAAACCATTCCTGAAACCAAACCCGTTTTTCTGAAAAAAGCATTGGAAACAGGAGCACCCGTCTATTTTGCGGAAGAAAATGACCGAGAGGATTATCCCGGAATAGAATGTGAACTGGAAGGAATCTATCAGAAAAAAAACACCCGCACTATCCTCACCGTTCTCCCGCTTTTGCAAGAAGCCGGATTTCGCTTGGACGAACAGTCCGTGCGCAGTGGCTTTGCCCATGTCACCGAATTGACGGGGCTGATGGGACGCTGGCAGAAATTACAGGATGCTCCTACCCTGATCTGTGACACCGGGCACAATGTAGGGGGCATCACTTACATTGTCAAACAACTTAAACAGCAAACATACCGCCGGCTGCATATTGTAATAGGCATGGTAAACGATAAGGATATCCGGGGGGTACTGGCATTACTGCCTCAAGAGGCTACTTACTATTTTACCAAAGCCAGCGTAAAGCGTGCATTGCCTGAAAGCGAATTAAAGGAACTTGCCTCCACTGCCGGCCTCCAAGGCTCTTGTTATCCTGATGTACCCAGTGCCGTGAGGGCCGCACAGAAAAAAAGCCTCCCGGAAGATTTCATCTTCGTAGGAGGCAGCAATTTCATTGTGGCGGATTTATTAGCGAACCGCAATGCACTCAATCTCCACTAAAGCATCTTTAGGCAGTGCTTTCACAGCAACAGCCGAACGTGCAGGAAAAGCACCGTCAAAATAAGTGGCATACACTTTATTCATGTCGGCAAACAGTGACATATCTTCCAGGAAAACCGTAGTTTTCACAACGTTTGCCATACTCACTCCCGCTTCTTCCAGAACATGTTTCACATTCTCCAATGATTGTCGGGTTTGGGCTTCAGTACCTTCTGCCATTGCTCCCGTAACAGCATCAATCGGCAATTGACCTGAAACAAATACTATCCCATTTGCTTCGATAGCCTGACTATAAGGCCCTATAGCTCCCGGAGCTTTTGGGCTGCAAATTACTTTTTTCATTGATTTACTATTTTATTAAATTAATAACCAGTATTCTATAACATCCGACACAAAAAATATCAGAAAACATGCAGTATTTCAAACTCCGATGCATTTATTCAATAAACAAATACACGAGAAAGAAATTCACTCATAACCTGTTTGTACCTAGACTTAACTTTAATTTTAACACGGAGGGGGAGATTTCCCCAAACAAGGGCTCTGCTTGGGAAAACAGAGCTCTTGTTTTTTATTTCTACTTACAATGTTTTTCAATCAATGCATCAGCATTCGGATCGCCCAATTCCTTAGCCTTGGCGAAACTGGCGCACGCCTCATTCTTCTTTTTCATCTGAACTTGTGCAATCCCCATCAAACGATAAGCTTCCGCATACTTCGGATCTATCTCCAAAGCTGCTTTCAATACATTGATAGCTTCTTCGTTCCGACCGACACGGATATTAACCACTGCCAACTCGGCACGGTAAGTCAAATCTTTATGATTCAGTTCAATAGCCTTTGCTAAATCATCAAGCGCACGTTGATACTGCTTCGCTTTCAAAGCTGCCTGTTCACGATAATAATAAAACACATCATTCACGTTGCCATTGACAGCCTTGAAATAGGCATCATAATCAAGCATGGCATTACGTGCCTGATTCGCATTCATCCGTACTTGGGCGCGTTCCAGCAGATAAGGAGCAGCCTCTTCCGTATAGGGCTCCGGAAAACGGGCCATGCAACTATCCATCAAAGCCAATATTTCTTCCACGGGTGACTGCATCATTTCTTTGGTTTTGGCAGCACTGAAAAAGGTTGCCGCAGACGCCAAGTTCGTTCTGTTCACCTTGTCGTAGCATGCATACGCAGCCGGATAATCCTGTTTGGCAAACAATATATCACCTTCCATTTGTACATAAACCGGTAATTCTTCAATGGAAATAGCCTTTTTTATTTCTTCCAAAGCCTTGTCAAAAGTCCAATCTTTATAAACCTTTTCCGGCTTTCCCAGTCGATAACCATAAATAATTTTGGCGCGGTTGAAGTAAGTATCGTCTTTTTTGGAAGCAACAGACAACGCTTTATCCATATCTGCCACAACCTTATCCATAGAGGCATCATCCGTTGACAGAGACAGCAGCAGAGAAGCACGACGGAGATAACCATCAGCACTGTTGGGATATCGGGATATGAAATCATTCAGAACTTCCATATATTTCTCGGATGAAAGCTGGGAAGAAACCATATAGAGGAACACCAATGCCTGTTCCTCTGTATCCGGCAATGCTTTCTTGATATCAATGCCTTTCAATGCCATATTTCCATAAGACAATGCACTGATATTTTGTTTTTGAGCAAAATTAGCATCAACCGCATAGCAAATGGTAGCCGTATCCTGACCGGATGATTTCTGTGCCAAACCAAATACCTGCCCATCCGCAGTCATTACAGGACAACTTACCATCTTGTCTTTCAAATGCATACCGAGGGTATAATATGAATATTCACCAGCAATCGCGGTAACCTCTTTCACCTTTCCTGCTGTATAGGAACGATCTTTCTGAGTGGAATATGGCAACAGATACACTTCATCACCTGCTGCAAGAGAGGTGGCAGATAAAGAAAGAGCAGGAACTTTTTTCCCGGAGATTCCTACACGGAACTTTACCACATCATACATATCATCGGCTCCCATAATAGCTTCAACCGGCATCTGCACACCATCAGAACTCATTATAACGGCACGCTTTGCACCCTTAAACAGACCATAGTCAGATAAGGCAATCCCGTCTTCGGTTATAAAAAAGCCATTTCCGGTATTCAGTATCTTATCGCTCTGATCATATGTTACCACTGAAAAGACAGCACGTTTGGCTTTTTCCACCCACTTGGGCGCTTGAGCTACACTCCACTGAGCCAACAAACAGAGAGTAAGCGTCAAAAGCATCTTTTTCATATTTTAGTTGTTTCTTTGTTTCACAGCTTCATAAATCAAAACCCCTGCGGCAACAGATACATTAAGTGATTCAATAGTCCCCAACATCGGAATTTTCACCCATTCGTCACACAAAGCCAGATTATCATAAGACACTCCCTTATCTTCAGCTCCCATAATGATACACATCGGCCCGGTATAATCGGCTTTAGTGTAGTCGTAATCTCCCTTCTCCGTAGCAGCTACAATATGGAAGCCACTGTTTTTGAGAAACTGCAAAGTTTCTTTCAGGTTCTGCTCCCGGCAAACGGGCAAGGTATGCAAAGCACCTGCAGAAGTCTTAACCGCATCGGCATTGACCGACACACTGTTTTTGGCAGGAATAATCACCGCATCTACAGCCGCACATTCACAAGTACGGGCAATAGCACCGAAATTGCGGACATCAGTTATGCCATCCAACATTACAAACAAGGGATTCTTTCCCTGCTCAAAAAGAAATGGCGTCAGATCCTCAGTCTTTTGGTATGTCACCGCCGAAACAAAGGCGATTACCCCCTGATGATTTTTACGTGTCATACGGTTGATCCGTTCTACCGGAACACGCTGCACAGGAATCAACGTCCCTTTCAAGGCAGCAAACAACTCCTTGGACAAGTCACTTTGGATATCCTTCTTCACCAGTATCTTGTCTATTTCCTTTCCTGCCTGAATGGCTTCTATCACGGCACGAACACCGAAAATCATTTCACTTTTATCAACCATATGTCTATTTACTGTTTTTACTATTCATTATTTTATTATTACCACCTAATCATCTCCCAAGCAATGCTTTTGCATTGTTCAAAGCCGCCTCAGTCAAGGTAGATCCACTCAGCATATGCGCTATCTCCTCTATCCTTTCATCATCTGTCAAACAACGGATATGGCTATTCGTCTCTGTTTCATTATCTTGTTTATAAACCTTATAATGAGCACATCCGCGAGCTGCGATCTGAGGTAAATGAGTGATACTGATAACTTGACGGTTGCTCTCCCCCATCTCCTGCATGATATCAGCCATCCGGTCCGCTATCTCACCGGAAACTCCGGTATCTATTTCATCGAACACAATGGTGGGAAGCTTCACTGCACCTGCTATCATTGCCTTGACAGACAGCATGACACGGGCAATTTCACCACCGGAAGCTACTGAGGATATGCTTTGTAAAGTTCCGTTTTTATTAGCGGAAAACAGGAAGTTGACCGTATCAGTACCATGTATGCCCGGCTCCTTACGAACTCCCATTTCCACCAGAAAACGCACATTGGGCATACCAAGCGGCATCAGGCGTGAGGCCATCTGCTTCTCCACCTCACGCGCTGCCGCAGTACGCGCCTTCGTAAGTACATCGGCCTGCTTTTTCACAGCATTATATAAGGTTTCACAACGCACCTTCAATTCTTCAATATTCTCTTCCGATGAAGTTATAGCCGAAAGCTTTTCAGAATACTCATTCTCAAGCGCCAAAAGCTCGTCAACCGTAGAGACACGATGCTTTTGCTGAAGTGTGTAAATTAAATTCAAGCGCCCGTTCACTTCTTTCAAACGAACAGGGTTAAACTCCACTCCCTCTTCTTTCCCGGAAATCTCCTGCGAAATATCTTTCAGTTCTATATAAGCACTTTCCAGACGTTCGGCAAGCTCACCGGCAACAGGAAAGACACTCTGCAATCCAAGCATGGTATTCAGACAATCTTTGAGTTCGGAAAGCAAACCACCTTCATCCGCATACAAAGTCTGTCCGGCACGATACAGCCCCGCTTTGATTTCCTCCGCATGACTCAAAGTCTCCGCTTCCTGCTCCAGTTCTTCCTGTTCGCCTGCCGACAAACGGGCATCTTCCAATTGCTCCAATTGGAAGCGGATATAATCTTCATCAGCTTTATCCTGTTTCGCACAGGCTATGAGGTGTTCCAAATCATGCGATGCCTGCCTCCATTCCTGATAAATTGTCCGATACGATGCCAGATTATCTTCATTGTGTGACAGGATATCCAGTACATTGAGCTGGAAACCTTCCTTATTCAATAGTAAATTTTGATGCTGGGAATGTACGTCGATCAATAATTCGCCCAATTCTTTCATTTGAGCCAATGAAGCAGGAGTATCATTAATAAATGCCCGGCTTTTGCCGGAAGCATACACTTCACGGCGTAGGATGCATTCGTCATCATATTCAAGCTCATTTTCTTCAAAAAAAGGCTGCATGCCGTAAGCGGATATGTCAAAACGAGCCTCAATAATACATTTTGACGCTCCTGTACGTATAGACTTCACGTCAGCACGCTGTCCGAGCAGCAAGCCTATTGCCCCCAGAATAATAGATTTTCCAGCGCCTGTCTCACCTGTTATCACGGAGAAACCACTACCAAACTTGATGTCAAGTTTCTCAATCAGCGCATAATTCTGTATATAAAGTGAACGCAACATACTAATTGACAATTGATAATATCTTTACCAGACGATCTACAATGTCTTTGGCAACTTCAACCTTGGACTTCAACGGATAATCAGTCGTTCCCTCCCGGTCGATAATACAGATTTTGTTCGTATCACAACGAAAGCCGGCCCCTTCATCATTCAAGGAATTCAGCACAATGAAATCCAGGTTCTTCCGATTAAGTTTACTCTCTGCATTATGCCGTTCATCATTGGTTTCAAGAGCAAAGCCCGCCAATATTTTCCGCTTTTCCGTAGCGTCCTTCAATTTCCCCAAAGCGGCAGCAATATCCTGCGTAGGTTTCAACCGCAAAGTCATGCCTCCTGTCTTTTCCCGTTTGATTTTCTCATCTGCTACTTCCTCCGGAGTATAATCGGCAACTGCAGCGGACAAGATTGCAGCATCTGCCTCTTTAAAGAGTGCATAGGCGACATCATACATCTGCCGGGCCGATTCCACCTCATGATATCGGTACATAGGAAAATGTGTAGTTTGCTGTACCGGTCCCGTAACCAATATTACCTTAGCTCCCCGACCGGCACATTCATCGGCAAGTGCAAATCCCATCTTTCCTGAAGAATAGTTACCGATAAAACGCACCGGATCTATCTTCTCGTAAGTAGGTCCTGTCGTTATCATAATGGTTTTGCCAACTAAGTCACCCTCCTTGAAAGCAAAATATTGTTCCAGATGAAGAATGATCTTTTCCGGTTCCTCCATGCGTCCCTTGCCTATCAGATGACTGGCAAGCTCTCCCGCACCAGGTTCTATAACATGATTGCCGTAAGAACGCAAAATCTCAAGATTCTTTTGGGTAGAAGGATGGGCATACATATCCAAGTCCATAGCAGGAGCTATAAACACAGGGGCTTTTGCCGAAAGATAAGTGGTTATCAGCATATTGTCAGCTATTCCATTTGCCATCTTGCCAATAGAAGAAGCTGTAGCCGGAGCTATCAGCATGGCATCAGCCCACAATCCCAAATCAACATGGCTGTTCCATGTTCCGTCACGCTGTGCAAAGAACTCACTGATGACCGGTTTTCCTGTCAATGCAGACAAAGTGATGGGAGTAATAAATTCTTTACCGGCAGGAGTTATGACCACCTGTACTTCGGCGTCCCGTTTTATCAAGCCACGGATGATATGGCATGCCTTATAAGCAGCGATGCTTCCAGTAATGCCTAATATTATTTTTTTCCCTTTCAGAATATTCGCCATTTTGCACTTGCTATTTCTGAGTCATTTCACGCAGGCGTATCTTTGTCAGCATAGCCTTGGTATTCAAGGTAAAATCACTGTTCAAAATCCAGCTATAATAACCCGGATCACGCTTCAGCACTTCCGAGACAGACATGCCTTTATACTTGCCGAAATTAAAAATCTCCACTCCATGCTCATCATAAACCATGCGCCCTGCAAAGTCCACATTTTTGTTGAAGCTGGAATAATCGGCAAGAAAAGCGACATCATTCTGCAAATCTTCATAACGATCCAACTGAGCCATCAGCACCTCGTACGTAGCACGGGTGTCAGCCTCGGCTGTATGTGCATCTTCCAGATTCTTACCGCAATAGAATTTATAAGCTGCGGACAAAGTACGCTGTTCCATCTTGTGAAAAATAACTTGTACATCCACGAATTTACGACGACTCATATCAATATCCACTCCAGCGCGCAGGAATTCTTCCGCCAGAACAGGTATATCAAAACGGTTGGAGTTAAAGCCAGCAAGATCACTTCCTTCAATATCATTGGCTATGTTACGAGCAACCTCCTTAAAAGTAGGGCATTTTGCCACATCTTCATCGTAAATGCCGTGAACAGCCGAAGCCTCGGCAGGAATATGCATTTCAGGATTGATACGCATTGTTTTCGCTTCTTCATTTCCGTTAGGATAAACCTTCAAATAACAGATTTCGACAATTCTATCCGAATTGATATTTGTACCGGTTGTCTCCAAATCGAAGAAAACAATCGGATTTTTCAAATTTAGTTTCATTGAATTTTATATTTACTATATTTTTCACAAATAGCCTGCCCCAGATTTATCTTTTTAGGCACGGATCACACGGATTGACACAGTTTATTTAACCTGAATCGTAAAATCCGCGTAATCCGTGCCTAAATCACAGATGACAGATTACTATTTCTTTCAGTCATTCAGCATCATCGGCATCAGCAACATCAGTAAATCTTCATTTTCTTCCTGCTCTACTGGAATGATGACACCGGCACGAGATGGATCAGCCAACTCAATAATCACCTCATCAGCAGAAATATTATTCAGAATGTCAATCAGAAAAGTAGATTTAAAACCAATGCTCATCGGATTACCGGCATATTGGCAAACCAGATTTTCTTCCGCAGAAGTGGAGAAATCTATATCCTGAGCAGAAATTACAATAAGATTCTCCTGCATACGCAACTTGATAAGGCTGCTTGCCTGTGATGAAAATATGGAAACACGGCGCAATGCACCGATCAACTGTTGGCGATCTACAGTAACCTTATACGGATTATTCTGCGGAATTACTGAGTTATAATTCGGATAACGCCCTTCGATCAGGCGGCATACCATACGGTAACTCTCCAAAGTAAACACCGCGTTACGCTCATCAAACTCGATGACAACATTGCCTTGTTCCTTTGGCAACAAATTTTTCATCAGAGAAGCCGGTTTTTTGGGCAGAATAAATGCAGCGCGTTCATTGCCTTTTGCAGCCAACGTCTTGCAACGTACCAGCTTATGACCGTCGGATGCGACCATCGTAATATCTTCGGTTGTGATGTCAAAATAGATACCGTTCATTACAGGACGAAGCTCATCATCGGCTGTCGCAAACACAGCACGGTTAATGCCACCAAGTAATACCTGCGCATCCATTTCCACCCGCACAGCATTATCGCCCAACATAGCCGACTGGGGAAACTCATCTGCGTTCTGCCCCACCAGACTGTATTTACCGTTCTGATACTGTACCGTAATCTCCAAAGAATCCGTATTAATCTCAAATGTCAGCGGTTGTTCCGGAATTTCTTTCAATGCGTCCAACAAAGTTTTGGCAATCACAGCAAAACGTCCGTCCATATCACTTTCATTTACTTCAACGGTAGTAACCATAGTCGTTTCACTGTCAGACACAGTTACAGTTAAAGTTCCGTCTTGCAGTTCAAAAAGGAAACAATCCAAAATAGGCAGCGCATTTTTCGAATTAATCACTCGACTGATAGCCTGCAAATGGCTTGAGAGCGCAGTGCTTGAAACGATAAATTTCATATAATCTATATATTTAAGTTTTTATTTTGTCTTCTTATTTAAGCAACGGACAAAGTTAAAAAAAGAATTCCCTACAACAAAGAAATAGAAAGAAAAAACGCCCGAATATTCGTCTCGTATTACTAAAAAATTGTAACTTCGCAGCATCATTTAAAAAGAGAACAATGGAATTTACAGGAAAAATCATCGCTATACTCCAGCCCAGAGGCGGAGTTTCTAAGTCCGGCAACGAATGGAAATCACAAGAATATGTGATCGAAGACCATGGCCAATATCCTCGCAAAATGTGCTTCGACGTTTTTGGAGCAGATAAAATAGAACAATTCAACATTCAAATGGGCGAGGAACTGACCGTTTCTTTCGATGTAGATGCACGCCAGTGGCAAGATCGCTGGTTCAACAGTATCCGTGCTTGGAAAGTAGAACGCGTGAGTGCTGCCGCATCTGCGCCGGGCGCCCCCGTACCCCCTCCCGCACCCAGCGCCGCACCGGAATTCCTTGCAGGAGACGCAAAGGATGACCTGCCTTTCTGAACAAAAATCATCAGGCTCGGATTATGCAGACATTAATATTCAAAATAAAGAATATTAATGTCTGCATAATTCGTGTCCGATATATATTAAGTATTTCTTTTAATTGGCTTTCTCGCCCTTATAAAGCAGTACAATATTGGGATATATCACTCCTTCCGCACATGTGAATTGTATAGCAAGCATAAAATTACGGAAAAATTTTGCCTGACGAAAAAAGAAATTTGGAATTAACCGTACATACGTTTCAGGCTGATTCAACATTTCCTCCATGTCCACCATCATTACAAAATTGTATATAGGAGATAAACTTCCTATCCCTTCTTCATATATCGGCATACCATCCAGCACATCTGCATTCTCCACCGCATCTATATATGCAGAAAGACTGGAAGCATCGGGGGCCAACAACAAGCTTCCCCGATAAAAACTGGCGTAAGTGTAAAGCGCAGACTCGGTAATGCCTGTAATCTGAGTAAGCAAAGTATTGCGGGGTAATATATATTGCCTGAACCTTCTTGCCTTAGGATATCGGGCATAATCGGGAGACAATCGCGGAACAGGTGGAGCGTCTTCTTCCCTCGGAGTGGCATGCAACAATGCTTGCAACCGACTTTCAGCAGCCAACTCATCTTTCACGGGAACACTCATTACAGCGCACGGCAACGTGTTTAGCGTATCTTTAGAATAAAAAAGACAAGACATCACACTTTCTCCTCCACAATCATTCAGATAAGCAATCCATTCTTCATCGCGCCTCTTGATATAGTCGGAATAGGTAGCCTTGGCATATTCCTGCCGGGCAGTAAAGCGGAATACTGCCTTTCTGTCTGAAAGTGCCCAACGGTCATAAAAAAATGTAGTGGACGGTAGGAATGCGCTCGGGAAACCTTCCACCGGTTTCTGATTACGTAAGACATTGATGAATGTCTGTGCAGAATCTGGCTCATGACTAAGACCTGAACAATAAATGGCATTTTCATTAAATTTCATATCAAACTCCACCCAGCTTCCCAAATGGGTCTGAGAACGGATGCCATCCGTAGGCTTTCCCATATCCACATTCTTCATACGCACATAAAGCGTAGCAGAGACTTTTTCGTGTTTATCGACATGCATTCGGGGAAAAGACCGGAGACTCATCAAGGATTTTTTTTCGCGGTATGCATCGATGACATGCTCAACAAGCCGTTTCTGAAAACTGACAACCAAAAAATCCGGAGTAAAGTAAACGGCCAGAAAGCGTCCGTCCTTCATCGGGTAAATTCTTATTTCCTCTCCCTTATAATCGAAGAATTTAGAAGGAAAGTTGCTGGAACAATATTTATGCACAAAAGATTCCACCAGTTCATAATCACCGGAGCCCAAGCTACAATATAACACCTGATTCATCGGAGTGTCTGGCTCATGAAAACTAATCAACATTTTATTCATCTGTTTGCTCAGTCCATGGGGAGTGTCTTCCACTAATGTATATAGGTACTTCTTGAGACAAACAAAAAGATCGGATATGTATAAAAAATGATTATCCTTACTGCAATCCAGTTGATTGACATCCTCCACCAAATCAGCCATGCGGTCTGTTTCAAGTACCGAGACAGCATCTTGAGGAACCAGCGCATAAAGATTGAAATCCTGCTGATTCTCCACTGCATTCAGGCGCAGAAAAGAGTACACGCCGAACCCCGTACATAGCATCACTACGGACAGAACAACAGCTATTCGTATAAGAAGTCGAGGCTTCATGGCATTCATTTATCAACTCTTGGCAAAAATAGTATTTCCTACTAATAAAACAAAACAAATGTTTCAAAAAGTTTAGAAAAGAATTTCTTGGCCGTCGTAAGCCAAATGCACATGTGGAGGAAGTTGTTCGCTGACTTCGGCATGCAGACCGATATGATGACTCATGTGAATGAGATAAGTTTCCTTAGCTCCGATACGGTTCGCTACTTTCAGTGCTTCGGAAAGGTTCTGATGAGTGGCATGAGGCTGTAAACGCAAAGCATTCATCACCAGAACATCTACCCCCTCCAACTGTTCATAAGAGGCTTCAGGCATTGTGAGCATATCCGTGACATATCCCAAACGTTGCCCGATGCGGTAGCCCAAAATCGGTAATTTTCCATGCATAATCCGGACTGGCATTATTTCGGTATGATGAACATAAAAAGGAATACCGGCTTCCACTTCCCAAAGGTAAATGCGGGGTACTCCCGGATAAACTTTATCCACAAAACAGTAAGGCATCCGTGCCCGCAAATGAGTAGCGGTATAAGTATCCGAATAAACAGGTATTTCGCCAAAACGGCAAAAAGGCCGCAAGTCGTCCAATCCCCCCACATGGTCATAATGCTCATGAGTTATCAGAACACCGTCAATCTTCTCAAAAGAAAGCATACGCAACATCTGCTCCCTGAAGTCAGGACCGCAGTCAATCAATATCACCGCATCGTCCGTATGTAGCAAAGATGACGCGCGCAGCCGATTGTCACGCGGATCGGCAGAAGCGCAGACAGAACAAGTACAACCAATTTCCGGCACTCCCGTGGAGGTTCCACTTCCCAATATCCTTAATTTCATATCTGTTTCCGCTTAATCATATAAAATTCACTTCCGGATGAATGTCAATACCAAACTTCTCAAAAACAGATGCTCTTACCGCATCGGACAGGGCGACAATGTCCGTTCCAGTAGCCCCTCCCAGATTGACCAGCACCAAGGCTTGCTTGTCGTACACGGCAGCGGCTCCCAATGCCTTACCTTTCCATCCACATTGGTCTATCATCCATCCGGCAGGTATCTTCACGCTGTCCGTATCCATGTCATAATGAGGAATAGAAGGATATTTGTCCTGCAACTCCTCAAACTTCACACGCGACACTACGGGGTTCATGAAGAAGCTTCCGGCGTTTCCCAATATATGGGGATCGGGTAACTTGCTTTCACGGATTTCGACGATCACCCGCCTCAAGGTTCTTAAATCCACCACCGGATATTTCATCAGTTCATTGCGTATAGAGCCATAGTCCAATGTAAAATGTTCTTTCTTGGACAGACAGAAGTTTACATAAGTCACAAACACAGACTTCATTTCCGGCAGTTTGAATATACTCTTCCGATAGACATAGCTGCACTCGTCAACCCTGAAAACTCGTTTCTCTCCCCGGATATTCATGGTTTCCACAGAAGAAACCAGATCTTTCACTTCCACTCCGTATGCCCCTATGTTCTGCACGGCACTTGCCCCGACTTCACCGGGTATCAATGAAAGGTTCTCGGCTCCATACCAGTTCCGTTCCACACAATATGCCGCAAAATCATCCCACACCACACCGGCTCCCACGCGAACCGAAACTTTATCCTCATCTTCCGCCGTCACCTCTATCCCGGTTATACGGGAATGAAGCACCGTACCTTCATAATCTTTGGTGAACAACAAGTTACTGCCGCTACCCATGTGCAGATAAGGCACAGTAATACCTCCCGCCATAATCAATTCCAGCAGCTCAGCTTCCGAGCCATACTCCAAGAACTTTGCAGCAGAGACATCAAGGCCGAATGTGTTAGAAATCTTTTTCACTTTCTACTAATCATAAAATCAAATACTGGTATCCTCATATTTGTACAGTTCCCACTCTCCTCCCCGTTTCCGGAAATAAAAGACATTTGAATATCCATTGCCAATGCCATTTACTTTCAGGATTTTAGAGTTCGACAAGTCTTCATTTTTCTGTCCGTAATTGATATTAGACAATTTATCTACAGGCAATACCGGACGGAAAGCATTCCACTGATTCACGTCAAGGGTCGTTTCCAGAATGGAAAATTCATCATCCGGATCAATAGTGATAAACTGCAACGGATTGCAAACATGACGGTTCTGATACAGACTGTCTGTAGCAAAACGGGTATAGAAGCTTACAAAGTCTTCATTTTCTCCCTTTTCAATATGCCTCAAATTAATGGCTTCGAGCATCCACATGCCTCTCCTACGCTCAAAATAATATTTTTTCACCATACGGGTTTTCAAGTAAATCCACTCCACCTGTACGGATTTCAGGGTAGTGTCCCCTACCATATCCATATCCTCCTCTTTGTCAAAAAGCAGAGTATAGTAACTCTGCTTAGTGAACAAATAATCATGTCTCCAAAACTTTTCTTCTATTTTAGAAGAAGTATCTCCGTTGTAATAAGGCAACGGAAATACTGTCCTTTGCTTCTGTAAGGCATCGTCCGAGGCATAATTGAAGATGAAATCATCAAATAGCTCGTCGGCTTCGGTCGGCTTCGGTTCTTCTTTTATCCCGGTCTGTTCCAGCGTATCCGCCTTATAACCGACCGAATCCACCATCTCGGTGATGGTAGCAAAGGGATCTATTTTCTTTTTCTTATTTCCACATGAAACAAAAAAAACAAGTAACAAGAATCCCAATAATAGCTTTTTCATCCTTTACGGACCCTTACGGTCACTTATTTAATTTAGCTCTTAACTTCTCAAGCATATCCACGGTCATGGATTCCAAATCATACTGAGGTTTCCAATCCCATTCTTCACGAGCACAAGTGTCATCCAAGGAATCAGGCCAGCTATCGGCAATGGCCTGCTTCAGCGGATCAATCTCATACAGCATTTCAAAGTCGGGCACATGCTTCTTTATTTCCCTGTAAATTTCTTCCGGATCAAAACTCATGGAAGCCACATTGAACGCGTTGCGGTGCTTCAGTCTTGCCGGGACTGCTTCCATTAGCGAAATGGCCGCATTCAGTGCATCAGGCATGTACATCATATCCATATATGTACCCGCTTTCACCGGGCAGACAAACTTTTCACCCTTTACCGCAGAGTAGTAGATATCTACTGCATAATCCGTTGTGCCGCCACCCGGAGGGGTTACATTAGAGATAATGCCAGGGAAACGTACGGCACGGGTATCCACTCCATATTTCGTATAATAATAGTCACTCAACAATTCAGTGGTCACTTTTGTCACGCCATACATCGTACGTGGACGCTGAATAGTGTCTTGCGGAGTTTTCACGTGAGGGGTGGCCTCTCCGAAAGAACCGATAGAACTCGGAGTGAACACAGCGCAATTATATTCGCGTGCCACCTCCAGCACATTCCACAATCCATCGATACCGATTTTCCAAGCCATCGCCGGACGGCTTTCGGCAACAACCGAAAGCAGGGCTGCAAGATTATAAATCGTATCAATCTTGAACTGGCGTACCACCACTTCAATAGACTGACGGTCGGTCACATCGGCAATAGCCGAAGGTCCTGACGCTTTCAGTTCACCCTTAGGCATAGCACTCGGAATGTATCCGGCTACAACATGGTCAGCACCATAACGTTTACGCAACTCCAATGTTAGTTCCGAACCAATCTGTCCGGTAGCTCCGATTACCAAAATATTCTTCATAAGACTTAATTATAAGGTGTTTGTTAATATTTAGGCGCAAATATACATACTTTTTTTTCATATTTCTATCATTTTGTTCTTGTTTATTCCAAGAAAAATTGTGTCCTTTGCAGAGCATGCCGTAGGGCATGCATCACCATTAAATATTAAATCGCTATGTACGGTAAAATGAAAGACCATCTCAGCCAGACTATCGCTGAGATTAAAGAAGCAGGACTCTACAAAGAGGAGCGCTTGATTGAAAGCGCGCAACAAGCTGCTATCACAGTAAAAGGCAAGGAAGTGCTGAACTTCTGCGCCAACAATTATTTGGGACTGTCCAATCACCCCCGGTTGATTACCGCCTCCCAAAAGATGATGGAACGCCGCGGCTACGGCATGTCATCCGTCCGCTTCATCTGCGGGACGCAGGATATACACAAAGAACTGGAAGTTGCCATCTCAGACTACTTCAAGACAGAGGACACTATCCTTTACGCGGCTTGCTTCGACGCCAATGGCGGTGTATTCGAGCCTTTGTTCACTGAAGAAGATGCCATCATCTCCGACTCTCTGAATCACGCTTCAATCATTGACGGCGTACGTCTCTGCAAAGCCAAACGTTACCGCTATGCAAATGCCGACATGGCCGATCTTGAAAGATGTTTGCAGGAAGCTCAGGCACAACGTTTCCGCATCATCGTTACAGACGGCGTCTTCTCCATGGATGGTAATGTAGCCCCGATGGACAAGATTTGTGACCTCGCCGAGAAGTACGATGCACTGGTCATGGTGGATGAATCGCACTCTGCCGGTGTGGTAGGTCCTACGGGGCATGGGGTAAGCGAACAATATAATACTTACGGACGCGTAGATATTTATACCGGCACTTTGGGCAAAGCCTTCGGAGGTGCATTGGGAGGTTTCACTACAGGACGTAAGGAAATCATCGACCTGCTCCGCCAGCGCAGTCGCCCATATTTGTTTTCCAATTCATTGGCTCCAGGCATCATTGGCGCCAGCCTTGAAGTATTCAGTATACTGAAAGAAAGCAATGCGCTGCACGACAAATTAGTGGACAACGTGAATTATTTCCGCAATAAGATGACCGCCGCCGGTTTCGACATTAAGCCAACGCAAAGTGCCATCTGTGCCGTGATGCTATACGATGCAAAGTTATCTCAGATTTATGCAGCCCGCATGCAGGAAGAAGGCATTTATGTAACTGGATTCTATTATCCCGTAGTTCCGAAAGACCAGGCTCGCATTCGCGTACAAATTTCAGCAGGACATGAAAAAGAGCATCTTGACAAATGCATCACCGCATTCATCAAGGTAGGAAAAGAACTTGATGTACTGAAATGATTTTAACAGCAAGTTATGAAATAAGAAAAGCCTTGTGGTAATTATCACAAGGCTTTTCTTATTTCATAACTTGCATTTTTCTATTTGCGCTCTCCCATTTTTGCATCCACAAAAAAGATTCCAGCATTGCCAGCTTTCTTAATCATATCCACAATGCCGGCAGAGGTCGCCTCTTCTTCTACCTGTTCGCGTACAAATCCCCATAAAAAATCCTGAGAAGCCTTATCCTTTTCGGAAGCAGCCACATCGACCAATTCGTCAACCATCTTGGATACCCGGCATTCATGCTCATATACCTGCTCGAACAGTTCCAACGGAGTGCCGAAGTCATTGGGAACAACATCGACTTTATCTAATTTAGCTTTTCCGCCACGCTTAATGACATAAGACGCCAATTCACAAGCATGTGCTTTCTCTTCAAAAGATTGTTTTTTCAACCAAGAAGCCATACCGCAATAGCCTTCTTTCTCCATATAGAAAGACATTGCCAAATAAAGGTTTGCAGACCACATTTCAGCCGTAATCTGTCCATTAATTGCATTTTGTAATTTTTCTGTTATCATAATCACATTTGTTAGTTAAATTGAAATTATTATAAATGTAACAAAAGCACATTTATTTTGTTCATCCAATAAAATTCTTTTCAGAATAAATCACAAGCAATACGAATTCAACAATAACAAATTTCTCCTTACTACATCAGCAAACAGACAGACACACATAAATAAAGCAATTAATCAAAAAAACATTTATCACGCCAGTTCTTCTGAGATATATCCCTGCGGCAATTCCCGGCAATTGTAACTTGACGCCATTATCTCACCATAAGCACCGGCAGAGCGGAGAGCGATGAAGTCACCGCGTTTTACGGTATTCAGGTCGATGGCCTTACCGAAGACATCAGAAGACTCGCAGATAGGTCCCACTACATCGTAAGTCTGCATGGGAGCATCCGAAGTTATGTTCTCTATCTTGTGGAACGCCTGATAAAGCGCCGGACGAATAAGGTCTGTCATACCAGCATCCAAGATAGCGAATTGTTTATTAGTACCTTGCTTCACATAAAGCACGCGCGAAATAAGAGAGCCACACTGTCCTACCACCGAACGTCCCAACTCGAAATGAAGCGTTTGGTAAGAGCGCAACTTCAGGTGTTCATCATAAGTAGTGAAGTACTTTTTGAAATCGGGAATAGCCTGGCGGTTGGGATGAGCATAGTCAATGCCCAGACCACCGCCCACATTGATGTGCTCGATACAAATACGGCGTGCTTCGAGCTTATCCTGCAATTCGTTGATGCGATTACACAATGCCACGAAATCTCCCATGTCCAGAATTTGCGAACCGATGTGGAAGTGCAGACCTATAAATTTGACATTCTTCATCTCCTGAGCAACATCAATCACATAATCCATATCCTGCATACTGATACCGAACTTGTTTTCTGCCAGTCCGGTAGTGATGTTGGCATGGGTATGTGCACCCACATTGGGGTTGATGCGGAAAGCTACATTAGCAACCTTGCCTTTGACAGCAGCCAATTCGTTGATGACTTCCAGCTCAGGAACGGACTCCACATTAAAACAGAAAATATTGTAATCCAATCCTATATTTATCTCCCAATCTGCCTTACCCACTCCAGCAAACACAATCCTGCCAGCGGGGAAACCGGCTTTGACGGCGGCACGAATTTCTCCACCGCTTACACAATCGGCTCCCAGACCATTCTCACGAATAATAGCGAGCACCTTGGGATTAGCGTTGGCTTTTACGGCATAATGCACCGAATAGTTGTCATACTTGGACACTTCGGTACGAATACCGGAAAGCGTGTCACGCAATACCTGTGTATCATAATAATAAAAAGGAGTGCGCAATTCGCTGAATTTATTAATAGGGAATATTCCTTTCATATAACAGTATATAATCTTTGTTTAGTGAAAAATGCGAAGAAAGTTCTTTTTATTTTACAGGCACGTACTTCACGGGTTCTCTATTCTTTAATCCGTGAAGTACGTGCCTGAAATTATCGAAAGTATTTTATTGCCCGTTGAACAGTTCATTGCTGAGGGCTTGCAATGCCGCTTTTTTATCACATTCACGGATAAGGAAAGAGATATTGTAATTACTACCACCGAATGAAATCATACGTACGGGAATATTACGCATGGCATCCAGAGCCTTTGCTTCAAAGCCCACATTCTCCCATTCGAGGTCGCCCACCACACAAATGATACACATATCCCTGTCCACTGTCACCGTACCGTATTTCTTCAAATCATCCAGAATTTCGTTCAGGTGCTTTACGTTGTCAATAGAGACAGATACTCCTACCTCAGAGGTACAAATCATGTCGATAGAGGTCTGATAGCTTTCAAATATCTCGAATACCTTACGCAAAAAGCCATGTGCAAGCAACATGCGGCTGGACTTAATCTTGATAGCCGTAATATTGTCTTTGGCAGCCACAGCCTTTATTTTCCCTTTCTCCGTATCATTGGAAATCAACGTACCCGGAGCATCAGGATCCATCGTATTGAGCAAACGTACGGGGATATTGGCATATTTGGCCGGCTGAATGCAAGTGGGGTGCAAAATCTTTGCACCAAAATATGCCAACTCAGCAGCTTCCTCAAAATGAAGATGACGCACCGGATCTGTTTTATCCACAATACGGGGATCATTATTATGCATACCGTCAATATCCGTCCAAATCTGAATCTCGGAAGCGTTGACAGCAGCGCCAATCAATGAAGCTGTATAATCGCTGCCGCCACGCTGCAAATTATCGATTTCTCCATAAGCATTGCGACAGATATATCCTTGTGTAATATAAATGTCAGCGCCGGGATGGAGTTCCAACTGCACCTGAAGCTTGTCTTTAATATAAACAGGATCGGGTTCGGCGTTCTTGTCCGTACGCATGTATTCCAAAGCAGGCAACAGAACTGAATTCACGCCACACTCCTGCAGATAATAATTCATCATGCCGGTGGAAATCAGTTCGCCTTGTGCCAATACGACCTTCTCCTCAAATAAAGTGAAAAGGTCTTTCGTGTAAGAACGGATATAGTCGAAGTGGGATTTGATAAGTTCCCCCCCCTTTTGTTTATACTCCGGCGTAGCAAAAAGTTCATCAATATGCTGACGGTATTTACGCTCCAGCTTGTTGATAATCTCGTTGGCCCCTTCCGGATTCTTCTTGTACAGATAGTCAGAAATCTCCACCAAAGTGTTTGTAGTACCCGACATGGCAGAAAGAACCACAATTTTACGTTCACCATCAGTGATTAATTTGGCCACCTCCTTTATCCGTTGAGCCGAACCTACTGAAGTACCTCCAAACTTTAAAACTTTCATTTTCGTTCCTGTATTAAGTTTATTATATAATTTTATTTATTTCACTTCTATAAGTGATGACGGCGTTGTGTATTCAACTGTAACGTCCGTCATGTGATGATCGGCGCAACGGTACACTCTTCCCGGAAACTCACGGAGCAATTGCAAGTTGTGCGTTGTCATTACCACCAAAGAGCCAGCTTCGCTGATATCATGCAAAAGTCCTGTAATAGCATGCCCTGTCTCTACATCCAGATTTCCCGTAGGCTCATCCGCCAGAATAATTTCTGGTGAATTGAGCATAGCACGCGCAATCACAATACGCTGCTGTTCCCCCCCCGACAATTCATTAGGCAATTTATATCCTTTATTGCTCATGCCCACCAATTTCAAGACTTCTTCTATACGATCTTTAATCTCTCCCTTGTTTTTCCATCCGGTAGCCCGAAGTACAAACTCAAGGTTATTATAAACCGTACGGTCAGTGAGCAACTGAAAATCCTGGAAGATAATTCCCAACTTACGACGCAACGGTGGAATATACTTGCGTCTGATATGGAGCATGTCATACCCCAGTACATCGGCTTCTCCCGCTGCAATATCCAACTCACCATAGAAAGTTTTCAGAAGGCTGGTTTTGCCTGAGCCTACCTTACCCACCAAATAGACGAACTCACTTTTATGAAGTTCCAGATTCACGTCATTCAATACGCACAACTCCTGCTGGTGTATTTCTACGTCTTTATATCGTATCAACGCCTCGCCCACTTTAACTTCTAATATTTAATTATTAATATTCAATTGCTTAGTGCTTCTTCCAGTTCACACTGTGGCGTTCTTCCAATTCACGGGCAAGATCCTCAATACGATATCCTTTGGAAGTAAGCAGCACAATAAGATGATACAACAAATCAGCTCCCTCATAGATCAGACGCTCGTCCACGCCGTTGCAGGCTTCAATAACAGTTTCCACTGCTTCTTCCCCTACCTTCTGAGCCATTTTATTAACGCCAGACTCAAATAAACTGGTTGTATAAGAACCTTCCGGCATTTCTGCATAACGTTTATCGATGAAGTCTTGAAGAAGCTTCAGGAACATGATCGGCTGCTCATTTTTCTCACCCCAGCAAGTGTCCATGCCGGTATGACAAACCGGACCTACAGGGTGAACCTGAACAAGTAGAGTATCTTTATCACAATCTTCTTTGACAGAAACCACATTCAGGAAATTGCCGCTTTCCTCACCTTTCGTCCAGAGACGTTTTTTAGTACGGCTGAAGAAAGTCACTTTTCCTGTTTCCAAAGTTTTGTCATACGCTTCCCGATTCATGAAGCCCAGCATCAATACCTTAGCGGTATCAGCATCCTGTATAATTGCCGGAACAAGTCCGTTCATCTTATCAAAATCCAACATCTTAATATTATTTATTAGGTACTAAATATTATCGCATCAAACGCATAGAAATTCCTTGGGCACAAAGATACGATTTTAAATCGGGAATTTTAACCTCCCCAAAGTGAAAAACACTGGCAGCCAATGCGGCATCCGCTTTTCCTTCCAAAAACACATCGCGAAAATGTTCTTTGGAACCTGCACCACCTGACGCAATGACGGGTATCGAAAGTTTATCTGCAAGGATGGCAAGAGCTTCATTGGCATACCCATTTTTCACACCATCATGATTCATACTGGTAAAAAGAATTTCCCCAGCCCCTCGTTCCCCGGCCTCTCTGGTCCATGAAAACAGTTCTCTATCCGTCTCCACACGACCACCGTTCAGATAGCACCACCATCCCTTTTCCGTGCGTTTGGCATCTACCGCCAACACGCACACTTGCGAGCCGAAATGCTTAGCTATCTCGTCTATCAACTCAGGACGGCGTATAGCTGAGGAATTGACGGAAATCTTATCTGCACCTGCATTCAGAAGGCGATCCACATCAGTCAACTCATGAATACCTCCACCCACTGTGAAAGGAATACTGATATTGGCAGCAATACGCTTCACTAATTCAACAAAGGTTTTCCGCCCTTCAAAACTGGCCGTAATATCCAAAAACACCAATTCATCAGCACCTTGCTCACTGTAAGCACGAGCCAACTCAACCGGATCACCGGCTTGACGCAGATTCACGAAATTGGTTCCTTTCACCGTCTGCCCGTCTTTGATATCAAGACAAGGAATAATTCTTTTCGCTAACACAATTATTTATTCTGAATTTTAAACAATGAATTTCTCCAAATCTTTAAGTGCAATGCGTCCTTCATAAAGCGCCTTTCCAAAAATAACGGCAGGCACACTGACAGACTCCAGCAAATAGACATCTTCAATACAACTTACCCCTCCACTGGCTATCAGATAAAGATCCGGATGCCGTTCCAATATTTCTTTGTATAAAGAGACCGAAGGTCCTTGCAACATTCCATCACATGTGATATCCGTACAAATCACCTTCCGAATACCATTCTTCACATATTCCTTGAGAAAAGGGAACAATTCGCAAGCACTCTCATCCTTCCAACCATTAACGGAAATCTTATAATCTTTCACATCTGCACCAAGAATGATCTTGCCCGGACCATACATCCCAAGCCAACGGCAAAACTGTTTAGGATTACTTACAGCAATGCTGCCCCCTGTCACCATCTGCGCGCCATTTTCAAAAGCGATGACCAAATCTTCATCGCTCTTTACTCCACCGCCAAAATCTATTATCAGGGAAGTGCGCGAAGCAATCTGTTCCAAGACACGGTAATTCACCACATGATGTGACGCCGCCCCATCCAGATCGACCACATGAAGCCTCCGGATGCCATGAGCCTCCAACTCTCTGGCAACTTCCACAGGATTCTCATTATATACTTTCTTACTGCCATAATCACCTTGAGAAAGGCGCACGCATTTTCCATCAATAATATCAATAGCGGGTATCAACTCAATCATAAAACCAATAATTTAAGTTATCAGGAAACATTTCCATCATAAATCCAAGAAGTTCTGCAAAATACGCTCTCCCACACTCCCACTCTTTTCCGGATGAAACTGGGTTGCATAATAATTATCTTTATGTAAAGCTGCGCTGAACGGAAAAATATAATCTGTTACAGCAGCAGTACAGTCATTAAGCGGTACATAGTAACTATGCACAAAATACACAAACTCTTCTTTCGTAAAGCCTTTGAATAAGGCACTTCCAGTATGCATAATCGTGTTCCAGCCCATGTGCGGAACTTTATCTTCATGCCTGCGGGAAACAAAGCGCTTCACATCGACATCAAAGATACCAAGACAATCTGTATTTCCTTCTTTCGAATGACGGCACATTAACTGCATACCCAAACAAATGCCCAGTACCGGTTGCCGCAGCTCTTTTATCAGCCTATCCATGCCTCCGACACGCAGAAAATCCATAGTGGTTTCAGCTTCGCCCACACCAGGAAAGATTACTTTATCAGCAGCACGCAGCACTGTCTCATCTGCCGTTATGACGGCCTCCACTCCTAAGCGTCTTAATGCATAATCCACAGAACGGATATTACCCGCATTATATTTAATGACTGCAACATTCATATTATCAACCTCTTATTACAAAATTACCAACCACGGAATATCCGTCAATTAAAAATTACCGTCTTATTCTTATAAGCCAGCACCTTACGTTCAATATGCTTTTGAACTGCACGAGAAAGAACAATTTTTTCCAGATCCTTACCCTTATTCACTAGATCAGTCACCGTATCCTTATGGGTGATACGGACTACATCCTGCTCTATAATGGGACCGGCATCCAGTTCGGTAGTGACATAATGGCTGGTAGCACCAATAATCTTCACTCCACGTTCAAACGCTGCATGATAAGGCTTTGCACCTACAAATGCCGGAAGAAAAGAATGGTGAATATTGATAATACGGTTAGGATAAGCATCAATCATCTGCTCGGAAATGACTTGCATATAACGCGCCAACACAATAAAATTCACTTTATGCTTGGCCAATAACTCCAATTCCCTTTCTTCTTGTCCCACCTTTGCCTCCTTTGTAATCGGAAAAAGATAAAAAGGAATGCCAAAGCGTTCAGCCACATGTTGCAAATCGGGATGGTTACTGATAATAAGAGGTATCTCCACATTCCATTCTCCCGCAGTATAACGCGCCAGCAAATCAAACAGGCAATGCGACATCTTTGAAACAAAGATAGCCATACGAGGCTTTACATCCGAGAAGTACAGACGGAAAACCATTTCATACTTTTGCGCATATAGAGTAGCAAAATAATCCTCTATTTTTTCTTGAGGCACTAAAAAATATGTCAACTCCCACTCAATACGCATAAAAAAAATATTCTCCACATGATCCACATATTGATCCAGATAGATAATATTGCCTTTATTCACCGTTATAAAGTCCGTTACTTCTGCCAAAATCCCCGGCTTATCGGGGCAGTGAAGCAACAGCTTGGCTGTTTTCATCATCCTAAAATATAGTTTTTACCATTATCTAATTTACAACATTCTCATTTTGACTTCGCAAAAATAACGATTTATTGCAAAATAACGAACTTTTCGAGCAAGAAGTTTAAAAGTAGGCTCAAAAAGTTTCGTTTTCTCCAGGATTTGCGTTTCAAACAGATACGAAAATCCAGATAAATGCTACACAATCACTTTTCTAAATTGTTGTTAAATTGAAACAATCCTGTTTTTTACAATATTCTCACTATGAGGATATAAAGCCGACGCATCCCAAAGCTCTCAAAAAAAGTTTATCACAGCTATTGCAGTTTTAAAAAAAACATCTACCTTTGCAACCGCAATCGAGAGAGACAGCTACAGAAAATGAAATTATGGTGCGTTAGTTCAGTTGGTTAGAATACATGCCTGTCACGCATGGGGTCACGGGTTCGAGTCCCGTACGCACCGCTTCTCAAAAAAGCAAAAATTAGTAAAAGTTTTGATTCCAAACAGAATCAAAACTTTTTTCTTGTTGGAAATGAAGCAAAATATAGCATTTTCTGCGAAGTATGACAATGCAAATAAGGTTACATCGATCATAGCTATGTCCGGTCACTTTGCAGAAGGCTGGTGATGACCTTTGCTATCTGATGCTTGAACGTGAACTTTTTCCGTTTGATCTGTATAAGCAGTTAGAAACTGGCCAGTTTTCAGTACATCACAATTCACGTATTTATCACTGCTGCTTTGGTCTTTCATTGACAGTTCTTACCTGATAAAAATAAACATCTGATTTTTAATTGAAAGAAACCAAAAGCATGTAATGCAGCCTGAAGAACTGGCAGGCTGCAATGGAATGTACAAAAAGAAAATATTCCGGTGGCTTGACTTTCTTATAACAACCGCTGCAAGACTGCATTACCCATTAAACATAATGAGTTCGGTACACAAATACCGAACTCATTACCAAGAGAATTTATAGTGTTATTATCAACCTACAACTTTCAAAAATATATCATCCGAACCTCCTATTTACCATAGACAGTTATTTCGGTAAGTCCCACGTAACTACCAGAAGAAGTAAGTTCGAACATCACATAACGAACACCATATTCATTTAAAATTTTAAATAAATAAGAGCCCTTGTCTGTCTTTGCCTTGATAATACCTGATATAGAAGTCCATTCCTTTCCGTCCTTACTGATGAAAAAACGATACGAGGAAGGTGAAGGATCCGCATATGATGTCGGCATATTGCAGAGCTTAAAACCTTGAATCAAGTGGTTCTTTTTCATGTCAACCACAATATTCATTTTTTTGCCGTTCGGAATATAAGCATACCAAGCACTTCCTTGCTCCACACCATCCAACAAAAGTGAAGTGCTATATGAATTAGGTATTGTACTGACGCTCCATCCCGACTTAGGCAAAGGAAGCCCCAACTCCTCTCCATTCCACACCGGCATTACATTGGATTCATAATACTCTATTTGTACAAGTACATCGCCTTTATTTTTCAACAATTCTATTTGCTTTCCAGTTTTATCGACAAGAACAATCTTTAAAGGGAGTACCACTTTTTTACCAGTTTTAAACTGACCGACATTTTGTATTTGAAATGATAAGTCAACCTTTTCAAGATTATCGAAAGAATGTGCCTCAAATTTAGGGAACATATTGTCCGGAGCTATTTCATAGCCTTTCAAACGATCGGAATAGTCTTTCACTATCTCGTCATCACGCACGATCTTCACTTGATAACCACTAAAAAGAAGTGAAGACAAAGCAGAAACTTCAATTTTCCCTTCTCCTTCCATCTTCACCCCCTCTTTGGTTATGGCAGCACTAAGCTCGAATATCTGTCGATTGGGGCTAACAATTTGCTGACCTTCCATTTTCACTATCTGCAAAGACCTGTTACTACTTACACGAACTTGAGAAGCTTCGTTTTGTCTGATTTTGACAGGTAAAATAGCATCATGTTTCAACCCATCCGTATTAATGAGCAATTTGGAAGTATTCATACTCTTTCCGGCAGCCAAAATCAAAGAAGATTCTTCGAACGACACTTTATCCGTGGCAACGAAGTCCATTTCTTTATAGGCTTCTAAGAGTTTATCATTTCTATCCGCCACTTCAAAAAATATTTTTTCATCATGAGACACTTCACGAGTTGCACGTACGGCCATTGAAATCTCCGCCTTCTCTTCCAGACAAACATTCCCGATAAAAGGAAGTGTAACAGTCTGCGTATTCTTATCAAACGAAAGAAGATTATCACGCGGATCAGAACCATTATAATAATTTTTGATATCATACTCACCTGTGTAGTCCAAATCCTGGCTACATGATATAACAAACATAGCACCAACAGCAGGAAGGATATATAATAATGTTTTTCTATTCATGATATTCTATTTTATTATTACTTTTCAGGGAAATAAAGCGGATATTCCCATTGGATTTTTTCTAAAGGATATGATTCTTCTCCACCTGTCTTATAAGCCTTAAAATCATACCCGTGTCCTGTCACATCTTTCAACGCCGATTCTTTTGTTAACGGGGCATAAACAATCAAATCCGGATTGGCAGGATCTTCTACATACAAGTTCTCGGTGATTTGAAATTCCGTCAATGCTTTTTTATACAAACGGATATCACGGAAGTGTCCTCTAAAGTTTCCAAAGCTGGCCTGTATCTTATAATATTCTTCATTTTGTGTAGGGACATCAAATTCAAACTCAAGCACTCCATTAATATACGCCTTCACATGCTGATTTTTATATGTATAAGTTACATGATACCACTTACCCGGCTGGATAGGCTGTTTTGAGAATCCTTTTGGATCATCCGAGCCTCCGGGTTTGTATTGCAATTTACCATTGGCTGTAATACGCGAATAGAACGACCCCATCACAGGCTGCTGATTTGCAAACCAAGATTCAATTTTCATACCATAATGCAGCGTCCATTCTTTCAATACCATAGGATTCTTATTATGAGGAAGTGGTACAAGATCACAGCGCATATAGAAACCATCTTGATGCATAGCAGAAGTTTCCAGCACGCGATCAAGTGCAAAAATCTCATAAGAATTAGAATCTAATATAGATAAAGGCGAAGTTGTATTGATTTTGACAGGAATGGCATATTTAAAAGAAGGATTTACTGTCAATGCATTCTTTTTAAGCACAAGGTTGACAGGCTCCGCACTTATAGTTCCCGATTTAATAGTCACTGCCATTTTTTCAATGTCATAATACTCAGTAGGAAGCACTCTATAAGAAGTGCCGTACTCTTTGTTGTAAAGAGCCAATGAAGCCGAATCAACCGTAATGTCAACAGTGACATCAGAAGTCAGCAGATTGGCTGCACGAGGTAAGAAAGTGGCTTCACCACCATTTGCATCTACAACGATTTTTTTCATCGGAGAAGATTGAACCCCATCAAGATAAATAGCATTCGGCAGATCGGTTTGGGCATTTACATCATCCACATCTACGCTAGTGCAGCTTGCTATAAAAAAAGCAAGCGCACCCGTCAACAAATATTTGAATGTCTTTTCCATATAAAAAACAAGTTAATGATTAATAAGTGGCAGGGTTCATAATTTGAATACCTTGCCTTAAGTATTTATACACTGGATTTGCGGCAAAATCTCTTTGCATGTGATAAGAGCCTATACCTCCTTTACGATATTTACCGCCCATGGGCTTCCATTCAGCCATGCCTATATAAGAAGGCACAACTTTTCCATTAGGTAAACTGAAATTGACACCGCCGGTAGTTCCAAACTGCTCAAACTCTTCAGTCACTATAAATTTATTTGCCACTTCTTCTTCGGTATGCACAGAAGCAAAATGCTTGACTAATCTCTGCAATCGGCCATCGAGAACAGCAAAAGAAGAACTTCTATATGCCTGATGTATAAAATAGTTCATATAAGGTCCATATTCAGCAGGAAACCATTCCGGCTCACCATCTACGACCAACAATTTCTTACGTCCTTCTTCTGTTTCAGCTTTAGGGCCGATGCGTTTAGCCATCGTCTCCAAAAATGTGTAAATACGTGAACGCTTTGTCCACAATTCTTTTTTGGTTTGGAATGGCTGCGGATAGCTGGGTTCGGCATCAAGGTCGAATCCATCATATCCAAATTTAAAAATAGTATCACAAAGGGCATTAGCATATTTCTCCACAGACTTAGTGATAGCCTCTTCATCACCATCAATCCAGCCCCAGTAACCCTTTGACCACGTTTCCCAATGTTTATCAGCAGGTATATCAGGGTTTTTCTCACCATAATCCGCAGGAATCGGCGGAGTAATGCCTTTTCCTATATCAAACAACAAGCAAGCAATCACTACTTTAGTCCCTTTCTTCTCTTGTACATTTTTTAAATCGGCTAGCATTTCCTGCGTTGGATGCGCCCAAAGGTTTTCTCCCCATAAAGCTACCAAATCAGTACTGTCGGGCAGTTGGGAAAGGAAAGTAGAACCTGATCCGTTTGCTGTCCATGCTGCAAACCATCCGAAAGTAATAGCATGATCAGACTTTTTATAAGCACGCAGGTTCTCAAGATACTTATTATGGGCATCTGCCATAGCACTATCAGCGCCTGCCAACAACTTATCTATGTTCTCATGCTCTACTTCAGTCCAATCCGAACATGAAGTTTGAAAGCATGCCAATACGCCGAACAAAAATAAAATCAATATATTTTTCTGTTTCATATCATAATCCTTTAAATATTATTTCTTGGATTTCTTATCCCACCATAAACGTGTAGCACCATTATCAGTACCACCCAACATTTCTACTGCTTTTTGGATATTTTCAAGATTATCAGTGTACTCTTTATTAGAATATGGTACTCGGGTCGGTCCTATCCTGCCATCTACATCACAGTCTGTTCTTACAAACTTAGCCTCGAAAATACGAGGATAACCGGTACGGCGGTATTCGCTCCATGCTTCCTGCCCGTCCGGATAAAGGGCGATGTACTTCTGTGTAATGATTCTTTCCAGCGAATTCTCAAAATCACTTCCTTCCCATTTCACTGTAATGGTACTCACTGGTTCAAGGTTGTTAGCAGTGTTGGCATTGTCTATAAACTTTACAGGCTTTCCTTCTCCATTCATATATGTATTCAACTTACTGTCTGCTACACCGTTTTCTTTGAATGACAATGATATGCCATCTTTATAGTATTGTTCTGCTGTCCTTCCTCCCATTTCCCATCCACGCAAAACTCCTTCCGCACGCAAGAAAGCCACTTCAGAAGCTTTTAAGATATAGATGGGAGTTTCATTCTCTACTTTCAACACTGAAAACATATTTCTATCCAAATAAGAATCAACTTTGTCAAGGCTCTTGAAAACAGGATAGAAATCCTGTACATCTCCTTGTTTTCCTTTGAGAAAATAAGTTTCAATGCGCGGATCATTGTATCCTTTCATGTATGAATAAATTTCCGCACCCATACGCACATCATTATAGGAACCATTGATAATGACCAAAGGATTGTTCAGAGTAATACCCGCACCACGACTCAACTGTGCAATATCCTCAGTACTTTCAATTACACCAAAAGGATTTTTGATAGCCTTTTCGGCATACTGTCTGGCCAAATCCGGAGCAGCATATACTACCCGCATGGCAAGGCGTAACATTAAAGAATTAGCTAATCTACCCCATTTCATATAATTACCACCATAAATCATGTCATAATTGGGCAAAATATCATGGCTCTGTCTGTAGAGAGCATCAACCGCCTCATCCAGTTCTTTGAGCATGGAACGATATACACTTTCTTGTGAATCGTATATCGCTTGTATCGAACCTTCACCAGACTGCTGTGAATAGGGAATGGGACCAAAAGTATCGGTAGCCTTATGCACAGTGGCTATCTTAATGATATTGATCATTGCATATGCGGACAGATCACCTTCGGTTCTTTGTTTCAACTCCATATAATTTCCGAAAGCTTTCTTATACATAATGTTAAATGTATAATCACTCCATCCTTTCAGTGCATATGAAGGAAAACCTCTGCCTACCCACTTATTTTGTGCAGGTGACATATAACCTATCCAACAAGCACCTGCCAGCGTATAGGGAATTTGGTAATCATTCACGTAATCTGTTCCTGTTGTACCCACAGGAAAGATATTCTGCTGGAAACTGGTTAAAAAGCCTCCCACTTTCAATCCATCTAATCGCAAGTGTTCTTCTTTCGGATGGCGGAAATCTGTGTTGATTTTCTCAAAATCCGTTTGGCAAGCAGTGAAACCTACCATTCCTGCCGACAACAATATGATATATTTGATAAATATTTTTTTCATTTCTGTGCTGATTTAAAACTGTACTTTTAAACTGAATCCGATATTACGCAGGCTAGGTGCGCCGAAGTACTCGCTTCCTTGCCCATAAGTACCTGTCGTAGCCGTCAGTTCGGGATCAAATGGCGCTTTGTTATAAATCATCCAAAGGTTACGTCCTATAAACGACAAGGAAATATCCGGCCACTTCATACCCAACATATTTTTAGGAAACTTGTAGCCAAGAGTCAGCTCTTGCAGCCGTACGTTTGTTGCACTGTAATAATAATAAGCACCCAATTGCTGCCCCCCCACTACGGAATAGTATTCTTTGGCATCAACAATTTTACCGCCTGCCACCATGACACCACCTCTATCACGAGCCTCAGCCGATGCCTTAGATACACCGTACTGATCCATCAACGCTTGTGTATTCGAAGTAACAATACCACCTACACGGGCATTGATAAGAAACGACAGGCTGAAATTTTTGTAAACGACATCATTTCTCCAGCCCATAGTAAAATCTGGATTAGCACTGCCTATTTTCAAACGTTGCCCATTCGGAAGCTCCATTGTGGATATTTTGCCTTCAGCATCCACTTCTACATTTCCCGACTTGTCACGTTTAAGTATTTTAGTAACATATACGTCACCAATAGCATCGCCTTCGCGAATATACCCGCCACCAGCAGTTGTTTCCTTAAAGCTGACAGTTTTACCGTCCTCACCCGTAGAATAGTCGTGCACAAGTTCTTTTACTCGGTTCACATTACGCGAATAAGTCAGGTTAGATGAAAAATCCACAGTTCCAAACTTATTACGATATCCCAATGCCACTTCAAAGCCATAGTTGCGGATATTACCCGCTTGGATAATGAAATGTGAATAAGGCGAAGAAGCCGGAAGCGAGTTGAGGAATGTTTGATTGTATGTGTTAGACAAATAGTATGTAAAGTCAAAATTCAACTTGCTATCAAACATGCGTAAATTCAATCCCAACTCATATGAACGGGTACGTTCCGCTTTAAAATCGTAAAACGGACGAATAGTTTTTGTAGACGGTAATCCGTTTTTCATCGGAAATGTGACAGTGCCACGTGTCATACCACGGTATCTGTCGGGGATAGGTGATCCGACCTCCGTGTATGAACCTCTTACTTTCAGGAAAGTAATAGCTTCAGGCAGTTTCACCATATTGGAAATGATACCGGAAAGTCCCACTGAAGGATAGAAAAATGAAGGTTCCTCTGCATTCACCAATAGTGAACTCCAATCATTACGCCCTGTAAGTGTCAGATAAATCGTACTCCTCCAGCCCAACTCGGTGCTTGCAAAAATAGCTGTACTACGTTTCCGAAAATTACTATCACTACCATGATTGAAATTAGGATCAAGAGCATCTGACGAAAAAATATTCGGTACTTTCAATATCGGACCGGAAAAGGCCACACTGCTTGTGTAATAATCCTCCATACTGGTTCCTAAATTACCTGTAAGAATGAAATCTCCGAATGTTTTGTTTACTCCGAAAATAAGATCCATATAGGCTTGCTGTTCCAGCGACTGTGAATGTCCATAAATACCATTACCATGCGTATTGGCATAGAGCATCCCCTGCCCTGAAGCATGGTAGCGATTTTCGCTCTCTGTGTTGGTATTATCCACACGCACACGCCCGGTGACATTCAGCCAATCCCAAATGTCATACTTCAGGCTCGCCATGAACATGTAGCGTTTACGGTGCTGAGGAGTAATCATGTCATTTACTATAAAATAAGGATTCTGCATCTGCATGCCATTGTCACCATAAGCCCAATTCTGTACAGGAAATTTACGAACCGGATCATAACGTTTATAGAGTTTTACAGTCTCCCAATCCTCACCTCTCGGAAAGAGATAAACAGCAGGAATCGGGTTATAATATTCGCCCGGACGATACATGTTCTGAGTCTTTTGAATGATGTAATTACCACTTACGTCAAAATGCAGTCTGTCATCGCAGAAACTGGCAGTATTACGTACCGTAAAGTTGTAGCGATCATACTTATTGTTGGGGATTATGCCCTTTGAATTGGTAGTTGCCACAGATACGAATGTCTGGTTAGTCTTTGTTCCTGTAGTCAAGGTCAGCGAATTCATAATATTATGTCCCGTTTGAAAAAAGCTCATCGGATCGAAAGAAGATGGGGTATTCATCTTTTCTCCCCAACTTTCGAAAGAGCCTTTTACATTTCCATACGTATTTTGAAACTCAGGTTTCACAAAGGGAGAAGAAAAATCAACACTTGAGGAAAAGCCCACTTTAACCTTTCCTTCCTGTCCTTTTTTCGTATTGATAAGGATAACGCCATTAGCTGCCGAAGACCCGTAGAGAGCTGCTGCCGAAGGACCGGTCAAAACAGAAAGACTTTCGATGTCTTCAGGATTAACATCAGCAATGCTTTCTCCTCTCGGTTGTGCAGCAAAACGAAGATCAGTACCTATGTCTCCACCATTAATATTGTTCATCGGCACACCATCAATGACATACAATACATTATTTCCTCCAGTGATGGATTTCGCACCACGCATTACTACGCGTGTAGCACCTCCCACTCCGGCTGAGGATGCATTGATATTCACACCTGCAACCTTACCGCTGAGCGAATTTACAAAATTGATATCCTTTACTGAAGTCAGTTCTTTATTATCAACTTTCTGTACATTATAACTTAATGCCTTCTCAGAGCGCTTGATACCAAGTGCAGTAACTACCACCTCGTCCAATGTTTTGGAATCTTCTTGGAGTACAACATCCAATACTGTTACATCGCCCAAGGTTATGGTCTTGGGCATATAACCTATATATGAGAACTCTAAAACTTCACCTTTGATAGCCTCCAAAGAAAAGCAACCCTCCATATCAGTAATTGCTCCAGCAGAACGGCCTTTCACAGAAACATTTACTCCAATAAGTTCTTCCCCTTTCTCATCTTTTACCGTGCCGATCACCTTTTTCTTCTCACCTACAGATTTACTTTTGGGAACAATCATTATGTAATTGTCTTTGATTTTATAAGAAAATCCTGTTCCGGCCAATATGACGGAAAGAGCTTTATCAAGTGGTTCTGCATTAATGTCCAAGTCAATCCGTTTCATTTTTTCCAACTTGGATTCATTAAAAGCGATCAAATAAGTAGATTGTTTTTCTATTTGTTGTAAAGCCTCCTGCAACAAAATTTTCCTCTTTTTTATAGTTATTTTGGTGTTGCTTTGGGCTAAAAGCACTGTTTGCATAAGAAAACAGCTAAAAAAAACAAAAATAAAAGCTTTAAATCGATAATAATTCATAGATTAGAGCAGTTTTTTTAGTGTTAAATCATAATTTTTCTATCTCACAAAGGATTAAGCATTTGTTTTTAATGCTAAAAATACGATTTCACATCCGGAACAAGAGTGTCGCCTTGTTCCGGATATTTTTTTTCATACACGTTTCTATTAAAAGGTTAACAAATCATTTATATTTATTTTTTTCTGGTACTTTTTATATAACAAATATCTCCTTCTATTTTATAAGTAAATCCTCCAACGACAGCTTCAATAATTGTCATAACATCGGTAATCTCTGACTTTTCACGAAAGCGAAAATTATATTTATCCTCATTGAAAGAACTTGCATTGTACTGGAACGTAACTGCATAGCGCCGTTCCAAAGCTGAAAAAATGTCTTTAATAGTGCTTCCTCTAAATACATACATCCCCCTTTGCCAAGCTGTTACATCCTCCAAATCCGTTTCCCCCAATGTGCTCTGTTTACTTCCCAAATGATATATCACCTGCTGGGCCGGATTCAGGATATAGCTTTCTGCTCCATTATTGCAATCAACCTTTACCTTTCCATGAATCAATGTGGCAATCATTTTATCATTTTCGGGATAGGCAAAGATATTAAACTCTGTTCCCAATGCGGTTACTGCCATCGTACCAGACCTCACAATAAAAGGTTGCCTCGAATTCTTCTTGACCTTAAAATTCGCTTCTCCCATCAGATATACAGTACGCGTATCTCCTTTAAAAGTTTCGGGATAGAGCAACAAAGTTCCCGAATTAGTCTGCACAATACTTCCATCAGGCAGTTCTATTGTTTTCATATCACCAGCCGATGTAAAACACTCCACCATTGCAACTTCGGAATACGCATTTTTAGTTAGGAAAAACGTAGTCGAAACAGAAACAATCAACAACACAACAGCCGCGGCATATTTCCAAAGTCTCCTCAAGACAGGAGCCGCAGTATGACGTTTTTTATATTCCAACCGTCCATATACTTTAGAAAGAGAGAGCCAAGTACTCTCATCCGCTTTTTCTTCTGTTTTCTCCCATAAATCGGACAAAGCCGCTTCTTTTTCATCCGCATGCCTCGCATCCACCAACCACCAGTGAATCTCCTCATTCAACTTCCGGCCGTGCCGGGAAGCAGCAAACAAATATATTATTTTCCGAACGTAATCTTTCATTTTTAATTTGTTCTACAATATAAAGACAACTATCCAAAAACAACTACTCAACGAAAAAATAAAAAAAGTGCTATTAAAATGATTTTCTTCAAATCCTGAAGCGCCAAATAAATATGGCGTTCTACCGTGCGCACAGAAAGTTTAAGTCGTTCAGCTATCTCCTGATTGCTCATTCCACCTTTCCGGCTCATAACAAAAACCCTTTTCCGTTGTCTGGGCATATCATTTAAAGCTAACTTAACGAGAAGCCCTATCTCTTTTGCATATATCTGCTCATGAATATCTATTTCAAAAATAGAAATATTTTCCTGTGCTACCAGTTCCCGATAGTTGCATTCTACTGACTTATGCTTTAAAAAATTAAAAATGGCATTACGAACCATCGCATAAACATAACTGCTCCACAATTCTCGATGCTCCCATATCTCCGGATTATCCCATAGCTTGACGAACACATCTTGTACGATATCTTCCGCATCTTCCTCAGACTTCAGAATTTTCCACGCAAATGCTTTAGCTTTCGGAAAATTAGCAATAAAGAACTGTTCGAATTTCTTTTTCTTTTCTTGTTCGTTAAGAGAGTTCATTAGAAAATTATGAAATTATTTTGTTGAAATGAAAGGCAAATATATTTTTTATAAATATAAAAATCAAAAAAAAGAGGTAAAATCACCTTGCGACACCTCATACTTACTTTCAATATCTCCTTTCTCCTCCAAATTATCTCTCAAACAGCTTTTCCTCATAATCATAAAAAGTAATATGGGTTATACAATCAGTAATACATATACAAGCCAGTTGCCCAATCGACTGTATCTTTGCAACTATAATCAAAAATAATCATTAAAAAACAATTAATATGTATTTGGAAAATATTTACTCACCTGCCGACGTAAAGAAACTATCGTTTGGAGAATTAAATGAACTAAGTTGTGAAATCCGCACATTCCTGCTACAAAAATTAAGCAAACATGGCGGACACTTCGGCCCAAACTTTGGAATGGTAGAAGCAACTATCGCTCTACATTATGTATTCGATTCACCAAATGATAAAATAGTATTCGATGTTTCGCACCAAAGCTATGTGCACAAAATGCTGACCGGGCGTAAAGATGCATTCATCTACCCCAATAGATACGATGAAGTATCCGGATACTCCGAACCGCAAGAAAGCGAACACGACTTCTTTGTCATCGGACATACTTCCACTTCTGTCAGTCTGGCAAGCGGATTGGCCAAGGGACGAGATCTAAATGGAGAAAATGAAAATATCATAGCCGTGATAGGTGACGGCTCACTAAGTGGCGGTGAAGCATTTGAAGCTCTGGACTATGTAGCAGAACTCGGCACGAATATGATTATCATCATCAATGACAATCAAATGTCCATTGCCGAAAATCACGGCGGCTTATATCGCAATTTGCAAGAATTGCGCGAAAGTAACGGAAAGTGTGAATGCAACTTTTTCCGTGCCATGGGGCTGGATTATATGTATGTGGCAGAAGGGAACAATGTGGAAACTTTAGTCAAAGCTTTTTCTGCCGTAAAAGACATCAGTCATCCCATAGTAGTGCACATCAATACACTGAAAGGCAAGGGATATAAACCTGCTGAGAAGGATAAAGAGGCTTATCACTGGCGCGCTCCGTTCAATACAGAAACAGGAAAGCTAAAGGAAGATTATGGTGATGTGGAAGACTATGCAGATATAACAGCCCGTTACTTATTGGAAAAGATGCAAGAAGACCGGCGTATTGTAGGCATCACCTCCGGCACTCCCACCGTTATGGGCTTCACGCTCGACCGTCGCCAAAAAGCAGGTAAACAGTTCGTTGATGTCGGCATTGCCGAAGAACATGCCGTGGCACTGGCTTCTGGTATCGCTGCCAATGGAGGAAAGCCTGTTTATGGGGTATATAGCACTTTTATCCAGCGCGCATACGATCAGCTTTCACAAGATCTTTGCATCAACAACAACCCGGCAGTTCTATTGATTTTTTGGGGCTCTTTATCTTCCATGAATGATGTCACTCACCTCTGCTTCTTCGATATTCCACTCATAAGCAACATCCCCAATATGGTTTATCTGGCGCCGACCTGCAAAGAAGAATATCTTGCCATGCTGGAATGGAGTATCCGGCAAAATGAGCACCCTGTTGCCATCCGTGTACCTGCTATGGAGGTTATCTTCTGCAACGAGCCAGTGGACACTGATTATAGTGAACTCAACCGTTACAAAGTAGTTCATCGCGGTTCCAAAGTGGCCGTCGTAGCTTTAGGTTCATTCTTTGGATTAGGGCAATCTGTCATATCGCTGCTGAAGGAAAAAACAGGCATTGACGCTACACTCATTAACCCGCGCTACATTACTGGAGTAGACAATGAACTCATGGACAGATTGAAGACAGATCATCAACTGGTCATCACTTTGGAAGACGGTGTGTTGGATGGAGGCTTCGGCGAAAAGATTGCCCGCCATTATGCCGCCACTGACATGAAAGTTCTCAATTACGGGGCCAGTAAAAAGTTTGTAGACCGCTATGATGTACAAGAATTACTCCGTGCCAACAGACTGACAGACGAGCAAATAGTAGAAGATATTCGGAAAATTGGGAACTTCGCACAAATCGTGCAATAAGATACAGTCACAAAGAAATATACAAAGCAATTAGGCCCTGGAATCTTTAGGACTTCAGAGCCTGATTGCTTTTTTATTACCGGCAAGACAAAAAAGAAATCAAATCACTCTTCAGAAGCCGGTATAATATAATCTTCTTTAATGAACTCGTCATACACCTTTTTGGGGTGATCAAACGAAGCCACTCCGGTACGGTTTTCATTAAAATTCTCACGACGGAATTTCTTCAGTTTCACATTATCCTCTGCATATTCCCTAAGCTTTTTCTTTTCATGACCGTATAATGAACTGTCCAGCACTTCGGAGTTCAATAAACTTTCTTTCGGAGTAATGGCAGGCAACAGCTTTTGTTCCAACAATCCACGATAAGCACCATTATATTCGCACCAAACGCTGTCTCCTACTATAAACAACCGATAAGAATAACTGGACCATGCCGTTTTAATGCTAACTTCACGAGCATAAATTTCTATCGTTGCTTCCGAATCATAATTCCGGTCACGAATCACAACCAACTTTCTACCTGATATGTCTTCCTTGACAATAGTCACCCACCTCTCACTATTCAAGATTTCACTGATAATCTCTGATAAGTTTTCTTTAATTTCAAATTGTATTCTCATATTCTTTGCCTGTGGGTCAGGACTTATTACTACCCCAATTAGAATTACGATTCTAAGATAGCAAATATGAGGAGAAAAAGCAACTAAAAAGAAATATTTTCAAAGTGCTCCGATAGAATTCACCATATTGGACTTAACTTACAGATGAACCACCTCTCCTATCATTGGCATCAAAATATCAAGTGAATTTTTACCTCTCAATTTCTTTACATTCTCTAATGGCTCATTCCAAAGATGTTTTGCCAATGCATATTTAGAATGATGGACCGTCAGATACCTGCTTGCACGTAAATCTTTGACAACCTGTTCCAAGTACATGGGCATGGTATGAATATATTTCCAATCTTCATCATATTGCCCGTTTTCCAGAATAGCCAAATCTATCTGCGGATAATCTCTGCCAATTTTAGAGAAATGTGTATCATATCCGCCATCACCTCCCATGAATATATTCTGCGAAGGAGCCTCAATAAGGAAAGATGCCCAAAGCGACTGATTGCCATTCAGAAAACGTCCGGAAAAATGGCGGGCTGGCAAGCAATGAATCACAAAAACTTCATCCAACAAAGCATCTTCAAACCAGTCCAATTCCACCAAACGCCTTTTATCAAATCCCCAATATTCAAAATGCTCGCCCACTCCTAAAGGACAAATGACTTTGCCAATCCTATCCTTTAGTTGTACAACAGTCTGATAATCCAAATGATCCCAATGGTCATGCGTAATCACGAGATAATCAACATCCGGCATATCCTCCGGTTTGTAAACTTCCGTTCCCCTAAACGGTTTGTTGACAAATGAAACCGGAGAGGCCATGCAAAACACGGGATCTACCAAAATACGTTTTCCATCCAACTGAATGAAGTATGAAGAATGACCAAACCACACCAACACATTTTCGTGCCTTTTTATATCCTTCAGATTCGTTTTTATGACCGGCATTTCCTTTTCAGGGCGTAAACCTTCCCGTTTCTCAAACAGAAAATCCCACAGTGCCATCAACCGACCTTTCCTGGCAGTCATCGTCAATGTATTATGCAGGTTGTGAAACTGTCCGTCTCTATAATTAGGTGATTTTTTGATACGTTCCAGACGTTCTCCACGAGGCGTCCTCCCAAAATCAGGCCGATTGATAAATATAATTCCCACAATAGCCGCGACGGCTATAACACTCACTACAATACCTGTTACCACAACTATTCTTCTCCTTTTCAAATTCATTGTCACACATTATATTAATTTATGCGAAGATACCACATTCTTCTCAACTTAAACTTATACGAATTACAGATATTATTACCTCAACCACAGTTTCAAATTAAATGACTATCTTTGCAGCAAATATCAAGAATTTACAAACGAATATATAATAAAATATGAGTACGCATAGCTTATGTTGCATCGGATACATCACTCAAGATAAAATAGTCACCCCTCACAATTCCGTATATATGCCTGGAGGCACATCTTTTTATTTCGCCCATGCCATCAAGCATTTGAATGCCGACGGCTTTCTGTTGGTAACGGCTTTGGCTGATTCCGACATGAATGTTGTAGAAGAAATAAGAAAAGAAGGTATTGATGTAAAAGTGCTGCCAAGTGCCCGTTCCGTCTGCTTTGAAAACATTTACGGGGAAAACCAGAATGAACGGATACAGCGTGTCACAGCAAAAGCCGATCCATTCACTATAGAAGGATTGCGAGACATCGATGCACGGATAATCCATTTGGGCAGCTTGCTTGCCGATGATTTCTCTTTGGATATTATTAAGTATCTGTCCGGTAAAGCACTCCTTTCCGTAGATGTGCAGGGATTTCTCAGAAAAGTAGATAATGAGCAGGTATTGCCGATAGATTGGCAAGAAAAAAGAGAGGCATTGAAATACATCCACATACTGAAAGCCAATGAAGCAGAGATGGAAGTTCTCACCGGATGTACAGAACCGTATGAAGCCGCACTTCTGATCGCGGACTGGGGAGTAAAAGAAGTGCTTTTGACATTGGGAGACAAAGGTTCGCTGATTTACTCAAAAGGACAATTCCATGAAATTCCCGCCTATCCTGCACTCCAGATTGTGGATGCTACCGGATGTGGTGATACTTATATGGTAGGATACCTGTACATGCGCAACCAAGGCGCTTCTTACCGGGAAGCCGGATGTTATGCGGCCGCCATGTGCACCATCAAGCTGCAATTGCACGGACCTTTCTGCGGAACGAAAGAAACCATAAAAGAAGTAATCGGCAATTTGTGAAAGCACAAACTGCCGATTACATACTCTAAAGGATATTTCTGTCAGTTCAGGAAGCAAGCCCGAATTTCTTCAAGTCATCTTCTACACTGCCGATACCGGCAATATGGAATGTTTCGACCAATACTTTGGCCACATTGGGAGATAGAAAGGCAGGCAATGTGGGACCTAAATGAATTTCCTTCACCCCCAGGCTTAACAGAGCCAGCAAAACAATCACAGCCTTCTGCTCATACCAGGCAATGTTATATACGATGGGCAACTCATTTATATCATTCAAACGGAATACTTCTTTCAGTTTCAAAGCAATCACCGCCAATGAATAACTGTCATTGCACTGTCCGGCATCCAGCACACGCGGAATACCATTGATATCTCCCAGTCCAAGTTTGTTATAGCGGTATTTGGCACAGCCGGCAGTCAGTATTACAGTATCATGAGGCAATTTCCTCGCAAATTCCGCATAATAGTCACGGTTCTTCATCCGCCCATCGCAGCCCGCCATTACGATAAAACGGCTGATAGCCCCGGTTTTCACCGCATCGACAATCTTATCGGCAAGCAGCAAAACCTGATTGTGCGCAAAACCACCGACAATTTCCCCACGTTCAATTTCCGTAGGCGGCTGGCATTGTCTGGCCATTTCTATGATTCCGGAAAAATCTTTTTTACCTTCCGCATCCTTTTCAATATGCTTACATCCCGGATAGCCGGCAGAGTTTGTAGTGAACATTCTTTCTTTATATACGGCATTTGTCAAAGGAGGAACAATGCAATTGGTTGTAAACAGGATAGGGCCATTGAAAGAAGTAAATTCTTCACGCTGTTTCCACCAGGCATTGCCATAGTTACCCACGAAATGGGGATACTTCTTGAATGCGGGATAATAGTGAGCGGGCAGCATCTCACCATGTGTATAGACATCCACTCCCGTACCTTCCGTTTGTTTCAGCAGTTCCTCCATATCTTTCAAGTCGTGTCCGCTAATCAAAATACCCGGGCGATTTTTCACACCTATGTTTACTTTCGTAATCTCAGGATTGCCATAAGTCCGAGTATTCGCAGCATCCAGTAATGACATAGTCTTTACGCCATACTCTCCGGTTTCAAGTACCAGCCGCACCCACTCATCTGCGGAGAGGGAGCCACAAGCAACAGCAGCCAATGCATGCTGTACAAATGCATGGATACCGTCATCATTGAATCCCAGCCGCATGGCATGTTCCAGATAGGCCGCCAAACCTTTCAACCCATAAGTCAACAATTCTTTCAATGACCTGAGGTCTTCATCCGGCTCGCGCATTATCCCCACAGTCGCAGCTTTTTCGGCATATTCATCACGTGTACCCTGCCAAACCAGTTCATCCGATTCAGGCAGAAATATCCGGTTCTTTTTCGCCTCTTCAATTAACCGGTTGCGCAGAACAATGCCTTTATCCACCCGCTTCAAAATGCTTTCATCATCAAAATTGGCATTTGTAATGGTGCAGAACAATGCGTCAACCACAAAGCCGTTCACCTCCTCCGGAACCGGATAGTCCGCTTTGCGCATGGCATCGGCTACGACGGAAATTCCCCTCACTACAAACAATAACAAGTCCATGGCTTGTGCCGTATGACTTTCTTTTCCACATACTCCCTTCAGCGTACAGCCTATTCCCTTTGCCGTTTCCTGACATTGATAACAAAACATGTTCTTTTCCATATTCATTTCCATTTATAAAGTTTATATTTGTCTGCTGTCAACCTTTTTAGCCCTATCCAGGTTATATAAAAAGTGTTTGTGCAAAGGTGGAAGTTCTGCGCTGTGCAAACTGTCACGTATGTTACACCGAATCGAAAAAAAACAAAAAGAGAATGGAAATCCACGTATTACTGAAAATGCCTCCCTTCCGGGGGATTACCGAACAAGAATTATTGCCCCTCATTCTAACACCGGAGCATGCGTGCAGACTATACAAACCTTCGGACTTGATAGCTTTACAAGGAGAAGTATATCGTTCTTTATTCATATTATGCAGTGGAAGTGTCCGCACTCAGATGGTGAATGCCGAAGGCAAACAGTTGACCATCGAGACACTGAAAGCTCCCGAACTGCTTGCACCTGCATTCGTGTTCTCATCCGAGAACCGTTTTCCTGTCAACATCGAGGCCAAAGAGAGATGCGAGATTCTGGTTATAAACAAAAAGGGTTTTCTGGAATTCCTGCACCAACATCCCGTTGTGATGCATAATTTTCTGCAACTGGTATCAGACAGAACTCTGTTTCTTTCCAAGAAGCTGAATTCTTTTGCTCTACAAAGCTTAAAATCACGCATATTAAATTATCTGCGCATACATGGCGCCATAGTCAACCAGCAAGAAGTAGCGCAGATTCTCGGAGTGGCCCGCCCATCATTGGCACGTGCCCTGTCGGAACTAATAAACGAAAACTGCATCCGGACGGAAGGGAAAGAAATACGGATTGACGAAGCCAATTCCAAAAGATATCTGTAACGCAAGATATTGACAATACGCAGGCAAGACATTAACAGAAGCATCGATATACATATACATTCCTCATTCGGGACAATATTTATAGTGAGGAACTAAATGGCACAAAGCGTTTCAGAAACATCATTGTTTTCCGGAAAATCATCATTTTTAGGTATTGACGATTTTACATGAATACCCTTACTTTGCAAACAGAAAACATCGTTCATCATGAAACAATATATCCAACAGAAATACATGGATAAAAAAGATAATTAGGTATATGATAAGATTCAGGAAGACAGAAAACTCATATCGGTCACACAGATCGGTTGGCAAGCGGAAATCTATAACGGATTTCCGCTTTTTTTATGAACGATTCGAAACATCGTTCTCTTTTCAAAGCTCAAGACCATATCCATTAAATAGAAACAAAATATGAAAATAGAAAAAATCAATGCCCGCTTCAGAACATTTTCCGGGCATCTGTTGCAGAACCGTTGGCCGGTTCTGCTGGTCATTGCAACAGCCATAGGGCTGTCCGTATTCGGAATCAGAAAATTGGTTGTACAAACCTCTTTCGATGATTATTTCATCGAAGGAGATCCGATGCTGGTAAAGACCAATGAATTCAAGTCCCATTTCGGAAACGATTATTTTGTGGGCGTGCTTACCCGCTGTGACAATCTTTTTTCCAAAAAGAATCTGGAAACCCTTCGCAACCTGTCCAATGAACTGCTCGACAGCCTTTCATACGCTGACAAGATTACTTCGCTGACCGACATCGAGTTCCTGGCCGGGAACAACGAGGGGATGACCATCGAACAAATCGTTCCCGAAGATATACCCGGTGATGCGGCAGGAATGGATTCCATCCGTACACGTGCATACAGCAAACCGGAGGTGGCACGGAAGTTAGTATCAAAAGACGGAACCCTTTCATGGATTGTCGTCAAACTGCGTCCATTCCCTGCCGACTCGGTATGGAAAAAGACAACGACCGTCTCTCCCGACATACAGACCGGAACGGAAGTGGAACGCATTATTTCCAAACCGCAATATGCCTCGCTGCATCCCGAAGCTACGGGCATGCCGTTCGTCAGCCAGCAGAAAGTAAAGTATATAAGTACGGAAATGTCCCGGTTGGTAAAGTTCGCCATTCTGATTTCCATTGTGGTGATGTGGCTGATGACCCGATCCGTCAAAGGAGTGATTGCACCGTTTATAGCCACATTCGGGGGACTTTTGTTTACCTACGGCATTGCCGGGCAATTTAATCTGTATGTAGATTCCGCCACTTCCATCATTCCTGTGATTATGGCATTCGCCGTATCTATCGCCTACAATATCCACCTATTCGCGTTCTTCAACAAGAGAATGCTGATTCACGGGAGGCGGCAGCAGGCAATTATAGAAACCGTTTCGGAAACAGGCTGGCCCATCCTTTTCTGCGGGCTGACGACCATTGTCTCTCTACTTTCCTTTTTAGCGGTTGCCATACGTCCTGTGGCATTCATCGGCATCAATACCTCCCTTTGCGTTTTCTTCGTACTGCTTACCACACTGGTTGTCACTCCTATCATCCTCTCTTTCGGCAAGGACAAGAAACCGCGTGATGGATTTACGGAAAACAGCGACACACGCTGGTCACACATCATGGTGCGGCTGGGTGAATTCGACCGCCATCACCCCAAGGGAATATGCACAGTGTTCATCCTCCTTTGCATTCCACTCGTCATAGGCATCTCCAAGGTGGAACCGGCTTTTGACATGGAGCGCACAATGGGCAGCAAAGTTCCTTACGTCAACCGACTGCTGAACGTAAGCCGTTCCGAACTGGGCTCTCTCTACTCCTATGACATTATGATAGACTTCCCCGAGGACGGACAGGCAAAACTCCCAGCCAACCTGAAAAAGCTGGAAGAAATGACGCACATAGCCAAAGAATACGAACAGACCAAACGCACCACCTCTATTCTCGACATTCTGAAGGACCTGAACCAGACACTCAACGGCAATGATGCCCGTTTCTACCGCATCCCCGATAAAGAAGAAGAGGTGGCGCAACTGCTCTTGCTTTACGAGAATGCCGGTGGAACGGAATCGGAATACTGGATGGATTATGACTATAAACGTTTGAGGCTGATGGTGGAAATGGGCTATTACAACTCTGCCGAAGCAGAACGGGAACTTGCCGATATAGAGCAGAGGGCGGCACAACTGTTTCCTGGAGCCAAAGTGACGGCGGTAGGTAACGTGCCACAGTTCACCACCATGATGCAATACTTAGTGCGCGGACAAATGCAATCATTCCTCATCTCCGTACTGATTATCGGCATTATTCTGATGATCGTGTTCCAAAGCGTCCGTGTAGGACTGATAGGATTAATCCCCAACATTTTTCCTGCATTGGTCGTTGGCGGATATATGGGCTGGACCGGTATTCCACTGGATATGATGACCGCCACCATTATCCCCATGATGCTGGGAATGGCAGTGGACGATACCATTCATTTCATTGCACATGCCAATCTGGAGTACGATCGCACTTCACATTACCACACTGCCATCCGCCGTACTTTCCGTGTTGTCGGGGTGGCAATAGTGACGACTTCCATCATCACCATCGCCGTGTTTGCCGAATTTATGAGTTCGGGAAGCCTGCAACTCTTCAATTTTGGCCTGCTTGCCATCATCGGCATTTTTTCAGCTCTGTTGGCCGACTTATTCATCACTCCCATACTGGTGACAAAATGCAAAGTGTTTGGAAAAAAACTGATCAATAAAACAAATAGAAACAAATGAAAAAGACTTTATTCTTGCTGGTGGGGTTAGTAATCTCGGCAGCAGTCAATGCACAAGCTTTGACAGGACGCACCATTATGCAACAAGTAAAAGACCGCCCCGACGGTGATACCCGCTACGCACAGATAGAACTGACACTCCGGAAGAAGAACGGTACTACCCGCCAGCGAAAGCTTGACTCGTGGGCAATGGATATAGGAAAAGATGTAAAGAAACTGATGTATTTCACCTATCCGGGCGATGTGAAAGGCACGGGCTTCCTCACTTGGGATTATGATGCCGTGGGCAAGGACGATGACAAATGGCTCTACCTGCCCGCTATGAAGAAAACGCGCCGCATCAGTGGTTCGTCCTCCAAGGCGGATTACTTCATGGGTACGGACTTCACCTACGACGATATGGGAGACCGCAATGTGGATGAGGACAAACACAACCTGCTGCGTGAAGAAACCTACGACGGGCACAGATGCTGGGTAGTGGAATCTGTTCCGGTGGACAAACGGGAAATCTATTCGCGCAAGATGACATGGATACGTCAAGACTGCCTGACGGGTGTCAAGGTGGAATACTACGACAAGCTGAATGTTCTTCACCGTGTACTGAAAATTTCCGAAATCTCCCAAGTACAGGGCTTCTGGACAAAGCACCGCATGGAAATGGAAAACGTGCAAACCGGACACAAAACCATCTTACTCATTAAAAACCCGAAATATGACGTAAAGATTGATGCCAACCTGTTTACCGTTGCCAAATTGGAGAAAGGATTATGAGAAAATACTCTTTGACCCTTACGCTTCTTTACTGCATCCTCTCCGCCACCTTTGCGCAAGGCGACGGAGACGGAAAACCAACAATCCGCATCAAAGGCTTTGTAGATACCTATCATGCCATACGAACAGAAAAGTCCAATGACTGGATGTCGTCACGTTCCCGTGTACGTGGCGAACTGACGCTTGAAAAGGGAAACGCCGGAATGTTTGTTTCTATGAATGCGGTCTATAACTCTATCCTCAACAACCAAAGCGGATTGTACCTGCGTGAATCGTATGCCTATTATGCGCCCGAAGGCTGGGACATCCGTGCCGGAAGACAAATCATTACATGGGGCGTGGCGGACGCCATGCGGCTGACGGACATCATTTCACCGATGGACTATACAGAATTTCTGGCACAGGACTATGATGATATCCGCATTCCCGTAAACGGACTGCGCCTGCGGTATATCCGCCCGAAGTGGAGCATGGAAGCCGTAATAATTCCCGTCAGTTCCTTTTACGAACTGACGGTGGACAAAGACAATCCGTGGGCAATATCACTGCCGGGTGTCGGCCTTCCTTATACCATAAATCTGGGCAGGAAGCCGGGACAGACACTCACCAATATTGAATACGGAGGGCGCATTGGCTTCTATCTGTCTGGCGTAGACTTCTCCGTTTCCGCCTTACAGACTTGGAACAAAATGCCGGTTTTCCGCAAGAGGATCGGCCAGAACGGAAATCTGCTGTGCGAAGGAGAATATGCACGGATGACGATGCTCGGAACCGATTTGTCTGTCCCCATAGGCAAATTTGTGATACGTGCGGAGATGGCTGAATATTTTAACGAGGCACAAGAACCTGTAGTGGGAGGAGATGTGCGGCGGTGTAATTCCACCAATGCTTTGGTGGGCATCGACTTTTATCCCGGCAACGACTGGACATTAGGCGTGCAGTATTTCCACAAGTACATCAACCGTTGTGACAGCAGTATTTCCTCTTACCGGAACGCCGGAATATCCACGCTCCGCATATCGAAAGATCTGCTACACAATACATTGAATATATCCACCTTTGCCTATATCGATGTGTCCAATGGAGCAATTTACAACCGCCTGAGCGCCGATTATGCCATAACCGACCAAATACATGCCATGCTGGGCTATGACCTCTTCCATGCCGATGCAGGCATGTTTGCCATGTACAAGCAAAATTCGGAGATGTGGATGAAGCTAAAATATAGTTTTTAATAATACATAGAACAATGAAAGAAAAACAAAAGAAGAAAGGCATTGCCCGCCTGTTTCAGATAGCGGGTGAACGTAAAGGACTTCTTGTACTGGCAAGTACGTTGTCTGCGTTGAGTGCTGCATGCATGCTGGTTCCCTATTGGGCAATCTACGAAATTCTGAAAGAACTGCTTTGCCACAGCTCCGACCTGTCTGCCGTGGACGGCACGTGGATGATTCATTGGGGATGGATGGCTTTCATCGGACTGATTGGTGGACTGCTGTTTCTGTACGCCGCCCTGATGTCCTCGCACGTGGCAGCATTCCGCATTCTCTACGGGCTGCGCGTCCGCCTGTCCGAACACATCGGCAAACTGCCTCTCGGCTACCTGAACGGAACATCTACCGGAGCCATCAAGAAGACGATGGAACAAAACATCGAGAAAATAGAAACATTCATAGCCCACACCATTCCCGACTTGGTGAATGTGGTGGCAACCGTAGTCGTCACATTTGTCATTTTCTTCTCGCTCAACGGCTGGCTGGCAGTAGTCTGTCTGACTGTGGTGGCGGTGAGCCTCTTCCTACAATTCACCAACTTCATGGGGAAGAAAGCACAAGAGTTCACCCGTATCTACTTCGATGCGCAGGAGCAGATGAGCGCTTCGGCGGTGCAGTATGTGCGCGGAATGCCTGTGGTCAAGATATTCGGGCAGAGCGTCCGTTCTTTCCGCCGCTTTAATGCCGAGATTGAGGCGTACAAAACCTACGCACTGAAAGTATGCGACACCTACCAGTCCGGCATGATGATGTTCACCGTGCTACTCAATTCAATGGTAACATTCATTCTTCCCGTCGGCATACTGATGATACAGGGCACGTCCGGAAGCATTGCGCTGGCAGTAGTATGGCTGTTCTTCATCATTCTCGGTCCGGGCATGGCGTCTCCTGTTTATAAACTGATGTATTTAGGGGGAAGCACACGGGAGATAGACGAAGGAGTGGAACGCATCGACCGCATTTTCGACCGTGAGCCGATACCCGAACCCACCTGTCCGAAAATCCCCGAAAAATATGACATCGAGTTCCGCAACGTGTCGTTTGCTTACAAAGATTCGAAGGCAACTACCCGCACCGAAGCCCTCCGTAATGTTTCGTTCACCGCCGGGCAGAGAGAAATTACCGCCCTTGTAGGTCCTTCGGGCAGCGGCAAGTCCACGGTGGCAAACCTTATTCCCCGCTTTTGGGACATTGACAGCGGAGAAATACGGATTGGCGGCATCAACATTAAGGACATCGCCACGGAGCAACTGATGAATCTGGTATCTTTCGTGTTTCAGGACACATTCTTGTTTTACGATACGCTCTATGAGAACATTGCCGTGGGCAATCCCTCAGCCACCCGTGAAGACGTGACGGCTGCCGCACGTGCCGCCCAGTGCCACGACTTTATCAGCAACCTGCCCGACGGTTACAATACCCGTATCGGAGATAAGGGCATATACTTGTCAGGTGGCGAGGCACAGCGGGTATGCGTGGCGCGTGCCATCCTGAAGAATGCGCCTATTCTGGTCTTGGATGAGGCTACCGCCTTTGCCGACCCCGAAAACGAGTACAAGATGCAGCAGGCATTGCAGCAGCTCATCAAGGACAAGACGGTCATCATCATCGCCCATCGCCTATCGTCCATCATTTCCGCCAATCAGATTATCGTGCTGAAAGAGGGCGAAATCGTGCAGCGTGGCAGGCATGAGACGCTCAGCACCACGGAGGGAGTTTATAAGAAGATGTGGGATGCCTATACCAGTGCATTCCGCTGGCAGTTGAATACTAAAAATAAGGAGGTATGATTATGGGAAAGAAAGGTCTTATAGACAGGATATTTCAGAATACAAGTCACCCGAAAGGCTTTTGGGGACGTATGATTCTGCGTGGAATGAATCGGTTTCATGCACCACTGGCACAGTGGGCAATGTCCTATCTGATGTGGAAACCGGACGGAAATGTATTGGATATAGGGTGTGGCGGCGGAGCCAACCTTGCCTGTATGCTGCAAAAATGTCCGCATGGAAAGGTTTACGGTATCGACATCTCAGAGGAAAGTGTGACCTTTGCCTGCAAGAGAAACCGAAAACAGATGAATACACGTTGCTTCATACGTCAGGGCGACGTTACAGAACTTCCCTATAATGACGGACAGTTTGATGCAGTAACGGCCTTCGAGACTATCTACTTCTGGAAAGATCTGCCCGCCGCATTCGCCGAAATAAAGAGAGTGCTGCACCAAAACGGAAGTCTGCTGATATGCTGTGAGGCAAGTGATCCCGGCAACACGAAATGGACAAGCAGAATAGAAGGAATGACCGTTTACCCCGCCAATCAACTGGAAGCCCTGCTTGCAGCAGCCGGCTTCGGAGAAATAGAGATTCATCAGCGCAAGAAAGAGAACCTATGCATCATAGCGCATAATAATAAAGAAAAATAAATCATGGATAATACAATCAAAAATATCACCATCGGGCATACCGAACGCCTGAACAAGCCGGTGGGCTATACCATGCTCGCCAATCTGGTGAACATTGTCCCCTTCTGCCTCTCCATCGAGGCGATCAACATCATCTTCCGTTCTTTCGACGGCAGCGGAACAGCATTGGACACTTCACGCTTATGGCTGTTATCCGCCGTACTCGTCGTCTATATGGCAGTTATGGCAGTGGCAGAACGTGCCGCTTATCGTGCTAACTTCCGAGGAGCCTACGAAATGAGTGCCGCCGGACGTATCAGCCTTGCCGAACATCTGCGCAAGCTGTCACTCGGCTTCCTCTCCCGCCACGATCCCGGCGACCTCTCATCCATGCTCATCACGGACTTCACGATGGCAGAGACCGGTATCTCCCACCATCTGCCACAACTGATGGGCGCATTGGTCATGCCTGTTCTCGCCTTTCTGTCACTACTGTTTATCGACTGGCGGATGTCCATAGCCATGTTTGTGGCATTGCCGATGGCGGTGCTGATACTGTGGTGCAGTACCTACGTGCAGACAAGGTTGAGTGGCAAGCAGATAGCAGCGAAAATCAATGCTGGAAACCGGTTGGAAGAATACCTTCAGGGCATCCGTGTGATGAAAGCCTACAATCTGCTGGGCCCCCGCTTCGTCCGTCTGCGCAATGCTTTCGCCGACTTACGCCGAGCATGTATCCGTCAAGAAACGTTGCTCGGTCCTTTCGTCCTGCTCAGCATTACATTGGTGCGTGCCGGACTGACGCTGATGGTGCTGTGCGGCACTTACTTACTGCTGGGCGGCAATCTTTCCGTGCTGACGTTTGTCATGTTTCTGGTGGTAGGCTCCCGCGTGTTCGACCCGCTGACTTCCGCACTGACCAACTTCGCCGAGTTCCGCTACTTCTCCATTGCCGGAGGACGCATCCTCTCCCTGATGAACATACCCGAAATGAGAGGCAGCCGCAAGGCTCCACAAAGCGGTGACATTATTTTCGAGCATGTGTCGTTCGGATATCAGGACAAGATGGTGCTGAATGACATCTCTCTGACGCTTTCCTGCAACTCACTCACAGCATTGGTCGGGCCTTCAGGCAGTGGAAAAAGTACGTTGATGAAACTTTGCGCCCGTTTCTACGACCCTTACAAGGGACGTGTGCTGTTTGACGGTGTACCGATGTCAGAGATAGAGCCGGAGTTACTGATGGAACGCATCTCAATGGTTTTTCAGGACGTCTATCTATTTCAAGATACCATCCGCAACAATATCCGTTTCGGACGTTCCGATGCCACAGATGAAGATATTGTAACCGCTGCCCAAAAAGCCTGCTGCCACGACTTCATCATGCGCCTGCCCAACGGCTATGATAGCATGGTGGGTGAAGGTGGATGCACTTTATCCGGGGGTGAGAAGCAACGTCTTTCCATTGCCCGTGCCATACTGAAAAATGCACAAATTGTATTGCTGGACGAAGCCACTGCCTCCCTTGACCCAGAAAACGAAGTGGAAGTGCAACAAGCCATCGATATGCTAATAAAAGGACGTACTGTCATCGTGATAGCCCACCGCCTGAAGACCGTCTGCAATGCCGACAATATCGTGGTGCTGAATGGTGGAAGCATTGTCGAACAAGGGAGACATGAGGCACTGCTGGCCAATGAAGGACTTTATGCACGTTTGTGGAACATTCAGCAAGAAACCGCCGGATGGACCTTATAGCGGCAAAACGAAAAATATACCTACTATTAGCTATTGTGCATTCCACCTAAACGACTTAATTTTGCCTTCACCCTTTAGTGCAGTGCGAATGAATATCATACAGATTTTTTTCATTCTTATTTTAGTTGTGTTCCCTGCGCTCTTGCCTGCCCAACAACAGGCAAGAGTTGTCAGTGGACATATCTGTATTGTAACGGAAACTTCCGTAGGCTGGCAATCCTTACCTTATGCCAGTATTGTGCTGCTTTGCGAACAGGACTCCACTTTCGTCAAGGGAGTGGTGAGTGACACAAAAGGAAACTTCAAACTGAGATACACTCCGCAAAGCTCCACTGCCTATTTGCTGAAAGTGTCCTATACAGGAATGCGAACCTTTTACTGCAAATTAAATGGCAATGCACCGGAAATCAATTTGGGAAATATTCTGTTAGAAGACGGCGTGGAGCTGGATGAAGTCGTGGTAACTGCCGTCATGCCCGACGTGGAACAGAAGGGTGATACCACCGTTATCAACGCCGAAGCCTACCATACCCCCGAAGGTTCTTATCTTGAAACACTCGTCAAGCGAATTCCGGGACTAGAATATGACATGCAGAACAAGCTACTCACCTACAACGGGCAACCCATCAACGAAATTAACGTGAACGGAGAAACCTACTTCGGAGGTAATATCAATATGGCCTTGGAGAACCTGCCCGTGGAGCTGATAAGCAAGATAAAGGTCTATAACAAAAAGAGTGAGCTGGAAAAGATAACCGGTGTAGGCTCCGGACACGATAACTTCGTACTCGACCTTCGGACAAAGCAGGAATTCAACGGAACCATTCTTGCATCGGGCAAGGTAGGACGAGGAAATCATGGAAAAAAAGAGTTGGAACTAATAGGAAACTACTTCAAGACAGAAGGAGAGAACTTTTCGCTGATAGCTCGTTCGAATAACCGAGATATGACGACTGACTACAAAGGCAATACACAGGACAACATTTCACTGAATATCACGAAAAAACTCGGTAAGAGACTCACATTGAACGGAAACATAATGTATAACAATAATAATACAGGCAACGAATCAAGCGGGTATTACGAACAATACCTCACCACAGGCAACCGTTATCAATATTCCGACGGAAGCACTGTAAACCGAAACCGCATGACGGCAGCAATGCTGATGTCACGCTGGCAGATAACCCCCGATACTTATCTGAACTTTTCGGGCAACCTGAGCTTTACACAAGGAGAAAATACCCGTAACAACCGTCAGGCAACTTACAGCAGCAATCCCGGCTTGGATATACTGCATCCCTTCGACAAAACAGAAGACATAGCGGACAGCATACGGGTAAATTCCACCTCGATGAATTCATTTACCTCCGACCACCGCCATCAATACTCCTTCAATACCGACTTCACACGCCTACTGAATGACAAAGGAACGAGTCTCACTCTCACCGCCCGATACAGCGATGGTGAAGGCAAGGGCAAGAGTTTTTCCCTTTCTTCCACTACCTACCATCAGATATCCTCCGATGTGGGCACAGACTCAATACTTCAACGCAACCAATACTTGTCCACACCTATAAAAAACCGTGACATGGGAGTAGGATTGATATTCACTCATCCCTTCACCCCGAAACTACGTCTGCAACTATCTTACAATCTAAATTACACCTATATGCGGAATGACCGCAGTACCTATGACCTTTCCCCTTTCGCTACCAAAGGGGAAGAAAAACCTTCCGGTAATCTACCCGCAGGTTACGAAACCGGCTATACCGACAGCCTGAGCAACCATAGCCACAGTAGCACCGTAGGGCACGAAATGGCGTTGCGGCTGAATTATAGCAGCAAAGCATGGAACATCAATGCCGGACTTTCCGTACAGCCCGACCGCCGCAGACTCGATCAAAAGACAGGACTGGTGAAAGCAGATACACTGTTGCGATCAATCAATTTCCATCCCTCGCTCATAGCGATATGGCGCAAAGGCAAGACACTTGTCCGCTTCCATTATCAAGGCAGCACACGCCAGCCTAATTTGCAGGACCTACTCTCACTGATGGACAACAGCAATCCATTGAACATCACCCGTGGCAATCCTAACCTGACGCCCTCCTACAACCAATCTGCACGCTTAGAGATACAAAACACCCGAGCAGGTATCTTCGCTGCCGCCGACTGGCGTAATGAACTGAACAGCACCACCCGTGCCGTCATCTATCACCCGCAAACAGGATCGCGCGAAAGTTACCCCGTGAACATCAATGGGAACTGGAGTGCACGTACCACTCTACGCTATCAAAAACGCATCTGCCAGTTTGGTATCTCCGCCAAATCCGGCGGTTCTTTCACCCGCAACGTAGGCCTCATCAACGAAGGACAAAGTGAACGCCTCAACCGCAGTGTCACCTATAACATTTGGTGGGACAGTGAGCTGAACCTGAGCTGGCAACCCCAATGGGGAGCTTTCGATCTATCAGGGAAATACCGCTTAGCCCATTCTTCTAACTCTCTACGACATACCGACACCTATACACGAGACTATACTCTCGGTGTGAATGCTTACGCCGACTTGCCCTACGGATTGCAACTAAGAAGTGAGACCACCTATACTTTCCGCAACGGAACCAACATCATTCCCGGTGAAGACGACCAAATGGTGTGGAACACAGGTATCAACTGGCACTTCCTAAAAAAAAAGAAAGCCGAGCTGTCTGCCTATTGGGCAGACATACTCAACCAGAAAAAAAATTATATCCGCACCACCACCTCCAGTGGATTCAGCGAACGACACACAAGACAGATAGGAGGCTATTTTATGATATCAGTGAAATATAAATTCAATAAGCAGAGATAAGCAACATACCTACTTATGCTGAGTAATATATCTTCCTCTTCTCCCTCTAAATACCGCATAGCATAATGAATAAGCCTCTCTTTACGAAAAAAAAGATGTGATGCAGACTGTTTAAACAGAGTAATTCAGACAGCAAAAACCATAATTAATAGGTATTGTGAAACTTAAACAACATCGGTAACTTTGCAACAAAAGACAATATTATTAATAATTTCAAAAAAAGAACAGAACAATGAACAAGACTCAACGTTTCGCGGTAATAGCAATCATTGCGGCAGGAATATGTTCCGCATCATGCAGCAATGAGGACAGCGTATCATACAGCAAGACAGTCCTGACTAACACCGAGCTGAAAACTATTTTAACAAATAAAGGATATACTTTCAACGAACAGGGCAATCTGGAACTTAATGACTTTGCCAACAACACGACAACTCTTGACCTTTCGGGAACAAAACTCCCTGACTTATCAGGACTCAATATTTTCCCAAACCTCAAAGAAGTGAAACTTTCCAACAACGGTTATGGTCCCATATTCGATTTTTCTAAACTACCTTCACAAATTACAGGTGTGGATCTGACGGGAAATGAAATCTATGATTTTGAAGGACTGGTAAATGTTACAATCAAGAATGACGAACGCCAAACCACCATTCTGCATACTTTCACAAAACTCTATCTACCCGTTACTGCCAAATATAATATAGAAGACCTGATGCCTTATTATGAAAAGGCAGGAAGCAGTACCGACATGCAGATGCAGAATGCAAGCGGAACTTTGGAGAAATACACGACTTTAAGAGAAATTCCCGATAAATATTTTCTTAAATTTTTAAAATATAAATTTGCAAGCCTTTTTCCGAATGACGGTAACCAAATGGATATCAGTAAGCAAATGGCATTAAAAGAACAGGGAGAACATGTAATGATGGGATATATGACACCTTATGAAGATATTGACAAGGTGCTGTCTGTGGAAGGGGTGGAGTATTTCATCAATAATCCATTCTATAAGCCTTTCATTGTAGCTCTAAATTGCAGCAATGCCTGTAACATTTCTTACCTTACTCCACGAAATAACATTAAAGCTGTTATACTGAAAAATGCAGCCACTCCTGCCGGAATTGATTTTTCTAAAGCCACAGCCTTGTCTCACTTACAGTTATCCAATAATAGCGGAGTAACAATGTTAAATTTGTCAAACACACTGATTGCAAATCAAGAGATTAAGGATTTTGATGTATTGGTAAAAAATGGCTTATCAATCAACCATTGCAAAAATCTAAAAGAAATACAGTTTCCTTTATCCAATAAAGGATATCTTAGCATATTGAACTTGGCAGATTTGCCTGCACTAACCTCTTTAGACATAAGCTTTATAGCAGGTATTTCAGACTTGTCATTATTACAATTGAATAATTGCAAGATAACCTATCCTATGGAAAAGTTGAAATACTCTTTTGACGGCGAAACATTGTCTGAACTATCTAAAAGTGACTGTATATACTTTTCCGTTTCAAAAGATGTTTTTGATATGAAATCAACAACTGAATTCATATCAAAATTCAAAACTTACATGGAAGATTCGTACAGTGATTATGAGGAATTCGGAGGATATAGGTGGAAATAAAATAAGACCGCGTTTTTTAAAATCATTATTAACTTCAAATTAATCAATCAACTATGTTAAGAAAATTATTTTTTATTACTTTGGCTTTGTTCGGAATGACAGCCATTTCAAGCAGTGTATCTGCCAATGAAGCAACCGATATCTATGAATCTGTTATGACTGATTCTTATGCAGGGATTTACAATGGCTCATTGATTCGGGTTTATATGAACGGAGAGAAGAATCCTGTCTCTGGCATAAACACTATCGTTACAGATAACGGTGATGGAACAGTAAACCTCTTAATCAATGCTTTCCAGGTTGGAAAAATGCCCGGTACTATTACCGTTGACGCAAAAAATGTGGCAGTAGATGAAAATGGACATTTTGATATGCCGAAAATGGCAAAGATTGTTATTCTTAGAATTCTGGGTATTCCAAGTCGTTTCAATGCAAACCTCAACGGAGACTTTTCCGGTAATTCGTTGACTTTCTCTGTAGAGACTGTCGGTGCAAAATATCTTGGAATTGGCTTTGAAGCAGCCGTAACCTTTCAGGGTACAAAATAGTTAAAAGCATGCATTAGGCATGCTTAAAGCATCAGAGCTATATTAGGTTCTTTTCTGTTCTTCCGAAACATGAAAAGAACCTATATTTACATATATAATATATTCAAACTCACAATTATGATAAAAACATTAAGACTTATATACCTCCTATTATTGTTCTGCATCGGTATGTGTATCACTTCTTGCTCTTCGGATGAGAAAATCACTAAGGCAGGAGCATCTGACGAACTTGTGGCAAGTGCCAAAAGTTATCTGAACGGTGAAATTGTTCTAAGTACCCAAGCCACTATGAACGGAGTGAACAAAACACTGCTCGAAACAGGATGTCCCACTAAATTCAAGTTTGAATGGAGCAATACCGACACGCAGACATTCACCGTAGCATTGCTTAACTTCACCGTAGGCAAGATGGGCATGATCATCAACTTCAAATGTGACGTGAAGACCATGCAACTCAACACGTGGGAGAAGGATGAGTACAAGGGAGACAGTTGGATTAAGTTCTATGGCGAGAATGGTTCATGCTGGGGAGTGGACACCACCGATGGTACTGCCTCTACTGCGCAAGGCAGCAGTGTGAAAGGCTACTACAATGTGGCAACTCATGAAATAAACTTCATTGTAGATTATAACATGATGAATGTTCGCTCTGAATGCTTCCTACAAACCATAGACAAGAGCCGACTTGACAATTACGAAGCAGAAAAGGCGCAGTATGAGAAAGATTTGGCTGCCTATAAAAAAGAACATGGACTATAATAGAATAAGGTGAAAATAAAAAGATCGACAGTAGCAATATTATGCTTATTGCTACTCCTTTCGGTTGACACCTCAGCTCAAAGGAGATTGGTGTTCTCCGTCCTCGAAAAAGGGACGGAGCAACCTATGATAGCGGCTAACATTAAATATGCCGACAACGAGAGAATGGAAAAGCCCGGACACGTCATTACAGACATCAATGGTCGGGCAGTGATTAACCTGCCACATGGCAGAACAATATGCTACTATTATATTACTTCAATGGGGTATATTCCTTTGCAAGGGAAAATATCCATATCCAGCGGAATACAAACCACCACCCTATACATGGAGGAGGATATAATGAAAATGAATGAAGTAGTAATCACCGGAAGCCGTGCCGCACGCCCCATAAAGCTGAGTCCTGTCACCACTCAGGTACTGGGTGGAAAAGCACTGGTAGATGCCGGATATGGCAACCTACAGCAAGCCTTGCAGCAAGAAACTCCTGGGCTGAATATCCAAAAAGTGGGCTTCGGCAATGAAATCTCCATGCAGGGACTTGACGCACGCCATGTCCTCTTCCTGATGGATGGTGAACGCCTCACGGGAGATATGGCAGGAAACCTCGACTACGAGCGTTTCAATCTTCATGCCATAGACCGCATCGAGATAGTAAAAGGAGCCAGCAGCACACTCTACGGAAGCCGTGCCGCAGGTGCAGTAATCAACCTTATTACCAAGAAGACCACCAAACCCATAGATATACAGGCAGGCATACGCTGGGGACAAATGAATGAACGCAATTACAAAAATCCTTCAAAAAGTGACTTCCTATACATGTTTGAAAAAAACTCTGACCGCCCCAACTTGCAAGGGTGGGTATCTGCCGGAACAAAAATGGGGAAAGTGACTTCGCAGACTGATGTATGGTACAGTGAAAGTGACGCTTTCTACATGTATCAGGCAGAAAATGACAAAAAAGTATATACCGCCGAAGCGAATCCTTTCCTAAAAGAAAACGTAACTGTGACCAGCATAGCCTCACGACCACCAATGGGTATAGAAGGCACAGAACACTTATCCGCTTCGCAGAAGTTTTTTTATGATCCCAACAAGAACCTCTCCGTCCTGGTTTACGGAAGCGCATTCTTCATGAACACCTACGATCTTATCCAGGACATGACTTTCAGCCAGGCACGTGACTGGACAACGGGGATGAAGGTGACATATCATGTAAAAAACTGGTTCAGCGTGACAGGAAGCATGCATGGTGATTTCTACGACCGGTTCAAACGCCATGAGCGTCGAGACGAACGGCAAAAGGTCTATAAAAGCCGCATCCTGCAACCCCGCCTTACGGTCAGCAGCAACTATTTCAAGGGACACAGCCTCATCTTCGGGGTAGAACATATCAGTGACGATTTGACAAGTGACCGCTTCGTGAACCGTAAGATGACCACCCGGTCGCTGAAGGAGACAGAATACTTCTTGCAGGATGAATGGACGGTCAATTCCCAATGGATGCTGTCGGCAGGTCTGCGTACCAATTTCTCGCACGCTTTCGGTTTCATGGGTATGCCCAAAGTAGCCGCCAAATATTCGCCTGACGAGCATTGGAGCTTTCGTGCCAACTACTCCATGGGCTACCGTTCCCCCAGCATCAAGGAACTCTTCTTCAATTGGGACCACCTCGGCATGTTCCAAATAAAAGGCAATGAATATCTGCAACCGGAAAAGAATAACTATGTGTCAATAGGAGCCGAATACTCCAACGACCGCTTGTTCCTGTCCGGCACGGCTTACGGTAACTTTTTCAGAAATAAGATAGAAGGTGTATGGAAGATATACGACATGCAATATAACTTTGAATATACTAACCTCAGCAGCCAGACCTTGCTTGGCCTGGAGGCATTGGCGCGCTGGCGATTCACCGATCGCTTCACACTGAATGCCACATACAGTTACGTGAATGTGAGCAAACTGGAAGGTGTGCAGATCAACACCACATCACCCCATGCCGCCACAGGCAGTTTGGAATACAAATGGATCCGAAAAAACTATCGTTTGAATACTGTCTTCAGCACTTCCTTCATGGGCAGCAAGAAGTTTGACGTGCAAGACCGCCTCTCAGTGGATGGAAAAAGCTATGATGCTTACTTTCGTTGCAACCTCCCTGCTTATGTGCTGTGCAATCTTTCCCTGTCACAAACCTTTTATAACAAGGTGAAGATAACACTCGGCATAGACAATCTCTTCAACTATGTCCCAAGAACTCTCGGCTCCGGTATCACCATGTTCAACGTACCTGCCACAGCAGGTACACGCGGGCACGTGCAAGTAGAGTTCCTGATAGATGACATTATTAATTCTTTAAAGAAGAAATGATGAAAAAGCTCAATATAAAACAAATTGGAAAAGGACTGGAGAACTATATACTATTTCGTTCGGTCTGCATATTTACCCTTTTATTCTGCATATCATGCCTCTCGTCCTGCGTGGATTACGATGCAGAACCTTTCACGGGCAAAACTCTGCCCCGAGTAACAGGCTACAGCACCGGAGTAACTAATGACTGGCTTTACTTCAACCTCCGTACAGGCGAACGTTTTAACGTAGATTCTCCCAATCAAGATATTTCCGAAGGAAAACAAAAGAACCGTATCGACTGGGATCTGGCATTTTGCGGCTATCGCTTGCGTACCAACTGCGGTACAAGCGGCATAGGTATAGGCGGTGCAGCCGACCTTGGCTACGGCAACTATGACAAATGGACGAGCTTCTCACAATTACCGTCCGACTTGAACTGGGTGGTGGATGACTCGGCTTCGGTCTATGTCACCATGTCGCAAAATGATTGGAACAAGTATCTGATAGCACACAATCTGGACTTCAACCAGCATCCCTGGTTCGACCCCAACAAAGGCCCTGCCAAGCAAGTGGTCAGTGCCAATCCCGTGTTGGCGAATGCCATGAGCTTCGCCGGGCCACCACCTGTTTACACACCATCTTTCCACACCTATGTGGTGCGCACAGCCGATGGAAAGCGTTACTTCAAGCTGCAAATTATCAGTTGGTATAATGCTGACGTAGAAATAGGAGGCAACGGCGGTGAAGTAAGCTATTACATTGACGAGCTGAATTAAGGAGATAATATGATATGCAATAGCTATTGACAAATAACAAAAGATAAAGCAGAAATGGAACAAAAAATAAAAAAATATTGGTGGAAGACGATTGCATCTTTCCTGGTGGTACTATTTACCATGCCATTGGGACATGCGTTAATGATAGTCATGGAGCATCTGATGAGCCCCACAGCACTCCACTATTCGGCATTCATTATGGGAGCCGTCGGTTTGGTAATGGTTATCATAGGTGTATTTGCCAAAGGAGACACAAAACAAACTCTTTGGGGACTTTTCGGAGGATTACTCTTTTGGACAGGATGGGTAGAGTTTCTTTTCATGTACTATGCTAACCGCTACGGCACACAGCCGGAATTGAGCGTATCGGGCGAAGTGGTAACGAAACCGGAATATCTGATACTGCCCGCCACCTTCGGACTATGGGCCATGATGATGGTAGTCTATCTGTTCTGTACCAAAACCGGATGCAACTTCATCAACTGGTGGCAGAATGTACTGCTACGTGACAAGAAAGATGCCATTACCGTCCGCCCCATGACGCGTCATACCTCAATAACCACCTTCATGGAACTGAATATGATGTTATGGACATGCTATCTGGTTCTGATGTTCTGCTATGACAAGAATTTCCTGGGCGACCACCATCCAGTGACATTCCTTGTCGGGCTGGGCTGTCTCATAGGAGCATTCTTCATGTTTCTGCGCCAACTGAAACTCGCAGCATGGGGAGCAAACATACGCATGGCAATAGCCACAGTAATTGTATTCTGGACTCCTGTCGAAATATTGGGACGGATGGACCTTTTTAGTGAAATATGGATAGCCCCGATGGAGCACAAAGCGGAAATGCTGATTACACTGGGGGTATTTATCGTACTTGCCGTCTATCTGTGGTACGTGGCATACAAGAAAAAGAGCAAATCAGCAATTGTTTCCGACAAGACATCTTAAAAAACACGTACACTGATGAAGAAAATCACTTGGAGAAAACATCATAAATGGCTGGGATTACTGTTCTGCTTCTTCATGCTGATGTTTTGTCTGTCCGGCATTGTGCTGAACCACCGTTCCACGGTAGCGGAAATGAACATCAGCCGAAAGTGGCTGCCCGCAAGCTACCATTTCAAAAACTGGAACGGAGGGTTGTTGCGTGGTACACTCTGCTACCGGGAAACGAATTCCAGATCCGGCATATTGCTTTACGGAAATAGCGGAATCTGGAAAACAGATTCTTGTGCCTCTACCTTTACAGACTTCAACAACGGCTTGCCCGAAGGTATGGACTTCCGCAATATACGAGGAATTGTACAGACACCTACAGGTGAATTGTTTGCAGCAGGAGCTTTCGGGCTTTTCCGTTATGGCATGCACAACAGTTGGCAAGCAATCCCTCTCGCATTGGAAGAAGGCGAACGGCTGACAGACATCATCTGCAAAGGAGACACACTGATAGTGGCAGGACGTTCCCGCCTTTACTCTGCCATGCCACCTTACAATAACTTCTGTCCGCTGCAAATAAAAGCTCCTGAAGGCTACAGCGGCAAGGTGTCGCTCTTCCGTACTATCTGGATGCTGCATAGTGGTGAATTATTCGGCATTTTCGGTAAGTTGCTGATGGACACCGTAGCTGTGATACTCATCATGCTCTGCCTCACGGGTGTACTCTATTGGCTGCTCCCCAGATATATCCACAGACTCCGGAAAGCCGGGTACAATGTGACCGGAAGTATGCATCTTTTAAGGTCCTCACTTGCATGGCACGATAAGATAGGACGAACCACTATTATCCTAACTCTTTTCATCTGCATTACAGGTTGGTGTCTGCGCCCACCCCTGCTGATAGCATTGGCACAAAGCAGTATCCCCGCCATTCCGGGCACTTCAATCCACAGCTCCAATGCATGGCATGATAAACTCCGTATGTTGCGGTATGACGACCTTCAGGGAGACTGGCTACTCTCCACCTCAGAGGGTTTCTATGCACTGAATACACTTAACAGTATTCCCGTCAAAGTGAAGAAAGCCCCTCCGGTCAGCGTAATGGGCATGAATGTATGGCAACGGGATGCCCGCGGCAACTGGCTGTGCGGTTCATTCAGCGGTATGTACGTATGGAACAGGCAATCAGCCTCCTCTACCGATTACTTCACCGGAGCGCCTGCACCCGAAAAAGCGGGAGCACCCTTCGGACAAAAAGCAATTACGGGATATAGTGCTGATTTCCCCCTCAGAGAGTGCATTGCCGAATACTATACCGGTACACCGTTTGCCCCCATGCCGAAGCAACTGTCATATCTACCCATGTCTCTCTGGAATCTGGCTTTGGAAATACACACGGGACGCATTTACACTTTCTTGGGACAAGGTACGTTGATATTCATCTTCTTTGCAGGAGGGCTTGCGGTGTGGTGTCTGTGGAGTGGATACAAGATAAGAAAGCGCAAATTTGCCAACTGACTCAAAGAATCTTATAAAAAAGAATGCACAATCACTTTATGTAGGTAGCAGCGCACCTCCTTTTCCTGACAATACTCCTATTTGTAGGTATTGCCTGCCATCACAAATAACGCGATCTTTGCAACAACCAAAGATGAAACAATGGATAGCATATTGAAACAAACCTCGAACGGCTTTATCTCTTTTTGCAGCAAATGCAATGCCTACAATCTGGAATTCGGGAATTTATTCTTCAGGTTTACCGAAGACGAATTCCAACATTTCTGTCGGTATATCTCATCCATAGACGGTGAATATTATCAAAGGATGAATCAGAATATGAGGAATGCTCGCAAAATTTTCTTACGGATGCCCTTACAAGGTTTTTATTGCGCCCTTCATCGAGAAGAATTAGAAGAATTGAAACGTTTGGTAGATTATACAAATATAGAGGAGGAAGTAAATTCTTTCCAGAATTTAGAACATTACTCTTTAAACTAAATGAATTATTGATCAAGTATGAAAATTGAAAAAATCGTAGCCCGTGAGATTCTTGATTCACGCGGCAACCCCACAGTAGAGGTGGACGTAATTTTGGAATGTGGCATTATGGGGCGCGCAGCAGTACCTTCCGGAGCTTCAACCGGTGAGCATGAGGCATTGGAACTCCGTGACGGTGACAAGAAACGCTACGGTGGAAAAGGTACACTGAAAGCCGTAGAAAATGTAAATAAGATTATCGCTCCCACCCTAATCGGCCGGTCGGTTTTGGAGCAACGTGGCATTGACCACAAAATGCTGGAGCTGGATGGCACGCCTACCAAGTCCCAATTAGGCGCCAATGCCATTCTGGGAGTTTCATTGGCAGTAGCCAAGGCAGCGGCCGCTTATCTCGACATACCTTTATACAGATACATCGGGGGTGTAAACACATATGTGATGCCTGTCCCTATGATGAACATCATCAACGGAGGTTCCCACAGTGATGCGCCCATCGCTTTTCAAGAATTCATGATTCGCCCTGTGGGTGCTTCTTCTTTCCGCGAGGGATTACGCATGGGAGCCGAAGTTTTCCATGCTTTGAAGAAAGTGTTGCATGACCGTGGCCTCAGCACTGCTGTAGGCGATGAAGGCGGCTTTGCTCCCGCATTGGCAGGCACAGAAGACGCTTTGGACTCTATCATGAGCGCCATCAAGGCCGCCGGCTATGAACCGGGCAAAGATGTAAAAATCGGCATGGATTGCGCTTCATCCGAATTCTTCAGAAACGGTATCTATGACTATACAATCTTTGAAGGTGAAAACGGAAAGAAACGTACTGCCGACGAACAGATAACTTATCTGGAGGAATTAATCAACAAATACCCGATTGATTCTATCGAAGACGGTATGAGTGAAAACGATTGGGAAGGCTGGAAGAAGTTGACTGAGCGCATAGGTAATCGTTGCCAACTGGTTGGAGATGATCTGTTTGTGACCAATGTGGAATTCCTTGAAAAAGGTATCGCCATGGGTTGTGCCAACTCGATCCTTATCAAAGTCAACCAAATCGGTTCACTCAGTGAAACACTGGATGCCATTGAAATGGCACATCGTCACGGTTACACCACCGTAACCTCACATCGTTCCGGTGAAACCGAAGATGCCACTATCGCAGACATTGCCGTTGCTACCAACAGCGGTCAGATCAAAACCGGCTCATTAAGCCGTTCCGACCGTATGGCCAAGTATAATCAATTGCTACGCATCGAAGAAGAATTGGGAGAACTTGCTGTCTATGGCTACAAAAGAATAAAATAACCATTTGTAGTGAATAAGTCATAAAAGGAAATAGCGTCTTTGGGAAAAGGCGCTATTTTTTCTTTATATTCACTTCATAAACAAGAAAGTATCATCCACGAGTCATAAGACGATGTCCGGCCATTTTTTCATATTTCGTACCGGGACGGCCATAGTTGGCATAAGGATAGATAGAGATACCGCCACGGGGAGTAAAGATACCTGTCACTTCAATATATTTGGGGTTCATCAAGTGAATGAGATCTTTCATTATGATGTTCACACAATCTTCATGAAAAGCTCCATGATTACGGAAGCTGAAAAGATACAGCTTCAAACTCTTACTTTCCACCATTTTGATATCAGGAATGTAACTGATTCGTATTTCCGCAAAATCGGGCTGTCCGGTAATGGGACAAAGGCTGGTGAACTCAGGACAGTTGAAACGCACCCAATAATCATTGTCCGGATGTTTATTGTCAAAAGCCTCCAACACCTCAGGAGCATAGTCCTGTTTGTACTCCGTCCGTCTTCCCAATAAGGAAAGCTGGTCTTTTAATTCTGTCATCACTTTATAGTTTTTATGATTTATGATTTGCCTGCCAAATATTTATCCAATCCTTCCTTGCGCAATTTACAAGCGGGACAATGCCCACAGCCATCACCCTGAACACCATTATAGCACGTAAGTGTTTCATGGCGAACCAAGTCAAGCACTCCCAATTCATCGGCCAACGCCCAAGTTTCAGCCTTGTCAATCCACATCAACGGAGTATGAAGTACGAACTGTTCGTCCATCGCAAGGTTTAACGTTACATTAAGTGACTTGACAAAGACATCCCTACAATCTGGATAGCCACTAAAGTCTGTCTGTGAAACTCCGGTCACAATATGGCTAATGCCCCGTTCGCGGGCATAAACAGCAGCCACACTCAGAAAAAAAAGATTACGCCCCGGCACAAAAGTATTCGGAAAACCATCCTTCGGCTTCTCCTGATCCATTGCCATATTCATATCTGTCAGTGAATTATGCCCCAACTTACCAATAAAAGACACATCCATCACTTCAAATTCCACTTTGGCCCTATGGGCTATCTCACGCGCCAGCTCCACCTCTTTCTGATGCTTCTGACCATATAGAAAACTCAACGCATACACCTTCTTGAACTCACGTTTTGCCCAGAACAGGCAGGTGGTTGAATCCTGTCCGCCACTGAAAACCACCAAGGCGGCATCTTTATTTACTTTATTCATATATCAAGTGTTTATCGATTTACAATTGAGGCTGCTCAAAGATCTCCAATCTTCCATATTTTATAAGAGATCCCGTCATCATAGACATCGCTCCCGTCTATCCGTTTGATGGCCTTTACCACGCGGATCGTCACAGGCAGAATCACTACCTCATACATGGATTTCAGTATCACCTGCACGCACATCATCAGCAGCAACTCTCTCCAGGCTATAATGCCACCAAAGGCCACCGGGAAGAATATCAGAGAATCTGCCGTCTCTCCCACCACCGTTGACCAAATGGCACGAGCGGAAAAGTTACGTCCTCCGCTTGCCAGCTTCATCCGGCTCATCACATAGGCATTAAGGAAGGAGCCGGCCAGAAATGCCATCAGGCTGGCTGCCACGATACGAGGCGCCATACCGAACACAAAGTTGAAATGGGGGGCTCCTTCCCAAAACGGGGCGGCCGGCAAAGCCACGGCTATCAGCCCCAGCATCACTACAAAGAAATTCATGGCAAAGCCACTCCAGATGATCAGACGGGCTTTACGGAAGCCCCAGACTTCGGCTATGCAATCATTGATAATATAAGAAATAGGAAAAACCAATAGTCCTGCGGTTACGGTAATGCCGTAAACCTGAATGACTTTTGTTTCAAGAAGATTGGCTGCAATCAGGCAGACATTAAACAGAATGCCCAGCAGCATAAAGGGTACAGATACTTTTTGCTTCATACTCCTGTTTTTTACGTGGTGTTCTGGAATACACGACCGCTATTCACGGCATCATACATAATTAAGTTAATGATTTCACTCCAGTTAAATCGGGGACAAAGATACGCTTTCTTTCGCTTTCTTCAAAACCATTATTTGATTAAGTTGCCAAGTTTGCCCACCGACTGCAAGCTTCCATTGACATCAGAAAACTATAAATCCGTCCCAATGCTACGTTTGGGACGGATTTATAGCATGTGACGACAAGAATCAGAACTTATAGTCAAGACTCACTCCAAACACCTTATTGGTGCGGCTATACACATTTGTACCACTCAATCCAGTACCGTTATAGCTTTGGGAAGTCTTGGTATAATCTTCATAGTTGGTCCACATATAGCCGATATTCAGATTGGCTTTCGCAGTCAGCTTCAACTTCGCCCCTACACCCAAAGTATAAGAATCGCAAGAGAAGCTGGTATCGCCCTGATAATTGTCAGACAATCCATAGTCCGTAATCTGACCTCCGCAACTCAGCGTCAACTGCTTGGTTACGTCCCATTCGATACCCGCCAGATATTCGTTCGTTCCTTTTGTCAGATATTTCTGTTTGCCACCCGCCATGCCAGCACTCTTATCATCGTAGAAGTGATACTCCACAGATGCGCGCAGCACAGGAAGGAACTCGTATGCAGCCGCCACGGAAAGCATTGAAGGTATGTCATTCGGAGTATTCACACCGTGCTTGAAGGCGGCCAGCGCACCATCCTGATCCGAATTCTCTTTCGTATTGTTTTCAATATTCAGGCTGGTCATAAACTCATATTTGGCTCCGAAATTAAATTTGCCTAATTTGGCATCCACACCGATGACCGGTGTAAATCCCCAGCCGGTCTGGTCACAATCCAATGCCAGGTGCATCAATTCAGCACCACCGAACTGCTCTTTCAGATCAGCATTCACATAGCCCTTATATCCGCCTGTGAAATAATTCATACGGCCACCCGCAAATGCCGAAAGCCATTCATTGACCTTATAGGTCAGCCCCAACTGCACGGAGTAAATGTATTGCTTGCCATCCATGGCACTATTGATGTTGTACATGCCGGGAGTGACAACAGGAGTCTTTCCATTGTTGGCAATATACCTATCCAAAGAGGACTTAAAAATACCTGCCATAACCTGTGATTCGAACATAGGCAGACCATCGTCGAACGATGCCTTTCCGCCTCCACCCGTGATTGCAAAGAACCCGGAAATGGTCCAATCACCTTTCTTATAAGCCGCAAACACACTGGGAATGACAGGCGCAGCGGCCTTTCCCTCATAATATTTGGAAAAAGGTGCAACAGAAGGCTTACCTGTGGCAGCATCAATGCCACTGTATGTCAAATAGTCGGCATTAATATTTCTCGTTTGAAATGCACTCTGAATGCTCAGCGACATATAGAAGCCGTCTTTCGGCAAAAAGGCCAGACCGGCGGGATTGGATAAAGCGCCGTCTATTTCGGTAGTAGCACCACGAGACAGCATACGAAGAAAAGCAGCATGTTGATTTGTATTAGTCAGGAGACCTCCTGCAAAAGTTGAAATTGAAACGATCAGCATCACAATGCCAATCAATAAGAATTTTCTCATCTAAATCTTTTTTAATTGTTTTCGGGCGCAAAGGTACAACAATATGGCACAAAAAAAAGCTTTTTGTGCAGAAATCATAAAGCAGAAATGTTTTAATTGAGAAAATCAATTGTTTCTATTGAAACAAAATCCGGCAGATGCCCCATCCCAAGGGAGAAGCTTATTATAAGCGATTTCACTGCTATCCCTAAGTTTCCTCCTTGCCACGATTAAGAAAAAAGGCAGGCAACCTTTATTCTTTCCGCCATGGTGTTCTTTGCTTTCCACCACGGTGGAAAGCAAAGAACACCATGGCGGAAAGAAAAGAACTCCACGGTGGAAAGAGTAACCACCGGGCAGCAAACAAATTAATGTTCGGCAAGAAAAACAATAATCCATGCCATGACAAAGCTTATCTTGCACCTCAAGTGAACTTTATAAGCCCTGCACTTGTTTTTCATTCATCCAGCAATACTTTAAAATTATTTATTTATGGCATCATATACCATCGCATTTTTTGGAAGCAAACCCTATGACGAAGCATCATTCAACGAAAAAAACAAAGAATTCGATTTTGAGCTCCGGTATTATAAAGGTCATCTCAACAAGCATAACGTCATATTGACTCAAGGTGTACATGCCGTTTGCATCTTCGTAAACGATACGGCCGACGCTGAAGTAATCCGGCTTATGGCGGCCAACGGTGTGAAACTTCTGGCACTGCGATGTGCAGGATATAATAATGTAGATCTGAAAGCAGCAGCCGAAAACGGCATCACCGTGGTCCGTGTTCCGGCCTATTCTCCCTATGCCGTAGCAGAATATACCGTCGCCCTGATGCTGTCACTCAACCGGAAGATTCCACGTGCCACATGGAGAACCCGTGACGGAAATTTCTCACTTCACGGATTATCAGGCTTTGACATGCATGGTAAAACAGCAGGCATCATCGGAACCGGAAAAATAGCCAAGAAACTAATCAGCATCCTGAGGGGATTCGGAATGAACATCCTGGCCTACGACTTATATCCGGACTATAATTTTGCCCGCGAGCACCAAGTGGTTTACACCAGCCTCGACGAACTTTACCATAATTCGGACATCATATCCCTGCACTGCCCGCTGACCGAACAGACCAAATACCTGATCAATGACTATTCCATCGGAAAAATGAAGGACGGTGTAATGATCATCAATACCGGACGAGGACAGCTTATTCACACCAATGCCTTGATAGAGGGACTGAAAAACAAAAAAATCGGATCGGCAGGATTGGACGTGTACGAGGAAGAAAGCGAATACTTCTACGAAGACCAGTCAGATAAAATCATTGATGACGACACATTGGCACGCCTGCTTTCATTCAATAATGTGATTGTCACATCCCATCAGGCTTTCTTTACGCAAGAAGCATTGAGCAATATCGCTCAGACAACATTGCAAAACATCAAAGATTTCATAAATCACAAGCCATTGGATAATGAAGTGAAGCTATGAGTATGACACTTTTACATAAAATAACAACCTGAACCGAAGCTTTGTGCTGCGTTTTTCGTAATATTGCGCTATAATTGAACTCATGCATGAAACTTGATTACATTTATCACAGTGGCTTCGCCATTGAAACGGACGGGGTGACAGTTATCATCGACTATTACAAAGACTCTTCGGAAGAAAGCTATAATAAAGGTATCGTCCACGATCGCCTCTTGGAAAGACCGGGTGTAATCTATGTGCTTTGCTCACATTTCCATCCCGACCACTTTAACCGCGAGATTCTTTCATGGAAAACAGCGCGCCCCGACCTCCGTTACGTTTTTTCCAAAGATATTCTGAAACACCGGCGCGCTTCGGCCGAAGATGCCACATACCTCAACAAAGGTGATATTTATGAAGACGAGAATATCCGCATCGAGGCTTTCGGCTCCACCGACGTCGGCATTTCATTTCTGATAGACCTGCAGGGCAAACGTTTTTTCCATGCCGGCGATTTAAACAATTGGCATTGGAGCGAAGAATCAACCCCGCAGGAAATACGCAAGGCCGAAGGAGATTTTCTTGCCGAAATAAACAAACTGCAGCAAGCCACCTCTTCGATAGATGTAACCATGTTTCCGGTGGACAGCCGTATAGGAAAAGATTACATGCGAGGAGCAGAACAATTCGTAGAACGAATAAAAACCACTATCTTTGCGCCCATGCACTTCAGTGAAGATTATCAGGGCGGCAACGCTTTCAGGCAGTTTGCCGAACGCAAAGGATGCCGATTCCTGACCATCACGCACCGAGGACAAAGATTTGATATTGAAAATTAAAACAAACAGATACTATTATGAGAAATTTCGCACAACTTCTTTTTACGTTATTCTGCTTCTGTCTTCCGGCAATCTTAAATGCACAAGACAAAGACGACAGTAAATATCTGGCCGGAGCCGTTCCTGAAGTTGACGGCAAAGTCGTATTCACCAAAGAATTCAGCATTCCGGGAATGTCTCAGGATGAAATCTTTGACCGCATGTCCAATTGGATGGATGCCCGTTTAAAGAAGAACGGCAATAATAGCCGAATCGTTCTTGCAAACAAGGAAAAAGGGCAGATTGTAGGTATAGGCGATGAATGGATTGTGTTCAGCTCAAGTGCCTTGTCATTAGACCGTACCAAGATCTTTTATCAACTGATAGTGACCTGCCAACCGGAAAAATGTACGTTTGGTGTAGAAAAAATACGATTCAACTACCGCGAAGGCAAAGAAAAATACACCGCTGAAGAATGGATTACCGACAAGTATGCAATGAACAAGTCGCAGACCAAGTTAGTGCGCGGACTTGCCAAATGGCGCAGAAAGACAGTGGACTTCGTCGATGACCTTTGCTCAGGCGTGGCCGAATCACTCAGTGCCGCCGATGGTGCTCAAGAGAAAAAGGAAGAAAAGAAAGAGGAAAAAAGCGTGGCCAACACCGGGCCAATGATTATTATGCCCAAGAAACAGGTAATACCCGCCACCCCATCGGCTCCGCAAACTTCCGTTACTCCGGCAGAATCTGCTACTCAGCCTGCTGCCACTTCAGCATCAGGCCAAGCATCGGACTATAAGGAAATAGCTCCAAGTCAACTGCAAGCCGATGCCATCCAGACCGGAGCCGGCAGACTGGTTATCGTCATAGGAGAAGACCCTTTCAATATGACTATGATGACAGCAAATTCCGGCGGTTCATTAGGTAAAGTAAATGGCAAGCCTGTCATATTCAGTATCTTGTCGCCCGACCAACCTTATGAACAAGTGGAAAAAGCAAAGAATTATATAATCCGCTTCTACCCCATGGGCAAAACAGAACCTACCGTTATATTAGAATGCAAAAAACTGCCTTCGCCTGCAACAATGGAAGGTATGCCACGTACATACATAGGAGAAATTTTAAAAGCAATGATTAAATAAGTCAAATGATAAAACCATATAAACAGAAATGGAAATAAAAAGTAAATTCGATCACTTCAATATCAATGTCACCAACCTGGAACGTAGCATCGCATTCTATGAAAAGGCATTAGGACTGAAAGAGCATCACAGGAAAGAGTCGTCTGACGGCTCTTTCACTTTGGTGTATCTCACAGATGGAAGCACAGGTTTTCTGTTGGAACTGACTTGCCTGAAAGAACATCCGCAAGCCTATGAACTCGGAGAAAATGAAAGCCACCTTTGTTTCCGTGTGACCGGTGACTATGATGCCATACGCCAGTATCACAAGGAAAACGGCTGGGTATGCTTCGAAAACACAGCAATGGGGTTGTATTTCATCAACGATCCTGATGATTATTGGATTGAAGTACTTCCGGTAAAATGATATTTTCCCCTATTTTAATTCTCCATTGAGTATAAACACCCCAAAATAACAGCATCATGAGTATAGAAGAAGCAATGATGGGCGGTATTGTTTTCAAAGGCAAGAAAGACAAGCCCAAAGAAGAAAACAAAGTAAAAACCAAAGCCAAAAAGAAAACTTATATTACCGGACTGCATGGTTCCGGTGCAGCAAAAATGAAAGCAGATATCCGCCGTAAACGTGCCAACAGGCATAAGAAATAAAAACAATGATCAATACCAATCTCCTGTCCGCCGGCAAAGATCCGATGGGCGCAGCCATAGCCGATTATCACAAACACCACAAGGCCGGACGCTTACGTGTATTTTCCTCGCTGTTCGATGAAGATGAAATCCCTGTAAAAGAATTATTCCGTACAGAGAAACAAATGCCAATACTGGAACGCACAGCTCTGGAGATGGCAAGTGGCAAGATTCTGGATGTAGGCGCAGGAAGTGGATGTCACAGTCTGGCTTTGCAAGAAGCCGGAAAAAACGTACATGCCATAGACATCTCTCCGCTTTCCGTAGAAGTGATGCAACAACGTGGAGTACACACTGTTACACAAACCAACTTATTTGACAAGTGCTTTTGCAATTCGTATGACACCATCCTGATGCTGATGAACGGTTCGGGTATTATCGGAAAATTAGAAAATCTGCCGGAATTCTTTCTGAAAATGAAGCTATTGCTCCACCCTGATGGTTGCATACTCATGGACTCCAGTGACCTAAGGTATCTGTTTGAAGAAGAAGACGGAAGTATTGTAATAGACCTTGCCGGAGATTATTATGGTGAAATAGATTTTCGGATGCAATACAAAGACATACAAGGAGATTCATTCGACTGGTTGTACATCGACTTCGAGACTCTCAGCCATTATGCAGCAGAAAACGGCTTCAAAACAGAACTCATCAAAGAGGGCAAGCACTATGATTATCTCGCCAGATTATCTTTCCAATAAAACAAATATGGATTACATGGAAAGCATCTCATCAATCTTTGCCACCAAAGAGGAAAACTCTTCCGGATTGTATAAACGCGTCAACATCACGATACGCCCTTCCCTATCAATCAATACATTACGAGTAATTCCTGCCTGACGAAACGCATAATTGGCAAAAATATCCGCACCGGGATCTAATCCCAAAGGGTAAGTAATCCCTATTGACTTGCCGAAAGCAATCACTTTATCCAAAGGTTCATCACGATCAATACCGATCAATATAAATTCCGGATCGGACTTATGTTTCGACCAGATATCCCTTTCTATGAAAGGCATTTCCTTGCGGCACACGCCACACCAACTCGCTGTAAACTGCAACATCACCACTTTGCCACGAAGTTCCGACAAAGTGACACTCTTTCCATCCGTCAACCGTACCGTAAAATCGGGAGCCACATCCCCCACTTTCACTATGTAACCGGTATCATCAGCCGCAACATCCTGTGCCCTGCCTGCCACAAAACAGACCATAAACAGGCAGAAAAACAACATTTTTACTTTTTTCATCTTATTCAGTCTTAATAATGCATATAAATTGAAAAAGCTCCGACCATTGCTGACCGAAGCTTTTATGCTGCGAGGTACCTGGCAGATTCGAACTGCCGTACACGGTTTTGCAGACCGCTGACTAAGCCACTCATCCAAGGTACCAATTGTTTTCTCTTGATTGCGGATGCAAAGGTAGTACATTTTTTGAAACTACCAAACTATCCACAGCAACTTTTCTTCTTTTTTTTCCCTGTACAACTGCATCCACCATGCTTTTCATCATACAACTTCTTTAATTCACAGCCATTTGTACAACCATTACACGGATTGGAATTTTCTTTGATCCGATGAAAAAAAGAATAGATATTCATGCCAATCCGTATGGAACAAAACAATAATAATAGAGCTACTACCCATTCCTGCCAATTATTCATACAAACAAACCTCCTATCTGATAAATAACAAAAGATATACCCCATGCCAAGACTGTGGTATAAAATGCCGCAAACCAAGCCCATTTCCAGCTACCTGACTCCGATTTGATAGCTGCCAACGTAGCAATACATGGAAAGTATATCAGTACAAATATCATGTAACCGAAAGCAACTAAAGGCGTAATCGGAATGCGCTCCCCCAAACTTACAGCGTCTGCATCAGCATCATCAGCATACAGTACCCCCAAAGTACTCACCACTAATTCTTTAGCACCTACACCTGAGAGAATGCCAATGCCCAGCTTCCAATCAAATCCCAAAGGCGCAATAATCGGTTCCATCGCTTTGCCAATCCGTCCGATATAAGAATTTTCCTGTTGTTCCGTTACACTTTTGTAGGCATTATGATCAGGATAATATCCTAAAGCCCATATCACGATGGAGGCGACCATAATAATCCCCCCCATCTTACGTAGATACTGCGCCCCTTTCTCCCAAGTATGACGAAAAATAGTTTTTGTTGTCGGCATGCGATAAGGCGGAAGCTCCATAACAAACGGGGTGTCGTCTCCTTTCACCAGGAAACGACAGAAAAGACGCGCCATAACCACCGCCAACAATATACCGGTAACATAAATCAGTAACAATACAAGGCTGGCATTATTAGGAAAAAAAGCTCCTACCAACAATAAATAAATAGGCAGCCGAGCACTGCATGACATCAAAGGATTAATAAGCATGGTAACCAAACGACTCTTACGATTTTCAATAGTACGTGAAGCCATGATTGCCGGAACATTGCAGCCGAATCCCATAATCAATGGAATGAAAGATTTTCCATGCAAACCCATCTTGTGCATAATCTTATCCATAATAAAAGCGGCACGTGCCATATAACCGGAATCTTCCATCAAGGAAATGAAGAAATAAAGCAAAAGAATATTCGGAAGAAAAACAATGACACCTCCCACACCACCGATAATCCCATCTATCAACAGATCTTTCAGAGGTCCTTCACCCATATTATTGCGTATCAGGTCGCCTAAAATCCCAACCATCCACTCAATACCCTGCATAGGATAGTCTCCCAACACAAAGGTTCCTTCAAACATCAGATATAAAAACAGGAAAAAAATAGGGTATCCCCAGACACGATGAGTCACAATCGAATCTATGATATGAGTAGCACGCGATGTATCCTCGTGGTTATCCACATAAGTCTCACGCAATGCACCGGCAATAAAACCATATTTAGCATCGGTTATCGCCTGTTCACTCTCCTCATTGACCACATCACGAATGCGTTGTTCTTCCCGGTCACGTACCTCAAGTATTTCCTTACCATTGGGAAGCTCCCGAACAATTCTTTCCAAGTCGTTATCATTCTCCAATAATTTGATAGCCAAAAAACGCGTAGAATATTTATGACGGATATTTTCATTGGTACTGATAACATGCTTCACCTCTTCAATACTCCGTTCCAATTCCGGACCATGGTTAATATGAATGTGGCGATAGAAACCATGCGGACGTTCACCTTCCTCCTTGTGGCTACCGAATCCATGATCAGAAACGTGCTCCTCATGCCAATTACGCAAATCATTCAAAATATCGGCATGTATCTTACCTTTTTTATCAAGGAAATCTCCCCCCTCATAGATATTAATGATGAGATGGAACAATTGCTCAATGCCCTTTCCTGAACGACTGACAGTAGGAAGCATCGGAACGCCGAAAAGTTGTCCCAACTTCATATAATCGAGTGTATTGCCACTGGCTTCCAATTCATCGTACATATTAAGTGCAATTACCATACGCACATTCATATCTATCAATTGTGTCGTAAGATAAAGATTACGCTCCAAATTGGAAGAATCCACTACATTAACAATAATATCAGGTGTCTCATTAATAATATGCCGACGGACATATATTTCTTCAGGCGAATAGGCTGAAAGAGAATAAGTACCGGGAAGATCAACGATGCGAAAATGATATCCTTGAAAATCAAAATATCCTTCTTTAGCATCTACAGTCACGCCACTATAGTTTCCTACATGCTCATGCGACCCGGAAGCGATATTAAAAAGAGATGTCTTACCGCAATTGGGATTTCCTACTAAAGCCACGTTTATGGTGCGGCGCTTGCCAAGAGCGAGGCGCTTCAGACATTCTTCATCCAAATGAATATCTTCACTCAGACCTTTATGAAAATCAGGCTGTATCTGCCGTTCCCCTACTTCTTGCTCACCGATAATCTCTATCATCTCGGCTTCCTGTCTCCGCAAGGAAATGTCATACCCCATCACTTTGTATTTAATCGGATCTTTCAATGGGGCATTCAGCAAAACTTCTACCGTCTTTCCTTTTATAAATCCCATTTCCACAATCCGCTTACGGAAACCGCCGTGTCCCAACACTTTTACGATTACCCCTTTTTCACCGGTCTTCAACTCGGACAAACGCATAGTCTCTGCCTTTCTTTGTTATTTTGGGTACAAAGATAACGTTTATGGCCACACGTCACAAACAATTTAGAATGTTTTTAAATAAGAGAACATCAAAGCCTGTATTTGCTTCAATAAATCAATGGAAAAAAAGAAACTTATCGTATCTTTGCATCATGAACATGCAGAAGATAACACAATTCATCAACCGTAACAAGCTCTTCTCCCAGAAAGACAAGATACTTGTAGCATTAAGCGGTGGAGCTGATTCTGTAGCTTTGTTGCGTTTGCTCCTGGCTTTAGGTTACACTTGCGAAGCCGCCCACTGCAACTTTCATCTCCGCGGTACGGAATCCGATCGGGATGAAACATTTGTTCGCAATCTATGCAAAACACTTCAGATTCCCTTATATATCATTCATTTTTCTACGGAAAAAGAAGCTAAAAAGAGACATGTTTCCATCGAAATGGCAGCACGAACACTGCGGTACGAATGGTTTGAAAAAATGCGTAAAGAATGCGATGCCGGTGTTATTGCCATTGCACACCATCAAGATGATAGCGTGGAGACACTCTTACTTAACCTGATCAGGGGAACCGGTATCAATGGTTTACAGGGAATACGCCCCATAAACGGGAAAATAGTACGCCCCCTACTCTGCCTTGGCCGGAAAGAAATCATAGAATATCTTGAAAGCATAGGACAAGAATATGTCACGGACAGCACTAATTTCCAAGATGAATACACCCGGAATAAAATACGGCTGAATCTTTTGCCAATGATGCAGGAAATCAATCCTTCCATAAAAGAGAGTATCCTCAGGACAGCCGGATACCTGAATGATGTATCTATCATATACAACAAGGGAATAGAAGAAGCCAAACGCCACATATTGACAGAGAAAGGAATAGATATCAACTTACTATTACAGGAACCCGCACCGGAAACTTTATTGTTTGAAATATTATATCCATTAGGATTCAATACTTCCCAAATAAAAGACATATATCAGGCATTGGACAGCCAATCCGGAAAAATATTCACCAGTGCCGAATGGCGGATTGCTAAAGATAGAAAGTTGCTGTTGATACAATCAAAACAAGAACCTCACAAACCAATATTGGAAATGAGAGAATATAACTATACTCCTGAATTCATTATCCCTCAAGATAAAAAGACTGCTTGTTTTGACGCAGATAAGATAAGCAATCCACTGTCTTTACGCCTTTGGAAACAAGGGGATTCATTTATTCCTTTCGGCATGACAGGAAGAAAAAAGATAAGCGATTATCTGACCAACTGCAAATACTCGATTTTCCAAAAAGAGGAGCAATGGGTATTATGCTGTGGTGAAGACATTATCTGGTTGGTAGAAGAAAGGACTGATAACCGCTTTCGAATAGATGAAAAAACCAAAAAAGTTCTGATAGTAACCTGCAAACGATGACAGTGTACTCACTACAAATAGTCCAGATTAACAGACCTTTCGCTAAATGATGATTCTATTTTCTTTTTGTTTCTGAAAACAATCGGCAAGCAATGCAGCAAAAGGCGTATTGTAAGAACGCGCTTTCTGTGGGCAACCTTTCACACAGGCACAGCACTTAATACATTTCTCTACAATCGTATCACATTCATTCCCTTTCAATATAGCCTCTGCCGGACAGTGGCTCGCACAATATCCACAATGTGTACAATGTTCTGCATCAACCTCCGGAACATACGGTAAAGAAACACCATTTTTTTTCAGCTTAACAAGCCGCCGCAAGAATCGAAGTAATGGAAGTAAAGGCTGGTGCGGACGCTGAATTCGCGTAACATCCACACCATACACTTTCTCCATATCGATTGCAGCAAGAATCTTAGCATAAATTTTCTCACCAAAAAATTCTGCGAACTTCAAATCCCTCGCATCCGGACGTCCAACAGCTATGGGATTACTCTCGTTACTATAAGAATGCTCACCAATAAAAGTACCTCCGGCAACCACTTTGAATCCCAATTCTGAAACAAAAACATCTAAATCAGTCAAAGCCTTTTCATAAGCCCGATTCCCATAAACAACCACAACGACTGCCGGTGAGCCATTCGCACGAATATTTTTCATACGTTCCAAAGCTAATGGAGATACATGTCCTCTGTAAACCGGAACCGTAATAACCACCAATGTTTTTTGTGGGATTTCGAACTTTTCAGCAGTATGTAACGTTAAATCTGTAATTGTCACTCTTGAACAACCTGTACCTCGAACAATCGCTTCACCTACTTGCTTGGAGGTATGAGTAGGTGAAAAAGTAATCAGATGTGCATCATATATATCCATAATCTATATCTATAATAAAGCAAAGATAAAGTTTTAATTTCAAAAAAAAGACAATTTATTCATGAAACCAAAAATATTTATTACCTTTGCACGGTTGAAACATTCTGAGACTCCTTATTGAGGTGAGGATAGTAAATCAGATTTCCGGTTCAATAATAAATATCCCAATTAAATCATAAATTACAAGGTAAACTTGCCAAAGTTGCTTCAGCCAACAATTGCAACAATGCATTTGTGCCTTTTCAATAAACAAATATTAAACCATTCACACATATACTGTATGTATAACATCATTCAATTAAACGACAAAAATCTGTCGGAGTTGCAAACTATTGCCCAAGAACTGGGTATAAAAAAAACAGACTCTCTCAAGAAAGAGGAACTTGTTTATAAAATACTTGATGAACAAGCCATAGCCGGTGCTACCAAAAAAGTAGCCGCAGAAAAATTAAAGGATGAACGTAAGGGAGACAGACAAAAACGCTCGCGCGTTACCCTCAAAACAGAAAGTTCCGACAAAGTTTTCACTGCCAACAAAAATGGTAACCTCACAAAGCCTAAAACAGAAGCAGTGCCCACAACCAAAGAACAACCGAAAGCAGCCGAAACGGTAAAACCGGCAACCACGCCTGCTGCCACGACATCACCTGTTGAAACTTCCACCACTCCCAAACGCAAACCGGGACGCCCTCGCAAGGTAAAGGAAGACACAATTGCCCCCCAAACGACAGAAACAGTAAAAGATTCCCAAACAGCAGAAGCGAAACCGAGTTTCGAACCGAAAGCACCTGCTGCCGAAACAAAAGTTGAGAAAAAAAATGTACCGGATGAAAATCCTATTCTGGCAGAAGCAGAAGATGACTTCATCCCCATAGAAGATCTCCCCACAGAAAAAATAGAATTACCTTCTGAACTTATCGGGAAATTTGAAGCAACCAAGGCAGAGATTTCTGTTCTTGCAGAGCAACCACAACAACCACAGCCACAGCGTCCACGTCTTCGCCCCCGCGACAATAATAATCCCCCCTACAGCAACAATAATAATCGTAACGGTTCTCAACAACGTCCCGTACAGCAACAGCGTTCTGTACAACAACCATACAACAACAGTGACTATGCAGTTCCCGAACGGAAGCCTGTGGAACGTGAAAAAGCCTACGAATTTGATGATATCCTTACCGGAACCGGTGTACTGGAAATCATGCAAGATGGTTACGGTTTCCTCCGTTCTTCCGATTACAACTACCTTTCTTCACCGGACGACATTTATGTTTCACAATCCCAGATCAAACTTTTCGGTCTAAAAACCGGTGATGTAGTAGAAGGCGTAATCCGTCCGCCCAAAGAAGGAGAAAAATATTTCCCGTTGGTAAAAGTTTCCAAAATCAACGGGCGCGATCCAGCTTTCGTACGTGATCGTGTGCCATTCGAACATCTCACTCCACTATTTCCGGATGAGAAATTCAGACTCTGCAAAGGAGGATATTCCGATTCCATGTCAGCACGCGTTGTCGATCTTTTTGCTCCTATCGGTAAAGGCCAACGCGCACTGATTGTGGCACAACCCAAAACAGGTAAGACTATTTTGATGAAAGATATAGCCAATGCCATTGCCGCCAATCACCCGGAAGTTTACATGATTATGCTACTTATAGACGAACGTCCTGAGGAAGTGACCGACATGGCACGCACAGTTAATGCCGAAGTGATAGCTTCAACTTTCGACGAACCGGCAGAACGTCACGTAAAGATTGCCGGCATCGTTCTGGAAAAAGCAAAGCGCATGGTAGAATGCGGACATGACGTTGTTATCTTCCTCGACTCTATCACCCGCCTGGCTCGTGCTTACAACACAGTATCCCCCGCATCAGGCAAGGTCCTTTCCGGTGGCGTGGACGCCAATGCGCTCCACAAGCCCAAACGTTTCTTCGGTGCTGCCCGAAACATCGAAGGAGGTGGTTCACTGACTATTCTGGCTACCGCATTGATAGATACTGGTTCCAAAATGGACGAAGTGATCTTCGAAGAATTTAAGGGTACTGGCAACATGGAGTTACAACTTGACCGCAACCTATCCAACAAGCGTATTTTCCCTGCTGTCAATATTGTTGCTTCCAGTACTCGCCGCGATGACCTGTTGCAAGATAAGCAGACTTTAGATCGCATGTGGATTCTCCGTAAATATTTGTCCGACATGAATCCGATAGAAGCCATGGACTTCGTGAAAGATCGTCTGGAAAAAACCAAAGATAACGATGAGTTTCTGCTGAGTATGAACAGCTAAACAGAATAAAATTAATTTAGTAATTGTAAATTAGATACTATGTTTGATAATTTAAGCGAAAGACTTGAGAGGTCGTTTAAAATTCTAAAAGGTGAAGGAAAAATCACCGAAATCAATGTAGCAGAAACCTTGAAAGATGTACGTAAAGCACTTTTAGATGCTGACGTGAATTACAAGGTTGCCAAAAATTTTACAGATACCGTTAAAGAAAAGGCATTGGGGCAAAATGTGCTGACAGCCGTAAAGCCCAGCCAATTGATGGTAAAGATTGTGCATGATGAGTTAACCCAACTCATGGGGGGAGAGACAGCCGAGATCAACATTGATTCCAAGCCTTCGGTTATCCTAATGTCCGGATTACAAGGTTCGGGTAAGACCACATTCTCCGGAAAATTGGCACGTATGCTGAAAGCCAAGAAAAACCGTAAGCCTCTATTGGTAGCTTGTGACGTTTACCGTCCTGCCGCCATTGAGCAATTACGTGTATTGGCAGAGCAGATTGAAGTGCCAATGTACTCCGAACCGGACAGCAAAGATCCGGTAACCATTGCCCAAAATGCCATTCAAGAAGCCAAAGAGAAAGGATATGACCTCGTAATCGTCGATACAGCCGGTCGTCTGGCCGTGGACGAAGAGATGATGAATGAAATCGCTGCTATCAAAAAAGCCATCGACCCGAATGAGATTCTGTTCGTAGTGGATTCCATGACCGGTCAAGATGCTGTAAATACCGCCAAAGAATTTAACGAACGTCTTGATTTCAACGGCGTAATATTGACAAAGCTGGATGGTGACACTCGTGGAGGTGCAGCTCTTTCCATTCGTTCGGTGGTCAATAAACCTATCAAATTTGTGGGTACAGGTGAAAAGTTGGACGCCATCGACCAGTTCCACCCTGCCCGTATGGCCGACCGTATTCTTGGAATGGGCGATATCGTATCATTGGTAGAGCGTGCACAAGAACAATATGACGAAGAAGAAGCCAAACGCCTACAAAAGAAAATCGCCAAGAATCAGTTTGACTTCAACGATTTCTTGAACCAGATTGCCCAAATCAAAAAAATGGGTAATTTGAAAGAACTTGCATCCATGATACCAGGGGTAGGTAAAGCAATTAAGGATATTGATATTGATGATAATGCTTTCAAAAGTATTGAAGCCATCATCCATTCAATGACTCCTGCTGAACGCTCTAACCCCGAAATTCTGAACGGTTCACGCCGCCAGCGTATTGCCAAAGGTAGCGGTACAAACATTCAGGAAGTAAACCGCCTCTTGAAACAGTTTGACCAGACTCGCAAAATGATGAAGATGGTGACAGGCAGTAAAATGGGCAAGATGATGCCTAAAATGAAGAAATAAAGAATTTAAATATAAATCCCGCTAATTTCATGAATGGAATGAAGTCAGCGGGATTTTTGCTTTATTCGGTTATTTGCTCTACATTTGTCAACTACGTACGATAATAATAACTTAAAATAATACTGAATATGACATTAATTGACGGAAAAGCAATCTCAGAACAAGTGAAACAGGAGATTGCAGCAGAAGTGTCTGAGATTGTGGCTCGTGGCGGTAAACGTCCGCATTTGGCAGCCATTCTTGTAGGACATGACGGTGGTAGCGAAACATACGTTGCAGCCAAAGTAAAAGCATGCGAAGTTTGTGGATTCAAATCATCCCTTATCCGCTATGAAGCGGATGTAACGGAAGAAGAACTGCTTGCCAAAGTACGTGAGTTGAATGAGGATGCAGACGTTGATGGCTTTATTGTACAATTACCTTTGCCTAAACACATCTCGGAGCAGAAAGTGATTGAAACAATTGATTATCGCAAAGATGTTGATGGTTTCCACCCTATCAATGTAGGTCGAATGTCTATCGGACTCCCTTGCTATGCATCTGCTACTCCCAATGGTATTCTTGAGCTATTGAAGCGCTACCAAATAGAAACCTCCGGAAAGAAGTGCGTTGTGTTGGGACGCAGTAATATCGTTGGTAAGCCTATGGCAGCCTTAATGATGCAAAAAGCATATCCTGGTGACGCAACTGTAACCGTTTGTCATAGCCGTAGCAGGGACTTGGTTAAAGAATGCCAAGAAGCAGACATCATCATCGCAGCTTTGGGACAACCCAATTTTGTAAAAGAAGAAATGGTGAAAGAGGGTGCCGTTGTTATCGACGTAGGTACTACTCGCGTACCGGATGCCAGCAAAAAGTCAGGCTTCAAGTTAACCGGTGATGTGAAATTTGACGAAGTTGCTCCGAAGTGTTCATTTATCACTCCTGTACCGGGCGGCGTAGGTCCAATGACTATTGTTTCTTTAATGAAGAACACCTTGTTAGCCGGCAAAAAAGCTATTTATCAATAACAAATGTAATGAAAACGCTCATTGCATTTATCACCTTATTATATAGCGTAAACCTTTCCGCTCAGGAAAGGATTACGCTATTATTTGTTGGTGACTTAATGCAACATCAAGCCCAAATAGATGCGGCACGTACACCTGATGGCAAATATGATTATTCCCCCTGCTTTTCGCTTGTCAAAAAGCAAATAGCCCGTGCTGATATTGCTATCGGTAACTTAGAAGTAACGTTAGGCGGCAAACCTTATCAAGGCTATCCGGCTTTCAGTGCCCCCGATGAATATCTTCAATCTATCAAAAACGCAGGTTTCGATGTATTACTGACTGCGAATAATCATTGTTTGGATCGCGGCAAAAAAGGATTAGAGCGTACAATATTAATGTTAGATTCCTTATCAATTCCTCATGCCGGTACTTATAGAAATATCACCGAACGTAAACAACACTATCCTCTATTCATCCATAAGAACGGATTCAGAATTGCATTACTTAACTATACTTACGGCACAAATGGTATAAAACCGAGTTCTGCTAATATTGTAAACTACATTGATAAAGACATCATTTCGCAAGATATTCTCAGTGCTAAAGCCCGCCGTCCCGATGCTATCATTGCTTGTATGCATTGGGGTATAGAATATCAATCATTGCCCAATAAGGAACAACGCGAACTTGCAGATTGGCTGCTTCAACAGGGAGTGACGCATATTATCGGCTCACACCCTCATGTCATACAACCAATGGAATTGCGTAAAGAAGGTAACCAGAAACATGTTGTGATATATTCTTTAGGTAATTTCATCTCCAATATGCAATTACCCAATACGGATGGCGGACTCATCTTCACTTTACAACTGGAGAAATCACCTTTACCCAAACCTATTCCTCCGAGATTTCATAGCTACAGTTACTCCCCATCATTTGAACCATCTACTATCCTCTCACCTTATTGCCATATATTCGATTGCAGCTATAATCTTATATGGACTGCACGCCCTGATCTGACCGGAGAAAAAAATTACATTATTCATCCCGTCTCACATCCATCGGATAGTATACCTCCAAATGCCTATAACCGTCTGAATATCTTTACTAAAAACTCACGAAAGTTCCTTCAACAGTATAATATAAGTATCTTTGAGAATAAAAAATAATGCAGAAATCACAAAAATATTCACCCGATTCTTTGCTATATCAAAGATTATCCATATCTTTGCACCGCATTTAAGAAATGCATAAACATGGTGACTGTAGTTCAGTTGGTTAGAGCGTCAGATTGTGGTTCTGAATGTCGAGGGTTCGAGTCCCTTCAGTCACCCTAATAAATCCTTATAGGTCAAGAACTTATGAGGATTTTCTCTTTATATAAGTCTATTGTATTACTACTAAATTTTGAGATAAATCCCTCCTAAATCTGTAGTTGTTGGCCTAATGTTGTTCCCAAACACAGGAGTTGACATGCTGACATTCAAAGTAGAAATATTAAAAAGCAAACAAAAATCTGATAAATGAGGATAAAATGAAATTTGATATATTATGTGTAAGAATAGTTACTGTAGCGTTGGTATAGTGTGTTAGAAAATAAACATGTTTTTTTACATCGGCTTAAATCGCAGTAATCTTGATACACTTTACATATATTGAATTATAAAGAAACAGGGAGTGAATAAATATTCACTCCCTGTTTCTTTATAATGTCTTTTTATTAATAATAAAGTCATAATCTTTTTTATTTTCGACATTTTGCATACCTGTAGTTCGTATCGCAGCAGTAACTTCTCCCCAATTAATAAAATAATCATCATAATATTTTATAGGATAGTCACTATAAGTTATTACACCATCTCTTGTAGGTGTCCTGTTTACCAATTGTGATATGCGTTTAACTTCTAATTGGAGAGTTTTTTTCTCCACTTCATATTTTTGTTTTTTTAATCGTTTGACTAAACTATTTTTTGCTTTTGGAGTTTCGGAATGTTTCCCGAAAGGATTGATACCGGCTTGTAAATCAACATGTCTTTTAATTGCTATATCGTAGTATTTTGATGACAATTCAATGCCAAAATATTTACGTCCCAGCATTTCTGCACATAAAGAAGTAGTTCCTGAACCATTAAAAGGATCAAGAACCAAATCACCTTCATTTGTGAAAATAGAAATTAATCTTTCCATGAACATAGGGGGAAGTTGGGTTGGGTGATCTACTCTTTGGCTATTATGTTTTAGCCGATGAATATCCCACCATAAATTTGTTACTTGTACTTTATCAATTATATTTTCTTTTGCTCGTTTTTTTATACATGAATTTCTTATACAATAAAATTCTTTATACGTGTTAATACTATTAATCTCTAAAGGTGAATGCTTTAAGTGGTAAAAAGGTAAATCATTAGCTTCTCCTTTAGTAAAACATATAACAGAGTAGTGAGCAGGCATAATCATTCTTACTGGGACACTTAATCCTTCCCAAATAATCCAATCTTGGAATTTTAATAATTTATTTAAGCATTGGAAATGCCTGATAGCCCATTGAGGTATATTTAAGATAGCGACAGTCTTACCCGGCTTAATGATACGAGCTAATTCCATAATCCACTTATCACACCATTGGAAATATTCAATAATATCTATGTCATCATTGCAGTTGTCGTATTTTTTATTAACATTGTATGGTGGATCTGCAAAGCAAAAATCCACACTGTTTGATGGTAATTCTTTTAGAATTTTCAAACAGTCATCGTTGATTATGACAGAATTAGTATTCCCTTTATAATTAAATGTTTCTATTTCACCAACAGGAATATTTATACTTTTATCAATAGTACAATCTGTATGCAAATATTTATTTGTCAGATCAAGGTATTTTAAATTTTTATATGGTGAAATACCAAAAATGTCTCTTAATCTATCTATAATTAATGTGTCATTTTCGTAATCTATTGCAATGTCACGCCATACATCAGACATTATCGTCCCATATTCATGATAAAGGTGCTTTTTACCACCATAATCCTTTGTTGTTTTTTCACAAAATGGACAAAACGTATAAGCAATACGTGTTTTAGCATGCTTTAACATTCCCTTATAACGTGTTATAACAGCTAATGCAGCGTGATGTTGTGGTAATTGTCCTTTCGTTGTATTAACTGGCTTTATCAATTTAACCCCTACCCATAATTTAATATAGGCTTTATTTGTTAGTTTAGACAAAAACTCTGCTATAAATAAAGGAGATGATAATATTGATATAGTGGCATTTTCTCCTAAATGTTCAATAAAAAAATTCAAGTCACTTATCATAGTATCCAAAGTGGAAATGTTTTTTAAAGAAGTATAATAAGGATACTTAATATAATACACATCTTCTATTGACTCAGCAGGATTGGATAAACTTTCTATAGTATTGAGAGAAAGTCTATTTTCTAATTCACTTAAATGGGACATTTATTCATCAAGGCTTTTTAAAAATTCAATCAATTTATCTAACTCACTGTCACGAAATGAAACGGTACAATCACTGTATTGACAAATAGTTTTTAGCGCAGATTGTCGAGCAAAGTTTCCTGCGCCATCCAAATAAAGAATTACTGCCGTTGCTATTTATTATTTAATCTCCTTCTCCGTATGTTGCAGCCGGTAAAACTCTTTCTGCCTTTCAATTTCATTGCGCAACTCCTCCTCCGTAGGCATATACAGCATATATTTGGAAGCGAAAAGTTGGTTATTGTCATGCAGCACGGAATATCGGGCAATATCCTCGTCCGTTTCGGAGCAGAGAACGATGCCGATGGTCGGATTGTCACCTTCACCACGCACACGCTCGTCGTACATCCGCACGTACATATCCATTTGTCCCACGTCCTGATGGGTGATAGGATTTGTTTTGAGGTCGATTAAAACGAAACATTTCAATAAATAATTATAAAAAACAAGGTCGATAAAGTAGTCTTTCTTTTCGATACGCACCAACTTCTGGCGCGTTACATACGAGAAACCCTTTCCCAATTCAAGTAAAAAACGCTGCAAGTTATCGATAATGGCCGACTCCAATTTGGACTCGGTAAAGTCTGTATTGGGGGATAGTCCGATAAACTCCGCTACGGTCGGGTTCTTGATGAACTCCAATTTGTCCTGCTGGTACGGACGTGTGAGCGACTTCATTTCCGTTTCTACTTTCCCCTTATCATGCGAGAGTAGCAGCCGCTCGTAATACTGCGAGCCAATGTTGCGGTCGAGGGTGCGGTAACTCCACATCTGCTCCTGCGCTTCTTTCAGATACCATGCACGGGCTTCGGAGTTGGGAACCTGAATCAGTCGCTTGTAATGAGACCAACTCAATATTCGCCACGGTGTAGCGAATATCTCAGGGAAGGTGTTATAGAATTGTCTATAATAGTATAGGGAACCGGTAGAGAATCCCTTACCAAACTCCTTTGTCAATTCCGTAGAAAGTTCCTTGAGTAGTTGCGCCCCGTAATCCGCCCGTTCCTTTCCCTGCTGTTCCTCTTCCACGATGCGCTTGCCCATCTGCCAGTAGGCTTCCACCATTGCCGAGTTGATGGCGGTATAGGCTTTTTGTCGGGCTTCGGTTACAATTTGCTTGATTTCATGAATGAAATTCGCGCTATGTAAAGCTATATGGTTGTCTTTTCCCATTGTCTATAAATGATTTAACGGCAAAGTTAGAAAAAAGTGGGACAAATGCGAAACAACCTGTTTCGTATTTTAGGCTGTATCAGAAAATATTTGGATGTTATCTCTTCCGCCCCCGTTCCTTCTCATCATCCTGCTGCATCCGCTTGTTCAGCCGTTCCCGCATCTTGTCCAGAAAATACGTGCGGCTCTCGTTCTTGCGTCGTTTCATATCCGTGTAGGTGCTGTAACAATCCCGGATGTCGATGTCCAGCAGCATCCCTACAAAGGCGGCCAATTCATGTATCGGGGGTTCGCCGTTGTTGATGCTTTTCATTTCATCCAGCCCGTACACAATCTCCATCAGCTCGATGGCGCTCCCCGTCCACTTGTAGGAACCTTTGACCTTCAGCAGTTCGGGGGACAACCCGTTATCGCTGTTTAGCAGGCACGCGCGTCTCATCGACAGAAAGGCGTACAGCATCTCCATTGCGAGGATGCGGGCCACAAGGTGGTCATAGCCCGTACTGAACTCCAAGTCATCCATCACCAAGTTATTATGGGAAACCAGCGTCATTATGGGCACTTCGAGTTCACGGCCTCCAATCTGCACTCTTTTAGTGACAAGCCTGCCGTCTTTCGTCCAGAAATGGGAAAGGTTATCCATCTGCTGAGCTTGGAGCATACTTGTGGCACTGCTGACAGCTTGTTGCAGTCCTTTCAGTATTTCTGATAGTGCGTATCTCGGTTTCTTACTGAATATTCCCATTGCTTATTATTGTTATTATTTTCTTCATTTATATCTCAAAGGACTTTGCCCTGTTTGGTTTCCCATCTATCGGGGTACAAACCCTGATACCCATGACTGGCAGATTACAAATCTGCCGGGACGGGTAAAAAAACTGCATTATAAGTAGGTGGATATATCGAATTCTGCTCCATTATAATCGTTTTCACTTCTTTAATGTTAATTCCTCCAGTAATACCCGAAGAAGGCAATGGAAAATTGAAGCCATCGGGAGGAGTTGTTTGCCTACAATCTCCTGAGGATGATTGGTATAATTGTGAAAAATAGTTCTCCAGCATATTGTTATTCCTAATTTTTTATTGTTTTTTTCTATTAGTTGTCTATTTAATGAGCATTATATTCCAATTTTGATAAAAACAGTATTTATTTCAGCGTCACATCAGCTTTAGCATCAATTTCAATTGTGCCACATCTTCCTCCGACACCTGCCCCAATTGACACTTCTTGGGTGTACGGACCATTGTTGCCTCCCTTTATAGCAGTGATAGTGCCTCCCTGAATATTAATATTTCCACAAGTTGAGCCATACCCACTACCGATGCCAGGAGCTACCGTTATTGCTTTAGCAGTGATATTGCCTCCCAAAATCGTAATATTTCCACACATACCTCCTATTCCGGCACTAGGATACCCACCCCAAGTACCTGAATTGGCAATGATAGTACCGCTTTCTATGATAATATCTCCACACTTAGCATAGTATCCACCTCCGATGCCAGGAGCAGCGGTTCCCCCAGTAGCCGTCAACTTTCCACTGCCTTTAATAGTGATACATGTTGCTGCATGTACGCCTGCCATGTAGTCTCCATTACCCTCCACAGTATTCTCTCCTGCCAGAACTAAAATAGCATTACCTTCTCCAGAAATAGCATGGTTGGTTCCATTAGGCTTTATGTTTACATTATTTATAGTGACAGTTACTCCTTCTTTGATAACAATATTTTTAGCCAATTGGGTATTCGCATCTCCATTAATGGTGCAATCCCATTTGGCAGTATAGGTATCTCCGGTTATTTTTGCTAAATCAACAACAACAGGTCCTTCGTTTACCGTTATCTCATAGACATGCAGATTTCCTGCGGTTAGCGTTACTGTGGTAGTATAATAATATTCTTTTTCATTCTTAAGGAGAATACGGACAAATTTGGTTTCATTTATCTGTTGCGGTACAAGCAAGGCTTCGTAGGTAGCATCTTCTCCATTTCCTTCTTTGTAAGTTGGAAGATAACTGTTTGTTCCATTGCCGGTAATGACTCCTTCGCTGTAATTGCACATAGTGTTCCCCCAAAGGCTGACTTGGGCATCTTCCAGATTGGTTATGCTATTTGTCGTTTTCAATTTTATTTTAACCTTTGCCAAAAGGTGTTTGAAGTCCAGCGTTGCGGAGGTAAGATAGGAACAATTCTTGGCTTCCGCTTTTAGAAAGTCAATATCAGCAAATCCTCCCGATTGATTGTTTAGGGACACATTGTTTTTTGAATCTTTCGGATACCAAGCCGTAACGGTAGTCGGGGAGGTATTCAGCCAATAAACAGGCTCGATATTTTCCATTTGCTTACCATCCGTGGACTTTATTCTATATGTGCCTTTTGTCCCGGTACCTATTCTTGCGCCAATTTCATCATTTACACTCCAAGCATCTTTACCTGCGGCGCGAGTATTTGTCGCTCCATCGTCTTTGGTGGCGATAAATGTCAGCGGATACATGCCTTCGGGCAAGACTTCCACGAGGTTGTCCGTCGTGTCTTCGCTGCTGCACGAAGCGAAGAGGGATGTGCCTGCCAACAGGCAATAGATGAATAATCGTTCTATTTTCATAACTGTTCTGCTTTTATTGTTTCTTTCGTGCCACCGGCAGCGGCGAAGCTGCCCGTGTGCTACCTTTTAGGGTTGCTCGCTCCGGGCTTACGCACTGTGATGTGCCCGGCGATGGCTGTTCTCTTTCTTTATCGGAATCAATATTCCACAATACTCTCCAATACGGGCTCGCCCTTCAGCGGTGCATAAATAGTCACTTTGGCGAAGCCGAACTTCGGTTCGCGGGTGACGCTCTTTGTCATACAGAAGTAGCGGTAGTTGTATCCTGCTACCAATTGCTTGGCCACCAGCATCGGGGTGTAATCCACACCTTTCAGCGTCATGCAAGTTTGGAAGATGGACTTCTCTTCGTCCGTCAGCGGTTCGTATTCGCCCCATCCACCCACTTTGAGGGCATCGGCGGCTGCTTCTTCCGCAGTCACTACGGTGTAGGGGAACACGTCCTCATAAAGCACTTCCTTTGTGTCACGATAGTAGGCGAACTGTATTTCCGCCTGTCCCGGATTCAGGAACTGGAAAGTGAAGGACTGCACGGTCATTCCGCCGGGTTGGTTCACGTCAGCAGTTTCCACACTCTCGTCCAGCAGGGCGACTCCTCCGCTCAGGCGAACCAGAGCGTAACGATAACCTGTACCTGCGTGTGAGGTACGCTTGATGGTGATGGTATCACCTACCTTGAATGCTTTTCTAATCATAACAATACGTGTTTTAAGAATATAAAATCTGTAATGTTCTAATGACCGGGCTTTCACCACCCGACTTTGATTAAGAGAGAGTTTTCGGAAGGTTCGGCTTCCGAAAACCGTAACGGTTCAAATATATTTTCATCCATTGCCGTTTCTGCTGTGCAGAATGGCAACAGAGGATTTCACTTGATGCTGCTTTATCCTAACGGGTTCTCGTTCTCGTCGCCGTCACTGCCGCCTTGTGCGGGGTCTTGGTCTTTGGTGTCGGGCGAGAGTTCTATCCACTCCAACTGGTCGCTGTCCACGAGGGCGCGGGTGTAAGTGCCGTTACTCAGCTTGGCGCGTTCGGGCACGAACTGCACGCGCACGGCCTGCACCTGTTTGTCGAAATTGAAGTCTTCGAGCTTCGCCACGCCTTTCGTGTCGAGCACGTAGCGGAAGTAGCCCAAGCCCTTGATGTGGACGCTCTTGCCTTGCATCATGCGGGTGTGCATCACGCCGGAGATGTCGCCCAGTACGGCTTGCACGTCACTGTTACTCACTGTGGAAATCTTCGCCAGGTCTTTGGCGATGGTTTCCGTTTCTACGGGTTTGCCCTGCACGATGGCTTGGGGATAGTAAACTTCGGTTCTTTTGCTGAATGCTTTTTTCCAGAATGGCATGATGTGTTTCCTTTCTTTGTCTTTAGATTTGTTGATTATTTTAATTAGTCCGTCTCTTCTCCCCGAAGGCCGCTACAAGGGGCTGTGGAGGGGTTTCTACCTTCGGCTTGCCGAGGTAGCTACCTTTAGGGTATCGAGGTAGCTACCAAGTGGTGGTCGAGGTAGCTACCTTGACAATGCCTCGGTAGCTGGCTTTTCGGGGAAGAGTGGATTGTTTACTTTTATTATTGCATTTCAGCCGTTCCTGTGGTGGGGTCGCCTTCAATGCCTTGCCACGGTGTAATTGTGGATGTGACCGTCAGCCCGGTGGCGGTTACCGTGATTTCATATTGATAGATGTTGCCGCTATCAAACGTGGTTTTTGCTTTCGTTGTATAGTAGAATACACCGCTTCCGGCATCCGCAGAGAGTGTTATCTTAAGAAGTTGCGTACTATTGGCAATTTCTTGCGGAGCGATGATGGCACCGTATGTTCCCAATTTCACATCGCCTTTAGTAGATGTCGCGGCAGTGTTTACATCACCCGTCTTTCTGTTGAAATTCGCAGCTTTCTCTGCACTTAACACTTCTATGGTGGCTCCACCTACGGTAGATACTCCATCACCTGCTGTCAATGTACAAAAAATCTTGGCGAGCTTATGTGTAAAGGTCAGGGAATGTGCTGTTTTGCTACGTGCAATGGTAGTTTCTCCGGAATAAAGCAGGTCGGATTTATAGTAATTAGCATCTACCGATTGGTCTGCTTCTACAGTAAAATCGTATGTATCATCTGCTCCATCGTTATAAGGATGGTAGGCTTTGATTTTCACGTCCTTGCCGCTTTGCGGATAGTACATGGTGGCGCTATAAGTGCCGAAATTGCCGCTGCCGTCGGCTTTGGCGGAAACATTGGAGTAACCGTAAGTAGTAATGGGTTCACCGTCCACTCCAGATACATAGATGCCGATTAGCTCATCTGCTGCTATCTGCGTGTCGGGTGCTGTGGGTGTGTATGCACGTGTCTGCACAGACACTCCACTGCTCAGGCGGATTTCGCCCGCCCAGTTGTCTGTCTCATTGTCGTTGCTGCACGCTGCCAGCACCGTTGCGGCAGCAGCCATCATCATCATAAATTTTGCTTTCATTGTCTTTTTACATTTAAAAATTAGGGAAAATATTATTTGGTAGTATTATTCGGCACTGCCGTTTTCACCTTTTTCGCCGTTGCCGAGATTCCAGTTCTCGATGGTAGCGGTCACTTCAAGACCACTGCGGTTGATGGTGATGTTGTAGATGTTACGGTCTCCGGCTATGAAGTCTTTTTCGCCGGAAATAGTCCAGCGGAACTTCTCACCCGTTTTATCCAACGTGAAGACCAGTTCACGGTCGGTACTTGGGTTGAACTCGTCGCTGTTGGGCAGCAGGATGGCTTCGGCGGCCGTGCCGTCGGCGGCGGTGTTCAAGGTCACATCTTTCTTGTCCCCGGTTGTGAGTGCCAAAGTCTCTGTCAGCGGAGTATAGGTGGCTGCGGTGCACTGCTTGGTGATTTCCACTGTCAGCTCTGCAAGGTCGGAAGGAGTAAGTCCCGTTCCGTTTGTAATATTCAGTTCTATCTTTGTCAGCTTGTGAGAGAAATTGAAAGCTACATTTGGCTGGCTCTTGTTGTACTTCTTAGAATCTGCGCTCTGCACTTTGGCTGTCATTAAGTCTATTTTGGGCAAGCTCTCCTGACTGCTTACATCGATTGTCATACTTCCGTCGGTTAGTGTCTGCTGCGGATAGTAGGCGATGAAATCCACATCCGAGCCGTCCACAGGGAAGTAGATGGTTTGGTCGGCAGTGGCAGTGAAACCACCGTTGCTACCGTCAACGGCTGTGGTGTAGAGGCGGTTTTCAGCCGCTTCGGTGATGGTACTCGTTCCGGTTTTCAACATATAGATGCCGATGCCGTCACCTGCTTGCCAATCGCTACCGATGGCACGCGATTGGATGCCGCTGGTTACTTGCAATGCCACACGGTCGCTACCGTCCGGTGTTGCGGTCTCATTGTCGTTGCCGCAACCTGCCAACAGCAAGAGGGCGGCTGCCATAAAGATGTTCTGTCTATTCCTTCTCATATCTTTTATTATTTGGTTTCTACTCTTTGTTATTTGATTTCTATCCTTTATTATTTGATTTCTAACTATCAACTATCACCTATCAACTATCAATTAACAGTAATGTCTCCGTTGTTCACCGTGTTCCAGTTGCCGATGATGGCACTGATTCCCGCTTCGGCGGGCAGCGTCAGCGTGGCATCCAATGTCAACGGCTCTATCTCTCCGCTACCGAAGTTCTTCAGGGCTTCGGTGAGGTCGGTCTTGATGGTCTGCACCGTGCCGTTAGTCAATGCCACGGTGATGCTCAATTCCTGTTTTTCACCCGTCATCACGCCGAGCAGTCGCAGCGAAGCGGCCAATACCGGATTTCCCGTAGCGCGGGTTGCTTTGCAGGCGGCAGACGGCGATGCCGAAGTCCCTGCACGTGCCTTTCCGTAGGCGGCAGTCCCCAATGTGAATACGGGAACAACCGCCTTTCCTTCCGTTGCTGCCACGTTTCCCGTAATCAAATCCACAGACGGGGCAATGCCCGTCAGCGTGGCGGTGGTTCCGGCTATGCGCTGCTCGTCGCCGTTGTTCAGCTTCAGCGTTAATGCCAATGTGCGGATGTGCTGCATCATGGGCACGGTCACTTTCAGCGTGTCATCCTTCGGTACGTCCAGCTCTTTGGCTGCCGAGAACAGAAAGCCCGGCATGGGGTTCAATGTTCCGTCTTCCAATGTGTTCACTGTGGCAGTAGTCCCGCTGATGGTGATGCCGTCGGCTTGGTGATAGACTAACAGGCTTTGCGTGCCCGGCACGAGCAGCGACTTGAAAGCGTTGGTCTCGCTGTTTACCGTCTGTTCCTCGCCGCCCGTGCTTCTTGTGGCAGGCTCCACGCTGCCGATGCGCAGGATATAGCTTTCCGGCAGCACGGCATCCGAGGATCGTCCCGTCCAGTCGGTGGTAATCTGCACCGCACCCTTGTCGGGATGCGGGGTGTTATATAAGGTGTCTTTTACGCAACTGCCCAACATCAACGTGGAGCATAGGAAAAGACCTGTTACTATCTTGGAATAATTCTTCATTTTCATTCTTCTGTTCCTCCTTATTTAAGATTCCATACGAGGGTAATTCCTAAATCGGTAACGCCCCATACATTCTTGGTGCAATCGCCGTCTTTCACACGCACGCCGTCTGTTACATGATAGGTCTCATAGTCGGCGTGCAGACAACCTGCTCCTACATTGAAATCCAACGCAAACGATTTACCGAGTGGCAACTTGCAGCCCACTGTAATGCCTCCACCTTGCAAATCGCCCTGCTTCCCTGTGTCGGACAACTTATAGTTGAATTGACCAATTTTGTATTGTGCACCGAGATAGAATTTATTATTTTGAGCGAAGTAGTAACGCACTTCGGGCGATACTTCCCAAAGGGCATAGCGACGGTTCTTATTGTCCCAGCTCCACGAAGTCCAAGAGCCATCTACTGCAACGCTCCACTTGTTTGCAAACCGCCATTCTATACCGAGGTCGGGCGTAAGTGTAGCCCAACGAAGCAGGTTGGCACGAAGTAAAAAACTCTGTGAGGTGGTCTTATCGACTGTTTGAATGGGTGTTTCTTCGATTTGGTTAGTTGGGGCTTGCGTGGTTTCTTCTTTGGGCGTTGCAACAACAGGTTGTTCAACGATTTTTTCCTCTTTGATTTCCGGCTCGTCTTCTTCCACTTCAACGGCAACGGCAGCCGGAATAAACAGACGCACCGTCACAAAATCGCCCTTGTCGGTGTGATTCTTGGTGATGAAGCAATCTTCAGTGAGTCCGGCATTGGTAATCATATAAGATTTTACCCGGCTGGAACGTATTTTGGCAGTATTCAGTCTTGCCTGTGTGGTAGATAGTGAGTTGCAGTAACCATCCACATGGATTTTTTCCTGCGTGATAGACTCTTTGTGAAGCTCTATGCACTTCATCAGTCGAGCCAATTCCATTTCATTATCCTTGTAAGGCGAAAAGAACCGGTTATTACCTGATACGAAGCGAAACTCATACACGCTGTCCGCTTTCTCCTGCGAATAGGATGGAAGGAGCAGCATCAGTGCCGCAATGGCTGTAAAAATTCGTTTTATATTTTTCATGTTATACATATGATTTTATTGGATATAAAGGATGTCTGCAACCGTCAACCTTGAATGAGGATACGGAGGCATATTGTTGTGTCCGTAAGAAGTTAGCCTTATTACGGAATATTTTTTGTCGATAAATGGGAAGTCAGAAGAAGCGGAAATAAAATGCGGAAGATGCTTGCAGAAAGCAAAACATCTGTATATTGGCGCGTGTGTGCGTTTCTTATATATAGGTCTGGCTTGTGTGTGTGTGTGTGTGTGTGTGTGTGTGTGTGTGTTTACACAAAAAACCGAGACCGCCAAATCTTTAAGAATAAATGTTGCGATAATAGCGCAAAATAGATACTGACAAACTGCCAGATAATCTAATGTGCTATATGATAAATCGTAACCGTCCATTTATTCTTAATTTAATAGTTAAACTATACGTTCGCCAAAAATAGCAAAAAATCCGCCTTTCTGACGAACAAATTCCCAACTATTTTGTTTTTAATCTTTATTTTCTTTCCATTTTATCGAAAAATGCCATGTCTGACTGATATTTTATCCAAAATCAATCCATCCAATCCCTTTTAATTCTTCTTTTTCGTTTACTCTACTCTTTTACAAGCTTTTCGATTACGCCTCCGATTTACTCTTTTTGAATAATCTTCGGGTGCAAATATCCTATAATAATTCTTCGCAAGAAAGGAATTTGCTACGGAGTTGGTACGGAGCAAATGCGTCCCAACCCCAGTCTTGGTCTCTATCTTTATATTATATGGGGAAATGATAGAGCAGAACAAAGCGAAGTAGTAAAGTTCGCTCGTTTCTAAATCGTTACCTATCAAGCAATATTCTTTTGCAATCTATTGAAATTCTATTAATAAGAAAACTTAATAAAACTGCATGAACTTGGCGGTGGTGTTATAACCGCATTTGCAGGCTGTACGCAAATACAACCCAAAATCGGTAATGAACATCGAAGTAATCTGCTTAATGGATAGATCTGATACGGTTTATGCGGCCGGCTTCTGAAGTACGTCCGGTAGCCTTGCCCATTTTACCGTCCCAAATAGATGGCAACACGTCCAGCTTGGTGTTAAAACGGCTTGCCACACCGTCCACTGTGATGCGGGCGAAAAGGTGTACTTTAAGGCAGACACAAGGGGATAAAAAAAGTCCCACAAATCATTGAATTTGTGGGACTTGCCTGCTTGCTGCCCGGTTTTGTCCGGTTAGTTCAGCGGAGAGACAGGGATTCGAACCCCGGGTGCCTTGCAGCACAACGGTTTTCAAGACCGCCGCAATCGACCACTCTGCCACCTCTCCAAAACTTCTTTTTCAAGAAGCCTTTTCTATTAAAGCGGTGCAAAGGTATAACTTTTTTTTTATTTGCAAATAGAATGACTTATTTTAATTACAAAAACAGAAAAAGAATGCCTGAAATGTGAAAGTACATCAGAATCACTACCTAATAATAGTTATTTTATGCCGTACAACACAAAAAGGCATATATACACTATACAATTAAGGAAATAATCCCGTAATTTTGCACTCTCTAAAGGATTATAATTAGATAACCCACTTAACAAAATGAATTTTATGGAATTGAACAAAACCTTTATTGACGGGCTTTGGAGTAAAGAAATCAATGTTAGTGATTTCATTAGTAGAAACATTACCCCCTATATTGGGGATGCCTCTTTCTTACAAGGGCCTACCGAACGTACTAAGCATATTTGGAATCTTTGTCTGAAGTCACTCGAAGAAGAAAGAAATAATAATGGTGTACGTGCATTAGATAATGTTACTATATCCACAATTACCTCACATAAAGCAGGTTATATTGATAAAGAAAACGAACTTATCGTCGGTTTGCAGACAGACGAACTGCTGAAGCGTTCCATCAAGCCATTTGGTGGCATCAATGTAGTAGCTAAGGCGTGTCGTGAGAATGGTGTTGAAGTAGATGATAGGGTAAAAGATATTTTTACTCATTATCGCAAAACACATAACGACGGTGTGTTCGATGTATATACTGAGGAAATCCGTTCATTTCGTTCATTAGGTTTCCTTACCGGATTACCCGACAACTATGCACGTGGACGCATCATCGGTGATTATCGACGTTTGGCCCTTTACGGTATAGACCGTCTGGTTGAAGCCAAGATAGAAGATCTGCACAATCTCACAGGACCAATGACCGAATCCCGTATCCGGTTACGCGAGGAAGTAGCCGAACAGATCAAAGCTTTAAAGGATATCAAAACCATGGGCGAATATTATGGCCTTGATCTCAGCCATCCGGCTACAACAGCGCAAGAAGCCGTACAATGGGTGTACATGGCATATCTCGCTGCGGTCAAAGAACAGGATGGTGCAGCTATGTCATTGGGCAATGTATCCTCTTTCCTTGATATCTATATTGAATATGACTTGGCTCATGGAAATATAGATGAGACCTTTGCACAGGAATTAGTTGACCAATTTGTCATCAAGCTTCGTATGGTTCGTCACTTGCGCATGCAGTCTTACAATGATATCTTTGCCGGCGACCCGACTTGGGTTACAGAATCCATAGGCGGACGTTTCAACGATGGACGTGTAAAAGTAACCAAGACCTCTTTCCGTTTCCTTCAGACTTTATACAACCTCGGTCCTTCTCCGGAGCCAAACATGACTGTACTATGGAGTCCTGAACTGCCGGAAGGTTTCAAAGAATTCTGTGCACAAGTTTCAGTTGATACAAGTTCTATCCAATATGAAAACGATAATCTGATGCGCGAAGTACGTAATTGCGACGATTATGGCATTGCCTGCTGTGTATCTTACCAAGCCATCGGCAAACAAATTCAGTTCTTCGGTGCGCGCGCCAACCTTGCCAAAGCATTATTGCTCGCCATTAACGGCGGACGTTGCGAAAACACCGGAACTGTAATGGTAAAAGGTATTCCTGTACTGACCAGTGACACCCTGAACTTTGAGGAAGTAATGTCCAATTACAAGAAAGTTCTGACCGAAATAGCCCGTGTTTACAATGAGGCAATGAACATCATCCATTATATGCACGACAAGTATTATTATGAAAAGGCTCAAATGGCCTTCATAGATACCGATCCCCGCATCAATCTGGCGTATGGCGTTGCCGGTCTCTCTATTGCAGTGGATTCATTGTCTGCCATCAAGAATGCCAAAGTGGTTGCACGCCGCAATGAGATAGGTTTGACAGAAGGCTTTGATATTGAGGGAACTTTCCCCTGTTTTGGCAACAATGATGACCGAGTGGACCATCTTGGTGTAGATCTGGTTTATTATTTCAGTGAAGAATTGAAGAAACTGCCGGTTTACAAGAACGCCCGTCCTACCCTTTCACTTCTGACCATTACCTCTAACGTAATGTACGGCAAAAAGACCGGTGCTACCCCTGACGGACGCGCCAAAGGAGTTGCTTTTGCTCCCGGAGCCAATCCGATGCATGGCCGCGACAAAAACGGTGCTATCGCCTCTTTGAGTTCCGTTGCCAAATTGCGTTATCGAGATTCCCAAGATGGTATCAGCAATACATTCTCCGTTATTCCCAAATCATTAGGCCCTACACCGGAAGAGCGTGTAGAAAACTTAGTGACAATGATGGACGGTTATTTCACCAAAGGTGCACACCACTTGAATGTAAACGTACTGAACCGCGAAATGCTGGAAGATGCCATGGAACATCCCGAAAAGTATCCTCAGCTCACTATCCGTGTTTCCGGTTACGCCGTGAACTTTGTGAAACTGAGCCGTGAACATCAGTTGGAAGTTATCAGTCGTTCTTTCCACGAAAGAATGTAATATATTCAATTTCAAATATAATTTTCAGGCACGGATTATGCGGTTCTTGCGGATTAAACAATAACTCCGCAGCAGATCGTGTAATCTGTGTTTTTTTACTCTGTTATACAATTATGATTAATGTTCATTCTTATGAAAGTATGGGTACTTTTGATGGTCCGGGATTGCGACTTGTCGTTTTCCTCCAAGGTTGTCCCTTCCGCTGTCTTTATTGCGCCAATCCAGATACAATAGAGATAAAAGGCGGTACTCCCACCTCGTCTGAAGAAATCCTGCAAATGGCAATCAGCCAGAAAGCCTTTTTCGGCAAGAAAGGGGGAATAACCTTTTCAGGCGGAGAACCTACTTTACAGGCAGAAGCTTTAATTCCTCTTCTCAAAGACCTGAAAAAAAACGGTATTCACATCTGTTTAGATAGTAACGGTGGCATTTGGAATGAGAAAATAGAAGAGCTATTCAGTTTGACCGATCTGGTACTACTCGACATCAAGCAATTCAATCTGGAACGCCATCGCACATTGACAGGACGTAGTAACGAGCAAACATTGCGCACGGCCTTTTGGCTTGAAAAGCATGAGCAACCATTTTGGTTACGCTACGTACTGGTTCCCGGATATAGCGATTCAGAAGAAGATATCCGAAGTCTTGGTGAAAGTTTAGGAAAATATAAGAACATCGAACGCGTAGAAATTCTCCCATACCACCGCTTAGGCGTACATAAGTACGAGGCCATGGGATGGGAATACCAGTTGAAAGAGGTAAAAGAGAATACACCCGACCAATTGGTTCGGGCAGAAAGACTATTCAGAGAGTATTTTCCCAATATAGTGATTAACTAAAGAAGTTAAATCCGATTTTAAAGAAAAAACATCAAATCAAGAAGAGCGACACATCCGTTTTATCAGACAGCAATTGAGTAGAAAACTTAATATGTCAGACGTATTCCAGCCTGCAATGTAAAATTACACGGATTCTCCTTACGTATCGTCTGCACATCAGAACCGTCATCAAAGAAATAAGACACTCCAGGTTCCATATACAATCCGACTCTATTGTTCACATTATATTGTACTCCCACAGCACCCATCACTGAAAACTGCAAAGGCTTTACTGTTGCATTATCACTCCCAATCTTACCATACACACACTTCTCAACAGCACCTCCGGCAGAGACATACATCGTAAAAGGATTCTTTTCTACAAAATTCCAGTTAACGCGTACGGGAATACCGATATAATGCAATTTCTGTCCAACTTTCTCCAGACTGTCGTCAAACTTCACATCCGAAGCAAGATAAGTATAAGTCAATCCTGTTTCCAAAGAAAAGCTCTTTTTCAGATTCTTTCGTAAAGAAAGGCCAAAACTCAAGGGCTGTTTATGATTTATAGATTCTATGCTCCTTACCTGTTTTTTCAAATAAGGAAGACCATCCTTAAAGAATACCTCCTGCCCCTCAGGAATGGCAACAATACCGTCAGCCGTAGCCATCAAATCAAGTTTACCGGAATTAAATGCAGAACCGTGCTGATTTACACCATTGACAAGTCCACCGGCATTACCTACTCCCATCCCCACAGACCATCCTCTTGATCGGCTATCAGATTCACGTTCTATGGGAAGCTGCAATTTATCTTTTCCTGATGGCCAACGCTGCCCGGTTTGTGTCTTTTCACTCTCATTAACTTTCTTAGTATCAATATTTTCCTTATGCGAAACGACAGGCTCTGCTACTTGACAGATATCAGTAACATCTTCTTCCAAAGCAGCACCTTTCAATTCCTTGCGGCCAGAAGTCCCTACTTGCTGTGCAACCAATGAACGCCCCGAAATGCCAACTGCCGCAGAGTTACCATGGGGCTTATAAAAAGGCTCTGCTACGCCAGCGTGTCCCGAAGAAGCCGGCTGTTCGGGCAGAACATCCGGAACCACAGCCAAAGCAGGCACATTGGTATGCCGCACTTCATCGCCTACCGAACTTTGTAATAACCATAAACTGACGGACGACACAGCTATCAACAGTGAAGCGGCCGCAACCGCTGCCCAACGACGGAAAGAGATAGCCCGCCGCCCATCTATAACCGGAGAATCAGAAGCAGACAATTCCTTCTCCAACCGCTTCCAACCGAAAGAAGGCATCGGTTCGGAATAATCTTCCAACTGTTCCTTTATCTTTTTTATCCACAGTTCATCTTCCATATATTCTTTCGTTTACATATTTTTTTTCATCCATTCGCGCACTTTTGTAGCTAAAGCCGCTTTAGCACGTACTAATTGTGAAGCGGATGATTTTTCATTAATACCCAATATCTGAGCTATCTCTTTATGAGTCTTATCTTCTAAAACATATAAGTTAAATACAGTGCGGTAACCGACAGGCAATTCACAGATAAATTGCATCAATACCCTTTTGGGAATAACATCCATTGTTGAAGCATCCGGCTCTTCATACGTTTCAGGCATATTGTCCAATGCTGCCGACTGGCGCATAACATCATTCTTCCGTAAATACTGCAATACCGTATTCACCATTACACGCTCCATCCATGCACGCAAGGACCCTTTTCCCCACCATGTAAATTTATCAAAAGAGTTAAAAAGCTTCAGGAAACCATCGTGCATTAAATCCTGCGCAGTCTCCCTGTCTCCGGCATAACGAAGGCATACGCTAAGCATACGTCCTGCATAGTGCTCATACAGTTCTTTGCGAGCAAGATTATCTCCTAACCTGCAACGTTCTGCCAGTTCCTGTTCTTCCATTCTTCCTTTTAACACGTGTTTATCTTCTAAATGCAATTAGTGCAAAAATACTGCATCAAACAGAGATGAAAGACACTCTTTTACTTCTTTAACACTTTACTATGCAGTATATAATGCATAAATGTATTTTTTAAACAGAATTAGATAAAAAAAGAAAAATGACCTATTTTATGAAGAAACCGAGCATTACACTCATCACATCCATTCTCCTACTCCTTAATACTTTTATGTTGCAATCATGTTTGGACAATGATTGGGATAACCAATATCCCTCTTTATTTGCGACAGGCACTCTAAAACTAATTAAGGGGAACGATTATTATTTTGCATTGGATGAAGGCAGCAGACTTTATCCTGGAGATACTACCGCCCTCCATAATTATACTATAATCGACGGGCAACGTGCTTTTGTCTATTTCGACAAGCTAAATGAGAATAAAGAAGGATATGAATATAATGCCCAAATAAAACACATAGAGAATATTCTTACCAAAGATATCTATTTCATGACTGCCGACAAAATAGACAGTATAGGTAGTGATCGTATCAATATTATTGAGCCAATATGGATTACAGGAAATTATATCAATATTAAGTTCCAGATTTATAACAGTAACAACCAAGCCAAAAAGCATCTGCTGAATTTAGTCATAAATGAAAGCTCCGCCAGTGAAAAGCCCCAATCAGACTATGTCAATCTTGAATTCCGGCATAATGCCTATGATGATAATCCGATAGCGTTAGGAACCGGACTTGTTTCTTTTAAACTGGATAATATAGCAGATTTATTAAAAGATAAAAAAGGATTGAGAATTCACGTCAAGAGCCTATATGACGGTGAGAAGTATATAACCCTCGATTTTCAGAAAAAATAAAAAACATATAGAAGCAGAAGCCAGCTTAAGGAAAAAAAGTCCTACAAACGTTGAGTTTGTAGGACTTATCCATTTAACGGACTATAATCAGTCCTGCGGAGAGACAGGGTTATGAACCTTTTCTCTCCAAGTTCCTTATTTACAAGGTTATAATAATGTCAATTTTTCTCTTAGTAATGTTTTAGTAACCGAAGTTTGTCTGATTCAGTCACAAAATGTCCTTATGATGTCAATTCATACAACATTACTATACAAAGGTAGAAATATTTTTAGAAACGACAAACTCCCCCTCATTTTTTCATAATCTACATATAAAATTTAAAGTTCAATCACCTCATCAGCATTACTTTCTATCTAATGATTCATATCTTTTTGCTCTTGTTTTAAAGCCCCCCCTTCCATAACTTCGCAAATTTCATTTTTAACCTCATTTTTTCAACCGTACCTTGTGCCTGTATTTTTAGATTGTGAGTATCTGATGACATAGAAATCACATATTCGGCATCACCATTCACTGTTATGTTGGCATTATGGGTTACTATAACTACTAGCCTCGACTCCTTTATCTGTCGGATTCTATCAACGATAAGGTCATAAACAAGCCTATTATCAAGATCATCCTCTGGTTGGTCAAGAATGAGTGGATTATCACCAAACGAAAGAATGAATGTCAAGATAGCAGTAGTCTTTTATCCCGCTGATGCTACAGCTAAAGGTTTGAAATTACCATCACGATTTTATACTTCATCTCAATCTCATCTTCAGGATATAGTAAGTCTATCCTATCCATTTGGGTTGAATTGAGTTCTTGAATCATTCGAGTAAAATGTCCATCATACGCATCTCCTGTATAAACATTGTAATGTATATCATACATCGTTTTCTTGAGATCTCTCAGTCCAGCTAGTATATCTCTACTAGAATAAACTACACCAAGAACCGTTTCCATTCCTTTCTCATAACTTCCAGTTTTTGAATAATCCGACGAAACTTCTGCTCAAAATCAATTTGATCAGCATATGGCTTTATCTTGTCAGAGTTAATACGTGCATTAATAAACTCATCACGCATATCCGTTAGCTTAGTTCGCTTTTCTGCAAATTTCTTAAATGTGATACCGATACGTTCATCTATTGACTGCAATTTTGCTTCTTTTTGAGCAATCTTATTCAATTCTTCATTTTTTTCGCTATTTGTTTTGTGAATTTTTCAATATTAGATATATCCGTAACGCCTTTATCTTCAAGTTCTTTCTTTTTCTGAACAAATAATTGCTCACTAGTTTCTGCATTGAAGAACAAAGAAGTTTCTTTCAAGTTCTCAGTTGCCTTATGTAATAGAGTATTAAGTTCAACAACCTTTGCGCCAAATATTTTCCCTCTACACAATCGACTCTGTCAAAACTCCCAGTAAAGCATTAATTTCGTCTTGATAAATCTCTTCAAGGGGACTCACATCGAATGGTTGAAAATCATTAAATGTAGGCAAGATAGATTGCATATCCCCAATAGTATCATTTACAGTTTCAAGATACAATTGCAACAGATGCTTCTGACGAATAAAATTTTGTTGTTTTGATATTACATCAGAAATACCACTTTGTTTTAAAAGCTGTATTTTACTTTCCAAGTCTTTTATCTCGGTATTTAACTTACCTTTCGTTTGTATAGCTTACTGCAGAGCACGTTTATTAGCCATTAGACTTTGATAATCTTCACGTAACTGGCTACACGCTACTATAATTTCTCCAACTTCTGGCATAACATTATCTATACGATTACGCAGTGAAGTTGGTTTCTGTGCTATAGAAAATATCTGTTTCTGAGAATATTGCTCAAATCGAAAAAAATCAATAAATCCTTCGCCATTCACTTGTTCGTATTCATTCGTCTTTACATTTAGACGTTCTACAATGATATGTGGATTATTAGAATAGACATAAACAATCCTATACTCCAGTTCATCACGTACGAAGTAAACCTCTATTCGTGTATACTTGGTCAACACATCACATCCATCAGCATCAATAAGTTTGAAAAACTCTCTGTGATCTTCTGAAATATCAGACAGTTCTTTCAAATCATCCTCTTTTTCAAATACGGCACGTATAAAACGTAAAATACTTGATTTTCCACTACCTCAACCTCCTATAATGGTGGTCAGTTGTGGATTAAAGTCCATACTGAACACAAAGTCATTCTTTGTGAGTGAAGTATTCTGAATTGTAATCTTATGTATCCACAATGAGGGCAATTTGTATTGAGATAGAAGGCTCTTGAAACAATGAACTGTGCGTTCCGGCATCATGAGTGCTCGGCATAAGCTTTCGAAAGTAGGTTTTCCATCCATCTTTATCCATGTATAACGCTTGCCTATGCCAGCCAGACCATGTTTAGCTGGATTTACTGCATCTGGATTATCAGAGAATGTGAGTAGTTTCTTGTTAGTCACTTTTGCCACTGTCATACCATCGTATGCTGCTTTTATGCTATCTGCACCTATTGCCACAGGGGGATTGTTATAGTAAGCGTTTATTGCATCTACAATATCTTGATTTTCCTTCACTTTCAGCGAAGGATCAAGCAGTTCTTGATGTACAACTGTACAGCATGAATAAATGGCAAATTTAAAAACTCTTTTACAGAAGCAGAACTTGCGCAATATTCTAAACCATTGAACTCGTCAATATGTGCAGGAATAACAATAGCACCTTTTTCCTATGCAAGCTTTGCAATTTCAATGACTGTCTTTTGTGAGTGAGCTTCTGCTTTAGCAAACATGTCACGTGTGATACAACACACTAACAGAAAATCCTCTACATCTTGCTTGGTCTTATCTAAGTTGTATATTGATGACAGAGAAAATCAGAAACAGACAGGATAAAGCTACGTGACATGAAGCTATAATCTAAAATAGAAACGCCTATGGAGTGCTCTTGAAACGTCATGACAATACAGAGTTATTTGGAATATCTAAGGAAGAAAAGGATAATGGAAATAGCATGTGAAATGAAAAAATAGTCATTTCCACATGCTGCTAATTATTGAGGAGGAACATTTACTGAATATCCCTACAATAGATTGGTTATAGAAGCCTATTAGAGCTTTTTATTCTATGACACATTTTCCTTTCTTCTATTTTATAGTGGGCATACCAAAATTCTTAATATCAACTCCACTAAGCGAATAATATCCCGTTGAGTATGGTTTTGCGTTCTTGACAAGATAGTTCCAAAAGACATTACTATCAAGAATGCTTTTCAGGACTTGCAGTTTTTCAAGGTCGTCGCTAACAAATGCAACGCCATTGTATAGCATCAGGTCTGCATCGTCTCTCAAAACACAATGAAGAGGTTTGTTTGCGAACTTCGGGAAGAATAATTTATATCTTGGCATTATGAGCGACTGAGTTCTGCCGTATGCATACCATGTGGGATACTTGTCTGTCTTGCCTTTGTCACGCTCAGCGAGTTGCTTGCGCTGGGAAGAGAGGTAAGCATAAGTATAAGGGAAAGTGGTCTTCATAACTGACTCCTCAATAATTGTGGCTCGCCCTTCGTTGATGTAGTACGGAAAAATCAGTTTCTCGATAATGCTTTCAAAAGAAACTTTTGAGTTGAGTTTGTTGGAGTTGACGACATTTCTGCATATTGCCTTTTCTATAGGGAAGCGTTTATCTTTAGATTCCAGATAATAATAGTTGTCATCCTCCGCGACAGGCTTGAATATGTAAGTCTTGTTGCTGAGTGTTGCTATACCGTGACGGGACTGACAATATTCGCCAATAGGAATTCCAGCAGACTCTATTTGGCGTACTGCTTCAAAATCATTGAGACTCCATCCTTTTTTGTTATCAAGTTGGTTATATAAGATATTAGTAAATTCTAGCATTGCGTTTAAATCTCCATTCTCATTAACGGCGTAATGTAGTGTATCTGACGCTTGATTCTTTGTGAGGAAGAAAAGACATGTATATGTACTTTTCTTTTGGAAAACCTGATAGCCACGAAAATCCAATATTGAAATATCATGAATGCCACGAGAAAAATAATTCCGCACAGCTCTGCCATTAACCGAACGAATAAAGCTATTCATTGTGATGAATCCCAATCTTCCACCGTCATTCAGCATTTCAGTTGCTATTTGGAAAAAAGGAATATACAAATCGGGATGTCCTGACAGACAAACTTCATATTGCAACATCTTTTCCTTTGTGGTAGCATCTACATTGCGCGAACAGACATACGGTGGATTGCCGACAATAACATCAAAATGTTTGTAATCCTGGTTCCATTCTGCAGTGTTAAAATCTAATGTATTTGCTTGAAGAACATTGAAATCAAAGTCCAAGTCTTCTCCATGAAGCAAAGCCAAAAGTGAAAGTAGAATTTTTGTTCTTTCCACAGAATACTCTTGGATATCAATCCCATATACTGATTTTTGGTAGATGTCATAAAATGCCCTCCCTGTGTTGTTGTGCAAAAATAATGCAACATCCATCAAGAAACCACCACAACCACAAGCAATATCTGCCACACGAATATGTTGTATATGTTCATTGGGTATTGTGTTTAAGCAAGTTTCAATGATGTTCTCCCTTACGTATTTAGGTGTATAGACGGCTCCAGTCACTATGCGATCGGCCGGCGAAATGACAAATTCGAAAAGGCTAATCATGTCTTCTATTGTCATCGGTGCAGGATGGAAATGATGAATCTTTGACACAAACTCCTGCAACAAGTCAAAATCTTCATCTTCTTTGTCTATGAGTAAACTCTTAATGACATAATTATTCTCAATTTTCAAATCACTAAGCAACACAAAAGAAGACACGAACAGGCGATTTACTGTTCGTGTATCTGTAAGTTGTTTTCGTTTGAGATATGCAAAGATTTGAGAGTTCATTGATTAGGCAAAGTTTGGTTTTCCCCTAAACTGTTCTTCTAACTCGCGGTATAATCTGTTCAGTTCGTCTTTAGTTTTCAGTTCCTCTAGCGAATCAATGCTCACTTCATCTAGCTCTTTGAGCAGAATCTTGACTTCTTCCAACCTCCACTTCACACGATGGACAGGATTTCCGAAGTTAAGTGCAGACCACATCCAATCACCAAGATCAGTTGTTGAATGAATAGATCCATCTGCCAGTCTTTCAAATTGCTCTGCATAAGCAGCATCACAAGGATCTATGAAGCCTTGCTTTCCATCATTATGGATATTCTCATCCTTCGTCGGCCACTTTGCGCGTTTAGAATTATTGCAAGAACGGCATGAATAGATCAAATTAGAATACTCTGTGGGAGATATATTTACAAGATGCTTCTTGGGAACAAAGTGGTCAACTTCGTAATAAGTGTCCCTAAAGAATTCATGATCTCCGCAATAACCGCAGCGTTGATGAAAATCTTCGCACAACAATGACTTGTATTCGTTATAAGTCTTATATACCGGCACTGATGTCCGACGAGCGGGGGTTGTTTTTCTGAAATCTGTCATAGCCTACTTCTTGTGCAAATCAACAATGCTTTGTGCAACTTTCAGCAATTCCTCCAATGTATCATTTGATTTGCTTGTAATCAAATCAGAGCGAACGCTATTGTCCAAATCCAACTCGGACAAGTAAAGTTCAGCCTCAAATTTAGTTGCCGACTCTTCATTTGTCAAGTTCTCCCCCTTGGAAACTTTATCTTGGAACTTTTTGACCATATTTTCAGCCGATGCTTTACGGCTGTTATAGTTATTTACATTTGCCGTAATGATGCTTTTTAGCTTTTCGTATTGCTTTGCGTCGGTAAACAATTCTTTACCACGGATAATTTGGGCTTCTTTACACTCTATCAGTGCATTGTCCTCATACGATGTTATAATAAACATTGGTAGATGTTTATTGTGCCGATGAAGTTCACGTATAACGTCATCGCCAGTATACGATACATTGCCGGTATCATTCAAGCGATAATCAATTAATACAGCCTGAGCATCGAATTCGCATACATCCCGCCAAATGTCCTCTATATTATGAGGCATATATTGTGGAATGTGAAGTTGAAAGTCATTCTTCAGTACAGAATGGGCTTGTGATTGCCAACTTTCTTCTTCATCTAAATAGACTAATCTAATTTTATCACTCATAATCATTTGATTTTAAATATTGTTCTTATTCCAAACCCTGTCTCCACAGGCAGCAATGCAATCATAGCATCTGGATATTTGCTGATAATGCCTTTCACGATAAACAATCCCATGCCAGTACCAATCTTATTGTTCTGATTATCCACTGTAGATGTCTCAAAAGCATTAAAAATAACATCAGGATTATTCCTATATTCTTGAGAAAGCCCAATACCATTATCAACAAAGTCTATTACAGCATATCCATGGTCATTACTCACACTTACTGAAATCTTTTTTTTCTTTTCATTTGAAGTGAGGAATGCGGATATGGAATTTGTTACAAAATTGTTGAATATACTATCCAAATCCATTTCGAATCCTTTGAGTAATATGCCATCCATGTTTGTTATTTGGAGGTCTATATGTATCAATTTTCTTAATAGAATAGGTCTCCAGGATTCGATAAACAAAGTAAGGTAGTTCGACAAGTCAATATCTACCCAATCCCTTTTACTTCGACGTATTGAATTTAAAGAATAAAGAAGCCAATTATAAAGCCTCTCGTCTTCTTCTTTCATGTTTCTTAACTCCTGATAAGGATTGTCAAATCGCATTCCTTCAAACTGTTTTTCTGGTAGATATTGCAGAAGAATATTCTTAAGTAACTCGTTTCTCGGTAAAAGGCGAATCATCACGCTTCGGAGCTCATGAGTAAATGTTGCAGAAGATATTCCCATACTCGCCAGTCCGCGAAGCATTGAGAGTTCAACCTCCTTGTCATTGAGTTCTGTTTCCAAAGATTTATAGTCTGCAGCAAGAACCTTTAAATCTTCTGCTTCTTTAGACAGATTTTCTGCCTTAGAATCAAGAGCTTTATATGCAATCTCCTTTGCCCGTGTTGTCTGTGGATGTTCTCCTTTGTACAATTTCGACAGATTGTACATGACGGTATTGCGGTCAAGTTCAAAAACCGAGATTATCTGCAATAATAGGTTTTTGAACAAAGCGAAAGCCTCGTTTTCCTGAATGCCTTCTCGACTTGACTTATCCTCAAAAGCCGCATTAGTCAATCTCGAAATCTTGACGATACCAGCAATCTGATTTGGACGGATTCTATAGCCACCCATTTTCTGACCGGCACCGCCAGGACTCTTTGCCTGCCTGCGACCTAAACCTAACCAGTCATCCCCATTCTCTCCGTACGGACGGACACGGAATTCATCGCGATAGATACGCACACCGCCAAACCTGTCAAGCCAATGAGTACGGGCTGATTCGTCAAATAAATTGTATGGATATTTTTGATTTCCATCCTTGTCTCGATCATCCTTTAATGTGTTTTTTAGAAAAAAGAACGTAAATCCAAATTTTCCGACCTGTTCTAGCAAATCGGCATCAACCTTTTTGTTTATTTGAATAGTTTGAGAGACTTCTCTTTTCCGGAAATCCTCCAAACGAAACGGTGCAGCTTTCATCGCATCTCGTAGAAATACTTTGCTGTAAAGTGTTTCAAGTTTAGACAAATTCAATTCATTCCTCTCAATTTTTATCTGTATTTCGCGTCCTCCTTCATACTGAGCAGAAATTTTATAGTCATAATCCTCATACTCCATTGGATTGACCTTTCCACTCCACTGCAAGTCATGCATTTTGTACAGATATAATCCAAAAGATGTCTGCAATTCAGCAGGAATGAGCATCTCAAGATTCTTTAACAATCCATTCAGCGCATCGTCATTCCAATCGTCATTCAGATGGGATATACAAAGAATTGTTCCGTGAAAATTTTCAGATACTAATTTGTCATATATCGGCAATTTGTCAATGCCATATTCATTAAGCCTATCTACCAAATAGTCTGCAGTAATTTCTTCTAAATTTGCTTCTACATCCGAAAGCACACGCGCTTTGTCAAACTTTTTCCAATCAACACTCCATACATAACCTTTGCCAAACTCACTACTAACAAAAGACAACATCTCTGCAGAAGTCCCTAATCTGTTCAAGGCAAATCGGCCAATACCTTTTGCTCCACTTTTTACACGCTTTTTATTTGAAGAACGGGTATTGAGAAGTTTATCATCCGTACCAATCGTCATCCAATGCTTGATGATGATTTCATCAGTCATTCCTGAACCATTATCAATTATGAACAGTTTGGATTCAGCCTTATTTTCTCGGACATCTGCCACTACCACGCAAATATCTGCGTCCGCATCATAAGCATTTTTTACCAGTTCTACAATAGCCCCTTCTGCATTGGCAAAGTTCTCCATGCCAATAAGATGTGCTGTTCTTGCTGATATTGCAAATGGAATTTTCATTGTTATACGTTAAATCAACTTGAAAAGATATCTTTCAATCCACAATAAGTTCGCTCAATTTTACGTCAAGCAGGATTGCAATTTGGTTCATGGTCTGCAAATCTGGCTGCGACTTTTGAGAGCACCACTTGCTCACAGTACAAGTTGACTTGCCCAATTTCTCCGCAAGCCATTTGCTTGTCAAGTGCTTCTCCACCAAGACGACTTTAATCCTATTCAAGTCTTTATTCATAGCTGCAAATCTAATAAATTAAACTATCACGCAAATTTAATAAATTATTTTTGCTTCTCAAAGTATTACTATATTTTAACTCAATTTATTTGCTAAAGGGAGAATCTTCACTTAACACAATTCAATATAAGTTCGGGATAACCTTAAAACAATACCATTTGTTTTGTATGTTCTATGGTGTATCCTTGTAATGCTTCGAGTTTATTGTCATAAGAAACACTATACAGTCAGTATTACAATCAGATTCATCAAGAAATTATTGATAGATTCGTGCTTTGAAATTGGCGATTTCCGGATTGCAGTAAACGAACAAATGTATCACGATGCTATCTGCACCGTTGCCTGCAAAGACAGGAAAAAGAGTAGGATATTCTTCTATTCATGTCATCGGTTTCTCTTTAAATGGTTCACAAATCAATAATCCAGAGCGATTAAAAGCCCCTATTTACTTCGGAAATTTCTCTTGCTGCTTTCATCGCCATCACTCCACAATCAAAGCAAAGAAACGAATTAACCTAACTTATTCAAGTGCAAAGGTACTCCGGGCTCTTAACAGGGAAACAAGGTCAAGCCGTTCCGGTTTTGGCAAAAATCTTCCCTGTGCCATGAATGTCACGAGGTATTTTTCCCAAAAACCTTGTTTCCCCTAAGCCCTACCTTTTGATGCACATGAAATAAGTCAGCTCAACTCGTCAATGCATAAAAAAAATGTCGTGATTATGAAAACAGCAAAAGAAATAATTAATCGAAATAAGTACAGACTCAATCTGCCCCTGCATATGTTGATTGGCTGGACGGTTTGGCTCGGACTTTCGGGTATCGGTTGGGGATTGTACGGTGGTTACTTCCTTGTATGGATGATTGACTTATGGCTTGCAAAGGAGCTGATAATTAGTGTACTTTGCTTTGTATGGGGTTGCCTTGTCGCCATTTTATCTATGGCTGTTGTAATCGGCATTATCGTTTGGCTATTAACAATCTAAACTTCTTCACCATGACAACAAATTCCCCCTTCGCAGTTTCTTTCACGGGACATCGGAAAGAGCGCATCTTACAAGACAGCACCATCGAAAACGTGCGATTTCATCTGACCATGCAGGTTGCCAAGCTGTATATGCAGGGTTATAGAACCTTTTACAGCGGAATGGCTAACGGCTTCGACTTGTCGGCAGCAGCGGTCATTATGCACATGAAGCGGGTATATAATGACATTCGGTTGGTGGCGGTCGTTCCCTTTGCCAATCAGTCGGCACGGTATAGCGAGCAAGACAAACTCCAATATGCAGCCATTCTCAAACAAGCGGACGAGGTGGTCACCATCTCCCTGCATTACTACACAGGTTGTTTCCATCATCGGAATGACTATCTGATAAGCCACGCCAATGTTGTGGTGGCATATTGGGACAATGCGCCCAAAGGCGGCACTTACTACACAGTGAGCAAAGCCAAGCAAATGAATAAAGAAATTATCAACCTATATAAATAATCTATCTTATGGGAACAAGATATAGCAAATCAGCAGCGCAGCAATGCAGATATTACGAGGTGGATAACATTTACGAGTACATGGTATCAACCTACATAAACGGCAATATCAGCCAGTTCCGAGAACTATACAAGGAGTTATGCACCGATGCACGAAAAGAGTTCATAACATATCTGTTTGACGAAGTAATCCCTGCATGGCGGATAGAGATAATTCAAGCAACCATTTAACGCCCCCTAAAAACAAGAAATATGAAAGTATCAGTATCTTTTAAGAACGCTATCCAATCCTATTTGGAGCAGAGAGCCGAGTATGACGAACTATTCGCCCATTCATACCGCAACCCATTGAAGAACATAGAAGATTGTATAACCTATATTTTGAACTATGTTCAGAAAAGCGGTTGTAACGGCTTTGATGACGATGAAATATTCGGGCAAGCCGTGCACTATTACGATGAAGCCGACATAGAGGTGGGCAACCCGACAGACTGCAAGGTGGTGGTCAATCATCACGTGGAACTTACTGAAGAAGAAAAGGCGCAGGCACGCAAGGATGCTATCAAACGAGCCGAAGACGAGGCTTACAGCAGAATGACACAGCGTAAATCCGCCCCCAAGAAAGAGAGCAGCAACCATGAACAAATGACACTTTTATTCTAACGATTATGAAACCGAGAAATAAATTCCAACAGCACGTTTTAGAGTTAAGCAGACGTTTGTCCCGAATCACCGAACCCCAAAAACGCTGGGCGTATAAGCATTACTTCGACCATATCGCCAAGCGGAACGGCTCCATTTTCGAAGACGGCCCCATGTAGCTTTCAATTACATACGTATCCAGCCATTTGCTACATACGTATGTAGTCGACCGTTACATACGTATGTAGTGCCATGCTACATACGTATGTCGTGACCTGCTACATACGTATGTAGCAACCCATGAGATAGGTATGTAATATTCCGCCCGAAACCTTTGCCGTCCCGAAAGAATTGCTAACTTTGCGGATGCAGTACCAACAACCAAAAAAGGAGGTAGTTATGTATAAATACAAACTCGTCAAGAAAGTCAATCCGCAGGATAGAAAAGCAGCCAAGAAATGGTATGCAATCCCGGTCAGCGAAGTTTCCCAAACTGTGAAGGCAATGACACGTGCCGCTACGGAAAACACCACGACCGCTCCCATCGAAATGGAGGCCGCGCTGGACTTGCTGGGCAAACATGCCCGCCAACAGTTGCAACAAGGCCACACCGTCCGTGTGGGCGACCTGGGTACCATCCGTGTCACCTTTAAGAGCGAGGGCGTGGAAGATGTCACGAAGTTCAATGCCGGGGCGATGATAAAGAACCCGCGCATCATCTTCACTCCCAGCAAGGAGTTCCGCGAGAGCGTGCTTCAAGGCATCCAGTTCCAGAACGGCGGCGTGCTGGATGAAGGCGTGAGCTATGCCAGCCTTACCGACTACCGAACGGCCAAAGGCCTCTCCGGCGGCGGAAACACGGGCGGTTCGTCCGGCAGCGGCAGGGAAGGTCAGGAAGAAAACCCGTTGGGCTGAGAACGCCCCAACGCTGTTATATAAACTCCCGCCCCTCTCTCGGAAAACTTAATTCGGAACTGCTACGAGAAAGAGGCGGGACTTTATGTATAAGACTTCTTTGTAGTTATACACCTTCGGCTTCGGCTCCTTGCACTGGCGGAAGAAGTTGTCCAAGAAACTGTCCAACGGGTTGCTGTTCTTGTCGAACAGCAGAAAATCTTTCCGGTTCGCCCCGTCAGCGGCGGTGGTTTTCGGTGTGCCGTCCTTTTTCAGTCCGGCGACGACGCTGATTTCTCCCGTCTTCTCGTCCCGGACAATCAGCACGTCCTTTTTCTCTTTTTTCTGTTCCATACGTTTCTGTCTAATTAAACATGAATTTGTTTCGGGGGCGAAAATAGCTGCCCCAAGCCGTTCCGCAATGGATGGCGGGGCGCGTGGCAGCTTGTGGCATCCGTCTGGCAGCTTGTGGCTTCACGGCCTCTTCCTTTTTGCCTCGTTTTTCTCCTCGAACTCCCTGAAATGGTTTTTCAGAAAGTCCTGCACGTCCGACTCCTTGTAGTACACCTTGTGCCACAGCATCCGGTATTTCAGCGTGCCCGAACTGCGGTAACGCTGGATGGAGCGCTTGCTCGTGTTCAGCAGCTCGCACAAGTCCTGATTGTCCAGCAGCCGTTCCCCGTCGAGGTACTTGGTCTCCTTGTACTCCTTGCCCGCGAGGGAGGTGAGCAGCCGTTCGTTCCGGTCGAAACGCTCCATGATTTGCCGCATCCAATCCTCGAAGGTATCCAAGTCCAGCGTGCTCATAAAGAAAGAGTTTCATGTGTAGTCCAATAACCTTTTCTGAACTCATCCAACGTCTTTGGGTTACAGGTCACAATACGTTGAGCGATACATTTTTCCACATCCGACAGTCGGTACAAACATTTGCTGCGTATCATACAAAAAGGAATCACCCGTTCTTTCCGCATACGTTGAAGAGTCCTCGTGCTTATTTTAAGTAAGTCCGCCAGCTCTTCACTTGTCAGCCAAATTTCCGGTTCCAACAAGGGTGCGACCTCTTTTTTGAACACATAATCGGAAATCCGATTAATCTTTTCCACCAAATCCTGATAGGCTTGATGATCCATTGTTATTATTTCCATGCTTTTACGTTTTTGGATTATGTCGCAAAATTGAGAAGAGAAAAAGGGATACATCCACAGGTAGGTAACGACCTATGAAAGATTTTTATAGTATTTAGTCCACATCATGACCTTTATTCCAAATCTCCAATGCCAAAGCACAGGGCCGTGTCAATTCTTTGCCTATATTTGCAATACAAATGAAGCCAACAATTATACTTAAAGCCGATGAGCTACCTAATATACATTTATACATTAGCACTGGAGGATAATTTTTACTATGTAGGGAAAACCACCGACCCCGACAGAAGATTCAATGAACATTTCAATGATAATGGAGCCGTATGGACTAAACTACACCCTCCCGTCAGTGTCATTGAAAAAGAATCCTTTCTTGTCTCTTCACCAGAAGAAGAAGATCGTTGGGAGAATCACCAGACCATAAAAATGATGAAAGCCAAAGGTTGGCAGAGAGTCAGGGGTGGTTTCTGGTGCAATGTGGGTGAAATCGAAACGATTAAAAGCTTGCAGCATCACAGATATTTTTTAGATATAGACATGGAGGATATTTCATTTAATAAAAGAGAGCAATTCATATATCTTCTTGAATTGGAAAACGGCAAATACTATGTTGGTTATTCACGTTCTCTGCAAGCCGCCCTCAAAAAGCATGAAAAAGGCATTGCCTCCTATTGGACCCGGATTAATAAACCTATACGGTTATTAAAGTATCAGGAAGTCGTTTTTGAGAACGGTATTCCCAATATAAATAAGGTCAATGAGTGGGTACTTCAATGCGGTGCTGAACATGGCTATGAAAATGTTCGCGGAGGGAGTTTTACACTTTGGGACTCAGAACGTCATTTGGGACTCATCCAATCCTTCTTGCGTAAAAGAGGAGACCATAAACCCCTTGCCGACCTTAGCACACGTAGCAAATTCATAGAAGAATACGAAGAAAAGAATTCCATGATTGATTATGATTTACCGCTGAAAGATAGTGAGAGAGTCATGGTTGTTTATGTTCTGGCATTAGAAGACGGCTGCTTCCATGTGAGTTATAGCAGCGATCTGTCTGCGCTTATGCAAAAGTACGAGAGAGGAAAATATGGCGAATGGTGCAAGCTCCATACTCCTATAGAATTATTAGAAGTTATTCCCGTTATATGCCCCAAAGATTATTTGGAGATTATCGAAGAACTTAATCCCATTGTTGAGAAATACTTCAATAAATATGGAGCAGAGAAAGTCAGAGGTGGCAGGTTCCCTATTGTAGATGAAAATCTACACATGAAAAAGGTTTTTGAAAGGTACAAGATAGAAGGAGGCAAATATATTGAATATACCAAGAAAGAAATGAATCATCTGAAATATGAACGCAAGAAGCAGCGGAAAACGAATTTTTCAAATGAATGAATATTGACAAGAAACTCCCTATTACTCACGTAAACCAACCGTCTTGCCAAGAAAAATCCCAATCACGGATTTTGCCCCCAACTCCATCATCTTTTGTCGGAGTTGCCGGAAACTCTGTCCACTGGTCAGCACGTCATCAAATAAGATTACATTCATACCCCGAACATCCCGTTTTCTAATACTCAGATTAGACACAACCTCTTTGCGCGAGTTTCCTTTCATCTGCTCCCGTTCCTGCTCAATCCATATCGTCTGAAATCCATCCCGTACATTCAACCATTTAGATAAATGGTAACAGAGAACCGGAAACCTTTTCCGTTGCCGCTCCCGTGTCGAAGCCGGAATAGGAATTAAAATCGTTTGTTGGGGAGAATTGCAGTAGGAAATATTTTTCATGCAAAGAGAAACAATCTTTGCGACCAGCATACCGCAATGGCCGCCCTCTTTAAAGCGGAATATCAAATTACTGATACGCTTCTGATGTACATCAACTTTTTGAACTCGCGTGGGATAATAGTCATGTACATAGTAGCAAAGACTTCCATCTATCTCAAAATATCCCTTGAAAGTCGTATCATACGGATAAAAATCCGTTTCTACGCCACAGTCATAAGAAAACACCAGAATATCTTTATACATGCTCAACCGTTCGGAATGCTCCGCCCGTCCAATCCATCCGGCCGAGCCTCCGGTATTCATCATCCCGATACCGATTTCAAGTTGCTTATTGAATGGTTGATGTGAAATGACATACCAGTCATATTTTTTACAGACCTCCGTAAAGTCACAGAAATTATCCGAAAGAAAATAGAACAAGCCGCCTTCCTTCAGCACAATTACAAACTCACCTAATGGCTGCCGCTTCAAATAGAAAAACTCTTCAAAGTCCCTTAGGTCATACCCCATTGGAACCTTATAATCCTCGAATACCATTCCCGAATCATATTCGACGAGCATATCAAAAGCCTCAACCATAATCTCTTTGTTCAAATTCAATAACATGCACAAAGATAGCCACTTGACATTCAGAGGTAAAATTCAGCCATCCTCTTTTATATTCTTTTATAGATAGAAATGACAATCGGACAGAGATTGGCAAGAAAGCGGCTTAATCCGCTTCATACGATAGCAAATTAAGCCGCATTAATGGCATTGACAATCAGTTTACCCCCTGTTCCTTGCCTATCTGCAAGAAAATAGGGATTTTTTGTTCGCTGACCTTCTGTGTAAGTCGCCGGCATATCCATTCCCTGAACATGGAGCAGAACGGACTATTCATGCGAAAGGCAAGCATTATAATCATATTGAGATTATAATAATCCAGCTTTCCATATTTACCGGGAGCATATTCGATTGGCTTTTCTTTTTTCACTGCATACTCCTGTAAATCCCCTTCTGCAAAAATCTTTTTAACTTGACGTTCCACAGAAGCACCGCCAACAAAGAATATATCCGCAATTTCTGCTATACTCATCCAAATACTGCCATCCTCGGCAGGCTTGAGAGATATACGAACACCGCCGGAATCTCCGGCCTCTATAATTACCTTACCTTCTTCCATATATCAAATATTACAATTTTAATTCCATTGATCCAAATCATCCAATTTCCCAGCCAACTGTTGCATATCTTTCCGTATTTTATCATTAGTTATACGAGCATAAATCTGTGTCGTTTCAATATTCGTATGTCCCAACATTTTCGATACAGTTTCAATCGGAACACCCTTCGCAAGCGTCGTCGTTGTGGCGAAAGTATGCCGGGCAAAATGGAAGGTGATATTCTTATTTATTCCGCACAAATCGCCAATTTCTTTCAAATACGAATTTAATTTCTGATTGCTCAATACAGGCAGCAATTCTCCTTTGGGTAGCTGTCCTTCGTACTTCTTCAATATAGCCAACGGTATCTTCAGCAGAGGAACATTCACCGGAGTATCCGTTTTCTGCCGATGCTTCATAATCCACGGCTTACCATCAAAAGAAATACTAATCTCACTCGCTTTTAATGTTTTCAAATCAATATACGCCAAGCCCGTAAAACATGAAAAAATGAAAACATCCCGCACCTGTTCCAATCGTTTCGTGGGAAACTTCTTCTTCATTATCTTTTGCAGTTCCGCATCCGTCAAATATCCTCTATCCACACGCTTCAAACGAATTTTATAATTCACGAATGGATCAGTAAAAATCCAGCCATTATTTTTCGCCATAATCACAATCATCCGAAAAGTCTGCATAAATTTAGCAGTTGTATTTTCATTACATAGACTAACGGTACGTAAATACGTCTCAAAGTCCGTGATGAACATATGATTAATCTCTTTCAGAGCGATGTCCGTGATATTATACTTAGCCTTCATAAATTCCTCCATCCTACGATAACATCTATCATACTTAGCTAATGTAGCTGCACTCTTACTGATACCTACTAACTTTTGTGCATCATCATTATGTTTTCTGAATAGCTCCAATAATGTTTGTTGTTTAATAGTATATCCTAAGAAAGCATTTCTTACTTTCTCCGCAGTGACAAACGATTCATGCATTTCAATATCACGATAGTGATTTTTCAAGGAAGTACGTATATCCTCCAACAAGTCATTCAACTGGCGTGCCTTTACGGAGTTACCTGCCGCTTTACCTTGTTTAACGTCCCATGCCTTAGGATTAATATTCAATTTAGAACTAAATTGAGATACCTCACCGCTTACTGTCAGTCTGACCATTATGCAGACTGTACCATCTTTGTTCACTTGATTTTTTCTAATGTAGAAAAGAATCTTAAAAGTACTTTTGCTCATATACGTTGTTCTTTTTATGTCCGTTACAATAGGAATCTTACTTCCCGTTGCAAAGGAACGATTAACAATTCGTGTATGAACAGACATCCAAGAGACAACAAGCGACAAATCAGTAATTTACAGTTAAAATCGTTACTATTTTCATTGGCTGATTTTCAGTAACGATTTAGTAACACTACTTTGTCCAAACAGGGCATTTTCATGTCTTTCACTTGTCACAGCACAAACATAAAAAAGTCCCGTAAAACCTTGATTTTACAGGACTTGTCTTAGCTTTTCCGTCATTCGTCTTTGACGCTCAGCGGAGAGACGGGGATTCGAACCCCGGATACCCTTTAGGAGTATACACGCTTTCCAGGCGTGCCTCTTCAACCACTCGAGCATCTCTCCTCTTTTTCGGAGCGCAAAAATAGAAGAAATTTTCGGAATTACCAAATGTTTTATATAAATATTCCGACTGGCAAAAAACTTCTTTTCAATAATAAAAAACATCCGATTTTACTTGTATAAAATCGGATGTTAAATTTTCAAGCTATCAGTTTTCAATAGTTTTCAGCGGAGAGACAGGGATTCGAACCCCGGGTGCCTTGCAGCACAACGGTTTTCAAGACCGCCGCAATCGACCACTCTGCCACCTCTCCAAAAACTTCTTTTTAAGAAGCTTTTCTTCTAAAGCGGTGCAAAGTTACAAATCATTTTTAAATCTGCAAACATTTTTCTCTTTTTTCGCGAATTAATCGTACTTTTGCCCCCTGAAAACAGGCTGAACCCATGATATACCCACAAAACTTTGAACAAAAGATAGGTTTCGACCAAATTCGCCAACTACTGAAAGAGAAATGTCTCAGTACCCTTGGTGAAGAGCGAGTGACCAATATGACATTTTCTGACCGCTTCGGTGAAGTGGAAGAACGTCTGGAGCAAGTTACAGAATTTATCCGCATAATCAGGGAAGAAGATAACTTTCCCGCACAATATTTTTTTGATGTCCGTCCGTCACTCAAAAGAATACGGGTGGAAGGCATGTATTTAGACGAACAGGAGCTTTTTGATTTGCGTCGTTCGTTGGAAACGATACGGGACATTGTACGCTTTTTACAAAAGGAGAACGAAGAGGATAACAATTCTCCCTACCCTTGCCTGAAACGGCTTGCTGGAGACATCATGGCATTTCCTCAGCTTATTGGAAAAATAAATAATATCCTGTCTCCCTATGGGAAGATTAAAGACAATGCCTCAAGCGAACTGGCACGCATACGTCGAGAGTTGGCGAGTACCATGGGAAGCATTTCCCGTTCCTTGAACAATATATTGCGAAATGCACAATCAGAAGGAATTGTGGATAAAGATGTAACTCCCACGATACGTGACGGACGCTTGGTTATCCCTGTAGTACCAGCCTTGAAACGAAAGCTAAAGGGTATCGTGCACGATGAGTCGGCCAGTGGAAAAACAGTTTTCATCGAACCCGCCGAGGTAGTGGAAGCCAATAACCGCATCAGAGAACTGGAGGGGGATGAGCGACGTGAGATTATCCGCATCCTGACAGATTTCTCCGGACAACTCCGACCATCCATTCCAGATGTATTACTTTCATACGAATTTCTTGCCGAAATAGACTTCATACGTGCCAAAGCTATGTTTGCCGAGCAAATATCAGGACTGAAACCGGCTCTTGAAAACAAACAGATCTTAGACTGGACTATGGCAGTGCATCCACTGTTGCAACTGTCTCTCGCCAAACACGGGAAAAAAGTAGTACCACTTGATATCGAACTGAATGAAAAACAACGTATCCTTGTCATTTCGGGTCCGAATGCCGGTGGAAAATCAGTTTGTCTGAAAACAGTAGGAATCCTTCAATATATGCTGCAATGCGGGCTGCTTATCCCGATGCACGAACGCAGCCATGCCGGAATATTCAGTAACATCTTTATCGACATAGGTGACGAACAATCCCTCGAAGACGATTTGAGCACTTACTCTTCCCACCTCACAAACATGAAAATCATGATGAAGCATTGTAATGAATGCAGCCTCATCCTTATTGATGAATTCGGTGGAGGAACCGAACCGCAGATTGGAGGAGCCATTGCCGAAGCCGTACTGAAACGCTTCAACGAAAAGCTTACGTTTGGTATCATTACCACACATTACCAAAATCTGAAGCATTTTGCCGAAGACCATGAAGGAGTGGTAAATGGGGCTATGCTGTATGACCGCCACCTGATGCAAGCCTTGTTCCAACTTCAGATAGGCAATCCCGGAAGTTCATTTGCCGTGGAGATTGCACGTAAAATCGGTTTACCTGAGGATGTGATAGCCGATGCGTCAGAAATCGTTGGCAGCGAATACATCAATGCCGACAAATACCTGCAGGACATTGTACGTGACAAGCGGTACTGGGAAGGAAAACGCCAGACTATCCGCCAGCGTGAAAAGCAAATGGAAGAAACCATCGAACGCTATCAGACCGAAATTGAGGATCTGCGGAAATCACGCAAAGAAATCCTGCGAAAAGCTAAGGAAGATGCAGATATATTGATGCAAGAAGCCAATGCACGTATTGAAAATACCATACGGACCATCAAGGAAGTACAAGCCGAAAAAGAGAAGACACGTCAGGTACGTAAGGAATTAGCCGACTTCCGCGAATCGATGGAAACCCTTGCCAACAAGGAACAAGAAGAAAAAATAGTCCGCCAAATGGAAAGGCTGGCGGAGAAGCAAAACCGGAAAAAAGAGAAGAAAAACCGAAAAGAACAAAATCCGCAAACTTTGGCAGCACAACAAACACGGAAAGAAACCGAACGCACGGCTGTTATCACTCCCGGTTGCCATGTCAAGATGAAAGGGCAGGCTTCCGTAGGAGAAGTTATGGAAGTGAATGGAAAAAACGCTACGGTTGCCTTCGGAAATATAAAGACCACCGTCAAACTGGAGAGGCTGGAGTGTACCAATGCACAGCCCAAGCAAGCAGATACCTCTACTAAAAGCACATACATCAGCACTCAGACACAAGACAGCATGTATGAGAAAAAGCTGAACTTCAAGCAAGACATCGATGTTCGTGGCATGCGTGGCGATGAAGCTCTGCAAGCCGTCACTTATTTCATAGATGATGCCATTCTCATAGGCATGTCACGTGTACGCATTCTTCACGGAACGGGTACGGGTATTTTACGCACCTTGATCCGTCAATACCTGCAAACAGTACCGGGCGTACGCCAATTTGCCGACGAACATATCCAATTTGGAGGTGCGGGTATCACAGTAGTGGACTTGAACTGAAAATTCCAAAAACAAACAACTTCAATCGCAAATCTTTAAATCGTAAATAAACAGATGAAATCAATCAAAGAACTCTACCGTATCGGTACAGGCCCTTCAAGCAGTCACACTATGGGACCGCGCAAAGCGGCCGAGATTTTTCTGGAAAGACATCCGGAAGCTGCTGCATTCAAAGTAACATTATACGGAAGCCTGGCAGCAACTGGCAAGGGACACATGACCAATATTGCCATCACCGAAACGCTGCAGCCGGCAGCACCGGTAGAAATAATCTGGGAGCCCAAAATATTCCTGCCCTTCCATCCCAACGGTATGAAGTTTGTTTCCGTGGACAACGAAGGCAGGACGACAGACCAATGGACTGTATTCAGTGTCGGAGGCGGCGCTTTGGCTGAAGAAAATGACGGCGCTTCTTCCATAAACACCCCGGACGTATATGAAATGAACCGTATGACCGAAATTCTACAGTGGTGTGAGCGTACCGGAAAAAGCTATTGGGAATACGTCAAGGAATGTGAAGAAAGTGATATATGGGACTATCTGCAAGAAGTATGGAGAACCATGCAAGCTGCCGTCAAACGGGGGCTGGAGCAAGAAGGTGTCCTACCTGGCCCATTGAATCTGCGCCGTAAAGCATCTACCTATTACATACGTGCCAGCGGATATAAGCAATCCCTCCAGTCCCGTGGCTTGGTATTCTCGTATGCACTTGCCGTAAGTGAAGAGAATGCTTCGGGAGGTACAATCGTTACTGCCCCCACTTGCGGTTCATGCGGAGTAGTGCCTGCCGTGCTTTATCATTTGGCAAAAAGCCGTGACTTCAGTGAAATACGCATTCTTCGCGCCCTTGCCACAGCCGGACTGGTAGGAAACATAGTAAAAACCAACGCTTCTATTTCAGGAGCAGAAGCCGGATGCCAGGCAGAGGTAGGAGTGGCTTGTTCCATGGCTTCGGCTGCCGCCAATCAGTTGTTCGGAGGAAGCCCGTCACAAATAGAATATGCGGCGGAAATGGGATTGGAACATCACTTGGGCATGACCTGCGACCCGGTATGCGGACTGGTACAAATACCATGCATAGAACGTAATGCATATGCTGCGGCCCGTGCCTTGGATGCGAATCTTTATTCTTCCTTCACAGACGGCATGCACCGTGTATCCTTCGATAAGGTAGTTGAAGTGATGAAAGAAACCGGTAACGACCTGCCGTCACTTTACAAAGAAACAAGTGAAGGAGGATTGGCAAAGGATTACAAACCAATGTGATAAAACGAGAAGAGTCTCTCACTGATGCGTGAGAGACTCTCTCATAAACAATATCAATCGTCTATATATCGACCATTCTCCTCTTTAATTAAATTTCAAAGAACAATCATTTCCTACACCACTGCGCCTGCGCTCGATCTTAGTAACTATCTCTCCCTGAAAATACTGATTGAAGAAATTATGTGCAGTCAAAGGCAACCAGTTGCCAATAACCTGTCAACTGATGCTGTCTGTCCGGTAATCTTCCATCAACTCTTCTTTTGTCATGGAAATATTACCTTCGGCCGTTACAGTCAGTCTGATAGGAACGTAAAGATCCGACTGCGGATAACACACACTGGCCGCATATATCATTCCCTGAGGAGTCACCCGGTCAAATACCAATCCTTCAAGAATAGCATATTTCATAAACTTCGCATCGATCAATGAGGCAAAACTCTCTTTTGTAAATACCTTATCCACTACTTGCTTGCCACCACAGGTTATATGCAAAGTAATGTGGTTATCAACGAATTTTTCACCTTGCTCGTTCGTTACTATGGGCAGGCTCTCATCCGGTTTGCGCACTACGGACGATTCATAATCTTTTCCTTTATAAGCAAAAACCGTCTTCACATCAGATACCTGCATACGCTGCGGACCGGCACTTTCTGTGCTATCCTGCATCAATACCTGCATGTCATTTCCATTTTTACTCTTTGATGAACAAGCTGAAAGGCAGATAACAGATACACACGCCAATGCATAAACTATATTCTTCATTGTTTCGTTTTTTTGTAAGTTGGATAGCGCAAAGAAACAAAAAGAGCAGCAAAAACACAAGGAAAAGCCGGAAAACAATAAAGAGACCGATGAAAACAGGGTAAACAAAGGGGATTACCATGTTCTCGTCGGTCTCTTTTTACACCAACACCTTGAATACTCAATTCTTTGCGGCCTCTTTTCCCTTAGATTCCATTTTATCTTTTCTATCCTGCATTTTCTTATTATAAGCTGCATATTGGTCTTTTGTCAGGATCTTCTGAAGCTGTGCATCATAAGCAGAACGGGCGTCCTTCATTTCTTTATGTTTCTTTTCCATTCCAGCCTTTCTATCAGCCTGATGCCGCTTTCCTGTCCGGGCACAGCAGCATGAATCACACGCATTCTTACCTTTTCCCGCATCCGGTCTGCGGTGCATCGGTCTGCCACCCATTTTATCCACAAATACCAGGTTGGCTTCCAGCAGTTGTTTCTTCTGGGTATCATTCAAAGAGTATTCCTTTGCCATCCGTTCTGTCATGCGTTCGGCACGCACTTTCGGGTCAGGCATTCTGTCACCGCGACGGGCATGCTGCGCCATCGCCGCACTGCCCATAAAGAAGGCAGCCACTAATATCAAAATAATCTTTCTCATCATTCCATTTCTTTTTAAGTTAATACTTTATATGGTTTATACCTATTGTGTTGCAACGATTATAAGACCATAAGAAAAGCGGAAAGTTTAATCACAACTTTCCGCTTTAACATAAAAAAGGAATTAAAACCTTATTGCACTGACATTATCCTAATGGATTTTCATTTTCATCTCCACCAGTTCCTCCCGTTTCCGTTCCGTCTCCCGTGCCAGATGTGCTACCGGCAGAGCCCACGTTGTCTTTTCCAAGCACCAGTTTCTCTACGGTGGCTTTAGTCAACATATTCTTGAAATAGCTTCCCGGATAAAAGATGATTTTCCGGCGATACACCGTGTTGGCATCCACTGTTTCTGCTCCCGTCTGGCTTTTTGCATTCAATCCGGGACGGAAACAACCGAAGTCTCCCAACTGCACGGAGTACCCCTTATCCAAATCCATATTCAGTGTATCAATCAGCCCGTCAATCACCATTTTCACAACACCACGCGGCGCCATGCTCACCTTCTGCACTTCCTCGCACAACTTATCAAATTTAACCAATCCCAATACCTTTGTCTGCGCTACGTACTTTTCTGTCTTTGTCTCGTCAAAACCGAATACTTTCTTCTTTACTTCATACTTAATTGCCATAATGCTTTTAGTTTTAAATGTTACTAATGTATATATAAACCTTCTATCTTATTCTACTAAAACAAGAAGCATTTACCGTGAGGCCTCAACAGTCAAGCTTTCTGTTTTCTCAAATTCGATACCGCAAAGTTAGGGTGAGAAACAAGCGAAAGCAAGAAAACGGCATCTACAGCCAAAAGTCTTAAAACATTAATAAACAGAAAGATAGAAAAAGGCCATCTCTACAAGTGAAGAAAAAACTGAAAGGAAGAAAATACAAAAGAAAGCAGAATATGCCTGTAATCTCTACAGGCGGAGAGACTAAACGACTGATAATGAGAGATAGCGTCAGAAGCAATCTCTACAAGCAAACTTATCACTCTCTCTTGGGCAGTTTTTACCCGATTTTACTTTTTCTTGGCATACACCACACTCTTTCCCTCACCGTGCCTCATCAGCACACCATCTTCAATGAGCCGGTTCAAGTCGTTGACAGCCTGCCGCACGCTACGTCCGGTCAGACGGCTATATTGGGCACGATTGATGCAAGGGTATTGTTCAAGATAAGTTTCGAGCAGTTGGAAACGCTGTTCCTGGGACAAGGCACTTTGCGATTCATCTTTTTTGGACTGAGGTCGGCGTTCCAATTGCATTTTCTTGTCGAGTGCCCGATAAAAAGCTTTTCCCAAGCGGAAGTTCAAGCCTCGGAGACTGACGGAAGCCGCACGCAGCTCTTTCTTGTCCATCACCTCCCGACGGCAGCTCAAAGAGGGAGTAAAATAGCCAAGCTCTCCCAGTTCCACTGTCCAGCCATCGGCAAGGCAGTCGCGCAGCTCGTCCATAAAGGCTGCCATAGCGCCCTCAAGCATACTACGGCTGATGCCGGTAAAAAGGTGCACACGATCCAGAAACTCTTTCTGTTCAATGGTTCCTTTGGGGATAAAACGGGCGTAAAGAGGTTGCTGTTCACCGGTTTGGCGAACATCAGGTTTTTCAAAAAGGTCGTAATATGCACTCATCTGCTTCTGTTCTTTTTTTCGACGCTCCGCAAGATTAGTGTGAAGTGCCGGGATTAAACTGTTATATCGCTTTATTTAGCCATCTTCCTTGCGATAATTAAGGAAGAGGATGCCTAAAGTCAATTCTTTCCACCACGGTGTTCTTTGCTTTCCACCGTGGTGCTCTTTGCTTTCCACCGTGGCGTTCTTTGCTTTCCACCATGGTGGAAAGAATTAGTCTTAGGCTGCGAAGATACTAATCTTAGGCACGGAAAACAATAAAAGTACCTGAAAAGAATACTAATCCCTGACAGAAAAAAAATCCTGAGAAGTTGTCTATATAAGATTTCGTCACAGCGCCTTCCAGAATCTCTGGAAATCTCGGTAGCGTCCGTAGCACACCAACCTGTCGCCACTCTGTATCTGCTCATTGTCCGCAAATTCATTGACAACGTTGTGCTCCGTGAAGGATATGCCCAGACTGTTCGTCAAGGTTCCGGCACGCTTTAAGGCAAGCATTTTCAGCCCGAACTCCTTATCCAAGTTCAACTCGTTCACACAGTAGCCCACCAACTTTTCCGGAACGGTAAACTTGACGACATAATAATCCGGATCGACCCGGAATGTCTCCATATCAGCGCCAAACTCCAGTAAGCGAACCAGACCGTGTGCGGCATCTTCTTCCGGAGTAAGAATGCGCTCCAGCCCGAAAGCTTGAAGTACGGAACAGTGAACGGCGTCGATGGCACGGGCATAGATGCGTTTCACCTTTCTCTGTTTCAGCAGAGCCGCAACCCGAATAGATGCGCCGAAATTCTCTCCAATGGCTACAATCACCACATCCACAGTGTTCAGGGGCAGAACAGACAAAGCCTGCTCGTCCGTGGCATCGATGACAAAAGCCGTGGCGATCTTGTCTTTCAGGCTATCTACACGGCCGGAACTGATATCAGCCCCTATCACTTCGTGCCCCAAAGCAGAAAGTTCTTCGGCAAGCACGTGTCCGTAATTTCCCAAACCGATAATAATATACTTCATAATATACTGATGTTTCTTAATTTATAATGATCTGACCGCTTGGATATTGATATTTCGTATGCTTCTTCTGCCTGATGATGCCGAGCATCAGAGTAATCAGCCCCACACGGCCGATAAACATCAATGCGGCAAGCAGCAGCTTGCTGTCACCGCCCAACGTCGGGGTAAAATTGAGGCTTGAGCCTACCGTGCTCAACGCCGATACACACTCGAAGGTGATTGCCGTCAGTGAGGCCCCGGGCTCCAAAATGCTGATGACAAACACGGACAGGAACAAGATTCCGAACGACATCACCACCGTGGCATTGGAACGGCGGATGGAATCGTGCGACAGTTCACGGCCGAACGCTTCCACCCTCTCCGTACCCCGCAACACGGCCACCAGATTAAGCACCACCACCGCAAAAGCATTGACCTTGATACCACCTGCCGTAGATTGGGAGCCGCCGCCCACCCACATCAGGAAAAGATAAATCAATAGCGTCTGCACACCTAAGCCCGTCAGGTCCACACTGGAGAAACCGGCCGTACGGGGACATGCCGCATTGAAAAAAGCCTGTGTCCACTTATCCGCAACCGACATTCCGGCAAAGACGCCATTCCACTCGATAGCCGCAATGCCCACAGTGCCCCCAAGCAGAAGCATAAATGTAACGATCAGCACAATCTTCGTGTTGAGGTTGTACAGATGGGAAAAACGGTTTCTATCCCAATGCCATGTGCGCAGAAAGCCCCACAGGCGGCGCAAATGATAAAGTACGATATCCTTGAAGTTGACCAAGATGGGAAAGCCTATACCTCCTAAGATAATCAGCAGGGAAATATAGATATAGAAAGGATTGTGCCCTGCCATCACCAACGGATTTCCCAGATTTCCCGGCAATGTGGAAAATCCGGCGTTGCAGAATGCAGAAATGGAATGGAAAGCGGAAAAAGCCAGTTCTTCCTGAATATTCATGCCCATTGTTCCGTGGATATCTCCCCAGATAGCCAGTGTCCCCGCCCCTTCAATCGCCAGCGTGAAAGCCAAGATATATACCAAAGTGGAAAGCAATGAATTCAGCGAATTGGAACTGACCATATCACGCACCACCAACTGATTGTACAACGATGTATTGCCCATAAAGAACATCGCAAAGAAACTTGTAAGCGTCATTACGCCCAGCCCCCCGATCTGAATCAGCAGGATGATTACCGCGAAGCCGGTCGGAGTAAAAGTGGAAGCCACGTCCACAGAGGTCAGTCCCGTGACACATACCGCGCTCGTAGATATAAACAGTGAATCAATCCACGAAATGCCCGCCACCGTGCAGCGCGGAAGCATCAGCAGTCCCGTACCCACAAGAATGATTATCAAGAAACTGACAGCTAAAATAAGTGAAGGATTTGTCCGCCTTCCCAACAAGCGGACCATTCCGTTGGAAAGGCTCAGAAAAGAAAAGATCAGCAACAAGACAAGATGATAAGGCTTGCCATGCAAAAACTCCCAAAACTGCAGGACGGCCCCCTCTTGTTCCGGACGATGGAAAACAACCGGAACAAGAGTGAGATACAGCAAGGCGGTCAGTATCCATGCCACCCTGCCGAAAGTACGCCGGGTATCTTTGTACCGCAACAAGATACGCAGAGTGACAGCCGCCAGAAAAACAATCCATACTCCATGATACAGACGTTGAAGCTGACGGGCTTCGGCCGCCGATACTGTGAAGCCATGCTCATAAACCACTCCTGCAATCAGTAGGATGGATGCCAAATAGGTGATGAAAGCCATTACCCCTCCTGCCATCCGTACATAAGGATCAATCCATTTATTTTGATACAAAAGGAATTTATGGTAGATTTTCATAAATACATCAATTAACAAGACGCGGCAAACTTAGCTAAAGTTGCTTTTATATACAAAAAACAACTGCAAAAAGAAATTGGTTTAAAAATTATGGCTACATTTGAACCTCAAATCATTATTTTTTTTAACCACTATGAGCAACAAGACAAAAAGATTTATTCTCCCGGAAGATGAAATTCCACGTTATTGGTATAACATACAGGCCGATATGGTGAACAAACCCATGCCACCGCTTCACCCCGGCACTAAACAACCCCTGAAAGCCGAAGATTTATATCCTATCTTTGCCGAAGAACTCTGCCGCCAGGAATTGAACCAGACAGATGCCTGGATTGAAATTCCCGAAGAAGTGCGCGACATGTACAAATATTACCGCAGCACTCCTCTGGTGCGTGCCTATGGGCTGGAAAAAGCACTCGGCACTCCGGCACATATCTACTTCAAGAACGAGAGCGTCAGCCCTATGGGGTCACACAAGCTCAATTCGGCCATACCGCAGGCATATTACTGCAAGAAGGAGGGAGTTACCAACGTCACCACCGAAACCGGAGCCGGACAATGGGGTGCTTCTTTGGCCTATGCCGCACGCCTTTTCGGACTGGAAGCCGCCGTTTATCAGGTGAAAATCAGTTATGAACAGAAGCCCTACCGACGCAGTGTGATGCAGACGTTCGGTGCACAGGTCACTCCTTCACCCTCCATGTCCACCCGTGCCGGAAAAGACATCCTGACCGCGCACCCCAATCATCAGGGTTCATTGGGCACAGCCATATCCGAGGCTATCGAACTGGCACAAAACACTCCTAACTGCAAATATACCCTCGGCTCCGTGCTGAGCCATGTGACGTTGCATCAAACCGTTATCGGGCTTGAAGCTGAAAAGCAAATGGCCATGGCAGGCGAGTATCCGGATGTGGTGATAGCATGCTTCGGCGGCGGCTCCAACTTCGGCGGTATTTCTTTCCCCTTCATGCGCCATAAAATCCTTGAAGGGAAAAAGACACGCTTTGTTGCCGCCGAACCTGCCTCGTGCCCGAAACTGACGCGCGGCAAATTCCAGTACGATTTCGGTGATGAAGCCGGATATACGCCATTGCTGCCCATGTTTACATTGGGACACAATTTTGCGCCGGCCAATATACACGCCGGTGGTCTGCGCTATCATGGCGCAGGTGTCATTGTCTCGCAATTGCTGAAAGACGGCCTGATGGAAGCTGTGGACATCAAGCAACTGGAATCATTCGACGCAGGAGTTCTGTTTGCACAGGCAGAAGGCATCATCCCAGCGCCCGAATCGTGCCATGCCATTGCGGCGGCTGTGCGCGAGGCAAACGCATGCAAAGAAACCGGTGAGGAAAAGGTAATCTTGTTCAACCTATCCGGACACGGGCTTATCGATATGGCATCGTATGACAAGTATCTATCCGGCGACTTGGTGAACTATGAATTGACCGACAAGGACATTCAGGAAAATCTGGATGAAATCGGGAATCTGGCCTGAAGCCCCCTATAATAAGACAACTCCCGTCTGCTTGTGCCGTATGGCAATAAGCGGGCGGGAGTCGTTCTATAATCCTAAGACAATTGATTACCAGAATCTGTTTTTCGCAGGGTTATATTCAAACCCCACCATTTTCAACTTCTGCAAAATGTCCTCTTTTTCAACATTCATATCCTCGCAGAGAGCATCCAACGAAGGATAAAAATCACGTAGTTTCATATTGATGAAACTGTAAAGCATTACCGCATCTTCAGGCAATTTCATAGTTACAATCATTTAGTTAAAACTAATACCGGCGGCAAAAGTACGAAAATACTCCCACATATTCAATTGATATAAATCAATTCCCATGATAAAGCCCGGCGCAAACGTTGACGGAAGGGCTTATTCTTCAGTCTTTTCTATCTTTAGCGCTACTTTTTCTATGATTTTGCCCAACTCGTCTTCCAAAGGAATCACGTTGAAGTCTCCCCAGAATTTCTCATCGTATTTGAAATCCGTATCGGCAAAGACAGTACGCGTAGGCAATCTTTCCGCACGGGGAAAACGGGTGACATCCTTATCGTCAATGCGGCAAGTCACCATCTCAAACCAAGTATGCACGATAGGATTGCCGAGTGACAGAAGCTTTCTTTTCATCTTCAGATACAAGTCTCCCCGGATATGATGCATGTAATAAGTCCCGTTCCAAGGTTTATAAGAGACAGTATATACAATCTTCTGTGTAGTCAGCCTTATCTTCTGCGCCTGGCGTATCACAAAGAAACGGGTTGCTTTTTTCACATACCGGGGATTGACTTCAAAACGTGCCTGCAACAGTGCATTGTTCTCGGAATCAATGTACAATTCACCGCAAAACAATGGTTCATTCACTCCTTTTTTCTGCTCGAAATAAACCACATTGGCAGTCCGGCTGTCTATCGACACAATATCACCGGAGGTATATGTATAAAGCTCTCCACTCAAGTCAAGCAAAAGAAAGTCGGGAACATTCTTTACTATGTCCAATTGCAGGCAAGCCTCGACACCCGACCGTATTTTGGTTACCAGACTGTCCGCCCTGTCGCGTTTATCAATCCTGCTCATTTTGAGAAGTTTCACCTGATCATTGGCGTCAGGTTTCATTACAGAAGATTTATAGACTTTAAAAACAGCCTCGGTCAGACTTTGAAACTTATTTTTCAACTGTACTCCCTCCCTATAAAAAGTGGTCAGGTAAACAGGTGCGGAAGAATAGTTTCTGTTTCTGTGCTCCATCATCTCACGCAGTAATTTCTTAGGCTCCACCAACCTGATCAGTACCTCTTGCAGAGGAATGACTTTAGGCTCAAGGCTCAAGATGTTGTTACGGCCTGCCAGTGCGGGCGCTCCAATGCTTTGTCCTACATAACCCAGATGAGAAAAAGAAAGTATGCTGTTTCTTAAAGAGTCGGGCAGATGAAGCCGGAACTCCCCGTTCTGATTGGTGATGTTGCCAAGCGATGTTCCCTGCACCAGAACCGATGCATTGGTCACAGGCTCTCCCGTTTCTTTATCCAGAAGTTTGCCGGTGACCGTGCGATGCGCCTGTATGGCAACTTCCTTGGAAGCATCTCCCACAGAGACTTCCGCTACAGTCGGTGCAATCAGTATATGCTTTCCCAGAACCTTCAGTTCCAAATGCCTGTTGCCCGTTATTTCATAAATAGCCTGCCTCACCGTACAGTCTTTCTTCCTGATCTTTACAATGGAATCGTTGCTGATGACCCTGCTGTCGTAAATGAAAAGACAGCCGGATTGCTCCGATATTTTACCCAGCAAGGCATAAACCGTCCCCTTGGCATGAGGCAACCGGATTATACGTTCCAGTATATCTTCCCCGTCCGCCCTCGCTATGACAGTGGTAAGGAGAAGAAGAAAAAAAAGTAATGTCCTTATATCGGCTTTATTCATCATCTGCAGGAGAATATAGGTTTATTAATGCGTAGGAGCAGGCTCCAGTATCAACCGGTTTCCCCGACGGACACAGTTCAGGCCGTAAGTCCAGCAAATCAGTTCTGCCACAGACTCCGGTGAGTAATCGGAAAACTCAACGGTCAGCCGCTTCTTGTTCAGGACAGCAGAGTTTGTCACAACCTGCGTGCCAGCCGATTCCCGATTCACTGCACGCAGCACGTTTTCAAGAAGTTCGTCTTTGAAGCGTATATTCTTTGTATAGCGATCAAAATAACCGGAGGACACCGTTTCTCCCCGGTGAAGTTCTCCATCCTGCAAAAAGATGGTTTCACCTGCTCTTGCCAGCAAAGTATGCCCGTCCTGCCTCAACATAACCTTTACCATCCCCCTTTGCACAGACAGGCTGAAAGATGTGCTTTCATTGCTCCTCACATCGAAGGCGGTTCCCAACACTTCTACACGTACTTTCCCGGTTTCGATCAGAAAGGACTGCTCTTTTTGGGGAGCAATATCAAAGAAGGCCTCCCCCTGCAAGTTTACTTCTCGCTTATCCGCAGCAAAATGTTCAGGATAAAGCAAAGTGCTTCTTTGTGCCAAATAAACGATGGAGCCGTCTTCAAGCGTCTTTACCAAGGTGGCTTTCTCGCTGTTTTGCTGCATTATCAGATTTCGGGCATTCTTTTGCGGCGAGGGTGTCATCCACAATGCGGCACAATAAATCATTCCCAAGAAGACCGCCGCTACCGCCCCCCACTTCAGAAGCAACTTACCATGCACGATGCCGCCGTTTTCTGTCCGTGGCAACAGATGTTCTTCTTCAAGCCGGGCATGGAGACGGCTCCACGCTTCATCGGTTTTTATAGTATTCTTTTTCTGTTCCATATTATTTTGTACGGATATAATTATCTATTTCACCACGCAAGGTCCGTAGTACCTTTGTCATTTCAGCTTCCACTGTCTTGACGGACAGAGAAAGCGACCGTGCTATTTCCGCATATTTCAGTCCCTGCATACGGTGCATGTTGAATATCAGTCTCCTGCGGGCAGGCAATCGACCAAGTGCACGACTTATCAACGCATGAAGCTCTTTATATTCCATTTGCCGTTGGGGATCGGATGAGAATTCATCCCCATCCGGAGACATGAGGGAAGAGCCGTAACGTTCCTTGACTTCACGATGCTCGCAATACTGCACTGCTTCGTTTCGAACGGCCCTGTATAAATAGCTTTTGAGCGACCGGAAAACCTGTATCTTTTCCCTGTCTTTCCACAAGACATAGAACAGTTGTTCAACAATCTCCTCGGCCGCCTCCGCCTCACCCGTAATGCCTGTCGCATACCAGCAGAGAGGGGAATAATAACGGCGGAAGATTCCCTCAAACGCCTTTATGTCACCCTCTTTTATCCTTGCAAGTATGATGAGTTCGTTCAGCATGCCATATCTGTTTTTAGTAGCTTTCAAATATACGGAAAACTATTTGATAGTCAACGTGCTTGTTTCTTCAATTTATCTACGGCATGCTCCAAGGATTCCGTCGGTTCTATGATATTATAGTTTTCCCAAAAGTCCTCGTTCCAATACTCATCCACGAGGTCGTAAAATATCTGTCCGGACTTGAATGTATTCTTACCCGAAATGCCCGTCAGTGGATGTTCTGTCCTGTCTGTCACCACCATTTCCGAAAAAGCGGTATAGCCTGAGGAAAAGAGCCGCTTCTTCCAGTCACACTTGAAGCGGATAACATTTCGGATGTAGTTGAGGTAGGTCTTTGCACCTTGCTGGTGGTAGGTCACCAGATAGCTGACCTCCTGCGGTCGAAATCTCAGTCCGACCGGTTTCTTGTGGAGGATGGCCTCCACCGCTTTCACTCGGTTGGCCATATCCAGCCCAAACTCAGCGCGGGTGAAGAAAAGACGTTCGCGGTCTATGTAGAGTTTTCCAATAAACAGGGCGTACATCAGGCTGACGCGCGGACGGAAACTGACGACATATTGCATACGGTTGTCCAGATTGACAGGCTCTTCCATCCGGAAGTCGTAATAGTTGAGGTTATCCGCACTGAGCAGCGCGTCACCGTTCTTCACGATGTCAAGATAGAGGGAAAGATTGGGTCCTCCTACCACTTTCACTGACAACGTATCATTCTGCCTTTGGCTCATCAACCGACGTCCTTTAAGGAGTTGCACACGGTCACGGCCGCTGTCCCTATCGCGGTATGCAGTCTTGTAAACATCCATCACGGCCTCGGACACGCTGATGTAGCGACGGCGTTTCTGCACAGTTTCCCGATAGAAAGCAGTCAGCATATTGTCGGTTGCAGAATAGTTGTCCGGTATTTTCCGGATAGCTTCCTCCACAATGGCGCGAGGATTACCGAAAACCACTATTTCACTCAGGAGATTTGGGGCAGGTATCATCCAAACAGTCAGTTCGTCGAGCTTTTCGAGTTCTTGGAGCGAGAGACGTGTGTTGAGAAATCCGATATGCGAGAATTCCACTCCCCGGAAAGCGGCGGTAGTGGTTACTTTCAGAGAGAATGTGCCATCGGCATTGGTCACAGTACCGATGTTAGTGCCGACGATGGAAACGTTGACGTTCTCCAGCCTCTTGCGGCTATCCTTGTTCTTCACTACACCGGTAATGATGAGATCGGTCACGGCGGCATCCTGTGCCGACAGTGGGGCGATGCCTGCAAAGAGGAAAACGGCCAGGCATACAAGTGCAAATCTTGTCAAGCTTTTCATAAGGCATGTTCTTTTTTAAGGGGTTCTATTAATAAGAGCACCCGGAAAGGAAATACCCTACGGATTTCATGTTTTTTTTTGGCACAACTTCAACAAATTCCTGTCAAAACACCCCATCCATCCCCACTCGGCAGATTCGGGCTGCAACAGGCGTTTGCGAATTCTGTAAGTGGCATAATGCCCCATCAGTCCAAGCAACGAATTGACTCGTTGCCGTTTCTGCTTAGGACAGGACGCCATTCGTCGCGTTTCCTGCAAATGTACTCCTACACGCTTCAATGTAGAGTTGCGGAGGTAGATACGATGGTGTTTCGCGTCACGGCGCGGCACACGGTGTTCGTGTTCAGTCGGTTGGTCACTACGGGCGAGGCGTACCATTTGCCCGGTTCATTCTTCTTCTGAAGGTTTTTTCTTTTTACAAATTTAAATTTAGCCATGTGGTCTTAAATTTAGGGTTAATACTATGTTTTTGTTCGCTATACCCCCGTCAGAACTACTTTTAGGAGGGGTGAAAAATGGAAGCGCAAGGAGTCAAAAATGGAAGCGCAAGGAGTTGAAAATGGAAGCGCAAGGAGTTTGAACTGCATGCGCATGTATTTTTAGCTCCTTGCGCTTCTGTTTTTCAGGGCTGCCCGATGCGGCGAAAATTGTTTACTTCCGCCGCGGGCGGGGCTGCTGCCTTTCTGTTCATCAGGTTTTTTGCGTTGCTTTGCTTCTGCTTTCTGCTCATCGGGCTTGCTACACTGTTTCGCTTCTGTCTGCTGCCTTTCTGCTCATCGGGCTTGCGGGCGGGGCAGGCATCTGCCGGGGCTTCGCTTTATTCTGAGACGGAGCACACCCCAAAGCCGTGGTAACGACCGTAGTTGTACCAGATGGCGTTGCCCGTGTAGAAGTTCAAGTAGTACGCGAAGTCCGCACCGTCGGCCGTACCACTCCAGTAGTCGTCGTTACTGCCACGGTGGTACGCAGTAGCCCCGTTGCGATAGCCCGCAGCGGGAAACGAGAGCGTGTTGGAGATAGTATTGCCCGTACTGCCGGCATTGCTGATGGTGTAGGTGTAGCGGCGGCCTGTGTACGTTTCACCTGTCTTCCAGTCAATACCGTCAGGAGACAGAGAAGAAAAATCGCCATCGGCAAATGCCGCTATTTCGGTAGCTTGACTGTCACCGCCTGTGGGAAGCCGCCAACTGCCGCCAAGCTGCTTGCGGGCGATGTCGTAAGCGGCATTGCCGCAGATACTTGTACCGTTGGTAGTGGTGAGGGTGGGAGCGTAATTACTGCTGGATGTACTTGTTATCAAGCCCGTAACGTCAGCCCATCCGAACATGTTCCACTGCGTGCCTTGGGCGCAGGCCTGATAGCCGTCGGCAGCGCTTTCGCTGATACCGATGGGGGTATTATAGGGGCTTGTGGCGGATGCTTGCGCCAGGGTCTCCTCCGGCGTGGCTATATGGAAAGCGGTGGTGGTGGCGCCACTGTTGGCGGTATTGGTCTTGGTGGCGATGAGGTTGCCCGTGGCCCAATAGAGGGGCGTGGCATCGGGGGCTGTGCTTCCGCCCTTGTTGATGCCCATGTAGAGGGCCACTATCCAGTCGTTCTCATACGGATTGCCGCCTGCGGTGGGCGTGGCTTTCAGCGTGCTGCCCGCGTCCTTGTCGGGCAAGGTCAGGGTGTGGCTGCTTATCTCCTCCGCCGTCAGCGTGTGGAAGAACTTCACCACGCCGGGGATGCACACCCAGATGGGTTTGTCTGCGTAGGGCGTGAGGTCGGTTGTTATGGTAGCTTTGCCATCGGCAATGGTGGTGCTGCAGAGGGTCACCTGCTCGGCGGAGTTCGCCTCGCTGAAAGCGCCGAGTTGCAGGGGAAGGCCGTTGTAATTGTAACCGGCGGCTGTGCCGAGGGTGGTGCGGATGGTGACTGGTGGCGCTTGCCATTCGGCGGTGGAGGCGGTTCCGTCTATCGCGGCGGTGTATCGCAGGCCTGCGGCGTAGGTCTTCCCGTCGGTGGCGGTCATTTCTGCCTTATAGTTCATGTCGCCCGTCAGTGTCACGGTGAACTTGCCGCCCGCTTTCAGCGTCATGTCACCGGGGAGGAAGGCAAGGTAGGCGGTGAGGTCGCTCTTCGTGCCATCGAAGGTCACGGCGTTGTCGGCATCCGTGGCGAAGTTCAACGTCATCGTCCGGTCTCCGGCTGTGGTTTCTGCCGTCCATGTCAGGCTTTTCAGCGTGCCCACTGCGGCGGGGATGCCGCCGAGGGAGAACTTCATGATGCTGCTCTGCATCTGTAGCTCGATGTTGCCGAGGTCGGTCACTCCGGTGGCTTGCAGCAGGATGTTGCCGCGCAGGTGGGCGGTGCTGTTGTCACCCTCCTGCACCTGTGTGCCGAGGGCGAGGGTGGCTGCGCCGGTGGTGGCATCTATGCTCACCGTGGCGGGGTAATAGACGTTGAAGGTGGTGGCATCCGTTATCTCCGTGCCCGTGAAGGGGGCTTTGACCTTGCCCGCATCTTCGGCGGCTATGGTGTAGTCCTCGCTGCCTTTGTAGGCATCGGCTTCGCCAAAGCCTGCTACTTTCAGTTGGTCTCCGGCCTGCCAGGTCAGTGCGCCGTTGTCAGCAGAGCCTGCTTTGTCGTCATCGTATGCCACGCGGGTGCTTGTGCCTGCGGCAGTGCCCACGGTGATAGTCACCTGCTTGCCGGTTCCGGCGTTGCTGCCGTTGGCGGTTCCGTCCGTCAGTGCGTCGTCGGCGGCACAGCCTGCGGCGAGTGCCACCAATGCGCTCGCGAGGAGCGCGTTCATCAGTTTCGGTGTTTTCATCATTGCTCAATGGTTAGGATGTCGTTAATCAGGTCTTCAATCTCACTGCTGCCGGCGCTGTTGTAGCTGCGGGTAGAACCGCCGCGATAAGTACCGGACACTGCGTTTCCACCATCGCCCACTCCGGGCAGGATGCCGCTTGCAGCAATCACACCTTCATTCTCTACTTGTATCACTTCAATCAGAGGGGATACGTACTGTTCTTTTTCATACTCTTTACTTAATTAATTGGTAAATATTTTAGATATACAATATCCGATAAGACATTACTTAACGAGTAACGGCAAATTATTATTAGGTGCAAGCAGAAAAGGAGTTTTCCGGCTGCATCTTTTCAAGGTAGAAAGAGCTTTTCTAAAGAATAAGGCACAATAAGGATGCACTCCGCTTATGGGTAAAAAAGTGGGGATGGCATTTCTTATACCTGCAGGATAAGAGATTAAGAATAATTATATGCTTTTGTTAATCTATGTGTTGTTTTTATTTAGTCAACATGAAATTAGTTCTTGTTTTTATTAAGTATTATTTGCTTTTCTATCCGAGAAGCCATAAATTTGCACATTCAATTAGCCGTTACTCGTTAAGTAATGTCAGCCTAAAAACGTACCGTATAGCATGTTGTATTCCTGTTTCTTCCACTTTTTGCACTTTCTCACAAAAGAGATCACCTGTTTGTTTACTTTATCTATCACTTCCCGATCGAAAGGTTTCAGGTAGGCCATCGTTACTTGGATGGACGAATGCCCTAAAGATTCACTGATAAGCCCGACAGATACTCCCATATGATAAGCAGTCGTAGCCCATGTATGACGGGCGGTGTACGAACTGACCTTCACACCGGGAAGAAGCAGTCTCATCAATCCGGTCAATTCACGATTGAAACGGAGCAAGGCAACCTGATAGCACCGGTACAGTTCTTCGGCATCGTGCAGCCCGCCGTCAAGTAGTGGAAACAGATAAACGGAATCTGTCTTATCTCGGAACTTCTGTATCAGCCGGAGAGATTCGGGAAGTAAGTCCACTACCATAGGCTTGCCGGTCTTATGGCGTTGATAGACGATGCGCCCGTCCTGCAAGTCCGTTTTTCGCAGATGTGCAAGATCTATGAAAGGCATGCCACGCAACATAAACATCAGCAGAAAATAGGCAAGCGCTCGCTGGTGCTTCGGGGACAGTGAGGAAAAATCTGTAGAAGCCAGCCGACTTATCTGCTGCACGGTCAGCGCACGCTTGGTGGGCGCCTCCACCCTGGTACGGACATCTTTGAAAAGCACCGGATTATAGCCTGAGGCCCCCGGTGGCAGCCAGCGGTGGTACACCGCCTGCAAAACACGCATGTAGGTGGAAATGGTATTGGAACTGCATCGCCGGGAAACCAGCCACGATTCATATTTCTTCAGTGCACCGGAACTGAACACCTCAACCATCGGTAAAGTAGGACTTCCCAACGGTACAGATACATCTGATGCCGGCAATTCCCTGTCGCCCCAAAAACGAATAAAAGAGCACAGAGTACTGAGATAATTGTGGGCCGCCGCGTATTTCTTCTCTTCTTTCAAAGCAGCAATTACATCGGCTACATAGTCGGACAAGTCACTTGACACCACTGATTCCTTTCTATACAATGCTTTATCTTCCATTAAATCACGAATTTAAAATGTGCACAATATCATACATCAATCTACAAACGAACACAAGCACGCAAAGTTCGTAAGAACAAATTTAAAGAATATAAAGAAAAGAACATCTTAACAGGAAGACATAAAAGGAACTTTGATTCAACTGAAATGCCTGGGATTCCTCTGGCTGAGAATAACGTAAATGATGACCGGCGCTCCAATTATAGGTGTGACCGCATTCAGAGGAATAATACCTGCCTCACCGGGCAACACGCAAATCAGGTTGCAAAGCAGTGCCACCGCGCCTCCGCAGAGGATAGTGACGGGTAGCAGTGAATTGTGATTGGCCGTTCCCAAGATCATACGTGCCACATGGGGCACAGCCAGTCCGATGAAAGCCACCGGACCGCAGAAAGCCGTGGTGACGGCGGTAAGCAGCCCCGTTATCACCAACAGCCAGTTGCGCACCCGGCGCAGGTTCACGCCCAAATTCTCCGCATAGCGCTCGCCAAGCAGCAAGGCGTTCAGAGGCTTAATCAAGAGCAGTGAACCGAACAAACCGAAAACCGTGACCAATGCAAATGCAGGCATCTGCCGCAAGGACACTCCCCCGAAATTGCCCATTCCCCAAATCATATAGGACTGCACCCCCTCGGCCGTGGCGAAGAAATTGAGCAATGAGATGGCCGACGAGGCGATGTACCCTATCATAATGCCGGTAATCAGCAACATGACGTTGCTTCTTATCAAGGTGGAAAAGAAAAGAATCAGTGCCATAATCAACATGGCGCCAATGAAAGCCCCAGTCAATACGGAAAAGAAGCCAGGCAAACTGAAAGTGCCCGCCGTGATGCTTCCGCCAAAAAGAAGCATCACAAATGCCACCCCCAAACTGGCTCCGGAATTAATGCCGAGAATGGACGGCCCGGCAAGCGGATTCTTGAACGCGGTCTGCAACATCAGTCCACAGACGGAAAGCGCACCACCGCAAAGCAATGCCGTCAACGCCTGCGGAAGCCTGGATTCCCAAAGAATAAAGCTCCAGCTTGCCTTCTGTCCTTCACTGCCAAGGAGCAGGATGCGGAATACGTCAGCAGGCGGAATGGCAACAGACCCCGCCAACAGATTGGCGATGAAAAGCAGGAGGATAACTGCTCCCAAAGCGATACCGTATTTACAGCCTTTGTTCATTAATTATCAGTTTATAAATGGATATTCGGCAAAGCGGCACTTCGCCAAATCCTCATTCTTCGTTCAGCTTGCAAAAATAGCGCAAACCGCCCAAATCTCCTATTTCGGGATGCAGAATCTGTATCAGGTCCGCCAACAGGTAGTCGGGGCGGAAAGGCGTCTCTTCATAAAACGGTACTTTCGCCGTATTACAGCCGTAAATATTCCGTGTCTTGAATGCCTTGAAACCTGTATAGCCAATATAATCAGCCTGCAAATCGGAATAGGTCATATCACGGTCACGATTGTATTTGATAGTCCACACATCGGCATCGGCAGCCTTATCAAAAACTGTTTCAAACGCCAAAGGGACGGAGCCGCTATGCCTGTCCTCGGCAAAGACATAGCGTCCGCAGGCATCATTGAACAGACCTCCCATAGTGCTACGTCCACCCGGCACATACCATGCCGAACCACTTTTCAGTTCGCTGACTACGGAAAGGGATACGGACGAAAGCGCGGCACGCTTCTTCAGTTGCCCATACCGGCTATCCACCTCGGCAAAGAGGCTGTCGGCCTTCGGGACAACGCCAAACAGCAGCCCATAAAAGCGCATCCATTCGGCACGCCCCAAAGCGGATGTTTCCATGTAATCAGCACACTCTATAATGGGAACGTTCAGTTTTTCAATACGCCCGTAGCCACCACTATTCTCGAACGGAGAAAGCAGAATGGCATCGGGATGCAGGTCAATAATCTTCTCCATATCAGGATTCATGCCATCTCCACAATCGGCAATAGTGCCTTTGGCAACACCATCTTGCACGGCAGGCAGCTTGATGTACTTCAAATCGCAAACTCCGCCTATACTGCCGAAAGCACCAAGTTTATCCATCAATCCGCAATGTACGGACGAGTAGATGACTGATTTGGAAAGTGGAGTACGTACGACAGTACCTTCGGGAAGTTCTTCCGGTAAAGGGGTCTCTTTGGGTACTAATATATAAGTATGCAGAATCTTCAAGGTATCCCAGGGGTTGCGCAGAGTGGCAACGGTATAATCGGGATAAGCCACTAATGTCAGATTCTCGGCATAGCGCAAGGGAATGGTATCTCCTGTTTGGGAAGACGTACTCAAAGTTTGCCTATGAGAACAAGAAATACCTGTCAGCCACAAGGCCAACAGGTATATCAATGGACAAATGAATTTCTTCATCACAAATTATTGTTGCAAGAAACGAACACCGGCAACATAATAGCCAGCTTCCAAAGTCTTCTTTGAAACACCATTTTTATCAAATACATAAACAGATCCGGGAGCACCGGTATAATCGGGAGATGATATATAAATATCTCCATTACTCGGATCAACATTTATTTCTGCGGGATTCTGTATAGCGGATATGTTGACTGAAGATAGAGAAGTCTTCTCGCCAGTGTTCAAATCGTAAGTGAATATTGCTTGCTTGTCGGGTGTATAGTAATCTGCATAGATGCAATACATTTTATTATCATAGTAAGATATGAAACTGGCCTGGCAAATGTTTGTAACCTTATCCGTTGCCGAATCGATACATTGCAATGTTTGCAAAATACGGTTCTCAGCCGGAATATCCGGATTATCGTAAGTGCCACAAGACACAAAGTAAACCTTTCCACCCACAGTCAGTGACTGATTATAAGGATTCAGCAGCACCTCTATATCTTTGCTTTTTGTAAAAGTCACCAAATCGACTACAGCCACCTGACTGCCTTTACCATAATTGGAAATATTAATGTATAGTTTATTATTGGCAGATGTTAATGCCTCCGGATAGGGACCTACCACAACCGAGCCTTCCACAGCCAATGAAAGCGTGTCTAACTTGGACACTGTACCATCGTAAGAAGTAAAATACACCTTTCCACCGGTAGCTGTCATATAACGCGGTTTCATAGGTTGGGCCGATGCAGTAGTCAATGGAATCGTTTTGATAATCCTTCCTTTCAAGTCCAACACTTCCAGCTTGGAAGACGTAGTACATGTCACATACAGCTTCGAACCGTACACACACAAATCCTGAGTATCTCCTATCCCTTTTCCATTGGCAAGCCGATATAAGTCTTCACTCACCGCCCCCGTTTCATAGTCATAAAACTGAATGGAGCCATTATTGGCTCCCCACTTACCATTGTTCACAAAGTAAGCTCCAACACTCTTTACCTCAACCACTGCAGGTTGTTGAGGTTCATTGCTGTCATCACAAGCAGCAAACGTTCCTACCAGCACAGCCAATAGGCAAGCTTCGATTAAACTCTTTTTCATCTTTTCTTATTATTTAAAATTGATAATTAATAGTTGCTTTATAGTTACGTCCAGACATTGGATAAAAGCGGACGATTTCATAATTTTTATTACCCAAATTAAGAGCATCCAACTGGATACGCAGTTTCTGGTTATCTTTCAACATAATCTGCTTAGAGAGAGAAATTCCATGATCCACGTACGAATCAATCCTATTATCATTGCTATTATAAGTACTGCTATATCTTCTTGAAGAATACAGTATATTATATGAAACGTTCAGCCAGGGAGTAACCAGCGTACAATTTCCTGACCCTGAATGTTTCGGTGTATAGGCAATCTGATTTCTCCAAACTTTAGAATTACGATCTGTAATGTCTTCTGCCTGCATAAAATTATACGATACAGACAAGTTGGCTTTCCACTTTTCCGCCAAGTTCAAGTCCGAGGTCAGATTAACATCCATACCCACTGTTTCAACTTTACCTACATTCATCATTCTCCAGACAAACATGGTGGGAACCGCCACTATCTTGTCTTTTACAGTTCCATAATATCCATCGATGCTGAAACCTACATATTCTATCAGAGAAGACAAAGAACGGTTCCATGTGATTCCGGCATTCCATTGCTTCGTGGATTCGGGCCGTAAATTGGCATTACCAATCAACAGATAATACAAATCATTGAATGTCGGCACACGAAATATATCCTTATATGAAAACCGGAAACGCAAGTTCCCATCCCAAGGTTTCCACGACAAACTGGCGGCAGGCGACAAACGCCTAAAGCCATCCGAAGCCTCACCTGTCTTTACTCTTTCCGTAATGTAAGTATTCAGCAGGGAGGCGGTTATTACCACATTAGGTAAGGCATAATGGGCGGCCAATGACGTCAGATAACTGAACCGCTGGGGATACTGGCAATTTCTCAGAGTAGTGGACAAGTCATTATAGCTGAAATCTTGCGCTAATGAAAAAGAGAGATTGCGTATGGGGCTTGTCCATAAGGTTGCAGTCAGATATGTTTCCGTCTGGCGAAAACGGTCATCTGTAATACCGGACGCTTCATTATTGTAGTCTTTGTTCCAAGTATAATTAAACTTCCCACCCACTTTCAGCTTCCAATGATCAGAGAAACGGTTTTCATAGGCTGCTTGCGCAAAATAATTACGATCATATAACCGTTCCGCAGCATAAATATTGTCATAAACCACACCACCGGGAAGCCCTCGTTCCGAATCAAACAAATAAAGTTTCACGCTCAGATCCTGCTTAGCATTTAAACTCAGATAAGAGTTTAGTTCTGCACGCCAAGAACTTATATCGCTATTGTTGCGTTTTTCATTAATCAAAGCCGTGCCGTTCCATAATTTAAAAGGATAATTTCCATCGGCTCTCAGATAATCAACGTATGCAGACAGACTGAGCTTTCCGTTTAGACGCTGCGCATAAAGCAAAGAAGGATTGACCAATCCAAAGGAACCCGCTTTTAAATTAGTCGTCAGTTGACGTGATTTTTCGGATAGTCCGGGACGGAGTGTCTCAATATTCAAAGTACCTGCAGAAGCAAACGTTTTGGCAGATTGATATATATCATCAGATTGACCGATCGTCAAATAGAGCAAAGAAACATTGTCCAAAGAGAAACGGGATATATCAACTTGACCGGACTGACAATCGCTTATTGCCACACCGTCATAATTCACTCCCGTATGCTGTGCACCAAGACTACGCACAGAAATAGTTTTTAAGCCGCCAATCCCTCCATAATCTTTTACGCTGACTCCCGTAAAGTGCTTCACTGCTTCTGCAACTCCTTGTACACCTATTCTCTCCATCTGTTCCCTTCTCATAATCTGGATTGGAGCAGCAGTTGTCATATTGGAAATTATTTTTGGGGCACGCACAATTACTTCATCAATAGAATGTACTCTATTCGTAACTGTATCCGGAACAGCATCTTGAGCAGTAAGACAAAAGATATTCATACTACATAAGAATATGCAAGTATTCAATATTCTATATTTCATACCACAAAATACCTGTGACTATTTTAAACTATCTTACACACTGCCCGCTTTCCTCGAACGGACAATTTTTTGACTGTGTTTTGCAGGTCTTCTGACTTACTCCGGACTTTCCGCCTTCCCACCGTATAAATATCGGCAGTGGCACAGGTAGTTGGCAAATCCTTCAATATGAGTTCACAGCAGCGGGACTGTCCGGGACTTGCACCCGATTCCCTTTTCATCCTTTCCCCGAATGGAGAACACGGAACAAAACACTGGCAAATATAGGAATAATATCTAAAACAAAAATATCTTAAGCTCTGATCTCCATTATTTTTTGAATACAATTGCAGCCTTTGTGGGGATCCATGCCCAAAAGCAGGAGCCATGTCCTTCCTCTGAGGTGAAATTTATCCTTCCATCACAAACCTCAATGATGGTCTTACAGATGGAAAGTCCAAGTCCCGTGCCCTGCACAAACGGATTCAGCTTCTCAAAACGCCAGAAAACGAGATACTGTTTGTCAGTAGGAATACCTGCCCCGGCATCTTTCACATAAATGCGAATGCCGTCTCCATCCCATATATATTCCATTTTGATATACCCCTTTTGCGTGTGCTTAATGGAATTGGTCACAAAATTGGTAAGAATCTGTGCTATGCGTGACCAGTCAAGATAAATCCAGCAACTGCTGTATGGATTTTGTATGATGAACCGCACTTCCGGGCTCTACAAACGTTGCTGCAATGATACTCCTAAATAATCGAAATAACCGGCCATATCAAAATATTCGCGATGAAATGACATCGCTCCCGACTCTATGCGCGAAAGGTCAAGAATATCATTAATCAGATTCAATAGCAACTCATTGTTCGTATTGATAATCTATATTTCCTGCAGATCCTCCGTAGTTTGAAATAAACCGGAAAAACCGACAATAGCATTAAGCGGAGTACGGATTTCATGGCTCATATTAGCCAAAAACACAGATTTCATTTTGTCTGACTGTAAAGCTCGTTCTGTCTCATGCTCCAACCGATGCTGCGTGAGAATAAGGTCTGGATGTCACGCAGCAGCCCGGAGTAAGCCGTAATCTTTCCCGAATTGTTCCGTAGTGGCATTCCATTGACCATCACATATTGTGCTTCTTGGCTGCCATCTTCCAAAATAGAGAGTAACTCCCATTCCTCTGAAAAATTTTCTTCTTCTCCTGCGGACAAACGGTCAAAGGATTTATTCACACTGCCATACTTTAATGGCGGAATCCGCTTCTTCAAAAATTCATCCCTCGTCATCCGTTCTTTCAAGGCTGTGTCACTGTAATCCAATGTTATCATTTGTGTGACTATGTCATAGTCCCAAACTAAGATATTACTTTGAGAAAGCACGTAGCGCATTTTTTCGGCATACTCATTCTATATGAAAAAAATAACTCTCGCAAATAATAAACCTGATATTGCCATTTATGCTGTCATTTTTCTAACTTTGTGGCATAAACTCCAAAAATAATTGCCATGAAATATAAATTGTTAGTCCTTGACGTGGACGGAACACTACTCAACAACGCAAGGGAAGTCAGCAAACGGACATTAACCGCCATACTGAAAGTTCAACAAATGGGAGTACGCATAGTGTTGGCATCCGGTCGGCCCACATACGGATTAATCTCATTGGCCAAAACTCTTGAATTAGGCAACTACGGAGGGTTCATCATCTCCTATAACGGTTGTCAAATTATAAAAGCCCAAAACGGAGAAATCCTGTTCGAACGACGAATCAATCCTGAAATGCTGCCTTATCTGGAAATGAAAGCCCGAAAAAACGGCTGCGCCATATTCACTTATCACGATGACGAACTTATAGCGGACAATCCGGCAAATGAATATATACAAAATGAAGCGCAACTGAATAGCTTAAAAATAATCAAAGAAGAAGAGTTCTCTACCGCAATAGATTTCGCCCCTTGCAAATGCATGTTGGTAAGTGACGACAAGAAGGTACTGGCCAGTTTGGAAGAACATTGGAGAAAACGTCTGAACGGTACTCTGGATGTTTTTCGTTCTGAGCCTTATTTTCTGGAAGTAGTTCCTTGTGGAATTGATAAAGCAAACACTTTGGGAGTCTTATTGGAACATCTGAGCGTAAAACGCGAAGAAGTGATTGCCGTCGGAGATGGTGTATGCGACGTGACGATGCTCCAATTAGCGGGGTTAGGTGTAGCAATGGGACATGCCCAAAATTCAGTAAAGATCTGTGCTGACTATGTGACAACTTCCAACGAAGAAGACGGTGTCGCCCAAGCCATAGAAAAAATAATTCTGGCAGAAGTCCATGCGGGAGAAATTCCTCTTGATCTGCTGAACGAACAAGCGCGCCATGCATTGATGGGAAATTTGGGAATCCAATATACCTACGCTTCGGAGGAACGCATAGAAGCAACCATGCCCGTAGATGAACGTACCCGCCAGCCATTTGGTATCCTACATGGCGGCGCCACCCTCGCATTGGCGGAAACCGTCGCCGGACTGGGCTCCATGATTATCTGCCGTCCAGATGAGATTGTTGTAGGGATGCAAGTCAGCGGCAATCATATATCCTCTGCACATGAGGGGGATACAGTACGTGCTGTGGGAACCATTGTACACAAGGGACGCTCATCTCATGTATGGAATGTAGATGTATTTACATCAACCAATAAGTTAGTATCTTCTATACGGGTGGTGAACAGTGTCATAAAAAAAGGATAAGAAAGAAACCATTAATAAAAAAGAGGTTTCATCAGCTATACCGTTATAAAAAAAACGTTGCAGGCAATTGTGTCTGCAACGTTTTTTTATTACAATAGTTAGAAACTTACTTCACTTCCTCAAAATCAACGTGATATATCTATCAGCGACTTGCGTACACGTGTTGCAAATATAACACAAATCTGAAAATAAGCATCTATAAGCAACCACAGCTCTTGTTCACAAAAGTACGATTTTTATTCATAAATAACGAGATGTAAACGCATAAAAATCAAAAGAAAGCGATGTTTTTAACAGATTCTTCGGTTTTATCCTTACCTTTGTGTATGACATTGGGGTGTTACACCCAAACAACAATAAGGAAACTATGCAAATACATAACAATACATTGATAGCGGAATGCTCAGCTTACGATTTCAAGGAAATGCTGGAGCGTAAGAAAGTGAAGTCGTGGCTTAAATCCGTGTCGGCTTTTGCCAATACGGACGGTGGCAGTTTGTTTTATGGAGTGAATGATGACGGTGTAATTGTAGGTTTGGAGAATCCACAAGCCGATGCTGATTTTATCAGTGAAATGATAAAGGCAAGACTTGACCCTGTTCCGGAAGTTCAACTTATTCCGATAGAACACGAAGGGCATACTTTGCTTGAAATGAAAGTAAAGGCAGATCTTTGAAGATGGTGGCTGCAAACTCTGCGATACCCCATGACATGAGGACGGGCATAGGGGTAAACTGCTCTTTAATGGTCTGTGCTATTTGCATTACATACTCTTTTTCCATAACTGTGCTATTTTTAAGATGATTATTGTTTTTTTATTCGAACCATTCCGGGTTGTCCTTTTTCAGTTCGGCAACCAATTCTACGTCTTTAAGTCATAAGTTTGCCATATCGGTAAAGAAGAAAACCTCGTTGTAGATTCTTTCGGCTTCCTTGCTTGCGAAGCCTTCGTTTTCATCGTTGAAACTACCGGGCTGAAGGGCATCGAGCAAGGTAGTCGAGCCGATAAGGAGTTCTTCGCCCTCGTTGGATTCCACCACACGGCAAGGATAGTTATTGCCGCCAAATTGTACTTCTTGTGTTTTCATACGCTTGTTATTTTATTATTTTAATGGGATATGCTTTCCGTTTGTCTTGAGGTATTCCATAAGACACTTTGCTTCTTCATGTGATGCATGATTGCGGTCATCATAGCGACGTGCCTCGTCCGCCATCACAATGATGCACTCCTTAAACAACCTATAGAGGCTCTGTTGCAGTGTAGGGTGCATATCAGGTATAGCGGCTGCAAAACGCTTGGGATTGAAACTAAAACTATTCACTGCCATTTCCCATTCTTTGGCAAGTTTGTACTCTTTGCTTTCTTTGATGTTGTCCATTGTCGTGAAATTTTAATGATTTATTTTTCTTCCCTCTGTTCGGTTCTATATTCTGCCTGAACCGCTTGGGATTTACAGATGCTTTACAAGGACTGACGAATAAGCTACTTCCAACGCTTTTTTTGGAAAATTATTCTTTCGCAGAAAGGCAGAATTTTATAAAAATGCACTTCAAAGCGATGGAATCAAGCGCGGCAGTCCACCTTTGCGTCTGGAAAACCAACCGGTGAGGACAGGAATGGACCGGATAAGGAATAAGATGAAAAGATAAAAAGGAGGAAACTGATAGGTATAAATGGAATAGAAAAGGCATAATCGCGCGGATGGCGGGTTTGCCCGACAGACGCGCCGCCCGGCAACAGCTTGGAGCAGTTGTCCGTGAACATCTTCACTTTAATCTAATTAGGAACGAATAGAGGACAGATTACTCTACCCCCTATTCGTTGGTTAGTGATTATGGTTAAGCTGCAATATCTTCCTCTTGTGGCTGTTCTTCGGTCTGCATCCCTACTTCGGATTGCTGTTTGTCAGGTTGCTCCGCTTCCTGCTTTGCTTGTTCCTGCACCAAAAGAACGGCTTTTTTCTCTTCGATACGTTGATGACGCTTCTCATACACTTCATTATGTCCATTCTTGATGTCTGCCAACAGGTCAGGCATATGTTTTTGTGCGAAGTCAAGCAAGAGGGATGCAATGGCATTGTTGCCGTATGCGTTCTTGAAATTAGCAATTAGAAAATCCCTGCGGATAATCGCTTTCTGCTTGCTCGTGAGGTTGGCAATGATGTTTATCTTTTCTTCATCCGTAAGGTGGCAATAAGTTTTTTTTCTCCGATACCTACCACTTCAAAATGCTCATTGCGGAGGGATGATAGCAAAAAGAAATAAATCATCTTATCCTCGTCTTGCCCAAACTTGCACTCGGACATATCAACTTCCAAAATCCGTTTTTTGGTGTCCTCTACAGTCTTTTCAAGAACAATTTCCTTGTTACGCTTGTCTTGTTTCTCCACTTTCTCCATTGGAGAAAGTGTCTGCTCTTGATTTGTACTATTAGAGTCATAGGTGACTTTGGTCATATAACAAAGTACAATATCCTTGCTCTCAACACGGAAATAGAGAGTAATTTCACCTGCTTCACATCGGGTGCGGATTTCCTCGCATTCCTCCGTGTAATCGTTCAACTCCTGCTCGTATTCTTCGGCAGTATCGTAATCATCTTTTAGGGGTGCTTCGGGCTGTTCGGGATATGCTTTCGCATAGCAATTAAGACGTTCCACTTCGTACCCCATAGCAGTAAGGCGTTCTACTACGATTTCATTGTAGTTAGCATTTTCATGACAGAGGGGAACATCGGGACGTTCTTCCATAAGGCGCACGGCTTTCTCTGTGAGGTATGCCGCATTCATTTCAGCAAGGCAAGTACGATTGGCGCAATTTCCACAACCGCCTTCGCAGAACAGCACCATATTATTTGTATTGTGGGGACAGGACAGACAGAGGGTCTTATCAAATGCATACCGCTCCAAATCGGTGGTATATTGCCGTTCGATGTTCCGTGCGACTTCGGTAGCTTTCATCCCTCGCCAACTATGATGCAGTGCATCTTCTTTGAGGTGTTTGTCATACACATCTTTCTGAATATCTTCACCGTAACGGCAGATTTCGCTCGCTACGCTGATTGTGATTTCGTCATGCTCCAAAAGCTGTGCGATTTCGGGTATTAGGGAAACGAATTTAAGGCGTGTGCGGATATAGTTCTCGTTCTTGCCGAACTGCACTGCCAAAGACTGCACATCGTGACGACCACTATCTATGAGCTTTTGGTAAGCATTGGCTTCCTCAATCGGGGTGACATCCTTACGTTGGAGGTTTTCAGTGACAGCCATTTCTTCGGCTACCTCGTCTGAAATTTCCATAACGATAGCTGGAATTTCTTCCAATTTTGCCATTAGGGAGGCTCGGTATCGACGTTCCCAAAAATAATCTCAAAACGATTGTCTTCTATCGGGCGTACTCCAATTGGCTGTAACACACCCTGCTGACGGATGCTTTCGGAAAGCTCCACAAGACTCGTTTCGTCAAAATTCTTGCGTGGATTGTAATTGCTCGGTTGCACGTTTGCCAATGCTACCATTGTGATGTTTTTCTCTACTGATTGAATTGCTGTTGCTTCCATAATCATAAAAATTTAATTGGTTTATATTTGATTTTTTATTTTCCCTTTGTTCGGTTCTCTTTTCTGCCTGAACCGCTTGGGATTTACAGATGCTTTACAAGGACTGACGAATAAGCGATTTCCGACGCTTTTTCCGGAAAATTACTCTTTCGCAGAAAGGAAGAATTTTATAGGAAATGCACTTCAAAGCGACGGAATCAAGCGCGGTAGTCCACCTTTGCGTCTGGAAAACCAACCGGCGATGGCAGGAATGGACCGGATGAGTGGCATTAAAAGAATATAGAAAAGGAAGAATACACCGAAAGGCGGATGGTAAAACCGATGGGACTATAAAGGGATGATAAACGATACAACGGGACAAGCGGAAGGGCGTAAGACCAGACGGTGTAAAACAGGAATGGAGCTTACCAGACAAAAATCCTTTGAGCCATTTTACTAAATAAATCTGTATCAATTGCCTGTTTTACCGGAAATTTGCATTACTTTTGTAGTATCGAAACAGCCGTTTCGGAAACAGCCGTTTCGGAAACAGCAATAAAAAAGGATAAGAATATGAGATTTTTCGACAGGACAGAAGAAATAGCCTCTCTTCGCAAGATTCGCGAAATGGCCCAAGACAATGCTCAGTTTACAGTGGTAACGGGACGTCGCCGTATCGGTAAGACATCACTCGTGTGGAAGGCATACGAGGACGAACCGATTCTCTATTTTTTTGTTGCCCGGAAAGCCGAAGGCGATTTGTGTGAGGACTACCGGCTTGAGATAGAGAACAAGTTGGGTGTCCCAACCATGGGACGGGCCGAACACTTCACCGATGTGTTCGAGTTCTTGATGAAACTTTCGGCAGAACGTCCCATCACGCTCTTTATCGACGAGTTCCAGGAGTTTTTCCGTGTGAACAAATCGGTGTTCAGCGATATGCAGCGCATCTGGGACCTATACAGCCCGAAGTCCCACATCAACCTGATTGTCTGTGGTTCGATTTATTCCATGATGACAAAGATATTCAAGGATAAGAAAGAACCGTTGTATAACCGGCAGTCGCGCTTTATGACTGTGCGTCCGTTTACTCCAACTGTTCTGAAAGATATTCTTTCGGAATACAACTCCGGCTACACGGCGGAAGATCTGCTGGCCTTGTACGCTTTCACGGGCGGCGTGGCGAAGTATGTACAACTACTCGTGGATGCAGGAGCAACAACTAAAACGGCTATGCTCGACCAGATTATAAAGGCCGACTCCATATTTTTGGGGGAGGGTAAAGCGATTCTTATCGAAGAGTTCGGCAAGGATTACGGAATATATTTTTCCATACTATCGGCCATTGCACGAGGAAAAACATCCCGTTCGGAAATCGAGAATGTGGTAGGCAAGGAAATCGGCGGTTATCTTACCAAGCTGGAGAAAGAATACGAAATCATATCGAAGAAGCAACCGTTGTTCGAGAAGAGTTCCGCCAAGAATGTCCGGTATATCATCGAGGACAATTTCTTCACGTTCTGGTTCCGCTTCATCTATAAGTACAGCTATATGCTGGAGATAGAGAATTATGGGAGTGTTAAGATGATTATAGGCCGGGATTATGAAACTTTCAGCGGTCTGATGCTTGAACGTTACTTTAAGCGTGTGCTGATAGAACGGCAAGTCTATACGCGCATCGGTGGCTGGTGGGACCGCAAGGGTGAGAACGAAATAGACATAGTAGCTGAAAACGAACTGGACGATACAGCGACATTTTTCGAAGTCAAGCGCAAAGCCGAAAATATCGACATGGAAAAACTGGAAGCGAAAGCAGCCGCTTTCATGCGTGCAACGGGAGAGTTCAAAGGTTATTCCTTGTCATACAAAGGGCTGTCAATGACTGATATGTAGCAACACATATCAGCATAACGTACTAACAAAGACCACAGACTTAAAAGAACGAGAAGCGAGGAACATACCTCACTTCTCGTTTTTTTCCAAACATTATATGCACATCATCAGAAAGGCAAATCCTCCTTGTCCTCTTGCGGCATAGCTACCGATGGTACAGGTACATCGCTTGCGGCATCCGTTGGACTACCTGCTTCTGAAGTTGTTCCCTCCCGCTTTCCGGTATTGATGAACTCCAATGCGTCTGCCGTAATGGATAGTTGAATCTGGTTCTCTTTTTTTACTCCGTACCCTTATCCAAGTAGTGACGCTGTTTCCGGGTGAATAGTCATCTACCGCCATATCAAATGCGATGAATGAACCGTGTGTTCCAGTAATAACCTGGCAATCCTTGCCAATGCGACCAATTGTGTGAACGTATAACATAATAAATTCTTTTTGTGGCAGGTGGTTAGTCCTACCGTTACCTTATTTATTTTCCCTCTATTCGGCCTGTTTGCGACTTCCGGGATGATTTTTTCTGCATCCAAAGGTGGCAGGAACAATCTGGCAAGGCTGAAGAGGAAAAATACGCTCACCAGCGGAGAGGAAGATTTTTGCACTTCACTCGCAGCGGAATGCCGGTATTGACACGACTGGGACTGGCGATTACCTTTGCGGAAAAATTCAATCCACGGCAGGTTGTACGGCAGCAGAAAGCGATAAATGGAAGTATATAAAAAAGGAATAGAAAAACGCTGAAGCAGGGAATAATAAAAAAGGAGAACGGATAGCTGGACTAAGATACAAAGACTACCTTGAAACTGTGAATAGTGATATACTTATATCATTATCCGCAATTTCAAGTCTGTTCGTGTTTGTCCTTTGAAAAAACAACTTGACGCACTTTATGTAACACGCTACACAAAGCGTGTCAGATTTTTCTTGTAGCAGGCTGTCGGTCCTTATACAAAGGGATATATAGAAAAAAATTATAAAAGAACCTACAACAGCTAACGTCAAATATCCCTTGCTCTAATGATCTGATTAAACTATTAAGTCCATAATCACTTATATGTACTTTTTAGACTCTTTTGAAAGCTCTCGTGAATTTCTATGGTTATTTTGAAAGCAGTATTCTCAAGTCATTTTTATTGACACCCATGTATTTGCATATTTTAAACTCACTTATACCGTCAGATAACATTTCTTGAGCTGCTTTTCTGTTCCTTTCATACGCTTCCAGTTTGTCAAAAATGACATCTGTTAGAAAGTCTATCCATTCAAAAAAGACCTTTTCCCCTTCTTGAGTAGTAAAATCTATTGTACAAGTTTTCGCGCACCTCCTATGAAGTATCAGATAATAAATTCCGCCAATCAGATTTGCCATAATAGCTTTAATATTGATTTTCGCCGGTTTAAACAGATTGTCATAAAACGCAATCAAATTTAGATTCATAATATCCCGTGTTTCTGCTGTTCTCTTTGTCGTTTCATTGATAACCGACATTTCATAAAGCAACAACTTTTGCATTACAGTGTTATCAGACAAGCTCCTATAAAGGGGCTTGAATGTTTCCGCAAAAAACTTTTAGGTCCCAATATGTTCAGGCTGGAAACGTCAATAGCATCATTGATCTATAAATCATACTGCTTAGCAAGCCTGTCGTAAAGGTTTTCCATTGAGCCGTATCTTCTATAAAACACATTGGCTTCTATGTTTGCAGCTTTCATCAATGCACTCAAATTGACATTGCCAAAACCATATTCAGCTACAAGCTTTTCAAGTTCGGATATTACATCCTTGTCTATTTGTTCATTTGTCCTCCTATTTCGAGCTTTCTTTTCTTTCTGTTTCACTATTATATAGTATGTTATAAAAATAAATCTGCAAAAATCAGTAAAAGGGAATATTTTTATTTTAGCTTTCGATAAACTTCTTCTTTTCTGAATTGACGATAATATCCCAAGGTAGGCTGTAAGTATTTATACAGCTATTCCATTCTCTTTTATTTTGTTTTGAAATAGAGCAATTGGGACTGTTGCAAATATACATTTTTATGCTTTACAAACAATAGACAGAATATAAAAACTACGTTGCCAATAAATTTGCATTTCTATACCGGACGTATTAATTTGCTTATTTATTGCTATATTATGGGAAAAATCTCCAATTTGAAAAAAGAACACTTACTACACGAAGAAAACTTGCTGCACATCTACATCAAATCCCTGATAGTTTCCGGTTGCGATAAGAGAAGTCAATTTAAATGAGACCCTAATGATTTCATATAAAAGAAAACTTCATGTTAGATTATTCATATGAGAATTATAAGAATAAAGAAGCATTATATCAACTAATATAACTAATATGGTAGTCAACAAGAAAAGAAAAAAAATATAAAAATATTATTTTCTTTGTGGAACAGACATCAGCCTAAAGCCATGTTCCAATTTTTGATATTTTTTCTCATCATATATTTTTAAATTGATAAAAGATAATATTATCAACAATATAAGCATGGGAATAGCTATAGGTTCTGGTTTGTCATATATGCAAAGTTGAACTTGGTCATCAAATAGAGTCAACAAAATAGAAACAAAAAGCAACACATAAGAAAATTGACATACCGTAACAACTACAAAAGAACGGTCAGGAAATCCCTTTGACGGTACAGTAGTACAAATCCAATAAAATATATTATCGAAAAATGAAACTCCATTTTTTTCTTTGAAAATGTGAATCTTACAAATCGTGTAGATCCGGACGTGCTTAATGACTGGATGATAAGTCAGCGATTATTTGACTAGTTTTCCATACAGAAAAATACATAAGTCTCCAGTCGTAATTGGGAACTTATGTATTTAGTAGGTCAAATGCTGATGCCGTCCTATAAAACGACTGGAGTTATCATTGTAAGTGATAACTTCTTCAGACATCATTCATCTCCACTTTCCAATCTTATACATATTATCACGGGAGTCAAACCGCACACCGCAAAAAATGTAGTCAAATGTACGCACTGCTCTTGCCGTGTATATATCCTTGCAGTTGCATTCTTCAAGGTATCCTGCCAAACTATCCACCATAATAGCGTAACTTAACTCTGCTGTTCGATGCTTGAACCACCTGCCGTTTATTTCGACTAACACATAAGGGGCGAAAAAATCAAACGGGCTATTGCTTTCGGGGGATAAGATGCCGATGTCTATCAGTCTGACAGGATTTAATTTTTCGTCCTTTGCCTTGTCGTTGTCCTTTTCAATTTGTTCACGTAGCAAACGGAGGTAGCAATCTTTCTTCGCCCCAAAAGTATGTATCGACTTAATTCACTCACGAATCCGTTTCTCAAAGTATGCCATACCATTGGAAACAAAGAGCGTTATCCGTCCGCCTATGACAAAACCGTAATCGGTCATACCACTACTCCATTTACCCATACATTTATGGCGTACAGGCTCCCATGTCTTGCCTCCTACAAGGGCGATAAATTCATCTACTGCTGCTTTCTCTTTCCTTTTCATTGTATATAATTTTTAAAATTCAGGAATAGTTGCTTTCTCAATCAAAACGTTATAGGCATAATACTCAATCGCACCAGTCGTAACACCAATATCCCGACAAACTGTTCTGAGATAGTTTCGATACTCGTCTCCAGAAAAGTTCTTACCACATAAGTTTTTGAAAATCATCGGAATAGATATATCGTCTGTACTCGATAGTATCACTTTGCCATTCTGCCTAATTTCTGTTTTCATAATGTTATTTTTGTTTTTACTGTTACTATTTCCCTTTGTTCAACCTGTTTGCGACCACCGGGATGATTTTTTCTGCATTCAAAGGTGACAAGAGCAACCGGACAAGGCTGGGTCAGAAAAATACTCTCTCCAGCGGAGAGGAAGATTTTACGGCTCACTCACGGCGGAATGCCGGCATTGGCAAGGTTGGGACTGGCGATTACCTTTGCGGAAAAATAAGTCCACGAGGGGTCGCGAAGAAGAAGAGTAAAGAGGAATACTAAAAAAGGGAGGGAAAGACATAAGGAGGATGAAGCCTCCGAAGATATAAACGTACAGCATACCAACTAAACTGGCACATAGGTAAAACTGGTCAATACATCAGAACCAGTAGTGTACTTTGATATCACGCTATAGCTGACAAAACAGCCTTTACATGAATGGCAAAGGAGTTACCGCTACGGCTTGGAATATGCGAAAACAAGATGTCTGTTATACGATTGAGCTGCCATAGAGATTTATATAACTTTTAGCCCATCTGCTGTAGCCTTACAATAAGTATAAAACGTACCACGAGCCTTTTTTTGATAATTACAGTAATAAGATGCTCCGTGCCGGTGCTTTTTTTATATACTAATAGAAGCAGGAACGGCAGAATTTGTAGTTGACTGTCATTGCTATAGGAAAGAGGGATATGCTTCTTGCCGCTCCAAGGATGTCGGTAGAGTTAGTGAAAAAAAGTTCTGACCTCAGTTCATGTGGGCTATGCATGGAACCCTTTTTTAGACTCCCTTTCCGCAGGGAAGTATGTATACAAGCGGCTTTATAACAGCAGTTATACGACATTCGCCTTACGGTTGGATGATGATGCCGGACATATACGTAAGACACTGGAACTGACATACCACTACCTCACTTCTGACCATTCTGCGGAAATGCCCCGTTCTTTAGGAAACTTCCTGTTATTGCAAATAACAGAAATCTTCCATATCCGGAACCTACATTCTCCGGTCAGGTCAGCCGTGCCGATACGATATTCCGTCTTTTTAGAAAGTTACTGGCTGAAGATTATGATTTTTACGGTTCTGACCGTAAAGGAGATTGCGGAAAAATTAGGATTTTCGGACCAGTCATCTTTCGGAAAATTCTTCAAGAAGGAGTCAGGGACATCTCCCACAAACTTTCGTGACGGATATAAAAAGATTCCACAACTTATAAAAAAGGTTGCAATATAAATGCTATATAGAGTGCGACTAATCCACACAATATAGATAATACAAGTAAGGAGACGAATGCTGCCACGGACAGGTATGAGTTGTAAAAGGGCCTGTCGCTATACAGACTGATATGACCGGAAGTCGTTTCCGGGGAGCTTCCGCCCAGCTATATCAATATTATATGCAAGCAAAAAGACATGTATATCAGTACTGAAATTATTTATCTTGCAATAATACATAATTATAAAAAATAACCAAAAAGATAAAAAAAAGAATCGAAAAGATAATTATCTAAAATGTATTACGCTTTAACTTTGTCCTTCGAAAAATAACTTTATATTAAAATAACATGTACTTGAAATTTAGATTTTGCAGACATCTTTTAAAAGCATTATTGTGTTGTTTTTTTGGGGGAATCATATTCCTGTCCTCCTGTGATGACAGGTTTGAAGATTCTTCTTATGATAGATTATATTTCACAGCCTATGTGGATACTTTGGCATCCGGCGCACAAAGTCGTGGAGGTTTAGTTTCAGACAGCCTTTCCCATATAGTTACCGCACTTGAGGACGGGATGGAAAAAACTTTATATCTGCATACCGAATACACGGATGGCATTCCTTCCTTTCCTTTTGACGGTGAGACAGAGAATCTCGCTTCTACGCGTGGGATCCGTAGAAGTAGCAACACCATGTACGACAGTTTCGGCGTCTCCGCCTACTCGTACACCGATTCCTGGAGTGAAAGTAAAACTCCCAACTACTTCTACAATGCCACTGCCAGCAAGTCCGGCAGTAACTATACCCTTTCCTCCACTTATTATTGGCCCGGTGCTTCATACAAGATGAAGTTCTTCGCCTACGCTCCGAAAGACAACGGGAATTATGTCCTTTCGGCCAACACACAGGCTGGTTCTCCTACCATCAGCGTCACTATCCCGGACAATGTCGATGACCAAAAGGATCTTCTCGTAGCAAAGACAGATGAAGTGGATGGCAATACCAACACGGCCGTGCCACTTACTTTCAGTCATGCCCTTACCGCCATCAGATTCGTGTGCGGTGATGACATGCAGGGAGGCACAGTGAAAAGTATCAGTTTGAAAAATGTATATTCCAAGGGGACTTACAACATGGAAACAGAGTCATGGAGTTCAGTGAATACACCTGCCACTTTCTCCCAGACTTTGAATAAATCCACTGCAGGAACCGCAAATGATCCTCTTGTTACGGAAAATCAGACTTTTATGATGGTTCCGCAGACTCTTCCTGACGGTGCACAGCTTGAAGTCGTATTTACTGACAATGCCAACACCGATCACACTCTGAGTGCTGATATCAGAGGCCAAGCATGGCCTATGGGAAAGACTGTCACTTATAAAATTTCCAACAGCTCTATCAACTGGACCTACACGCTTACCGTTTCCCAGCCGGCCGACTTTACTTATACCGGCAGTACACAACAATACAATGTTACCAGCTACCGAGAGAACACTAAAGGCATTAAGGAAGCTGTCCGATGGACCACACTGTATTCCACAGATAACGGGGCATCTTGGACAGACATCCAGCCAGATTGGTTGACTGCTTTCACGGTATCAGGAAGTGGTGGAGAAGTTACACATTCATATAATGCGACTGTCGGTCCACAGATCGGTATTGACAATAGTTCCCATACAACTGCTTTACAGAATACTCCAACCAAAGGTAGTGTAAATATCCCGTATAACCTTGCCAACCAAACTAATGGTGATTCAGATAATGAAAATACTGCCAACTGTTATGTTGTCAATGCTCCGGGATACTATTCTTTCCCTTTGGTATATGGAAATGCCATCAAAAATAGTATAGCCAATGCTTCTGCATATACCTCTACTGCTTCAGGAACCAACATACTGAGTCCTTTCATCAATCATACTGGAAATGGTATCACTGATCCCTATATAAACAAGAATGCTAATTGCACTCCTTCTAAAGCCGAGCTGGTATGGCAGGACGCACAGAATTTAGTTACCGACGTTAAATACAACAGTACAGGTAACGGCAATATATCCTTCAAGGTAGACAAAAGTACGATCCGACAGGGTAATGCTGTCATCTCCATTAAGGACGCAAGTGATGAAGTGCTTTGGTCTTGGCATATCTGGGTTACCGATGAGGACATAAGCCAGACTATTGCCGTGACTAATCACCAAAAGGTACAATATAATTTAATGTCTGTCAATCTCGGCTGGTGTGATGGCAGTAACACGATTTATGCTGAACGAAGTTGCAAGGTAAAATTCACTGCTGGAAAAATAAGTCAAATAATAATCATCAGACAAGCTTCGAATTCAATCACTACGGGTGGTAACCACCCTTTCTATCAATGGGGGCGTAAAGATCCTTTCTTACCTTCGAACGGATTAAGCGACACCAACAAAACTTGGTACGGCAAAGACGGTAGCTCCGTAACTGTCAACCCTACACAAGAGAACTTTTCTGACGGTGTTAATTGTATTAAGAATTATATTCTTCATCCCAATGTGATGCAGAATCAATGGCAAGGAGATAATCGCTATTACAATCTATGGAGTGCTGATAATACCACAATCTCCCCCAATGACAATCTTGTCAAGAAAACCATTTATGATCCCTGTCCCGTTGGCTTCAAACTTCCTGCCAGTAATGCTTTCACGGGATTCACTATCACAGGAGTAAGTGTATCTACTGGTTCTCAAATAAATGGTGCTTGGAATAATTCTAAAAAAGGTTGGAATTTTTACACTGATTCCTCAAAAGGCCAAACCATCTTCTTTCCGGCATCTGGGTGGCGTAATTATTCAGGTGGTGGGATGAGTGGTTGGGGTGGCTATGGCTGCTGTTGGTCTGCACTTCCGGTCTATCCGGTTTACGGTCAGCATTTGTACTTTAACTGGTCGAATGTGAATCCGCTGAGCGACTATAATCGACCATACGGCTTTGGGGTGCGTCCTTCCCGAGACTTATAGTGGAGCATAGCTCTTTGTTTTGCAGGGATTTTCTGGAAAGTCCTGCCTATGTCTCTGTGAAGATCAAGCTTTTGAAGGCGATAAACAGGATTTAAAGTTAATCTATGGCGATGAGAATATTTTAATGAAAATATAAACATAAACAGAAATCTATCACCTTTTGCTCTTCATGGTCGGATGTCCAGTATCCCAAGTCTCTCTTACCTGAATGTTCTTATACATTCCGTTACCGTTTTTAAGGAGCTAACAAAGGATACACTATGTCTGAAATAGAAGATACAGAGGTGATATATTTTCCTAATAGGCAGAAAAGTGGAAGATTTTCATTCCAACACATGCTACCCGTATAAATAAAGTGGTGTATGTATGGTTGTTTGGAAATTTCCGCTTGCTTCCGGTTCTTGGAAGCTCCCTGATTCTTCCGGATGTTACAGTCTGTAAGTGGAAAATTAAAAACTGGAATTGCGGTCGTAGATCAAAATATGGAGACATACCTGCCAGATATTGCTTAACGCAGTGAGTGGAGGTGGATAGTGACAGGATGTTTGGAGGATTGTATTGTTTTAATGTAACATAAATATGAGCTGTTTGAACACTGATTCATCCAATGAAAAAGCCGGTATGTGGCATATGGAACCGCCAGCAGTTTTTATGCCAGTCTATAAATGTATTGTGGAGGAAATGGCCGGACTAATAGATAATGAACAAGTGCGGAAAGTCTTTTATTCTTTCATGATGGGAGAAAGATAGATGTAGTTTCCGAAAGAACTGGCATAGCGACCAAGAAACTGACATATATGTATAAAAAGGGGGTGCGCCAAGTCCTCTCAGAATGGAAATCCACTTCAGAATGGAAGCGGGAGCTATATGTTATGCAGATTAAATGTCGTAATTACGAATCACTCCTGAAGTAGCCCCAAATGTTGCCCGAATGGGATTTTAACAGTATCGTGACAGTTCTCAGTCAGCAGTGTATTCCACTTGAATATGCTGATTTGCTGGCCACTCCTTTGGGAAAGCTGGAGCTAAATTTCCGATCCCTGCATGCACTCAGAAAATATAATATTTATTCTTTGGAGGATCTCTTGCGCTTTATAAAAGTGAACGGATTGATTCTTTGTATAAAATCCCCGGAATTGGAAACAGAACCATAGAACATATATATGCCAGGCTGGAGGAAAAGGATATTCTTCTGAATAAGAATACTTGCCCGTTATTTCCTTACCTTCTGGTATGAATATTTCTCTATAGTAAATATTTTCCATAAGATACTATTGATTTTCAGGTTTCCTTACTTTGTTCTTTGATTTCCCGAACTTATTTCGTATACTGTGTAAACGGAGAATGACGTGAGGTAAGCCCATGACTGTTTTAATATGTATTTTTGAATAGTAAAAGGGATTTCTTTGTTCGCTCTGAGTCCTCAAAAAAGAAAGACATAGACTTTTACTTTTCACGCAAAATTCATAGCTATGTGCTCACCGTAAGTCAGCAATGTGGCATCCTTGGCTTTTACCACATTCCTAATTCTTCTTAATGAAAAATACTATTAAGTATCTTTCATTAAGTAATATGAATCCAATACCTTCTTTCGAGGAATAGCGATGGGGCAAGAACATGGGACTCAGAGTTAAACAAAGGTCTGAAGCGCCCAATCTAGGGTTAGGGATGCATGAGATACGTGCTTACATGTAGAGAATACTCCATTATGCGTGGACTAAATTCCATACGGTCCGACCTTTCACTCTTACTGAAACGCAGAAATAATATGCTCTGATTCACAGACAATAGTCGGATATGAACCTCAAATTGTCCGGAAGCATTTTGGGGGACAAGATATTTTATTATATGCATTTTCATAAAATGATTAATATATTGAAAACCGCTTCAAAGACACGTAACTTTCGTGAGTATTTTATTTTTTGAAAAGTCAAAGTTGTTCGAAGCAAATGGAAAATGCAGTTAGATTCAACTTCTCAGTATAGCTTTTTACCGATATGACAGATTGTCTCTAATTATTTTATACTGGTCACTTATTTTTTACTGTTTTTAATATAATTGTAATTTATGACGTTTGATATTGCTTCTGTAAATCAACAATATCCAGGCACTTAATCCTAATTCCTGCACTTTTGCCAACTTTGGTGGAATAGAGACCTGAATATTTGTTTTCTATTTGAAGTTTTATACACTTGTCAAATAATATAGTTATCATAGGATGGGAACAAGCATTGCCCACATAAAGACATATACAGAAAACGTCCGTGTGTCCCTATACTCCAGAGGAATTATTTTGTATAGTATATTAACCTATACTCTATTCTTCTTTCACAAGTTTCATCCGGATTTATCCCGTTTTTTAAAGAAAGGGGTATGATGAACCGGAACAGGCAGAATATTGTTATTTATTTGTATTATATTAAGGAATAATTATTTTTATAAAGACAAATAAGACGCATACTATCAGAATAAGAGGAGATATGCTTTGATTCGTTTGGCAAGGAAACAAGCTTTGCTGTCATAGGTATGCAGGATAAATTGTTATAAGGATTATTGGAGAAAAAGAGGATTTTCAAATCTCTTCATTCGAAGTAAGAGTATGCCATAAGGGCTGATAATTTGCCACTGTAAAGCTTCCGATAAATTTGGAGTTGTATAGGGACACAGTGTAGTTGTTCCTTGTGGTGGCTTAAGACTGATGGTTTATTGTCTGCAATATAACTATGACAAAATAAAAATAAACGTTAACAAAGCGTTAAAGGATATCAGAAAACGATCAGATACAAAAAACATTGAAGAGAAGCTCAATGAAAACTCTGTTCCGAAAGTATGCCGCCCCAGATGCTGGTATTATTTTATAACTAAATTTAGAGAATGGCAACAGTAAAGACAGTATTGGTAAAAGGTCGGTGTAACAGTCGTGGCGCTTTTCCGTTGGTCGTGCAAGTTCTTCACAGGAGGAAGAAAAAGGTCGTTTATACTGGATACAGCATTGAGCCGAGCTTGTTCGATTCCCTGAACGGCCGGGTGCTTGCTGGCGGCGCATATACGCAGGAGACTGTCCGGCGGATGAACCGTGTATGCAGGAAAATCAGTAAGGCGTTGGACAAGGCCATAGATATATTAGAAAGAAGAGGAGTTGAATACGGGATGTGTGACATATATAGGATGTATGAAACCATGACCGGCGAGAAGGGATTCTACAGTTTCTTTAAGGAAAGAATCCTCGTGCTTTCCGAAACCGGACACGAAGGGACGGCAAAAGCCTACGAGGCGACTCTGAATTCGATGCAGAAGCATCTGTGCGGGTCCGATTTTCCGTTCGCCCGTCTTTCTCCCCTCCTTGTAATCAAGTATCGGGACAGTCTTTTGGAAGCCGGAATCAGCAAGAATACTGTTGGCTTTTATCTGCACAATATGAAGACTGTGTATAGAAGAGGATGTGTCGAGTTGAATCTGTCACTTCCTTCGCCGTTTCGCAATATCAGAATAAGGACGGAAAAAACTGCCAAGCGGGGCATACCGATCAAGCTGGTGAGAACTCTTGCCCGTCTGCCGCTTCCACTCGGAACCCCTGAATGCCTGGCCAGAGATGTCTTCATGTTCAGTATCTATACTCGGGGAATGTCGTTCGTGGATATTGCACTGCTGAAAAAGGAAAATGTTTTTCAACAGGAAATCCGTTACAAGCGGCATAAGACCAGGCAATTTCTGGAAATCGGGATAAACCGTCAGATACAGAGTCTGTTGGAAAGGTACGGGAATACTCCCGGAGAGTATCTGTTCCCCCTTCTTGAAGGGATGGAAGACCCTTATTCAAGCTATAAGAAAGCTTATGGTAAGATAAGGTACGCACTAAAAAAGGTTGCGAGGAGGGTTGGACTGGAGGGGGCTTTGCGCCTGCATGCCGCGCGCCATTGCTGGGCCACAATGGCGCTTGACAACGGTACACCGATCCATACCATCAGCGAGTGTTTGGGACATTCTTCCGAAAAGGTGACCAAAATTTACCTGAAAGAACTTGACCGGTCTGTACTTGATGAAGTGAATGACCATATAGCTGATAATATTTGCTAAACAAATTGTCCATAACGGTTGTTTTATTACAAACTTAAGACTGTTTTGAATATACTTTCTTTCATTCTCTATGACAGAGAGTGAAAAAGCCTTTTCCACCCTAAGTTTAACCATATGAAAAGACAATAAATTCACCCTCTTAATTCGGCTGCAAAAATACCAAAGAACAAATTAATTTTAATTATCAATTACTGCTTTTTTTTTATCTTTTTAAGTCAATCCACCTTCTCCTCCGGCTTTTTCATATCTTTATTCTTGTTTCTCAGAAGTTTCCTCCACTCTCCGGGAGTATATCCCAAATTCTTTTTGCAGTATCTACAGAATTGAGGCTGTGAAGAAAAATTCAGTTCCATAGCTATGATTCCTATGGGTATATTTTCGTCTGCCAATTTATATTTGATCATGCCGTTTATCTGTTTCTGCAGCCAGCTACCTGCAGGCTCCCTGAATTCTTTCAGGAATCTTCTTTGGAAGGAGGAAAGCGAGCTGCCACATAAACCTGCCAATTCTTTTATGGTTCTGGCTTTCTTATAATTGTTAAAAACCTTTTTTTTGAAGTCATTGTCTTTTCCTAATATGGGATAGAAAAAAGAAACTTGCTCCATTTTTGTATAATAAAACCGTATGTTCCAGAATAATTCTCTAAGTTTTATTTCATGAAAATGGACACATCCGGCTCCATCTTCCAAATATCCGGTCAAAAGTTCAAGAAACAATTTCATGCTTTGTCTGATTTCCAGCGGACGCATCCCATCTCCAGCCTTGGAGGCCAGATCATACAACTGCGAGAATGAAATCTTCTCACACCCCTGTATCGTATTGTCAAACTGCGCAATGATTACGCTGCTTCTCACTAACGAATGTATCTTGCATACACTTCCCCTGCTGAAGCAGCCCATGTTGCCGGAAGTGAGACTAACAGCTTTCCCATTGCAAAAGATCTCCAGCTCGCCTTCCAGAATGAAGAAGATGCAGTCAGCTTCATTGGTTTCTTCATTTAATTCCCCGGCCTGGAATTGATGGTATAAAAATCCTTCCCGAACACAACTTATGTAATTATAACAGGTTGTGTGTTCTTTCAGATACAATATTCCCATAGTTTCTGTAATTATATAAAATATATTAAGGTTATATCACTGTATATCTGCAAATTCATGATCATAAATGTGTTTTTATAAAACAATTTCTGCAAGGATAGGCCGTATGAGAGCCTTTATATTCCTTTTAAGCCCTATTTCTTTATATTTTTCACTCTCTGTCATAGAGAGTGAAAAAAAACAAACCTTTCGAGGCGGTTGTATGTTTGCTTTTTTTCTTAAAAAAAAATGTATTCTAAAATCAGATTATAATAATTATAATGAAAATTAAAGCTTTGGTATTTTCCCTGTTTTTCATTTTGTTCCACTTGTTGGGCATTTCTGTCTTTGCAGGGGATGTCGTGTATAGAGTTTACTTCCCGGTTGGGCGTTCCACCGTTGATTTGTCTTACAAAGACAACAAGCCCTCTTTGGATTCGCTTTTGTCTTACATTAGGGGGATGCGTGAGAAAAAAAATATATTCCGTGTTGTCATAGAGGCCGGAGCATCACCGGAAGGCGGTACAAAGCTGAATAAGTCTCTTTCGGACCGGAGGTGTGAATCCTTGCGTTCCTATATTCAGCAACGGCTTTCGTTGCCCGATTCGATTTTCAGTCTTGTTTCCTTGGGACAGGACTGGCATGGATTGGCTTCCCTGGTCGAGGACTCGGAAATGCCGTATCGGGAAGAGGCACTTCGTATAATTCGGGACACCCCTGAATGGGTTATCCGTGGAGGTGTCGTGGTTGATTCACGTAAACGGCGGCTTATGAATCTCCATGGTGGTCGGGTATGGCATTATATGTCTGAACATTTCTTCCCATCTTTGCGTAATAGTACTGTGGTTCGGTGCGAATTGAAAACGGTTCCGGTAAAGTTATCGCAAGAAGAGAAAAATATTGTCTCAGCAGAGGTAAAGGAGATACAAAAAGAGGGAGCGCAAGCAGGAGAGTTGGCAGCAGATACGACTGTCTCAATGATTCCGTCTGCCGGTCCAGTCTTGCGTGATACCGTCGAAAGGACTGTCGCTATTTGCGACACGGTAATGTTGGGTGCTTTGGTCCCAAACCTCTCCAAACCTTTTTATATGGGGCTTAAGACGAACCTGCTCTATGATGCCCTTTTAGTCCCGAATATCGGTCTTGAGTTTTATCTGGGTGGCGGGTGGTCTGTCGGCGGCAACTGGATGTATGCATGGTGGGACAATGACAGCCGCCACCGTTATTGGCGTGTGTATGGCGGTGAGATTGACGTTCGCAGGTATTTTGGCCAACGCGCCGCAAAAAAGCCTTTGACAGGTCACCATGTAGGTGTTTACGGACAAATGATTACCTATGATTTTGAAGCGGGAGGACGCGGTTATATCGGAGGGCGTCCGGGTGGAACACTTTGGGAGAAGGCGCATTACGGTGCAGGTGTTGAGTATGGTTACTCCTTTCCTGTAGGAAAGCGGCTGAATCTTGATCTCTCCATTGGCTTGGGCTATTTGGGTGGTGTTTATTACGAGTACATCCCCTCTGGAGGACATTACGTGTGGGAACGCACCAGACACCGACATTGGTTCGGCCCTACAAAAGCGGAAGTTTCCCTCGTGTGGCTTTTGGGGCGTGGAAACTATAATAAAAAGAAAGGAGGTACACGATGAATAATATAAAGCCTTATATGAAGATGAACAATTATATACTGCAAGTTCTCATACTTTTTACATCCTGTATGCAGTTTGCTTCCTGTGAGCACAAGGATTTGTGTTATGAGCACTCGCATGCCGTCAAGGTTAAGGTGGTTTTTGACTGGAGCAAGGCTCCGGGTGTTACTCCGGAAACAATGCGCTTATATATGTTTACCCAGGATGGTAACAGGCCCGAGTTATACGAATTTACCGATTACCGTGGAGGATATATCAACATTCCTGCAGGCCGTTACAAGGCATTGTGCATTAACTCCGATACGGAGTCCATACTTTATCGAAATATAGAGAGGTTCGGCAGTTTCGAGGCTTATACACCTGACGCTATTCTTAGTGTGCGGTCATTTCGGATTTCGCGTGTCAAGGGAAGTTCGGAAGAGCACGTTGTCAACGCTCCCGACATTCTCTATAGCGACCGCCTTGATGACATCACGGTTGAATTGAAGGAAGACCAGACGATAACCATGTTTCCCGAACTGTCAGTATACCGTTACCATGTTAAAATAAAGAATGTGTCAAACCTTAAATATATCTCTCAGGATGGAATCTCAGGCGCAATTACGAGTATGTCCGGGAGTTTTCTGGTAGGGCTTAATGAACTTACGAACGTGCCTGTGACCATACCTTTTGAAGTGAATTCTGACGGGGTATCTGTCCTAAAAACAGATTTTCTTGTGTTTGGGTCCGTAGGCTCTTCCCAACAATTGGTGGTTTATGTAATCATGACCGATGGCAGCAAACTTTCCTACACCTTTGACGTAGGTGGAATAATCAAAAGTCAGCTCAATTCTGGTAATCGTGACATATATATTGAGTTGGACGGTCTTCGTCTGCCCAAGCCGATTGTGAATGGTGGAGGTTTTCATCCCGCAGTTGATGATTGGGAAAATATAGAGATAGATATTCCTATGTGACTTTTAAGATGATAATTTAATAGTCTATTCCTTAATATATGTTTTTTATTAATCATGTTTAAAATTAAATTTATGAAGAATTATTTATTGTTTGGAGCTTTGGCTTTATCAGTTTTAGGCTCTTGTTCTAACAATGATGTCGTTGATATCAACAAAGGTTCCGGTATTTCTTTCCGAGCATCCCTGGATAAGGCTGTTGCATCCCGGGCTACCGGTACCATTGACAATGTAACAACCTTGCAGAATTTGCAAGCATTTAATGTGACCGCCATTGGCAACTCTGCCAATTATTTCACAAATCTGGCAGTGACCTCTGCTGATCTTGGCGTAAATTGGACTACTGCTTCAACTTATTATTGGCCGGGTTACAGACTTAACTTTTATGCTTATGCCCCTCAAAGTATTACTGGTGCTACAGTGAATATCACCAATACTGAACAGAAAATAACATCTTTTGCTCCGGAGCAAAATGTTGCTGATCAAAAAGATCTTTTGATTGCTACCAATATAGGTGATAAACTCACCAATGAGGGTATTGGGGTATCACTCAATTTTAAGCATATACTTTCCCAAATAGCCGTACAGGCCAAATGTTCTAATGATAAAGTTAAAATAGAGGTTTTGGGTGTTAAATTGGTGAATATGGCAACAAAAGCAGATTTCACTTTTCCAACCGATGTTAGTAAGTTAGATATGGTTATCGAACAGGATAAATGGACTAATTTGAAAGATGCCAACGATCATAGCAAAGCTTACATGATTAAGGGAGATTCCCCTGTAACTCTAACAAATCAGTCTCAATCTATTATGTTTGGTTCTAAAAACTTCATGCTTATTCCCCAAAAACTGACAGCATGGGATAATAACCAGCCACAAACGGCAAATGCATATTTGGCTGTACTCTGCCGTATTTCAAGCCTCAATGGAAGTACGTCTACATTACTCTATCCTCAGCCTACAAACACCGATAAGAAGGATGGTAAATATGCATTCGCAGCTGTAGGAATTGATACGAATTGGGAACCGGGCAAGAGATACACTTATACTCTGAACTTTTGTGGTCCAAACGGAGGAGCCGGTTTTATAGATCCGAATCCATCTAATCCTAAGGATGGAAATGACCCAAAGGTTGATTCAAATCCTGTGCCTGATGGAGAAGCAGGTGATCCTATCCTCGGGCCTATCACATTTAATGTTACAGTAGATCCTTGGACTGAGGTCCCTGTAGATATAAACCTGTAAATCGGGTTATTTCATTTCTATTGTATTCCTGGATAGGATTGGGTAGGTTGACTCCTTTTACGAGGAAGTGCTTAGCCAATCCTGTCTCAAATTTTAGGGATATGAAAAGATAAATTTTATCTTTTGTCTTTTTTGATGTTATTTTTCTAATTATAATGTCATGAAACTTTATATTGAAAATTTTTCATTTGCCAGGAGGATTGTGTTCGACCTTGAATTTTGTTATTTCTTTTAGTTATCCTCTGTATCAACTCTTTTGCAGACTGAGATTGAACGTCCTTCTGCTTCTTCGGGTATCTCGTTTATAATTAGGGATATTTAGTAAATATCATAAAAAAGAAAGATAGTATATGCAGATGATTTACTACTACCATCTCATATGCCATTTTTATTGTACTTTTTCTCTCTCTGACCTAAAATCTTATCCGTTTAGGCATAATGTTCCGGAAGAAGCCTGACAACTTCCTCTAATAGACTCTTTATAATCCCTGTGCGGCTTTCTTCTGTCTGTTTTTGATTTGTCAATCATCAATATGGCGTTTGCCGTCTGTATTCCAAAGAGAAAGAGGTCTGCTCGATGAACGAGATCCCGTCTATCTGTATATTGCCCACCTTTGCACCGAACTCGACAGATTTTGTCTCCTCGCCCTTTACGATTGGCCGTACGTAATGACGGTCAATACTGATAATACGGTCACTGACCTTCCTGCTTTCAAAGAGTGCCTTTTCCTGTACAAGAACCTTTCTGATTATGGAAAGCCGTTTCTGATAATCCTGTGTATATTTGAGTAAAAAGCCGTATTCTTTGTGAATGTCATCCCGTTGTATGATGAGTTTTTCCAGAAGTCTGATCATGCGACGTCTCAGCATCCTTGTCTTCGAAACTTTCCCCTTTCTTTTCTTGCAATAGGACAGATAGGATGCCGCAACGTCCGTATATTTGTTACGGGGACGTCTTATACCAAGTTTCCTGCAATGTATGCAGATATGCCGGTAGAGCTATTCGAGACTTTTCCAAAGGAGATTCATGTTCGTAGGAAAACACATATGACTTTCATAACATGTGGCATCGGTCATACATACGTGAAGATTTTCAAGATAAGGCTTCCAGTGTGAGGCAAGAGTCTTCTGAAGGGAGTCAATTTCAAGAAGGGATGAAATCTCATTACGGATAGCACTGATAATCTTGTAGTTGGTTATAGGGAGGAACGGGTCTATCACGATACCGCAGAACAACTGATAGTTCCGTTAAGATGTTCTACCAGCAGTCTGTCAGAGAATCTGGTGCAGGCTTTCATGACCATAAAGGCTATCTTTACGGAAGAACTGAAACACTTCCTGCACCCTAGTCGGTGTTCTGACAAGCTGTCTCTCTTGCTATGCTCTCAAACGGAAACACGGAATGAAGGTTACCAAGTTCACTCTCATGAAAACTCTTACGATATTTCTCCAGAGTATCGAATTTTGTAAATCCTAAAGTATGATGAATATCTGAAATATTTTGTATCTTCTCGATATCTTGGTTTGGATATTTCCCCCGTTTTGGCCGTCAAACCTTATTTTAGGGGGAATACCTAAAGACACAAAAACAACTAATTCAAAAGACTTTAAGTACGAATTAGTTGGCTAATTTTATAGGATTTACTGAATATCCCCTTTTAAAGTTCCGGTAAAAATTTACCGAAGTATTGTCATAAAACAAACATAAATAAAGGAAACCTGCTTACCAAAAGAATATTATCTTTTCAGTAAGCAGGCTTTCACTCATATTCAAAAATGCAAAGAGCAAAAACTCTCACAGATTTGTGTGTTCCATTAATTGATAGCTATCGGAGCATCCAACGTCTTAATAGTAATTCCATTTGTAGTACCGTTTATACGCCCTGTGGCATCTTTGATAACTCCACCTTCCTGAGTCTCCGATCCGTCTAGTTTATAATAAAGTGCCAAGCCTTCTGAAGCAGGGTCAACACCCAGCATATTCTGCTTAAGTTGATTTTCCGTACGGGCTACACTCCAAACACGGACTTCACTCATTTTACCATGGAATGGACGTTCACCCCATTTGAAACCATAGATTCTACCAATATAAAAACCCACATCCGAATTCGGATCAAAACCGTCAATACCCCAATCTGAACCAGCCCATTTCTCACCATTTACATAAATGCCAGTTTTTCCTGTCGGTCGATCATAAGTCAACGCTACATGATACCAACGATTTGTTAACAACGGTTTCGTTACACGATAGTTCTGTCCTCCGGCCACTTCCAAATAATCTTTAGGAGTAATTCCTCCTCCCGCATCACCGATACGGAGAATCATCACACCTTCGGTTCCCATAATCGTATTATTATCGAGGAAATAATCCACATTAATCAATGCTTCGTAAGTGAATGACGAGAAGAAAGTACCGACAGGGAACTTCACAGAAACATAGTGATTACTGAAGTTACCAGCTTTGGTAATTTTCAACGGTTTGGAGAAAAAGAAATATGCAATGTTTGTTCCGGAAAGAGTCGACACCGAAGACGAATGCACCCGCATAGGCAAAACATATGAGTTCCCGGCTTTCAAGGCTTCTAACCCGGAAAGTTCGACTTCTACATTATCCGCATACAATTTTCCACTCGAAATAGAAGATGTCGTACTGCTTAGCTTTACCTGAGAAACATCAAGCATCTCATAATTTGTGCCATACTTTGCATTGTATTCGTCTACTACACTTGGTTCGGCTACACTATATGATACGTCTACCTGAGAGGAAGTTGCTGACGAGAGTCTTGAAACCAGATCAAATGTCATTACATCCATTTCATCTTCCACCGAGAAATTATATTCCTTGCTTTCGAAATAAACCTTAGGCTCCAACAGGTCATTCATGCTGTCGTTGCAAGCGCCCAGCAATAATGCCATACTACCTACCATCAAATAATAGAATATATGTTTATTCATCATCTTTTTACTGTTTTAGAATTTTATAAGTCCACTTATTCCTGCGGTTTATTTTCCGCTTCGTTTTGTTTCGCTTTCCATTCATTGAAAACCCGCTGATTGATTTGAATAGCCTGACGCATCCATTTATAATTTGGCGTATTGTCATAATCATTATCGAAGCGATAAGCTCCTACTCCACCTTTATAACCTTCTCGCGGCATAGCAGCAGCCTGCTTCAGCAATTGACCTCCATTAGTGGCATACTTTTCAAAGTTCTCTGTGCAGATTATTTTCTTAGGATCAACGCCATAACCATCAAAACCGGGATTGGACCTACCATAACTTTGTATAATCCAATAATCGACATACTCATCCAATTCACGGGTAAGCCCATAAATATTTCCATCAATACAGATCATTTTATGTCCTTTACCTTCCGGATCGCTTTTCGGGCCAATGTAATTGTTCATCTCTTTAACCAAATGAATCAAATGCTTATTCTGACTCAATGTGCCATCCATATCAAACACACCACTACCGATTTCCCAGTCTACATCATAACCGTCCCATTCGTTTGCATACAAAGAATCGCACAGAGCTTTGGCAAACTTCGCCAGACATGCATAATGGTTTTCACTTTCAAACTGACCTTCAAATCCCCAATATTTCCAACGGGCTTGTTTCTTCGCCGTTTCCAATTGAGCCGCCGACCAGCTTTCTTCCTCCGCTTGTTTTTCCACTTCGAGGTATACCGAACTTGGTGTCGCACCCTTACCAAGATAAGAAAGCAGACTTACCTGCAACAGTTTCGTTCCTTTCACCTTTTGCACAAACTCTTTATCTGCCTTCTCCTCCGGAGTGATTTCATAACGTCCTGGAGCGCCACTCCACATAGAAACAAAATCCATACTATCGGGCATAGCAGAGAGATATCCTCTTCGATAAGCTCCAGCAGGCGCCCAATTAGAATACCATCCGAAAGCTACGGGACGATTGTAATTCCAAGCAGTCGCCTTATAAGCGCGCAGATTGGCATAATATGCCTCACTCTCCGCATTGTTCATTGTGGCATACCCACCTATATGGTCTATCTCAATATTCTCCACATCCATGCAAGAAGTTACCATCATGCCTGTCAATGGAATAATATGTAACAATTTTCTTAATGATTTCATATTCTTCATCTGTATTAAAATGATACATGTAGGTTATCTCTTACAATCCCACCACAAACGGGTAGAAGACTTATCTTCGTCACCTGCACCGTTATTGAACAACTTCAAGGCTGCTTCATAAATAGCCTTTCCCTCGTTAGTCTGAGAAAAACTGGTGGGATAAATCATACGGCGAATGCCGCCCTCAAGAGTTGCGCCTTGCACTGCTCCTTTCAAAGTCTTAATGACATTCAACTTCGGATAACCGGTTCTTCTCCATTCCGTCCACGCTTCCTGTCCGTTAGGAAACAAAGCAATCCACTTCTGAATCATAATTTTTTCCAACTTCTGCTCAGTTGTTCCTTCAAACTTGACAGTCGTCTCACACGGAGCAGAAAGTGTTTGCCCATACTGATAATGGGAAAGAGCATATGCCCGAGGTGGCAAATTGGAATCCATATAATCATCTACAGGATAGGTCACGCCATTCTCCTGAAAAGACATATCAATGCCCTGTTTATACCATGAATCCGCACTGCCGAAACCTTCCCACACTAAAGCTGCTTCCGCACGCAAAAAATAAACTTCCGATGCACGCAGCCAATATGTAGGAGTTCCACTTTGAATATTGGGCTTTGAACAAGATTTGTAGATATCATTCTGCGCATTGGCATGCCCTGCCGGCACCGCTTGATATATTTTTCCGTCGAAAGCCTCAACACCATAAGAGGTATTACCATCCATCGGCAAAAAATAAACGCTCAAACGCGGGTCTTCATATCCCATCAGATAAGAAAAAATGGAAGAGCCCATACGAGCTTCATTATAGTTGCCTGCCAGCCATTCAATGTTGTTGCGGAAAGTCATGCCTGCTCCTTGACTCATTTGAGCCGCATCATCCTTAGCCGTCATCACACCGATAGAATGATTTACTGCTTGAGTAGCATATTTTTTCGCCAGTTCCGCATTAGCGAAGCGGACACGCATAGCCAAACGAAGCATCAGCGAATTGCCGTATTTCACCCATTTGGTAGCATCTCCGGCATATACCGCATCATAAGCCCCCATCACATTCACCCCATTTTCCGCCTTTTCTGTTAATTCTTCAATGGCAGCGGTCAATTCTTCAAACATAGCCGTATACACCTCTTTCTCCGAATCGAACGGAATGTTCATTGTAGCGTCCGCCGCATGAGAATAAGGCATCGGACCGAAACTTTCAAGTGTCTTGTGCCAAGCGGAAATCTTCAGAATTTGAGCCAAAGCAAAGACTTCGGGCGTACCATTTTTCTCAGCCGCTATTTTCAATTTCTTCCAAGGATCAAGAGCATTGGTATAGGACTGTGTATAGGTCGCTTTTATCCAATTGTCCAACAAATAATAAGTAGTATTATTACTACCTGCGTTCCAACCGTTACTGTTGTTCTCGCCAAAAAATCCACTCCAATTATCGGCCGATAGATGATAAGCTATTTGATATTCATTGATAACATCCGTATCATCAGCCTGTGTGCCTACGGGAATCACTGTCCGTTGCATAGCTGTAATCAATCCTCCGACTTCAAAACCATCCATCGCACCTTCTCCATCGCTCATCTCAAATTGGTTGGTATTGATTTCTTCAAAATTGCATGAGGCAAATAGCGCCATTGCGCATATCACCGCTAATAGTTTAAACAGATTCATTTTTCTCATAATAAAGAAGGTATATTATAATTTAAATTTAATACCGAAGCCAAAGCTACGAACACTCGGTTGCATAAAATAATCATTACCTTGTCCGTAAGTACTGGTGGAAGGAGTCAGTTCCGGGTCGAACGGAGCTTCGCAATACAACATCCAAGGATTGTTGGCTATAAACGAAACTGTAACATCTTTCAACACGTTACCAAACCACTTATTAGGCATTGTATAGCTAAAAGTAAGTTCTTGCAAACGAATATTGGTGGCACTGTATACATAGTAACCGGAGGTTTCATAATTTCCCGTACCTATCATCTGATAATAAGACTTCGCGTCTACCAGACCTTGTCCCTTCAACAATACGCCTCCCGCTTCACGAGCCTCAGCCGAACGTTTGGACACACCGAAACGATCGAGCAATGCCTCTGTAGAAGAGGTCACCACGCCACCAAAACGTCCGTTGATCTGGAATCCGAGTCCAAAGCCTTTGTATGTCAACATATTGTTCCATCCCATATTGAAATCGGGAGAAGTTTTTCCCAAATAAACGGGTTCACCCTTTTCCATTCCAAAGGTTCCATCGCTCTTTACCTCAACATATCCCAAGTGGTCTTTCTTTAAGAAAGTGTTGGCATAAATATCGTGGATACTTCCGCCTTCTTTCAAGATGACACGACCACCATCCTTCAAAACCTCCGGAATATTAATCGGCTCATCCATCAAATCTGTATGATAGTTCTCAACCATCTCCTTAATCTCATTTATATTACGAGAGAATGTCAATGTTGAAGAGATTCCCAGTCCGCATTTAAATTGATCGGAATAGCTTAATGAAGCCTCCCAACCACGATTCTCTACATTACCGGCTTGCAAATAAATCTGTTTGTATCCGGTAAACTCGGGAAGATCACCCAAGAAGGTCTGATTGTATGTATTAGAATGATAGTAAGTTACCTCCGCACTTAATTTATTCCACAACTTCAGACTTAATCCAAATTCGTATGACTTTGTACGCTCTGCCTTGAAATCAGTAAACGGATAGATACCGGTAGGATCTAATGCACCACCCACAATAGGGGTAGTTACCGTACCTGGAGTCAGTCCCGAACGGGATATAGGCGCACCGACTTCCGTATACGAACCGCGAACTTTCAAATAAGAAATAAATTCAGGCAGTTTAACCATCTCGGAAATAATTCCGGACAAACCGATAGAAGGATAGAAGAAAGATTCTTCATCGGTATTCACCAAACGTGAATTCCAGTCATTACGTCCGGTCAACGTCAAATACAGCATGCTCTTCCAACCGAGTTCCAAATTGGCAAAAACAGCATGATTACGTACACGACTATCACCACCCTTTTCTGAGATACGGCCATTAGCCGGATCGATATTGGAAGCCGCAAATTTATTAGGAACCCCTAATAATGTGCCTTTGTATCCTCTATCCAATGCCCAATAGTTAGAATAGTTCCAACCCGCATTAGCAGCAATACTGAAATCAGCTATATGCTTATTGACGTTCAACATAAAGTCAGCATATTCCTGGCGGTCTTCATAGTTATTGTATCCATACAGTCCTTTCTTTCCTTCCGCAAATTTATCGTCAGATGAAGCGTAAATCTTGCGTTCAAACAATACATGTGTGTCATCCATTCTGAAACGGGCTGCCGCATTCAACCAATCGGTAATATTATAAGTCAACCCTACGTTGAACATATAACGACTCTTTTCATTCGTAGCTACATTGCGATAAGCAGTCCAGTAAGGGTTCTGTGAAGCATATACCGGATCTGCCACCGGCCAATACTGGACCGGAAGTTGGCGGCTTTCATCGAAATGTTCGAATGACTTAATTCCATCAAAGTCTTCACCACGAGGGAACAAATAGGCGGCCATCACCGGATTCCAATATTGTCCTTGCGATACCATATTCTTGTCTTTCTGTTTCACATACGACGCACCTAAATCTAGTTGTAATTTATCATTAAGGAAAGTTGCCGTATTACGGATTGTGAAATTCAAACGTTCATATTCATTATTAGGCACAATACCTTTGGAATTGGTAGAAGAAACAGAAGCAAAAGTCTGATTCGATTTCGTACCGGTGGTCAACGTAACCGAATTAATAAAGTTTGTTCCGGTATTAAAGAAATCCTTCTTAGGATCATAACTTGTAGGAGTCAACAGTTTCTCACCCCAGCTTTCATACATATCTTTTTTGTTACCATACGTATTTTGAAACTCAGGAGTCATATAAGCTTTGCTGAACTCTGAAGAAGAAGAGAACTGCACTGAAAGTTTTCCTTCTTTTCCTTTTTTAGTGGTAATCAAAATTACACCGTTAGCGGCACTACTACCATACAACGCAGCAGCCGAAGGACCACTCAAAACAGAAAGACTTTCAATATCTTCGGGATTGAAGTCGGCAATTCCTTCTGTTCCGGCCTTACCTTCACCCATAATACCACTGTCAGTATTTCCCATATTGGTATTGAACAAAGGAATACCGTCCACCACATACAAAGCATTGTTATCACCTTCGATAGATTTTGCACCACGCATTACAACACGTGTCGCACCACCAACTCCACTAGCACTTTTGTTAATACTCACTCCGGCTATCTTACCGTTCAGCGAGTTTACGAAGTTAGCATCTTTTACCGTAGTCAGAGCATCTCCCTTGACTTGTTGTACATTGTAAGACAACGCCTTTTCTGCACGTTTGATACCCAATGCCGTTACAACAACTTCATCGAGCACTTCTGTATCCTGCTTCATTACAACCGGATAGAAATCTTTCTTGGAAATAGGAATTATCTGTGCAGCATATCCGATATAAGATACTTTGAGAATAGATTTCTCTGCCGCCTTGATCGTAAAGTTACCATCGAAATCGGTAATCGTACCTGTAGAACTACCATCCACAGATATATTTACTCCAATCAACGGTTCACCGCTTTCATCGGTAACCTTTCCTTTGATATTTTTAAGGATTTTCGTAACTACAGGCTTCTTTTCAGTTATTATGATGTAGTTACCTTGAATCTGGAATGAAAAGCCTGTCCCTTTTAAGATGGCATCAAGTGCGGTTTCGAGGGATGCGTTCTGCAAGTTTAACTGGGCTATTACTTTTCCTTTCAATTCGGAATCACTATAATTTATAGACATTTTAGACTGTTTTTCCACAGTCTTTAAGGCATCAATGACAGTGATATTCTTCTGCTGGATAGTTATTTTACTATCATTCTGAGCCAAAGCGAAAGTCTGTATAAGAATAAGACTTAAAAAAGTGAGAAAAACCCTCTTATGAGCTATTTTTTCTGCTATTTTTTCGTAGATTTGTAGCATCTTTAGTATTAGTTAATTAGTTATTATTCTAGGAGTATTCAGAATAGCGTCAATATTACGCTAATATTAAAAGAGATTGATTTCATATCCGGAAGGAACGGCCATTCCTTCCGGGTATTTTTTTGCATTACGTATTAAATTAAGAAAGGTTCTACAATATATTTATTCTTTGCTAGTTACATAGCACTTATTTCCCTTGACAACATAGTTTACATTTCCTACAACTTGCGATATAATCTTCATAACTTCCTCCAGATTAGCCTGTTTGGGGAAACGGAAACTATATGTATTCTTTTTCAGACTATGAAGGCTATATACAAAGGCATAAGGAAATTTACGTTCAAGATTTGTAAAAATATCCTCCAGATGCATATTACTAAAAACCAATTCCCCACGTTGCCATGCCGTCACATCATCTATCTCAGGCATCCGCAGATTGTGCGCTTTCGTATATTTGTCATAGACCAACTGTTCATTAGGCTTTAAAATAATATTGGACAGCAAGTTATTGAATTCAACTTTCACACTACCTTCCAACAAAGTAGCCATCAGTTCGCTATTTTCCGGATAAGCATTTACATTAAATTCAGTACCTAAAGCAGTAACTTGATAATCATTGGCCTTTACAATGAAAGGATGCTTCTTATCCGGTTTCACTTTAAAGTTGGCCTCACCAATCAAATATACACTTCTAGTCTCTCCTGTAAATTGTTTTGGATATAGTAGTGTACTCTTCGAATTCAGCATGACATGGGTACCATCCGGTAATGTAAGTTCATGAATTTCCGCTGTCGGTATATAGCATTCAACCAAATCTTTTTCCGGTCGGTCCTTTTCCAACATCAAATAAATAGAAACGGATGAAACAGTTAACAAGAAAATAGCTGCAGCTCTCCACATGAGCAACTGGTAATTTCTACGCGAAGTGATAGACTTCATTCCCAAATTTTGCCGCATTCGTAGTATTGATTGTTGCATGCCATCAGGCACTTTCTGTTCTCCTGCTTGTTTCCAAAGCTCACGAAGAGCCTCATCCTTTTCATCAACATGCTCCTCATTAGCCAACCACTGCTGCATTTTCTGCTGTGTATCGGCTGAATAGTTATTATGACCGAACAATTCTATGAGTTGTTGAATATAATCTTTCATACGTAAATAAATTGTGCTCTCCATCGTAAAGAGAGCCGTTTTTAACTATTAATAAATTGATTTGTACAGTTCGGACACAACAAAAGAAAGCACTTGCAGAGATACAAATGCGCCTGGCTATTATCTTTTGGCATTTTATTGTTTTACAAAGCTAAGAAAAATCATACACGAGTTAAAGGACTTGCAGCATTCAAGAACCTTGTAGACCGGTTTCCAGTAAACACCGGTGCTTTCCATCGCCACATGGGTGATACCGTTGGATAATAACCATTCTTTTAATTCTGTCAAAGAACTACTGAAAGTCTTGTAACTGCGGGTTTCAGTTTTAAGACCCTCACCACTTATCGTGGCAACGACTACGTCCTTGTGGACATCTATTCCACAACCCCGGAGAATCATTTGTTCGAAAGGTACTGTACTCATAACATTCTGGCTTTTGATGAATAATTCTAAGATAGGCAATACCAACCAATCTACATGATCTTGGACGAAATTTATTTTTATGGGTGTTTCATGAATCTTTTTCTTTCTTTTTGAACTTTATGTGCTAAATACAACTACCACGTACATACTACTTAAAAATATTAGAGAAAAAAACAAAAAAGAGGAATACCTTCTTTAATTCGATCAATGCCAAATAAACTTGATGCTCTATTGTTCGGATAGAAACATCGAGTTTATCAGCTATTTCTTTATGGCTTAATCCTCGAAAACGACTAAGTTCGAATATCAACCGACGACGCTTCGGCATCTTCTCCAGTGTCAACTGAATAATCAATAGCATCTCCTTATAATATACACTATTCAAGATCTCTTCCTTTTCTGTCAGTTCATAAAGAAAAGTTTTTTTAATCTCCGTCTGATATTCTTGTTCTACCTGTCGATGTTTAAAGATGTTCAGAACTATATTTCTAGTCATTATGAAAATGTAATTGTCTAGTTCTTTATCATTATCCAGCCATAATTCCGGCTGCATCCAAAGCTTACAGAAAACATCTTGAGCCACATCTTCTGCATCACTTTCAGATTTAAGCAGCATTTGAGCAAAGTTCTTTACTTTAGGAAAATTCACAGTAAAAAACCTCGAAAACTTTAATTCAATCTGCTTGGCGTTATTTTCCATCTCTCTAGTATTTTTCAGCGTTAACGGTTAAATTAAATGTACCATGTATAAGGTTAAAGATATGGTAATATAATAAATCTGTCGTAAATATAGGCAAATCTTCTGAAAAAACTTTCATGGATACTATGAAATTATTCATGGCTATACCGGTTCGTATAAACTTCCTCCAATTGGGCAGGCATGGATGTTTTTCGGAACAGACATACCGTAACCTTTTCGAGAATGAAACATTCGACTGGTTTGCATTCAACGGTTCTATCATCAGCAAGCATCTCACAGATAGAAGGAAAGCCATCGCCCCTCCTATATCCCCAAGTCCGATCATAAGACACCTTGGATCGGTTACTTCTGATCAGGCAGTGCTGGGGATTATAAGCGTGAATTGGAAATCATGGGCATCGGAACTATTGGGATGACGTGTGCTTATAATACTATTGAAATACTTGATAAAGTCCTGTTCGCTTCGCTCATTCTGTGCAGCGATTTCATTTTCCTTATCAGTATAGAGGATGGCACTATCGTATTCATGCTGCCGTAACTTCCGCACATTGTCGGCATAGATACAAGCCTCTTGGTCTATCGTTGAACGGCATTGGATAATTCCATTCAAATCGCACTTAGGCTTATAGTTGAATGTTCCATCCGGCAAAATACGTGCAATGGACGACTTGTCCCAAACAGGTGTAGATATAGTTCGGTTAATGGATTCCACCACACGACTTGCCCGTTTAGAACCTCGCTTATAAACTGGGTATGATTCTATAATCAGATACCACTCTTCTTTATAATTTGACCTTCTGAGCTTGACGGTCACTTTGGTATTAGGCAATGCTTTCTTCATAACGACTTATATAATTTATCAATTTCAGATTTGGGAACATAAACATAGTTACCGATTTGACGTGTAGGAATAGAATGACGGCGTATGTGCTTAAATACACTGCTGTCATTGATATGGAACTTCTTTGCGATCTCTCCGATGGTGTAACAATCTTTGGGTTCAAAGGACAATGCTTCCTTTTTTCTCTTTCTACTCCCTGCCTTTGTTTTGAAGTGTTCATCCATATATTGCCGGCTAAGACGTGTTAGACGTCGACCAAAATTGTATGACGGTATCAAGCCTTGCCGTATCATACGATAAAGAACGTCTTTACTAATTCCGTAAATCAGCATAGCCTCTTTTACGGTTAGATACCCCTTGCTGGATGGCATTCGTCTAATCAGTGCTTGGCGTATCGCTTCTTTCTCTTTTGCGATTTGTCTTTTCTTATATACTCTCTTGGAACAAGCAGGGCAACAATACTTCGACACTAATGTGGGAGGAGTAAAGATTTTACCACACTCCTCGCAACTTCTTTGAATGGTGTAATTTCCTCTTGGCATATTCTTCTCGTTTTAAATGGTTTATATCAATCTAAGTTGTACCTTATCGCCAAATAAGACGTGTCGCAAACATGTCGCAAATAAGAGATAAAAAAGCCCATAGAAAACACATAGCAACCATGAATCCCATAAACGCAAAAAGCGTGCAACTCATTGAGCTGCACGCTTTTGCTTATTGTTTATTATCTGTATCCTTATCGGAATCATTTAACTTCCTCGAAATCTGCATCCTGCACATTATCTCCGTGCTTGCCATTATCCTGCGCACCGCCTTGCTGTCCGCCATTCATATCCGGACCGGTCTGTGCACCACCTTGTGCACCGCTTTGAGCATACATTTCAGCACTGGCAGCTTGGAAAGCCGTATTCAACTCTGCCATGGCAGTGTCAATAGCTGCCAAATCCTGGGCTTTGTGAGCATCTTTCAGTTTTTGCAAAGCAGCTTCAATCGGAGCCTTCTTGTCAGCCGGCAATTTGTCTCCCAACTCTTTCAACTGATTTTCAGTAGTGAAGATCATAGAGTCAGCCTGATTCAGCTTGTCAATTTTCTCACGTTCTTTTTTATCTGCTTCGGCATTGGCTTCGGCTTCTGCCTTCATCTTCTCGATTTCTTCTTTGCTCAAACCACTGGAAGCCTCAATACGGATAGCTTGTTCCTTACCGGTAGCCTTATCTTTGGCAGATACCTTCAGAATACCGTTGGCATCAATGTCGAATGTCACTTCAATCTGAGGAACTCCACGACGTGCCGGAGCAATACCTGTCAAGTTAAACTGGCCGATTGACTTATTCTGCGCAGCCATCGGACGTTCACCTTGCAATACGTGAATAGTAACCTCCGTCTGATTGTCTGCAGCAGTGGAGAAGACTTCACTCTTCTTACAAGGAATTGTCGTATTGGCATCAATCAACTTAGTCATTACCCCACCCATGGTTTCGATACCCATTGACAGGGGAGTAACATCCAACAGTACCACGCCCTTGATTTCATCCGTCAAGACTGCACCTTGCACAGCAGCACCCACAGCTACTACTTCATCGGGATTTACACCCTTAGAAGGAACTTTGCCAAAGAAGTCTTCCACCAACTTCTGTACGGCAGGGATACGTGAAGAACCACCCACAAGGATTACTTCATCAATATCCGAATTGCCCAGACCTGCATCGCTCATAGCCTTCTTGCATGGTTCAAGACAAGCCTGAATCAGATTATGAGACAAAGCCTCAAATTTGGCACGAGTCAAGGTCTTTACCAGATGCTTGGGCACGCCACCCACCGGCATGATGTACGGCAAGTTAATTTCCGTAGTGGTAGAAGAGGACAACTCAATCTTAGCCTTTTCGGCAGCTTCTTTCAAACGCTGCATAGCCATCGGATCCTGTGTAAGATCAGCGCCTTCATCATTCTTGAATTCCTGAACCAGCCAGTCGATGATTACTTGATCGAAATCGTCACCACCCAAGTGAGTATCACCATTGGTTGATAACACTTCGAATACACCGCCACCGAATTCGAGGATAGAGATATCGAACGTACCACCACCAAGGTCGAATACAGCAACTTTCATATCTTTATGAGCCTTATCGATACCGTATGCAAGGGCAGCGGCAGTCGGCTCGTTCACAATACGTTTTACTTCAAGACCTGCAATCTGGCCAGCTTCTTTGGTTGCCTGCCGCTGAGAATCGGAAAAGTAAGCCGGAACAGTAATCACAGCTTCCGTTACTTCCTGACCCAAATAGTCTTCGGCAGTCTTCTTCATTTTCTGCAGAATCATTGCAGAGATTTCCTGCGGAGTATAAAGACGTCCGTCGATATCCACACGCGGAGTATTGTTGTCACCTTTCACTACTTTGTAAGGCATGCGTGACACTTCTTTCTGCACTTGATCCCAGTTTTCGCCCATAAGACGTTTGATAGAAGATACCGTGCGGGTAGGGTTCGTGATTGCCTGACGTTTGGCAGGATCACCGATTTTACGCTCACCACCGTCAACAAATGCCACTACGGAGGGAGTAGTGCGTTTACCCTCACTGTTTGCAATTACTACGGGTTCGTTGCCTTCGAATACGGCAACACAAGAATTCGTAGTTCCTAAATCAATACCAATAATTTTTCCCATGATCGTTATTATTTTATTTGTTATTATTCTATTTCCGTGTCCACCTCACAAGCAGACGCCTATAAAAAAACAAACCTTATGCCAAATTGCCCTGAGCAGTTGCCAATCTTTGTTTATGACAGTTTGTCTGTCAGTTTGGCAGAATCACAGCCACTTTTCCTGTCGGAAATTACCATTTGTTAATTTCTATCCAATCCGGAAGTCGTACTTTTGTCGACTGAAAAGATGATAAAAGTACGATTCCCGGAAGTACCTACAAGAGACAGACAAGATTAATCTGCAGAGAATATGGCTGACTATAAAGATGAGCCGAAATGCCTCGACGGTTGAGATTATATTAATAGACTTTCTATTAGCATACAGAAGAGGTATATAGCCCCAGCTAAAAAGGTATGATCCGTCAGCCACCAGGCATCATCCGGTTATACATCAAAGAGATATTAGCATTTACCAAATTAGCAACTAAAGAAAAGATTATGGAAAAGATGAGAGACAGCATCGACTTCAAAAACACAAACGTTGTCACATTATTCAGGAAATTATTGCTTCCCACGGTAATGGGAATGATTTTCTCGGCGCTATTCGTCATTACAGACGGCATTTTCGTCGGGAAGGGTATCGGAAGCGATGCTTTAGCGGCTGTCAACATCGTAGCACCATTGTGGCTGTTTTCTACGGGCATCGGGCTGATGTTCGGTGTAGGTGCATCCGTAGTGGCATCCATACATCTGTCACACGATAAAATAAAAACTGCGCGTATCAATATCACGCAGTCAATAGCTGTGTCTTCTTTATTATTGGTATGCACTTCTGTCATATTCTGCCTTTTTGCTCCGCAAGTAGTGCTTTTGTTAGGCAGTTCGGAACGTCTCATGCCATTAGCTGTGGAATATATGCGCTGGTTTGTACCCTTCTCCGCATTCACGGCATTACTCAATTCGGGCATGTTCTTCGTACGTCTGGACGGTTCGCCCAACTATGCCATGATGTGCAATATTATTGCAGCCGTACTAAACATTCTGTTGGATTATCTTTTCATTTTCCCCTTTGGCTGGGGAATGTTTGGCGCGGCATTGGCCAGTGCCATAGGCACTACGGTAGGAGCGTTGATGATTATCTTCTACCTGATGCGCCACCGGTGTGCACTGCGTTTCTATCCAGTAAAACTGAGCCTGAAGAGTATGCTGCTGACATTCCGCAACATAGGCTACATGTGCCGTCTGGGCTCGTCTGCCTTTCTGTGCGAAGTAGCCATCGCGTGCATGATGTTTGTAGGCAACCGAGTGTTCATACATTATCTGAAAGAAGATGGAGTGGCTGCCTTCAGCATTGCCTGTTATTTTTTCCCTATCATATTTATGGTATATAATGCCATCGCCCAGTCGGCACAACCCATCATCAGTTACAATCATGGTTTACAAGAAAGCCAGCGGGTTCGCCACACTTACCTGCTGGCACTGAAGACAGCTTTGGCCTGCGGTGTCATATTTGCAGCGGTCACCGCACTGTGCAGCCGGGAGATTGTCGGCATGTTCATATCCCGCAGCTATCCCGCGTATGACATAGCCGTAAAAGGCCTGCCACTGTACGCCTCCGGTTTCGTGTTTTTTGCAGTCAACATCATCTCCATCGGTTTCTTTCAGAGTGTGGAACGAGCAAAATATGCCACCTTCATCACCTTGCTGCGTGGATTCATCCTATTAACTGCATGTTTCTTTGGACTGCCCTTAGTATTAGGAAATCCGGGAATCTGGCTTGCCACTCCACTTGCAGAACTGTTAACCACACTTTTCATAATCATAATTTATATAAGCGGGAAAAAGAAGCGCAAGGAAAATTCCATATCTTTGCCACATGGAAATAATGATCAAGAAATTCTGCAAAAAATATAGGCTTCCTGAGAAAAGTTTATCCGAACTTCTATCATACATGACAGAAATCCACTTCGCCAAGGGAACATCCATCGTCAAAGAAGGAGAACGAAACACGAATTTCTATCTCCTGAAGCGAGGGATATGGCGGGCTTATTATCTAAAAGATGGGACGGAGAATTCCTTATGGTTCGCCGGTCCGGGAGATACCGCTTTTTCTTCATGGGGCTATGTGGACGGAGAAGCTTCACCGATCAACATAGAATCCATAAATGACAGCATAGCCTACCGCATATCCAAGTCTGATCTGGAAACACTTTTTTCCAAATCCATAGACATGGCAAACTTTGGCAGAAAGATTTTTGAACATGAAATCTTATCCGTCGATATGGCTTCAGTAGCCTACGGCACTCCTCCCACGGCCAAAGAAAGGTATCTGGCATTGATGGAGGATAACCCGGAACTGCTGCAAGATGTGCCTCTCAAACATCTGGCATCCTATCTATACATCACACCGCAATCTTTGAGCCGCATCCGGGCAGGGCTAAAGAAGAAGTAACGTTTGTCACTTCCTTAGCAACACCATTACCAGATTATTATCCGCATCATAAAATCCGATGCCCCCACCAGTCAATCTGCCAAAAGAACGAACAGCATTCAAAGCTTTCAGCACACGTCCTTCCATTGCCTGATCGGGACACGCCATCATTGTGCTGACAACCTGCAGAAAAGAAATGGACGCCGCGCTTTCTTCTTCGATACGGAAAGTGCCATTAATTATGTTGCAACCGGCATTTCCATTCAACCTTTTTTCAGCAATATTGAATTCGATGAACGGCTGGCTTTCCAATGCTTCGGGAACTGCTTCTCCGGCAACCTCGCCAATCATCCATTTACCTGCCAGATCAGCCAACTTAACTGTGGCTTCTTTCCTTTGTAAAACAAGGATGGGACGGTTGGACGGTCCGCACAGAGCCATGTTGTCCCTTCCCAGCTTCTTATACTTCTTTACCTGCGACAAGGCAGACAAAACATTCTGTTCGACAGTCATATCAGGACATGCCATACGGGTACTACCCAGAGCTCCCAAGCTGATTGTGCCGGGCTTGGAATTTACATCGAACGATCCCATCATACGGTTACATCCGCTATTACCATAAACTTTTCCGTTCTTCGTATCAAAACCGATAAAAGGAAACTCCTGATCCGGGGCAGGAACCACAACCACACCATTGATTTCTATTATATTCCACTCGCCACTAATGGAAGGAAGAGTAGCCGCATTCTTGGTTGAACCGCAAGACGACAAGCCTACCAATATGCCTGCCATGCAAAAAGAAACAAATACCTTTTTCATATCTACTTATTGTTTAAGTTAAATCTACGGTGCAAAGATATATGAAAAAAACGAGTTAAGGTAGTTATGGCAAAGGTTTTCGTAACGGCAAAATGCATTTCATACGAAGTATTTAGCAGGATTTTAATGCTTATCTAAGAATTAACTCTTATATTTGCTCTCCATATTTTTATGAACCTAATATAATAATGTAAAAAAGAAGAAATGGGTAAAGTTCTTATTATCGGTGCAGGCGGTGTAGGTACCGTTGTTGCGCACAAAGTGGCTCAGAATCCTGACATATTTACTGAAATCATGATTGCCAGCCGCACAAAGTCCAAATGTGACGCCGTTGTAAAAGCGATTGGCAACCCTAACATCAAAACCGCCCAAGTCAATGCAGACAACGTGGACGAACTGGTGACACTCTTCAATAGCTTCAAACCTGAAATCGTCATAAACGTAGCCCTCCCCTATCAAGATCTCACCATCATGGAGGCTTGCCTGAAGGCCGGTGTAAACTATTTGGATACGGCAAATTATGAGCCGAAAGATGTAGCCCACTTTGAATACAGTTGGCAATGGGCCTACAAGAAACGTTTTGAAGACGCTGGGCTGACTGCCATCCTGGGCTGTGGTTTTGATCCGGGCGTAAGCGGTATTTATACTGCATACGCAGCCAAGCATCACTTTGACGAAATACAATATCTGGATATCGTGGATTGCAATGCTGGTAATCACCACAAAGCATTTGCCACCAATTTCAATCCTGAAATCAATATCCGCGAAATCACCCAGAATGGACGTTACTACGAAAACGGCGAATGGGTAACCACCAAACCTCTGGAAATCCACAAAGATCTGACCTATCCCAACATCGGCCCACGCGACTCCTACTTGCTTTATCACGAAGAGTTGGAATCTCTTGTAAAGAATTTCCCAACCATTAAACGCGCACGCTTCTGGATGACATTCGGCCAAGAGTATCTGACACATTTACGTGTCATCCAAAATATCGGCATGGCACGGATTGACGAAGTAGAATACAACGGCATGAAGATTGTTCCGTTACAGTTCCTAAAAGCCGTACTTCCCAATCCGCAGGATTTGGGAGAAAACTACGAAGGAGAAACCTCCATCGGCTGCCGTATTCGTGGGTTGAAGGACGGAAAAGAACGTACCTACTATGTATATAACAATTGCAGCCATCAGGAAGCCTATAAAGAAACCGGCATGCAAGGAGTAAGCTATACCACAGGTGTTCCTGCAATGATCGGGGCCATGATGTTCCTCAAAGGCCTCTGGAAAAAACCGGGTGTATGGAATGTAGAAGAGTTTAATCCTGACCCGTTCATGGAACAACTCAACAAACAAGGCTTACCTTGGCACGAAGTAATTGACGGAGATTTGGAAGTTTAAATTAGCAATCAACGGCCGACAGCCTGTGCCAATCTTTCTACTGCGCAACGACTGCCGGCCTCTAAATACTGGATAAACGTGAAAGTTGGAGACAAAGCACCTGAAGTATTGGGTGTCAATGAAAAAGGAGAGGAAATTCGCCTGAATGATTATAGAGGAAAGAAGATAGTGCTCTATTTCTATCCCAAAGATATGACTTCCGGTTGCACCGCACAAGCTTGCAACCTACGTGACAACTATTCCGAACTGCGCAAAGCCGGATACGAAGTTATCGGTGTAAGTGTGGACAACGAGAAGTCACACCAGAAGTTTATTGAAAAAAACAATCTCCCCTTTACCTTGATTGCGGACACCGACAAGAAACTTGTAGAACAGTTTGGTGTGTGGGGAGAAAAAAGCATGTATGGACGTAAATATATGGGAACCTTCCGCACAACCTTCATTATCAATGAAGAAGGAGTGATTGAGCGCATCATTGCCCCCAAGGAAGTAAAGACCAAAGAGCACGCCGCACAAATCTTGTGACGGTAATCATCAATAACTAATGACCAATTAAGATGGCAAAAAAAGACGAACTTAATTTTGAAAATGGAAACAACATGGCATCAGGCGAAAAACTGAAAGCTCTACAAGCTGCCATGGACAAGATAGAAAAGAGCTTTGGCAAAGGTTCTATCATGAAAATGGGCGATGAGAACATCGAACAAATAGAAGTGATCCCCACCGGCTCCATCGGACTGAATGTCGCCTTGGGTGTGGGAGGATATCCACGCGGACGCATCATCGAAATCTATGGTCCGGAATCTTCCGGTAAAACAACTCTGGCAATCCATGCCATAGCCGAAGCACAAAAGGCGGGCGGAATTGCCGCATTCATCGATGCGGAACATGCTTTTGACCGTTTCTATGCTTCCAAACTTGGCGTGGATGTGGATAACCTGCTGATCTCACAACCCGACAACGGCGAACAGGCATTGGAAATAGCCGAGCAGTTAATACGTTCTTCTGCCATTGACATTATCGTAGTGGACTCTGTGGCAGCATTGACTCCGAAAGCTGAAATCGAAGGAGATATGGGTGACAACAAAGTAGGATTGCAAGCCCGGCTCATGTCACAGGCCTTGCGCAAACTGACGTCTGCTGTCAGCAAGACACGCACCACATGCGTCTTCATCAACCAGTTGCGCGAAAAGATCGGTGTCATGTTCGGCAACCCTGAAACAACAACCGGCGGTAATGCATTGAAATTCTATGCATCTGTACGCCTCGATATCCGCGGTGGCCAAGCCATCAAGAATGGTGAAGAGGTCATAGGCAAACAAACCAAGGTGAAGGTAGTGAAGAATAAAGTGGCTCCCCCATTCCGCAGAGCAGAATTCGACATCATGTTCGGTGAAGGTATCTCTCGTGCCGGTGAAATCATCGATTTGGGTGCGGATTTGGGCATCATCAAGAAAAGTGGCTCCTGGTTCAGCTACAACGACACCAAAATCGCCCAAGGACGTGATGCTGCAAAACAAGTGATTCTTGACAACCCGGAACTGGCGGAAGAACTGGAAGGTCTTATCTTTGATGCGCTGAATAAGAAAGATTAATAATCAAATAGATATAACGAATAGAAAGGGGAAGATTCAATAATCTTCCCCTTTCTATTCGTTATATAAGCCTCGTCACTCCAATTCTATCACTGTCAAGCCTTCTATATTCTTCAAATCTTTCAGATTCTTCAATTCCTTCAGACTCTTCAAGCCCTCCAAGTCCTTTAAAGCCTCCAAATCCCCCAAGCCTTTCAACCAATTCTTATTACTGATATTCACATCCGCCAAATCAAGTCCGGCAATCTGCACATTAAACACACTACCGTTCCAGCTTGTATTCTGATACATCATTATATTCTGGATATCCTTTAGGGTCATATCACCCTCCAGATATACAAATTTCAAAGTTGCCGCACCATCTACAATCATAATAAGTTCCTTCACTTTATCCCCTTTACGGCTCATATAAAACTCTGAACTGGAGACTACTCCTTTCTGCTTCATCAAGAGTTCATATTTGGACGACTGTACCAAAGAACGAAGGTCTTTACGCATCTCTTTCTTCACATTATTATCCATTGTAGAAATTACCTGAACAGAATTCAACTGTCCGGACACCTTTCCAATATAAATATCCTTAGTAAAGAGATTAGAGTTCGTTTCTATCATCGCCCTGGATATATAAACCGAGGATACCCCTTTCATATCTCCATACTTGTTGAATAGGTTCTTCTGTGCCTGGCACAGTAAAGGCAGCATCAACAATATGCCTGCTAAAATCATTCTGCTTGTTTTCATTGTATATTATCTTTGAATTTCATTTCTCACTTCCTGATTCGCCATTGACACATCTTTCTGAGTTGCCTCCACTTGCTTAATCCCTTTATTCAGATTCGTAGAAACCTCTATCAATGTAGCTTGTAGCACTTTATATGCGGCTTCCGGATCAGAAAAAGTATCTTGAGGAGTGGGTGGCCGCATGTATTCTCCTCTATTTGAGATGGCATAGCCAACTCCCAGCAAAAGCATAACTGTAGCTGCTACCCCCCCTATCCAGCGCCAATTGCGCCGCGCCTTGTTACGACGGAAGAAAGATTGTTCTTCTTCGGCTTTTCTTTCAATCAATCTACTCAATTTATCCTCCAACTCACCGGACACACTGTCTTCCTCCACATCTTCAGGACTAAAAAGGCATAGAAAAAGCTTCTTGTCTTTCTGCAAGTATCCGGGCACTTCTTCTGTCTTGAAAGCCTCCTTCAGCAATTCCTCCTCCTGCTCGTCCGTGTTCCCATTGTAAAACTCAGCAAGCAATCTTTCTATTTCCTCAACCTTCATAGTTATTCCATTTATTAAATTCCTCACGTATCCTTTTTCTTGCCCGGGACAACAGTACACGGACATTTGTTGCATTCAATCCTGTGATCTGTTCTATTTCTTCATAAGAACAACCTTTCACATCCCTCAATGTTACAATACACCGTTGTTGCTCAGGCAGATGAGAGATAATATTTTTCACTTGCCGCACTTCATCACGCGCCTCCAGATTATCAGTGGAAGAAACATCATGCACTTCCTTCAGCTCCACCACTTGTTTACTCAATGTATATTTCCCGGAACGAAGCAGATCAAAGCACATGTTCTTCACCAAAGTAACGCTGAAAGCTTCAGGATTGCTGATTACCGTCAATCCCTCTCTTTTGTCCCACAGCTTCAGATAAGCCTCCTGTACCAGATCTTCAGCGTCAGCCGTATTCTCCAATAGCTTACAGGCTATGCAGTACAGCTTGTGATGATATGGCAGAAACTCTTTCTTAAAACTTTCAACGTCCATGGGCCCTATTAATTCTATATTTCTGTTTATACACTTTAGACGTCAAAAAAAGGATTTTGTTACGCGACAAGAAAGAAAAAAATAAGAAAGGACAGAATATGGATAATATTTTTCAGAGTTTTACATTTACTTCAATATATCCGCGATTCTTCTTTTGAGATTCAATTTTACAATATCTTCCGGTTTCAATTCCAACTCCACCAGCACTTTAGCAGAAGAAAGCCTGTATTCCTGCTCCTTTTCATCAAAATTTGTCTGTTCGCGATGAATAGAATACAACAGAGCAAAATCATAATCCAATGCCTTTGACACATTATACAACGTATCTGTATCAATGCTTTTCCGAGTCAACATATAGTCAACGCTTTGAGGCTTAACATTCAGTCTCCGTGCAAGTTCCGCTTTCGTCACCTGCCTTTCAATCATCACGTCCTTTATAATCTCGCCAATATATATATTACTCTTTTCCATTTGTATGAAGGTACACATAATCATTCAGCATGAAAGATTATAGAACAACAATTCATCTGATAAACTCATCGCATTTATTCATAATTTATTTGTTTTATAAAACGTTTTATGATAACTTTGCTGCGTATTCATAATAAACAAACAAATAATATCTGATTATGACACTGCTGATTTTTATTCTGATAGCTTTCTCTGTTAGTGCATTAACCTTTCTGATATGGATATACAATGATTATCGGAAATACAAGAAACAAAATAATCTGATAATCATATTGTTACTTTTATTTCCGACAAGCTTATCCGCCCAATATACAGATGGCGGCTGTCGCATTTCCTTCAAATGGCATGACAATCAAGCCGGAAAACTGGAACAGAACAAGGATGGGTTAACTTATCGATTTATCCCCGGCAGTACACATTGGAAAATAACCATTAAAAACAATGCTTCTGAGGAGGCCCGGATTAACTGGACCAATGCACAGTTGATTATAAATGGACAAGTGTCGGGCATTTATTGGGAGACACATACTCCAGAGACTTCTTCCCCATCAATAATCAAAAGTCAATCAGAATTGAGCCAGACAATCGCCATCGCTCCTTCTTCGACAAGCAAAGCCAATTTAAAATTATATGACAAGAAGAGTATCGGCAAAGGTAATAAAGCGGCAGTCACTATAATCTTGCCTGTATCTGTCGGCAACCAACCGCAGTTTTTCAATACATTCGATTTTATTGTAACACAAGTACATCAATGACGGCTTTTCAACAAATAAAAGAACGGCTGGAAAAAAAACGTTCCTGGTACATGATATTAACCAGCTTGCGCGCTGAACTCAAAATTAAAGCAAGATTAGAAGATATGGGTATCATGACTTACCTTCCTTTTACTTCAGTGAAGCGTCATTGGGACGGTAAAACAAAAGAAATACGCACCCCGGCAATAGCGAGATGCGTATTCATATATGCTTCGAATGAGGAAATTGAGTCATTACAAGACCAAGTTCCCATACTTTGTACAACAGATGTGCTCGGTGAGCATCAAGACCACCAATAAATATAAGCCAATGTACTCAGGCTGATCACCACCCACAGCAAGACACCTTGAATAAGCGGTTTTATTCCTACAGCTTTCAGAACATCACGTGACAGAGACGCGCCAATAAAGAACAGAGTAATAGTCAGAGTTTTGCGAGCAAAGTTATTAATGCCTGCCCCGATAAGAGCCCCCGTTTCGGAAACATCCAATACATAGGTATTGAAAATCATTGCCAACACGAAGAAGAAGATGAACCAGGGAATACTGATTTTCTGTCCCTTGCTCTTAAAGATAAAAGAGGTGGCAAATGCCAAAGGTATAATCCATAATGCGCGAGTCAACTTAATAGTGGTGGCTACTTTCAGAGCTTCTTCCCCATAAGCTGCTCCTGCTCCCACTACCGAACTGGTATCATGGATGGCAATGGCCGCCCAAGTTCCAAACTCATGCTGGCTCATGTTCAAGGCATGCCCCACCATCGGAAATACGAACAGCGCAATAGCATTCAATATAAAAATAGTGCCCAGCGCCACTGACATTTCACTGTCGTTGGCCTTCAATACCGGTCCCACGGCCGCAATGGCACTACCGCCGCAAATGGCGGTTCCGGAACTGATAAGGTAAGATGTGTCACGATCCACTTTCAAGCATTTACGTCCTATAATCCAACCGATGAGCAATGTCCCTACCACGGAAACGACAGTAAACTCCATTCCTTCTCTGCCGGAAGCCAATGACGCCTGCAAATTCATGCCGAAACCTAAACCTACCACAGAATATTGTAACAGATATTTGGAAGTTTTCTTATTGAACTTAGGATGAGCCTGACCGCACAACAAGGCAAATGCCAGTCCCAGAAACAACGCCACCGGAGGAGTAACCCACGCCGAGTAAACATGCATACCGGGAATATAATCCAGAAACAAGAAAAAGGAGAGAATGATCAGGAGAGAAACATAAATAATCTTTTTATTACTTTGAAGAAAAGATAAGCCGATACTTTTTGCCAATACTTGATTTGAAGCCATACTCTTTGTTTTTACTATATCATTAATGTTTGTTCTTAATTTTTCCGGGCACAAAGTTAGGCTTCTTTTCTCAAACGCGCCAATCGTTTCTACTTATAAGCTATAACTTATGATTATGGTTTATGGCAAATTGCATAAAAACCTGCGCCAAACCACTCTCCTGTCCCTGAGGCTGTGCAAAACTAAACTCACGCAGCATAGGCAATCCTTTTATTTCAACGACACGCAGTTGTCCGGAATAGAGTTCACGGCTGATGGAACGTACAGAAACGATTCCCAGACAATCAGTATGCTCCAAAAAGAGTTTGATACTCTCCGTACTGCCCAAATACATCAAAACCTTCAAGGATGATAACTTTATATTATGCTGATGCAACGCCCTTTCAAAAACATCCAAAGTGCCCGACCCCCTTTCACGAAGCACCAAAGGCAAATTCAACAAATCCTCCGGAGTAATTTCATCCCCTAACGCCAATTTGGAATTGGTACGGACTACGGCTACAAGTTCATCTGCCAGAAAAGTAGTATATTTAAGGTTAGGCAGCCGGAATACGCCTTCCACCAGCCCCAGATCAATGCGGTGTTCTTGCAGTGCGGCCTCAATCTCCCTGGAATTACCGTTCATCAATGACAGGCTGACCTGGGGAAATTTCCCAATGAAGCTGCCCAGCATTGCAGGTAGCACATACTGCGCAATGGTAGTGCTGGCGCCCAATTTCAATTCCCCGGTATATTCATTGTGTAGCAAATGCATTTCATATTCCAGCCGCTTGTAATCCTCTAAAATCCGGTCACAATGCTCCAAGAGCAACTTCCCCGATTCTGTCAGGCTAATCTTGCTTCCCTGCCGGTCAAACAGCCGTGTCTGGTAAGAAGTCTCCAATTCCTGCACATGCTTGGTTATGGCAGGCTGGCTGATAAACAATTCTTGCGAAGCTTTTGTAAAACTCAGGTTCTTCGCAACGGACTGAAACACTTTTAAACGGAAATCACTCATATTGTTTTTACAGCTCATCTGATTTAATGCCGAAAGCCTGCGCCAAGGAGTAAAGGACAAAGTCCCAGCGGGCAAAAATCGGCTGCAACGGCTCCTCCATTGCAAAATAGACAGCCTTTCCGCGTTCTTCCTCACTCTTTCCCTCGAAATACTTACGCAAAGCATCCTCCACACGATTTCCATACACGGAATGGGCAGGAACCAGCATCAAATGTTTTACATCAGCAGCGTCCAATGTCAGGTTCAGCAAATCAAGATACATTTCTTCGGAAGTGGTAATCCCCGCCGCATTCACACACGAGAATGCGAACTCTCCCAATGGAGTGCGGCACGCCATACCATTGAGGCTATCCAAATCGGAAGGCACACAACATTGCAGTGCATGAGTGTCCTCGCCATGCAGCAGCAGTACCTGTATCTCATTGGTATCTTCTCTTAGCCCGGCATCCAAAGACAAATAACTAAGCCATACAGGCAAATCTATATTTTGCAATTCACGTCCCAGCTTCATACCCAGAAACTCTTTAACGCTGCATGCCATTTCATTCAAAAATGCAACGTCTATCAATATCACGTTTTCCGAGAACCTCACCTTGTCTTCCATTATTCTTTTCTTTTAATGTTCAGGCTGTAAAGATAAGAAAAGTTTCATTGTTTCCGGACGCTCCGCCGCAATTACTTTATAAAGGGCTACGCAGCCTGATTTACTTTTCTGCCTTGCGAGGATTAAGAAAGGCAGTGCCTAATATTTATTCTTTCCACCACGGTGTACTTTGCTTTCCACCGTGGTGGAAAGCAAAGTACACCGTGGTGGAAAGAAAAGAACTCCATGATGGAAAGAATTAGTCTTAGTATGCGTGGTCACTAATCTTAGGCAGGAAAAATAATAAAGATGCCTAAGAGACAGTTTATCAGTCATTTTGGCATGAGAACTATCCAAAAAGCTGAAATTCTGTCCGGAATATGCCATTGGCAAATCTTTTGCGCCTGCCCAAGCGTTATGAAACTGATAAAAAAAGAAAGGAGAACGATATATGAACTTTAACAATTTTACCATTAAAGCGCAAGAGGCCGTGCAGGAAGCCGTAAATCTGGTTCAAAGCCGGGGGCAACAAGCCATTGAGCCTGTACACTTGCTTCAAAGTGTGATGAAAGCAGGCGAAAATGTAACCAATTTCATCTTCCAGAAGCTGGCGTTGAACGGGCAACAAATCGCCCTCGTCATCGACAAACAGATAGAATCACTTCCCAAAGTATCGGGTGGAGAAGCTTACCTCAGCCGTGAGGCTAATGAAGTGTTGCAAAAAGCCACACAATATTCCAAAGAAATGGGCGATGAATTTGTTTCATTGGAACCGATTCTGCTGGCATTGCTGAACGTCAGGAGTACCGCTTCCAACATCCTGAAAGATGCCGGAATGACGGAAAAAGAACTGCGTAGCGCTATCACCGAGTTGCGAAAAGGCGAAAAAGTGACTTCCCAATCCAGCGAAGACACCTATCAGTCTTTGGAGAAGTATGCCGTCAACCTGAACGAAGCGGCACGAAGCGGCAAGCTTGACCCTGTCATCGGACGTGATGAGGAAATCCGCCGGGTACTGCAGATTCTGAGCCGCCGTACCAAAAACAACCCTATATTAATAGGTGAACCGGGTACAGGTAAAACAGCCATCGTAGAAGGTCTGGCTCATCGTATCTTGCGGGGAGATGTGCCCGAAAACCTTAAAAACAAACAGGTTTATTCACTGGACATGGGTGCACTGGTTGCCGGAGCCAAGTATAAAGGCGAATTTGAAGAACGCCTGAAAGCCGTCATCAATGAAGTAAAGAAATCCGAAGGAGACATCATCTTGTTTATAGATGAAATCCATACCTTGGTGGGGGCCGGTAAAGGAGAAGGGGCCATGGACGCAGCCAATATCTTAAAGCCTGCGCTGGCGCGTGGCGAACTCAGGAGCATAGGGGCTACCACATTGGACGAATACCAGAAATATTTTGAAAAAGATAAGGCATTGGAACGTCGTTTCCAAATTGTCATGGTGAACGAGCCTGATACGCTGAGTACCATCTCTATCTTGAGGGGGCTGAAAGAACGTTATGAAAACCACCACCATGTCCGGATCAAAGACGACGCCATCATTGCCGCCGTAGAACTGAGCAACCGCTACATCACCGACCGTTTCTTGCCGGACAAGGCCATCGACCTGATGGACGAAGCCGCCGCCAAACTTCGCATGGAAGTGGACTCGGTTCCGGAGGAGCTGGATGAGATATCCCGTAAGATCAAGCAATTGGAGATTGAACGTGAAGCCATCAAACGTGAAAATGATAAGCTCAAACTGGAACAGATAGGCAAAGAACTGGCCGAACTGAAGGAACAGGAAAATTCCTACAAGGCTAAATGGCAAAGTGAAAAGACCCTGGTCAACAAAATTCAGCAGAATAAAATCGAAATCGAGAATTTGAAGTTCGAAGCTGACAAGGCTGAGCGTGAGGGTGATTATGGCAAGGTGGCCGAAATCCGCTACGGCAAGCTGCAAGCATTGAACAAGGAAATCGAAGATACACAGCAGAAACTGCACGAGATGCAGGGTGACAAGGCCATGATTAAAGAAGAAGTAGATGCCGAAGATATTGCAGACGTAGTATCCCGCTGGACGGGCATACCGGTGAGCAAGATGCTGCAAAGTGAAAAGGACAAGCTGCTGTGTCTGGAAGAAGAACTGCACCAACGTGTGATCGGGCAGGAAGAAGCCATCGAAGCAGTCAGTGACGCCGTACGGCGCAGCCGTGCCGGATTGCAGGACCCGAAGCGTCCCATCGGCTCATTTCTTTTCTTAGGAACCACCGGTGTCGGCAAAACAGAACTGGCAAAGGCGTTGGCGGAATTCCTTTTCGATGACGAAACGATGATGACCCGTATCGATATGAGTGAGTATCAGGAGAAGCACAGTGTCTCCCGTCTGGTCGGAGCGCCTCCGGGATATGTAGGTTATGATGAAGGCGGCCAGTTGACGGAAGCCGTGCGGCGCAAGCCCTACTCTGTAATATTGTTCGATGAGATTGAGAAGGCCCATCCGGATGTATTCAATATCCTGCTGCAAGTGCTCGATGACGGGCGTTTGACGGACAATAAAGGCCGTACGGTGAACTTCAAGAATACAATCATCATTATGACCTCCAACATGGGTAGTGGCTACATCCAAAGCCAGATGGAGAAACTGAACGGCTCCAATAAAGAAGAAGTGACGGAAGAGACAAAAAAGGAAGTGATGAATATGTTGAAGAAGACCATTCGCCCTGAGTTTCTGAACCGTATCGACGAGACAATCATGTTCTTGCCGCTGACGGAAAAGGAAATCAGACAAATAGTGGTTCTTCAGATCAAAAGTGTGCAGAATATGCTTTCCGGCAATGGGGTGGATCTGGCTTTGACTGACAGTGCCATAGATTTTCTTGCCAACACAGGATATGACCCTGAATTCGGGGCACGTCCGGTAAAACGTGCCATCCAGCACTACTTACTGAATGATTTGTCCAAAAAGCTATTGGCGCAGGAAGTTGACCGCAGCAAACCGATCCTCATAGACGCAAATGCCACCAATGATGGACTGCAATTCAAAAACTGAACCTTAACTTATTTAAAACAGAAAGCAGCTTTGAAATAATATGTTCCAAAGCTGCTTTTTTTATGTATTCTCCGGGTAAATCACATTTACCCCTCAGGAAGTTTCAGACTTATTCTGCCTTTTCTTCTTTCTCCTCTTCCTCCGGAGTGTCTTCAAAGTCAGTTATCCCACTTTTTACCAACAGGTTATACCAGGAAATCAGTTTCTTGATATCCGAAGGATATACACGGTCACGGTCAAACGTCGGCAATACTTCTTCCAAATATGCCTGAAGCTCTCCTACGGTGGCTTTTTTCACATCCATTACCACCGCCTCTCCATTTTCCTTCTTCTTCATGGCAAGCAGCACTTCCTTCAAAGGAACGTCCTCGGTATCTGTGTACATGGCAATATCACCCAACGAAATAATTTTCTCATTACCATAAGCAGGAAAGCGCTTCTTGTCAGCAAGTGATTCCACAATCAGCATATTCTTACCCTGAGAGATGAGCTTATACAATCCCGGTTTACCGGAAATAGACAAAATAGTCTTCAACATAGTATATTCTGTTTTTGATTATTAGTTGTTCTTTTTTTCGGTTGGCAAAGATAGTGCAAGCCAAAGACAATACAAAATAAGCAAGCTTCTTTTTGGAAAGGAACCATGCCTATTTTTCCGAAACAGAACCGTTTTTCTCAGACAAAGAGGCGATCAAAGCCAAAACCTGTGGCATTAACGGAGCTTCTCCGTCATTTACAATTACAAAATCCGCCTGTTTACGTTTCTCTTCATCACTCATCTGACTGCGTATGCGCTTCCTTATCAATTCGTGCGAAGACGAATCACGTCTGACAGCACGTTCAATACGAACCTCCTCCGGCGCATAAACCATGACAACCACATCCACTTCGCCTGCAAATCCGGCTTCAATCAATATGGCCGACTCAATGGCTACCACCGAAAAGGAGGCATGAAATTGCACCCACCGCCTGAAGTCATCTTTCACACGAGGATGAATAATGCCATTCACTTGTTTTGCATGCTCAGGCCCACTGAAAAGATAGGATGCCAACAAAGATTTATTCAACACTCCACCCGCATATACATCTTCACCGAGCAATGTAACCAGTTCTTTATGTATAAAAGGATCTGCAAGCATTAATTTCTTGGTTTCCACGTCTGATATGTAAACAGGAATCCCCATCGTTTCCAGCAGCCGGCATACTAAACTTTTGCCACTGCCGATACCACCTGTTATACCCAATCTAATTGCCATAATTAGATGATACTTGCTCTATCAGGAAATCAACCTGCTCCGGATTGAAGCGTACATGGCTTACACCTTTCGGGATATTCTTCAACTTCACCGTATATTTATCGGAGCCCAAACGAATCAAGTCTTCGTAGGAAACATAAACGTGAAAATCATTCGCATCAATCCTACGAAAACGACTCAATCCAACCTGAAAAGTGATCTGAACCTTAGAGGGGAATGCACGCAGCACCTTGTCCGCCGGAAAGTTCACGCCTCTTAACGGCACTTCCACCGTCTTCTCCGTATAAATATCTACCGGAAGCATCATTTCAATGGAAGCAGGAACAAACTTTACCCCTTTCTGACTGACCAAAGGCACTTGCTGCTTCAAACTATCAGAGATATCCTCCAGTTTGACGCGCTGGGTATAAGCAACGGTTATAGTGTCCAGAACATTTGCCGGAGCATATACCAGAACAGAATCAGGGTGGAATATCGTATCGGAAAGATAATATTGCCTACCTGCGCTCACTGTCCCTTGAAGCTTTACGGGAACCAGTTTGGACGCCCCCGTCGAATAGTAATATTCCAATGTATCCGGCTTCATCGAAAGCAAACGGGTAGAGACGTTCAACTGCCCCAGAATTTTCTTCTCATACTGTGAAGAAAGCACTCTTACATAATTGTCTAATCCCTTATAGTCTGAAAAATCCAAAGTAACGGGATAGAAACTCTTTCCCAACATATAGTTGAGAAGCACCGTACCTTTATCTTTCACCTTAATACGCAGTTCGGAAGCAGGCTCGGAAGTGATAACTATGTTATTGGGGATTCCCTTCAACTTTACGGGCACAGAAAATTCCGCTTCATAATCATTGTTCAGAGTTTGCAACAACCAGAAGCCGCCGGCAATAAAGAAGAAAAATAAAAAAATGAAGAACTCCCTGCTCTTGTCACTGAGCAGGAAGTCCTTCACTTGTCTGACAATCTTTAAATATATTCTTTGTATGTTCCTACGCTCAAACATAGGCTCACATTCTCATTATTTAGCAACCTGACTGCTGTTGGCATCGGCAGCCGCAGCAAAAATAGAATTCTTATCAATACGGATCTTAACATTAGAGGCTATTTCAAGAACTATATCATTGTCATTGATCTCCTTGATAACGCCATGAATGCCACCGGCAGTAATTACTTTCTGATTTACCTGTAATGATTTACGGAAATTCGCTATCTCCTTCTGTTTCTTGTTCTGCGGGCGAATCATAAAGAAATACATGATAACAAACATAGCTATCAGCATAATCCACATCATGCTGCCACCGGCGCCTGCCGCAGGAGCTTGCAAGAAAAATACGGTCATTAAGTTCATAAATACTCAGTTTTAGTTTTTACTTATTCAACAAAGGTATCAGTTTTTCGTTAACTTACCTTCTTTTTTTAATTGATTAACTATCCCATCCAAAGTACCGTTGACAAAACTGCCACTCTTAGCTGTGCTATATACTTTTGCAATGTCCACATATTCATTCAGCGAAACGCTTACCGGAATATTCGGAAAACTCAAAATTTCAGCCAATGCACACTGCATAATTATAACGTCCATAAAAGCCACACGATCCAAATCCCAATTACGGGTATTTTCACTGATAAGATGACGATAGTAGTCACAGTTCAAAATAGTACGGCGGAACAAACGACGGGCGAATTCCTGGTCTTCATCATCCTTGAATTCGGGCAGTAACTCTTGGTTAGCACCGTTTTTTTCTTCAAAACGCTTGATCGTCTTCAATACAAACGTATCAACTATTTCCTTATCGTCATTCCAATAGAGGCTTTGATCTTCAAGTAAGGTATCCAGGGCTTCGTCATTGAAAACAAATGTCTTGTAGAGCTTTCTCCACAATTCACGATCGTCATCGTAAGAGCTATCCGAAGAAGCCATGTATTCTTTATAGATATCTGAAGCAATTATTTTTTCATATAATCCTTTGATAAAATCTTCGTCACTCGTCCAAGTGCGCTTTTGATTAGAGATGAACTCCATCAACTGTTTGTTCACTTCCAACTGGGCGATAAACTTATTTTCCACGAATTTCATGTTGGGATATAGCTCCTCGGCCGTAGGAGCCAGCTTGGACTTTGCCGCATCAATGCGCTTTTGTGCGTAGTTCGTCAGAGCTATCATCAGCATCAGTAAGTAATTGTAAAGGTCATAAGCCTTGGAAAGGCTAAAGAACAATTCTTTCTCCGCTGAGTCTAAATTTTTACTGCCGTTCTGATAGTAAGCATATACAATCTGTATAATCTTAAGACGAATAAGAACTCTGTTAATCATAATTCTAAAGTAAATACTGGTGTTTTAACGAGCTGCAAAAGTAGGCATTTTTAATGAGTTTACACAAATAAATCACATTTTTTAATGCAGATGTTGAATATCCGTCCTTTTTCTTTTGACAGTTTAAAAAAAATCGTCAATTTTGACCCCGATTACAACAAGAAACCTAAAATATGGAAGACTTAAAAAAGAAAAATGCTACGGATATGAACGACAAGGAAATTGTATTTTCCCAATCCATCAAGGCAGGTAAGCGCATCTACTATTTAGACGTCAAGAAAAACAGGAAAGACGAAATGTTTCTCGCCATAACCGAGAGCAAGAAAGTAATAATGGGTGAGGGTGAAGATTCACAAGTGAGCTTTGAAAAGCACAAAATCTTTTTATATAAAGAAGATTTTGAAAAATTCATGAATGGTTTGCAGGAAGCAGTAAAATTCATTCAGGCACAACAGGGATGCTATACAAAATCTGCCAATGATGCCGGAACAACCGACATGGAGGTTTCCAAGACAGAAATACAGACAGAAGAAGCATCTTCTTTGAATGATGAAATTAAGATAGACATTGATTTTTAGGGCATAATCTTTGATAATTCAAAAAGAAGCCGTACTTTTGCACTGCTTTTTTGCAACATCGTGTGGTGAGCTCCACATCGTGTGATGGTGAATTAGGCAAAATAACTACTTAATTTAGAGTAACACAAAAATTTAAAAAATGAAATCAATTGAAGTAAAAGGAACTGCAAGAACCATTGCAGAGCGTTCTTCGGAACAGGCAAGAGCTTTGAAAGCTATTCGCAAAGACAACGGCGTACCCTGCGTATTATATGGTGGTGGCGAGAATATCCACTTTACCGTACCCGCAGAAGGTTTGCGTAACTTGGTTTACACTCCGCACATTTATGTAGTCGATCTGATTATTGATGGCAAAAAAGTAAATGCCATTCTGAAAGACATCCAATTCCATCCGGTAAAGGATACCATTCTGCATGTTGACTTTTATCAGATTGATGAAGCCAAACCTATTGTCATGGAAGTTCCGGTGCAATTGGAAGGTCTTGCCGAAGGTGTGAAAGCCGGTGGTAAACTGACTTTGCAAATGCGTAAACTGAAAGTTAAAGCTCTCTTTAACTTAATCCCTGAGAAACTGGTTGTAAACGTCGCTCACTTAGGACTGGGCAAAACAGTCAAAGTAGGTGAATTGAACTACGAGAACCTGGAATTGCTGAATGCCAAAGAAGCTGTTGTATGCGCCGTTAAGCTGACACGTGCCGCAAGAGGTGCTGCCGCTGCCGCAGGCAACTAACAGCCGTTCTTTAGAAAAGATTCCGGAACGCGGATTAACGCAGATTACGCAGATTGTACAAATAATCCGCGGACAACTGCGATAATCCGCGTTCCCTTTTTCTACCGTCTGATGATCAGCCATTGATCAGTGCAGAATCAATCTATATATCTCTCCGAATATATAAACCAACTTTATTTGCTTAATTAATGAAATACTTGATTGTAGGGTTGGGCAATATAGGCCCCGAATATCACGAGACTCGCCACAACATAGGATTCATGGCAGTCGATGCTCTGGCAAAGGATGCAGGTGTATCCTTTACTGATGGACGCTATGGTTTCACCGCTACCCTTTCCGTAAAAGGACGCCAGTTACTACTGTTAAAGCCATCCACATATATGAATCTCAGTGGAAATGCAGTACGCTATTGGATGCAAAAGGAAAACATTCCATTGGAAAACGTGTTGATAGTAGTGGATGACCTTGCCTTGCCGTTCGGCACATTACGCCTGAAAGGTAAAGGCAGCGATGCCGGACACAACGGATTAAAGCACATAGCCGCTACTTTGGGCACTCAGAATTACGCCCGCCTGCGTTTTGGCATCGGCAATGAATTCCCCCGTGGCGGACAGGTTGATTTCGTATTAGGGCACTTCACTGACGAAGACCGTAAAACAATGGACGAAAAATTAAAGACTGCCGGAGAAATCATCAAGAGTTTCTGCCTGGCAGGAATCGACATAACCATGAATCAGTTTAATAAAAAGTAGAGAGCAGAGATGAGTGAAGCCAGAATAGACAAATGGATGTGGGCCGTACGCATCTTCAAGACACGCACTATTGCAGCCGAAGCCTGCAAGAAGGGGCGCATCAGTATCAACGGGGCATTGGCCAAAGCTGCCCGTACAGTAAAATCGGGAGATGTCATCCAAGTACGCAAACCTCCTGTCACCTATTCCTTTAAAGTATTGCAACCCATTGAAAAACGTGTTGGCGCAAAACTCGTTTTTGAGATGATGGAAAATGTGACTGCTCCGGAGCAATACGAACTACTGGAAATGAGCCGCATCAGCGGTTTCGTAAATCGTGCTAAAGGAACAGGACGCCCTACCAAGAAAGACCGCCGCAACCTTGAAGACTTCACTACGCCCGAATTTACGGATGACTTTGATTTCGATTTCGACTTTGAAGATAAAGAATAAAAGAAATAACACATTATTGATATTATGAGCGAGAAAAAGATAAAATGGGGATTCATTGGTTGCGGCGAAGTGACCAAGTATAAAAGCGGGCCTGCTTTTCAAAAGATTGAAGATTCTGAAGTCGTAGCGGTCATGAGCCGGAACGGAGAAAAGGCCAAAACCTATGCGGAGGAAAGAGGAATACCCAAATGGTATGATGACGCTCAGGAACTAATTGATGACGAAGAAGTAAATGCCGTATATATAGCTACCCCTCCTTCTTCTCACGCCACCTATGCCATCATGTCCATGAAGGCGGGAAAACCGGTTTATATAGAGAAGCCGATGGCTGTGACCTACGAAGAATGCTGCCGCATCAACCGCATTTCCAAGGAGACGGGAGTTCCTTGTTTCGTTGCCTACTACCGCCGCTACCTCCCGTACTTCCGGAAAGTGAAATCACTGGTAGATAACGGCACTATCGGCAACGTCATCAACATTCAGGTCCGCTTTGCCCAGCCACCGCGTGATCTGGACTACAACAAAGGCAATCTGCCCTGGCGCGTACAACCGGATATCGCCGGTGGAGGTTACTTCTATGACCTCGCCCCTCACCAGATCGACCTGCTACAAGAAATATTCGGCTGTATCCTCGAAGCCAGCGGCTATAAAAGTAACCGTGGAGGGCTCTATCCGGTTGAAGACACTCTAAGCGCCTGTTTTCAGTTCGACAACGGATTGGTGGGAAGCGGCTCCTGGTGTTTTGTAGCCCACGAGTCCGCCCGTGAAGACCGCATCGAAATCATCGGCGACAAAGGAATGATCTGCTTCTCCGTCTTTACTTATGACCCCATTGCCGTGCATACGGAAAAAGGGCGAGAGGAAATTCCTGTCGAGAATCCCATATACGTCCAGCAGCCACTCATTCAAGCTGTTGTAGATCATCTTCTTGGCAAATCCATCTGTAGCTGTGACGGCGAAAGCGCCACTCTCACAAACTGGGTGATGGACAAAATACTGGGAAAGCTTTAAAACTTTCCCGAAATTGCCCGACTGTCATTTCATACCGGGCTTTTCACTTTTTTCTCCCGCCAGCCGGTACACATCGTCATTCTCTCCCACAATCCAAACCACGTCACCTTCCGTAAAAGGTTCATGCGGATCGGGAGCATGCAATGTTTCCCCTCCCCGTTCCACTCCGGCAATCAGGCAATGATATTTCTCGCGGATACCCGCTTCTTTCAAGGTTTTATTCAAGAAGGGCGAATACTCATCTATGCTGAACTGGCGCAAAATCATCTCACTTTTCTCTATCGCATCACACTCTATCACAGAAGTCTTATCCATCTCCTGTCCGAATGCGTTCAGTTCCTCATCCGTAGCAATCACCTGTATCTTGTCTTGCGGAAACAGACGGACGTCGGCTCCCGGAATATTGATCCGCCTCTTGCCGCGAAGTATGGAAACCACATGTACTCCATACTTTTTGCCAAAATTCAATTCGGCCAAGGTTCTGCCTACCCAGCCGGATTCACCGGGGATCTCAAAATCCGTCAGGTGCAGATCACGTGAAAGCAGCCTCCCCGCATATTCCGGTTTCTTCTCTCCCATATACTCGGCACGCATATCCCGATAACGCAGATTCTGAAAAAACTTTCTTTCGATAAGAATAGACTGCTTTTTCAGTTGACGCGAAAGTATCATTATGGTAACCAAAAGTACGGCCACCCCGAACACCAATCCCACGGAAAGCTGAAACAAGCCGGCTATCACAAACATGACAAATGAGACCGCCAAAAGAATGCGCAGCACAATGGTAGCCACCAAAGGGGCACGGTTGCCCCGGCTGTCGTTCCACAAAGTGACAAACTCCACCGAATGGTTTTTCTTAATCATGATGGCACGCAGGAAAGGAGCGATGCACAATATGATGAACAATGCGGTCAACAAAGCTCCCCATATACCGGGCAGGCTTTCATGGATAAAAGGTACAAGGAAGCGGAATGCCAAAGCTATGACCGCTATACAAATGATGGAATACACCACCGTAATCCGCACAAGGGCGAATATCAACTTCTTCCACAGGCTCTCGTGATTCATGGTCTGTGAGCCCGAAGCATACCGCATCAGGAATTTCCTCCACTTTTCGGGAAGGTGCGTATCTACAAAATTCGAGGCAGGCTCCGCTACACGAATCATATAAGGAGTAAGGAAGGTGGTTATCACAGATACGGCCACCACGATAGGATACAGAAAGTGGCTCGTCACATGCAGGGAGACTCCGAGTGAAGCAATGATAAAAGCAAATTCGCCAATCTGTGTCAGACTGAAACCGCATTGCATCGCCGTCTTCAGGGGTTGCCCTGCCAGCAGCACACCCAGAGTGCCGAACAAAGACTGGCCTATGACAACCGCCAACGTTATCACGACGATGGGACCGGCATATTCCATTATCATCGCCGGATCCACCATCATGCCTACCGATACGAAGAAGATAGCGCCAAACAGGTCTTTTACAGGTTTCACCAACCTTTCAATACTCTCCGCCTCCACCGTCTCGGCAAGGATGGAGCCCATGATAAATGCTCCGAAAGCCGCCGAGAAACCTGTATGCGCAGCCATAACGACCATGCCGAAGCAAAGTCCCAAGGAAACAATCAGCAGTGTTTCTTCACTCATCAACCTGCGGCAACGCTTCAACAGTCCCGGAATAAGATATATGCCCACCACGAACCACAGAATGAGGAAAAACAGCAGTTTTGCAATGCTTTCCAGCATCTCTGAGCCCTCAAAGTTATTGCTGACCGCCATAGTAGATAACATCACCATCAACACGATGGCAAGAATATCTTCCAGAATCAGCACACTGAGCACCAGCCCCGTGAACTGCTTCTTGCGCATTCCCAAATCATCAAAGGCCTTATATATAATGGTAGTGGATGACATGGCGATCATACCGCCCAAAAAGATGCAGTCCATCCGTTGCCAACCGAATCCTGTACCAACCGCCACTCCAAGCAGTATCATACAGAAGATAATGGTACATGCAGCGATGATTGCCGCCCCTCCTACCTTTACAATTTTCTTGAAACTGAATTCAAGCCCCAAAGCAAAAAGCAAAAAGATAACGCCTATATCCGCCCACGTCTGTACATTCGTAGTATCCATCACTGAAGGCGTATATGCCATGTGAGGACTGGCAAGAAATCCGGCAACTACATATCCCAATACCAGAGGTTGCTTCAGCTTCTTAAAAATCAGGGTCATGATCCCTGCGCAAATCAATATCAACGCTAAATCAGCTATAAGAGGAGCTAAATGTGACATAATACTTGTCTTTTATCATTTTCAATGACAAAGATACTACAAAAAGGCTTTCTTCATAGCGATATGCCTTCATTTCTTATAAAAAAGCGGGGATGTCCACATCCGGACATCCCCGCAACTAAAACTAACTGTGAACTAAGAGAGGTGTACCTCCTTTCCCAGTAATACGCCTACTCTTTCCATATAAACCCTCATTGAGATGAAGCAGTCAAGAAGACCGAGGGTTTCATGTATCATTCGGCAACCATAATGGTCACGCGGTTCCAGTCGCTGGTCTGGAACGGCTGCTCACCGTCCTGCATGCTCTTTACAGTCAATCGGTCACTGCTGATGCCATACTTATCCGTCAGGGTCTTCGCCACTGCCTCGGCACGTTGCCTGGCAAGGCGGAGATTGAGTTCGCGACTGCCTGTACCGGTGCTGGCATAGCCCGTCACAACTACTTCCGTTTCGGGATATTGCTTCAGATAGTCTGCCACAGCCAGAACGTTCATTTCCTGTGTGGAAGCCACCGAAGCCTGTCCGTTGCCAAAGGCCACAAAGCTCTTCAAGCCCGGAATGCTCTTGGCTACCGCAACATTCTGCTTCACATACACCGTGTCAGTCTTGTAAACCACATTGGGTTTGGACACCAGTTCGCGAAGCTCGTTGAGCTGACGGAGACATTCCTCGGAACAGCCGCCACCTACCTTTGCGCCCTTATTGCTCTTGCCGAACTTGAAGCCCATTTTCAGCGTGGGAGCCGAAAGGAGACTGAAGTTATGGCTGTCCGCGTCAAGTCTTGAAAGACCCTCCTGAGGCTTATACGCTGTCATGTTGTACGTATAGCAGAAGGGGTCTATCTGTGCACCCACGTAGAAAGCCGGCAGGATGAAGTAGTCAACACCCATGGTGAAGGCTCCGCGAAGGTTCCACGTCTCACCGGTGGACTTGCCCATGGCTTCCGGCTCGTCGTACTTCATTTCATTAAGCCCGTAGGAGACGCCCGCACGGATGCCCGTGTACCACATCATATTGGGAACATTTTTCACCTTAAAGTAACGATCGACACCTGCAAACACGTTGTACGAAAACGAGTATGCGTCGGCTACTGCACGGTAGTTGGGGATTTCTCCCATCAGATCTTCCGGAGTAGAGGTTGCTCCTGCGTCAATCGTGCCGGGAACGGCCGAATAACCGGGATTATTCGTGAAGTTCAAACCGCCACCCAAGTTAAGTTTCCACAAGTCTTTGAAGAACCACCCCGTCTCAAACCCGACCATCAGCTTTTTGTCTGACCAATCGGTAGAAAGGGCCGAAACTTCATAATCCGTCTGATAGCTCGGTAGAGCCTTGACGCTTGCGTAGCTATTGTATCCTACAGTGAAAGCTATCGTGAAGTCACCCTTCTTCGGAGTGAACTCCTTCTTTACACAGCTTTTCTCCTGTGCACTGACTGCAAGACACACCATGGGCATAACGGCGAACAGTAAAAGTCTTCTTATTTTCATATTACTTTTTTGTTTTTAATGCCGTTAATAATGGGATTATTCTTTGGGCATTGCAGCGTCCAAATCAGCCTTGGCATTGGCTACCGCAACTTCTTTTGCTTTAACTACAGCCTCTTGAGCAGTGATGCGGTTCTTCCATCCGGCAATGGTCTCTTGCTGAGAAGTTATGTTGCTGATATCTTCGTTGTCTTTCTTCAATCTGGCATTTTCTTCTTCCAGATCCTTTATATCAGAAGCAAGCTCAGAAGCGCCTTTATCACCATTATTGCCATAATAGATTGTTTGTGCAGCAGTGAGTTCAGTATAGCATGCATTATAAGCTTCACTTTTGTCCATTGATACTATCCAAGCAGCGACTTTGCTCTTATATTCCTCTACGTTCTGCTCGTTGCGCTTATCCATCTTAGCCTGAAGCACCAACTTGTTGGCATCAAACTTCTGATACATGTCCCATTGATCTTTGACACGAGAAATCAGTACATCATTATCCGCCAACCTATTTGTATAGTTATCAATCTGATTCTTCCAAAATGTTTCCTTATCCAAAGCATTCTTATAGCGCTGGTACAAATCAGCCTTTTCTGTGGCATCCGTAGCAGCATTATAAGCCGTTTTCAGATAAGCCGTGCTATCCACTGCATTTCGGCAAGCCACTGCTTCTAAATTCGAATCATACATATCCTTTGTTGCTTTCCCGTTGTATACAGCCTGATAGAGTTTCAACTGCTCTTTATTAGAAGTACTCCATCCATTAACCATATCAATATAGTCATTAACTGCATTCTCTACAACACGAATATCTGTCACAAAATCAGAGGATTTTGGGAAATCCACGCCAATAGAGTCTCCAAACGTACGCAATTGCGTGTACTCTTCACCTTTATACGAGTACCATTTACCAGATCTGGTATAATAACTTGCAGGCAAGTATTGGCCAATACAAAATTCTATAGGCTGTAAATTACCATCTGCATCCATATATTGACAATTGACAGCAAACTGATAGAATTTATCCTTTTGAATATCGTTTGTAGCTTTTGTAGAAGCCTCCACATCCACATTCATTGCATAAAAAGCATTGTTAGCTACGATATACTCGTCCCATAAACGTTCTTGTTCGGCATCGAGTTCACTAATCTTATTACTCAAAGTCGTCAAATCCTGTGTATAATTGGCATACAGTTTATACTTGGCAATCTTCATTTCATTCAGACTGATAGTATTATTATTGTCAATAATAGCCTGCTTCTTGCTTTCTTCCATTGTTACAAGATTCGCCTCTACATATACCAAATTCTGTTTATACATTGACAACATTGACTGAGCACTTATCAAATTATTCACAGTAATGCTGTAAGTAGAAGCCAGATTCTGCAACTCTTGTCTTTCTTGCAGCAGTTTGTCCTTTTCTGCCTGTGTGGCAGCTTCAGCCAATTGCTTATCATAATCCAGCAATTCCTGTTCTGCTTGCTTCAAAGCCAATTGAGATCTGAGCAACGCTGCCTGAGTTTCAGTTTCTGCCTGTTTCATGTTGGCTGCTATTTGGGCAAGTTTTTGCTCATTCGCTTTCTTTGTAACCTCCAAGTTAGACAATTGCTGTTCCAGTTCAGCCTGCTTCTTTTGATTCTCAATAGTCTGTTCTGCTTTTTGCAATTCAATAAGTTCAATCTGCTTTTTAGCAATTTCAGCCTGAGCATTGTCATAAGCAGCCTTTGCCTTTTCTGCTTCTGCCTGTGCATTTTTCAGTGCGGCATCTGCGGCAGCCAGTATGGCCTTTGCCGATGCTTCTGCATTGTTCATAGCGGCAATTGACTTCAACTGCTCCGCTTTTGCCGTACGCACCGCTGTTACCGATGCAGATTCATTGTCGTCCACGCAAGCTCCCAGAGACATAGCTCCCAGAAGCACTGCAACAATCATGAGTTTCTTTTTCATAACCATTAAATTTTGTATTAGTAAAATGTAAATGTAAAATATGATACTTCCTTTTGGGAAAGGATATCCGATAAATTAAGATAGACATCTGAATTGATACAATAGTACAAAATAAAGCCAAATAGTTCATATTATAGCAATCTTTTTTACTTGATAGTTCATTAACTTTATTTTCAGATATAAAATTCATCATTTAACTATTATTCGTTTATACGCCCACAAATATAAAAACAATAATTTAATATGCAATGAAAATATAAATAATTTATCGGTAAAAAAGTAAGTTTCATATAAAAAGCTTATTTTTTGTCACTGAAAACCATTACAAAGTCAATCAGTTTTCTTAAAAAACATTTCATAAATCAATAGATGAAACATGAAAAACAGAGAGACTAAAGCCATATTAGTATATATTTTTAAAACAGACAAACCAAATATTCAACAAGGAAAACATAGGTTATAAAATCAAAATAAATACGGATTCATCGGAATTAATAGATAAATAAAAATTACCACGAAAAGCCGTTTAATAGCGAAAACAATACAGATAATAACACAAAACGGCCGTTTAGTGCAATATTGGTTCAATAGGAAGTTGCCGGCTTTCAGCATTCCATCCGATAGATACTTGCTCCACCGAACGGGCTACCCATATAGAGACAACTTACTGCCAATATAGAGACAAGCCATTGCCCATATAGAGGTAGGCGGCTACATTATATATAATATATAAGCCGAAAGTTGAAAAATGTCAGCCACAAAGCTACAAGCGCAATCCCCAAAGAATTAATTGACGAAATATTTCTTTATTAAGGAAGATTTTTCTTTCTTTGTGCTGTTTTATGCCTTAAAAAAGGATTCTATAACAATAATAAATTATACAGTTATGAAGATTTCACACATTGAACATCTGGGCATTGCCGTCAAGAGCATTGAAGAAGCCCTGCCGTATTACGAAAACGTTTTAGGTCTGAAGTGTTATAACATCGAGACTGTTGAAGACCAGAAAGTAAGGACTGCATTTCTAAAGGTTGGCGATGTAAAGATAGAATTACTGGAGCCGACTTCTCCTGAAAGCACTATTGCCAAATTCATCGAAAAGAACAATGGAAACGGAGGGATGCACCATCTGGCATTCGCCGTTGAAGACGGAGTGGCCAATGCGCTGGCAACGATAGAAGCCGAAGGCATCCGCCTCATCGACAAAGCTCCCCGTAAAGGCGCCGAAGGGCTGAACATTGCATTCCTGCACCCGAAATCTACCCTGGGGGTATTGACGGAACTTTGCGAAAAACCGGAATAGCTCCGCACTACAAAAGGCATAATCTCTTAATACAGTAAACAGTAAATAACCAAACAGTACATAAAGATGAGTAATCAACTTGAAAAAATCAAAGAACTTATCGACCGCCGCACAGAGGCACGTATCGGTGGCGGCGAAAAAGCGATTGCCAAGCAACACGAGAAAGGAAAATATACAGCCCGCGAACGCATAGCCATGCTTCTGGACGAAGGCAGTTTTGAGGAAATGGACATGTTCGTTGAACACAGATGCACCAACTTCGGCATGGAAAAGAAACACTACCCCGGTGACGGTGTAGTGACCGGCTGCGGAACCATTGACGGTCGTTTAGTATATCTCTTTGCACAAGACTTCACCGTTTCGGCCGGCTCTCTGTCCGAAACCATGGCACTGAAAATATGTAAGATCATGGACCAGGCTATGAAGATGGGTGCTCCTTGCATCGGAATCAACGACTCGGGCGGCGCACGCATCCAGGAAGGCATCAATGCTCTGGCAGGATTTGCCGAAATCTTCCAACGCAATATCCTCGCCTCCGGCGTTATTCCACAGATTTCCGGCATCTTCGGCCCGTGCGCCGGTGGAGCCGTTTACTCTCCCGCATTGACGGATTTCACTTTGATGATGGAAGGCACTTCCTATATGTTCCTTACCGGCCCCAAAGTAGTGAAGACTGTAACCGGCGAGGACGTGTCTCAGGAAAACTTAGGCGGCGCAAGTGTACACTCCACCAAATCGGGCGTCACACACTTCACCGCTTCGACAGAAGAAGAAGCTTTGGCTTTGATTCGCAAACTCCTGAGTTACATTCCGCAAAATAATCTGGAGGAAGCTCCATACGTGGACTGCACAGACCCGATAGACCGTCTGGAAGATTCTTTGAATGAAATCATCCCCGACAATCCTAACAAGCCGTATGATATGTACGAGGTAATAGGCGCCATCGTGGACAACGGTGAATTCCTCGAAATCCAGAAAGATTATTCCAAGAACATCATTATCGGCTTTGCACGCTTCAACGGCCAGTCCGTGGGCATCGTGGCCAACCAGCCGAAATATCTGGCAGGTGTGCTCGACAGCAATGCCTCACGCAAGGCTGCACGCTTTGTTCGTTTCTGTGATGCTTTCAACATCCCCATCGTATCACTGGTGGATGTACCGGGTTTCCTCCCCGGAACAGGGCAGGAATACAACGGCGTAATTCTGCACGGAGCCAAGTTGCTGTACGCTTACGGTGAAGCCACCGTACCCAAAGTGACCGTCACCCTGCGTAAGTCATACGGTGGCTCGCACATCGTGATGAGCTGCAAGCAGCTCCGCGGTGACATGAACTACGCATGGCCAACCGCTGAAATCGCCGTAATGGGCGGTGCGGGAGCCGTAGAGGTATTGTATGCACGCGAAGCAAAGGATCAAGAAAATCCGGCTCAATTCCTCGCCGAGAAAGAAGCCGAATACACCAAATTGTTCGCCAATCCTTATAATGCAGCCAAATATGGCTACATTGACGATGTGATTGAGCCGCGCAACACGCGCTTCCGCATTATCCGCGCCTTGCAGCAGTTGCAAACCAAGAAATTGACCAATCCGGCCAAGAAGCATGGCAATATTCCTCTTTAAGAATTAAAAATCAAAATTCAAGATTTATGAATAAAACAAGAACTGGAATATTTCTTTCACTGATACTGGCGCTGGGCCTCTGTACTTCCTGCGGAGAACAGAAGTCAAACACCAAGTTATTGCTGAATGAAGTGCTGATTGATAACCAGAGCAACTTTCAGGATGACTATGGCGTGCACAGCGCATGGATTGAAATATTCAACAAATCATACGGCAGTGCCGACCTCGCAGGCTGCTATCTGAAGTTTAGCAGCCAACCGGGTGACACACTCAGCTATTTCATCCCTAAAGGTGACATTCTGACATTGGTAAAACCTCGCCAACACGCTCTGTTTTGGGCCGACGGAGAGCCGAGACGAGGCACATTCCACACCAATTTCAAACTGGATTCCTTGAATGACAACTGGATCGGCCTGTATGATTCCGGCAAGAAACTGCTCGACCAGATAACAGTACCTGCCCGTGCGCTCAAGGCCAACCAGTCTTATGCACGCGTCAGCGACGCTGCTAACGAATGGGAAGTGAAAGGCGGAAGTGCCGAAAAATATGTCACTCCAAGCACCAACAACAAGACTATTGACAGCAATGCCAAAATGGAGAAGTTCGAGGAACATGACAGTGTAGGTATCGGTATGTCCATTTCTGCCATGAGCGTAGTGTTCTGCGGATTGATACTGCTCTATATCTCATTCAAGATTGTCGGAAAGATATCTGTCAGCCTCAGCAAGCGAAACGCCATGAAAGCCAAAGGCATCACGGACAAACAGGAAGCCAAGGAAAAAGCACTCGGTGAAGCCCCCGGTGAAGTCTTTGCCGCCATCGCCATGGCCATGCATGAAATGCAGAGCGATGTGCACGATGTGGAAGATACGGTGCTCACCATCACCCGCGTAAAACGCAGCTACTCACCTTGGAGTTCAAAGATTTACACACTGCGTGAAACTCCTCACAGAAAGTAAAGTTACCCTGACTAAAAAGATAAAACGATGAAAGAATATAAATATAAGATTAACGGTAACTTATATAAGGTTACCATTGGAGATATTGAAGAAAATATCGCTCATGTGGAAGTGAACGGCACTCCGTATAATGTTGAAATGGAGCAGAAGCCCAAAGCCGCCCCCGTCAAACCGGTAGTCCGTCCGGCAGCAGCCGCACCGGCAGCCCCCGTCACTCCCGTAAGCAGACCGTCTGCCGCCCCTGCCGGGAAATCGGGCGTGAAGTCACCACTTCCGGGGGTAATCCTCGACATCAAAGTAAGTGTGGGTGACACGGTGAAGAAGGGACAGCTTGTCATCATCTTGGAGGCCATGAAGATGGAAAACAGCATCAATGCCGACAAAGACGGAAAAATCACCGCCATCAATGTAAGTAAAGGGGACTCCGTTCTCGAAGGTACTGACCTCGTAATTATTGAATAATATGGGAGATTTTATCACATTCTTAGGAAACAACCTCGCCGATTTCTGGACATATACGGGCTTCGCCAATGCAACGGTGGGACACGTAGTAATGCTGCTGGTAGGCTTGTTTTTCATATACTTGGCCGTTGCCAAGGAATTTGAGCCGATGCTACTGATTCCTATAGGTTTCGGTATGCTGATCGGCAATATTCCTTTCAATATGGAAGCCGGACTGAAAGTCGGCATCTATGAGGAAGGCTCTGTACTCAACATTTTGTATCAGGGAGTGACTTCGGGATGGTATCCGCCCCTCATCTTCCTGGGTATCGGCGCAATGACGGACTTCTCTGCCCTAATCTCGAACCCAAAGTTGATGCTGGTTGGCGCTGCCGCCCAATTCGGAATCTTCGGCGCCTATATGATAGCCCTCAAAATGGGATTCGACCCGATGCAAGCCGGTGCAATCGGCATTATCGGAGGAGCCGACGGACCGACAGCCATCTTCTTGTCGTCCAAGCTTGCCCCCAATCTGATGGGAGCCATTGCGGTATCGGCCTATTCGTACATGGCACTGGTTCCGGTAATCCAGCCCCCCATTATGCGCTGGCTCACCACAAAGCACGAACGCGTAATCCGCATGAAACCGCCGCGCGTAGTGTCTCATACGGAAAAAGTGATGTTCCCTATCATCGGCCTGCTGCTCACCACTTTCCTTGTACCCTCCGGCCTGCCGTTGCTGGGTATGCTGTTCTTCGGCAATCTGCTGAAAGAAAGCGGTGTGACACGCCGCCTGGCAAATACTGCCAGTGGTCCGCTGATTGATACTATCACCATTTTGCTCGGTCTGACCGTGGGTGCTTCCACGCAGGCATCGGAGTTCCTGACATTTGACTCGATCAAGATCTTTGCCCTCGGAGCACTGTCCTTCGTCATCGCAACAGCCTCCGGTGTAATCTTCGTCAAGATTTTCAATCTTTTCCTGAAGAAAGACAACAAGATCAACCCACTGATAGGCAATGCCGGCGTATCTGCCGTGCCCGACTCGGCCCGCATCTCACAAGTGGTAGGTCTGGAATATGATCCGACCAACTATCTGCTGATGCACGCCATGGGACCGAATGTGGCAGGCGTAATCGGCTCTGCCGTAGCAGCAGGTATTCTGTTAGGATTCCTGATGTAAACACATATATTACATACATTGGATTGAACATAGCTTCAGTCAGTTATTGCAGCCTCTTCCATGGAAGGGGCTGTTTTGTTAATCTATCCAAAACAGCTTACGATCGTTTCGTAAATACGATATTTTTAGTAACTTGCACTCAGTTTAACGACAAATAAAAGCTAATACAGTATGAGAAAACTTATTATCTCCTTATGCCTCAATGCCTGTTGCTCTTTATTGACAGCACAAAACACCAATCCTATTCAAGAAGCAATGACCAATTATGACTATGAAACAGCATTGTCACTTATTGAACAAGAAATACCGACTGTCCCCCTGCTGTATCAAAAGGGAAAAGCCTTAAAAGGACTGGGAGACAATGGTAAGGCCTTACAAGTATTCCAGGAAATTGCAATGCAAGACTCACTCAATCCACGTGCCTATATTGAGGCCGCCGAATGCTGCAAGTCTCTTGCCAAATCCAAAGAGGCACTAAGCTACTACCAAAACGCATTAAAATTAAATCCAGACAATAAATATGCACGCCTGCAATACATCAGCATGTTGATGAGCATGAAGAGATACAATGAATCCCTGCAAGAAAGCAATGCACTGGCTGAGAAAGACAGCTCTGCCTTTGTGCTGCATCTCAGGGCTGAAAGTATGGGACAAGTTTACGACAATACCCAAATTGCACAGGTAATAGAAGCTTATCAGGACATACAGAGAAGATATCCTGAAGACTATCTATCGGTTGCCAAACTCGGAAACATCTATGTTGCCGGCGGCCAATATGAAGACGCCATAGAAACGACAGAAAAATATCGTGCCATCGATTCCACCAACATACTCGTCAACCGGGTCAATGCACAAGCCTACTGCCTAAACAAAGACTATACAGAGGCAATACAGAGATATGAACACCTGCTGCAAGAAAAAGACAGCAGTTTTCAAACCTGCTTTTATGCCGGAATCAGCCACTATGCCATCGAGGACTTTTATCCGGCACATGACCTGCTGGAAAGAGCACTCAAGGATGACGATACCAATATCAACGTACTCTATTATTTGGGACGTGCCTGTTCCAAAACCTCATGGAAAAAGGAAGGCGTAAAGTATCTGGAAAATGCAGTCAATATCGCCATGCCCAGTGACAGTATCATGACACGTCTATATGTAGGATTAGTAGATTGCTACAAAATGGCAAACATGTACAAAGAGCAAGCAAATGCTATTCTGGAACAATATAAAGAATATGACCGGAACAAACACAAGCTGCTTTATGATGCCGCCTTCATCTACTATTATCGCTTGAAGAATATCCCCAAAGCCGAACAATGTCTGGAAGCCTACCTCGACACCCGCCCCAAAGAAAAGCAGGAACAAGAAGTGGACGAAGACGGTGTTCCTATTATTGGGGAAAACAACAGATATAATGCTGCCGAAACATGGCTGAACGATATCAGGAAAAAAAGAAAAGAAGAGAAGTTCTTCAAAGGTGAGACAGAAAAAGAATAGTTTATCCGGTTACAGAAAACGTTTGCATAATATAATAAGGTATAGTTAGCGGAGAAACAGCTTGTTTCTCCGCTAATTGTTTTAAATTAGCAGAAAATTAACCGTAAAGTTACTATCATGAGAAAAGTTTTTTCTATCCTTGGAGCAATTCTACTCTCCCTAAGCACTTATGCAGCTATGAATGTGAATAAAATTGACCCTCCGTTCTGGTATGCCGGGATGCAGAATCCTGAGCTTCAGCTAATGGTATATGGTGAGGGCATCGGCAATGCCACGGCATCCGTCAGCTATCCCGGCGTCTCATTAAGCAGTACAGTAAAACTGGAAAGCAACAACTACCTGCTGGTATATCTGAAACTGGACAAGAATGTGAAACCGGGAAAAATAGTCCTCACTTTCACCGAAGGCAAAAAGAAACTTGTCAGAGAATACGAGCTGAAAAAACGCGCTAAGAAAGGCTGCGAACACAAAGGCTTCGATGCTTCCGACGCATTGTATCTGCTGATGCCCGATCGCTTTGCCAACGGTAATCCCGACAACGACCAGATTGACGGAATGGCCGAATACAAAGTAGATCGTAATGATCCTAATGCACGTCACGGAGGCGATCTTGCAGGCATCGGACAGCATCTCGATTACTTTTCCGACCTCGGTGTAACAGCTCTCTGGTTCACCCCGGTACTGGAAAACAACATGACCGGAGGTTCTTATCATGGCTATGCCACCACCGATTATTACAGGGTGGACCCGCGTTTCGGAACAAATGAAGAATACAGACAACTGATTGAAAAATCTCATGCACGCGGCATCAAGATTGTAATGGACATGATATTCAACCATTGTGGCGTAGAACATGCATGGATTAAAGACATGCCATCCAAAGACTGGTTCAACAATCCGGATCATGAGAAAAACTTTGTGCAGACATCATTCAAACTCACACCACATGTCGATCCATATACTTCCAACTATGATTTCGACCAGATGAATGACGGATGGTTTGTAACAGCCATGCCCGATCTTAACCAAAAGAACCCGCATGTTTACCGTTATCTGGTTCAGAACAGCTTTTGGTGGATTGAATATGCCGACATCGACGGCATTCGTATGGATACTTATCCGTATGCAGACTATGACGCCATGAGCAACTGGATGAAAGAACTGAACGAAGAATATCCCAATTATAACACCGTAGGTGAAACCTGGGTCACAGAACCCGCCTACACTGCATGGTGGCAGAAGGATTCCGAACTATCCGCCCCCAAAAACAGCAACCTGAAAACTGTTATGGACTTCAGCTTCTTCGACAAAATCAATACTGCCAAAACAGAACAGACCGAAACTTGGTTCAAAGGGCTGGACCGCATATACAACAATTTCGTTTATGACTTCCTTTATCCCAACCCGGCTTCCGTACTGGCCTTCATCGAAAACCACGATACAGACCGTTTTCTGGGAGAAAGCGACAATCTGCCAATGCTGAAACAAGCCTCTACCTTACTGCTCACGACACGCCGCATTCCGCAACTTTACTACGGAACAGAGATCATGATGAACGGGGTGAAAAGCCAAAGTGACGGATATGTACGCAAAGACTTCCCCGGAGGATGGAGCAGCGACAAAACAACCGCCCTTACAGCCGAAGGACGCAGCAAACTGCAAAACGATTGCTACAACTTCTACAAAACAATATTGAACTGGCGCAAAGGAAATGACATCATAGCCAAAGGAAATATGATTCAATTTATGGTACAGAACGGTGTATATGCCTATGCACGCCAATATAAGGACAAAACAGTATTCGTGATGCTGAATGGTGCAGACACTGAAACAATACTGCCTCTGAAATTCTACAAAGAAATATTGAAAGATAGCAAACAGGGGAAAGACATCCTCAGCGGCAAAACCATTCTCTTCGATAAAGAACTGAAAATGGGGCCGAGAGAATCACTCGTCATTGAATTATAAAAATTTAGCCCTTGCAATATAGACTATTGCAAGGGCTAATTTATTTAGGGAAAATCTGTTCTTATTCAGCCAATTTACCGTCTGAACCAAGTACATTAACGATTTTATGTTTATACAGCTTCTCCATATTATCACGAGCCGGACCCAGATACTTGCGAGGATCGAACTCTGCCGGCTTCTCGGCAAATGTCTTGCGGATGGCAGCAGTCATAGCAAGACGAGAGTCGGAGTCAATATTGATCTTGCAAACAGCAGACTTGGCTGCTTTGCGGAGTTCTTCTTCAGGGATACCGATGGCAGCTTTCAACGCACCACCATATTTATTGATAGTTTCAACTTCCTCTTCAGGAACAGAAGATGAACCGTGAAGAACGATGGGGAATCCTGGAAGTTCTTTCATCACAGCGTCCAATACATTGAATGCCAAAGGAGGAGGAACCATTCGGCCGGTAGCGGGGTCAATATGGCATTGTTCCGGAGTAAATTTGTAAGCACCATGAGATGTACCGATAGAGATAGCCAAGCTGTCGCAACCTGTCTTTGTAACAAAGTCAACAACTTCGTCCGGTTCAGTATATGTGTGGTGGTCGGAAGAAACTTCATCTTCCACGCCTGCCAATACACCGAGTTCACCTTCTACGGTTACATCGAATTGGTGAGCATATTCAACTACTTTCTTAGTCAGAGCAACGTTTTCATCATAAGGAAGATGAGAACCATCGATCATTACTGAAGAAAAACCGGAATCAATACAAGACTTGCAGGTTTCAAAAGTATCACCATGATCAAGGTGAAGAACAATTTCGGGATGCGCACAACCTAATTCTTTAGCATATTCTACTGCACCTTGAGCCATATAACGCAACAAAGTAGCGTTTGCATACTGACGGGCGCCTTTAGAAACCTGAAGAATCACAGGAGATTTAGTTTCAACAGCAGCCTTGATGATAGCCTGCATCTGTTCCATATTGTTGAAGTTGAATGCCGGAATAGCATATCCACCTTTGATGGCCTTAGCAAACATCTCTCTTGTGTTTACCAATCCTAAATCTTTGTAATTTACCATTTTGTTTAAAGTTTATTGTTAGTGAATAAAAATTCTACGCAAAAGTAAGCATTATCCTTTAAAGTTAAGAACCTGACAGGAATAAAATATTTGCTTTACTCTATGAAATACATCCTATTTTAAAGCTGTTGGCTTCGTTTAACAGATTATTGTAATCTCCATGTTACAAATACCTTTCATATAAACAGGCTTCAAGCACTTTCTTGCGTATTCAGTTGTAGTAACAAAAAAGTCGGAAAATATGTTTGTTTCCCGACTTCTTATTACAATATATTATAGAATTACTTTCTCAGGTAAATAATAGTAGGCAAATGGTCACTATAACCGTTCAACCAGATACGTCCGCCATGCGTACGCAATGGAGCACCTTTGTATTTGCCGTCTTGCTGTATGAGATAATCACGGATAAATACCTCATTATGATCATACCGCAATCCTTTCCTTGATTTCAACAAAGGTTTTGAGACAACAATCTGATCAAACAGGTTCCACTTACCTTGATAAAGGAGAGTTCCCACCCCTTTGTCTTCCAAAGTTTCCCACCACGGATTGTAAAATTCTCCTTTCCTCACTTTTTTGGCATACTTCCGTGCTCCCAACGCCTGCATGCTTTCGTCCATCGGATCATCATTCATATCTCCCATCACAATCAGTTTCAGCTTCTTATCCTTATGCAACAGCGAGTCTTTCAATGCCTCTACCTGCCGGGCAGCATGTATCCGCACTTCTGCTTTCGCTCCACGGGAAGGCCAGTGATTGACTATGACGCAAACGCGTTCTCCCGCCAATTGACCGTCCACTATCAGGAAGCCACGAGTCAGATGCACCGTATCTCCCTTGAAAGGAACAGAAGGAACCAACTTGGAACCGGTTACACTGAACTGCTTGGGGTCATACAACAAAGCACAATCTATTCCTCTCTTGTCGGGACCTTCATAATGTATGAATTCATAATTGGAAATAGCAGGCTGCTTTACCAAATCCACCAGCACATTGCGGTTTTCCACTTCAGCCACACCGATAAAAGCAGGTCCCTCAGGAACAAGCTCTTTGGAGAGAGAGCCTAACACCTTTGACATATTCCGCAATTTGGATTGATATTTCTTTGCCGTCCATTTATAACTACCATCAGGCAAAAACTCATAATCATTTTTACCCGTATCATGAATTGTATCAAACAGGTTTTCAAGATTATAAAATGCAACGCTATACAGTTCTCTCTTCGAATTATTCTGTGCACCCAAGGTGATGGCGCAAAACCAGAATGAGAATAAAATAAGTAATTTTTTCATAAATCAACAAGATTAATACACCACAAAAATCAGAAATAAAATGAGATAAACCTATTTTTTCCTGAAACTTTTTTCTCATTAGAACCGATATGTCCTCTCATTGACACTCAAAATAAATCAAAATATATTTTGTAGTGTCTCTGACTTACACTATCTTTGCACCCGAAAAATGACCATTACACTATTTCTTACCAAAATAGTAATAGAATATAAATTTAAAAAACAAATATCGAAATGAAAAAAGGTATTCATCCAGAAAATTACCGCCCGGTAGTATTCAAAGATATGTCAAATGGTGACATGTTCTTGTCTCGTTCAACTGCAAACTCTAAAGAAACAGTAGAATTCGAAGGAGAAACTTATCCGGTGATAAAAATGGAAATTTCCAGCACTTCTCACCCGTTCTATACAGGTAAGTCTAAGTTGGTTGACACTGCCGGTCGCGTTGACAAGTTCATGAGCCGCTACGGCAACCGCAAGAAATAATTCAGTTTTTAAAGGACTGAAAAAAGGGGGTCTTATTCAAAAAGATTCCCTTTTTTGTTACACAAGACAGCCTTTATAAATGACAGCCATATGACAAAAAATGATTACCGGAAATGGAGATCACTCATAGAAAACGGATCTCATTATACGACCGATACATACCGGAAATTCAAGAAATGGTACACAAAACTCTATCACAACAAGCCCTGGTATAAGAAGGCATTGGCATCTTTCACGACTTTCATCGTTGTATTCCTCCTCTATCTGATTATGGTAGACATTAATTTCCTTTGGCTATTCGGCAAATCACCCACTTTGTCGAGCATCCACAATCCCGAACAGCCCATTGCCTCCGAAATATACAGTGCAGACGGCAAACTCATCGGCAAATATTTTCGCGAGAACCGTAGTCCTGTCAGTTATGAAGAAATCTCTCCCCTGCTCATCAAAACACTTATCAGCACCGAAGACGAACGATTCTACCAACATTTCGGTATCGACTTTCAAGGAGTATTCGCAGCCATCAAAGATATGGCAAAAGGAGATGCACGGGGAGCCAGTACCCTCACCCAACAGTTGGTGAAGAATATGTTTAAAGTCCGTTCACAATATTCTACAGGAATCATAGGCAAGATTCCCGGTTTGAAACTGCTTATCATGAAATCTAAAGAATGGATTACGGCAGTCAAAATTGAAATGTTCTATTCCAAACAAGAAATACTGACGATGTACCTCAACACCGTGGACTTCGGAAGTAACGCTTATGGCATAAAGACCGCCTGTAAAACTTACTTCCACACCACTCCCATGGAAATCACCTGCGAACAGGGAGCCACTTTAGTGGGATTACTGAAAGCCACCACTACTTACAATCCACGCCTGCACCCGGAAAACAGTATGAAACGCCGCAACGTAGTATTGGAAAATCTGTGGAAACATCACGGAATCACCCGTGCCGAATACGACTCCATCAAGCAAATTCCTATCAATCTGAACTATAATGTTGAGACAAATTATGACGGAAAAGCCCTCTACTTCCGTGAAGCCGTCGCTGATTATTTAGCTCCCTGGTGCAAAGAAAACGGAATAGACCTCTATGCCGACGGACTGAAAATATACACTACCCTTGACAGCCGCATGCAGCAATATGCCGAAGCCGCCGCAAACCGTCAAATGCGCATTGTGCAGAGAAACTTCAACAATCATTGGGGCAATCAGGCTCCCTGGCGCGACCGCAACCACAGGGAGATACCGCACTTTATAGAAGACCTGGCCAAACGTACCGCCTCCTATAAAATACTTGCCGCAAAATATCCCGCCCAACCGGACTCTATAAATTATTATCTCAATCTCCCTCACCGTCTGAAAGTATTCGATTATGATTCAGGTACTCGCGACACTACCATCAGTACAATAGATTCCATCCGTTATATGGAACACTTCATGCATTGCAGTTTCGTTGCCATGGAACCACAAACCGGCCATGTCAAAGCCTGGGTAGGTGACATCAACTTCGGTTCATGGAAATATGACAAGGTACTTTCCAAACGCCAACCCGGTTCCACCTTCAAACTGTTTGTCTATACGGCAGGATTCAATGCCGGCATGTCTCCCTGCGACTACCGCATAGACCAGCAAGATGTGTACAATGTAATAGAAGACAATAAACCTGCCAAATGGATTCCACGAAACGCCAACGGTGAATATACAGGAGACACTCTCTCACTGAAAGCAGCTTTTGCCCGATCGGTAAACACCATTGCCGTGCAAGTAGGGCAAGAAGTCGGAATACATAAAGTTGCAGAAACCGCACATGTCATGGGCATCAAAACCCCGCTTGAAGAAACGCCTGCACTCAGTCTGGGGGCATCGGATGTCTCTTTGTTGGAACTGGTCAATGCTTACAGCACCGTCATCAACGAAGGAAAGACCCATGATCCGATACTGATCATGCGCATTGAAGATGCCAACGGAAAAATCATTTATGAGGACAAGACAGAACAGAGGCAAGTGCTTCCTTATGAAACAGCATTCCTGATGACAGAAATGCTGAAAGCCGGACTGACCGAACCTTTGGGAACATCACAAGCTCTGTGGGGATATGACCTGCACCGTTACAATACCGAATTCGGTGGAAAAACAGGAACTTCTTCCAACCACTCGGACGCCTGGTTTGTAGGTGTTACTCCCAAATTAATAGGCGGCTCCTGGGTAGGCGGCGAGCACCGCAGCATCCATTTCCGCACGGGAGAATTAGGACAAGGCAGCCGCACAGCCCTACCCATATTTGCTTATTTTATGGAACAGGTACTGAAAGACAACAGCCTGAAACAATATCAAGCCCGTTTTCCGCAGGCCAAAGAAAAAATAAGCAAAGAGTACGGTTGCCGCACAATCTATCATCCGCATGACACTGACTCCATTGCCATAGACAGCATCGCATTGAAGGAAATTATAGAAGAATAGGTAATCTCCTACTACGACATAGAGAAAAAGAAGACTTTCCACCACAAAATAAACGCTCCCAAAAGTTTCTATCTGGCTTTGGGGAGCGTTTATTTCTCAATATCTCTACGGGACAGCCAATCAGTCCACTTTGCGGAAAGGCGGTTTCACAACCTGAACTTTCAGCTTTCGCCCGCGCATATCAATATAGATTTCAGTACCTGCTTTACTGTATGCCGGTTTCACATACCCCATACCGATACCTATCTTACGAGTAGGCGACATTGTTCCGGACGTAACCATACCGACAGGTTCTCCTTCTGCATTGCAAAGCTCGTAACCATGACGGGGAATACCACGGTCAATCATCTCAAAACCGACCAATTTGCGGGAAACGCCTTCAGTTTTCTGTTTCTCCAGCATAACGCGGTTAGTAAAATTCTTGCCATCCACAAATTTAGTAATCCATCCCAGTCCAGCTTCAATAGGTGAAGTAGTATCATCCAAGTCATTGCCATACAGACAAAATCCCATTTCCAGACGAAGAGTATCACGAGCTCCCAAGCCCACAGGCTTAATGCCGAACTCTGCACCTGCCTCAAATACGGCATCCCATATCTTCATGGCCGCCTCCGGATAGAAGTACAGTTCAAATCCCCCAGCACCTGTATAGCCGGTATTGGAAATAATGACGTCTTTCTCTCCGGCAAATTCCCCATGAGTAAAGGTATAATAAGGAAGTTCCGAGAGGTTGATGGAAGTCAGCTTCTGTAAAGCCAATATGGCCTTAGGCCCTTGTACGGCAAGCTGAGCCATGCGGTCGGAAGCATTTTCCAGCTCGGCTCCCTCTGTATTATGAGAGACACACCAATTCCAGTCTTTCTCAATATTGGAAGCATTCACTACAAGAAGGTACTTCTCCGGTTCATAGTGATATACAAGAAGATCATCAACAATCCCCCCTTTCTCATTAGGGAAACAAGTATATTGCACTTTTCCCGGAGTAAGGACGGCCACATTATTAGAAGTCACTTTCTGCAGAAAGTTCAGCGCGTGAGGGCCTTTCACCCAAAATTCACCCATGTGCGAAACGTCAAAAACACCGACACCCTGACAAACGGTAAGATGTTCGTCAATGATGCCCGAATATTCAATAGGCATATTATATCCCGCAAACTCGTGCATCTTTGCACCTAACGAAATGTGCTTCTCGGTAAATGGAGTAATTTTCATAAAAACAGGTATTAAATATTAGGTATTAAGTATTATTTAGCAGCAATGAGTTCCGCAATCTTCACGATGACATTCATAGCCTTTTCCATGCTCTGAACAGGCACAAACTCATAGCGCCCGTGAAAGTTGAGTCCGCCGGCAAAAATATTGGGACAAGGCAGTCCTTTGAAAGAAAGCTGTGCACCGTCTGTCCCCCCACGGATAGCTTTTACACGAGGATCAACCCCAACAGCCTTCATTGCGGCAAATGCGACATCAATAACATGCATTACCGGTTCAATTTGTTCACGCATATTATAATATTGATCATGCAGTTCAAGAGTTGCAGTACCCTCTCCGTATTCACCATTAATGAATGCTACCCAACGCTCCATCTGCTTCTTGCGGTCTTCAAAATGGGTACGATCATGGTCGCGGATAATATAGGAAACCGTAGTCTGCTCTACATCACCACCAATACCAATAAGATGGAAAAAACCTTCATAGCCTTCAGTATGTTCCGGAGTTTCGTGTGCCGGAAGCAATGTAATGAAGCGGTTGGCCACACGGACTGAATTGACCATTTTGTTCTTGGCATACCCCGGATGTACATTGCGTCCCTTGAAAGTAATCTTGGCGGAAGCAGCATTAAAATTTTCAAACTCAAGTTCTCCCACTTCACCGCCATCCATTGTGTAGGCCCATTCACAGCCGAATTGCCGGACATCAAACTTATGTGCACCCAATCCGATTTCCTCATCAGGATTGAAGCCGATACGAATTTTACCGTGCTTTATTTCAGGATGCTCTTGCAGATAGACGACGGCTGATACAATCTCGGCAATACCGGCTTTGTCATCAGCCCCAAGCAAAGTCTTGCCATTGGTTACGATCAGATCCTCCCCTTTATGATCAAGCAGTTCGGGAAATTGCGAAGGAGACAATACTATATTTTCTTCAGCACAAAGCACAATGTCCTTGCCGTCATAATTCTCTACGATACGGGGTGTCACGTCCTTGCCACTCATATCGGGACTTGTATCCATGTGTGCAATAAAGCCGACGGCAGGTAACGGTTTCTCCGTGTTTGCCGGAAGGGTGGCAAACAAATAGCCGTGTTCATCTAAGGAGATTTCCTCCAGTCCCAAGGACTCCAATTCTTCTTTCAAAAATTCCGCAAATGCCATTTGCCCCGGAGTGCTTGGAGTTACTCCACTTTCTTCACTCGACTGAGTATCGAAACTTACATACTTCAAAAAACGTTCTACTAAAGTCATACCATTCAGGATTAATGATCTATAACGCGATACTTAAAATGAAAATTAACAGCGTGTAATCCGTATATAAGAAGGAATTACGGTACAGCCTTACAAATTATCATTTAACTGCCGTAAAGGTAAAAAAAGGGGCGTGAACTGCCAAGTAATTCACACCCCTTTTTTATCCATCAACAACAATTTGTCAATTAGAAATGACTGCTGCCATCAAAACAATGTGTACATACCTTACATTTGGGTAATCCGATAGCTTCTATCAATGTTTCCAATGTATTGAACTTCAGCGAAGACAAGCCAAAACGTTCACGAATGACATCTACCATTTTCTCATATTCCGGCGAACCGGTAGTGGCATATCTGTCAAGATTCTTATTTTCATCACCTTCCAATTCCTTAATCACACGACGGGTGATTAATTCCAAATCGCTTTTAGAAGCAGTAAAACCAATAAAAGGACAACCGTAAATCAAGGGCGGACAAGCGATACGGATATGTACCTCCTTAGCACCATACTCATACAGCACCTTTACATTATCCCGCAGTTGCGTGCCACGTACGATAGAATCATCGCAGAACAGCAGACGCTTGCCTTCCAGCATGGCACGGTTGGGTATCAGTTTCATCTTTGCCACCAAGCTGCGCATTTCCTGATTGCTTGGAGTAAAACTGCGGGGCCAGGTAGGAGTATATTTTGAAATGGCACGATGATAAGGGACACCTTTTCCCTCTGCATACCCCAATGCCATACCTACGCCCGAATCGGGTATCCCACAGGCGCAGTCCACCTTCGATTCATCTTTCTGTCCCATCTTGAAACCAGATGTAAAGCGTACATCTTCCACGTTTCTACCTTCATAGCAGGAAGTGGGAAAGCCGTAATACACCCACAAAAAAGAACAAACCTGCATTTGTTCATTGGGTTTGCGCATCTGCTCTACTCCATCAGCACGCATGCGCACTATCTCCCCCGGACCGAGATAACGCTCTATCTGATAATCTAAATTCGGGAAACTGCTTGATTCACTCGTAGCAGCATAAGCGCCATTCTTCCGGCCAATCACGATGGGAGTACGCCCCCACCAGTCACGTGCAGCAATGATGCCGTCCTCCGTAAGCAACAACATGGAGCAAGAACCTTTGATATGTTTATACACATTTTCGATCCCCTCCACAAAGTTCTTACCTTGTATCAGAAGAAGGGCAATAAGCTCAGTCTGATTGGTCTTGCCTGAGCTAAGCTCCGCAAAATGCATATTCCGAGTAAGAAGTTCATTCTCCAGTTCTTGCAGATTTATGATCTTGGCCACCGTAACGATGGCAAACCGACCGAGATGAGAGTTCAATATAAGCGGCTGAGGATCTGTATCGCTGATGATTCCGATACCGGAATTTCCTTTGAATTTGCCCAATTCGTCTTCAAACTTCGTGCGGAAATAAGTGCTTTCCAAGTTATGAATAGACCGTGTAAAAACTGCCGCCTCTGCATCATACGTTGCCAATCCGCCACGTTTTGTCCCCAAATGCGAATTATAATCCGTACCGTAAAACAAGTCAGCCACACAGCTTGCCTTGGCGACCGCCCCGAAAAAACCTCCCATAAATATATCTCCTGTTAATGGTTATTAAAATTACGGACACAAAGGTACAAAAATCCCATAGAGGACACAGAAGGCATCTGCTTTTTTTAGCGATTTATTTCCATTTTCCCACAACCTTCCTGTCTGCCGGAACAGCTTCTATCAGACTCAACGCAAAACCGCCACTGCGTGCCTCTTTCACGGACATCTTCGTCTTATTGGTCACAATTCCTTTCTTTATCCGGTAAGAAGTAGGATTCTCCTTATAGTCCGCATCTTTTCCATCGGCATAAAGGGTAGCAACATATTGCTTGCCGGATTCAAGGAAATCAAGAGTAAAGTTGGCGGTACGTGCATTTTCATCAGTGATTCCTCCGACAAACCAATTTCCAGTTCCCTTTGCTTTACGAGCCACTGTAATATAATCCCCGGGCTCGGCTTCGATGTATTTGCTGTCATCCCAGTCAACAGCAACATCCTTGATGAACTGGAAAGCATCCATGTGTTTCTCATAATTTTCCACCAAATCGGCAGCCATCTGCAATGGGCTGTACAGAGTAACATACAGAGCCAACTGCTTTGCCAGCGTAGTCTGCACACGTCCGTGAGGCAGGTCACCCATAAAGTCAAGTTTGATATCAAAAATACCCGGAGTATAATCCATCGGTCCGCCGATAAGACGGTTGAAAGGAAGCAAGGTGGTATGGAACGGTTTGCTGCCGCCGAATGCCTCATATTCCGTGCCACGTGCAGATTCATTGCCGATCAGGTTCGGATAAGTACGGCACAAACCGGTGGGGCGCACGGCTTCATGCCCATTGACGCAAATCCGGTAATCAGCAGCTTTCTTCACGGCATAGAGGTAATGATTATTCATCCACTGTCCATAATGATGCTCGCCACGGGGGATGATATTTCCTACATATCCGCTTTTCACCGCATTGTAGCCATTATCCACCATAAACTGATAAGCCTTGTCCATATGGCGTTCGTAGTTTCTTACAGAAGCAGAAGTTTCATGATGCATCATCAACTTCACACCCTTGCTTTTGGCATAATCATTCAGCATCTTCACATTAAAATCAGGATATGGAGTCACGAAGTCAAACACATAATCCTTTGAGTTACCGAACCAATCTTCCCATCCTTCATTCCAGCCTTCCACCAATACCTGATCAAGACCGTTGGCAGCGGCAAAGTCAATATAACGTTTGACATTCTCGTTGTTGGCGCCGTGACGTCCGTTCGGTTTCACTTTTGAATAATCAGTCTCGCCCAACTTCACCGAAGGCAATTCATCCGTATAGGCCCAAGTACTCTTCCCTGCGATCATTTCCCACCATACACCTACATACTTCACGGGCTTTATCCATGATACATCCTCATAGGCACAAGGCTCATTCAGATTCAACGTTATCTTTGAAGCCAAAATATCGCGTGCGTCATCGCTCACGATAACTGTACGCCACGGTGACTTACAAGGAGCCTGAAGATAGCCTTTGTCACCCTGCACATCGGGAGTCAGCCAAGATTCAAAGACTAAGTTTTTGTCATCCAGATTCAGGTGCATGCAAGAATAATCCACCAGAGCCGCTTCATGCAGATTGATGTATAGACCATCGGCCGTCTTCATCTGTAAGGAAGTCTGCACACCTGTTGGCGAGAATTGAGTCTGCGATGAGTTTTCCGTAACAGCCTCTTTCATCAGTCCACGTATTTCAGAGAGTCTGGACTCCGTATAATCATACTCCTGCGTATCATAGTCACCTGGAATCCAGAATGCTTTATGATCACCGGTCATGGCAAACTGTGTATGCTCCTCTTTGATAACAAAATAATTCAGATTCTTCTGCAAGGGAAACTCGTAACGGAAACCAATACCATCATCGAAAAGCCTGAAACGGATAATGATATTGCGGTCTTGCTCCTTTTGGTTCAACGTCACGACCAGTTCATTGTAATGGTTTCGGATTTGCTTCACTTCACCCCAAACCGGTTGCCATGTTTCATCAAACGCAGAAGTTTTGGCATCAACTAATGTAAAGCCATTCATCAATCCCGGATCATTCTTCAATTCCAGTCCAAGCCTGGAGGGTTTAATCACAGCCTTTCCCTTATAAAAAAGTTCGTAAACAGGCTGTCCCTGAGCGTTTACAGTAAAATTCAATTGCAGATTACCGTTCGGGGAGCCAATGTTTTCTGCCGTTGACTGTTTGATGTCTTCAGCTTTCACCATGCCGCCCGCCAACAAAGCAAACAGCAAAAAAATCACTTTGGTACAATTCGTTCTCATGTCTCTCATGTTATGATTTACAGAATTAATTATCATGATTGCAAATATACGCAAGGAAGCAAACAAAGACAAAACAGCCGGAGAAAAAGATAAAGGACGGTAAGAACAAACGTTTGCATGGCAAACATGCAATCCATTTTATATTCCTCAAGTCACTTAAAGCACATCAGTCAGGTATTTAATGCATCCCAGTGTGTCACTTAAACCTATATTTTTTAAGAGATTGCACACATCAGTGCAGAACTACAACCGATGTGTAAATACAAACCTCGCTCCCTGTCTGTAATTTCCGTCCACTTTGACAGTTCCTCCGAATTGCTTCACAATCAGGGCGCAGATAGCCAGTCCCAAACCGGTTCCCTGCACATAATCATTCAGCTTTTCAAACCGGTTGAAGATTACTTTCTGTTTATCCTCAGGAACTCCGCATCCGGTGTCCGTCACGCTGAAGCACACGTAACCGCTTTCTTCATCCGGTTGATAAGATACATTTATCTCACCCTGTTCCGTAAATTTAGCGGCATTGGTCAGCAAGTTCATCAACACCTGCTCAAGCCTCAACTTATCCGTATTCAGCAAAAAGTGTTCCTGTGGCGGAGTGAAAGTAAGCCGCACTCCGGAAGCCACCCGGTGACGTACACTTTCCAGACAAGTGTGACAACACTCGTTGACGTCACATTCCCCAAAGTTAAAATGATAAGAATTGGCCTCCAGTTTGGATACATCGAGAATGTCGTTGATCAGATTCAGCAGTAAATCTGAATTACGAAGAATGAGGTCGGAGAAACTCTTTCGCTCATCTTCGGAGACTTCAATATCTTCGGGACTGCACAAGAGTTGCGAAAATCCCACGATCGCATTAAGCGGCGTACGGATTTCATGACTCATGTTCGCAAGAAAAAGGCTTTTCAGCCGATCGGACTCTACCGCTTTGTCTCTGGCCAGACTGAGCCGATTCTCTGATTCCATCAGTCGGTCACGTTCAATGCGCATCTTGTTACGCATACGGCGGACACGCAAAGTATAAATGACGACCACCACTAACAACGCCATAAAAAAGCAGGCACTACTCAGCAACATGATAAGCTGCCATTGTTTCCTTTTCAGAATTTCTTCATTATGAGCCTGTGTCTCCTGGCTGATATCATGCAAATGCGCCAACTGCGTCATCTGACGCATGAAAGAAGCGTCAGCCTTTTCTTTCGTTTTATGTATAGCGAGCCGGTAGCATTCGGCAGCCTCTCTGTCGCGCCCTTCCTGCATTAGAATCTCACCCTTCAGTATGAACAATTCAGTAGAATCACCTAACTTCAACACTTCATCCATATGAGCCAAGGCTGTAATATATTCATGCTTAGCCTTATAATAATACACGCAAGACAAATGGAAACGATATTTGACATAAATATCATCTACCGAAGAAGCGTATTCAGAAGCCTTGCCTATATACCGACGTGCCTCCTCCAAGTTGTTCCGAAGAATATAATAATCAGACCGAAAACAATCTGCCAGCCATCGGCAACGATCTATGGGATATTTATCCTCTCCGTATTTCCCTTTGGCGATATCCTCTGTCAAATTCTCATATTGCATTAGATATTTCTCAACCAGGTCAAGACGCTGCAGTCTGAGGGCAGCTTCCAATAATGACTCCATCATTGACTGCATGATGCTGTAATGCAAAGGCTGTATGCTCTGCACCGTCCTTATACCTTCTTCATAGTAGCTGATAGCTATACTGTCTTGCCCCATGACAACATAAGCAACTCCCATAGTTTGACAGCAAGAATATATTCCCGTCTTGTTTTTCTCTTTCTGTGCCAAATGGTAAAGCCGGATAGCCTCATTAGCACCTTCCTCATTGACATCATACCACAGAATGAACTGACAAGCCAAATTGCAGACAAAAAAATATCGGTCCGAATAGCTTCCGCGTTCTTGGGCAATACGCTTTACCTGACCACTCCAATAAACCACGCTATCCATCAAATTCTTGTTATAGTAATAACGGGTAAGAGTTACTGCCGCATATTCCTTCAAAAAAATGGAATCGACTTTACTCGCTTCCGAATAAAGCATCATACAATAATCACATTCTTCCTGCTCGTCACGATAACAGGCAGACAAATCATAAAGGACATGCAACCTTTCAACAAGAGAAGCACTTCTTGAGAGAGAGAGTTTAAGACTGTCTATCCGCTTCATTATCACCACATCACCTTTTTTAGAAGCTTTTATAGAGAAACTCCCGAAAAACAAGAATGCAAGCAGAAAACAACATATACGTTTTATCATCATCCCATTAGAATTTAAGTTGTTATAAGCTCCTCAAAGATAAGAATAATTCAATAAAAAAGATAAACTTATATAAACAAATAATATTTAATTATTCTTCACTATCTTTGCGACTCTCAAAAGAAGTATCAAGACATCACACCATGACTAAAGAACTGATATGTATTTTCCTGGGTGGCGGCATAGGCAGCGTGCTGCGCTATTGTGTACAAATGATCTTGCACAACCGCATCATCCCCTATTCTTTTCCTTGGGCAACACTCACTGTCAACATCATCGGTAGTTTCTGCATCGGATTGTTTTATGCCCTATCCGCCCGCTTCAGCCTGTCTGCCGAGACGCGCATGCTATTTACCACCGGTTTGTGCGGTGGTTTCACCACCTTCTCCACTTTCAGCAACGATGCCCTGATAATACTGCGACAAGGTTGCTACGGAACATTCCTCCTATATATCTTGCTAAGTGTTACATTGGGCATAATCGCCGCATTTGCCGGAGGAATTTCCGGACGTTACATATAACAGAATCAAGAACCGAAATACTAAACAATTTCCGGCTTTTGCTTGTTATCAATTTAGTTTATACTAAAAATTCAAAGAATATGAAAATAGAAAAAATTATCGGACGTGAGATCCTCGATTCGAGAGGAAACCCTACCGTGGAGGTCGATGTCATTCTGGAATCAGGATTTATGGGCCGAGCTTCTGTTCCTTCGGGCGCATCTACGGGGGAACACGAAGCTCTGGAACTGCGTGACGGCGACAAGAAGCGTTATAGCGGTAAAGGAGTTTTGAAGGCCGTAAACAATATCAATGATGTTATCGCTCCCAAACTGACGGGTATGTCCGCCCTTGACCAGATAGGCGTTGACCACGCCATGCTGGCGCTGGACGGAACTAAAACAAAGTCCAAATTGGGTGCGAATGCAATTCTCGGCGTATCACTTGCCGTAGCCAAAGCGGCCGCAGCTTATCTGGACATGCCTCTCTATCGGTATCTTGGCGGTACAAATACCTATATAATGCCTGTTCCGATGATGAACATCATCAACGGAGGCTCACATAGCGATGCTCCTATCGCCTTCCAGGAATTTATGATCCGCCCCGTGGGAGCCGCTTCTTTCCACGAGGGATTGCGTATGGGCGCCGAAGTGTTTCATGCCTTGAAGAAAGTGCTGAAAGATCGCGGACTCACCACGGCAGTAGGCGACGAAGGCGGCTTTGCTCCACGATTGGAAGGTACAGAAGATGCCCTGAACTCCATCATCAGTGCTATCAAGGCCTCAGGTTACGAACCGGGCAAGGACGTAAAGATTGCCATGGACTGTGCCTCTTCCGAATTTTACCACGACGGCATTTACGACTACACCAAGTTTGAAGGCGAGAAAGGCAAAAAGCGCACAGCCGATGAACAGATTGATTATCTGGAAGAACTGATTGACAAATATCCCATCGATTCTATCGAAGACGGTATGAGCGAAAATGATTGGGACGGCTGGAAGAAACTGACCGACCGTATCGGGCATCGTTGCCAATTGGTGGGCGATGACCTATTCGTCACCAACGTGGACTTCCTTGCAAAAGGCATCGAAAAGGGCTGTGCTAACTCTATTCTAATAAAGGTAAATCAAATCGGTTCTCTTACGGAAACTCTGAATGCCATTGAGATGGCTCACCGCCACGGTTATACCACCGTCACCTCCCACCGTTCCGGTGAAACGGAAGACGCAACCATTGCCGACATCGCAGTAGCCACAAACAGCGGACAGATCAAGACGGGATCATTAAGCCGTTCAGACCGCATGGCAAAATACAATCAATTACTGCGCATCGAAGAAGAACTGGAAAGCCGTGCCATTTACGGATATAAAAAGATAAAATGATTATTAAATGCGAAAGGGACAAACCATCACGGCCTGTCCCTTTCTTGTCTAACCTTAAAATCCACAATCAATCTATAACCCTAAAACCAATTTCTTCTCCTGATTGACTATCCGGCGCTACCCAGAGAGCAAAATCTCCCGGCTCTACTATCTTCATCATATCTATATTCCAGAAAGCAAGTTCACTGACCGGAAGTTCAAAAGTCACTGTTTTTTTCTCACCCGACTTCAAAGTGACACGTGTAAAGCGCTTCAGTTCCTTTACCGGACGAGTTACCGAAGCAACCTTATCTTGTACATAAAGTTGTACCACTTCAGTACCTTCATATCTGCCTGTATTCTCCAAGTCGAAGACAACAGTCAACACATCTTTGGAAGACAACTCCCTGGAAGAAATCTTCGGCTTTCCGTATTTAAAGGTGGTATAGGACAATCCGTATCCAAACGGATAAAGAGGCTGAACGCCTGCGTCCATGTAAGATGAAGAACTTCCTTCAGAAGTTTGTCCTGCCTCTACCGGGATTTCCTCCAACGGCTTATAATTAAGAGATGCCGGTCTTCCTGAATTATTGTGTGCATAATATAAAGGGATCTGCCCTACCGCTTTCAGAAAAGTGACCGGAGTCTTGCCACTCGGCACAGCCTTTCCAAACAGCAAATCAGCAATTGCCGGACCGCCCATCGTTCCCGGATGGAATGAATATAACACAGCATCAGACTCTTCCGCCTCCTTGCCGATAGTAAGCTGGCGACCCGCCATCACCACGGTAACCAACGGTTTCCCGGTTTTTGCAAGTGCAGCAATCAATTCGCTCTGTGCACCCTGCAGATTCAAGTCCGCCAAGCTATGTGCCTCACCGGACAAGATAGCTTCCTCACCTACAAAAGCAATAACAACATCGGCATGAGCCGTGACCGAAACGGCCTTTGCAATACCCGCCACATTCTTGTCGCGACTATATGTCAGGCCCGGTTCATAAACCACCTGCACCTTGTCGCCATATATTGACCTGATGGCGGCAAGTGGTGTCTGCGTATGAGATTTTTCGCCATCGAAAACCCAAGTGCCCAACTGCTCGTAGGGAGCATCTGCCATCGGTCCCACCACGGCAACCGTACGCACCGTCTCTTTCAAGGGTAATACTTCCCTCTCGTTCTTCAGCAGAATGACAGACTCTTCCGCAGCACGTTTGGCAGCAGCCAGATGAGACTCATCATACATCACGGACGGGCGTTTCTCATCCACATACGGATTATCGAACAAACCAAGACGGAATTTCACCCGCAGTATATTCTTCACGGCTTCGTCTATCACCTCTTCTTTCACCTTCCCCGACTTTATCTGTTCCGGCAGATTCTTAAAGAAAGCATAACTCACCATTTCCATATCCACACCGGCATTTACCGCCAATGTGGCTGCATCCTTATCATCGGCTGCAAATCCGTGGGCTATCATTTCGCGGGCAGAGTTCCAGTCGGTCACCACCAGTCCGTCAAATCCCCACTCACCGCGCAATACATCTTTCAGGATAAACTTGTTTCCGGTAGAAGGCACTCCGTCGTTATCATTGAACGATGTCATAAACGTAGCAACCCCCGCCTTAGCTGCTGCTTCAAAGGGTGGAAAGTAAACATTACGCAGACTACGCTCCGAAATAAAAGTAGAATTATAATCGCGTCCACCCTCCGCAGCACCATAGCCTACGAAGTGCTTGGCACACGCCGCTATCGAGGTGGGGCTGTTCAGCGAATCTCCCTGAAAGCCTTTTACCATAGCCGATCCCATCACCGAAGACAGATATACATCCTCGCCACAACTCTCGGCAATACGTCCCCAACGGGGGTCACGGGAAATATCAATCATCGGAGCAAACGTCCAGCGAACGCCTACGGACGAAGCTTCGATAGCCGCTATCCGTGCACCGTCCTTAGCCACTTCGGGGTCGAAAGTAGCCGCTTGTCCCAAGGGGATAGGAAAGATGGTCTTGAATCCGTGAATCACGTCCCGCGCCATCAGCAACGGAATGCCCAGACGGGATTCCTCCACCGCCACACGCTGCAAGGCATTCACCCGCACTGCGTCTACCTCATTCAGGATAGAACCGACTTCACCTTTCTTTATCAGTCCTATCATATCCTCGATGTTTCCATAAGAAGAAATCTGGTTCATCTGCCCCAGTTTCTCCTCCAAGGTCATATCTGACAATAAATTCTCTATTTTCCGTTCGATAACTGCATCTCCTCCAGAATTTGATACATGCGTACAAGAAGCCAAAGGAAGCATCAACAGATATATATATAAAATATTTTGTATTTTCATGGGTTCAACAATACCTATGGTTTATTTTTTCTGAAACACTCGTACATAGTCTATTTCATAAGTTGCAGGAAGTGCAGACACATCTACCCCTTGGGCTCCTCCCCAGTCACCACCCCATGCAAGATTCAACTTCAGACCGAAAGGAGTATTGAAAGGCCATGTGCTTTTATTTCCTGTTTTATCATTTTCAAAAGAAAAAAGTAGTTCGCCATCAACATAGGTTTTAATAAAATCCGCAGTCCACTCCAAAGCATATATATGGAAATCAGATTCTGCTCCTTCCAAATAACGTTCTTTTGTTTTCTGCGTTCCTATAGAATGATAGTAAGCCTTGCAATGGATAGAAGAACTCACATAATTAGGATGATACCCAACTTCCTCCATTATATCAATTTCTCCGTCGTCAGGCCAAGTCTTAAAGTTTTTAGGCATCATCCAATATGCTGGCCATGTACCTTTACCTTTCGGTAATCTCAAACGAGCCTCGAAATAGCCATAAGTCCAACTTTTGATTGTATTTAGCCGAGCAGAAATAACTTCATTGCCTTTTTTCTTTGCTATAATTTTCAAAGTACCATCTGAGATATAAGCAGTAGTATCATTATCTAACACACCAGCCACATAACGCTGAAGTTCATTATTTACCCAACCGGGAGCTGCCGTTTCATACCACCACTCATCCATATTGGGCATAGCAGCTCTACCATTTATATCACGAGAAGTCTCAAATTCATCTTGCCAAACAAGTACGTAACCGTCGGGAATTGTAATGCCAGACATCTTTTCTTGTTTAACAATAATCGTTTTCTTATAAGTACCTGCATCAAGTGTCAATTCTGCAGAACGTTCTGTTTCCTGAGAATTGCGAGCAACAGTAATACTCAACTTATTTTTCCCTTTCAGCCCTCCCTTAGGAAAACACGTACACCATTCTTTATCAGAGATAACCCCAAACTCTGCAGAAGCATCCACCTCTATTTCCACAGTTTCCTTTCCACAGCCCAATGTCAACTCTGAGGGAGTTACTACAATCATTATATCAGGAATATTCTCATTCATTTCACTGCTACTACAGGCTGAACTATTCAAGATAAATAGTATTCCTAAAAACCAGTATTTATTCATAGCACATTTATAAAAATAGCCACTCCATACATTAATTACAGAAAAGTGATAGAGTGGCTATAAATTAATTGTTATTTATCAGTTCTTTTCAATTGGTACAACCAAGAAATACCTGATTGTATAGAAGCAAGTTCCATAATAGACTTATCCTTACTAATACGTTTAATCAAGAATTTAGGAGAATCATACACTTCATCGGCTGGCATGTACGAGAAAATTGTTTTAGCAGGAAGAACCAAATAATGATTTCCACCTTCAACAACTATTTGATAAGTTGTCTTCAGCACTTCACCATCCTTTACTTTAGCTACATAATCATCTTTATCATTTGTCAAAGTAGGATCGTAAGTACATCCCTTATTGCAGAAGATAGTACCTTCTTCACCAGGATCAAACGTATAAGAATCTTCTGTAAAGGTCATCTTATCATCATACATACCAAATCCATCTTTACCCTTACTACCACATGACCACCAGCCTAAAGGATTATCAACAGTTTCACCACAGCCAAAATGACCATCTACAGTATAATTCCACATCCAAGAACCTACAATAGCATCCGCATATTTTTCAGCGCCAATATCATCTACTTCATTCTGATCTTTCGGGCAAAATACATATTTCCAAGCAATAGAACCATTGTCTGCCACCATAGCTATTTTTTTGTCAGTCAATTCCAAGACTCTGAATTTCGGAGTATTCCAAACGCCCTCATTAGCTACAAAGCCAACTTGAGTTTTCGGTGCAAATTCCAGCCAAAGTACATCTGCATCATCATAATATAATTTCCAAGTAGAAGTTTGTTTAGAGGCTTTAGCATCATAATCATTTCCATCATTCGGATTAAATGCCCCGAATGGCTCAAAAGTAACTCCTGCATTTACATAAATCAAACCATCTATACCAGGATTGTATTCATAAGTACCTTCTATGAGTGTTCCCGAAGTCTGTTCGGTTTTAAAAGTGAATGTATCATCATACATGCCAGTATCACCTTTCCCATTTGCGGCACATGACCACCAATCTAATCCGTAATTCTCCAAGGAAGGATTAGATTCTCCACAGCCAAAGTGTCCATTAGCCATAAAATTCCAATATAAGGTTTCTTTTGTCAATGAAGAAATAATAGCAGAAGGAATTAAATTTTTCTCAATATGAAATGTCTTGGTTATTACCCCTTTACTCAATCCATTTTTATTTCCAAGTTGAAAAGTTACAGTATAATCACCACGCTTGCTATAAGCCTTAGTCAAAGTTGATTTTGTAGAACTTGTCGCAGCATCCGTAGCACCAGTACCAAATGTCCATGCCGGATAGTTGCCTTTTAGAGTTGACTCATCTACCGTAAATGTTACGACATTTGTTGCTTGATCCACTGACACAGAGACCGCATTTTCCATTCCATCCAATGTCGAGATATTATTTATATCCGCATCCGAATAATCTTCCTCAGAGCAACTTCCCAACATAAAAGGAAATACTAATGCCCATAATATATTTAAGTATGACTTTTTCATGATTTCTAATTTCATTAAGTTATTAATCAGCATAAGGATTCTGAACTAAAGTACCACCAGCCGAATCTATTTCACCTTGTGGTATCGGCAACCATTTCTTCGTTTCATTCCACCCTTTCTGGCGATAAGGAGTAGAACCAGGAGCCAAAACCGTTGCAGCTTTTCCTGAACGTACCAAATCCCAATAACGTTTACCCTCACCGACAAATTCAAGATGGCGTTCCTGCAGAATATTATCAATCGTAGCAGAAATACTGGGAACACCGGCACGAGTACGAACTTGATCTAAATAACCCTGTGCGTCACCACTTGTTAAGAGAGAGAGTTCTGCAGCATTCAATAAGGTTTCAGCATAACGATAAAGACGGCAATTATTGTTATAGTTCATATCAGCAGCTCCAGAAGCACCTTCATTACCACCAACACGAGGCAAATATTTGCGAAGGAAGTTTCCAGTATCTTGATAACGTCCTACATAAGAAGCATCTGGATTTTCTATTTTATAATGTGCAAAATTCAAAATCGAAGCATCCCTACGTTTATCAGATTCATCAAACATATCATAAGCTTCTTGACGAACAGGTTCAAATCCCCAACCACCAGCATAATCAGGACTACCATTCAAGTTATTAATGCCTATCAGTTTCGGATATACAGTACCACCATCAGCAATGGCACTTCCCCAATCTCTACCACCATTTTTATTAAAATATTCAATCTCAAAGATAGATTCTTGGTTCCATTCACCAGTTGATTCTTCCCAAATATCAGCATAATTAGGAGTTAAACTATATTTACCAGAACTGATAATTTCTTTCATATAGCCCAATGCTTTAGTATAGCGAGTCTCATCTTTCTGATACATTACACAGTCTGCATACATCATATAGACGAATGCTTGTGTTACACGACCAATTTCTGTACCTTCACGACGCATTGGAAGTATATTATCAGTTATTACTTCTTCCAAAGAAGTGATAATACCATCGTACACTTGGTCAGCGGTATTCTGCTCATGCAAATAAGGATAAGTCAAATTCTCTGTGTAATAAGGGACATTTCCCCAAAACTTCCATAACCAAACATAATAGAATGTACGCAACGTCTTTGCCTCTGCAAGGTACAATTTACGATTTGCATCACTTATATCTGTCGCACCTCCCATATATTGCTGCACAATATTACTACGGTTAATTCCCGAATAGAGAGCTGACCATAAGCCACTCGCTACCTGCTGAGTAGGAGTAGCTTCAAAAATAGACTGTTTATGAAGTCCCCCTTGATCAGTAGGACCACTACCCCCTACATATACATCATCAGACATTATATCGGAAGTCATACTTAAATTCGTATATGCCCATGCGTAGTCTAACCAATTTAAAGGGTCATAAGCAGCTACTAAGGCCTCAAAAATACGTGCTTCGGAGTTATAATACTCATCCACAAACAATTGATTTGAAGACTGTACCGTCAAAAAATCATCTCCACAAGAGGTGGTTCCCAGCATAGCTGCAAGTGCCAATCCTCCTAAAGTTATATATTTTTTCATATTCTTCGTTATATTAAATTAGAAACTAATATTCAAGCCAAAAGTAAATACACGTGCTTGGGGGTAAATACCCTTATCAAGTCCCATAGAAGTACCGTTTGCTATTTCCGGATCCAAGCCATCGTACTTAGTGAAAGTCAACAGATTCTCTGCAGCAACATAAACACGAAGACGATCAACGAATACTTTTTGGGTCAGCCATTGGGGTAAAGTATAGCCTAACTGAATGTTTTTCAAACGCATATAGCTACCATCCTTAATATAAAGATCGGATGCAGAACTCCAGCTTGCATTAGGATCAGTGATTGTCATACGCGGCATATTATTAGAAGTACCTTCACCTGTCCAACGATTTTCCCATATCCATTTAGGAAGGTTAAATTCAGCAATATCACAACGGCGGGTTGCATCAAAAATATCATTACCGATAGCACCAGCAATCATCATGCTGAAATCAAAGTTTTTCCAACTTGCTTGAAAATTAATGCCATAGGTCCAATCCGGCATACCCTTTCCAATCATAGCCTTATCATTATCATCATCAATCTTACCATCGTCATTCAAATCTTTAAAACGAATATCACCAGGCTGAGCATTTGGTTGAATCAATTTTCCATCTTTAGCATAAGCATTTATTTCAGCCCAGTTTTGAAAAATACCATCTGTTACACGACCATAAAAGAACGGATAAACATAACCATTCTCCGCACGAGTAACATTGGACAAACCACCAACAAGATAATCAGACATTTCAAATCCTGAATCATTACCCAAGTTTATCAACTTATTCTTTATATAACTGGCATTTGCACCTATGCGGAAATTCCAATCGCTGACATGGAACTTATAATTGGCTTCCAATTCCCAACCACGATTTTCCATATCACCTACGTTACCTGTCGGTTTGGATTCACCAACATAAGAAGGAATAGGCATCGTCTTCAACATACCGTTAGTTTTCTTATAGAAATAATCTACTGTAAAAGTCAATGCGTTATTGAAGAAACCAAAGTCAACACCAAAATCAGTCTGTTCAGATTCCTCCCATTTTAAATCAGCATTTGAAAGCCCACTCGGTTTTGTACCAGTAATTATTTGACCTGCATCACCCTTTCCAAAATAATGATTATTCCCACTTGAAGTCAATGCTACATAGCCAAAAGCACCAATAGATTCATTACCATTCTTACCCCAAGATCCACGAACCTTTGTTGAAGTTAACCACGCAGGGCGATTTTTCATGAATGATTCATTAGTCAAGTTCCAGCCTAAAGAGACAGAAGGGAAAGTTGCCCATTTATTATTAGATCCAAAATTTGAAGAACCATCACGACGTACGGTTAACTGTAACATATAACGTTCTGCAAAATTATAGCTCAAACGACCAAAGTAAGAAGCGATTGTTGAAGGACTATTTAAGCTACCGGCAACATACATATCACCGGCTTTTTGAGTACCGGTAGTAAAATCAATATTCGCCTTATCGCCTCTCTCCTCTATCATATAACGATTGTTTCCTTTCAAATAGCGTCCTGTACTTTTTTTGGCAGATTGGCCTAATAAAACTTGGAAACTATGTTGCCCGAATGTTTTATCCCATGACAGCGTATTCTCCAACTGCCACACAGAGCCACGATGCATTTCAGAAGAAACTGAAGAATATTCCGCCTTATTTTGCTTAGACAGATAATAAACAGGGGTCCAACCATCAGTTCCCCAAAAAGCAAGATCTTGCCCATAAGAACTTTTAAACTTAATGGAATCCCACAGTGTCAATTCTGCAAAGAAATTAGCGACAAATTTATCAGAATTATTCAAAGCACCGGGCAAAGACAGATTGGCCAACGGATTGGTGATTTCATTGTATTTATCACCAGGAATGGTATAATATCTCCCGTCAGAAGCTTGCAATGGAGAAAGCACCGTACCGTCAGACAAAACCATAGACGGATTTGCTGCAATCATATCTTTCAAAGTTGTCCCTTCAGACATATAAGGGCTAAGAATAGGAGAAATCGACAATGCACTACCTAAAACAGAACCTGTTTCAGAATTAGTTCCAATAGATTTACTCTTAATGCGAGAATAAGCCAAGTTCACACCAACTGTCAACTTATTCAACCAAGAACGTTCTTTAGAAACATCAAACATCGTATAATTAGTATTAGAACGCATTGTCATACGACGATAATTTGAACGATCATAATTACCTCCTACAATACCTTCTTGTTCATAATATCCTAAAGAAAGGTAGTAATTCAACTTATCAGTAGCACCACTGGCACTCACTTGATGCTGTACAACAGGGGCATTATCATTAAAAACTTCCTTTTGCCAGTCAGTTCCCTTACCATAAGAATAAGGATCAGCATATACCATGCCAGTACCATCATTCATAGAAGCTTCATTGCGCATGATAGCATACTGAGTGGCGTCAAGCACTTCACGATGTTTCCATGGGCTTTGAAATCCCATAGAAAAGTCATAAGTAACTTTTGTTTTACCAATTTTACCTCCCTTTGTAGTTACCAGTACAACACCATTGGCAGCACGCGCACCATAAACAGCGCCAGATGCAGCATCTTTCAACACCTCAATAGACTGAATATCATTAGGATTCAAATAATCAATGCCACCATCAATAGGCATACCATCTACAATGTAAAGAGGGTCAGAGTTATTCACTGTACCAACGCCACGAATACGAATTCGAGATGCTTCACCCGGTTGACCGGAAGCAGCCGTCACTTGTACACCGGCAGCCAAACCTTTCAAAGCATTATCTACACGTACCGGAGCAGAAATAGCCAACTCATCAGCACCTACTTTGGCAATAGACGCTGTTACTACACTCTTTTTCTGAACACCATAACCTACTACCACTACTTCATCCAGTGCTTCAGAATCTTCTTGAAGAACAATCTTGAGTGTTTTTCTTCCATTCAAAGCAATGTCTTGCGGCTTAAAACCAATATAAGTAATAGAAAGTGTTGCGTTCGCAGGAACCGACACTGTGAAATTACCATCCAGGTCGGTAATTGCACCATTGGTGGCATTGCCTTTTTCCACCACATTAACACCGGGTAAAGGTTCGTTATCCGATCCGCTTACCACTGTACCTTTTACCTGTATATTTTGGGCATACACAGAAGCCAAGGTAAAGCTTAATAAAAATAAAACCGATAATAACTTTTTCATAAGTTTTACTAAATTAAGATTAACTATTCTCATTCTCGTTCACAATTGAACGGTGCAAACATACAATAAGAAGCATTCAAATATATAAAAGATAGTATTCATTAATACGTCAAATAAAGAAAATGAATACGTCAACAATACGCCATCACAACATAAACATCAGAAAATCAATATATATATAATACTTTTAGGAAATACGTCAATAGTATGTTATAAAGCACAAAAGCAGGTTTTTCTTTTATCCATGTTTAGAAAAGCACTATTTAACGCATACTCAACACTTAATATTTCAGAACTTTGAATACCTTAATTATAATCTGATATGTGCCTTATATTTTGTATTGTGATACTTTATTTGCAGTATAGTACTTCTTTATTCCTAATACAGTAGAAAAATTCTGATAATCAATCATTTGCATCAATGGATCACATCATGTATCGTTGAACAAGATTACGGCATCACTCAAAGCTTGTTATTCAAATACTCCGTCAAGTTGTCCTCGCGTTCCAGCCCGAATTTCTTGCGGAGACGGTAACGAATAGTTTCCACACCACGGATAGAAATGTTCAGCAAAGGTGAGATTTCCTTGGTAGAAAGGTTCATTTTGAGATAAGCGCACATCATGCGCTCATTATTGGAAAGGTCGGGATGCTTGGCTTGAAGACGTTTCATAAAATTATTATGAATAAGGTCAAACTGGTCTTCTATACGCTTCAGCACCTCATCACTTTGGATATTACTATCTATTTTACTGTTGATAAGTATCAACTGTTGTTTCCCTTCACGAGCCCCCTCTCCCTTCAACGTGGCGGAAACCCTGAGTATCTCCGATTTTATTTCGGTCAGCATTTCATTCTTGCGGACAAAGTTTATCATCAGGTTTGTCATTTCCTGGCTCTTGTGCTGCAAGTCATACTCAAGCTTTTCCTTTTCCAATTGGATGATCTGCTTTTCCTGACGGGCTTTCTCCTCTTCGTATTCTTTCTCCATATTATGCAGTTCCTTGTCTTTTTCCACCACTGCCTGCTGCTTCTTGCGGCTGACACGCATATCGTCCCAGCGGTAAAGATACCAAAGCGCCAATAATGCCAGAACGATATAACAAATGTAAGCCGGAGCGCTACGATACCACGGAGGAAGAATACGGAAAACAATCTCGTCCGACGAAGTAGTTCCGTCCGGAAAAACGGCTTTCACCTCGAAGACGTATTCGCCTTCGGACAAATTGCTGTATTCTTTAGTGCGCACGGTGGTGAAATCTGACCAGCCACCTTTGTTCAGCCGATACTGGAAGCAGACACCGTCACCCATCGTGAAATAGGGAAGACCATACTCTATGCGTACGGAGTTCAACGAATAGGCTATTTGGGGAACAGGCTTCTGCCCCAGGAAGTTGGCGGTATATACTAAGGAATCTTTGGGGTAAGAAAGATACATATTCTTTATATATAGGGAATGGCTGCGATCACGCCGTTCGGGGCTTTCTTGGAGACTGAACAAAGCAAAACCGTCTTCATTGGGAATGACCATAAGAGAATCGGACAAGGGAATGATGGCCTCAAAACCGGGAACCATCTCCATCAACGACTGTTGCACGGGATAAATGCCCGTATTGGATCCTCGCTTATAAGTCCCCAGATTGGCAATGCAAACTTCATGGGCGCTCAGACTGATGAGCTTGCCATGATATTCTGTCAGCCGTGTATAAGCCGACGTGCCGTTCAGCAGATTGTTCATGTCTGGGCAAGGCTCTATTATATCTTTGGGAAGATTGTATTTATACACGCCACGGGAAGTACCGAAATAGACGCGCCCTTCTATTTTAACCACGTGCATGTCTCTATCCGCAGGCAAACCGTCTTTCGCCCAATACTCCCTGCTGTTGTCCACTCTGGTCAATGCGGTATTCAATTCCAGACGGGTGACATGATCTGCATTACAAACCCATATCACACGTGCCGATTCCTGCTCAAAAAGTTGGCAAGAATCGCTCATACCTTCTATCTTGCAAAGAACACGCCACTCTCCATCCTTTCTGCCCAGCAGATAAATGCCGCTATATGCACCGACATACATCAAATTCGGCCGCCCCATCACTTGCTGGCAGTTCCACACGCCCGAAAGATCTGTGACACGCCTCATCCCCGTACCTTGAAGCAGAAAGATGCCACGGTCGTGCAGGCAGAAAAGCTCATCTCCCACTCGACACAAATTCCACACCTGCCCGCTGGAATTGGAAACAGGACGAATATCCGGCAGATTTCCATTCATTTTTACCGGATAGGATGTATAATACAGCCCACGGTTAGTTCCCAAATAAAGATACCCGTCCGATGCCGCTGCTGTATATCCGGTTCCATAAGAATAGGGATAAGAATAAAGATTGGTAAAGGGAGAAGTGAGATACACATAATCGATGCCACTGTCCAAGCCTGCCCAAAGGTTGCCCGAAGGATCAAAAGCAACAGAAAGGACCGTATTGTTGCGCAAGCCGTTGTTTTCATTGAAATATTTCAGTTCCATCGTGTTCAAATCTATCATAACCAGTCCCTTGTGTATAGTTCCCAAGGCTATCTTATCGCCCTGCGTCGCCACACAGAAAACCTCATTCTCACGCATGAAAATCTCCGCATTGGTGGACAATGGAACCGTGGTGCGTCCATCACAATAATACAACCCGTCATAAGCCGTCACCACCAACACGCCTTTCTTGTAGGGCGCAATACCCCTGATACGTTTGGAGATCAGTATATCGGCTCCCTGTAAAGGGAAAAACGTACTTCCCACCAAGAGCCACACTCCCCTGTCCGTACCGATATAAAGGACTCCATTCACCATGTTGGAACAATCAATCTTACCATCCATCTCTATGACTGAATATTTCCCGTTGATGCACTTCACCACACGGCTGTCTCCCTGGAAATATACTATATTGTCTCCTTCATGGATACCCCATACATTTCCAAGATAGCGAAACGATCCGTCAAGCGTGTCGGACATGCAATGGTAGCCTAACGCTCCGTCTGTCTCAGGTTCATAATATCCGAATTCATTGATTCCACCTACATAAATGCGTTTCTGAGTGGCCGAAGGCAGAACGGAACGCACATCCGACAAATTATTCAACGGGAGAACGCTCCAGACATTGCCGTCAAACTGCAACATGCCGTTCTTGTTGGCAAAATACACCCACTTGTCATTGTAAGGGGCAATCTGCCAAGTCTGCGCTCCCCTGCCGTACAAGCTCTTGTCGAAGTTGACAATAAAACTGTTCCAGCCGGCAGATGACTCAACAGAAGGAAGGAGAAAAAGAAGAAAAAGATAAATGTGCGCTATGTGATTTTTCATAGGTCTCAACGATTATTGTTCCTCGTACAAAATTAGTGCATATTTTTCAAGCACACAAAAAAAGCAGTTGATGTTTTCACATCAACTGCTTTTTGAGCCTCTTGTCGGATTCGAACCAACGACCCCGAGATTACAAATCACGTGCTCTGGCCAACTGAGCTAAAGAGGCGGGTGGGTAAGCTATCTACATCGCGCCGCTACAACCAACTACCTTTGCTGCGATCAAGCCCTGGAGGATTCGAAGGGAGCTGGCCGTATAGGACTTACCCATTTTTGTTTTGCGGTTGCAAAGGTAGGCATTTTTTTTAAACCTGCAATACCTTACCAAAACTTTTTTCGGACATGAGCTTTTTTCTTAAATAACATATAACTTATAACCTGAAACTCAAATTATTTATACCTTTGCACCATATTAATTAAGTGAGATGGCAGAAAATAGAGGTTACATGCAACGATACGCTATGCTATTCGGAACCTATATGGGAGGATATTGGATATTGAAGTTCACCCTCTTTCCGTTAGGCCTGATGGTTCCTTTTCTTCTTTTCCTGTTCGCAGGACTTACGGTATGTGTTCCCTTCATGGGATATTATTACACAAGAATGTACCGCAACCATATCTGTGGCGGCAATGTCAGTTTCCTGCATGCATGGCTGTTCACAACTTTTATGTATATATTCGCCGCACTTCTCACAGCCGTGGCGCATTATGTATATTTCCAATTCATCGACCACGGGTTCGTTATCAATACTTATGAAGCGATGCTGGATGGTTTCGCCCAAAACAATATACCCGGAACAGAGGCATATATCAATCAGTTGAAAGATGTGATGGCCGTGATGCAAACTCTGTCTCCCATAGACATCACAATGCAAATGATGTCACAAAATGTGATTTATGGCTCTTTGCTGGCCATTCCTACTGCATTGTTTGCAATGAGAAGAAAACAAGAAATAAACAATGTGTGAGTGACAAAGTAAACGTACCATATTATAGTAAAACAGTAAAACCGTAAAAAAGAATATGGATATTTCAGTTGTAGTACCGTTATATAATGAAGAAGAATCTCTTCCCGAACTGTTCACATGGATTGAACGGGTAATGAAAGCCAACGGTTTTTCCTACGAAGTCATTTTTGTGAACGACGGAAGTATTGACACTTCCTGGCAAGTCATCGAACAATTGAAAGCACAGAATCCGGATGCGGTGAAAGGTATCAAGTTTCGCCGCAATTACGGAAAGTCACCGGCGCTTTTTTGCGGCTTCGAACAAGCGCAAGGAGATGTGGTCATCACAATGGATGCTGACCTGCAGGATAGCCCTGACGAGATACCTGAACTCTACCGCATGATAACGGAAGAAGGCTATGATCTGGTGTCCGGATGGAAACAGAAACGTTACGATCCTCTATCTAAGACATTGCCTACCAAACTATTCAATGCAACCGCACGAAAAATTTCGGGAATCAAGAATCTGCATGATTTCAACTGTGGACTAAAAGCATATCGCAAAGAAGTAATAAAAAACATAGAAGTATATGGAGAAATGCACCGTTATATCCCCTACCTCGCCAAAAATGCCGGCTTCAAGAAAATCGGTGAAAAAGTGGTGCACCATCAAGCACGCAAATACGGTACAACCAAATTCGGGCTTAGCCGTTTCGTAAACGGCTATTTGGATCTGATTTCTCTCTGGTTCCTCTCCACTTTCGGAGTAAAGCCGATGCACTTCTTCGGACTGCTGGGATCATTGATGTTCATACTCGGCTTTGTATCCGTCATCATTGTCGGAGTCAGCAAACTGTACTACATGCACCACGGCATGCCTTACCGTCTTGTGACCGATTCTCCTTACTTCTACCTGTCACTGACGTCCATGATTATAGGTACACAACTGTTTGTGGCAGGATTCCTCGGAGAACTGATTTCACGCACAGCCCCCGAACGAAACAAATATCAAATAGAGAAAATGATTTAACAATGAAAAGCTTAGTCAGACTTATCATAGCGGGCGCAATTCTTTACCCCATAATCAGTATTGTCGTTTCTTGCTCAGAAGAAGCAGATTGCTCCCTGGCCGCACGCGCCATGATGCAATGTTATCTATATACGATAGATCCCCAAACTCGGATAGTGGAAAATGACACACTTGATTCGCTGACAGTGACGGCATATGGCACGGACTCTGTCATAATCAACAATCAAAAAAAAGTACATGACATCTCATTACCTTTGAGATACACCGTAGATTCCACCAAACTGGTATTCCGATACAGTAAAACGAAAACTGACACAATCGTCATTCATCATACCAATACACCTTATTTTCTGTCAATGGATTGCGGCTATCAAATGAAACAGGTCATTACAGGCATCCGTCATACCCGCCGCAATCTTGACTCTATTTATATATCAAACAAAGAAGCCGGTATTTATGGAAGGGAAAATATTAAATTATTCTATTAGCCTGGCAGTCTGTCTGCTGACAGCCTTCCCTCTGCGAGCACAAAACATGTTCGCCCCGCAAGGGAAAAACCCGTCTAAGACAGAAAAGAAGGATAAAAAGGAAAAAATAGAATACCCCCTCTATAACGGTCTGTCTGTCGGATTAGACCTTTGGGGATTTGGAAGTAAAGCTTTCGGTGGAGATTTTCTCAGCACGGAAATTGCCGTGAACGCAAACCTGAAAAATCGCTTCTTCCCGACCGTTGAAATAGGATATGGTTCAACCGACACATGGAGCGACAAGGGAATACATTACAGAAGTAACGCGCCCTATTTCCGTGCCGGAATAGACTACAATGCACTATTCAACAAACAACACGGGCACATGCTGCTTGTAGGTCTGCGCTATGGGGCAAGTGGCTTTAAGTATGATGTCGAAGCACTTGCCTTGAATGACCCTGCTTATGGTGGGATCGTTGGTAATCCCAACCTCGACGACGGGATATGGGGCGGAAGCTTGCCCTACAACTATAAAGACATGAAAGGTTCCATGCAATGGGCGGAGTTCTGCGTCGGCATACGTGCCCATGTATGGAAAGAATTATATATGGGATGGACTCTCCGTTTTAAGTTCAAACTCTCGGCTTCCGCCGACGAGCATGGCGACCCGTGGTATGTACCCGGTTTCGGGAAATACAACTCCAACACATTGGGAGTGACATATACAATAACCTATAAACTACCTTTCTAAACAATGACAGGACTGGAGATTTGGCTACTGGCCGTAGGACTTGCGATGGATTGTTTTGCTGTTTCTATAGCCAGTGGAATTATTCTGAAACACATGCAGTTGCGTCCTATGCTGATAATGGCTGTCTTTTTCGGCTTTTTTCAGGCACTTATGCCACTGCTCGGATGGATCGGCGCCAATTTATTCAGTCATCTGATAGAAAGTATAGACCATTGGATCGCTTTTGCCATCCTTACCTTTCTGGGAGGACGTATGGTCATGGAATCCTTCAAAGACGAAGACTGCAAACATGAATACGATCCGACCTGTTTAAAAGTGGTACTCGCATTGGCGGTAGCCACCAGCATAGACGCATTGGCGGTGGGTGTATCTTTTGCGTTTCTGGGCATCAAAAGTTTAGCCGCCATTCTCTCCTCCGTATGTGTCATAGGTCTCGTTTCATTTGTATTGTCCATGATGGGCCTGACATTCGGCATCCGGTTTGGATGCGGCATAGCCCGCAAACTAAGAGCAGAACTTTGGGGAGGTATTATTCTAATTATCATAGGAACTAAAATATTGATTGAGCACTTATTTTTCAGTTGAACATCTTCAATAACTATATACGATTATGGACAAAAAAGTACAACGGAATTTTTTATGGATCGCCCTATTAATATTGGGCACAATATGGATACTTGCCCGCCACAACCACACTATCCCCTATCAGACAGACAATGGACTGATTTTCGGAACAGTTTATAAAGTTACCTATCAATATGACAAAGATCTGAAAGAGGAAATAGAAGCCGCCCTCAAACGCTTTGACGGCTCCTTGTCTCCATTCAATGACACTGCAACCATTACCCGCATCAATCTCAATGAAGACATTGTACCCGACACATTTTTCACCAATGTATTCTGCCGCAGCATGGAAATATCCAAAGAAACCAATGGCGCATTTGACATCACCGTAGCCCCTCTGGCAAATGCATGGGGATTTGGATTTAAGAAAGGCGCTTTCCCCGATTCGGTTATGATAGACAGTCTCTTGGAAATCACCGGATATACAAAAGTCAAATTGTCCGCCGAAGGAAAAGTGGTAAAGGATGATCTTCGTATCATGCTTTCCTGCAGCGCCGTAGCCAAAGGATATGCCGTGGATGTCGTTGCACAACTTTTGGAGAAAAAAGGAATACGGAACTTCATGGTAGATATAGGCGGCGAGGTAGTAGTACATGGCGAAAATCCAAAGAAAGACCTCTGGCGCATCGGGATCAACAAGCCGATAGACGATTCGCTGGCCGTAAACCAAGAATTGCAAACGGTGTTACAAGTAACAAATTTAGGTATAGCAACATCCGGAAACTATAGGAACTATTATTACAAGGACGGAAAGAAATACGCACATACCATCGATCCGCGTACCGGCTATCCCGTACAACACAACATTTTATCCGCCACCGTCATTGCAAAGGACTGCATGAGTGCAGACGCGTACGCAACCGCATTCATGGTTATGGGACTGGAAGAAGCGGAGCATTTTGCCAACGCACATCCTGATATAGATGCCTGTTTCATATACAGTAACGATAATGGCAGTTTCAAAAGTTATTTTACAAAAGGAATGGCAAAATACATAAGCAAGTAAATTCCTACTTATAAAAAACAAAATATACCGCCAGTATCAGACAGATAAAAGCGGCAAAATGATTCCAATGCAACGATTCTCCTCTGAACAGAACCGTTGTAAACACAGTGAAAATAATCAAAGTTATCACTTCCTGAATTACTTTGAGTTGCATCAAGGAAAAAGGTCCCCCGTTACCGATAAAACCAATTCGGTTGGCGGGGACTTGGCATGAATATTCAGCCAAAGCAATTACCCATGAAAATAAAACGACTGCATACAGAGGCCAATTAGAAATAACCTTCGTCTCCTGCAGCTTCAAATGCCCATACCAGGCAAATGTCATAAAGACATTAGACACAATCAGTAATAAGATGGTATAAAACGCTTTCATAATTTATTTTTATTCTTGATAATCTGCGGCAACAATTCATCTTGTACATTCGACATACTTCCCCATAAGCTATAACGTGCCTCAGGATTCATATCCTCTAAAAGCTTCAAAATTCCTTTCATTGCACTACGGCTGGATTGGGATTCATACGGGCATTTTTTTATTTGCTTATGGAATTTCCTCATTTGCGCCAATTCTAACAAATCGACTTCATGCACCAGGCACATAGGACGAATAATGGTCATATCAAACTTTTTCATGGCAAGCCGTGGCGGCATGGAACTGAAAGCTCCCTGATAAGTGATATTCATTAACAAAGTTTCCAGAATATCATCCATGTGATGTCCTAATGCAATTTTATTGCACCCCTGCTCTTTCGCTACCGTAAACAATGCCTTGCGCCTATTCCATGAGCAAAGAAAACAAGGTGATTTACGAATATCCGTAACAGGATCAAACTCTGTCTCATACAATATAAAAGGGACTTCCCAGGACTCTGCATATTCTCGAAGATAATGCACGTCACTTTGATACGGAATATTCTTCATCACCACATGGGCAGCCACAACAGAAAATTTAGGTTTATAAATACGGGCACGCCTTGCAAGCAGTTCCACCAACGCCAAAGAGTCCTTACCACCGGAAAGTCCGATAAGGATTTTATCTCCGTCTTCAATCAATCCATATTCCACCACGCCTTTACTGAACCGTTTCTCTATACGGCGCAAAATTTTTTCTTCTTCGGTAAATTGTGCCATTCTTTTCCCATGAATAAATTAATCGGGCACAAAAGTAACAGAAAAGAACGATTTAAAGAAGAATTAACATAATAGAATGATGGAAGTCAGCATTATTCCCGATAAATTTGTATTTTTGAACTTCTGAATCTAAGTATGCATAATTAAGTATGAAGAAAAAATATATCCTGTTCTTTCTGTTCGGCTTTCTAAGTATCTCCGTCTCTGCTCAGACTTTAGCAGAAGCCAAAGCCTTGTATGAGAAAGAACAATATGAAGAAGCCAAACCTGTTTTCAGGAAATTTGTAAAGGCACAACCGGCCAATGGAAGCTATAATTTATGGTATGGAATATGCTGCCTGAAAACAGGAGAACCGGAAGAAGCATTGAAACACCTTGAAACAGCCGTAAAAAAGCGCATTCCCGGCGGACAAATCTATCTGGCACAAAATTACAATGACTTATATCGTTTTGAAGACGCCATCCGGACTTATGAGGATTATATCTCCGAATTATCCCGGAGAAAACGCCCTATGGAAGAAGCTGAAAAGTTATTGGAAAAAAGCAAAAACAATTTCCGTATGCTGAAAGGTGTGGAAGAAGTCTGCTTTATCGACAGCTTCGTTGTCGATAAAAAGAATTTTCTGGAATCTTATAAAATAAGCCCCGAATCTGGAAAATTATTCATGTATAGCACTTACTTCCAAAATCCGGGTAAGCAAGGAGGAACAGTATATGAAACGGAATTAGGTAATAAGGTTTATTATAGCGAACAACAGCCGGATGGTACTCTCAGTATTCTCTCACGCAATAAATTACTGGACAAATGGAGTCAGGGAAGTCTGCTTCCCGGAAGCATAAACGAAGCAATCAATGCAAGCTATCCTTATGTACTGACAGACGGAATCACCATTTATTATGCTGCCGATGGTGCGGGCTCTTTCGGAGGGTATGATATTTACGTAACCCGGTACAACACCAATACTGATTCTTATTTGACACCCGAAAATGTAGGCATGCCTTTCAACTCACCTTATAATGACTATATGTATGTAATTGATGAATTCAATGATCTGGGCTGGTTTGCATCCGACAGGTATCAACCGGAAGATAAAGTTTGCATCTATGTGTTCATCCCTAATCCATCCAAACAAGTGTATAACTATGAAGAGACAGATTCAAAGAGGATGATTCAATTGGCCCGGCTTCATTCCATAAAAGACACCTGGACCAATAAAGATGCTGTAAATGCAGCCAAGGAAAGACTGCAGAATATGCTCAATTCCAAACCAAAGGCAAAGAAGAACTATGACTTTGAATTCGTCATCGACGATTATACGACTTATCATCAATTAAGTGATTTCCAATCTCCTGATGCTAAAGTATTATTCGGTCAATACGGTCGGTTGGAAAAAAGCTATCGGCAACAATCCAATAAACTGGAAGAGATGCGTTCGCAGTATGCCCAAGCCGGAAAAAATGAAAAGACGAAAATGTCGGCAGCCATTCTTGATCTGGAGAAACGGGTACGGCAACTATCCATAGATATAGAACAGCTTGCCATTCAAATACGTAACTTAGAAAAACGAACCATCAAATAAGACAAATATGGATATACTCATCATTGCAGTACTGATAATTGCAGCAGTCATTCTGTTTTTAGTGGAATTATTCGTAATTCCAGGTATCAGCATTGCCGGTTTTCTGGCAGGCGGTTGCATAATTTTTGCCAACTACTACGCTTTTGTCTATATGGGGACAACGGAAGGAATTATCACTCTCATAATATCGGCAATTGCATGCATCAGTTCGCTTATTCTATTCATGCGGTCCAAAACACTCGATAAGATAGCATTGAAAAAAAATATCACCTCAAAAATAGACCGTAGTGCTGAAGAAAAAATAAAGATAGGTGATACCGGTATCACCACAACCCGCCTTGCCCTCATCGGATATGCAGAAATCAATGGGAATATCGTAGAGGTGAAATCAACCGATGGCTTTTTGAACGAAAAGACACGGATTGTTGTAAGCCGCATTATGGACGGAATAATTTTGGTAGAAAAGCAGAAAAACAATTAATATCAATTAATAATTAACATTTAAAATCACATGGATCCAAGCACAATGTATCTAACAGCCTTCCTCATCGTAGGGGGCATTATTTTCCTGGTACTGTTCTTCCATTATGTACCATTTTTCCTTTGGCTATCAGCCAAAGTTTCAGGAGTCAATATATCATTGGTCCAACTATTTCTAATGCGCATTCGTAATGTGCCGCCTTATATCATTGTACCCGGTCTGATTGAGGCACATAAAGCCGGGTTAAGCAACATCACCCGCGACGAACTGGAAGCGCATTACCTTGCAGGAGGCCATGTTGAGAAGGTAGTACATGCATTAGTATCCGCATCAAAAGCAAACATTGAGTTGCCGTTCCAGATGGCAACTGCCATTGATCTTGCCGGCCGTGATGTATTTGAAGCTGTACAGATGTCCGTAAATCCGAAAGTTATCGACACCCCTCCTGTCACAGCTGTTGCCAAAGATGGTATTCAGTTGATCGCCAAAGCACGCGTAACCGTACGCGCCAATATCCGCCAACTGGTGGGTGGAGCCGGAGAAGATACCATCCTCGCCCGTGTAGGTGAAGGCATTGTATCATCCATTGGTTCTTCCGAGAATCACAAATCTGTATTGGAAAACCCTGATTCTATCTCTAAACTGGTGCTCCGAAAAGGCTTGGACGCTGGTACTGCCTTTGAAATCTTGTCCATTGATATCGCAGATATCGATATAGGTAAGAACATTGGTGCTGCCCTGCAAATAGACCAGGCCAATGCAGACAAGAATATTGCACAGGCCAAAGCCGAGGAACGTCGCGCTATGGCGGTTGCCAGCGAACAGGAAATGAAAGCCAAAGCTCAGGAAGCTCGCGCCAAAGTTATTGAAGCGGAGGCAGAAGTACCCAAAGCTATGGCTGAGGCGTTCCGCAGCGGGAATCTGGGTATCATGGACTACTACCGAATGAAGAATATCGAGGCCGATACTTCCATGCGCGAAAATATTGCCAAACCAGCTACCGGCCCTTCCAACCAGCCACTCAGCAAATAACCGGAAAAGTAATTGACAGAGATGCCGGAACCGGTGAACAGAAACCGGATTCCGGCGTTTTCTCTTTAAATTATGAACAAACTAATAATCTTGTAACAATGAAAAAGTATTTTGCATCCTCCGAACTGATTATCAATGAAGACGGTTCTGTCTTCCATCTCCACGTAAAGCCCGAATGGCTGGCCGATAAAGTCATCTTAGTAGGCGATCCCGGACGAGTGGCAATGGTAGCCTCTCATTTCGAAAATAAAGAATGTGAAGTGGAAAGCCGCGAATTCAAAACAATAACGGGTACTTATCAAGGGAAACGCATTACCGTTATTTCCACAGGTATCGGTTGCGACAATATTGATATTGTAATGAACGAATTGGACGCCCTTGCCAACATCGACTTCCAAACCCGGGAAGAAAAACCTCAGTTGCGCCAGTTGGAACTGGTGCGTATCGGCACTTGCGGTGGTCTGCAACCTTATACTCCAGTGGGAACTTTTGTTTGCTCTGCCAAATCCATCGGTTTCGACGGCTTGCTGAACTTCTATGCCGGACGTAATTCTGTTTGCGACTTACCTTTCGAACGCGCTTTCCTCAACCACATGGGTTGGGCGGGAAATATGTGCGCACCGGCTCCTTACGTGATTGATGCAGATACCGAATTGATAGACCGCATTGCCCAAGATGATATGGTACGTGGTGTAACCATTGCTGCCGGAGGCTTCTTCGGCCCGCAAGGACGTGAACTTCGCATTCCACTGGCCGACCCTAACCAAAATGAAAAAATCGAAAAGTTTGAATATAACGGTTACCGGATCACCAACTTCGAGATGGAAAGCTCTGCCCTGGCCGGTTTAAGTAGCTTGATGGGACACAAAGCAACAACAGTGTGCATGGTCATTGCCAACCGCCTGATTAAAGAAGCCAATACCGGATATAAAAATACGATTGACACTCTAATCCGGAAAGTACTTGACCGCATCTAAGAAGGTTTACGAAAAGAAAACACTATCTTTGCTCTCAAAACAAGATGAAAAGATGAACCAAGATACCATTTGCGCCATAGCTACTGGACAAGGAGGAGCCATAGGATGTATCCGTGTTTCCGGACCAGAAGCCATTGGCATTACTTCCCGTATCTTTATTCCTGCAATGGCCGGGAAAAGACTGGAAAAAAGCAAGCCCTATACTCTTACCTTCGGGTGTGTCTATAATGATACAGAGATTGTTGACGAAGTGCTTGTAAGTCTGTTTCGTGCCCCACACTCTTACACTGGAGAAAACAGTACGGAAATAACTTGTCATGGTTCCAATTACATCCTGCAAAAAATACTGCAACTACTCATCAAGAATGGTTGTCGCATGGCAAAGCCGGGTGAATACACACAACGTGCATTCCTCAATGGAAAAATGGATTTAAGCCAGGCAGAAGCCGTTGCCGATCTCATCGCATCTTCATCTGCCGCCACCCATCGCCTTGCCATGAGTCAGATGCGTGGCGGCTTCAGCAAAGAGCTGACTTCACTGCGTGATCAATTACTACGTTTCACCTCCCTCATTGAGCTGGAACTGGATTTCAGCGATCACGAAGAACTTGAATTTGCTGACCGTGCCGAACTGTGCCGGTTAGCAGATGATATAGAAAGAGTAATTTCACAATTAGTACATTCCTTCAGTGTGGGGAATGCCATAAAGAATGGCGTACCTGTTGCCATTATCGGTGAAACAAATGCAGGCAAATCTACTTTACTGAACGTTTTGCTGAACGAAGAAAAAGCCATCGTCAGTGATATTCACGGAACGACCCGTGACGTAATAGAAGATACCGTCAACATAGATGGCATCACTTTCCGCTTTATAGATACAGCTGGTATCAGAGAGACAAATGATACTATTGAAAGTTTGGGTATTGAGCGTACTTTCCAGAAGTTAGACCAAGCTGAAATCGTGCTTTGGATGATAGATGCTACAGATGCATCCTCTCAAATCGTACAGTTATCAGAACAGATACTCCCTCGTTGCGAAGGAAAGCAACTGATTCTTGTACTCAATAAAGCCGATTTAGTACAAGACACTTCAAGTATCGCCACAACAGACTTCCCGAAAAATGTAAAGTCCATCTTCATCTCTGCCAAGAGAAGAACAAATATCGATGAGCTGCAACAGATATTAATAGCAGCCGCCAATCTGCCTACAGTCACTCAAAACGATATCATTGTCACCAATATCCGCCACTACGAGGCTTTAACCCATGCATTAGAAGCTATCCAACGTGTTCAGCAGGGTTTGGCAAATAATCTTTCCGGTGATTTTGTATCACAGGATATTCGGGAGTGTATTTTTCATCTGAGTGATATTGCGGGAGAGGTTACGAATGATATGGTATTACAGAATATATTTCAACATTTCTGCATCGGTAAATGATAGCTTGTAAACAGCCATAAGCAACCATAACCATTTAGAATAAAGTCGCTGAAATCCAGCGACTTTATTCTAAACACTTTCCAGTCCGTATTTGGAGGTAACGGTTTTTATCCATATTTTTCTATCAGATTTCTACCACGACGGAAATTCACGGTTAGCCCGAATGTCACAGTGACGCATTAGTTGACGTGTGTTGACAGTGGTTTACATGTGTTGACAAAATCCGGGAGAAATAAGGTGAAATTAGCCCCAATGTAAACAAGGAAAATATGGAAGTAAGAAAGATTTGTCAATGGTGTGGGAAACCATTTATAGCTCAAAAGACAACGACCTGTTATTGTAGTCATCAGTGTTCCAATCTTGGCTACAAAGAACGTATTCGAGAGCGTAAGCGACAGTTGAAACGGTCACAAGAATTACTGCAACCTCGACAAGCTGCCGAGGGGCAGGATTTCTTCTCTTTTGCCCAAGCAGCAAAGTTGATGGGAGTAACTCGGCAATACATTTATAAATTGATAAAGGAATCCAAGCTTCGTGCTTCAAGAATCAGCGGCAAGAAGTCTCTTATCCGTCGTGCGGATATTGAATTGATGATGAAAACCAAACCTTATGAACGTATCGTGCCCAAAGAAGATTTCGACATCTCCGAATATTATACTGCCGAAGAGATTACAGACAAATACAAAGTCAACGCCAAATGGGTATGGACTTACACCCGACAACACAAAGTGCCAAAGGTGAGAATCCGCCAGTTCAATTATTATAGCAAGAAACATATAGATGCCGCCTTTGCCAAATACGAGGTGGATTCCGACCTGACCGAATGGTACACACCCGAAGAAATTCAAGAGAAGTACGGAATGACACGTGTCGCCATCCGTTCGCAGGTCTATCGGAATAACATTCCATCCAAGAAGGAGCATGGGCAGATATTCTACTCCAAACTCCACTTCGACCTCTCAAAGAGTTCCGAACAGGAGAGCAAGGCGGAATACTACACTGTCAAGGAGGCGATGGAGAAGTTCAAACTCTCTCGTGACTCGGTTTACGGTATTCTGCAATTCCATCAAATCAACCGTGAGAAGAACGGACGTTTCGTCAGGTTCCTGAAAATAGAGTTTGACCGGGTGATGGGTGTCCGTATGTAGCCAATTATAGGCTTCCGTAAATTATTTCCAAATTAATCTCCGCTGAAGGTTGTCTGCATGGTTACATTACAGAGATTTGCCAGCGAATTAATAACAACCATAAAAATATAACGTTATGAATGACTGTAAAACAGTAACATTAAGGACACGTCCTTTGAAGAACAGGATGCTGTCGTTCTATCTGGATTATTATCCGGGCCATCGAGACAAGGAAACGATGAAAGTAATCCGTCATGAATCGCTTGGTATTTACGTCTATGCCAATCCGAGAAACAAGCGTGAGCAGAACTTCAACGAGGTAATGAGCGAGAAGGCCGAAGCCATCCGTTGCCGAAGGTTCGAGTCGGTTGTCAATGAACGGTATGATTTCTTCAATAAGTACAAACTCAAAGCGGATTTCTTAAAGTATTACCGCAAGCAGCTCCATAAACATGACCAGAAATGGGAGTTTGTCTATCTCCATTTCAGCAACTTCGTACATGGCAAATGTACCTTTAAGGAGATTGACATCGACCTCTGCAACAAGTTTCGGGAATATCTGCTTACGGCTAAGAAACTGAGACGTAACGGCCCTATTACACGAAACTCCGCATCGGGATATTGGTCTACTTTCAGAGGATTCTTGAAAATACTCTATCGTACTGGGATGATAAAGACCAATGTCAATGACTTCTTGGAAAAGATAGAGACTGAAGACACTATGAAAGAAGCCTTATCCGTTGAAGAACTGTACAAGTTGGCTGAAACGCCGTGCAAGAAGCCCATCCTGAAAATCGCATCGCTATTTTCGTGCATGACCAGTTTGCGTATCAGCGATATTCTAGCTCTATGCTGGGAAGACATCGTAGACTATTCTGCCGGAGGGAAATGCGTACATATCATTACGCAAAAGAATAAGGCAGAAGATATCATCCCTATCAGCGAGGAAGCCTTGGAGCTAATAGGTTATAGTTCCGAGAAGAAAGGTCTGGTATTCAATGGACTGATGCGCAGCTGGACACAAATACCGATGAAAGAGTGGATTCGTTCTGCCGGAATTACCAAAAACATTACATTCCACTCGTACCAGAGAACATTCGCCACACTGCAAGCTGCGACAGGAACGGATATCCGCACCATACAGAGTATCATGGCGCACAAGAGTATCACCACGACTCAAAGGTATATCAAAGTCGTGGATGCGAACAAACGAGAAGCCAGCAAGAAAATCACTCTGACACGGAAAGGCTGACAGGAGTTTGGTTCCCGGTTTTAGCGGTCAGAATATGATTTCAGGTAAAAAATCATATTCTGACCGTGATATTTAGCATGATACGTGGTAACTATCAATCTCTTTATTGCAACTATCTGGAATATCGATTATATCTTTAGCGCGAAACGATTCCAAATACTTGCAGACCATGACGAATAAAAAACAAATTCAGACTAAAAAGATAAGTTTTATCCTCGCGCTGTCCGTTATCATTTATGCGGCCATAGATACTTATCTTTTCCTTTGCCATGACATCAATATCATGCGCATAACGACTCCTGTCATCCTTGGACTGGTAATAGCTATCATATTGTGCGGACTCCTGCACAAGTTTTTCTATAAATGGCTGACAAAAAATCCCATCAACTTCTCTTATGGCGAGCAATATTCCCATGTTATAGAATCAGAGACCACCATAGAATCGATAGATGCTACTGAAACACTGCTCATCGAGCAACCTATGGATTTACCTGAACAGGAGTGTCCTCCGTCCCCACAATCGGATCAAGACACAGCGGATTCTGATTGTCTCGAAGATTCTCATTTGAATAAGTATGATTCCATATTGATGGAACTCAAAAAGAAAGAAATTGAAAGGCAAGCGGAAATCATGGATGCGGTTCGGGAATATGTAACCATCAAGACCGCCCCTTATCTCTCCAAAGAGGATATTGCCATCCTCATTTCCAATATAGAGTATATGGCTTACGATCAACCTGAGTCATATAAACCGATTCGTTCCAATATAGACAATCCGCTAAGGTCGCCGGGACTTCGCCATCTGGCATGGAATATAGGTGAACGCTTGGGAGTATCATTGGCAAAAAGAGCTGTTTTTATCAAGGATTCATTTCCATACGAGCTTGAAAAGGCGACTCTTGAATATCTCAGACTAAATTTACGGGATAATGTTCCAAGCCAGATTCCTATTGATGTACCCGATAAAGGCGATTATCGTTTCCATTTAGATACAGATAATGATGACTCACAATAAGACGAAATAATTAATCCGGTCTGTATTGTTCTGCAAGGTTTCATTGAGTTGGTTCTCAGCATGTTAAACGATTAAAAGAGTCATAATATGGAAAAAGACCAACTGACATTCAACGATCTGCCGACAGTGGTAGGCGAATTGTGCAATCGGATTGCAAGTATGGAAAATCTACTGACTGAAAAACTATCCAAGCAGCATGAAGCCAAAGAGAACACGCACGTCCCTATGGACCGTACAAGAGGCTTGCTCCTATCTCAAAATGCCGTTGTCGACCTTTTATTACAAAGTTAAAAAGGATGATATTCCGGTTATAAAACAAGGAAAGCATCTCTACATCTATCGTGACGAACTGGATAGATGGCTGGAATCTTCCCGGAAGAATCCGGCTCCGCAAAACTTCGAGGACGAGAATGAGTCCATGCTCGCCTCCCATCGCCGTAAACCGAACCCTAAAAACTGGTAGCGATAAAAAAAACGGACACTATTATTCTTTCTCCGGAAGACTTGGCCGCTTACATGGCGGAGTCTACAATTAGCATAACAAGTACATACGAACACTCCCCGGTGGTTCTGATGGTGAACGATACTGTTATCGGAACATTGGGAAACTTCAGTGCTTCCATCGGGAAAGCCAAAAGCAAGAAAACTTTCAACGTCTCAGCCATTGTCGCATCGGCATTGAATAACAGCACCGTTCTTCATTACCGCTCTACATTTCCCGAAAATAAGAGGAAGATTCTATACATAGACACAGAGCAGGGGCGGTATCATTGCCAGCAGGTATTGAAGCGCATCTTACGTTTGGATGAAGACGGCAACATCAATAACGACCACAACATTCATCTTCGTGCGCAGCGTGCTACCGAGCGAGCAGCAAAGAAGCGAGGTTGGACTACTGCTGTGCAAATCCGATACACCAATATCCATCAGGTGAATCGTGATTGCATGGATGCGCCGAAATCAATGCCTGAATGGTCTTGGGAAGAGTATAAAAATGCCCTTATACGAAAAGGCTACTCTGTGCATGAAAGAAAAGATGCAAAAAATGTTCTTCGCGGTTATGCTCTCGTACAGGGAAACACAAAATACAAGGCTTCCGAATTGGGAGTTGCCCGAAACCTGATGATTTCAAAATTTCCTAAAACATGGGACAAGCTGCATCATAAGCCACAAGTTACCGCTGTTAGCAATCAGCCTAAGGAAACTCAAACTGAGCAAATTCCTAAACTATCGGTATCAGGCAATTATACCCAATGCAATACTTACCATCCGGGAACGGTTTCCTATACGTTCAATCATGAAAGTCAGGAACACCATTTCTATATTCCTGAAAAAGTGCTTGAATGTTTCAACGATGAGTTTGACTACAGAGATACAGAGAACAGTAAGGAACTTACCGATATGGCTGTAGCTATTTTTGTCGGACTGTTTGAAACACCAAATGTTGCCACTGGAAGCGGTGGTGGAGGTTCTCAAAGCGATTTACCTTGGAGAGATAAGGACGAAGACGATTTGCAATGGGCACGAATATGCGCTCGTGTGCCGGTCGCCGGTTCGGAAAGAAACCAAAATCAGGATTAAAACGATAATCAAATGAAAAAGAAATTCGACTTTTCCACAGAAATGGCTGAAGCGGAATCCGTAAAAGCCAATTCTAAGAATGAATATTTAGAGGAAGAAAAACGCCTACTCGATATCAATGCACAAGAACTTGTCAAGCTGAATGATAACGTGTTCAAGTTGAAAACGGAAGTTGAAAATCTGTCCGGCTCTACACGAGAGTGTAAACCTATCATTTCTAAAGAAATGCAGAAGTTGGCAGTAGAATTTGGCGCAAGGCTTCTATGTGATTTTCTCAGTCAGATTGAGAGCAAATGCAAGGAAGCCGAGCGAAGAATGAAGAAATCCGGCAATGCCATCAATATTCCGGTTACCGCATTTTACATCACTATTATAATACTGGTAGCCCTATCTTCTTTTTTCGTCAGCATGATAGTGGCAAACACCGAAATAATACATTCAAGCCTGATTTGGAAAGCTGTTGCCGTCTGTGGACTTATTGCAATTTCGGGGACTGTCATGGCCATAGTTGTACCGAAGATTTTGGATAAATGGACGTAATTGAAAGTTAGCGAATCTTTAGAAAGCAATTATCATTGGCGTTTGCTTGGTCATATCAGAGATTATTTGTAATTTTGTAACCACCGTAACTGTTACGGTGGTTACTATAAATAACAGAGAATTTACTATGAAGTTTTATGATCGTACATCTGAATTGCAGGAGCTGCATCGCATTCAGAAGCTCTCATTTGACAGTCATTCACGCATGACAGTAATTACAGGTCGGCGTCGCATTGGCAAGACATCGCTTGCAGTGGAAGCCACAAAAGGTGAATACCCTACTGTGTATCTGTTTGTAAGCCGCAAGAATGAGGCTGCTCTGTGTGCGGAGTTCTCGCAACTGATTGTCTCTGTTTTAGGCTGTTATATACCGGCGGAGATAAAGAGTTTCCGCTCACTTTTCCAGATAATTATGGAATTGGCAAAGACACAAAAGTTCAATCTCATAATCGACGAGTTTCAAGAGTTCGAGAAAATAAATCCCTCGGTTTTCAGCGATGTGCAGAATATTTGGGATCAATACCGCAAAGAGACTCATGTAAATCTGATTCTGATGGGTTCGGTGTTTTCGATGATGCACCGTATTTTTGAAGGAGCAAAAGAACCGCTATTCGGTAGGGCTGACAACATAATCCGTCTTACCGGATTTGGTACTGATACCCTTAAAGAAATAATGAACGACTACCGTCCCGACTATGATAACGATGAACTGCTTGCACTATATTCAATTACCGGCGGTGTCCCGAAATATATTGAACTACTGTGTGAGAATACCGACTTGTCCATCACCGGAATGCTTGATTACATCGTGCGCGATAACTCTCCATTCACAGATGAAGGCAAGAATATCCTGATTGAAGAGTTTGGCAAGGACTATGGCATCTATTTCTCAATACTAAGTTGTATTGCCTCTGGCATAAACAATCAGTCAGATATTGAAGCTGCATTGGGAGAAATAAGTATCGGCGGACAACTCCGACGACTGATTGATGATTATTCTCTTATCACTCGTCAGCGACCGATAATGTCGAAAGAGCGCACACAAGCCATCCGCTACGAAATCAACGACAATTTCCTGAAATTCTGGTTCAGGTACTACGACAAGAACCAATCCATCGTCGAGATACGGAATTTCGTACTTCTTCGGCAGATACTCGAATCAGATTATCCCACATTCTCAGGACTGATGCTCGAACGGTATTTCCGTTTGAAGATGATAGAGAGCCATCAATATTCAGCCATCGGCTCGTGGTGGGAACGCAAGAAAGGTAAAGAAGCCAACGAGATAGACATTGTAGGCATACGAGCCGAAGGAAAAAAGGCATTGGTAGCCGAGGTTAAGCGTCAACGACGCAATTACGACCATAACCTCTTCACCGGAAAGGTCGAGCATCTCAAAAACGCCATTCTCTCAAAATACGACATCGAGACTTGCCTTTGGACTATGGAGGATATGTAACTCTATTGCGACCCCAATTCCTTACACTTTCAGATTTCTGGCGGGGTAGTAAATTATTGATTTCAGTAGCCGTAGTTCCGTATTCTGGCTACTCAAAATATGGAGTGTCTCTCAATCAAGTCAAGTTTAACGAACTACTATGGAAAGAGAAAAGCAAAAGAATAATTGACTTATAGTATTACGATGAAATTGAAAAAAGACAGGCCTCAAATATGGTCTATAGATAAATTATTAAGGAAGAATCTAATCATTCCAGATTACCAACGCCCATACAAATGGACAGACAAGAACATAACCGACCTTATTCTCGATATTCAAAAAAGCATTGAAGAAAGTCGGAAGTATGCAAATTTTAAGTATCGCATAGGTACAGTAATTCTGCATAGAAACGAAAGCGATGAGTATGAAATAGTCGATGGACAGCAACGCATACTATCTTTGCTATTATTGAAAACATACCTGACACCAGGCTTTCAGTGCAATTTATCAAATACCAAATTTTCGAATAAGATTACACAAACGAATCTACACGACAACTATATAACAATACACGAATGGTTTTCTTCTGTTGACAATGAACAGAAAAAAAATTCCAATCGAGCATTAAAAGACACACTGGAAGTTGTTGTTATCATAGTGAACAAGATTGACGAGGCTTTTCAGTTGTTTGATTCACAAAACACTCGTGGTCGTGCCTTATACCCACACGACCTGCTTAAAGCATATCATCTTAGGGAAATTCACGATAAATATGAGATGCAGAATGCTGTTGTGAAATGGGAGTCTAAAAATCCTAAAGCTATCCGAGAACTATTTGACCTTTATCTGTTCCCACTGTGGAACTGGACAAAACGTCGGAAATGTGGCAATTTTACAACAGCAGATATAGACATTTATAAAGGAATTGAAGAAAAAACGGGTTATACATACGCCCGTAGAGCGAACAAAGCAATGCCCTACTTTTTACTGACGGAACCCTTCATCTCTGGAGGCGACTTTTTTGAAATGGTTGACCATTATATGCTGATGTTGCGCAATATCAAGGAAGAAATCATTACTAATCAAAATTTCCAAGATCTAAAACTTATTCTTGCAGATGGAAGTGATGTTCAGACTATTGAAGCACTTGATAAGGCTTGCAAATCATCATCTACTGGCTTTAACTACGCTCGCAATCTATTCTTCTGTACTTTACTCTGTTACTACGATCGGTTTCATAATTTTGATGTCATGGCTATAAAGAAACTATTAACCTGGGCTATGATGATAAGAGTAGATATGCAACATTTAGGTTTTGACACCATCAATCGCTATGCTATAGGCTTAGGTGACAATGACAAATACAGTAATGCTATGCCTGTAATATCTATGATAACCTATGCTCGTAAGCACACCGAAATTTCCGGTATGCGACTTAATATGACTACAGACTTCAAAGATGCCAATGAAGAACGACAAAATTTGTATAATCAACTTCGCCAATTAAATGGATATGGATATTGATATGGTAAAAGAATTAAGGATTTTGGATGAAACAACAATTTTCGATACAAATGTTCGATACGTTATTCCCCGCTACCAACGCGCTTATGCTTGGGAGGACAAAGAAATAGAGCAGTTAATTGACGATATTTACGACATTAACCAATCCGAAAATTACTACATAGGTTCGCTTGTTGTTTCCAAAATAAAGGATAAGTCGGAAACATATGAAGTTGTAGATGGCCAACAACGCCTCACAACACTGTACCTGCTATTACAATACTTGTTTTCTGAACAGGTATTAGATGGTGAAGTTGGGCAAACGCTCTCTTTTGATTGCCGAGCCAATTCCAACTATACGCTTTCTAACATTCAAAAAGTATTGAATGGCGATGTTTACTCCGATGATGAAGAAAGAGTTGAACAGTCGATTCTTAATGGCATAAAAGTAATACGACAAAAATTCAACAATAATCAGATTATAGACAAACGCAAATTTGTCTCTCGCTTGAAGCAGGTAATTCTCTATCAAATTGAGGTGCCGGAAAACACTGACTTGAACCGATATTTCGAGATTATGAATACTCGTGGCGAACAACTAGAACAACACGATATTCTTAAAGCCCAACTTATGAGGCATCTCAATGATAGAAATGAACAAGAATTCTTTTCGAGAGTATGGAATGCTTGTAGTGATATGACCGGTTATGTTCAAATGCACTTCGCACCACAAGAGAGGCTAAACATCTTTGGAAGTGAATGGAACTATTACCCTGCCGATAATTGGAATGAATATAATGATTCTTTTTACATTACTGAAGACTCTGAAAACGATGTAACTATAAACGAAATCATCAAACACGAATTTCAGGTGAATGATGTGGACGGCACTGACGATAACGACAAGCATATTCGCTTTGACAGCATTATAGATTTCCCATACTTTTTACTTCACTCGCTGCGAGTTTTTGTTGAGCGATATAATGTATCATTGAAAAAAAACTTTGGAGAGTTGCTTGATGACAAGAAACTCATTGCCGACTTTGGAAAAGTGATAAAGCACGGGACAATGGATAATAAAGCAATAATGGACAACAAAGAAGAATTTTCTCAAATGTTCATTATCCACCTATTACAATCCCGCTTTATTTTTGACCAGTTTATTATAAAACGAGAGTACACAGGTGAAGACAAAGATGGGGTTTGGAGTCTTAAAGAACTGCATACATCCGGACAAAGTTCTAAAAAGAAAGCATACTATATAAACACGAAATTGAACTACGATAAGGAATGGGAAAAGACCTATGCTCCTCGCAACAAGGAATGCCTGATGATTCAATCTGCTCTTCGTGTGTCATATACATCGCCAAAGGTTATGCACTGGATAACAGACCTTCTCTTGTGGTTGTTTAAAAATGACGAAACTCCGGAACTAATAACCGAAGCAGAAAAGGTAGCGGTGCAAGCAACCAAAGAAAATTTCTTGGATAAGGGTGATTATAAACTTGGCATCAAGACACCTCATATAGTGTTTAATTTCTTAGACTACTTACTCTGGAAAGATGATAAGAAGAAGTATGCAGATTTTGAGTTCGAATTCCGTAATTCTGTAGAGCATTGGTATCCACAACATCCGTCTGATGGTACTTTTGATCCTTGGGACGATAAAGATACATTCGGAAACCTATGTATCATTTCCAGAAGCGTAAATTCAAAATTCTCCAACCTTTCCCCAGAATCTAAAATGAAATCATATGGCAGGATGGTTAAAAAAGGAAGTTTGAAACTTCGCATGATGGGCGATATTATACAAAATTATTCAAATGACGATTGGGTTAAAACTAAATGCCAAGAACATGAGTCTCAAATGATTGAACTTTTGGAAACAGCATGTATATGTTAGATTAAGTATATTCAAATCACGACATCAAAACTTACCTTTAGACTATGGAGGATATGTAACTCTATTGCAATCCCAACTCCTTACACTTTCGGATTTCCTTATCAAAATCCGAAAGGTATTCTTTGTCTTGGATTAAGCGAAACTTATCGTATTCAGTATATGCTTTTTCCTTAGCTTGTTCTGCGGAAATAGTTCTGGCATCATCCTATTTATCGTAATCATATAAAGTCAAAAAATCATCCAAAAATTTCTTCCAATCCTCCATTGTAGAAAGAAGTTGCTTTTGAGCACGCAATTCTGCCATGTCTATAAAAGCAGAAGATAGACGATTTAAACCAGACGCCTCACTATCAGATAAATAATTCTTGGCAGCAATCGCATCTGACCTTTGGATTCTACCATTAGGTGCATTTTTCCATGTTGTAAGCCCCATATGTGGTAGTTTTGCATCAGCTCTCAAATAAACAATTTCAGCCTCGGTCTGATGGGTAACAGCCCAATGCATGGTATCTCGTACCGATTTAAAAAATTGTTGGGTTGTCACTGATTTTGGATCATAATCGATGCTGCATTCTTCATAAATATCCGTGATTTTCTGATAATACATACGCTCCGAAGCACATATTTCTCGTATACGTTCTAACAAATCATCGAAATAATCCTTACCAAAATGTTTTCCTTGCTTGAAACGCTCATCATCCAGCACAAAGCCTTTAACTATCAGATCCTTTAATACTGATGTAGCCCAAATCCTGAATTGAGTGGCTTGATAACTGTTCACTCGATAGCCTACGGCAATAACAGCATCCAAATTGTAGAACAATGGTGTACGCTCAACATCCCTATCTCCCTCTAATTGAACTATCCCAATTTTTCGGATAGTTGCCTCTTTGGTAAGTTCACCGGATTCATAGATTTGACCGAGATGATAGTTTATGGTTCTCACATCCACCCCGAACAAATCAGCCATTCGCTTCTGCGACATCCAAAATGTTTCATTATTGAAAATCACTTCAATACGGACTTCTCCTTGCTTTGTTTTATAGAGTAAAATATTGGAAGATACATTACTATATATCAGTTCTGATATAGGTGTCTCTTGCCTGAAATACTCCCTTGCCATCTGTACTTGTGGTTTTTTCCCATCTGCATTTTCGGCAATTATAAAACAAGCCATTCGTGATAGGTAAATATTTTCCACCTTACGAAAAGCTCCTGAACCCAATTTGACCATTTCAACCATCAGGTTAAAATGCTCTGCTGCATTAAGCCCTTTAGTATTAGCTATCGCAATGGCTTTATCTATAATCCGAGAGAATTTTTGATATGTACTATAACCCAATGCGATACACAAATCCCGAGAACTCCAGAATTCAATGCCATTTTCACTTAGCCTTTTTATCTGCTCAAAATCAGAAGTGATTGGTAATATATTGTTTTCATCCATCGGCACATTATTTAGAATTATACACTGCTAATCCTTTTACAGTCAGCAAATATTTCTGACGTGGATGACGAGGTTTATCAGGATAAAGCATTGTGACAAAGCCCTCTTTTATGGCAGGATTCAGATAATTTGCCATAAAATTTTCGCGGTCTTTCAATTGCATAGCTGCAAGCATATCCTTGATTGACAGTTGTTGTTCCGCCAATACCTTAATCAACATATTTATCTCCATCAAACTTGTCGGATGCTTGTCGGATGCTTGTCGGGTACTTATCGGGGTATGTTCATCTGCCATTTCTGACGGCAAATTCACTACCATATACCTATTCTTCAATTCATTGCGCTCGTCCATCATCAAGTTTCTGAAAAAAAGATTCAAGAAACGCATATCGGGTTCTATCCCTTTACGAACATTGCGATAATTGGCACGAACCAATGCATTACGAAAGTACCAGGAGTGTTCTGCAAACAAGTCATTGTTTACGTCAAAACCTATACTTCTCAAATACTTAATAGCGAACACCGCAGTTGTCCGGGTATTGCCCTCTCCGAAAGGGTGTATCTGCCAAAGGTTTGAAACAAATTTTGCAATATGCTCTACCACTTCGTCCAAAGACAAACCCTTATACGAGAAATTTTTCTCCTGCTCCAAATCATACTCTATTGCCCGATGCAAATCCTCCGCACTGACATACAATACAGTATCCCCACGAAGCACCCATTCCTTTTTGGTAATATTGTAATCCCGGATTCGTCCGGCAAACTTAAACACCCCATCAAATATTCTTCGATGAATAGCCGTCAAGCCAGCCACAGTAAAAGCAAATGAACGCTCATTCAACAACTTGGCGATATTGGCAGAGACCTTGTCAGCTTCTTCCGTGTCGCTATCCTTTTCGGTACGAACATCTTTTGAATCGTAATAACTCTTGATAAGCTGCTGCACTTCATCAATCGTTATATCCCCTTCTATATGCTTACGAGCTGTCTCTATAAGATATTCCGAGGGCTTCAAACCATCTACCGCTTGAAGTCCTATTGCAGTTTGCCACGCATAGCCTTTCTCACGCTTTTGCGGCTCACCCTGCTGAATGTATTCATCGAAATTTATCATAAATTATTCTTCTTGTGCGTAATGGAATTTTATCAACATAATCATACAGTCGAACTTAATGCATTTTCATCTGAGGTTAGTGCATTCAACCTCATACAAAAGTTACACTATAAATTTTAATTTTTCTATGGCCGTTTTCAAATTCAAATATTCTATTCCAGAGAATAATAATTTAGATGACAATTCAGCTATTTTCATATAAGAAGTCATTGAAATTCTAAAACCAAGTTTTTGTGAACTGAGAAACGTACTAATAGAATCTATCGCAATAGCTGCCATAGAAAAAGAATTTCTAGATAACATTTCCTGCTCAGCCAAAATTAAAGCATAATCAATAGCATTATTAATATGCATATCTCGATTATTCTTTAAATTTAAAATTTCCATCTCCATTGTTTGCCTCTTCATGCGATCAGAAGAGTAAGAATAAGGATCACTGTAAGTATATTGATTGTGAATATCCAATAATTTTATCTCTAATTCTTTCTGAGAAATTTGAGCTTGCGCATTTCTTGCTAACATTAGAGAATCTGAAGAATTTGTATACAACAGGTTACTATCCATTTTTTTGTCCTCCTTCCTCTATAGATACACTATTCTTAAATTCTTCAAGAATACTATTTGCTCTAGTTACAATTCCATCCAAATCTTTTTGTTTGGCTATTGCGGAACTTATATATGTTTTAGAAAAATCCGATAATTGTTTTTCAAAACCTCTAAGTATCTCGTCTCCCTTAGTAGTTAATTTTAATTGTGTCTTTTCAAAGGCATCCTTATATTGTTTTTCTATTTGACTCCCTTCTTTTTTCAACTCTTTAATGTCATCAACTCCTTCTTTTCCTTGTTTGATAAGCTCATCCATTTTAAAAATAGAATAAAAACTGAAGACCAAAAACAATATAGTTAGAACAGCTCCCCACATAGTTATATTACTATATTCATGCTCGATTTTTCCCAAATGCAATTCAAGCATTGCTTTTGTCTGTCCTTCAAGAAGTTCCCGCTCAGTAGATAACCTCAACGAGTCTTTAGCTAATTTTTCATCATATTGTTTATGCAAAATATGACATTCCTTGTAGTGATTACTTATTATAGTTTCAAGATTCTGCCTTTGCGAAATTGATGATTTATGAGGCTTCAGTGCCTCAATTATTAATGAATCTGACAATATCGCATTTTCTATATTATTACTAGCCATAACTATATCTTTATTGTATTTGGCAATGTCACAATATAGACTATCTGCTTTTTCAATATGTTTGGCATAACTTTCTATAATTCTTTGCTGCGATTTAATTGTTACCGCGTGAGTATGACACAAATAACATATAAATGCGACAATAAATATAATCAGTACAAATAAAAATAATATACTATATCTTTGCGGTAAAGCGTTGTTATTATTCTCTTTATTCATATTCTTGATATTTAATTGTTTCGTTTATGACTTACACGAAGTTTGCCGTCATCTTCTCGATATGAGGATATATATCCGATAGTTTTAAGTTTCTCTAAAAGCATTTCATTCATTTGATTATTTTCTATGGTTGCCCTTTTTGTTCTATCTGTGATACCTTGATAGGAATTTCCTAAAGACTCAACCAACTCTGTCACAATATCAAAGTCGTTTTTATATTTCTCAATCAATGTTATCAAAAAAGCAAATCGTTCTTGCGAAGACGTGGAATGAAGCCAAATATTCTTTTCAGTTTCGTAATCAAATTGTGTAATATTGTTTTTCACAACAGGAAGAGTGATAATTGCCAGTTCATTATCCCACACAATATAAGGTAGGAAGTGTTGAACTACCTTTAGGGCTTTTTCACCAACCACTTTCTGATTCCTCATAAAATGTTTGTATAGTCCCATCGTTGTAGGCATTTCATCTATATTCTCCACACATTCATCTAAATACTTATCAACATAATATGGAAGCACATCACTATGACTATCTCTAATTGTAGTTGTATAATATATGCTATATGGAAGCATATCAGCATAAAGCAACGATTTAAGATGAGCATTGTCTATACTACTAATATCTGCATCTTCAAATGTAACCCCATTAAATATTTTAATAAGTTTATCGTACACCGAAATTTCAAAGTTAGATGTCAGCAAGGCACTATTTGCCAATAGTTCTTTCTGAGTTTCTTCTAACTCTGCAGTATCCTCCAATTCATCAATATGTTTTGCAATGAATATTCGTAATATAGAGGCTATTACGTTATTCTGATTCGTATAGAAAGCATATATCTCAGACCATGACGGTGTGACTATATCAATTTCAATAGCAAGTGTCCACAGCGAATTATTAACATCAGAAAGAGATATTTTATTCTGTTGTCCTGTTAGATATTTCCGTTTGATTTCTTCCGTTATATCCTCAGAATTAATAATTTCAATAATAATTTGTTCACACTCCTGCTTTGCTGCATCTGTAATAAATACATCATTCAGCGCAGACTCAAAATGTTCATCTATGTAAGCCGATATTGGCTTGACAGGTTCACAATTTCTCAATATTGTAACATTCAATGGATAGCTATCTAATTTCTCAATCCTCTCATTGCGACAATGAACAAATGCACACACAACATTTGTAGGAGTGAGCCTATACGCCTTGTTTTCTACAACGTATTCAAGCAAACTTCCAGATTCTGCATCTATAACTGTAAAAATCAGTTTTCCTTGTGATATTATTTGTGCAATTACGTCAAATCCTATCAGTTCAACCCTATGTGATATGAAAGCATAGTTCTTTTCCAACCAACTGCGACTCTCTTTTATAGAATGATCTAACTCAATATAGCGTAACCATGCTTCATATAATTCATCTGAATTAATTTTAACAAAGACTTTCCATAGTCCGTTCATTACATTAGCCAAATACTTAAAGAATATGCTTGGATTTTCAACAGAATTATAGTATGCAATCAAGAAGTCCCACTTTTTGCTTTTTGTAAGAGCTTGTACAATTGCATAAAGCTTTTTATTATTTGGCTCCTCGTCAAGATGCTGACAAATGTAATCCACCACCTGAATATTCAGTATACTTACATCATTGTAACATTTATCAGGAATATTCTTGACACACTGCTCTACTTTATCAATCGGATAATCATACGACAAACTATGTCGAAGCTTTAGTTCGAGAATAAAATCATGGTCATGTTTATTGATAGACTTGCCAAAGAAGAAAGATATATAGTCAAAATAGTCCTCATTGATAAACCCTTCCTTCAAAAAAGACTCAAGCATCTTGGAAACATTCAACCCGTTGAATATCTTATGATTTTGCATATCTATATCTTGCAACAACTCTTGTATAGGGGTCGCATAATGACTATTACGTGACAGTTCCAATATATTGATTTGTTCACGAATTTTATTTTCACCCTCTCGTAACGCTTCTAATCGTTCATGATATGTAAAATCTGAATTAACCATTCTCTCTATTTGGTTAAAGTTGACATTACTGCTATTATTTTCTAAACGATGAGTACCATAGTAAGAAGAATAATAGCCATAATATTTATAGTTAATATCGGAGCAAGAAATAAAGGTATTAAACAGTGTTTCATTTTCCGCTATGTCTTCTGGAACAATATAATTATTATCAATACAGAAGGATACAATATTATCAATTCCAGTCTTTAGCAATTGTCTTCGATACCCCTCCATGTACACCAATCGTAACTCCTTTTCTTGCAGAGCATGGGTTGTCTCTAAAGCATGAAGTCTTTTCTTAATCTCATCTATACGTGCATCAATTTGTTTATTACGTTCTGCCAATAATTCCTTTTTCTTATGCAGACATTCGTACACAACACCCACACCTTTATGCAGATCTGCAAAATCTTTTGGGTGATAATTTTTATATACTATCATTGCAAGAAGCTTGTCTTGATCGAGCTTCTCGTCAAGTTTTTCTCTATATTGGGCATACTCATTGACGATATTCTTAAGCAATCTCATATCATCGATGAAAAAAGCCAAGCTATCTATCACATCGTCACGAATATCTATAAATCCTTTTATCTCTAATTCCTCTTTTAGTTTGTCTGCCGAGTTTGATGAGTTGATTATAGGAATAACAGTTGTTATATAATCAAAGAACTTTGTGCGCTCTTCATCTAAGAACATATCATCTCTAACTGCATATATAAACACAATCTTACGCCCCACTGATTCGGATTGATTCAAGAGTTGATTCACCTCTCTTAGTTTTAGAAATATATCCGTATTGTTGAATCGATCTAAATCCTCTATAATCACAACATTATACTTAGTCACCTGAAAAAAGTATACGATTTCATCCATATGTTTGTTAAAAATAGATGTATCATCTTTATACTCCTTCAATTCTATCTCCCCATTTTTCAGATTTAATTTATTGAGTTTGCTATTGCTCAATGATTTGATGGTATGTTTGACAAACATAATTGTTGCCATAACTATATACGCAATAGCAATACCATCTGCCCATTTGTTCAATATCGGATTATCAAGACTTTGACAAATCCAATCTATTTTCAGAAATGACGGCTCGAATACAATAATCAAAGCAATAATATATAACATTATTGCTATTGATAAAGCATATTGAAATCCGCTTGACTTATGGTAAATCCTTTTTAGTCGTGAATTATACAGTGTCTCTTGTTTCTCCTTGTAAATCAGTTGCTGTAAAATACTGTATTCGATGCGATTGTTCATTGTATCTACGTCTATCGCATCCTTATCATTGTCCAAAGGAGATTTTAGTGTGGCAAGTGATATGGAAAGATACTTATATTGAGGAAAATCTTGTTTTAGAGAACGAAGTATAGAACTCTTACCTGAACCATAAGGACCGGTAAGTGCCATATTCAATACATCTTTCTCTTGTAATTTTTGTGCAAGATTAAGAACACTTCGATACTGCTTTTCATCGTTTTTGTTATTACGATTAAGCTTAGCAGGAGTCAATGACACCTGCTTATCATCTTTTAACGTATTATCCGCACAAACTTTCTTCCAAAATTTCCATTCCATACTCTTGCTATTCTTAATCAGTCAGACGTATTTTTCCTGTAAGTAGTTGCTGCATCATACCTTGCTTGATGCACTCGCACTTGGTGCGCTTGACCTCCCATTTGGCTATTTCCTTATCCATATCGGAAAGGATTTCTGCAATGGCAGCTTGCTCAGATAAAGAAACTGGAATATTTATTACCGTATTATTGAAATTGTCATTGTATAATCTAGCAATAGTGGTATTCTCTGTATTCCATTCAACAATGTGATACACATGATATAGAACAGCATTGAGAATTGTTTCCTCATCATGAGCAAGCCAGACTATATTCGAGTCCTGAAAATAAGCTGGTTCACCATCATAAACTACAGTGCGTCCTATGGTACCAGCCGCAGAAATAAGTATACTTCCCTTGACTGGGAATCTATACATCTGCTTAAATTTTTCATATTTAGTTGAAGATATGTATGCGTCTGCTTGCTGACCAAATGTTCCTATTTTAAAAAAAGGCACATCACCACTTTCGCTTGTTTCTTCTTGAAAAATTCTTTTACACATAGATAAATTACCAATTTCTCCCAAGCGCTTTTCCACCCACGGTTCGGAAAAACCAGTAAGACGTTTTTGACCGGTGAGTAGTTGCTGCATTGCACCCTGCTTGATGAGTTTTTTCTTTTCGATTTTCTTATTCAAGGCAGAGATTAATGCATCTATATCGCTTAATGCTGTGGCGATGCGTTGCTGTTCATAGGTATCAATAGGCAAAGGAAACTTGAAATGTACAATGTCTTTTTGATATAAATGTACTATTGTTGAACCAGCAGTTAACCTATTGATAAATTCACGAAAATAATCTGATACAAAAGCCAATGAAAAACCTTTTTGTTTTTTATCGTTTTTTGCCCTAATTACAAATACACCACTATTGAGTGTCGCAGGAAAAGGCTGGTTTCTCACTATACCTACCTTTCCAATAGTTCCGTCCTTTGAAATCAGAATATCGTTCTCTTGCACTTGGATTTTAACATCCTGCTCATAACGAAATTTACTCACAAAATAGCAAGTTTTCCAATCGATACTACCGTCAATAATATCAGTACTCGTAATTAAAGCATATTCTCCTGTTTCAAGATATTCGGAAGTGGTCAATCCTTGCCAACCAATACGAGCTTTTACTATACAATCCTTTCCGACAGAGAATACCTCCCAATCCTCAGGAATCAGCCCTATTTCCGTCTGTTTGAATTTTGTTTCAATCATAGCGAGAATCCCATTTTAGCAAGATGACTGTTTACTTTGGCTTCCAAATCGGCTACTTCGGCATCAATAGCAGAGAGGGTCTGCTCGTAACGCTCTACGATGGCAGTGATGTCGGCAGTGAGACGCTGCGTAACCTGCTGCATCTCGCTTTGAATCATGGTTATGATGGTAGCTATCCATTTCTTTTCTACTACAAGGTCTATTACCTCGGCTTCGGTAAAAGTTGCATACTTGTCTGCCACGGCTTCGGTAAGTGCGGTTTTCTTCTCTTTGAGTCGTTTATCAATAGCTTTGCGCACTTTATCCTTAGCCTTATAATCTTTGGTTTTCTTTGCCTCGTCGGTAAGAGCCTTGATTTCATCTTCATCATCTTCGGCTGCTTCTTCTATGACAGCATCAATCATGGATTGCAGTTCGGCTGCTACCTCGTCACGCTCGGCGGTAATTGCAGCTATCTCATCAAGTTCATCTGCAAAATATTCTTTTAGCACTATATCAACAGGCAAGAGGTCGCACACCATATCCTCGTAGGTGGCAGTTTTCTTTGTGCCACGCAGTAAGGTAGGCTTCCAGCCGTCGCGTGAAATGATGTAACAATCGTCCTGAAGCGTATCTAGCCAATAAATGAGCAGCTGCTGGTAAGCATCGTAGGCATCGACAAGACTTTTATCCTCTTTCATGATGTCGAGTAGCGATTGTGCCCACTCTTCTATCAATGCCTTTGGTTTGATATTCGTGGTAAGTCCACGGAACAAGGGACGCATATTGTCGCACCACGCCTTGATGGAGCGAGAAAAATGATTCTTTTGCTCGATGAAACTATGGTCGGCAGCAATGACATTGGCAATCGTTGCCTTATCTGTGCGCAGCGTGATACGTTCCGCTGTTTCATCGAACAGCGCACTGCGAAGCGATGGGCATACAGTCCAATAAGCGGAAAGCTGCTCCACATCGTGCTTGGGTATGCCGCCATGCAAGTGTGCATCGATGTCCTGACATATTTCAGTATCGGCAGGCTGGATGTACCGTGGAATATTCAGGTTGTAATCGTTTGCCTCAATGGAGTTCTCACCGCTGATAGGCACAAACTTGGCATAATTCGGCACATCATGACGAGCATTCCATGTGTCCACAATGCGCTTGATATCCTGCTCGCGCAAGCGGTTTTTGTTGCCGTCTTTCACAAATCCGTCTTTGGCATCGACAAAGAAAATGCCTTTGCGGTTGGCAGCACCTTGCTTGTTAATCAAGATAATAGAAGCCGGTATGCCTGTGCCGAAAAAGATGTTGGCAGGTAGTCCTACTATACCCTCAATCCAACCTTGACGGATAATATGCTTACGTATTTCGTATTCTGCATTGCCACGAAACAGCACGCCATGAGGCAAGATACAAGCTCCACGCCCCGTACCGGGTTTCATTGAAGCAATAAGGTGCAACAGAAAAGCATAGTCGCCACACTTGTCGGGTGGGCATAATTCGGCAGTCCAGCGATGGTAAACAGCATCGTCCTTACCGGCAGCACCCAGCCACGACTTGGTAGAAAATGGCGGATTGGCCACGCACACATCGAACGTTTTCAGCTGACCGCCCTCGGTAAATTCAGGACTGTTGATGGTGTCGCCCTGTTCGATAGTAGCCGTATCTACGCCATGCAGCAACATATTGAGAATAGCCAGTGAAGCCGTGGAGTTGTCTTTCTCCTGACCGTAAGGTGTTGCTCCGTTGGGCGTTTCGCCAATAGCACGTAACAGCAGCGAACCGGAGCCGCAAGTGGGGTCGTAAATGGTTGTGGATGGAGAAGTAAACTCCGTAAGATGAAGCATCTTAGCCATAACACGACTCACTTCGGCAGGAGTATAGAACTGACCTTTGCTCTTGCCGCTTTCGGCTGCAAAGTTTTTCATGAGATACTCATAGGCATCGCCAAGGATATCGTCGTCGGCAGTGCGGTTTTTACTAAAATCAAGGTCTTCGCTCTCGAAAGCTGCAATCAGATTGCTCAGTGTTTCGCGCATCTCTTTGGGCTTACCGAGTTTTGATGGGTCGTTGAAATTGGGCAAAGCAAGGCGATTGAGAAACATGGCATTAGCCTCTTTGATAGCTTCCAACTTCTTGTTGATCTGTTCGCCTATATGGTCATCGCCCTTCAGCAGTACAAAATCAGAAAACCGACAGCCATCGGGGATAGTGAAAATAGAATCTTCATCGCTTTCCTTGTCCGATAGATATTTTATAAAAAGTATCATCAGCACATAGTCCTTATACTGGCTGGCATCCATCGAACCGCGAAGCGCATCGCAGCTGTTCCAGAGTGTGCTGTATATCTGAGATTTTTTAATTGCCATATTGATGTGTGTCTAATTATAAGTTATTGGCAGCTATGCTGTGTACTGCATAAATCTGCTCTTCGTTACTATTCTCGCCTAAAATCTTGTTCAGCCCTTTCAGACATTTGAAGCCGGCAGGACGAGTAAGGTCTTTCCAGCCATCGAACACTTTTATCTGGAAATATTCGCTAATAGTAAGGATAAGCTCTATTGCGGCATCGTTGTCAAGTTTAGTCCAGTCGCTGCGGTTGTTCCATAACGCCTTTTCAAAGTCAGACGTCAACGATTCCGGAGTTGCGGACTTGCCGTTCATGGACTTAATGAGTTCGATAAGCTGTTTGATGGTTTCAACGGTTACTTCCGTCTCCTTCTTAATCTCATCGATGATGGTTTGCAGACGAACAGCAAACGACTCGCCTTGTGCCTTATCGCGCTGCTTCCAGTCGTTGATTACCAAGCGAGCTTTGGCTGTTATCTTTTCGGCAGCAGCCTTTTTACTTCCGGCCTCTTCCTCAGCTTTACGGGCAGCATCATCGGTATTGCTTGACGATGTGAGCAGGTCGAGAAAAGAGAAATCGGCAGTGGCAGGAATAATCGTATCTGCTTCATCGGCACGGATATAGCGGTCGAGCAATTGACGCATCTGTGGGTCGCGCATCTTGACATCGAAATCCTCGTCGGATGCCTGTTTTACCCTTTGGCGCAATGATGATGCCTCGCAAGCCGACTTGTGCAGACAATCAGCCTCTTCCTGAGTGAATCCGGCACGAATGATATAGTCGGCTATATTATGGTATGCCACTACGAAAGCCTGTGTTATTTTATAGAACAACAAGCGTCGTTCCTTTGCCGGATTGTTTTCAAAATCAGTCAGAAAATACTCCACTACCTCATCGACAGTATGTATGCCTTGACGCTCCCAATCGCTTCGCATGGCATCGTATGCCTCCTTTGCATCGTTGAGTCGTTTTTTATTTCGCGTGATGGCATCTTCGAGTAATCCCTCAATATCTTCGGAGTCATAACCCGACAGACCGCCATTGGCATCGTTGAAATTGGTAATAGCATTCTTTATATTGGAGAAAGTATGCTTAAAATCAACGATAAAGCCAAACTCCTTATGTGTGAAAATGGTCTCGGAATTTTCGTCATCGGGGTCGCGCTTCAAGTCCACTCCCAAGCGGTTCACTCGACAAATGGCTTGGAATAGATTATGATCGCGCATATCCTTGTCGATATAGAGGTAAGTAGCAGAAGGTGCATCAAAACCGGTAAGCAACTTATCTACTACGATAAGCAATTTCATACACGCCGGTTGATTTACAAACAGACGTTTGGCTTTAACCTCATATTCTTCGGCATTGCGCACGCCCAAATCTTTGTGCGACTGGGTTGCCATCTCGTTTTTGAATTTGGCTTCGTCCTGAGTGGCTTCGTCGCCATCCTCTTTTTTACGCAAATCGCCATCGTTCGGGTTATAACTGGTAACTACGGCACAGCGGTCTTTTAAAATGGTATTGTCCGCCTTATGCTGAAAATACTGATAGTATTTGTATGCCGAGTAGATGCTGTCGCACACCAACATGGCATTGCACCAATCCTGATTGAGCGGATAGCGAGCCATATCGTCGAATATGGAGTTGGCAATGCGTTCGATACGCTCCCGACTGGAATAGATTTTCTGAACAGTAGCCCAGCGGTCTTCGATATTTCTACGATTCTCTTCGGCAACGCCTTTCATCATCTCATCAAGTTTCTCATCCAGTTTGTTCTTGTCAGAGACCTCTTGTTCCACATCGCGCCCCTCGTATTGCAAGTCGAGGATAACCTTATCGTCAACGGCTTCTTTGTGCAGATATTTGTGAATGAACGGGCCAAAACGATGTTCCGATTCATTGGCCACCTTGGTATATTGGGCGTAACCGCCTTTTTTCTTCTCCTCGTGGAGTAACGGTGTGCCGGTAAAACCGATAAACATGACATCGCTGCCCATAATGGCACGCATGGCTTCGTGCAGACGACCGCCCTGTGTACGGTGGCATTCATCTACAAACACAAATTTATGTTCACCTTTGGCTTTGAAACCATTAGGATATTTTGCTTTAAGCAATGCTTGCAGCTCTTCGAGATACTTTTCTAAAGGGATGTTGGCATTATCATCGCCCACCTCTTCCTTCCCTGTTTCAGGGTTGATATGCCTGCCGAATTTATGTATCAACGAACACACAAGCCAAGACTTGTGAGAATTGTCTTTCACACGATTGGCCATTTGAAGAGCATCTAACAGGTCGTCGGCACTCTTTGCCTGATAAATACTTTCACTAACCCCCAAGAACGTGTTGTTGATTTGCACATCAAGTTCGGTTCGGTCGGTGATGACAAGTACTCGAGGATTCTTGAAATTACGGCGTATGTATTTAGCCAACCATACCATCGTCAGGCTTTTGCCTGAGCCTTGACTGTGCCATATCACACCATCTGTTTTCTCTTTCAAGCGTGGCATGGCAGCTCGCAAAGCATGGAATTGGTGTGGACGCATCACTTTCTTTCTTCCCCCATCATTGATTACTCCATAACGGAAGAGATCGAAAAATACATCTTTTCTGAAGAATTCACGAAATGCCTCTTTGTCAGTCAACTTCACACCAACAGCATGGTCGTCGCGCTTCCAATGACACCAAAATTTTTGAGGAGTTAGTATTGTAGCATACTTGAAGCCATTTTTATCGCTTGCAGCAACAGTAAATTGGGTAGTGGTAAAGAATGACGGTATCAAGTCAAGTTCATTACTTAACGACTGTTTTATACCCTCTTCGAGCGATACCGTGCTACGTTTGAGTTCAATCACACAAAGGGCTATACCATTGACATAGACAACTATATCCGGACGGCTATGCTTTCCTGTCAGAGGGTCAATATAACTCACTTCTTCTGCTATGGCAAAGTGATTGGTAAGCGGATTGTCGAAATCGAACAGCGTGACATTTTCATGTTTATGCTCCGCATCGGGTTGAATGGCTATGTGAGTAATCAGACGCTCGTAAACACTATTACTCGTATCGGATAATATTCCACGCTTTTTATCAGGCAAGCGTGTTTCTTCTTTTAATATACGAAGAGCTTCTTCAATCTGAAAATCGGTATAATGATTACTTGGCGAACTTAAAAAACGTCTTACCTCACTGTCAATAATGGGCGAGTTCTTTTCTCCATTATCAAGTGTAGTCTTGCTTTTGGCGTATTGCAGTTTACCTAAATAATCATATTTTAGTTCATCACAAAACAGTTTAACTATTTCGTTTTGATATTCTCTTTCTTTCTGATCTATATAATCGCTCATAACCGCATGATTTATGAAACATTTACAGGATATTCGTTTAATTGGTCGCGCAGCATCTTCCAGTTAGGAAAATAGGTATCAAGAAGCCTGAAGAATCTATCGGTATGCGTCCGTTCCACAAGATGTATCACCTCATGCGCAACAATATATTCAATACATTCAATCGGCTTTTTGGCAAGTTCAAGATTGAATACTATGTGCTTCTTGGCTTTATTACAGCTGCCCCATCGCTGTGGCATGGACAGAATGTCAAAGGTCGGAATCTCAGTGCCGATACGATTGCACCAACGCTCTATCAATCGAGGCAATATATCTTTAAGCTCAGATCTATACCATTCACTCAAGAGCAACTCTGCATTTTCTTTTCGACGGCATCTAACGACAATGTAATCGCCATCAATACCGACTGTTTGCTTACCACTGCTCTCAATCTCTATTTTCAATCTATATAGAGAACCCTTGAAATAGTGGGCTTCTCCGCTTACATATTCTCTCTTCGATTGATAGTTATGGCAAGTAGCCTCCTCAATTTTTTCTTTCAGCCAAATGAATTTGGACAGAATAAACATTCTTATCTGCCCATCGGTCGTATCAGTTGGTACACTGGCGTGAACCCTGCCGTCCGGTGGGTAAACAGATAGGTGAATATGCTTTATGGGCTTATATTCAATTTCTATGTCTATGCCGTTTACATTCATTTGCTACTATTTATAGAATCTATTCTTCTTTTGTATGACAAATCAATTTGTGTATATCCACATCTAATACTTCTGCTATCCGTGCCAATGTGTATAAATCGGGTTGTGTATGATTGTTGCACCACTTTGATACCGTTGCCGGATCTTTCTTCAAAGTTTTAGCAAGCCACTTACTCATAATCCCCTTTTCAGCTAAAACAGCCTTTATACAATTCAAATTCGCCATACTGTATTCAATTATAGATTGCGTCAAATGCAAAGTTACTATTTTCTACGCATACACCAAAAGAAAACAATAAAATCATTGTGATGCTTATTCAATCTTCACCATCCTCATATGAACAAGCCCAATCTTTCGTCTGAAACTCTTTTTCAAAGGCTTCCAAATCCTCATTAAGTCTCTCTTGTAAGGTATCTTCTCCGTCATCGCCACTCATCATCCAATCTATTCGCATGGCATATATTTCAGCTATACGTATCTGCTTATATGCTTCTTTCATGGTTTCTATCGTTTTGTCGGTCAATTCCAACACATCTGCATCGTCTGGATAATGATCGTAAACGCAATAATGTATAGTGTACAACACAGGGATATGCTCTTCGTCTGGAGTCTCGGCTATATATGAGTCGGTAGATTGAAATACAACATCATCTTCAAACCTACGCCTGTCAATGTATCTTTCTTCTGCTGTTACAATACCCTTACGGCTCAACAAAAAAGACTTGGCTTCTTCGTATTTATCAAAGGTCATATATCCCCATCCGCCAAAAGAGCGACATGAACATGGGCTATCGTGTTCATATATAGTCCAATAATCTTCATGTACCTTTTCAGGTTTAGGCCGTAATGCTCTCGCAATATCACGTTCAATAGAATCCGCAATCTCACCAATTGCATATATATTCCTATCAAAATATCCACCACTCATAATTATATTTTTTTGTTCAAAAACTATCTGATTTTCAAATCACAACACATCAACACCACACCGCCCATCCAATATGCCACTAAACATTTCCATCTCTCTCTTGAAGATTCCTAATCGTACTGCCAACTCTCGCCACCCTTTCACAACATTAGTAACCTCTGAAATAATCTGTTCGGCTGTTTTTCTGTTAAGCATATAATCTTCACAAGCATCAAGCAAAATACTCAGTTCTGCTCTATTAGAAGTTGCCGAAATAAGCAGACTTTGATATTCGTTCAGAGTTGGATTCATGTCGTATGCAGGAGAAAGCGTCCAGCCTTTTGCAGTCAAAAGAAAGCCATGATTGCGGAAATGGTCATCGCTGTTGCCAATGCAGATATTGAAAGCCACACGACGATAGAGTTCCTGCAAATTACGATCTACATCCGTACAGTTCTGAATGATGAAATCAACTATATCCAGATAGCCATGCCCTGTAGTCGCATTATCTCCATCATTTAGTCCCAACAGAGTCATTGCAGAAGCGAAATGAATCCGCTTTCCGTCTTGTATTCTGTCAAAACGCTCCGAAAGCAAGGTGTGATATTTTTCACCTGTGGCAATAACTTTTGTTTTTGCTGCATTTATACCGGCTTTTGTGGCAAGCAGATGGCTGAAATGTTCCCAAAGTCCGGCATCGTAATCATCCTTACGAGAAGGGAACTTGGCGACATAAAGCGTTTTATCCGTGTCTATCACACTGGCTTTCGGTCTTGCCCCACCCAATGAAGAACCAGGTTGCACAAGTTGTACAATCCACTTTCGATCAGGCAGCACGTTATCTTCTTCGCTTCTCTCAATCTCCGCACTGGCTGCAACCAATTCTCGAATATCCGTCAGAGGTGGAATTTTCAATGACTCACTTACATTTATAAATCCTCCGTCTTTTGACTCCTTAAAACGGAAAGCACCCATTCGGGAAAAATCATCAATTCCTGTCAAAAAATCGAATGAAGACAATCTTCGTACTGGCCGATTTTCTTCCATTGCTGTAAGCTGTTCACGTCGCAACAACAGAGTCCGTCCCCAACGATCAGGCAAAGCATCAGAAAAACATCCGAATATATCTTTCCCCGGCTGCGTATATTGTTGTCCCGGATAATTGTTCAAATCATCACTCAAAAACAAATCGCCGTGCTTTTTCAACCAATCATCGCTGAATGTAAAGCAATAACTGTCAGAGCCACGAAGTGATTCGTAGCCCAACTCGCCAATGAGTTCTATCTCCTTCAGCCAATCAAAATCAGCATATACATACAGTTTCTTCATCCCTATTCCTTTTTAGATGCACGTTCCCTTGTCTTCAAACTCAGATCCTGCAAAGTTTTTCCCAATTTATCTTCTTTAGCCAGCCACAGAATATCATCGTCAAGCTGTAAGGCATACAACACACGCAAGTAGATTCCGATTGCCACTGTCGATGCACCTTTCTCAATTCGGGATACGGTCAGCGGAGAACAGGTAGCACGTTCCGCAACCTGAGCCACACTCAGATCCCTTCGTAGGCGAGCCAACTTAATCTGCTCCCCCACTATTTGCATCTTTTGCTCCAATTTTCTGGGCAACTTAGTACCCATTGTATTTTTTGTCATAATCAACTCATCATATAATATGTAAAGGTAGTGCTTTTTATTTATTTAATGATGTATTACACATAGAAAAATACACATCATTGCATAATTAACCATGCACATAATCCATTTTGAGCAGAAACTCCCAGAGCTAAGTGCTATTATATTGTTTGTTGTCGGCAAATAGCTGTTTAGCATACAATATTCATGATTAAGGCGTTCAAAATGGGTGTCTTTCTTTACGAGACTTACATCAATAACTGATGTAAGTCTCTGTTTTTATGTATATTGATAGAGATTAGCATTTATAGGTTTAGCAGTAAATAAACCTTTTCTGGAGGGAAGCACTATTCCTGTGTAGTCTGCGACGGTGGGTCTTTTGACTGCCGAAGCAGTAATCCGAAACGAATGCTAAACTCTATTCTCTATGTTTACAATCAACATCAAAGGGAAGGTGAATCCCAAAGACCCGAAGATGGTCAAGCTCGAAATGATTATCTTCAAAACTGGTTATGCTCGTGTGAGCAAGGTACTACAAATATCGGGAGCAATCAAAGATTGGGAGAATCAGTCTCAATCCTTCAAGGGTAACAGCAGTGCCCTAATCTCTAAAAACAAAATTCTGTTCGACCTCAAAAATCAGTATCTCAAAGTCGCCGAGGATTGGGATTACGAGGGGCGAGTCTGGTCGCCCGTTGAGCTATCTCACTGTTTCGATGAGGTGCAAACTCGCAAAAAGGAGGTTAAATCGCTCTCGATTCTTCAGATGATAGACTCGCTGGTTGAAAAGTTCACCCACAAGGAGCGGTACAAGAATGGGCGAATCGTCACGAGTGCCAATAACGCCCATTCATATAAAGAGATTAAGAACTCTCTGACTCGATTCACGCAGGAGGTTTATAATCGCTCATTCTCTTCTTACTATTTCAAGGAGATTAACGAACGCTTCTTGCTCGACTACACACTCTACATCCAGAAAATCGGAATAGAGAACGGAAACAAAGGAGGGCTGACGCAGAAACTCCGTCGTCTGCGTGCCACTTGTCGTTATGCCGAAAAGCAAGGCATTTATGGTGTGGATATGAAAGCCTTCGAATGTTTGGGAGATAATATAAAATGGGGAGCGACTACTTCCAAAGCAACTTCCGCTGTGGTTCTTGCCAAGTTGGAAGATATCGACCGAAGTTTATTCTCGAAGAAAGAGCAGCTGCACCTCGATTTATTTCTATTCAGCTACTACACGGGCGGTATGGCAAATGTCGATGTTTGTTATCTGACTTGGGATAGTATCAAGGAGGATAAAATTATCTACGAGCGAATGAAATTCCCCAAACAAGCCAAACCTCTGCTGATTGAAAAAGCAAAGAGGATAATTGAAAAATACCGAAGTGTAGGGTCCGAGAACTATATCTTCCCTGTCTTTACACATAAGCACAATACCGATATGCAACGCACCAAGCGAATCAGCAATATTACCGTAAAGATGACACAGACTCTTGGAAAAGCCAGTCGGTTGCTCAAAATTAAGGATAAGCTGACGTGGTATTCCGCCAGGGCAAGTTTCATCACCCGAATGGTAGATGAAGGCTATTATACGTTGTGGCAGAGATGGCTGGAAATAGCCCGATGGTGATTTATAAGCACTACTACAAGAATACCAAAGCCGATGAGATGCTTGGTGAGATGAACTCTATTTTTGGGAAGTAGGCTTAATCGATATTGGGACAAAAATACGGCTAATGTTTATAAAAGCGGTAGATTCTCCCATTCTCGTAAACTTTTTCTGTCGAGACTCCCTATTCATTTATATACCGACACACAAGGTCGGTGGAGTATTCATCCATAAAGATATCTGTTATGAATAAAAATGTATCACAAGCATTTGATAAGTTGTTGTTGCAACTGTCACAAATTGAGCGGGAAAGGAACGGTCAGGTAATCATTGGTTCCCAAAGCGAGAGGAAGTTTCGTTACGTGCGAAATTGTTTGAGCAATTTTGCCAAAGAGGTAATGAAACGAAATTTAAGTACCTTGTCTTTTAATGATATAAACAAGCGGTTTCTGCAAAAGTATGTCGACCATTTGAATGGTCAAAATGTCGATGATAAACTGCAAAAACTCCGCAGGGTATTTCGTGAAGCGAGTGCCGACACCTCCGTTTTCAATAGCGTAAAGACTCCGATAAAACCAGAAAATGAACTCTTGTCGGTGAATCAGATCACAATTGAAAAGATTGAATCTATGAATCGAACTAAACTCACAGAGAAAGAGGAGCTCTATATTGATCTATTTCTATTTGGGTATTACACGGGAGGTTCGACAATCAACGAGTTGGCATCGCTTAAAATATCTTCCATAAAAAAGGGGTATTTATATTGCAAACGAAATATATCTGAAAATATCGCTGTTATTCCATTGTGTCCAGAGGCGGTGCATATAATTAACAAATACCAATCGGAATGTTTTGGCGATTATCTGCTCCCGATTTTTACTCACAAACACATTTCTTCCGAACAGCAGCTTGGTAGAATCAAACGTGTTTCGGAGCTGACGAACCAGACATTGAAGAGGATTTCAAAGATGCTTAAATTTGAGTGTGCAATTACTATGGGAATGGCAAAGTCGATATTTGTCGAACACCTACTCTTCAACGAAGTACCCTACGAAACGGTTGCGCAATATTTGGGTTGCTCGATTGAAACCATCCTCCGTTACTCTGAAAAAATGCGTCAAAATTATGGTGAATAATTTACATCTAAGACGGATTATCTGCACCGATTTTACCCACATAATAAAAGTAAGCAAACCGAGCAAAAACAACCCACCTCTCTGTATATCTAAAAATGAGATAAATAAAAAGGAATAGGGTGTCTCATCTCGGGACACCCTATTCCTTTATATACTCATTGTTGTTATTAAGTTACTTAAATACAGATGTTTGTGCATTAAAATCATACAGGCTCTACCAAATTTGCATATTTCTTCTTTTTTATCTCTTTTTTGATTGATTTCAATGACTTTTTTGAAGCTAAAAACTTCAAAAATCATTGCTATGTTTACTGTAAATATCAAAGGGAAAAGAGACCCTAAAAACATCAATTTCGTTAAACTCGAAATGGTATTCTATAAGCGAGGTTACGCTCGCGTTACAAAGGTTATCAATATCACAGGACTCTACTCGGAGTGGAATCAAAAGTCACAGCTTTTCGTCGGCAAGGACTCCTCCGAAAAGAATAAGTTTCCCCAGCAACAGAGGCTCAAATACCTGAAAATTGGTGAACGTTGGGATGCACAAGGCAAGAATTGGATTCCAGTGGAGTTATCTCACTATTACGATACCGATCCAAACTATCGAAACAAATATATCCCAATCTCGGATATTATCGAAGAACTGGCTGTGGAGTTCGAGAATCAAAAGCGATATAAAAATGGTCGTGTACTCAAAAGTCTCTCTACATCTCGCAAATACCAATATCTAAACACCTCGCTTCACCAATTTACAAAAAGCAAATATCATCAGGATTTCTCCAAGTATAGATTTCGTGACCTAACAGAGAAGTTTATTCAGGATTTTGTGGTATGGATACAAATCCAGGCAGCCAAGAACGGAACAAGTGGAGATGTAAGCGGTAAATTACGGAAACTAAGAGCAGTATGCTTGCATGCCAAGGAGCAAGGAGTGTACAATGTGAACCTACATACCTTCCAATCATTTAAAGAAAAGCTCAAGCAGCGAATAACAACGCCCAAAGGAGTTTCACCGGAAGTGATGCAACAGATTGAGACTTTCGACCGAATATTGCTTACTAATAAAGAGCAACTCTATCTCGACCTATTTTTGTTTAGCTACTATGCAGGAGGTATGTCTGCAATAGATGTTTGTCTGCTCACGCAAAATCAAATCAAAGGTGATATGATAATCTATGAGCGCACCAAATACGACAAACAAGCACGAGTGATTATTATCGACAAAGCAGTAGAGATTATCGAACGCTATCGATCAGAAGCCTATATGAATTACGTATTCCCAACGATCAAACGATGTAACCCTACTCAATCTAAGCTTTATGGTCGAGTGAAGCGAATAAATGAGAAGGTGAACCAAACCTTACAGAAGATATGCGACCACTGTGGTATTAAATCAAGAGTGACATGGGGAACCGCCCGTAGTAGCTATATCTCCAAGATGATTGACGAAGGCTTTCATCCACTCCAAGTTGCTGAACTTGCTGGTAATTCTCCGCAAACAATCTATCGCCACTACTACACCATCTATGATAAGGAGAAAATGAAGAAGAGGATGAATGAGGTATTATAAATTTTTTATATCTTTGATGAACAATACATTAATTATTATGAAAGAAAATATTCCAAATAATATAAAACATTATATAGTAGAAATAGCAGACCGGCTTTGGAATGGCCATGCTAGCATTATGATAGGAGCTGGATTTAGCAAAAATGCACAAAAAACAAATACTTCTACAAAAAGTTTTCCAACATGGAATGAGTTAGGGGATATACTTTATGAAAGATTACATGCAAGCAAACCTAATGACAACGACAAAGCATATTTAAACGTTCTGAAATTAGCAGATGAAGTTGAGGTCGCATTTGGCAAGGAATATCTTAACAATCTTATTAAGAGAGTGATTCCAGACAATGAACACATTCCATCTGGTCTTCATATAAAAATGTTGTCATTACCATGGAAGGATGTCTTTACAACTAACTATGATACTTTATTAGAGAGGAGTGCTGACTTAATCACAGAAAGAAGGTATGAAATAGTAACAAATAAACATGATCTTGTGTGGTCAACATCACCTCGTATTGTGAAATTGCATGGTAGTTTTCCATCTGAACGACCTTTTATCGTATCAGGTGAAGATTACAGACAATATCCTCAAAAATACGCACCATTTGTTAACACGGTTCAGCAATCATTATTAGAAAATACCTTATGTTTAGTAGGGTTCTCTGGTGATGATCCTAACTTTTTGAACTGGATAGGCTGGATTAGAGATAATCTTGGCAAAGAAAATTCTCCTAAGATCTATTTAATCGGCATATTGTCTCTTTCTCCAGGTCAAACTAAGCTATTAGAAGAAAGGAATATTATATCTGTTGACTTGTCGGGATATTGTTTAGATAAAGTAGATCATTATGAAGCCATAGATAAATTTATAACGAGTGTTAATTCATTAAATTCGATTAAAGCAGAAGACTGGGGTGAAAAAGATATAAGGCACAAGAAAGACAGCAATAAAGATAACTATAAAGAGGTTCTTGACCAATGGAGGAAACTTAGACAAAGTTATCCTGGATGGCTTATTCTTCCGAGCAAAAAGCGGAAGGCTTTAATTGATGTTACTGAGAGTATTTGGTTATCAAAAGAATTTATTTCTAAATTTTCTGACCCTAATGATTTGCTGTTTTTATTTGAGTTTAATTGGCGTATTGAAAAAGGGCTACACCCTTTATTGAATGATTGGGCAACTATATATGAGTCTGCAGTTGAAAAGTATAATCCGTTTCATGAAAAATTGCAGATTGAAGGAGCAATCACAAGCGAAATAAATAGCAAACTTGATTGGGAGCAAATCAAAAATGCATGGATTGTCCTTCAGTTAGCACTATTACGCCTCTACAGAGAAGAAGGATGGAGTGATAAATGGCATACGTTATCAAATCAATTTGATGAAATTATATCCGAATTATCATCGGAACAAAAGGCTCGTTATAATTATGAACGATGTTTACAGTATGCTTATAACTTTGATATAATTAAAATCAAAGAATGTCTTACTAATTGGACTCCCGATATGTCTATGCCATATTGGGAGTCTAAAAGAGCTACTTTGATTGCTGAGTTCGATTCTACTGCTGAGGCTGTCAATATTCTTGAGTCTGCATTAAAAGAGGTCAGGGCAAGATTGAACCTATCGCCGATAAAAAACAATTTAAGTTTTATATCTATGGAATCATATATAATGCTTCTACATAGATGTATATCAAGAGCAGATGAAATGCGACAGAGGTTATTTCTATTTGAGCATAACGATAATTATCAAAAACGATGGCAAAACCTAAGACTATATGATTGCGATCCTTGGGAGGAGTTAAAATACTTTGAAATTGAAATGAAATCTGTGCTAAATATTTCAAAAACAAAAGAGACAATCGCCTCCTTTGATATTGGTCGTTCAAGTACCAACTATAAATTTAGGAGTAATGAATCTTTTCGTTTAGCATGGGGATATTTTAGATTTATAGAGGAAATCGGATTGCCATACCATTTACCTTATTTGAACGTATTAGACAAAGAATGCTTTAGCAATGCCATAACTGTAATTTCTCAATGCTCACCATTCTCAGGAAATGTTGCAATGATACGGTCAGGAAATAACAAAACAGTGAGCTCTATTTACAATAGAGTTACCTTATCAACAATGAATAGAGAAATGGTGTCTGATCATATAATACGATACATTGCGCTTCTAAAACATACATGTAATGTCAATAAAGAGAAAGGGGGAAGCGATAATATGACACATTCGTTATCATCTACTTTGCCTGAAATAATATCGAGACTTTGTTGTAAATCAACCTATGAATCGCGTGTTGACATTCTTGGCATTGCAAAAGAAATTTACACATCAGGCATTATAGAATCATACACTGGCATCAATGAGTTAATTAAACGTTTGGTGGGGTCTTTTTCTGCAGAAGAACAATACTATCTTATTCCCAATCTGTTAGAATTCCCCATCTATTTTGATCGTCTTGAAAAAAGTGATTATGACCCGTTTCAATATATTATTGTTATCAATAGTTTTCGTGGTGTAGAAGTAGACAACCAAGTCGTCAGTAAATTAATTGCTCAATTGCTCGAAGACAACTACACAAGAACCATTGCATACAATAGACTAAATGTTTTGTTGAGCTATAATTTACTTAAGCCTCAGCAGATAAAAAAAATTGCTGTAAATAGCTGGAAGTTTTTGAACAAAAACGGTTTTCCAACCAAAATAGGTTACTATTACTTTGCATTCTTAGGATTACCTCATCCCGAAAATATAGATCCGATTGATATTTTGAGGAAATATATAACAAATACACCTTTCCCTATTAATTCTAAAAAGGAGGATGAGTCAATAGAATTCTTCATGGGTAATATCCCTTTGTTTAACAATATCGCAGGAACCTATGATTATCGAGACCAATATAAGTGGTCAAGTGACGAGATTAATAAACTCGTTTCTAACATAATTGAATGGTGGGATGCGGACAAGCACTATCTATTAGATAAAAAAAAGCATTTTGGACCATCTGTATCTGATAAGTTTAAGTCGAGATTTGTGTGGTTGAAAAGAATTATAACAACCATAGTATCCGTAAATTATAAATTCATCAGGGAACTCAACATAAGCTTATTGGACAAGATGGTAAAAGAAATTCCTAGTTATAATATTTATAATTTGGAAATAAAAGCATCTTTACCACGGCTATACAAAGACAAAAATGAATTACATATTAAAATCCTAAACGCAATTTCGTCAGATGACAATGATAGAATTTTAGACGGAATAAATGCTATAATAGAATTGAGTTGTGGGAAAAGTAATATATCTGATTTAATAAATGCAATAACATCAAATTTTAGATGTGGAAAGAAAGAAGGGTTGGGCTATAGCATAGATTGTATATGTCAAATACTATCTCATAGAAAAAATACATTCTCATCACTTAATATTCAAAATATTGATTTAGGCTTACTATATTTAGCATCTCACACAATTGTTAATTATGACGACACAGAAAGTGAAGCCAACGAGAAGATTGATATTAAAAGAAAAGTAGCTAGATTATTGGTCTATTATAAGAACATTATTAATCATGATTCAGAAGCATATAATAAATGGATGTTGATTATTACTGACGATGATGAATTTGCTGAAGTCAAAAATAAATATAGAAATACCGAGGTTATGTATAATCATAAAGAGGTAACTTTAAAGCGATAAATGTTCGTCCCAATAAAAAAAGCCCTAAAAAGGGCTATGTAATTGAAACAGACTGTATATCTTTGCAATCGAAATAAAACCATTATAAATTAAGTTCGTGTATGGTTACACGGTGGATTCAGTATTTTATCTCCCAACAGCTATTGATATACAGTCTGTTATCAAAGTGTTAAGGCGTTCGTAACAGAACGCCTTTTTTGTTTCATAAGCTATTACAACCACTAATAACAAAGACGATATAGCCCCATTACAAGACTCCTTTTCCCTCATGAAAAGGAGGGATAACATAGAAGATAAATTATATCTTAGCGCGCAAGATATGTATATGAAGGCGCAAGATATATATTTTAGCACGTGAGATATACATCTTACGTACTAAGATTAAGTTTTTTCAGGGACTTTGTTCATTTTAGTAAGTATGTCATACTCCCCTTGCAACGAAAGTGAGACAACTTTATCCATAACATCTTGGCAGGTAAACGATACAGTTGATTGAATAGGCAGAAAGCGTTTCCTCCTTTCTTTCGCCTTTTTATCACAGAATGTTCATATATTTGCATCTATACATATCCAACGATGAACAGAACGATGGTAGTGCTTGAAGAGAAAAAAAACAGGCAAACGTGCCTTACCCAAAAGAGTGGCAAGAACTCGTAAAAATAACAAATACTATTCATCAAAAAAGACTTCTCCCTCAATATCGTTATGCAAAGATTCTGATGACGAGGAACTCATGTTTACTGCTCCAAAGGCATCAAACAATCATAAAGATTAATTCCTGTAAAAGAAGAAATATATTTGAAACTATAATTCGGACTGCGTTAGCAGAGTTAATCATTTATATCGGCACTTCGCTAATACAGTCCAAATTATGATCACATTTTCTGATGAGTATAAATACGTAAAAAGCGGAAAGTCTGTAATTACTTATTAATATTTTTGAGTTTCTTTCCGGGAACATCGTGCAGCTTCGGACGAGTTGGACGTATATTATAGGTATTCATCCACTTTTCAAGGACATCACGAAGTTTTTGCAGTTCCTGGCTATAGGCATTTTCCATGATCAGGTTTCTCATTTCTCCTCTGTCATTCTGCATATCAAACAGTTGCTCACGATATTTTCCTTTATCATAAAGCACATATTTGTAGCGCTCAGTGCGTACTACCCAGCCTCTTGTCTTGCTGCCGTCAAACCGTGTTTCGGTGATGATGTATTCTTGATGCAAGGCCTGTGGATTACCTTCTTCCACAACTTTCCGGAAAGACTTTCCGGCTGCCCCTTCCGGCATCTTGGCATCTGCCCAGTCGCATACGGAAGCGAAGAAATCTACACCGTTACTGATAAGTTGAGGCAATACTTTGCCTGCATTCTTCTTGCCGGGCAGGGTTACGATGAGAGGAATGTTGATAACTTCTTCATATAAAGCAGATTTCTGGTTCCAATGGTGAGCCCCTATACCATCTCCGTGGTCACTGGAGAAGATCACTACTGTATTCTTCCAAAGATCGTTCTTATCAATGGCATCAATAATTTTTCCGATTTCCTTATCTACTTTTTCTACCAAACGATAATAGGTATAACGGTACATACGCCAGTCTTCGGGAGTAAAACCGGCAGTCGGATATACATTATAATTGTTTGTCCTTTCGCTTTCAATGACATCGGCATCGTAAGGATTCTTGGCGAAATTGGCAGGTACTCCCGGGCAGTCCCATATATCAGGCGTATCGATATTTCCATAAGGAAGGTTTTGGCTCCGTGCGTATTCGCAGATATTGTGTGGATTGTCATAAGAAGCTACCAGGAAAAACGGCTTTTTATGTTTGCGTGAGAGGTATTCTACGCAAGCTTCCGCCAGTCCGTCGTCACTATGTTTGTAAATGTTGTCGAAGCCGTATTCTTTGTCGGGGACATCAAGAAGAGGAAGATGCCATTTACCGCCATAAGCACAATCATATCCGGCATTCTTTATTAAAGTGCCTAATGTCTGTGTCCTGAGAGAGTCGGGTATCGGCGAACCATTGACTGACAGTCCTACCGCATCCGGATAGTGCCCCGTAAACATGGCTCCACGTGAAGGACCGCTGAGCGGAGCGGTGCAATAAGCATTATTGAACATTACACCGGCGGCTGCCAATCGGTCGAGATTGGGAGTGTGCAGGTCCGGATTTCCGGCACAACTCATGGCGCTGGCTGTCTGTTGATCCGTGAATATATAGATGATATTGGGACGTTCGGCCGCAGAAGCCGCAGAAGAGCATAGCAAAGAAAAAAATGCCAGATGCTTCATTTGAATTTGATTTACCATATTATTAGCTTTCATGATTTAATATTCGGTTTTATATTTCAGGCTTCGGCAAGGAATCAACCAGTCTTTTCTCTATTCTCTTTCCGCCTACCTGATCGACGATAGTCGTAGCACCCTTATTCGAATTATAGTTGAAGTCCAGTGAAGCACCGTTCTGCTTATTCTCTATGTGCAGGAACGCTTTGCCTTCACTATCCAGATTACATTCAATAACCCATCCTTCTACTGTAATGCGATTTCCCTGATGATTTATCACGGCATCGGCACGGTTGTTTCCATGTACATCGATTATATTGAGAAAAAACACTTTATTGCAAGGAGTTGTCGTTGCCGTAAAATGATAATGATTAGCAAGAGCCTTGCCAAGACGCTTTTTCCAGTCAAGGGCGGCCACAAAGAATGTATCCGTTTGTGCATAAGTCATCTCCTGTGAAGAATATAAATGAGCTATCGATATTCCATCCGCTTTATTCTTACCCAAGATGCGCAATCCTCCTTCTTCCTTAACCACCTCCATAGGCAGTTCCACCGTATGCAGCAGGTAGTTCCATTCTACCGGTTCTTTACCGGCCAGTTCATCGTAAACAACAAACAAACCAGAGCGTCCGAGCTGAACGATATGTCTTCGGAAGAATTCCAGTTTATTTTCATCCCAACCTTTCTCCGGTGTAAATTGAGTGCCGGACAAACGTCCGCGTTCCAGCCACAACGGAGAAACTACTTTCCCATAGGCGTTGGAGGCATCGCCTACAACGTAAGAGATTTCTTCACCTTCATAGTAGCGGGGAATCCAGCCATAGCCTTCTGTCCCTATCTTCTGACCCATACCGTTTACTAATATGGAGTTATGGGCACGGGTATTCCGGTAGGCATACATACAATGATCATCTGTAAATCCGGTACGATGCCCGCTGCTATAAAAGATAGCCCTACCCCCAAAGAAGGTGTTGAAAGCGTTTTGATTGGCCAAGGCATGGGATGTGGAACCATAAGGGCTGCTTCGGAAAGAAAGCATGGCATTGTTGGCATGATGCCCTATGTCGGTATTCATCAGAGCAGTACCTGCTTGTTTGAAGACTTTGGCTTCCGGTAGTTCCGACAGATGTTTGCTATAAGCAGGTCTTTCCTTCGAGGTTGTGCAGCGATACCAGGTCAAATCTGCCGGTTTGGCTTCGAAAGCCTTCGACAAGATGTCAGGGTCTTCCTGCATAATTTCGTGTACATAAGCAACTGCCCACGGATTGTTACATTCGCGTGCCAGGGCATCGGCATATCCTACGCGCCCTCCGTTCGGACTGCGTTGTCCTTCATGTGAGTTGCCATGACCTCCGGATTTGGAGAAGGGAGGTTGCTGATAGATAACATATAAGGCATTGTTGTTATACCACGGATCTGCAAAGAAGTTGAAGCCGGATATGCGTGAGAAAAAGGCCGGTACTTCTATCAAGGTACGTATATTTACATGGAAATAGGCATCCCCATTGTGCCAGCCACCATCCTTATGCAGCCCCGGAAGGCGTGAAATCCATTCATTATAACAGTAATCTGTCCATACGTACGCTTCCGGTATTTCACCGACCGTAGCGAATGCCGCCATCGTCAGGATACGGAAAGTCATCTGCCACACATGGTTGTCTGCAATACGGTTCTCCAGATGGTTCACGTATTCATTATAGAACTTGTCTCCAATTCTGCGGATGTTATCCAACAGCAGTTGTTTCTCTTCCGGTGACAGTAAATTATAAAATCCGTCATACGCGGATGTACTCATCGATAATAGGGTGGACAGGTTAAAGTCGCCTGCAAAGTATTTGCTTTTTTGCCAGGAAAGAATTTCACTCAAGCGGTTAATGCCTTCCCGATAATACTTCTCGTCTTTTGTCAGCAAATAAGCACGAACCAATGCTTCCACGTTGGCCTCTTCTCTATCTACAATCTTACGGCTCTCGCGGATGAGGGCCGATTCACGTTGCACAATGTTGGTCAACGTAACTACATTCGTTGTATCTATCTCTTCCTGAAGATGCTTCAACGGACGGGAAATGCATTGGGACGCCTTGTCCATATAAGCCCGGGCTTCCGGATTATTTTTATTTTTCGCTATAATCTTTTCCCAGTCAGTTGCATCCAGCAACACACGCGGGTGATGGGAAGGATATTCTGCCAAGACTTTTTCCAAAGTCGGCGGATTGAATTCCGGTGTATCTTTATCTATATAGAATTGGTAAACCGGCGACCATTCTTCAGTACCTTCGGGGGTAACATAAGCATGTTGCCAATACCATTTCCCTTGTGCCAGGCATTGGAAAGGATTGAAGAAAGCCCAGGCACGTTCACCGGTAAGGACATCTTTCCGGAAATTCTTGTCTTGGGAGATACGAATCCGGTAAACTACTTTCGGCTTTTCATCCACTTGTCCCGGAACCCCATCCAGCACCGGGCCTAAATGGGGGAATTTGTCCGGCCACATGAAACGCGGTGGATTCACCTTGACGTATGTGCCATCGGCAGGAGAGGGAGTTGCACGGACTTCATGCATCAATGTTTCTTCGGAAACCTTTATCACGGCAGGTTGCTCGGAACTGCCACATGCCATTAGCAGGCAGAGGGCCGATAAGCCCAATACTATCTTTTTCATCTCAGAATCTTATTTTTGTTTTTTGAAGGTAACCAGCTCTTTCAAGCTTACTGTCTTATTATTAACCAAAGGGTGTGCCCAGAAGCCGATAAACGTAATGTATCCCATGAAAATCAGAATAAGCAACATTCCCGTTCGCAACGAAGTGGCGTCGGATACCAGGCTGACGAGCAGCGGGCCACCTGCACCTCCCACTATTCCGGAACAAAGAATGCCTGCAAAAGAACCGTGATTCCGGGTTACTGTATTCAGGGCAAGTGAAAACACTATGGAGTACATCATGGAGATACAAAAGCCTATTGCCGGAAAAGCCCACACCGCTATTTCCGCGGAACCGAATAATGCAATTAACAGCAAACTCATGGAAAGTATGCCCGATATTTGCAGCAAACGCTTACTGTCTATCAACTTCAGCAGGAACATGCCAAACAAACATCCGACAGTCATTGAACCCCAGAAATAACTGATGCTTTGCGCACCCACGGTCTTCGGATCAATGCCATGATACTGCTCCAGAAAAGTACTCATAAAAATAGAAACTCCCTGCTCCGTACTGACATAACAAAAGATTCCCAGGAAGAAAAGCCATACGTATCTTTGACGGAACAATTTCTTGTAGGAAGCCGAAGAACCGCTGCGTTCATCATCTTTCAGTTCAATGCGCGGGAAGTGGACCAACGACACAATGAGCAGCATAATCAGCAATAACACTGTGAATACCCAATAAAGGGAAACCCAGGGAAGAGTGACCGGAGTGATGTCCGCCAAAATATCAAGCAGGAAATTCTTTCCCGGCTGATAGACTCCTGGTTCCAGCGCATGTACCAACCAAGTATAAACCAAAGGACTGATAAACGATGCTACTCCAAACACAAACTGTGCCAATTCGGCTATGAATGCGTAGTTCTCTTCTCCACCGACAACACGCTGCAAAGGATTAATTACGGTCTGCAACATGGCCATTCCCAAGCCGATAATAAAGGAAGACACCAGTAATATCGAATAAAACGGGAAGCATGCAAACAAGACGGTTCCGATAAATGGCATAAGGAAACCGGTAAACAGCACCGGCTTTTCTCCATATTTATCTATCAATATGCCTGCCGGTATCGACATGATGGCATAAGCCAGGAAGAAGGAAGTCGGGATAAATCCCGCCATTGCCAGATCCTTCAGCTCAAAGTTATGGATAATGTCAGGAATTAACGGCCCGAGAATGTTTGTAATGAATGAAATGGTAAACCAGAACATCATGATCAATGCCAGCATACCCCATTTCTTGTTATTTTTCATAATAATTCGTTTGTTTATAGAATTAGTGATGCTGCACCGATAAGACCGGCTTTATTGCCCAATTCGGCTGCTACAATCTTGGTATCCAGGGCACAGTCTGCTATTACGTGCTTTTTGACTACCGCCCTTATTTTCTCTAAATAGAAACTGCCGGATTCTGCAACACCTCCTCCTATCACAATCCGTTGGGGACTGAAGATATTGACAAAGCCGGCAATTCCTCTGCCCAAATAGTAAAAGTGTTCGTTCATGCACTCGACAGCGAGCGGGAAATTTTCATGATACAGGCGAACAATCAATTCCCCGTTTATCTCCGTATCAAAACTTAATTTCTGCTCTTTCGCCAATGCGCTGAAACGTCTTGTCAAGGCGGCAGTCGAAGCATAATGTTCCAGGCAGCCGATTGCCCCGCAGGCACAACGTTCACCGTTGGCAATCAACGGTACATGCCCCAACTCCGTACCCCGGTTAGCATATCCATTGAACAATTTACCATCAATGATGACAGCTCCGCCGATACCGGTTCCTACAGTCAGAAACACCACATGAGTGCAACCTCTTCCTGCACCATATTTCGTTTCTCCCAGTCCCATCAGATTGGCATCATTTCCAACAACTACCGGTAAACTCATCTGTTTCTCCATAAGGGAGGCTACATCTATGTTTTCCCAGCCGACAATATTTTCCGCACCTCCCAGTACGATACGGTTTGTTTCATCTACAATTCCCGGTGTACCGAGCCCTATACCCAGTACGGTCCAGTTCTGTTTTGCGGCTTCATCTTTCAGCAAGGTGGCAGCCTTTATCAGTTGTTCCATCACTTTTGCAGCCGAGACAGAAGCAAAAGAGGGTAATTTCCCCTCAAAGAAAGAATTACCCGCTTTATCTACCAAAGCATATTTTATAGATGTGCCACCTAAATCAATGCCAATTGCGTATTTCATAATTTATCACATCAAATAAGGAAACATTATGTTCTTTCCACCCATATCGGAGAACTCCATGCCCATTGCTGGTCACGTTGGCGAACTCTTACATAGTAATAATCCGTCTCTCTTTCGGGCTCTTTGTCTTCCAGGTAGTGTTCAACTACAAAGCAACTTTCCGGCATGGCACGATTGAACAGAATCGCTTCACTGAGCCATCCAATCATGAAATGAGAACGGGAGCCTTCCAAAAGTTCACCTAACGAATGCTCAAACTTCTTGCCATTGAACTCTGCGGTAATCACACCATCTTTCGGCATAGTCACATCTAAAATAACCGCTTGCATAGCAGGCGTTGTGGTATTCGGATTCTTGGAGCTATACATATCCAGTTCAGTTTCCTTGTCCGTAACAGATACAATGCGATTTACCTTCGTCTCAAACTCCGGTTCCCCGGGTTGCGGAGAGGTAAATGCAGCACCACGGAAACAAGGTTCTACAGCATTGATTGTCCCCTTATCGATAGACAATTTTCCTTGCCAATGCACATACGCCTCTTCACGGTTCCAGCCGAATTCCATCTTTACCTTGCAGCGTACCATATCTCCTTCCGGCATTTCCGGCAAAAGCGGCCCACTCAGACGGGCAATACACTTTCTATTCTTTACGACATCTATATAGTCAATGCAACTGCCTGCTTCTACATTCAAATAGATGCGGCGACTGTTTCCACGTACTACATCGCCCGGGAAAGCATCGTTCAAACGGAAATCTATATTGATTTTATCACCTGTAGCACAACATACATGGCGGTTCTTCATGGCATCCCAAATCTTGTCGCGAGTCAATGACTCTGCTAAGACACCAATACGTCCGTCACCGTAGCTACCGGGATATCCGGCATGCTGGTCGGTAGAACCCATGATACCGAACTTCTTTCCTTGTTCCAGTCCGCATTGAATAGTACCTTCCCACTGGCGGGGGCCCATATCATGCAGGTAGTTATAATCTCCCTGGTCACTCTCAGCCAATCCGTGACGGGAATACATCTCGACAAACGGAGTCTGGTCTCCTTCCGTAAAGAAGTTCCAGTTATATCCGCGGTAACCCGTCTGGTAACCCATGTGATGCGGAGTTATAAATACTTTATGTCCGCGGGCTTTTTGTTTCCAGTCTTCAATGGAAGTACACTCTACCAGAGGTGCATCCAGATCGTAATTCAATGCTACATGGTCGCCATGCTCCATGCTGTGAGCTTCATAACCTACAAAAGCCAGGAATTCACCTTCTTTATTGTATTCATTGGTCATTGCCACATATTTCTCATAGCCGCCTTCACGCAAACGCTTGAAAGCACCGGTATGATAATCAATCACCCACTTCAGGCGAGGATCATCTGCTCCCGGAATATCCGGCCACATGGCATGCGGAGTGACAGAAACAAAATCCAATTGCCCCTTGGCAGCTTCGAATGCCGAACGCATATCGCCGTGACCGTAGGTTATATTACAATGGTTATGTAAGTCTCCCCAGTAGTATTTCAGATTACTGGCAGAGGGCATCACTTTCTTTCCTGCGGCAGTTCCCTGCTGGCATGCAGACAATAAACTACCGGAAGCAGCCAGTCCGATAAAGGACCAGCCTGTATTCTTTAAAAAACTTCTTCTATCCATGGTATCAATTTAAGATTATCTATTCTTCATCAACCGTCTGTCACCTTTGAACAACTCGTTCACTTTCTCATCAGGATCATCGTCCTTATATTGCTTCTGAGTTTCTTTCAACAGTGACATCAACTCCGCTTGTTTAGCGGCGTACTCCGGTTTATCAAACACATTATTCAATTCATTAGGGTCATTCTTCATATCGTACATTTCCCATTCATCTACATCATTATAGAAATGAATCAGTTTGAAGTCCGCCGTCCGAATGCCATAATGCCGCTTCACAGAGTGTTCTGCCGGATATTCATAATAGTGGTAATAAGCAGCTTTCCGCCAATCCTCCGGCACTTTTCCGGCATCCGTCAAGATTGGTTTCAATGACTTTCCTTGAATATCGCCCGGTATATCTACTCCTGCGAAATCGAGGAAAGTAGGCGCAAAATCCACGTTCATAGCAATGGCATTCGAGGTACTTCCGGCTTTAATGGCTTTCGGATAACGGATAATCAACGGCATCCGCTGACACTCTTCATACATAAAGCGCTTATCGAACCAGCCATGTTCACCCAAGAAGAAACCTTGGTCGGAAGTATAGATAATAATCGTATTATCCAACTCACCGATTTTCTCCAGATAATTGAGCAGGCGACCGATATTCTCGTCTACAGCAACAATGGTTGCCAGATAATCGCGCATGTATTGCTGGTATTTCCAGCTAATCAATTCTTTTCCTTTCAATTTGCCGCTGCGATACTCCGAAATGCGTTGGGCATACACTGAATCCCATTTATCCTGTACATCAGCCGGCATACGTTTGTAAACCTGATAGAGACGATTGGTTGTATCTTTCAGCATTTCGTCACGAGTCAGCAACTTCAAGTCCCAATCATTGGTCAATGTATGTTCAATAGACATATCCTGTTCCCTGGCAGCGGAACCTCTTCCCTCATACGTATCGAAGAGTGTGACCGGTTCAGGAAAAACGGTATTATTGAACATACCCAAGTGGCGGGGAGCAGGCATCCAGTTACGATGCGGAGCTTTCTGGTGATACATCATGCAGAAAGGCTTGCTTTTGTCTCTGTGTTCCAGATACTCGATTGCCTTATCCGTGATAATATCGGTAGCATAGCCCTGTTCTACAATCTGCTTTCCGTTCTCATTGAAATCGGGATTATAATAATCCCCTTGTTCATGTTGTCCGGTCAAGATGCACCAATAATCAAATCCCTGAGGTTCGGTTATCAAGTGCCATTTACCAATGATCGAAGTTTGATATCCTGCCGACTGTAATAATTTGGGAAAGGTCTGTTGGTTGCCGTCAAAAGTACTGGCATTATCAGTGAATCCATTGATGTGGCTGAATTTGCCCGTCAAGATACAAGCTCTTGACGGACCGGATAAAGCATTGACCGCATAGCAATTGTCTATACGAATACCTTCATTGGCAATCCGATCCATATTGGGAGTTTGCAAGAGGCGTCCACCATAGCATGACATAGCCTGCGTAGTATGGTCGTCTGTCATCATAAAGATAATGTTCGGACGTTTCACCTCCTCTTTGGCCCTATTGGAGCTGCAAGCGGAGACTCCGATGGCAGTGAGAGGCAAAAATAAGTATGATAAGCGATTCATAATAAAAGTCTTCTTATAGTTTATACTCCAATTGACGTTTCTTTCCATCAACAGATATTTCTATCTTCACTCCATTCTCATCAAACTTCTTATTCAGGAATTTAGCCTTGAATGCAGGAAAAGAAGCTGCATTTTTCGAAGGATAGATAATGGTTATGTAACGTACAGCCTCCGAATCCTTTTTGTCCACATCAAAAGAAACCGAAGTACGGGGTACACGTACGCGATAAGCAGTTGAACGCCATCCCTCTTTTTCTCTTATCGAAGCTTTCTTTTCGGCAAAGCATTGTAGCTTCATATTGCTTGGCCCGTCGTAAGCGGTGGTCAGAATATGGCTCTTTCCATCCACATTTACAGTACCTTCACATAAATGATAGTTCAGATTCACTGTTCCTTTTGCATCTCCCACAGCCTCATCGACAATGACAAAATAAGATTGGTCTACAAAAAAGACAGAACGTCTGTGCTTCAAACCCTCATAATGAGGATTCTCTGTCACCAGGATTTGTTCATTACCTTCGGGTTGCCAAAGCTTGGTAACCGATTGTGTAGTCTGTAGATTTTTCTCGTCCAATGTCAATGTATTGTGAGAGCATGTACGACGGAACCAGTTACGGAGTTTCATTACTTCATCGTCACCGGCATAGACGTACGAGCCACTATCCGGAAAGAGATTCCGACCATTGAACCAAAGCTCAAAAGTTCCGTTATCCGGTTGACAGTGCCACTCACCTTTGGGACCGGCCTTTACCACCATTACAGTAGCATCTTGTTTCCAGCCATTTCTGAAAGTAAAGAAACCGGAAGTCAGTGCTCCGTGAGAAAGGTTGGGCAGGGGGGAACCTTCACGACCTTCAGTAGCATAATAACGAATCCAGTCGCAATCCGGAAACAGTTTGAGCCAGTCTTGATAATTACGGATTTCTGCCGGGCGGTCTCCCAGTTTTGCATCACTGAAACAAGGATTACTGTAATCCGGGAAACAGATATTAGCGTAGAACTCAATCATATTTTTCACAGTATTCACGTATTCGGCAGGAAATTCCTGACGAAAACCATTGACGTCTGCCATACGCAGGGCCTTGCAGAAGATATTGATTGCCGCTAAATGATAGTGCGGGTCCAGTTCATATTGACCGCCGTCCGGGTAAACCTGTTTTTTTATTTCACGGTTCAAAATGCTTATCCCACTCTCTCTCCATCCGGTTGCCTCTTTAAATTCAGGGAAAAATACGCCTGCATACACCATACGCTGTGCTTCGAACAACAGATGATTGCCTTGATCGGAGTAATTGTCCAGAATGTGTAAGGCATGCCGATGATAATTAATGAGGAACTCGGTCAGGAACTCCGGAGTAAAAGCCTGTGAGGGAATAAACAATAGAAATTGCAGTGTCTGATCCTGCAAACGGTTACTCACTTCCAGCGGACGCCATGCAAAGCGTACATTCTCAGCATTTCCTTTTACTTCACCTGCACTGACAAGTTCGTATTCTTCTTTCTCTACGATTGTCAGAGGATTCTTCTTAATCCAGTCCATATATTGGTATGCCCATTCTTTGGCATATTTCTCATCACCTGAGATTCTATATGCTTTTCCCATCGGGGTGAACCATTTATGGCGATGCAACTGCCAGCGCAACTCGTTGTCCTGTACCGGCCAATATTGCCAATTGATGTCTTTACCGTAATTATAGGAAGGCTGATATCCTTTGTGTACAAAAAATGTATGTTCCAAGGCATCATCCGCCCATTTTTGTTCTTTCTTTGATATTTTGATATTCTTCAGATTAATATCAGGATGTCCTATGCCGATGCGTTGGCGGTAATAGTCCAATAAAGCCTGAGCCGCTTTATCCCATTGTTGTTGGGCGCATGCGGCCTTTACTTTCTCCAAACCCGGATAATCCAGGTTCAGTAAATCAAAAGCTTCCTTCCGCAATTGCTGCGCTTCCGCACTTATGGCGACCAGCAAAAGAGTCAGACATAAAAAATACTTTGCTATTTTCATGGTATATTAATTTTGTTTAAAGCGATTTATAATCGAGTCCTTTTACCTGCATATACCGGGTCAATGCTTCCAGGTAATAATAATCGGCATAATTGATAGGAGTATCAATTTCGGAGCCATTGGGCAACGAACCTGTAGAGTGCATCAGGATAAATCCCTGATTCGTACCAACCTTTGCCAAATAAGCATCGGAAGAAAGAGATTTTAGTAGCTTTTCTGCATAATCAAAATATACTTGTCCGTCTTCTACCAAAGTGCTGAGTTCTATCAAAGCAGAAGCTGTAACAGAGGCGGCAGATGCATCACGGGGTGTTTCCGAGCTATCCGGTGCATCATAATCCCACAAGGGTATCGCATCCTCAGTCTTTACGCGAGTCATAATCAACGTTGCAATATCTTTGGCTTGCTGCAAGAAAGCCGTATCTTTGGATTCACGGTAGCAAGAGGTATATCCATATACTCCCCAGGCTTGTCCGCGTGCCCATGACGAATCGTCATTTTTTCCCTGATGGGTACATTTCATTTCTACGCTGCCATCATTATTGTAACTGACTACATGATAGGATGAATGATCTGTTCTGAAATGATTCTTCAATGTTGTCTCGGCATGTTTCAATGCGATTTCCTTATACTTGGAATCATTGGTAAGATGGCTTACGTAAAACAGCAGGTCCAGGTTCATCATGTTATCAATGATTACAGGGTAATTCCACTTCCCGAAATCCCAGGAACGAATAGAACCTATGGTCGGATCAAAACGGCTGCATAAGTTATCAGCAGTTTGCACCAATGCCTGACGAACGCTGTCGGCGGGAACCAAGCGATATGCATTGCCATAACTGCAATTCATCATAAATCCGATGTCGTGTGTACCTTTATAGTCTTTTACGGGATACAAATAATTCGTGAATTTCACGGCATCGTTCTTTAAACCTTCAATGCCGGTCAACTGATACGCATACCACAAGTTTCCGGGGAAAAAACCACTTGTCCAATCATAGATGGAAGAGCAATAGCGACGGGTTCCTATGACATCCTTCACTGGCTTAATCCGCAAAGAATCCTTAAAGGTTGCAGGATCTCTTTGCAATTGCCGGCAGAGAAAATCCATATCATATCCCGTCCAGATGGAACGGGGTAATAAGACTGAATCGCCTACATCGGCCACTGTTTCTTCCAATTGCTGTACAGAGGTGTCTATTGCATTTTTCAACCAGCCATAATCTGTATCAGGCTGACTGGACGAACAGCTACAGATCCCATGTAAAGTAGCAACCATACAACAATATAATAATATTTTTTTCATAAATACATTTTATTAGTAAAGAATATAATGGAGAGAGTATGAAAAAGTCTCTCTCCATCAATAGCCAATTCTATCATTATCCCGGTCTATTCGTAACCCGGATTATTCTGGTTATTCAAAGCCGGATTAGACTGTAGCTCTCCTAAAGGTATCGGGAAAAGTTCGTGCTTTCCCGTGATGAATTTTTCACCGGCTACATATTTGCCTTTGAGTGACTTATCCATGTGGTTCTGAAAATACTTCAGCGCATCACCCAAGATCCCCCAACGCAACAAGTCATATTTACGTTGACCTTCAAAAGCCAACTCAAAACCACGTTCCCAATAAAGAGCTGTGCGGAACTTACCGGCAGCGTCACCATCCTGAATATACGGAAGGTCATAAACTTTCGGCGCCTTCATCAGACTATTGTAGTTGGTGGCTGTAATAGGAGTTGCATTCGCACGTGTACGCACAGAGTTCAGCAAATTCCAAGCCTCCGGTGTATTACCTGTCTCATTATAGGCCTCGGCAGCCATCAACACGACATCAGCATAACGCAACGGACAATAATTCACAGATGTATTATTAGGATCTACAAATCCTCCGGGCATCCATTCTCTGCGCCATTTGCCTGGATACCAATCCGCAAGTTTTGCATTCTCCACTTTTTTATGTGTCGCTTTGTTCACATCCCATTTGTATCGATAAGTACATACCATTACATCTCTACGCTCATCATTGGCCTCAAAAAAGTCTTTCCAAGCCGGCAATACACGAAAGAAAGCATTGGCACGTCCCATTGCATCTGCCGTAGCATTTTTACCCGGCGCCTCTACTGCCGGACCATTGTAGGTTGCCCAAGTACCCGAATTGTCTTTATAACCGGATCCGGTAGGGTTGAATGCTATTTCCCACAAACTCTCTTTGGAATTCAAGATACCGGCAGAATATCCCATAAACAGTTGTTTAAAACCACCCTCATAAAAACCATGATAACCTTTACTTTGTAAGGCAGTCCACTCGGATATTACAGCATTAAAGTACTCTTTTCTTTTAGCTTCATCCGGACGAGTCAAATTGCCATCCTGTTGCAGGCTATAACCCGCGCGTTGCAGATAGACACGCATCAGCAATGCGTGAGCAGCACCTTGCGAGGGAGTTTCCGGTGAAAGTGAAGCATTTCCCTTCTGCAAATTCTCTTTGGCAAAATCCAAGTCGGCAATGATCTGATCGTAAATATCTTCACGGTTTACACGACCATTAAAAGCGCCTTCATACCCTGAAGTATAGGTCGTCTTGAACGGAACATCTCCCCAATACTTTATCAAGTCGAATGCCAGGAAGCCACGAAGGAAACGTGCCTGAGCTACTAATTCCTTCAAAACAGTACTGCTTTCATATTCCGCCATCTTCTCAATACCTGTAATGGCAAAATTAGCACGGTCTATACCCATATACTTGTATTCCCATATATCGGCAATCCAGGTATTGGTAGATTTCACCATATAGTGAGCTATGTCACGACGTGTATTGTCCGTACCCGTACCCTGTATATAGTAGGTGTCATCCGAACAAGGCATAGCCATCTCAAACTGTCCGTAATGCTTGTCTATAGCCAGACAGTCGTAAATACCTATCACAGACATCTTTGCTTGGTCTGTAGTTTTAAAATAAGTATCCTTCTCGTAATAAGAAGTAGGTTTCTCAGTCAGGTCGCAAGAGGTGAATCCTGCTACAATCAGCGCGCTAAGCGCAATCACTTTATATTTTTTCATTGTATTCTCCTTTTGAAGTTCATTAGAAAGCTAAATTAATACCGAAAACAAACGAGCGGCTCTTAGGATAAGCACCAAAGTCAACACCCGGTGTCAAGCCATTGCCCATTGTAGAAACTTCAGGATCAAAACCGGAATACTTGGTCCAAGTCAACAAGTTAGAACCTGTAGCATAAAGACGCAATTTACTGATACCGGCTTTGCTAAGCATCTTCTTGGGGAAAGTGTAACCTAAAGTAATGTTGCTCAACTTCAAGAATGAACCATCTTCCACAGCCCAAGAGTGAATATAAGTATCACCTACCTCGTTGTCATAGATAGCAGCTACCGTCTTGCCTCTGTTGATGTCTGCCATTTCTTGAGGATCAGTAATCAGTTCACCTGATTTATTAACCAATACCCAACGGTTCTTAGAATCAGCTACTGCCAAGACGTTCTTGTTCTGCAAAGCAGTTTTAGTATTAGTCAACTTGGTTGCATTGAATACGTCGTTGCCGATGCTGTAAGTAAAGAAGACACTCAAATCGAAATCTTTGTAAGTAAAGGTATTGTTGATACCACCATAAAGTTTAGGATAAGCGTTACCGATTACTGTCTTGTCAGCTTCTGTAATCTTATTGTCTTCGCTACCATCTACATTCTTAAACTTCCACATACCTGGTTTTACATTACCCTTATCACCGACATACGGAACACCGTCTTTCAATGTATAAATCTGTGTAGTGGCATCATAATCAAAGTCAGATACCTGATACAAACCTTCCGTTACATATCCGTACATCTGTCCCAAAGGTTGATTTACACCGATAATGTGTGTATTCTGGCTATAACCGAAGTTAGCTTCCCACAACTGTACTTCTTCACCGGTCAACTTCTTAACAGAATTCTTGTTGTGAGACAAAGTTACAGATGTATTCCAGCTAAAGTTCTTGTTTATGATATTGGTTGAATTGATAGTCAAGTCAATACCCTTATTTTCTGTTTCACCGGCATTAATAACCATACTGTTGTAACCAGATGAAGTAGGCAATTTAGCATTCAGCAGCAAGTTACTACTACGGTTAATGTAGAATTCAGGAGAAATGGTCAAACGTTGGTTGAAGAAACCAAAGTCAAGACCAAAGTTGAAAGTTTTATTAGCCTCCCATTTCAAGTCTGGATTAGGAATCTGCTTAGAAACATACCCAGACTGGGTAGAATCTCCATTAGGATAAGTCACAGAATTCAGCACCGCCAAACTAAGATAACTATCAATACGATTATTTCCTGCCATACCATAACCTAAACGAACTTTCAAGTCAGAGAAAATATTCAAGTCTTTGATAAACTCTTCTTCTCCCAAACGCCAAGCGGCAGAGAATGCGGGGAAGTATCCCCATTTATTATTTTTACCGAATTTAGAGGAACCATCAGCACGGGCAGAAGCAGTAAACAAATATTTATCCTTGAACCCATAATTGAAGCGAACAAAGAAGGAAAGCAGTTTATCATCATAGTTTTCGGCAGATGAAACAGCAGTCGGCAAGCCCAGTGAAAGATCGGCCAAACCTATATCATCATTCGGGAAGTTAGCGGCGGCAGCCTTGAAATTACGTCTCCAACGATCCACATACTCCTGTCCGAGCATAGCGGTCAGATCATGACCTTTGCCAGACCATTTATAATTCAATACGTTTGAAGTTTGAAAACTCCCATTTTCCAGATTCTGAATACTACCGTTGATACTGGAACGCTTTGCCGTTATTGATTTATCTCCATAAAAGATATCATTGCGACGTGTCTGGTAACGCATACCCGTTGTATTACGGAATGACAAACCTTTGAAAAGCTTCAAAGTAAAGCCTCCGTTTGCCTGAAAAGTACGATATTCACGATTGTTGATTTCTTCCGCAGCAGAAAGTAAAGGATTCTGCATCACATTACCCGAATCATCCAGGAAAATAGGATCTTCATCTTCCAACAACATATCATCGGTTCCACTGATACCTATAGTAGGACGATACTGCAAAATGTGTTGCATCTTATTAAAACGGTCACCTCCTTCGGAAGTACCCATACCGTAAATTTTCATCTGATCGTAGCTGATACGGGCATTGATGCTCAGGCGGGTGTTCAACTTATGATTCATATTGAATGAAATATTATGTTTTTTGTTTCCGCTATACACCATTGCACCATCTTCATCATAATAAGAGTATGCCAAGTTGTAGTTCAATTTATCCGTACCACCGGAAACACCTACACGATAATTTTGTGTAATCGCTGTACGTCCCAATGTCTCGTCTTGCCAATCCAGACCTTTACGATTACCATAGTTCTTTTCGAGGTCACTGTAATTGCCATAGATTTCAGTGAACTTCTTGATGTCTTTATCCCAGTCATCCGGAGTAGTAGCATCATAAACGCGACGTTCATAATCCAACATGGCAAACTCATAAGTAGAAAGTACATCCAGCTTCTTGGCGATTTTCTTGAAACCTACATAGCTGTCAAAGGTTACAGTAGCTTTTCCGTCCTTACCACCGCTCTTGGTAGTAATAACAACTACACCATTCGCACCACGGGCACCATAGATAGCCGTAGCAGAAGCATCTTTCAAAATGTCGATTGTTTCAATCTCGGCAGGGTCAAGGGTAGACATACCATCTTCACTGGGGAAACCGTCGATGATATACAAAGGTTCGTTGCTTTGGGTAATAGAGATACCACCACGAACACGAACTGAGATAGAAGCTCCGGGAGCACCTTCGCTTTGCATTACCTGCACACCTGCCATACGTCCGGCAAGAGCTTGCGTAATATCACTGGTAGGAACTTTAGAGAGTTCTTTGCTATTCACTGAAGCAACAGAACCAGTCAAGTCTTTACGTTTTACGGTTGCATAACCGATAGCTACCACTTCATCCAGCAGTACGGCATCTGCCTGCAACGTTACATTAATAACACTCTGTTTGTTGACTTTCACTTCCTGAGAAGTCATTCCCACATAAGAAAACACCAACACGTCTTTAGATGCATCATTCACTTTCAGAGTATAGTTACCATTTATGTCGGTAACAGTTCCAACACCGGCAGCACCTTTGACAGTAACACTACCTCCAACCACTTCATATCCTTCGCTATCAATCACCTTACCGGTTACCGTCAAACTTTGCGCGTATGCTACCATACTGACAAAAACGAAGACAAACATTAAAAAACTTTTTTTTAATCTGTACATAATAAATAAATCTAAGGTTTAACTTTAGAATTTTTCTGGGGACAAACATACGACAAGTGCAAAAAAAAGTGCAAAAGTATTGTTTTTGTTACTTTCACTTTTACACTTTTTCCATACTAATATTGTCCACCACACAATGTTTTTGTGCAAAAGACGCCCTCCATCCCCTACAAGAGAGGAATCATCCGATTAAACAATAGATTTATCAGCCTCGATTGCACGAAAAAACTGATTGTACAAAATCTTTTTTCAATACTTATTTCAGAAAATCCGTTCGCATCGGAGCAAAACAGTCAATCAAAAGTCCGGGTTCCAGACAAACACAGCCATGCAAGATATCCGGTTCAATATAAATACCATCTCCTGCTTCCACAATCTTCTTTTCATTGCCCACCGTAAACTCAAATTTGCCACTTGCCACGTAAGTCGTCTGCGTATGATAGTGTGTGTGAGGACTTCCTATAGCCCCTTTCTCAAATTTGACTTTAACCAACATTACTTGTCCGTCATAACCCATGATCTGTCTGGTTACACCTTCACCCACCGGCTCCCATGCATTTTCTTTCTCAATAATAAAAGTATTGCTTCTTGTTTTTTTGACGGGACTATCGGGCACTCCATTACTGGCATCCAAACCCACTACTGCAAAGAGGACTACTCCAACCATACATACACATCTCTTCCATGTTTTCATTTTCATAATTAATAAGTTTTAGTTGATTAAATATATTATTCTGATATTGTTTCAAATTTATAAATAGTAACCTGCCGATATATTTCTCCCGGCAACAAACTTGTAGCAGGGAATTGAGGATTGTTGGGAGCATCGGGGAAATGCTGCATTTCAAGGCAAAAACCATAATATTTTCCATATTTTCTTCCGGCATGTCCAACAAGATAATCCATATTTGAATTTGGAATATAAAACTGCATTCCAGGCTCAGTAGTGTATGCTTTCAGCACTCTACCGGATACAGGCTCCACCACAATTGCCGCCAACTCTAACGAATTCGGAAATTTATTCAGTTTATAATTCACATCATACCCTTTTCCCATTTTCTGTACTCTTTTTTCCACCGATTGTGAAGAAGTAAAATCATATACAGTACCCGCCACAGACATTAAGTCTCCGGTAGGAATACCCATAGAATCTACAGGAGTTATAGAATCTGCATAAATCCTATAAATATGATTCAACACGTTTCTTTTGCAACCTGCCAGATTAAAATAGCTATGATTCGTAAGGTTAACTATTGTAGGTTTATCTGTAGTAGCCGTATATTCCAGAACAATCTCATTATGATCAGTCAGTTTATAAGCCATTGAAAGTTCCAGATTGCCAGGAAATCCTCCTTCCAGATGAACACTTCTGTATTTAAAAACCACAACGGCCGTATCTTTTACAACATAGAATGTATCCGTCTTAAAGATTCGATGATTAAACCCATTTGTTCCACCATGAATGAAATGCCCTTTACTATTCTTTTCCAAATGATAAGTCTGCCCGTTCAAACGGAATTCCGCATTTTTAATTCTATTGGCGAACCTTCCTACTGTAGCTCCCAATTTAGGATGTCTTCCCAAATAACATTCCAGACTATCAAATCCCAAAACCACATGCTCAAAATGTCCTTGTTTGTCAGGAACGGAAACATCAGTCAGCGAAGCGGCATAATTCGTCACTTTAACACACATTCCGCTCGCATTGACCAACGTAAACATTTCTATAGTATCACTTCCTCTCCTGATACTACTATCTTTGGATACAGATAGCCGGCATAAAGCTGTTTGTCCGCACGAAACCAACAAACATGAAATAACTATCAATGCCCTAACAATACATACCTTCATAACCAAGTGACCAACATCATTTCTTTCCATATTCTGTAGGCAAACAACCAATGTATTTCTTGAAGCGCGCCGCAAAATAAGAAGGCGTGTTATACCCTACCATAAAACTGATTTCAGAAACGGTATATTTTCCCTCTTTCAATAATTGACATGCCCGGTTAAACCGTATCTTATGAATAAAATCAATCGCAGATCTTCCCGTTATCGCCTTTAATTTCAGATGAAGATTGGAACGGCTCATATTCATCTCATGCGCAAACTGCTCTGTAGAGAATTCTACATTGTCCATATTCCTCTCTACAACCGCAATGGCCTTCCGCAACAATTCCTCATCCATCGTATTGTTCGTAAGCTTTTCCGGTTCTACTTCCGTCATATTAGAATAACGTTCGAATATCCGATAACGTGTACGCAGCATATTCAGGATCTTGGCTTTCAATACTTCCATAGAAAATGGCTTGGCTATGTAATCGTCAGCTCCTACCTGCAAGCCTTCCAGTTGATACTTAACATCTACTTTAGCAGACAGCATGTAAACCGGAATATGACAAGTGCGCAGATTCTGTTTCATCAACTTGCATAACTTGACGCCATCCATTACAGGCATCATGACATCTGTTATAATCAAATCAACCTCCTTGTCTTTCAGAATATCCAACGCTTTCTGCCCATTCTCCGCTTCCAACATGTTAAACAGTGCAGACAGACTGCTCATCAAGTATTGCCTTAGCTCCCTATTGTCCTCCACAATCAAAACAGTACCACGTTTACCACTTTCCTCATCTGCATTATTCCCTTCCTCCAACTTTTCGTCATCACCGATATAAATGTCGTTTGCATTAGTAGAATATACACGCTGTTCTCCTGCATCTCCACTTCCTCCAAGCAATTCCTCCTGTGTATATACAGATTCATCCTGCGGCAGGTTAATCGTAAAGGTGGAGCCCTTGCCGACTTCACTCTGCAGAACAATCCGCCCATGATGCAATTCCACCAGACGCTGAACCAATGAAAGTCCAATACCGCTCCCTTTGTGTCCATTCTCCACCTGGTAGAAACGCTCAAAAATCTTTTCCTGCTTCTCCGGTGGGATGCCAATGCCTGTATCTATCACTTGCAATACAAGATCGTTATCTTCTACGTAAAGCTTCACAGTGATACTTTCGCCGATTTCAGTATATTTAAAGGCATTCGAAAGCAGATTATTCACAATTAAATCCAGATAATTCTCATCGAAAAGTACATTTTCATCCTGCAGCTCCGTATAGAAGTTATAGTCTATATCCTTCCTTTTAGATAGGCTTTCATAATTCATAAAGCAGCCTAACACCCGTTTATAAGCATTGGAGTACACGGCTCTAAGTTCAAATATGCCCAACTCAGCACGCCGGAAATCCATTAACTGATTGACCAAATGCAACAAACGGTTGGTATTCCGCTGCACATAAAGCAACTGCTCATGCTCCCAATGACCACTGATACGGCTAAGTAATTCCTGCAAAGGTGCAACAATCAAAGTCAGCGGAGTCCGTAATTCGTGCGAGATGTTAACATAAAAACGGATTTTCATCTGGCTTATTTCTTCCCGTTTTTCTTTATCAAGCCGTTCCATCCGTATTTCAGCCTGCATACTCTTGCGCAACCAGAAGAAACGCACGATACCGAATACTAACAATACAAATGACAAAGCAAACAAGGAAAGCGCCCACCAAGTGCAATACCAAACCGGTAATATACGTATGTGAAGCATGGTAGGCTCCTCATTCCATTTACCGTCATTGTTGGCCGCTTTTATGCAGAAAGTGTAATCTCCCGCCGGCAAATTAGAGTAAGAGACAAGGCTGATGTCATTTTGCTTATACCATACATCATTATATCCCTTTAGTTTGTAGGCAAACGTATTATGTTTACCTGCTATATAATTGGAAACGACAAAAGAAATGGCGAATGAATTCTGAGATGAAGATAAAGTTATATGATCCACATATGCAATACTTTCCTTTAAAATACCAGTTTCATCATCCGGCAATACTTCCTTATTATAAACAAACAGTTTATTGATTACAGGTTTGGGAGTATAAGGATTATCAATCAACGTTTCAGGACGAAATGAAGTAATACCGTTGACTCCACCAAACAACATGTAGCCATTGTCTTTCCGGCAATAAGCCCCAGCATTGAACTGATTGCCCTGCAATCCATCCATAATCGTGAAATTACGGAACTTCCCACTCTCCGGGTTCAAGCAACTCAGCCCTTGATTTGTACTTATCCATAGACGCCCGTAAGCATCTTCCAGGATTCCATAAATGACATTGCTCGGCAAACCATTTGCCGTAGTGTATTGCAAAATCTGCTTATCATTCTCTTTCAAGGCAAACAATCCGCTACGTGTCCCAATCCACATATATCCGGAAGATGTTTCATAAAAACAATTCACAAACGCCTGCTTCAACACAGAAACTGTCTGAAAATCCTTATTGGTGAGCAAAGAAGCACCTACCTGGTTGAAAACAGAAATCCCCATTTCTCCCCCGACCCATATACGTTTTTTGGAGTCACGAAACAATAGGCGGTTATATTGCTTCAATTTATGCCCGTCTCCATCTTCGTCCACGATTGTAAAATTGTGTTTATCCACATCAAAATGCAGTAAATATTCCAGCGATGCCACCCAAAGCCCTCCATGTCCGTCCGAAATAATAGAATAGATATTATTGCTTGGCAAATTGCTGTTATGACGATTATAATATTCTACATGGCCCGATTTACGATGCAAAGCCATCATTCCTCCGGCATGTGCTCCCACATATACTTTATCTTGCGTCTCATCCACATACACCGTCTTAATATCTTTGAAAGGTACATCCAGATTGCCCGAATCGAACAGATAATTCTTATATAACTGAGAAACGTTATCATAGTAATTCAAACCGCCATCGCTCGTGCCGATCCATAAATTATGCTTATTATCCTCAACAATGCAACTGATCACATTGTTACTAAGCGAATTCAGGAACGGAACATGTTTGATACGCTGGAAACGGTTACACAAAGGATGATAGTAATTCAGCCCTCCCCAATAAGTTCCCAGCCACATGCCACCTTGCGAGTCCCTGAAAATACTTCGAACCGAATTCTGTGATAAACTTCCCTCCTGAATCTCGGAACTTTTAACGGACGAGAAACTGTCCATTCCCTCCTTGTAGATATTCAACCCACCATAGGTTCCCACCCATAGGCGATTCTCTGTATCCAACGCCAAAGAACGCACATAATTTGAGTTCAATCCAGACCTTCCGTCTTCGTAGCGGTAGTTCTTCAGTTTCTTCGTTTTTATGTTGTACAAATAAAGCCCATCCCCCTCCGTAGCTAACCATATTCTATTAAACATCTGGTACAGAATGGCATGAACTCTAATACCGGCTGGCATATCCACCAATTTCTCCAAGACACCGTTAGACAAAGAATAAATATATACGCCTTCATCAGCACCTATATAGATACAATCACTCTGACGTACCAAGACATCTGGCCGCAACCCATGCAAAGAAGAGGATAATGTATCGGTCAGAAAACACTCTTTCTTTACATCAAAAAGCAGAATGCCTTCGGCAGTCCCCAACATCAACCAGTCTTTCTTTATCGGAACAATACTGGTCACAGCTACATTCAAGCCATTTTTTTTATAATAATAATTGAAGAATACATCCTTATGATGATTGTAAAGAGACAGCCCCTCACGAGTACCTACCCAAATCCGGTCTGAATCATCCACTGTGATACAACGGGATATATCGCTAGCGATACTATTGGGATCAGTATATTGATGACGATATACAGTGAAGTTATAGCCATCATATTTATTCACGCCATCATAGGTCGCAAACCATAAATTTCCCTCTTTATCCTGATTAATCGCAAAAATCGTACTATGCGACAATCCTTCCTCCAAACCAATGTGGGAAAAGTAAATATCTTCAGTTACACCGGCATTCAACATGTAGGGAAACAATACCCCCAGAAGCGCTAACAAATATTGCAGTATTTTCATAGCTATAATTTATTACGAGGCAAATAAACAAAATATATCAGCAAAAATAAATATTAATCTGTATTTTCTATCCAATACTTTCCGGCATTATCCGCAAAAGTACAAAAGAGAATCCGGGAGCCCATCCATTCCGTCAACAGCTTATTCGCCTCACTACGCAATAAATCATCAAAAAAATTCCCGTTTACATTCCGTGCTTGTCACGCTAATGATGATATACAAAACAGTACCATTATAAAAAAAATCATATCTCTTGTGTTAGATTTTAATATTCAAAATTATTCCTTTACCACCGATATCTTATACTTTTTTATCCAATATTATACAAACAGACGTTTAATCTTCCCCGCAATATTGTTGAATTGATACTAATTTTGTCGAAAACTTACCTACCAAAACAATATTGGCACACTTTTAAACATAAGAAAGTCTCCGTTAAGTACAAACGGACTACTTTAGCTGCAGGAAACAAATACCCTTAATATTTTATGAGACACTTACCTTTATTAATGTGTACCGCCTTCTACGGATTGTACTCCACACAAACAAAGGCAACAGACAGAAAAAACGAAAAGCCAAATATTCTTTGGCTCACCTTTGAGGACACTAGTGCATATGAATTCGGCTGCTACGGCAACAGAGGAGTACATACCCCCAATGCAGACAGCCTTGCCTCCCGTGGCATACAGTTCATAAACGCATGGTCTGTAGCCCCCCAGAGCTCAACCGCCCGTTCTTCACTTATCACCGGATGCTATTCGAGCACCTACGGGATGGATATCCATCCCGTACCTTATGATACACCCGCTGATATCTTCTTTCCTCAGAAATTACGCGAAGCCGGATATTATTGTACAAACAACAGCAAAACACACTATAATTCCACCACCGATAATAAAATATGCTGGAATGAATGCAGCAACAAAGCCTCATACAACAGTCCCAAACGGAGAAAGAACCAACCGTTTTTCGCTGTATTCAACACGGTAACCTCACACATGGGACGCATCCGAACTTTCCATATTGACGGACGCAGAGACTACACGCAGGAAGGCATATACCCGGCATTACTTTCATTGCCTGCCTACGTTCCCGACTTGCCGGAAGTACGTTCCGACTATGCCGGTCATTTGGAAGCGGTGCAGGATGTAGACACCTGGTTAGGCTTCTTCCTGAAAGATCTGAAGGAAAAAGGATTGGATGAAAACACAATTATATTCTTCTTCAGTGACCATGGCGGCTGTATCCCCCGCGGTAAAGGATACTTATACGAAAGCGGATTAAGAGTACCTCTGATAGCCTACTTCCCACCCAAATGGCAACACTTGGCAAATAACCGTACAGGTAAAGAATATGGATTGGTCAATTTTACAGACTTGGGTCCCACCGTGCTCAGCCTTGCAGGGGTCAAGCCCCCAAAGCATATGCAAGGCAAAGCGCTCTACGGTAAGTTCGCAAATAAAGAAAAACGCAAAATGCAATTTGCATTGGCAGCCAACCAGCTACATCATTTCATGCCCATACGTGCTGTCACCGATGGGCGTTTCAAATATATCCGCAGTTATATCCCCTACCGCCAGTTTGCCCTGCGCAATTATTATCAATGGGGAATGCCTTCCAACAAAGCATGGGATAAACTGGTATTGGGAGGGCACAATACCAACCCCGACTGGCAACAGACTTTCGAAGCCCATCCGGCAGAAATGCTGTTTGACCTTGAAAAAGATCCTGACGAACTGCACGATTTATCTGGTACTCCCGAACATGCAGAAACCTTGTCCAAAATGCGCCAAGCACTATCCAATCATATTCGCACCACCGGTGACCTGGGATTCTTCCTTCCCACTTCACGCACCGGCCATATTCTATACGACAAAGTACGCAAAGAAAAATATCCCCTGAACGAACTCTATACTCTTGTTGAAACAGCCGGAACAGCGACCGCCGCCTCTTTACCCATGTTAGAAAAAGCAATTGCCAGTCCGCTACCCGAAATGAGATTCTGGGGAGCGGTAGGATATGCCAAACTTGCTAGAGAAAAGCAAATATCTTCCTGTCCGCAAACCTTGTCGGCACTCCTTCAAGACAACAATCCCTACATTGCTTCCGAAGCTGCCTATGCTGCAGCATATTTGGGAAAAATACAGGAAAGCATTGCCCGCCTCATCACCCCTGCACAGGAAAAGGACAGAAAGATAGGGTACTCCTCACTGGAATGTTTATCTTTGGACCCCAAAATGAGAAGTTACATCCTTCCATTCCTGTCTGAACTGAAAGAAGCAGCCAAAACCTTGCCATACCTTGAGAATGAAGACGCCGGACTTATGGCACGCGGCATTCTTGTAAACTTAGGCGAAATAGATATAAAGGATCTGCATGGTCCTGAAGCCTATCAGAAAGGACTGAAACTGAATTATGGCCGCAGACCAATGGTACCCTTGCCCCATTAAAAGCAGAACCATACAGAACAGAACATTATTTGTACATCACTTAACATCAACAAAGAATGAAAACAACTGCCTCAATTGCTCTTTGTTTGCTGCTCTTGGCAGCAGCAAGCCCGGTGCATGCACAATTCGTACCACTGAAGGAACGTGTAAACGTACAGGCTGACTCTGCCCGTTCCCGCCAGATTATTGACAACTGCTGGGTAGCCGTAGGCACCAACAAACCCTATGCCATCCAACTGGACTATTCACACCTCTTTCAAGGGAAACCCTCCTATCGCTTTGAGCTAAAACAAGAGGACAACACTCTGGAAGGCTACTCCAAAGGAGAAACCAAAGGTCGTGCCGAACTTTGCTATTGCTATGCCGTATCCGACAACTTCCGCAACTATCCGGCAAATGAATACCCCAACGCCCAAAAGATGAAAACCGTCTATCATTACGGCAAGGGAAGTTGCCCGCAAAGTTCATCTATGAGCTATACATTCTCCGTTTACATTCCACATACTCTGGACAGGAACGTATCTGCCATCTTTGCCCAATGGCACGGCATGCCAAGCCGTACACTTGTATCTGACCCCAACGGTAAAGTTATGAGAATCAGCGTCAAGGAGTTCCTTGAGTTAGAAAAGAAAATGATTTTCAAGAAAAATACGGCACATGACAAAATAGTAAAAATCAACGCCCGGGGAGATACCCTCTACAAAGCCGGAAAACCGAACGGTTGGCTGATAGAACAAGGTGGCTATCCCCCGCTCGCTTTCGGCTTCTCGCAAGGTTATTTCTACATCAAAGCCAACTCTGACCGCAAATGGCTGACAGACAAGACCGACCGCTGTAACGCTAATCCTGATAAAGTAGAGGTCATGCATCCCATCACCTCTGCCTTCAAATCCTCGACAATAGCATACAAGATGCTGTTCGAGGATTTCCCGAAAGACTGCTGGATAACCTTCCAGGTAAATATAGACTGGACTGAATATGGAAAAGAAAAAGAAACCATTATCAAGCCCGGGCTTCTGGACGTAACCATGTCCTACCGGCACTCAGAGAGGGAAATGAAAAAGCATATCGTGAACAATGAAAAGATACTGATTGGCCGCAATGACGAAGAAGGGTATTACTTCAAATTCGGCATATATCGTGTCGGCAACAACACCGTTCCGGTCTGCTACAACCTTGCTGGCTATAAAGAACAGCTCCAGAACTCTGGCAAATAGAATTACCGGGCTTGTGACGTGGCAACCTTAAATTTCCGGAACTGCATCACATTCCTAAGGCTATCAGGCTGGCAAGCACATCGGACACCACGGTACAGACACCTGAAAACCAACTACCCCCGCAATGAATTTTAGTTGGCCAATTTGAATACCTCTAATCAATCTGACGTAGGATATGATTAACAAAAAAAGGAATCATACCCTTTTTCAATCCAAGAGCGAATCTATTCCATTGCCAGGAAGGGATTCAGCGAACAATACCCGTTTGCAGCCACCCTTCTGGGAAACATCCACCTGTCTGACAGAGAGATCAGCTCTCTGATGCGAGCCATAGAGAAAACTCGTGGAACCGAAATAAGAACTATATGCCGATGGATGGACGAACACAGGGATTGATAGACCGCTGGATTCCGGACAAGGAGGAATACAGCCGATGAACATCACGGTGGAATGGACTGTCAGGCTTTTTACAACAATTCTTTTAGACGACTACCTTTGTATTCGACAAGCGTTCTGTAACATCCATGTAGAAATATCCTATCATTCTGTTGTATCTGATAGCGGATATTTTGCAAAAAGGCTGAAAGAAAGCGGTACAACACGTATGTGCAGTTGCTGATGAAATATAATAATTTGCATTTGTTTCCACATTCTGTGTATTTGTAAAAACAGAGATTATACCTATTAAAATGAATTGTCACTAATGATCAGTAATGTGAAGATAACTGTATCTGCAAATAAACTTTATACAATGATTTATCTACTTTTTAATATAGCCGCCACCTTGAATAATTCCATCCAATTATTTTTCAATACCAAAATAAGCCTCTCAACCTTATCCTATGGAAATCCATGAATAATAAAGTCCCCCCCATTCACATCTCCGACTTTGACATCCTGTTTTTTTCGTAATTCCATTGCGGATATAATAGCTCCACCACAAAGATTACTTACCTTTGTATCACAATCATAAAGTAACCATACCAAACAAAATTTTAAAACATAAAAAACAATATGCCTATTATCAAAATATCATCCCTGACACACCCAGGAGTAGAAATATTCAGTACTTTGACTGAAGCTCAACTGCGTAATCGGCTTGAGTCCGACAAGGGAATATTCATAGCTGAAAGCCCCAAGGTTATCAAAGTGGCTTTAGATACAGGTTATGAACCCTTAGCTCTCTTATGTGAACAGAATCATATCACCGGTGATGCAGCCTACATCATAGGACGTTGCGGAGACATCCCCGTCTATACAGGTAGCAGAGATTTATTGACTACCTTGACTGGCTACATCCTGACGCGTGGTGTCCTTTGCGCCATGCGCCGTCCTAAACCACAAAACATCAAAGAGGTATGTCAGGACGCCAGGCGCATCGTAATCATCAACGGTGTAGTGGATACAACCAATATCGGCGCCATCTTCCGTTCAGCAGCAGCTCTCGGAATAGATGCCGTCTTACTGACACACAACTCTTGCGACCCCTTGAACCGGCGTGCAGTCAGAGTATCCATGGGATCAGTTTTTTTAGTGCCTTGGACCTGGATAGATAATTCATTAAGTGATCTGTGCGGATTAGGCTTTCGCACAGTCGCTATGGCGCTCACGGAAAACTCTATCCCCATCGATAATCCTATCCTAAGTTCCGAACCCAAGTTAGCTATTATAATGGGCACTGAAGGTGACGGGCTTCCGTATGAAGCTATTACCGAAGCCGACTATGTAGTCCGCATTCCTATGTCACACGGAGTTGATTCGCTTAATGTAGCCGCTGCATCCGCCATAGCCTTCTGGCAACTTCGTGCCAAAAAGTAATTATCCAAGCAAGTAGCTCAATAGTCATAAAGAGGCAATACATTAACAAACAATACATTATAGTTCATTACTGTTTATCACCAATAAACTTACAGTTTAAGGTTAATAAACCGCCAGTTTAAAGACAGTAAACTGATGATTTTTTACCATTAAACCATAAAATACATAAAGGATTAATGTGATTGTTCTCCAACTATTGGATTTCATTCCCTTTTATGTAAATTTGTGCCCTGCTTTACACATTAGGCTAACGAATCTATTCTAAAAATAACTAAACCAAGAATACCTATGCAAATGACCAATGCAGTAATTACAGGAGTTGGAGGCTATGTTCCCGATTACATTTTGACGAACGATGAGATTTCAAAAATGGTGGATACCACCAACGAATGGATAATGGAACGAATCGGAATAAAAGAAAGACATATTCTGAAAGACGAGGGACTTGGAACCTCATACATGGCTCGCAAAGCCGCCAAACAGTTGTTGCAACGTACTCAATCCCATCCGGACGAAATTGATCTGGTAATTGTAGCCACCACCACTCCCGACTATCTTCTACCGTCAACCGCTTCCATCTTATGTGACAAGCTGGAATTGAAGAATGCTTTTGCTTTTGACATGCAGGCTGTATGTAGCGGATTCCTCTATGCACTGGAAACCGGCGCCAATTTTATCCGTTCGGGAAAATACCAAAAAGTCATTGTGATAGGAGCAGACAAAATGTCTTCAATAGTGAATTATACCGACCGTACCACCTGTCCTATTTTTGCTGACGGTGCGGCAGCCTTCATGCTTCAACCCACTACTGAAAATATAGGTATCATGGATTCCGTCTTAAAAACAGATGGTAAAGGATTGCCTTTCCTGCACATCAAAGCAGGTGGTTCCGTGTGTGCTCCATCCTATTATACATTAGATAATCATCTGCATCATATTTACCAAGAAGGTCGTACGGTATTCAAATATGCCGTAGCCAACATGTCGGATGCTTGTGAAACGATCATTACAAGAAACAATTTGAATAAAGGCGAAATCGACTGGGTAGTCCCTCATCAAGCGAATCAAAGAATAATCAGCGCAGTAGCACAACGTCTGGAAATGCCGGCTGAAAAAGTCATGGTAAACATTGAGCGTTATGGTAATACAAGTTCCGGCACATTGCCTCTATGTATCTGGGATTTTGAAAACAAGCTCAAAAAAGGAGACAATCTGATATTTACGGCATTCGGAGCCGGATTTACCTGGGGAGCTATCTATATAAAGTGGGGTTATGACGGTTCATCCCCCAGTCAAATCAAGATTAACGACCAAATAATTTCTATGAGGAAGTAAAATAGTCTTTCCAAAAGTATTCTTTTATACCTGAAAATCCCGATATTTGTACTACCAAAAAAGATCACAATATGGCATATCAAAAAGAATTTATGGAAACCGCCATCCAATTGGCACTTGACAATATTAACCGGGGAGGGGGCCCCTTCGGTGCTGTCATCGTAAAAGACGGAAAAATTGTTGGCCAAGGTTGCAATAGTGTAACCAATCATTTAGACCCTACCGCACATGCCGAAGTTATGGCAATCCGCAATACTTGCCAGGCGCTTGATACATTCATCTTGGAAGGATGTGAAATCTATTCTTCCTGCGAGCCCTGTCCTATGTGCCTCTCAGCTATTTACTGGGCACATATAGACAGAATATATTATGCATGTACGAAATGCGATGCAGCCCAAGCAGGTTTCGATGATTCATTCATATACAAGCAACTGGATTTACCGGCTGACAAGCGCAAGATTGTTGCCGAAGAACATGACAGGAAGGCATCACAAAAGATTTTTGATTCTTGGATAAAGAAAGAAGATAAAATAGAATACTAAATATACGCCACAAAACAATAACACCTTCAACTTCAAGAATAAAAAAGAAGGCATATACATCAGAGGAGAAACGCAATGAACACGGCAAGCCTATCTACCTTGGAAAAAAGAAGCGGATCAATACTCAATCCGTTTGTTCAATGAAGGCAAAAGTATCAAAGAACTGACTGAGATATTCGAACGCAACATCGGTTCTATCCGTTCCAGACTAAAGAAGTTGGGAAAGATAGGATAACCTTTCCAATACTTTCCTTACCTTTGTATCACGAAAAACAATAGTCGAATGATATGAAGAAACAAATTGTTACGTTTACCGCTTCGCTGCTTCTATTGGCAGGATGTGGTTCTGTGCCTGTCACCGGGCGAAAACAGGTTTTATTAGTTTCAGACCAGGAAGTGCTGACTTCCAGCCTGACACAGTACAAAGACTACATGAAGACCGCCCCGAAGTCGGCGGCTGCCACCCAGTCGGCAATGGTGACACGCGTGGGCAAGAGGATTGCCGCCGCTACCGAACAGTACCTAAAGGAAAACGGACTTGCTAACGAGGTGAAAAACTTCTCCTGGGAGTTCAACTTGGTGAAAGACAGTCAGGTGAATGCCTTCTGCATGCCTGGTGGAAAGATTGTGGTATATGAAGGACTAATGAAAATCGTTTCTTCCGACGATGAACTGGCAGTAGTCATCGGTCATGAAGTGGCACATGCCGTGGCAAAGCATAGCAACGAACGCATGAGCCAGCAGATGCTGGCTCAATACGGAGCACAGATTTTGGGACAGTCACTGTCACAAAAAAGTGCTGCCGTACAGACCATCGCCAATCAGGTATATGGAATAGGCGCACAATACGGCGTAATGCTTCCTTTCTCGCGCAAGCACGAATCAGAAGCCGACTACATGGGACTTATCTTCATGCGCATGGCGGGATACAATCCGGATGTGGCAGTAAAATTCTGGCAGAAGATGTCGGCAGGCACTTCGGCAAAAGTACCTGAACTGATGAGTACGCATCCCAGCGACACACGCCGCATCAATGACATAGAGAAGGCATTACCGGAAATCAAGGCAAAATATAAATAATTACCCACATACTTAAAAGAACGAAAATATGAAAAGGTGTTTCATCGGCTTTCTGACATTGGCCACGATTTGCAGCAGTTGCAGTACCGGACAAATGGCGTCAGGCGATCCCGGCGCTATATTTACCGGAGCAGCTATCGGTGGGAATGTAGGCAGCGCCATCGGCGGACTGATAGGTGACAGTAACGGTGGTTGGCGAGGCGGCTATCGTGGCTCCGCTATCGGAACAATCATCGGAACCATTGCAGGAGCTGCCATCGGAAATGCCGTTTCTGCCCCCAAACAAGAGGAGCACGGCTACCGTATAGAAAGGACAGAATCTTATGAACCGCAAGCTGATGTCTATCCAGCCCTTTCTGTCTTCGACAATCTGAAGATACGCAATATTCGCTTCATTGACGACAGCCGTGACCAGACCATCAGCTCCGGTGAAAGCAGCAAGGTGATTTTTGAGATCATGAACGAAGGCGACCGGACCATATACAATATAGTTCCCATGGTCACGGAGACCACGGGGATGAAGCGTATCTACATCTCATCCCCCATTATGGTAGAGCAGATTGCCCCGCACAATGGTGTGAAATACACCGCCAATATCAGCGCGGGCGACCGGATAAAGACAGGAAATGTAACCATACGTGTAGCTGTGGCCGACGGAAACGGACAGCAATACGACTGGCAAGAATTCTCACTACCCACACAACGATAAACAACAAATTATGGCAGACAACTATCTGGAAAATCAATACGAACAATACCAAGCACGGAAGGTGGTTTGGGAACGGGAACGTAAATACGGAAAGAAAAAGAAGCCTGTAGCCCCACGCCCCCTACCGCAGCAAGATGTGGAAGAGGCAATGTCCGAATCGGCAGAAGACTGTGACGACATTCCTTGTATCAATACAGACAATGACAACCCGCTTGACGACTAATCCCGCCATGCTGCACAATTTCCACACCTCCACAGCGGGCATACCGCTGCCCGAAAAGTTCACCTTTCCTTTCTGCTACACGCCTCACCCACTCTGCGTGCTTGCAACGGAAGAGGTGCAGAAGTATCTCCGCGAACAGGGCCACTGGCAAGAAGAACTGGCACAAGGCAAAATGTTCGGCGTACTGGTGGTAAAGACACCGCAAGGCGAAACAGGCTACCTCGCCGCCTTCTCCGGCATCTTGGCAGGCAAGAACGTACACCCGTTTTTCGTTCCTCCGGTATATGACCTGCTGCAACCGCAGGGCTTCTTCAAGATAGAGGAAGAACAGATTTCACACATCAATGCACGCATCGGGCAACTGGAACAGGACGAAGACTACAAACGGCAGACCGGACAACTGGCAACCCTGCGGCAAACCGCCCGCGAAACATTGGAAGAAGCCCGCCGGCAGCAGAAAGCCGCCAAAGAAAGAAGAGAAGAAAGGAGAAGAAAAGCCGCCTTGTCTCCCGAACACCGGATGACCGCCGAAGAAGAGAAAGCACTGATACGCGAAAGCCAGTTCCTGAAAGCAGAATACAAGCGCATGGAACGAGCCTGGAACGAGCGCATCGCTCCTTTGCAGCAAACCGTCTCCACCCACGAAGACCGCATACAGGCATTGAAAACTGAACGTAAGACACGCTCCGCCGCCTTACAGCAAAGGCTGTTCGAGCAGTTCCGAATGCTGAACTACCGGGGAGAGGTCAAAACCCTTTGCGACATCTTTGCGCAAACCGTACACAAGACCCCGCCCGCCGGAGCCGGTGAGTGTGCCGCCCCCAAGCTACTGCAACAAGCCTATCTGCACGGTTGGAAGCCCGTTGCCATGGCAGAGTTCTGGTGGGGCGAATCTCCCAAAACGGAAATCCGCCACCACGGGCACTACTACCCCGCTTGCAAAGGCAAGTGCGAGCCGATACTGAAGCACATGTTGCAGGGACTGGAAGTGGACGAGAACCCGCTGCTGAAAGAATTGCAGTCAGCCGGAAAGGAGAAGGAACTGGAAACTGTCTATGAAGACAAATGGCTGGTAGTGGTCAGCAAGCCGGCGGGCATGCTGACCGTACCCGGCAAGGAAGAGACGGTTTCCGTTTACAGCCTGATGCGCGAACGCTATCCGGAAGCAGACGGTCCGCTGATTGTACACCGCCTGGACATGGCCACATCGGGGCTGCTCGTCATTGCCAAGACCAAGCAAGTACACCAACATCTGCAAGCGCAGTTCAAAAACCGCAGTGTAAAGAAACGGTATATCGCATTGCTGAAAGACACCGTCACCCGGGATTGGGGAACCATCGAACTGCCACTATGCCTCAATCCCCTGGACCGCCCCCGGCAAATGGTACATCCCGAACATGGGAAACCCGCCCTGACGAACTTTGAGGTACTGGAACGCAAAGGCAATCACACCCGCATCGCCTTCTATCCACGTACCGGGCGTACACATCAGCTCAGGGTGCACACCGCCCACCCGCTTGGACTGCATTGCCCCATTATCGGCGACGAACTCTATGGAGAGAAAGCCGAGCGTCTGTATCTGCACGCCGAAGTACTGGAATTCATTCATCCGATAACCGGAGAGAAAATGAAGATTAGCCGAAAAGCAGACTTTTAATTCAATGATTTAGGAATAAGTGACAATATATATCGGTATGACAATTCTTCGCCCCACTCCACAAGACTATGACGAGCTACTCACTGTATGGGAAGCCTCCGTACGAAGTACCCATCATTTCCTGACAGAAAAGGACATACAGTTCTATAAGCCATTAGTACGAAACCAATACTTCCAAGCCGTAGAACTTTACATCATTCGCAATCAAAAAGGAAGAATCGCTGCTTTTATGGGACTGAGCGACGAACTCATCGAAATGCTCTTTGTACATCCCGATGAGCAAGGAAAAGGGTATGGCAAACTGTTGATACGATACGCACTTCACGAAAGACATATATATAAGGTAGATGTCAACGAACAAAACGAGAAAGCCTGTCTGTTTTATCAACATGTAGGTTTTAATATTATCAATCGTGATGAGACCGACCCTACAGGCAATCCTTTTCCAATCCTGCATCTGCAATGGGTGCATACTCCTAAGCTCACGACCCGTCGCTTATTACTTCGACCTTTTGCAGAAGATGATTTGAATGACTTCTTTGAATGTTGCAGAAATCCCCATTTAGGTAACAATGCAGGTTGGAAACCTCACGAAACAATAGAAGAGGCAAACGAATTCCTACATACCGTATTTATAAACCAAAAGGATATTTGGGCAATAATTTATAATGAGACCAACCGCGTTATAGGTTCTATCGGATTGATGACCGATTCAAAACGAGAGAACTTCCAAGCACGCATGTTAGGATATTGGTTGAAAGAAAGCTATTGGGGACAAGGATTGATGACCGAAGCTATACAAACCATTTTGAATTATGGCTTCAGTTCACTGGGCTTAAAACTTATCACAGCCAACTGCTATCCTTTCAATCTACGTTCACAACACGTATTGGAGAGAAATGGTTTCCTCTATGAAGGAACCTTGCATCAGGCAGAACAAATATATACCGGCGAAGTATATGACCATTTATGTTATTACTTAGAATCAGGTACAAGAACACTCCCTTTGAATAAAAGTCATTTTACACAGAATTAAAACCAACACCTTTTGCCGGACAATCCCTAAAAAAACAGTAACCTCCATGAAAACGTCACGCATCAAGCAAGAACAGCAGACCGTAGAGCAGATGATACGCCTCTACTGCCGCAGGCACGAAGGAAACGAAGAACTCTGCTCGCAATGTCAAGAATTATTAGAGTATGCGCAGGCAAGATTGTCGCGATGCCCTTTCGGAGAAAAGAAAACTACTTGCAAGCTCTGCCCTGTCCATTGCTACAAGCCGGAAATGAAGGGGCGGATGCGGAAAGTGATGCGGTACGCAGGACCCCGAATGCTGCTATACCATCCCTTAGCAGTCATCCGTCACCTATGGAGAGATTTTTGGGGTTGAAGCGGTATAGAGACATGCCTATTCAAAGCTGTGCAACAGCTTGATTTCGTCCGCCCAGAGAGATTCATCCGGAGTTTCCAGAATTACAGGTATATCGTTGAAACGTTCATCTCTCATGAAGCGCTTGAAAAAGTTCATGCCTATCAGTCCTTTTCCAATGCAGTCATGGCGATCCACTTTGCTGCCCAACGCTTTTTTGGAATCATTTAAGTGAATGGCGCGCAAATAGTCAAAACCTACCGTCCCCTCAAACTCCTCAAACACCTTATCATATTCATTCACTATGTCATACCCTGCAGTATAAGTATGGCAAGTGTCCAGACAGACACCTACACGCGATTTGTCCTCCACACGGTCAATGATGTACTTCAGTTGCCAGAATTCATTTCCCACATTGCTTCCCTGACCGGCTGTATTTTCTATAACAGCCGTAACACCTCGTGTCTTGCTCAAAGTGATATTGACAGACTCCGCCACCCTATCCAGACATTCCTCTATGGAAATCTTATTCAGATGGCTCCCCGGATGGAAATTCAGCAACTTCAACCCCAATTGCTCACAACGCAGCATTTCATCCAGAAAGGCAGCGCGGCTTTTTGTCAGCCCCTCTTCCTCAGGGTGTCCCAAATTAATCAAATAACTGTCATGGGGTAGGATATAATCTGAATCAAAAGCATAGTCATCGCAATGTTTCTTAAAAAGCTCGATATTTGCAACAGACAAAGGCTTTGCTACCCATTGGCGTTGATTTCTGGTAAACAGAGCAAAAGCATTCGCCCCTATCTCATGAGCATTAACAGGAGCCGACTCAACTCCACCACTTGCCGATACGTGTGCGCCTATAAATTTCATAATATTATCATTATTGTATTTTAAGTTACGGGCTTCTATAAGGTTACTCTTTCATGAATTCCCACTGAAACACCTTCATGTCAACACACCCGTTCTTCCTGAATTTTACTCCTTCATCTTCCAACAATCTCCGTTGTTCCTTCCAAAAAGGAACCAGTCTTCCTTGACTGTTCACTACCCTATGACACGGCAAATGTAACTCTGCCGGCACATTATGCATGACATGTCCCACCATACGGGAACATTGAGGCCTGCCCACAAGATAGGCTATCTGTCCGTAAGTCACCACTCGTCCGGAAGGAACGGCAGCCACCACACTGTAAACTTCTTGCCGGAAGAGGATGTTGTCCATGGAATATTCATTTTTCAAAGACGGTTACCACGTAAGGTAAAAGCCGTTACCATATAAGGAAAAAGCAGTTACCACGTGGAAACACAACTTTATCAATTAAAATAGTACAGGAAGACAGCTACACCTTCAAGAGCCTTTTTCTTCTCGCCCTGGATCTCAATGGCAAATTTGATTTCCGCTTTCGCTACACCGCGCAGATTCGCCAAAGACTGCAATTCGGCAACGAGCCGCACGCTTTGCCCTGACAATACAGCCTGACCGAATTTCATCTTATCCATCCCATAGTTAATCATCATCTTCAAGTTATTCACTTCAATGATCTCATTCCACAGATAGGGTAGCATGGACAGGGTAAGGTATCCATGCGCTATCGTGCTCTTGAAAGGGCTTTCCACTTTGGCACGTTCCGGGTCCACATGAATCCACTGATGGTCTAATGTCGCATCTGCAAAAAGATTGATACGCTCTTGTGGAAGGTCCACATAATCCGAAACACCAATCTGCCGGCCTACCAGCTTTTCAAAATCCTCATACGAGTTGATAATCACTTTTTCCATTATTCTCTTATATTTTTGAGGCAGCAAATATCGGTTTTTTAGTTCGAAAGACAAAGATTTTGCCTCAGGATATGCCCTAAGGTCTTCTAAATTTGCTTATATTTGCGAAAATCAGAACAAAAAACACATATGAAAGCCATCATCATAGGAGCCACTTCGGGCATCGGACAAGAAGTAGCCAAACTGCTGGTACAACAGGGCTGGCACATAGGCATTGCTGGCAGGCGAACGGAAGCGCTGGAAAATTTGCAGTCATGCGCCCCCTCTCATATAGTAATTCAAAGGATAGACATAACAGAAGCATCCTCCGCCGCACAACTCCGCCAAATGATAGAGAAGTTAGGAGGCATGGATCTTTTCTTTCTCAGTTCGGGAGTAGGTTTCCAGAACAGGCATCTGAATCCGGATATGGAACTGGAGACGGCACGCACCAATGTGGAGGGTTTTACTCGCATGATAACCACGGCCTTCAACTACTTCAAGGAGAAAGGAGGCGGACACATTGCTATCATCAGTTCCATTGCCGGAACCAAGGGACTGGGCATCGCGCCGGCCTACTCTGCCACAAAGCGGTTTCAGAATACCTATATAGATGCATTGGCACAACTGTCCCGCATGCAGTGTCTCAATGTACACTTCACCGATATCCGCCCGGGATTCGTTGCCACCGACTTATTGAAGAACGGAAAATACCCGATGCTGATGCAGGCAGACCAAGTGGCAAGACAAATTGTCAGGGCCTTGAACAAAAAGAAACGGGTGCTTGTGATTGATGCCCGCTACCGTGTGTTGGTCTTTTTCTGGCTCATGATTCCACGATGGTTGTGGGAAAGGTTGCCCATAAAAAATTGATTTCGTACCTTCACACCTCGAAACATAAACTCACAATTGCTCCGATATATGAAAAGAAAATACAAACATATCGCACTCACAGCATCCGTCGCCTTCTGTGCGGGTGTCACCCTCACTTTTTTGGCCGGCAGCAGCATGCTGAACTCCGAGCGTGACTCCGTGATTTCCGAAGTGCCCTACTGCGTCACTTCTCCTGCCGTGCCGGACAAGATAGCCTTTGCCGGGCAAGACATTGACTTGCTGCGCTACGACCACCACGAGCGCATAGACCGTGAACTAATGTCCTTCACCTACATGCACACTTCCACCTTGCTCACAGTAAAACGTGCCAACCGCTACTTCCCCGTCATCGAGCCGATATTGCGCCGGAACGGTGTGCCGGACGACTTCAAATATCTGGCAGTGATAGAAAGCAGCCTCAACCCACTTGCCAAGTCGCCCTCGGGAGCAGCAGGACTGTGGCAGTTCATGCCGGTCACCGCCCGTGAGTTCGGACTGGAAGTAAACAGCAGCATCGACGAACGCTACCATATAGAAAAAGAGACGGAAGTGGCTTGCAAGTATCTGAAGCAAGCCTATCGGAAGTTCGGCAACTGGCTGTGCGTGGCTGCCGCCTACAATGCAGGGCAAGGACGCATCTCTACACAATTGCAAAAGCAAATGGTGGATCAAGCCGTAGATTTATGGCTCGTGGAGGAAACTTCACGCTACATGTTCCGCCTGCTGGCTGCAAAAGCGGTCATCAGCAATCCAAAGCAATACGGCTTCTTGCTGAAACGGGAACACCTCTATCCGCCTATCTCCTGCACAGAAATCAACATCTGCACCGGCATCGACAACCTGGCGCAATTTGCCAAAGATAAGGGTATCACCTTTGCCCAACTGAAGGATGCCAACCCGTGGCTGCGCGACACGACGCTGGTGAACAAGACCGGACAAGAATACATACTGCGGATACCTACACAGGCAGGCATGCATTACGATCCCAGGAAGACGGTGGTGCACAATAAAAATTGGGTGATTGATTAAGAAGCATCATTACCATTGCTTCTCCGTAAGATATTTCCAGTATCTCACGGGCATATCTTGTCTATGCTTTCGTGGATTGAGCCGTTCTCTGATACAAATAGCTCTGAAATAGGTTTTCCAGAGAGATTGAAACAGCTTCTCGTCCTTATCCATCAAGCTCTCGTCCAGCATCCCAGTGACAAAATGACTCTCGTGGCTACCTTCTTCAAAAGTTACCATGCGCACATCTTTCAAATCATAATAATATCCGTATGCCCGCTTTATGTCATAAATCAGCCAACGTTGGTCAGCAAAGCGGTTGCGAAAATGGTCAAGCACCAGTGGCAAGGCATTCTTCTCCGGCTCCACGGCAGCAAAGAAAGTGCCGTCTGACGCCTTCTGGAAGCGTACAAATTGAAGCAGGCGTATGCGCTCCCAGTCCACACGCTTCCACATGTGCGAGAACTCCAGCACATCAGCGTCTGAAAAGTTCGTCTCTATAGAACGGGGGGCATCTATCGCCTTGCGGATGTATCGGAAAAGCAGTAAGGGCGTCTCCAGTTCCTCAGCCAACCAACACTGAGCAAGGCAGGCAAGGGCAGACGCGGACAGCTTCTTCTGCACTCCTCTCCACACACGGGCAGCCTTCTCTTCATCAGTGGTTATCGTGAACACTTCGTCATAGAACAGTGGCAACGGCTCCTCTTCTCCCAGCAGTGCATCAGGAAAAGTATGACGGGAATAGGCTTCGAAAACAGAAGTCAACAATCCCTCAAAAGTACGGTCAAAAAAGAAAATGTTCATTCGGATTCAGACTTTTATAAAGTTCTACAAAGTGTCATAAATCTACTCTTTCTGGAATTCCAGCAGCAATTGCCCGTCATCACCCGATGTCTTACCGGACTTGGGCAACAGCAAGCTACGCACTCCCAAGGGAGTCAGTTCATTCACCGTCCGCATGGGCAGTTCGCTGCAAACAATGAAATATTGCGCCTTTTTCATCACCACTCCTATCTTTTTCAACTCATAGAAGCCCAGACGGGAGAAGCGACGGGAAGCCACAATCAGCCTCGCCGACTTCACACCAATCCCCGGCACACGGAGTAGCATCTCATAATCCACCTTGTTTACTTCCACCGGAAACAGTTCGGGATGGCGCAACGCCCATGACAATTTGGGATCAATCTCCAGATCCAGGTCAGGATAAGTCTCATCCACTATCTCCTCAACTTTGAATTGGTAGAAACGCATCAACCAATCAGCCTGATAGAGCCTGTTTTCACGCACCAGAGGAGGCTGTTTCAGTGCTGGCAGACGCTTGTCGTAAGTATTCACGGAAATATAACCGGAATAATAGACACGACGCATTGTCGTTCCCCGATAAAGTGCAGACGAAAGAAACAAAATATCTTTATCCGTCTCAGAAGTAGCCCCCACTATCATCTGTGTGCTCTGTCCGGCAGGGGCAAAACGGGGGGCGTGACGGTGCTTCTTCCGTTCTTCCGAACTTTCCAACACGCCTTGCTGAATATATTTCATGGGGGCATACACACTTTTATGATCCTTCTCCGGGGCCAGCAACTTCAGGTTCTCCTCTCTCGGAATTTCTACATTAACGCTGAGACGGTCGGCATACAGTCCAGCTTCATTCACCAGCTCACGGCTGGCTCCGGGAATGCTCTTCAAATGGATATAACCGTTGAAGCGATGGACAGTACGGAGATCCTTGGCCACACGCACCAAACGCTCCATTGTATAATCCGGATTCCGCACCACCCCGCTGCTCAGAAACAATCCCTCGATATAGTTGCGGCGGTAAAACTCCATCGTCAAATCCACAAGTTCACTGACCGAAAGCGTGGCACGAGGAAGATCGTTGCCACGGCGATTGATGCAATAGGCACAATCATAGATACAATAATTAGTGAGCATTACCTTGAGCAATGAAATGCAACGTCCGTCTTCGGCAAAACTGTGACAAATACCCCAACCACCTACAGTATTTCCCAGCATGCCCACCTTATTTGAACGCACCGTACCACTGGAAGAACAAGAGACGTCATATTTTGCCGCCTCTGCCAGTATCTTCAATTTATTGAGTACATTTTCATCCATATACTTACGCCAAATGTAGTTATTATACCATTAAAAACAAAAAAAAGACCGCCAATCATGGCAGCCTTTCACAGCATTGAATATGCCTTTTTTCTTTACTTAGCAGCTTCCAAAGATGCTTTGCGGAAAGCTTTCATTGCCTTTTCGATCTCCAAAGAAGCCTTACGAGCACGAGTTCCTGCTGCTTTGTTACCATTTTCCAACTGAGCATTTGCATCTTTTGAGAAGTCTGCATACAATGCAGCTACTTTTTCAACTAATTCTTTCATAATCCTTTTTAATTACTTCGTTAATAATGTCTGGCAAAAATACATTCTTTCTTGAAATAAATATAGAAAAACAATATTTTTTTTGAGATATTCGGCAAAATCAGTGTCCGAAAGGGCTTTTGCACATCTTTTATCCGCCATTGCAGGTATGAAAACGCCTACTGATACTACCTGCATGCACATTCCTATAGTCGAAAGATAACGACAAATACCCCGCCTGCCATCCCAAAGACAGGTTCTCTGGTATGCTACCTACATATAAGTATTTTCAAAAATAAAAACCACCATATTTTGCGATTGACAGCCGGGCACATAGCATCTACCTTTGCAAACTCTAAATGCAACTTCTTTAAAAGAACCTCAATGAAACTTAACTACATTGTTTTTTTAGCTCTGTTTTGTCTCCCTTTTTGCGCCTTTTCACAACCAAAAGGGAACGTGCTGAGAGGCACTATCACCGATCTGCAAGGTGAAGCCTTGCCGGGTGTCAATATTCGCGTTAAAGGAAGTACACTTGGCACATCGACTGATGCCTACGGACATTACACATTACGAGGACAGTGGGAAAAAGGTGATTTCATCGTTTTCTCCTTCATGGGAATGAAAGAAATATGTATGCGCTACACAGGCCAGCAAGTATATAATACAGTCATGCAGCAAGACACACGTTCGTTGAAAGAAGTCGTGATCGTAGCTCGGCAAAACATCAATGAGATGGACATACGTGCCAAATCGGGAGTAGTGCAACACGTCGATATGAAGAGGCTGAACAGCAAGCCGATGATCAGTATGTCTCTGGCACTGCAAGGCAGCATCCCGGGACTGGTGGTAACCAACACAGGCGATCTGGGGCAAAAGCCCAAAATCAGGATCCGTGGAAATTCATCTTTCCGCAAAGGTGATGCAGTCAACGAGCCCCTATATGTCAAAGATGGTCAAGTAATATCTGGTGAAACTTTCCTGACATTAAATCCGATGGAAATCAAAGAAATAAAAGTTCTTAAAGATGCAGTAGCCTGTGCTTTATATGGTGTCAAAGCTGCTAATGGAGTCATTGAAATTACTTCATTGCGAGGTAACCCCGACGGAAAAATCACCACAAACTATAGTTTCAACATGGGAATCACCACTCGTGGCCGAAGGGGAATAAAGATGATGGATACGGAAGAAAAGCTCGAACTTGAAAGACGTCTACAAAATCCCATAGCACCGGGCTACCGGTACAGTGAGGACTTCTTCAAAAAATACTATAACAATTCTCCCGACCTGGAAAAGATGATTGCCAAGGGTAAGACCATGCTTGATTCACTGAAAAACATTCATACGGACTGGTTTGACGAGCTGATACGACTCAATACTTATCAACGTCACAACCTGAGTGTACGGGGTGGAACAGAAAAAACATCCTATTCCATTTCTGCCGGTTACGCTAGACAAGGAGGAAGAATAGAAGGAAACAACACACAGCGGTTCACCACTGCCCTCAGTCTTGATCAGCAACTCGGACACCTCGGCTATCTTTCATTAAGTGCCAATGCCGGGTACGGTCGTACAGACACCCCGAACGGAACTGACGAAACACCCGCCAACCTGGTCTATAAACTCAATCCTTACGAAACAAAGAAAGGACATCTGTTTTCCTTCCCCAGAGGAGATTACACATATGATGACCTTATATACCAATACCGGAAAGAAGCAACCGACAAACGCGGGGGATTAACCGGCAGCATCAATCTGAAACCATTCGACGAACTGTCCATTGATGCAGTAGCCGGAATAGACGTGCTGCTCAGTGAAGAAATGACATTAGTACCTTCCACTGCCATCTCCGAGCGTAAAAGCTATGAGAAAGAAGAAGCATTGGGAAAACTGACCAAAAGCAAATCGGTAACAACCGATATCTCATCGAACATTCGCGCCACTTACAACAAAGTGATAGCAGGCAAACATGACTTCACGTTGGGAGCAAACATGGATTACTACATGAAAAATATTGACCAAGCAGGTATTATGGGATTTGGTGTAGGAACATTGATGTCACCGGCTGCCATCAATCATTCCCTTACTGGTTACCGACGCCCTCAAGTAAGTTCCTCCAAAGACAAAACTGCGCAGTTGGGTTTTGGAATAGTAGCAGGATATAGTTACAATGCCCTCTACGATCTGTTTGCTACATACAAGGCCGATGCTTCGTCAGTGCTTCCAAAAGAGAAACGTTGGAATGGAGCATGGGCACTTGGAATGGGCTGGACACCAAGCAACCACTCTTTCATGAACAACAACAAGACGATAACCCGCCTCAATGTCAGAGCATCTTACGGACGTATGGCCAATTTAGCCGGCGTATCGGCAGACGCCACCATCGGCACTTTTTCATATTCTACTAATTTTTATTCCACCACCCGCCTGCTGCAACTCCGAGCACTCTACAATCTCGACCTTAAACCTGAGCAAACTACCACCACAGACATAAGCTTGTCTATGGAATTGTTTAAACGTATTTCTTTGGAAGCAAACATCTACCGCCGCGAAACGAGTGATGCCCTATTAGACGTGCCTATCCCACTATCGAATGGTTTCCAAACCATGAAGCGAAATATAGGAGTGCTGCGAAACGAAGGCTATGAACTCAGTGCCTTGTTCAAAGTGTTGGACGGACAGGACTGGAAACTATCATTACGCGGTTCATTGGCCTATAACCGAAATAAAGTAGTAAACCTCTACTATACCGATCGACTTTATACCAGCGAAACCTCTCTTGTCCCCGACTATGAAGTGGGCAAAGCTTACGATATTCTTTTTGGCTTGAAATCACTTGGAATCAATCCGATTACGGGACTTCCCGTTTTTCAGGGCGCCAATGGGGAAGAGGTTCCTGCCATACAAAACATATCCAAGGAGAACATCATAGCATTGGGACATGGAACACCCCCGTACAGTGGTTCACTGAACCTCAGTCTTTCCTACCGTCATTTCGATTTTGATATGGATTTATACTATGTCTTCGGTGGAATAAGAGCTTACAACTACGCCTACATCCGTTCGTTGGACAACGCTTACTTAAATGCAGCAAAAGGACAGTTGGAAAACATGTGGTTCAAGAAAGGTGACACAGGAAAAAGTTATCATTCTCCTTTTTACAGTTCTTCTGCCATTGCTTCGCTGCAATACCCTAATACCAAAACAGTAGGCAAAAGCGATTTCATGCGCTTATCCATGCTCTCTTTACGTTACCGTGTGCCAAATGTGTTCCTGCAAAGAAATTGTAATTTTGTGAAGTATGCCAACATTTCCTTTCAGGCATCCAACCTGTTTACATTTACCCCCTATGGTGAGTCTGATCCGGAAACCGGTTCATTGGCAGGAACACTCCAACCTATATTAACACTGAACTTAAATTTGACATTTTAAATATAACATCACAATTCAAGAATATGTTTCACAAGATACACATACATACTTTCCAATGGAAAAAGATAGTTTTTACAACAGTTTTTTCAATGTGCCTCACAGCCTGTTCACTCAATATTCCATATGAAAACCAGTTTTCCGACCCTGATGCCATTTCTACACCGGCTAAGGCACGCGAACTCCTCGCCACCGCCTATATGCAATTGCCCGACGCATCTTTCGAACTGTCTATTCTGAGCGATGATTTTGAACCTACCAAGCTTTTACTCAAAAATGTAAGCCTGTCCAACCTTTATAAATGGCAACCTCTTCCCATCGAACAACTCTCACTGTCACTATGGCAAAATTATTACAGTTCAGTAACCATAGCTAATGCTGTATTGGAACGTGCCTCTCTTATCACCGGTCTGACCGCCAAAGAACATTCCTCTTTACAAGCAGTGATTACAGACGCAAAAGTAATGAAAGCCTACTGCTATTTCAATCTCCTGAGGCTGTTCGCTCCTGATTACGCTGACGGAACGGAACTTGCCGGAATTCCACTGAAAAATAAGCTCAAACTGGAATCTCTTCCTCGTGCCAATCTAAAAACATGCGCAGATACTATCCGCACATTATTGGCCGATGCCATGACAACCGACTATTCCACATCCGGAGAATATTGGCTTTCATCATATAGTGTCTGTTATCTCATGGCAGAATTAGAACTCTACACACACAACTATGAACAAGCAGCTTACTATGCGCGTAAAGTCATAGAAAACCAAGGAGGCTATGATGTCTTGGAAGAAAAAGCTTATCAATCACTGTGGAGCGATGCTCCTTGTGCCGAACGGATATTTTCTTGGTTTACCCAAAAGTATTATTACACTGATATCAACATGAATAAAGAACAGGGTGACTACGTAAGAGTTAATACTTCCCTTCTCGACCTTTATGCTTCGGAAGATATCAGACGAAACGTCACAGCCTTTCCTTTCCGGCTGGAAGATAAAACACTGTCCGATGAAGAAGCTACGGTCTTATGCTTTGGAAAATATAACCGGGAAAATAAAGAAAAACGGAATTTTCAAACTGTAAATCGATATAGAGTGTCAGGAGCCTGTTTTATACTGGCAGAAGCGTATTGCAGAAAGGGAAATGAAGCTAAATCCATCGAAGTGATGAACCAATATCTTTCTCGACGTAAAGCCCCCTTACTGCCTTTGACGGAACTAACGGGAGAAAAACTGCTTAAAGTCATTTTACAAGAAAAGTGGAAAGAATTCGTAGGAGAAGGCGAGCGTTATTATGACCTGAAACGCTTAAGAAAAACAATTTTATCCGATTGGAACAAGACAAAAACCATGACTGTAAAAGGTATAAAGCCAGACGATTATCGTTGGAATTTCCCAATACCCAAAGAAGAATATCTATACAACGAACAAATGACCCAAAATGAAGGCTGGTCCCAAATAGACCGATAGGCCGGACAGAGTTTTTTATAGAATTGCAAAAAACAGAATAAATACAAGAAAAGATGAAAAGAAAAATTATTTATGTTATACAAGCACTGCTTGTTGTACCTCTTTTACTATCGTCATGCTCAGGTGATGAAAAGAATAATAACTATGATGGAATGAACCAGATTTATCTGACTGTTACCGGAGAAGATACGCAACTTGAAGAAGGAACTATGGCTTCATTAACAATAGAAGTTAACCTGACAAACGCCATACAGAAGAAGCTCACATTGAATTTCGCAGTATTGGATGATGAGAAAGGAGTGCTTCGAATAGAAAATAATCCCGTAACCATAGAAGCCGGAAAAACCAAAGGGCAATTCACCGTATTGTCCAACCGGAAAAATATATTAATGGCAGACACTTATTTTCGGATTGGTATTTCCGAATTGCCCGAAGGGATGAAATTAAATCAAGAACTACTCATACGTGTCAAGCCAAATCCTGCATCCGCTGAACTGACCAAAGAACAGAAAAAATTGATTGCAGCATATCAGACAAAATATGGAATCGATTTAATGAAATGGATCGGTGTCATTTCCTGCCACACCAAAATAATGAGTCCGGCAAGTGAGCGTTCCATTAATTTTGCACAAGCATTCACCAGAGAAGTTGATGGACAAACAGTCATTACATTGAGCGAAAAAGCAACAGAAGATCAGCCTGTTTTAAAAATGACGGAAAATCCCTTAGGGCTGACCAACTATATGGGATGGGTATTGCAGCAGGAAACAGTATTTAATGATGAGTTTTGGTTTGCTCCCAATGCCAGCCCTGCTTATAAGGCTATTACAGAATTACTGGGATGGAACAAACAAAATCCGGGCATTTTTACAATGATGCTGGACGACATCAAATTAAAAAAAATATCAGATGGGAAAGCCTACCTCGATTTTATAAAAACTAAAATAACTGGAGGCGGGGATAATACCGCCACAATACCATTCCTATATTCTTTTTCCCCTTGGGAAAAACAGAAGCAACTAATTGCCGAAGGAAATCAACTGGCAAAAGAATTGGAACATGCAGATGGAACATCTGATCCCAATTACTATCTCATGACCTATTCCGTTGAGAAAGATGATATTGAGGATAATATAAATTTCATTTTACCAGAAGGAAAAATTGATTTCAAGAATGAGAAAATGACTTTTCAATTCTCCATGAGCCACTCTTTGGCAGATGGATATACGCGTATATATGTTACTTATGAGAAAAAATAAACAAATATTCCATCGTTCTTTAAGTATAGCAGCCACATGGATAATTGCTATGTGTTTGCATGCTGCATATCCACAATCATCAGCTATCGCATTGCCAGCAGGAACAGTAGAAGGGCATCTGAAAAATGGGTTTCACTATCTTATCCTACCCAACTCGACCCCTGCCTCCAAAGTGGAATTTCGCCTAATTATGCGTGTAGGCTCTATCCAGGAAACGGAAGAAGAAAAAGGATGCGCTCATTTCCTTGAACACATCGCTTTTGGTGGTACAACCCATTTTCCAAAACGATCATTAGTCGAATCACTCGAGAAACTGGGTATGAAATACGGACAGGACATCAATGCTCTTACAGGCTTTGACCGCACCATTTACATGTTTTCCGTACCAATTGACAAAAACAGAGAAGCGGTAATAGCAAACTCCTTGCTTATCATACGTGACTGGATGGATGGCCTGACAATTGAAGCGGAAAAAGTTGAGAATGAGAAAGGTATTATTTTAGAAGAACTACGCAGCTTTGATTCGGGAGATGATTTCTATCCGCTTAAAATAGGCAATGGACTACTCAGCCGCCGTATGCCGCTTGGAAATGCCGATGACATCAAACGCATAACTCCTGAAATACTCACCCGTTACTACCGGAAATGGTATGTTCCCTCTTTGGCTACACTTGTTGTAGTAGGAGATATCAGTCCTCAAGAAATAGAACAAAAGATAAAAGTTATGTTTGCCTCGCTGAAATGCGGTAGCTCATCAATTCTCCCCCACCCCTGTATATTGGAGTATGATACGGGTATCAGTTTATCTGAAATACGAGACAGTTTACGAAATCAAACCCGAATTGAATGCATAATCCCTCATACCTGCAATGTAGAAAGGACTTTAGACGATGTCGTACAAAAACAACGGAGACGATTACTCATTAAAGCCATCTCCTCACGTCTGCATGCCCTAAAGTTGCAATGTGAGGTTTCCGACCAATGGTATTTGGGTAATAAAAACCATTTTGTATTGAGTCTGGAAGGGAAAAACAGAAAAAAACTCCTGACACGAATGGCAAAAATCGTAACCGAACTGCATTGTCTGGCTCGCAACGGATGGGAAGCGAACGAGTGGCAGGATCTGAAAAATGATTTCCGCAGCAAATACGAAATACAAACGGTCCCCATCACCCGAAACTCTGCAGAATGGTGTGATGATTTTATAGACTATGCCATTTCTGGTGACTGTTATCTGACCGATAAAATTCAACAAAGGAAAGTCTGGAACAAAATTAGCGATACAACATGCGAAGATTTACAACAACTGTTGAATGAATGGCTTACCTGTAAACAAAACACTATGCTGGTGACATGTCTAAGCCATCCGGAGTTTGGCACTCCACTAACAAAGAGAGAAGTGGCTACCGCATGGGAAAAAGGTGAAAAAGCGAATTGTCAACCTTATAATTATGTTCGTTCGCCACAAGCTGAAACAGAAGTCCACAGCCATATACCTGCCTGCCTTGCTGTTCGCCCCACTTTTGATTCAGCATACATCGCCAATACTAAATTATATCCTTTGACAGGTATTCGAGAAGTTACATTAAAAAATGGAATCAGGCTTATTCTGAAACCAACTTTACAACCGGAAAGAAACTTTCTACTGACCTCTTTTGCGCCATTCGGACTTTCTTCCATCCCCGACAAAGATTATCCGCTACTCGAAGGCACTGCCAGCTATATGGATATGGGAGGAATTGCCAATGTTGACGGAGAAAAGCTATCTGACTATCTGTACAATCAGGGAATGTCTCTCACTACTGTGATAGAAAACCATTGGCACGGCTTTATGGGTATGTCTTCTTCAGCAAATGCACTGGAATTCTTTAATCTCATTTACGAGAAAATAATTGATCCGAAATTAAACTATAAAGATTTTGAAGAAAGCCTGAATGAATTACTGAAAACATCCGGTAAAGAAACAATGCTCGAAAAAATGTTGAAACGCGATTCCAGCCGTCTGCTTACTGCGCGCATCAATGAACTAATGGGAGAAACATTACCCGCTTCGTATCGGCAACCTACAACGGAGCAATTGCAACAACTCCGATTAGATAGCATTGCAACCTTCTACAAAGCACTTTATTCCCGTCAGGAAGGTACAACTTACATAATTTGCGGACACTTCAACGCCGATACGCTTATCAATCAGTTTGTCTCGGTATTCGGCAGAATGCCTATTTCATCAAAACAAGAACAATGGACTTACCCCAAGTTCCGGTTACCTAATATGAGAATAACAGAAGGCTTCCCCAATACGAATAAGACGCAAACATTGTTCGATTATATATTTTTCGGGCACTATCAACCGGGATTGAAAAACACATTGACACTGAAGCTTATGTGCAATGTCATACAAAACCGATTGATTTCCATCCTTAGGGAGCAGGAATCTTTAGTCTATTCACCATACGTTTCATTAAAATACGAAGGAATTCCATGGAGTACATTCTATTTTGACATCAATGCATCGACTGACAATGAAAACATGAACAAAATAGAAGCTACACTTTTAAAGCTCCTGCGACACCTGCAAGAAAAAGAAGTCAGTGAAGAAGAATTACTAAATATCAAACGGTCTTTCTTGATCGCCAAGCGAGAAACATTAAATGCAGAATCTGCATCAGCATGGCGAACAACCCTAACAAGCTTGCTGAAGAACGGCGAGACTATAGCCGATTTTGAAGATTATGAACAGCAACTTGCCGACATAACGCCCGATATATTACATAAAGCTTTCAATAAATATTTAGATATCGAGAAGTACATCCTTTTATACATCAGTAAAAACAATCTAAAAAAATGAAACAACAAATTATAAAACAATTGCTGTGTACCGCATGCTTATGCTGTATGTTGCCGATAGCCGTATCCAGTCAGGAAACAACCAAGCCTGCCTATACCTTGTTTGATAGCGAAGGAAAAGAAATCACATATGGCAAGTTAATCAAAGAACTGTCAAATTACGATGTGGTGTTCTTAGGCGAAATGCATAACTGCCCCATCACTCATTGGCTGGAATTTGAAATTACTCGTTCGCTTTACCATATTCACCACGACAAACTGACGCTTGGAGCCGAAATGTTGGAAAGTGACAACCAACTGATTTTAGACGAATACATGAATGGAAGGATTACCTCTGAACGCTTCGAAGCCGAAGCTCGTCTATGGCATAACTATAATACAGATTACGAACCATTGGTATCTTTTGCAAAAGAGCATTCCATACCATTTATCGCCACTAATGTTCCACGTCGATATGCCAACAGTGTAAAGAACTGGGGATTTGGCATACTTGACTCAATTTCGGAAAAAGCCAAGAGCTATATTGCCCCACTTCCCATTCCTTTTCATTACAATGAAAAAAACAGTGAGACCGCTTTTGGCATAATGAATATGATGGGAGGAAAGTCTAAAGCAGACAGCCGTCGGTTTGCCGAGGCACAAGCTATAAAAGATGCTACGATGGGGTGGTTTATAGCTCAAAATATGCGGCACAAATTTCTGCATGTGAACGGAAGTTACCATACGGAACAGAGAGAAGGCATCATCCCTTATCTACTCAATTACCGTCCCGGTACGAGTATCGCCACAGTAGTCTTTGTGAGACAAGAAACCGTATCTGCATTGAGTGAAGAAAACATCGGACGCGCCGATTTCTACGTTTGTGTACCTGAAGACATGGTTCACAGCTATTAAAACGTTAAGCCCATCCGATTTATCGGATGGGCTCTTTCATCATTATACCTCAATCTCCCCAATAAAATAAGGATCGGCATTACTGAAAACGTCAAATTTCCAATCCTGAAAACCTAAATCCGTACAGATGACACGATATTTTCCTTTACCTCCAAAAGTATAGATACCACCCTTCTGTACGAATTCACTCACCACAGCATCAGTCCATTGTTTACCATTGAATTTCTGTACAATGGGAGTCAGGTTCAATTCATTGATTTCTTCTGATGCGTCAATCTGTTTTTTTTGTACATCAGCACGCGCAAGCAGGCGTTGTGGTGCTATATCCCATCTTGAAAGTTCGGTAAGAGTCTTTTTAATCTCTCTCAACAATTTTGCTGTAAGATGATTATTTTTGCATTCCAACAGTTCAAAATCTTCCGCTCCCTCAGGTACTCTTAATGTTTCGAGCTTATTATCATTCACTGAAACTCTTTCAAGCAAGCTCATCCGGCTCAAGTCTAATGAATTCATAGAATTATTATTCATCGTAAGCAAGTATATGGCTGAAACCTCCTTTGGGAAAGTTATCTCAGGCAACTGATTATTGGACAAATTTATTCCGGAAAGCTTGGTGTTCTGACTCGAAAGCTTCACAGAAGTGAGTTTGGCATTATAAGCGCTCACTTTTTTCAAATTGGCAAATGAAGACAAATCCAATGCACTAACGGCCGTTTCATTCAAATCCAATACTTTCAGGGCAGGAAGAGAAAGGGAAAAGTCACTAAGTCCTTTGTTAGCAGAAGCATCAAACTCTGTCAAGGCCGGGCATCCCGATACACTGACTGACGACAATTCATTATTACTTAGAAATAATGTCTGAAGCTTCTCTAATCCTTTTATTTCGAGGCTTCCGGATAATTTATTGTTATTAAGCGTGAGTGAAACCAATTCTGGCAGTGAAGCTTGCAAAGTAAATCTTTCCAATCCCAATCCTGTAAGATAAAGGCCATTAAGACTCTTTATATCCCCTTTTAGAGTCAACTCTTTAACAGCAGTATCTTCCACTTGATTACCATCAGCATCATATCCGTTTCTGAATTTCAGATTACTCTGCTCTTGCAGTTTGGGTAAGTCTGCCAAAAGGATTTTTTCAATGGCATTACCACCTAACAGAAGTGTTGTTACATTGGGCATACCTTCAATGGTTATTTCCTTCAGAGCCTCACCACCTTGTACATTAATATCTTCCACTTGTGCCTTTCCTTCCCCATTGATACGCACAGTCTTGAGTGCAGGCTGATTAAAAACAGTAATTTCTTTAATAGTGGCAGAAACAATATCAAGGCATTGCAAACTGCTAAAAAGAATATTAGTTTTCTTACTTCCATCAAGATTCAACACAAAATCAGCGATCTCAACTCCCTCTTTGACTTGAAGTTCACTTACAGCATATTTTCCATCGACACCTTTTACCCATTTCAGATTTATCTTTTTCCATTGTCCCGGTTCATCCCCCTCAAAGAGATGGGCTTCCGGATTGGCTTTAGCAATGGCACGGAGAGCTTCAATATCTCCAGGTACACAGGCAGCAGTTGTCATCGGTACTTCTTCACTCGGTAGTGTCAGAACAACATCCGACTCGTTTTTTGAACAAGCCCCTACAGAAAGACAGAGGGAAATAGAAACAATGCAGAATAACAGACTTTTAGAGTTGAGTAACTTCTTTTTCTCTTTCATAAAAATTAATTATTTGTTAATAAATAGAACTTAGCCATAAAAATGGAATGCAAAGTTCGTATGAATAAACCTAACCGACAATAACAAAAAAAGAGGATTATCATATGAACCAATACCTATTAATAAGTAGAGTAAGAAATAAAATTCTTCATGACTGATAAATTATGAATGATACAATTATTGGTGTAAATCAACTTATTTCGTACTTTTGTAACCTCAATTGTCCCAGCAATCTTTTAATTATAAACTATTAATGATAGATATATGAGTATATTAGCCAAATTATTCAACAAGAATACTGAAGAAGTATCTTCAAAAAACGTGGAAGATTTCGTTTCGTTGACACGCGTCTATTTTCAAGCTGTAATAGCTGCCAATCTGGGCATCACCAACATTCGCTTTGTGCCTGATGTAGCCAACTTTAAACGTCTGTTCAAGATCCCCACCCAAGGAGGGAGACTTGGACAAGCCGAAAAGGCTGCATCACGCAAAATGCTGATACAAGATTATGGAATCAGTGAAAACTTCTTCAAGGAAATCGATGCATCCGTAAAAAAACATTGCCGGACGCAAAATGATGTACAAGGTTACCTGTTCATGTATCAAGGATTTTCTAACGATTTGATGATGCTGATGGGAAACTTAATGCAATGGAAGTTCCGCATGCCTTCCATTTTTAAGAAGGCTTTGCGCAGTATGACCGAAAAGACCGTACACGATGTTTGTACCAAAAGCATTTGGAAGAAAGACGATGTACACAAAACAGCTATGAACGTACGCCAATACAAGGAGCGTTTAGGATATTCCGAACAATGGATGTCCGAGTATGTTTATAATGTAATAATATTGGCAAAAAAAGAATCAAAAAAGAAAAGCGATAAATCGGCGGAGTGACAATTCTTTCTTTGTTACCAAAAGAAAAAGAACTTTAAAGAATTTCATAAGAAAGTAGACAAGGAATAAATTCCTCGTCTACTTTTGTTATTTTTAGCAAAACATTAAAATATAACTGCTTATGAAACAAAAGAAAATGCTTGCACTCACTCTTTCACAATTGGAACAACTTTATCGGCACGAGCTTCCCGAACTGGTAAATATTGCCACGCAAAGTGACAATACAGAAACATTCAAAACCAGACTTTTGGAATATATTGCCGGGCATCCGGAAGTGGAAAACGAAGCCAGTAAGCAAATTCGACTTTTGATTGAATTTGACGGACGGGAAGTACATGAACTTTCCACAGGAAAACAACTGTCCATATCAACTCTATCAATGTTATACTCCTTCCTGACCGGACAATGGATAGACGATACTGAAACCGACTTATTCATTGATTTGTTTCAACAGTTCAAACGCCTCCGGCAACCCATACCATCCATACCTTCCGCACAGAAAATAAAGGCTCTGACCAAACGCTGGCCTACCGGACTTGACGAAGAAGTACAACAAATTCAGATCAAGAACAAAGAACGAATCCTGCATGCACTGATACAGAAAATTGAGCATCGAAAGCATCCGACTTCACATTTTCATTTTGAAGAGGGTATTAGCTATGAAGAAAAGTATCGCCTTGTCAATGAATGGTGGAATGATTTCCGTTTTCATCTTGCCATGGCAATCAAAAGTCCGACAGAATTAAACCGTTTTCTCGGCAACTCCCTCTCTGCCGAAACCATGTACCTGCTCTCCAAAGCACGTAAGAAAGGAATGCCCTTCTTTGCCACCCCTTATTATCTCTCATTGCTAAACTGTACCCCTAATGGATACGACGACGAAGCCTTACGTAGCTACATCCTTTATTCTCCCCAATTAGTAGAAACCTACGGGCAAATTCATGCATGGGAACGGGAAGATATAGTAGAAGAAGGTAAACCCAATGCCGCCGGTTGGCTTCTGCCAGACGGACATAACATCCATCGCCGTTATCCGGAGGTTGCCATTCTCATCCCCGATACCATGGGGCGTGCTTGTGGGGGGCTATGTGCATCTTGCCAGCGTATGTACGATTTTCAGAGCAAACGGCTTAACTTTGAATTCGATACTTTGCATCCTAAGGAAAGTTGGGAAAAGAAGCTGCGGCGCCTGATGAACTATTTTGAAGAAGATGCGCAATTGCGTGATATTCTCATCACAGGCGGTGATGCTCTGATGAGTCAAAATAAAACATTGCGCAATATCTTGGATGCAGTTTATCGCATGGCTGCACGCAAGCGCAAAGCTAACGAAGAACGCCCTGAAGGAGAAAAATATGCAGAATTACAGCGTATTCGCCTTGGTTCCCGACTTCCGGCCTACCTGCCTATGCGGATCAATGATGAATTGGTCGAAATTCTAAAGAAATTCAAAGAAAAAGCCTCAACCATCGGAATCCGGCAATTCATTATTCAAACTCACTTCCAGACACCACTCGAAGTAACCCCCGAAGCAGCCAAAGGAATACACAAATTACTATCGGCAGGTTGGCTGATCGACAATCAACTGGTATATAATGTAGCCGCATCCCGCCGGGGACATACTGCCCGTTTACGTCAGATACTCAACCAGCTTGGAGTAGTCTGTTATTACACTTTCTCCGTAAAAGGCTTTGAAGAAAACAATGCGGTATTCACCCCGAACAGCCGTTCTGTACAAGAACAACAGGAAGAAAAATATTTTGGTAAACTATCCAAAGAAGATGCCCGTAACCTGTCCGCATCACTTGAGACAAGTCATGATCCGGCCACATGCATCCGTCACTTCCTGAAAACACATCATCTGCCATTCCTGGCTACCGACCGCAATGTACTCAACCTACCGGCTATCGGGAAAAGCATGACTTTCAAGATGGTAGGTATTACAGATGAAGGAAAACGCATCCTGTGCTTCGATCACGATAACACCCGCCGTCACAGCCCTATCATCAATCGGATGGGGCAAGTTTACATCGTGGAAAACAAATCCATAGCTTCCTATTTGCGCCAATTACAATATATGGGAGAAGATGCGGAAGAATATGCTACTATCTGGAATTATACTGAAGGTAAAACCGAATACCGCTTCAGTCTTTATGAATACCCGGATTTTCCTTTTCAGATCACTGAAAAGATGACTAATCTGGAAATAGCCTAATAGCATCTCCAAAATAATCTGTACTTTTGCAGACGAAATAACGAATAAGGAAAATATGGAAATAGAACAGCATCCTTTAGAACCTTTTCTCCCTGGCAATGCCCGTCTGTTGATGTTAGGGAGTTTTCCACCGCAAAAAAAACGATGGTCTATGGACTTTTACTACCCAAATTGGAACAATGACATGTGGCGGATAACAGGATTCCTTTTTTTCAATGACAAAGACTATTTTGTTGATAAAACAAGGAAATCATTCTACAAAGATCAACTGGTCAGCTTCTTACAAGAAAGAGGTATCGCTTTATTCGACACAGCTTCTGCCATACGTCGGTTACAAGATAATGCTTCAGACAAATTTTTGGAAATAGTACAATCTACAAATATCCCTGTCCTGCTGCAACAATTGCCACGATGCAAATCTATTGTTACCACAGGCGAGAAAGCGACCGATACCTTTTGCGCACAATTCTCCATTGAAAAGCCCAAGGTAGGCGACTTTACAGAATTCATTTTCGAAGACAGACCGATGCGTCTCTATCGAATGCCATCTTCATCAAGAGCCTATCCTATGCCTTTAGAAAAAAAAGCCACTGCATATCGCATTATGTATCAGGACTTGCAAATGTTATAAGCGTCTTTCTGCATAAAATAGTAGGTCGGGATACTTGTATATTTGAAAGATTCCACTACCTTTGCAGCCGCAAACACGGGAGTAGCTCAGTTGGTAGAGCACCGGTCTCCAAAACCGGGTGTCGGGAGTTCGAGCCTCTCCTCCCGTGCAAAAAAGCTGTAAGCCCCCCTTACAGCTTTTTTATTTTGGCACAGGAATAATTATTTACCAGGTCCTATCGGATGTCTATCAGCTTATGCGTCTGTAAACTCAATCTCCACTTTGGATGATGCATCACACAATCCACCGTTTCACCAATATTATTACAAGAACAAGGTTGAAGAAAAAAATGTCCGGCAGGCAACTGTTCATAGACAGTAATATCTTGCCCTTCATAAACTACTTTCACTTCATCCATACCGGTAATCCTCAAGTTTCCCCCAAGTTTCGGTGAACAAGTCACCCAATCTATATTGTCGGGTAAAGGATGAGTTCCATTGGTTTCAATACAGACATACTTACCTGCCCGGTGCAGACGGTCAACAAATTCACTGTCAATCCAAAGAGAAGGTTCCCCACCCGTCAGAATCACAGTTGCAGCAGGATATTTCCTCACCTCCTCCATTATCTCGTCATCCGACATCAAACGCCCTTCTTCGTGGTGAGTGTCGCAAAAAGAACATTTCAGGTTACAACCGGAGAAGCGGATAAAAACCGCCGGAATACCCGTATGATATCCTTCTCCTTGCAAACTATAAAATATTTCGTTAATCTTTCTCATAAATGGCAGTATTTGACTCGGACTCCTGTACCTCGACTTTAAAACAAGAGGGTATCCGGTCACATACCCAACGGGCTATATTCTCGGCAGTAGGATTGAAAGGAAAAACATCATTCAGATTTCTATGGTCCATCTGCTCTTTTACCACCTTTTTAATGTGGCTGAAGTCTATGACCATTCCATCCGCATTCAGTTCCTTGGAACGGCAATAAACAGTGATAATCCAGTTGTGACCATGCAGATTTTCACATTTACTGCGATAGGAAAGTTGCAGGCTATGGGCAGCCGACACCTCCATACGTTTAATGACTGTATACATACTCTTAATACGCTAATTAATATACTATTTATATAAGTTACCGCACCTAATGTCACCTCGATGCGGCAACAAAAGTACAAAAAACTTAGAACTTATCCGCCAGCTTTTCTTCACTTATTCATATATATAGTTACCGAATCTCATCGCACAGGCATATCAATCAATCAGTTCATAACTGCAAACCTGAATAGGCATATCAAGATTATGTAATACTTTCTCAAGCTGAATGCCCTCCCGATTATCATATTCATAACCGAAGGTAGCACGAATACCCTGCAAAATAAACTGTGTGGCACGATCCAGAGCAATGGGCAGGCTGTCTCCCTGCAACAAGGCTCCGGTTACGACGCTGGTAAACGTGTCTCCTGTACCGGGATAATGGGCAGGCAGATAAGGGCAGGTTACTTTCCAATAACGGTCACCGTTACGGTTGTAAGCATATACAGAGGTCTTGTGTCTATCTCCCAACACCGGTACACTGGTGATAATCACTATCTCAGGACCACAATCAGAAAGCATGTGGAGGTATGATTTCAATTCCTCATCCGTATTCTGCTCTTTGTAAGGAATATCCAATAAGTAGAAAAGCTCCGTCAGATTCGGTGTTATCACATCTGCTTTGGTAATGAGATGCTTCATTTCGTCAATCATCGCATCCTTAAAGTTGGCATACAGTTTCCCATTGTCTCCCAATACAGGATCTACGACAACCAGCCCGTCCGGTTGACGGAAATCATCTATGAAACCAGAGACGACATGTATCTGGCGGGGAGAACCTAAATAGCCGGTATAAAAAGCATCGAACTGTACTTCCAGCTTTTTCCATTCAGAAATAATCTTCGGCATCTCGTCTGTCAGGTCGAGGAAAGAGAACTCCGGGTACTGGGTGTGGCTGGACAATACCGCTGTGGGTAACGGACACACCTGAAAGCCCATTGATGAAAGAATGGGAATGACCACTGTCAAAGAAACCCGCCCCACTCCCGAAAGGTCGTGAACGGCAACAACCTTCTTTACTTTATTCGCATACATATTATCTATATTATTATTTTTCCTACATTTGCCACATGAAAATCACCTGTATCATCTTAGGAACGGTCTCGCTGACGCTCGGCATCATCGGTATATTTCTGCCCCTGCTGCCCACCACGCCTTTTCTGCTGCTTACGGCTGCACTTTATTTCAGAGGCTCTCCCCGGCTATACCAATGGCTGCTGCACCATAGATACCTCGGCTCCTACATCCGCAATTACCGTGAAAACAAAGCTATTCCGTTACAGGCAAAAATCACTTCCCTGTTGCTGATGTGGGTAACCATGATTTACTGTATCTTCTTTCTGATTCCATTGGTATGGGTGAAGGCAGTGATGTTCCTCGTAGCGGCGGGAGTGAGCTGGCATATCCTGTCATTCAAGACGCTGAAGTGAATGGAGGTCCGCAGGACCCTTCAATAGCCAGCCTACCCCACTGATACAGAGAACCTCTCATCAGTCATACATCGTTCCATCCTGCATCAGCCTGCAAATTATCATTCAACGGCTCCTCCCAATCTCTCGAAGAACTCTCCCAAAGCCTTCCTTGCATCGGTCAGCTTGTCCTCCCAGTGCTTCACGGAGTTCTGCCCGATGATATCCGTCACGTACTTCACGGAAATGAACGGAACTTCCTTGGCACGACATACCAAGGCCTGGGCATATGCTTCCATGTCCACCACATCACCTTGCACATCCGAGAGTTCCGTCAGGAAAGTGTCTCCCGTATTGCATACCCCCTCACCTTGCCAATGCAGGCAGTAACCTTTCTCAGCCAGCAGTCCGGCAGAGTCAATCTCATATTCCATTCCCAGGTCGGTCAGCTTCTGCATATCGCGGTCTATAAAATGACGGCATACAAAAATATCTCCCACCCGGTGGCTGACAGTCCCCGCCGTGCCTACATTCACCACCAAATCGGGCTGTGCACGGTTAATGGCTTCTGCCAGATAAAAGGCCGACTTCACCTTTCCCACTCCTGTACGAAGATAGCCTATCTGCACTTCATCCTCACCTATCAGACCGGAAAACTTCAATTCCGTAAATTCGCCTTGAACGGCGTAAGTAACCAAGATTCTCATATTGTATTTTTTGAATGGGGTAAATGTACAACTCTTTTTCTGAATATCCGAAAACCGAAACAAGATTCGCAACTGCACCTCCCGACTAAGACTCCTCCATTTGCGATTTGATTCTTTCGACTTGCTTTATCAAAGCGTCCAACTTACGCCGGCTTCTCTCGCTCATTACCGGACGCAGGACAAACCAATTGACCGCCACCCACAAGAATAAGACAGAATATGCCATCACCCTAAACGCCAATGTCCAGCCAAGCGTATATTCATACATATAAAGAACAATTCCCACGGAAAGTAAGATGACATAAAGCCCCATGACTTTAGTCTGCATGAAGCTTTCTTTTTCTTTCAGCACAAGCAGATTATTCAAATAATCCCTATTCGTCTGTTTTTGATCCAACGCCTTATACAAAGAAATCATCTTTCGGTTGAACATCACAACGATACACATCGGCAATATGCCTATGATGATTCCTATTTTGGTACTCAGCAGATCCGGATTGAAATAAATCCAGATAAAAATCATGAAGACAATCGTCAACAATAGGATGAGATGGAGAAACACACTCTTTTTAAATCCATTCTTCCTGAAACGTCTTATCTGCTTCAGCAGTTCGGCTCGGTCGGCAGGCGGAACAACCTGCTTCTTCCACAATTCCTTTATATCGAAATCACTCTCCATATTCTTCAAATTTTCTTGTTAACAAAAGCTTTATACGATGGATGCGTACGCGTACATTGCCCTCGGACAATCCTACAATCCGGGCTATATCCACTTGCCGGACATCTTCCAGCTCCAATGAAATGATGATACGGTCTATTTCCGGCAGTTCGGAGATAAATTTATAAAGCAGTTCAATCCGGGGCTCCATCGCCGGAGTGTCCTCTTCAACCAAATTGACAGGAAAGGGTACTGACAGAGTTTTATCCTCTCGCTCCAGTTGTCGCAGGCAACGATTGGTAGCGATACGGAATATCCACGTATCGATGTTGGACTCATGCCTGAATGAAGGCAAACATTGCCAGACTTTGATGAAAGTTTCCTGGGCCATGTCCTGGGCAAGTGCATAGTCGTTCACATATCCCATACATAAACGGAATATCTTGTTCCAATACCTTTTATATATATCTTCAAACTCCACTACCGTTCTGTTATAAATGCACGAATCTGACTCAGAAACCATTCCTTGTCATCAAACATGATGAAGTGCAGCCCTTTATCCGCATATTTTATTTGTGCTCCGGACAGATTCTTATACTGTTCTTTAATCATCGTATCCAGATTTCTAAATGAGGGTTCCAACAAGATGAGAGAAGGGACAGTAATATATCTGATGCACTCCCTTAAGTCCGTATTCGAAAAATCACAAAACAATTCGGCATACGTCTTTCTGTCGGACGCCAACCCCCAATTTACGATTTCGGTACATTTCAGCGAGTCGGTAGTGAGCGTTGCCGCACCCATTCTTTGCATCTGTGCAAACCGGGAATCATCCATGGAAACAATCCTGTTCACCACCTCCCTGCAATGATTGTCGGAAGATGGTTTGAAACCGGGAACAGTCAATGCCTGCAAACAGGGCAAAGCATCTACCACTACCACTTTCTGTACCAGTTCGGGAAACTCGGCCGCAATGGCAAGCGCCAGGCCTCCTCCCATGCTATGTCCCATCAGAACGGGGCGTTCCATCCGCTTGTCCTTGATGAATTCGGCTATCTGCGTTTTCCATCTCCCGAATGACGGATGTTCCTCGGGGGCAGTACCGGCAAAACCGGCAAAAGTCAGTACATAACAGGTGCAATCGTCTTTCAAAGCCTCGACCGTCTCTGTCCAGACATCTCCCGAACATGCAAAACCGGGAATCAATATAACCGCTTGCTCTCCCGTTCCCGATTCAACAATCGAAAAAGGATAATCTTGTGCAAAGGCCAAAGCACAGGCCCCTAATACCATCAGTGTCCAAAGTAATCTTTTCATTGCCATACATTTTTCAGGTTTTACTCTTTAGATACGGAGCACTTCAAAATGTTACAAGAAAAGAAAGAAATCATTTTATTATGTAACTTTTCAATGCCTCTACGTACTCTTCGAAAGCATCGATCCCTTTCGGTGTAATCTTGCAAATAGTACATGGCATTTTTCCTTTAAATGTCTTTGTCACCTCCACATAGCCGGCTGTACTTAGCTTATCAATCTGTACACTGAGATTTCCTGCCGTAGCTCCGGTCTGCTGACGAATATAGACAAAGTCCGCTTCCTCAACACTGATAAGCAACGACATCACCGCAAGCCGCAGTTCGGAGTGGAGCAAAGGGTTCAGTTCTTTAAACATATCAACTCTTTTTCTTCTTTATACTAACCAACAACGCATATAGAGACATCCCCACTAAGGGTAAATGATAAAGTCCCAAATAAAATCCTGCATCGGTAGCGAAATTCCCCATATTGTAACAACCGATAATGAATCCTACAACTGCCGTTACCCGCAACAAAGTTACATCAATATCTCCTTTACTCAATATAAGCAGGGTAAGAAAAATCGGTGTCATCGGACAAAATGCCAAGGCGGAACCTCCGGTAAAGAGATGTATCACATTCCAGTCCGGAGTTGCTCCTTGTGTCATATCCATAGGCCACCACAAGCAAAAGAATGCCACAGGAATAGTCCAGCCCGTCTTCCAATTCAGATTGCTGAAAGTAAAATGACAATTTCCAAGCAATGCTCCCCTGAACCATAAGAAAGCAACCATCATCATCATCAATACATTAATAGTAACGATGCTAAGACCATACTTTTCCGTTAAAGCTACATTCTGTATAATAGTATATAGCGTGAAGCAACAGCCGGCATAGAACATAAACCAACGTGACACCTTCTCCTTCCGAATCACAAGTAGCAATATCATACCAATTGCCAATATTTGGAAAATCCAGGCATACGGATACATATTTTGTATAAATGCACTTGACAATGTGCCGATAATTATGCCTCCAATATTTTCCCATTGAAACCCCTTCGTTGCAATTGGGGGTAAAATGATTTGCATAACAATTATCAATACAATAAATTTCCATGATAGCAGAAATTTATCCAACGTATTATTGATTGTTTTCATATGGTTCCTCACTTCCTATTCTTTATTTCTTTCCGAACTTTATTATTTAATATATGCCCCGGAATAATCATCGAAAAAATAACAACTAAAGCAAATTCCAACAAAATAAAATATGAAGCGGTCTTATCCCAAACATCGAAAAACATATTCATGCCCAGCACCACTCCTAAACCTGGTAATGCAAAGAACGATGTCTGGCGAATAACCGCCCCCGTAAATATACTGCCCACCGACAACAATATAGCACAAAGCGGCAAGATTGTTTCAAAAGTATTTGTATAAGTAGCGCCAACGACGAATACCATACACAAGACTCCCAAGTATTTCCAAGCATCAGCCAACACTTTATCAACATAAGTTCTCACAGGTTTCTGTTGTTTCCACAATAAAAAATAACTTAACGTGTAACCAACAACGGGAATTCCCCAGAATCCCCACATCCAAACCGGATTTTTCGTAAAATAGACTCCTGCAAAAACAACCAAAGCAATCAATGCAGATACATATCCCCACAACAGAAACATATTGCCACTACCTGCATCAAGGTTTTTACGCGTATTCTGTATCATTTGAGCGATAAGTTCCAAACTCTCTTTCTCATTCAATCTCTTGTCTTCCATAATTCGTTTTTTTTATAAAATTCCATTCTTCTGATAATGCCTCAACAGTCGCTAAGTTGTCAATCTTGCATCTTTTTTCGTACATCCGCCAGTTCCACATCTACCATCGTTGTATCTGCTTTTACATCCAAATCGACTATTGCACAGTGTTCCACCGGAACTCCATCTTCCTTATCCAACCGATAGTTGCCGTTTTCATCGTGATAGACGTACAGTTTGCACTTACCCGCAGGCACTCCTTTCAGCTCCAATACCACATCACCTTCTTTGGCATCTACCATATTATGTTGCCCTTTGTCAGTAGCAATCATCACCTTTCCCTTAGAAGAAGGGATATTTGTCACCTTCACCGTCAGGTCACTCTGCGCAACCGCCGTAAATGTACACAGACTAAAAACGGCAAACACAATCCATTTATAACCGATCGCTTTCATAATAATATTCAGTTTAATGTCACTTAAATAAAACACTTTCGGGCTCGAACTCCACCGCAAATATACATGGTTTATATTATAAACCAAATTATATTATAAATTATTTTATGAGATTATTGATTTCTACTCCCCGGCAACTACATACTACTCCAATTGTGCCGAAGCAGTAGTACAGAAGACGGCAAAAAGTAATGTCCGCATTACTAAGAATTAATCGTCCGACATATATATTGTTATCGTCCTACTACTGTTTAATTATCGTCCGACAGATGTCGGACGATAATTAAACAGTAGTGGGACGATAAGTTCTTAGTAAGGGAAAAACTAATCGCCTGAAAGAAAAAAAATAAAACTTCATTATAGAACAAACAGTTTCCGCCTATCCATATATTATGGAAAAAGATTTCTCCAAAACACCAAATCCAGCACTTAGAAACAGCCTTGCAAGCATATTTACAGTTATTTCGACGCTTTTATAACATTTTCTTCCGAAAAGTTTTTGTAATCTACAAGTAAATCGTATTTTTGTGTACAATTTTGGTGTAGTAATGACAGACGAAGAAAAGAAGCTATTAAGTACCTTTGAGGCCAGGCTGCGACATTTAATCTATCTTCATGATGAATTAAAACGTGAAAATGCCGAGCTAAAGCAACTTCTCGAAACCAAAGAAGAAGAATATGAGAAGATACAAGCCGACTATAACGAACTGGAACTTAGCTACACTGACCTAAAAACAGCTACGACAATCAGCCTTAACGGCAGTGACGTAAAAGAGACGAAACTGCGATTGTCCAAATTAGTGCGTGAAGTCGATAAATGCATCGCTTTGTTGAATGAATAAAGAAAAGAGGATGTATGAACGATAAGATAAAGATAAATCTGCAAATGGCAGGCGCCTCCTATCCCCTCACCATCAACCGCGAGGATGAAGAAATGGTAAGAGAAGCCGCCAAACAGGTAGATATCCGGTTCAATGCGTATAGGGAACATTATCAGAATGTATCTCCTGAAAGGATTATAGCCATGGTGGCCTATCAGTTCTCTCTGGAAAACCTTCAGATGAAGGATCGTAACGATACCGAACCTTATACCACAAAAATAAAAGAACTGACAGAAGTATTGGAAGCCTATTTCAAAGAACAATAAGCAACTATTCTTCTGCCCGTTCGGAAAAGAAAGAGAATATTCGCGCACTGTACAAAAGCCTGTCCCTCAACAAGAACAGACCTTTATGCAGTGCTTTTTTATTTATATACTTAAACAAATTTATAAAATGACAGTAGTTACAATAGTAGTGTCCATTGCCTGCTTCATCGTAGGGGGATTTGCTTCGTACATGTTCTTCAAGCACGGACTGAAGTCCAAATACGACAACATCCTCAAAGATGCCGAAACGGAAGCAGAAGTAATTAAAAAGAATAAGTTGCTGGAAGTGAAGGAGAAATTCCTGAACAAAAAGGCCGACTTGGAAAAAGAAGTAGCCATCCGCAACCAAAAGATACAGCAGGCGGAAAACAAACTGAAACAACGTGAACTGGTGCTGAACCAACGTCAGGAAGAAATTCAACGCAAGAAAACGGAAGCCGAAGCTGTGAAGGAAAACCTGGAAGCTCAGTTGGCTATCGTTGACAAGAAAAAGGAAGAATTGGACAGCATGCAACGCCAGGAGATTGAGAAACTGGAAACCATTTCGGGCCTTTCTGCCGAAGAAGCCAAAGAACGCATGATCGAATCTTTGAAGGAAGAAGCCAAGACACAGGCTCAATCATTCATCAATGACATCATGGACGATGCCAAGCTGACGGCAAGCAAAGAGGCAAAGCGCATTGTGATACAATCCATACAGCGTGTGGCCACTGAAACGGCTATCGAGAACTCTGTTACCGTATTCCATATCGAATCGGACGAAATCAAAGGACGTATTATCGGTCGTGAAGGCCGCAACATCCGTGCCCTCGAAGCTGCCACCGGTGTGGAAATCGTTGTGGACGATACTCCGGAAGCCATTGTATTGTCAGCCTTCGATCCGGTTCGCCGCGAAGTGGCCCGCTTGGCACTGCACCAATTAGTGACAGACGGACGTATCCATCCGGCACGTATCGAAGAGGTAGTTGCCAAAGTACGCAAGCAAGTTGAAGAAGAAATTATTGAAACCGGTAAACGCACCACCATCGACCTCGGCATTCACGGCCTGCATCCTGAACTGATCCGCATCATCGGTAAGATGAAATACCGTTCTTCATACGGTCAGAACTTATTGCAGCATGCCCGTGAAACAGCCAACCTCTGTGCAGTCATGGCATCTGAATTGGGACTGAATCCGAAGAAGGCAAAACGTGCCGGACTGCTGCATGACATCGGCAAAGTGCCCGATGAGGAGCCTGAATTGCCACACGCACTCTATGGTATGAAACTGGCAGAAAAGTTCAAGGAAAAGCCGGACATTTGCAACGCCATCGGCGCACACCACGATGAAGTAGAAATGAATACCCTGCTGGCTCCTATCGTACAAGTATGCGACGCCATTTCAGGCGCACGTCCGGGAGCCCGCCGCGAAATCGTGGAAGCTTATATCAAACGTCTGAACGACCTTGAACAATTGGCAATGTCTTATCCGGGAGTCACCAAGACCTATGCCATCCAAGCAGGACGCGAGTTGCGCGTAATCGTAGGAGCAGACAAGATCGACGATAAGGCAACGGAAAACCTTTCCGGTGAAATAGCCAAGAAAATACAGGATGAGATGACTTATCCGGGACAGGTGAAGATTACCGTAATCCGCGAAACACGTGCGGTAAGCTATGCCAAGTAAAAAAGAAAAAGAGAAAATAAAAACGGGAAGGGTGAATGTATGTTCACCCTTTTTCATTCAAAAGCAACATAAAGATGAAACAGTTTCAATTTGAGGTCTGCGCCAATTCAGTGGAAAGCTGCCTTGCCGCACAGAAAGGAGGAGCACACCGGGTAGAATTATGTGCCGGTATCCCCGAAGGCGGCACTACTCCTTCTTATGGTGACATAGTCATAGCGCGCGAAGCATTGCAGAGAACCAAACTGCATATCATCATCCGTCCGCGCGGCGGTGATTTCCTCTACTCTCCGGTTGAACAGCGCATCATGCTGAAAGACATAGACAATGCCCGCCAGTTGGGGGCAGACGGGGTGGTGCTCGGATGTCTCACGACAGACGGAGACATTGACATCTCTCTGATGAAACAATTGATGGAAGCCGCACAAGGCATGTCGGTCACTTTCCACCGTGCTTTCGATGTTTGCCGCAATCCACAAAAAGCGCTCGAAGATATCATCAGTTTAGGGTGTGACCGTATCCTGACTTCCGGAGGACAAGCAACTGCAGAGCAAGGCATCCCATTACTAAAGGAACTGCATAGACAGGCTGCCGGCCGCATCATCCTATTGGCCGGATGCGGGGTGAACGAAACGAATATTGCCCGCATTGCCCAAGAAACAGACATCCGTGAATTTCATTTTTCAGCAAGGGAAAGCTTAAGAAGTGACATGACTTACCGCAACGAAACTGTTTCCATGGGAGGAACAGTACATATTGACGAGTACTTACGCCCTGTAACTACCGTAGAAAGAGTAGAAAAAACAATCAGAAGCCTCATCCCTATGCGATAAGGCTTCTGATTGCCCAATATAATACATACTTTATCAAATCTTGTGTATAACCTTCATCAATTGTTCACCCAATCCAATGGTATAACCTTGCGAAACAAAGACTACACGGTTGAAGGTATCTGCTATAATAAATATCGGCAGCGTGTCTTTATGCTTCAGCTTCATCGCATCGGCTATTTGTGCGGCAATACCGTCGGTATCTATGCCATATATGATAGTAGAAGGTAATCCGGGAAAAGCCTCCTTCACAAACTTCTCCGATTGAGCCTTATCTGGAAAGAGCAACACGATTTTGCGTCCCCACTTCTCTAAGTCGGCCTTAAAGGTGGCAATGTCACGCAAAGCATGGTTGGTAGGTTCTTGATTGACACCCAATATACCAACCACGAAATAGCCACGGCCACATGCCTGCAACAAGCTTTTTGCAGACAGATCGTCCGGTGTGAAGCCATTGTCATACAACGGAGTGAAATGAGATTCCGAATTGAAATTTCCGATAACTTGTACTTCATCCTCGTTTGCACGCATAACCAACTGCACGGTTGTTGTCTGCCCCGGAGTTATGCTAAATGACGTGGCTTCGGTAAGCACTGCACCGCTTGCCAAACGAGTACCTGTCACAAGAACATAGTTTCCGGCATCCAGCGCAGTTCCCTCCTTCAAAAGATTGCTCCATGTAGCACCACCGCCCATATCAATATCACCCTCGTCATAAGACAGCAATTGCAGATTGCCTTGTGGCGTTATTTTAGAAATAGTGAAATGAGAATAATATTTCGGATCATCCAATCCTTTGACCGGTGAGTATCCGGCAATGAGCTTGCCTTTCCGGGCAGAAGCCTGCCCGGACGTCCCGAAGTTCACATCTACGGCTCCCTCATCTGTAACCAACTGCACCTTGCCCGTTACCTCGTCGATTCGTGCAGGAATTCCCATGCTACGTGCCATGGAAACGAAGAAAATGTCACGGCTATGAGCATCTGCCATGCGTGCTTTCCATACACCTTCGGGCGAAATTGGAGATCCCCCTAAATTACAATCTTTGTTCACCCGGATCTTTTCTGCAACCCAAGTCACCAATTTTCCCGGATCTGCCACATAAGTTTCAACATCCTCTTTCGGAATCACTTTGCCGAAGAAGGCTTTGTACGGAGTCAGCGTTTCATTGCTGACACGCGGATTACGCACATATTTACGATAATATTCTGCATTCGTGCGCACAGTGGATTGCATGTGGTCAATCAACACCTCCAGTCTGACATCACGAAGATCTTTGGCAGAAACTTGCTGCAACAGGTCAAGACCACCTTTCTTTGACTTATCAGAACGCAAACGGGCCATGAAGTTACAAATAGTCTTATAGTTGCCACGAGAGGCAACCAAAATTCCGGATGCCACATCCGCATCCAATTTATATCGTTCCGCAAAATTCCGTGCCGACTCCTCTGTCATGAATGTTGCCACATAAGCATTGCGTACAGAATCTTCCTGCGCCAGCCTCCTGTCATTCTCAGCACGTTGTTCCGGAGTTACTTCAGGAAGGTTCGCATTTTCCACAGGAGGCACGATATTGATATCCTCCGTAAAGTTCTCCCCTTCTTTCCTGTCGAGTACCACCGTCAATTCCTGCTGCTTCCCGAAAGAAAGTTTGGCAAAACCAAAACTACCGTCTTTCGATGCCCACACCAGCATATCTCCTCTGCCGGCAGTCAGGCTGCAAGTACCCGAATCATCAGTCTGCTTGGCAGCCACCGTATAAAACTCTGCGTAATTGTAGAGCTTGAATTCCACACGGGCGTCAGCAACAGCCCTTCCTTGTTCATCTTTTACCGACACAATCGCCTTGGCTGTCGGCGCATAATTATCTATCACATTAATCTCTGTATAACAGGGAGCAACAGACATCGTTTCCTCTTTACCCTCATAACGTCCAAATACCTTGGTATGCATCAGCATTCCCCGGCTGGCAGGGGCATTAAACCATCCCAAGTCGAGCACCGGTTCCGGCTCACAAGCTCCGAGAAAATGCCACTTTCCATCCGCCCATGCCTCTACCCAAGCATGATTGTCGTCCGTATGTGCCCAACGCGGCGTATATACCTGACGTGCAGGAATACCTACCGAGCGCAAGGCTGCAACCAGCAGTGTGGATTCTTCACCGCAACGGCCATAGGCGGTACGCACCGTCGCCAAAGGAGAACTGGTACGGGCATCGGAAGGTGTATAGACAGCTTTTTCATGACACCAATGATTCACTTCCAGAATGGCATCATAGATGGATAATGTTTTCACCCGGTCTTTCAGTTCCTTATAGAACACCACACGGGCGCTGTCCAAAGGCTCATTATTTACTCGAACCGGAAGAACAAAATGGCGGTACAAATCTTCCGGAATGTTTTTCCCCCAAGGCATCTCTTTTTCAGCCTGCTGCGAAGCACGCACATTCATCAGATGAAATTCACCGGAATAATCGGCAATATCCGCCAAAGGCATATAGGCATAAAGGAATTCCAACGCTTCCCGTTCGTAAGTAGTCAGCTCCCCATCGAATATGGAAAACATTTCTCCTTGTGTAATCAAGTTCTTTTTCTGTTCGAAATCTTGTTCCACGCGCTGACGGTAAGCAGCATCCGTCATGAAATGTGAATTGCCGCAAGCGACAAACAAACACGTCAGCCCGATTATTCCAAGAAATTGTGTAGCACGTCTCATATTGCACATTATTAAGGTTGAGCCACAAAAATAAGGATTATATTTGGATTTCTATTTCAAATGTATCACCAAAGTCATATCTTCATTAAAAGAAAAACGGCATTTGTCAAAAGAAGGTACTCCCATTACACCTTCGGCATCATTACTAAAACCGAACTTTTCCGTAGGAATACCGAAAGCCCCAGTGTCCAGTTTTCCATTTCCATTCTCATCCTGATAGAGAGAAATAGCATATGTACCGGCAGGCAATCCCTTACAAGGTATAGAAAGTACTTTGTCCTTTACGTCGACCCGGAAACCTGCCAATGGCTTCTTCATAAATGTCTCTTGAGAGTTGTAGATGGCTACGTAGAGATAACCTTCCGTTTTCTCTATATCACGCACTTCAATAGTTAAGTTCTGTGCAAATAATAACTGAGCTGCACCTTGCAATACAAATACTAAAAAGATAATCATTGCTTTCATTTTCGTTGAGTTTAAAAAGTTAATATTAGAAATTAGATACATCGTAAGCAGCCTTCTTACCAAGGGTTATATATACTCCTATGTAGAAGAAATGGTCACTGGACGCCAATATGGCTTTATTGTCTACCTTCCCGAATTCATTCTTCCGGCACAAGATATTGGTTGCGGAAGCATGGATAATCACCTTCTTGTTAACCAAATAAGTTAGTCCCAAATCCAAACTGTTATAGGGTTTCACCTCATCGTTCATCAAGCCTGGTAAAGTAGGGTTATGGTAAGGACGACCACTACTGAAACGATTGGTTACACCGATAATGGTATGTAAACTCGGTAAAGAGTATTTTACTACCAAGGCAGCATTATGTCGGGTAGCATACTGAGGTGTGGTCACTTCGGTATACTCTTGGTATTTACGTTTGGATATATTATAGGTATAAGAAAGCTGGTATTCCAGATTTTTAAGCAAAGCCTGGTCACGGAAGAAAAGATCGATACCTTTGCTATGTCCATATCCATTAGATGTCAAGAAGATAGCTTCAGGGGAAGCATTTACTTCAGTCAATGCCAAGCGATCATAATTCTTATAATAGAATTCGGCTTTGTAAAAGCGTCCACCGTTACCGTACTGGATACCCAGATTATATTGCAAACACGCTTCAGACTTCAAATCAGGCTGGCGAACCAAATATTCATTCTCCGGTAATTGTGTATAGCGCCCTATGGTTCCTGAAAACATGACATCTCCCCAATGATAGTTCAATGCTAACCGCGGAGAGAAATTCACTTTTCGGTTTAGTGAAGTATACTCCGTACGAAAAGAAAGTTCGGCTTTAAGTTGCTCTACAGGATAATAAGTAGCCGAAAAGAATCCTGCACTAACCGTGGGCGACATACTATTACTATCATCAATTTCGGAAAGCAGATAATGATTCTTATAAGAACGGATATAGCTCTCCAATCCCATATCCAAGCGAAAAGTCGATGACAAACGTTTAAAAACTTTAGTTTTCAGATGCAACTCTTGTTGACGCTCCAACCAATCGTCACTTGCCAAAACAGCACCATTTATCTTCTGCTCATTGAACGAATAGGCTGCACCCGCAAACCAATTCCATCCACCCGACATGCGACGGCGAAAAGTTGCATTGATATAAGCATTATCCTCACCCAAACCAAATAATCTACGTTCTTCTCCTTCATAGGTAGAAAGATCCGTACGGTCATACTGGGCATATATCTTTAAAGTAGTAGCCTCATCAGGAGTATACCGGAACTGAGCGGCCCCTGAAAACATCCGATAGGGTTTTGAGAACTCTTTACGGCCGGAATAAATCTTATCATATAATCCCAAATTCTGATAGTTCAAATCCACCGACAAAGAGCCTTTATCAAAGACGTGTGTACCTCCGCCTCCTACCCCGACAACCGAAGCATTCACTCCCACTTTATTAACCCGACTATAATCTTTTGTCTCCAAAGGCAGTACGGCAGAGAGCGCTTCTCCATATTCTTGTGAAGCACCACCGGAAGCAAGGTTCACCCCGCTAAACATAAAAGTGGAATAACGGCTTCGAGCCGGTGTATTGATACCATTTGAAGTATAAGGATTCAATACATGCATACCATCTATATAGGTTTGTGTCTCACTACTACTGCCGCCGCGTACCAGCAGTTCACCGGTTTCACCTTGCACCTGCGTACCGGGCAATGTTTGCAATGCTTTGTATAAATCACCGTTTGCGCCGCCCACCGTAACCAGTTCTACCGGATGCATATCACTCCAACGACTATTAGCAGCAGGAGTTTTACGTCCTTTCACTACGACTTCTTCCAATCCGACACTATCGATATTGAATTTAATTTGTATCGTATCTGTTATTACCTTTTGTGCTATAGATGGATGCACAAAGAATAAAATACTTAAAGCTAAAAGAATAATTTTCCGTTTCATATCTCTATGTTTATTTTCGATTACCAACATGCAATTTGCTTTCGCTGTTGCAAACATAGAGGAAGATTTCAGAGCAAAAAAATATCCGGGACAGACAGCCCGGATATGTGACTAATGGCAATCATCCTGTGACGAATGACGTATTTCTGTGACGAATAATTAGCTTGCTACCTCATTCTCTATCAACATTTTCACCTCTTTGGCGTATGCTCTTGAAACAGGAACTTCTTCTTCACAGCCTTCCAATCGCAAGCGATACCCCTGTGAGTTTCCTTCTACTTTTACTACCTTTCGGACATTCACCAGAAAAGCGCGGTGACAACGAATTATATAAGAGTAACCGGCTATCGTTTCTTCCGCCTGCTTCATCGTGACTCGCAATAATTTTCGGATAGTACCCTGGCCTTTTACAGAATAATAAACCACTTTTACATAATTTCCCTCCGCCTCTGCATAAAGAAAATCACGGACTGACACTTCCAATCTTTCTTTTACTCCACCAGAAAAAAACAACCATTCCCCGCTACTTTCTTTTTCTTTGGCCAAAGGACTCCTATCTTCCTCAGAAAGCTTCCTTGAAAGATAAAAGTTCATTTCAGTCGCAGCCTTCAAATTACGAGTCAGCAATAGATTCCGATTCCACATCAAGAAGAAAGTGACAGGGAAAAGAGCCAGTATCATCACCCAAGACAAAGCCATAAAAAACAATCGCCCATTCAGCCAAACTCCCATCAACCATGACAGATAAATCCAGACTCCGACAGCTATCAACAAAAGAAACAGAAGCATATTCAAGACGTATTTACCCAAAGTCCAATTTTGTTCTTTATAATAGGAAGGAAACAAAATTGGCAACAAATACGTAAAAATACCCGATGCTCCTGCAGCAATGAATGCAGAACCAGCTACAATCCAAAATTTATTTTCTTCTATCCGCGAAATACCAAATGGTTGCAATATATAAAGTATCAAGAAAATGATTACCGGAGGTATCACTACAGATTTCCAGCGCCGATAAAGCGTAGGGTAAGGGCTTCGTAAAAGCTCCATCAGTTTATTCATCATATCCTTCTCTTTATAAAATTAAACCCATACTTGAATTCTTTGAACAAAAGTACTTGATTCAAGCTGCAAATCCAAGTAAAAGGAAGAAAGAAAAGGTAAGATCAATGTCACATATTTGTAATATCAGGTTGGCAAAAAAGCGCTTTTTCATCTCCAAAACATAGATTTTATGAATATTTTTATGTTGTAGAACATGTTTTTCAGAAATTATTCGTATCTTTGCAGCGTTGATAAGAGAAAATAAGAAAGATGTAAAACCCGCTTTCCGAAACGCGGAAGGCACAAAAAGAAGATGATTATGAAAAAGAATGAAAATGAAATTTTAATGTTACAGTACCGTATCAAACGCTATCAAGCAATGGGAAACGGAACTATGTGCCAGACTTTAAATGGCAAACTCCAAAAACTGCTCGCAAAGCAGTCACATATTACCATGTAAACAACACCTTTAAATACAATGAATGAGGGCGGAGAACTTAAAAGTTCCCCGCCCTTTTCTTTCAGTCCATTTTATCTGCTGGCATAAGAATACGAGAAAATCAGGCTACCACTATGTCTTTTCCGAAAGGTGTCAAGGCCAATCCAGCCAATTTAAAATGCTGTATTCCAAAAGGGATACCTATAATTGTTATACACAGCAATAATCCGAATACTAAATGCGACAGACTTATCCAGATACCTCCTAATAATATCCAAAGCACATTCATAAGTACATAAAGACAACCACCCGAACGTTCTCCATTACGCACTTCTTTACCGAAAGGCCATAAAGCAAGCCCTGCCATTTTCATGGTCTGCATACCAAAAGGAATACCTACTATCGTTATCATTAACAGCAGGCTGGCAACAACATACTCAATAGCGGTGAAAATGCCTCCAAGTAGCAGCCACAAAACATTCATTAAACACCCCATACTTCTCTTTTTTTAATACAAACGCAAATATAATATTATTTATTTAAGATTTTGCAGACTCATAATAAAGTAATAAGAAAGTTACCATTGCCAATCGCTGAATTCAAAACTCAGTTGCTCCCAAACATTACTTCTCCTCTCCCCTTCTTCACAAGGATTAGATACAGACAATCCTATCAGACGAATGGGATGCCGTTCATACTCCACTTCTTGTAATAACTGTTTGGCCAAAGGCAAAATCACGTCAAGGGCAGTCAGTTCCTTAAGCTGAGTCATACTACGGGTTATCTGGCTGAAATCATGAAACTTGATTTTTAGGGTAAGCGTATTTCCACGGAAGTTTTTATGTTCCAAACGTCCAACCAGTTCCACAGCAACATGATACAGTTCAATGATAACAGAAGAACGCTCACTGATGTCTTTCTCCAAAGTATGCTCACATCCTATGGATTTACGGACATGCACCGCCTCTACCGGACGTCGATCTATTCCCCTTGCGAAGTCATAATAAACAATACCCACCTTACCGAATTCACGAGTCAGCATATCTTGAGAACAACTGCGCAGATCTTCTCCTTTATGAATTCCCAGAAGATGCATTTTCTTTGCTGTAACCGGACCTACTCCCCAAAAGTTTTCAATCGGCAAGCCTGCTATAAACTTTAATGCCTGATCCGGATGAATTGTACACAACCCGTCAGGCTTGCGATAATCAGAGGCTATCTTGGCAAGGAACTTATTATATGACACACCGGCAGAGGCAATCAAGTGCAGCCTGTCCTTTATCTTCAGCTTTATTTCTTTGGCGATATCCACAGCCAACGAGATGCTGAGCTTATTTTGCGTCACATCCAAAAAAGCCTCATCAAGAGAAATAGGTTCGATAATATCAGTATATTCATGGAAGATCTCATGTATCTGGCAAGAAACAGCCTTATATACTTCCATCCTTCCCGGCACAAAGATAAGTTGGGGACAGAGACGCCTCGCCTTCTGCGACGACATGGCCGAACGCACTCCAAAACGCCGTGCCTCGTAACTGGCTGCTGCTACCACACCCCGTTCTTCCGAATGTCCCACTGCAATCGGCTTGCCCCGCAGTCCCGGATTGTCGCGCTGCTCTACTGAGGCATAGAATGCATCCATGTCAATATGAATAATCTTTTGTCCGGTCATTGTCATAATAACTCCCGATACAAAGATACACTAATTTTTCTTCACTTGTAATATCCGACGATAGACATAAACAAAAGCAGGTATCAGAAAAGCATCGGCAAATATCCATGCTGTAGGATCACCGAAGCATACCGCCATATAGCCGAAAGCTGGCACTGCCAGCAAACTGACTGATATACGCGCAATCATCTCTGAAACGCCCGAAAGCATGGCAAAGTTCGTAAATCCGACTCCCTGGATAGTATAGCGCAAGATACAGAGTAACCCCAAAACCGGAAAGAACGAAACCGATATATGCAGGAACAATTCCGTATCTCTCAGTATTTCCTGTTCTGAAGCCTCCACAAAAAGCAAAGCAAATATTCCGGCTCCCGACATCAATATACAAAAAGTAAATGCCCAATAGATTATCATCATCAAAACGCTTGCTTTCACTCCCATCCAGATACGTTCGGATTTACCTGCACCATAATTCTGCCCACTGTAAGTGGCCATCGCCATCCCTAAACTTTCAAAAGGACACATAAAGAACATCTTTATTCGCATGGCAGCGGTAAATGCCGCAACGCAAGCAGTTCCCAAAGCGTTATTGGCACTTTGCAACATAATGCTGCCAACGGCTGTAATGGAGAATTGCAATCCCATCGGTACACCGATATACATTAATGTACGGGCCAAGGCTCCGTTGAATTTCCTTTCTGCGGAAGTTGCTTTCAGTATATCAAAATGCCGCATCATATAAAAATAGCACAGCACAGCCGATACACCCTGTGAAAAAACTGTGGCAACAGCAGCTCCTGCCACTTCCCAGTCCAATACAAGTATACAAAACAAATCAAGCAGAATATTCAGTACTGTCGAAAAAAGCAAGAACCAAAACGGGGTTTTGCTGTCTCCTAAAGCACGGATGATGCTGGACAGCAAATTATAGGAGAAAGTACAGGGAACACCGATAAAGGTAATCAGCAAGTAACGATAGGCTCCCTTAAATATACTTTCCGGAGTACTCATTGCACGCAGAATATCGGCGCAAAGCAAGCTCGTAATCACGGCAATAACCAGCGACATTACCCCCGCCAACCTCAGGCTGACAGCCACATAACGACGCATCGTACTATAATCTCTCGCACCGAACTTCTGAGCCACCGGAATGCCGAAACCGCCACAACATCCGTTGCAAAAGCCCAAAATAAGGAAAATGACCGAGGTGCTTGCCCCAACCGAAGCCAGAGCATCAATACCCAGAAAACGACCTACAATCGCTGCATCTACCAGCGAATAAGTCTGTTGCAGCAGGTTGCCGAGCAACAAGGGCAAAGTAAAGTTGAAAATCAACGGGAGCGCTTTGCCCTCCGTCATCTCTCCGGATGTAGCCATATAAATCTGATATCCGCTAAAATCGGATACAAAAGTAGTAAAAGATATGATTGCCGGAATTGATAAACATCAAAAGATTACTCTTTACAGCAGCAGGCTGGCATCTTTCAAGACAGAACTGTGAACCAGATAATCAGGAGTCTCGGCATAAATGTATATCACACTTCCTCCCTTGATGGTATCAATGATGGGACGGGAAAGTTTTTGCGGTACGGCAGGACAGCCGAAACTTCTGCCTAAACGCCCTCCCTTACCCACAGCCGAAGGATCGGCATAAGCAGCCCCGTGCATTACGATGGCACGCTCGCGAGCACGGTCATTGATACCTTTTTCAAGACCGTTCAGAACAAGCGAGTACCCGTTCTTTCCTTGATAAGTGGATTCCGTAAGATAAAATCCCAACGAACTTTTGTAAGAACCATATTCGTTGGAAAAAGAAGTGGCATAATTCTCCCCACTGTTCTTCCCGTGAGAAACAACCGATGAAAAAAGCATCTTGCGCTGTTTCATATCAAAGACATAGAGCCGTTCCTCGGTAGAAGGACGGGAAAAGTCGATCAGTGTCAGAATATCCCGTTTTCTGTTTTCTATTTTATCATATCCCACCACTGCTTGCCGAAAGGCTCTCCAGTTTACCATCCCTTCCAAACCCATGGAACGATAAAGTTCGGCACAGGCTGTAATCCCGGCAAATGTCCCGGAGGAATTTCCTTCTGCCACACCATCCAACGGCTCGCCTTCCAAAAACAGAGAGCAAGGAACAAACGCGAGTAAAAAGAACAATATAAATCTCTGCATAATTCTTCTGACCGGAAAAGAACGGGGACAAAGTTAGAACTTTTTCTCCATACATCTATCACACAGATAGTTAAAAATAGCATACCTATTCAATGACAACCACCAAAGCACGTTCGACGGGAGCCCAATCGAAGATGAATCTGGCATGTGAAGTGGCATTGCGCACACACATATGCGAACGGGGGGTAGTGCCCAAAGACCCGCTATATTCAATCATGGATGTACGAGGTACATTGACCGGTACTCCATGTATATAAGCACCGTTTGTGAAACGGCTTGCATAAGGTGCATAGCCTCCCGTTGCGGCAGACCCATCCTTCAGAAAGACCATACGCGTTTTCTTCTGCTGAAGCAGATACATGCCCAATGGGGTTTCCTGAGCATAGGGAGGAGCATGACGCCCGGTAGTGGCCGGATTCATGCTGCGTATCTTCCATTCACCCTTACCGGTACATTCCAAAGCAGTAATATTCTGATCCAGACGATCCACAAAAACAACATGATTAAAGACGGCAGTATCACCTAAAAGTTTCAAATAACGACGGGGAGCCAGCCACTCATCTTCAAGGGTGACGGGACGTATCCTGCAAAAACTCCCTTCTTCTCCTATCAGATGCGCCAGAGTCCCATCTCTTCCATAGCGTTCGGGAACCACTGTGTCGGCAAACAAATATAGTGGAACAGACTGATAACGTTCCACACCAAAAGTGTCCGCCACACGATGATAGGCATCTCTGACAAATCGTCGAACCAACGGGGCTTCATTGTTCAGGTTCTTATAGTTCTGCAGCACCACCCACTTTGCAGTGTCACGCTGCATATTTTCAATATAAGCCAGACAATTACGAATCACTTCCCATTTAAAGGAACGCACCGTATCTTTATATGGATAAGAGTCCTCCAAAGTATATTTGTCATAAAGCAACTCTTTGACAAGAGTTATATCAGAAGCCGCCAGCAACTTTTCCTCAAAAGGTAATTCCACGACTATCGTATCGGCAGAAGCCGAATCGGCAAGAACGGCATCCGGCACTACTATGAATACAGGTCCATCTTTCCGGTTGCCACATCCGACAAAAAGAAAGTTCACAGCCAGACAGGTAAAAAGGAAAAAATGCCTCATTATGATAAAAGTTATTTCAACAAAGATATAATTTATTTAAATTAAATAACGACAATCCTCCGATAATTGTTGCATAACCCAGCATTTTATGCAAAAGATATACCTTTGCAACTTGGTTGCATCCTCCTTTACTTAACTTTGCATCCGAAATAAAAACAATAATATGGGACATCATAATTGTAAATGCTGCGCTCATGACAGTGCACAGAGTCAAAAAGTTCCGGTAAACTCGAATGCTTTAAAAGATTACCGGAAGATTATATTGTCGGCATTACTGCTTTTCGGCGGCATCATCATGGATATGATGGATATTACTTTTTTCCGTGAAAAATATGTAGCTCTTATATGGTATATATCGGCATATCTGCCGGTAGGACTACCGGTCATGAAGGAGGCTTGGAAAAGCATTGTGGAAAAAGATGTTTTCAGCGAATTCACGCTTATGACCATTGCCACTTTAGGAGCTTTTTATATTAGAGAGTATCCGGAAGGTGTGGCTGTCATGCTGTTCTACTCTTTGGGAGAACTCTTTCAGGGCAAGGCAGTGGATAGAGCGAAACGCAATATCAGCACTCTGCTCGATGTACGTCCAGAAACAGCGACGGTAATCAAAGAGAATGAGCCCGTAGTTGAAACTCCTCAAAAAGTACAAGTCGGAGAAATCATAGAGGTAAAAGCAGGAGAACGGGTTCCTCTGGATGGTGTAATGCAGAGTGAAGCCGCAGCATTCAATACATCTGCACTGACCGGAGAGAGCCGTCCGCGCAGCATACGAAGGGGTGAGGAAGTGCTTGCCGGAATGATAGTGACGGATAAAGTGACCAGAATACAAGTTACAAGACCCTTTGAGAATAGTGCCCTATCAAGAATACTGGAACTTGTCCAGAATGCCTCCGAACGAAAAGCTCCAGCAGAATTGTTCATCCGAAAATTTGCCCGTATTTACACACCGATCGTCACAGTGCTGGCAGTATTGACCGTGCTTCTTCCTTTTATCTATTCACTGATCAATGTCCAGTTCACTTTTGTATTTGACGACTGGCTTTACAAAGCATTGGTATTTCTGGTTATTTCTTGTCCGTGTGCCTTGGTAGTCAGCATTCCACTGGGATATTTCGGAGGCATAGGCGCAGCATCCCGCCTCGGCGTTTTGTTTAAGGGTGGAAATTACCTGGATGCCATCACCCAAGTCAACACAGTGGTCTTTGACAAGACAGGCACACTGACGAAAGGAACTTTCAACGTGCAGTCCTGCGAAACACAACCGGGCATATCCGAAGAAAAGCTGATACAACTGGCAGCTTCGGTAGAACGGAATAGTACACACCCGATTGCAAAAGCCATTGTCAGCTATGCCAGAGAGCGTAATATAGCACTCGAACCTACTACCGAGGTTACGGAAATCGCCGGTCACGGATTGGTAACAACTATTGGAGGAAAACGCATTTTGGCAGGAAATATCCGTCTATTGTCCAAATATCAAATAAACTATCCCGAAGAACTATCACTCATCTCCGACACAATTGTGGCATGTGCCATGGGAACAGAATACACCGGCTACCTGCTATTAGCTGATACACTGAAAGAAGATGCCGTCCAGGCGGTCAATGAATTAAAAGCTTTAAATATAAATAATATTCAGATACTTTCGGGAGACAAGCAAGCCATTGTGACTAACTTTGCGCAAAAGTTAGGAGTCAGGGAAGCATACGGCGACCTGCTGCCCGACGGTAAAGTAAAACACATTGAGGAACTACGTCAACATGCCGGAAACCGAATTGCTTTTGTAGGTGATGGCATCAACGACGCACCAGTTCTCGCCCTCAGTAATATAGGCATTGCCATGGGAGGATTGGGTAGTGACGCAGCCATCGAAACGGCAGATGTGGTAATACAAACCGACCAGCCATCGAAAGTGGCAACCGCCATCCGGGTGGCAAAACATACCCGCCGGATTATCTGGCAGAACATATCTCTGGCTTTCGGGGTAAAACTGCTTGTATTGGTTTTGGGCGCCGGCGGGCTGGCCACACTGTGGGAAGCTGTATTTGCGGATGTAGGCGTCGCACTCATTGCAATAGTAAATGCTATACGAATACAGAAATTCATTAAAATAGAATAATGAAGGATTATGGAAGAAAATTTATATTTAGACCTGCTGGCAAAAAGAGGGATACAGCCCACCGCCATACGCATACTGGTATTGCAAGCCATGCTGAAGACAAGGCGTTCCGTCTCGTTGCTCGATCTGGAGAACATACTGGACACCGTGGATAAATCCACCATTTTCCGCACCATCACTTTATTTTTATCCCACCACCTTATACACAGCATTGATGATGGAACCGGCTCATTCAAATATGCCGTGTGCAGTGCAAGTTGTTCTTGCGAAGTAAACGACCTGCACACTCACTTTCATTGTGAGAGGTGCAACAAGACATTCTGTTTCAAGAACATCCCCACACCGGTGGTGAACCTGCCCGAAGGATTTACGCTGAATAGTATCAACTATGTACTGAAAGGGCTTTGTCCTGAGTGTGCGGCAAAGGTTTTAAAATAACGGAAAGGAGGCGGCATCTATTAAGTGCCGCCTCCTTTCCATCGCCTTCCGGCACGTGGACCTGGAGGGAATCGAACCCTCGTCCAAACGAGGAAATCATAAGCTTTCTACATGCTTATCTTTGCCTAAGTTTTCGTGTGGCGGCAGAACCAAAGCCATCAACCGTCACCTTATCCTCTAAATTTCATTCGCACTTCAAGGCAAGTGCAAACTATCCCCGATGTAACTGCACCACTTTACCGGAATGCTTCGGAGCAACAGCTTCCGAGTGATGTCCCGTCCCAGCACCTTGTGCCGGGATTAAGCTAATCTACTGTGATTCGATTAAGCAGCAAGAGCGTAATTGTTTTCGCCAGATAAAATTTTGAAGACTGAGATTTAAGTGCAAATCAACAACGCACTGCATGCTTACTTACCATTTCTGCCCGCTGTCAAATCCAGTCAAGCCCATGTTCTTATAACTTACAGGAAACCAGCAAGGAAGGAGGCATTCATTTAATATTGAGTAGCAAATGAAGGCATCCTATCTGCCAATAATCTTGCTTTATCTGCCGCAAAGATAGGAAATCTTTTATTATCATGCTTTATTTCTTAGCAATTATTATCAAGTTTACAGTTTACAATGGAAGCAGGAAGCATGTATGCCACTCCCGCAAAACAGACGTCCGGAAAATATAAGAGGAAAATATGGACTATTTTAGCCACCCCGTTACGGAGCAATGCCCTACTTTTGCATTAAAAGAAAAATAAACCGTCATGAGAAAACTGATTGTAGCCGTTTTGCTGCTGGGCAACGGTGCTTTGCTCTCAGCACAGAAAACGATGAAAATACCGGCAATATACAAGCCGGTGAAAAGTGAAATGTATCGTAAAGGTTGGATTGATTTCAACAAAAACGGCATTATGGACATATACGAAGATCCCACAGCCGCCATTGATGCCCGCATTGAAGATTTACTAAAACAGATGAGCCTGGAAGAGAAAACCTGCCAGATGGTTACCCTTTACGGCTACAAACGAGTATTGAAAGATGACCTCCCCACTCCCGAATGGAAACAAATGTTGTGGAAAGACGGAATAGGAGCCATTGACGAACACCTGAATGGCTTTCGGCAATGGGGGCTTCCTCCTTCGGACAATGAGAACGTCTGGCCTGCTTCCCGCCACGCATGGGCACTGAACGAAGTACAGCGTTTCTTTGTGGAAGAAACCCGCCTCGGAATCCCAGTAGATTTCACTAACGAAGGCATCCGGGGTGTGGAAAGCTACAAGGCAACCAACTTTCCCACCCAACTGGGCTTAGGGCACACCTGGAACCGTGAACTGATCCATAAGATAGGATTTATCACCGGACGCGAGGCGCGTATGTTGGGCTATACCAATGTATATGCCCCCATTCTTGATGTAGGACGCGACCAGCGCTGGGGACGCTATGAAGAAGTATATGGCGAATCACCCTACCTTGTAGCTGAGCTGGGCATTGAGATGGTACGCGGCATGCAGTACAATCACCAGGTGGCGGCCACCGGAAAACATTTCGCCGCTTACAGCAACAACAAAGGTGCCCGTGAAGGAATGTCGCGTGTGGATCCGCAGATCTCACCGCGAGAAGTGGAAAATATCCACATTTATCCCTTCAGACGGGTAATCAGGGAAGCCGGACTGCTCGGCGTAATGAGTTCGTACAATGACTATGATGGCATTCCCATACAAGGAAGCCACTACTGGCTGACTACCCGCCTGCGCGGCGAAATAGGTTTCCGTGGCTATGTGGTATCGGACAGTGACGCCGTAGAATACCTCTACACCAAGCACGGTACTGCCAAAGACATGAAAGAGGCAATACGCCAAAGTGTAGAAGCCGGGCTGAACATACGCTGCACTTTCCGTTCTCCGGATTCTTTCGTGCTCCCCCTCCGCGAATTGGTAAAAGAGGGAGGACTGAGTGAAGAAATCATCAATGATCGTGTGCGTGACATTCTCCGCGTAAAATTCCTTACCGGATTATTTGACACTCCTTACCAATCCGACCTTGCCGGAGCCGACAGAGAAGTAGAAAAAGAAGAAAACGGAAGCATTGCCCTACAGGCGTCCCGCGAGTCCATCGTTCTGCTAAAAAACGAGAATAACATGCTGCCTCTGGATCTCAGTACGGTAAAAAGGATTGCCGTATGCGGCCCCAATGCCGATGAAAAGAATTACGCACTCACTCATTATGGCCCCCTTGCCGTAGAAGTCATCACTGTGCTGAAAGGGATTCAGGACAAAGTAAGCGGCAAAGCCGAAGTGCTCTACACCAAAGGTTGCGACCTGGTGGATGCCAACTGGCCCGAAAGTGAGATCATAAATCATCCTCTAACCGCCGACGAACAGGCTGAAATAAACAAAGCCGCGGAAAATGCCCGCCAATCAGATGTGGCAGTAGTCGTATTGGGGGGTGGCCAACGAACATGCGGTGAAAATAAGTCACGTAGCAGTCTGGATCTACCTGGCCGCCAATTACAACTGCTCCAGGCCATACAAGCTACGGGAAAGCCCGTAATATTGGTACTCATCAACGGACGTCCGTTATCCGTGAATTGGGCGGACAAGTATGTCCCCGCCATTCTCGAAGCATGGTATCCGGGAGCAAAAGGCGGCATAGCCCTTGCCGACGTTCTGTTTGGGGACTATAATCCGGGGGGCAAACTGACCGTGACTTTCCCGAAAACCGTCGGGCAGATCCCGTTCAACTTCCCCTATAAGCCTGCCTCACAAATTGACGGTGGCAAAAATCCCGGACCGGAAGGCAATATGTCGCGCATCAATGGCGCACTCTACCCCTTTGGTTACGGATTGAGCTACACGACCTTCGAGTATTCCGACCTTGAAATCACTCCCAAAGTCATTACTCCCAACGAAGAAGCAACGGTACGTCTGAAAGTGACCAATACCGGAAAACGTGCAGGAGATGAAGTAGTACAGCTCTATATCAGAGATGTGGTAAGCAGTGTCATCACGTATGAGAAAAATCTGGCAGGATTTGAACGTGTCCACCTTGAACCGGGAGAAACTAAAGAAGTAGTCTTCACCCTTGGCCGCAAACATCTGGAACTCCTTGATGCCAACATGCAGTGGGTGGTAGAACCGGGAGACTTCACCATCATGGCGGCCGCTTCTTCCGAAGACATCCGCCTGAACGGGCTATTGACCGTAGAGGACTACCAAATGCGAGCCAAGGCAATTGAAACCAGTAAACCAGCCGAACGTGTGAGTGCCAGCGCCAATCGGGAAAATGCGTGCAATGCGACCGATGGAAGAATCGACACGGCATGGCAAGGCAACAAAGGTGATTACATCACCTTTGCTTTGGGCAACGGAATCCAAACAAACAAGGTTTCCATCGCTTTCATGCGCGACAACAATCTACCTGCCGATTTCGATATCCAACTTTCAGGTGGCGGAGGACAGTTCCTGACCGTATATTCAGGTGTTGTCAGCGAATACGGAAAAATGATTTCCTATTCTTTCAAAGGCACTACTGCCAGTGATCTGCGCATTGTCTTGAATGACGACCATGTAGGAATAGCAGAAGTGAAACTGACAGAATGATACGTCCCCCGATCACTCAACTCTTTCAGGCGAAGATTATACGGAGTCTCACAAATCAGGTTCAAAATCTCTCCTATTCTCCATGTAATCTGCGCCTAATCTTTTTTAATCTGCAAATTTCCATTACTTTTGCACTGAACTGCGTAGTTTTCCTCCAGTTTATAATGAAAACTTATAGTATATAGCATAATGAAAGCACTTCTCTATTGTATGCTTGGCCTAAGCGTAGCCGCCTGCACACCCCGAAAGGCAGTAAACAAAACCTCGGATGAACTCGCCATGCTGGTGGGTACTTATACCAACGGAACAAGCAAGGGAATCTATACCTTCCGCTTTAATCAGGAGACGGGTACAGCCATTCCTCTCAGTACTATGGAATTACCCAATCCCTCATACCTCATCCCATCCGAAGACGGGAAATTTGTATATGCTGTCAGCGAAATGAATGACAGCACGGCCGCCCTCAGTTCCTTCGCATTTGATAAATCAACAGGTATCCTGCGCCTGCTGAATACCGAACCTACCCTCGGCGCCGACCCCTGCTATGTGGCCACCAACGGGAAAGAAGCACTAACCGCCAATTATAGTGGCGGAAGCATGTCTGTCTTCCCTCTTCGCAAGGACGGTACTTTAGGACCTGTGGATACTCTGTTTATAGGCAGTGCCACCGGAACCGACACCATACGGCAGATTACAGCCCATATCCACTGCACCGTTTTCTCACCGGACGGAAAGTACATATTTGCCACAGACTTTAGTGCCGACCGCATTTTGCGTTTCGTCTTGCATCCTAAAGATATCATCCCCCATCTTTCAGCCGAAACCACAGACATTGCTCCAGGTTCCGGACCGCGCCACTTGACATTCAGTCCCAACGGAAAGTATGCTTACCTTATTACCGAATTATCAGGAAAAGTCATCGCTTTCAGCTATGACAATGGCAAACTGGAACAGATACAGACTATTACCGCCGACACCATAGCTGCCCGTGGCAGTGCCGATATCCATCTTAGCCCGGATGGAAAGTACCTCTATGCCAGCAATCGTCTCCGGGAAGACGGTATCGCCATCTTTGCCGTCAGTCCGGATAATGGCACTCTGGCCAAAGCAGGCTACCAGCCGACAGGTATCCATCCGCGCCACTTCAATATTACCCCGAACGGCAAATACCTGCTTGCCGCATGCCGTGACAGCAATACCATCCAAATATATGAACGCAACGCAACAACAGGATTGTTGAAAGATACCCATCGGAATATCACAGTTGACAAACCTGTCTGCATACAGTTTGTACAATAAATGGCTGTCTATGAAAGTACCTATTAGTTAATCTTTCGTAAACGACAACCCGGGAACAAGAGAACTTAGTTAACTTTGTTATCTAAATTCATGTAATATAAACAGACTCAACGATATGAAAAAGAAATTGTTATGGATCTCTGCCTTACTGATCGCCACCGGTGTCCATGCGCAGACAGAAGTCACGACAGGGGTAATGCGTGGCAAAGAGTACGGAGTAACTTACTTGTTGCCCAAAACAGAAATAGAAATTGTATTGCAAATCACCAAACACACATATACCCCCGGAGAATTCTGCAAATACGCCGACCGCTATCTGCGCCTCGGTAACGTATCAGCCGAACCGGAAGCATATTGGACTTTGGACAAGATACAACCCCGCATAGCAGGCATACCGGACAAGGACAATGTATATTTCGTCAAACTGAAAGATAAAACCGTAGCTCCGCTTATGGAACTTACCGAAGACGGAATTGTACGCTCCATCAACATGCCCCTCAGCGGACAAAAGCCCGACAAAGCCGTGAAGACCATCGGAAGCCCTGAAAACAGCATTGATCCACGCAGTTTTCTGACAGAAGAAATTCTTATGTCCAATTCAAGTGCAAAAATGGCTGAACTGGTCGCCAAAGAAATCTATAATATCCGCGAAAGCAAGAATGCCTTGCTGCGTGGCGAAGCGGACAACATGCCCAAAGATGGCACACAACTCAAACTCATGCTTGACAATCTGAACTTGCAAGAACTTGCCATGACTGAAATGTTCTCAGGCACAGTAAAATCAGAGTCCGGCACATTTACCATCCGTATCACCCCGAAGGAAATGAAAGACGAAATTGCTTTCCGCTTCTCCAAGAAACTGGGCATAGTAGCCAACAATGATTTTGCCGGTGAGCCATATTACATCAGCATAACCGATCTCAAAACACCCGATACGTCCGGCACAGAGGAAAGTAAAAAGAAAACAGAAGGTATTGCTTACAATGTACCGGGCAGGGCAAAAGTCACTTTGGTACAGAAAAACAAGAAACTGTTTGAGGAGGAATTCCCTATCACCCAATTCGGCATCATAGAATATCTTGCCCCGGTCTTATTCAACAAGAACTCCACGATCAAAGTTTTGTTCGACACGGCAACAGGAGGATTAATAAAAGTAGATAGGGAATAGACAAGAATCATAATAAAAAGGCTGCGCAATCAGAGAAATGGCTCATCATGACATTGCGCAGCCTTTATTATTTAAATACAACTCCTTTTCAGCCTTTCCTTACTGTCAGCCGGATAAATCCGTCTCTCCTTAATTGCATCACATAAGTGGTAACACGTGACTCATAATTGTCTTCACCTTCAAAATGCCCTGCAAGCAACGAAATTATCTGCCTAACCGTACGATGCCCGTCAATCAGATTCCATACGGCAGTGCCATGTTCTTCCAATTTCACATAAATATCAGGCGACATCCCTTTAGGCAACAGGAAACGGCGCATCCATTCGTACTTGAAACGAGGATAGGACAACACGACGCATTCGCCTTCCCATTCAGTCCCAATATGTCCGCAACGAACCGGAACAGCATCCAACAAGCTGACTTTTCCTTCGAGTGTTTCCATATTATATACGTCCGTTCGCAGATTCACTCTTTGATATTCGGTTCTTCCAGCTTATAACCGTATTTTTTATCTGCCTTTTTCAATAACAGAGCAATAATAAGAGATAAACAAGCTATTCCTGTAAAGATACACATCGGTATTGTATAATCATAGATACTCGTTCCGTCAGGATTCTTACCTGTTATACAATATACATCAAGAACCTTACCAATTAACGTAGGAATACCCCATAGACCAATATTTTGAATAAAGAAAATCAAAGCATAAGCTGTACCTAACTGGCTAACCGGAAATATCTTAGCTACTGCAGGCCACATTGCTGACGGAACCAATGAGAAAGCAATACCCAGAACAATCATCAGTACAATAGCTACCAACCAGAATTGAATAAACGGAATTGCGTATATAAAGTGTACACAAATCAACATAGCTGATCCCAACAGCATAATAGAAGCTGATTTTCCACGTTTATCAATAAAGCCACCAAAAACAGGAGTCAAAATCAGTGCCCCCAAAGCCGGCAATCCGGCAAAAGCACCTGCTACATTTTCACCAATACCATATTTTAGAATCATCAATTCAGAAGCAAATTTTTGGAAAGGGAATACACATGAATAAAACAAGACACACAGCAAAGCTATCAGCCAAAATCCCGGATTACCAAGAATATTCCTCACATCCTTAAATGAGAATTTTTCTTCTTCGTTTTCTGTACCTGCTGCTATAGCAGCAGCTTCCATCTGTTTATCCAACTTCTTATCCATTACTGAGAAGACAAAGAAAGCGACCATACCTCCTAAAAGCAATATCAAGCCTAACAACACCGGAGAAGAGATCCCCAAGGCACGTGCCATAGGAATGGCTACAGCATAACCAGCCTGCGAACCGATACGAGCCAAGGCAACCTGTACCCCCATAGCAGTAGCCAATTCTTTGCCCTTAAACCACTTTGCTATGATTTTAGAAACAGTGATTCCCGCAACTTCAGCTCCCACCCCAAATATAGAATATCCGGCAAAAGCAATAAACACACCTGTTTTATATCCCAGAATCTCTTTTATCCCAAAGATTGTTGCATCTGCATCGGCAAGCGCGGTCATTGCATAATATTCTAAAGCCGTACCTCCTACCATCAGGATAGTTGCTAACTTTCCGGTAAAACGAATGCCAAAGCGATCCAGTATTAATCCGCCCCAAATCAGCATCAAAAAAAACACATTCAGAAAGCTGTATCCTCCTGTAAAGAAACCAAAGTCAGTACTCGTCCAAGCCAAGTCTGTCTCCAACATTGTTTTCAATGGAGCCACTACATCGTTTACATAATAGGCCGCCATCATAGTGAAGGCTACAATCACCAACGCTCCCCAACGAGTTGCCTTGGAGTCGTTCAATTTAAGTTTAAGTTGTTCTGTCATTATATTTATGAATTTAATAATCAAATTGCATTATTCTCGGCAAAGGTAAACAAATCCTTGTTCAAAAGAAAAAAGGCTGATACCTCTTCGGATATCAACCTTTCTTTTTTTTCATTGAGCAAGAGTTCTCTGAACCGCATTCTTCACTACCTTATTCACCAACCGGCTGTTCAGTAGGAGCAGCAGGAGCTTCAGTCTGCGGAGCAGCCGTACCCACAGGCATGTTATAAGGATTAGTTTTTTCTTCTTGCTGTGCCTGCTCCATAATCACATCCCCACTCTTGGCCGAAGAAGAAGGAATAGTGTAAGCCGAAGCAATACTGAAAACTACCATGACTGCAGCCAGAGTCCATGTTGCTTTTTCCAGGAAGTCAGTAGTCTTGCGCACGCCCATGATCTGATTGGACGATGAGAAGCCTGATGCCAGACCACCTCCTTTAGAATTCTGAATCAACACAATGAAGCACATCAACACAGATGCAATCACCATTAAGATAATTAATAATAAGTACATTTTGTTATTTCGATTTAGCGTTAATAATCAATTTCTCCAAAAATCTGATTTGGTCTGCAAAGTAAGCATTTTTTTTTGGATAATTCAAACTTAATTTTTTAATAATTTCAAGTGCCTTGTCATATCTATGCTGTTTAATATAGATTTTGGCCAACGTCTCTGTAAAACAACTATCATCCGAGTCTCCTACGACGTGAGATTCCGCAGGAGTTTCATCCTCCATCGCCTCTTTCATTTCAGAAGCCTCTGTTTCCTCATCCCGCACTTCCCCCACATTAGTTCCTGCCGGATGCTCTTCTTCAATATCCGGTTTCATCTCAAGCAGACGCATATCCGCTGCCTCGCTTTTCAGTAGGAAACCATCTATTAACTCATGTCCGCGCAACTTGGGTATCTCCACCGCTTCCGCACAAACTTCCAATTGTCCGTCCGTTTCTTCCTCCTGCATCAGATAAGATGTATAGTCCATCGCATAATCCAATTCCATATTTCGAGGATGTTCTTCAGGAACCGTAGCAAGAAAAGCATCTATCAAGGAAAGGGTACGATCTACGCTGGGTTCGTCTTCTATCACTCTGGAAAAAAGTAGAGAGGATTTCTGAGACTTTAAAGTATAACGGTCACCTTCTATGAGATAAAACAGCATACGACGGTCTGCCACATACAATACAGCTTTACGCAATTCAGCACCAAAGTTAATGTCATGCAACAAATAAAGATTTTTGAGATAAAGCAGACGAAGCGATTGGAAATACGGATAGCGTGTCACCAAAGTACGAAGTTCGTATAAGGAATCTCTATCCAATGTTTCAGGATGCTGAATCCATTGTTGCAAATGGGCAGATGTCATTTTAATTACCAGTTAGCTACAGTTGCGTTAAATATCTGTTCTGTAATATCTTTCACCATCAAGGTTATCAGATTGTCTTGTACCGCTGTTAGCAGTTGTGAAGAATCATAAGTCTGGAAAGCGGAAAATTGCTGGTCCGTAAAATCATCTTTATGATCTGCATTGTTAACATAAGTAACCTTGACTGTCAATGTCAGCTTCACTTTAGAAGAATAGCCACTGGCATCTACCGCCTCATTATATTGATTATAACCGGTTATTTCACCACTAATCTCAAGATCACCGCCTGAATCCACTAACCGTAGACGGGTCTGCTGTATGAACATATCTTTCAGTTTCTGATTAAACTCCGTAGCCAACGGTGCATATACATACTCTGCACGATTCTGAAAATCAGCGATAGAAATAGTCTTTACTTTAGTATAGTCAATAGAGCTAATCGGAGCAAGTCCCATAGAAATCCTGCAGGAACATACCACAAAGCCCAAAATTACCAAGAAGACAACCGGCGTTGTTTTTTTAATCCAATCCATATTCTTTTATCTTTCTGTATAAGGTGCGCTCGGAAATATTCAAATCCTGTGCCGCACTTTTACGTTTACCATGATGCTTTTCAAGCGCTTTACGTATCATCTCTTTTTCTACTTCATCCAACGAGAGAGATTCTTCCACATACTCTTCCGTATCCTGAATGTCATCATCCACAGCAGAAGTCGGTTTTACAGCAGGATGTATAATGGTAGGCATGCCGGAAGTTACCGGAGGCGTAACTGCCGGAGCATTCGGTGCATAATAAGTAGAAGGAGTGACTGCTGGAGCGCTTACGACTCCCCTCCCCTGTTCGGTCATAATCTCATGCACCAACTTCTTTAATTCCGTTACATCCTGACGCATATCAAAGAGTACCTGATACAATATCTCTCTTTCACTCTCAAAACCCTTGGTATCCTTTACACCAAACAATGCAGGCAGGCGCTGCATATTGCTTTGCTCAGGCAAATATCCTTTTAAAATAGTCGAATTTATTTCACGGTTCGTCTCAATAATGGAGATTTGTTCCGTGATATTCTTCAGTTGGCGTACATTGCCCGGCCATGAATAGGACAATAATATTTGTTTGGCGTCCTCTGTCAACTGAATGGCAGGCATACGATATTTTTCCGCAAAATCCGATGCAAATTTACGGAACAACAACACAACATCCTCTCCACGTTCACGCAGAGGTGGAATTTGAATAGGAACAGTATTCAAACGATAATACAAATCCTCACGAAAACGCCCGTCAGCAATAGCTTGTGTCAAATTCACATTGGTAGCAGCAACAATACGTACATCTGTTTTCTCTACTTTGGAAGATCCAACCTTGATAAACTCACCGCTTTCAAGTACACGAAGTAGGCGTGCTTGGGTAGGCAAAGGTAACTCACCGACTTCATCCAAAAAAATAGTACCTCCATTCGCTTCACCAAAATAGCCTTTCCTTTCTCCGATAGCTCCGGTAAAAGCCCCTTTCTCATGACCGAACAATTCAGAATCTATGGTTCCTTCCGGAATGGCTCCACAGTTCACGGCAATGTATTGTCCATGTTTTCGCCGGCTATATTGATGGATAATTTGCGGAAAGCTTTCTTTTCCCACACCGCTTTCACCGGTAATCAGCACAGACAAGTCGGTAGGCGCCACCTGAATGGCAATATCAATTGCGCGTAACAACGCCTCATTGTTACCAATGATACCAAAACGCAATTTCACTTGTTGTATTTCCGCTTTCGTCATACTATAAATCTTCTTCTACACTGTCAAGCTTCAATTTATCGCTGTCGTCACGTTTCTCATAATATTGTTTGCGCAAAGGATTGGTACGAGCCGCCTTGTCACGCTGGCGATTGCGGTACACGTCAATAGCAACATAAACAGCCTGCCTGAAAGAATCTTCTGAGGCAAGCCCTTTACCCGCAATGTCATAAGCCGTGCCATGAGCAGGCGAAGTACGTACAACGGGAAGTCCCGCTGTATAATTAACTCCTTCATCCATAGCCAAAGCCTTGAACGGAGACAAACCTTGATCATGATACATTGCCAACACACCGTCGAAATGAGTAAAGTTACCCGATCCCATAAATCCATCCGCCGCATAAGGGCCATAACAAAGCATACCCTTTGCCGCCATTTCATTCAAGGCAGGAATAATGATCTCCTGTTCTTCCATTCCCAGCAAGCCTTCGTCTCCTGCATGCGGATTCAAAGACAACACAGCAATACGTGGAGCACTAATACCGAAGTCCTGCTTCAAAGAACGATTGAAGATAGACAGTTTTTCCTGTATCAACTCTTTAGTGACAGTAGATGCAATCTGACTTACCGGAATATGTCCCGTTACCAATGCCACCCTGAAATCATCCTTCATCAAGATCATAAGAGCCTTTTCACCATTGCCCAGTTTCTGCTCAATGTATTCGGTATGTCCCGGAAAAGAGAATTCATCGGACTGGATGGTATGCTTATTGATAGGAGCCGTAACAATCACATCTATCAATCCTTCCTTGTATTCTTCGATAGCTTTCTCCAATGCGCCGAATGCAGCTTTCCCAGCTTCGGGATCAGGCTTGGAAAACTCTACTTTCACTTCATCATCTGTGCAATTCACCACACTCAAGCGATTGTAGGCTGCCTCCGAAGCTGAATTTACAATACTGAAATTAGTAGGCAAATCAAGAGATTTACGATGATAAGCAGCCACTTTGGGCGAACCGTAAATAATCGGGGTACATAATTCCAACATCACCGGATCCGAAAATGTTTTCAGAATCACTTCATATCCCACCCCATTGATGTCACCTTGCGTAATGCCTACTCTTATTTTATTGTCTTCCATTTTATTTCTTGTTATTAATAGAATCTTTTGAAGCTACGTTCACCGGAATTTCCGCACTTTCCTGTTTGTTGTCAGGCAACTTCAAGGTATAGAGCGAAGCCTCCATCTGCCGAACCAAATTACGTTTCATTTTATCCGGTGAATAAATAAATATTTCAGATACGATGATGCGCTGGTTTGCTTTGTCCAAACGAGTGTGAGAAACAAACGGACCACCCATGAAGTCTCCCTTCACACGCCACAATCCTCTGGCTTCCAATGCATAGTCACCCTGCACACTGATAGGGTGTACATCCGTCATCAAGGAATCCGTCATCATATACATGCCTTCACGGGCTCCCGGAATATTTTCTTTCATCACAGAATCACGCTTGTGTATAAAATATTCTTTAGTAAATGTGTTCCTGTCCGTATAGGGATAAGAATAGATTACGAAATTCTGATCGCCCGTAGCCGAGTTCGTACCCGCCCAAAAGAAATTCTTGCCTTCCTTAGTGGCAGTCAGTTCACCCGGTATCCACACATCACAACCAAACAGACCTTTCACTTTTGTAGATACATAATCGCTATGCTTGTCTTTCAACACCGCAATCTGACGGTTCATTTCCGCATGAGTAAAGAAATCAATGACCACTTGAGTGTTTTCCTCAACAAACTTCTCAAAAGAAGCTTCATCAGGCGCCTGAATGGTCAATATAGATTGTGGAGCGGCATATACATCCTTAGCATATTTAAATTTAGGTTGAGTATAAAGATCCTTGTTTATATCTACGATAATAATATTACGAATCAGTTTTAATGTAGCATCGTAATTGGAAGGAGCTGTGTACATGATACGAAACGACCGTTCAGACTGAGGAAGACCCGGAACATCAGAATCAAGCACATCAAACAAAGCTCTGCCTGCAGGACGTTCCCACACTCCGGGAGTAACCACTACCAGGATTTCATATGCACGACCACTTGAAGTCGGAGTAAACACACCCTTTTTTCCGTTACTGCATCCGGCAAAAAGCGCCAGTACGAGAGTCATACCTAAATAAAACAAGTGCTTTTTCATATCTCTATATTTTTAGTTTTCACAAAGCTACGAAGAATGCGTATATCCTCCATACTAAAGTTAATAATTTATATTAATTCTTGTTTATCATCTTCCTGTTTAGCTGTGGAAAGCATGCCGCATGCGGCAAAGATATCTTCTCCTCGGGACGAACGTATTGTGGTGAATAATCCATGTGCGGTAAGATAATCCCGTAATGCAGTCATAGTCTCCATATCAGCCCCTTCCAAGTCAACCTCCGGTATGGCATGAAAACGGATCAGATTTATTCTGCAATCAAGACCGCGCAACAACTTCAACAATTCTTTAGCATAGAGCAAAGAATCATTCACTCCCTTAAAAACGATATATTCGAAAGACAGCCTGCGTTGTTTACTGAAATCATAGTTTCTTAACAACTCTACAATTTCCGTTATGGAAAAAGCTTTTTCGGCAGGCATCAGTTCACGGCGTTGAAGAGGAACAGGAGTATGCAGGCTAATGGCAAGATGACAATCAGATTCCTCTATAAAGCGCTGCAATCCTTTCCGCAATCCAACAGAAGACAGTGTAATGCGCTTAGGGCTCCAGGAATAACCATAAGACGCTGTCATTACTTCCAAAGCTTTCAACACCTCGTCCAGATTATCCAAAGGTTCCCCCATACCCATCATCACCACATTTGTCAGCTTATCACGTTCGGGCAACGAACTGATCTGGTTTATAATCTGATTAGCGGTAAGATTAGCTGTAAATCCTTGCTTACCAGTCATGCAAAATTTACAGTTCATTTTACAACCCACTTGGGATGAGACACAAAGTGTGGCACGATCGTCATCCGGTATATATACCGCTTCTACAAAATGCCCCTCTCCGGCACGATAAAGATATTTCACCGTACCATCCACAGAACGCATAGCATCTACAGGAATCTCAGCACCGACCTCATAAAGTTCTTTCAGCAATTCCCTATGTCTCAATGACAAATTACTCATCTCGTCGATAGAAAGCACTTTTTTATCATAGAGCCACGAAGCGATCTGTTTGGCGGCAAAGCCGGGCATTCCCAAATTCTTTACTACATTCTGCAGTTCAGAAAGCGTTAAGCCCAAAAGAGGTTGTTTTTGCATTATCTAACTCTAAATTATCATTTATTCGTGCAAAGGTAAAAATAAAGTTGCACAAAGGCAATGACACAAGCCGAAAATGAACCATACAGATAACGAAAAAAAGCCGTCCGGCAATTTTACCGGACGGCTTTTCTTATACCTGTTTCCCTTTTAGAAGAATAAATAACGTTTATCTTTCACATCGGCCTTTAAATACAAGTCACTCATGAACTGACTTGCCATACGGGCATGCATATTAGCTAAAGTCGTTTCTTCAGTTTCACGATTGAATGTTTCGTTCAACTTTTCTTTTGCATAAGGCTGAAGAACGAATACACCGCCATTACCCTTGATCGGAGCACTAAGTTTGTTCAGGTCAGCCATGGCAGCATAAGCACTTACCAAAGGCTCACTGGTACGTAAAGCCGGAACGTATGCAGAAGCTGCAAAAGTGACATGTTTTACAGAGTCGCTAACAGCATTTGCCATATTCTTGTATTGGTCAAATGAAGTTGCGTTAGCAGCTTTCATATCAGCCATAATCTTTTCAGCTTTCTTATCACGAATAATTTCAAATTTCAACTGATCCTTCACCAAAGCCAAAGGACGGTAACCTTCGGGAACAATGCTTGCTACGCCAACAACCAGCATACGGTCGCTTTCACCACACTCATACAATCCGGAAACTTCACCGGCTTTCGCCTCAAACGCCCATTTCAAAGCATCTTTAGTACCCTTCACACCACCTATGCCGTGTTCAGAACTATACAAGTCGGTTTTATCCAAAAGTCTATACCCGGCATCTTCTGCATTGGCCACCATTTTTTCCAATGTATTATTAGCAGCAATAAACTGACTGAAGTCATTATATGCCTTACTGTAAGTCTCCTTGCTGAATTCAACCGGACGCTTGATGACAGCCACTTTATACTTGTCCTTGTTAGCTTTCTTATCGGTGACTTGCAAGATAACATTTGCCTGTCCCAACGGAAGATTCATCAATTCATTCTGCCCCAAAGTAGTGATCGCTGTAATGTATTTCAAGTTATCACCATCAATCTGTGCACCTTCATAGTTGGCAGAAGATATCCATGTAGGCTCACCGGTCTGTCCATATTTCTTAGCAACATCGGCAAAGTTCGCTCCTCCTTTGATTGCATTATAGATACTGTCCGCCAAAGATTTAGTCTTACCAGCATCTTCTGCCGTAACTTGAATCTGACGGAATTCTATAGAGTCAGCCATTGTAACGGATGCCAATTTTTTGAAAGAATTGATTGTATTGTCAGTTACATTATAGTAAGGGCCATATACACCACCCACCGATACTGAATCCAGACGGGCTGCAATATCAGCAGGCAAAGATTTGGATGTATAATACAAATCTACATAAGGAACAGTAGAGCCGGTGGAACGGACAAAAGTCGTATAATCGGAGGGAGTTCCAGCCAACTGAGTCGTATATTCCTCCATCTCTTTCTGAATGGCAGCCTTATCTTCCGGGCTTGCAGTAACCTGCACATCTATGAACTTTATATTGCGAGCCTCGACATATTGCCTAAACTGTTCTTTCTTCTTATCATAAGCAGCTTTTAATTCCCCTTCTGTCACCGTAATTGTAGAATCTACAATAGAAGAATAAGGAATAGCAGTCAGCAACAAATCGGATTGATTCACCCTTGCATCAAAAGCATCCTGTGCTTCCACCGGATTGGAGAACAGAGACTTGGTAATCAAAGCCTGATATTTTTCCTGCAGACGAGCCTGTACAAGCGACTTCTCTATAAAAGACCAAAACTTATACATGGAATCGTAGTATTCGGCATATTGAGAAGGCATTTGAGCTTTGTTCATCTTAGAATAATCCACCAAGAACTTTTTCAACATGTCCTTGTCAAAAGCGCCGGTCTGCGGATTGCGGAACGGAGTCTGCTGCAACATCGGATGTACACCGGCATCAATAATAGCCTGAAGTTCAGCTTTAGATACCGTCAAGCCCAGTTTCTTAGCTTCCTTTTCAACCAACTTGTTTTCCACGTATCTTCTCCATACTTCATCTTTGATCTGGTTTGTCTGTTCATCGCTCAATGCACTCACGCCACTGGAAAATTTCACAACTTCCGTATATTCCTCTACCATTGTCTGATAATCCTGGGCGGAAACAGTCTCCCCGTTCACTTCACCTACGTCTTGCGATTGGTGTGGCTGAAGCACTTTCCACGCATCGCCTGCGATGAAAGCAAACAGCGCCAAACCAATAACAATCACCAATAAGGGTCCTTTAGACCGAATGTTTTGTAATGTTGCCATTTTAGTTAATATAATTTATTTGTTCATTATTATTTTCTTTTCATATTCATTTTAGCGCACGAAGATACAAAAAATGCTAATACGCATCCATTTATTATCTAAAAAATTACATCTAAACGAGATTATTCGACAACTTTCAAGCGTACCAGCTCTATTTTAGTAGCCGTAACCTTAATTATCTTGAATTGATAACTGCCGACAGCTATTTCTTCATGCAGTTTAGGAAAACTTTGATAACGGTTCAAAATCAAGCCGCCTACTGTCAGATAGTCATCCGACTCAGGCAAATCCAAATCAAATGTCTCATTCACTTTCTCTATTTCCAAACGAGCTGAAAGTACATATTCATGCTCTCCAATCTGCTTGCATATATATGATGTATTGTCATGTTCGTCTTCGATATCACCAAAGATCTCCTCAACCAAATCTTCCAATGAAACGATACCTGCCGTACCACCAAACTCATCCACTACTACTGCAATCGTTTTCTTCTGCTGCATAAACAGTTTCATCAGTTTATGAGCCGCCATTGTTTCAGGAACAATAGGCACTTCTTTTACATTATTCCGCCAGTCTGCAGGGTTACGAAACATCTCAGAAGAATGAATATATCCCACTACATTGTCTATATTCCCATCAAACACGATAATTTTAGAGATGCCGGATTCAACGAACAAGCTTCTCAAATCTTCCAAAGATGTCGTCAGATCGACTGCAACCACTTCTGTACGGGGTACAATGCAATCACGTATCTTAATATTCGAGAAATCAAGAGCATTCTGGAATATCTTAACTTCAGTATCCAGTTCCTCCTGACTGTCAGCATTTTCTATGCTTGACTGAATAAAATAATCCAGATCCACCTTTCCAAAAGCCCTGGCAGAAGCCTCCTTGTTTATTTTCAAGCCAAATATTCGCAAAAACAGATAAGACATTCCAGAAGCCAGTTTAGATACGGGAAACAGAACTATATAACAAATGAATAAAGGCACTGCACACACTCTCAACATCAGATTCGGATTAATCTTGAATAGAGTTTTAGGCAAAAACTCACCGGTCACTAAAATAACAAGAGTAGAAATAACAGTTTGCACAAGTACCATTATAAAATGGTTGGAAATCACTCCGGCCAAAAAATTCACCTCAATGATCTGGGCCATAAGGATACCATAAATTACAAGTGCAATATTATTCCCTACCAGCATAGTAGAGATAAAATTATTAGGATTACGCAAAAAATAAGCCAGGATACCAGATGCAATTCCAGGCCTCCTTTCCATTTCAAAGCGCAGCTTATCAACAGAGACAAAAGCTATCTCCATCCCTGAAAAGAAGGCGGAGAAAAGCATGGTTATCAATAAATATACAACGGTACTCATATTATCAATTGACGGTATCAGTTTTAAGGCTATCAACAGTGGCAGCTTCCTCATCCACATAAAAAATGCCTTCCGGCTGATGAATAGTATAAACAGTCATTTGCTGATTGGATTCAAAGCCACGTCCGGTTATAATGCGATCCGGTTGTTCTATCCGTATAAACCTGTCCGAATAAACTTTCTGCTTCCTTTGGTCCCAATATAACAATTCTGTATTAAAGCGTTCTCCTTTCAAATTCTTTATATCTACATTACCCATCAACTTCCATAATTCCTCCTTATTATAGAAGTAAGCGGTGTCGGCCTTAATGCTCGCTTCCACCCGAAACAAAGAATCAAACTTTTCCAGATAGACTCCCTTCTCAAATGCCCAATAAGGAGGATTCTTACGATCAAAAACCAGCCACTCCTCCGTCTTGATGCGATAACGAGTAATTCCGGAATCTGAAACCAAAGTAGTTACTCCGCGGGTATCCATCACGGGCAAAGAATCACGTTCGGTGATAGCGGCTCCCAATTCTTTCTTACGTCCTGAGCAGGCAGAAAATAAAAGAAGCATAACCATTGCCCCAAGGGCAATGGTTATGCTTATATGTCTGTAAAAAATAACGTTAATGGGTTTTAACGACATAATGTTATCTAATGGTTGTAGATTCACCTATCCAACCGCCAATAGTGATACGGTCACCGGCTTTATAGCCCAACATGAAAAGATCTTTAGCCTGCGGAGTATGCCGTGCATAGGTTGCAATAAGTTCATTAGCCTTGCTTGCCACACTTGGATCTACTGCCTTTGCACGTTGCAGCTTATCTATAACAACAAAGTAAGTACACTTATTCAATGCCGGTTCATCACTCCAATTAGGGCTTGAGCCATACATTTGCGCCAAAAGGATATAAGGTTCACCATAATTCTCATTATAACTGATAGCCTTCTGACAATAATTTCTTGCCTGTGACAATTTCTTGGCCTGCATCAAAGCAGCCGCAGTGATATATGCCATTTCGGCTTTCTTGGCAGAATCTGTTTCCTTAGTCAAAGCCTCGTCAAAATACTTCACAGCATTATTATAGTCGCTTTTCTTATAATACATGTATGCTACCCCTACGGCTGCATCTGCGGTCGGATTAATTCTGTACATATATTCAGAAGCCTTGAAGTAAGCTTCGCTCTCATTACACTTCATCATCTTCAAAATAGAGATGGTCTTCTTCAAGAATACAGAATCTGTTTTATTCTCTTCAACCTTAGGACCATAGATATTCTGCAAAGACTCACAGTCAGCAACACCACTGTTGACAAACATGGCAACTAAATTATCTTTTATAGCTTGCAGATTAGTCTTTTTACCTTCATCTGTTTCCGCAGCTATCGCATCGTCCGCATACTTAGAGGCATCGATGTAATCTTGAAAAAACTGATCCGTATGATTATTGTCAGCTTTTACCTTTTCCATTGAAGTCTGCAAAAAATAATGAAGAACAGCGGCAGAACTTTCACTCTTGGAACCATCAACGGACTCTTTCAGCCAAGCGTATGCCATATTAAGATCCGGAGCAGGCGCATATTGCAAATAATCAACCGCCTTTGTTCCTAAAGCATCAGCCGGAGTAGGTATTCCGCTTTTATACTTTTTAGAAAACTCAGGCAAATACTGCATTCTCACGTCATACACATTCATCAACTCATCGAAATACTTCTTATAATCAGCAGAATTACGATCTTTAATTTCTTGCATGAAGTGCGTCAGAATGAGAATTGCATCCTTAAAAGTATAATATCGCAAAGTCGGGCAATCTTTCAGCACCGCCATACACGGAACATAAGCATCTTTAAAGTTACCTGCTTTTACGGCTTCGTGCGAAATGCTACTGTTTGAATTACAATTTTCACTTTGTGCGAAAGTACTGGTCACTCCACCCGAAAGGAGCAAAACAGCCACAAGCGTTTTAATTTTCATTGTATTTAAATTTTAGTTGTTATATTTCTGTCTATTCCCTATCATCAATCGACTTTACGTTTGTGAAACCAACGTTCATTGAAAGTTACTCCAACACAGATACGTAATGTATTCTCATTCAAGAATGCAGCTTGTTTTCCCTGTGTTCTTACGTATTGTGCCGAAAGGCTCAAAACCGAACGGGTTCTCGGTATCGGTAAACCGAATCCGGCTGTCAGACCATATTCATCGGCAGCACGCTCACCACGTATCTTATAATAAGGTTTGGAGTAATAAGCTCCCAAACGATATTTCACATGAGAGAAATAACTTCTTCCCGTCGGATTCGGAAGATATTCCGCACCAACCGCTATTTTTCCACGTTTAGACAATGCACCTTTCTGGTTCATGAAAGTTATATCAGCCCAATCCTGCAACATAGCATCAATCCCCACCATCAAACGATTATCATATATATACGTCGCACCAACGCCAAAAGTTGTGGGCAAGCCCGTAGTAACAATTGAGTCCCTTGTGCTGACAGAGGCTCCTGTGGTGGAATTTCCCGTCTGATCCTGAACATAAGAGTCATTGCCCAAGTTGTGCCCCGGAGAAAACACGACACCTAAAGTCGCTGTATGTTTCTTTCCGAACTGATGCGTATATTGTGCCCCAAAATCGAGCTTGTAGCTTTTAATCGCAACATTAAAAACTTTCGTAAAAGGCATAACGGATGTGTTCGAGGGAAAGCTTTCATACGTAGTCCTCGTCACATCCCCCCAAAGATACGAAAAATTCGCACCAATAGAAAAGTTTTTAATTATTTTAAAGCCTGCTCCTAAGAAAAGTTGATGCAGACCGCCTTCTCCCGAATAAGTAACAACACTGGAATTAGAGGATACTTCCGCGTTTTCCACAGTTTTTGCCATATTGTATCCCACATTCGAATAAGGCAACAAGCCCAAACTGATTGCAGTCCATTTATTCGCACGAAATTGCATGGTAATATAATCAAAACTTGAATTTTTAGCATTCTGCTTCACTGCGCCATTGCTAAAATTCACATTTTGTAAAGAGATACCACCGTCAAAAATAAAAGTAAGTGAATCTACCGCTGTATAGGATGCCGGATTAACGAAGTTGGTTTGATACTTATCGCGTAATCCATAGGCAATGCCACCCATAGCTTTGCTATTACCCGAACCTTGATCCGCCAACTGCCCATATCCATATCTCGTATAGGGGGAATTTGTATTATTTTGAGCGACTGCCACCCCGGATAATATCGTGAGTAAGAGCACCAAAAGTGTTTGTCTATATCCTATCATTATTATAGTTTAAAATTCTATTTAATCCTTTCAACACTAAAAATCTGTCTGCAAAGATGATACTTTTTAAGTTTGTATCAAAAGAAAAATCATCCCCGCCCGTTAAAAAAACCAAAAGTTCAGGATATTTATGTTTCATAGCCATAATGTAGCCTGCCATTTCATATTCAATGCCCTTCAACACTCCGGCACGAATTGCCGTATCGGTATCTTTCCCCATAAACAATTTCCGTCCTTCAAAAGAAACCAGCGGCAACTTCCCGGTGAACCGATGAAGAGCCTCAAACCGCATCCTCATGCCGGGAGAGATGTTTCCACCGTGATAACGGCCGGCCGCATCAATAAATTCGTAAGTAATGCAAGTACCGGCATCAATTACCAATATATCCCTGCCCGGAGACTGCTCATAAGCTCCAATCACCGCTGCCATACGGTCATATCCCAATGTTTGAGGTGTTTCGTAGAGATTTTTCACCGGGAGCGGCGTATTTTCATCCAGCCACAACACCGGGATGGACAACTGGCCTATCCTTGCCAGAACTTGTTGGCTCAAAGTGACAACCGTAGTAAAAACAGCCTTTTCAAGCATGTATTTACGGCACATTTCATCCAGATGCTCTAAGGTTTGGTTGGAATCATATACCACCTCTACCATATTCTGCCCATCGAATACCGCTATCTTAGCAACCGTATTTCCTATATCAACAACGAGATTCACTGCTTCGCACTTTTCCATTTTAACGGCGCAAAGGTACGACTTTATTTCATTCACAAAGTTCTTTTTTAAAGAAATTACCTTCCGTCACTCCCCAGGGGCTTCAATGCTCCTCAAAAAAAGAAACACCTCTTCACCCTATCTCAGACCTATTATCTCCATGGCTCCTCCGTAGTTTCACTGTGCAAAGTACCATAAATGCGGAGAAATTACGGTGAAACTACGGAGGAGCCATGGAGATAACATACAGTTGATACTAAACAATGCCCCTTCAATTAGGAATTTCATTATTATCCTGTCTTCTTTGTAACATAATTAGTTTTTTTGTAAGTTTGCAGCCATGAAACAGAACTGGTTTGTTATCTTATGCAACATTATTTTATTCTTCAGCCCTTGCGCAACTATCGCCCAAACGCAAGCACCGCAGAAGGATATCCCCGATTCCATACGCATCAGTCTGTTGACATGTGCCCCGGGCGGTGAAATCTATTATCTTTTCGGACATACTGCAATACGCTACGAAAACTTCACACATGGCATTGACGCCGTTTTCAATTACGGGATATTCGATTTCAACGCACCCTACTTCATCTTTCGCTTTGCCCTGGGAAGCACCGACTATCAATTGGGAGCCACAAACTATAAGCACTTTGCTTCCGAATATTATGCTTTGGGACGTGACGTCTGGCAACAGACGTTGAATCTCACACAAGATGAGAAAGAGAGACTTATAAGTCAGTTGGAGGACAACTATCAACCTGAGAACCGGGTGTATCGTTACAACTTTTTTTACGACAATTGCGCCACCCGTCCGCGCGACCAAATAGAGAGAGCTATTGATGGCACACTGCAATACGCTGACAACATGACTGATAGTAGTACGGGAATCACCTACCGAGACTTATTACACAAATATAGCGAAGGTCACTTATGGTCACGTTTAGGCATGGACCTGTGCATGGGAAGCAAAGCAGACAGGCCCATCAGCCGGAGAGAAATGATGTTCGTTCCCTTCAATGTGCAGGAGTATTTTAATGCCGCCCATATCATTGACAAGGAAGGAAAAGCCCGCCCATTGGTCACCTCTGAAGAGAAAATCGTGGTAACAGGAAAAACCGCCGCAGACTTCCAGACCGGAGGAATCACACCAGTGCAATCAGCCCTCTTATTATTGCTACTTGTCATCATCGCTACTTATTATGGGATTAGTCGAGGAAAAACACTGTGGGGAATTGATGCTATATTATTTGCCACCGCCGGAGCAGCAGGATGCATATTGGCTTTTCTAACTTTCTTCTCAGAGCATCCGGCAGTGAGCCCCAACTACCTGCTGTTCGTATTCCATCCACTACACATCTTCTGCCTTCCTTGCATGCTGAACAGAGTGCGAAAAAGAAAATTAAGCCGCTACATGCTGGGCAATCTTGTAACTTTAACTCTTTTTATAAGTTTTTGGGCGATAATTCCACAGAAATTCCCGATAGCCGTGCTACCTTTGGCACTGTGTTTGCTGATACGTTCTACAAGCAACCTTGTTCTCACATACAAACAAAAAGAATGAAAAAAGGACTGGTAACTTCCATACTTGCATTGACATTTATCGGTCTGCATGCTCAGCCACAGCCGGTACTGCCCAAGTTGATGGTAATGCTCACCATCGACCAACTGCGCACAGACTATATGGAAGCATTCTCGTCTCTTTACGGAGAAAAAGGATTCAAACGGCTGATGCATGAAGGCAGAGTATTCCGCCAGATAGAATTTCCATTCTGCGGAATAGACCGCGCTTCCGCCATTGCAGCCATCTACACAGGAAGTACGCCTTCCATCAACGGAATCATTGCCGAAAATTGGCTGGATGCCAACACACTGCGCCCGGTGAACTGCGTGGACGATTCCGGTTTTATGGGCAACTATACCGACGAAAGCAGCGCCCCTTCACAACTGCTGACCTCTACCCTGGCCGATGAACTGAAAATAGCCACGCGCAACAAGGGCTTGGTTTATGCCATCGCCCCTTTTCGTGACGCTGCTATCCTAAGCGCAGGACATGCCGGCAACGGAGCTTTCTGGCTCAATGAGAAAACAGGTAAGTGGTGTAGTACCACTTACTACAATGAGTTTCCTTGGTGGCTGAATCAATATAACGACAGGAAATCGCCCGACTACCGCATCAAAGACATGGTGTGGGTTCCGACACACCCCATCACCAGCTATACATTCCTACCAGAATGGAGAACGGAGCCCTTTAAATATAAGTTGGACAGCGAACGGAATAATAAATACCGGCGTCTGATTACAAGTCCCTTCATCAATGAAGAGGTCAATCTGCTCACTGAAGAACTGATAAACAAGAGCACCATAGGCCAGGATGAAACGCCCGACTTGCTGTCACTGACCTATTATGCCGGAAATTACAACCACCACAGCACACAAGAATGCGCTATGGAAATGCAAGATACCTATGTGCGGCTGGATCGCAGTATTTCCTCCTTACTGGACCTCATAGACCGTAAGATAGGTCTGCACAACGTACTCTTCTGCGTCACTTCCACCGGCTATACCGACCCGGAAGCTGCCGACCCGAATGTTTACCGCGTGCCCGGAGGAGAATTCCACATGAACCGTTGCTCCACCTTGCTGAATATGTATCTCATGGCGACTTATGGCGAAGGGCAGTATGTGGAGGCTTATTATAACCAACAGATTTACCTCAATCATAAACTCATTGAAAACAAGCAACTGAATCTCGCCGAGATACAAGAGAAAGCCGCAGGATTCCTCGTACAATTCAGTGGCGTGAATGAAGTATATTCCGCACAACGCTTGCTTTTGGGTCCTTGGTCACCTCAAACAGAACGCATACGTAACGGCTTCCACCGCAAACGTTCCGGTGACTTGCTGATTGAAGTGTTGCCGGGATGGACCATCATGCAGGAAAACAGCAATGACAACCGAATAATACGAACTGCTGATATTCCCGCCCCTCTCATCCTGATAGGCGGCGGCATAAAGGCAGAAACCATCCGCATACCTGTCAGCGTCAGTTGCATTGCTCCCACTCTGGCAAGTGTGATGCGCATCCGTGCCCCAAATGCCAGCACAGCCTCCCCTCTTAAATTCTAAGAAGAAGTTTCTCTTTTGCAGGTACAAATTACGCGGTTGCCATACATAGATCAAAACCTCAAACTGTGCTCATCCACGTAATACATGCCTGAAGATTCATAACCGGATCTGTAAAATAATCATTGTTAATTGTGTTATCTGCTGCAAAATCAGTAAATTTGCGCACAAAATCAAATCAGTAAATAATAATAAAAACTAATATATAATGGGATTCAATGAATTTTTAAGCTCGATTTTCGGCAATAAATCCACACGCGACATGAAAGAGATACAGCCGTGGGTGGAAAAAATCAAAGCCGCTTTTCCGGAAGTGGCCAAACTTGATAATGACGCTCTACGCGCCAAGACAGAAGAACTGAAAGCTTATATCCGCGATTCGGCCACCGAACAGCGAGCCAAAGTAGAGGAACTGAAAGCAAGTGTCGAAAACACCGAACTGGAACAGCGTGAAGATATCTTTAACCAGATTGACAAAATAGAAAAAGATATTCTGGAGATTTACGAAAAAGCATTGGACGAGGTACTCCCCGTAGCTTTCTCTATCGTAAAAGAAACAGCCAAACGCTTTGCCGAGAATGAAGAAGTGACTGTTACCGCCACAGAATTTGACCGCCAGCTTGCCGCAACCAAAGATTTCGTACGCATCGAGGACGACAAGGCTATCTACCGGAACCACTGGGTTGCCGGAGGCAACGACACGGTATGGAACATGATACATTACGATGTACAGTTATTCGGTGGCGTGGTATTGCATAAAGGTAAAATCGCAGAAATGGCGACAGGTGAAGGAAAGACACTGGTAGCTACCCTGCCGGTATTCCTGAATGCCCTCACCGGAAACGGTGTACACGTGGTGACAGTGAACGACTACCTGGCAAAACGTGACTCCGAATGGATGGGGCCTCTCTATATGTTCCACGGGCTGAGCGTGGATTGCATCGACAAGCATCAACCTAACTCCGATGCCCGCCGCAAAGCTTATATGGCCGACATCACTTTCGGTACAAACAATGAATTCGGCTTCGATTACCTTCGCGACAACATGGCTATCAGTCCGAAAGACTTGGTACAACGCCAGCACAACTATGCCATTGTCGATGAGGTGGACTCTGTATTGATTGACGATGCACGTACTCCGCTGATTATTTCCGGACCTGTTCCCAAAGGCGACGACCAACTCTTTGAGCAACTTCGCCCCCAGGTTGAACGTCTGGTAGAAGCCCAAAAAAAGCTGGCTACCCAATACCTTGCTGACGCCAAACGCCTGATTGTTTCAAACGACAAAAAAGAGGTGGAAGAAGGCTTCCTTGCCTTGTACCGCAGCCACAAATGCTTGCCAAAAAACAAAGCGTTAATCAAGTTCCTCAGTGAGCAAGGCATCAAAGCCGGCATGCTGAAGACTGAGGAAATCTACATGGAGCAGAACAACAAGCGTATGCACGAAGTGACAGACCCTCTGTTCTTCGTCATCGACGAAAAACTGAACAGTGTGGACTTGACGGACAAAGGTGTGGATCTGATAAGCGGCAACGCGGAAGATCCTACATTCTTCGTATTACCTGATATCACTGCCCAACTTTCTGAGCTGGAAAATGAAAAAGACCTGACAGATGAACAGCGCCTCGAAAAGAAAGATGCACTGATGACCAACTATGCTATCAAGAGCGAACGCGTACACACCATTAACCAGTTGCTGAAAGCTTACACTATGTTTGAGAAAGATGACGAATATGTAGTCATCGATGGGCAGGTGAAAATTGTGGATGAGCAAACCGGACGTATCATGGAAGGCCGCCGCTACTCCGATGGTCTGCATCAGGCTATCGAGGCCAAAGAAGGTGTAAAAGTAGAAGCCGCCACACAAACTTTTGCAACTATCACATTGCAGAACTACTTCCGTATGTATCACAAGCTGTCCGGTATGACCGGTACTGCCGAAACGGAAGCCGGCGAACTATGGGACATCTACAAACTGGATGTCGTGGTAATTCCGACTAACCGTCCGATAGCCCGTAATGACATGAATGACCGCGTTTATAAGACCAAGCGCGAAAAGTATAAGGCCGTTATCGAAGAAATAGAAAAGATGGTAGAAGCCGGACGTCCCGTCCTGGTAGGTACTACTTCCGTAGAGATCTCCGAAATGCTGAGCAAGATGCTGACTATGCGCAAAATAGAGCATAGTGTACTGAATGCCAAATTACACCAGAAAGAGGCGGATATTGTAGCCAAGGCCGGTCTGAGTTGCGCCGTAACCATTGCCACCAACATGGCAGGTCGTGGAACCGACATCAAACTGAGTCCGGAAGTGAAAGCTGCCGGCGGTCTTGCCATCATCGGTACAGAACGCCATGAAAGCCGTCGTGTGGACCGCCAGTTGCGTGGTCGTGCCGGACGTCAAGGAGATCCCGGATCTTCTGTATTTTTCGTATCGCTGGAAGACAATCTGATGCGTCTGTTTGCTTCTGACCGAATTGCCAGTGTAATGGATAAGCTCGGATTTAAGGAAGGAGAAATGATTGAAGCCAACATGATTTCCAAGTCCATCGAACGTGCCCAAAAGAAAGTGGAGGAAAATAACTTTGGTATCCGTAAACGTCTGCTGGAATACGATGATGTAATGAACAAACAGCGTACAGTAGTCTATACCAAACGTCGTCACGCCCTGATGGGTGAACGCATCGGCATGGATATTGTAAATATGATTTGGGATCGTTGTGCTGCCGCCATTGAGGCTCCCGATTATGAAAACTGCAAGATGGATCTGTTGCAAAACATTGCAATGGAAGCTCCTTTTACCGAAGAAGAATTCAGGAACGAAAAGAAAGAGAACCTTGCTGAAAAAACATTTGATGCCGCTATGGAACTCTTCAAACGCAAGACAGAGCGCATGGCACAGGTTGCCTATCCGGTAATCAAGCAAGTGTATGAAACTCAAGGCCACATGTATGAGAATATCCTTATTCCCATCACGGACGGTAAACGTATGTACAATATTTCTTGCAGCCTGAAAGCTGCTTACGAAAGCCAATGCAAGGAAGTTGTCAAATCGTTTGAGAAGTCTATCCTGCTGCACGTCATCGACGAGGCATGGAAAGAGAACCTGCGTGAACTGGATGATCTGAAACATTCCGTACAGAATGCAAGCTACGAACAGAAAGATCCGTTGCTGATTTACAAACTGGAATCCGTGAACCTTTTCGATGCGATGGTTGACAAAATCAACAACCAGACCATCTCTATCCTGATGCGCGGACAAATCCCGGTACAAGAGGCTCCGGCTGAAGCGCCTCAGGCTCCCCGTCAGGTAGAAGTTCGTCAGGCTGCCCCCGAACAGCGTCAGGACATGAGCAAGTATCATGAACAAAAAACCGATCTGAACGATCCGAACCAACAGGCTGCCGCTGCACAAGATACCAGAGAACAGCCCAAACGTGAACCGATCCGTGCAGAAAAGACAGTAGGGCGCAACGATCCTTGTCCTTGCGGAAGTGGCAAAAAGTATAAGAATTGCCACGGGAAAAATGCATAGATAAAGCAATGATATAATAAAGTGATAAAGTGACAGAGTGGCAACACTTATCACTTTATCACATTTTTTTAAAGTAAGAAACTATGGGCAAACATCACTATTGTCTGTTTTTGACAAGCATGCTGCTTTTGGGTAGTTGCCAAAGCGTAGAGCAACTGTCTATAGACTACATGCTTCCGGCAGAGGTCAGTTTTCCGTCTGCCCTGAAACGGGTAGCTGTCGTCAATAATATGCCGGAAACTCCCGACAACAAGATTATTATCAGCCAACAAGAAAAGAAAAAGAGTGAAAATGAGATAGCCCGACTCACCAATTATTACAACGGAAACGCAAAAGTAACAACCGAGGCTCTGGCAGAATCCTTAGCTAAGGAAAATTACTTTGATGAAGTAGTGATTTGTGATTCAGCTCTCCGCAGTAAAGACATTATTCCACGAGAAAGCACACTGAACCAAGAAGAAGTAGATGAACTTATCCGAAATCTGGGTGCAGACTTCCTTATAGCACTGGAAAATATACAGATGCGTGCTACCCGTAAAATCAGTTATATACCAGATTGGGGAGCTTTCCATGGAACAGTAGATGTAAAGGTATATCCCACTGTAAAAGTATATTTACCCAATCGTAAGGGAGCTATGGTCACTATAAACTGTAATGACAGTATCTTTTGGGAAGAAGTGGAAAGTGGAGAAGCATCCGTACGTGCCCGCCTTATCAGCGAAAGCAATATGATAAAGCAAGCCTCCGAATTTGCTGGAACTGTACCTGTAAAGTATCTCCTTCCTCACTGGAAAACAGCCAACCGTTACTTTTTCAGGGGAGGCTCCATAAACATGCGTGATGCTGCCGTATATGTCAAAGAAGGAAATTGGGCCGAAGCCATCAAACTGTGGAAAAAGGATATTGGGACAAAGAAAAAGAAACAGACAATGTACGCTGCCTATAACATAGCTTTGGGCTATGAAATGCAGGACAGTATAAATACAGCCACGGAGTGGGCACTCAAAGCACAAGCCATCGCCCACGAAATAGACAAAATTGACGAAAAGCAAAGCAAGGGAATCACTCTTGAATCTGTTCCCAATTATCTTTTCACAACCCTATTTGTAAACGAATTACAAGAAAGAAAAGAGGGCTTAATGCGCTTGAATGCCCAAATGAACCGATTCAAGGAGGACTAAATAAACGACGTTCTCCATTTTTTTCACTATTAATGTTTCGTTATTAATTATTTTCCCTACCTTTGAACAACTATTAAGAAAAAAAGACATTATGAAGCTCAGTCAATCGTCATTATCCCTCCTTGAGAGAACCATTAAGAAAGCAATCAGCAAATATACCTGTGGTTGTGAACAAACTATCGTAACGGACATTCATTTGCAACCTAACCAGAATTCCGGTGAATTGTCCATCTTCGACGATGAAGATGAGGAGCTGGCAAACGTAACAATTGAGGAATGGACTACATATGAAGGCGAAGACTTTTATGAAGATATAGAGCGAATCTTCTCTACTTTGCTTTGCAGCATGAAGAATGCAGGAGATTTCGAGAAGCTTACTATCCTGAAGCCATTCTCATTTGTATTGGTAGATGATGAAAAAGAAACACTTGCCGAACTTCTGTTGATAGATGATGACACTTTATTCTTGAATGACGAACTGCTGCAAGGACTGAATGAAGAATTGGATACTTTCCTGAAAGATTTGCTGGAGAAATAAAATCCTGAAAAAAGGATTTAAGCGAAGAAAGCTCCGGAACAAATGTTCCGGAGCTTTCTTTTCATATCATACTGCTATTTACGCCTTCCTCAGCGCAGCAATGCTTTCTTTCAGTGAGTTGATGATACTTTCTGCGTCCGCCTGCTTCTTACGTTCCATTTCGAGCACATTGGCAGGAGCGTTGTTCACAAACTTCTCGTTACCCAGTTTCTTCAGAACTCCTTGCAAGAAGCCTTCCTTATGTTTCAGCTCGGCCTCCATACGGGCTATTTCGACTTCCACATCAATCATGTTGCCCAGAGGCACGGCATATTCCGTTGTACCTACCATAAAGGCGGCAGCACCGTCAGCCTTAGCCTCAACTGCGGTTACGGCAGAAAGGTTACACATCTTCATAATGACAGCGTCGAAAGCCGCTACCGGATTCTCACCGACAACCTGCAGTTCCAATGCCTCTTTCTGGGCAATGTTCTTCTGCAAACGAATGGAGCGTACGTTACTGATAACTTCCTTCACCACTTCAAACTGCTGTACAAAGGCTTCATCCACTTCCGTCGACATGGAAATAGGACTTACCATAAGGCTCTCTCCGTCTTTACGGTCAACAATGTGCTGCCACAATTCTTCGGTGATGAACGGCATGAACGGATGCAACAGGTGCAACAGATTATCGAAGAAACCGATAGTCGTGTCATACACCTTCTTGTTGATAGGCTGACCGTAAGCAGGCTTAATCATTTCCAGATACCAGGAAGAGAACTCATCCCAGAAGAGTTTGTACACGGCCATTAACGCCTCGCTCAAACGATACTTGCCGAACAAGTCCGCCACTTCGGCAGCTACGACGTTCTGTTTGGAGTCGAACCAACGCATTGCCAGTTCGGCAGCTTCCGGCATAGCCACCTCGGAACTTACTTCCCAACCCTTAATAAGACGGAAAGCGTTCCATATCTTGTTGTTGAAGTTACGTCCCTGTTCGCAAAGCGCATCGTCAAAGAGGATGTCATTGCCGGCAGGAGCCGAAAGCATCATACCCATACGTACACCGTCGGCGCCGTAGGTGGCTATCAAATCCAGCGGGTCGGGCGAGTTGCCGAGTGACTTGGACATCTTGCGTCCCAGCTTGTCACGAACGATACCCGTGAAGTAAACGTTCTTGAACGGCATCTTGCCTTCATACTCATACCCCGCCATAATCATGCGCGCCACCCAGAAGAAGATGATGTCCGGCCCCGTCACGAGGTCGCTGGTGGGATAATAATAGTTGATTTCTTCGTTGCCCGGATTCAGGATGCCGTCGAACAAAGAGATGGGCCACAACCAAGAAGAGAACCAAGTGTCGAGGCAGTCCTCGTCCTGACGCAAATCCTCCGGTTTAAGGGCAGGATTTCCGGTCTTTTCCCGAGCCAGCTTCAAAGCCTCTTCGGGAGTGGCGGCTACCACATATCCGCCTTCCGGCAGGAAGTAAGCAGGAATACGGTGTCCCCACCACAACTGGCGGCTGATGCACCAGTCTTTGATGTTCTCCAACCAGTTCTTATACGTGTTCTTATATTTGGCAGGATAGAATTTCAACTCATCGTTCATTACCGGAGGCAGGGCCATATCGGCAAAGTGCTGCATCTTGAGGAACCATTGCATAGAGAGCTTCGGCTCGATTGCTACGCTGGTACGCTCGGAGAAGCCCACTTTGTTGGTATAGGCTTCCACTTTCTCCAGCAATCCGGCGTCCTGCAAGTCCTTCTCTATCTGCTCGCGCACATCGAAACGATCCATGCCGACATAGAGTCCGGCAGCTTCGCTCAGTGTACCGTTGTCATTGAAAATGTCGATAGTGGGCAGGTTGTATTTCTCGCCCAGCATATAGTCATTGACGTCGTGTGCAGGAGTCACCTTCAGACAGCCCGTACCGAATTCCACATCTACATAATCGTCCTGAATAACGGGAATAATGCGGTTCACCAATGGAACAATCACTTTCTTGCCCTTCAACCACTGGTTCTTCGGGTCGGCAGGATTGATACACATCGCCGTGTCACCCATGATTGTTTCGGGACGTGTAGTAGCCACTACAGCATAACGCTTGCCGGAAGCATCGCGGTGAACAACTTCGCCTTCGGCTCCCGTCTCGCCGGACATGTCATCATCGGCAACGTAATATCTCAGGTAGTACAGCTTACTGTGTTCTTCCTTGTAGATGACTTCTTCGTCGCTGAGGGCGGTGAGTGCTTTCGGATCCCAGTTCACCATACGCACGCCACGATAAATCAAGCCCTTGTTGTAAAGATCCACAAATACTTTGAGCACGCTTTCGCTGCGTTTCTCGTCCATGGTAAAGGCAGTACGATCCCAGTCGCAGGATGCACCCAGCTTGCGGAGCTGCTTTAGGATGATACCGCCGTGCTCGTCCGTCCACTCCCAGGCATGCTTCAAGAATTCGTCGCGTGTGAGGTCGGTCTTCTTGATGCCCTGCGCGGCAAGCTTATTCACCACCTTGGCCTCTGTGGCAATAGAGGCGTGGTCCGTGCCCGGAACCCAGCAGGCATTCTTACCCTCCATACGGGCGCGGCGCACCAAGATATCCTGAATGGTATTATTAAGCATGTGTCCCATGTGAAGCACACCTGTGACGTTGGGAGGCGGAATGACGACGGTGTAGGGTTCACGACCATCGGGTTTCGAACTGAATAATTTGTGGTCCAACCAATACTGATACCACTTTCCCTCCACGTCAGCGGGATTGTACTTACTTGCTAATTCCATGTTTCTAAAAGTCTATAATTTTGTTATAATGGGCGCAAAATTAATAAATTAATAGCTTTTTACGGCAAAAGCAATGAAAAGAATTATATACCTTTGCTCTACAAAAGCATTTTCCACAAGAAGAAAGCATAGTTTCTCCGGGAGGTAACGAGATTTACCTCTGAGGGTAACGAAATTTACCATAGGAGGAAAAGCTATTTAGAAAGGGGCGGAAAAGTATTTACCACAAAAGGGAAAGTGTTTACCACAGGAGGGAAAAGACAAAACAAAGGTATAGAGCTTATGATGAAACCGGATATTAGGATAATTGGAAGAAGGTTCAAAGGCGGTTTGCCGCTTCTGATATTTTTTTTGCTGCTTGTGTGGTTGGTGCAGACAGTACCCGGCTGGGGAGACAGCTATGCACAGCATGCGTATCCGTTCATCGCGCAAATTCTTTCGTCTTTCTCGCGCCTCATCCCTTTTGCCGTCGGCGACTTGTTCATTGCACTGAGCATTGCCGGCATACTGCTTTACCCCATCTATGCCCGTCTTTGCTTGAAAAGGAAGTGGAAGCGCATCTTGCTGAATAACGCCAAATATCTGGCGTGGGTGTATGTATGGTTCTATGCAGCATGGGGGCTGAACTATTCGCAAAAGAACTTTTACGAAAGAACCGGCATTCCCTACTCTGCCTATACGCCTGAAAGTTTTCAACGATTTGCAGACAACTATGTCAAGAAGCTGAATGCCTCTTATGCCAATGTCACGTCCATCAACGAGGCATTGGTTTGCCGAGAGAGCATACGGGGCTACAACCAAATCAGTTCTTCATTGGGTGTACATCGTCCCTTTCATCCCTCTCCCCGTGTAAAGACCATGCTTTTCACGCCACTCATCTCTATGGTGGGGGTCACAGGCAGTATGGGGCCCTTCTTCTGCGAGTTTACGCTGAACGGTGACTTGCTCCCCACACAATATCCGGCGACTTATGCCCACGAGCTTGCCCATCTGCTGGGCATCACCAGCGAGGCTGAAGCCAATTTCTATGCTTATCAGGTCTGCACCCGTTCGCAGTCACGCGGCATCCGCTTCAGCGGCTACTTTTCTGTCTTATCGCATGTACTCGGCAATGCCCGCCGACTGATGGACGAGAAAGAATATACAGCACTACTCGACCGCATCCGACCGGAAATCATCGAATTGGCAAGAAAGAACAGCGAATACTGGATGTCAAAATACAATCCTCTTATCGGAGATATTCAGGACCGGATATACGACCTCTATCTGAAAGGCAACCGGATAGAAAGCGGACGCAAGAATTACTCGGAAGTGGTGGGGCTGCTGATTTCTTACGAGAACAGTTGTACAAATCCTTGCTTATTGAACTGATAATACATTTCAATGCGTTCTTCCGTATCGTTCTCCAACAGAATTAAAAGTTCGCGTGCAAATTCCAATGTGGCGGAACCGTTGGCTGTCACTATACGCCCGTCGCTCACAGCCTGTTTGTTGACGTAACCGGCCTCATTGGTATAGTTTCCTCCACCCCACAGTTTTAGTTGTTCCACTCCATTGCCCGTGTGCTTTATATGGTTGAGGAAACCATGCTGAGCCATAAATGACGCACCATTGCAAATTGCACCGACTATAATTCCTTTGGCCATTGCTTTCTGCACAATGGGAACCACCGCCTCGGCAACTTCTGTCTTCCAGCCGTAGCCTCCAATCAGCACCAATGCCGCATAGTCTTCGGGCATGGTCTCCAGCGAATAATCGGGCAAAGTCCGGAATCCTCCGATAGACCGGACAGGCCGCATGGTAGCAGCCACTACCTTATTAATGTACTTGGGATGCTGCTTCATTGCCACCTCATCCGAGCTGATGGCCTGTGACAGATAAACAGCTTCGTGTGCGGCATATTCGTCAAGCAACACGTACAATACTTCGTTCTTCATCTTTCTATTTTCCTTATGGATAAAGTTATTTATGCAGATGCAAAGGTAATGCATTTAGCTCTTACTTCTTTCCGCATGAAGCTTTATTCCATCTCCTCTTCACAGTAATTGCACTACGGAAGTGCAGAATTTTCCATTTTTCTGCACTTCCGTAGTGCAATTATCCTATTTTTGCAGACAAATTCAATAGACCATGCATTCAAGAAAAGAACAAATGGAAGCCTTCGGACGCTTCCTCGACATACTCGACGAACTGCGAGTAAAATGTCCGTGGGACAGAAAACAGACCAACGAGAGCCTGCGCCCAAACACCATTGAAGAAACATACGAACTGTGTGACGCCCTGATGCGTGATGACAAGAACGATATCTGCAAAGAATTGGGCGATGTATTGTTACATGTAGCTTTCTATGCAAAGATAGGCAGCGAGACGGAAGACTTCGACATCAAGGATGTGTGCGACCACCTCTGCGAAAAACTGATTTACCGTCATCCGCACGTGTTCGGAGACGTGAAGGCAGAAACCGCCGGACAGGTGTCCGAAAATTGGGAGCAACTGAAGCTAAAGGAGAAGGATGGCAACAAGACTGTGCTAAGTGGTGTACCTGCCGCCCTGCCCTCACTCATCAAGGCTTATCGCATTCAAGACAAAGCACGCAATGTAGGCTTCGACTGGGAAGAGCGCGAGCAAGTGTGGGATAAAGTGAAAGAAGAAATTCAGGAGTTTCAGACCGAAGTGGCCAATATGGACAAGGAAAAAGCGGAAGCCGAATTCGGTGACGTAATGTTCAGCCTCATCAATGCCGCACGCCTCTATAAAATCAACCCAGACAATGCACTGGAATGCACCAACCAGAAGTTTATCCGCCGCTTCAACTATGTGGAGGCACACAGTATCAAGGAAGGAAAGAACCTGCACGACATGACTTTGGAAGAAATGGACAAGCTATGGAATGAGGCCAAAGCGCTGGAGCAAAAAAAATAGACCATCCAAACAGATGGTCCGTGCAACCTCAACAAGCGATCTGTTTTGTGCAAACAGACCATCTGTTTTTATTTTTCAACCGATTGTTTCCTTTCCGGTCCTCCTTTTCCCCTCGGTTGCATATTTCTCAGTAATTCACGATGAAACTTCATTTCTGCCTTCTGTATCAGATAAATCTTCTTGAAGGAAAGCATCTTCTTGAATTTATCAAAATAAGTCTTGTCCAGACGGTCGGAAGCCATGCGGGCATCATAGACGCCTTCCATTATCTCCTCATACTGAGCTTCGGTAGTGCTCTCATTCTTTCCTTTACGAATCAGCCCCCATGCCTCATCATTCAGTTGTTTCTTCCGATCCTGCAACTCAAAATAAAGCGGGAAAAATTTAGCGGCCTCCTCTTTCGTCAAACCTGCCTTCTCAGTGATATAGGCTTTCTGCTTAGCGCGAAATTCATCCTGCGTCAGACGCTGGTCACATCCGTCGGAAGCCCAAAGCAAGGGCATGACACCGCATACCATAATAAATAAAACGATCAGCTTTTTCATTGTTCTTTTCTTTCAGTTTAGTTCTTATCTTACTCTCCGTCAACATCTGCAAGATAAACGTATAGAGAATAGTCATCCATCATCGAATTATCCAGGGCCGTATTGATATATTCCACTTCCATATCCGTATCATCATTGGCCACACGATTCACAGCCGGAGTACGGTTCGAAGAGGCCATGCGGATAATCAACGCCGCACCGATAAACATGGCAGTCATATACAGCCACGGCCTTACTTTGGCCCACATTGCAGATTCTTTCTTCAGGACGGTAGGTTTTTCTTTCTCAGGAAGACGGTTCATCACCTCCGAAGCAAGTCCTTCAAAATAACCGTCAGGAATCCGGAAAGGGTTCTCCGTTCCTACCTTTTTCAGTATGTTATCCTCATCTTTCATAAGCGTTCTCCTTTCTGTTTGGTTAGACACTGTTTCATTGCAAAGGTTTAATACTCCTCACCCAAAAACTTCTCGATTTTTTTCACAGCATGGTGATAGGAAGCTTTCAAAGCCCCCACAGAGGTTCCAAAAATATCCGACATCTCCTCATACTTCATCTCCTGATAGTATTTCAGGTTGAATACCATCCGCTGTTTCTCCGGCAAAGAAAGCAGAGCTTTCTGCAAAGTCATCTGAGCCTTGTCTCCCGAAAAATAAGGATCGCTTTCCAATTTCTGAATCACGTCGGCTTCAGGATCATCCAATGACACCGTAGCCGCAGCTCGCTGCTTGTTTAGGAAAGTAAGGCATTCATTCAGGGCAATACGATAGAGCCACGTAGAAAGTTTAGCTTCCGCCCGGAAATAATCAATATTCATCCATGCCTTAATGAAAGTATTCTGAAGTAAATCATCAGCGTCTTCATGAGAAAGTACCATACGGCGGATTTGCCAATAAAGCTGTTCGCTATACCGGGCGACAATCATCTCAAATCCCCGCTTTTGTGTACTTTCGTCCTGCAAAAGGGCCAATACTTCACGTTCATTATAGGAAGGGTTCATATATTTTCTATACGCATTTGTTTATTAGACTGACAAAGATACTGAAAGTTTAATTTATATCGTCACACAAAGCGTTTCTTTGGCAAGTTGCGTATCTGCAAAGATGGAAGAAGCTTCTTGCAGCAGTGCACTTTCATCATCGTAGCGGGCAGAGAAATGCCCTATCAACAACTTCTTCACTCCGGCATCACGAGCTATCTGCGCTGCTTGGGCAGCCGTGGTATGAAAGGTTTCCTTGGCGCGGGATGCGTCTTCATTGGCAAAAGTAGCTTCGTGGAACAGTAAATCGACACCTCTTATCTGATCTGCAATAGAGGGCAAGTAAATGGTGTCCGAGCAATAGGCATAGCTGCGAGGCTGCTCCGAAGGGATTGTCAAACGATTATTAGGAATTGTTTCTCCTCCAGGCGTCACGTAGTCGGCCCCATTCTTTATGCGGTTCAGCTCATATACCGGCACTTGATAAAAATCCACCATCTCACGCAATATATGATTAGAGCGCCTCTTTTCTTCAAACAGGAAACCACAGCACGGCATACGATGACGTAAAGGGATGGTAGTCACCGTCAGCGAACGGTCTTCATAAATCATGGCAGGTTCTCTTGTATCAAACTCATGGAAAAGCACCTTATATGTCATCTGACGATTGAAGAAAGCCAACATTGGAACAAATAATGCTTCCAGCCCCTTCGGCGAATGAATATGCAATTCTGCCGTACGTCCCAAAAGATTGAGCGTGGAAATCAGTCCCGGCAACCCGAAGCAATGGTCACCATGCAAATGAGAAATAAAAATGTGAGTCAGCCGTGAGAACTTGAGGTGTGTTTTGCGAAATTGCAACTGTGCCCCCTCACCGCAATCTATCATAAACAATTTGTCGCGTACGTTCACTATCTGTGAAGTAGGGAAATGACGGGTAGTGGGCAATGCCGATCCGCAGCCGAGTATGTGTAAGTCAAATTTTTCCATGACAGCGCAAAGGTAGTATTTTTCTTCTTAATCCAATCTGTTCAAGAAGGGAAAAGAAAAGGACACCTGTTTACACAAGTGCCCTTCACCTTTTATTTATAGATAGAAGTTTGGATTACTTCTTTCCGGCTTCCATCTGTTCTTTCAAAGCAGCCAAAGCATCAATGTCACCCAAAGTGGTAGAAGCTGCCTGATTCTGAATGGAAGGAGTTTCTTCTCTCTTCGGAGAAGACTTCTTGGATGCCTTCTTCTCAGCTCTTTCCTCTGCCTTAGCTACATCTTCGAAGATGCGGCTGTGGGAAAGGATGATGCGCTTAGCGTCCTTGTTGAACTCGATAACTTTGAATTCGAGTTTCTCGTCCAACTGAGCTTGTGAACCATCTTCCTTAACCAAGTGCTTCGGAGTTGCAAAACCTTCTACACCGTAAGGCAGAGCTACAACAGCACCCTTATCCAGCATTTCGATGATAGTACCTTCGTGTACCGAACCTACTGTGAATACAGTTTCGAATACATCCCAGGGATTTTCTTCGAGTTGCTTGTGGCCGAGGCTCAAACGACGGTTTTCCTTATCGATTTCCAATACCTGTACGTCGATGTCTGCACCTATCTGAGTGAATTCTGAAGGATGTTTCACCTTCTTAGTCCAAGACAGGTCGGAGATATGAATCAAGCCATCTACACCTTCTTCGATTTCTACGAATACACCGAAGTTAGTGAAGTTGCGCACCTTAGCTGTGTGCTTAGAGCCAAGAGGATATTTCTCTTCGATAGTTTCCCAGGGGTCAGCCTTCAGTTGCTTGATGCCAAGAGACATCTTACGTTCTTCGCGGTCCAAAGTCAGAACTACTGCTTCAACTTCGTCACCTACCTTCATGAAGTCTTGTGCAGAGCGCAAATGTTGGCTCCAGGACATTTCTGATACGTGAATCAAGCCTTCAACACCTGCTGCGATTTCGATGAATGCACCGTAGTCAGCCATAACGACTACTTTACCCTTCACGTGGTCGCCTACCTTCAAGTTAGGATCGAGGGCATCCCACGGATGCGGAGTAAGTTGTTTCAAGCCCAGAGCGATACGCTTCTTCTCGTCGTCAAAATCAAGGATAACAACGTTGAGTTTCTGATCGAGTTCAACCACTTCTTTCGGATCGCTGACACGTCCCCAAGAAAGGTCTGTGATGTGAATCAAACCGTCTACGCCGCCCAGGTCGATAAATACACCATAGGAAGTGATATTCTTAACAGTACCTTCGAGGACTTGTCCTTTTTCGAGTTTACCGATGATTTCTTTTTTCTGCTGCTCCAATTCAGCTTCGATAAGAGCTTTATGGGATACAACAACATTCTTGAATTCCTGATTGATCTTGACAACCTTGAATTCCATAGTTTTGCCAACGAATACATCATAGTCACGGATAGGCTTAACGTCTATTTGAGAACCCGGCAAGAATGCTTCGATACCGAATACGTCAACAATCATACCACCCTTAGTGCGGCACTTAATGTAACCCTTGATAATTTCTTCATTTTCCAAAGCTGCGTTAACGCGATCCCAAGAACGGGTGGCACGAGCTTTGCGATGAGACAGGACCAACTGTCCTTTCTTGTCTTCCTGATTTTCAATATATACCTCTACGGTATCACCTACTTTCAGATCCGGATTGTAACGGAACTCACTCATCGGAATGATACCGTCTGATTTGTAACCGATGTTCACAACTACTTCACGCTTGTTCATTGCAATTACGGTTCCGTCAACTACCTCGCGGTCGTTAACTTTGTTCAGCGTAGTGTCATACGCTTTTTCCAAGTCTTCATGACTTGTGCTTGCTACGGATTCACCGTTCTCATAAGCATCCCAGTTGAAGTCTTCAATAGGAGCCACATTCTTTAAATTTTCCATTAATAATAATTTGTTTAACTCGTTAATTAAGTGAGACTTTATATTGATTCACATTAAATCGGGCGCAAAGATAAAAGTAATTTCTTGAAGTACAAAACAAAACAGCCAATCTTTCTATCATCCTTCTTTCTGAAATTCAGCCTTCATCACGATTGACATATGCCAGAGCCGCACCTATCGCTGTCCTGTATTCTGCATAAGGCGGTATATGAAAATGTACATGGTAAATGCTTTCCATTTTGGTAAATACTTCACGGCATTGCGGAAGCAGTGTAAGATTTCCAATCAGCACAAAATCTTTGACAGGACTATTCAAAGCCGCAAGCACGGCAGCTCCTCCAATTGTCTGAAGTACAGTATATATAATGCCGCAAGCAATATCTTCCGGCAAAGCATTGCTGTCTGCCTTACCGAATAAAGAGGCAGTGGCATTTACCGGCAAATCGGGCAACGCCGTATTACAAATATCACCGATCTGCAAATTTACACGAGTCACATCTCCCTTTACCGCCAAATCGGATATCTGATGAATATCATGAGTCTTTAACAATAAACGTGAAAGCCCCTGCAAAGTTCCACCGCCAATACCCATACCGCCGATATGCTCTATCTTGCCTCCGTCAATCCTCACGAAAGAAGTTCCCGTTCCCATACTGACCACAATCATCCGGTCTATATCCATGGCATACTGAGCCCCCAATCCATTAGCAAGAAATTCATCTGTTTTACAAGTAGGCAGACCGTACAAAGGTGAATTCACAAAAGCGCTCCCCACACCGGTCAGCATCACCTGTTCAATATCCGAGAGCTGAATGCCATTATCGTATATATACTTTCCGAATGCTCCAAACAAGGAAGTCACCGGATCAGTAGCAGTGATAAACATTGGAGATTTTATTTCTTCTCCACTGATCCCAACTATTTTTGTAGTGCTTCCACCGACATCTATTCCTATTACTATACCCATGATTTATTATAATATTTTGAAGTGCAAAGATAGAAATAAAAATATCATTTGTAAAAAAGAGTTTATCTGTTAAACAGCTCGAACGTGAACTTACAACCGATTTCCTGATATTTCCAATTGGCAAAACTGGCAAACAATCCAAAGTCAAAGACGTGTGTACCTATACCATATCCAACTTCAATGTAAGGCTTCAAATGAGGAACAGCCAAAGCATTCAGATACAAACGTTCATTCAGTACATATTGAGTATATTTCATCAAATGCCGTAACAAAAGGAAAGGAGCCTCATAAGTGAGATGTCCACGCAAATATTTACGGGAAGAATTATACCAACGTCCATCGAGTAACTGAAACACTCCTCCGATGTCATCATTCCATCCCATAGGCAGATTAGAACGGCGTAAGTTAGCGAAATCCACGAAATAAAGTTCCTTTTGATTGGTAAATGCCCCCCAGCCGAAACGCCAGTAAAGGTCACGCATCAATCCCAAAGGAATCTGATGTTGTAAATCCACTTCTATTCGCTCATACGAACCACTACTATGAAACACTCCACTTATGCCCCGTTCCCAATCCACAGAAATAGAGGGATACTTAGAATGCAAGTTCACCTTACGGTTCCCTTTCATATAATAATACTGCCCCGGAGTCCATGAAACGGTGACACGAGGTGCAAAACTATTATATGTATGACGGAACTTATTCAAGATATTAGGATCAAAATTAGGAAAGAACAAAGATCCGCCATCAGAAGTCAGTGTCGATTTCGTTGGTGGCATGACTGGATAATTCGGAACAAACTTGGAACGTTCCACTTCCGTACGTCTGTGCATAGAAAGTCCGACCTCCACAGTCAAACCGTTAACAATCTCCCAGCTATGACGAACATTCAGGTACAAATCTTTGAAATAGTCCAAATGTATCTGATTGAAGTCGAAAAGACTGTCAGGAATGGCTTTCAGGTCATCCAGCACATCACTGCTATAAATACGGTTGCCGTTACCGAAATCAATATGCAGAGCTGCCCGCTTACGGGGCCAATAATCAAAATCGACACCCACCTGCCAATAGAACTCCCTTTCTTTAAAATCATAGCCAATCCTGGGAACAACACGCAGCAGACGGTCACCCCTAAACAAACGATTATACTTAAACTCTTGCCGGTATGAAAAACCGCCTCCGCTATAACTCAGCAAAAACGGATTTACCAACGGTGAACACCGCACGCTTCCCATCTTTGCAAGATCCACCGTATAACGGCTGATAAGCGCATCACCAACCTGCCCCCAAAACTCCAGATTCTTGTTCTTCGGTTTTTTTTTCACCAAAAGAGTATCACGCCGCAGAAAAAAATCCTGATATAAAGTATCTTCATGAGAAGACAAGGGAATAGGACGTATTTCATTAAAATAAGCAGTATCACGGAGTAGAGCATTTGTATCGCTGCGCAATGTATAAGAATCTGATAAATCGTATTTTTTTTTCTCTCTCCCCTCCCGTGCCTGAGAGAGATTTCTCTGGTGTATGCTTTTATAATCAAGCACTGCCGTATAGTTGCCATTTATCAAATTACCCAAAAAACGGAAAGAGGCATCTACATCATAATGTACAGGAAGAAACTCATCCGACTCACCCACATTTCCCATTTGCACCAAATTATTGAATCGTAATATTTCATTGCGTCCGGCGAACCTCATCTCCCTGATACTCCATACATTATCACTGACCACCATATACCCTCCCACGAGCTGAAAGCTTTTATTTTTCGGCATAAAACGGATTTTATAACGAAGATCGTGTTTTTCTCCCATCACTGTATCAATGCGATAAGTATAATATTTCTTTGCATTGGGAGCCAATGGAGAAAGCAGCTTATCATATAATAAGGTAGCCGAATAGATGTTTATATGAAAATATTCAGGAAGCCGTCCGTCCAATTCCCAAAATTCGGAAGCAGTACCGACACTTGCCTTAATCTTCTGGTCATAAATATTAGGAGACGTAAAATGCAGATCACTATAAGTCTCCATCATATATTCTCTCACTCCTTTACGGATACGAAACATAGAAGGAATGAAACGAAGTATATGATTTTTCTTCCGGATATTTACCCTACCTTTTATATATAATTCCGCTTTGTAATTATCTATGATACGTTCATAAAAAGGAGCATAAAAAATAACTTTGTCCATTATCGAATCAGCCGAACGCACCTGTATATCCTTAGGATAGGATACACATGCCGCACCTACCTCTTGCCATACCGGCAAGAGGTAACAAATCCAAATCCATATAAACAAGAGACGTTCCAACCGTAATATTTCTTTTATAGCTTGGGGCAAATATAAGAAAAAATGAGTATTACTTCATTCTACAATTAACTTATGTTTTGCAGTGCCTGTTTTTTATTAATCAGGTAGAAATATCACGGATAGTTTCAACAAAGAACACACTCTTATTCAAAAAACAAAAAAATAGGCCAATACCTCATTTTCAGAGGGGGTATTCCAAGAAAAACAATATATTTTTTCAATAATACCCCCATAAAACAAGGGGTAATTCAGAAAAAACATATAATTTTGCGCCCAACAACCAATAAAAGAAGAGACTCATATGTCAAAAATGCGATTTTTTGCTTTACAGGAGCTTGCCAATAGGCGACCTCTTGAAGTCACTACCCCTTCAAACAAATTGTCCGACTACTATGGCAGTCATGTTTTCGACCGTAAAAAGATGCAAGAATATCTGCCTAAGGAGGCCTACAAAGCCGTGACAGACGCCATCGAAAAAGGAACTCCCATTAATCGTGAAATTGCAGACTTGATAGCCAACGGCATGAAAAGCTGGGCTAAATCACTCAATGTAACCCACTACACTCACTGGTTTCAACCTTTAACAGACGGAACCGCCGAAAAGCATGACGGCTTCATCGAATTCGGTGAAGGTATGGAAATCATCGAACGCTTTTCCGGCAAATTACTTATCCAACAAGAACCGGACGCATCTTCGTTTCCTAACGGAGGTATAAGAAACACATTCGAAGCCAGAGGATATACGGCATGGGATGTTTCCTCTCCGGCTTTCGTAGTAGAGAGTACCCTCTGTATCCCCACTATCTTTATTTCTTATACAGGTGAGGCGCTCGATTATAAAACGCCACTACTCAAAGCCTTGGCCGCCGTGGATAGAGCCGCAACAGACGTATGCCAGTTATTTGATAAAAATATAACGCGTGTCTATACTAACTTAGGCTGGGAACAAGAATATTTTCTGGTTGACTCAGCTCTATATAATGCTCGCCCTGACCTTTGCCTTACAGGACGTACCTTAATGGGACACTCTTCCGCTAAGGATCAACAACTGGAAGACCATTATTTTGGTTCCATCCCTCCACGTGTGACAGCTTTCATGAAAGAATTGGAAATTGAATGCCATAAATTGGGTATTCCGGTCAAGACGCGCCATAATGAAGTAGCACCCAATCAATTTGAACTGGCTCCTATTTTTGAAAACGCAAACCTCGCCAATGATCACAACCAGTTGGTAATGGATTTAATGAAACGTATCGCCCGCAAACATAATTTTGCAGTATTGCTACACGAAAAACCTTATAGCGGAGTAAATGGTTCGGGTAAACACAATAATTGGTCGCTTTGCACCGACACAGGCATCAATCTTTTTGCCCCAGGCAAGAATCCGAAAGGGAATATGCTGTTCCTCACTTTCCTCGTAAATGTCCTAATGATGGTTTATAAAAACCAAGATTTACTTCGCGCATCTATTGTCAGCGCCGGAAACAGCCACCGTTTAGGCGCCAATGAAGCCCCGCCTGCCATCTTGTCCATATTCTTAGGCAAACAATTGTCTTCCATTCTCGACGAAATAGCGCGTCAGGTAAGCAACAGTAAAATGACTGCTGAAGAAAAGACTACACTGAAGTTAGGTATCGGACGAATTCCGGAAATTTTACTCGACACTACCGATCGCAACCGTACATCACCGTTTGCATTTACCGGCAATCGCTTTGAATTCCGCGCCGCCGGCTCATCCGCCAATTGCGCTGCCGCCATGATTGCCATTAATGCCTCCATGGCCAATCAGTTGAACGAATTCAAGATTGCCGTTGACAAACTGATGGAAGAAGGAGTGGGAAAGGATGAAGCCATTTTCCGCATACTCAAAGAAACAATCCTTAATTCCGAACCTATCCGTTTTGAAGGTGACGGCTACTCAGAACAATGGAAAGAAGAGGCTGCCCGCCGCGGACTGACCAACATATGCCATGTCCCTGAAGCCTTGATGCATTACATGGATAATCAGTCACGTTCCGTACTGATCGGCGAACACATCTTCAATGACACGGAACTTGCCTGCCGTCTGGAAGTAGAATTGGAGAAATACACAATGAAAGTACAAATTGAAAGCCGCGTATTGGGTGACCTTGCCATCAATCATATTGTGCCGACTGCCGTTATTTATCAAAATCGTCTATTGGACAATTTGCGCGGCTTACGTGAAACCTTTTCTCCTGAAGAATATGACATACTCAGCGCTGACCGCAAAGAACTCATCCGTGAAATTTCTCGACGGGTTACAGCCATAAAGATATTAGTACATGACATGACCGAAGCCCGCAAAGTAGCCAACCACATGGATAACTACAAGGACAAAGCATTCGCTTATGAAGAAAACGTCCGCCCATTCCTGGAAAGCATACGTGACCATATAGATCACCTTGAGATGGAAATAGACGATGAAATCTGGCCCTTGCCCAAATACAGGGAATTGCTATTCACTAAATGAAAATTTGGCGACAGAGAATCGATAGAGCCTCTTCCCTTATAAGGGAAGACGGCTCTACTTAAATATCCATTTCCTATATCTTTTTGACACATTTGTGTAATATTTAATTTTTTCTTTTTACATTTGTGCTGTATAACACAGTTTTGCAGCATTTATGGTAAAAATAAACATGTCTGATATCAATGTTCCGGAGTTGATTGCCGATATATGGGCCCCTTTAAACGAAGAACAAAGGGAGTTCCTTGCCAACCATTTCGCACTTCAGAACTATAAAAAAAACGAGGTTATCCATTGTGAAGGCGAAACGCCTACCCATTTGATGTGCCTGTTGAACGGAAAAGTCAAAATTTACAAAGACGGTGTAGGTGGAAGAAGCCAAATTATCCGCATGATTAAACCTGTGGAATATTTCGGCTACCGTCCATATTTTGCAAAAACAGATTATGTTACCGCAGCATCAGCATTCGAACCTTCCCTCGTCTGTCAAATACCTATGACCGCCCTCATGACATTGCTGACGCAAAACAATGACCTGGCCATGTTCTTCATTAAACAACTGTCCATTGATTTGGGTATCGCAGATGAACGTACCGTGAACCTAACTCAAAAGCACATTCGCGGGAGATTGGCCGAATCCCTAATTTTTCTCAAAGAAAGCTACGGACTGGAAGAAGACGGTTCTACCCTAAGCATTTATCTTTCCCGTGAAGATTTAGCCAATTTGTCGAACATGACAACGTCCAATGCTATCCGTACACTATCGCAATTCGCCACAGAACGGTTAATAACTATTGATGGACGTAAAATCAAAATCATTGATGAAGAAAAACTAAAGAAAATAAGCAAAATAGGATAAAAAGACAAGGATTAAGGATTAATAGGCTGCACTATTAGCGCAAAATACAATCTCTTAATCCTTAATTCTTTAAATTTCACCTTTCGCGGACAAATATCTTTCAGCTTCAATAGCAGCTTTGCAACCGCTACCCGCAGCAGTAATTGCCTGACGATAATGAGGGTCAGCCACGTCTCCGGCAGCAAATACACCGGGAAGCTTAGTACGCGGAGTGTCCGGTTCAGTAATGATGTATCCCACCTCGTCCGTATCTATATAAGGCTTAAAGATGTCCGAATTAGGTTTGTGCCCGATAGCCAAAAAGAAACCGTCAATAGCCAAATCATAATATTCCTCATCCGCTTCACCCGCACGTTTCACCAAATGCACCCCTTCCACTCCATCATCCCCATACAGACCTACGGCATTGTGCTCAAACAAGACTTCAATCTTATCATGGTTCATCACACGTTCCTGCATAATTTTAGAAGCACGCAGGAAAGGCTTACGAACTATCAGATAAACTTTTGACGCCAGCCCTGCAAGATAGACCGCCTCTTCACAAGCAGTATCTCCGCCACCAACAACAGCTACTGTTTTCTTGCGATAGAAAAAGCCGTCACAAGTGGCACAGGCACTAACTCCCATGCCCGCATATTTTTTTTCATCATCGAGTCCCAGATATTTTGCAGCAGCGCCTGTAGCAATGATAAGTGTTTCTGTTTCAATCACCTTTTCATCATCAATCGTTATCTTATAAGGCATCTGGCCAAGGTCGGCAGCCGTGGCAACACCATAGCGCAAATCTGCGCCGAAACGTTCCGCTTGCTTGCGTAAATCCTCCATCAATTCCGATCCCCCGATACCGACCGGATATCCGGGAAAGTTTTCTACATCAGTAGTGGTAGTCAACTGACCACCAGGCTGCAATCCTGCATAAAGCACCGGTGAAAGATTGGCACGACCAGCATAAATAGCGGCTGTATAACCTGCAGGACCGGAACCTATAATCAAACATTTTACTTTTTCTATTTCCATATTCAATGATTTTATAAATTTATCTCAAATCAATAATTTCCGCTGCCGGGTAATCCTTCTTATCAAACACAAAAAGGCCATCCGGATAAGCCAATCCCGTCTGATAAGAATTGATGATTATAACTATGGCTTCACCTCCCCGTCTCGCCATACTGACACGCACAGGATAAAGTGAATCTTTTGTTACATATAGAATAATGCATTGCAAATCCTGTTTTCGTCCTGTGGCAGTAAACACCATCTTATAGAGAGAATTATCCTGAACATTATCTATTTTCCCTAATTTCAGTTTATATCCCTGCTCATCAAGAGATAAAAAGGCATAAGGATTGATATTTTGCAATTCTTCGGGAGTAGGTTCAGATATATTTACCTCTTTGCCGGAAGAAAGATAGCTCCACTGCGTATGTCCGTCAAACCAAGTAGTCACTCCGTCAGTTTCCAAAAGAAATTTATCTCCCTTCAGGCGAATAGTACCGGTAGTAGCCCCCCCGGAAGTACGAACCGTAAAAACGGCCTTTATTCCTCCCGCTTCACGGAACTTACGTGTGGTACGTTCCAATATATCTTTGGCTTCCGGTTTCTGCGCCAATACCGGCAAAGACAAGGACAGCAACAAGACACACAATAAAATTCTATCAAATTTCAACATACTACATCGTATTAAAAAGATTAATTCAAATTGTTCAGACGCATTTCCAAATCATTTTCGTCCACACAGAATACCTCACGCGGCTTGCTTCCCTGTGCCGGCCCCACAATTCCGGCTTTCTCCAACTGATCCATGATGCGTCCCGCACGATTATAACCTATTGCAAATTTACGTTGTATAAGTGATGTGGAACCTTGCTGATGGATAACTACCAAACGGGCGGCATCCTCAAATAAAGGATCCAGACGTCCCATATCCACATCTCCCAAGTCACCTCCCGCGTTTTCATCTACATATTCAGGCAGATAGAAGGCTGTAGGATATCCCGGCTGCCGGGCAATATATTTGGTTATTTCCGCAACTTCCGGCGTATCGATAAAAGCGCACTGCACGCGAACCGGATCAGCTCCCTGCAAGAATAACATATCACCACGACCAATCAGTTGATTAGCTCCCGGACGATCGAGAATAGTCCGAGAATCTACCATCGCCGATACACGGAAAGCAATGCGGGCAGGGAAGTTTGCCTTTATCGTACCTGTAATAATATTGGTAGTAGGCCGTTGCGTAGCGATAATCATATGAATACCCACAGCACGTGCCAACTGGGCAATACGGGCAATAGGCAACTCAACATCTTTACCGGCAGTCATTATCAAATCACCAAACTCATCAATAACCACCACGATATACGGCATAAACTTATGCCCCTTCTCCGGATTCAAACGACGATTCACAAACTTCTCATTATATTCCTTGATGTTACGTACATGGGCAGCTTTCAGCAAATCATAACGCGTATCCATTTCCACACAAATAGAATTCAGGGTTTGCACTACTTTGGTAACGTCCGTAATGATCGGCTCTCCCCCATCAGGCAATTTGGCAAGAAAATGATGTTCTATCACGGAATAAATACTAAACTCCACCTTCTTCGGATCCACCAATACGAATTTCAATTCCGCTGGATGCTTCTTATATAATAAGGAGGTAATAATCGCATTCAGCCCCACAGACTTACCTTGACCAGTAGCACCGGCAACAAGCACATGCGGCATCTTGCACAAATCTACCATAAACACCTCATTAGTAATGGTCTTTCCCAAAGCGACAGGTAAATCATAAGTAGATTCCTGAAATTTCTTACTACCAATAATACTCTGACCGGACACTATCTTAGGATTGGAATTCGGCACTTCGATACCGATAGTTCCCTTGCCGGGAATAGGGGCAATAATACGAATGCCCAAAGCAGAAAGACTCAAAGCAATATCATCCTCCAATCCTCGAATTTTGGAAATACGCACTCCCTGTTCAGGAGTTATTTCGTATAGCGTCACCGTAGGTCCCACAGTGGCTTTGATCGTACTGATTTCGATACCAAAACTGCGCAGGGTATTAATAATCTTATCCTTGTTTGCATTCTGCTCCTCCATATCAATAGTCGGGCCATTGTCATCGTAATGCTTCATCAAATCTACCGTAGGATAATGATAATTCTCCAGATCAAGACGTGGATTATAAGGCTCCTTTTCAACACCCTGATATTCTTCATCTACGTTTGTTTCAACTTCAAAGTCCGGTTCTTTCGCTTCTGGCTGTGTCCGGAAAGAAGGCAGAGGATCCGGCACAGGAGTTTCAATAGTCATTGTAACCTCATCCTCTTGCCTGACTTTTTTTTCTTTGTCTGTACCGCCCAGGTCAAGAGTTATTTCATGTACGAGATTGTCTTCATCGCTGGATTCGGCAAGCATATTCTTGTCTTGTTCCACCTTCTGCTGTACAGAGGCCTTACCCGCAGCAGTCCATGAATCAGTAAATTCTTCGGGAGTCTCTCCTTTCTCCTTTTCGGCCTTTTCCTTACGTTTCAAGAATTTAAGAGTAAATAAATCTCTCAGCCACACCACGGTACGCGCACTCAGGTAAATAAGAAAACAGACGGCAGTAATCAATAAAATCATCCATACTCCGGGTACACCGACCTGTGACACCAGCCAATTACCGGCATTATATCCATGCATACCTCCCAAATAGAGGAAAGAGTCTTTATATTGATCAACAAACACAAAGCCGAAAAACACAGAGAACCAGACGAGCAAAAGCGAGCAACCTATAAACCACTTCCATAAACGTACCACACGTACTTTCATCAACTTCAATCCCGATACAGCGAGGAATACGAGTATAAAGAAAGAAGACACCCCAAAACAATCGTTTATCAGATAGCTTGCCAACTGCGCACCACGGGAACCGGCATAATTCTTCACTCCATTATTGGTAGAAGCCAGCTCTTGAGCGTTGCCACTGTCAATAATGCTCTGATCTGCTGCTCCCGTAAAGAAGAATGATGAAAAGGCGAGTAACAGATAAACAGAAAAGATAACAAGTACCAAGCCGATCACAAAATGGATGGTTTCATTTTTGAATATAGCTGCCACTTTTCCGAAAAATGAAGGCGACAGTTCTCTATCTTTGATGGTATTCTTCTTTGCCATGTATAAATCTCCTTTGATTAGATTGGTGCAAAAGTAATAAAAAAACTAACGCAAGGAAATATGTCTTCAAACAAAAGCAGCCGTGCTTTCCAAACCTTTTTCATACTTTTGTTCTGCAAAAGCAGACCGTATCTCAGCAAAATGCAAATAAATTTGCTTGTGCTTTTGGTTTACACTATCTTTGCGTTTCAAATCAAAAAAGGATTATGAAAAAAGAAAGCCAAGTGATATTCGACCGTAACGTGGTGGAGTTCGTTACCGTAGCTGCCGAATTCTGCAAATTTCTGGAACAGGCAGAAGGCATGAAACGTTCCGTCTTTGTCGATACATCTTTAAAAATACTTCCACTGCTTTATCTCAAAACGTCCATGTTGCCGGAATGCGAGGCAATAGGCGAAGAAGCTCCCGAAACTTACGTAACAGAAGAAACTTATGAAATTCTCCGTATGAACCTTGCAGGTGTCCTTGCCGAACAAGATGACTATCTGGACGTATTTGTATCTGACATGAAGTACAGTGACCAGCCCATTACAAGATATATTTCAGAAGATTTAGCGGATATATACCAGGATATCAAGGATTTCATCTTTGTCTTCCAATTAGGACTGAATGAAACGATGAACGATTCTCTTGCTATTTGCCAAGGAAATTTCCGTCTTTATTGGGGGCAGAAACTTGTCAACACCCTACGTGCCCTGCACGATGTAAGATATGCGCAAGGAGCCGATGACAATGCGGAAGAAGAAGGCGAATAAACATCAAGTTATGATTATCAAAAGAACCATAGAGAAAGAAATACTGAAAGACTTGCCCAAAGCGACTTTCCCCGGACAAATACATGTTGTACAAACACCTTGGGAAGCGGAAAAGGCAGTAGCCTACCTGAAAAGCTGTACCTTGCTTGGCATTGACAGCGAGACTCGCCCCTCATTCACCAAAGGGCAATCACACAAAGTGGCCTTGCTTCAAGTATCTTCAGAGGAACATTGTTTTCTGTTTCGCCTAAACCTTACCGGACTAACTCTCCCCGTCATCACACTGTTGGAAAATCCTAATGTAACCAAAGTAGGCCTTTCCTTGCGGGACGACTTTATGATGCTTCATAAACGTGCCCCTTTTGAACAACACGCCTGCATTGAATTGCAAGAATATGTCCGTGCCTTTGGCATCCAAGACAAAAGTCTACAAAAAATATACGGCATCCTGTTCGGAGAGAAAATCTCGAAAAGCCAACGTCTTTCCAACTGGGAAGCCGATATGTTGAGCGAATCTCAGAAACAATATGCAGCAACTGATGCCTGGGCATGCCTCAATATATACAACCGATTGCAAGAACTGAAGCGTACCGGTGATTTTGAAATAGCCCCGGAAGAAGGAAAAGAGCAAGAAGAACAAATAGATAAAACGGCGACTGTTACAGAAAAGTGAAAATTGCCTGTCGCATTTCATAAAACAACATATATAACTATGTATAAAGTATATCTCAAATCTGGTAAGGAAGAGTCTTTAAAACGTTTCCACCCGTGGGTATTTTCCGGTGCAATCGCACATTTTGACGGCGAGCCCGAAGAAGGGGAAGTGGTTGAAATCTACACCTCCAAGAAGGACTTCATAGCCAAAGGGCACTTCCAGATTGGTAGTATTGCCGTGCGTGTATTGACCTTCTGCCAGAATGAAGACATCAATGCCGATTTCTGGAAACGTAAACTGGCCATCGCCTACGATATGCGCCGCAGCATCGGTGTTGCCGAAAATCCGGTCAACAATACCTACCGTCTGGTACACGGAGAGGGTGACAATCTTCCCGGACTTGTAATCGACATCTATGCCCGCACTGCCGTCATGCAAGCACATTCTGCCGGTATGCATCTCGACCGCATGGCTATCGCCGAAGCACTTGCCGAAGTAATGGGCAACAAAATAGACAACATCTATTATAAATCGGAAACAACCCTTCCATTCAAAGCAGATTTATATCCCGAAAACGGCTTTCTGAAAGGTGGAGGTACAGACAATGTTGCCATAGAATACGGTCTGAAGTTCCACATTGACTGGCTGAAAGGGCAAAAGACCGGCTTCTTTGTGGACCAACGGGAGAACCGTTCCCTACTCGAACGTTATGCCAAAGGACACAGTGTACTGAACATGTTTTGCTATACCGGAGGTTTTTCCGTTTATGCCATGCGCGGTGATGCCAAGTTGGTACATTCCGTAGATAGTTCCGCCAAAGCCATAGACTTGACAAACAAAAACATCGAGCTCAATTTTCCCGGCGACAACCGTCATGCCGCCTATGCAGAAGATGCTTTCAAATACTTAGATCGTATGGGTGACCAATACGACCTCATCATACTCGACCCGCCTGCATTCGCCAAACATCGCGATGCTTTGCGAAACGCTTTACAGGGTTACCGGAAACTGAATGTGAAAGCTTTCGAAAAAATCAAGCCAGGCGGCCTCCTGTTCACTTTCTCATGTTCGCAAGCCGTCAGCAAAGAAAATTTCCGTACCGCCGTATTTACTGCCGCTGCCATGTCAGGGCGTAATGTCCGCATCCTGCATCAACTGACACAGCCTGCCGACCATCCGGTTAATATCTATCATCCCGAAGGGGAATATCTGAAAGGATTGGTGCTCTACGTAGAATAAATCTGTTGTTTTATGTATTCATCTCGCAAATTTCTTAAATAGAGTTAATAAAAAGAAGAAATACAGAGAAATACCATGTTGTATAACATAAACTCTATATCTTTGCACTGTGTTTTTCATGGTATTAGATTTAAGGTTAATAAAGATTGGGTGTCTGGGATAGATACCCTTCTTTTTTTTATATACTTCCGAATATGCTTTTTTCCTCTCTATTCATCGCCCTTTTCAAGAAAATCCCTACATTTGCGCCAATGTATATATAAGAAAAACACATAATAGAAAAAGAATTATGAGTATAAAAGTTCGCTTAATCATCATGAACTTCCTCCAGTTTGCCGTGTGGGGAGCATATCTCACATCCATGGGCAGTTATCTGGTGAACGTAGGTCTTGCCGCCCACATCGGTATGTTCTATGCCATGCAAGGTATCGTATCATTATTCATGCCCGCCATCCTCGGCATTATTGCCGACCGTTGGATACCTGCACAAAAACTGTTAAGCTTCAGCCACTTCACTTCAGCCTTATTTATGGCTATTGCCGGGTACTACGGTATGATCAAAGGTACAGATGTGAATTTCGGCACATTGTTCACATTCTATTCATTAAGTGTCGCATTTTATATGCCCACTTTAGCCCTGTCCAACTCGGTAGCATACACTGCTTTGGATAAGGCCGGTCTGGATACCATCAAGACCTTTCCGCCCATCCGTATTTTCGGAACCATCGGCTTCATCTGCTCCATGTGGATAGTCGATCTACTGGGATTGCAGAATAACTACGGACAATTTTTTGCCTGTGCCATTATCGGTATTATTTACGGAGGCTATGCGCTGACATTGCCACACTGTCCCATCAGCAAGGGAGGACAGGCAAAATCGGTGATAGAGGCATTAGGATTGCGCGCTTTCACACTGTTCAAACAAAAGAAGATGGCCATTTTCTTTATCTTCTCCATGCTGCTGGGTGTTTCTTTACAGATTACCAACGGATTCGCCAACCCGTATATCAGCAGCTTCGGAAGCATCCCCGAATATGCCGAAACCTTCGGTGTACAACATGCCAATATACTTATTTCTTTATCCCAGATATCCGAAACTTTGTGTATCCTACTGATACCATTCTTCTTGAAACGTTTCGGGATTAAGCAAGTTATGTTAATCGCAATGCTTGCATGGGTCTTGCGGTTTGGCCTGTTCGGAGCAGGTAATCCGGGCAGTGGCGTATGGATGTTCGTACTCTCCATGATTGTTTATGGAGTCGCATTTGACTTCTTCAACATATCCGGTTCACTATTTGTTGACAGAGAGACAGACAAAAGGATCCGTTCCAGCGCACAAGGATTGTTTGTTATCATGACAAACGGCTTCGGTGCTACCATCGGCACTTTGGGAGCACAGGCCGTAGTAAACCATTTCGTTGATTTCAGCAGCAAAACACCCCAGACTCTGCAATGGCAATCGGCCTGGTACACATTCTCGGCCTATGCACTGGTTGTAGCTGTTGTATTTGCATTTGTATTCAAGTACAAGCACCAGCCGGAAAAAGAATGAAGAAATGACAGCACAACAGGATGATAATCCCGCCGTCTTATAACCTGAACTTATGAACAAAAAGAAAATAGAACTGCAAGTATTGAATATCTCCAACAGTCAGGCGCAGGCAGGCGCCTACGCTCTGATGTTGGGTGAGGTAGATGGAGAACGTCAGCTCCCTGTCATCATTGGTGCTTCCGAAGCACAGGCAATGGTCATCGAACTGAAAGGGATTGTTCCTCCCCGCCCGCTGACGCACAATCTGTTTGCCTCTGTGCTCGAAATATTAGGAGTAAAACTGATGCGTGTCCTCATTTACAAAGTGGATAACGGTGTCTTCTATTCTTATTTATACATGAAAGAAGATGAAACTATTCTACGCATTGATGCCCGGACAAGTGACGCTGTGGCACTTGCACTACGAATGAATGCACCGATCTTCATTTACGAAGATATATTGGAAGCAGAACGAATAAAGACAGAAGAAAGTTCTGACAGTGAAAACAAAGAAACCGGCCGGGAGAATCTCTTAAAGAAAGATACATTAGACCTACTGAAAGAAGCTCTGCAAAAGGCCGTTGAGGAAGAAAATTACGAGCGCGCCGCCCTCTTGAGAGATCAAATTAATCAACAAAAGAATAATCCATAAATTCCATGCACGTATTTTATACCCCCGATATAGAAATCCGATCCGAACTACCTGAAGAAGAAGCGGCACATGCCATACGCGTATTGCGCCTGCAAACCGGAGATGAAGTAATGCTGACGGATGGAAACGGCAACTTTTACCGTGCCGAAATAAGTACCGCCACCGGTAAACGCTGCTCCGTTAAGATAATAGAGACACTTCCTCAAGAGCCGTTATGGAACGGACATTTACATATAGCTATGGCTCCCACCAAGAATATGGACCGTACAGAATGGTTTGCCGAAAAAGCTACCGAAATAGGTTTCGACGAGCTTACTTTCCTGAACTGCCGCTTCTCGGAACGTAAAGTCATCAAGACAGAGCGAATTTCCAAGATATTGATTTCAGCCATCAAGCAATCTCTCAAGGCACGTTTACCGAAACTGAACGAAATGACCGATTTCAATAACTTCATCACCCGGCCTTTCGAGGGACAGAAGTTCATTGCACATTGCCATGAAGACGAAAAACTTTTGCTTAAAGAGCAGATCCGCAAAGGAGAGGATGCATTAGTTCTTATCGGTCCCGAAGGCGATTTCAGTGAAGAAGAAGTAAAGAAAGCATTGAAAAACGGATTTATCCCGATCAGCCTGGGGAAATCACGCCTGCGCACCGAAACAGCAGCACTCGTCGCATGCCATATCCTGAATCTGCAAAACCAATAATATAAGCGTATGAAAAGAAAATTATCATTCCCGTTTATCGTCTTCCTCACCTTGATACTGAACCTATACTCATGCAGCAAGACTGAAAAGACAGAATATACCAACGCCATCCCCGCCAATGCCACGGGACTGGCTGCCATTGACATGAAAGCCATTGTTGAAAAAGCGGGACTGAATTCTGCCGGCAACCAAGACTTCCAAAAGAAATTCCTCGGCCTGTTGCTCGAAGGCAGCACTCCCACCCTCGGCACACAAATAGAGAAGCTACTGAAGAATCCCGCGGAAACAGGCATTGATTGGGAAACACCGGTCTATGTATTCAACGCTCCTTCACTGCACAGCATGACAGCCGCCCTCAAGGTGAATGACCTAAAGAAGCTGGAATCACTCATCGACATGCTTGCAAAAGAAAATATTTGCACCATTCCCACAAAGGCTGACAAATACAGTACGACCGAAATCAAGGACGCAGGCATACAGTTAGCATTCAACGACGGCACATTGCTCGCTATATATGCCCAAAGCACAACGCAACTGAAGAAACTCTCTGCCGCCATTGCCATGCTGATGAAGCAGCCTGCCGACAAGAGCATCCACACCAATGAACACTTTGACTCAATGATGAAGCAGAGAGGTGACATCCGCCTGCTGGCCACTCCCGAAGTGCTGCCCTTCGACATGCGCGGTGTACTGAACTGGCCGCAGAATACCCGCCTGACAGGTTCCGTCTTATTTGAAAACGGCAAAATATACGCCAACCTGCAACGTGCCGGATTCAACGGAGAAACAAAGGAAAGCAACCAACCTTTCCATCCCCAAAGCAATCAGGAACTACTGCAAGCCATGATGCAGATGATGCAAGGCAAGCCCTTCAATATAGAATTGACCAGCAACGAACTGCTTACATTGACCAATCTGCATGCCATCATGGAGTTTGAGCCCGATAATACGGAAGTCAATACACTTTACGGACTCATCATGAAGATAGAGACACTGAATGCGCGCGGAGACAATAACCGCACGACTTTCACCGTCACTCTGAAAGAGAAGGGACAGAACTCCCTAAAACAATTGGTAGATTTCGCCAGGCAGTTCATCGGGCTTTAATGCAACGACCAATAAGATTGACAACACATTATGAATAGCATCCATTTACAACAAACACTGCCCCAGGTGTTTGCCGACCGCGATACCATCACCTCAGATATTTGGCATCAAGACAGATTATTCAGCAGAGGAAAATGCTACCTGATAGAAGCTGCTTCCGGCACAGGAAAATCATCTCTTTGCAGTTATATTTATGGTTATCGCTGCGATTATCAGGGTATCATCAATTTTGACGAAAAGAACATCCGTTCATTCTCTATGGATGAATGGGTAGAGATCCGCAAGCATTCTCTCAGCATTCTTTTTCAAGAACTTCGCATTTTTCCAGAACTTACCGCTTTTGAAAACGTACAGCTAAAGAATCAGATCACCAATTACAAAAAGAAAAAAGAAATTCTTACGTTCTTTGACAATTTGGGCATTGCCGACAAAGCGAACGAAAAAGCAGCCAAACTCTCTTTCGGGCAGCAGCAGCGTGTAGCCTTCATCCGTGCCCTTTGCCAGCCTTTCGACTTTATCTTTCTGGACGAACCCGTCAGCCATCTGGACGATGAGAACGGAGCCATCATGAGCCACATCCTTATGGAAGAAGCCACATGCCAAGGGGCAGGAATCGTAGTGACTTCTATCGGAAAGCATTTGCCATTGGAATATGATTTCAGCTATAAATTATAACTCTATAAAATGAACAGACTTGTTTGGAAACTTCTTCGCCGGCATATCAGCATCGGACAACTGACCGGTTTTTTCCTTGCCAACCTCTTTGGCATGATAATCGTACTGTTGAGCATACAATTTTATCGTGACGTACTTCCCATTTTCACCCAAGGAGACAGTTTCATAAAAAAAGACTACATCATCGCCACCAAGAAAATCAGTACCCTCGGCAGTTTCACAGGAAAAAGCAACAACTTCACCAAAGATGAAATCAAAGAGTTGGAAGCGCAACCTTTCACCAAAGGAGTAGGCGTCTTTACCCCTTCCATGTTCAAGGTTTCTGCCGGGCTGGGTATGCAAGAGGCAGGAATTCAGCTATCTACGGAAATGTTCTTCGAGTCTGTACCCGATGAATATGTAGATGTAAATCTGGATAAATGGCATTTTGATGAAAACACTCATACCATTCCCATCATCATCCCCCGCAACTATCTGAACCTCTACAACTTTGGATTCGCACAAAGCAGGAGCCTCCCCAAACTGTCAGAAGGATTGATGAGTCTGATACAGATGGACATCATGATACGAGGCAACGATCGTGTGGAGCAATACAAAGGCAATATTGTAGGATTCTCCAACCGACTGAACACCATCCTTGTCCCGCAATCCTTCATGGACGTAGCCAATGAAACTTTTGCCCAAGGCAAAGAGGCACATCCCTCACGCCTCATCGTGGAAGTAAATAATCCCACCGATGCAGCCATTGCCAACTACTTCCGAACGAACAATTATGAAACCGAAGGGGATAATCTGGATGCCGGAAAAACGACTTATTTCCTGCGCCTCATCACCGGCATCGTCATAGGTGTAGGAATGTTTATCAGTATTCTGTCATTCTATATACTGATGTTGAGCATCTTCCTGTTGCTACAGAAAAACACCGTAAAGCTGGAAAATCTTTTGTTGATAGGATATAGCCCGGCAAGGGTGGCACTTCCTTATTGCATACTCACGGCAGGTCTGAACATACTGGTGCTATTACTTTCCATCGGCGGTATATGCTGGATTCGCAGCTATTATATGGAAATGATACGGAACCTGTTTCCGCAGTTGGAAGCGGGATTTCCATTGCCTTGCATCCTGACAGGCTGCATCTTATTCCTGACGGTTTCTTTGCTGAATATCATTACAATTCGCCGAAAAATCATAAACATCTGGAGAGCATCCTAACTCTTTCTTAACCAACCAATACCCTACCCTGCTCTCGGAAATGCCAGTCCTCAATCGGTGTGAACAGATAAAATGATCACCCGCAATCCTGGACTCCATATAAAAAAAGCTGCAGGAAGGGTTTTGTTCAAAATATCTTGCATACTCTACAATATGCGTTGAAATAAGAAAATGACAGGATGTATATTTAATCAGCAAACCATTAACGGCAACAGAAGCTTCAAAAGCATCCTGGGCATTCGTGCCCCGGAACATTTCATCCAAAACAACCAAGCAGCGCTTTCCCGACCGAGCCTGCAACAACACTTCCTTTATCCTCAAAACCTCTGCAAGAAAATGGCTCCGCCCATCCCGCAAAGAATCCGGAAGATTAATTGAAGTATATAATCCCTCATAAACCGGGCATATCATAGATTCAACCGGAACAGGCAGACCACAATGAGCAAGCCATATTATCGAAGCCAAAGCCTTCAAAGTAGTGGATTTACCTGCCATATTAGAACCTGTAAATATAGCCACATTCCCCTTTGACATACTCCAATCGTTTTTCTGTCCTTCTTGCAGGAAAGGGTGCAGAAAACCCGAAACAGACAATCTCATCTCCTTTGTCATTATGGGGCGACAGCAATAATTGCGTTCGACGGCCAGCCAATGAGCTGTACGGAGTACATCCCACTGATAAACAATATCCAATAAGCCCCTGATAATGTCAAGCCTCTCCTGGCGAAACAAATAATCATAACGATCTATTGTATAATCAGACATTGCCTTTCCATCAGCATGTTCTTCAAGCACCTTTTTCAAGTCAGAGCAGCTCAAAGAAGCTCCTACCATCCCGGCAAATTCTTTTATCAAAACCGGTGAATTTTCCGGCAAATGTATTCGGAAATCATAGAGTCGCACAAATAGCTTCACTACCAATGCAACACCCCGCGTAATAACATACCGTGACGATTCCGGTTTAAATATACGATCCACTTTATTAATAAAAGACAGAAATGCACCTTTAGGTGATAACCGTTCCCGATAGTCCAAATAATATTCCAGAAAATCCAATTCTTCCTCATTCAAAGGAAGTTCCGGCAAATGTCCCCAAGCTATGGCCTCCTGCCTTTTGCAAATCAGTTCAATATCACTCAAAGGATTGGCAATCCAATGCATCATCAGTCGTTTTCCTTTTTTCGTGTCCGTGTTCTGATAGATCGAACCAAGAACTCGTTCTCCATATACCCCATCCTGTATATTGAGATCTATCATGGTCTGCTTGTCTGTAGCAACGTAATTCATAAGTAACATTCATTTTATCAGAACGGAAACAGCAGTGGCAATGCCAACACCATCACTATTCCCATTATGACCTGCAATGGAAGTCCCACTTTGATGTAATCCATAAAAGTATATTGTCCGGCAGGCATCACCAATGCATTCGGAGGTGTAGAAAATGGAGAAGCGAAACACATGCTTGCCGCCACTGTCACGGCAAACAAAAACGGAATCGGGCTGACATTAATCTGCAAGGCACTCTGAAGGGCGATAGGAGCCATGAGCACCGCTGTCACCGTATTGCTGATAAACATCGTCATGAGCGAGGTGGTGAAGTAAATGCCTGCCATCAGCACCACAGGGCCATAACTCCCCAATCCGTTTACCAGACTATTCGATATATACTCCGAAGCACCGGTCTTTTCCAATGCCAACGACATTGGAAGCATGCCGGCAAATAGCACAATGGTTTCCCAGTTTATGGTCTTATAGGCAGCTTCCACATTACGGAAACAACCAGTCAGCACCATCAGCAGACCAGCTATCATCACAGCCGTTACGGGAGCGACAGGTATAAAGTCGAAAACCATCATGACTACCATCAGCACCATGATGGCCGCCGCTACGGGAGCCTTATAATCCAAGGTCACCTTGGCGGCTTCCGCCAAGGGCTGTCCCAGCACCACCCAATCCGCATCTTCCCTACTAAGACGTGCTATATCCTGCCACGTACCCTGTACCAATAGAACATCACCGCTATGCGTACGCTCATTTCCTAAATCTTGCAGGATATACTCCTTTTTGCGCCGAATGCCCAATACATTTACATTGAACTTATCGCGGAAACCAGCTTCTTTCACCGTCTGATTTATAATTTTGGACGAAGGCATCAGTACGATTTCAGCTATACCGATGTCATAAAAATCAAGCCCCTTATCTGCTCTTTCCGCTTCTTCCGTAGTGTGTCCGTCAATCATTTCCAGCCGGAAATCCCCGGCAAAGCGATTTACCTCCACGACCTCTCCCCTGACATAAAGCACATCACCCGCCCACACCGTCGTATCGGGCGAGGCAAGTTTTTGAGTGACGGTCTTCAGAAACCGATGTTGCGAGGCCTCTCCACGACGCACTTCCAAAATATCCAGTCCATACTTGCGACGCACATCCAGCTCGATAATAGTCTTTCCTATCAGTCCGGAATCATTGATGGCGCGCAAGCGGAACAAATTGCTTGACAAACCATACTCCTTTGCCAACTGATTCAATGTCTTTCCCGATAGAGTGCCTTCATCTTTCTTCCCTTTTTTGGAGAGAAACCACTTTGTCAAAGGAAGCAGGACCAATGTACCTACCGTGACACAGACAACACCTACGGGAAAGAACGAAAAGAAAGAGAGTGCCTCGAGTCCTGCCCCGGTCAATGTATTTTGAATAACAAGGTTCGGCGGAGTACCGATAAGCGTCATCATACCGCCCATACTGCTTGCAAAAGCCAAAGGCATCAACAGGCGTCCCGGATTCATCCCGGCACTTACCGCCAAGCTTACGACAATGGGAAGCATCAGAGCAACGGTTCCCGTATTACTGACAAAAGCACCGATAGCCGATGTCACCAACATCACCAGCAAGAACAACCTCAACTCACTTTTACCAGCCAACTTCAAAATTCTCGAACTGATCATCTTTGCCAAACCGGTCTGGAATATAGCGCCACCCACGACAAACAATCCTACCATCATTATAACAACGGAATTGGAAAAACCGGATAGTGCCTCCTCAGGAGTCAGAATCTGAAAAACGAGCAAACCAATCAACGCACACAATGCCACAAGATCCGAACGGACCTTACCCGACACAAAAAAAGCTGCGGAAAGAACAAGGATTATTAGTGTAACCAGCATAGACAAAACTTATATTTTGGTACAAATATACATTTTTCAAGTTTATCTGAAAGCTTACCGCCAATACAAATTACAGAAACACTTACCATTATTACGGATTATGTGCCCGTACATTACATTTTATAAAGAAAAATACTAACTTTGTACAACCGCAAAAGATAAATGAATATGGAAGAACTGATTAAACTTGACCATGTATGCCAATACAACGAAATGCTGGGACAGGAGACATTACATCCTCTGGTCAGCGTCATTGATTTCTCCAAATGCAAACCTCAAATGTATAGACGTCAACGCTTCGGATTCTATACCATTTTCTTGAAAGACACCAAATGTGGCGATCTGCATTATGGACGCTCATACTATGATTACCAAGAGGGAACGCTTGTATTCTTGGCTCCCGGACAAATTATGGGCATCTCCAACCGCAAAGAGAAATTTCAGCCCAAAGGATATGCACTGGTTTTCCATCCTGACCTGCTCCGCGGCACTCCGTTGGCACGGATGATGAACAGTTACACTTTCTTTTCTTACGAGTCGAACGAAGCGTTGCACTTATCCGAACAAGAACGCAGAATCATCTTAGAATGCCTACACAACATTGAAGAAGAATTACAGCATTCCATTGATAAACACAGCAAAAGTTTGATTGTTAACAACATCGAACTATTACTGAACTATTGCATGCGTTTCTATGACCGGCAATTCATCACCCGCAGCAATGTGAACAAAGACATCCTAACCAAGTTCGAGCACATATTAAATGACTATTTCCAGTCTGATAAACCACAAGACATCGGTTTGCCCTCTGTTCAATATTGCGCAGAACAACTGCATCTCTCCCCCAATTACTTCGGAGATCTGATAAAAAAAGAAACCGGTAATTCCCCCCAAGAACATATTCAGCTAAAATTGATAGATACGGCCAAGGAAAAAATCTTTGACCCAAGCAAGACAATCAGTGAAATAGCTTATGAACTGGGATTCAAATATCCACAGCATTTCACACGATTATTCAAGAAAGTAGTAGGATGCGCCCCGAATGAATATAGACAAACGAACTAAAAGAAAAGTAAAGGCATAAAAAAAGGAGTACCGCTGTACTCCAACCTTTGTTAACCTTAAATCTAATACTATGAAAAACACAGTGCAAAGATACGGACATTTGCTATATCTGCAAATTATCCAAGAAAAAAAGCATGTTTCATAACATACTTTAAGAAGTTAACATTCCCCTTTTACTTATTTTTCCATTTAAGCAGAAAGATACAAAGCCCTACAAACCGGAATATTTACAAAAAGAAGTCCGCGATACACAGCTCATTGCAAGCCGCATAGCTGCGGCAAACTCCATATATAGATGCAGGCTGCTGGATATATAGATGCAGCACGCCGGATATATAGATGCAGCACGCCGGATATATAGATGCAGCATCCCCCTGAAAATGTGACATCAACGCCCCAAAATGTAACATCGGGTACACATAGCATAGCATACCAAAGCAAAGCATATCCCCCTCCTTCCTCCCCCGCACAGCAGAGGGAAAAATTTCCTCCTCCGCGGGCTGTATGCCCGCGGAGGAGGAATATCTCAAAATTCATGAAAGTACGTACTCATTAAGATAAGCGAGAAGCCTTATCTTTGCAAAGTTGGCTGAAAAAGCAGGCACTAATAAAACCCATATATCAAGGATTGAGTATTCTCCGTATATTGCAACCGATGATGAGTGATAGGATTCGTGCGGAAAACAGGAAGCCGGACACGAGGTTCAGTGAGCCGCCTTCCTATGTATTCACCATAGCGGTGGTTCCGCTGATGGTGATTCCTTCCGCTTGATGATAAATCAGCAGGTTTTGAGTGCCCGGCAGGAGCAACGACTTGAAATTGTTTGTTTTGCGGCTTACCGTCTGTTCCTCTGTGCTTCTTGCCGTCTGTTTTGCACTGCTTTCTACCATCTGCTCCTCTGCGCCGATACGCAGATACAGTGTCGCAACTTCCCTCTATGCTTGTTATTAAAGTTCTGTCGTTTCCACCTCTTTCATATATTGAAATAACGAAGCTGGGAACAAAATTACATAAACGGTTTTATTATCAGGTATTGTGTGTGTGTAACATTGTAACTTGACGCCATGTTACATGTAACATGACGTCAAGTTACAACGCTACATTTTGTTTTCTCTACTTTGTAGCACCGTCATTATCAGGCATAATATGGCTTTTTCGAAAAACAGAAGGCGTGATTCCGAGGTGTTCGGAAAAAAGGCGGTGGAAATGCTGGCGCGAGTCAATGCCGCACATCTTGGCGATGGCATCGACGGTATAATTGGGGTATTCGGTGAGCATTTTGGCGGCATAATCCATACGCAAACTGTTGATGTGTTCCGAGAAATTACGTCCGGTCTGTTCCTTGAAGCATTCGCCGAAAAGTGAGGCGGGAACGTGTAGCTCCTCCTGCATGGTCTTAGTTGTGATGCCCGGTTGCAGGTAGAGCCGACGAACTGCGATTTCATGCAACACCCACCTCAGTTGTTCTCCTGATTCGGATGCTTCCGATTCTTCGGACCTCTTGGTTCCCTCTGTTTCCGCCTCCGTTGCGTCCGGAGATGGAGGATTGTCTTCATGGGGATGCATCAACTCCTCAAGCTGCTTCTCCTGCATTTCGGTTTGCGCCTTATACGCAAGACATTCCTCCTCCTTCTGCAAAAGTTCATCCCTGCAGGCAATGCCTTCCTGCACGGAACGCACCAGTGACACGTTGCGGCGGTGCATCCGGCGGCTGTGGTACACCACCGCCCCCAAAGCGACTATGACCACCATTACAAGTACAGCCAGCAGGCGTTTCTCATTCTGCTCCTTCTGTATCTGCCTGTCCTTCTCACCGCTTTCGTAGATAACGGCAAGCTCCTGGGCGTCATCCCGCTGTTGGCGCTTAAAGAGGGTGTCTTTCAGCGCGATGATTTGGTGGCTCACATCCGCCGCTTCCTTGTACCGTCCCAATCCAGTGAGCGCTTCCACTTCATTGACAAGCAATTTGTTCAAGGAAATCTCGTTGCTTTGGTTCTGCAAAAATGCCCGCTTCGCTATCTGGATGTTGTGCAGCGCCAATGGGTAGTCCTCAATCCATAGCAGATAGCGGACGATGAAGCCCAATCCTTCGGGAGAATTCACAAATCCCGTAGAACAGCACTTCCGGTAGTACTCATCGGCCAGTTTCCGGTTGCCCAGATGCTGATAGATTTCCATGCACTGGGCATAGGTGTAGAATCGGTACATGTCGATGTTGCCCTCCGGCGCCTCGCTTTCCAATTGTTCATGCAGGGCGTTGGTTTTCAGCAGGTCGGGTATCATCGTGGCGGCTTGCTGCCAATCGCCCATTTCACCTAACTCGCTCATCGTCTCCCCCATTGTATAGAGAAGGTGCTGCACATTGCTCCAACAAACCTCCCTGTCCACCGCCTCCCGGCAGATGGCGATGCCCCGCATCATATTGTCCTTCGCCTCCTTGTCCATGCCCAACGCATGTTGGCTCATGCCGATGTGCATCACCAAATTGCCCTCCTCGTCTTTGAATCTCCCGCTCCTATGAATGAATTCTATTCCCTCGGATGAATATCGGATGCAACCTGCGAAATCGCCCGAATCATGGCAGAAAACGATGAGGTTAATCAGGTTGGTCATATAGGCTAAGGTATCTTTCCGGAGTTCGGCGTCTTCATACGCTTTCAGGGAATAGTAGCGGGCTATCTTGGGCTGCCCGAGTCCATTAAAATGGATGATGGACTTCATGATTTCGAGGCTCGAATGGTTCGTCCTCAGCAGGTTGAGCATTTCTGCGGTATCAACTAATGCAAGCGCCCGTTCAGGGTCGCTCTGGCTGATTCGGTAAATGGAACTGCGCGTGTAAATGCTGTCGTTGCCTTTGTCCGGCATTGTGGTAGCGGGCTTCCGCCCGCAACTGTTCAGCAATGCGGCGAGAAGCATGATCAGGTATATAAGTAGTTTGTTCATTATTCTATTCTGTAAAAAAAACATGTGCAAAAGTACACAAAAAGAGCTGTTAAAAGTAAAAAACATACCTCAAATAGCATGAAATCCCGATTTTATTTAAGTTTCGCAAGTTCAATTATACTTAACCTTTCCCGGTCAAAAGCAGTTTAAGGCAGAATACAAAAAATGAGACTTTAATTGCATTCTTATTTAAACATGCAAAACTTCAGTCAGATATTAATTGTAATCCATCTTAATTACACTATCTTTGTAGTCAGATTAATAACAGTTTTTTATATGCCTGACTATGATTTAATCGCCATATTAGGTCCCACCGCATCCGGAAAGACCCCATTTGCCGCCGCATTGGCTGCCGAACTCAACACGGAAATCATCAGTGCCGATTCTCGTCAAATATATCGGGGTATGGATCTGGGCACAGGCAAAGATATTGCCGATTATACCGTAAACAGCAGACAGATACCCTATCACCTTATAGATATAGCCGATCCGGGCTATAAATACAATGTTTTTGAATATCAGCGTGATTTCCTGGCCGCCTACGAAACGATAAAACCTAAAGGTTGCCTTCCTATTGTATGCGGAGGTACGGGCATGTATCTGGAAGCGATACTAAAGGGGTACAGACTATTGCCTGTACCAGAAAATCCGGAATTACGCACCCATCTGGCAAACAAGTCATTAGAAGAATTAATAAAGATTTTAAGTACCTATAAGAGTCTGCACAACACAACAGACGTAGATACAGCCAAACGTGCCATCCGAGCCATCGAGATTGAAGAATATTATGTCCATACGCCGGTAGATGAACGTACATTCCCCAAATTAAACAGCCTCATCATCGGCGTGGATATTGACAGGGAACTGCGCAGAGAAAAGATAACCCGCCGGCTGCACCAACGTTTGGACGAAGGAATGGTAGATGAAGTACACCGGTTGATAGCCCAAGGCATCTCTCCTGACGACCTCATTTATTATGGACTGGAATACAAATATCTGACACTTCACGTCATCGGAAAGCTGACATACGATGAGATGCTCCACAACTTGGAAATAGCCATCCACCAATTTGCCAAACGGCAAATGACATGGTTTCGCGGCATGGAACGACGCGGATTCAGCATCCATTGGGTGGACGCATGCCTACCGATGGAAGAAAAGATTGCTTTTGTAAAATCAAAACTCAAAGAGATTTAGTATCTTTGGGCACAAGGGCGACAAAGCCTGTGGCAAAACAGAATAAGTAAGACTTACTGAAAGGAGTAATATATGAGCGTAGAACCCGAAAAATGGGGTGTAATATACAATCCCAAAGCCGGAACACGGAAAGTACAAAAACGGTGGAAAGAAATTAAAGAATACATAGACAGTAAGGGTGTGTCTTATGACTATGTACAGTCCGAAGGGTTCGGATCGGTAGAACGTCTGGCAGGCATCCTTGCCAATAACGGTTATCGCACAATCATCATTGTCGGTGGTGACGGTGCGCTGAATGATGCCATCAACGGTATAATGCATTCTAATGCTAAAAACAAAGGCGACATAGCCATAGGCATCATTCCCAACGGCATAGGCAATGATTTTGCCAAATATTGGGAAATGAGTTCCGAATATAAAGAGGCTGTAGATTGCATCATAAATAATCGCCGCCGGAAAATAGATGTAGGTACTTGCTACTATTATGACGGAGAAAAACACCTGACCAGATATTTCCTTAATGCCATCAATATAGGTCTCGGCGCCCGTATCGTTAAAATTACAGACCAGTGCAAACGCTTCTGGGGAGTAAAATTTCTATCTTATTTCATGGCATTGCTTTCCATCATCTTTGAACGGAAATTATACCGCATGCACCTGAAAATAAATGGCGAGCATATACGAGGACGCATCATGACAGTTTGCATAGGCAGTTCATGGGGCTACGGGCAAGTGCCGAGTGCCGTACCTTACAACGGGTGGCTGGATGTTTCTGTCATTTACCGTCCGGAACTATTGCAGCTTTGGTCGGGATTATGGATGCTCATTCAGGGCAGAATCCTGAATCATAAAGTAGTGAAACCGTTTCGTACACAAAAAGTAAAGGTACTCCGTGCACAAAATGCATCTGTCGATTTGGACGGCCGTATTTTAGACCGCCATTTTCCGTTGGACATCGGTATATTGCACGAAGCTGTCACTTTGATAATACCAGACTGAATTCAGGCATCAGACGATGCCCCAATTAAATACTTATACCAATATGATTGAATTGAAAAATAATCCTGCCGGCAATTTCTTTTTATTGGCAGGTCCTTGTGTCATTGAAGGCGAAGACATGGCAATGCACATCGCCGAACGTATTGTAAACATCACCGGAAAGCTGCAGATTCCTTATGTATTCAAAGGTTCATACCGCAAAGCAAACCGTTCGCGTCTGGACTCTTTCATGGGGATTGGCGATGAAAAGGCTTTGAAGATACTGAAAAAAGTACATGACACCTTTGGCGTACCTACCGTTACTGACATCCATGCCGCCGATGAAGCCGAAATGGCAGCCGAATATGTGGATATTCTCCAGATTCCTGCTTTCCTCTGCCGCCAGACTGATTTGCTGGTTGCTGCTGCCAAGACCGGAAAAATAATAAATATCAAAAAAGGGCAATTCCTTTCTCCACTTGCCATGCGCTTTGCCGCAGACAAGGTGGTGGAAGCGGGCAACAAGAACGTGATGCTCACCGAGCGTGGAACAACTTTTGGTTATCAGGACTTAGTCATTGATTACCGCGGCATCCCAGAAATGCAAACATTCGGCTTTCCTGTAATTCTGGATGTCACCCACTCTTTGCAACAGCCCAATCAGACCAGCGGGGTGACGGGAGGTATGCCGCAACTCATTGAAACCGTAGCAAAAGCCGGCATAGCCGTAGGTGCGGACGGCCTGTTCATTGAGACACACGAGAATCCGTGCATTGCCAAAAGTGACGGCGCCAATATGCTGAAACTCGATTTACTGGAAGACCTATTGACCAAATTAGTGCGCATCCGCCAAGCAATCAATGAATAATTTTTCCGGATACCGTGATTTATCATCCCGGTATCCGACAGATAGAACAAAAACAATTTAATTTCAGGTTATGAAACATTTATTACGTGGTTTATGGATCGTCGCACTGATAATGTGCTGCAATTTCCAACAGGTATTTGCCCAACAAATGCCTCCTATTCCGGTGGACAAAAATGTCCGCATAGGTAAACTGGAAAACGGATTGACTTATTATATCCGCAAAAATAACCTTCCTGCCAACCGGGCCGATTTCTATATAGCCCAGAAAGTAGGATCTATACAAGAAGAAGCCAACCAACGCGGTCTTGCTCATTTTCTGGAACACATGTGTTTTAACGGAACCACTCATTTCCCCGGAGATGCACTGAAGCAATATCTGGAACGCATCGGAGTAAAATTCGGAGAGAACCTGAATGCCTACACTTCCGTTGACGAAACAGTATATAATATATCGAACGTTCCTGTCACTACACCGGGAGCCATCGATTCTTGCCTGCTCATTCTTCATGACTGGAGCAACGACCTGACCCTGGATCCGGTAGAAATAGACAAAGAACGGGGTGTTATCAATGAAGAATGGCGCACACGCATGAGTGCCATACAACGCTTTCAAGAAAAAATGCTTCCCGCAATGTTCGAGGGAACTAAATATGCCACTTGTTTTCCTATCGGAACTATGGACGTAGTAATGAATTTCAAACCTCAGACACTGAGAGATTATTATGAAAAATGGTATCGCCCCGATTTACAAGGTATTGTCATTGTAGGTGATGTAGATGTGGATGCCATTGAGGCCAACATCAAAAAAATATTCTCTGACATCCCTGCCCAGCCTAATGCCGCCAAACGTGAATATTATCCCGTCAATGATAATAGAGAACCTATCGTAGTGGTTTATCAGGATAAAGAACAACCCAATATTCAGACAATCATCTTCAACAAGCATGAAGCAACACCGAACGATCAAAAAGACAACATGGGATATTTGGTACAAAACTATGCTACCAGCCTCATTACAAATATGTTGAATGCACGTTTGAATGAGTTGGCCCAAACGGCCAATCCTCCATATATTTATGCAGGAACCTATGACAGTGACTTCTTTGTAGCCAAAACCAAGGATGCCTTTACAGGTGTAGTGGTTTGCAAAGAAGATGCAATAGAAAATGGTATTGAAACGCTCCTTCGCGAAATGGAACGTGCACGCCAATTCGGCTTCACAGAAACTGAATATAATCGGGCACGCGCTGAATATCTACGCCAATTGGAATCAGCATATAACGAACGTGACAAACGTAAGAATAGAGAATATGTAAACGAGTATGTCCGTCATTTCCTTGACCAAGAACCTATTCCGGGCATTGAAAACGAATATACCATCATCAACCAGATAGCTCCTGCCATTCCAGTGGTTGCTCTGAATCAAATGATGCAGACTCTCGTGACTGACAGCAATCAGGTTGTTGCCATACTCGGTCCTCAGAAAGAAGGTCTGAAAATGCCATCAGAAGACACCATCAAGCAGATTCTGAAAAATGTTAAAGCAGAAAAACTAACCGCGTATGTGGATAAAGTATCTGATGAACCATTAATGAAAGAAGCTCCTAAAGGCGGTAAGCTCATATCCGAAAAAACAGATGATATATTTGGCACTACCACACTGACATTATCCAACGGAGTTAAAGTCATCATCAAAAAGACTGATTTCAAAGCTGATGAAATTTATATGAAGGGAGTAAGCTTAGGCGGAAGTTCTTTATTCCCCGATTCAGAAATTATAAATATCAGCGGATTGGATGCTATAGGAAACGGTGGCTTAGGAAATTTCAGTGCCGTCAATCTGGACAAAGCATTAGCCGGCAAAAAAGCCTCTGTAAGCTATGGTATAGGTGACAAGACAGAATCTGTAAACGGTAACTGTTCACCAAAAGATTTTGAAACCATGATGCAACTGACTTATCTGACATTCACTGCACCACGCCGCGATGACGATGCATTCGCATCTTACAAAAACCGCAATAAAGCTGCATTGCAGAACATGGAAATGAACCCACAAGTAGCTTTCAGTGACTCGATTCAGGCAGGTATTTACATGAAACATCCGAGAAAGATAAGAATCAAAGCTGACATGATTGACAAAATGGATTATGATAAAATCCTGTCAATGTATAATGACCGTTATAAAGATGCCAGCGACTTTACTTTCATCTTTGTAGGAAATATGGATATAGAAAAAATGAAACCTCTGATTGTGGAATACCTGGGTGCTCTGCCGACCATCAACCGCAAAGAAACTTTCAAAGACAATAAAGTTGACATGCGTCAGGGAGTTTACAAGAACGAGTTCATCAGACAGCAGGAAACGGCAAAAGCTTCAAACTTTGTTCTGTTGAACGGTGGCTGCAAGTATGATTTAAGAAACAATATCTTATTGAGTATGACCAGCCAGATCCTTGATTTGGTTTATACGAACAAAGTCCGCGAAGATGAAGGCGGTACTTACGGAGTATATGTAGGAGGTCAGTTAAGCAAATTCCCCAAAGAGAAAGCCATCCTGCAAATTGTTTTCGAAACAGCTCCTGAAAAACGAGAAAAGCTTATGCAGATTATCTTTGCAGAACTTGAAAACATAACAAAAGCAGGTCCGTCCGAAACTGACTTGAATAAAGTGAAGGAATTCATGTTGAAAAAACATACTGAAAACCTGAAAGAGAATGGATACTGGCTAAACAGCATTGACGAATACCTATTTACCGGTATGAATCAGATAAAAGACTATGAACAAATTGTCAACAGCATTACCATAAATGATATTCAAAAATTCGCAGAAGGCTTGTTCAAGCAAAAGAACAAAATTGAGATATCAATGATAAGTCCTGATAAAAAATAAGAGAATTCTACACACAAAAGGTTGCGTTGTTCAGTGAAAAGCAGCGCAGCCTTTTTTATATCCACCCTAAATTAAGTTATATAATGAATCTCTTTTTAGTATTGCGAAAACATGGGAAACTTGCCGACAAACGCAATCCTATGTATGAAAAAAGCCGATTCGCCAAATTCTGGATCTATCTGATGACTGCTTTTTGGGCCGGCTACCTCATCTTCTTCGGCACTACGCTTGCTTTTGCCATGCAAAGTGAAGCCACAGAGCCCTACCACATCTTAAACTCCGGCTTGCTATTCATTCTTGCTGTCGATTTCATCACCCGCATGCCTTTTCAGAAAACACCTACTCAAGAAGTAAAGCCTTATATCCTGCTTCCTATCAAACGCAGCCGTCTGATAGACAGCCTGCTGATTCGTTCGGGACTGGACCTATTCAACCTTTTTTGGTTCTTCTTTTTCGTACCATTCGCCATCATCACCATCACTCGTTTCTATGGAATAGCAGGAACCGTCACCTACTTACTGGGCATTTGGCTATTGATGTTGGCCAATAACTACTGGTTTTTGCTATGTCGTACGTTGATGAGTGAACGATTCTGGTGGCTACTGCTACCTGTAGGTGTCTATGGAGCAATAGCTGCCGCCATGTTCATTCCCGACAAAAGTCCTATATTCAGTTTTTCTACCAATGTAGGCGAGGGTTTCATTCAAGGCAACCCACTTACCTTTGCAGGTATATTGGCGGTTATCATCTTACTCTACCTGATAAACCGCAATGTGGTAAACCGTATGGTATATAACGAAATCAACAAGGTGGAAGACACCACCGTACAAGTGAAACATGTATCCGAATATCGTTTTCTGGAACGCTACGGGCAAGTGGGCGAATATATGAAACTGGAGCTGAAGCTACTGCTACGCAACAAGGTATGCAAGCGTGCCCTCTATTCAGCCGGTGGAGTAGTCATCATGTTCAGTGCGCTCATTGCCTTTACCGATGCCTACCAAGGGGGCATGAAGAGCTTTCTCGTGATGTACAACTTTGTTCTCTTCGGTCTCCTTTTTCTGAGTACCATCATGGGGTATGAGGGTAACTACATAGACGGACTGATGAGCCGCAAAGAGAGCATTTATGCTCTACTGCAAGCTAAATATGCCACTTACACCATCGGGCAAATTATCCCCCTACTATTGATGATACCCGCCATGGTGATGGGAAAAGTCACTTTGCTGACCGGCCTCTCTTGGTTCTTTTTCATCCCCGGATTCGTCTATTTCTGTATGTTCCAAATGGCAGTCTATAACAACAAGACTGTAGATATGAACAATAAGATGACACAACGCAACATAGGCACAGGAATGCAAAACCTCATTTCCTTTGCCGCCTTCGGCGTACCTCTGATTCTACTGTACACCCTACAAGCCATATTCGACGAAACAGTTGTATCGGTAATATTCATAACTATCGGCCTTGCCTTTATCGCCACTTCACGTTTTTGGTTGCACAATGTCTATCATCGTTTCATGAAACGACGCTACCGGAACATGGAGGGCTTCAGAGACAGTAGACAGAAATAGGAAGTATTAACTATCATCCATTAATTATAAAAAGTATGATACAAATAACAAACCTTCAAAAACATTTCGGTGATAAAGTAGCCGTAAACATAGAGAACTACACCATCAAGCAAGCTGACATGCTGGGACTGGTGGGAAACAATGGTGCAGGAAAAACCACCCTTTTCCGCCTCATTCTCGACCTATTGAAAGCCGATGACGGAAACATCACCATCAATGACATCGAAGTAAGCAAAAGTGAAGAGTGGAAAGCTTTTACCGGCGCCTTCATTGACGACGGATTCCTGATAGATTACCTCACTCCTGAAGAATACTTCTACTTCATTGGTAAAATGTACGGACTGAAGAAAGAAGAAGTGAATGAACGTCTCGTTCCTTTCGAGCGCTTCATGAATGGAGAAGTATTAGGGCAAAAGAAGTTCATACGTAACTTCTCCATGGGAAATAAGCAGAAAATAGGTATTATCTCCGCCATGCTACACCAGCCACAACTACTGATACTTGACGAGCCATTCAATTTTCTTGACCCAAGTTCGCAAGCAATCATCAAGCACCTGCTGAAAAAATACAATGAAGAACATCATGCCACCGTCATCATCTCCAGCCACAATCTGAACCACACAGTGGACGTATGTTCTCGTATAGCCTTGCTGGAACACGGAATCATTATCCGAGACATCCTGAATGAAAATAATTCGGCGGAAAAGGAGTTGGAAGACTACTTCAATGTAAACGTTAAAGAAGAAATAGCTGAAGAACAGCAGGAAATAACGACAAACGAAGAAGCGGGGATTACCACAGAAGATACCAAGGCAGAAGAGCCTCCTGTTCAGACTGCCAACGAGACAGACAATAATGTAAAAGCATGAAGCGGCATCTTTCTTATATTGTAGCATTCTTCGGTCTGTTGATTAGTCTCAGTTCTTGTCATACATCTGCACCACACCTTAACTACAAGGCTTTGGCACAGGCGTCTATCCGTATGGGAATAGATATTGGCTTGGAAGATAACCATAAACTGTATATCAATTCTGCCGAATGGATAGGTACTCCTTATCGTGCAGGCGGTGAAAGCAAACGTGGGACCGATTGTTCAGGTTTAGTATCGCAACTCTATAAGAAAGTGTACCATATCCGTCTGTCACGAAATACAGACGGACAGTTAAAAGAAAGCAACCAAGTTTCTCGCCACAATTTGCGTGAGGGGGACTTGGTGTTTTTTACCAGTGACATTTCCCGTAAAAAAGCAACGCACGTAGGTATCTATCTCAAAAGAGGAAAATTCATCCATGCCAGTACCAGCCAAGGCGTCATCATCAGCGATCTCAAAGAAAAATACTATACCCGACATTGGCTCAGTGGAGGAAGAATTCAGCCATAAAAGAAAATTCCCCTCCTTGTGATTTTCATCCTACCACCCTCGACTAATATTAAAACATTTACAAATATTTAAAGAAAAAACAATGAAAAGACTTTTAGGACTACTTTTATTCGTCAGCCTTATGCTGAATGCCAATGCTCAACTTCTATGGAAAATCTCCGGTAAGGGATTGGAAAAACCATCTTATATCTTCGGTACTTACCACTTATCTCCACTCAGTATAAAAGACAGTATTGCCACGATGAATCAGGCCATAAACGAGACTTCACAAGTCTATGGCGAGATAATCATGGCAGACATGATGCAACCCGCCGTCATGCAAAACATGCAACAACAAATGATGATGCCGAAAGATACCACTTTGCAAAGTTTGTTCACTCCCGAACAATATGAAGAAATAGGCAAAGCAGTAAAGGAAAACATGATGGCAGACATATCCATGTTAGCCAACTTAAAACCTGCCGCCATCAATCAGCAGCTTGGGATTTTGATAGCCATAAAGCATACTCCAGGATTCAACCCACAAGAACAATTAGACACCTATTTCCAACAACAAGCACAGCGACAAGGCAAGAAAGTAGGCGGTTTGGAGAGCATTCAGTCGCAAATAGATTTTCTCTTCAACAGTCAATCCTTACAGCGACAGGCCAATCTGCTGCATTGTACAGTCAGCACAATCAACAGATCTATCGAACAAGTCAAAACTATAATTGCATGCTATAGCGCACAAAATTTAGATGGACTATTGCAAGCAATGGAAGAACGTTTTGGAGACTCCTGCGACCCACTACCCGGAGAAATGGAAGCCTTGCTCGACAACCGTAATAAAGCATGGACCGGAAAGATGCCTGCCATCATGAATGAAGCTCCTACACTTTTCATCGTAGGAGCCGGACATCTGCCTGGAACCAATGGTGTATTAAATCTGCTAAAAGAACAAGGCTACACTATTGAAGCCATGAAATAAATCTCTCTGCCCCTTCTCCAGCATTCGGATATTCACAAATAAAAAAACAAATAAGGCTTCCCATAACAGGAAGCCTTATTTCATTACTAATTAACGGAGGATGAACTTCAACGTACCACCATGTACAAGCTCCTCATGAGCAATGCGGTAGCGAGAGAACTTCCGCCCCCCTAATTCCATTTCTCGGATGTACAATGATTCCACAGACGGGCGCTCAGTCTCTATCACCAATTTATCATTCCCCCAATATTTCTGGTCAAGACGAATAGTTACTTTATCGAATATCGGCGTAGAAAGTGTATAGGCCGGTTCTCCTGGACAGTCCGGATAAAATCCCATCATATTAAAGACAGCCCAAGCAGACATTGTCCCGGTATCGTCATTACCAGGAATGCCATCCGGAGTATTCTTGAAGAATTTCTGCAACAACCGATGCAGTTCTCTTTGGGTACGCCATTCCTCTCCCTTGAAATAAGAGAAAAGATGAGCATAAGCTATATCCGGCTCATTGGCAGGATCATAAAGCCCATCATCGAAAACACGTTGGAGTTTGTCTATAAAAGGCTTTTTCCCTCCCATCAGACGCGCCAGCCCCTTGACATCGTGGGGAACGTAGAAAGTATAATTCCATGAATTTCCTTCATGAAAACCGGGGCTCGGCTCGAAGTTCTCACCTTGCATCGGATTGAAAGGAGAATAGAATTCACCATTCGGCAAGATAGGGCGGAAAGTCCCGAACTCTTTGCTATAATAATGCTTGTATCCTAAAGAACGGTTATAAAACAGGCGAGCATCATCTTTCTTCCCCAAAGCAGCGGCAAGACGTGAAAGGGCATTATCAGCAATGTAATACTCCAAAGCATGCGATACGGAATTGTCATACTGAGCACGTAAAGGAACATATCCTAAAGAAAGATAATCATCATTGTCCGGACGCAGCAAATTCTCACTCCCCGGCAATGTAGCGCCCTTGCGCATAGCCTCGTAAGCAAGCTCCACATCAAAATCGCGCAAGCCTTTCAACCATGTATCCACTATAACAGGAATAGACGGATCACCCTCCATAGTCAGAGTTTCACGTCCGTACAATTCCCATTTAGGCAACCAGCCATGTTCGCGGTACATATCAAGCATAGTACGCACCATTTGCAACTGTCGTTCTGGATATACCAAGGTAAGAAGCTGATGTACATTGCGATAAGTATCCCACAAGGAAAAGACAGTATAACGATCACCTTTTGTGGTCAGTATTTTATCACTCTCCATAGCAGGGTATTGACCGTTCACATCTTGCAAAATATTGGGATGTATCAGCAAGTGATACAGCGCAGTATAGAAAACAGACTTCTGGGTTTCCGTTCCACCTTCCACCAATATGCGTGATAAATCATCGTTCCAACGCTGACGGCTTTCAGCCAATATCCGACTAAAATCTTTTCCTTTCTGCTCTACTTCCAAATTGAGTCGGGCATTTTCCATGCTGACAAAGGAAACTCCCATCTGAACTTCTATTTGTTCACCTTCTTCTGTATTAAAGGTTAGGTAAGCCCCTATGTCATCTCCGGCAATCTCTTTGCGGTAACGTGTATAAAGTTTATAACGCCCATTGTCCGGATCCCATTCACCTTCCACACCTGTCATAAGGCGCTGTTTCTTCCAATAGCCGGAGGTAACAGGACGCTTATTGACACGCATCACAAAATAAACGGGAAATACCGCCTGAGGATTGTAACAGAAAGTGCCCAACAGTTTCATTCCCTCAAATTCACAATCATTTACCTGACGCAAAACAGCACCGGATTCATTAGTCAATCCTTCGCCCAGATTAAGCAGGACATGGCTTTGCCCGGCAGGGAAAGTAAAGCGTGTCACCCCTGTACGAGGAGTAGCAGTTACTTCGGTCTTCACATTATAGCGAGTCAGGAAATTGGTATAATAGCCTGGAGAAGCCTGCTCATCCTTATAGCGGCTGCCATACTCCTTATAGTCAACAGATAACACACCCGTAGTAGGCATCAACAAAAGCGAACCCAACTCCGGACACCCCACCCCGCTGAGGTTCACATGAGAATATCCTGTAAAGTAACAATTATGGTATTCGTAAGGAGTGGACCACCAGCGTGCGTCTTTGTCATACTTGTTATCCGCCGATCCCATCACATTGAATGGTACTACGGACATCATTCCATTGGGACAGACAGCTCCCGGATTAGTCGTTCCGAAATTCGTCGTACCAATGAAGGGATTGACGTAATCCACCGGTGATAAGTTCTTTCCTGCCGACATTAACGCAGCGTGCATGCCGAAGAACAATAGACAAGAAATGATTGCTCGTTTCATGATAATAAAATTTATAAAGGGGTGCTTAAATAACGCTCGTCCGCTTGGTAAACTCTATAATCTCGGAAATATAGCCGAAAGCCATTCCTACAACCGTATCGGCAGCGCCATAATACACTGCAACTCTGTTTCCATCCTGTAATGCAGCACACGGGAATACAACATTAGGCACATCCCCCTGTAATTCATAAGAAGCAGCAGGTGCAAGCAAATATTCACGTGTACGATACAAAACTTTGTCAGGATTCTCTTTATCAAGAATGGCTGCTCCCATAGAATATCGGAAACCATTACAAGTAGTGATGACTCCATGATAAAAAATCAGCCAACCTTCATCGGTCAAAAATGGTACAGAGCCTGCTCCTATCTTAGTGCACTGCCAGGCACTTTCCGGAAAAGGAGTCACTTTCATCACACAGCGATGTTCACCCCAATATTTCATGTCCGGGCTATAACTAAGGTAAATATCCCCAAATGGGGTATGTCCGTTATCACTTGGACGGCTCAACATGGCATACTTACCATTTATCTTCTGAGGAAAAAGCACACCATTACGATTAAAGGGCAAAAAAGCATTCTCACACTGGAAGAACTCTTTAAAATCGAATGTGTAACCAATGCCGATAGTAGGGCCATGATAGCCATTACACCAAGTAATCCAGTAGCGATCTTCAATCCAAGTGACACGCGGATCATATTTATATTCAGACTCTATCATATTCGTATTTCCTGCTTTGAAAGAAATAGGTTCATGACTGATCTCCCAGTTGATACCATCTTTACTGAAGCCTGCAAAGATATTCATCTGCACTGCTTTGTTGTCACAACGAAATACTCCGGCAAAACCATCGCCGAACGGAACTACTGCACTGTTGAAAATACTGTTTGAAGTCGGTATATGGTAACGACCAATAACCGGATTCTTTGAATAACGCCACATCACATCTGAACATCCTTCCGGACGTTCTTCCCAAGGCATTACAATTTTGTCATTCATAATTCTTAATTCTTTATTTTTAGGTTTATAATTTATTTCTTCTTCGAGTCATCATAAGTAAACGGTATGAAATAAGTTATCATCAAAGACGGAAGAGCAGCCAAAAGTACATAAATAAAGAATCGCTCATATCCATATCTGTCACTGAGATAACCACTCATCATCCCCGGAAGCATCACGCCTAAATTCATGATACCTGATGCAAAAGCATAATGAGACATCTGATGCTTTCCGGGAGCTATTTGCTGCATCATAAACAATGTAAGACCCACAAATCCAAAACCATATCCAAAATACTCAAACACTATACCAGTACCTATCAAATACAAACTTTCAGGTTGAAAAACAGCCAGCAAGGTATAAACCGCAAACGGGAAATTAAATACGCAACAGAGAGAAAACAGCGTCTTCTTCAATCCTAATTTCGAGACATACATACCTGCCAGCAAAGAGCCCAAAACGAAAGCTGCCGAACCAAAAACTCCATTAAGTGTCCCTATCTCTGTCAACGAAAGCCCTAAGCCTCCCATCTCACGTGAGGAACGTAAGAAAAGCGGCGCTATCTTCATTACAAATCCTTCGGCAAAACGGTAAAGAATAATAAAGCAAATATAATATAAAATATATTTCTTGGTAAAGAAATTGCAAATTACCGCCCATAATTCCTGCAACACTTCAGAAGCTGAACGTTGTTTATACACCCGTACCTGCGTAGATGGCAGCATTTTAGAATGGTAAACTCCAAGAGTAATTAACAGTAAGGAAATAACAATAAAAATAATCATCCATGCCTCTTTATAAGCCGAAATATTTTCAGTGATAGAGCCTCCTTCCACAGCTCCATAATGTTTTGAAAGCATACCGGCCATCGCCACCAGACCTCCATTCGCCACCAGCTTAGCTATATTATAGAAAGCACCTTGCACACCGATATATTTTGCCTGATCAGTCGGTGAAAGTTCATCCATGTACACACCATCACAAGCCACATCATGAGTAGCTCCACTAAGAGCCACCATAGCCATAGTAGAGATGCTGATGGCGAAAAAATAATCAAACTTCAAAGAAAAAGCCACCAAACCAAACAGCAATCCGCTAAGTAGTTGGGTAACCACCACAAAGAACTTCTTCGTGCGATACATCTCCAAAAAAGGGCTCCACAGAAATTTCAGAGTCCAGGGCATCATAATGACAGAAGTCCAAAAGGCTATCTGAGTATCGGAAATGCCCAAATCCTTGAACATAAATGTAGAAACCAAATTAACAGCAATAAAAGGTAACCCCATAGCAAAATAGGCAGTAGGAACCCACCAAACAGGTGTACGAGTAATGTTTTTCATAAAAATATCATACTATAAATATATTTAAACAGATGCAATATATATACCTTTTTTACATAAAATAGGCATTCACATCATAGAAATTCATAACAAAGGAATAAAAAATACATATTAATCAGCAACAATCTTCGTTTTCTTCTTGAGAATTTGTTTGTTTTTAACAAAGCCAGTAACATAAAATAGCCAAAAGTCAGGTTACATGCTCTAATTATGTGGCTTTAGAACAAATTCTTTTTCGTACTTTTGTAGCATAATTTAAAAATATCCTAATTACCAACTACCAACTATAATGAAAGCAAAACGGAACAAAAAAACATGGTTACTGATGTTATGCATCCTTACCTTGTCCACAACCATTTCTGCACAAAACATGCAGAAAAAATTAAAAAATGCCAAAGGTATCGAAGTCATTTACCGAAGTGTCTATAAAGGCAAAACAATTCCCGGACAGATGCAAATGACAGTCTGCATGGATCAAGTAGCCTTGAAGAATGTGCTTCCACCCCAAGAACAAAGTCCTGAAACAGTAGGAGAACCGACTCCCGAAATTGAAACACCGGTGACCAGTAACTACATAGATTATTCTTCTTGCCAAGCCTATCGTCTTGCCAAGTTGCCTAACGGGAAAGTCATCTCCGCTGCCACTCCGTTCAGGATAGGCGCCGGATTCACCGAAGCAGGCGAAGGAAAACACTTAGGCCTGAACTGCAAGATACTCCGCACTTCACTGCGTTCCAATACCATCGAAGTCTGGTACACCAATGACATTCCTTTTCGAGGAACACCGCAAGCCAACGTTGGTGTACCCGACGGATTAGTGCTGAAAGTAATCCGCAACGGAGATATGGTGCAGGAAGCCTCCTCCATTTCTCCCCTGAAGAAAGCAGAGAATCTGCTACCTACCACCTGGGGTGAAGCACTGGATGCCGATGATTATCAATACACCATCAACCAAAGCGGTGTCATTACCATACCCGTATTCGACCAGCAGCCCATCTGCTTCAATGGTGCTAAACTGCCTGCCACACTCGAAGAAGGTATCATGTATCCCGCCGGCGGAGGTACTATTATCCTGAAAAAAGTAAAACTGCCGGAGTATGTAAAGAACCGCAGTATTTTTGTGGAAGTGGCCCAATATTCCGATGGAGATGCTTATGACCGCACCGGATCCATCTTCGTGATTCCCACCGGAAAGAAGCAATCCTTTCTCGATGCCATCCGTGACCTCAAAAGCGTACCGGCTTTCCAATCCAAAGATATGGCCTATCCGGCACTCATTTCCACACCCTATTATGACACACCTCTTGAACTGATGCGTTTTTTCACCGCCTTTGGTGTACGCAAGTTCAATTATAATAAGGTAAAAGGACAAGATTGGGTGGACTCTGTACTCTATAAATCCGAAGTGACGAACCTTGCCGAACACCTGCAAGGCGAAGCCTGGATCGGCGCCTATATCGGCAACTGGGATGCCAAAGGCCACCGCCTGTCGCTCAATCTGAAATACTATCCGGACGACGAACACCGTATATTGAAGACCATACCTCTATTCAATACCGTAAACTATCTGGAACAAGCCGGACAGGCTTATCCTACTTTCCTGGGAAATGATACCTTACGTGTAAAATTTACCCTGAACGAACCCGTAACCAATGCACGCCTATTCTACCTCACCACCGGACATGGTGGCTGGGGCGGTGGTGATGAATTCAACCAAAAGCCCAACACCATCCTGCTGGACGGACAAAAAATCATAACCTTCATTCCTTGGCGTGATGACTGCGGCACTTACCGCAACCTGAATCCCTGTTCAGGAAACTTTTCCAATGGTCTTAGCTCATCCGACCTTAGCCGTTCCAACTGGTGTCCCGGCACTGTTACCAATCCGGAGTATATCTGTCTTGGCAATTTGGAAGCTGGAGAGCATACTCTCAGCGTACAAATACCGCAAGGAGCCCCCGAAGGAAACAGTAACAGTTATTGGTGCATCTCCGGAACATTGATTTATTGATTCTATTCATCCCCAAAATAATAATTATGAAGAAAAACCATATTATCTTATATGTATTAGCCCTGAGCAGCACACTGCTGGGCTGCAACTCTACAAAGACAACCACCGCAGAAACTGACTATACCCAGTACGTAAATCCCTTTATAGGAGCAGCAGACAACGGACATACCTTCCCCGGAGCATGTACTCCGTTCGGCATGATTCAGACCAGTCCTGTCACCGGAGCCATAGGATGGAGATATTGTGCAGAATACGTATATAGCGACTCTCTGATTTGGGGATTTACCCAAACCCATTTGAACGGAACAGGCTGTATGGATCTGGGGGATATTCTTGTAATGCCCGTCACCGGGAAACGTACCCGCAACTGGGATGCTTACCGCAGCCATTTCGACAAAGAAAAAGAAGCTGCTACACCGGGATATTATACCGTAGAATTGAACGAACCGCAAGTCAGAGCCGAACTGACTGCCTCCACGCATGTCGCCCTGCATCGCTACACCTACCATAAAACCGACTCAGCTTCCATCCTGATTGACCTTCAGCACGGTCCAAGTTGGAATGAAAAACAATATCATTCGCAGGTGCAAAGCTGTGATGTGAGTTGGGAAGATTCACAGACCTTGACCGGACACGTGCGCAACAGCGTATGGGTGAGCCAGGACTATTTCTTTGTGATGAAGTTCAACCGTCCTGTCTCTGATTCCATATACTTGCCATTGGCCGAAACGGAAAAAGGCAAACGTATCATCGCCACTTTCAGCCTAAATCCCGAAGATGTATTGATGATGAAAGTAGCACTCTCCACCACCAGTATAGAAGGAGCCAAGAGAAACATGAATGCCGAAATATCCGGATGGAATTTTGAAGAAGTGAAAAAAGCTGCCCACGACAACTGGAACAAGTACCTGAGCCGCATCGAAGTAACCGGAAGCGATGAAGAAAAAACGAACTTCTATACCGGCTTCTACCATGCTTTGATTCAACCGAACCAAATCTCGGACGTGGACGGCATGTATCGTAATGCCGCGGACAGTATAGTGAAAGCAGAAACCGGCACTTTCTATTCCACTTTCTCTTTATGGGATACTTACCGAGCCGCCCATCCGTTCTATACCCTGATGGTTCCCGAACGTGTGGACGGTTTTGTCAGTTCATTGGTAGAACAGTCCGAAGTACAAGGCTTCTTGCCTATATGGGGATTGTGGGGAAAAGAAAATTACTGTATGATAGCCAACCATGGAGTGTCCGTAGTGGCGGAAGCCTATCGCAAAGGCTTCCGTGGCTTCGATGCCGAACGTGCTTTCCAAGCTATAAAAAAGACACAGACTATCCCTCACAAACTGAAATCTGATTGGAATAACTATATGCAGTATGGCTATCTGCCTACTGACTTGACTGAAGCAGAATCCGTATCTTCCACTTTAGAATCCGTTTATGATGACTATGCCGCAGCCGAGATGGCCAAACTGATGGGCAAAACAGAAGAAGCCGTCTACTTTGGCAGGCGGACAAGCTTCTACAAAAACCTGTTCGACAAGGAAACCTTATTCATGCGGCCCCGCAATGCCGACGGTACATGGAAATCACCTTTCAATCCCAGTGACGTAACTCATTCCGAGAGCAATGGTGGAGACTACACGGAAGGCAATGCCTGGCAATATACCTGGCATGTGCAACATGATGTACCCGGCCTTATTGCCCTCTTCGGTGGTGAAAAACCTTTTCTCAACAAGTTAGACTCTCTCTTTTCCGTAAAGTTGGAAACTAAACAAGCCGATGTCACCGGCCTCATCGGACAATATGCCCATGGTAACGAACCGAGTCATCACATCGCCTATCTATATGCCCTTGCAGGACGTCCGGAACGTACCCAAGAGCTGATCCGCGAAATATTCGACACGCAATATCGTCCCGTACCCGACGGGCTTTGTGGCAACGATGATTGCGGACAGATGTCAGCATGGTACATGTTCTCTGCCATGGGATTTTACCCAGTGAATCCCGTAAGCGGCGAGTATGTATTCGGAGCACCTCAAATGCCGAAATTCGTACTTCATTTAGCAGATGGAAAGACTTTTACCGTGATTTCCGAAGGGCTCTCTAAAGAACATAAATATGTGGATAGCATTACTTTGAATGGTAAACCTTATACTAAAAACCATATTACCCACGAAGACATCCTGAAAGGAGGCACTTTGGTCTATAAAATGAAATAAACAAAAGTCTCCTCGAAAAAGCTCAATTCAAATAGACTAAGTCCCGGAAATGTGACGGATCCATCACATTTCCGGGACTTATCTTAAATATAGAGGCTATTACAACCTAAACTTACCTTTCAGCCTGATGTCATCAGAAGCAGCACCTACCATTACTTTAAAATCACCCGGTTCTACTACATAATTCATCTCATCATCATAAATAGCCAAATCATCTTTCTTCAACAAGAAAGTCACTTTCCTGCTCTCTCCCTTCTTCAGAAAAATACGTCGGAAAGCTTTCAGTAATATGGGAGGCTGTGATACAGATGCTACTTCGTCACAGATATAGAGCTGTACCACTTCTTCACCATCCCGGTCACCAGTGTTAGTCACAGTACACGAAACGGTCTGCAAAGTCTCCACATCCGTTCCTTTCCGCATTTCCAAAGCACTGTAAACAAACTTCGTATAACTCAATCCATAGCCGAAAGCATACAGTGGAGTACCTTTCTCTTCCACATAATCGCGTTGAGTACCCTGTGAATAAAAAACAGGTAACTGACCTTCACTACGCGGTATAGAAACCGGTAAACGTCCTGCCGGATTATAATCACCGAACAAGATATCGGCAATTCCCGCACCTCCCTGCTCTCCGGGATACCAAGCCGCCAGCAAAGCCCGCGCTTTGTCTGCCGCTAAATTCATATTCATGGCCCGTCCCGCAATATAAATCACGACCAACGGCTTTCCGGTAGCAGCAACAGCATTTATCAGCTTCTCCTGATCACCCAACAAACGCAAGGAACTGCGGTCAAAACCTTCGCCACAATCCATATCAGGCAACACCTTTATATCTTCCGATACAGTAGCTGCCCCGGTACTAATGTATTTCGTCTTGAAGTCACGTGCGCTGGAGCCGCCTACTACCAATATCACCGCATCAGCCCTCTGAGCAGCAGCCACGGCTGCCGGAATATCACTCTCGGTTGTATCGCGTACGGCACAGCCCTTCACATACACTACCTGTGTAGTCTTGGAAACTGCTGCACGGACACCATCAAGAACCGTAACTATTTCCTTACGATCCTGCGGTGCTGTGTAGTCCCCTAACTGATTGTACATCATATCAGCATTAGGACCAATAACTGCTATCCTCTTGAGATGCTTGTCCAATGGCAGCACACCATCGTTTTTCAGCAGTACCACTCCCTCGCGAGCTACACGGCGAGCCAATTCTTTATGCTCCCTGCTGCGAATATGCTTTCCAGCCTGTTCCGGAGAGACATACGGATTTTCAAACAGCCCCATTTGAAATTTCAGACGCAACACATTGCTTACCGCCCTGTCCAAATCATCCATTGTAATCAGTCCTTCTTCATAAGCCTGCTTCAGATTCCTGCCAAAAGCATCCCCCCCCAAATCCATATCCAATCCGGCTCTCAGTGCTTTTGCAGCAGCCTCTTTATTATCCTTGGCCGCACGCATGCCTACTATTCCCTCAATACTAATGAGATCAGAATAGACAAAACCTTTGAAGCCCCACTGGTTACGAAGTACTTCGGTCAGCAGAAATTTATTGGATGTGCAGGGCACACCGTCAATGGAGTTGTACGAAGTCATGATAGTCCCTGCCCCCGCTTCAACTGCTTTCTTAAAAGGCGGCAAATACTCGGAGAACAACTGACGCATACCACTATTGGCCCGAGAACCATTGTGCCCGGATTCGGGCACACCATAAGCGGCAAAATGCTTTAAAGTAGAATAAAGATGCTTTCCATCATTCTGTACATCTCCCTGCATGCCTTTCATCAAAGCCACTCCCATTACGGAAGTTAATACAGGATCTTCGCCAAAAGTCTCTTCCATACGTGACCAACGCGGTTCACGGGCAACGTCCAGCACAGGACCATAACCGATGTTAGCTCCTTGCAGACGAGCCTCTAAAGCAATAGCTTCACCCATTTGCTGCATCAAACTTTCATCCCAGGTACTGGCAGCCGAAAGAGCCGTAGGAAAAACTGTGGCGCCAATAGCCATATGCCCATGCGGACATTCTTCCGCAAAGAGTACGGGTATGCCCAAACGTGTTTCTTCGACCGCGTATTTCTGCAAAGCATTCAGTGCCTTGGCCGCCAATTCAGGATTCAGTCCGGTTTCCAGTGTTTTCTGTGTCCAAGGATCAGCACGCAACACTGCCCAGAAAGAGCCGACAGGAGCATCTTTCATTTTTTCTTTATACAAAGCAGACACTTCCACCGTATTTTTTCCGGTTTTAGTGTACATCTCCCAGCCCAACGGACAACAGAGTTGCGCCACTTTTTCTTCAACCGTCATACGGCCTATCAGATCTTTCACCCGATATTCGATAGGAGCTCCAGCCTGCTTATACACAGGCTTCTGACAAAAAGTCTGTCCGGTCATTGCTATCAAGAACGCTCCAGTAATTACAAGTTTTGTATTCATTATTCCATCTCTTTTATTTTCTCAGTGTAAAAGCCAATGCCACAGGTTCATTCTTCAAGCCCTTCGGCAGAGTGACAATCACCTCCTCACCCTGACAAGTATATTTCACAGTCTTGTTTCCTTTCAGAAGTTTCATGCTTCCCTTAGGAATATTGCCGTTCCAATGAATCGTTGCAGGTAATTTTTCTTCTTCAGGCAAAGCATAAACAGCATACAATGTCTTTCCGTCCTTTGAAGCTGTGAACCAAGTATTCCCATCACGATATACCGCAGTGGTACGAGTATTATAGATTGCCTCCCCATTGGTTCTCAACCATTCGCCTACCACATGCAAACGTTTGGCAACTTCTTCTTCAATCACGCCATCGGGCGTAGGACCTACCCCCAACAGCAAACAACCACCTTTGGCAGTAATCTCCGCCAAAATATTAATCACTTTCTGTGGAGACTTGAACGGTGCATTAGGAACCCACCCCCAATCATTACTCAACGTGATACAGCTTTCCCATGGATAGTTAAGCTGCGTTTCAGGAATGCCGCGTTCGGGAGTCTGATAGTTCTCATTCTTGCCACGAATACTACGATCCACAGCAATAAGTCCCGGATGCCGGCTACGTGCTTTCTTCAAAATGCCGTCCAGATTAATATCATCACCCGTTATCCAGCCACCATCCAACCAAAGGATGTCAAAACTGCCATAACCATTCATCAGTTCGTCCAGTTGATTCTGAGTGAAAGTCTGATAATTTTTCCACCAGTCAGGATGCATTTCCTTCTTATAGTTGATGCGGCGGTTCGGAGTAGCGTAATAATCATTCCAAAACCATTGACAATGCCAATCAGGCTTGGAGAAATAACACCCCATCATAAATCCCTTCTGACGGAAAGCATCGAACACATGACGTGCCACATCCTTGCGGGGATTGTTTTTAAAAGCGCCGTTAGCTATAGAAAAATCAGTATATTTACTATCAAACATGCAGAATCCATCATGATGTTTGGTAGTGAAAATCATATACCTCATGCCTGCATCCTGCATCACGTCCGCCCATTGTCCGGGATTGAAGTTTACCGGGTTCAGAGAATCCTTCAATCCCCAATACCATTTCTTATATTCCTCATAAGGCAAATTCCCTTTGCGGGTAATCCAATCCACATCTTCCGAACAAATGGACCAGGACTCTACAATGCCGGGCACGGAATAAAGCCCCCAATGAAACAAAACGCCGAATTTCTGATCTTGCCATTTATCCAGTTTATCCAATACTTGCTTGTCTGCAGGCCATACATAGTCCGCAGCCTCTGACTGTTGATGCACAAAGCCTTGCACCTGCTGAGCATTTACCGTTATCGGAAGTACGACCAATGCCGCATACCCCAATAGTCTATTCAAATTCTTCATTGTATATTAATTAATAATCCGTACTTTTAATGATTAGTAATCTTCCAGCCACGCCAGATTAAACCGATAATGCAACCTGCTGCTTACAATATGGATGGTATTATCCGGTGACTGTGTACCGGCCAGATATCCTCTGGGTTCGGCATGTGTGGCATCTTGCTCAAAGAATCCCGTCCAAGCACCGCCATCAAGATGACGTTCCACCCCATCCGTCAGCAATTTCTTTACAGGCCATGTCTTTCCTTCATCATACGAAACGGCTGCATACATACCATATCCTTTATAAACCCGTCCTTTTCCATCCCTAAATTCCATTCCTCTGTCAGCTTCGGGCGTACGCTGCGGATGGTCGGTAAAAGACACTAACATCAAAGGTCCTTCATTAAGCCTCATCAATACAAGGCGTTGCCCGCCATCTATGGGTGGAAATGGCGAAGCATGATAATTCCAAGTCTTTCCCATGTCAGACGACAGACTCATCGGCATACGTTTGCATCCTTCTTTGTCAGTGATACTGTTGCCACGTCCCAAAGCCAGTAAACGCCTGTCTTTCAGCATCACCACTCCGGCATGAATTCCAGCGATGGTGGTTCCCCTGCCACCCTCTTTAAAGTCTGGCAAAAGACCGCCGTCCCAAGGATCATTCCAAGTCTTTCCACCATCCTTGCTAACATGTATGGCAGCTCCGTCATTTCCACCGGGACCGGCATCACAAGCCTGAATCATCCAGCCTTCCGGGGTCTGCGACGTGCCGGAAATGACCTGATGACGCCTGGCATGTTCAGGAGCAATGATCTGCGGCTTACTCCAAGAAAAACCATTATCCATACTGGTGCGCATTACCATCATCAAGTTCTGCCAGTCACCCGATGCTTCTACACCATTGAAGTGATAGAGTATGCCTCGCCCGTTATTAAATAAGGATGTTCCGGTCATATTCCGGTCAGGCACTTTAAAGAATAGTGAAGCAGCTTCCCATTCTGTCTTTCCGAACCGAAGCCGTGAAGAAAGCACCACCATGCCACGCCCATTTTCCTCATCTGCCGAAAACCATGCAGCCAGCAAATCACCGTTGTCACACCAAGTGACAGAGGGCTGGTGATTGTGCCTGTAAAAAGGAATGCCCGATGTGGCAGCCGGTGGAACCACAAAAGGAATAGGTTCCAAAAAGAAAGGACTCGTCTTATCTATTCCGGCTACAGGCAAAGGTTCATCGCTTTGCACTACCCTGAATCCTGTCAACGAATGCCTGTCTTCGGGAAGCATAGCCATCCGGTTGGCGCTGCGCAAATACTGCACCGGTGTATGATGGCTCCCACCACGGGTGACCCTGTACTCACCGGTTTCCGGACCTACCGGATCACTCTGCACCTGCATGGAATAAGGGGCATACCAGTCTGCACACCATTCTTCTACATTTCCATGCATATCATACAGACCGAAAGCATTTGGTACAGTTTGCCCCACTTTTAACGAGACAGGTTTATAATCTCTCGCCACCACCTGATTGCGGCACATCGGCCCAGACAATCCGTCACCAGTGTAATACAGTGTATATGTACCTGCCCTGCAAGCATATTCCCATTCCGCTTCCGTAGGCAACCGGTAAGTCTTCCCTTCCCTTTGGCTGAGCCATCGGCAAAAATCTATTGCATCCTGATAGCACACATTCACCACTGCATCATCGTCTTCAACCGAAACATTATCTTTGCCCCGCAAAGCTTTATGTTCAGGCCTAAACAGTTCATATTGTGCATTGGTAACCTCCGTCGTCCCCATCAGGAAGGAATGGGATATAATCACTTTATGGATAGGAGCCTCATCATAATCCTCTCCCTGCCCATCACTGCCCATATAGAAAGTTCCGGCAGGGATTTGTACCAAAGGAATCAAGGTTTTCTCTTGGGCAGGCAGTGAGAATGGCATCAACCCTACTGCACATAATACCATTATCTGACGAATTCTCATCATTGTATTTTTGCTTTTGATATCCTATTTCCTCAGTTTGAAGCAAAATGCCACCGGCTCATTCTTTAATCCCTCAGGTAAAGTGACCGTCACCTTGCCGTCTTTGCAGACATACTTCACGCGTTTATTCCCTTTGAGCATCGTCATTTTGCCGATCGGAACATTTCCTCTCCATTCAACGCTACGAGGCAAAGTATCTCCATCATTCAGGACATAAACCGCATAGATGGTTTCTCCATCCTTGTCTGCGGTAAACCATACATTTCCATCGTTATAATCGGGAGTAGTACGTGTATTGTAAATGGCTTTCCCGTTACCTCTCAACCATTCACCAATTTCGTGGAGGCGCTCTGCGACTTCCGGTTCAATAACACCCTGTGGTGTGGGACCTACGCCTAATACCAAACAACCACCCTTAGCCGTAATTTCCGTCAAGATGCTTACCACTCTGTTTGCCGACTTAAATACCGATCCCGGAACCCATCCCCAATTGTCACTCAGTGTGATGCAACTTTCCCATGGATGATTCATCTGTTTGGCGGGAATACTGCGTTCGGGCGTCTGATAGTTTTCATTTTTGCCACGAATAGTCCGGTCCACCGAAATCAATCCGGGTTGTGTAGAAGTACGCACCTTCGCCAATAGTTCATTCAGCCCCACGTCATCACCGGTTTCCCATCCACCATCCAACCACAGAATGTCAAAACTTCCATAGTTTGTCATCAGCTCATTCATTTGGTTATAAGTGAACTGCTGATAATTTTTCCACCAATCCGGATGCCTCTCCTTCTTATAATTGATACTTCGATTGGGAGTAGCATAGTAAGGACTCCAATAATATTCATAATGCCAGTCAGGCTTGGAGAAATAACATCCCATCATAAAGCCCTTCTTACGAAAGGCGTCAAACACGTGACGTGCCACATCCTTACGAGGGTCGGCGGCAAAAGGACCTTTGGCTATGGAGAAATCCGAATACTTTGAGTCGAACATACAAAAACCGTCATGATGCTTCGTAGTAAACAACATATACTTCATGCCTGCATCCTGCATCACATCTGCCCATTGTTCGGGATTAAAATCGGTGGGATTAAAAGAATCCATCAATCCCCAGTACCATTTTTTGTAATCCACGTAAGAATCCATGTCACGGGTAATCCAGTCTTCGGAGCAGATAGACCAGGACTCCACCTTGCCGGCTTGTGAATAAAGTCCCCAATGAAACAAAACACCGAATTTCTGATCTTGCCACTTATCCAGCTTGGCAAGCACTTCCTTGTCGGTAGGCCATTCGTAACCGTCAGACTGCTCATGAATGTAACTGTTCTCTTGCTGGGCGCTCAGGTTCAAAGTACAGGTAGCTCCAAGCAAACAGGCTACCCAGTTTTTTAGGTTTCTCATAAATTGAATTGTTTATATTATAGTAGTCTTCATTAAATCGGCATAAAGTTAACCGTTTTTGCAGAAAAAGCTCAAAAGAATCAAGGAATTTATATACACTAATGGACAATTCAATGCTACTTAATCTGCAAATAATCTCATCACAATGAATAAAAAACTCCGGCAGTCAACAAAACTGCCGGAGCCATTATACCCATCAGTCCCATCGGGCTGATGAAACTTAATTATTCACTTACAAGCTTGTAATAAGTCTTATTGGCCCAAAACAAGTTTGTATAATAGCCGGTTGTTTCTTCGTAGTTCTTTGAAATAGCGGCCTGGCAATTTGCACTGTTGTAGCTAAGTTCATCACTCGGATAGGGTAACCGGTTCGGAGGAGTCGGATAATTGGCTACTTGGCTGTCCTTCGCAAAAGTCACTACCGGATAACTTGTACGACGTACTACATTCCATGCCTCAAGTTCGTTCATAAAACTAAAATTAAGCCATAGTTGGGTACAAACAGCCTCTTGTGTAGGTTTCCAAACACTTTCTGCATAAGCTGCAACTTCAGCGTCAGTAGGCTTAGCCAATGAACGGAATCCGGCATAGCTGTCGTTGCCATTCTTATAAAGAGAGCTCGTCTCTTTCAGGTTCCAATAATATTCAGTGGACTGCTTAATGCCTTTAATGAAATTCTCCTTTGCGGCAGTTTCATTCTGAGAGACTCCATATCCCATTAAATATGCCTCCGCCTTACTGAGACTAACTTCTGCAGCGCTGATCCAAAGGCCATTCAGATTGGCATTGCCTTGATAAGAAGCCCATCCGGCAACAGCCTGAGAGTCAACCTCACAGTAATAGTTTGCAGACGTCATACCTCTCTTAACATACTCCTCATGCTTTTTATCACTGATATCGCTGATTTGGGAACTTGTAAGATTTACATCGTACGCAATATATTCACCGTCAGGATTGCAATCGTAAATTACCTGAATACGCGGATCAGTACCAGCATCAGGAACACCATTTGCAGGAAGATTCATGGCATTGAGCACAGTCTGCGAACCTGCGGCCATACCTCCAGTTCTGAGTGCTTGTGACATGCTCTTTCCAAAGTTAAAAGTATCAGTTTGAGTATCGCCGGCAACACCCTGATTTTCTGAATTGTCATCTATAAGCGGATATTTGGTTGGATTATTCAGAATCTCAGCAATAGCTGCTTTAGCCTCCGTGGTACAATCACCATTAGTGGCAAGATGGAGAGCAATACGAAGGCGAAGCGAATTGACATACTTCTGCCAAATAGTACTACTGCCGGCAGCAATAGAATAATCCTGACGAGCAAGAGAAGCAAGCCCCGCAGTATTCAGATTACCTGCCGCAAAGTAGTCGCCTACTTCCTTGAGGTCTGCAAGAATTTGCTTATAGAGAGCTACGTCATCATCATACACACACTGTTCTTTGGCTGTATTATAATCCGAATTCCAAAGAGTGCCAGCCCCTGTGAATGGAACGTCTCCAAAAAGAGAAAGCATTTCGTGAAGTTGTCCTTCAACGAGAGTACGGCCGAGGTAATAGAAAATCTCATTGACCGGCTTTTCTTCTCCAGAAAGATTGTTATAGGTATTCTCCAACAAACGGAACTGAGTCAGCATATCATAGAAGTCCTTCCAACGGGTATTGAAGTAACCTTCACCGGCTCCCATAAAACGGCCTTTACCATTGCTGTTGCCTATTATACCGGAAAAAATACCGGAAGTAGCTGACTGTGTATAATAACGATAGTAAACAGGATTCATCCATGTATTACCCTTGTACATCACGGCAGTGAAAACTTGTGGCACACCTACCGTTGATGTTGTGGAAGAGTCCACATATTTCTCATCGTAGTCTAAATCAGAGCATGCAACGAGTGATGTGAGGGCCATTCCAACAAATAACGTAGAAAATATCTTTTTCATATATATCTTATTTAATGTAATTTCAATAAAGTTTGAGTTAGAAGCTGGCACGAAGAGACACACCGAATGTACGGGCACTGGCGGTAGAGCCACCAACTTGTGCCTGATAAATCCAGTTTGTGGCATCAGACGTTTCAGAGTCGAACAACTTCAGGCTGCGATAAATATAGAACGGATTGCGTGCAAAAGCAGAAACGGTCAGATTGTTGCAAGCGAACTTCTTGGTCCAGCTTGTGGGCAATGTATAAGCCAAACTGATTTCACGACACTTCACATAGCTGTTTTTCTGGATAGCCTCCTGATAGCTCTGAGTTGCTCCCGTACCCCAACCATACTGGCTGTCATTGATTTCGAACTGAGTTACAATTATGTCGTTCGGAGTACCATCTTCCTTTACACCCTTCTGGATAACACCGTTATCCCAAAGATAGTGTCCGTTGAACTTATCACCACGCTTATAAGAATCTCTGATACCCGCAACCTCACTCTCCGTGAGTACGTGGATAGAAGATTTATCAGAAACATCTTCCTTATCACTATAATAGAACACACCACCTGTTGAATGGTCACGGACACCAACGGCATCAGTAATAGTACCGGCATCCATCATGTACTGCCACGGCTGATTAAGTACACTGCCACCAATGCGGAAGTCAAATGTAACATCCAAAGTAAGGTTCTTCCAACTCAAGCTTGTGCCGAAACCACCCGTGAACTTGGGCATGGCATTTCCTACCTTATGACGTTCCGATTTGTCGGCAATGTAAAGTCCATCACTGCCTACAATGTAATTCCCGTTATCATCTGTCTTATAAGTATAGGTGTACCAGTCACCCATAGCTTCACCCACGTGAGATTCAAGGCTTGCTGCTCCACCGTCTATGGTTAAGTGTGAAAGCACATCAAGGCCATCGGCAAGTTTCTTCACCTTGTTCTGGTTCCATGCGAGATTACCGCGAACATCCCAGCGCCAGTCTTTATTCTGATAGGGAGTTCCATAAAGACTCAATTCAATACCTGTGTTTGTAAGTTCACCCACATTCATCAACATACTGCGGCCTCCCATAGAAGCAGCTGCCGTGGTAGTAAGAATCTGGTCTTTAATGTCGTTATAGTAATAGCTGAATTCCATTCCCAAACGGTTGTTGAAGAACTTGTTCTCAATACCTATTTCAAACTCATATTTGGTTTCCGGCTTGATGCCATCATTACCGACTTCCACATCAACATAATTATAAGTGTAAGTGGATGTCCTCGTCAGAGAGCCTTGTTTATACGCTCTGTTAGCACGATAGATTTCGGGCGCGTTACCTACGACACCATAAGAGGCACGCAGTTTACCATAATTCCACCATTGAGGAAGCGCATCCTTGAATAATTCCGTATAAACCACACTGGCACTTACCGACGGATACCAGAAAGAGTTGTTTCCATTCTTCAATGTAGAAGTCTTTTCCTGACGGATTGAGCCTTCAAGGAATCCCCAACTGTTATATCCGTAGCTTGCAGTCAGGAACATACCCGTACGAAGCAAATCCGATTTTGACATATTTGCATTCTTGTTGCCTACAGATGCGGCAAGGTTGAACCAATTCTCTTGAGTCAGACCATTGCTTGTGCTCACGCTTGATTCATAGAAAGTTTCCTGACGGACATTCCAGCCCAGATTGGCAGTAATATTATGCTTTTCGTAGAAAGTCTTGTCAAACATCAACATGATGTCGCCATACACAATCTGATAGCGGTTGTTGATGAGCCCGTAAGAATCACTGTACTGACCGTTGGTAGAAAAGATATGCGCATTTTCCGCACTGTTCTTGTTCTCAATCTTATCCGTTGTAAGGTCAGTAGCAATACGTCCACTCAAAGTCAAGCCAGGAATGATTTCCCAAGTAGGATTAACAGAACCGATAAAGCGGTTATGTTCTTCCTCTTGTGTCTTTCCAAAGATATTCCAGAAATACTCACTCATCAGTGAGGTAGAGCCCATCGGGCTGTAAAGGAATTGCTCGCTCGGCGTCAAAGTATTGCTTGTACCACCGTTGACAGCCGCAATGCTGTTCATGTAGCCCAAGCTTGTAACAGTGTGATCGCGGATATATGCCACATCGGTGAATCCACCGAACATACCGCTGTAATTGTTTGTCAGACGGCTGATACGATAAGCACGGTTCTTGATATATTGGGTAGTATAAGTAGCTGTATAATTCAGCTTGATATCTTTAGCTACATCAAATGTACCATTCAAATTAAAATTATGTTTATGATTATTTGAATTGTACTGCATGGCTTGCGCATCATTATAAGTATAAGAGAAACGGACATTGTTGCGCTCTGTACTGTTGGTCAAAGCAACATTATAAGTCTGATTAACACCCGTACGGAAAATATCAGCCCACTGATTGTGGTCGATAGGAGTAAATGCACGCTGAGTACCGTCAAAGTAAGTGACAGTCTTGTTCGGATCATATTTGGCTCCCCACGAGAAATATGATTCACGGTTTGGAGTAATAATAGAGTTGCCATTAAGGTCAAAACGAGTCTGTCGGAAACCGGTAAGTGCTTGTTCATTATCGTTTCCAAGCACCCAGTTATCATAACCGGGACCATACTCTTTTTGAATCTCAGGCATATAAGCCACCTTGTCAAAGCTCAGGTTTGCACTAAAATCAACAGTTGTGCCCGATCCTTTTTTACCTTTCTTTGTGGTAATCATTACAACACCATTGGCAGCTTCCGAGCCATAAAGTGCAGATGCGGCAGCACCTTTCAAGATAGATATATTCTCAATATCCTCCGGATTGATATCAACAAGACCGTTGGAATTGATTCGTTGGTTGGACCAGTAATCATTGTTGTTGGTATTTCCGTTATGAATGGGCACACCATCCATAATAAGCAGAGGCTGCGTATTACCTGTGATTGAAGAAAGTCCGCGAACAGAAATAGATACCGCTGAAGTACCGCCACCGGGAGCTGACTGGATGCGGACACCTGTTGCCTTACCATAAAGTCCGGAAGCGAGATTGCTGCCGCCCGTTTTTGTTAAATCGGCTGCAGAAACCGAGCTGACTGCATAACCTAACTTCTTTGCATCTTTTTTGATACCCATGGCTGTTACCACAACCTCTTCCAATTGCCGGGAATCGTCCTGCATAATGATGTTCAGAGGTTGTCCTTCCCATTTCACTTCTTGAGTGACATAGCCCACGAAAGAGATTTGGATGATATCTCCCTTCTTCACGCCGGTAAGGGTAAAGTCGCCGTCAAGACCGGTGATAACTCCATTAGTAGTTCCTTTTACCACCACAGATGCACCGATAACGGTTTCACCCGTAGTATCTTTCACTATTCCGGTGCACTTTCCATTCTGTTGTGTGATTTTAACATCGGTCACGCCGGGGTTGGCAACCGCATACGCTGCTCCGGTAGAGGAACTCATGAGAAGCAGCATCATACTGACTGTTTTTAGCCGTTTTAGCATAGTCGTTAATATTAAGTTATTAGAGATTATTGTGCTTTTCCGCTAAGTTCCATCAGAACTCTGTTCATTTATAAACTTCTTCATTTGCGCAGCTAAAAAAGGATATTCACGGAGCAAACAGACATCCTTGCTCTATACAGATGAAATGTCACCCACATTTAAAAGCTTCACGTTAAACACCAGTGTCCGCCGTTGGCAATCTATATATTCAACGGTCTGCATCTATATTTGCAATCTGTTGCATCTATATTTGCAATTTATTGCATCTATATTGGCAATGCCTGCGATATGGGTTGAAGACATTGAAAACGGCAAACCAGCCTATCCTTCAGCCATAATGATTTGTTCATGGATATTGCGATGCCGACTGAATGCTTTTAATCTCCAAAACGTGATTAAAAAAGTGTGAAACTTAGTATATCCAAAGGTTTCCCTTGATAAGAAAGTATCATTCTCTACATTCCGAGAGAGCAGAAACAGAGAATTCGCCCACATAATGGATGGACGGAATCTTTATTGAAGAATTGCGGACAATTGGCATATTATATCAATAAATGATTATTCACATAAATTACATATTAGACGATTATGTTTGGAACTGAAATATTACGTAATATATTGATATAAAGCATATATATCCTCTACTTGGAGTACAATAACTACTATACATAAAATACAATAATGATTTATATATTGTAATATTAGCGGACTATTTATATTAAATATTTAACATTGTAGAAATATTTTTGAAACGTTAAATCTTTAAAGGAAAAGTTCTTTTTTTTAGGAAAATAGGTGCTTTATATGGATATTTTAATATAGTTTTGTACCGTTAATCTGAATTTGTACGATTCGACCGAGTTCTGATGGAACTTAGCGGAAAAGCACAATAATCTCTAATAACTTAATATTAACGACTATGCTAAAACGGCTAAAAACAGTCAGTATGATGCTGCTTCTCATGAGTTCCTCTACCGGAGCAGCGTATGCGGTTGCCAACCCCGGCGTGACCGATGTTAAAATCACACAACAGAATGGAAAGTGCACCGGAATAGTGAAAGATACTACGGGTGAAACCGTTATCGGTGCGTCAGTAGTGGTAAAAGGAACCTCAAACGGCGCAATCACTAATCTGGATGGCCAATTTACCCTTACCAATGTGAAGAAGGGAGATATCATCCAAATCTCTTTCGTGGGCTATGTCACTCAAGAAGTGAAATGGGAAGGACAACCTCTGAACATCATTATGCAGGACGATTCCCAGCAACTGAATGAAGTTGTGGTTACTGCCCTCGGCATTAAGCGTCAATCCAGATCTTTGGGTTACTCTACCACACAGGTAGGTGGCGAGGAGTTTACTTTAGCACGCGATCCGAACGTAGGTAATGCGCTGTCCGGCAAGATTGCCGGTGTAAGTGTTGCCGGCAATGCTACCGGAGGTGGTTCCTCACGTGTGATAATCCGTGGTAATGCTTCTTTGACCGGAAACAATATGCCACTCTACGTAGTGGACGGCGTTCCTTTCGATAATACCAACCAAGGTTCGGCTGGACAATGGGGTGGTTTGGACATGGGTGACGGTCTGAACAACATTAATGCCGATGACATCGAAAGCATCCAAGTTCTGAAAGGTGCTGCCGCTTCTGCTCTCTATGGTTATCGCGGTGGTAATGGCGCCATTTTGATTACAACCAAAAGCGGTAAGAAAGGAAAAGGTATGAGTGTTGAGGTAAACAACAACCTAACATTCAATGCCATTTATGATCAACGTGACTTCCAGAAAGTATTTGGCCAAGGTTCCGACGGCCAACGCCCTATGGACAAGCAAGCCGCCCTCGACTCGGACAGAAGCAACTGGGGTGAAGCCTTGGACGGTGGAAAAGCCGTGAACTTCTTAGGTAACGAATATACCTATTCTTATATAGACAACTTCAAACAATTCTATAATACAGGTGTAACAAATGCCGCCTCGATCGCCATCTCCGGAGCAGACGAAAAACTGACTTATCGTTTCGGCGTGACGAACAACCGGGAGAAAAGCATACTGCCTAACTCCAACAACAGCCAGGTAGGCATGAACATGAATACCACTTACGACATTCTGAAAAACCTGCACTTCACTGTAAATGCCAACTACATATTCGAGAAGTTCAAAGGTCGTTCAAACCTGTCGGATGCCAATGGCAACACTAATGCCGCTATCTTGTGGCATGCCAATTCCTTCGACATTCGCTGGATGGAGCGCGGTGGAGCAAATACCGACTGGGGTACAACCACAGATGGAAAAGAATTGCTGTCCGGTACAAGCGTTTACTTCAACAACCCTTATTGGCTACAATATCGCAAGACCAACAATGCCCGGAAAAATCGTCTGACAGGTTCCATGAACTTGAGATGGGACATCAAAGACTGGCTGTACATTCAGGGAGCTGTTCAACGCGATGGTTACAACCTTGAATTCAAACAAGTTCAGCCCATCGGCGCTGCCGCCGACCCCTATGGCTACATGAGTGAATACCAGAAGACTTATTACGAAATGAACTACAATTTCCTGATAGGCTTCGACAAAACATTCAAAGATTGGTCCGTAGGAGCTACCTTTGGAGGCAACAAATTAATCAACACCATGAAGCAGTATTTCCCCACTGACGGCGGACGTCCGTTCGTGGTAGATGGCTTATGGTCGGTAAACAATTTGGATCCCACTGACACCCGCGCCAAAGTTACGTACTCTCAATATAAAGTAAACTCTTTGTATTTCACGGCCGATTTGGGATGGAAGAACCAACTATTCTTGAATGTAACAGGACGTAACGACTGGTTTTCCACACTTTCTCCCGACAATAACAGTTACTTCTATCCCTCTGTAACTGCATCATGGGTATTCACAGACAGCTTCAAGATGCCGGAATGGTTCAATTTCGGTAAAATCCGAGCTTCCTGGGCAATGGCTTCCAATGGAACCAGTGCTTATCAGAACCTGCTGACATACAAAGTACAAAACTATAAGATAAACGGGCAGCAGGCCGTCACGGTCAATAACAGCACTTATCCCAATCCTGACCTGAAGCCGGTGGAAATCACAGAAAAAGAAGTCGGTCTAAACCTTTCTTTCTTTCAGAACCGCCTGAGTTTCGATATGGCTTACTACGTAAAAGATACCAAAGATGACATCGCACAGGTTTCTACGTCCGGCGCCAGTGGTTTCGGCTCACGAATCATGAATGTGGGCAAAATTCAAAATAAGGGCTTTGAATTCATGGCTGACGCCACTCCCATAAAGAATGGGAATTTCATGTGGAACACCACTTTGAACTTTGCCTTGAATGATTCTAAAGTAAAATTCTTAGGCGATGGCGTTTCTCGTCTGGCTATCGACGGAGCCACTTCCAATGTAGGTTCCGTAGGCATCTACAACATTGTAGGTTCTGCTTACGGCGAAATCATCGGCTACAAATACAAGCGTGACGATAACGGTAACTTGCTTCTGAAGGACGGTCTGCCACAAAACAACGGTGAACAGGTGAGCCTGGGTAATGGTGTTTACAAGTACACCGGAGGATGGCGAAACTCTCTGAAGTATAAAGACTTCACATTAACCTTCCTGCTCGACTTTAAATTCGGAGCCAAATTATTCTCCGGAACCAACTACTCTGCTTACAACAATGGTCTGCACAAGAACACCTTGCTGGGCCGTACAATAGAAAATCCCAACCAGACTTATGTCTTTGACGGAATCGATGAAGCGACAGGGAATAAAAATACAACAGCCGTCCGAGCTCAGAACTACTGGCGCGAAGTCACCAAACAGAGTATCGCTGAAGAGTTTACTTACGATGCAAGTTTCATCAAGCTGCGTGAAATATCCTTGAACTATGAGTTCCCGGCAAGCATTTTGTCCAAACTGAAAGTCGTAAAGGGCTTGGGCATCTCTATCATTGCCCGCAACCTCTGGACACTCATGAAGCATACCGATAATATCGACCCGGAAGCTGCCTATAACAACAGCAACGGCCAAGGCCTTGAACTGAACGGTTATCCTTACACTCGTAACATAGGTTTTAATGTCAACCTAAAATTCTAAAATTAAAGAACGTACTAATATGAAAAGATATATCAAAAATACATTTGCAGCACTGTCGCTTATGGCAGTAGCTTCAAGTTGTGGAGATTTTGGTGATACAAATATCGATCCGGAACACTTGAATGAGGGCAATGTGCCCTACACCATGGTATTCACCAACGCACAGCACCAGGCATTGGGTTCCGACTGGGATATCTGGCGCAATGGCATGATTTATCTATCACAATGGAATCAGCATATCGCTGCCGGCGGATGGTGGTGGAGCTATGGTATCAACTCTTACTCCAATGGCTATGCAGCCTCTTATTGGGGCTCTGCCTTAGGTGGTGGCGGGCGTGGTTCTGTCCGTGACATACAAACCGTAATCAATCAATGGAAAGATGACCAAGCCATGATTCAGAATTATTCTATTGCCCGCATTGTACGCGCATACATTTTCCAACGTTTGACCGACTTACACGGAGACATTCCTTACTCGGAAGCCGGCCAGCCGAAAGAATTCTCTTATCCCAAGTATGACAAGCAAGAAGATATCTACAATGATCTTCTGAAAGAGCTGGATGAGGCGCAAGCAAACCTCGGCAGCGGTACAGCTTCAATGGGCGCACAGGATTTGTTCTATAACGGTGATGTAGCCAAATGGAAGAAATTAGCCAATTCACTGATGCTCCGTGTAGCCATGCGCCTCAGCAAAGTCAATCCGGAAAAAGCCAAAGAATATAGCGCAAAAGCTTATGCCAATGGTGTGATCACAGCAACAGAGGATAATTGCCGTCTGGACCACTCAGGCGGTGTAACTACCAATGATTCCAGTGAACCTTATGCTAAAATCATGATCCATGAAGATCCGGGTGTGGCTTTCATCAACCAGACATTCTTGAACATCCTGTCTGCCAGCAAAGACCCGCGTATTCCATTGATCATGTGTGTCTATCCCACGGATTACGATACAAAGGATGTAGATCCAGCCATTGCAGCCAATGCTGCTCCTGAAAAGCAAAAAGGTCTGCCCGGCTTTTACAGCATGGGCCCCACATCAAGCTACTCCATCAAAAAGTATTATCCTACCGAATACACCGATGAAGTTCTGTCAAATACAGAAAGTGCCATATATTTTAAGAAAACCCATTCTCAGCCCAACCGTTCTACTTACGGTGATCCTACCGGACCCTCATTTGTATGCACAGCTGCACAAACCAACCTATTGCTGGCCGAAGCCGCATACCGAGGCTGGATCAGTGGAGATGCCGCCACATTCTACAAGGCTGGTGTACGCTGTGCGATGGAACAATTTGCGCAATACCCAAGCAGCAACGCCAAAGCTCTGTATAATGAATACTTGAACAGTGCAGCCATCGAAACCTATCTTGCCGCTAATCCCTACGATGCCTCAAAAGCTTTGGAGCAAATCAATACCCAATATTGGATTACTTGCTTCTGCGACGAGTACGAGACCTATGCTAACTGGCGCCGTTCCGGATACCCGGAATTGACGGAGAAATGTTCTGCTCACGACAATTGGAGCACCATAGGCAACTATGGACCTGCCATTGTTCGCCGATTCCCCTATCCTGATGATGAACTTCAAGTAAACTCCACCAATTACAAAGAAGCTCTCGACAGAATGGGCCTGAATAATGAGAATGACTTTAATAACACCCGCGTATGGTGGGATACTAAATAAAGGACCAACACAGCTTAATAGAAGAGGTTGCCGGAAAAAGATTCCGGCAACCTCTTCTATTTAATATCACTATTGAAAGCAGGAACTTACTATTTGCTGTAATTCTTCCGAATGGCCTTTTCCAATTCAACCCAGTGCTCTGCGGTCATTTCTTTCGGAGTGAAAAGACAAATGCCTTTGGCTCCAGCCTGCATAGAAGAACCGACTGCTTCGGCTATTTCAGAAGGAACCAGACCGGAGTTCTCCGGATCAACCACTTTATCCTTATTCTGCCAATCTTTGCAAATGAACAAGCCGCTATAAACAGGCATATCTTTTGCTGCTACGCTTTGCACTTCTTCGGCAGTGACCTTACCCACCCAAGAGGCCGGCTCCATATAAAAGTCATTATAATTCATCGGGAATACAGCATCCAGATTCCATTTGTTCCACTCCTGACGAACCATCCATACTGCATAGCTCTGAGGACCGGGAAATACGTCGGCACTGACTTTCTTTCCTTTGGCATGAACGGCATCCACCAGATGATTCACCAAACGGGTCACGGCATCACAGCGGAACTGCGCCCATTCCTTGCATACGGAAGGGTCCTCCACAGACTTGATGTCAATTCCTGTTTGTGCCTTAAAGACGGCCACACAACTGTCACAATAACAATAATCGGCCTTGGGGTATTCCTTCTCCATATTCAATCCATACTTGTCCCACAAACCGCGAGCCAAGATGACATCCGCGTAACGGATATAATCCAATTGGACGTAATCCACTTCAGGAATATCGGCCACTTCACTGTATTTTTCTATCAGAAATTTCTCTACCTCCGGATTACGCGGGTCGAGAGTTGTGTAATAGGGCACATAAGCCTGCTTATCGTATGCCGATTCGCCCAACCGATTGACGGTGTACCAAGTGGAATCTTGTCCACCTTGAATCATGGTAGGTATCCAGGCATGATATTCCAACCCCAATTCCTTAGCCACCTTTGCGGCAACAGAAATCTTAGTGTTGTCAAACCCCGCATTAAAACAAACGCCAACAACGCCATGTCCTTTCCAAGTGGTGAAATCATTGCGCAAAGACTCTTCCGTTGTTGCTTCATCCCAACTCTGCCATACATAGACAGGAACTTGAAACTCTTGTTTCGTCTGGCACGCCACCAATAGCAGCAGAACCAACATAGCTGATAATGTTTTTCTCATTTTTCTTATCGTTTATATTAAATATTACAGTTCTATTTTCCAATCTTCCGAGAAAACGAATAAGGCAGGTCACTCTCGGCTATTCCCCTTTGCCGATTGGGTACATCGGACATCTTCACATCCAATATTCCACCCCTCAAAAGGTCGGCATGCTTCAAGAAGTTCTTGGAGTATTCTTGTCCGTTGAAAACAATGCGGTCAATGTAGATATCAGTAGCAGAGTTTTGAGGAGCACTTATCACAAGGTCGTTGCCATTCTCAAAGTGAAGCACCGCCTTCTTGAAAAGAGGTGCACCCAAGACATACTCGTCCGTGCCCGGACAAACAGGATAGAAACCAAAAGCAGAAAAGACATACCATGCTGAAGTCTGCCCATTGTCCTCGTCACCGCAATAACCGTCGGGACGGTCTGTGTACATGCGGTTCATCACCTGACGCAACCAATATTGTGCTTTCCAAGGTTGCCCCGCATAGTTATAAAGATAAATCATGTGTTGTATGGGCTGGTTGCCGTGCGCATAATTGCCCATATTCATCACCGTCATTTCACGTATCTCATGAATGACTTGGCCATAATAGCTTTCATCGAAAACAGGAGGTACGGCAAAAACGGAATCAAGCATTCCGACAAATGCCGCCTTTCCTCCCATCAAGTCAATCAAGCCTTGAGGATCGTGGAATACAGACCAGGAGTAGTGCCAACTGTTCCCTTCGGTAAAGGCATCTCCCCACTTCAGAGGAGAAAAGGGAGCCATAAATTCACCGTTCGCATTCTTACCGCGCATCAACTTGGTGGAAGGATCGAACAGATTCCGGTAATTTAAAGCACGCTTTTCAAGGAGTTTGACTTCCTTCTTCGGACGATTCAGTTCTTTAGCCAGTTGCAGAATGCACCAATCATCGTAGGCATACTCCAAAGTACGGGCGGCATTTTCATTAATCTTCACATCATAGGGTACATAGCCCAATTTATTATAGTATTCAAATCCAAGACGCCCGGTAGAAGATACTTCGGGATGAACAGCCTCCGTACCATGAATCAAGCCCTTGTAGAGAGTTTCCACATCCTCTACACACACCCTCTTCCGATAAGCATCCACCAATACAGAAGCCGAATTGTTTCCTACCATGCAGCCACGATGTCCGGGACTTGCCCATTCGGGAAAGAAGCCACTTTCCTTATAGGTATTTATCAAGCCTTCCTGAATCTCCTTGTTGACAGACGGATACATCAGGTTCAGAAAAGGGAACAAGCAGCGGAAGGTATCCCAAAAGCCGGTATCGGTATACATATATCCGGGCATCACTTCACCATTATAGGGACTATAATGAACCACTTTCCCTTTGGCATCTATCTCGTAAAACTTGCGTGGGAAAAGTAAGGAACGGTAAAGGCAGGAGTAAAAAGTGCGGTATTGATCAAGCGTTCCACCCTCTACCTCTATTCTGCCCAACGCCTTGTTCCAAGCCGTCTTACCATCCTGAACAATGGCATCAAAACCTTCATTGCCCAACTCCTTCAGATTCTGTTCAGCCTGCTCGGGACTGATAAAGGAGGAAGCCACACGCGCATGGACAATCTCACCTTTCTTTGTTTTAAAACCAATGACAGCACCGGTATGAAAGTCTGTCTGCTCCAACCGACCCTCTTTCAGGCTCATAGGAGCACTGCCGCCAGTAGGCTGAACATCATTAGAGAAAGTAGAGGTATAGCTGAAAGGTTTGTCAAAGACTACCACAAAATAATTCTTGAAATTGTCTGGAACTCCGCCACTGTTGCGGGTGGTATATCCCACAATTTTATTCTCACTCGGAATCACCCGGACATGTGAATTCCGGTCGAAAGCATCAATCACCACATACGAGTTATTCTCCGGGAAGGTGAAGCGAAACATGGCTGCCCGTTCGGTAGGAGCAATCTCCGTGACAACATCGTAATCTGCAAGATATACCTTATAGTAATAAGGTTTTGCCTCCTCACTTTTGTGCGAAAACCAACTGGCCCGTCTGTCTTCCTGAAACTCAGGTTTACCAGTAACAGGCATAATACTGAACTGGCCGTAATCATTGATCCACGGGCTGGGCTGATGGGTCTGCTTAAATCCCCGAATCTTATGGGCTGTATAAACATATTGCCACCCGTCTCCCATCTTCCCCGTCTGCGGGGTCCAGAAGTTCATACCCCACGGAAGCGCAATGGCGGGATAGGTATTTCCCGTCGATAGCTCAAACGAAGACTGTGTGCCCACCAATGGATTGACATAGTCTGCATAATCCTTGGCCTGCAACAATGAGGCGCAACAAAAAAGGAATACTGACAAAAAAGATTTCTTCATATTATTTATCGAGTTTTTTTTGAATACATAGAATATATAGACCGCTATTTGGTTTTCCAACGACCGGGTTTATCCGTCATCACAATCTCCATCTCTCCCCCTGCCGCCATTTCGGCATGGGTGAAAAAAGGAGTCTGCAAGATACGCCCGTTCAACTTCACAGACTCTATATACTTGTTTACTTTGGAGTTATTCTGTGTACGAATGACAAATGCCTTTCCATCCGGCAAATGAATGGTGACTTCCGCAAACAACGGACGGCCTATGGAATAGACCGGATTTCCGGGACAAACCTGATAGAACCCCATTGAGTTGAGAATATACCAGGCCGACATCTGGCCACAGTCTTCATTACCAGACAAACCATCCGGAGCATTGGCATACTGATGTTGGAGCACACTGTCCACCAACGTCTGCGTCTTCCACGGACGATGAACGTAATTATAAAGATGCGTTATGTGATGGCTCGGCTCGTTACCATGCGCATACTGCCCTATCAGCCCGGATATATCGGCCGAAACATCTTCACCGGTCAGTTCGGAAGGAGCATCAAACAGAGAGTCGAGTTTAGCCGCAAAAGCTTCTTCTCCCCCTAACAACGATACCAGCCCCTCTACATCTTGCGGTACAAACCAACTCCACTGATAGGCATTGCCCTCACAATAATCATCAGCACGGTGATTGGAACGATAGGGGTCAAAAGGTGTACGCCAACTACCCTTGCTGTCTTTTCCACGCATGAAGCGAGTATCGGGATCGAAGTAGTGGATATATCCTTTGGCAAAATGACTGTATTTCCCGGCATTTACCTTATCTCCAAGTGCTTCGGCCAGAACAGAAATACACCAGTCATCATAGGCATACTCCAAGCCCTTTGCCACAGCCTCATTGTCCTTGTCACAGGGTACGTAACCCATTGTGTTTTTATAATATCGTGCCACCGGCATGATGTAGGGATAAAGCCACTTCGGAACAACAGAAGAAATACCCACTGTATCATACTCGGCCACACGGAGACAGGCTTTATAAGCGGCATCTACATCAAAATTCCGATAACCTTTGGTATAAGCGTCTGCCACCAGCGAAGCAATATGGTATCCAATCATACACCCTGTATAATTGGCAACGCAATCCCATTTCGGAACCAGCCCGCCCTCTTTTCCTTTTCTGATTAAAGAGCGTATATAAGCCTCATTCTGTTGAGGTTCTATAATGCTGATCAAAGGATGAAGTGCACGGAAGGTATCCCACAAGGAAAAGATGGTATATATCGGATCCTCCACATCCCCCTGATGAACCTGCAAATCCATACCCAAATAACGCCCGTCCGCATCAGTAAAGAGGTTAGGACTTATATTGGCATGATAAAGAGCTGTATAGAAGATGGTGAGCCGATCAATATCATCAGTCAATACATCAATCTTTTTCAGGCAATTATTCCACTTTTGCTTGGCAGCGGAGCGAGTGCCTTCAAAGTTCCAGGTAGGCATCTCAGTCATCAGGTTATTCTCGGCGCCTTCATAGTCCACAGAAGAAACCGCAGCCTTTACGAGCACTTGTTCACCTTCAGTTGTAGCAAAGTTCAGCAAAAGTTTGCAACGGGGTTCTTCTTTAGCACCTGTCTTAACCGTATCTCGCACCACCTGTGCAGTGAAAGGTTTAGAGAAACGGGCATAAAAATAGATATCCTGTTGATAAGCCCACCAGACATTCCGCTTGTAAGCACGTATAGTAGTGTCGTTCAATACTTCCACATCCATGATTTGATTAGTCTGCTCCTGAATGGCATAATCAAGGTCGAGTATAAATCCGGATTTGGAATTGGCAGGAAAAGTATAACGATGAAGTGCCGTTCGCTCGGTAGCCGTCAGTTCAGCCTGCACACCATATCTGCTCAAGAAAACGGAATAATAACCCGGTTCAGCTTTTTCCGCTGCATGAGAAAAGGGGGAGGCATAAGCGCAATGATTCTTGTCTTCCTTCTCTCCGACATAAGTAATGTCTTGCTCACCAACGGTAGGCATCAACAAGAAATCGCCAAAATCGGCGCACCCCGTACCGCTAAGGCGGGTATGGGCGAATCCATTGATAACCGAATCTCCATAGTAGTAACCGGAACAAGCATCCCATCCATGAATTCGAGTATCAGGGCCGGGTTGAATCATTCCATGAGGAACCATAGCTCCCGGATGCGTATGCCCATGCCCTCCCGTGCCGATAAAGGGATTCACAAAAGCTGTATAGTCCTTGTCCGTATCCTCCGTCAGACGGGTACATCCCGTAGTTTGTATCGCCAAGGCTATCACCAGGCAAATGTGTGACAAAATGTTATTTTTCATTGATTATGAGATTTTTATAATATTTCCAAACAAAGGTCAGGCTTCAATGATACCAGCATTTACCGGGAACTGCTCCCATTTCAAACTCTACTGTAGCTCCATCCATGATCTGTTGATGAGTGAGATAACTTTTATCATAAGGCCGGCCATTAACCTTCACAGAATGAATATAGATATTTTGCCGATTGACATTGGGAGCAAGAGCTGTGAAGGTTTTTCCGTTATCTAAATGCATACGCATCTCCGGAAAAAGCGGAGTACCAATTTCATATTCTCCCCCTACCGGATTGACTGGATAAAATCCCATTGCACTGAACACATACCAAGCTGACATTTGCCCACAATCCTCGTTACCACAAAGACCCGCAGGAGCATTAAAATAAAGTTCACGCATCACCTGAGCCACATACTTCTGTGTCTTCCAAGGTTCATGTACCTTATTATATAGATAAATAACATGATGGCTGGGCTCGTTGCCATGAGCATACTGTCCTATCATACCCGTACTGAAAAGCGGTAAATCAACATTCTTTACAGATACATAAGTGAACATGCTGTCCAATTTTTCAGCAAAACGGCCACTGCCCCCCGCCAAAGCAATCAGTCCGGGAATATCCTGCTGTACTGACCACAAATACTGCCAGGCATTGCTCTCACAGATATGGGCTGTATATTCATCAGGACAGAAATCAGGCTGAAATATCCCCTTGTCATTCTTTGGTTGCATGAAACCCGTCGAAGGATTGAATACATTCTTATAGCTTTCTGACCGCTTCTGAAATTCTTCGGCCAATGCAGTTTTACCCATCTTCCGGGCCATTAGGGCTATGCAATAGTCATCATAAGCATATTCCAGCGTCCTTGATAAAGACCAATTGTCCGCATTATATTTATCTACCACATTGTAAGGCACATATCCTAACTTTTTATACAAACCGATTCCTCTATAATTGTCAAGACTGGCCGTAGCCACACAAGCAGTCAAAGCCTTCTCGGCATCAAAGTCTCCAATCCCCTTGAGATAAGCATCAACTATAACGGGCACAGCATGATAACCAATCATCATATCCGTCTCACTCCCCCAAAGGTTCCATACCGGCAAACGCCCATTCTGCTCATAGAAAGCGAGAAAAGACTTCACCATATCATTGACGCGCTGCGGCTCCGTATAAGTAAACAGAGGATGCGCTGCACGAAAAGTATCCCACAAGGAGAAAGTTCCATAGTTCACCCAACCGTCAGTTCGGTGAATCTGTCCGTCCGGACCACGATAGGAACCATCCACATCACTAAAAATAGTAGGAGCAAGCATCGAATGGTATAAAGCGGTATAGAAGTTCATCTTATCATCCTTATCAGTTCCAGTCACTTCTATCTTACCAAGCTGACGATTCCAATTACTCCTGGCCGCCGACACATAGCTGTCAAAATCATTATGGGGAGCTTCGGCAGCCAAGTTTCCGGCAGCACCTTCCATACTTACCCCCGACAGTCCAGTGCTAAACACTATTTGTTCTCCTCCAACAGAGGTTTGGAAATCAAAACGAGCCACGCAAGCCGAACCTACCTGACCACCTTTAAGCTGAACCGCCGTGGTATCAAGCTCAAATGCCATAAATGGCTTGGAAAAGCGAGTACAGAAATACACACGTTGGTTACGCGCCCACCCGTCAGAGAAACGAAAACCTTGAATAGTGCATGAATCCACAATCTCTATATGGGAATCGACAGTAACATCCCAATTCATCGCCTTTTTCAGATTCAAGAAAACCGTCGCCCGGCCCTTAGGAAAAGAATATCGCTGAATACCGCAACGCTCAGTGGCAGTCAGTTCGACACGAATATTATAATCCTTCAGCAAAACACTGTAATAACCGGCCGAAGCCTCCTCATCCTGATGAGAAAATTTAGAATAAATCCCTAATGGAGCTTCCGCTTCCTGATAGGGCATAATGACAGGCATAAAGGAAATATCATATAAATCACCGGCTCCAGTGCCTGAAAGGTGTGTATGACTGAATCCGGAGATCGTGCTATCCGGATAAAAATATCCAGAAATACGATCCCATCCGGGCAATCCATTATCCGGACTCAATTGCACCATACCAAACGGCACTTGTGCACCCGGATAAGTATTACCTGTAAAATCGGTTCCCACAAAAGGATTTACCAAAGAGGAATAATCTGTTTCAGGTTGTGTTTGTTTACCCGATACACATGCTCCTAAAAGCACCCCGATAACCAATGTCAAAAGAAGAAACTTTTTCATACAAACAGAAGTTTTCATTGTAGTTTGTTACAAAAATACATTCTTTCTCCGACAGAACAACAGTCTGAATATAATTATTTTATATCTTTGTAAAAAAAACACAATGAATTATACTACCTACCTCTTCGACTTTGACTATACTCTTGCCGATTCATCACGTGGTATTGTTACTTGTTTCCGAAATGTACTCACCAGGCACGGATACACGGAAGTGGCAGATGAAGATATCAAACGTACCATTGGAAAAACTCTGGAAGATTCTTTTTCCATCCTTACCGGAGTAACAGATATCAGGCAACTGATGGATTTCAAGCAAGAGTACACTAAAGAGGCGGATACACATATGACTGTCAACACAGTGCTTTTCCTCGAAACTAAGTCTGTATTGGTGGCTTTAAAAGATACTGGAGCACGAATAGGGATTATTTCCACTAAATATCGTTACCGGATAAAGGAGCTCCTTGATTTACATTTTCCAACCAATTTCATGGATATCATTGTAGGTGGCGAAGACGTAAAAGAAGCCAAACCTGCACCTGAAGGTTTACTTTTTGCCATCAAGCAACTACACGCCTCCAAAAACGAGACACTATATATCGGAGACAGTACGGTGGATGCGGAGACAGCCCAAGCAGCCGGAGTGGATTTTGCCGGTGTGACCCATGGAGTGACCACCGCCAGAGAACTAAGCAAGTATCCACATTGGAAAATAATGAGTACTTTGGACGAGTTGCTGGAAAACAAAGAAGAACAATCGCCAATATTCGAAATCGAGAAACCCATCTGCCCTGAAAATGACACCACAGTCTCCTTTCGGAAAAAGAGAAGAATAAGTATCTGGCAAATTGTTCTCTTATTGTCACTAATCTGGTTGTCATACGAAGAAAAGGAAAGAACGGACAGTTTTTTTTTCGCATTCATCTTTCTGCTAACAATATGGGGAGTCTTGCAGAAAAGACGAATTCTTCCTGACAAGGCAAAGGCTCTCATCACCCCTTGGTGGCATCCTTGCACAGTGCGCTTGCGTGCATTCCGCCTCAAGTTGATACGGGGAAATGAAACACCCCCCATTACAAACGAGACAAGTGTCTGCCAGAACTGCGGCACTACTTATATCGGAAATTACTGCAATCGTTGTGGACAAAGCCGCAACACTCCACGCTATCGTCTGAGCAATGCTCTGAAAAACATTGCCGGAGGTTTCTTCAATATAGACAGGGGATTCGGACGCACACTCATCGATTTGCTCTATCGCCCTGGCTACCTGATTCGTGATTTCATCGGCGGGAAACGAATACAGTATTTCCGTCCGTTCCAAACCTTGTTCATCCTTGCCGCACTCTACCTCATGACTGTACAACTGGTAGCCCCGGAAGCATTGAATCCGAAAAAGGCTACCCAACAAGAGTTACAGGAGGAAAAGAAAGAAAAAATCATTTCCGCCCAAAAAAAACTACAAAGAAAGCTGAAAAAAGCTACGTCCGAAGAAGAAAAGAAAATGCTTGCCATTACTTTGGATGACCTGGAGAAGAGTCTGGAAAAGATTCAGGAGCAATCGACGAAAGATAGTGCAACTGTCACTTTCAATACCCGATACGAAGACAAAGAGGAGGACTTTATAGACACCCTGATAGAAAACAGTGACAAAATGGAAGATAAAATCAAACAATTCATTCGGCAATCTCCCTTCCTGACAAAAGTATGTAACCTGCTGATAAGTTGGGGACACGGCAACAAAGCATTTCATATCATCATCACCCTACCTTTGTTTGCATTCGCTACTCAGCTTGCCTTCCGCCGCAAGAAATATAAATCAAACTATAACACCACGGAACATATCTTTATACAAGCCTATATTGCCTGCCAGCTACTTCTGCTAAGTATAGTTATATTACCCTTCCACGGCTATGCAAGAATAAGTGATCTATACGAACTGCCTTGGTGGCTCATGTTCAGCCTATTTTGCTTGGACTACAAGCAACTATATCGTTGTACCTGGTGGAAAAGCTTTTGGCGCACAATAATTATGTTCATATACAGCCTGATACTGCTAATACTACTGGCTGTACTTGCCACATTGCTGGCAGGTGCAACTTTCTACATCCTACAACCATAGGAAACTTAAATCAATGGCTGCTGTCCCTCTCAAACATCATAAAAAGATGAAAGAAACATTTGCCTATATCAAATAAAAAAAGTAATTTTGTGCCCGATTATTCCGCACCGGGTTCAATCAAGTGTTTTCCAAGTGATTAGAAACCACCCGACGGAGCTAACTTATACATTATATATAAGAATGTACGCAATTGTAGAAATCAACGGTCAGCAATTTAAAGCAGAAGCTGGCAAAAAGCTGTTTGTACACCACATGCAGGAAGCAGAAAACGGTGCGACAGTAGAATTTGAAAAAGTTCTTTTAGTTGACAAAGATGGTGCTATCACTGTAGGTGCTCCTACTGTAGAAGGTGCAAAAGTTGTTTGCCAAGTTGTATCGAACATCGTGAAAGGTGAAAAAGTCCTTGTTTTTCACAAGAAAAGAAGAAAAGGTCATCGCAAGTTGAACGGTCATCGTCAACAATTTACTGAGTTAACAATTACAGAAGTAGTAGCTTAATCAATTAAAAAAGTAAGAAGAAATGGCACATAAAAAAGGTGTCGGTAGTTCTAAGAACGGCCGCGAATCACAGAGCAAGAGATTAGGCGTTAAGATATTTGGTGGCGAAGCTTGCAAAGCAGGTAACATCATCGTTCGTCAAAGAGGTACTGAATTCCATCCGGGCAACAATATCGGTATGGGAAAAGACCATACGCTTTTCGCTTTAGTAGATGGAACTGTACAGTTCAAAGTAGGTAGAGAAGACAGAAGATCTGTTTCCATTATTCCTGCTGAAAATGCAGAAGCATAAGTTTCTGGACAAGAAATAAAAGAGGATGCAATCCAAAAGGTTGCATCCTCTTTCTTTTTAGAAGAAAAACAACACCCTATCCGTTTTTTCTTTATCTTTGCATTTGCAAAACAGAGTATCATAAAACAAGTATAAGATATGCTTACCATCAAACAAATTACAGAAAACACCGACGCGGTAATCCGCGGATTGGAGAAGAAGCATTTCAAAAATGCTAAAGAAACCATTGAGCAAGTGCTCGAATTAAACAATAAACGACGTAATACCCAAACCTCTTTAGATAAGAATCTGTCAGAAGTCAATTCATTGTCCAAATCCATCGGCCAGTTGATGAAAGAAGGCAAAAAAGAGGATGCGGAAGGTGCAAAAAGCCGTGTAGCAGAGCTGAAAGAAGCCAACAAGAATTTGCAAGCAGACATGGATCAAGCCGCTACCGATTTGCAAAACGTGCTCTATACCATCCCCAATATTCCTTATGATGAAGTTCCCGAAGGCGCAAGCGCCGAAGATAATGTCGTAGTGAAAATGGGAGGTATGGAAAATGAACTTCCCAAAGACGCCCTTCCTCATTGGGAACTGACAAAAAAGTATGATATAATAGATTTTGATCTTGGTGTAAAAATCACTGGTGCTGGATTTCCGGTATATAAAGGAAAAGGCGCCCGCTTGCAACGGGCACTCATCAACTTCTTCTTGGACGAAGCACGTACTTCCGGATACACGGAAATTATGCCCCCAACAGTGGTAAACGCGGCTTCCGGATACGGAACCGGCCAACTTCCCGACAAAGAAGGACAAATGTACCACTGCGAAGTGGATGACCTATATTTGATTCCTACAGCTGAAGTTCCCGTTACAAACATATACCGCGACGTCATTTTAGACGAGAAGCAATTACCTATCAAGAATTGCGCTTACACTGAATGTTTCCGCCGAGAAGCAGGTTCCTACGGAAAAGATGTACGTGGATTGAATCGTTTGCATGAATTTTCCAAAGTAGAATTGGTCCGTATCGACAAACCTGAGCATAGCAAACAGTCTCATCAGGAAATGCTGGATCACGTAGAAGGATTACTTAAAAAACTGGAACTACCATACCGTATTCTTCGTCTTTGTGGCGGTGACATGAGTTTCACTTCTTCCATTTGCTACGATTTCGAAGTTTACAGTGAAGCTCAAAAGCGCTGGTTGGAAGTAAGTTCTGTTTCCAATTTTGACACATATCAGGCTAACCGTCTGAAATGCCGTTACCGCACAGCAGAAAAGAAGACAGAACTTTGTCACACATTGAACGGTTCCGCATTGGCACTGCCACGCATCGTTGCCGCATTATTGGAAAACAACCAAACTCCAGAGGGTATCCGAATACCCAAGGCATTGGTTCCATATTGCGGATTTGAAATGATTGACTGAGCATCAGACTAAGAATATCAACAAGAGCAAGTTTGACAACTTGCTGCCAAAGACAGGGGGGAGATAAAAACTCCCCTTTTTTTATGACCATAAGTAAGTACGTCCATCAAGCCAAAGCAAAACGGCAAGAACTCCATACGGCATGCCGTACCAATGCCACATTATAATATATAATGACATCAACATCACCTCTGTATGGAAGCTCTTTAGGAAATAACTTTTCGATACGCCGAAAACAATTTCCTCGTTACGGAAGAATAACTATCTTTGTACCCAAAAATTAGTGAGATGCTTGTAATCATCCGATAAGTTTCTTATAAACATCCCATCAGATGATTGCAAGCAGCCCATTGGTTGCCTATAAGCAGCCTGGTTCTTTTTCTAAAGAAAGGAAGTTATTCTTCCGCAACAAGAAAGCTATTCTTCCGCAGCATGGAAGTTAGATTTCACGGCTTGGGCAATTAACGGCCGAATAGGAATATCTCATTAAGGTTAACCTTTAAAACAAAAATACTTATGGCTTATTATGATTTAAAAAAGAAACCGCCCCTCACCACCAAGGAGGGGGAAGAAGATGTGCTGTATCCAGAGATTGTATATATCGGGACCATCACCGCAAAAGAATTGCTGGAATATACATCCAAATGCTCAGGATTCAAGGTTGGCGCAATGGACGGGATGCTGATGAGCATTTTTGACGGAATGGTTCATTGGCTCAATCAGGGGTTCCGGGTGGAACTGGGAGAGTTCGGCTACTTTTCAGGCAAGATAAAGGCAAACAGACTGGTGAAAAAGAAAACGGATATACGTTCCGGTTCAATTCACTTCGGAGACGTGAATTTCCGCCCTTCCGCCAAGTTAAAGAAGGCATTGGACGGAGAGTTGACCCGTACTCCCGACCATACTTTCCGCCATAGCAGCAACCATAGCATGGACGAGCTGGAGCAATGGCTGATGGCATATCTGGACAAGAACAGTTTCATAAAGCGCACCACTTACACCGAACAGACCGGACGCTTGAAATGGAAAGCGACACAAGACCTGAAGTTCTTCATGGAAAAGGGACTGATTGTGAGCAAAGGACGGGGAAACCAAAAGTACTATGTGAGGGCAGAGAAAGAACAATAATCGGATTCATGGAATTTCGCCATGTATTGATTGCCGCAAGCGCTTCAGGCAAAACCGGCAAGCTGAACTTACGAAACTTAATTTGTAATAAAAGAGCCATTTCCTGAGATAAATGTTTATTTGGGAGTAATAACGTATCAAAAAAAAAGCTATTTTTACAGCAAAACAAAACTTATAAAAATCCAAGCCCACATGACACAATCTGAAGTCTTCAGTAACTACATGGAAAAGGTACTCGACAAAAGCCATTGGTTAGAATCCACCAAATCAACTTTTATCGTTGTTGACAAGCATCTGAACATACTCTATCATAACAATAAAGAGGTGTGTAAAGTAAAAGACAAATTTATGCAACCGGGCGACTTCCTGCATTGCACCAATGCCATCCATAGCAAAGAAGGTTGCGGAACATCCGAATATTGCGCAGACTGCCAACTCCGTAATTCCGTCAAGAAAGCATTGACTACCAGCCAATCTGTTAATGAAGAAGTGGTGCTTACTTTGGATGACAACCAGAAACTGATTCTACAGGAAACAGCCACTCCTTTTGAATTTGAAGGCAATCAATATGCCGCTATCTTCGTAATCAACATTTCCGACCGCAAGCAAGAACAGATGTTGGAACGTGTGTTCTTTCATGACATGATGAATTTGGTAGGTGCATTGAGCAGCTTTGTGGATATACTGAAAGAGACTCCCGAACAAGCCATACTCGACGAAGTGAAAAAGCTCACTGATCAGATTATGGATGAATTATCCACTCAGAAAGAGCTCCTTTATGCTGAAAACGGTATTCTGACATTACAGACAAGCGACATTACCGTGAAAGAATTCCTGTCTTATGCCGCCTATTCACTCTGCCCAATGGCTGAAACCAAAAAGCACAAACTGACCATCTGCAACAACTGCAAAAAAGATATATTTATCCACACAGACACCAAGCTGCTGCACCGCATTATCCTGAACATGGTGAAGAATGCCGTGGAGGCTTCTGAAGAAAACAGTATCGTCACCCTCACTGCATCATCGGCGGAAAAGTCCGTGCTCTTTTCCGTCAATAACCCCAACGTAATACCAGAGGACTTCCGTGGCTCCATCTTCCACTTTGGACTTTCCACCAAAGGCGAGGGACGTGGCATAGGTACATACAGCATGAAATTGTTCGGTGAGAATTATCTGAAAGGAAAGGTTTGGTTCATCACCAATGAAACAGAAGGAACAACTTTCTACTTTCAAATGCCGCTGACTACAAAGTATTAGTAGAAATTATTCAATGTACTTTGACATTACTGTTTTCTCGATATTCCACTGCAAGCCGTTTATACCCGGAAGAAGACGTTGTCTCTTGCTGATTTTGCCATAGATTGAAGTTGATTTTAATAAATAAACCATATCTTTGCAAAACATATCAATCTGACAGATAATACGTAGTTATACCAACAAAATCATTAGATAATGAACAAAATTATCAGCAAAGAACAATTCTCAGAGAAAGTGTTCAAGTTTGAGGTGGAAGCTCCACTCATTGCCAAATCCCGCAAAGCAGGGCACTTTGTCATTATCCGCGTGGATGAGAAAGGCGAACGCATGCCACTCACCATCGCAGGAGCCGATACAAAGAAAGGAACCATTACATTAGTCGTACAGACCGTAGGGCTATCTTCCTCCAAATTGTGCCAATTGAACGAGGGAGACTATATCCTCGATGTAGTAGGTCCATTGGGACAAGCCACACATATAGAGAACTTCGGTACTGTAGTCTGTGCCGGAGGAGGTGTGGGTGTTGCGCCAATGCTCCCTATCATACAGGCATTGAAGGAGGCCGGCAATCGGGTGATATCCGTATTGGCAGGACGCAACAAAGAGTTGATTATCCTCGAAGAAGAAGTCCGGAAATCATCCGATGAAGTCATTATCATGACTGATGACGGCAGCTATGGCACGAAAGGACTCGTCACCGAAGGCATAGAGAGCGTCATCAAGCGCGAGAAGGTGGACAAGTGTTTCGCCATCGGCCCCGCCATCATGATGAAATTCTGCTGTCTGCTCACCAAGAAATACGAGATACCCACGGATGTGTCGCTAAACACCATCATGGTGGACGGAACCGGCATGTGCGGCGCCTGTCGCATCACCGTAGGTGGAAAAACACGCTTCGTCTGCGTGGATGGTCCCGAATTTGATGGACACCAAGTGGATTTTGATGAAATGTTCAAGCGCATGGGATCATTCAGAGATGTGGAGCGTGAAGAAATGAATCACTTGGAGGCCAGCATCTACCATGCCATGCCTGCCGAAGACACAACAGCCACTGCAGAAGCCGGAACAAGCTCCGCCACAAAAGCCCCGATGGACGAGCTGCTGGACCGCAAAGCCGCTTGGCGCGAAGAGCTGCGCAAGAGCATGAAGCCCAAGGAACGCACAGCCATCCACCGCTGCCCGATGAACGAACTCGATCCCGTTTATCGTGCCACCACCCGCACGGAAGAGGTGAACACCGGCTACACACGGGAGCAAGCCCTGACCGAAGCCAAACGCTGTTTGGACTGTGCCAACCCAACCTGCATGCAAGGTTGTCCGGTCAGCATCAACATACCGGCCTTTATCAAAAACATAGAACGCGGTGAATTACTTGAAGCTGCCCGTGTACTGAAGCATACCTCTGCCCTACCCGCAGTGTGCGGCCGCGTCTGTCCACAAGAAAAGCAGTGCGAAAGCCGGTGCATACATCTGAAGATGAACGAACCTGCCGTCGCCATTGGCAACTTGGAACGTTTCGTTGCCGACTACGAACGTGAAAGCGGCAATATTGTATTGCCTGAACTTGCGCAAAAAAACGGCATGAAGATAGCCGTAGTAGGCTCAGGTCCGGCCGGACTGAGTTTTGCTGGCGACATGGTAAAATATGGTTATGACGTAACTGTTTTCGAAGCTCTGCATGAAATCGGCGGTGTATTAAAATACGGTATTCCCGAATTCCGCCTGCCCAACAAGATTGTGGATGTAGAGATCAACAATTTAGAGAAAATGGGTGTCCGCTTTGTAAAAGACTGTATCGTAGGTAAAACTGTCAGCGTGGAAGAATTGCAGAAAGAAGACTATAAGGGTATTTTCATCGCCAGCGGCGCCGGACTACCTAACTTCATGGGTATTCCCGGAGAAAACAGTGTAAACATCATGTCCAGCAATGAGTACCTGACGCGCGTCAACCTGATGGATGCCTCCAATCCGACAACCGACACCCCTCTGAACCCTGCTAAAAGTGTAATTGTAGTAGGGGGTGGAAACACTGCCATGGATTCTTGTCGCACGGCCAAACGCCTCGGAGCAGAGAAAGTACGCATTGTCTATCGTCGTAGTGAGGCCGAAATGCCTGCCCGATTGGAAGAAGTGAAGCATGCCAAAGAAGAAGGTATCGAGTTTCTCACATTGCACAATCCAACAGAGTATATAGCGGACGAAAAGGGAGCTGTGAAACAAGTCATCCTCCAAAAGATGGAACTTGGAGAACCTGATGCCAGCGGACGCCGCAGCCCGGTAGCCATTCCGGGAGCTACCGTAACATTAGATATTGACATGGCCATAGTCGCGGTAGGGGTATCGCCCAATCCCATTGTACCGAAATCCGTAAAAGGCTTGGAATTGGGACGAAAGAATACGATTGCCGTCAATGATGACATGCAGTCGTCCATCCCGACCATCTATGCCGGAGGCGATATTGTGCGCGGTGGTGCTACCGTAATCCTCGCTATGGGAGACGGGCGACGGGCGGCAGCAGCCATGCACGAGAAATTAGGAAGCCTGTAAGGATTTTCTACAAGACTGTTCTTAGGCACGGACTGCACAGAGATTCACGGTGTTGCGCTATTACAACATTATGAAGCTGTGTCATTTCTGCATAGTCCGTGCCTTTCAGATTCATACATTCAAAACATTCCCAAACATGAAACACTTTGCATTGTTCATCTTCTTCTACTTGGCCTCGCTACAAACAAACGCACAGATTTCACTGAACAGAGACTCTCTCGTTTCCGACTTCAAATACCTGACGGAGCAACTGGAGGCCACGCACCCCGACCCTTACAGCGGCTTCGGCGGAAGAGTTTTCTTCCACAAGACTGCCCACAGACTGATACAAAGTTTATGGACAAACAACTATACGCAACAAGACTTTGCCGATACCATCAGCGCCTTCCTTTCCAATCTGCAAGACGGACATACATACCTCTCCAAGCACAACAATCAAAAAGAGAAGCCCCGCTATGCCCCCATCCGCTTCAAGACCATTCCAGACCATATCATCGTAAGTTCCATCAGCACAAAGCACAAGGAACTGCTGGGCAGCCGACTGGACAGCATCAATGGCGTCACCGTGAACGACTGGCTGCAACGCATCGCATCGCAAGTACCTTGCGAAAACCTTTATGGACGCTACTCGGAGCTATGCTGGCTTGCCGACACACAATCATTCTTAAGGCAGTTTTCAACAAACTACCAAGACAGCGTGCGCTATTCATTACATACTCCCGATGATGAAACAGTCAGCCTTACCCTACCCTTTGTCGCCGAAGATTCCTTGCGGAGCATCCCCAAGACACTTGCACCCGAATGGAAGCAATATCCTTCCGGCTACTTAGCCTACACTTTTACCGATACCACTAAACGCACTATGCTGTTCCGTGCAAGTCAAATCATGGCACGGGAAAACTTTGAATACACCTTGAAGCAAGGATGGAACAGTGCCTACACGCAACTGAAAGATTTCTACCACTATACATTGAAGCTGGAGATACCGGCAGATACAACCAAAGCCCTTGCCGCGATTCCTTCTTTCTCGGAAACATTCGCCGATATGCTGAAGGAGATGAAGAAGAATAAGTCTGCCAATCTCATCATAGACTTGCGCAACAATGGCGGCGGATGGACCCCTATCACACTTCCTACGCTACTGATGTTATACGGAGACAGGTATCTGACTACAGAAATGAACAGCCATTTCTACCGTCTCATCTCTCCACTCTATCTCAAGAAAATAAACATGACACTGGAACAAGTCAATGAAGCGAATCATTCTCACTATCAATTAGGAGACTATACCTTTGAAAAAGAAGCTGAAGAGGCAGATACTGCCTCCATCACAGTACGGCGCAAGAGGTTCATAGAAGATTGTATGAGCAATACCCGTGAACTGCTCACCCGCCAGAACGGAAAACCACTTTACCAGCCACAGAAAATATATGTCATCACAGACGCGGACACTTTCAGCGCAGCTTTTCACTACACATTCTACCTTTGGAAGATGGGAGCGACCGTTGTCGGTGTTCCAAGCAGACAAGCACCAAATACGTTTATGGAGCAGACACCTTTCCAACTGCCATACAGCAAACTCGAAGGCAGTATTTCCAACTGCATACAGGTATTTATGCCTGCCCAAGACCCGCGAGCCAAGACATTCTATCCCGACATGATGCCGACATACAAGACATACGCGAAATACAACTTCGACCGCCATACCGAAATACTCTATCTGCTTGACAAGATAAAGGAATCACTGAAATAGATTCCATACCTCAGCCGCAAAATAACAAGGACGGCACAGATAACCATAACAGAAAGCCCCACTTACAGTTTCAAGTTGTAAGTAGGGCTTTCTGTCTTTTTCTCTCCTATCGAAAGGGCTATTTCACTACCTTATTCGTAGCCGGATCGGGGAAGACGACTGTCGGCTTGAACGACTTTGCTTCTTCAAAATCCAATAGAGCATACGACATGATAATGACTATATCATCCGGTTGCACCCTACGGGCCGCAGCGCCGTTCAGGCAAATCTTACCTGACCCACGCTCACCCTTAATAATGTAGGTTTCAAAACGTTCACCATTATTATTATCGGCAATACACACCTTTTCACCGGCAATCATGTTGGCGGCATCCATCAGATCCTCGTCAATGGTAATGCTTCCCATATAGTTCAAGTTGGCTTCCGTAACGCGGGCACAATGGATTTTCGATTTCAGCACCTCAATCATCATAGCTTTGGCTTTTTTTAGTTTATTATTCCTTATACTTGATGTTATCAATCAGACGAACCTCTCCGCAGAATACCGTAATACACCCTACAGCATACGAAGTGTCCTCCCAATTAGTAATTCCTTGCAATGTGTTGCCATCCACCAGTTCAAAATATTCCAGACGAAGACCGGGAGTGGTTGCAATAGCATTTTCCACAAATCTCCGTGTTTCGGCTACTGTATGCGACACTGCAAAAGTACGACTCTCAAACAAAGTCTGCGAAATTTTCAAGGCATTTTTGCGTTCGTCGGCAGACAAACGGGCATTACGGCTGCTCAAAGCCAGTCCGTCTTCTTCACGTACAATCGGACAACCTACTATTTCCAACGGGAGTTTCATCTGACGAACCATCTCGCGAATAATCGCCAACTGCTGAAAATCTTTTTCACCGAAATAAGCCCGATCCGGCTTCACCACGTCAAAAAGTTTGCTCACTATCTGACAAACACCATTGAAATGCCCCGGACGATACGCTCCCTCCATCACTGTATCTAACGGTGCATAGCTAAACTGACGTGTATCCGGCTGCGGATACATCTCCTCCACGGCAGGTGCAAAGACAAATCTTGCACCGCAATCCTTCAACAAACGGTAATCAGCCTCTGGTGTGCGGGGGTATTTTACTAAATCATTCTTGTCATTAAACTGAGTCGGGTTTACAAAAACACTTACTACAGCAGCATCATTTTCGGCCACACAACGCTTCACCAATGAGGCATGACCGGCATGTAAAGCACCCATCGTAGGAACCAAGCCCACCTTTTTACCCTGAACCTTCAAGGCTGAAAGTTCAGCCTGCAAGTCCTTGATAGTATGTATTATTTCCATTTTTATTGGTTATTAATAACTTTGTTGTTCGCAAAAGCGGTGCAAAATAAGTTATTATTTGCCACATAAAGAAGAAATATCGTAAATTAATGCAAAAGTATCTCCACTTACATAACTTTCATTTAGTTCACGTTTCACTGAAAAACAAGCAGTTAACAATTCATAAGGAATTATAAACACCCCCCATTTGCCTGTTTGCCCGATTTTTTTTATATCTTTGCAGAATAATTGAGAACATCGTTATTATGACAAAGGCGAACAAGGTTTTATTTATTACACAAGAAATTACCCCTTACGTTTCAGAATCCGAAATGTCACTTGTGGGCAGAAATCTGCCTCAAGCCATTCAAGAAAAAGGCCGAGAAATCAGGACATTCATGCCTAAATGGGGAAATATCAACGAACGCAGAAATCAACTGCACGAAGTGATACGACTTTCCGGTATGAACCTCATTATTGACGATACCGACCATCCACTCATCATTAAAGTTGCTTCCATCCAGTCTGCCCGCATGCAGGTTTACTTCATTGATAATGACGATTATTTTCAAAATCGCCTGCAAACAACCGATGAAAATGGCACAGAATATGAAGATAATGACGCCCGTGCCATCTTTTATGCACGCGGCGTATTGGAAACTGTGAAAAAACTCCGTTGGTGTCCGGATGTTATTCACTGTCATGGCTGGATGACTGCTTTGGCTCCTTTGTACATTAAAAAAGCTTATAAAGATGAACCTTCTTTCAGAGATGCCAAAGTCGTTTTCTCCCTTTACGAAGACGATTTCAAACAATCTTTCCATGCTGATTTTGCAAGTAAACTGATGCTGAAGGGTATTACCAAGAAAGACATAGCCAACCTGAAAACTCCGATTGACTATACGGCACTTTGCAAATTAGCTGTTGACTACTCGGATGGTGTCATCCAGCAAAATGAACACGTCAATGAAGATGTGTTGGAATATGCACGCAGTTCGGGTAAGCCAGTATTAGACTATCAAACTCCAGAAAACTTTACAGAAGCCTGTAATGACTTCTATGATAAAGTATGGGAAGCAGAACAAAAAAAATAGATTAGACAATTAAAACTATGAAAGTAAGATACATAGGAACACTGCTTTTGGCAATCCTGACTTTCTTCGGATGTGATGACAATACAGGAACATTAGGCATAGATATGCTGCCTGACTCTGACGGCATATCAGCACATACTACAACTTTTAATGTAGTTACCCAATCGCTCTTTGCCGATTCTGTATATGCAAAAACCAGTACGGGATATATTGGAAAATTTACAGACCAGAAATTCGGTTATTACGAAGCCAGTTTCCTGACTGAATTAAACTGTACAGATAACTTCTCTTTCCCAGAAGCATATAAAGTAACCGAACGTGACAGCCAAGGCAATCCGACAAAAGCAACCGGTATATTGGCAGGAGACTCTGTCGTTTCCGTACAGTTGGTAATCTATTATTCAAAATGGTTCGGTGATTCCCTGAACGCATGCCGGATGAGCGTTTACGAATTGGACAAAAAGCTTGAAAAGAATCGTTATACAAATATCAATCCGGGAGATTACTATGACAAGGAAAATCCCAATTTACTGGGACGTAAAGCATATACAGCCTATGATACTTCCGTGCCCGATTCTGTCAGATTCGCCAAGAATTCATATGGAAATTACACTTATTATCCGAATCTCACTTTCCAATTGGATAAAAAGAAATTCGGTGAGGACAGAATACTGAAAGTATATCGTGAGCATCCTGAATATTTCAAGAATGCCGATGCTTTCATCAATCATGTTTTCAAAGGAATATATGCAAAAAGCGACTATGGTGACGGAACTATATTATACATAGACCGCGTTGACCTGCAGATGCAATTCCGGATTCACTATGTAAACGACACAACAGGAGTTGCCTTAAAGAAAAAAGATGGAACCGACTCTCTGGCTTATAAAATGAACACAGTTTTCGCCTCTACCAAAGAAGTTATCCAAGCGAACCAATTCCTTAATTCCAAGAAGATTGAGGAAATAGCAAAAGAAGAAACAGAATGGACTTATATTAAATCTCCTGCCGGTATCTTCACTCAGGCTACTATGCCATACGATGACATATACAAAGAGTTGTCTCAAGATACACTCAATGCAGTGAAACTGACTTTCACCAATTACAATGAGACAAATGACTATAAATTCAGCATGAGTGCCCCAAGCAATGTATTATTAATACGCAAGCAAGACTTGAAAACATTCTTTGAGGAGAATAAGGTTACAAACAATATAACTTCATTTACTGTATCCCATAATAATGTGGGCACCAATCAATATACATTCAGAAATATAGCACGTTTGGTGACAACATGCATTAATGAAAAGCAAAATGCCAAGAAACAAGCTAAGAAAGAAGCAGGCACTACTTGGGATGAAGCCAAATGGGAAAATGATTGGAGAACCAAGAATGCAGACTGGGATAAAGTGTTACTCATCCCCGTCAATCTGACGTATGATAATACAAGCCAAAGTCAGAATATAACAGGCATTCAGCACGACCTGCAGCCCGGATATGCCAAGCTGAAAGGTGGGCCAAAGGAAAATGCAAACGGCGAAGTGATAACTCCACTCAAGATAGAAGTTACCTATACAAGATTCAATAAATAAAAACGTGATAATCAATAAAAAGCCTCCTGCTCTATAAAAACAAAAGAGCAGGAGGCTTTTTATTGATGAGTAACCAAACTATTCCTTTTTAGCCTTTGAGGAAACAACAGGTTTCTTTTTTGCAGTTGTTTTTGGAGCGGCAGACTTCTTTACCGGAGTAGTCTTCACAGTTTTTTCGGAAACAGGTTTAGTGCTCAGTTTAATTTGTGCTTTCTCCAGTTCCTTGTGTAGCTCCTCTATCTCATAACCCTGATTCTTAATTGTAGTCAGCAAAGCATTCAGTTCTTCATTATCAATATCTACCGGATAAAGAGAATCAACGCGTTTGATAAAATCTCCAAGAATATTCATGTAGTTGGTGAATGCATCAAAAGGAGATTCATAAATACCACGATTCAAGCCTACTCCACTACTTTTGGTAGTCATAAAACGGAAGTTATTGCTTGCCTGAAGATAATCCCAATCCTGCTTGATACGACGGTCATCACAAAGATGGACACGCTCGGCAACACTATACAGTTTATTGAATGCTTCACGCTGCATGACATTACCCAGCCAACTACTGGTATCTCTTTCCTCGTCCACCCAAGACATCGGATAAGGAACATCCAGTTGGGAAACCGACTTCAACTTGGTAATGATTTCCGTTGGAGTGGAAAATGTGATACTTTTCTCCTTGGCGCAATTAGGCAATGCTTTCAAGAATTCCAGAATATTGGAAGACAATGGCTGAGACATACCCAAAGCACTAAGCTCCATAAAAATATTGATAACCTGCTCCTCCTGCGGTAAAGCATCAATCCAACTGATATACCTGTCAGCAAACAAAGGATATTCATTCCATTCGGAGTTGGAGAAACGAAGGCTGATGTCATCGGAAAGCTTAAAATCACGTAGCAACAACTTTAAATTTGGATTCATGGAGCAGTGATATACATAATGCGGACTCTTCCATCCCCAAATATGCTTAGCTCCTTCGGTCAACATGCCCTTGAACCCCAAAGCAGCAACCATTGCACCAATTTCATCATTATAAATCAAACTGGAATTACGGAACACCTTTGGAGCTTTACCAAACATTTGCTTCATCTTTGCACTTTGACGTGATACTTCTTCTTTGAAGCAGTCTTCATTAGCTAATGAAGAAAGACCATGGGAATAGGGCTCTGCCAAAAACTCACAGCAACCCGTATCATTCAGTTGATGCAGAAGATCAATAACAGCGGGAGCATGGATCTCGAGTTGCTCCAGTGCCACACCTGAAACAGACAAAGCAACCTTAAATGCACCACCGGAATTCTTCACCATCTCAATCAAGGTGTTTAATGCCGGAATATAAGAGCGTTCAGCCACCTCATTTATACTGGTTTCATTGGCATAATCATCATAGTAATAATGATCGACACCTATATCAAAGAAACGGTAACGTTTCAAATGAATGATTTGATGTATCTCAAAATAAAGACAGATAGTTCTCATTTCTATTATTGTTTTTGTTATTTACCATAGTTTCTTAATATATCCTCATAGAGAGCACGGATTCTAAGACCGACTTTTTCCCATGTAATTCCATCAACCTCTTTCTTGCCTTCCTCTTGCAGATACTGAAAAAGAGCAGGATTTGTACAAAGGGAATAAATGGCATCAGCCATCGCGTGAATATCCCAATAATCAGTCTTGATAACCTTATCAAGAATCTCACCGCAACCGGACTGCTTTGAAATGATAGAGGGGGTTCCACATTGCATTGCCTCAAGCGGTGCAATACCGAAAGGTTCGGAGACGGAAGGCATAACGAACACATCACTATTCTTATAGACTTCATACACCTGCCTGCCTTTCATAAAACCGGGGAAGTGAAACCTGTCTGCAATACCTCGTTCGGCTGCCAGATTAATCATGGCATTCATCATATCTCCCGAACCGGCCATCACAAAACGGATATTACGGGCACGCTTCAATACAAGCGAGGCAGCCTCCACAAAATACTCCGGTCCCTTCTGCATAGTGATACGTCCCAAAAATGTCACCACCTTTTCTTTAGAATGATCGGGACGCGGAACATCTTGAAATTCCTGCGAAAGCGGATAAACGGCATTATGCATGGCAAATACCTTCTTAGGATTCTGATGATATTCATTGATAACCGTACGGCGGGTAAGCTCAGACACACACATAATGCAGTCGGCATAATCCATACCGTTCTTTTCCATAGAATATACAGTAGGATTGACTTTCCCACGCGAACGGTCAAAATCCGTGGCATGAACATGGATACAAAGCGGTTTTCCACTTACCATCTTAGCATGCACTCCCGCAGGATATGTCAGCCAATCATGGGCATGGATAATGTCAAACTCTTGCTGTCTTGCCACAACTCCTGCAATGACAGAAAAATTATTTATCTCTTCATGTAGATTTCCAGGATACCCACCGGCAAAATCCATGCAACCGATATCGTTGACATGCATATAAGAAAAATCTGCATAAATATGGTCTCGGAAAGCGTAATAATCTTCCGGTGTCATGCTACTCGTCAAACGTGACTTCAAATAGTTATAATCAACATCACGCCACACAATAGGCACTTGATTCATGCCCACTATCTTCAAGAAATTTTCTTCTTCACCCGTAGGTTTAGGCATGCAGAAAGTAGTTTCCACATCACCTTGCAAGCTTAATCCTTTAGTTATTCCGTAAGAAGCAACCGCAAGCCCGCCATATATTTTGGGAGGAAATTCCCATCCAAACATTAAAACTTTCATCTTCGATCCTCCTTTCATAAATTATACTTTGACAACAACTTCAAGATACGCAGGATTTCTGCCGTATTCATGGCAAAAGACACTGCTCCTCTTCCTACAAACGGAGGATTGCCATCGAAGAGTTCAGGCAGCGCACCGATACAATGGGAAGTCATTTCATCTTCCATACCAATGAGGTATCTTTCAACGAACGACACACCGCTCACTTTATAGATGCGCAGATATGCTTCCATATAAAAGCCCATCAACCACGGCCATGCTGTACCTTGATGATACGCATAATCTCTTTGCATCTGAGGACCTACATAATTCGGATTATATCCACCGCTCTTAGGGCTTAATGTACGCAAACCTTTCGGTGTCAACAGTTCTTTTGTCACAATATCAAGCACTTGTTTCTTTTGTGCCCTGTCCAAAGGAGAATAATCCAGAGCTACCGCGAATATCATGTTCGGACGGACACTCCAATCCATCATATAGCCATCTACATAATCGAACAGATAACCATATTCATTGCGGAACACTTCAACGAAAGATTTCCCTGTTATTTCCGCCCGTACATTCAGGTCATCGGAAAGAGTTGTATTTCCACTCTCACGCACCATATCGGCAGTGAAGCGGAGTGCATTGTACCACAGAGCATTTACTTCCACAATATATCCCGTACGGGGAATCACAGGGCGACTGTTGGCAGTAGAATTCATCCAAGTTACGGCTTTCTCAGTTCCATTGGTATAAAGCAATCCGTTCTCATGCAAAAAAAGATTATCATGCTTACGGTCGAGAATGTAATCCATAATTTCTTCCAACAACGTCCCATACATTTGTCGGCAATGTTCACGTGAAGTCTCTTTGGCATATTGTTGCAAAGCCCAGACCGCCCATAACAAAACATCCGGATGTTCCATCTCATAAATCTTATAAGTCGAAGGCTCTCCATTGATAAATTGTCGGATGGCTTTCTCCGCTGTCTTCATGACATCCTCAAATTCCTCTTGCTCATCAACGGCCAATGTCAGTCCTGGCAATGAAATAAACAAGTCACGGGCACGGCACTTAAACCAGGGATAGCCGGCAAGTACATAGTGCTCTTCTCCCTGTTTGTTGTGAAACTGGTGCGCTGAGTTTTTCAGACAATGATAAAAGCTGTCACGCGGAGTACGATCAACGACTTCGGCTTCAAAAGTCTGCTTCAATTTGCGAGTCGAAATTTCAGAAATACCAGCAGAAAACACAATACTTTCTCCCTTCTTTATATCCACCTCAAAATACCCAGGTACATACAAATCTTCATTGAAGTCATATCCGCGCTCTTGTTCTTTGGGATACTCAATACCACGATACCAGTCAGGCTGATAATGGAACTCATTTTTCTTATTCAACTGCATGAAAAGTTCTGGATAACCAGGATACATACAAGTTTTTATACCATTTTCTATCAACTGATAATCACGGCTTGCCTGAGGATTTTCGTGCGTATATTCACGTACACTGCGAAACGCCAGAAACGGGCGAAACTTGAGTGTAGTTGCCGAATGCGCATCGACCAAGGTGTAACGAATCAGAATCCGGTTTTCATGGTGTACAAAAATTTTCTCTTTGCGGAGTATTACGCCTCCTACGCGATAAGTTGTAGCCGGAATATTTTCACAGTCGAATTCGCGGATATACTTGTGCCCATTAGGGCTAAAGTGATTTCCTTGATATTTGTGCAATCCCAGATTAAACTCCGCACCATGCTGGATTACCGTTTCATCCAGAGAAGACAGCAGCACATGATTCTCGTCATCCAAGTTGGGAACGGGTATTACCAACAGACCGTGATATTTGCGTGTGTTACAATCTACAATTGTTGTACAATGATAGGCCCCTGATTTATTTGTCCGAAGTATCTCCCTTGGTAAAGATTCCTCCAGATTAATCATCAAGGTCTTGTCAAATCGTAAATAACTCATAGTTGTGCATTATTTAAAGGTTAATTATTCAGATACCATGCGCTACAAGGCATGTAGCGATTCCCAAAAGTACAAATTAAAGATTACAGACAAAATAAAAAGTCAGTTTTTTTTCGATTTTCAATTAAATAATCCGTAGCATTGTGCAAAACATGGAATAAATACAGGATTACGCAAGAGTATGAGTAGCACGTTTAAGAAATAATAAAAAAAACAAAAAGAGGAGCAAAGAGTTTACGGTACACTTTGATAATACCTATTTTTGTTTTTAAAACATGAAAAAAGCTATATGAATACAATGTTCGATACTTTATTACAACTTCCACTCTTCCAAGGGTTAGCCCGAGAAGACCTGACTTCCATTTTGGGAAAAGTGAAACTACATTTTACCAAGCATAAAGCTGGGGAAATCATTCTGGAGGCAGACAGCCCTTGTGACCGACTTATGTTCATATTAAAAGGAGAAGTAGCAGCTTCCACCTCATCGGCAGATAACTCCTACAGCTTTACGGAACACTTTCAGGCTCCTTATCTGATAGAACCGCAATCCATGTTTGGCATGAATACGGCTTATGTGTCAACCTATGTGGCACATAACGAAGTGCATACCGTAAGCATAAACAAAGCCTTTGTACTGAGTGAATTATTCAAATATGAAATATTCCGCATTAATTATATGAATATCATCAGTAATCGCGCTCAAAATCTAAATAGTCGCTTTTGGGAAAAAAACGCCGACAGTTTGGAAAAGCGTATTTCATGCTTTGTATTGTCTCACGTTGAACGCCCCACCGGAGAAAAAGCTCTGAAGATAAAAATGGAAGAACTTGCCCAAATCATTAACGACACCCGCATGGGAGTATCAAAAGCACTGAATAACATGCAACAAAAAGGAGTATTGGAATTGCATCGGGGAGAAATTATCATTCCGGATGCAGCGAAATTGTTATAGCTCTTTCCCTTCTCAATATATCAATAAAGCCCGGAGCAATGCTCCGGGCTTTATTGATATATTATTTCCTATTCCCACTCTATCGTGCTGGGTGGCTTTGACGAAATATCATACGTCACACGGTTCACGCCTTTTACTTTATTTATAATATCATTAGACACCTTTCCCAAGAATTCATAAGGCAAATGTGCCCAATCCGCAGTCATAGCATCGGTAGAAGTTACCGCACGTAAGGCTACGGCACGCTCGTAAGTACGTTCATCTCCCATCACACCCACACTCTGTACAGGTAGTAGGATGACGCCCGCCTGCCATACCTGATGATAAAGTGATGTCTCATTGCCATTGGCATCCTTTACCTGCCAATCACGCAATCCCTGAATGAAAATATCATCGGCATTCTGCAAGATACTCACCTTTTCCGGTGTGATGTCGCCCAAGATACGAACAGCCAATCCCGGTCCGGGAAAAGGATGACGAGTTATCAGATGTTCCGGCATACCCAATTCACGACCTACACGACGAACCTCGTCCTTGAACAACCACTGCAACGGCTCGCACAGCTTCAGATTCATTTCCTCGGGCAAGCCACCGACATTGTGGTGACTTTTAATCGTTTTACCCGTAATATTCAGACTTTCGATACGATCGGGATAGATAGTACCTTGAGCAAGCCAACGGGCATCGGTTATCTTATGTGCCTCGGCATCAAACACCTCTATAAAATCACGTCCAATTATCTTGCGTTTCTGCTCAGGATCTGTCACACCTTCCAAATCCTTAAAGAATTTGGCACTGGCATCTACACCTATCACATTCAAACCCAAACATTCGTAATCGTGCATTACATTCTTAAACTCATCCTTCCGGAGCAAGCCATGATCCACAAAAATACAGGTCAAGTTCTTGCCGATAGCGCGATTCAACAATACGGCAGCCACCGAAGAATCCACACCACCGCTAAGTCCCAAAATAACGCGATCATTACCTACCTGTTCCTTTAATTCCGCCACTGTAGTATCCACAAAAGATGCAGCACTCCAGTTCTGTCCACATCCGCAAACCTCCACCACAAAGTTACGCAACATCTGTGTACCATCTTCGCTATGAAATACTTCCGGGTGAAACTGTACTCCCCATATCTTCTCGCCTTCCACCTGATAAGCGGCAATTGCTACTTTGTCTGTAGATGCAATTCTCTTGAAATTATCGGGGATGGCAGTAATTGTATCACCATGACTCATCCATACTTGCGTATTTTCCTTCACTCCATTAAAAAGGATATTGTTCCGGTCAAAGGAGCTGAGATGTGCACGTCCGTACTCACGGCTTCCAGCCGGTTCTACTCGTCCGCCGTTACTATAAGAAATAAACTGTGCGCCATAACAAATGCCCAGTATGGGGTATCGTCCGCGAATCTCGTCCAGGCTCACCTTAAATGCACTCGCATCATATACGGAAAAAGGGCTACCCGAAAGGATAACTCCTTTTACACTCTCATCCCCTCGCGGAAATTTATTGTAAGGCACAATTTCGCAATACACATTCAGCTCGCGAATTCGACGGCCAATGAGCTGTGTAGTCTGCGAACCGAAATCAAGAATAATAATCTTCTCTTGCATATCAATCTGTATGGATTTTAATAAATGATTTGCAAAAGTAGAAAAAAGTAAGGGAATAATGGAAATAATAAACCGGAAAATCTGTTTTCATAGATAAATAGCTCCCCAAAAGCAAAAATAAAGACCCCGCCCATCTATACACAATCCAGAAAGAACATACCTAATCCTCAAAGCCTACCGTTAGTAATCTTCAGGCATCAAGATTACTAATCTTCCACAAGTGTCGTCTCAGTTCCTCAAAGGAATGACACCCTGTCACCACTCTTGCACAACTTCTCTATAGTGTAAAACTTAGTATCAAAATCTCAAACACACTCTCATAATTTTTTCTTGCGCACACGTACGAGACATAATGTTAGCAAGACCGGTGACAAGGTGTCATTCTATTCATTTCTTCTCTTTCAAAATATCACGGATTTCTGTCAACAACACTTCTTCCTTGCTGGGTGCAGGAGACACCGGAGTTGCCTGTTTCTCATCCTTTTTCTTTTCTGTCAATTTAGTAAGTAATCTGATAAACAAGAAGATAGAGAAGGCTATTATCAGGAAGTCAAAAGTTGCTTGCATAAAATTGCCGTAATTCAGTGTCACAGCCGCAACCTCTTCTCCATCAATTATTTCCGCCGGTTTCATTACCCATTTTAAATCGGTAAAGTTCACACCACCCACCAACAAGCCGATAGGGGGCATAATTACATCCGCTACAATAGAAGATACGATTTTCCCAAAAGCACCACCGATAATTACACCGACAGCCATGTCTATCACATTGCCTTTCATAGCAAAAGACTTAAAATCCTGTAAAAATGAAGTTTTTCCCATCTTTTCAATTATTTAATTATGATTTTGGTTACGAATATAAAAACATTTTCTTACTTTTGCATCGCAAATCCAAAAGAAATGCAATTTATAATCGAAAGTTTATTTTTAAACATTATAAAACCCTTAAAAGTTTAAATGAAATGATTAAAGTAGGTATTAATGGATTCGGACGCATCGGACGTTTCGTATTCCGCGCTGCAATGAAAAGAAACGATATTCAGATCGTAGGTATCAACGACCTTTGCCCGGTAGATTATTTGGCATACATGCTGAAATATGATACAATGCACGGTCAGTTTGACGGTACTATCGAAGCAGACGTTGAAAACAGCAAGTTGATTGTTAACGGTCAGGCTATCCGTATCACTGCAGAAAGAAATCCGGCTGACTTGAAATGGGATGCTGTAGGCGCAGAATACGTAGTTGAATCTACAGGTTTGTTCCTGAGCAAAGATAAAGCTCAAGCCCATATCGAAGCTGGTGCAAAATACGTTGTAATGTCTGCTCCTTCTAAGGATGACACCCCGATGTTCGTTTGCGGTGTTAACGAAAAAACATATGTAAAAGGTACTCAATTCGTATCTAACGCTTCTTGTACTACCAACTGTTTGGCTCCTATCGCCAAAGTATTGAACGACAAGTTCGGTATCCTCGACGGTTTGATGACTACAGTTCACTCTACAACTGCTACTCAGAAGACAGTAGACGGTCCTTCTATGAAAGACTGGAGAGGTGGTCGTGCCGCTTCCGGCAATATCATCCCGTCTTCTACCGGTGCTGCTAAGGCTGTAGGTAAAGTTATCCCTGCATTGAACGGCAAACTGACTGGTATGTCTATGCGTGTACCGACTTTGGACGTTTCTGTAGTTGACTTGACTGTAAACTTGGCTAAGCCGGCTACTTACGCTGAAATCTGCGCTGCTATGAAGGCTGCTTCTGAAGGCGAATTGAAGGGTATCTTGGGTTACACTGAAGATGCAGTAGTTTCTTCTGATTTCTTGGGTGACACTCGCACTTCTATCTTCGACGCAAAAGCAGGTATCGCTTTGACCGACACATTCGTAAAAGTTGTATCTTGGTATGACAACGAAATCGGTTATTCTAACAAAGTTCTTGACCTGATTGCTCACATGGCTTCAGTTAACTGCTAATATACAGTTAGAAAATAATAAAAAATAGGCGGCTTCTGTAGAAGTCGCCTATTTTTTTTGCAATTTTGCAGTTAGTTTGCTTTTTATCAGATTATTCAGATTTGATAAAATAACATTAACGCTAATATTGCTTTTTATCATGAATAATACATCCAATAAGAATCCTTTTCTTGACGCATATTCTACTCCTCACGGAACTTTTCCTTTTGACAAGATAAAGCCCGGAGATTATAAGCCCGCCATTGATGAAGGTATTCGCCGCCAAAATGCCGAAATAGACGTAATCATCAACAATATCGAAAATCCGACTTTCGCCAACACTGTATTACCTTACGAAAAATCAGGTGAACTGCTGCACAATGTCAACACCGTATTCAATAATCTCCTCAGCGCAGAAACCAACGATGAGCTTCAAGAACTGGCCAAGGAGATTATGCCGCTGATGAGCGAACATGAAAACAATATCAGTCTAAATGAGGACCTGTTTGCACGCATCAAAAGCGTTTATGACCAACGCCAAAAAGAAGATCTGAATAAGGAACAATCCAAGCTGTTGGAAGACATATATAATGGCTTTGTACGTAACGGCGCCAACTTGCACGGAGAAGCCAAAGATAAATACCGCGGTCTATGTAAAGAACTTAGCCTGCTGACACTGCAATTCAGCGAAAATAATCTGAAAGAAACAAATAATTACCGGCTTATACTTACAGAAAAGTCGCAATTGGCAGGACTACCGGAAAGCGCAATAGAGGCAGCTACAGAAACAGCCAAAGAGAAAGGTGTTGAAGGCTGGGTATTCACCTTGCAGGCTCCCAGTTACGGTCCCTTTATGACGTACGCTGACAATCGAGCCTTGCGCCGTGAACTGTACATGGCTTACAACACAAAATGCACTCATAACAATGAATGCAACAACTTGGAAGTCGTGAAAAGAATAGCTAACATCCACATGGAAATAGCCCAACTCTTGGGCTACACCAATTTCGCCGAATACAACCTGCAAGAACGGATGGCACAAGACAGTGATACCGTTTATAAGTTGCTGAATCAGCTATTGGATACCTATACTCCCGCAGCCAAACAGGAATATGCCGAAGTACAAGCACTGGCTCAGCAACAGCAAGGAGGCGATTTCGTACTGATGCCTTGGGACTGGGCCTACTACTCCCATAAACTGAAAGACCGAAAATTCAATATCGATGACGAAATGCTTCGCCCCTATTTTGAGCTGAACAAAGTAAAAGAGGGTGTATTTGGATTGGCAACCAAACTATACGGCATTACATTCAAAAAGAATCCGGAAATCCCAGTCTATCATAAAGATGTGGATGCATATGAGGTATTTGATAAAGATGACAAATTTCTTGCTGTATTCTACACCGACTTCCATCCGAGGGCAAGTAAACGTTCCGGAGCCTGGATGACCAGTTATAAAGGGCAATGGATTGATGAAAGGACCGGTGAAAACAGCCGTCCGCACATATCTATTGTCATGAACTTCACTAAACCGACACAAGAGAAACCGGCGCTGCTAACTTTCAGTGAAGTAGAGACCCTTCTGCATGAGTTCGGACATAGCCTGCACGGAATATTCGCCAACACTACATACGAAAGCATGAGTGGAACTAATGTTTACTGGGACTTTGTAGAACTACCCTCCCAATTCATGGAAAACTTCGCCACTGAAAAAGAATTCCTCCACACATTTGCCCGTCATTATCAAACCGGAGAATTAATTCCGGACGAATTAGTGCAACGCATTGTCGATTCTTCGAATTTCAATGCTGCATACGCTTGTCTGCGTCAAGTTAGTTTCGGGCTTCTTGATATGGCGTGGTACACCCGAAATACACCGTTCGATGGAGATGTAAAAGCCTACGAAAAGAAAGCATGGGAAAAGGCACAGATTCTTCCTTCTGTAGAGGAAGCTTGCATGAGTACCCAATTCTCACACATATTTGCCGGAGGATATTCCGCCGGATACTACAGTTACAAATGGGCTGAAGTGCTGGATGCAGATGCTTTTGCTTTATTTAAAGAGAAAGGGATTTTTAACTCGGAGACAGCCTCTTCTTTCCGTGAGAACATCCTTTCCAAAGGAGGCACGGAACATCCGATGGCACTTTACAAGCGCTTCCGAGGACAAGAGCCCACAATAGATGCATTATTAATCAGAAATGGCATAAAGAAATGAAGAAAATGGTAAAAAATATCGGCTGTCTGTTCTTAATATTGTCACTGCTTCCCTGTTTGGGAGGATGCAATAATGAAGATGATGTGATGGAAATTCTTAACGGAAAGACGTGGAAACTCAGCCGGCTCACATCTGAAGACAGCAAAGCACAGTTCTATTCCGGCTTATGGCAGAATGAAACAGAACAGAAAAACAGTATCGAAGCTCTTTATACAGAAGGGTACTTCATTGTAAACTTCAACTGTGCCGAAGTAAACGGAGAGGTAACAGGTACGGTCGAAGCCCGTGGCATCAGAGCAAGCATCAATAATGCTACTTTGACAGTCAACGGAAAATCACGTATTCTAAACATCTCAGGGAAAATATCCGGTTCAGAAAGTGATCCTTTGGCAAGGGTATTCCTTAATGGACTGCTGAATGTCACCAAATACGAGGGAGATTCAAAATCACTGACTCTCTATTTTAAAGATGGAAATACAACTAAGGTCATGGGATTCAGCGCCCAATAATGTAATAATAAAAACATGGATGATTCTACAAAAAACAAACAAGAAGCACTGGACAAACGTTATATACGTATGGCAAGTATCTGGGCTGAAAACTCATATTGTAAAAGGCGCCAGGTAGGTGCACTGATAGTAAAGGATAAAATGATCATTTCCGACGGTTATAATGGTACTCCCGCAGGCTTCGAAAATATCTGTGAGGATGAAAATAATGTAACCAAGCCTTATGTACTTCATGCCGAAGCCAATGCCATCACCAAGATAGCACGTTCCAACAACAGCAGTAACGGAGCCACCATGTACGTCACTGCTTCTCCCTGCATAGAATGCTCCAAACTGATTATCCAGGCAGGTATCAAACGGGTAGTTTATTCCGAAAAATACCGGTTGGAAGATGGTATCGAGCTTCTGAAACGTGCAGGAATCGAAGTAGTATTTGTGGAAGTTGAGAGATGAAAGGTGAAAGTTGAGAGTTAAAAGTAATCTCAATCGTAAATTGTAAATAGTAAAATCGTAAATAACATTATGAGTACAAAAAACACTTCCCGCTTCATGCCGCTTATTATCGCAATCAGCGTAGTGGCGGGTATTCTTATCGGAACGTTTTATGCCAGACACTTCGCCGGCAACCGGCTGGGCATCATCAATGGTTCATCCAACAAACTGAATGCATTGCTGCGCATCATTGATGACCAGTATGTAGATACAGTCAATATGACTGATTTAGTAGAAAAGGCCATGCCACAAATTTTGGCGGAACTCGACCCTCACTCTACATATATTCCGGCACAGAAATTAGAAGAGGTCAACTCCGAGCTTGAAGGCAGTTTCAGCGGTATAGGCATTCAGTTCACCATCCAAGAAGATACGATACATGTAAATAGTGTCATCCCCGGCGGTCCTTCCGAGAAAGTAGGCCTGATGGCAGGTGATCGCATTGTAATGGTCAATGACAGCCTGTTCACGGGCAAAGGGCTGACAAATGAAAAAGCTATGCGCAACTTGAAAGGGCCGAAAGGCAGTCAGGTAAAGTTAAGTATCAAACGCTCTACAGAAAAAAAACTGCTTGATTTCACCATTACACGCGGTGACATCCCTCAGAACTCCATCGATGCCGCTTACATGCTGGATAATAATTTCGGCTATATCCAAATCAGTAAGTTCGGACGCACGACCCATGTAGAATTGCTGAATGCTATCGCCCAACTGAGCCATGAAAAATGTAAAGGGCTTATTATTGACTTACGCGACAATACCGGTGGCTATATGGAGGCTGCAACACGTATGGTCAACGAATTCCTTCCTGAAGGAAAACTGATCGTCTATACACATGGCCGCAAATATCCGCGTATGGAAGAATACGCCAATGGAACAGGCAGTTGCCAAAAGATGCCATTAGTAGTATTGGTTAATGAAGGCTCTGCTTCTGCCAGTGAAATTTTTGCCGGAGCCATTCAAGACAATGACCGTGGAACCATCATAGGGCGTCGTTCTTTCGGGAAAGGACTTGTGCAGCAACCGATTGATTTCAGTGACGGCTCTGCCATCCGCCTCACTATTGCCCGCTACTATACTCCATCAGGCCGTTGCATCCAGCGCCCATACGAAAACGGAAAAGACAGTAAATATGAAATGGACTGGATCACACGCTATGAACATGGAGAGTTCTTCTCCAAAGACAGCATCAAATTGGATGAAAAACTACGTTATTCAACCAGATTGGGACGCCCTGTCTATGGCGGTGGCGGTATCATGCCGGACATATTCGTACCACAAGATACAACCGGCGTAACTTCCTATCTGATAGAAGTCAGCAATAAGGGATTGGTATTGCAATTCAGCTTCCAATATACAGACCGCAATCGTGAAAAACTGAGTGAATTCCAGAATGAAGAAGACTTATTAAAATATCTCCGCCGTCAAGGAATTGTAGAACAATTTGTACGCTTTGCCGATTCAAAGGATGTAAAGAGACGCAACCTGCTGATCAATAAGTCATATAAGTTACTGGAAAAAAACCTTTATGGTTACATCATTTACAATATATTGGGCAGAGAAAAGTATATCCGTTATATCAACCAAAGTGACATAACCGTCAAGAAAGCATTAGAAATCCTGGAAAGAGAAGAAGCATTTCCCAAAGCACCGGAAGGACAACCTTTAAAGGAGGAAAAGAAAAATGATGGAAAGAAAAAAAGAACTGCGCAAGCAGATAGCTTTGCTGAAGATCCGACACATATCTTCCGCTACGCATCTCTCGCAGTCTGCTGATATACTTGCTGCCCTTGAAGCCCACCAGCTTTTTAGAGCAGCAAAAACAGTATTGCTCTACTATTCTCTCTGCGATGAAGTAGATACGCATGAATTCGTACAAAAGTGGAGCAAGTCAAAACAGATACTTCTCCCCGTAGTTACAGGTGACGACTTGGAACTACGGGTATATACCGGACAGGATGATTTGTCTACCGGAACTTATGGCATTGAAGAACCTACCGGAGAGATATTCACCGATTATGCCACCATTGATTTTATAGTTGTACCGGGAGTAGCTTTCGATCTGAACGGAAATCGTCTGGGACGAGGAAAAGGTTACTATGACAGACTTTTGCCTCGCATCCCTTCAGCCTACAAAATAGGTATCTGTTTTCCCTTTCAGGTTGTAGAAGAGATTCCTGCGGAACCTTTCGATATCTGTATGGATGAAATCATAACACAGTAATGAAAACAAACTATCACACTCATACTACCCGTTGCATGCATGCTACCGGGAGCAACGAAGACTATGTACTCAGTGCTATTAAAGGCGGTTTTCAAATTCTCGGTTTTTCTGACCACACTCCTTGGAAGTATCATTCTGACTATATAGCCGATATGAGGATGCTTCCCACTGAACTTCCCGGTTATATAGAGAGCCTGCAAGCACTCCGTGAGAAATATCACAGTCAAATTGATATCAGGATAGGACTGGAATGTGAATACTTCCCCGATTATATTTTCTGGCTGAAAGAACAAATAAAGAAATATCAGTTAGATTATATCATCCTTGGCAACCACTACTACCACACCGACGAAAAGTTTCCCTACTTCGGACGTCACACCAACAGTCACGACATGCTTGACCTTTATGAAGAAAGTGCCATTGGCGGTATGGAGAGCGGATTGTACTGTTGCCTTGCCCACCCTGACCTTTTCATGCGTTCATTCCCAAAATGGGATCACCATTGCACTACCATCAGCCGCCACATTTGCCGTACTGCCGCACGACTTAATATTCCGTTGGAGTACAATATCGGACGTTGGTATCTTGGCGAGGAGGGTGATACGGCAACCTATCCCGCCCCGGAATTTTGGAAGATTGCCGCTAACGAAGGCTGTACCGCTATCATTGGACTGGACGCCCATGATAATAAGGACTTAGAAGATTCCGCTTATTATGACCGCGCCCTTCGGATATTAAAAGAGCTGAGAATTAAAACTACGGATACGTTGATAATGCTACGATAAATAAAATCGTCTTTACAGGAAGGTGCATCAAAACCCTTTTAGTATTTTCTTTTAGTTCTATCGGAAAATGATATTAGTAATAACCTGAGCCCCTACATGCCGGTTCAGATTTCGTACCAGCAGTTCCCGTCCCATCATCAGTTCCTGACGAAGGGCGGCAGAAGTAAGATGTACATAAAGCACCTGATTTTTAATATAAATCTCGCGGGTATAAGATGCAATGGTCGTCCCCAATACCTCCGGCCATGCACTTATAAGCCTTCGTTCATTCAACGGGGACTCTAAACTTTCTTGTCTAAGGAAATTTCGGATAAGTGCTCCTATCTGTTCCGCATTATTACGCTTCATACTTCATCCTCCATGCCTGAAACAATCCCCTGATCCACACGAAACATTTTATAATCGCTGCCTACCTTATGCAGAATGCAGTCCAAATGTTCACGATTAGTATCGGTTATAAAAATCTGTCCGAAGTTATCACCCGCCACCAGTTTGATAATTTGCTCTACGCGCGAAGCATCCAGTTTATCAAAGATATCGTCAAGCAACAATAATGGCACGGTTGTCCCTGTACGCTTCAGAAAATCAAACTGAGCCAATTTCAGGGCTACAAGATAAGTTTTGTTCTGCCCTTGCGAGCCCTCCCTTTTTATAGGAAAATCTCCCAAAAGCATATTCAGTTCATCTTTATGCACACCACGTAGAGAATACCCCATAATCTGGTCACGCATGCGACTTTCTTTCAAGACTTCCGATAGAGACGCATTGCGGGCATGAGAATCATATGTCAACCCCACCCGTTCCTTATCTTGAGATATAAAAGAGTAAAAAGACTGGAAGATAGGGATGAACTCTTGAATAAAAGCTTCCCTTTTACGAAAAACAACCTCACCGGCTTGAGCCATCATTTCCTCCCATATCAGGAAAAGCTCCTCCTCTACCAACTGCTCACTCTTCAACAACGTATTCCGCTGCACAAGCGCTTTGTTATAACGTATCAACGCATCCAGATACTCCTTATCATATTGTGAAATAACCACATCCATAAAACGGCGGCGTTCATCGCTGCCTCCGGCAATAAGTTCTGAATCTGCAGGAGACACCATCACCAATGGTAAAAAACCAATATGATCCGACAAACGTGTATATTCCTTTTTATTCCGCTTGAACTGTTTCTTCTGGCGTCGCTTCATACCACAGTAAATCTCTTCCGGTGTACCATCGGTTGATTCATACCCCCCCTGAATCACAAAGAAATCTGCATCATGGCAGATATTCTGAGAGTCAACAGGATTGCCTGCACTCTTGCAAAAAGACAAAAAATAAATAGCGTCAAGCAGATTGGTCTTGCCCATACCATTTTGCCCGAAAAAGCAATTCAGTTTGGCTGAAAAAGATAATTCAACCTGTTCTAAATTCTTATAATTAAGTATAGATATACGTTTCAGTATCATATAACAACGATGAGTTCGGTTACAAAAGTAGGAAGAATTTCGGGGTTTTCAGATGCAAAACAAAAAAAGATGCCACTAAATTTCGTTGATAGACATAAAAAAGTTACTTTTGCGGGTCGAAATATCTATTTAAGAATAATAATAAAAAGAATATATAAAAAATGGCAGAACAAAAACAAGCGAATGAGCCCTTGAACGTGGAAGACGCACTGACACAATCAGAGGCATTTTTCATTAAGAACAAAAAAGCAATCATCGGTGCTATTGTAGCAATAATCATCATCGTGGCCGGTGTAGTAATGTACAAGCATCTTTATGCCGAACCTCGTGAAGAAAAAGCACAGGCTGCTTTATTCAAAGGACAGGAATACTTTGAGGCTGACGCCTATGTCCAAGCATTGAACGGTGACAGTATCGGCTTTGCAGGATTTGCTAAAATAGCAGATGAATATAGTGGAACAAAAGCCGCCAATTTGGCCAAAGCCTATATGGGTATCTGTTATGCACACTTAGGCAAATACGATGAAGCCGTAAAAGCATTAGACAGTTTTAACGCCGATGACCAAATGGTAGCTCCTGCAATAAAAGGAGCTATGGGCAACTGCTACGCCCAATTAGGGCAATTAGACAAAGCTTCCTCCATATTGCTGAAAGCTGCAAATGAAGCAGACAACAATACCTTGAGCCCCATCTTCCTCTTGCAGGCTGGAGAAATTCTTGTCAAGCAAGGCAAGTATGACGATGCTATTCAGGCATACACCAGCATTAAGGATAAATACTTCCGTTCATATCAGGCTATGGACATCGACAAATACATCGAACAAGCCAAGCTATTGAAGAAGTAATATATCTTACTATAAGACATTTCTGGGCACGGCTTACACGAATGCCACGGATGCTTTTCCGTGAAGATCCGTGTAATCTGTGCCTTTTCTTTCCTTTTCCAGCTATCAATATTCATTAACTATAAATAATCAACTATAATGGCAACAGCTTATCATAACCTTTCAGACTATAACTTCAATTCCGTTCCCAATGCCGAAAAAATGAAATTTGGTATCGTTGTATCCGAATGGAATTTCAATATTACCGGTGCTCTTTTGGAAGGAGCATTGAATACATTAAAAAAACACGGAGCAAAAGAAGAAAATATTCTGGTAAAAACTGTACCCGGAAGTTTCGAACTGACTTTTGGTGTCAACCAGCTTATCGAATATAGTGAAGTAGATGCGGTAATTGCAATTGGTTGCGTTGTAAGAGGAGATACTCCACATTTTGACTATGTCTGCATGGGTGCTACCCAAGGCATTACTCAATTAAACGCAAGTGGCGATGTTCCAGTAATTTACGGATTAATTACGACCAATACAATGGAGCAAGCAGAAGACCGTGCCGGCGGCAAGCTGGGTAATAAAGGCGATGAATGTGCAATTACTGCAATAAAAATGATAGATTTTGCTTGGAGTTTACAAAAATAGTTGTACCTTTGCATCGCAATTGAGAAACAGAGATACTAAACCAAGTTTCTGAAAAGCAAAAGGGCAAATACCAGAGTGGCCAAATGGGGCAGACTGTAAATCTGCTGGCTTACGCCTTCGGTGGTTCGAATCCATCTTTGCCCACTAAAATTGCGGAAGTAGCTCAGTTGATAGAGCATTAGCCTTCCAAGCTGAGGGTCGCGGGTTTGAGCCCCGTCTTCCGCTCTTAAGAGAATCCTGAAAGTCGAGTATTTGATTTTCAGGATTTCTTTCTTTTAACACTATCTGATTCGAACGAATATAGGAGAATATAAACTCCCAGTACACCTATTTTTTTTTGGGGGGGGCGAGGAGATTATTGAAACTCTCTATCAGAAATTCAGTAAAAACAGAAAACAGATTTACTAAAAGTTCGCCGAAGATTTACTAAAAATCGAAAATCGCACTTTCTCTTGCCGACTAAAAAAGGTGATTAGTGATTTTATGATTGACAATACTTTATAAATCGCCAGTAATATAAGAACCTCATTTAAATTCATAAAGCCACAAAAAACATATAGCCACAAATTTTCCTCAGGAATTTCAGAACGCAAGCCTTTCTTTTGCGAAAAAAGAAGCTCAAATATCAAAAAACTCTTGCTTTTAGTTACCTTTGCGCAAAATTCCACAACAATAAATGAAAACAACCTTCAACATCCCCTCACGACAAAACGCTATGCGCGAAATGAGGGATTATCTGATGATTGCCTTAGGCATGATTCTGTATGGCATTGGATGGACAGTATTTCTGCTGCCCAACAACATCACCACCGGCGGAGTGCCGGGCATTGCCTCTATCGTATTCTTTGCTACAGGATTTCCTGTGCAATACACCTACTTCAGCATCAATGTCTTGTTGCTGTTACTTTCCATCTACATCATGGGATGGAAATTCAGCATCAAAACCATCTTCGCCGTATTTACGCTGACTTTCTTTTTATCTGTCATACAAAGACTGACAGCAGGTTTTCAGCTATTGCACAACCAGCCTTTCATGGCATGTGTCATTGGAGCCTCTTTCTGCGGAAGTGGCATCGGTGTGGCATTCTCATCAAACGGAAGCACAGGCGGCACAGATATTATCGCTGCCATTATCAATAAATACCGCGACATCACATTGGGCAGGGTAATGCTGATATGCGACCTCATCATCATTTCTTCCAGTTATTTTGTCCTTCAAGATTGGGAGAAAGTCGTATATGGCTATGTCACTCTCTACATCTGCAGCTTCGTGCTTGATCAGGTAGTCAACAGTGCACGCCAATCCGTACAGTTTTTTATCATTAGCGATAAATATGAAGAAATAGCCAAGCATATCCAAGTATATCCCCACCGGGGCGCAACGGTTATCAATGCTTCGGGATTCTACACCGGACACGAAGTAAAAATGCTGTTTATTCTTGCCAAAAAACGTGAATCAACCATTATTTTCCGGTTGATAAAAGACATAGATCCTAACGCTTTCGTTTCACAGAGCGCAGTCATCGGAGTCTATGGAGAAGGATTTGACAAAATCAAGGTAAAATAAACCGACCTTGACTCCACGTATAAGAGATAGGGCGACGGATAAACGGTTTCAGTTTTTCCGCCGCCTGTTTTTCCATATAATCGGAAGTGGTAAAAGTGAATGTCAACACAGAATCTACGGCAGAAAGATCTGCTTTCATCAATATCATATCAGCCTGGCGGCGCACATTCTGGTATTCATAGACATCAACTGAATCGGGAGTTGCGACAACGAAATCATCAATCACAGGCAAAGCTTGTAAATAAGATGAAGAAGGAAGTTCTTTCCAATCTGTCGTATAAAAATTGATATGGCTGTCACAGGCAGGAGCACAAACCGTAGAAACCGTACAAATCACTTTCGTGCTATCATTTACAGGCAGAAGCTTCATCTGCCAAGAACTCTGCTCCGTCATCTTCACACGAATATAGTCAGAAGAGAGTGCTTCCATCTCCGATTTACCACTAAAGTTATTGGTTACTTCCGCTTTCATCTTACTTTCCAGAAAATCAACAAAGTCTGCGCGATTTACAGAGGAAAGCAAAGGACTCAAAGAATCCGGCATGTTCACAAAACAAGTCTTGGCTTCCTGAGCCTGCAAAACCTGTATTCCGACAAAAAACAATAACAAAAGAATATTAAATTTCTTCATTGTGCTACTTTTCCTATTAACTATACACCCATCGAAAAATATCAAAGCCACGAGCAGACTTCCTCAAGGAAATATGCATCCGTGTCATCAAAATCATTCAAATTCTTACTATCAACATCAAGGATTCCCCATACACTTCCATTCTCATGTACCAAAGGCACTACTATCTCAGAACGGGATAATGTACTGCAAGCTATATGCCCTGGAAATAAATCCACATTTGGTATTATCAATGTCCGAACCTTTTCCCACGCAGTACCACAGACACCACGTCCCTTCCTGATTCGTGTACAAGCTATCGGCCCCTGAAAAGGTCCCAATACGAGTTCTTCACCTTTCACCAGATAAAATCCTACCCAGAAGAACCGGAAAGTCTCTTTCAATGCAGCCGCAATGTTAGCAAGATTAGCTATAAGGTCTTCTTCACCAATAATAAGGCTTCTCAGTTGAGGAAGCAAAACATTATATTTCTCCTCTTTACTGCCATTGTCTATATGTAAATCTTCTGCCATCGGTTTCTCATCTATCTTATAAAACATATAAATTTCGGGAATACAAATGCAACATTCCCTCCACCATGATGCAAATATGAGAATTAACAACGAGACTGCAAAAAAATGAAGATGAAATAACACAAAAAGGAAGAAGCAAGTCTCAACCTTTATCCTGTTATTTCATTTCTTTAAGCTCCAATTCTATATGTACAGTTGCCCCCGGACGTATAGTGCGTCCGGCAGACCATATCGCATAATTTTCCGAACCACTGCCATATTGAACAGCGAAAGTGAAGAATCTGTCTCTGTTTGATTTAAACCATTCATCATAAGAAAAGACAAAAGTAGCCATTCCATTAGAATCAGTTAATACGTATGCAGTAGGATCTGTCCGATTGTCTCTTTTATATGCTTCATATGTTTTTTCATCAAACATTCGGACAATCTCTCCGGACAAGCGTTCACCCGCAGCACTGACTACGGTAACCATGACTTTAGCATCATCCCTGTTGTCGTCATCATTGCTGCAAGATGTAAAACACAAACTTATAAGCATAAGTACAGGAAGAAAAGTTTTTTGTAAGTTCATAATAGTTTTTGTTTTGTTTAAATGAGGATAATAACAAAATACGCCGGTGATTGTTCAAAGATTATCAAATGCCGACAATGATTCCCTTGAAGCGATACCAGCCAAGGAATCACGAAAAACACGACTGTTACCAAAGTCGCACAAGAAGGAAAAAAGCTTTTGTCCTACAACAGCCCTTTCATCGCCCTTTCCTCTTGCCTGATGCGTATGGTGAGCAAACAAGCATATACAGGTAACCCGACAAATAATGTGTACCAGGAATTACAAAGCAAAGCAACTCCGATAAGTTCGGGTATAATGTTCAAGTAATAATTGGGATGTCGCACTATCCTAAAAAGGAAACTCTTTTCTATCCGTTGTCCAGGAAGTATATAGAGTTTTACAGTCCATATATCACGTAATTTATAAATAACATAAAACAGCATGATATAAGCAAATCCCATTACGAAAATGCCACATATCGAGAAAACATTGAATTGGGTTCCTGAGACATACGCTTCATAGAGAGCTGAAAAATAATAAGCGATGTGTGCCAATGTCAGTAACAGTGAATTAAACTTACCGTATTGCACAGCTCCATTCTTCAGAATCTGTTTTTCGTTGCAAATAGAATAGAATAAAGATAATAGTCTAAGTATAAAAAAAACAACAAATGTAAAAATAATGTTCTGCATTGTTTCCTAATTATTTTTTGGGGGCAAAGATATATTTTCTATTCTTTATTTCAAAATCATGGAGAAATATCTGTATCAGTTAGGAGAGTCCAATAAGTATAAGTCCATACACCTATCTGCTTCCCAAATACAAGAACAACATACCTATCAATACTAAGATAAGGTCAACCGCCTTGCTTTTTAAATTCTTCTCACGAAAGAACAACGCACCGAAAAGGAAAGAAACAATCACACTGCCACGACGAACCATTGAGACGATGGAAATCATGGAATCTTGGTAACTGAGTGCATAGAAATAGGCAAAATCTGCCGAACAAAGGAAAACTGATATGCAGATGATAGTCCAGTTCCAGTGAAACGGAGTGCTTTCCTTGCGCTTGGGATACCACAGAAGCAAAATGATGGGACACATGATAAATACCTGATAGACATTATACCAGGATTGCACCAGCATCGGATTAAGCTGCTTCATAAGATACTTGTCATACAATCCGCTGACAGCACCCGTTATAGCAGCAAAAACAATGAACAGAATCCATTTGTCATGTTTAAAATCTATACCTTCTTTTTTGCCAGAACGACTCAACATAAAGAAAGAAAGTACAGCAAGCATGACACCCATCCATTGGTACAGATTCAGTCGTTCGCCAAACATCAACATGGCGCCTACAAGTACCATCACAGGACGCGTAGCATTGATAGGTCCCACAATAGTCAGCGGTAAATGCTTCATACCGAAATAACCGAATATCCAAGAAGAAAGGACGATAAAAGATTTGATGATAATGTATTTATGTACCTCCCATCCCACCACGGGAACTTCCAGCATCGTCCCTCTTAAAGCAGAAGGCACAAATGCCGAAATCAGAATAAACGGAAGAAATATAAGGCTTGAGAATATCGTATTGAGAAATAATACCGGAAGCACAGCATTATCCCGAAGCGACCGTTTCTTAAAAGCATCATAAAAACCCAGCAAGGCAGCCGAGAGAAAGGCAAGCAGTAACCACATCTTCTTGAATTATGAATTTTGAATCATGAACAGAACACTGTTAACTATAAACCATCAACTAATAAAAATCTCCTCCGGATAAGAAACATCTACCAGAAATAATGCATTGCCGGGTACAGAAGTTCCTGCCTGACAACGGTCCTGCTGCTCAATGACACGGCGGAATCCTTCCACGGTAAGTTTTCCCCGGCCAACCTCAAGCAATGTACCCACAATGGCACGTACCATATTTCTCAAAAAACGGTCGGCCTTGATTGTGAAAACCCATGTAACCTCATCCTGCTGCGTCCAGACAGCGTGCATAATCTTGCAATTATTGGTTTTTACATCTGTATGCAATTTGCTGAAACTTGTGAAGTCCGTATAATCGTACAAGGTCTGCGCAGCCTCATTCATCCGTTCAAAATCCGGAGTCTGGAAAAGCCGACAACGATACCAACGGTCAAAAGGAATTTTGGCTGTGGTGACATAATACTTATACATACGTGTCGTCGCATCAAAACGGGCATGTGCATCGGACTTCACCGCCCGCAAACGATACACTGAAATATCAGGAGGAAGTAGCCTGTTCAGTTTATCAACCATAAAAGCAGCATCCAAAGGAGCGGCGCTGTCAAAATGTGCGACCATAAGAGAGGCATGTACTCCGGCATCTGTACGCCCTGCCCCTACAACTTCCACATCACAACGCAGTAAAGTAGCAAGTGCCTTCATCAAACACTCTTGCACACTTTCTCCGTTGGGCTGAATCTGCCAACCGTGATAGGCCGTACCATCGTAAGCTAAATAAATGAAATATCGTTGCACGTTCTTTTATCTTTCGTGCCACAAAGGTACAAAAAAGACATAGAAAGATTCATTAAAAAGTGTATCTTTGCTCCGTTTTATAAAATAAGAAAAAGAAAAATCCACGAATATGCACTATAAATGCCCTATCATTCCCGTCTTCCTGATTATCGGAATAGCACTGTCAATCAACCTCTGCGGATGCAAAAAGAAAGACATGTCTTTGAAGCTGAACGAACCTCGCAACATCAAAGGGGTAATCAGCTACAAACGCTCTTTCGGAGATTTGAACGATATCCATTTAAATGTGGCACAAACTATCGGCATCTGTCCTCTTGCCTCACGCGAAGAAGCGGAGAAAATGAAAGAGAAACTTCGCCTGATTGAAACAAGCGATCTATATGCGGTCGATTCACTGACGCACTCCATCCCTTACCTGATTCCCGGAGCAGCAGCACTCTTAGATACTATCGGCGGTAACTTCCTTGATTCACTGACTGCAAAAGGATTGAATCCCAATAAAATAGTAGTGACTTCTGTATTGCGTACACAGGATGACGTAAAACGTTTGCGTCGCCGCAATGGAAATGCCTCCGAGAATTCCGCGCATTTTTATGGAACCACATTCGATGTAAGCTGGAAACGTTTCCAAAAGATAGAAGACAGAGACGGGCGCCCTTTGCAAAACGTCAGCGCAGACACCCTGAAACTCGTGCTCTCGGAAGTGTTGCGCGATTTGAGGAAAGCTGACAGGTGCTATATAAAATATGAATTGAAGCAGGGTTGCTTCCATATCACTACAAGAAGATAGAAACAGCCTATCATCCTTCCAACATCCGCCACGCCATCGGCAAAGCATTCACTATATCTCCGGCAGTCATTGCGGTTGTGCCTTGTTTCTTACAAGCGATATCTCCGGCAAGCCCATGCACATAAGTTCCCAGCCGGACAGCTATTTCCGTTTCATATCCTTGCGCCAGCAAAGCAAGTAAAACTCCGGTCAACACATCACCACTGCCACCCGTTGCCATTCCCGGATTTCCGGTTATATTAAACCAACATTTGCCTGACGGAGAAATAATGGCAGAATAAGCACCTTTCAATATAATATACACACCGGCAGTCTTCGCCAGTTCACGTGCTTTCATCAAACGATCATAAGAATTCTGACACTTACCCACCAAACGTTCCAGTTCTTTGGAGTGTGGCGTGAGAATGCTTCCCTTGGGCAGACGTCCTATATAACTGCGCTTTTCTCCTAAAATATTCAAGGCATCCGCATCCACCACCATCGGTGTCTGGCAAAGATCTATCTGCTCCAGTAAAGCAGATTCCGTTTCCACCGCCCTCCCCAATCCTGGACCGATTCCCACAGCCTGATAATCGTCCGTATCGGCAGGAGCAGTAAAACAAGTGTCGCTGATGTCCAATTCCGTCTTAGCTTCGGGTACAGAGGTCTGCACTATAAAATTATTGCAGAACGGCACATGCACAGTCAGTAAACCTACCCCGGAACGCAGGCAAGCCCTTGCCGCAAGTACAGAAGCTCCCGCCATCCCCTGCGAACCGGCTATCAGCAAAGCACTGCCAAAATCCCCTTTGTGTGCAAACCTTGCACGAAGCTTTACCAGATATGGCATATCTTCATTTTCCAGCAGATGATAGTCGGTATCTGTCTGTTCGATCGCATCTTCACTGATCCCTATATCCAAGAGTTGCCACTCACCTACAAAAGATTGGTTTTCGGCGAAAAAGAATGCCAGCTTCGGAAATTGCAGGCTCAATGTCAGACTGGCACGGATGATGCCGGACTGTACATTATAGGTATTATCCTCTCCCATCAGCCCCGATGGTACATCAATAGCCACTACCGTAGCCGCCGAAGCGTTGATATATTTCACCACTGCCGCAAAGCCACCTTTTAACGGTTTATTCAATCCGCTTCCGAACAAGCCGTCAATCACTACGTGGTTTTCGGTCAACACTGGAGGCACAAACTGCGTGGTCACCACATGAAAATCCACATCCGGCACTTTTGCCAGCCGTTCCATATTCGCTTGACAGTCGGGAGAGAGGTTGCCACTTGTATTAAACAAATAGGCCGTCACTTTAATATAGCCTCGCTGCATCAGCAAACGTGCCAACGCCAAAGCATCACCACCGTTGTTTCCGGGGCCGGCAAAAAGGGTAAAAGGAGTTGCCTTATCCTCCCAACGTTTAGTAATAGCATCAGCCAGGGCAACAGCCGCACGTTCCATCAGGGCAATGGATGCAACCGGTTCATTCTCTATGATATAAGCGTCCAGTTGCTTGATGCTTGCAGTAGGAAATATCTTCATTAATGAATCTTCTTTTAATTTGCAAAGCAAAGGTAGAGCGAATTGTTAGAAAAAGCAAAAGAAAGGGCGATGAAAAGAAAAAGATCATCTTCTTTTCACTACCCTTTTTCCTGTAACATGGCAAAGACTACTTACCCCTGCCCGGCTTTCTTTGAGGTTGCATGCTCCGGTACTTCTCATACTGCTCATCAGTCAGGATTTTCTTGATTTTGGCATCCATCTTAGTCCGCTTCTTTTCCATTTCTTCACGTGAGGATCTTTCCCCTGATTCATTCTTGCCCGGCTTCATTTCTTCCATGGCAGCCTCGAACTTTTTTATTTGCTTATCGTTCAAGCCCAAATCAGAAACCATCTGCTCGATACGTTTCGACATATCAGGATGATCGCTCTTACCTTCTTGTGCCATACATGCCGCAGAACCAATCATCAAGGTAGCGGTCAAAATCATTAATTGCTTTTTCATCGTTTCAATAAATTAAGTTTGTTATAAAAGCTCTATTATTAAGACGGCCGTACTCACGAAACGTTTACTCACCAATCAGGAGTAATCTGCCAAGAGGCACTTTTTGACGATAAACGAGCAATTTCCTTTTGTGCATCTGATTTTCGTAATGATGGGGATTGTTCAACATGATATATGGAGCACCTCAGTCAGAAACTTGGAGGCATTCAGTCAGGGACTTTACTGTCATTTTAGGCTAAAGATAGGGATAATACTGTTTGAATGCTCTTATCTCCCCTTCATTCCGTTAGCAGCATGCACCTTCTGCAGAGATCCTTCTCTGACTTGCTCTACCAGCCGATAGTTACCGACTTCCACACTTCCTTTCACCAATTCGGGGATATTATAGGAATACATGCACTTATCATAAAAGTCTCCCGACTTCTGCGGCAGCACAAAAGGCTTATGTATCCTTCCGTCCGCATCTACGTATGCCAGGTAGAGGCGAGTATAAAGTCCATCTCCCCTACGACTACTGAAAACTACCCAACGGCTATTGCTGCTCCAGCTATGGTAACTCTCCACACTCTCACTGTTCGCTTCATCCAAAGCATGCTTTTCATGCCGTTTTAAATCAATCATCCACAGGTCGGCATCCTGATGCCAAATGGAAAAATTACCATAGGCTGCCTTTGTGAACATCAGATAGTTCCCGTCAGGAGAGACACGGGGAAAAGAGACACTACCACCCTCTTTCTCCGCATTATAGAGCGTATCCACCTTTTCTCCGAAAGAACGGCTGTCCGCATCAAAAGCTATACTGCACAGGCTATATCTCACCTTATCATACTCATTGGGCATGATTCGTAATTTTGCCGTACAGAAATAAAGCCTCTTTCCGTCAGGAGAGAATGTGGGAAAGGTCTCGAACACCTCTTTATCAAACAGTTGAGGTGCTGTAATCAACTCGTTTTTCAAGACATCATACACTACCACATCCGATTGCCTGTCCAACACTTCCACCCTGTTGGGATTGTGTGTGTGGAACAATTGTTTTGTGTCATTCACAGAGAAAGTTATGAACTTTCCACTCGGATGCCAATAAGGATAAACCAAAGAAGAAATTGTTTGGTCTGTCTTTGTGTCTATTTTCGTAATTTTTCCATTATTCACAAGAATGGTTCCCGCATGTTTGGAACGCACATGAAACAACATTTTATCCGGATTTTGCTGGCAGAATGAATGACAGTTCATACAATTCCCCTCAGTCTGGCTGTTCCTTATCAAGCAGGTTTCTTCAAAAGACTCCAGATTACGTTGATAAATGCCCATCGCATCCCACATTTCATACCCCGGTGGAATGAGACGATAAACCAAGAATGGATCAATGATTTCGGCAGCCACACGTATCATAAACGGACGATAGGCCTTCCATTTTCCATCGACCAGCACGCAATGTTTCACGGTAATGTCTTTTCCCTTCGCCACCCTAAGCAGATGTTTCCAAGCACCCATGGAGGGTATCATGCCTCCCGCCTCACTCAATGCCGTCAACCGGTGCTCTCCACAGGCAAGTATCACGGCTTCCTTTCCGTCATCGGCAGAGGTATAAAAGTTAAGGGGAGCAATGTTGCAAGGCACTACCACCCCGACGCAAGTTTCTTCCAACGGTGATTTTTCCAGAGATTGCACCTCAACTTTGACCATCGGCCCGCATGCTCCCCAAAACAGCAGCACACAGCAAGCAAACAGATATTGAACAATAAGCTTCATTATTTTACGAACATTAAGTAAAACCAAAAAGAATCGCCGAAAGATTGAGCCATCTGATCCTTTTGATTGAAACTGTTTTTTGTCTGATAATATAAATTACGAAAACGATCATAGTCGGTAGTGACCTGCGATGACAGCCCAAAACTTTTCCAGCGTTCTCCATTGTCCGGATAAGCCACAAGTACAGCTTGCTGAAAAACAGCAGGCAGAACCGGTAATGCTTCCGTACCATAATAAGTATCCAGAAAACGAACAAAACCTGCCATATCCTTAGTCAATAGCAAAGAAATTCCCAGATAAGCAGCAGCCTTGGTATTCTGCGGATTAGCCTCCAATACCGCTTCCAAATCAGCTCTCCATCCCCGCCACATAGAAAAGTTATTTTGTTGACGGTAACTGCGGCGTTTGTCACCTAACTCCTTATCCGCCTCCACAGCTTTGTCATCATAAAGGAACTGACGATAATACAGCGCCCACTTTTTATAAGTCAATGATTTTCCGATAAGAGCCAAATATTTTCCGGCTACCCGGTAGTGCCCCTGTATCAGATTAGTCTTAGTCAGACGCATCAATGTCTGTATGCCATACTGACCGGGAAGAGCTGTTTGTGCCTCAAAAGCCTGGTGCTGAGACTCAGCTATGCAACCCACCGTGTATTGCACATCACTCAGGAGCATTCTCACGGCTCCTGTATTATTTTCTGCAACGAGCAGTGAAGCTGCACCATACGGACGATACTTGAAAGCTGAATCCACCAGTACTCCCTTTTCGGCCAAAGCTCGGTTCAGGTAATTCATATACAGCAGGTTACTGATCTTCTGTGACGGAGGAAACATCTTAATGATGCCATCCCAGTCTTCCATAAATGAGTAATGATTCAACTGCCATAATGTCTGATTTTTCTGATTACGGAAAAGTGGCTCATAGTGATAGAACAGACTTCCGTTCAACAGCCAAATCATACCCAAGAATCCATAGCGCCAATAGTTTCTCCACCGCGAGGTACAGTCATGTAAATTACACCCCACCACAAGCAGCAACACTATTGAAACCGTCGCAAGCCAATGATACAACGGCATTTCCAATTGCCGGCTATAATAAAATTCTGGAGAAACAGAGATGTATAAAGAATCTGAAAGCCCCTTATAAGCTACCATGCCTGCAAAAAGCATGCAGATAAGTAATGGAAGCGTAGCATAAGGCCAAGTCTTCCTCGAAAAGAAAAGGACAGTTCCCGAAAGCACATACACCGTCACAGCCGACCCCAGAAGCCAAAACACAGGCAAAATCAACAGACTGAACAATGCAATTTTCAGTTTCATTCGTCCTATCATATCCACCCACGCAAGGACTGACAATGCCAACAGCGTACTCACACTTCCCTGCCACGAATAATAATAATCTAATTGCGAAAACAGAAGGCAGGCCGCAGGAACCGCAGTTAACGGAACAAACACTTCCGCAAGCCCTTTCCTGCACAACAGGATGTACATGACAACACCTAAAGCCAGTGCCGGAAGAATAAAAATCAAACTGCCGACATGAGGCAGTGCAAAAGACTGAAGCCCCCACGCACTCAGCCACCCGCCAAAACCACCAACCGTACAGAAAGAATGAAAAAAAGACTCCGCATCCAGCACAAACAAACTGTCATGCTCCAATTGGCACAATTGATAAGGTATCAGCGTATCTACATACCAGAAACAAAGTATGCACGACAAAATGCCCAAACAAAAATTTATGATTTTCATAATATATTTTACCGGCTTTTGGGGACAAAGATACTAAAACTCTTTATCATCCCCTTTTTAAAGCCCATTTAAATTCCTGTTCCCGTACGAATTCGGAATTTATTCTTACTTTTGTATCCATTATCATAATTAATCAAAATGAATACACCGAAACATCCTCAGGGTCTCTACCTCATTTTCGCCACCAGCACGGCAGAACGATTCAGCTACTACGGTATGCGCGCCATCTTCATCCTGTTCTTAACCCAGGCACTTTTGTTCGACAAAGAGCATGCAGCCTCCATCTACGGCAGCTATACCGGACTGGTCTATCTCACACCACTTATCGGTGGATATATAGCCGACAAATACTGGGGTATCCGCCGTTCCGTATTCTGGGGAGCAATGATGATGGCAGTAGGCCAATTTCTGATGTTTGCCAGTGCCTCGATGCTGAATGCCGTCCAGTTATCCCATTGGCTGATGTATGGCGGGCTGACCTTCCTTATATTGGGCAACGGATGTTTTAAACCGACGGTTTCTTCATTGGTAGGACAACTCTACAAGCCCGGAGACAGACGCTTAGACTCAGCCTATACCATTTTCTATATGGGCGTCAATGTAGGCTCTTTCCTCGCTCCGTTAGTTTGCGGCTATTTCGGAGAAACGGGCAATCCCAATGATTTTAAATGGGGATTCCTCATTGCAGGAATAGTCACCATTCTTACCATCATATTGTTTGAGACTCAGAAAAACAAATATCTCATCGGTCCCGACGGACAGCCACTCGGCATCATCCCGGATTCAAAAAAAGGACAGCCGCAAGCAGCCAAAGCTGCCGGACAAACCGGAACCGAGAAAAATGGGCAGAAACGCAATTATCTGATTTTAGCCCTGCTTTCCGTAGCATTGGCATTTTTCTTCTATCGGTGCTTTGGCAACGACTGGATCAGTATCGGCATCTTTACTGCCTGCATCGTATTCCCCGTCAGCATCCTGCTGCAAGGTTCGCTCACCAAGATTGAACGCAGCCGCATCTTTGTCATCTATATCATTGCCTTCTTCGTGATTTTCTTCTGGGCAGCTTACGAACAGGCAGGTGCTTCACTGACGCTTTTTGCTTCGGAACAGACAGACCGCGTCATCCTGGGCTGGGAAATGCCGGCATCATGGATTCAATCTTTCAACCCATTCTTCGTAGTAATATTGGCCGCCATCATGCCGGGGGTATGGAGCGCACTGGGCAAGCGCAATATGGAGCCCGCTTCTCCCACCAAGCAAGCCATCGGCCTGTTACTGCTTTCACTGGGTTATCTGGTCATCTGCTTCGGCGTTAAAGATGTACAACCGGGCATAAAAGTAAGCCTCATCTGGCTGACAGGACTCTATTTCATCCACACAATAGGAGAAATCTGCCTCTCCCCTATCGGACTGTCCATGGTAAACAAGTTGACACCGATCCGTTTTGCTTCCCTGATGATGGGCATATGGTATCTTTCTACCGCTACAGCCAATAAATTTGCCGGTACGCTGAGTGGACTTTATCCCGAAACCGGAAAAGTGAAGACATTGCTTGGCTGCCGCATTGAAACGATGTATGACTTCTTCATGGTATTCGTTCTCATGTCGGCCACGGCATCACTTATCCTCTTTCTTCTCTCAAAGAAATTGCAGAAGATGATGCATGGAGTAGAATAAAAATTGTATTTTTGCGCCAACTTTCTAAAATAAACTCCATCTATGGATACCATACAGATTAAAGACAAAATGTTCACAGTCTCCATCAAGGAGCAGGACATACTGAAAGAAGTAACCCGTGTAGCGAACGAAATCAATCGTGATTTGGCAGGAAAGAATCCATTGTTTCTCAGCGTCTTGAACGGTTCGTTCATGTTTACTGCCGATTTGCTGAAACGTATCACGATTCCTTGTGAAATCTCGTTCGTCAAACTGGCATCCTATCAAGGGGTATCCTCCACCGGAGTCATCAAAGAAGTAATCGGCATCAATGAAGACCTTACAGACCGTACAGTAGTCATCGTGGAAGACATTGTAGATACGGGACTTACCATGCAGCGTCTGCTGGAAACTCTGGGTACACGCAGTCCCAAGGAAATTCATATCGCTTCTTTGTTGGTGAAACCCGAAAAGTTGAAAGTTGATCTGGACATTGAATATGTCGCCATGAACATTCCCAATGACTTTATCGTTGGTTACGGATTGGATTATGACGGATTCGGGCGTAACTATCCGGACATCTATACAGTAGTGGAATAATTATAAATAAATCACAAATAAATAGGTAAAGCAAATGTTGAATATTGTAATTTTCGGTGCTCCCGGCTCAGGCAAAGGAACACAAAGTGAGAAGATTGTAGAAAAGTACGGAATCAACCACATTTCTACCGGAGACGTACTCCGTGCTGAGATGAAGAATGGTACTGAATTGGGCAAGACTGCCAAAGGCTATATCGACCAGGGTCAATTGATTCCCGATGAACTGATGATTGAGATTCTGGCAAACGTATTCGACAGTTTCCAAGACAGCAAAGGCGTTATTTTCGACGGTTTCCCCAGAACTATCGCCCAAGCCGAAGCATTGAAGAAGATGTTGGCTGAACGCGGACAGGAAGTCAGCGTAATGCTTGACCTTGATGTACCCGAAGAAGAACTGATGAAACGCCTCATCAAACGCGGACAAGAATCCGGACGTGCAGACGACAACGAAGAGACAATCAAGAAGCGCCTTGTCGTTTACCACTCTCAGACAGCTCCGCTGATTGGATGGTACAAGAGCGAAGATCTGTATGCACATATCAACGGACTTGGAAAGCTGGAAGATATCACAGCAGAAGTTTGCAATGCAATAGATAAAGTAAAATAAAAAGTAATTATGGCTGAATCGAATTTTGTTGACTACGTAAAAATATACTGCCGTTCAGGTAAGGGCGGACGAGGCTCCACGCACATGCGGCGTGAGAAATACATACCCAACGGAGGTCCCGACGGAGGTGATGGAGGACGAGGAGGTCATGTTATTCTTCGCGGTAACCGTAATTATTGGACACTGTTGCACCTAAAGTATGACCGCCACATCATGGCAGGACATGGTGAATCGGGCTCCAAGAATCGCAGTTTCGGCAAGGACGGAGAAGACAGAATCATTGAAGTCCCCTGTGGCACTGTAGTCTATAATGCCGAAACCGGTGAATACCTCTGTGACGTTACCGAGCATGGCCAAGAAGTCATTTTGCTGAAAGGAGGACGTGGCGGATTAGGTAATTGGCATTTCAAAACTGCCACCCGGCAAGCGCCCCGTTTTGCACAACCCGGTGAACCGATGCAGGAAATGACGGTGATTATGGAGTTAAAGTTATTGGCAGATGTTGGTTTGGTAGGTTTCCCGAACGCGGGAAAATCAACCTTGCTTTCTACCGTATCTTCCGCAAAGCCCAAGATTGCCAACTATCCCTTTACCACTTTGGAACCTAACTTGGGAATCGTTTCCTATCGTGATGGCAAATCATTCGTCATGGCGGACATTCCCGGAATTATCGAAGGCGCCAGTGCAGGCAAAGGATTGGGCTTGCGTTTCCTGCGCCACATCGAACGCAATTCGCTACTGCTATTCATGGTTCCTGCCGATAGTGACGACATCCGCAAGGAATATGAAATATTACTGAATGAACTACGTACCTTCAACCCTGAAATGCTTGACAAGCAACGCGTGCTTGCCATAACCAAAAGCGACATGCTCGACCAGGAACTCATGGACGAAATAGAGCCTGCATTGCCCGAAGGCATTCCGCATATTTTCATTTCCGCTATCTCAGGCATGGGCATATCCGTGCTAAAAGACATTCTTTGGGAAGAATTGAACAAGGAAAGCAACAAGATAGAAAGCAAGGTAGAAAGTATTGCCCACCGCGCCAAGGACATGAGCCACCTGCAAGCAGAGCTTCAAGAAGAGGGTGAAGATGAAGACCTCGGTTATGAATACGTCAATGATGACGAGGACATAGAAGACCTGGAGGACTTTGAATACGAAGAAGACTGGGAGGAAGACAAAAAATGATTCCACTCACAGCAGACAGAAGAATGTTGGGATATGAGGTTCTTTCCTCTTATCCCGACATTTCTTGTTTTGTAACTACCCGCCACGGGGGATGTAGCCGGGGAAGCTACGCTTCTTTCAACTGCACGCCCTACACCGGAGATGATACGGAATGCGTAAGCCGCAATCAGGAGTTACTCTGCGAGGGATTACCACAACGTCCAGTTGAACTGGTTATTCCCTATCAGACACATGGTAACCGGATATTGGTTATCGGATCGGAATATTTATCCGCCTCACCTCAGCGACGTCTTGCCATGTTGCAAGGCACAGACTCACTCGTCACCTTCGAAAGAGGTTACTGTCTTTGCATCTCTACGGCAGACTGTATCCCGATATTACTCTACGACCCGAAACATCAGGCAATAGCTGCCGTTCATGCTGGTTGGCGAGGAACAGCGAACTGCATCTTAGGCCATACTTTAGCCAAAATGCGGGCACTCTGCCATACAGACGGCAAAGATGTCATCGCTTGCATAGGTCCAGGCATCTCCCTTGCCTCGTTCGAAGTAGGCGACGAGGTATATGAGACTTTCCGTGAAAGTGGGTTTCAGATGGATTACATTTCCAAATGGAAACAGGAAACGCACAAATACCACATCGACCTGTGGGCAGCCAATCGTCTGCAACTGCTTGACTTCGGTGTTCCATCAACTCAAGTAGAAACAGCCGAAATATGTACTTTCATGCAACATGAAGATTTCTTCTCAGCACGGCGATTAGGCATCAAGTCAGGACGCATACTATCGGGGATTATGATAAATACATAAAAAGGTAGAAAGATTATCAAGGGGTAATATTATTTTCTATACATTTGTACATCATGAACTAAATGAAAATGAAAAGACTAATAGGCACTTTAACTTGTACACTCATACTTTCAGCATTCCATAGTTGCAACAGTGGTGTATTCATAGAAGACATTCGACCCTCGGAAGATAATATAGAGTTAGATGGTAACGGTGATTCTGTCACTATCCATTTTAATTCTTCAAATTGGGAGATAATATCCGGTGAATGCAGCCTGACGCAAGCTTTCTTCAAAATATATAATGCAGAAGGGGTGAACATAGGAACATCTGGAGCACCCTGTTTGGACGGAGTAGGAAAAATTATACTCAATGACGAACAAATAGACCTTACCATCGAACGAAAGCATTCCAAAGAGTTGACTATTAAAGTAGACGAAAATATCATGTTCTCACGCTTCGACCTTTCTATTTTAGTAGGTAATGAGTACGAATCCAAAATCATACAGGTTATTATTTCACCATGTGAACGGTATGTATTAGACGACATCTCCTATTCACTGGATGCTTACGAATACTATGGAAACGGAGTAGGATATGGAAAGTCAATTACTGTAAATAATGAAACTTCCACGCCTTTAACTACAACCATTTACCCCTTCAGAAATATATACCATGAAGTTACATTTACGTCTTTGTCACCACTGGCATTCTGGCTATTAGAGAAAAATACAGTGGTGGATATTCCGACAATAGTCGATAAGTCTCTCGTGATGGACGGCGTCCGTGCTTCATACACAGGTGATGAACAAAAAATACCTATCTCTTTTGCTAATGAAGAGAAAAAGGTAACCATCCCGGCTCTTTCCAAACAACGAATTACCCCAATACTGTCATATGACTGGTTCGAGACTGATTTTACTATTCGTGCCCATAATCCCAAAACCAACAAGAAACGCACCATCGCCGGGAGGTTACGAAGTAATATGCCAACCAAAGAATCTCATATCATACGAGAAACTATAGAAGAATAGCTATGCACAACATCCACAAACTTGCCTATATGACTTACCTGTTAGTAGCACTTTTTACTACCGCACTATCAGCTCAAAATACAGGAAGTAATAATGACAGTTTACAGCATCCTATTATCCACAAGATAGGCTTTGACATCCGTCCAAACTATGTTACTCCCACTGCCAGTTTCCTCAAAGGAGAGAACAAACAGCAGGAGCCTATCCAAAAACACTTGTCAGCGCACTTGAAGTATGCTTTCCAGTTCAGCAAGAACTCACGATTAGGCAAGCTGTACCCGTACGCTTACCAAGGCATTGGTATTTCTTACGGCTCCTTTTTCAACACTTCTGAGGTAGGAAATCCACTGGCGTTATATGCTTTTCAAGGATCACGTATCAAACAACTTTCACCCAAATTATCTTTAGATTATGAATGGAACTTCGGTGTCTCTTTCTATTGGAAAAAATATAACGAACTAACCAATCAGTACAACAACATCGTTGGTTCCAAGATTAATGCCTACATCAACTTAGGCTTCTTTCTGAACTGGCAGGTCAGTCCACAGTGGAATCTGACAGCAGGTCTGGACTTCACCCATTTCTCCAACGGTAACACCAATTATCCGAATGCAGGAATCAATCCCATAGGCGGACGAATAGGTATTGTACATACTTTCGGCAGAGAAAACACGGATGCCGCTACTACAAGAATCGGAAACGCAAAACCAATCGATATTCTTCCCCATGTCAGCTATGACCTGATTATCTATGGAGCCACTCGCAAGAAAGGTTTCATCAAAGACAATAGAACATATCTTGTACCCGGAGCTTTTGGTATCATAGGCCTCAATTTCAATCCGATGTATAACTTCAACAAGTTCTTCAAGGCCGGTACTTCGCTGGATCTACAATTCGACGAAAGTGCCAATATTAAAGAACATCTTGCAGATTCTCCTGCTCATGACCCCAAATTCTACCGACCTCCCTTTCGCGAACAATTCGCAGCAGGCTTGTCTATACGTGGAGAATTGGTAATGCCCATCTTCTCGATAAACATAGGATTTGGACACAATATACTTTACAAAGGCAATGACACAAAGAACTTCTATCAAATTTTAGCCCTAAAGGCTTCCCTTACCCGAAACATTTTCCTGCACGTGGGTTATCAACTGAGTAATTTCAAGAGCCCGAACAACTTGATGCTCGGATTGGGACACAGATTCAATAACAAACGGTAATTAACTAAGAACTCTAAAAGAATATGTATAAAATTTCCGTATCAGATGAAATAAGAAAATACTGCCCCTCTTTCAGAGGTGTAGCCGTTTATGCAGAAGTTACCAACACCATCTTTTGTGAGGAACTTTGGAATGAGATTGATGTTTTCACCCGGAAGTTAGTCAGCACCACCTGCGCAGAAGACATCAAGCTTCAGCCTGTCATTGCTGCCACCCGTGAAGCCTACAAGCGTTGCGGTAAAGACCCAAGCCGTTATCGTCCTTCGGCGGAAGCATTGCGCCGTCGTCTGGTAAGAGGACTGGCTTTATACCGGATCAACACACTGGTGGATATCATCAACCTCGTTTCCCTCTGTACCGGCTATTCCATCGGTGGTTTTGATACCGACAAGATACAAGGCGATAACCTTGAACTCGGCATCGGACACACCGATGAACCTTTTGAGGGAATCGGACGCGGAGTGCTGAACATTGAAAGGCTCCCTGTCTATCGTGACCGTGCGGGAGGCATCGGTACTCCCACCAGTGACCACGAGCGCACCAAGCTGGATTTGGAAACCTGCCACATCCTTGCAATCATCAACGGTTACAACGGATCGGAAGGCTTGGAAGAAGCCGCTAAAATGATACAAGATCTTTTAAGAAAATACGCATTCTCCGATGGTGGAGACATAAAATTCTTTAAATAGATAAATACCATAACATAGTTATAACAGACATTCATCATGAAATCATTCATCTTATCATTCTTCTTATTTTCACTTTCCTCCCTCTCGGCACAAGAGCAAAAGCCGACATTCAACTCAATGGAGGTCAACCATATCCGTGTAGCCACTCCCGGCTTGTTTGCCGAAAGCAATCATATCGAAATCCATTTAGACAGCATTTCTTCCAAAGATTATTCTTTTCCATTGCCAGGTGGAAAAGTAATTTCACACTATGGACGGGGCAGAAGCAATCATGCCGGAGTGGATATAAAAACTTGTGCCAAAGACACTATCCGCGCCGCCTTCTCCGGAGTAGTACGCATGTCAAAGCCTTACAGTGCCTATGGAAATGTGATTGTCATCCGCCATCATACAGGATTGGAGACTATTTACAGTCATCAATTCAAGAATTTCGTAAAAAGTGGCGATGTGGTGAAAGCCGGACAACCCATCGGCCTGACCGGACGTACTGGGCGTGCCAGCACAGAGCACCTCCACTTTGAGACCCGTATCAATGGACAGCATTTCAATCCGAACATAATCTTCAACCTGCAGGCACGGACACTTCGCCCCGAATGCATCCGCTGCACCAAAAACGGAAACCGTATTGTGGTAAAGCCTGAACTAAAAAAATAGCCCATCTGCCTACCCAAGTATTCAAACGTTTCACTACATTTGCAAAGCGTTTCATTAAAAAACAAATTGAACATTAAACCATATCAATGATAGAAAAACTGATTGTTCTGGAGGATATCGACCCGGTTATCTTTTATGGCGTGAACAATGCCAACATGCAACTTATAAAAGCCCTTTACCCCAAACTGCGCATCGTGGCCCGCGGCAACGTCATTAAAGTGTTGGGAGACGAAGAGGAGATGTGCGCATTCGAGGAAAACATCACCAAACTGGAGAAATACTGCACCGAATACAACTCACTGAAAGAGGAAGTCATCATTGATATCATCAAGGGCAACGCCCCGCAAGCGGAGAAAGCGGGCAACGTCATTGTGTTCAGCGTGACGGGAAAGCCCATCATCCCCCGCAGCGAGAACCAATTGAAACTGGTAGAAGCTTTCGGTAAGAACGACATGGTATTTGCCATCGGCCCGGCAGGTTCGGGCAAGACCTATACCGCCATCGCCTTGGCCGTACGCGCCTTGAAGAACAAGGAAATCAAGAAAATCATCCTCAGCCGCCCCGCCGTGGAAGCCGGAGAGAAGCTCGGCTTCTTGCCCGGCGACATGAAGGACAAGATAGACCCATATCTGCAACCGCTCTACGATGCCTTGCAAGACATGATACCCGCCGCCAAACTGAAGGAGTACATGGAACTGAATGTCATCCAGATTGCTCCCCTCGCCTTTATGCGCGGACGCACGCTGAACGATGCCGTAGTCATATTGGACGAAGCGCAGAACACCACCACGCAGCAAATCAAGATGTTCCTCACCCGCATGGGCATGAACACCAAGATGATTGTGACAGGCGACATGACGCAGATAGACCTGCCCGCTGCCCAGACATCGGGTTTGGTACAAGCGCTTCGCATCCTGAAAGGCGTGAAGGGCATCAGCTTCATCGAGCTGAACAAGAAAGACATCGTGCGCCACAAGCTCGTCACTCAGATTGTGGAAGCCTATGAGAAGTTCGACAAGGAAACGAAAGCGGAACGGGAGAAACTTAAAAATCAAAAGAATAGCCATAATGAACAGAATTAATGTAATAGCTCTCGGAGTCAACGATATGATTAAACTTTAATATGAGAATGAATATGAAAGCATTAACAGCAACAGAATTCAATTTCCCCGGTCAGCAAAGCGTGTACCACGGAAAAGTGCGTGATGTGTACAACATCAACGGTGAAAAGTTAGTGATGGTAGCTACCGACCGTATTTCGGCCTTCGACGTAGTATTGCCGAAAGGCATCCCTTTCAAGGGACAAATGCTGAACCAGATAGCAGCCAAGTTCCTCGATGCCACCACCGACATCTGTCCCAACTGGAAGATGGCTACACCCGACCCGATGGTGACCGTAGGCGTGATGTGCGAAGGATTCCCCGTAGAAATGATCGTGCGCGGCTACCTCTGCGGCAGCGCATGGCGTGCCTACAAAGGCGGTGTGCGCGAAATCTGCGGTGTGAAGCTGCCCGAAGGCATGAAGGAGAACCAGAAGTTCCCCGAGCCCATCATCACCCCGACCACCAAAGCTGAAATCGGCGAGCACGATGCCGACATTTCCAAAGAGGAAATCCTCGCCAAAGGCCTTGCCACTCCCGAAGAGTACGCCACATTAGAGAAATACACCCTCGCCCTTTTCAAGCGCGGCACGGAAATCGCTGCGGAGCGTGGCTTGATTCTCGTGGATACCAAATACGAATTCGGCAAGCACAACGGTACTATCTACCTGATGGACGAAATACATACGCCGGACTCCAGCCGCTACTTCTACAGCGAAGGCTACGAAGAACGCTTCCTGAAAGGCGAACCGCAAAAGCAGCTTTCCAAAGAGTTTGTACGCGAATGGTTGATGGACAACGGATTTCAGGGACAGGCCGGACAGCAAGTACCCGAAATGACGGATGAAATCGTGACCGGCATCAGCGAGCGCTACATCGAACTGTACGAGCACATCACCGGTGAGAAGTTCGTGAAAGAAGATACGAGCAACATCACCGCACGCATCGAGAAGAACGTAACGGAATACTTGAAATAATGGATTACCCCCAAGAACACATCAAGCCTTACGGCAAAGAGGGCAAGAAGAGCGAACTGGTAGAAGAAATGTTCAACCACATTGCTCCCGCCTACGACCAACTGAACCATACCCTGTCTTTGGGTATAGACCGGAGTTGGCGTAAGCAGGCCATTGACACGCTTCGTCCTTTCCGCCCCCGCCGCATCTTGGATGTGGCCACGGGCACGGGCGACTTTGCCATCCTTGCCTGCCGCGAACTGCAACCCGACTCTTTGATTGGCACGGACATCTCGGAAGGCATGATGAACGTGGGGCGCGAAAAGGTAAAGCAGGCGCACCTCTCGGACAAGGTTTCCTTTGCCCGGGAGGACTGCACTTGTCTCTCGTTTGCCGACGGAAGCTTCGATGCCGTGACGGTGGCGTTCGGCATCCGCAACTTCGAAGGACTGGACAAAGGGCTATCTGAAATGTGTCGTGTGCTCACACCCGGCGGACACCTCGTCATACTGGAACTCTCCACGCCCGACCGCTTCCCGATGAAGCAGCTATTCACCATCTATTCCAAAGTCGTCATTCCCCTGATTGGCAAGTTTATCTCAAAAGACAACAGTGCCTACACCTATCTGCCTGAGAGCATCCGCGCCTTTCCGCAAGGCGAGGTGATGCAGGGAGCCATCCGGCGGGCAGGCTTCAGCGAAGTCCGCTTCAAGCGGCTGACCTTCGGGATATGCACGCTTTATGTGGCAACAAAATAGCAACAAAACCCTTAAAAAGAAACAGCATGAAAACGACTCATTTATTAACGTCTTTATTAATCCCCCTCTTTTGTCTGGGTGCTTTGACAGGCTGTGACCCATCCGATGGCAATGATGATGACATGATTTGGGACATCGCCCCCATTGTCCTCTATATATCCGTGCAAGATGCCGCAGGCAACGACCTTTTGAATCCCGAAACTCCGGGCAACATTGCCAACCAGGGCATAAAAGCTATCTATAAAGACAAAACTTATGAAAAGGATATACTTGTAGCACAAACCAAAGCTTACCTTGCAATACTCTATGGCTTGCAGACCATCAAAGACAAATCCGGCAGATATTATCTGGCCTTCGGTGAATTTGACGGTGCAAAGACCTTTGAAGATGAGTCGGTCACCATCGACTGGAACGATGGTTCAACAGATGTCATCACTTTCTCCAGTAAGTTGACTTGGGTAGCCAAGAAACCGGTAACTAACCGCAAGTTCTGCTTGAACGGAGTAGAGAACCCGGAGACAAACCGTTCTTCTTTTCTCATTACCAAGCAACCTGCCTTGCAAGCCGGGAGTTCGTTTCTTGTGAAAGACGTCCGCTATGGCATAGTTGCCGACAATGCCTCGGAGATAGAAGCCGACTTGCAGCAGAATCTCCCCTATCCGGCAGGGAGCAGCTTCGCCTTTGCCGCAAAGGACAAAATCATTGCTCCCGGAGGAAAGGCCACATTCACGTGGAAGAAAGCTGACGGCTCCGTCCTGAAAAGTGGGGAACTGCTCTATGCAATGGGCACAAGCATTTCCAAGAATATTCCCGAAGAAGCGACTTCCGTCATCAAATTAGTTCCGCCCGACAATCAGATATATACCTATCTTCAATGGGACATGACCTTTGCAGATGAAGCACCCACCTATCACCTGCTATTGGTGCGTAGTTCGTCCACCCGATCCTTCTTTCCAAACACCGACCTTTGGTTGTACGAAGACCTGACGGCACACTACCAGTCCCTCTATCCCGACCAACATGTGCAGGGAGTGACACGGGCATTAAAATGCGATTACATAACGAAAAAACAAGAATAGTATGCAGAAATACGGTTTAATAGGTTACCCCCTGAGACATTCGTTCTCCATCGGATACTTCAACGAGAAATTCGCGGCAGAGAACATTGATGCGGAATACGTGAACTTCGAGATTCCACGCATCGAGGACTTCATGGAAGTGATAGAGGAGAATCCCAACCTCTGCGGACTCAACGTCACCATCCCCTACAAAGAGCAAGTCATCCCCTATTTGGACGAACTGGACAAAGACGCCGCTAAAATAGGCGCAGTCAACGTGATTAAAATCATCCGCCAACCGAAAGGCAAGGTGAAGCTTATGGGATGCAATTCGGACATCATCGGATTCACGCAATCCATCGAACCGCTACTGCAAGCCCACCACAAGAAGGCACTGATTCTGGGCACAGGCGGAGCATCCAAAGCCGTGCATCGCGGACTGGAGAATCTCGGCATAGAGAGCACCTTCGTATCGCGCACCAAGAAAGACGGCAAATTCCTGACTTACGAAGAGCTGACTCCGGAAATCATGGCGGAGCATACCGTCATAGTGAACTGCACTCCCGTAGGCATGTTTCCCAAAGTAGATTATTGTCCGGGCATACCTTACGCCTGCCTCACCCCCAACCATTTGCTATACGATTTGTTGTACAATCCAAACGAAACCCTCTTCATGAAGAAAGGCGAAGCCCAGGGCGCCACCGTCAAGAACGGACTCGAGATGCTGCTATTGCAAGCCTTTGCTGCATGGGAAATTTGGAATAAATAATGAAGAAAGCAGTAAGATACTCATTTGTCAGCGTCATAGCCGTCTGCGCCCTCTTGCTATGTGGCGGCTATTACCTGTTGGGCTATGCGCTGAAACCGGAAGAACTGGCTACACGCAGCCGCGACATTCCGGCCTCCTACGAATATATGCTCAGCGAATATCCCGAACTGCAACCGTGGGTAGACAGTCTGCAAAACGCGGGCGCTCTGCGCGACTTCTATATGGAGAACGACCGGGGCGAGACCTTGCATGCACTTTGCATTGCCGCCGCAGAGCCCACCCGCAAAACCGCCGTCATCGTACACGGCTATACAGACAACGCTGTGCGCATGTTGATGATAGGATACCTTTATAATAAGGTATTGGGATATAACGTCCTATTGCCCGACCTCCACGGACACGGCCTGAGCGAAGGGGCAGAAATACAGATGGGGTGGCCGGACCGTCTGGACGTGTTGCTGTGGACGGCTACCGCCGATGAGCTCTTCGGCAGAAACAACGAGGTTGCCGACGCAACAGGCCAAGACTCCGCAAGCACTGCCCACGAATATCGCAGCAACGGAACCGAGATGGTAGTGCACGGCATATCTATGGGAGCCGCCACCACCATGATGGTATCCGGCGAAGTGGAGCACGGAGCCTACCAGCAACCATTCATCAAATGCTTTGTAGAAGACTGTGGCTACACCAGTGTGTGGGACGAATTTCAAGGAGAGCTGAAAGAACGGTTCAACCTGCCCGCCTTTCCATTGCTGCACACGGCAAGCTGGCTCTGCAAGCAAGAATATAAATGGGATTTCCGCGAAGCCTCCGCACTGGAGCAGGTCAAGAAATGCTCCCTGCCGATGCTTTTCATACACGGCGATGCCGACACCTTCGTACCCACCCGGATGGTCTATCCACTGTATGAAGCCAAGCCGGAGCCCAAAGAACTATGGGTAGTGCCGGGCGCTACACACGCCAAATCCTACCGGAAGTATCCGCAAGAATACACGGCACGCATCAAGAATTTTGTAGAAAAGTATATCCATTGACCCGGTTTTTCGTATCTTCGTCCACATAATGCTACACAACCGTATGAAACGAATCCTCTCTTTACAAATCCTTTTATGCCTGTTCACCTTCATGCAGGCACAGCAAGTCTATACCACCCGGAGCATACCTAAAGTACGTCTGCAAGACAAGACGCACTATGTAAGCAATCCCGACGGAATACTTTCCGCAGCAGCCTGCGACAGCATCAACCGCCTGTTGTTCGCATTGGAACAGCAGACCGGCATCGAAACGGTGGTGGCCGTAGTGCCCTCCATCGGTGAGGCCGATTGCTTCGACTTCTCCCACCAGTTGCTCAACGAGTGGGGCGTGGGCAAGAAAGGCAAGAACAACGGACTGGTGATTCTACTGGTGACCGACCAACGCTGCATCCAGTTCTACACAGGCTATGGCTTGGAGGGAGACCTGCCCGATGCCATCTGCAAGCGCATACAGACGAAGTATATGATTCCCTACCTGAAAGACGGAAACTGGGACGCAGGCATGGTGGCCGGCATACAGGCCGTGTGCGCACGGCTGGACGGCAGCATGACCAACGACGGGACGGACGAAGAAGAAGACGACATCACAACCATTCTGCTCGCTATATTCGGCTTCATCGCGGTAGGCGGAGTGATTTCCATACTCGCCATCCGCGCCGCCACCAAATGCCCCCACTGCGGGCAGCATAAGCTACAACGCAGCAGCAGCGTCCTCGTGTCGCGCCGCAACGGGGTGCGGACGGAAGACGTGACCTATACCTGCCGCAACTGCGGGCATCAGGTGGTGCGCCGCCAGCAGACCTACGACGAGAACTACCGCGGACGCGGAGGCGGCAGCGGGCCTGTCATCTTCGGCGGAGGAGGCTTCGGCGGCAGTGGCGGCTTCGGCGGAGGAAGCTTCGGAGGCGGCATGGGCGGTGGCGGCGGTGCAGGCTCGCGCTTCTGAAGCACTCGATACACAGCAACATCTCAATCAACCCATATTGTTTAATCAAGAGCTCTCGCCCCCCGCATCGGAGGGAAGCAGAGACCAGAAAAAAGAAAGAAAGAAGTATGAAGAAATCAACCCTTATCATCATCGCGGTGGTAGCCATCCTCGCCATTTGGGGAGTAAGCGGCTACAACGGACTCGTAAGCATGGACGAAAACGTCAGCGGACAATGGTCGAACGTGGAGACCCAATACCAACGCCGCGCCGACCTGATTCCGAACCTCGTAAGCACCGTGAAAGGCTATGCCGCACACGAGCAAGAGACACTGGAAGGCGTGGTACAGGCTCGCAGCGCCGCCACCCAAATCAAGGTGGATGCCAACGACCTGACCCCGGAGAAGCTGGCCGAATACCAGAAGGCACAAGGCGCCGTGACATCCGCCCTGGGCAAGCTGCTGGCCATCACGGAGAACTATCCCGACTTGAAAGCCAACCAGAACTTCCTGGAGCTGCAAGCCCAGTTGGAAGGCACGGAGAACCGCATCAACGTGGCACGCACCAACTTCAACAATGCCGCGAAGGAGTTCAACACCGCCATCCGCCGCTTCCCCAAGAACATCCTTGCCGGGCTCTTCGGCTTCGACAAGCGCGCCTACTTCGAGGCTGCCGAAGGTGCGGAGCAAGCCCCGAAAGTGGAATTCTAATCCATGCCCTTTCTGCCCCACATGCACCCCATGAGTGCATGATAGGAGCAAGGCCGCATTGGGCGTAAGTACCATGAGTGCCCTTTAAAAGCTATTCAAAAAGCCTTTAAAGGGCACTTCCTTTCTATGCAGCCACATCTCCTTGCCTCGTTATGCAGCAAGAGATGAAGAAGACGGCAAGAAGCAGAGGATACAGCAAGAAATGAAAAAGACTTCAGAAGAAGACGGCAAGAAGCAGAGGATGCGGCAAGAAATGAAGAAGACTTCAGAAGAAGACGGTGAGAAGCAGAGGATGCAGCAAGAAATGAAAAAGACTTCAGAAGAAGACGGCAAGAAGCAGAGGATGTGGCAAGAAATGAAGAAGACTTCAGAAGAAGACGGTGAGAAGCAGAGGATGCGGCAGAAGTAAGGGGGAATCAGGCGGACATCGTGCGAAGAGTAAAGAAATTTCGCCGCCACAGGAAGCCATGAAAACGGCATGCCGTCGGAGTGAAAAATGGAACGTGACGGAATTAAAACTCCGTCACGTTCCATTTTCAACTCCATCACGTCGCATTTTTCATTCCGTCACGTCGTATTTCCAACCCCCTTCAGAAGCACTTCTGAAGGGGGTATAGAGGAGAAATGAACGGCATTCGTCCCAAAGTAGATACCGTGCGGACGAGGTATCATTTGTAAAGAAAAAGCGCATCTCCTCTGAAATGCCACCCGCACATCCTCACCCGCAGATGAAGCTTCTCTGCGTGGCTTCCTTTATGATGTCGGTGGGCTTCACGTGCCCCAGGAGCAGTGGTGAAGACGGGTCGTGCAGCCGGAAGTTCTCCGCCGCCAATTCCGGTTTCTTGTTGGCATAGCAATACTTGCAGCCGTTCAGGCAGGTGTTGTAGGCGCCTATGTCGCGGGTGGGCATACATTGGCAGCCTATCCGCGTACCTTTGTGCGCCATAGCCTTGAACTTGCACTCCAAAGCATCACCGAGGTTGGCGGTCGTCATGCATCCGGACCGGCAGATGCCATATTGGGCATAAGCCTCCACCGTGCCGCAGGTCTGCAAGCGCAGGCCGTACTTACGCGCCGTCTCCCCCATGCCTTTGGCCAGAAGCAGCTTGTCGGCATCGGTCAGGGGTATCAGTTCGGGCATGTTGCGGTCGAGCCGTTTGTACATCTCCACGAAACTGAAGACGCAGAAACCGACGTGGGGCGAAAGGCGGGACGCCAGGTAGTCGAACGTCCGGAGGTGGTGGCCGATGGTGTAGCGGGCCGTCAGCAGCACCGGGTCGTATCGCCAGGCTATCTTCTCACGACCCACCAGTCGCGAAAGTTCTATCAGCGTTTCGATGCTCTCGTCGATGGACGGGACATTGGGCTCCACATCGCTGCCGTATGCCGTGATGGTGTAGTGGCAGAAGACGCGGAAGCGGTCGGCTATCCGGTGCAGGTCGGCCAGGATGGGGCGGTAGTTCTTGGAGCAGAACACCACGCAATCCACCACCGAGGGGTCGAGCCGGTAGGCGGTGACGTGGTTGGGGAACAGCGGGTTGCGCGAGTACACAGTGCCCTCTTCAAAGCGCCGCAGCAGCCACTCGCTGTAATAGTTGACGGTATCTGTCCGTCCGCCTGTATTGATTATCATGCTACCAATTGTTTTCGTGAATTTTATATTTGAGGGACAAAGATACGCCGATGCTTTGTCTCATATTTGTGCTATTATCTCAAATGCTTGTCGTACATTTGCATCCTACTACTTTTAAAATCGCATAAATGGACGAAACCATCATCCCCTACGAGCTGCCCGAAGCAGAAGACCACTCCTTCTTCTTTGTGGACGTACAGATAGCCCCCCGCCTGGAGGCCAAGCTGCACCAGCATGATGCTTGGGAACTGTACTGTGTGATGCAGGGACACGGCAACCGGCTGACGGGAGATGCCTTGCAGCCTTTCGCGGCGGGAGACGTGGTGCTGATACCGCCGTCCATGCTCCACAGGTGGGAGTATGAACCTTCATCGGCCGACCATAGCGGCTGCATCCGTTACCTGATGGTCGCTTTCAGTCATTCTCTGGTAGCAAGGTGCATGGAGACGTTTCCCGAACTGCGCAATCGACTGGCGGGACCGGCCTTTCCCACAGATGCGCTGAAGTTCGGCCAAGAGAGTTCCCGCATCCTCCGCCAAACGCTGTCGCGGATGAACGGGATGGACGACTTGGGACGCTTGTGCGAGATGCTACGCCTGCTGCCCGTCATCTTCACCTCGCGCGACCACACTTCCGCAGGCAGCCCCGTGAGCATAGAACGCAATGTGAGGCGTATGCAGCAAATCTGCACCTACGTGATGACACACTATGTACACCCCATTCTGCTGGACGACATTGCAGCGGAGGTGGGCATGAACCGTTCCGCCTTCTGTACGTATTTCAAGCGCAGCAAAGGCATGACCTTCTCGCAGTTCGTCACCCAATACCGCCTGAACACAGCCTGCGAACTATTGAAACATTCGCAGAGGCAAGTATCGGAAATATGCTTCACGGTGGGCTTCAACGACCTGCCCCACTTCGTGCGGGTATTCACGACTGCGATGGGAGTATCGCCCTCCAAATACCGGAAGCAGCATCAGGCGGAGCTTATCCAGCCCATCCCCCCAATACAGTGAGCCCCTCACGTTCCTAAACAGAGGCCGGTTCCGTACACGATGGAACCGGCTTCTCTATGCGATGGAAAGCACTTCACTCGTATAGGGAAGCGAGTTCCACCCAGGCGGGAAAAGGTGGAACCGATAAACCGCTTACAGCAAACAAGATACAAGTTCGGGGCTCTGTCTGCGAAACTAAATGATAAAGAAACACTACGGTGCTCTATATCGGGCGGAAAAGATTGGCCGAGGTAAGGCCATTCATCAAATTCTGCACTTCATACCACTCATCCTGCACTTCATCGGCAGGCAGTTGCCTTGCGGCTTCGTCCGGACTATCTTTGCCAGAAATAAAAATGAACGGTTTATGAAAACAGTTTTCGTTTCTTCTATTGTAGTATTAGCATGTGCAGCATCTTCGGTTTGCTGCCACGCACAAGGGTATGTCAGCTATGATTACATCTCTGCCAGCACTCTCAAAGACAAGTCGGGCAATGAATGGGGTTCGGGAAGCATGCAAATCATGTCGGGGAGCTATAATATTCCGATTTCCGTGAAACACAATGACAAAGGAGAAGTACAAGCCTGGAGCGTCAGTCTTTACGGCGCTTACGGCATTCTCGACAATCAAGGACAGGCAAGGGAGCTGAATCCTGACAGACTATTCAATGGAAGTCTGAATGTATCCCATATCAGGCCGATATCGAAGAAATGGAGTATCATCGCTTCGATAGGAGGCGGCATTTATGCACCCACCCATGAAATTGCTTTCCGCAGCATCTTGGTCAACGGGGGCATCATATTTGTGCATAAACTGAACAAGAACCTGGATTTGGGAATTGGAGCCGGACTTACCAACTCCTACGGCATCCCGATGGTACTGCCCATGCTCTACCTGAAATGGATGAAGACCGGACGATATGAGTTCACGATAAACATGTCCAACGGGCTGAAAGTAGCGGCATCAACATGGCTGAGCAAAAAGATAAAGATAGAGTTGGCGGCCATAGAGATGGATGGGATGTCGGCCGTAACAAAGGTTGAAGGGAAGTCGAAGATTTACTCCACCGTCATGATAAAATCATCCATCAGCCCTTCATACCAAATCACTCCGAAAGCCAGCATCTATGCAGGGATAGGAGGCAATTGGGCAAGAGGGGTAAGTATATCCGACCGCAGCATAAAAGGATTTGCCAACAACTTTAAAGAGAATAACGGCAACCGTGAATTCGGCGTTTCCCTGCGAGTCACCACCGGTATCCGATACCGCTTCTAAGTATGAACCAAATATTTATGCCCGGGAGCTTACGTAATCATACAATATATCGTATTTTTGATGGAAAAAAGAAACACTGCGTAGGCTTATGATAAAATATCTATTGATAGAAGATGAGCGCTTGGCTTATGAAGAGATAAAACGGATGATGCAACAACTGCGCCCGGACTATCAGTTGGCAGGTTGGGCGGAAAGTGTGGAACAAGCCGTCTTGCTCCTCAAACAAGGTGCGCCGGATTTAATGCTCGTCGATATACGCCTGTCGGACGGCCTCAGCTTTGAGATATTCGAGCAAGTCGCCATCGACACCCCCGTTATCTTCACCACGGCTTACGATGAATACGCCCTCAAAGCATTCAAGGTAAACGGCATAGATTATCTGCTGAAGCCCATCGAAGAGAGTGATTTGGAAACCGCACTATGCAAATTCGAGCGACACAATTCATTGCGTACCGTCACTCCCGAATTCAAGCGGTTGGAACATGAATACCTTGCAGCAAACAAGAAAAACCGCTTTCTGGTACAGATAGGAGATGTGTTTCAATATGTAGAAACGGCAGACATCGCCTTCTTCTACAGTGAAGAGAAATACACCTATCTGCATCTGTTCTCAAACAAAAGATACATCATCAATTATTCATTGGACCAGTTGGAACAGATGACAGACCACAGTCTGTTTTTCCGTGCTTCGAGAAACTGCATTACCAATATCAAAGCCATCAAAAAGAGTTCCAGATACTTCGGCAGCCGGTTGAAGCTATACTTGCATCCGGAATGCCCGCATGAAATCTTAGTCAGCCGCAGCCGTGCAGGTGACTTTCTGAAGTGGATAGACGGAACCGTATAATCAACCAACGAACATCATGGAACGAAAAAAGCACATACTTTTCTTTCTCTACGGCATAGTAATCATTTCCCTTTCTCTGATTACCTTCGGCTGCGCTTACAATATAGTCAGCGGGAAGTCACTGCAAGAGAACTTCACGTACCAATTTCTGCTGAACCTCCCAATAGGCATCGCTATCGGCCTGCTCGACTTCGGAGTTATCAACGTGATGTACAAAAAACACCGGATAAAGAACAACGCACTTCAGATTCTACTTGATTGGACGGTGACTACCCTCTTGTGTATTCTGATTTCATTTTCACTCAACTACCTTATATCAGGCACTGCTCATTCCATCGGGCATATCTTAAAATACTCGTTGCTCATAATACCCTGGAATCTGACCATCGTCCTGCTGATAGAGATATTCTTCTATAGCTTGAGACAAACAGAGATAGAAAAGGAAAGAGCCTTGTATCAGTTCCAGATGTTGAAAAACCAGATAAATCCCCATTTCCTGTTCAACAGCCTTAATGTATTGGCCTCACTCGCTTATCAGGATGCGGCAAAGACCAATTTATTCACCAAAAAGCTATCCAACGTCTATCGCTATTTACTCTCTACCCATGAACGGCAAACCGTCACCCTGAAAGAAGAGCTTCAATTCGTTGACTCCTATTTATATTTAGAGCAAATACGCTTCGGAGAAACACTACAGGTCATCATTGAGGACGATGGACAAAACCGGAACAAAGCCGTCATTCCCGCAAGTCTTCAAATGCTTGTGGAGAATGCGCTCAAGCATAATGTCAGTAGTTCCAAGTCTCCACTGATTATCCATATCACAATCAGCAATAATGGAGTCATGGTTTCCAATAAATTGCAATTACGGAATTGTGTAGCCAAAAACGGAATGGGATTGTGTAATCTGAAGAAACAATATTCTCTATACAACAAAGAAGTATCTATCGCAATCACCGAAACCTACTTTATAGTCAAGATACCTTTCATTGAATAAAAGCACAAATACACAATACCGGTTACGGCAGTGCAAAATAAGCGAACTTATTTTGCACTGCTTCCATTTTGCACTATCTTTGCACAATCAATTGATAATAAACATACCCATCTCATGAGTAACCAACGATACATGATGCGCGGTGTCAGTGCATCGAAAGAAGATGTGCACAACGCCATCAAGAACATAGATAAAGGAATTTTCCCGCAGGCTTTCTGCAAAATCATCCCCGACATCCTGGGCGGAGACCCGGAGTATTGCAACATTATGCACGCCGACGGTGCAGGCACGAAGTCCTCATTGGCTTATATGTATTGGAAAGAAACAGGTGATCTTTCTGTTTGGAAAGGCATTGCACAAGATGCACTGATTATGAATATCGACGACCTGCTCTGCGTAGGTGCAGTAGATAATATCCTGGTTTCTTCTACCATCGGACGCAACAAACTCCTCATTCCGGGAGAAGTAATCTCCGCCATCATCAACGGTACGGACGAATTGCTCGCCGAGCTCCGCGAAATGGGTGTAGGAGTATATGCTACAGGCGGTGAAACTGCCGATGTAGGCGATTTGGTACGTACCATCATCGTGGACAGTACCGTGACTTGCCGCATGAAGCGCAGCGATGTCATCAACAATGCCAACATCCGTCCGGGCGATGTGATTGTGGGTCTTGCCTCCTATGGACAGGCCACCTACGAGAAAGAATATAACGGCGGCATGGGCAGTAACGGACTGACCAGCGCCCGTCATGATGTATTCTCCAAATATCTGGCAGAGAAATATCCCGAAAGTTATGACAAGGCAGTGCCCGAAGAATTAGTTTACTCCGGTGGTCTGAAGCTGACGGACAAGGTGGAAGGCAGCCCGATAGACGCAGGCAAACTGGTACTCTCCGCTACCCGCACCTATGCGCCGGTAGTAAAGAAACTGCTTGATGCACTTCGCTCTGAAATTCACGGCATGGTGCATTGTTCCGGTGGTGCACAGACAAAAGTGCTGCACTTTATAGGTGACAATTGCCGCGTGATTAAGGACAATCTGTTCCCTGTTCCTCCTTTGTTCAAAACGATTAAAGAGCAGAGCAATACGGACTGGGCAGAGATGTACAAGGTATTCAACATGGGGCATCGTCTGGAAGTATATCTCTCTCCCGAACATGCTGAGGAAGTGATTGCTATCTCAAAGAGCTTCGGCATCGATGCGCAGATTGTAGGGCGTATTGAGGAGAGCGACAAGAAGGAGTTGATTATCAAGAGCGAGTTCGGAGAATTCAAATACTAAACGGACACATGAAAAGAGAATATAAAGGATGTCTGGTAAGTATTGCCATCGTAGTGATTTTTGTAGGCATACAGTGCATCGGTATCTGGACTGACATTCCTTTCCTTAAACACATCAGTTACATATGTTGTGGTTCGACGTGTGCATACGTAGGCGGTATTTATTTCAGTTCTTCACCGGAGAATCCCAATAAGCAATGGTCACGAAAAACCTGGATACTGATTGCCATTGTCACCCTTGTAGTGGCAGCAGCGCTGTCGTGGCTGTTAGACGGAAAATTGTGGTAATCCATTGACTTGTCCTGTAATAGCTTTACAAAAAGAACAAACTAAATATGGAAACGAAGAAGAATTACAGTAAAGCATTACGTAACGAAATGTTAGTTGAAGGCGACTATAAAGGAGGCACACGGAAGGTTTCGGCACGCAAACTTCTACAAGAGTTATATAACGAAACGATAACACTATAAGAATCAAATGGCAGAAAATAACACCATACTTAGGATGCTGAAAGGCATCGGGCTGCTCCTATTGCTTATCGTGGCGGGCGTCGTCCTCGGTATCTGCTCTGATAAGATGGAGTGGAGCTTTCTCAGGAGCTTCGCCATCATTGCTCCGGCAGCTTGCGCCCCGCATGTCTTTAGCCGTTATTTCGGCGAGGAGCCATCGGAGCGAAAACCAATCACTCTCAAACACCTTGCCTTAGGCATCTTGCTGGTAACAACTCTGTTATGGGTGCTGGAGAAGTATGTCTTTTGAATTTAAGATGAAGGTTCTTCCGTCATGCTGAGTGTGTAAGATAATGAATAAGGGATACGCATCCCGTTAATCTATAATTGACAATGGAACAGAATAAAAAAGGAATCTGCCTGCCCGCCAACATTGTGGTATTGGTTGCGCTTGCCGTTCTCGTCTGCATAGGAGATCTTGCTTTCGGGCTGGCAGAGTATTGCCAAGCAGAAGAGCTGCACATCGACCGCATCGTCCTGCGCAGTTTAGGCATCTTGGGCTGGGGAACTGTGGAGTGGTATCTGGCAGATGGATTATGGGAATACTATAAGAAGAAGAGGGAAACAAATCTATAACAAAGAAATCTCTGAAATAAAGACGAATCAAATGGCAGAAAATAACACCATACTTGAAAAATTAGAAGGGCTCGTGGCCCGCTTCGAAGAAGTATCCACGCTGATTACAGACCCGGCAGTGATTGCCGACCAGAAGCGTTACGTCAAGCTCACCAAAGAATACAAAGAACTGGGCGACCTGATGAACGCCCGCAAAGAATACATGCAGGTATTAAACGGCATTGAGGAAGCGAAGGAAATCATTACCAACGAGGCCGACCCGGAGATGCGCGACATGGCACGCGAGGAGCTTGACCTCTGCCAAGCACGCCAGCCGGAACTGGAAGAACAGATAAAACTGTTACTCGTTCCTACCGACCCACAAGACAGCCGCAATGCCATCTTGGAGATACGCGGCGGCACAGGCGGCGACGAAGCAGCCATCTTTGCCGGAGACCTCTTCCGCATGTACAGCAAATTCTGCGACATTAAGGGATGGAAGCTCGAAGTTTCGAGTGCCAACGAAGGTGCTGCAGGCGGTTTCAAGGAAATCATCTGCTCGGTGACGGGCGACGGCGTATATGGCACAATGAAATACGAATCGGGCGTACACCGCGTGCAGCGTGTGCCTGCCACCGAAACGCAGGGGCGCGTGCACACCTCCGCAGCCAGCGTGGCCGTGCTGCCCGAAGCCGAAGAGTTTGACGTGGTCATCAACGAAGGCGAGATAAAGTGGGACACCTTCCGAAGCGGCGGAGCAGGCGGACAGAACGTGAACAAGGTGGAATCGGGCGTGCGCCTGCGCTACAACTGGAAGAATCCCAACACGGGCGTAGTCGAAGAAATCCTTATCGAGTGTACCGAGACGCGCGACCAGCCCAAGAACAAGGAGCGCGCCCTCAGCCGCCTGCGTACCTTTATCTACGACAAGGAGCACCAGAAGTACATCGACGACATCGCCTCCAAGCGTAAGACAATGGTCTCCACCGGCGACCGTTCTGCAAAGATACGTACCTACAACTATCCGCAGGGACGCATCACCGACCACCGCATCAACTACACCATCTACAACCTTGCCGCCTTCATGGACGGCGACATCCAGGACTGCATCGACCACCTGATTGTTGCGGAAAATGCGGAACGGCTGAAAGATAGCGAACTGTAAGAACCAACAGATATAACAGTTCTCAAAGATGAATACATTACAGATAAAACAAATTCTGATTACTGCCATTGAAGCGTTTCAGACGTGCTTGAAGCGGTTTCCCGCCACTGTGGGCTTTATCTTTGCCCTTACGGTCTATCTCATTGTCCTTACGGCCAATGATTGGAAAGGAGAAGACCGCTTGCTATGGGCAACCGGCTACTATCTGTCGGTAAGCGTCCTGCTTTCCCTCACCCTACACCTGTGGAGCGAAGAAACAAAAAGCCGTCTGTGGAAGGCAGGCATACAACTCACGGCGCATGCACTGCTCATGGCAGATGCCATATTTCTCTACCGCAGCCTGGAGACAAGCAGTTCTTTCCTCGAAATAGGCATAGCCCATGCAGCAGCCATCCTTGCATTGGGACTCTCCACATTCTTCCTTTCGTTTCTGAAAGAAAAGAACGATGTGGCAAGCTGGAATTTTACCTTAAACCTTGTGGCCTCATTCATCGTCACGCAGATAGTGAGCCTCATCTTATGCGGCGGCATCTGCCTGCTGCTGTTCTCGCTACACCAGCTTTTCGATGTACATATCAGCGGAAAGTGCTATGCCTATATTTATTACTTGTGCAGTGTACTGCTTGCCCCTCTGCTGTTCCTCGGCTTGTTGCCGCGGGGAGGACAGAAGCACAACCGGTTGCCGCAATCCTCAGGATTCCTGAACGGCATACTCCGTTACTTGTTCCTGCCGCTTACGGCAGGTTATCTTGTGGTGCTCTACACTTATGCCACCCGCATCCTTATCCGCTGGGAACTGCCCACAGGATGGGTGTCCTGGCTGGTGGTGGCACTGATGGCAGTGAGCATAGGCATTGAATTCGGACTCTACCCAGCCCGCTTCAAGGAGAACAAACGCTTTGACCAATGGACGGCACGTTGGTTGCCGATACTGGTACTGCCCTTGTTGCTACTGATGACGGCAGGCATTGCCCGCCGCTTCAACGACTACGGCATCACCATCAACCGCCTCTATCTGGCCACCCTGAATGGCTGGTTCTACATCGTCTGCATCGGTCTGTTCATCACCCGGGCACGGCGCATCAACTGGATTCCCATCTCATTCGCCATCCTCTTCCTGCTGACGTCCGTACTGCCGGTGAACTATACCAACATCACCCGCCGCTACATGCAACAATGCCTGGAAGAAGAAATACAGGCCACCTGCAAGGAGGAACTTCCCATGACCGAGGCCTACTACCAAGAATGGCTGCGTACGCTGCCCCGCAAGAAAGCTGTGGAGATAAACGACAGATGCATGTATATGAGCAGATGGTTCAGTAAAAAAAGTATGGCCAAATGGTTCGAAGAAGACGTATCTTTCTATTATGAGTTCTCCCATAATGGAAATGTAATGGAGGCAGACACAACAGCCACAGCAGACAACAACATATCCAGTCAGGATTCCATACAGGCATTGGGCAATGATGTGCCCGAAACCGCGGGCATTATCACAATACCGAAAGGCTATACAAAATTCACCCGCATGACCGGCAACGCCGTTTCCGTAAGCAAAGAGGAATATGCAGCCGGCGTAATACCTGTGGAATTGTATGTAATGGGCATCAGATACGATGAAATCTACTTTGATCTAAAAACGCTTGGCGCACTGAGCAGACAATACATAATGAAACCTGCCTCCTTCCGATGCAAGTCAGAAAAATGCGTATTCATACTTACCTCTTTCCGTTTATACTACGATATGGAGATAAAGCTGGACTACGAGGGGTATCTATTCAGGAAATAAACCTATATTAAAAATATTACAGATATGAACAAGCAAGAATTATTTGAAAACATAAAGCGCAAGAAGTCATTCCTCTGTGTAGGTCTGGACACCGACATCAAGAAAATTCCCGACCATCTGCTGGACGATCCCGATCCCATCTTCGCTTTCAACAAAGCCATCATCGACGCCACGGCAGATCTCTGCATCGCCTACAAGCCGAACCTGGCTTTCTACGAAAGCATGGGCGTGAAAGGCTGGATTGCCTTCGAGAAGACCGTGAAGTATATCAAGGAAAATTATCCCGACCAGTTTATCATTGCCGACGCCAAGCGCGGCGACATAGGAAACACTTCAGCCATGTATGCCCGCAGTTTCTTCGAGGAGCTGAACATCGACGCTGTCACCGTGGCCCCCTACATGGGCGAAGACAGCGTGACACCGTTCCTCACCTACAAAAGTCATTGGGTGATTCTGCTTGCCCTGACCAGCAACAAAGGCTCACACGACTTCCAGATGACCATGGACGAAGACGATGAACGCCTCTACGAGAAAGTGCTCCGCAAATCCCAGAAGTGGGCAGACGACAATCAGATGATGTACGTGGTGGGCGCCACCCAGGGCCGTGCCTTTGAGGATATCCGCAAGATTGTGCCCGAACACTTCCTGCTGGTTCCCGGCATAGGTGCGCAGGGCGGCTCGCTGGAAGAAGTGTGCAAGTACGGTATGACGAAAACGTGTGGACTGATTGTGAACTCCAGCCGTGGCATTATCTATGTGGACAAGACGGAGAACTTTGCCACCGCCAGCCGCAAGGCCGCACAAGAGGTGCAGGCACAGATGGCAGAACAACTGAAAACCATTCTCTGACGGAAATCTCAACTTCAATAATCACACAGGCGGAATGCGGCTGCATGAATCACATCATACAACCGGCGTTCTGCCTGTCTGTTTTATCGGCATTCAAAGGGTACTCAAACAACATTCGAGTAACGTTCAATCAGTGAAGCAAGCACTTGTATGATATATCTGACGAAACTATCAGCGAATAAAAAGTCAAAATATTTTGTATTGTCACCAAACAATCATTATTTTTGCCACAAAAAATGTGACAAGAGGATTATCGCAGACCGTACAATCTTCTTAAACAAATCTACTACACCATGGCCGACAAAACGAATCTGTATAACCTTCCGGTTCTTGACGAAAACATCAAGAATATCATACCCGCCATTTTGGACTTAACTCCCATTGGCGTGGGACTGTTCAGCGAAAAAGGCGACATCGTATATTGCAACAAAAAGTTGGAAGAAAACATCCGCTTGTGCAACCGCAATGCAGTATGCAATATAAAAGACAGCCTCGACATCCCGCAAGACGTACGTCATGCACTCTCCCATGGAGAAGCGTGCCTCTCTGTGATGTACTTCGACATAAAAGGCAACGTGCTGCCACAGTGGGAAAAAGGATGCACCTCCATCCAAGTGTCCTACTCCTATCTCACCGCCCAGGCAGACAACAAGAACTACTTCCTCATTCTCTCCAAAGTCATCAGCGAGGAAGAAGACAACAGAAACCTGCTGATAGAGTCCACCCGCATCCGGCAAGAGCAAATGCAGAAACTCGAAGAGGCAAACAAGACCTTGCACAATGCCATCAAACAAAACAAGTTGATACTGGACAACATAAACTCCAGTCTGATATATCTGAAACCGGACTACACAGTGGTGTGGAAAAACTCCTTGGGCATTTATGGCGACCAAAAAGACAAAATGTATCGTATAGGCACGCATTGCTATGAACACTTCGGCAAGAACGAGCCATGTGATATCTGCCCCGTAAAGAAAGCGCACGAAGACCACCTGCCCAAGTTCCGTACTTTCTTCGATCCCTCCGGGCTGTCGCTCGACGTGAACGTAGTCCCCATAGTAGGAGAGGACAACACCATAGAAGGCTATCTGATGCGCCTTGACGACGTGAGCAACCGCGAGAAAATGATTAAAGAACTGCGTGAAGCCAAACAGACGGCCGAAGCGAGCGAACGGGCAAAAATGGCTTTTCTGGCAAACATGAGCCACGAAGTGCGCACCCCTCTGAATGCCATTGTGGGGTTTGTGGAGTTGCTGAACAGCGAAGCCGCTACTGGAATGGGACAGGTTGAACGCGACGAATATGTAAATATCATCAAGTCGAATGTTGAACTTCTCACGACACTGGTCAATGACATACTGGATCACTCGCGATTGGCCGGCGGCTACTATATGCCCGCCATCAGCGAGGTGGATGTAGAAGCGCTTTGCCGAAATGTGCTTGAAACCGTCAGAGAACGTGTACCGGCAGGCGTAGAGTTACTGCTTGACATTGCAGAAGACGCTAAATGCCTGAAAGCGCAGACCGATGCGCAACGCGTGCAGCAACTCCTGATCAATTTCCTCACCAATGCCTGCAAATATACCGCAAAGGGAAGCATCACACTCGGCCTGCGCAAAGAGACAGCCATGGGCGGCATACTGCTACATTTCCAAGTCACCGACACCGGCGTAGGTATTCCTAAGGAGAAAGGAAAGGTTATCTTTGAGCGCTTTGAAAAGCTGAATGACTTTAAGCAAGGCACGGGATTAGGGCTGAGCATCTGCCGCCTGATAGCCGACGTGCTTCACGGAAATGTGTATCTTGACGAGCACTATACAAGCGGCGCCCGGTTTGTGTTCGAACTTCCACTGGACTACAAAGAATAAAAAGAGAGAATCTGCATTATAAGGCATACGCCATAATCTGTAATTCAGGTAATAATATCAGTAATTCATATATCGCCACCAGGCTTTTTTTCCGTACTTTTGTCCCTGAGGCAAAATTAAAGCAGAAAGACAGACAGCATAGGATATTGGATATATATAAACAGATAAGCTTATAAGCACGTACATGGAATACAGAAGATTAGGAAACACCGAACTCTCGGTCAGTGCCGTAGCATTGGGATGCGAGGGTTTCATCGGAAAGACGGAAGAAGAAACAAAGACTCTGATGGACTTCGCCATCGGCAATGGCATCAATTTCATAGACATATATTCCTCCAATCCGGACCTGCGTGCCTGCCTCGGAAAAGCATTGGCCGGGCAGAGACAACAGTTCATCATACAAGGACATCTGTGCAGCACTTGGGAAAACGGGCAATACCTGCGCACAAGAGACATTGACAAAACAAAAGCGGGCTTCGATGAACAGCTCAGACTATTGCAGACCGACTATCTGGATATCGGCATGATACATTACGTGGATGACGAGAAAGATTTCCATCGTGTATTCGACGGACCTATAATGCAACTTGCCCTACACCTGAAAGCGGAAGGCAAGATACACCACATCGGCATGAGCAGCCACAATCCACAGGTAGCCATGCTGGCAGTGAACAGCGGCATCATAGATGTGCTGATGTTCTCCATCAATCCTTGCTATGACCTGCAACCGGCCAGCGAAAACGTGGAAGACCTCTGGGCGGACGAAAACTATGCGCACAAGCTACACAACATAGACCCGGTACGCGAAAAGCTCTACGAACAGTGCGAGCAGAAGGGCGTAGGCATCGACGTGATGAAGGTATATGGAGGAGGCGACCTGCTGAGCGCCGCCAACTCTCCCTTCAAACGTGCCATGACACCCGTGCAATGTATGGAATATGCCCTGACACGTCCGGGAGTAGCTGCCGTCATGGTGGGCTGCCGCAACCGTGAAGAGGTGCAGATGGCTACGGACTGGTGCACCTCCACCCGAGAAGAGAAGGACTACACCACAGCCATGCAGGGGATGGATCGCTTCTCGTGGCAAGGCCATTGCATGTATTGCGGGCACTGCGCCCCCTGCACCGCGGGTATCGACATAGCTGCCGTCAACAAATTCTACAACCTGACCGTGGCAGAGGGCTTTGTGCCCGAAACCGTGAGAGAGCACTACAAACTGCTGCCCCACCATGCCTCCGAATGCATCAAGTGCGGCAAGTGTGAGAAGAACTGCCCGTTTGGGGTGAATATTCGGGCACAAATGGAAAAGGCGGAAAAAAGATTCGGGTACTAAGCAAATTCATTCAAATCAAATAAATAACAAAACTATGATGTTACGTAAAATCAGACTGACACTTGCCGTCTTGTTTTTCATCTGCACCACCCTGCTGTTTCTGGACTTCACCGGAAGCGTGCACAGATGGTTGGGATGGATGGCTAAAATCCAGTTCCTGCCCGCCCTGCTGGCTGTGAACGTGGGAGTAGTCTTGCTGCTTGTCGCAATGACACTGGTGTTCGGGCGTATCTATTGCTCGGTCATCTGTCCGTTGGGCGTGTTTCAGGACATTGTATCGTGGATTTCAGGAAAGAGGAAGAAGAACCGCTTCCGCTACTCCAAAGCTTTGAACCGGTTGCGCTACGGAGTACTGACCGTCTTTGTGGTGGCAATGATAGCCGGAGTGGGATCCTTTGCGGCTCTGCTGGCTCCATACAGTTCATACGGGCGCATGGCGGCCAATCTGTTTGCACCTGTCTATCAATGGGGCAACAACCTGCTGGCTTATCTGGCCGAGCGTGCGGACAGCTATGCCTTCTACACGGTGGATGTCTGGATAAAGAGTGTGCCTACCCTCGCCGTGGCTGCGGTGACGTTCGCGGCAGTCATCATTTTGGCTTGGCGCGGAGGACGTACCTATTGCAACACCGTTTGCCCGGTGGGCACTGTCTTGGGATTCCTCGCCAAATATTCTTGGCTGAAACCGGTGATAGATACTTCCAAATGCAACGGTTGCGGCCTCTGCGCACGCAACTGCAAGGCGTCGTGCATCAATCCGAAAGAACATGCGATAGATTACAGCCGTTGCGTAGCCTGCATGGATTGCATCAACAAGTGCCGCCAGGGAGCCATCCGCTACATCCATCCGACAAAATTGCAAACTGCGGAGAACGCACAGCCTGGCGCAAATGACACCAAGGCCTCGCAAGACCAGGTGAGCAACGCCCGCCGGAGTTTCCTGACTTCCACAGCCCTGCTCGCCACCATTTCGGTAGTAAAGGCACAGGAGAAGAAGGTGGATGGAGGACTGGCCGTCATTCAGGATAAGAAGATTCCCAAACGCGGCACACCCCTCACCCCTCCCGGATCGCTAAGCGCACACAACATGGCACAGCATTGCACCGCCTGCCAGCTTTGCGTATCGGCCTGCCCCAATCAGGTGCTCCGCCCGTCCACCGACCTGCTGAAACTGATGCAGCCGGAAATGTCCTACGAACGCGGATATTGCCGTCCCGAATGCACCCATTGTTCCGATGTATGTCCGGCAGGAGCCATCCGCCCCATCACGAAAGCCGACAAGTCGGCCATCCAGATCGGGCATGCCGTATGGATAAAGAAGAACTGCATCCCGCTGACCGACGGAGTGGAATGCGGCAACTGCGCGCGCCATTGCCCCACGGGAGCCATCCAGATGGTTCCGTCCGATCCTGCCGCCGAGAATTCGCCTAAGATTCCGGCGGTAAACACCGAACGCTGCATAGGCTGCGGAGCTTGCGAGAATCTCTGCCCCGCCCGCCCGTTCAGTGCCATTTATGTGGAAGGGCACGAAGTACATAGAACCGTTTAAAACGAATCGATGATGAAAGATAAACAAGGAAAGGAAATGAACCGCCGCAAGTTCCTGAAAACATTGGGAACTGGAGCAGCCGTCACCACTGCCGCCCTGTACGGATGCGGCGGGAAACAACAGAATACAATAACCGGAAGCACCTCCGCCGAAGGCGAAGTGCCCACGGACAAGATGACCTACCGCACCACCCCCAGTACGGGCGACAAAGTATCTTTGCTGGGTTACGGATGCATGCGACTACCGACTGTAAGCAAGCCCGGTGACGGAAAGAACGATGACGAGATAGACCAGGAAACAGTAAACAGGTTGACGGACTATGCTCTGGCACATGGAATAAACTACTTCGATACATCTCCGGCTTACTGCAAAGGGCGTTCGGAACATGCCATGGGCATCGCCCTGAGCCGCCATCCGCGCAACAGTTATTACATCGCCACCAAACTCTCCAACTTCTCGCCCGACACGTGGAGTCATGACAGTTCGCTGGCCATGTACCGCAACTCTTTCAAGGAGCTGAAGGTGGACTATATAGACTACCTCCTGCTGCACGGCATCGGCATGGGAGGCATGGAAGCCCTCAAAGGACGCTACCTGGACAACGGCATGCTCGATTTTCTTCTGAGCGAGCGTAAAGCCGGACACATCCGCAACCTCGGCTTCTCCTACCACGGAGACATCGAAGTGTTCGACTACCTGCTTTCACGGCACGACGAGCTGAAATGGGACTTCGTACAAATACAGTTGAACTATGTGGACTGGCATCATGCCGCGGAGACAAACCCGCGAAACACGGATGCCGAATATCTTTACAACGAACTCGTCAAGCGAGGCATCCCCGCCGTCATCATGGAACCCTTGCTGGGCGGACGCCTGTCCAATGTGCCCACCCATATCGTATCGCGCCTGAAGCAACGTGAACCGGACGGCAGTGTGGCTTCATGGGCATTCCGCTTTGCCGGCTCCTGGCCCGATGTGCTGACCGTATTGAGTGGCATGACCTACATGGAGCACTTGCAGGACAACCTACGCACCTATTCGCCCCTGAAGTCGCTGACCGATGAGGAAAAAGCTTTCCTGGAAGAGACGGCGCAGTTGATGCTGAAATATCCCACCGTACCCTGCACCGGCTGCAAGTATTGCATGCCCTGCCCCTACGGAATCGACATTCCTTCCATCCTGCAACATTACAACAAATGCGTAAACGAAGGAAATGTACCCAAAAGTGACCAAGATGAAGGATACAGCCAGGCTCGTCGTGCTTTCCTCGTGGGCTACGACCGGAGCGTACCCCGCCTGCGTCAGGCAAACCATTGCATCGGATGCAACCAGTGCGCGGTTCATTGCCCGCAGAACATCAAGATACCCGATGAACTGCACCGCATAGACAGCTTTGTGGAACAACTGAAACAAGGTACTTTATAAAAGGTAATCAAACTAAAAAATTACAGTGTTATGGAAACTACAATAAAACTTTACTCGTTGAATTACAACAATATCAAGACCTATCTGACGGCCGCATTGTTCATCTTGGGCAATATGGCTTTACCCCAACTGTTCCATCTTGTGCCTCAGGGCGGAATGACTTGGCTGCCTATCTATTTTTTCACTCTGACAGGCGCCTATAAGTACGGCTGGAAGGTGGGAATGCTCACTGCTATCGCCTCGCCCATTGCCAACTCGCTGCTTTTCGGAATGCCTATGCCCGTGGTAATGCCGGCCATCCTATTGAAATCCGTACTGCTGGCTGCTGCCGCCGGATTTGCGGCCCGGCGTTTCCGGCGTGTATCAATACCTATCCTGTTTGCCGTAGTCATGGTCTATCAGGTAGTGGGCACGTTAGGAGAGTGGGCCATGATAGGAGATTTACGCAGGGCAGCACAGGACTTCCGCATCGGACTGCCGGGCATGGTTCTCCAGATCGTAGGCGGGTGGCTGTTCATCAAGTATTTAATCCGCAAGTAAATGGAATTCTATGAATGCTTCAAGTCTTCTTGGTAGAGGCTTGAAGCATTCGTGAAAAGGTACAACATGAAAAACATCATAGAGAAAATAGAACAAACCTATCCCATATCAGATGAAGCGATGAAAGCACTGCTGGCCGAGATGCAGGAAAAGCATTATGCCAAAGGGACATGCATCGTGCAGTCAGGAATCATTGACCGATCCATCTACTTTATAGAAGAAGGCATTGCCCGTTCCGTCTTCCACCATAACGGAATGGACACCACCACTTGGTTCAGTAAGGAAGGAGACATTACCTTCGGAATGGATTCCCTATACTACAACAAGCCATCCATTGAGGATATTGAGGCATTGACTGACTGCACCATATATGCCATCCATATCAACCGCCTGAATGCACTCTACGAAAAGCATATCGACATAGCCAACTGGGGACGGATTCTTCATCAAAATGTAAACAAAGAATTGAGCCACCTCTTTGTAGAGAGACTTCAACTGCCTCCTAAAGAACGTTATGAGAGATTCATGCAACGCTATCCGGGACTCATCAACAGGGTGAAATTGAAATATGTAGCAGCCTTCCTCGGTATCTCCATCTATACCTTGAGCCGCATCCGTGCCCAAAAATAAGAATGTTTTTTGCTTTTAGGCAAAAGAATATCTCTATGTAATCCCTACCTTTGCCGACTGATGAAAAAGTAATAATAACCTTAATATTTTTAGCATGTTTCAAAGTTCCTCTTCTGTTTTTACAGACAGCAAACCTCACTATCAGCTCCTTGATGGATTAAGAGGGGTAGCTGCTTTAATGGTAATCTGGTATCACATTTTCGAAGGGTTCGCCACAAGTCCTCTTGACCAAAGTTTCAACCACGGATATATGGCAGTGGATTTCTTCTTCATCCTATCGGGATTTGTCATTGGGTATGCATATGACGACCGTTGGAAAAAAATGAAGATGACAGATTTCTTCAAGCGACGTTTGATACGCCTGCATCCCATGGTAATCATGGGAGCCATCTTAGGCCTGATTACTTACTGCATTCAAGGCTGTGTACAATGGGACGGCACTCATATAGGCACATCAATGATTCTGCTATCCTTTTTGCTCACCCTTTTCTTAATACCTGTGTTACCCGGAGCCGGAGCCGAAGTACGCGGAAACGGTGAAATGTACCCACTGAATGGTCCTAATTGGTCACTCTTCTTTGAATATATCGGAAACCTGATGTACGCCTTATTCATTCATCGGATGTCCACCAAGGCATTGAAAATATTAGTTGTATTGCTGGGTATCGGTCTGGCCACTTTTGCCATCACCAACGGATCTGGTTACGGGCACATGGGAGTAGGCTGGACACTGGCGGACAACAATCTGCTGGGTGGTTTCTTGCGGATGTCATTCTCCTACGCAGCCGGATTGCTGATGTCACGCAATTTCAAGCCAATCAAAGTGAGAGGAGCTTTCTGGATTTGCACATTGGTACTTTTTGCCCTATTCGCCGTACCCCATATAGGTGGAGAAGAAGCTCTGTGGATGAACGGACTATATGATACAGTTTGCATTCTTTTCGTGTTTCCGGCATTGGTATTCTTAGCCGCTTCGGACAGCACTACCGACAAAGCTTCTTCCTCACTTTCAAAACTTCTCGGTGACATTTCTTATCCTCTCTACGTAGTGCACTATCCTTTCATGTACTTATTCTACGCCTGGTTGTGGAAAGACGGGCTCAGCTTCGAAGCCGCTTGGCCCGTGGCAGCAGGTATCTTCTTCGGGAATATCTTGCTGGCTTATATTGTGCTGAAAATGTACGATGAACCTATCAGAAAATATCTGGCACGCCATTGTCTGAAAAAAAGTAACTTGACGGAAAAATAGAATGAATCTTTAACAAATAATCTAATAACGAATTATGGATTACAAGAAAATATGGATAGCAGGCATTGCCTGCACATGTATTGCAGGCTCCCTCACAGCCCAAGAGACTGATTTTGACTTATCAGCCCAACGATCGGAAATACAAAATGTTTCAGTTGTTCCGGGGAAGAAAATAGATCATCAGGGAATCATCATCAATCCCACTCCTCAGCAAATGACCCTTGACAAAAACAACCGGCTGGATATATCCGGCGGATTGATGTTGAATGATAAACAGCATAAGTTTGAATCTGACTTAAATTTCGTCAAGTTACAGAAGAAAGGGATAAAACTGGATATCAACTTCGGCATAAAGGCAGCCGGCAAGCAAGGAGTGAAAGCCATGTCAGGAGCCTATTCCCTCACAATCGGAGAAAAAGGCATTTCCATCGTAGGCTATGATGAAAGAGGAGCCTTCTATGGCATACAGACCTTACGCCAACTGACGGAAAGCTCGGCAACCAATGGAAACAAATTACCCTATCTTACCATCAACGACTATCCCGACCTGCCCAATCGTGGAGTGGTTGAAGGATTCTACGGAACGCCTTGGTCACATGCCGTACGATTGTCTTTGATAGATTTCTACGGTAAATTCAAGATGAACACCTACCTGTATGGTCCCAAAGACGATCCCTATCACAGCAGTCCCAACTGGCGGCTTCCTTATCCGAAAGAAGAGACCAAGAACATACAAGAACTGGTACAAGCCTGCCAACGCAACCGTGTGGACTTTGTATGGGCCATCCATCCGGGAAAGGACATCAAATGGAATGAGGAGGACTATCAGAATCTTATCAATAAACTAAACTGGATGTATGACTTAGGAGTACGCGCTTTTGCCGTTTTCTTCGATGACATTGAGGGCGAAGGGACAAATCCTCTGAAGCAGACTGAACTGCTGAACCGCCTGCATGATGACTTTGCAAAAGTGAAAGGTGACATCTCCTCGCTAACCGTCTGTCCTACCGACTACTCCAAACTTTGGGCAAATCCTACACCCCAAGGCAGCCTTGCCATCTACGGCAAAGCCCTGAATCCGGACATCAAAGTGTTCTGGACAGGAGATGTGGTATGCAGTGATCTGACCCGTGAAACCTTGAACTGGGTAAACTCGCGCATACAACGCCCGGCTTACTATTGGTGGAACTACCCCGTAACCGACTATGTGCGCCACATCATCCTGCAAGGTCCGGTATATGGACTGGACACTACACTCACCGCTAAAGAAACCTGCGGCCTCATCAGCAATCCTATGGAACACGGTGAAGCCTCCAAGTTAGCCCTTTATGGAGTGGCAGACTACGCTTGGAATGTGGCTGACTACAACCCGATAGACAACTGGGAAAGAGGTTTAGGCGAATTGGCTCCCAAAGCAAAAGAAGCCTACCGTACCTTCGCCATCCACTCTTCTGACACAGAAAATGGTTACCGACGGGATGAATCATGGGAAACAAAGACATTCCGTTTAACCAACTGGACCGATGAGGCTGCCCAAGCCTTACAGCAAGAATTTGAAAGAGTAGAAAAAGCCCCCATCGAGATGGAGAAGCATTGTACCAACCAAGCTTTGCTCAATGAACTTCGCCCGTGGCTAAAAGAATTCGGCAAGCTGGGCAGTAGAGGAAGATGTGCATTGGAACTGGCACGGCAGTACCGTTCCAACCAAGATAACGCTACATTCTGGAAAAATTTTGTAAGTAATAGGATGAATGAAAAAGACCGGAAAGCGTATGAAGCACATAAATCGGGCACAATGAAACTCCAACCCTTCTATGAAGATATCATGGACGACATGTCATACGAATTCTTCAAAAAGCTGACCGGAAAAATTCCGATGGACTATAAAGGTATCGGTTCATTTGGAAATTCCAACACCATTCAAACCAAGCTAATGCTGGACAAGGACACTACAACCTATTACACCTCGGGTATCGGTCAGAAAGCCAATGACTGGATAGGAGTTGATTTGAGAGCCATTCGTTCAGTATCAGAAATAGCCATCCGCCAAGGAAGAAATTCAGTAGATGACGTGGACTATTTTGACCATGCCGTACTGGAATATTCAGAAGACGGAAAAAATTGGCATCAACTCACTGAAGAACTGAGCAAACAATATGTTATCCATTGGAAAGGAAATGCAGTAAAAGCCCGTTATGTCCGTTTGAAAAGACTGGACTCCCAACGTACAAATTACGCATCTGTGCGCACATTCGAAGTAAATCCTCTTCGGGTAAGCAATTTAGGATTCCGGCTGAATGCAGACAATGCTCAAGAAGCTTTACTGGCCTTTGACAATAATCCAAACTCTTCCTTCACCATGAGAGACAGCTTGGTATTTGAAGTACCTCAAGGCATCAAAAGCTATGTTTTGCTACTCAACCGACCTGCAGAATGCTTAAAACTGAAACAGCTTGACACAAAAGGTATTTTGGTATCTGAAATATCCATCACATCTCCTTTTACAAAAATTGAGTTAGCCCCAAATACCACAGAAATAAAAATAGAAGGAATGGCAGAAATAGTAGAAATCATAGCTAATCCTCAGTAAATAAAGAATTTCAATTAAAGTAGTATATTACCACAGACCGCATACTTAATCCACGGGCACTGTATTCTATTCTCCCAGAATAAATACAGTGCCCGAAAATAAGTCAAGAATCCGTCCGGACATACCTTTCATCATCTCGCCACCAAATTCTTCGCCTTTACAGGATAATTAGTAGTAATAAAATCCACTTTCAGATTATTCATTTGGCTGATTTGTTCCATCTTATCTACAGTCCACACATTTACTTTCATGCCCAGCCTGTGGGCTTCTTCAATCCATTCGGGCCTTTCTGCCAAAATTTTTACGTGATAATCTATACCGTTAATACCTTTATCTTTGAGATTTTCAGGAGAAATATCACCATTCAAATAAGCTATTTCTGATTCCGGAGTCAGCTTCACTAATCGTTCACAAATATTCATGCTGAACGAAATATACTCCACTTGTTTCTCCATATTCATCTCCTTCACTTTGCGTACCACGATGTCTGTCGCATCATTTTCTTCCGCTTCCGTCCTGTGGGGCTTGATTTCCAATATCAATTGGATGCCGGGCAAAGTCTTGCCTACCTTCAAATAATCATCCAATAAAGAAAGCTTCTCACCGTTCTTCAATCTAATATTTTTCAAATCACCATAAGTGACATCACCAATCATCATGCCATTAATGCTATCATCATGATTAACCACCACATTTCTATCCTTTGTCAACTGCACATCAAACTCCGAGCCATAAATTCCGACCTCTGCCGCTTTCTGCAAAGAAGTGATGGAATTCTGAGCAGAGCCTTCACATTTCCAATATCCACGATGCGCAATAATTCGGGATTGGGCTCGCGCGCCCAGAGTAACCGTACACAACAGAGCATAAACAACAATCATTCCATTCAGTTTCATAATCTATCCCCTATTAAATTTTAAATAAAAACCATTCTTACCCTTATACTAAAGTCTTATTCCATATCTATCTGATAAAGAAACGCCATTCAGATTATTACAACCACAAAAATAATCAAGAATTGCCTTATTGCAAAATAATCGCTCACCCCCTCACCAACATCCGTGTGCAAAAGTAGATTTATGAGATTACAACCGAACTGCTATTCCGTTACATTAAGGTTTCAGAGGATGAGACATAAGAATGCAAACATTCCATTTTGCCGTCTCCCAAAAAGCCATTAACTTTGCGAACAAATTCTTAGACATGTCTTACGAGAGAAAAATCATCAATGATCCGGTTTTCGGATTCATTAATATACCAAAGGGGTTGCTGTATGATATTGTACGGCATCCCCTTTTGCAACGCCTCACCCGCATCAAGCAATTAGGATTGTCATCCGTAGTATATCCCGGCGCACAGCACACACGATTCCAGCATTCACTGGGTGCTTTCTACTTGATGAGCGAGGCTATCCAACAACTCACAGCCAAAGGTAATTTCATCTTCGACAGCGAAGCGGAAGCCGTTCAGGCAGCCATCCTGATGCACGATATCGGACACGGTCCCTTCTCCCATGTACTCGAAGACACCATTGTAAAAGGCGTGTCACACGAGGATATTTCTCTGATGCTAATGGAACGCATCAACAAAGAGATGAATGGACAACTGACACTTGCCATCCAGATATTCAAGGACGAATATCCCAAACGTTTCCTGCACCAATTGGTAAGCGGCCAACTGGATATGGATCGCTTGGACTACTTGCGCCGCGACAGTTTTTATACCGGAGTGACGGAAGGCAACATCGGCTCTGCCCGCATCATCAAGATGCTCGACGTAAAGGACGACCATCTTGTGATAGAATCCAAAGGTATCTACTCTATCGAGAATTTTCTTACCGCCCGCCGCTTGATGTACTGGCAGGTGTATCTGCATAAGACTTCCGTCGCTTACGAAAAGATGCTTATCAGTACACTGCTGCGTGCCAAAGAACTGGCGGGTAAGGGCGTAGAATTGTTCGCACCGCCTGCACTGCGATTCTTCCTATACAATGACATCAACCGGGATACATTCTATAATAATCCCAAATGTTTGGAGAACTATATCCAGCTCGACGATAACGACATCTGGACAGCCCTGAAAGTATGGAGTACCCATGTGGACAAAGTTCTTTCAAACCTAAGCCTGAGCATGATCAACCGTAACATCTTCAAAGTAGAGATTTCCACAGAACCTTTTAGCGAGGAACGAAAAAAAAACCTGATGCAACAAATCAGCGAACAGTTGGAAATTCCCCTCCCCGAAGCGAGATACTTCATTGCTACCCCAAGCATCGAAAAGAACATGTATGATGCGGCAGATGACAGCATAGATATTCTATACAACGACGGGGACATTAAGAATATCGCCGAAGCCTCGGATATGCTCAACATTTCTCTCTTGTCCAAAAAAGTAAAAAAATACTACCTATGCTACCAACGTTTGCATAGATAAGTATAAAATATTCATCTCATGACAAGGATATATAAAAAAAAAGTCCGTTATTTGTGTCTTGAAACCATCTAACAATAATAGAAAAATGGAGTTTTCTGCTAAACAAATTGCAACATTTATCCAAGGAGAAATTGTTGGAGACGAGAACGCAACCGTCCATACCTTTGCTAAAATCGAAGAAGGAATACCGGGAGCCATCTCCTTTCTATCCAATCCTAAATATACCTCTTACATATACGAAACTCAAGCAAGCATTGTATTGGTAAACAAGGATTTCATGCCTGAGCAGGAAATAAAAGCCACTCTGATAAAAGTGGACAATGCCTATGAAAGTCTTGCAAAGCTGCTGAATCTTTATGAACAAAGTAAACCCAAACGGGTAGGCATTGATCCATTAGCCTTTGTTTCCGAAACAGCCAAAATAGGCAAAGATGTTTACATATCCCCTTTTGCTTGCATAGGTGATTATGCCGAAGTAGGAGACAATACGGTAATTCATCCGCATGCAACCATCGGCAGTGGTGCAAAAGTGGGAAGCAATTGTATTATTTATGCCAATGTCACCATCTACCATGACTGCCGCATAGGCAATCATTGCATCCTGCATGCAGGCAGCGTCATCGGAGCAGACGGATTCGGTTTTGCCCCTACCCCGCAAGGCTATGAAAAAATTCCCCAAATCGGTATCGTAATCCTGGAAGACAACGTGGAGATAGGTGCAAACACTTGTGTGGATCGTGCCACAATGGGAGCCACCATCATACATAGTGGCGTAAAGTTGGACAATCTGATACAAGTGGCACATAATGACGAAATCGGCTCTCACACAGTAATGGCGGCACAAGTGGGAATTGCCGGTTCCACAAAAATCGGCGAATGGTGTATGTTTGGAGGTCAAGTTGGTATCGCCGGACATATCCATATCGGAGACAAAGTAAATCTCGGTGCGCAATCGGGCATTCCCGGTAGCATCAAAGAAGGTAGCCAACTGATCGGAACCCCTCCGATGGAACTGAAACAATATTTCAAGGCTTCCATAGCACAACGCAGCCTGCCCGACATGCAAAAAGAGTTACGCCAGCTCCGTAAAGAATTAAATGAGATAAAACAACAATTAAATAAGTAACCAATGTTGAAACAAAAGACTCTAAAAGATAGTTTTTCACTCAGTGGAAAAGGTCTTCATACGGGGCTTGACCTAACCGTTACTTTTAATCCGGCTCCGGATAATCACGGATATAAAATCCAGCGCATTGATATGGAAGGACAGCCCCTTATCGATGCAGTGGCCGATAACGTAACCGAGACTACCCGTGGCACTGTACTTTCTAAAAACGGAATAAAGGTAAGTACCGTAGAACATGGTATGGCAGCCCTTTATGCATTGGGTATAGACAACTGTCTGATACAGGTCAACGGTCCTGAATTCCCAATTTTGGACGGAAGCGCCCAATATTATGTCAACGAAATTGAACGTGTGGGTACTATAGAGCAGAATGCCGTAAAGGATTTCTATATTATCAAATCAAAAATTGAATTCCGTGATGAAACGACAGGGTCTTCCATTATCGTTCTACCGGACGAGAATTTCAGCCTGAACGTACTGGTTTCTTACGACTCATCCATTATCCCCAACCAATTTGCGACTTTGGAAGATATGAAGAAATTCAAAGACGAAATAGCTGCCAGCCGTACTTTCGTTTTTGTACGCGAGATTGAACCTTTGTTGCAAGCCGGACTTATCAAAGGTGGGGATCTGGACAATGCCATCGTAATCTACGAGCGCGAAATGTCACAAGAGAATTATGACAAATTAGCTGATGTAATGGGTGTTCCCCATATGGATGCCAGCCAATTGGGCTACATCAATCATAAGCCACTGGTATGGCCTAATGAGTGTGCCCGCCACAAACTGCTTGATGTCATAGGCGACTTGGCTCTGATTGGCAAGCCTATCAAGGGACGTATCATTGCTACCCGCCCCGGACATACTATCAACAACAAGTTTGCGCGCCAGATGCGCAAGGAAATCCGCCTGCACGAAATTCAAGCTCCGACTTACGACTGCAGCCGCGAACCTATCATGGATGTGAACCGCATCCGTGAACTGCTGCCTCACCGCTATCCTTTCCAACTGGTGGACAAAGTCATTGAAATTGGCGCCAACTACATCGTAGGTATAAAAAATGTAACAGGCAACGAACCTTTCTTTCAGGGACACTTTCCGCAAGAGCCCGTAATGCCCGGTGTATTACAAGTAGAAGCAATGGCACAGACCGGTGGTTTATTAGTCTTGAATTCCGTAGATGAACCGGAACGATACTCCACTTATTTTATGAAGATTGACGGTGTGAAGTTCCGCCAAAAAGTAGTACCGGGCGATACTCTGATTTTCCGTGTAGAACTGATGTCACCCATACGCCGTGGAATTTCTACAATGAAAGGCTATGTTTTCGTAGGTGAGAAAGTAGTCTGTGAAGCAGAGTTTATGGCTCAAATAGTTAAGAACAAATAATTATAAGCATGATAAGTCCCTTAGCGTATATTCATCCCGAAGCTAAAATCGGGGAAAACGTAGAGATTGCTCCTTTTGTTTTCATCGACAAGAATGTGGTAATCGGCGATAACAACATAATTATGGCAAATGCCAACATTCTGTACGGCGCACGCATCGGCAATGGAAATACCATCTTTCCGGGAGCTGTTATCGGTGCTATTCCTCAGGATTTGAAATTTAACGGAGAGGAAACAACAGCCGAAGTTGGCGACAACAACATCATTCGTGAAAACGTAACCATCAACCGCGGTACGGCAGCCAAAGGCAAAACGATTGTAGGCAGCAACAACCTGTTGATGGAAAGTGTCCACGTAGCACATGATGCCCTGATTGGCAATGGTTGTATTATAGGCAACTCTACCAAGATGGCAGGTGAAATAGTGATTGACGACAATTCCATTGTCAGTGCCAATGTACTGATGCATCAATTCTGTCGTATAGGGGGGTACGGAATGATACAGGGCGGATGTCGGTTCAGCAAAGACATACCACCATACATCATTGCCGGACGTGAGCCCATCTGTTATGCAGGAATCAATATCGTGGGATTGCGACGCCGTGGTTTCTCCAACGAAACAATAGAAACCATACATAATGCATACCGCATCATCTACCAGAGTGGACTCAACAATACAGACGCCCTGAAAAAGATTGAGGATGAAATGGAAATGACACCCGAAATAAGCTATATTGTAAACTTCATACGTGAATCAGCCCGCGGTATTATTCCAGCAGGCAAATAAAAAAGACAACATCATGATATACAGATTTACAATCATCTCAGACGAAGTGGACGATTTTGTCAGAGAAATACAAATTGACCCGGAAGCCACTTTTTATGATTTCCATCAGGCGATTTTAAAATCAGCAGGCTATACAGACGACCAAATGACTTCTTTCTTCATCTGTGATGACGATTGGGAAAAAGAAAAGGAAATCACTTTGGAAGAAATGGATGATAATCCGGAAATGGACAGTTGGGTTATGAAAGAAACCCAACTCAATGAACTGATTGAAGATGAAAAACAAAAGTTACTTTATGTGTTTGACTATATGACAGAACGCTGCTTTTTCATAGAACTGTCAGAGATTATCACCGGAAAAGAAATGCAAGGCGCCAAATGCACTAAAAAAGAAGGTGAAGCTCCCAAGCAGACCGTTGATTTTGAAGAAATGGCAGCAGCCGGTGGTTCCCTCGACTTAGGAGAAAACTTCTATGGCGACCAAGACTTCGATATGGAAGACTTTGATAAGGAAGGATTCAGCGGTTTTGACGATGGTGCAACCGATGCTCCTTACGAAGAGGACAAATACTAAAAAACTTTATTCAACGTCTTATATTTAGGCACGGACTACACAGGTTTCACGGATACTTCAAACCGTGTATTTCCGTGTAATCCGTGCCTAAACCATTATCAGCCAACATGCACACCCTTATTGTACTTATCGGCCCTACCGGAGTTGGAAAAACAGAACTAAGCCTTCGATTGGCAAAGCAATTTCATACTTGTATCATCTCTGCCGATTCGAGGCAGCTTTATACAGACCTGAAGATAGGTACAGCTACTCCTACACCGGAACAACGGCAACAGGTAGAACATCACTTTGTCGGCACTTTGAATCTTACGGATTATTACAGTGCCGCCCAGTACGAGACGGAGGTACTTGAGCTTCTGAATACTTTATTCATCAAACAGAATGTCGTATTACTGACCGGAGGCTCTATGATGTATATAGATGCTGTTTGTAAAGGAATTGACGACATCCCCACCATAGATGCCGACACCCGCCAACTGATGCTGCAAAGATATGAAACTGAAGGCTTGGAGAAATTATGTGCGGAACTCAGGCTATTGGATCCTGAATACTATAAAATTGTGGATCTGAAGAATCCCAAACGTATAATCCACGCTTTGGAAATCTGCTATATGACAGGAAAGACCTACACCTCTTTCCGAATCAGGCAGAAGAAAGAACGTCCGTTCCGAATCATCAAAATTGGTCTGACCCGTGACCGTGAAGAACTTTATGACCGCATCAATCGCCGGGTGGATCAAATGATAGAAGACGGATTAGTAGAAGAAGTCCGCCGGGTATCTCCTTACAGGGCTCTGAACTCACTGAATACGGTAGGATATAAAGAAATATTCAAATATCTTGACGGTGAATGGCCTTTATCCTTTGCTATTGACAAAATCAAGCAGAACTCCCGCATCTATTCGCGTAAACAGATGACCTGGTTCAAACGGGATAAAGAAATTTGTTGGTTTCATCCGGAACAAGAAACTGAAATACTGAAATATATCGGTAATGCCATCAAATAAGAAACTGCCACTATATATGAATATAGATAAACACATCGTAAAAACAGTCAGCATTCTGCTCTTTATTTTTTGCAGTATGGGAAGCCGGGCTACTACGGCAGACAAGCCTTATTCCTATTACTTCAAGCAGATAGGCATAAATGAAAGGTTGTCGCAATCCAGGGTACAGGCCGTACTCAGTGATCACAAAGGCTATCTATGGATTGGCACTCAGTCCGGTCTGAACCGCTATGACCGGAATATGCTTACTCAATATTCCGACAGTAAAGAGCAGATGCTTCCTTCCAACGACATCCTCTTTATCACCGAAGATGCCCTGTTCAATCTTTGGGTAGCTACCGGTAAAGGTATCTGTTTATACGACCGTTCAAATGACCGATTCACTCCGGTACTGGTGAATGACCGGAAGCTGCTTATCAGTTCATATCTGCTTACCGAGCAAGGAATAATGTTGGCAAGCAATAAAGCCATTTACCTGTACGACTATGCTACTCGAAAAATCAACTTGCTGCAGGCATTGCCCGAACATAAGCAAAACCATTATCTTTGCAAAATGATACGCTATGACAAACAGCGCATATTGATAAATACGGGTTATCAAGTCTTCTTTTTCAATCAAAAGAATCATACAGTAGAAACGGTTCCATTTCTCAAAGCAGAGACATATACCACTGTTTACATGGATTCAGAAAAGCGTCTGTGGGCAAGTAAATTCGGTGGCGGACTTTGCTGCTACAAAGACGGAGTGCTGCAACGGGAATTTAATACCAGTAACTCAAAGCTCACTTATGACGTGGTATATGATATTGTAGAGAAAGACAATCAACTTTGGATTGTGACTGATGGAGGTGGAGTAAATATCATCTCACTGAAAAATTATGCCATCGACGCCATACAGCAGACTCAGGATGACTTGCGCTCCCTGCCAACCAATGCCTTCTTCCGCATTTATAAAGACCCTTCCGAAAATATCTGGTTAGGAAGCATACGAAGTGGACTTATTGGTGTGCGTGAAGTATATGCACGCTCTTACCGAAATGTCCCCTTCGGTAACCGCTATGGCCTTAGCAATCAAACCATCAACAGTTTCTTTCAAGACAGTGATGGTTTCATCTGGATCGGCACGGACGGTGGCGGTATCAACCGATTTGAACCGCTTAGCGGAACCTTTGTACATTATCCGTCCACTCAATATGAGAAAGTAGTATCCATTGTAGAATATTCATCCCAAGAATTGCTCTACTTCTCTTATAATAAAGGAATTTTCATCTTCAACAAAAAGAACGGGCAAAAACGTCCCTTTATCCTGATAGACCGGGACACAAATGACCGTAATTGCATCAGTGGCTTTTCCACCAATATACTACGCATCGCAAAAAACAAAATTCTATTCAGCGGACTAAATCTTTATATCTATGACATGGATACTCGCAAGTTCTCTATCGCCCACTCCGAAAATACATACTTCATCAATAATACGCCCTTGTTTCTGAGCACAGAAGATAACAAAACTTATTTATCCACACAGTCTGGAATAGGTGTATATGATTCCAATACAGACAAATTCTCCACACTATTCGAAGCTCCCTACCTCACGAATGACGCATGCATAGATTGTAAAGGAATATTCTGGCTGGCAACCACCGAAGGTATCTTACGCTACAATCCGGTGACCAAACAACACACACACATACAAACAGATCTTTTTAAGGAAGCTACTTCCATCATTGCCGACAGAAACGGAAGAATATGGATAGGAACCCGCCAAAGCTTGTTCATCTATTCCACCCAAACAAAGAAATTTACGATCTTGGGAGAAACGGATGGAGTATTACCCAACGAATACCTATTTCATGCTGCTATGATAGACCGCACAGGAAATATCTTGATGGGAGGTACGGCAGGTATGAGTATCATTCATCCAAGCATACGCTTCAATACAGCCAGCCAGCAGACCATCGAATTACTCGATGTGCTGCTTAACGGTCAACCCGTCCCTTTAAAAGACGATCTTCAGAATGGAATTGACACCATTGAAATTCCCTGGAACTTCAGCTCACTCCAGTTGAAGGTATTGCTCAATGAAAAGGATGTATTCAGAAAAAGCCACTTCCGCTTCAAGATAGACGGGCTTAATCAGAGATTTGCAAACACAGCGTCCAACTCTTTCAGCATCAACTATCTGCCGGTAGGTAAATACACAATCACTTCTTCTTTCTATGGACAGGACACGGGGTGGAGTGCAGAACAAAATCTGCTGCTCATCATTGTCACCCCTCCTTGGTGGAGAACACCTTGGAGTTATACACTCCTTATCTTATGCATCTTCACGAGTGTTTATTTCGTCAACCGGTATTTTACCAATAAAAGAAAAACAGCCCAAGCTTATGAGATAGAAAAAATCAAAAACAAGAGCAATGAGGAAAAGGTCACATTTCTTACCAATATAAGCCATGAATTGCGCACCCCACTCACACTGATCTGTACTCCACTGAAACGGATCATTGACCAGAACGTACACAATGAAGAAGAAAACGAACAATTAACCGCCATTTACCGGCAGGCCATGCAAATGAATGAAATCATTGATATGGCTCTGGATGTGAGGAAATTGGAAGAAGGGAAAGAGATTCTGCACATAAAATCATATCTATTAAACGAATGGATAATGGAAGTTGCCCAAAAATTCATGGAGGAATTTAAACAAAAGAACATCAAACTTCAGTTCCACCTGGATAATCACATAGAGTCAGTGCCTTTTGACAAGGACAAATGCAACTTTGTTTTGTCCAATTTCTTGATGAACGCCTTAAAATTTAGTGAAAGTGGCACAACCACCAAGATCTCGACACAATTATCTGCTGACGGGAAACAGGTCAGTGTATCTGTAAGTGACCAAGGCATCGGGCTGAAGGGAGTGGATATGAATTCCCTTTTCACCGAGTTCTATCAAGGGTTCCATGACAAAGGAGGAAGCGGTATCGGGCTGGCTTATTCCAAACGTTTGATCACACTGCACAAAGGCAATATTCATGCCATGCCAAATCCCGGTCGAGGCTCTACTTTCCGTTTTGAACTACCACTCAAACAAGAAGAGAAACAAGAGAAAAACAACGAGGAAGCAAGTGCGTACCTGACTTATCCCGACATGAAAAAAACTATCTCCTTTTCTACATTTTCACATCTTTCCATCCTCATAGTAGAAGATACCCCGGATCTGCTGAACTACATGCAGAAGACAATGAAAGAATACTTTGCCTGTACTTACATTGCCAAAGACGGCAAAAGAGGACTGGAACAAGCCATGAACAAACTCCCCGACATAATAGTAACCGATATGATGATGCCCAACATGAACGGATTGGAACTATGCCATGAAATAAAGCAAAACCTGAGGATAAGCCATATTCCTGTCATTCTGCTCACAGCATACAGCAATCAGGAAAACATGTACGAAAGTTATAAAACCGGAGCAGACGCTTTTTTATCGAAACCTTTTGATATGAATACCTTATTGGCACTCATAGCCAACCAGATAAACATACGCGAACAGATTAAAGCCAGATATCAAGGACAATCTGAAGTATTACCCACACTGCAGGAAACCAGTTTCAGCAATGCAGATGAAACTTTCCTTCTAAAGCTTAATAAACTAATCAACGATAACATAGCAAATCCTGAAATGGACGTCAGCTTCCTGGCGAGTAACTTGTGCATCAGCCGTTCTTTACTATATAACAAGGTAAAATCACTCACCGGAATGAGCAGCATAGATTACATTAATCAGATGCGCATTGAAAAAGCCATAACACTTATGAAAACTTCCACTCTGACACTGACTGAAATATCAGAACAGACCGGATTTTCCACTTTACGATACTTCAGCAAAATGTTCAAAAACATTAAAGGCATTATTCCGTCCGAATATAAGAAAGGACTTGATCTCTAAAGCATAGCCAGGCACAGGCTATGTCTATCAACAAAATAAGAAAGGGGTGCACTCCTTAAAAGTGCAGCCCCCTCAATTATACTAATCAGCAAATCTTTATACCTGTGCTACCGCTTCAGGTTCGGATTCAACGCACTGTCACTGGCCGGATAAGGTGCATAAATCATATTATCATTCCAACCTTCAGTTATCTCGATTTCCTCCTTGGCGGTAATAGGCTTACCGTCCTGTTCGCCAACCACAATCGCAGCATTGGCCTTTCTCAACTCAAAGGCATTTTTCAGTGTGTTCAGGCGAAGCTGGTCGGCACGGCGAGTTACCAAAGCACACCAGTTACCGGCAATTTCCCATCCATGTTCCATTGCCACAGCATCGGCAAAATCGGCATCACTCGGCATTGGAGCATTGTATCCTGCACGGTCACGAACACGTTTCAGACACTCTTTAGCCATCGCATTAGGAGTCCCATCGCCACGGGCCTGTGCCTCTGCATACCACAACAAGACTTCAGAATAACGGATAATCCGATGACGCGCACCATTTATCATATTACCGCTTGCAGGCTTGGTATAGTCATAATCGGCATAATCAGCGCCATAATCATAAGTGGCATTTGCAGCGCCTACCAAGAATATGCAGAATTGCGGATGGTACACAGCCACACATTTATTGCCATCCTTATCTAAATCATACCAATTTACCAAATTGCCGTCAGCTTTATTTCCCAAAAGGATTTTCTTGCTGTAAGTACCATCTTTACGTGCACCTTCAGGCATATTCTTCCAGAAATTGATTTCCCCCAAGCCATCATTCCAACCGGCTCCTTGAGTCAATTGGCAAGCTGTAAGTTGTGAGCCTTCTGTTCCCCATCCGCCCAATTTGTTATAAGAAATGCCTACCACGGTTTCTTTCGAGTAGTTGTGACTCGGCGCATATACCTTGCTGTAATCTTCCTCAAGAATAAACTTATAGGTAGCATTTGCATCGATCACAGCCTTGGCCTGTGCAGCCGCCAATTTATAATATTCAGTCCCCTTGTTCAAAGGATAACCCGCCATTGCCATGTAAACAGCCGCCAAAGTAGCTTGAGAAGCCTGCTTGGTAATATAGATATCGGCGCCATAAGCGGCACGGGGAGTAGCAGAATAAGAAGCAGGCAAAATGCTGATGCAGTCCGTCAGATCTTTTACAATAGCCGCATACACATCTTCAACCGAAGTTAAAGGAGTATCGTATTTGATTTCAGTACTTTCTACCAGAGGAAGCGGTCCGAATATGCGCACCAAAGTGAAGTAGCTGTATGCTCTCCAATACTTTGCCTGTCCTGTTGCAATGTTGATTTCCTCTTGGGCAGTCGGAGTCTTTGCCGCATTTTCAAGCACATAGTTACAAGCCTTTATCAAATTGTAATGCTGTTTCCAGCAAGACTCCAAACCTTTATTCGAATCCCCCGGATGAGAACGGTCAAATTCTCTATATGCATCCTTATTGCTGGCCGGATGAGTCGTAAGATCATCACCCTGCCATTGAGGAATCTGCATATTGGTGTAGGCCTGCGTAGCATCTACTTGGGCATACAAAGCATACACCGACATATCCAATTCTTTCTGATTGGTGAAGAAAGTCTGGGGAGTAAGCTGCCCCTTGGGATCTTCAGTCAAATAATCACTGCATGATGTGGTGAACAGTGTACTCGCCAACACACATCCCATTAATATTTTGCTTTTCATTTTTAGTCTGTTTAGATGTTTTAGAAATTCAGTTTTACTCCAAAAGTAAATGTTCTGGGAGTAGGATAAGCACCCAGGTCAATGCCATTGTTTACATCCACATTGGCGGAAGAAAAGGATGTGCTTGCAGGGTCCATCCCTTTATATCCGGTGATAGTGAACAAATTCTGTGCACTGACATAAAGTCTGATATCTGCAAATTTTGTAATCTTTCTGGAGAAATTATAAGCCAAGGTAATGTTCTCCATGCGTACATAGTCCGCCTTCTCCAGCCACTGCGTAGATTCACCGCGAGTGACATTTGTAGAACTGGTCAAAGACGCATATTCCGCACCTGCTCCCATCTTATCGAATCCTTTATAATAAGCATCTTTCAGAGTGATGAACTTAGAGGGTCCCACTTGAGAAGCCATCTCGAAACGTACCAAGTTGAGTTTCTTAGCACCAAAAGCTCCACTCATAAAGATATTCAGATCCCAATTCTTCCAGGAGATCTGATTATTCCATCCGAGAGTCACATCCGGTGTAGATTTACCTATCACTTTACGGTCGGCGGAAGTGATTTCTTTATCACCATCCAAGTCTTCATAAACATTATCTCCCTTGCTGTCAATGCCTGTCCAAACATAACCATAGAAAGCACCGATGGATTCACCGGGGATAACCCGGTTCACCTCTGTCACAAGACCGGAAGCAGGGGTAGTGCCGGAAATAAAGTCGTCACCGGATAAAGAGACTACCTTATTCTTCAAATAAGTCAGATTCAAAGTAGAGTTCCAATTGAAGTCCTTGCCGTCAATGATACGACCAGTCAAGCTCAAATCAATACCCTTGTTGCTGATTTCGCCGGCATTCACCCAATAGCTACCGCCACCATTGTAGTTAGGAATAGTTTTCTGTAACAAAGCATTGTCCGTACGGCGGTTGAAGTAGTCGAAAGATATATCCAGACGTCTGTTAAACAAAGACACCTCAAAGCCCAAGTCGAGTTGTTTTGTCTTCTCCCAAGTTACATCCGGCGTGGCCAGTGAAGAAGACCAGTAACCGGCATACTGCTGTGTACCTCCAAAGTAAGTATTAGTGCCACTCAACAAGCCTAGTGTACTATAAGAGCCAATGGCCTGGCTGCCGACAACACCATAACTGGCACGAATTTTCACATTCTGAACAGCTTGCTGATCCTTCATGAACTCCTCATTGCTCATGTTCCAGGCCACAGCTACCGAAGGGAAGTACCCCCATTTATTTTTGCTGAACTTAGAAGAACCATCGGCACGGATAGTACCGGTTACCAAATACTTGTCATCGTAGTTATACATAGCACGGCCTACACCGGAAAGCAATGTCCACTTGCTATAACTGTTGCCTACCGAAGGATTGGACCCAATGCCCAGATTCCACCACCCTACACTTTCTACCGCCAAATTCTTGGTAGAAGCATTGATTGATCTGTATTCTGCCTGTGAAGCCTCCCAAACACCGGTTGCAGTCAGGCCATGCTTGCCCCATTTACCGGTATAAGTCAAATTGTTAGAGCTTTGCAACATCATGTGATAATTGTCATTATTGGCGGCTGAACTGGTGGTAAACACACGGATTGTAGCGTAAGAATACCCCTTTCCATCGTAATAATCAACGCCGTTGGTGGTAGAGAAAGTCAATCCGGGAAGAATCTTAAAACGCAAGTCGATCATACCGTTCACATAGTTTTTCAATGATTCACCGGCCTGCAATGTCACCACTCCTTTCGGATTGTCCTGGATAGAGTTATAAGGATCTCTATTATAATTTCCGTTGGCATCCATCATCTCCATGGTGGGCGAATAAATGTTGCTCAGCAATACAATATTTCCTCCACCGGCCCCGGTATCCACAGTGTTGGTAACTCCGTGCGATACATTGACATCAGCCGTCAAGTGAAGCCAAGGAGTCACATCGGACGTAATGTTGCCTCTTACCTGATAACGCTTGTCATTGGACCCGTAAATCAAACCTTTCTGATTCATGTAGTTGGCAGACAAATAATATTGAGTCTTTTCATTACCGTCGGAGATAGCCAATTTATAATTTTCAGTAATGCCCGTACGGAACAGTTCGTTATGCCAGTTGATGCCCTGTGTGCCATTCTTATATCCCGCCATTTCCGCTTCCGTAAAGGCATTGGGATTCATAGCCTCACGATAGGCTGTGGCATATTCATAGGCATCCAGTACGTCATATTGTTTATACACGCTGCCGATGCCCACCGATGCGTCCAAAGAAATCACTTTCTGGTTGACTTTACCGGTCTTGGTGGTAATCAGAATGACACCGTTGGAACCACGGGAGCCGTAGATAGCAGTAGAAGAAGCGTCCTTCAGCACCTGCATGGACTGAATGTCGTCGGGATTGATACCCGTCAGGCCGTTTTCACGGACTATGCCATCCACAACATAAAGCGGATCGTTGCTGCGGTTGATGGAAGAAGAACCGCGCACACGAATCTTCACCGCACCTCCGGGAGCTCCCGAATTATCCACCTGCACACCTGCCACACGTCCCTGCAATGTCTGAGACACCTGAGTGACAGGCTGGTCACGGAATGCTTTATTGTCCATCACCGATACAGAACCGGCCAAATCGGCTTTCTTCACTGCACCATAACCCACAACAATAACTTCGTCCAAAGTTTTGGAATCTTCTTCAAGAACGATTCTGAGTTCCTTTTGTCCTTCCACTTTTACATTGATCGTAGTATATCCTATGAAAGAGACTGTCAGAGTGGAATTCGCCGGAACCGACAAAGAAAAACGCCCGTCCAAATCGGTAACAGTACCATTTTGGCCACCAGCAGTTTTAGAAAGAACTGTTGCACCGATAATCGGCTCTCCCGTCTTGTCCACAACAATCCCTTTCACATTCTGTGCTTGCTGTTGAACAAAATTAATTTCATCGTTTGCAATAGTTTCATAAGTTGAAGCGTTCAGCCCCGTACAGAGCAAAGTACCCGCCCCTAATGCCAACATAAGTTGTTTGCGCCACTGGGTAGAAAAACATTGCCCTAAAGATTGATGTTTCTTCATAATAAATGATTAATTTAATTGGTTATTCAATCGACATAGAAAACGATATTTGTAGTGCATCCTTTTCTTAAAGTCAATTAACTTATGCCGACAAAATTAAATCAATACCAACAAATGAAGGTACACAAATCACTAAAAACAAGTGCACAAATCAACAAATGAAGCAACTTAACCATTATTAGAGCTAAAGGTAGCGATTATTGGAACCGAAAAGCAGCAAGTAACAGACGTGAATCAAAGCTACTATAAAACATTATTAAAAGCAGACAGAGCAAGCTGTTCCAGAATGAAGTAAAGTTCCCGCAATTCCTTTTTGGGTATATTCCTTTGCTTCCGCCATCTTTCTAATGCAAGCAATGAATGTCTGAAAATTTCTCCTTCGGAGGGAGCTAACTTCTGCATATATCCCGTCCGTTCCGCATTATACAATTTTTCCCAATTAAGATACCGGTCAGTCCCCATTCCCTGCTTATAACAAAAGACCTTGTCAGCGAGATATATAGATCGGAATGAAACAGCCTCCATTTTCTTATTGGGTTCTTTATTTCTTCACCCATTCTTTCAGTTTGGCCCGGATAATTCCTTGCCCATATCCAGACCATACGTGCAGTAGTTTTCCTTCCGGTGAAATGATGACATAATGAGGAATACCCCTGATGCCATAGTGCATATAGATACCGTTAGTACCTTTCAAATCATTGACATTTACCCAAGTCATTTTTTCCGCTTCCGAAGCTTTTTCCCATAAAGATTTACTGTCGGTACTGATACTCACAATTACCAGATCGTCTTTCCAAGCTTCTGCCATTTCCTTCATTTCGGGCATTGCCATGCGGCACGGGCCACAACCATAACTCCAGAAATCAAGCAGCAAATACTTCCCTTTGTAGTCCGAAAGATGGTGTATCGTTCCTTGCAAATCAAACAAGTCGGCATCTACCAGCGCATCCCCTACTTTGACCGTCTTTGGGGGATATAATTGAGTGGTGATTTGTTTGCCAATCTCCGTCTCACGAAGCTCGGAAGGCATTCTTTGATAAAGTGCACGCACTTCCTCTGTATAGGGGAAATCTGCTCCAAAAGAGACGAAAGCGCTGAAAGTTTCCATCCTGTCTATCCAAGCGTCATTTATGGGCATATCTTTCATAATCCGGATTTCTTCTTTCACGATGAGCCTCTGAATGGAATCCGTTTGTGGATGCAATACGTTGCGTATGCTATCTCTCAAAGCCGCTTTTTCATCCGCCGATTCCGAATGGTCTACTCTATTCCATAAGGCACAGGTGACAGCTTGAAGAGATTGTTGTACGTCCATATCCTTGCGGGTGGCATTGATAAACTGATTTTGGTATTGCTGTTCGGGGATGGCACTCTCCACAATCCATGTACGCAGCAGTTTATTGCTGCCGCTTACTTTGACGGATTGCCGGGGGGCGATGTAGATATCCAACCATGTATTGGGGAATCCATCTCCTTTTCCCATCAGCATTATCCGTTCGGTTTGTTGGTTTGCCGGCTCTATATTGAAAAGAAAGGTACTGTTTCGTACTGTGTCAACAGCCACATTCTCCATCACTCTTCCGTTTTTTCTTGAGAGGGTCAAGACAGTGCCGTCCGGCAATCCTTTTACTGTTCCTTGAATGGAGCATTTTTCCTGTGCCTGAAAAGGTAAAGCCAACAGAAAGATTCCTACGGATAATAGGTGTTTCTTTTTCATGATATTTATTGTTATGTGTGTGCAAAAGTAATGTTTTCTTTTACACACACATTATAGAACTTTTGTTTTTTACAGTTTCTCCCTACTCATCTACCGATTTGCCATTCACGGCATCAGCCGCCGCACCAGCAGAAACGGCCGGTTTCTTCAGGTCAACAAGAATCACCCCGTTCTTTCCCTTCTCGCCATAGACTTCAACGGCCGATTCCCCCTTCAGCACAGATATGCTTGCTATCTTATCCGCATCAAGAGCTTTCAGATAACCGCCTTCCACTTCTTTGCCATCAATGATGACAAGCGGCGAAGCCGATTCTTCTTTTCCTTGAAACCTAAGCGTGACCGGTATCTTAAAGTCTGGCAACCTAAAAATGACCGGTATCGTAAATTTTGTACTGACCGCCTTTCCTTCACGCATCGCCGGCTTCCACTTCGGCATGGCACTTACTACACGGACAGCCTCGGCATCAAGTTCAGCCCCGGCCGAATTAACCACTTCCGGATAAGTGACATTGCCTTCCTCGTCAATAATCATCTGCACTACGACACGCCCTTGCGCTCCCGCCTCTTGAGCGACTTTAGGGTAACGGATGTTTTTGCCAAGATACTCCATTATCCCGGACATGCCTCCGGGGAATTCGGGTGCAGCATCAAACGTGCCGTCGTTTTCGTTCACAACTGTAAGAATTTTCCCTTCGGTTTTATAGCCTATCACAATAACAGAATCGGCTCTGTCAACCAGCACCGGTACTAACTTCGGCCTCAATGTATCTTCCGGCAATACACTTTCCACCGCTTTTGCTTCTATAATTTCCGCCAAATCATTAACTTTGACGGCCGAAAAGCTCTCTGTCTTCTCGGAGACTTCGGGACGGGCAAAGGCAGTGACTGCAATCGCTGCCAACGGAAGCACATAAAGGTACTTCAGACGTGCCCACGGATTTGATTTTTCTTTTAACATCATAGTGATACGTTTTTTAAGTGAACTGTGATTAAAGCTGTTGGCCATAGAGTAGAGCCTTGTGCCAACGGCTTTTTTTATTAATAATAATTGATATTGCTTGGCATTGACTCCTCCTTTTATTACTGTTTCGTCAGCCTCGTATTCATGGATATTCTGCAATTCCTGCTTCAGCAGCCATGATGCCGGATTAAACCATTGGAAAAAGATACAGATATCCGCCAGTAGCAGATCCCATGAGTGATGCCGGCAGATATGCGCCCATTCGTGCAACAGTATCTCACGACCGTTCTCGTCAAGATCCTTCCGCGAAACGACAATGAACTTCATCCAACTGAAAGGTGCGATATCTTGCCCGTGCACCAACAGCACAGCATTCTTTCCACAGGGCAGATAATGTCCGATGTCCTCACGATGGCATGACTTCAACAGCAATGACAAGCGTAGCAACGAATAAAGGTTGCAAAGAACAAAGAATACTATGCCCGCCACATAGAGCAGCAATATGCCCTCCGCCCCGGTCACCGGCGGCCTTTGGACCGCATCTGCCGTTTCGGTCGCGGTGTCGGCCATCATCAGCAGTTGTTCCAGTGTCAGTATCGTCTGATGCACTTCGACAGGTTTCCGTATGCTGACCTCTGCCAGAGGAAGCAGGTACGAGAGCAGCAACAGCCCTAACAGAGCAAAACGGTTGAAGCGATGAAACGTTTCCCTGGCCAGCAGCAAGCGGTAAAACAAGTAAAATGCCGCCAGACAGACAGAAGACTTGAGTATATATACGAAGAATAATCCCATAAACTACGTCATTTTGAGTTTTCATTATCGGACAACAAAGGCACATCTGCAGAACTTCCGTGTTTCATTCCTTCACCAACTCCTTCAGACATTCCAGCAATTCCTTGCGTTTACGTTCATTAGTACCGATTTCCACCTTACGGACAATCCCCTTCTTGTCAACCAGCACCGTTGTAGGTGTCTGTTCCACTCCCATACGCTTCCAAAGCACTTCATCACCGACTATCTGCGTAAAAAGGAAACGCTTGTTGGCTACTATTTTCCTGATCTGGTCGGCTGTGTTCCAAGTAACGGCAAAATAATTCGCGTCAGGACAAATATCCAGCCATGTACTCAGTTCGGGCATTTCCATAATGCAGGGACCGCAACCTGTGTACCAGAAGTTCAGCACCAACGGCTTTCCCAAAGTTTCCCTCTGTGTCCACTGCCGGCCCGACGCATCTTGTACGCTGAAATCTCCCAAACTGTCACCCACCTTCAGCAGAAGTTCTTTAGGCTTTTGTTCCTGCATTCTGATTTTCTTTATATCGGGATTGCGATATATCGCCAGCAGTTCCTCCGCGCCTTCCACCTCATCGGCAGGCAAAGCATACTTCATATCTTCTTCCTGAAGCGTGCCATCCCAGTAATAAAAAGGTATGCTATGTCCGTCTTTGTCTTTATAAAGATGGACATCAAGCACCTCATACTTGATACGGGGCGGCATCTCGGAGAAGAAAACACCGTTGACTATAACCATATCCTTTGCAGGTTTCGGAGTTGCGTTTGTTTGGGCTTCTATCTTAAGGGGCATCCCGTCAGGAATCTGTGCAAAATCCAACGCCGACAGGCTGCACAGCATGATCAAGAGAAATAAGATTCGTTTCATTATCGTATCTGTCTGTCACTTAAATGTTCTTTTTCCACTTCCTGTATCAGTTGTTTCAACTCCTCCAGCGATATGTCTTCTTCTTTGACCAATGACGACACCGCACTGAGATATGAGTTATTGAAATACTTGCTGATCACGTTCTTCAGCGTCCGCTTGCGAAAAGCCTCCTCGCTCACCACGGCATAATACTGATAAGTATTTCCATAGGTATTATGGCTCAGGAATCCCTTCTCCTCCAAACCTCTGACAATAGTGGAAAGTGTATTGAAGTGCGGCCTCGGCTCCTCATAGAACGGCAGTATCTCCTTTACAAACAACGGGCCTTTTTTCCAGAAAAAGTTCATGAGTTCTTCTTCTTTTGCAGTCAACCTTTTCATAATTTTCTCTTTATTTTGCCACAAATAACTAAATAAAATAGTTCATAAACTAATATTTATCGTTAAATAGAACTAAAGCTTTTAGTTTAGTTATACACTCCCTATTGGCCAAGGCATACGAGGGAGAGAAAGAATACCTATAAATAGGGATTGCACATCTCGACAAAAAGCCCTTACTTTGCACCCGAATTAGAGAATTTAAAGCAATAATCCACAATGAATGAACAACATAAGTACCGTGCCACAGACAAGATGAGTGACCTCATCTGCGACAATTACTCCCTACTGATGGTGATGAGCCGCTTCGGATTGTCGTTGGGGTTCGGAGACAAAAGTGTGAAGGACGTCTGCCAGGCACAGGGGGTGGACTGTTCCACCTTCCTCGCAGTGGCCAACTTCATCAGTGAAGAACAGTATTCCTACAACGGGCATGAAAGCGATTTCTCCATCCCCGCCCTGATGGAATATCTGAAAAGCGCCCACGTATATTTCCTTGAATTCAACCTGCCGGCCATACGCCGCAAGCTGATTGAAGCCATCGACTGCTCAAACAGCAACGACGTAGCCTTCCTCATACTGAAATTCTTCGACGAATATGCCAAGGAAGTGCGCCGCCACATGGAATATGAAAACAGAGCCGTATTTACCTACGTGGAACAACTGTTGCAAGGCCGTCTGTCCGAGGATTACAATATCGCCACTTTTGCCAGCAAGCACAACCAGATAGAGACTAAGCTTACGGAACTGAAAAGTATCATCATCAAATACTACCCTGAAAAAGAAAACAACAATCTGCTGAATGCCGTCCTGTTCGACATCTTCAATTGCGAACAAGACCTCGCCACTCACTGCCAGGTAGAAGATTACATGTTTGTTCCTGCCGTAGCCCAAATAGAAAGGACACTGAAAAATGAACAATAATACTTCCTTGAAGATTGTCGTCGCAGAAACTTCGGTCATTATCCGCAGCGGGCTCACGGCTGTGCTGAAGCGCATCCCGAACCTGAATGCACACCCCATTGAAGTCTCTTCGCCGGAGTCGTTGCAGAATTACATCCACATGCATCCGGCTGACATTATCATCGTAAATCCGACTTTTGGCGGATGGTTTGATTTAAGCGCTTTCAAGGCGGAAAACAAAAAATCCGGCATTAGATACATCGCATTGGTATGTTCCGTCATAGACAACAATACCCTGAAAGAATATGACGAGAACTTTGCCATCTGTGACGATGTGGACAGTATCACCTCCAAAATAAACCATTTGCTGCACACAGAGGAAGAAGAGGAAGAAAAGGACAATGAGCAAGAATGCCTCAGCCAGCGTGAAAGGGAAATCATCACCTGCGTAGTGAAGGGAATGACCAACAAGGCCATTGCAGACAAGTTGTATCTCTCCATCCATACCGTCATCACGCACCGGCGCAACATCGCACGCAAGTTGCAGATACATTCTCCCGCAGGACTTACAATCTATGCCATCGTGAACAAATTGGTAGAGCTAAGTGACATAAAAGATACATTATAGCCTCCGGCTCCTATATTCACGGCGCGCGGATAAGTATTTGCACATTGCGAATATGTATCCGCGCGCTGCGTTTGTCCGTTCGCGCACTGCGAACAGAGTTTCACCCTTATTCTTTGGAACTTTAACGCCTAATGTACAGAACTTTGCAAGCAATGCGGAAAAGCCTTGCAAGCAATGTTCAGGCAAGCACCTCACATACACAAAATCCCCGCTTCACGATATCACATCGGAAAGCGGGGAATCTTTTATTTTCATAAAAGTGGTTACGTAATTATGACTAACTAATTCATTCAAATCTGATGTTGCAAAGATACGGCATCGGCAGATATGCTGCAATCGCTCAAATTAGGTATAATGGGAAAAGTCTGTCATCATAAATAGGTAAAACCACCAAGAAAGTCAGGAATTGGCATAACTGTGCATGCCACCCAATACATAATTCACTCCAAAATAAGTCATCAGAACCGTGAGAAAGGCAGCAATCATAAAGACATGGAAGAATAGCGGCTTGCGGAAGATGCGCAGACTTTGCACATGAAACGCCATTCCATAGACCATGAACGTGACCAGCGCCCACACCTCTTTCGGATCCCATGCCCAGTAACGCCCCCATGAGATGTTGGCCCATATCGCACCCATAAAAATGCCGGCTCCCAAAAAGAACACGGCAGGATAGAGCAGAAGGCGGCTGAGCAGCATCAGCATCCTTGCAGAAGGGCGGAGGCACAAAGCCAGTATTCCGTTAAGCAACATAAAAGCAAACAGTGCGTATGACATCATTATCAACGACACATGCATGCTGAGCCACGGCGAAACAAGTACCGGCATCAAGGGGGTGATCTGAGGATTCATCTGCCCCAGATAGGCCACCAGCAAAGCAAAACCTGACAGCAAAAAGCCGAAAGGCAACGTGAACGGAAAGCGCCTGCGGAGCAGACACGCCAGAAACAGCGTGCACAACGACAGGAAGTGCATCGTCTCATAACCATTGCTCAACGGAATGCGCCCACCGATATACCATCGCAAAGAATAGCCGAAAAGCTGAAAGAGAAAAGCTCCATACAGGGCTATGGAGAGAGAGACATTGACCGGAAAAAAGAAAGACAAAGAAGCTTCCCCCACCCCACCGGCCGAACGGCGCAAACCGCAATACAACAGATAAAAGAATGACAACAGACCGACCACAAGGTTGAACATGAACAGCAACCGGCTGAAAGGAATGCGGTTGTACAGCAGCTCGGCATGCACCTGGAAGCCGGAGAGTGGCTTTACGCTTCCGTCTTGAGGCAAAGGACGGATCAGCGTGCCGTTTTGGAGCATCAATATCAGCCCCACTTTTTCATCCGCCTCCGCAACAGCCTTTTCCAAAGGAGTCATTTTCCGATGAAGATCCGGCGTCCCCTTCCAGAACTCCTGCAAACGATACTTCTGCCCGTCAAACAAATCAGCAAGACGTGCGTACGGCGTCGGCAGATGAAGCTTAGCACGAAGTTCGGCACTCTTTATATAAATCATCGGTTCGTTCTGCCACACTTCCGGACGTAAAAGCCACCCGCCAACCACCTGTTCGGGCGTCATCCCTGCATAAGAAGATGCTCCGGTAAGCTTCAGCACAAAATCACGCGCAAGGGTATTGAAAGGAACCACGCGGTCCTGATAAATCACCTGCCGGGAGGCAAGGCTGTCCGCCTGACCGCGCGCCAGTGCCGGGAGACTCCTTTTCTGCGCCTGCATCGTAGCGGCCAGACAAAGCAGCAATACAAACATTCCTCCCTTCTTCAGCAGCGGATGCCTGAGCAACCTGCGAAATTCCCCTCTCCGGCTAAAGAGCATCCAAAGCATGGAAGCACCCAACAAAACATATCCGGTATAAGTGATTCCCGTTCCCCAAGGATCATAATTCACCGTCAGCCAACTGCCTTGCATATCTTCGTCAAATGAAGACTGATAGAAGCGGAAACCTTCGCGATACAGAATATGATTCATAGATACAGGTACTGCATCATGGATATAGCTGACATAATCGGCCGGTGCATCCGTACCCGGATAATACTCCACTCTGAAACTGTCTAAACGCAGGGTAAACGGCAAATCACACATACGTCCGCCGTCCTGCTCCACATACTTGTTCACCTCACTGCCCACCGTGAGATGCACGTATCCTTTGCTGCCGCAAAGAAACGTAGTCATGGCTCCCGCCAAAATCACAAGGAAGGAGCCATGCAACAACAACGTCGGGAGACGCCGCCACAGCCGTTGCCTGACAAGGGCAACAACCGTCATGGCAGCCAAAGCTCCCCACAAACAACAAAACCAGGAAGTATGATAAACGTGCTTTTCCACAAAGTCCGTCCCGTGCGCCTGCTCCATAAATGTGGCTATGGCAAGCAGACAGGCGAGGCAGACGTATATTATGATGATAAATCGTTTCAATGTAACAGGTTCTTTATTTTTAAAACGAAGCAAATTCTTTGTTCTCAAGCGCCTTCACCCCCATGCACTCCATCTCTATCAGCCAGCCCGGACGACAGACCGGCGCATACAAGAAGACCTTCGGCGTATGGGGGAAACGCTCATCGAACATGGCTTTCACCACCGCATAGTCCGCCACATCACGCAGATACACAATCATCTGCCCGATGTCGTAAAATGTGCAGCCGGCTTCCTTCAGCAACGCCTCCACATTCTCCCACATACGCTCTGTCTGCTTACGGATATTGCCCGGATACATCACCTCACCTTTGTTGTTGATGCTCGCCGTGCCGGAGATAAATACTTGGCGGCGGTCACCATAGTCCACATAAGTACCGCGCTCAAAACTGACACCGTACTCATACGTAGGGTTCAAATAGGCAGGCGCATAAAGATAATGGATTTGTCCGGGCTTCAGGCCATCCACGGCATAAGTGTCCATCTGTACCGCCACCTTGGGGTCGGCATGGCGGCCACCGATGCCCGTACTGGCAATGTAGTGCGTCTTCTCTGTCAGATTCTGCGTGACAAACACCTCGTTGCGCGCTTTCACCACTCCGGCATAGTTCACATCCACGTTCTGCACGAAGAACCAGGTACGTATGCAGTTGTCAGCCAACTTACATCCCTGCTCCATGAGTTGCATCACGTAGTCGTTGAGCAGCAAGCGCGTCTGATACTCCGAATTGGCGGCACGGTTGAAAGCTCCGCCTCCCCACAAATGGCGGTAACTGCCGTGCTTCACCTCAAAAAGCCCGTTATGCAAGACCTGCGTCTGCACATTCGTTTGCAGATACGCCCACAGCGCTATCTTTGTTCCGTTCAACGGTGGCTGTTCCACAATGGAGAGCGCACAGTCCGTCGTTTCCGCCGTCAATGCCTGCAACAGTTCCGCCTGATTGGCAGCATCGCTTAGAAAATAGCGTTTGAATACAGCCACAGCACCGTGCAACTGCGTCTCACGCAGTTGGTAATAGGCATCCACCACCGCTTTCAATTGCTCCTCGTAAGTAGCTTCGGGATGGGTGGAGTGTATCATTACGTGATACTCGGACACACCGCCATCTGCTTCATATTTAGAGATTTCGGCAATAGTGTTATTTGATCGGTACGACTGTTGTCTATTGTTGTTCATAATCAATCTTCTATTAAAGTTCTATTGTTTTGCCCCACCATCTATCCAGTCATCAATCAGAGTCAGCAGCGATGTCTTGGTAGAGAGAATATCCGCATGGTCATGCTGGGTATCTCCGTTTCTATTCAGTACAAAGTGCAAAAAACTTTCTTGCGCACTACCCGGACTAACCAGCAACTTTTCTGTATCCACATTGGAAGCCCGGTTCACCAAAGCATCGTAACTCTTTCCATCAGTCAAGAATAAATTTTTCGCTGCAAAGTTACTTCTTCCGTGGCAACCTACACAATTTTCATTAAACACTTTGTTCTGAATGGTACTATACATACCTACATCCACCGTACTCGCATCCATGTAGATGGTATCGGCATCAGCCGTCAAGTCATTCAACGTTTTGTAAGAGACGATGCGCTTCCTCAAACGGTTGAGGACACAAAGTTCCAATGTAGTCACATCATCACCTATTCCTGACAGGGTGACTTGCACCGATCCACCATCAACAGAGGGAGCCGGGATTATCTTTGAAATAATTGCATATTCACTATTTTCACCGAAACCCGCAATCACCACGCTATACTTATCCGGCCAATTGCTGATACCACTGATGTTTCCGGTCAATTTTAACGTGAAACCTTCTTCCGGAACAACAACGGTTTTCTCATAAATTCTTCCGTCATCGCAAGAAGCAAACATCGTGACCAACAAAGCAAGTATAAGAATTAATTTCTTCATATCTTTCTTCCTTTCTTTCCTACACTTGTTTCTTAGAAAGTATATTGCAACATGACGGTGGCACTGTGTGTAGCCAATCCCAAGTTATCATTATCACGGTCGAGCTGCGTATCATGTCCGCTGCGGGCCACATACTGGTACATAGCTTGCAGTTTCAGGTTGCAACCCTTGAAGAAGTAGTTCACACCTACCGCCGGCATGTTCAGGAAACCGTCATCCCCCGTTCCGTTACGGTTGAACAAGTCATAGCGCAAAGCCGCCTGCAAACGCGGAGCCACAAAGTAACCACCCTGCACATAACCGCCGATGTAGTTATAGGAGTCACTAATCTTCTGACGTTTGGTAAAATCGACATTCATATAGTAAGCCTCGGCTGCCAGATAGAGTTTGTTCTTCATCATGGCAAACTCCACGCCCACGCGGGTATCATTGGTACTCTCGTTCTCGCTCTCCACGTTGATGGACCCTGAAAGGCCGAAAAGTATCTTGTCTTCATGCAAGCGGTTGGGATTGCCTTGCGTGGAGGGCATCACGCCTTTGGGCATATAGGTCAAACGCCCGGAATAAAGCAAGGAAGGGATGTGCCAGTCATCACTCATGGTCTTGGTGGCGGTGTTGACAGATGCGCCCGTACCGTTGAACAAGCCCACTTCATAGCCGAACTTGTCGGCCACCAACCCGTGTATTTCCACACCGAGGTCAAAGCCCGTACCGATATTCGGCGTTACAGCGTTCAATGAATAAGGCAGAATGACCGAGGAAGTCAGCGAAAGCGGCAACTGCGGCAGCAACGTTTCGCCCAGCGTGGTGAGATAAGCATGGGAGAAAGGTGTCTTGAACTTACCCGCACGGAGTGCCAGACTCTTGCTCAACTGCACGTCGAACCACGCCTGCTGAAGCAACGCGCCACCACTGGCGGCCGCATTCATGGAAAGGTTGAAAGAAACCTTACCGAAAGCCTTACCCGTAAATCCGAGTACGGCATAAGGGATGGAGAAGCCCGAATTGGCTATATTGTCCTGATTGTATGCCTTGTCCAAGCCTTCATCATCATACCAATTGAAGTTGGCGCAAGTCTGCACCAACAGATAGGGTTTGAATACAAAGTCACCCTTCTTGGTTTCGATGGTAAATCCCTCACGTCCGGCAAGCGAAACCACACCGTTCTCACTATCCTCCTCGTGCTGTGCCATGACTGCTAACGGCATTATCATGGCAAGCACACTCAAAATTATTAATTTCTTCATATCTTCTCTTTAGTTTTGTATAAAATGTTGTTGTTGTTACAGTGAATTCAGGAAAGCAAGCAGTGCCGCCCTGTCTTCCTTGCTCATGTTCTTGAAAAGGTTCTTGGAAGCTTCCCCCTCACCTCCGTGCCACATGATTGCTTCGGTCAGGTTGCGGGCACGTCCGTCGTGCAGAAAGTAGGTATGTCCGTTCACCGTTTCTTGCAAGCCGATGCCCCAAAGCGGAGTGGTACGCCATTCGTTGCCGCGCGCCAGACCACTTACATAGTTATCATTCAGCCCTACTCCCATGATTTCAGAGCCCATGTCGTGCAGCAGATAATCCGAATAAGGATGGATGGTCTGTCCGCCAAGCCACGGCAACTGCGTGCCGTTCAGCAAAGTAGTGCCGCGTGCCTTGGTATGCAGCGTGGTGACGTGGCACAAGTGGCACTTGGCTTCGTAGAACTTCTGCTCACCTTTTATCACTTGTGCGTCATTGACGTTGCGCCGTGCCGGTACTCCCAAACTCTGCATGTAGAGGTCCACATTCTCCATGTCCGCCGTCGAAATGTCCAATTGTGCATACGAAAGTCCCATCATACTGCCTTGGTTGACTTGCGCCTGTCCTTCACAGATTTCTTCGGGATAACGGCTGTTGGTTACACCCATATCGCTGGAGAAGCCCAGTTCCACCGTCAAGTCGGCATGTTGTGCCTTGTTTCCCGACAAGCCCAAACTTCTCACCCCTCTTTCCGTGATGTAGTTGCAACGTCCGCTGATGCCATACTCCGGGTAATTGCTCTTGGCGGCAAGCGCCTCTATCTCCGTGGGGTCAAGCGCCATCATCTGCCCCATGCCTACGTGACGCAAAGGGATGCGCACGGTGCAGAACATGTCTTCGGGCTTGATGCTGTCCGCATACCACTCGGTGATGGTATATTCGGGCTTGCACAATTCATACGTCTCTCCGTCGGGGAAACTGAATTGCCGGGATACATATTCCACTTTCAGTTTACCTTCGGGCTTTACACCATAAATAGCCTGGTCGTGGAGCACACGCCCGTAATCCTGAAAGAATGCCCCGTTCTTGCGGCTGATATAGACCAGCATGGACGAGAAGCCATAACTTCCCGAGCCACCCTCACTCCAAAGGGTCGGCTTGGTGCGTCCTGCATTGCGGTGGCAACTGCCGCAAGAATAACCGGCATATACAGGACCGAGACCGCCACCGGTGGCATTGCTGCTGGTACGCACATCGTCGTACAGTTTATCCCCCTGATTAAAGCGTGTGCCATACACTCCACTCACCCAATCGGCATCGGTATCATACGCAAAAGAAGAACGGGTGAAGATAGTCGATGTGCCAGCCGACAAAGCATAGCCGGAAGGTATGTATATATCCTCCACATCAATCCCCTCTTCCTTGCAAGCCGACAACAGAGGCAGGCAAGAGGCTACAAATAGATATTTTATCAAACGATTCATTCTAAACTGTTCTTAAAAACGATTTATATAGACATACAAAGAAGCAGAGACGGAAAAATCCACCTCCACTTCCATTTATTATACCAAGCGATGGTTTACTGAACAACATGCTTTTTGAATTTAGCCGCATAGCTTTCTCCACCCTCATAGCTTACACTCCAACTGTTATAAAGAGTTTCCGCATCGGACTTCAAGAGATAAGCTACTTGCACCATGTAGTTACCCCAACTGGCAGCATTGGCAGAGGTATATACCAAGTCTGCACTATTGCTCGAGTCTGCCACATCAGTCAAAGTACGTGCCACTCCGTTTCTGAAAGCCAAGAACTCCAATGTATGGAAACCGCGTACCGACTGTGCCGCTTCCACTTTGTCATTATTATCCCCGTCGCTCCAGTTCAAATCGTCATAATTTCCTGAATTCAGGATATTGACAATGGCACTCTGGTCTAAAGGCCAACTGTCCATGTTCGGGTCAAGTCCCAAAGCATCTACCGGACCAAAGAGGAAAGCCTCGCTTGTTTCCCACGGTTGGCGAGCTTCCAACCAAGCCTCACAAACAGCTTCAAAGTTGGCATTGCTCGGAGTGCTATTGAATTTCTGAGCGGCTGTATAAAGAGCGGCGTTCTTCTCTTTCAAACTATTATAAGTAGGCAATACAACCACATCCACATAAGAAACAATAATCGGGTCGAGCACGGCATTGGTATTGACAGCCGCTGTTCTTTCGATATAGCCTTTCAAATCTTTCAAAACGTCATTCAAATCAGCGCAAGCAGTCATGGCTGTTCTTGCTTCAGTGCTGTTGATATTGTTTCTGAAAGGAGACTTAATAGCCAAAATGGCATCCACTGCGTCAGAGATGGCGTTTCTTACCTGCGTATCCAATGAGGCATTATTTTTGGCAATCAAATTCGCCAGGGAATTGGTTCCTACCGTACCGTCCAATGTTCCATAATAAGCATTGCGGATGGAATAAATATTGTTGCTGTAATCCTCACGTGAGTGCCAACTGTACCAAGACTCCACGGAATAAAGAGCCGCTGTCTGGTCCGTAGCCCACTTGCTCACCGGCTCACCTATTTTGGTTTCACCTACTTCATTGGCAATATCCATACAGCCGTCCAAAATCTGTTCAATGCAGGAGAACGCTTCTTCCGGCGCACTGCCACTGTTGTCAGTACCCTTGTCATCACTGCATGATGCCATCCCTACTACGAACGCGAACATACAGCCCACTACCTTCAAAAAATTCTTTTTCATATCCTTTTTGTTTTTAGTTGATTTATACCTATTTCTTAAAGAACCACCCGACATAAGCAATGCCGATGGCAAACTCGTTCTCGCTGTTATACTGCGTACTTCCAAAGACTTTCTTCGTACCTATCTGACGGGTGGTATAGTCGGCCTTCACTACCAAATTGGGCAATGCAAACCAATTAAGCCCAGCCGTCCACTTGCTTACCTGACAACGCACATCCATTGTCTGACCTTCCGCGCCCGCTTCCTGCGGATTGTAATATTCATACCTTGCATAAGGATAGACTACCGGGAACTTGGGAACACTTCTGAATACGGAAGCAAGATTCAATCCGGCCTCTGCGCCATAGCAAAGAGCTTCTTTGGCCACCTTGCGCATCGCTCCCTGATGATAGTTGGAAGAGTTGGACATATTGACGCCACTGACACCCGCCGCATGTTCCATCGTACCTGAGATGATATTGGCGCGGGCGGTGACGTACTTGTTCTTGAACTGTGCGTCGGCAGACCAAATGGTGACCGGCACTTTCCCTACATTTGAATACTTATAAGGTTTGTCGGCATTGGCTCCGGCATCCGCACAATAATAGATGGACGCACCTACACGCAAACCCGGAACGCCTTTGTAGTCCAGACGCGCCACATAAGCGGGTGAAGTGAAGTTATCCGCTTCAAAGAGTCCTTGCTTGCCGTCGGCCACCCAAGCATCCCTGCCAAAGCCATCCGCATTAAGCCCGGACACTACCATAGCCTGATAATCAAAGCGTGCGTACCGTTGTCCGAAAGAGCCGAAGATTTCCAGACCTGTCTCATGCCAAGTAGAAGGAATAATAGTTGTTTCACCTTCAGGGCGGGAAGTTCCGAAGAAGTTGATGGGTTCATGATGGGCATTCGTCAAGCCCATGGGAACAATGATGTGACCGGCACGAACATTGAACGCCGGATGTATCAAACGCGTGATGTGGAATTGTTCCAAAGCCACTTCGCCGCCTTTCTCCATTTCCGTCTCATACTCCCCGTTCTCGGAGTTTTCAAGCTCTGTTTCAATGCCGACACCTCCTGATTCAAACTCAATCTCAGCACCTAATATCCACTTGGCATTGAATTTATAATCAAAGGCTATCACAAAACGGGGAATGGATATCGTATTACGATTATCTTTGGAGTTGCCGTAAAGTGTTCCTGCATACCTATTAATGCCATAATCCATGAACTTTGCCACCATTTCTCCGTATCCGCCGACGCGAAATTTGGAGTAATCATCGTAGTCTGTTGCCGTTTTCTCCTTTTTCTCTTTCTTTACTGTGGTTTCCGTACTCTCCTCCACCGAGGTTACTTTCTCCGGCTCGTTAGCCTGTAAAGCATTGGCGGAAAGCAAGAAGCACAAAGCACACAAGCTTGTTAATTTTTCCATCTTTTACCTTAAATTTTGTTGAGGCAAAGGTAGAAGTAGTTAAAAAGGCGAACAATACCTAAAAAAGAGTATAAGACAAGAAAGACTAATCATAAGTAGGTATTCCTGCTTTGAGAATCACAACAATCAGGTAAAGACATAAATCACAAGGCAGAGCAGCCAGAGAGGAAGAACGAGGAAAACTGTCACCGGTATTTGTATGCCAGTACGTAATACACAATAAATGTAAGAGCCAGCAGAACGCCACAAACGGATACTGGCAGCTTGGAAAAACCTACATCGGCTACGGACAGCAAACAGGACAAAAGTACCCCATTCAGGAGGATATTCATTACCCGTACAGTACGCACTGCCAACATACACTGTACGCCTGCGTTGCGGTCGGTCAGGCGAAACGGGAAACTGTAACAGCGCATGGGAAGATAAGCCGATACTCCCAACAATAAAGTTGTGAAGAATGAAGCGCCTGCCATCATCCATCCGAATGAAGGCTCTACCCCGACCCAATGTATCTTGAAGTGAAAATAAAAGGTGGTTCCCAAAACCGCAAGCAACAGCAATGAGACCGCACCTTCCAAAACGCGGTCGGGCAACGAGGGATGGAAACGCAGATTGGGATAAGAAGATCCCGAATAGGAGCCAAATTTTACAATTCTCATGATATGCAGATTATTTAATTATGTATCTTTCGCTTTCTTCATCCGTCCACTCTTCCGCAAAGCTTCAGAGATAATCCACTGAAGCTGCCCGTTGGTGCTGCGAAACTCATCGGCTGCCCACTTTTCAATGGCATCCATCGTCGCAGCATCCACACGCAGGACAAAGCTCTTGGTTGAAGTTTCTTTTTTAGCCACTTTATTCAATATTAAAAAAAAGTTAGTATTCAGCTTATCTCAGGTTTCCTCTGATGAAAGAGGCTATATCGTCCGGCACATAGGCGGGAACGGGTGATGCCTGGTTATACTCAAACGGAGTAGCCTTGCCACTGCCTTCCTGCAGCAGATGATTCAGTTTGGGATAAGACTTGAAGAAGGCATTTCTGCAATGCAGCAAGCCGAGACGCCACAGGCCGAAGTCCTCCATAGTCACTTGATAATCACGTTCACCCTGAAGAACAAGAATGGGCAGCTTCAGTTTAACGGCCACCTCCACAGGCTTGTAGTTCTTTTCAAACGCAATGTATGACTTTGAAAATCCCAGTGGTAGCGGAATATCCTCATCAAAAGCATCCGTACCTAATTTCTTCATGTTGGCATACTGCCTTTTTATTTCTTCCATCTGAGTTGCCGCATCCGCAGGAGTGCCGGGCAACGATGACAGATAGTCAAGCTGCTCCATCACAACATCCGCAAGCGGGCGAGCCGGACCGGCCAAAATGACAATGCCTGCCAACCCTTCCGAACGTTCGGCTATGCGAGGAGCCAGAAGTCCTCCCTGACTATGCCCTAATACATAAACACTGTCGGGTGCAATCTCCGGAAAGGTTCTCGCCAAAGCCACGGCAGAGAGAGCGTCATCCACCGTTTCTACGTCAAAATCCAGCTCACGCCCCAGCGGCACACAAGCATCACCATAGACCTTGGTACGCTTTTCATAACGGAGAACAGCCACACCATGCTCCACCAGTCTGTAAGCAAGGTCACGGAAAGGTTTGTTCGGACCAACCGTTTCGTCACGGTCGTGAGGGCCGGAACCATGTACCAAAACAATGCATGGAACTCTGTGACCTCCGGCCACCGTTCCAGCCTTGGGCAAAGTCAATGTCCCCGGCAATCTGACGCCGTCGGTTTCTACCACAACATCCCGTTCCTCCATTTTCTCCTTATCATAAGTTATCGGCTGCGCTGTAACAGGCTCCGGAACCGGTTTCATCCAAAGCCCCTCAAGCATACCCTTTGCACCGAAGGTTAATTGCAACCGGAGCTGATAACGTTCAAACTTCAAATCACGATATTTAAGCAGAATGCCCGGCAACGAATCTTGCCGCCATTCACCCGCCGACTGTAGCTTGCCAAATTGCTTCTCTACCTGAGGCAGCAGATCGCGGCACATCATCCTGCTTATCTTCACCTGTGCCTCCGGGCTCAGTTCATTGAAGATACTGTCACCCTGGTTGGCCGCAAAAAAGTCATAAATCCTTTGCTCATGGGTACGCACAGGAATATCTTGTGCAAAAGCGGCATAAATATTTCCCAATAAAAGACCGATAAAAAAAGCCCATCGCTGTATATAACCTGCAAATACCATCCTACACCCTATTAATGATTCAACGTTCCTGCATTGACTACCGGCTGCGCAGCCTCATCGGCGCAAAGCACCACCAGCAGATTGCTGACCATGGCAGCTTTCTTGTCTTCGTCCAATTCCACAACTTCTTCTTCAGAAAGCTTATGGAGTGCCATTTTCACCATAGACACCGCACCTTCCACAATCTTCTCGCGGGCAGTAATAATGGCCGATGCCTGCTGGCGGCGCAGCATCACCGCAGCAATCTCGGGCGCATAGGCCAGATAGTTGATGCGCGCTTCCACTACTTCCATGCCTGCCATCGCCAGACGTTCGTTCAGTTTCTGCTCCAGTTGTTCGTTGATTTCCTCGCCTCCCGAACGGAGGGTCAGTTCCTCGGCATCCGCCTCATTGTCGTCATAGGCATATTGTCCGGCCACCTGACGGAGAGCCGCATCACTCTGTATTTTCACAAAATTCTCGAAAGCATTCATCCGGCCTGCCACTGCATTGCCTATGTTCACCTGATTGGAATTGCCCTGACCTCCGGATGCAGATGCCGCCATCGTCTGCGAATCAATCTCGAACATGGCCTTATAAGTATCTTTCAGTTTCCACACAAGCACCAAGCCTATCAGGATGGGATTGCCTATTTTGTCGTTCACCTTGATAGGCTCCACATCAAGGTTGCGCGCACGGAGTGAAAGCTTTTTCTTGTCAAGAAACGGATTCACCCAAAAGAAACCCGTTTCTTTAAACGTTCCCTTATACTTGCCAAAAAATACCATTGCACGCGCCTCGTTCGGTTCAAGCTGCATATATCCCGCATACATTACAAGCCAAAGTACACAGAGAACCATCGACAACAGCATAAGTGGCACACTGAAAAATTCACTGTCGACGCCGGCTACAAATCCGAAGACGATTACCGCACTAAGCACGATCAAATGCAAGAACAAGGCAAAAAAGCCATTCATCTTAAAACCATTGAAATCCAATTCTTTCGCTTCCATAAGACATACATTAAATTAATATCATTTTAATATCACAAATATATCTATTAATCAATGAAAGAAGCAAGAGGAAGAGCAATAAACACATAGTTCTTTAAGTAATATTAAGATTGCAAAGCACTTTTAAGCATCTAAACAAAGAATCCTCCTATTCCAAAAGGAAGATATTTCGTACATTTGCACTCAAGCAAATAAAGAAACCTTCATGATAAAAGCCCTCTTCTTCGATATTGACGGCACTTTAGTCAGTTTCAAGACACACGAGATACCCGCTTCCACCATCGAAGCACTGGCTGCCGCCAAAGCCAAAGGCATCTACATATTCATCTCAACAGGACGAGCCAAAGTCCTCATCACCAACATTGGAGTGCTGCAACAGTGCGGACTGATTGACGGATACGTCACCATGAACGGAGCCTATTGCTTTGTGGGAGATGAGGTAATATACAAGAATGCCATCCCCACTTCGGACGTGAAAACGCTGACAGCCTATTGCACCCAAAGGAATATTCCCTGCATAGCCGCCAGCGAAAATGAAATATGCGCCTGCCAACCCGATGAACGGATACACCGCATTTTCCATGAACACCTTAAGGTAACCACTCCACTTCCCGCCCGTCCGGTCGAAGAGATGATTCGGAAAAGCCCCATTTACCAACTGACTCCTTTCATCACCAAAGAAGAAGAACAGGATATCGCCGCTTCCATCCCCCACAGCGAAATAGGCCGCTGGCATCCGGCCTTTGCCGACATTACCGCCAAAGGCTGCACCAAGCAACGGGGCATCGATGAGATCATCCGCCACTTCAACATTCGCCGGGAGGAGACGATGGCTTTCGGCGACGGCGGCAACGACATCAGCATGCTTCGCCACGCCGGTATCGGCATAGCCATGGACAACGCCAATGCGGATGTAAAAGCAAGCGCCGACTACATCACCACGTCGGTAGATGATAACGGGATAGCCAATGCACTGAAACACTTCGGGATAATAGGCTATTGACAACAGACCCTCAACAATCCAAGACAATGTCCTTCAGCCCCGATACCCAGAACAAAGAGTTCCAAGATGCCTTGAGCCTCATCCAGTACACCCGCCAGTCCGTTTTCCTGACGGGAAAGGCCGGTACGGGCAAATCCACCTTCCTGCGATACATCTGTGAACATACCAAAAAAAAGCATGTAGTTCTCGCTCCCACCGGAATAGCCGCCATCAATGCGGGAGGCAGTACCATGCACAGCTTTTTCAAACTACCGTTTTACCCCTTGCTGCCGGACGATCCTAATTTCAGCTTGCAACGGGGGCGCATCCACGAATTCTTTAAATATACCAAGCCCCACCGCAAATTGCTCGAAGAACTGGAACTGGTCATAATCGACGAGATTTCCATGGTGCGCGCCGATATCATCGATGCTGTTGACCGCCTTCTCCGTGTCTATTCCAGAAACCTGCGCGAGCCCTTCGGAGGCAAACAGATACTGCTGGTAGGCGATGTATTCCAGTTGGAGCCCGTTGTAAAAGGCGATGAACGGGAGATATTGAACCGCTTCTACCCCACCCCTTACTTTTTCTCCGCAAGAGTCTTCGGACAGATAGACCTTGTCTCCATCGAATTGCAGAAAGTTTACCGCCAGACGGACAAAGTATTTGTCGGTGTTTTGGACCGTATCCGCAACAATACCGTGGGATCGCCCGATTTGCAATTGCTCAACACCCGTTACGGCACGCAGATAGAACAATCCGAAGCCGACATGTACATCACTCTTGCCACCCGCCGTGACAATGTGGACTATATCAACGACAAGAAACTGGCAGAACTTCCCGGTGATCCCATGACTTTCTGCGGCGAGATAGCGGGTGATTTTCCCGAAAGCAGCCTTCCCACTTCCAAGGAGCTTGTACTGAAACCGGGTGCACAGATCATTTTCATCAAAAACGACTTTGAACGCCGATGGGTAAACGGAACCATAGGAATCGTCAGCGGCTTCGACGCAATTCAGGAAACTCTCTACGTCATTACGGATGACGGCAAAGAATGCGACGTCAAAAAGGATTCGTGGCGCAACATCCGCTACAAGTACAATGAAGAAAAGAAACAGATTGAAGAAGAAGAACTCGGCACTTTTACCCAATACCCCATACGTCTGGCATGGGCCATCACCATACATAAAAGCCAGGGTCTGACCTTCAGCCGTGCAGTCATCGACTTTACAGGCGGTGTGTTTGCCGGCGGACAGGCATACGTTGCCCTCAGCCGCTGCACCTCCTTGGAAGGCATCCAGCTAAAAAAGCCCGTCAGCCGTGCCGATGTTTTCGTCCGTCCGGAAATTGTCAGCTTCGCCGAACGCTTCAACAACCGGCAAGCCATAGACCGCGCTTTGAAGCAGGCACAGGCCGATGTGCAATATGTAGCTGCCGCCAAAGCCTTCGATGAAGGACAATTTGATGTATTCCTCGACGAATTCTTCAAGGCCATCCATTCGCGGTATGACATTGAAAAGCCCGTCATACAGCGCCTCATCCGCCGGAAACTGAACATCATCAACCGGCTGAAGCAAGACAATCTCCGCCTGAAAGAAGAAATGGAAAGCTGGCGGAAACGGTTGCAAGACTATGCCCGTGAATATCTGTTGATGGGAAATGAATGCATCACACAAGCTCACGATGCCCGTGCCGCCCTTGCCAATTACGACAAGGCACTGGAACTCTATCCCGAATATGTCGATGCGTGGGTGCGGAAAGGGATCACTCTTTTCAACGAAGAACGACATATAGAAGCAGAAGAATGCCTCAACCATGCCGTTCGTCTCCGCCCTGCCGAATTCAAGGCTGTCTATAACCGAGGGAAAATCCGCCTCAAACTTGGGAATATCGAAGGAGCCATCACCGATTCAGACAAAGCCACCACCCTGAAGCCCGAACATGCCGGTGCACACGAACTTTTCGGCGACGCCCTCATGCAAGCCGGAAAAGATATGGAAGCCGCCTTGCAATGGAGACTGGCAGAAGAACTCCGCAAAAAGCGACCTGCAAAGTAAAGAGTCACTCCTTTCTGCTTTGATCCGGATTCTGTTTCTTATTTGTTAATCAATGATTCCAACCATACTTTTGTCTTTTTCACCATCGGTATTTCATAATAATACCACCAGTCGCTATTGCTTGTCTTAGCAGCAAGATGATTGGAATGGTTCTGGTCGGTAATATAGCCATCCGGTTGCTGCATGAATCGGGTTCTGGAATAAACATCTTCCAGATTCATCCTCATGGTTCGAAAATATTCACAGACCTCACCGATACGCCGCAAAGCCACTTTCCTACTGTTTTCATCTGCAGCGATGTCATAGGCATGAAGTGCCAGTATCAAGCGTACAGGAAAGTTGAGCAGATGATTGGTCTGCTCATACACCTCCAATGTATAGCGATTGCGCAAAGCATGCTGCTTGGCCGCTTCTATTCCTTTACAAATCACATCATATCGTTTTGCTTCCATTTCCGCTTGTGCTATCTTTTGCTGATAGGCACGACTCCATTGTCCGGGAGCATTTTTATCCGGCAGCGTAATCAAAGTGAATTTTGTTGTTCCCCATGCCGGGTTGCGCCTTCCTGCACTCACCAATGCCGCATCAAAGAAAAACGCTTCCTGCTCCATGTCATCCACAAAAGCCATACGTTTGTCTTCCGGGCGAAAGCCGAATTCCCGTTGGGCATGAGCTGTTTTAAATGCTTCCACAGAACGCGCCGTCGGATTCCAGCCATACTCCCCTTGCGCAATGTAGCCGCGCCATACGGTTTCAGAATGAGGTGACCCGTCATCCCATGTAGTAGCCAGAATTCCTTTTAGCTGATTTCGGGCCACCAATACGTTGAATCCCTTAATATTGCTTGCCAAAGAGCTGTCACGAGGCATAAAAGGAGAATCACCAAAGGCAACGGAAGTGGCTCCCATCACCTTCAGCCCCTTGTCATGATACCATTGCAAGATGCGTTGATGTCCCGGTTTAGTCGCGTCCCTATAATTCCATCTCATATATATGCACTCTTTAGGAAAGAGGCCTATTCCTTCATCAAGCTTCTCATTGTTCCATTTTGCCGCAACTTCTTCGGCAGATTCATTACCGTTTACCAAGTTCCATACACCGCCATACTTCAAAGGCATATCATCCCAAAAGATGGGAATACGGCCATGAGCCGTAGCAAAGTCGCACACTTTTCTCAGCCAGATCATTTGCAGCTCAAAAGGTGTCTTTCCCGTTGCTTTACAACGTTCGTCTATACCTATGGCGGTAATTTCATCTCCTCCCACATGCAAATATCTGCCGTATGGCATTGCTTCAATGGCATCCCGGTAAAGGTCGAATTGCAGTTCATATGTGCGGGGATCGGACGGACAAAATTCCCAATCACTGTCAGGATTCTCACGTAATTCCCAATGATGCTTCAATATAAATCCGGCATGTCCCAATCCTTGAACCAACGGACTTATCTCCACATTTCTCTCTCTGGCATAGCGGCACAAAGCCTGCATTTCTTGTTTGCTGATGGCATTGGAAGCGGCTATTTCCGGACGCCTTGTATATCGGAGTTTATCTTCCAGTTCCCAGATGACGGCATTAATTTTATAACGGGCAAGTTTATCTATCTCCCGATAATAATATTCCATGCGGTTCAGATGATGTTTGGAATCAAAGTGTACGGCACGATAGGAAATAGCCGGATAGTCAGTAATCTTCATGGATGGAATAAGTGCCTTAAAATCTCTGGCATCTTCCATCAACTGCTCCAAAGTTTGGCAACCGTAAAACAGACCCGTTACGGCTTTAGATGAAATTTGAACTCCATTATCATCAATCTTCAGAATATACCCTTCAGAAGATGCAGGAGTGTCTTTATCGGTCAGTTGAAGCCGAATCGGTTTTCCGGCCCGTGGACTGCGTGGAAGCCTGTCAAGCATTTCCCCTAATACGGGCACAGGAGCATCATTCAATGGCTGTATGTAAGACAATTTCAGATAGTCGATTCCCTTCCCCGAAGTAAGTTCTACGGACTGTGGTTGAGGAAGCAATAGAAACCTGCCATCCAATTCGTTAGAATAAAGCATATCAGTGAATAGCCATACACAAGCTAATACGAGGAATCTTTTCATGTTACTCATTGATTTAGATTATTAGGAAATACAAAACTACTCTTTTTATTTGTTAAATTCTTATTCGATTGCTTATTAGTTAATGCGATTATCTACTTTTGTATCATATTCATATACAAAACTCCATTCTGCCATGCTTCTGAAACTTTATGAAAAGAACAACAATCCCGCCGACCTGCAACAAATCATCAATCTGCTGAACGATGGGGGAATCATTATTTATCCCACAGATACCATGTATGCCATCGGCTGTCACGCCCTGAAAGAGCGTGCCATCGAACGTATCTGCCAACTGAAAGACATAGACCCGAAGAAAAACAATCTTTCCATCATCTGCTACGACCTGAGCAGTATCAGCGAATATGCCAAAGTGGATAACAACACCTTCAAACTGATGAAGCGCAACCTGCCCGGCGCTTTCACCTTTATTCTGAACGGAACCACACGTCTGCCCAAGATTTTCCGCAACCGCAAGGAGGTCGGCATCCGCATGCCCGACAGTTCAATTATCCGGGAAATAGCCCGTTTGCTGGATGCTCCCATCATGACCACCACACTGCCCTACGACGACAGCGAAGATATAGAGTACGCCACCGATCCGGAACTGATCAATGAAAAATTCGGCAATACCGTAGATTTAATAATCGATGGCGGCATCGGCGGTACTGAAGGCTCCACCATAGTGGACTGTACCAACGGAGAAACAGAAATAGTACGCCAGGGAAAAGGTTGGCTGGACGAAGGATAAAATCAAAAGAACCGGCAGCATTCATCACCGCAAATCCTTCTTCTTCAGCACAAATACCGGCAGGAAGAAGAAAATGCCGATGACGGACATCACCAGTCCTCCTATGGTTCCTGCTGCCAACGGAAACCAGAAAGCTTCCTTCTCCGTACCTATCATAAACGGGATAAAGCCCAGAATAGTAGAAACCACAGTCAGAAAGATGGGGATGACCTTTGAATTCCATGCTTTGGTATAGGCGCGGAGTGCAGAAAGACACCGATAGCGGCGGCGGATGCTGTTGTACTCGTTCAGTATATAGATGCTGGCATTGACCGTAATACCACACAGCAGGACAAACGAAGCAAAACCTCCCTGGTCGAAATTCAGGTGGAACCAGTAGAATGTGAGAAACACCCCTATGTAAGAAACCGGAATCACGAAAATAATGGCAAGCGGCTGCCTCAAAGAATTGAACAGAATGCTGGTCGTGAAAAAGATAATGGCAATCACCACCAACAGCAGCAGGTATTGCTTGTTATCTTTCTTGTTCCATCCCCACGCATCGTTGTCCGACTCTACGGTATAGCCCATCGGAAGCATCTTGCTGAACTCCTCCAGGTCACGCTTCTGTATCTTGCGTCCCATCTCATTAGAACCTATATACTCATATTGCAGGCAAAGGCGGTATTGCTGGCTCTCCTTGGCCACCTCCTGCGGCATTTGGCCTTTTTCCACCGCAGCCAGTTCGGAAAGCTTATAATGTTTGTCGGCATCCACACCGTAGGGGAAAAATTGCATAGCCCACACATCATAATCCTGCGACTGCCGGGAAGACAGTTTGATTTTCTCCGTTCCTTCCCCCGTCAACACCGATCCCACCTCCATATTCTTACCGAAAATAGGCTGCACGGCGGCAAACAACACTCTCGCGTCAACATCCTCCTGTGCCATGCGCTCTTTATCAAGGTTAAAGTAGAATTCCTGATAATCATCCTTCCACCATGAGAATTCCGAATTGATGAGCACTTCCTTGATACGGCGGTGAGTAAGCAACTGCGCCTTCAGTTTCTCCGCCCATTCGTAAAGCTCATCGTAATTATAGCCATACATCTTGATGCGATAGGAACCTGCATTCTCGCGTACATCGTTGCTGAATCCCTGATCCTGCAAGCCATAAATTCCCCAACTGCCTCCCCCCAAGACCAATGCCTTACTAATCATATTGGCCTTCAAGGTATAGGGGAAACCACTGTACTGATATTCCTTCTTGAAGTAAACATTGATGCTGGCACGACGGGGGCTGTAGATGGAAGCATGAAATTGCTTGATTTCTTTAAACTCGCTCAGGTAAGCTTCCATGCGCTTTATCAGTGTATTCATCTGCTCAAGAGTGCTCCCGTTTGGCAGATTGGCGTAGGCGGAAAGCACCACTTCTTCGTTGCGGGTAAAGTAGCTGCCTTCATAGACCTTCTGTACAAAAAGGCGCAGAGAACCACCCAAGGCTTTGTCAACAACAGGCTTCACGGACTCCTTGTAAACGGGAGAGCCGAATATCTTATTATAAAAAGCTTCCCATTTCCCCTCGCCTTCCAGCTTTTGGGGCAACAGGAAAACGGGCAGTCCGAAGCCGAAAAGCAATAGCAGACATACAGCCCAGCGCCAACGACAGAGGAAACGGATGAGCAGGGAATAAAACCGGGTGAAATAAACAGGAAAACGCCTGACAAAACGGTTCAAGCCCGTTCTGAATGCCCGTGCCCTTCCGAACAGAGTGAAACCGCGTTTCTTCCGTGTCTTTCTCACGGTGCGCTTCGCCAATCCTACTTTCTCTATCATGGCAGGTACAAAGAACAATGCCACCATCAATGAAACAGCCAGGTTGATGATTACAACTGCCGCGAAATCCTGCAAGTTGAGCCGAATCTTTTCGTCCAGAAAGAAGATGATGGCCAACGCTCCCATCGTAGTCAGGGTTGCCGCCAGCACCGACATGAAAGCTTTCAGGTTTCGACGGTGCAGAATATGGTCGGTCATGACAATCGTACTGTCTATCACCAGATTCAATGATACCGTAATGCCGGCCAAAGAGTAGAGTTGCATTTCCAGCCCGAAAAAATAATAAAAGATCAATGCCACCGCAATATTCACCGCAAGGCTCGTGACAATCAGGAAAAGATATTTCAGCTTACGGGTGATGAGCCAGACAAATGCCAGCAAAATGAGCACAGTCAATCCTGTACGAAAGTAAATCTTGTCAAGTTCTTCGCGGATATATTCAGTAGCATCATAACTGGTATGCACTTCATAACCGGCAGGAAGCACTTCTTCAATATTCTTCATCTCGTCCATTACCTCGCGGCTGAGTTTCAACTGATTGGCAGTTTCTTCCGCAGTAATGGAAAGGTATATGGAATTCAGCCCGTTGATGCGATAATAGCCCTGAGGCTCCTCCTCTACACGGGTGACGGTTACCAATTCATCCAGATACAACACTTTTCCATCGGCAGCCGTCACCGGAATGGCAGAAGGATCAAAACTACCGTTATCCGCTTCCGGCACTAAAGCAAGCCGTATCCATTGCTCTCCTCCTTTGCCGGTATCCACATTGTGAGTACCCAGAAACTCCTTCCGGTAATGACGCTGCACTGCCGCTTGAATGTCCGACAAAGTAACGCCCAACAGACGCAACTGTTCGCTGTCATACTCCAATCTCCATTCCATAGGAGTGGCTCCACTCAGTTCTATCTTGTAAATGCCCGGCAAACATGCCAGACGGGGCTTGATATATTCCTCCGCATACTGCTGAATCAATATCGGCGTAGAAGGTGCATTCAAAGTAAAAGACATGAATGGGCGGGACGCGTTCTCATCGGGCACTTTCATCCGGATGACGGGATAGCTGACCCCATCCGGCAACTGCGCCCATGTCTGGCGGACAACGGTAGAAGCCTCGAAACGCACGGCATCCACATCTGCATGCTTGTCCAGCTCCACAGTGATATTGCCAAAACCGTTTCCGGAAGTAGAATTCAGCTTCTTCACCCCCCGGATGCGTGCCAACATGGATTCCAGCTTGCTGGTTACCTCCATCTCTACCACACGAGATGACGTACCCGGCATCCTGAATACCACAGTAAATCCCGGCAGGCTGCGTGACGGATTCAACTTGACAGGCAATAGCGGTATCAATGCCATACCTACCAAAGCAAGACAGACAAACGTCACGATGACGGTGAAGGAAGAGGCAGATTTCATTTATCGTAATCAAATTTATCAGAAAGCGAGAAGCCCGATGCAAAGTCGTGCAATGTCAGTTTCCGTATTTTGTAATAGTTTTGCCAATAATTCTGCAAAGCGGAGATATAATTGCGCTGCGCTTCCTGCTGGCGGTTCAATGCAAGCGTCAGGCTATTGACATCCGCCTTGCCTATTATAAAGCGCTGGCGGGTTTCATTATATGCCAAAACAGACAAGTCGAGGGCTTCTTCGGCACTTGCCACCAAATCTTGCTGTACATTGAAATCGGCCACGGTCATAATCACCTCTTCCTCAATGCTGATTTCACTCTGGCGGGCAGAAGTCTTCACCACATTCAGATTATTTCTTGCCATATTGTACTTACCTTTACGCACCCCCCAGTCTATCAAAGGAATGGAAACACTGACCGATACCATTTCCTGCTGCATGGGATTCTTGTAAGCTTCACCAAGTTTCTCCGCCACCTGGTTAAAGCCGATGCTGGCATTGATGCTGGCATTGAAACGAGATTCTTTCTTGGTTTTGTCCACACTCTGCTCCGCTTCCAGGATATTCTGGCGGAGCCCTAAAAAGTCAGGATTATTGGCTTGTGCGGCAGCCAAAGCCTCATCTACCGAAATAGTCAATGTCTGAGGACTTCCCGGAAGTACGGCTCTGATCTCCGTGTTCTTTTCCAGATTCAGGAAGGAAGCCAAGGAGAACATGGCACGCTTCAATGCACTGGTCGCGTTCTGCAACGTATTGCGGGCATTGACCACATCCAGTTTCAGCGTCAGTAAGTCCGCACGGCTGATGGCGGCAATCTTCAGCCTCTGCATGCCGATACGATACAGCGTATCGGTAGAAACGGCATTTTCTTTTGCGAGGTCATATTCTGCCTGTGCCATAGCCAAGGCAAAGAAATAGGTGGTGGCTGTTTCAGATACTTTTTCGGCATTATAGATATACTCTTTCTTCACCTTCTCATACTTCAGCGGCTCTATTTTGCGCTCCCAACGAAAAGCATTATACCCCACCAGGCTCTGCGAATACCCCAACCGCACCGGTACACTGGTAAATTGAGTATATTTATTGCTTCCGAAGCTCCGCATATACCCAAGTTCAGTATCCAGATAGAAAGTACCTCCCGTCAGGTCAAAGTTTTGCCGAACGGCAAGATTGCCGTATGCATAAAAAGACTGCTGGCTGCGGTAAACATCCAAGTCCTGTTCGGAATCGTAACGTTTGGTGATATCACGGTTATACTGCGCCGGAGTCATATTCAAAGTCAGACTGGGCAAACGGTTAGCTTTAAAGGTGCGATATTCCCAATAACCGGACAAATACATGTTCTTGGTACGGAAAGCCTCCAAAGAACTGTCATTGGCCAATGCAATGGTTTGCTGCAAGTCGAGCGTAATGCGTTGTTGAGCATAAGCCGACATTATGTTCAGACCCACAAATAGTGCAAAAGCAATCTTTTTCATAATCATTTATTTTCTTGTGCGCAACGCGGAGACTCATCTATCCGCAGCACGCCTGTATATAAACCAATATATCAACGGTATAATGAACAAACTGACCAATGTACCTATAAACATCGCTCCAATCATGGCTATGGAAAGCGGTTTCTGCAATTCCGACCCCATATCAAAAGAGAACAGCAACGGAACCATGGCAAAAATCGTAGTCAGCGACGTCATTATAATAGGGCGCAGCCTTCTGCGTCCAGCCTCATGAATGGCTTCCAGCAACGGCATCCCATCTTTCCTCAATTCATTGATGGCATCCAGCTTCAGAATGGAGTCGTTGATGATGATGCCGCAGGTCACAATGAGACCGATGGCGGACATCAAATTCAACGTATGTCCGCAAATCCACAGCAGAAGCAAAGCGAAAGCAACATCTATCGGTATCTCCAGCAAAACGATCAATGGCTGCACGAAGCTCTCGAACTGCGCAGCTAAGATAAAATACATCAGCAAAACCGAGATGAACAGAATCACCACCAGTTCATCCAGCATCCTGCGATTGGAGAAAAAGCTTCCGGAAAAAGCCGTATCCCAATCTCCGGTTTCATCCACCGCCTGCTTCACATCTTCCATCAGAGGAAAAGCATCGCCCACATCATAAAAGCGGAAAGGTATATACTCCCCGTTGCGCCCTGCGGAAATCGTTTTCAAATCCTCCGCCGGACCTACTTTCACAAGGTTCCGCAACGGAACATACTCCACCTCTCCATTCTTGTCGGGCCGCGTCTGTATCAGCGTTTGTTGCAACACATCATTTACCGTCTTTTCCTCTCCCACAATGCTGATAGGCAAATATTGCTGGTAAGAGTGCAGCATCGCCACACTGTTTTCTTTAAAAGCGGTCTTCAACACCCTATACAGCTCATCATACGAAACATTGTACAACAAAAGCTCCTCTTGCTGAATACAAATGTTCAACTGGTTCTCAAAAGCAACTCCGGTGGGAGTTATGCCTGTCAGTTCAGAGAACCGATCCTCCAAATCCCTCAACTCTGCGGCAACCGGCGCTTTTTCCTTATTGCGGGCATAGAGTTCGGCAACAACATCTGCTTCCCCCGTCACAAACAGTTTCTCAAACACTGTTTCGGGCGGAGAAAAAGAGACAACCGCCAACGGATATTCCGCTTTCAACCTCTGATATACCTTTTGCTGCAAAGAAGAAATTTCCGCAGGAGTGGCAGTCTTGAAGTATAACTCCGCTTCCGAAGAAGACAGAGCCTGTTCACGGTTCAATAAATAATCCTGCTGGCCTACAGCCGCCGTCTGTTCAACAGTTCCGGTTTTCATTTCTCCGAATAAAGCGTTTACCCGATGGCGATTCTCATCCACATGGATATTTTCATTCCATTCCACACGGGCTATCAACTCATTCTGATCTATCTCCGGCATACGTTCCTTGCCAATAAAATAGAAAAGAAACACGCAAAGAGGTACGGAGACAATGCAGAAAAGCACACTGAACGTCTTATGGGCAAATACCCAATCAACACCCGCATCATAAAAGCGGTCCAGTGTATGTTCCTTCAAAGGATTATTGATGCGAATACGGGAGAACCACGACTTTCCGCGCATACCCGTGCGATAGACCAGCATATAGAGTACCGGCAACAGCATAATGCCGGTAAAATAGGATATAAGCAAACCCACCGTCACGGCAAAAGCCTGATCATAGAACAATGCCCCCGCAATGCCACTCATAAAAATCAACGGTACGAATACGGCAACCGTAGTAAGCGAGGAACTAAGCATAGGAGTGATAACCTCACTGGTTCCGGACACGCAAGCACGCCTCAGCGAATATCCACGCTCACGATATTGGGAGATATTCTCCGTTACAATGATACTGCTGTCAATCATCATGCCCAGCGCCAAAATCAAGCCGGACAAGGAAATGATGTTGAGCGACATCTTGAAAAGATAGAAAAAGAGAAAACAGATCACAATAGACACCACCATGCTCAGCCCGATGATGAAAGGAGATTTCACATCTCCCAAAAAGAGAACCGCCACAATGCAGATAAAGAGGAATCCCAATGAAAGATTTTGCTGCAAATTGGAAATCGTATAATCCAGCAGCTCCGTCTGATTACGGCTGATACTGAAATCGACATCCGGATATACCTTCCTGAAATAGTCCATAGTCTGACTGATGGCATCCTTCATATCATCCATATTTTCGTCTGCCTGCTTGATGACAGCCAAAGTAACCGCCCGTTTTCCATTACTCATAGACACTCCCTTTTCCCTGACGGGAACAATGCCTACCTTACAGAAATCCCCCAAACGGATAATACGTCCTTCCTTTCTCAGAAGAATGTTCTCCACATCCGTCTCAGTGCGCAGCAGGGTAGAGAACTTTATATTATATTCGTAATAACCATCGCGCACAGTCATACTGCCCGGTTCTACATTATTCTGTGCCAGAGCAGTTTCTATATCTTCAATGGAAAGTCCCAACACAGCCAGTTTGTCCGGATCGGGAACAATCTGCAACTGACGCTCCAGAAGTCCGGTCACATCAACCATTGCCACCTCCGTCAGTTGTTCAATGCGCCGTTTGATGACATTCTCCGCAAACTCACACAGATCCAGAAAAGCCCGTTCGTCAGTTTTACCATAGGCACTGTCACTTTTCAGGGTCAGGTTCAGATAGAAAACAGGAATATCCGTCGCACTTGCCTTCACCACTTTGGGACGATTGGCATCCTTGGGAAGATAATTCATGGCAGCATCTATCTTTTCGTTCACCTCAATGAAAGCAAGATCCGTATTGGTTCCATAGTCAAAGCTCAAACGGATAATGCCAGCACCGTCTCTCGTCTCACTGTTCATATCCTTCAGCTTTGCCACCTGAATAAGCTGCTGCCTCAGCGGTTTCACAATCGTATTTTCCAGTTCACGCGCCGAAGTGTTCTGAGCCGAAACCTGCACTGTAATTTCCGGAATAGCTATGTCGGGCAACAAGGAAACAGGCAAGGTGAAATAAGTCACCATACCGACAATGAAGCATGCCGTAAATGCCATCAGTACGGCGATTGGCCGTTGTATCAGAAACTTTACCATCTCTTATTTATTAATCTTAACCGGTGCTTCATCCGCCAGATTCACATTTCCTGTCACAATGACCGTATCCCCTTCTTCCAAGCATTCCCCCGAAGTATCTATCAAGCTGTAGCTTTCGGCATTCTCCAACCCGGTATGTACATAATTCCAATGCGCCTTGCCATCCTTCAAAGTAAACACCACCTGCTTTCCCGAACGCAACACAACAGCACTTTTCGGTATCACAAGCTGCTCTCCAAGAGAACGATGCACATTTATCCGTACATTCATACCGCTAAACAACTTTCCTTTTCCATTAACCGCAGCTTTCACCTTAACCATACCTTTATCATCAACCAAAGGATTGATCTGCGTGATACGCCCTTCATACCCGGAAGCAGCATCCGAATAAGGAGTTACCACTACTTTATCTCCATCCTTTATCAACGGGAGCTCACTTTCCAAAACCGTAAAGTCAGTCTCCATGCCCTGTGTACCAACAATAGTACAGAATGCTTCAGAAGTACTCGCCACATTGTAGGGCTTGGAAAACAGATTAGCTACCACCCCATCGAAAGGTGCAGTCAGAGTGGCGTGTTCTTCTTCATATTTGGCAAGTTCATATTGGGAAAGGCTCTGATCATAACCACTCTTTACCCTTGCCAATTTCATGATGTCTGCAGGTACTTCAGGGTGTTCACCTGCCGGATATCCCTGCCCTATCAATACATCCTGCAATTCAAGCTTCGCTTTTTCCAGAGCATCCTTAGCTTGTGCCGTCTTGTTGGTCAGACGAAATTTATCCAGTTCTGCCAACTTCTGCCCTTTATGCACACGATCACCGTTCTTTACATAAACATGAGCGATGACCCCTGCCGTTTCAAAGCGCAAGTCAGCCTGCCCGCCGGCCGTTATCTTTCCGTTACTCACCAACTCATGATCAAAAGGTTGCCGTTTCAGCACCTGCACGGTCACTTCATTGTTATCACCCGGCAATGCGGTAGTCACTCCTTCCTCGGCGCCATCTTCTTTCTTAGTACCGGAACATGCTGCCAACAAAGCAACAGTAATATACAGCAAGTATCGACAATTCAGTGTCTTCATATCTATATTTATTGATTAACAAAATCTTCGGTATTCATAATATGATTACAAATAAACGGAAATATTCACCTTTAAACCAATCCGCATTGTTAATTTACTAAAAATTCGTAAATATTTCTATCCTTTTCACTTCTTCCCTCATCTGCCGGATTGCCGAAGAATCCACTTTGGGTCGTTTCGTCAAAACAATCCGTTTCATAGCCTCCAACTTTTCCGGTTGCCGGAAGTCCGGTTCCGCATAAAGTTTCGCCAACAGATAATAAGGATAAATACGTCCCGGCAAACGGTGGGTGGAACGGATAAACCAATCTTCCGCCAACGAATACTCACCCGCCAATTGGCAGTTCTTTCCTATGACGTTCAGAATCATCGGGTCGCAACTCCACCTCATGGCTTCCTTCAGGATGCGGTTGGAAGCTTCAAACTTCCGCAACTTATGCAATCCGTGACCATACTCAAACAAGAAAGCAGCCCGGTCCTTCAGCAAAGGATAAAGGCCTTTGTAACTTCGCTCGGCAGCTTCATACGCCCCCGCATTGTACAGCACTCTTGCATTCATCCACTCCTTGCAGGCATGCTCCGTTTTCAAGTCTCTGTCCAAACGAAAGCCACCGGCTGCTCCCGTCAACACAGCCAAACATATCCACTCCAAGCGACTGTTTCCCAAGACACATGCCGGCAGTAACGCACCAAGCATGACGACAAATGCCGGAAGTTGCAACGGATAAGAAAAGAAAGAGAATATCATCAAAGAGAAAATAGCCCCACAGATCCCGAAACGTTTTTTCAGCATGCCGATATACAGGCAAATTCCTATACCCGCCAATACACAAATACTTAAAGGAATTCCTATTTCCACCGCCATCTGCAAGTATTCATTAAAGGCATACTCCGGACTTCCCGCAACATGCTCTTCCCATGCCTCATAGTCACCCGCCGCAAAATAAGCTTCTTGCGCATTGCCGTATGCCGTGGCAAAACTTCCGACGCCATGCCCCGCCACAGGTCTTTCAGCAACAGCCCGACAAGACATCTTCCACATGAACAACCTCCCACGTGCCGAGTCGGGTTTCAAAGTAAACAGCAAGACACCAGCGAGCACCATGATTCCCATCGCCACCACCGCAACCACAACCAGACGTTTCCTACTGAGCCTCCACATCCTCTGCAAATGTTTCCACCACCCGGCATGGCAGGCATACACCCACAAACAAGAGGCTCCTGCCGCCAACCAGGCCGAACGGCTCATACCTGCAGGCAACACGCAAAGAATAAGCACCATCACGCCACCGGAAAACATACGTTCCCATCTTTTCCCATCGGTCAGCATCCATCGGTGCAGACAGACGGGAAGTGCCATTGCCAGATATCCCGAATAAGGGCCCGGATTGAAAAAACTGCCTGTCAAGGCAAAAAGTGAATGATTGGAAGCAGCAAAGCCGTAAAGCTGGCGTATTCCTAAAATCGCCTCAACACCACCGAGAATCATCAATGAAAAAGAGACTGCCGAAGAAAAAGACAAGAGCTTACCTCTCGTGGGCAACAGCAATGATGCCGAAATACAGACAACAGCCGCCAAAGCAGCCTTATCAAACCACACCCACCGCCCTACGGCTTCACCCGGCAAAAGTGCAGAATCGGTCACACAAACAAGAGAAAGCATACCTAATGTAACGCCAAACACCAGTGTATCCATGCCATATTTCAAGTAATCAATCTTCATGATATATCCTCTATTTTAACCGATGTCTTTTTCACAACCAAATCACCTCCCCATCTTCATAAATAAACGGACGTCCCTTTATTTCCATTCCACGGGGATGACGCACCAGCAGCAAAGCATTGCACGGCACACCATCCATCCGCAACACTCCCGGCCCCTTGTGCCTTCCTAACATCCGCCAGCCATCCTGCCAAAAGCACAATTCATATTCCCGGTCATCCCTGTAATCCGTTTCCAAATAAGGACAGAAACGGACAGCCGCAAGCAGACAGTCACGTCCCAAATCAAAATCTATATACCCACAAGATATCTCATTCTTGTAGCCGGTAGCAGACACACCATCTAACAGATAATCCGGCTTTTCTCCCTCCCTATTCTCCGGTAAAGCCCCCATCACCCGCACACCTTGTACCTTAGCCGTACCGCCATCCTCTGTATCCCGATAAAACTCCAAGCGTCCCAAAGCCACCCTGCCATAAGGAAGCTTCATCCTTACATAGCGCACTTCACGTCCACCATTTACAGCCACCCACTTCGAGCCATTTTCCAGATCAGTGGGAAACACGCAAATTCTGCGTCTGAAACTGTCATTCTCACGCCATCCTTCAAGCATTGTTCCCGCCACGTCTGCATAGTCCTTTTTCCAGTTATCCAGATAGGCATATACACTGGCGCCGTCAGGACGGCATACCGCTATACTCTGCTTCTTCCCGTCGGGCATCAATGGGCGCATGCTGCCATCGGGCTTCAGCCAAAACGGATTCCCCGCCACTTGCATTATTCCTCCCTTGCAATACATGGGCATATACACTACCCCTTTGCCCATACCAGGAAAAACGACTTTCCCCTTCTCTATCCTTCCCCACTGCACCGGTTTCCATTCGCCATAATCCACCACACAAAGATAGGCATAACGCGTGCCTTCGGGAACAGGGTCAAGCCTGACCGATACGTTTACTGTATCAAAATACTCATGAGACACATCTTTGCGACGCACATTCCTGAAGAATTCGGGAATATCCTCTCCGGGCACATCCCGGTCGGCCAAAGGGCCTTCCGGATATCGGCGGAAGGTGTGCCGATAGACTTTGGGCAAACGAAAACGTCCCCAATACTCATCATTGTCCCTGTTGTTGTATATCCGTTTATACTTCCAGCGGTCAGTGTCCCAGTAAGATTCAAAAGCGTATGACTTTCCATTCATAACCAGTACGTTCCAGGTGTGAGAACTGTTACGATTGCCCCACACCGGCACATAGTCGATAGCTACGGTCATCCCCAAAGAAGAAAGCAGAAGCGAATTGTACCAGCAGCGCTGTTCGCACAGCCCATGCCGAAGTTTCTCGTACGAGCCCGCAGTCAGGACAGGAATACGAGTACCATAGAAATTGGAATGGGTGATATGACGATACCTATACAGCAAAGAATCCATCTCATCTATCATATCATTGCCGGAGTGGGTAAAAAACTGCCCCTTATGCCTGTCATGAAAAACCCGGCGCATGCTGTCTATCACCAGCCCGTTTTTTCTGCGGTAAGGCAGTATATATTCGCAGAAGTCATCGAAAGAGCAATCACGGGTATAGACATTCTCACGCCATGCCTCGAAAGCCAAGTCTATCTCCGCTATCAAATGGTCGGCACTGACTGTAAGCAAGTCCATTCTGCGAGTTCCATACCTCACGACCGCATGCCGACCTTCAAAATTCTGCCATAAGCTATCCACTGCATCCCCCCACTCGCGGAAACGGCTGTAAGAGCCTGCACGCAGCAAGGAGTCGTAGCCATGCACCTGCAACAAAGAGTCATATTGTTCATAAAAAGGAGCGCATGTACTAACCACGGCAGGATCAGCACCGAAAGCGCCCGGCATGTTCTCTATCAAGAAGCAGGCAGCCTCGTATTTCAGAGAATCCCCCTTATAATGGTCAAGCACCTTCTGCAACTCCGCCCTGTTGTCTCCCGAAAGTTCAAGCACCTGCTCCATCCTACGGTCGGCATGGCAAGCCACGAAGCAAATAACGACAGAAAGGATTCCTATAAATTTCTGTATTCTCATAATATATGTTTAAATACCCGTTTCCTTGGTACTACTATTCAATTTGCAAACTATTTCGTATAATACTTTATCAAGATAGAGCGCAAATATTCATCTGTTAACTTCGAATCTTCCTTTTGAGGTATAAACATATTATTTATTCTCTTATCATTCGAAGTATAAATAAACAAATATGGCATTCCTATATCAACAAAAATAGAATCTGCCATCCTATCCATATTATAGATTTCAAAAGAAACTTTATTCATTTTCTTAAATTGTCTAATATAATTAGAACTTTTAGAAGTAGTCAGCAAAATTATATTATTTAGCCCTATCAAGTCCTTGTAAGCATTTAATCTTGCAATAATGCTATCTATACAAACATTACAATGCATTTCAGAATAACGTAGAATCAGCATGTTATTTTTAATCACATCCGGCAAATTCAACTTATGCTTCTCCATATCCATAACCACCATATTAGTTGGAATTATCTTGCCATTTAAAAACAATTCAGTAATTCGACATTCTTTCATTCCGTTTAAATAGCCGATCTGTCTGCCCGATTCCTCATTCAGTCGATATAAAAATGTCTGAATTTTATGCGCCTTCTTACATTGTAAGTATGTATAAACATTACAGAACATAAGAACTGAAATAAGTACAAAAATAATAATGTATTCCTTCTTTCTCATTCTGTCACATCTTTAAAGTGCCATCTAAACAGTACTGGATTTGAATCATCATTCAATCCTTCCGCTACTCTATCCATCTTATCTCTATAATAATCATTTTTACAATTTTTCCTTATAGAGATCCAATTGGATAACAAAATATCCGCATTCAAGAATGTATAAAGAGTGTTATCAGATGTCGTACAGAAATTATAGAAAGACATATTTCCAAGAAATCCTATTACCAGCCACTTGCCTACATTGACCTTTAGATTCTGCTTATTAAAAATAAAATATTTAAAACCATCATCTATATAATATCCTAACAAATATTTTCGAGAATTCTGCATATATTCCCACCCCTTCAAAAACTTATTTTCATGAACATATCTATACAACTGATTCTTATCCACATTCAATTTTTCGGGTAAATTTCTTTCTGTAAAAGATATTACATAAGAAGGGAAAATTTCATCTTTCTTTACAGTATAAATAGTATCATTCAAAGGATAGATAAGCATGGCTTCATCATCACATTTGCTTGCATATCTCTTTAAGCCAAAAGTGGATTTTTCAGTATCTTTCTCTTTGAAAGGAAGTTTCTTGCCCAATATCTTGGCAGTATTAAGATTGAATTCAAAAAGATTATAATTACCATACGATGATTCGATATTATTGGAAACCAACGACATGCAATCTCCAAAAGAAATCATTTCCCAATGAAAAACATTGTAAGGCACTTCACGATATGAAGTGCTGTATAAATCATATATAATATAGTTTTTTTTATATCTATCCTGAACAACAACCGAATCTCCTTTGAAAGAGAAATCACCCAAAGAGACATATTCACCGGGGGCTGCTCCCTGTTTGCCAATGCTTTTCAGATATCTCCCGTTGGAGGTGAACACCAAAATTTTCTTATTTACTCTATCAGATACAAATATCATATCTTTATAATATTCAAGATGATCTATTTCGGAAATCAAGCATTCATCCCTTGTTTCCAAAGCAATTACATCCAATGAATCACTAAGGATCTCTGATAAGTCCAACTGATTATCAATTACTTGAGGATTTATCACAATTTTCTCTATTTCTTTAAAAGAGTCCTTCTCTTCACTTACCGGACGACAGGCCCAAAAGGTACAAAATATCAACAACAGAAACAGACTTTTCATAATTCAAAATAATTTAATTTATAATATATGTTTAAATACCCGTTTCCATCTTACTTTTCCACTTTCCGGTTCCACCGATTTCCAAACCATCCATGCACGCCCCACGATGAAGGATTCGGGCAACAGCCCCCAATAGCGGGAGTCTTGTGAATTCCCCGCCTTGTCACCCGCCACGAAATAATAGTTCTCACGAAAACGATATTCATGTATCACACTGTCATTCAGCAACACATTTCCTGTTCCGTCTATCCGCAACCGACTTTTCTGTTCCCAACCTACCAACTGCCTGTATAGCAGCCATGCCAAGCTATCCATCTTTACTATCTGTCCCTTGGCAGGAACAGGTAGCGGGCCAAACTCTTTCACTGTCCATCCCAATCGTTGGTTCCAAGGAAAAGTATTCATCACCATACCTGTGACACCACTGTCCGGCAACAGTGCAATATCCTTTTGGGCAGACAGACAACCTACCCCCTCATCGTATCCGGAAACTTTATAATATCCTTTCCTTATCTCCAGCGTGTCACCCGGAACTGCCACACAACGCTTCACGTAATATTTCATCACATCAAAAGCGACGCTATCCCAACGCTGCGGCTGATAAGGGAAATTGAACACAAGCACATCATTCCGTCTGAATTTCCTCCAGCCCGGCACACGGTGTATGTCCACCTCTTTCCGATCTACGGCGTCAAAGACATTGAACAAACGTGCACCGCCCGAACACTTGTCCACAAGTATGCAGTCACCGGGAAACAGAGAAGGCTGCATGGAATCCGAAGGTATTTTAAATGAAGTCACAACAAATACCTGCAATACCATCAATATCACAATAACCAGACATAAATAAAATAACATATCTGTAATTCTGTTCAGCCACTTTGATAGTTGTTTGTCCTCCTTCATTGACAGCTATTTACTTTGCATTTCCGCTAATCTTCAATATTATGGGAGAAGATACGGCATTGCAATACACGGTTATGGTCTTGTTGAAATGTTCAGGATGCTCGGCCTTGTAAGTCACTTCCAAAGCTATATCCCTACCAAGAAGCACAGGCTCCGGAGAATAAGATACGGAAGTACAGCCGCAAGAAGTAACCACATCCTGTATCACCAAAGGCTTATCTCCGGTGTTTCTCAATGTAAAGGATGCTTTCTGTTCCTTATGCCAGTCAAAACGACCTAACGATAAAGAAGCATTATCTATACCCACTTCTGTTTTTATAACCTTGCTTTTGTCCCCTTGTCTAACTTCATCACCTCGAATAATCTTCAAATACAGTTCTTTCACTTTAGGATTATGAATAGGATTACCGAGAGCAAGAACTTTATTATCCCTGTCAAGCAAGAAAGTCTGAAAGCGGTCATCCTTAGGGAATTCATTCAAAAGATTAAAAGAATCTTTTTTATCAATGCATACTGGATATGAAAAATGAGCTCGCCTCAACAAATTGATGATTCGCTCTTGATCATCACTTTTAGGATTAAAAATGAATAAACATGGAACAGTTTTATTAGAAATAGAATCCAATTCTAATATAAAATTAGTCCATTCTGGCAAATTCATTTTACAACTCATGCAGCCTATGGAGTCAAGATATGTAAATATTGCATATTGTGGAATTTCAACTTTATTATAACTAATTACTGAATCTTCCAAATACACATCCAATATAAACTCTTGGGGAAATATGAGTTCTTTCCCACTCCATTCTTTTGTCAAATTTACAATATTCTTCCGTTCTGAAATAGAGCACGAATACAAAAAAAGCGAACATAGCAACAGATATAAACTTTTCATTTCCGTAAACAATATTTTAGGATTACTGGATTATCATCTTCTTGAATGTTTTTTATAGAACCCTTTGTTTTTCCAACTAATAACTTTTCGGCTATTAAATATTCCAACCAATTTTGCTCGGCAGCTACATATAGAAAATCATTATCTATAAAAGTTGGGGGCAACAGAACTTTGCCATCACGGAACATACATGAATAAAAGTTAGATTGTTTCGAATCCTTTTTGTACAGAAGTAAATATTGCTTTTCATGATACATAATAAAGGTAAATAAGAAATTCATATTTTCTCCTCGATAAATAGGGAAGGCATATTTTTCACTTCCCTTAATGATGTCTTCAAACATGGAGGCGTGAGGCTCAATTTCTCCAAAAGGGAAAGAACGGCTTCCAAAATCATAACGAATTATCTCTTCAATACAACCCTCATTTTTGTCTATCTTGTATATTTTGTCATTAGGATAAGGAAAAGAGAAAAAAACATTTTCCTCAAACTCATAAAAAGAATATGGTTGAGTAGTACCAACCTTCAAAGAAGGGATTGAAATATAACCTTCTGTACTTTCAATTATGCGATTCTGCTTGAAAGAATAAATCTTTATTGCATCATTCGTATTGGATGACAGAGGGCTATAAAAAGCGTATAACTCATCGTTCAGGCGTTTAAAAGTGATAATTGGGTATAATGTTTTTGGTATATCTATTTCGTCTAAAAAATTGAATCTATCATCATATTTCCTGATTTTATAAGCTGATACGTCTAAAATTTCGATACAATTATCCTTAGAAATATCGAAATCAACTATGCAATAATATTCGCCAGGACCACTACCTTGCCTATTTTTACTACTCCTCAAGAAAGTTCCATCTGCATTAAAGATAAATATACAATTCGCTTTTCGATCCAGTATATAATATTTCCCTCCAAAGAAAAACATTTTGTCACATCTACTGAATAGCGATGCGGTCGAACTTTCTAAAGGTGTAACTTCGATAGAAGAAAAAAGTGTTTCTATATCCAACTGTTCAGGATTATCCGGATTGACGGTAATACAAACAGCATCGGCACTGATATCATGATTATGCCTGTTTGCACATCCGCATAAGCAGAAAAAAAGGAACAGATAACAAAATATAACTTTATACATACCAATTATATATTTAAAATTTTACATCTAAGAATGTGGTAAGAACACATTGTATTTAATGCCAATAGTGTCCAAAGAGGTTGACTAAAAAGAAGAACATCTTACAGACCATTCGTTCTACAAGTAGCTGAACAGCAAAAGAACACTTTTAGCCAACCTCTATTGTCTATTTATTGACTTCGCATCCACTAAGTCTTAAATGAATGATAAGAGAGAATATGTTTCCTTTGAAAAAACAAGTAAAATGAAACGACATCTCCTCAGAATAGTGATCTAATGTTCTAATTTATGCAGGTAACCCAGGTACACAACTCACCCAAGTATAACCCACAAATTTACAACGAGTGACCTTAAATCCTCCAAATGGTGTCCAAGTGTATTCGTAGCCATCATTACCCCAACATCTCCCTTGTGAACGACCACATTCAACTTCCACTTCTGGTAATTCATAGCGTGCCAACGCTTCTACATTAGCCAACATCAAGTCAGACATCGGTTCCATTCTCTGTGACTGATAAATATTGTAACCGGCAAAGGTTGCGATTACAGCGACTATCAGAGCCGCAAAAAGTTTCTTGCCCATTTTTATTCATTTTTATGGGGTTAATAATGATGTTATGTCCGTGTTTATCATTTCAACGGAAGTCGCAAATATCTTGCGAATTCAAATTCTATCAATTACCTTTGCCAAGACCTCCTTTCTTTAGTTGGTTATGGAACGGATGGTACGCTATGACCCAACAATACGTTAGCCATCCGTTCCTTTATTGCTATTTATTCAACTTATATTCTATTATCGGTTCATCCTTATTTACATCAGTAGCAAGGATAACACTTTCTTGTTCATCCACCGAATCGGTATAAAGCAATAATCCCCTTTCATACGTTGTAGTATAGTACAGGCAACAAGCAAGGTGAGCAATAGCAATATGTTAACGAAGCTTTTCAAGGCTATTGGTTACTTATTATATATTTTACCTTAATATTTCCTATCGGACAATCTACAGAACCACGGGATAGACAAGTACCACCAGACTCCCACTCTCCTAAAGCCAGAGCCTCTACATTCTCCCACATAAGATCCTTAAAATCATTCTTTTCTGAATAGGAATGAACAGCCACAGCAGAGATGGCCACCAAAAACGAACCGACAAATAAGATTTTCTTTTTCATGTTTTCAATTATTTTATAAGATTAACACTTCATCGCTAAAGGATACTACAAAACTATTGGAAAATAAACAAATAACCTACTTTAGAGACTAACAATGTCTAACATTGGGGGAATTTTACCGGATATTAGACATTGTTAGTATGTTTACCGGCTACTTATAAGCGAGTTTATTCCATGGATGGACATCTTTTAAGTTGATAACCGTAATTTCCATTCTTTATTGTCCAATCGGACACTTCAGACAAAAAGTCACGTAACCGTTTAACAGCCATGTGCATCTTAGAAGAACTTCCATCACCATTTGGCCATAACAATTGCTGTATTTCTTCTATAGAAAGCCTATAAGCCTCAGCCTTGACAAAAGCATGCATCAATATCGCTGTTTGAGGACTTAGATCAACAACCCGATCTCCCATCTTCAATTTTAGCGCATCCCTATCAAACAACAAACCGCCATCCAACTGATACACACATGCTCGACTTTGTTCAACAGCTATCACGGGAATTTCTTTTTCCATGGACACGGGAACTTCTTTTATAACTTCTACAGGAACCACTTTCACTAAATAGCGGCGATAGAACAAGGGGATTTTGCTTGTTAGGATAAATAAGAATAAGCAAACAGGCACTATGAAGCCAAGCTGCAACATATCTTTCACCGAAAGAACCTTCCACCAAGAAAGGTGGGTAAAACCGGTCACTTCTATTTCCCACCTACAACCTATATAATAGGAAAACAAGCTGTCACACTTACTTATAGAAGCAAAGTCTTCTGAATAAGCCTTTGTTTCACAGCCGAATAGATCTGTTATGGATAAGCGTACCATGCTTTCACCGGAAAAGCCGGTTTGAGATAAAAGGTTATTCCAAATGAGTTCCAACGAATCAACATTCAAAGGTCGCTCTTCAAATAGCGCAGTATGCAGCATCCGTTTGACATAATCTTCTTCTATATTGCAAAAATACTTACATAAAGGTATGACATAATTTTTTTTACCATATTCACTTTCCAATGTAACAACTATCGGTTCTTTTTGCTCATGAAACAACCTTTTGTCTCCCCACGTCAAGAAGGGCACATCTGTTCCATTCCGCTTCCGCACCTCTTGATTCAGCACCTCAATAAAAGCATTGCGTGCTTGTCCTCTCCAGAATTTCGTTTTATACTGATATAGAAAATAGGCAGTGATTATAGTTACCACCACTCCTATAGCCACACACATCAATAGTAATTTAGTCTCCTTTTTCATGCATTTTTTATATTCCCCGACACCTTCCACCCACCAATCGTACGTGTGGCACTGTCAATTTATACTGCATTGGCAAAGATAGCGCATTTTACCTTATTAGCCAGCATCAAGTTGAAAAGAGTTGAAACTATAAAAAACAAGAATAGGGTTATTTTCTTTCTTATCCCAAACCGACAAATATATTTTTTTTTAAGGTTGATAAGTATGCTATCCTCTTGTTAAGGAATGGCAAATTTAACAATACATTCTTTTTCTTCATCCAAAAGCATTGTGTTGGCAAGGATAATCGAATCATTTTCTGAAACGTTAAAAGAACCGACAGGCATATTTAAGACAAACGTTTTCACATAATTTCCATCCCAATCATAAACCTCTATTCTATCACGATAAGAAGAAGGATATCCTTTATAATCTATTGCATTTCCCCATTCATTCATAGTCTTGAAAGGAGAAGACAAAAGATATATAAAATGAGAAGTTGCATTTGCTCGATATCCATTTGAATTTTCAGGATCATAGCTTACATTCATTCCGTCTTGCATTGCCACATATTTAGGAAAGTTCTTTTTAACAAAATGCAAATTCACAACTTGCTTATTCTCAAAATTGAAAATACCGAGGTAATCAGCTCTATCTCCCACAATAGCATATTGATTCACGAATGGACGTTTTACTAAATGTGATTCATTGTACACTTGCCGTTTAACTATGTTGGGTATGTCACTTTCATTTTCAGGATAAGAAAAGCCGTTAACTTTTTCCACACTCTTCCCTACCTGTATCAATGATAAAACATTTGCATCTTCATAGCTACCCCCAACAGATAAAAAAGAAGAATCAGAAACAATCTGAATGGCAGAGTACCCATAGCTCCAAAAACAGTTTTTTACAGAAGGGACTTTCAATTCTTCCCAGTTATCTGTGTTTAAAAGATTTTCGGATAAAGGGAATGGTATAACAAACATCTTGCGATAATCTTGGCTATATACATATAAATTATTACTTTCTTCTGATATAAAGCAAGTCGATAAATTCATCTCATAAGGCCCCTCTCCAATGCTCATAAAACTGCCTATTTTGATGATACTATCTTTTCTTATCCGACAGACATCATACACCGGACTATGATTAACCGTACTTAAAAGCAATATATCACTTGAAAGGACAGCTAATTTAGAGCCTAAAATGGCAGTATCTACAGATAATAATGTCGCTTCTAAATTCACGACCCGGCTACCATCTCTTTCTTTCTTGGATAGAGTGCAAGAAACTAATAGAGAAAAGATACAGCATAATAACAGTTGCTTTTTCATATAATTTTATTATTTAATAAAAGTTTCTTGCCCATTTTTATTCGTTTTTATGGGGTTAATAATGATGTTATGTCCGTACGACCCAACAATACGTTAGCCATCCGTTCCTTTACTGCTATTTATTCAACTTATATTCTATTATCGGTTCATCCTTATTCACATCAGTAGTAAGAATGATACCTTTTTCTTCATCCACCGATATGCCATAAACATAATGGTCTAACACATATTTACGTAATGGCTCACCCTTCAGACTAAACACATAGATATATTGCCCTCCATCCGGAAGTTCAATGCTTTTCTGTGCACTTTGGGCTATCTCTTTAAAGGTGCGTCCATGAAACACTGCATAGACGGCACTGTCCGTTACCTGCACATCGCTGAAGCCCATAATGCCCGTAGGCAATCCGTAACCTTGTGAAATTTGAAACTCCGGTTCACCACCAGGACCTATCCACACCGCATGTGTGCTGTCTTTCAAGTTATAAACTTCGAGCACTTCACCAAGCTGCGTCACAGCCGCCAATACTCCATTTCGGGGATTGTAATCGATGAAGCTGCGCCATGCCTGTGCCAGTGCAGGACGAGCATTCTCCAAAGCATTTTTATTGGAGGACGGTATTTCGCCCATCTTCCTCAATAACTTGCCTTGACGGTTGACCCAGCACAGACGATTATCACCTGAATAATCGGGAATAATAAAGGTGGAATCATCGTACATCACAAAATCCAATGCCCGAAGTATGTCTTTATCCAGGCTCACTGCTTCCAGACGAAGCAGCGAGTCACCGGATAAATCAAGCCCAAACCGAGTTAATTCTGACTTATTGGCATCGAGTGCCCACAGAGAATTCCCATTCCATCGCACATTTTCGGCAGAAACCATCTCTTCGGGAGAATCTCCACGCTTGCCAAAAGAAGACTGATAACGAAAATCGGGATAATGAAATAGATGGAAATAATAATCTTGTCCATGCAAATCCATCACAATAGCCCTGTCTCCTTGTACCCTGATGCGGAAAGGATAACGGAACAGAGCCGTATCTAATGGCTGCACAGAAGCAGACAATTCTTTCGTCTCCGGGAAATCGGTATAAGTCAGCCCTTTTTCGTGCGTTGCAGTGGTACAGGCAGCAAGCAAAGTGAGCAATAGTAATATGCTGATAAAAGTTTTCATTCAAGGATTTAATTAATAATCTCGTAATCGTTAAAACTTTGTCCAACGCTTATTTTATATTCCCCGACACCTTCCATTCGCCAATCGTACGTGTGGCACTGTCAAAGTTCACACCAACCTTGACTATCCTCCTGCCATCTGCTTGATAAGGAATATCATACTGCTTGCTGTCAATCTGCGCCAAAGCCTCTTCGGGTGTTCCGTCATACTTGAACTCGAAAACATAAATGGCATCCTGCAACTTCACCACAGCATCTGCACGACCGATGGCGCTCTTTACTTCAACATCCACATACTGCCCCATCAAGCGGAACAAGAGGTAAAAGATAGTCTGATAATGCTTCTCGGTCTTGTTCTCCAAATCATTGGGAATGGAAGCAAAGAAAGAGCGAGTACGTTCCAGACAACTTTCAATATCTCCCTTCAACAAATCGCGAATGAACGAAACTACGTAGAAAGTATTATTCTGCCCCGGAAGATGCACGTATGCAGGAAGCAACGATTCGATAAAGCCCTTGCGCACTTCGCCGTTAGGATAAGCCAAACGGTAAATCTGAAAAGTAGGATCATACCCCTTGATAGTCAAATAACCACTTTGATAGAGCACCGGAATAGGACTCGTAATCTGCTCTGTCGGTGCATCAAACTGTTCATCGGTAGCCTCAACACCCTCCAGGCTACGTACATCGAAATCCGAGCGTTTCAGGATGTCTATCAGAAACGTAGGAGTTCCGGTGGAGAACCAATAGTTTTTATATTCCTTTGCATCAAAAGCATTGAACAGGCTGAACGGATTGTAAATATCCGCACAAGCTTTACTGAAATGATATCCGTCATACTGCCGCTTCAAGTGCAGACAAGCTTCTTCGTAGGTTTCATTGTTCGCTTCTGCCATCAGCTTGATATCAGGTTCCAATTGCGCCAACAGTTCTTGTTCGGTAATTCCGCAAAGCGCACTGAAGTCATCTCGCATGCTGATATTCTTCAAGTTGTTCAGTTCGCTGAAAATGCTCAGTTGGCTGAACTTGCTGATACCCGTAATGAAAAGGAAGCGAAGATAGTGCCCCAATCCTTTGAGAGGACTGAAAAACTTACGCATCTCGTTGCGCAGTTGTTGCTGCAAAGTGGCGTCGGAATTGTTGTCGAGCAAAGGGGCATCATACTCGTCAATAAGCACGACAATCTGCTTGCCGGTCTTCTCGTAAGCACGCAGTATAATTCCTTGCAAACGGGCAGCCGGAGTTTCTTCCTGTTCGTTCTTCCCATAGAGTTGCTCCCAACGGGACAAAAAAAGGTTCAACTGCTCCTGCAAATCAAACAAGGTAGTATATTTCGTCAGACTGAAATCAATGTGCAATACCGGATAGTCCACCCAATCCTTTTCCCATCGCTCCAAAGCCAATCCTTTGAAAAGTTCTTTCTTTCCCTGAAAGTAAGCCTCAAGAGTAGATACAAGAAGGCTTTTCCCAAACCGCCGGGGACGGCTGAAAAAATAGACCTTATCAGTATTGGCCAGTTTATAAACCAACTCCGTCTTATCGACATACACGCAATTCCGGTTGCGAAGTTCTTCAAAATTCTGTATCCCTATCGGATAACGTCTGCCATTCAGCTCCATACCTACTACTGTTTATGATTACAAATACTACAAAGGTAACACTAATTACACAAAAAACGAAAACACTTGGCTAATTTCAGTTTACAAAAAAGAAACGGATTACACAGAATACCCGAATGCTTCGAAAAGCCTCATCCGTGATATTCCGCGTAATCCGCACCTATAAAGTAATTTTCTATCTACACTCTTACTTCAATAGTGATGCCGGTTCCAAATGATCTGCCTCAATATCCTTGAAATAACGGTAAGTACCTACTCTCAACTCTTCAGTAGCCGCATCGTCACAAACGATGATACCTTTTTCGTGCATTTGCAAGGCACTGATAGTCCACATCTGCATTACAGGGCCTTCTACCGCCTGATAAAGCGCACGGGCTTTGTTATGACCGTTCACGATAATCATCACTTCCTTTGCACTAAGCACAGTGCCTACACCAACCGTCAGGGCAGTCTTAGGCACTTTGTTCACATCGTTGTCAAAGAAACGGGAATTGGCAATGATCGTATCGGTAGTCAAAGTCTTCTGACGGGTGCGCGAAGACAAGGAAGAACCCGGCTCATTGAAAGCAATGTGCCCGTCGGGACCGATGCCGCCCATGAAAAGGTCGATGCCGCCGTAAGACTTGATCTTTTCCTCATAGCGTGCACATTCAGCATCCAAGTCGGCAGCATTGCCGTTCAGGATATTGGTGTTTTCCGGCTTGATGTCGATGTGACCGAAGAAGTTGTTCCACATAAAGGAATAATAGCTTTCGGGATGCTCCTTAGGCAAGCCTACGTACTCGTCCATATTGAAAGTAACCACATTCCGGAAAGACACGATGCCTTTCTTGTTCAGTTCAATCAGGCCTTTGTACATGCCCAGAGGAGAAGAACCGGTAGGGCATCCAAGCACAAACGGTTTCTCCGGTGTAGGATTGGCGGCCTTGATTTTTGCTGCTACATAATGTGCAGCCCATTGTGACACGGATTGATAATCCGGCTGAATAATTAGTCTCATTGCAATTATTTTTATCAGGTTAATAAATCGATTAGGATAACTCTTATCATCTGTCTTTCTTCAGACGCTCAGCCATGGCGCGCGCCAGATTTTCACACTGCGTGTAAGTAATGTCTTTCATGGCCTGTTTCATCTCGACCGGATCGCCTACAATCTCGAATTTACTCTTCTCCGCAAATTCACCCATACGCTTCACAGCCGCACCTGCCCAGCAGAATGAGCCGAAATAGCCCAGATAGCGCCCTTTCACTTCGCGCACCAATATCTTGGACAGCAGCGATTCTATTTCCGGATAAATCTGGTTGCTATAAGTGGGGCTTCCGATTATCAGCCCCCGATACTTGAATATATCGGCTATGATGTAAGAAGGGTTGCTTTTGCTTACATTGTGCATCACAATATTCCTGATGCCCTGCGCAGAAAGCTCGGCAGCGATAGCTTCTGCCATCTGTTCCGTATTGCCATACATCGAGCCGTATGCGATAACCACCCCCTCGTCGGCGGCGTAGCGGCTCAGGCGGTCGTAGATGCCGATTACTTTGGCAATGTTATCCGTCCACACAGGCCCGTGTGTGGAGCAGATGGCAGAGATGGGCAATCCGCCCAATTTGGCCAGCGCCTTCTGCACCGGTGAACCGTATTTGCCGACAATATTGGAGTAGTAACGCACCATCTCGTCCCAATACTTGTCCGTATTGATGCGGGTGTCGAGAAAACCGCCGTCCAGCGTGCCGAAACAGCCAAAACCGTCACCGGAGAAAAGAACACCTTCCGTTTCGTCAAAAGTCATCATCGTTTCGGGCCAATGCACCATAGGAGTCATATAGAAACGGAGTTTATGGTGTCCTAATGCCAGAAAATCTTCATCTTTCACCATATATTGCTCGCCCGTCACGCCATAGAATCCCTCAATCATGCCGAATGTCTGCTTGTTGCCCACAATGACTATGTCCGGATAATGCTGCTTGATAAGACGGATGGACCCGGAATGATCCGGTTCCATGTGGTTAATTATCAGATATTGAATAGGCCGTTCACCTATGATGCTTTTAATTTTACGAAGATATACTTCAAAATAGCAAATGTCAACCGTGTCAATCAATGCAACAGTTTCATCGTCTATCAGGTAAGAGTTGTATGACACTCCGTAAGGCAATGGCCACATACCTTCAAACAGATGTTTGTTACGGTCATTCACTCCCACGTAGTGGATTTTTCCTTTTATCACTGTTTTTGGGTTCATTTTCATTTTCTAATTTAGATTGATTCCATATTCTAATTGCGGCAAAAATAACTCTTTTTTCTCACATTTCATATTTCTTGCCTTGATAAGCGCCCAGTTCTTTCATTCTTTTTAGTACCCGGTGATTGAATTCATAATTTTTCAGTCCCCAATCCGGTGCAATCAGCAGTTCTTTGGGCGACTGCGACACAAAACGTTCCAATACCAGATCGGGACGCAGGTGTTCAATAAAATCTATCACAAGATCGATATATTCATCCACTCCGAAAAGATGAAAATCTTCCGGATGCTGTGCATATTCCAAAGCCATACGAGTGCCGCGTATCAATTGCAACTGATGCATCTTCAAGGTAGTCAACGGCAAATCCGATAAAATTTCAGCCTGCGTCACGATACTTTCGTGAGTTTCGCCCGGCAATCCCAAAATAACATGTCCGCCCGTCAGTATGCCGCAAGCAGCCGTTCGTTCCACGGCATCCATGGCGGCCCGGAAAGTATGCCCGCGATTAATGCGCACAAGCGTCTCATCACGGGTGCTTTCTATGCCGTATTCCACTAACAGGAAAGTATGCTTGTTGATCCCTTCCAGATAACGGAGCAAGTCATCGGGCATGCAGTCGGGACGGGTCCCGATAACCAGCCCTACCACACCATCTACCGACAGGGCTTCCTCGTATTTTCTCTTCAGATCTTCCAGTTCACCATACGTGTTGGTATATGCCTGAAAATAGGCAAGATACTTCATCTCCGGATATTTGCGGGCAAAGAAAAGTTTACCCTCTTCCAGTTGCCGGGTGACGGACTTCTCCGTGCGGCAATAATCAGGATTGAAAGTCTGATTGTTGCAATAAGTGCATCCGCCATATCCCTTGCTACCGTCCCGGTTAGGGCAGGTGAAACCTGCATTCAACGATATTTTCTGTACTTTGTAAGGGAAATAACGCTTTAAAAATAAAGGAAACTCATTATAAAGGGGCATGTTGTCCATTCTGTTGTTGTTGATACAGACGACAAAAATAAGCTTTTTAAAAAGATTACAAGCTTTAAAAAACGGATTTCTACCCCAAAAACCGAAAAACAGGAGAATTCACTTCTTTCCCCATCCACATCCTACCAGCTCCGTACCTACTCCTTACCTACTCCCTACCTACTCCTTATATCTTCCCTCTCTATAGACACGGAGAAAACAGGGAGTAGGTACGGAGAAAACAGTGAGCTGATAGGGAGAAAAAAGAAGTTTTTACCTATCTTTGTACCAAGAAAAAACATTTTATTCACTGATATATGAAAAAGATAAGCATTGCATTCCTTCTCTGCCTTTGCACATTGGTCGGACTTGCCCAAAGTGGCAAGACCCTCGAACTGAAAGAAATCGTATCAGGTAAATTTCACCCCGAAAATATCTACGGTGTCATTCCCATTCCCGGTGACGGTGAACATTATTCGCAGATGAATGCCGAAGGTACACAAGTCATAAAATATTCTTTCAAGACGGGGAAACCTGTGGAAGTGCTGTTTGACGCGACCAATGCACGCGAATGTCCTTTCAAGACTTTTGACAGTTACTCCTTTTCACCGGACGGTGGCAAACTGCTCATCGCAACGGAAACCACGCCTATATACCGTCATTCATACACCGCCGTACACTATCTTTACAGCCTGAAACGAAACCTGGACGGCAAAATCAACAATGTAGTGGAAAAACTTTCGGACGGCGGGCCGCAACAAGTACCTGTATTTTCACCGGACGGCAATATGGTGGCCTTCGTGAGAGACAACAACATCTTTCTTGTGAAACTGCTATATGGCAACAGTGAAAGCCAGATAACGGAAGACGGTAAACGCAATGCCATACTGAACGGCATTCCCGACTGGGTGTATGAAGAAGAATTTTCCTTTGACCGTGCCCTGGAATTCAGTGCAGACAGCAAGATGCTGGCTTTTGTGCGCTTCGATGAAACGGATGTCCCCTCTTATTCTTTCCCGGTATTCGCAGGTGAAGCCCCGCATGTTGCAGCTTATGAAAAATATCCGGGAGAATATACCTACAAATACCCCAAAACCGGAGAGCCCAATTCCAAAGTATCGGTTCATACTTTCGACATAAAGTCCAAAGTCACCCGCAAGTTGAGCATCCCCGTAGATGCAGACGGATATATCCCCCGCATACGCTTTACCAAAGATGCGAACAAACTGGCTGTAATGACATTGAACCGCCATCAGAACCGCTTCGACCTCTATTTCGCCGATCCCCGCAGCACAGTCTGCAAACTGGTGCTCCGCGATGAAAGTGACACTTATATCAAAGAGAATGTATTCGACAATATAGTCTTCTACCCGGAGAATTTCAGTTTTGTCAGCGAAAAGAGTGGTTACAACCATCTGTATTGGTATAGTATGGGAGGCAATCTGCTGAAACAGATCACTTCCGGGAACTATGAGATAAAGGAATTCTTAGGATATGATGCCGAAGAAGGTTCTTTCTACTTTACCAGCAACGAAGAAAGCCCCATGCGCAAAGCCGTATATAAAACGGATCGTAAAGGGAAAAAAATAAGGCTTTCGACCCGGACAGGAATCAACAATGCACAGTTCAGCACAGATATGAAGTATTTCATGAACCGCTATACCAGCCTGAACACTCCCATAACCATCACGCTGAACGACAACTCTGGAAAAGAACTCACTACGCTTGTCAACAACGAAAAGCTGAAGCGGACACTCTCCGGATATGACATACCACAAAAGGAGTTTTTCTCTTTCCGTACTTCGGAGGGCATTCTGCTGAACGGCTGGATGATGAAGCCCACCGATTTCACGGCCACCAAGAAATATCCGGTACTGATGTACCAATATAGCGGTCCCGGCTCACAACAGGTGCTCGATAACTTCAGCATCAGTTGGGAAACCTATATGGCATCGCAAGGCTACATTGTAGTCTGCGTGGATGGGCGGGGAACCGGCGGACGCGGCGCCGAATTCGAGAAGTGCACCTATCTCAACTTAGGAGTGAAAGAAGCCAAAGACCAAGTGGAAACAGCCCTTTATATGGGGAAACTGCCCTACGTGGACAAAGGACGCATCGGCATCTGGGGCTGGAGTTTCGGCGGATATATGACCATTATGAGCATGAGCGAGGGCACACCGGCATTCAAGGCAGGCGCTGCCGTAGCAGCCGTCACCGACTGGAATTACTATGATACCATCTACGGTGAACGCTTCATGCGCACCCCGAAAGAAAACGCCGAAGGCTACAAAGCTTCTTCCGCATTTGCACGCGCCGACAAGTTGAACGGCAAGCTTCTGCTGGTGCACGGCATGGCCGATGACAACGTACACTTCCAGAACTGCGCCGAATATGCGGAACATCTGGTGCAGACCGGAAAGCAGTTTGACATGCAGATATACACCAACCGTAACCACGGTATTTTCGGAGGTAATACCCGCCTGCATCTATATACAAAGTTGACCAATTTCTTCAAAAGCAACCTTTAATCTTATTCAAATACTATGAGAGTACGCAAGCCCGAATGGCTCAAAATAAGCATAGCCGCCAACGAGCGTTATACTGAGACCAAACGGATCGTGGAGTCCCACTGCCTTCACACCATTTGCAGCAGTGGCCGCTGTCCCAATATGGGGGAATGCTGGGGAAAGGGGACTGCCACATTCATGATTGGCGGTGACATCTGTACCCGTTGCTGCAAGTTCTGCAACACCCAAACCGGAAAGCCATTGCCTTTGGACGCTGACGAGCCGACGCATGTAGCCGAATCCATAGCTTTGATGAAGCTTTCTCATGCAGTCATCACTTCCGTGGACAGGGACGACCTGCCCGATCTGGGCGCAGCGCACTGGGCACGCACCATCCGGGAAATCAAACGCGTGAATCCGGACACCACAGTCGAAGTGCTGATACCCGACTTTCAAGGCAGAAAAGAACTCATAGCCCAAGTGACGGATGCAGAACCGGAAATCATCTCCCACAATATGGAAACTGTACGGCGCATCACTCCTCTGGTGCGCAGCGCCGCCCGATATGATACCAGCCTTGAGGTATTGAGGCAGATAGCAGAAAGCGGTATTACAACAAAGTCCGGCATTATGGTAGGATTGGGTGAAACGCCCCATGAAGTGGAAGAACTCATGAATGACCTGCGCCGGGCAGGTTGCCATATACTGACAATCGGACAATACCTGCAACCCAGCCACAGGCATTATCCGGTAGCAGAATATGTGACTCCCGACCAATTTGCCATTTATAAGCAATCAGGGCTTGACAAAGGTTTTAAGCAAGTAGAAAGCGCCCCCCTGGTTCGTTCGTCCTACCATGCCGAGAAATCGGTACAATACCTGCAAAAGAGGCTTGAATAAAAAACTTTTTGTGTTGCCGGATGTTATAAGGGAAACGACGGAATAATTCGGATAATGGGTCACCAAAGAGTTCTATCATCAAAATTTAATATGTCATTGGGATTTATCCCCGTCATTATATCCATATTATTGTGTGAGTTCATGACGCAAGACATATCCATCTACATCGGTTCCGGTGTGGGCCTTCTGCTCTATTTCTGTTCCCGAAGGCATAAAGGAGTGTATATACCTCCGATCATACTTTATTCTACGACGGGAATGTTACTGCTGCTATCAATTACCGCCTTCTTTACAACAAGCCCTTGTCCGAGTTTTTTGTTCCCTTTTACTTTGGAAATAAGCGCCACCATTCCGCCGATTGCCATCTACCTGAACCGGAAGCGTTTTCTGGATTACCACACAGCCCAGACAGGACAGTGCTGCAAACAGCTTTTTGCACAGGCTGCTGAAGCCGCGATAGTATCCGCCCGCGTTGTGCTTATCATCAGCTTTCTGCATCTCATCATCATCTTTCTGACTGTTCTGATAAGCTATCCTTTGGGAAACACTACACGGTATATCTTATTTAATATAGCCCCTCCTGCCGTATTCATTCTGTGCATCATCTTCAACCAGTTCGGTATTTTCTATTTCAACATAGTAATGCGCCATACGGTATTTGTGCCGATAGTCAATACAAAAGGAGATGTTACCGGAAAAGCAATAGCTTCAGAAGCTATCAACAAGAAAAATGAATTCATCAATCCGGTGATCAGAATCGCAGTTGCCTCACACGGCATGTTATTCCTTCTTCCACGTCCTCAATGCAGTGTGCTGGAAGGAGGAAAAACAGACCTGCTGATAGAAGGATATTTGCTGTATGGAGAGACTCTCGAACAAGGGGCGGGCAGAATATTGCGGCAAACATTACCTACGGCTTTGACAAGCGACTTGTACTTCAACCTGATGTACCATTTTGAAAACGAAAAAACCAACCGGCTGAACTACCTGTTCACTCTGGATTTGGACGATGACTCCGTTTTATGCAATAAGACATTCAAAGGCGGAAAACTATGGACATTGCAACAAATAGAGCATAATTTGGGCAAGGAATTCTTCAGTCATTGCTTCGAATGCGAGTATGAGCACCTGAAGGCCATTATCTGTACAAGAGAAAAATACAGGGAATCTTAGAAAGATCGGGAACTTTGCCCTGCCATTCCTTTACGGTTTTCGTTTTAATGTACTCACCCTCACAAGTTATACCGGCAGCAATGCAAAGCTTGGTCTGCGGACGGCAATTGTGCAAAATATCATCCACCATCTTATTGTTGCGATAAGGGGTCTCTATGAAAAGTTGCGTCTGCTGCTCGGAATAGACACGCTGCTCCAGCATTTTCAGTTTGCGGGCACGCTCTGCCGGTTCAATGGGCAGATAGCCGTTAAAAGCAAAGCTCTGACCGTTGAAGCCTGACCCCATAACGGACAATATGATAGAAGAAGGCCCCACCAACGGAACCACTTTCAGATTCTTCCGCTGGGCAATAGCCACCACGTCTGCTCCGGGATCTGCCACTGCCGGACAACCTGCTTCGGAAATCACTCCCATGGAAAGACCCGCTTCAAGCGGTCTCAGATATCCGGATATGTCTTCGGGCGAAGTATGCTTGTTCAGCGGATAGAAAGTCAGTGCGTCAATATCCATATCTCTGTCCACCTTCTTTAAAAAACGGCGTGCAGAGCGCACATCTTCCACAATAAAATGACGTATTTCCATTATCACCTCTTTATTGTAAGCAGGCAGAACCGATTCGACAGGAGTGTCACCCAAAGTGACAGGCAAAAGATAAAGTGCAGGCATGGCAGGAAGCAAGTTTTAACAAAAAGCGAACTAAAAAATGAAAGAATGGAATAAAGAGAAGTGGAGAGAATGAAAAAGAAACTCCAGAGTGCTCCGTAATTCATTCTCCCATTCCCGGTTTTTACGGCTTAGCCGTAGATGATATTTCCGTTTTCGTCCTTATATTCGTCCAGACCCTTTTCATAAGTGGCCATGGCACGAAGACTCATTCCCACACTGGAGAAGCCTCCGTCGTGGAATAGGTTCTGCATAGTAACCTTACGGGTGAGATCAGAGAACATGACTATACAATAGTCGGCGCACTCATCGGCTGATGCATTGCCAAGAGGAGACATGCGGTTGGCGAAGTCGAACAATTTGTCCATACCTTTCACGCCCGAACCGGCAGTTGTCATGGTAGGAGATTGCGAAATAGTATTCACACGTACATGATGCTCACGCCCATAAATATAACCGAAACTACGGGCAATGGACTCCAGCAGGGCTTTCGCATCTGCCATGTCATTGTAGCCGTAAAAAGTACGCTGTGCGGCCACATAGCTCAAAGCGAGTATGGAACCATACTCCGAAATGGCATTCATTTTTTTTGCAGCCTGTATCATCTTATGAAAAGAGATGGCCGAAATATCCAGCGTCTTGTCCAGCATATCATAATCCAAATCGTCGTATGTGCGTTTCTTGCGCACGTTGGGAGACATGCCGATAGAGTGCAATACAAAATCTATCTGTCCGCCCAAAACTTCCATGGAACGCTTGAATACGTTCTCCAAATCTTCCACATTGGTAGCATCTGCGGCAATAACTTCGCAGTTCAGTTTCTCGGCAAGTGCGGAAACTTCGCCCATACGTACCGCAACCGGAGTATTGGACAAAGTGATTACCGCACCTTCTTCTACTGCTTTTTCTGCTACTTTCCAGGCAATGGACTGCTCATTCAGAGCACCGAAAATAATGCCTCTTTTTCCTTTTAATAAATTGTAACTCATACCTAATTTACTATAATTTCGGCTGCAAAGATAGGAAGATTCTGCATAAAAATGCCGAAAGTGTGCAAAGAAAACAGAAATCATATACTATAAGCAGCAAAAAACTTTTCAAGCAAGCTTGATGTTTTTTATTGAGGTTTACATTATCTTTGCCGCAAACCAAAACAAAGAAAAGACAATGAAGAAGCTGATTATATTCGATCTGGACGGAACTTTGCTGAACACCATCGCCGACTTGGCACAAAGTACAAACCATGCCTTGCATGCGCTTGGCTATCCCACCCACGAAGAATCGGCCTACAACTTCATGGTCGGCAACGGCATCAACAAATTATTTGAACGCGCCCTCCCCGAAGGAGAAAAAACAGAAGAAAACGTGTTGCGTGTCCGCAAGGAATTTATCCCCTACTACGATGCGCACAATGCGGACAAAAGCTGCCCTTACCCCGGAATTTCCGAACTTCTGGAACAATTGCAGGAACGGGGACTGCAATTGGCAGTAGCTTCCAACAAGTATCAGGCAGCCACTGTCAAATTGATAAACCATTATTTCCCCGGCATCCATTTCACCGCCGTATTCGGACAACGCGACGGGGTGAACGTAAAACCCGACCCTACCATCGTACATGATATCCTGAATATAGCCAAGGTTTCCAAAAATGAAGTTCTGTATGTGGGCGACTCCGGAGTGGACATGCAGACAGCCGCCAATGCCGGAATCAGTGCCTGCGGTGTGAGTTGGGGCTTCCGCCCACGTACCGAACTGGAAGAATTCCATCCGGAACACATTGTGGATGCAGCCTCCTCTATCCTGAAAATAGCAATCCGATGATACAATCATTCCTTTATTCAACAACAAAACATCATTTATCCGGACGCTAACATCACAACGAATCATTTCCAACAAAGAAGCCAACAGCAAATCGGTTACAATAATTTTACAAATATAGTTCTTCTTCATGGAACTGTCCATTTCGAGAAGGTAAACCAACTTTGTTTTGAACAGAAAAAGTAGCAGTTTCTTTCCAAACGGGTGTGTACTTTTCAATGTTCTTTGGCTTTCGTGTACGAAAACAATCGTTTTTGTGCACGCAAACGATCATTTTCATCCAAAATCGTCCTTTTTACTAAGATTTATGCTCCCCAAATTTGATTAATAAAGAAAAGGTCTTATTTTTGACCCCTGTTTTCAATTCATACTATTGTAAAACATAATCAATTACCTAATTAAATCACAAGAGAATGGAACAAGTTTTCGGTTATATCATCGGCTTAGGAGCAGCGGTAATGATGCCTATAATCTTTACAATTTTGGGCGTTTGCATCGGAATTAAACTGAGTAAGGCATTAAAAAGCGGATTATTGGTCGGCGTCGGCTTTGTCGGCTTATCAGTTGTCACAGCTTTGCTGACCAGCAGCCTGGGCCCTGCTCTAAGCCAAGTCGTGGAAATCTACGGACTTCAACTAAAGGTCTTCGATATGGGATGGCCCGCTGCCGCTGCCGTAGCATACAATACGTCGGTTGGCGCATTTATCATTCCAGTATGTTTAGGCGTAAATCTACTTATGTTATTAACGAAAACCACCCGTACCGTCAATATCGATCTCTGGAATTACTGGCACTTCGCATTTATCGGTGCAGTGGTCTATTTTGCCAGTGACAGTATCTTGTGGGGATTCTTTGCAGCAATTATCTGCTATATCATCACTTTGATCATGGCTGACTATACAGCGGAGAAATTCCAGGGATTCTATGATAAGATGGAAGGCATCTCCATACCTCAGCCTTTCTGCGCAGGCTTTGTTCCTTTTGCTATTGTAATTAATAAGATATTAGATAAGATCCCCGGATTCAACAAATTGAACATAGATGCAGAAGGTATGAAGAAGAAGTTCGGCCTGCTGGGTGAACCTTTATTTTTGGGTATCCTGGTAGGATGTATCATCGGCGGCCTGTCTTGCAAGAACAGCAGTGAACTGATTGACAAGATTCCTTATATATTAGGTCTGGGCATCAAGATGGGAGCTGTCATGGAATTGATTCCCCGTATCACAGCCCTTTTTATCGAAGGCCTGAAGCCCATCTCCGACGCAACCCGCGAACTGATTGCCAGGAAATTCAAAGGCGCCGTGGGACTGAACATCGGCATGAGTCCGGCACTTGTCATCGGCCATCCTGCAACGTTGGTGGTTTCTCTGTTGCTGATTCCTGTCACCATCCTGCTGGCAGTTATCCTTCCGGGCAATCAGTTTTTACCATTGGCCTCTTTGGCTGGCATGTTTTATCTTTTCCCGCTGGTATTGCCCATTACAAAAGGCAATGTACTGAAAACGTTCATTATCGGGCTTGTGGTATTGACCCTCGGCCTGTACTTCGTTACCGACCTGGCTCCCTATTTTACGAAAGCGGCCCATGATGTATATGCAAAAACCCAAGATGCGGCCGTCAATATCCCCTCAGGATTTGAAGGAGGTGCACTTGACTTTGCTTCCAGTCCTTTTGCATGGATTATTTTTCACCTGACCTACTCATTCAAATACATCGGCTCCGCAATTTTAGTGCTGTGCACATTGTTCCTGATGATTTTGAACCGTCGTGCCATCATCAAATATCAGAAGGCGGCCAAAGCAGTAAAAGAATAAACCGGCAATCCCGAAAGACGCCCGCTTTAATTCAAGATTATGAATCAAACAATTTAATATTCCAAAGAACATGAAGAAATTAGTAATCGCACTTATGTTGGGAGCAGCCGTCACGGCCAATGCCCAAGTAAATTACAAAGTACAGACCGCCTGCCATCCGCAAGACGTGAAACACTATGACACCGAACGCCTGCGCAGTTCTTTTATGATGGAGAAAGTGATGGCTCCGGACGAAATCAACGTGACTTACACACTTTATGACCGCTTGATTTACGGCGGCGCCATGCCGGTGAATAAAGCCCTCAAATTGGAAGTCTTTCAGGAACTCGGCCCTGAAATCAGCTACTTTCTGGAACGCCGCGAATTGGGTGTCATCAATGTAGGCGGTGACGGAGTGGTCACTGTAGACGGCAAAGAATATCCCATGAAATATAAAGAAGCGCTTTATGTGGGCTGCGGCAACAAGGAAGTGACTTTCAAGAGCAACGATACCGCAAAGCCGGCTAAATTCTACATCAACTCCGCCCCGGCTTACAAGCCTTACGTCACTCAATTGATTACAACCGATGCAAAACTTCAAAAATCCAACCCTAAGAAATATGCTTTGGGAATTTCAGACCGTTACGGAAAAGCTGAGGATAGCAACGATCGTGTAGTGAACCAACTGATTGTAAAGGATGTTCTGGAAAGAGTGAAAGACGGTGGCACAAACCAACTACAGATGGGACTCACCGAATTGGCTCCCGGTTCTGTATGGAATACCATGCCTGCCCACACCCATACCCGGCGTATGGAAGCCTATTTCTACTTCAACCTGCCCGAAGGAAACGCCGTCTGCCACCTGATGGGCGAACCCCAAGAAGAACGCCTCGTATGGCTGCATAATGAACAGGCTATCACTTCTCCCGAATGGAGTATCCATGCCGCTGCCGGAACGCGCAACTATACCTTCATCTGGGGCATGGCCGGTGAAAACCTGAAATACAGCGATAAAGACGAAATTAAATATACCGATATGAAATAAAACCGTTCTCAACAAAAAAGGCATGGATTTGTTTATCATCCATGCCTTTTTTACCGCTTCCCACATCTTTTCTACCCAATATTACCCCCTGAATAACACGCAAAGCTCTATTTTGCAATAATATAATAAATCTATTATCATGAGTAACTTTCAAAACACAACAGGCAAGATGACCAACTATCGCTGGATCATTTGCGCCATGTTATTTTTCGCGACAACAGTCAACTACCTTGACCGTCAGGTTCTTTCTCTGACATGGAAAGATTTCATCGCACCGGAATTCCACTGGACGGACATACACTATGGGTATATTACCGCCGTTTTCTCCATGATCTATGCAATAGGCAATTTATTTGCCGGGCGTTTCATCGACTGGATGGGAACTAAAAAAGGATATCTGTGGGCCATTGCCATATGGTCTGTCGGTGCATGCCTGCATGCGCTTTGCGGCTGGGCTACTAAAACTACCTTAGACATCAAAGATGCCGCCGATATGATTGGCGCAAGTGGTGCAATGGCATCCACCATAGCCATCACAAGTGTTTACTATTTCATTGCCGCCCGCATCGTGCTGGGCATCGGCGAAGCAGGCAACTTCCCCGCCGCTATCAAGGTGACAGCCGAATACTTCCCCAAAAAAGACCGCGCTTTTTCCACTTCCATATTCAATGCAGGTTCCACCATCGGTGCACTGATAGCTCCACTCTGCATCCCCACATTGGCACGCTATTTCCAACGCCTCGGTGTGGGCAACGGCTGGGAGATGGCATTTATTGTCATCGGCGGACTTGGTTTCGTTTGGATGGGACTGTGGATGTTCATGTACAAGAAACCGCATAAGAATCCACACGTAAACGCTGCCGAACTTGCCTATATTGAGCAGGACAAAAATGATAAAACAGACAATAAAGAGAAAAACAATGCCATACAGACAGAAGAGAAGAGCATTTCCTTCATACAATGCTTCAAATATCCACAAACATGGGCTGTCTTCGTCGGCAAGTTCATGACAGACGGTGTATGGTGGTTCTTCCTTTTTTGGGCTCCTGCCTATATATCAGACGTGTACGGCTTCTCATCAGACACTCCTGTCGCCCAGCTACTGATATTCGTGCTCTATGCCATCACCATGCTGTCCATCTACGGTGGAAAACTTCCTACCATCATCATCAACAAAACCGGGAAAAATCCATACGCAGCCCGCATGCAAGCCATGCTTATATTTGCCCTGTTCCCTCTGTTGGCATTGTTTGCACAACCGTTAGGCAATAAAGAAATCTTCGGCGAACATGCCTATTGGTTTCCGATTATCATCATCGGAATTGCAGGTGCTGCCCATCAGTCATGGTCGGCCAACATCTACTCCGTGGTAGGCGACATGTTCCCCAAAAGCACCATCGCAACCATTGTAGGTATCGGCGGCATGGCCGGCGGCATTAGCTCCTTCCTTATCAACATGGGGTCTGGTATTCTATTTGATTATGCCAGCGAAACTCAAATCACTTTTATGGGCTTTACAGGAAAACCCGCCGGTTACTTCATTATCTTTTGTATCTGTGCAGTGTCCTATCTGATCGGTTGGTGTATAATGAAAGCACTGGTTCCGAAATACAAACCTATTATAGTGGACTAACAGAAGGGATAAAAAAAAAGCCTTTTCTCGCGAAAAGGCTTTTTTTATCCTCCGCACCTTGCTAAAAATTAAGGTGAACGAAAGACACAATTTAAGATGAAAAAAAGGGAAGTCTCACGACTTCCACAATTCTTCTAACCTTAAATCTAAATCTCTATGAAAAAAACGTGTTGCAAATATAGCGCTTTCTCACATATCGGGCTATTAATAAAGCCTATAAACAGGAGATAAACACTTAATATTTATTAAAGGAATAAGGGTGTTTCAACAATCATAAGCCACAGTTTCCAACAACCGCGCATAAATAGGATTAAGTTTCAGCAATTGCGGTACTCCTGTCATAAACATCTGCTTGCGGGCACGTGTAAGAGCTACATTCAATTTACGATCAACCAAGACCCCATTATCTTCTGTCAGATTGGCAAGAAACTTCAATTGGGAAATACGATTCACACAGAAAGAGTAAATAATAACATCTCGTTCACTACCCTGAAAACGTTCCACCGTATCTACCAGCACATCATCCAGTCCGGCTATACCCAAAGCAGCAATTTCATTTTTTATCAAAGCTATCTGACTGCGATAAGGAGCAATAATACCCAATGTCAAAGAAGAGTCAAAACATGACATAGCAGAATACTGACGGTAAACAGCGCCGGCCAAACGGGCAACAATCCGCGCCTCCGAATGATTCATTTTGGCAGATTGCGCCAATTCTTCGGGAACAGAAGGCAAAAATGCGACACGCCGTGTCAGCAAGTCGGCAAACTCACAGTCACATAAATCTGCAGGAAGAAAAAGCTCTCCCTGTTGGTGGGGCAATCCGACCGATTGCAGCAATCCCCCGTAGAAAGCACGGTTGGGAAACAAAGCGACCTCCACATTCATGCGTCCCTGCCTGCACAACATATCATAACATGGTTCAAGATGACTCATCGGTGACTGCAAGTTCCTCCGCATAACATTCCGGTAAAGCCGTTCAAAAAGAGAGTCCTTCAAATTATGAAGCCCGATGTCACGCAAAGACTCGTCATTAACTTCAGACTGCTCGGATGACTGCAATACAACGGCAGGAAGCTGTTTGTGATCACCTATCAATATAAATTTACCAATAGCATCCATACCTGCAGGATTGCGGGAGCAAAGCAATCCCAAAAGCTGTGGTTCCAATATTTGGGTGGCTTCATCTACAATAGCCACGTCAAAAGTCTTCAGGCGGAAAAGCTCAGTCTTGGCAGATAGCGTGGCAACTGTACCCACAAAGATATAGCAACGTGCAATGCGATCCTGTACTTCAAGACGGGTAGAACAGCTATCCAATACATTCTCTATCAGATGTCCGCGATACTTTTCATCACAAGACAATTCACTTCCTATACGAATAAAGTCTGTCTCAGGCGTGATGGCAACAAGCGCCTTGCAAATCTCATCCACCGCACGGTTGGTATAAGAAAGCAACAAAATTTGTTTTCCTTCCTGATAGAAAGCCTCCACCATGCCTCGCAATGCACGAGATGTTTTTCCCGTTCCCGGAGGTCCTATCAACAAAAAATAGTCGCTCGCAGCCCTGGCTTTCAGAATAACCCTTGCAAAATCATCCTGAGAGGCGGCTATCCGACTATCAAAAGAAGAATCGAATGCGGGAGGACGTTGCCCCAACAGCAAATCACGACGGCTTTTTGTTGCAGAAAGAAATGCGGACAATCCAAGATACATTCCACGGAAAGATGTATCCATACAGTCATGTTCTATGGCATAACGACTATCAGAGGGCAAGACACCTGCATTTTGCTGGGTAGCACGAAGGCGCATACAGATTTCATTATCGGAAATACGTTCTATATTACCCTTGAAGACCATTTTGTTGGTAACATTGTCACTGTCTTTGTTCCGTTCATAAAGCACCACTGCATCTCCTTGACGAAAATTCGGTAAAGCCTCCCCCTCAGACCGCGAAGAAGGAACCAAAAGTGAAAAGACCAAATAAGGTTTATGCACATCTGCCGCATGGTTATCACGGATTGTCAGATCATACAAGATTTCTCCGGCCTCACTCTTTTCTGCCAATGTGGAAAGCCACAATGCCGCCGCCCCGGCACGTCCCTCATAGTTCATGTCTCCCGACTTGGAAGTGTAAAGTTCTTTGGTTATAAAATTATATAGTGTATAAAAATAGCTGCGCTCTATGGGAGACAAGGCCAGAATACGTTGCGTCACAGCATCAATGGAGGGATAAAGGTAGCGTTTCCACAAAGCGTTGTCCAGTTGCCGTTCGTTCAAGATGTCCGGATGAATATCCTTCAACCGTTCTGCCGTATATTGAGAGCTGTTTCTCAACTGTATGCCATATTCATTCGCCACTATCCGGTTGCGCACATCCATAACCCGCCTTACCATAGCCCACGAAGGGCGAGCCGGATACAGCAACGGATAACGGGTATATAATAAATAGGCCTTGACCTGCCTGTGATCCATCCCCATTGAATATTCCAGTACAGCCTGATAGAGCAACATCTGTACCCTGTTGTTCTCTTTAGGTTCCACTTTGCCCCGAATAGTATATTCATCGGCTTTGCCCGACTTCATTTCTATAAACGAAGACATATCCCGTTGCATATAGTCCAGACGTCCTTGCAAACCTAACGCCTCGCAAATATAAGAGGGTTCCAACACAGCGTCTGTTTTATCCAACCCATATCCCGCCGCACGAAAAGTTTCCGTCACCGTCTGACGGATATTTTCAAAATGGCGTTTACAGTCAGCAAAGAACTCCGCTTCTTTCTCCCTATCCTTCAAATCGGCACAAGCGGCCAGTTCGATAGGATAAGACCGGAAAGCCTTCTTCATGCACGACAAATAATCGGGAGATTTTTCAGAGTGGATCCATTCATCCAGAAAAAGATTGGCTATATTACCCAGCAGAAGTGGGCGGGTATTGTCCGGAGACTGCAAACGGGCCAAGATATAATTGGCAGGATGGTGACCGTAATCCTTAAAACACTCTGCCAGTGAACTGATGTCTATCAGATAATCCGGTTCCAGAATAATGAAGGAGGGAGTGAGAATGCCCGCCTCATCCACGGAGACATCCAGCAAGTTGACCTGCGCATGACTCCACAATAACCGGCAAGTTTCCGCAAATTCCCCGTTTATCTGCGGCACGTTATAGCGGACACGCAAGGGCTCATCCGCCAGGCTGTCTATGGGAAATACATATAAATAATTGTCATCGGCATACCGGAAACTGACACGCATACGCCTGATATGTTCCTTGGCAGGGGAAGCTACGATATAGGTGGCATCTGCATGGGGCAGCAACCTATATAGTTCTGCAGGAATATCCTCTCCTGTCAACCGTTTAATAAAAAAAGCCAGTGTCTTGACATCGCGCAACAACTGCTCACGCCGGGGTTCAACTTGTCGGTTCAGCGTGCCATTAGAAGTCAACCGGAAAGTATGGAGCCGATTCTGCTCTGTAATAGAAAGGCCGATCTTTGACGCCACGAAATTAATTCGTGCGGAAAGGTCGGTCATTTGTAAACTGCTGTCTGCAATCTGCGTATGGCACAAATGTTCAAGCAATTCCCGCATCCGCCGATAAGCAATATTCAAAGAGGAATCGTCCCACTTACAGACTGCCGACAGTAAATCATAATATTCCTTCACCTCATTTTCCATGAGTGCAAAGATAGCGCAAACCAAATATAAAAACTTCAAGCTTGCCCCGAAAAAGCAATTACTTCTTCTGATTCTTCGGCTTCTTGTTTGTCTCGCTCATTGCTTCTTCAACTTCATAAGCCGGAACATGATGTTTGTCTTTTGTCTTCTTCGGCTTTTTATTACCAGCAGCTCCCATTATCAATACCTCCTATTGTTTTTAAAATTCAATATTAAAATTATCGGAGAGGCAAAAAGCAAAGAACATGCCATAACGTTGCAATGGCAGTTAATTTAGTTAAAAGATGCGCTTATTTGTTTAAACCATCTCTTTCATCCGCCTTTTTATCTTTTATCATCAAGATACTCAGTTCATAAAGCAGATAAAGAGGCACGGCTACCACTGTCAAAGTAAAAGGATCTCCGGTTGGCGTTATTATGGCAGCAGCGATAACAATGATTACAATGGCATGGCGACGGTACTTACGCAAGAAACTCTTGTTTACGATCCCAAGCAAAGAAAGAAGCCATGTCACCAGCGGCAATTCGAATGCCAATCCCATGCAGAGTACCAGCATCATGAAATTATCTATATAAGAATTCAGAGAGATTTGATTTTCAATGGTTGCGCTCAACTGATAGGTAGAAAGAAAACGTAATGTCAACGGATAAACCATGAAGTAACCCAGCAATACACCGATAAAAAACATGAAAGTACCAATACCCAGAGCCTTCTTCACCCCTCTGCGCTCACCGGGATAAAGGGCAGGACTTACAAAACGCCATATTTCATAGAAAAGGTAAGGAGCAGCCGTCACCACCGACATCCAGAAAGCCGTGGATATGTGGATAAAGAATGGAGCTGCCAGATTGATATTAATCAGTTTGATGTGGAATTCTTGCGTGAAAAACTCATCATGCAAGTCCAGTTCCTGCCCTATCCAGCGTAACAAATCGTAAAAGATAAAATCATTATGGCAAGGAGCCAGCACAACATTATCAAACAGATAGGGCATAGCTGTAAAGTAGCCTACAGCCAAAACAAACCATACACCGAGAACACGAAACAACACCCGGCGAAGTTCATCCAAGTGATCCCAGAAAGTAAGTTCTTTCTCTGCCATCAATCCACCGCCTTATTTCTTTTCTTCAGTCGGCTTGTCCAAATCCTCCTTAGCCTTATTGATTTCATCTTTGGCTTCATTGACCCCATCCTTGAAGCTTTTTACACCTTTGCCCAATCCTCTCATCAATTCAGGAATCTTTTTGCCACCAAACAATAGCAGAATAACCAGTGCAATAATAATCCATTCGGAACCACTGGGCAACATGCCCAATAAAAGAAAGTTTGTCATAGCCATATCAAATTAATTTTGATGCAAAGATAGAAAATAATTAATATTTATCTTTAGTCCTGATAATAAATCCGTTTGACACGTGTCGAAACACTTGTCAAGACCTCATAAGGTATTGTATCAAGAACATCGGAAAGCACTGTAATAGGCAGATGATCACCGAATATTTCTACCGTATCCCCTTCTTTGCAATCAATATCCGTCACATCGATCATGCAGACATCCATGCAGATGTTACCCACATAAGAAGCCTTGCAGCCATTTACCAGACAGTAGGCATGTCCGTTTCCAAGATGCCGGTTCAGCCCATCGGCATAGCCGATAGGAATGGCGGCAATACGCGACGGACGATTCAAATGTCCCTTCCTGCTGTACCCCACGGTATCTTCCGCCGGAACGTCACGTATCTGAAGAATGGTTGTTTTCAGCGTACTTACATTGTTCAATATGGAATTATCAATAGGGCTGATGCCATATAATCCCAATCCCAAACGCACCATATCGAACTGTGCCCCCGGAAAACGTTCGATACCTGCGGAGTTGCAAATATGGCGAAGTATCTTATGTGCGAATGCTTCCTGCAATTCCACGGATGCCTTTTCAAACATTACTATTTGCCGGCGTGTAAAAGCGTCGAACTGAGGAGAGTCACTGCCCACAAAGTGCGAGAAGACAGAACGGGGTATCACGGCATTCTGTCCCTTCAAACGTTCAATCAGACGGGGCATGTCTTCGGGAGCAAATCCCAAGCGGTGCATTCCCGTATCCAGTTTCACATGAACCGGAAAGTTTGTGATACCCTCTTTTTCAGCCTCCTTAATCAAGGCTTCCAACAGGCCAAAGCTATAAACTTCAGGTTCCAGTTTGTAATCGAACATCGTCTTGAATGCCGTCATTTCAGGATTCATGATGATGATGCTTGCCGTAATCCCCGCCTTACGTAGTTCAGACCCCTCATCAGCCACTGCTACCGCCAGATAGTCCACGCGATGTTCCTGCAAAGTCTTTGCAATCTCATAAGAGCCTGCGCCATAGGCCGAAGCCTTCACCATACATACAATCTTAGTTTCCGGTTTCAGCTTGCCCCGATAATAATTAAGGTTTGCAATCATTGCGCCAAGATTGACTTCCAGTATCGTCTCATGCACTTTCTTTTCCAATACTTCCGTCAAAGCATCAAAACCGAACTTGCGTGCACCTTTAATCAGAATGATTTCATTCTCCAATCGCAGTTTTCCTTTTACGACAGCATTCATCAGCGCATCCGTATTCGGGTAAAAAGCATTCTCTATGTTGAAACGGGCAGCACAAGTAGAAATTTCACTCCCCACGCCGATAATACGCTCAATCTTACGGCTGTTCACCAATTGTGCCACTTGCCGATAAAGAGTGGACGTATTCTGCCCCGTTTCCAGTATATCGGAAAGGATCAGAGTGCGCTTCAAACCATTGGAAAGCGAACGTCGATAAAGAAAATTCAGGGCGATATCCAGCGAGCCAAGGTCCGAATTATAACTATCGTTTATCAATACACAACCATTCTTTCCTTCTTTCACTTCCAGACGCATGGCAACCGGCTCCAATCTGCCCATGCGTTCCGTTATCTTCTCAGCAGGCAGCATAAGGTAAAGGCAAGCGGCAAGGCAATTCAGCGAGTTCTCTACAGAAGCATCGTCAATGAAAGGCAAAGTAAATGTATTATCCATATCCAGATAGCGATAGGAAATCACCGTGCAATCATCCTTCTTTTCTACCTTACCTATATACAAAGGACGTTCCATATCTTTCCTGCTCCACGCTATTTCACGGGCAGAAAGCATGGATTTTGCCACACAATTGCTGATAAATTCATCATCTCCATTATAAATCACCACATCACAGTTTTTGAAAAGCGCGAGTTTCTCCATGCATTTCTCTTGCAATGAAAAAAAGTTTTCCTGATGCGCACCGCCTATATTAGTCAAGATACCGATAGTGGGCTTAATGATATTTTGCAAAGCGCGCATCTCTCCCGGTTCCGAAATGCCGGCCTCAAAAATGGCAAGTCCGGATTGCTCATTCATTTGCCAAACAGACAGAGGAACACCGATCTGAGAGTTGTAACTGCGGGGAGAGCGTACGATCACTCGTTCGGCACTAAGCAGTTGATGCAGCCATTCTTTAACAATCGTCTTGCCATTACTGCCTGTGATACCGATTACAGGAACCTGAAACTGTTCCCGATGCTGTTCGGCAAGTTTCTGCAAGGCTTTCAAAGGATTGGATACCACTAAAAAATTGGCCGTAGAAAATTGACTGCCAGAAAAAGGCTGCACATCAAAGCGCTTCATGCTTTCTTTACTGACAACAAAATTGCGCACCCCGCGGGCATACAGGTCAGGAATATAACGTGCACCGTCATTGCGCTTGGTAGTCAAGGCAAAAAACAGAGTCTCTTCGGGAAAGCTCAAGGAACGGCTGTCAGTAAGCAGCCAGTCAATAGTGGCAGACACATTTCCTATGCGCTGTGCACCAATAATTTCAACTATATTTTCAATCGAGTACGACATATTTCTCTTTCTTTTTGGAAGTCTAAGTACGGGTATTTTCCATTAAGTCGCTCTATTTTTAACACAATTTGTCCTAAAAAACGCTTATATTCATCAGATTCAGGATGAAAAGGCTTATGTGATAATGATTTGCGTATATTTTCACTTTCCTCTATAATTCGTAACGACTCGGCAGAGATGCAGGACTGCATAAAACGTTCCCACACATAACGGGCAGCCACTTCTGAGGGATGCACCATGTCTTCCGCATAAAAACGATAATCCCGCAATTCATCAAGCAGGATCTCGTAAGCAGGAAAATAAAAAACATTATCGGCAAAAGCAGTCTTCAATCGGTCTATTGCCAGCAGCAGAGTGGCCTTGCTGAGCTGGTTGGCATGCATCCCATCACGAATATGACGAATAGGACTGACGGTAAACAGGATTTTCAACTTTGTATTCTTTGCCAGCAATTCCGAAAGTAAAGCTGTATAATCCGCTACTATCTCATCGACCGACAGCCTTCGACGCATAAATACCGCTTCCGGCTGCTTATGGCAATTGGCAACGATTTTCCCGGTATCTTTCTGTGCATACACCCATGCCGTTCCAAAGGTTAGCAAGAGGCAGTCTGTCTGCCACAGGTGGGCATGAGCTGCCTGCAATCTGCCGTTGATATGCCGCAAGGTTTCTTCGACATCGGGAGAAGAAAAATCGCCGTGATGCATCGGGCTGTGCCAACACTCACGAAAAAAGAAGAGGTCTTCTATTCCGTAAATTTTTCCACCGGCAATCTCACGAAGAACGGCAGAGATGGAAAGCGGGTTGTAAAGTACACCATAAGGGTTGACATCACAACAGAATTTGGCTTCGAGCAGCCTTGTACCCATATTGGCGGCAAAGCAGGAGCCAAGCGAGAGTAAGCGGTCGGCATGAGACAAGCGCAGCAGACAAAGAGGGCTATCAACAGGAGTAATGAAATCCATCATATTTTTCAGTGAGAATTTAAAGAAAAAACTACCATTAGAACGAATTATTTAGAAATAAGCGACTAATGAACCTACCTTGAAAATTGGGTAATGATTTGGCGACGGTCATGATTTCTATGGCTTGCTGTGCCTTGCTTCGCTGTCAAATAACTCTTATGACTGCAAATATAGGCAATTTCAGTAATAACCTATTTGAAATTCTATTATTTCTTAATGGATATATGATTAGCTTCGGTTCAATCTGTATTGATTGGGAGTCACACCCACTTTCTTTTTGAAAAGGCGGCTGAAATATTGTGGATATTCAAATCCAAGTTGGTAAGCGATTTCATTGATGCTGCTTGTGTCTGACAACAATCGCTCTTTGGATATTTCTATAAGTTTAAGCTGAATATGTTCCAGCGCACTCTTGCCTGTCGTTTCACGGAGTTGGTCGCTCAGGTAATTGGGGCTATAATGGAGTTTGTCTGCCATATATTTCACATTCGGAATTCCATTCTTCTTTGCCACGCCTTGGTTGAAATAATCATCCAATATCTGTTCAAAACGTGTCAGCACATCACTGTTCACTTGTGAGCGAGTGATAAATTGACGTTCATAGAAGCGTTTGCTATAATTGAAAAACACTTCCAAGTTGGATAATATCAAATCCTTGCTGTTCTTGTCGATGGCGTGTTGCAGTTCCGCTAAAATGTTTCGTAGGCATCCTGTAATGATAGCCCGCTCATCTTCCGAGAGGTGCAAAGCTTCGTTCACATCATAAGAAAAATAGGTGAAGTTCTTCATTATCTGCCCCAAATGCGTGCCTCGCAGCAAATCTCTGTGAAACATCAGCACCCAGCCTTTAGGGGCTTCTCCGTCGGCGTTTCTCTCGCTCTCCATCTCCATCACTTGTAGGGGGGCGATAAAAAGCAAAGTGCCCTTTTGATAGTCGTAGGTGTTTCGTCCATATTGAATGGCTCCACAATCAGAATCTTTCAAGAAGACCGAATAGAAATCATAGCAATGCGCGCCCCGGACATCCACTTTGGGGGCGGTTGACATATCCACAACGTTGATTAAGGGATGCAGTGTCTTTACTCCGAATTCGTCGTTGAGCTCAGAGATTGATTGATAGGTGCGAATTTTTCCCATACAGTTTTTGTTTTTAATTCATACTGCAAAGTTATCATATAAGGTTATCAGTGTCGTACAAGTGTATAATAGGTGTCTAATTACTTTGTTCTTGCCTATATCCATTAGGTGTACATCCGGCTATTTTCTTAAACCAACGGCTGAAATGCTGTGGATATGGGAACCCTAAATCATAGGAAATCTCACTAATTGACTTTGATGTATTAAACACCTGTTCTTTTGCTACATCAAACATTTTCTGTTGAATATGTTTCAATGCGGACATTCCTGTTTCTTTACGACATAAATCACTGAAATAATTAGCGGAAAGGCATAGCTTATCGGCACAATATTGTACCGATGGCATTCCTTCCCTTGTCAGGGTGGCGGATGAGAAATATTCATCCAGAAGATTTTCAAAACGGGTCAGTATATCATGATTGGCATTTTCACGAGTAATAAACTGACGGTCGTAGAAACGGATGCTATAGTCAAGCAACAGTTTGACATTATCCATAATCAATGATTTGCTATGTTTATCAATCGGGTGTTGGAGTTCCGCACGGATTTTCTCCATACATTCAATAACCATTCGCCGTTCTTGGTCTGACAAGTGCAGGGCTTCGTTGGCATTATATAAAAAATAAGTATAATCCCGAATTGTATTTATCAACGGCGTTCCTCGCAAGAATTCAGGATGAAAAACCAATACCCAACCTTCGGATTGGTGCAACAGTCCATCATCTTCTGACCCCATAACCTGACCGGGAGCAAGAAAAAGCATTGCTCCTTGCTGATAATCATAGATACTTTGACCATATCTCAAATTACCGCAATCTGTATCTTTCAGCAATACCGCATACACATTATATAGTTTCTTACAAAAGCGTAACGGCTTCGCTTGCTTCCCCTCAATTACACTGACTAACGGATGACAGGTTTCTATTCCAAAATAGTCATTGTATTGCTGGACTGTATCTATCTTCATTATTTCATTCATAACCAACATTTCTATTCTTACTTGCAAAAGTACTTCTTTTCTGCAAAAATAGCCTGTAATGACAATAGATAATGTATCAGAATCATAGAAGGTGTTACCAATTTCACAGATATACCACTTCAAGCGATAAAATTGGTCTTTTAATCTGTAAAACTGATACAGGTTTGATAAAACCAACAGCCTATCTTTGCATATATAAATTTGATAATTAAAGAGATATGGAAAAGGAAAAACAAGAGCGTATAAATAATGCGGAAATGAACCGCCGGGGATTTTTAAAACGGGCGGTATTGGCAAGTGCGGCAATCTGCATCACCCCGACATTGGAGAAAGTAACGGCAGCGGAAAGAGCCATTGCAGATAAACCCATCGCACCGACCGCAAATATTCCAACGGAAATGGCAGCAGTCCGCACACAAAGGATATTGGGTAGTGGAAAAGCAGCACTTACCATTTCCGCAATGGGATTCGGTTGCATGGGGCTGAATCACCACCGTAGTCAATCACCCGATGAAAAGGTTTGCATCCAATTGGTTCACGAGGCAATAGAACGAGGCGTAACCTTGTTTGATACGGCTGAAAGTTATGGTTATCACAAGAATGAGATTCTGACTGGGAAAGCCTTAAAGGGTTATACCAACCGTGTATTCGTTTCATCCAAATTCGGACATAAATATGTGAATGGAGTACAAGTGAAAACGGAAGAAAACAGTTCTCCTACCAATATCCGCCGTGTATGTGAAAATTCCCTGCGCAATCTCGGAGTAGAGACACTCGGATTATTTTATCAGCACAGGGGTGACCCGAACACCCCCATTGAAATAGTTGCAGAAACGATTAAGGAATTGATAAAGGAGGGGAAAATTTTGCATTGGGGTATGTGTGAAGTAAATGCCGAAACCATCCGCCGTGCACACAAAGTATGCCCTATTACAGCTATTCAGAGTGAATATCACTTGATGCACCGCACGGTCGAAGAAAACGGAGTGTTGGCTCTTTGCGAGGAACTGGGTATCGGCTTCGTTCCGTATAGTCCCCTAAACCGCGGCTTTCTTGGTGGATTAATCAATGAATATACACAGTTTGATGCCACGAATGATAATCGGCAGACCTTACCTCGTTTCCAACCCGATGCTATCCGGCAAAATATGCGCATTGTAGAAGTGCTCAATTCGTTTGGCAGAACGAGGGGGATTACCCCTGCACAAGTGGCATTAGCTTGGCTAATGAACAAAAAGCCGTATATTGTTCCCATCCCGGGCACAACGAAACTTTCTCATCTGGAAGAGAACCTACGAGCCTCGGAGATTATTTTCACACCGGAAGAAATGAGGGAATTGGAGAATGCCATTGCCGCTTTTCCGGTAGTGGGCAGCAGATATGACGCTTTACAAGAATCGAAAGTACAGAAATAACTATGAGAAAGACTATCATTTCGTATATGGTCATGGCGGCTTTGCTGTGGGGTTGCCAAATCCGTAAAGAAAACGGTATGCAAATAGAGAAGCAGGGCAGTTTTACCGTAGGTGGTACTGTGATGACCGATTCATTGGGGCGTACTTATCACGGTGACCATGCCTATGTGTTTTATCAGCAGCCCATGAAAGCTCGAAAATACCCTCTTGTATTTGCACATGGTGTAGGTCAATTTTCCAAAACATGGGAAACAACTCCTGACGGACGAGAGGGCTTTCAGAATATCTTTTTGCGGCGTGGCTTTTCCACCTATTTGGTAGACCAACCCCGACGTGGAAACGCCGGACGTAGCACAGAGCCCGCTACGCTGTATCCCGTATTTGATGAAGAGGAATGGTTCACCCGTTTCCGTGTGGGAATATATCCGGACTATTTTGAGGGCGTACAGTTCAGCCGTGACAAAGAGGCACTCAATCAATATTTCCGCCAAATGACACCCAATATCGGTTCTGTTGATTTTGAAGTGTACTCCGATGCTTACGCCGCCTTGTTCGATAAAATCGGCTCGGCGATATTCGTTACCCATTCACAGGGCGGTCCGGTAGGCTGGCAGACATTGCTTAAAACCGACAACATCAAGGCAGTCGTCTCTTATGAGCCGGGAGGAGGTATTCCTTTTCCAGAGGGACAAGTGCCCGAAGAAGGAAGAATACTGACTTTATCGAAGAAAATGGAGGGGATAGAAGTGCCTATGTCTGACTTTATGAAATACACGAAAATTCCTATCATCGTCTATTACGGTGACAATCTGCCCGAAACCGACGAGCGTCCGGAACTCTACGAATGGACACGCCGCCTGCATCTGATGCGCAAATGGGCAAAGATGCTCAATGAGTTGGGTGGCGATGTAACAGTCATCCATCTTCCCGAAGCAGGTCTGTATGGAAATACGCACTTCCCGATGTCGGACTTGAATAATATGAAAGTGGCAGACCTTCTTTCTAAATGGTTGCATGAGAAAAAATTAGATTGAACTCCAACAATAACCTTAAATCCGAATTTGCATATTGACATAAAAAACGTTCATTCTTCCCAACACCTTTAGAATAAGGCGATAAGAAAAAATATACAGAATTACAATAAATCAGGGCACTTTTCGATGAAATAGAGAGAAAATGAAGCACGGAAACAAAATAGTTGGGAATTGGTTCGTCTGGAAGACAGATTTTTGCTACGTTTGCGAGCGTATTGTTTACCTATCAAAATGAAGAATGAATGGACGGTTACGATTTATCATATAGCACGTTAGATTATCCGGCAGTTTGTCGGTATCTGTTTTGCGCTATTATCGCAAAAAAGGTCCTTAAAGATTTGGTGGTATCAGATTTTTGTGTAAACACACACACACACACACACACACACACACACACACACACACACACACACACACACACACACACACATTCTCACCGCCAATTCGTGCGCGTGTAATATACCTATTTTCATTGATTTAGCAAGAAAGGCCGACTCTATTTTCACGAGCTTTTCTTCCATGTGTTGCGTCCAAAGTCTTTCTTTGGGCGTTCTTGCTGTCTATATATCCCAAAGCGGCAGATACACGATGCCACACCCCAACAATAAAAAAGTAATCTCCGGGCACGGCTATTCCGTGCCCGCAACCCCAAAAACATAAATCAACCCACTATGGCAAAAGAACCCACTCAGAAAGCGAAGCTCTCCCTCAAAGCGCTGGAGCTCTCCATCACCACGGACGTGACCAACGACTACTACTTGCAGCCCAAACTCCAGAAGTGCCTCACCCTCGACGACCTCGCCCGCGAAGTCGCCGCCCTCAGCACCCGTCAGGAAGACGAGGCCGACCTTGCCCGCACCGGCCGACTGCTGATGCAGCGCATGGCGTGGTTCCTCTCCGCCGGATACAGCATCAGCACCCCGATGGGCTACTTCCGCCCCACGGCGCAGGGCGTATTCCTTGACAGCGAGCTGAACGCCGCTCCCGACCGCAGCTCTATCCCAACACTCCTACGCAAGTGGGCTTCGTAATGCCCGCCACTGCCCCCAAAGGTTCCGTGTGGAGCGTGAAGCTCTGCACACAGCTTAGCACCAACCTCGGCAGGCTGCTCAAAGAGCCTCGCACGGTGACAATGGCGGACTTCTTCGTAGTGGGCGAAACCACCTCCACCAACCCCGGAGGCGGAACCGGAGGCTCCGGAGAAGATCAGGAAGAGAACCCGTTGGGATGACGAAATCTCCCCCGGCATCCACAGCGGTCAGCCCGACATAGTAAGGTCGGTCGGCTTGACATAGTAAGGTTGGTCGGCTTGACATAGTAAGGTCAAGTCGGCTTGACATAATAAGGACGGACGTACCGCCAAAACCACCGCCACCGCCGGGCACATCACAGTGCGTAAGCCCGGAGTGAGCCACCCGATATAAGGGTGCACACGGGCAGCTTCGCCGCTGCCGGTGGCACACAAATAGTTGAATGACAAGCGTTCTTTGAAAGATTGTGTTGGAGATTGAATATAAAAGCGAGCAATATGCTTGGCTGTTCGGTGGCGAATCGGTACTTTTGCAACCGAAACCCATAAAAAAAGGAGAACCTCAAAATGGCAAAAATAACCGTACTTTCGACTTCTATCAATGTAATGACCATCAAGGATGAAGATTACATTTGTCTTACAGATATGCTCAAAGCCAAAGACGGCGATTTTTTTTATAGCAGACTGGTTGAGGAACAGAAATACCCTCGAATATCTGGGGATATGGGAAAAGCTGTATAACCCCGCTTTTAATTATGGCGAATTCGCCGCAATTAGAAACCAAGCCGGATTGAACAGCTTTAAAATCAGTGTAAAGGAATACGTCGAAAAGACCAATGCCATCGGCATACAAGCAAAAGCCGGGAGGTATGGTGGAACGTATGCGCACAAGGACATTGCCATACCGATGCCATCAAGCAGAACCTTATCCCCGAAGAAGTTACCCCGCAGCAAGCCTCACGCATTTATGCCAGCGAGGCCGATGTGCTGAACGTAGCCATGTTTGGCATGACCGCCCTTGAATGGCGCGACGCACATCCCGACCTCAAAGGCAACGTGCGCGACTATGCCAATATCAACGAGCTGATTTGCCTCTCGAATATGGAGAATCTGAATGCCGTCTTCATCAACGACGGCATCCCGCAGCATGAGAGGCTTCTCCGCCTCAATCGGATAGCCATAGAACAAATGCAGCTTTTGGAAGACGTAAACAAGAAGTATCTGAAATAGCAGCTTCCCCTCCTCCAACACTCCCCCTTTCATACAGAACGCTTAATAAGGAAAGAAATCTAAAATTAAGCGTATATGAACAAGAAAACATTCTCTCTCTTTGTCCGCAGGCGCAGCGTCCGCGCTATTGTGCTACTGACAATAACCGTCACCGCCATGCTTGCCTCGTGCAGCAGCGAAGACATGACAGACAACTCCGTGGAAACCTTGCCCGAAGGCATGTATCCGCTGACGTTCACCGCCACGCAGGGCGAAGTGGTGGCAACACCGCAGAGCCGTGTATCTGAAAACACGGACGGAGCAAGCAGCAAGTGGACGGGCGGCGAAGTAATAAATGTAGCTATCGGTGCAGGTGGATTGGGGACGGCAACAGACATTACCTGTACGCTGAAAGCGGACGGCTCCGTGAGTACATGCAGCAAACAACTGTATTGGCAAAACACACAATCGTCCACCGTCAGCGCGTGGTATTCCAACATCGCAGGACAGGGAACGATGACGAACAACACTGTCAGTCTTGACAAGCAAAATACAGCCAATGGACTTGCCTACGTGCTGAAAACAGATGAAATAAGCCCGAAGTATAACACCGACAACGGTAAAATAGCATTGAACTTCAAGCACCAACTTGCCAAAGTACGGGTAAAGGTAGTGAAAGGTTCTTATACTGGTGATTTGAATGTCACCGCCGTAAGCGTAAATGGATATACCTCCTGCACCGTCAGCAATGGTGACGTATCACCAAGCGGTTCTCTCAATCCCATTCAGATGAAACAGAACGGCGACTATTGGGAAGCCAACCTCGTGCCGGGCACCGGGGCATTGGGTGATGTAATCACCATCAATGCCGATAGCAAGAGCACTACCTGCACGCTCGCCTCTGCTGTCACACTCACGGCTGCACAAATGTACACCTATGAAGTGACGGTGAATCAGGCCGGACCGACAGTAATCACCGGTGGACAAACCATCACTGAATCGGGCAACTATATCATAAAAGGCGAATTTACACAAGGCATTACCCTGAATGGGGATAACATCAAGCTGACGTTGGATAATGTAACTGCCAATACCGACACCCCAATCAAAATACTCAGCGGTACACCGGTCATCAAAATAACAGGTACAAACAAGTTCACCACGAAGGATGGTACACCTGGCATCCACTTGGATGGAAGCGATGCCAATGTGGAAATAACGGGGGATGGTTCGGAAAGCAGCTCATTGGAAATAAAAGTTGAGGGTACTAATAATGGATTCCCAGGTTCCGGCATAGGAAGTTTTGGCTCTTATAACAGTTGCGGAAATATTAAAATTTCAAATATTAAACTTACAGTACAAGGCGGCTATGATTGGTCGTATGATGCAAGTGGTGCAGCTATTGGTACAGGTGCAGGCTGGAGTGGGTCATGTGGTAGTATCACGATTGAGAAGAGTGTTGTCTTTGCCACAGCATTAACGTCTGCGGCAGCTATAGGCTTTGGGAGTAATGATAGTAGAGGAGGGAGTATTCCATCTATCACCATTACAGATTCCCAGCTTAACCTCACGGTAACAGGTGAAGGTGCAGGCATAGGTTTTGGACTTAATTATAGGAATGTTGCACAAACATTAGGACCCGTAAAAATCACCTCCTCCAACGAAAACGAAAGTACATTTTTCGCAAAGGAAAGATTCAATGTGGAAGGTTATAAGGTTGGGAAATCATCGAACAATTACTCCAATCAAAGCTGGGAAGGTGTTACCTTTAATGGGAAAACACTGGTTGACGGTAGCAGTAACGGATATAAATAATCTTGCTTTTCCCGAAGTAGCACTTCGGGAAAAGTAAGGAGAAACAGAGAGAAACGAAATATAGTATCAACTCTAAAATTGAGTGATTATGTACGAAGTAAGACAAAATAAGGAACAAGTTTCACTGCGGATTGATGCCGGTGGAACAAGGCAGAGAGCTGTTTTTAAAGATAACAGACATCAAAATCTCTTAATTTTCAAATGGTACATATGATTGCGGACCGTTTTGGAGCACCGCTTACACCCAATAATTTAGTAGTATTAACCCCCAATTGCGAATAATCAAATGAAGCTTCATGAGGACGCTGTAGCCAATTAACTCGTCTTTTTTAATCTAACTGCCCGAAAGCCCTCAAAAGCCTTCGGGCGGTTTCGTATATTTACACTTGTACCAGCTTAATAAAGTAGACTATAAGCTATCGGCCAATTTATTTAGATTAAGAATATTTTCTTCCGGGTCTGCAAAAGCATTCATTTCGTATAGAAACGCTTTCATCGCATTCAAGTCTTCTCCGTATAGCGCAGAACTGAATTTTTGAACTTTCAACATGGCGTTGATGTATACATTCGGGTCATTTTGTCGGGTAAGCTTGCGAAGAGACAGTAAATAGTCATTGCGAAAAACGGTAGGTATAATGATTTTGGATTCATTTGCAGCCGATAGTTCCGCATTCATCATTACACGAGCAATACGCCCGTTCCCATCGTTGAAAGGGTGTATTTCACTAATCATAAACATAATGAACAATGCTTTCGCAAAAGGTGTTCGCAGAGCCTGATAGTATTCAAATCCTTTCAGTAAAGTACCTTTGACAAGAGTAAAATCAACAAAATTCGTATTACCCGCCCGGTTATTCTGCATTTTGAACATACCGGGCTTCTTACTTTGCCGTGCAGACAGCATAATCCGGTGCCTGGATTGCAGAATCTGAATCAGTTCCTCTGCCGATTTCGGTACTATTGACATTTCCCGCTTGTTTGATACGATATAGAATGTACCTAAAACATCGTGTGAATCTTCATTACGGGCTTCCATCGGCTGGTTGGTTTCTATGATTCGTTGTGCGTCTTTCACCTCGAACTCTGTTCCTTCTATATAGTTGGAAAAATAGCTCTCGAAAAACGCAAAATTCCGATAGGCACATTCTGTTATGTTTTTATCCGGATAAGACCTAAATTCCATTTGCTGAAGAGCAGCGAACAATATCCCGAACAACTCATAGCGTCCCGGGTCATAAGGTTCCCCGAAAGCACGGGCTGCCGCCAAAGGGGATTTTAAAATTTGGGCAGGATGGGTCGCAAGTAATGCGCTGATAATCGTATTCAGCTTTTCAAATTCGGATTCCATATTCAAAGCGGATGCTACTTCCCGTGATTTATCCCGCAATTCGTTAATTGCAGTTTCTCCGTTTGTACGAATGATAATCTCTAATTTTTCCTCTATGGTCTGTTGTGGCAATGTTTTAGACTCATCTCCTTGCTTTCTGGATACTTGCATATTTTCCAAAAAAGCTCTTTCCGGTCGGGACAGATACAATCCTTCAATAAACGGAGTATCTTCCGGCATTCCACCTTTTCCTTCCATCAAATGAATGGTGATACCCGGCAAAGAAATATTTTTCGTATAAGAATAAGTCAAAAAGATATGTCCGCCGGGGGTGGGTTTAAATTCAAAAGCTGACCTATGGCTGATGACGGCCTGAGGATATAGCTTCCCCAATAGAATGAAAATATTTCTCCTGATAATATTTTCAGGTTGGTCAGTCAAATTTGACGTGTAAATCTTAGGTGCAATTTTTCTTATGACACCTTCTTTGACAAGTTTGGCTATACGTTTTGATTCCGCTTTATCGGAAGATGAGAACAAAAGTTCCTGTAACTGTATTCGGAGATTTTTTTCCATTATAAATCACTGTTTTTGCAAAAGTAGGCAGAATTTTCCATTATAACAGGGTAAATAGGAGAATTTTGTCGATTATAGCTCGCATCCTAACAAAAAATCAACAGAAGCCCGTAAATCAGTGAAATGTATAACTATATCGGGGAAACGTTTAGTGCCTCAGCCTGCATCTTCGGCTACCTTTGCACCGTGAAACTTAATAAGATAGCGAAATGGCATTTATCATCCTATTCCTGATTTTAGTATTCTTCCCCGATGTATATATCGGCTGGTCTTTTCTTAGAGGAGCGTCCGTTCTCTGGAAAATCGTGTTTGCATTACCCTCCGTCATACTTCTTGCAACCTTAGTGGCAGGCGCTTTGGGGCATTATCAGAACTGGCTGATGAACCTTTTCTTCGGACTGCTGGTCTGCGTCACCCTTCCCAAGTTGCTGTTTACGGTCGTTTCGCTTATCGGTCGGCTCGTTGCGGTCGTTTCGCCAGGCAGTTATCCGGTTATCAATATCGTGGGCGTGGCGGTCGCGGTGATAGGATGTTGTGCATCTGCCTATGGCTTGGCTTATGGCTGGAAGCATGTTGTGACCAAGCATATCGAGGTGACATCCGGCAAGCTGCCTGCCACATTCGACGGCTACACCATCGTCCAACTCTCCGACTTCCATATCGGGACGTATGAAAGTGCGCCGAATACCGTCCATGAGATTGTAGAGAGAGTGAATGCGCTGCAACCCGATTTGATAGTCTTCACCGGCGATTTGGTCAACGTATCCCCACAGGAGCTGAACCCCTTCATGGATGCCTTGAAACAACTCCGGGCAAAGGACGGTGTCCTATCCATCTTGGGCAATCACGATTACTGCACGTATCAGCATTACGACACCGCCGACGGGGCGCTCAGAAACTTGGAGGAGCTGAAGCGACGGGAGAAAACCATCGGATGGGATTTGCTGCTGAACGAGCATCGCGTCATCCAAAGAGGCCGTGACAGCATCGTCATTGTGGGCGTGGAGAATGACGGCAAACCGCCTTTCCCAAGCCGGGCAGACCTGCCCAAAGCGTTGAAAGGCACAGATGATGACTGTTTTAAGGTACTGCTGAGCCACGACCCCACCCATTGGCGGCGCAACATCTTGCCGGAAACCAATGCCGTGCTCACGCTTTCGGGGCACACCCACGCCATGCAGCTCAAATTGGGAAGCTACTCTCCGGCTGCCTTGACTTATGCCGAATGGGGCGGACTGTACAGCGAGGCGGACAGATACCTGCATGTCAGCACAGGCGTGGGCAGCAACGTAGGTTTCCGCTTCGGGGCTTGGCCTGAGATAGATGTCATCCGATTAAGAACAAAATAAAGATACCGTATATGGAAAAGCAAGCAAAAAGAGTGTTGGTGCTATCAGCCGTAGCCCGCAAGGGGGGCAATACCGACCGTATCAGTGAGGAATTTGTCAAAGGGGCGGAAGCCGAAGGGCATACGATAGAAAAGGTTCAGGTCCATGCCATGACTATCAAAGGCTGCATCGGTTGCCGTGCGTGTCAAAGCAACGGGGGCAAGTGCGTGCTGCGTGATGATATGGCTGCCGTCTATGACAAGATGAAGGAGGCGGATGTCCTTGTGTGGGTTACGCCCGTCTATTTCTACAGCTTCAACTCCCAACTGAAAGCGGTGATGGACCGTACATTTGCCATTGAACATGTCATCAAAGACAAGACCGCCTATCTGATAGCATCGGGTGCGGCTCCTAAAGTAGAATACATGGCTCTGCTCACCGACCATTTCCGCAAATACCTCAGTTGCTTCAACCACATCACCGAGGGCGGCATCGTGATAGGCTGCGGAACCACCAATAAAGGTGATATAGACGGCTCGCCTGCTCTGCAAGAGGCGTTTGAAATGGGGAAAAATATCTAACTCAAAACTTTTAGGAGTTAGAAGGAGTTAAAGGGAGTTATCGCCCGCAAGCGGGCTGAGGAATTAAAGGCCGATAGTCCTTGTTTGCAAAAAAGAGCATCATCTATCAGAGTAACGGCTCCACTTCTTCACTCCTTCACTCCCGAAAACAGAAACTTGAATATCTAACAGCAACAATATAAACAAGAAGAATATGGAGAACTTTAATTTTTGTATCGGAACAAACATCGTCTTTGGTAAAGACGAAATCGCACAACTGCCTGCATTGGTAAAGCCTTTTGGCTGCAAAGTGCTGCTTACTTATGGTGGTGGAAGCATCAAGCGCATCGGTCTTTATGACCGTGTGAAAGAACTGCTTTCCGATTGCGAGGTATATGAACTGAGCGGCATTGCACCCAACCCTAAGTTGGAAAGTGTAGAAGCAGGTGCTAAGATTTGCAAAGAACACGGCATTGATGTGATTGTCGCTGTGGGTGGCGGTAGCGTGATTGACTGTTCAAAGGGCATTGCAGCGGCTGCACTCTATGACGGTGAACCGTGGGACATCATCAATCGTAAAGCTGAAATTACACAAGCTTTGCCTATCATTGCTGTACCAACCATGGCGGCAACAGGAAGCGAAATGGATGCAGGCGCGGTGGTTTCCAATCCTGCAACGAAAGAGAAAGTAAGTTTCTTCAGTCCTCATATCTTGCCTAAGGCATCTATCCTTGACCCAACTTACACCTTCACCGTATCGGCTTATCAGACGGCTTCGGGATGTGCCGATATTCTCTCTCATTTGTGGGAGCAGTATTTTGTGGCAAAGAGCACATTTATGAGCGATATGCTGGTGGAGAGTGTGATAAAGACTATTATCCACTATGCACCGATAGCCCTTGCAGAACCGGAAAACTACGAAGCCCGCGCACAATTACTTTGGGGAAGTAACATTGCCGATAACGCCACGCTTTGCAATGGCAACGGCTTGTGTGTATTTGGTGTTCATGCGATGGAGCACGAACTGAGTGCCTATTATGACATTGCTCATGGCGTAGGTCTGGCTATCCTTACTCCCCACTGGATGCGCTATGTATTAAAGAAATCTCCCGAAACCGTGACCGCACGTTTTGCCCACTACGGTCGTGCCGTATGGGGATTGGAAGATGCAGATGAAACCGCTTTGGCACAAAAGGCAATTCAAGCCACCGACGACTTCCTGCATTCACTCAATATTCCTATGACTCTTAAAGAAGTAGGCATCGGAGAAGAACATTTCAAAGAAATGGCCGCACACTGTGTGGCAACCGAACAAACTGCTTACTCTTGGGTTCCTCTCGATGAGAATGATGTGGAATCTATTTTTAAGATGTGTTTGTAAACATATCTCCGAACAAATATTGCTTGTAACAGAGGGCACGGGTTGGTATCAAGAAGAAGGAACGACAAAGATTGTTTTTTGTCGTTCCTTGTTACATTATATCCTAAATCCTCTGTTTGACAGAGCCGTTACTACCGTAAAAACTGTATCATCACGTGTAAGCACATCATCGGCACAAAACTGAAAAATTTATTTGGAATGAACCAATTCAGCAAATAATATGAGCTAAAAAGGCAAGTATGTATGGTTCACTCTTTGTACCTTTGCAGTGTGAAAGTTTAAAAGTTCACGGAATTGTTATGGGTAAATTTCTAAAAATACCAGCGGCTTTAGTAAGCGAACCAGTAGGATACGGAACGCTGCTGATGGATGGTTGTTCGGTCATCGAACAGTGCATACACAATATGGAATGTAAAGGAACCATGTTTCTTCAGGAACACATGCTCATTTTCATGCTTGAAGGCATCATCGTTCTTAACCACGGTAAGCAAACCTACACAGTCCGCAAAAATGAAATGATATTACTGAGAAAATCGACTTCGATTCAATTTGAAATGATAGGCGACGCAAGCAATGACAATATCTATGACGGAACAATGATTTGTATAAAGGACGAATTACTGAAAGAGTTCGTGAAAACAACCGATGTAAAAATGCCGCATATCGCCGGAGAAATAACAGCTTCGGTCAATCCGATGAATGAGCGCCTGATTACTTTCATCCGTTCACTTAAGCCCTATTTCAACGCACCTTCGCCCGTAAGTCCCGCACTATTGAAATTAAAAATAATGGAACTGCTTTTCGATGTTTCGGAATGCAGCCAGCATACATTCCGGCAAATATTACAATTGCTTCAACCTGTACGTGCAAACATACGCCACGTGGTCGAGCAAAATTATGCCAGTCCGATAACACTTCCTGAATTGGCTTACCTTTCAGGGCGCAGCCTGTCGAGTTTCAAACGGGATTTCCAATCAATCTACAATATGCCGCCCGCCCAATGGATACGCATAAAACGTTTGGAAAAATCATTGGATATGTTGAAAACTACACCGATGACCGTTTCCGAAATATGCTACACAATGGGATTTGAAAGCCCTGCACATTTTTCACGAATATTCAAGGAGCAGTACGGCTATCCGCCGACGCAATATAGACAATAACTTAAAAAACAATTAAAAAATGAATCAAATTATTTTGTACCGCATACTACTTGTAATTGCGGTAGTAGCAATCATTGTCCTTTCCGTAAGGCTGTTCAGCAACAAGAAAGAGACGGAAATCATTGTAAAAGAGGGAGAAGAAGAACCTGTCAACTCCGAAAAATGGGTAAAAACAGCCCCTCAACAAATCGTTGAAAATCCCATTACACTGGCAAAAGACGGATGGTTTGCCCTTGCCACGGGTAAAGAAGACGATATGAATGCCATGACCATTTCGTGGGCTACTATCGGGCATCTGTGGGAACGGCCGGTACTTACGGTGTATGTTCATCCGAAGCGCTATACACACGGATTAATGGAGCGGAACGATTATTTTACAGTCACCTCCTTCTCCGAAAAAGACCGTGAAAAATTGAGTTATCTCGGCAGCCATTCGGGACGGAACGAAGATAAAATAAAGAATGCGGGGCTGACAGTAGAATACACCGAACTCGGTAATCCTACTTTCACGGACGGACGACTGATGATTGAGTGCCGCAAACTCTATTCGGGAACATTTGACCCTACGGGATTTCATCAGGAAAAAAACTCTGTTTTCTCAGAAGACGATATCAGTATCTACACCATGTATATAGGCGAAATTGTCAATGTTTGGGTTAAGGAATAATTTATCAGCAGTAAAAAAGATGAAGAAGTTAATAATCGTAATTCACCCGAATATGAATGATTCAATATACCGCCTTTTCTCCATACGGATAGAATAAAGTAGAATTACTAAATTCTTGCATGCCTGCCGTACAGGATACCTGAACCATATCTCAAACGTATTTTCGCCGTACCTCCTCCGTAGTTTCTCCATGCAAAGTACCATAAAAACGGGGAAAGTATGGAGAAACTACGGAGGAGGTATGGTGAAAACAAGATAGAACCAGACGGAAAACAACCGTGGTAAAGAGGCTCTGTCTCCTATTCCTGATTTTTCTTCATAAAAACATCTGCCATCCGTTTTCTTTTGCTAAATTTGCATTTTGTAATCTTCAGAACAGAGATGAAAGCAGAACCAACAACATATAGTTTACTAAATTCCATTTTATACCCCGAAGACCTGCGCAAGCTCAGTGTAGAACAGCTTCCCGAAGTTTGCAAAGAATTGCGTCGGGACATCATTAAGGAAGTTTCCTGCAATCCCGGACATTTTGCCGCCAGCTTAGGTACGGTAGAGTTGACCGTTGCCCTGCACTATGTTTACAATACTCCCTACGACCGCATTGTATGGGACGTGGGACATCAGGCTTACGGACACAAGATTTTGACCGGACGCCGTGAAGCATTCTCCACCAACCGGAAATTCAAAGGTATCCGCCCCTTCCCGTCTCCTGACGAAAGCGAATATGACACTTTCACATGCGGGCATGCCTCAAACTCCATTTCAGCAGCTCTCGGCATGGCAGTGGCCGCATCCAAGAAGGGAGAAAAAGACCGCCATGTGGTGGCCATCATCGGCGATGGAAGCATGAGTGGCGGATTGGCATTCGAAGGGTTGAACAACGCCTCATCTACGGCCAACAACCTGCTCATTATCCTGAATGACAACGACATGGCAATAGACCGCAGTGTAGGTGGCATGAAGCAGTATCTGTTCAATCTGACTACAAGCAACCGCTACAACCAGCTACGCTTCAAGACCTCCAAATTATTATTCAAAATGGGTGTCCTGAACGAAGATCGCCGCAAGGCACTGATACGCTTTGCCAACAGCTTAAAGTCTATGGCAGCCCAACAACAAAATATCTTTGAAGGGATGAATATCCGCTACTTCGGTCCAGTTGATGGACACGATGTGAAGAACATAGCCCGTATCCTACGGGACATCAAGGATATGGAAGGTCCTAAAATCCTGCATCTGCATACCGTCAAGGGGAAAGGCTTTGAACCCGCCGAAAAGAATCCGGGCATCTGGCATGCACCGGGCAAATTCGATCCGGCAACGGGAGAACGTATCAAGACAGATACCAGCAACCTTCCTCCCCTCTTTCAGGATGTGTTTGGCGAAACACTGATCGAACTGGCACGGCAAAATTCAAAGATCGTGGGTGTAACTCCCGCCATGCCCACAGGATGCTCCATGAACAAGCTCATGGAGATTATGCCCGACCGTGCTTTCGATGTGGGCATTGCCGAAGGCCATGCAGCCACTTTTTCCGGCGGTATGGCTAAGGAAGGTATGCAGCCTTTCTGCAATATATACTCATCCTTCATGCAACGGGCATACGACAATGTTATCCACGACATTGCCATCCTCCGCCTTCCCGTCGTGCTATGCCTCGACCGTGCAGGGCTGGTAGGCGAAGACGGTCCGACACACCACGGTGTTTTCGACTTGGCTTATTTCCGTCCGATTCCCAATCTGACTATATCTTCCCCTATGAACGAACATGAGTTGCGCAGCCTCATGTACACGGCACAACTGCCCGATAAAGGGCCGTTCGTGATTCGCTACCCTCGCGGACGCGGTGTGCTACTGGATTGGAAATGCCCGTTGGAAGAGATCCCGATAGGCAAGGGGCGCAAACTGAAAGATGGAAAAGACATTGCAGTCTTAACTCTCGGCCCGATAGGGAACGTTGCCTCACGTGCCATTGAACGGGCAGAGAAAATGAAAGGAGTCACTATCGCCCATTATGATCTGCGTTTCCTGAAACCTCTGGACGAAGGAATGCTGCACGAAGCAGGATGTAAATTCCAACGTATCATAACCATTGAAGACGGTATTCTGAAAGGCGGCATGGGAAGTGCCGTATTAGAATTCATGGCTGACAACGGATATACACCCAAAGTACGGCGCATCGGTGTGCCCGACACTTTTATAGAGCATGGAACGATACAAGAGTTACATCACCTGTGCGGAATGGATGAAGAAGGGATTTATAATCAATTGACTATTGACAATTGGTAATCGACAATTATGAAAATAATCATTGCAGGTGCCGGCGCAGTAGGCACACATTTGGCTAAACTGCTGTCACGTGAAAAGCAGGATATCATTTTAATGGATGAGAACGAAGAAAGGCTGAGTACCCTGAGTTCTAACTTTGACTTGATGACAGCTACGGCATCCCCCACCTCCATAAGAGGTTTAAAAGAAGTAGGGGCAGGTGAAGCCGACCTGTTCATAGCCGTCACTCCCGATGAAAGCCGGAACATGACTGCGTGTATGTTGGCGAATAATCTCGGAGCGCAGAAAACCGTTGCCCGCATCGACAACTATGAATACCTGCTGCCCAAGAACAAGGAATTCTTTCAAAAGTTAGGGGTGGATTCACTGATTTATCCGGAAATGCTCGCCGCCAAAGAAATAGTATCTTCCATCCGCATGAGTTGGGTGCGCCAATGGTGGGAGTTCTGTGGAGGCGCCTTGATACTGATAGGTACAAAAATGCGTGAAAAAGCAGAAATTCTTGACATTCCTCTCTATCAGTTAGGAGGTCCGGAACTGCCTTATCACGTAGTGGCCATCAAAAGGAACAACGAAACACTTATCCCACGAGGTGACGACACCATCAAGCTGCATGATATCGTTTACTTCACCACTACCCGCAAATATGTTCCTTACATCCGCAAGATAGCCGGCAAAGAGGATTATACCGATGTACGCAATGTAATGATTATGGGGGGGAGCCGCATAGCCGTACGCACCGCGCAATATGTTCCGGACTATATGCAGGTGAAAATTGTAGATAACGATTTGTCCCGTTGCAACCGGCTGACAGAAATCCTTGATGACAAAATCATGATTATCAATGGAGATGGGCGCGATATGGACTTACTGGTAGAAGAAGGACTGAAAAGTACGGAAGCTTTTGTCGCCCTCACCGGAAATTCAGAAACCAATATACTCGCCTGTCTTGCCGCCAAACGCATGGGAGTCAGCAAAACGGTGGCGGAAGTAGAAAATATAGACTATATAGGCATGGCCGAAAGCCTTGACATCGGTACTGTCATCAACAAGAAAATGATTGCTGCCAGCCATATTTATCAAATGATGCTCGACGCAGATGTCAGCAATGTAAAGTGCCTGACGTTTGCCAATGCAGATGTGGCAGAATTCACGGTGAAAGCCGGATCCAAAATCACCAAGCATCCGGTAAAGGATCTCGGCTTACCGAAAGGAGCCACCATCGGAGGTCTGATTCGTCAGGGCGAGGGCATCGTGGTTATGGGTAACACCCAGATAGAGCCGGGTGATCATGTTGTCGTATTCTGCCTGAACATGATGATAAAAAAAATAGAAAAGTATTTTAATTAAACACCGTGATCAACTTTAAAACAATCATACGCATTATCGGCGTTCTGCTATTGCTGGAAACAGTCATGTTCATTTGCTGTTCCGGTGTATCCTGGTATTATGGAGAAAGCGATATTGTCGATTTTTGGAAAGCAGGAGCCGTTACAGCAGGGGCCGGGCTATTACTGGCCGCCCTTGGCAAAGGAGGCGAACGGCAACTGACACGCCGGGATGGATATGTATTGGTAAGCTTTGCATGGATAGCTTTTTCACTTTTCGGCATGCTTCCATTCTATATCGGTGGACACATACCCGATATAACCAATGCTTTCTTTGAGACGATGTCCGGTTTCAGCAGTACAGGAGCCACTATTCTGGACAATATAGAGTCATTGCCACACGGAATACTGTTTTGGCGCAGCATGACACAATGGATCGGCGGTCTGGGAATCATCATGTTCACCATCGCCGTACTTCCCATTTTCGGAGTCAGCGGCTTACAGGTCTTCGCAGCAGAAGCAAGCGGCCCCACACACGACAAAGTGCATCCTCGCATCGGCATCACAGCAAAATGGATCTGGAGTATCTATGCAGGTATTACCGGCCTTCTTGTGGTATTGTTGATGATAGGAGGAATGGGATGGTTTGACAGTATATGTCATGCTTTTGCAACTACCGGAACAGGGGGATTCTCTACCAAACAGGCAAGCGTTGCTTACTACAACTCTCCTTATATAGAGTATGTCATTTCCATTTTTATGTTCATTTCCGGCATCAACTTCACCTTGTTGCTATTGTTCGTCAACCGGAAATTCGGAAAATGTATCAGCAATGCGGAGCTAAAATGGTATTTCTGGTCAGTCGTATCTTTTACCGCCGTAATAGCCACAACACTCTATTATACCAGCCCCATGAACGCCGAAGAATCTTTCCGCAAATCTTTATTTCAGGTAACTTCCCTGCATACTTCCACCGGCTTTGCCACAGATGACTACATGCTGTGGCCTCCCGTATTATGGGGATTGCTCACCATTATAATGATTATGGGAGCCTGCGCCGGAAGCACCACAGGAGGTTTGAAATGCATCCGCATGGTCATACTCACAAAAGTCTCGCGAAATGAATTCAAGCATATCATTCACCCCAATGCCATATTACCGGTAAGAATCAATAAACAAGTGCTGTCCTCCTCCACTGTTTCCACGGTTCTTGCATTCTGTTTCATCTATCTGGTCATTATCATAATCAGCACCTTGTTAATGATGGCCATGGGGATAGGCTTTGAAGAATCCATAGGTTGCGTCATTTCCAGTATCGGCAACATGGGACCGGGACTGGGTGAGTGTGGGCCCGCCTATTCTTGGAGTGCTTTGCCCATAGCGGCCAAATGGTTGTTGGCTTTTCTCATGCTGTTGGGGCGTTTGGAACTGTTCACCGTATTACTTTTGTTTAATCCCGAATTTTGGAAACGGAATTGATTTAGGATAAAAAGTGTAAAAATAATCATTTTTGTTATGCAGAGATAGCAAAATGAGAGATACTTATTATATCTTTGCAACCTGAAAAGAGAGATTTTGAGTATGAAGCAATGCATAAAACTCAGTTTATTTATCATATTTGCAGCCTTATTGCATAACAATGCAATAAAAGCGGCAGACGTTTTATGCATCCCCAACGGCAACAAAACCGAATGTTGCTTTCTGTCACAAGCTCCTTCCACACAACAAACTGTACACACCCCCTACGATCACTTTCTCATCGTGTCTCTCTGCATAGAGCATGCTGACAGCATTCAAGTGCCGGGCAACAAGAGTCTTTCATTGCGTACAAACTTGTTGAAAATGCAGTTGAACGCTTATTCACCGAAATGCGACCGATTGTTGCATTCATTTCCCCCACCTGTTCCAGATACCCATTATTACGTATTCGGACTAAGAAAAATTATCATTTAAACGGAGTACAAGTCGGAAGACTTGTTTTCCTACTTCGCCGGACAGCAATTCAGAGGTATTGTCATCCGGCGTGATGTATCTATTATATATATCTAAAATCTTATCAGATTTATGAACTTTACTTTGTTAGTGGTCGTCTTGCTGACGGCAATCGCTTTCGTGGGTATCGTCATCGCGCTTTCAAATGCGATAGCTCCACGTTCGTACAATCCACAGAAGATGGAGCCGTATGAATGTGGTATTCCTACCCGCGGCAAATCATGGATGCAATTCAGGGTAGGTTACTATCTGTTTGCCATCTTGTTTCTGATGTTCGAAGTGGAAACCGTATTCCTGTTTCCCTGGGCTGTCATCACCCGCGAATTAGGGGTGACAGGGCTTTTCAGCATTTTATTTTTCCTTACTATATTGGTTCTGGGCCTTGCATACGCCTGGAGGAAAGGAGCTTTGGAATGGAAATAACCAAAAAACCGAAAATAAAATCTATTCCTTATGAGGAATTTACAGACAACGAGACGTTGGAAAAACTGGTTCGCGAGCTTAATGCGGGAGGCGCCAATGTGGCTCTCGGCGTACTGGACGATTTTGTCAACTGGGGACGCAGCAATTCATTATGGCCTCTTACATTTGCAACCAGTTGTTGCGGTATCGAATTCATGGCTCTCGGCGCGGCCCGCTATGACATGGCGCGCTTCGGGTTCGAAGTAGCCCGCGCCAGGCAGACATGATTATGGTTTGCGGAACAATCACCAACAAGATGGCTCCGGTACTGAAACGTCTTTACGACCAAATGCCCGATCCGAAATATGTAATTGCCGTAGGCGGCTGTGCCGTCAGCGGAGGTCCGTTCAAGAAATCCTACCATGTAGTGAACGGAGTGGACAAGATTTTGCCGGTAGATGTCTATATCCCCGGTTGCCCCCCGCGTCCCGAAGCTTTTTATTACGGCATGATGCAACTGCAACGCAAAGTGAAGGTTGAGAAATACTTCGGTGGAGTAAACCGAAAGGAATAAACGAAATATCTATTCAATATATGGAAATAAAATATATAGAGCCCTTAGTCCTGCACGATGAGATGCTCCGTCTGCGAAAAGAAAAGCAGATGGATTTTCTGGAATGCCTCAGCGGTGTAGATTGGGGAATGCCCGATGAAAAAGATGCTCCGGACACTCCTCGCGGACTCGGTGTGGTCTATCTTTTAGAATCGACCGTCACCGGTGAACGGATGGCAATACGCACCGCCACCCTGAGCCGCGAATGTCCCGAACTTCCTTCGGTCAGTGATATCTGGAAGGCGGCCGACTTCAACGAACGTGAAGTGTATGATTTTTATGGCATAGTTTTTATCGGCCATCCCGACATGCGCCGCCTTTATTTGCGCAATGACTGGATAGGCCATCCCATGCGCAAGGACAATGTTCCGGAAAAGGACAATCCTCTGCGTATGGACAATGAAGAAACCATTGATACCACTACGGAATTGGAACTCAATCCGGACGGCACTGTCAAGAATAAAGAGCTACAACTTTTCGGCGACGAGGAATATGTAGTAAACATCGGTCCACAGCATCCTGCCACACATGGCGTGATGCGTTTTCGCGTGTCATTGGAAGGCGAAACCATCGAAAAAATTGACGCCAACTGCGGCTACATCCACCGGGGAATAGAGAAGATGTGCGAAAGCCTGACTTATCCGCAGACTCTGGCCCTGACCGACCGGCTGGACTATCTGGGCGCGCACCAGAACCGGCACGCGCTGTGCATGTGCATTGAAAAAGCGATGGGTATCGAAGTGAGCCAGCGGGTGCAATACATCCGCACCATCATGGACGAATTGCAGCGAATTGATTCACACCTGCTGTTCTACTCCTGCCTTGCCATGGACTTGGGAGCATTGACTGCCTTCTTCTACGGTTTCCGTGACCGCGAAAAGATACTCGACATCTTCGAGGAAACTTGCGGCGGACGCCTCATAATGAATTACAATACCATTGGCGGCCTGCAGGCGGACATTGCTCCCGGCTTTGCGAAGAAAGTAAAAGATTTCATCCCTTACCTGAGAGGCATCCTACATGAATATCACGAGATATTCACCGGCAACATCATTGCCCGGCAACGCCTGAAAGGTGTAGGCATACTATCACGGGCAGATGCCATTGCCTTCGGCGCTACCGGAGGCACAGGACGTGCCAGTGGTTGGGCATGTGACGTACGCAAACGCATACCTTATGGAGTATATGATAAGGTGGAGTTCACCGAAATAGTGCGTACCGAAGGCGATTCCTGGGCACGATACCTTGTCCGCATGGATGAGATACTGGAGAGCCTGAAAATCATAGAGCAATTGATTGACAATATTCCGGAAGGTGCATATCAGGAGAAGATGAAACCGATTATCCGTGTGCCTGAGGGCAGCTATTACGCTGCCGTAGAAGGCAGTCGCGGCGAGTTCGGCGTCTTCCTCGAAAGCCATGGTGACAAGACACCCTACCGTATGCACTTCCGCAGCACAGGACTGCCACTGGTATCGACAGTGGACACCATTTGTCGCGGAGCCAAAATCGCCGACCTCATTGCCATTGGCGGAACATTGGATTATGTAGTACCTGATATTGATAGATAATATGTTTGACTTTAGTATAATAACCAACTGGATTCACCAGACACTGACTTCCCTGATACCGGAGGGTCTGGCTGTTTTTCTTGAATGTGTGGTGATAGGCGTGTGCATTATCCTGATGTATGCCGTTCTTGCCATCATACTGATCTATATGGAGCGCAAGATATGCGCTTTCTTCCAATGTCGCCTGGGACCGACGCGTGTAGGAAAATGGGGGCTCTTACAGGTTCCGTGTGACGTTATCAAGATGCTTACGAAGGAAATCATAGAGTTGCGCTTCACCGACCGGTTTCTTTATAATCTGGCTCCGTTCATGGTGATCATCGCTTCATTTCTCACTTTCGCCTGTCTGCCCGCAGGCAAGGGTCTGGAGGTGCTGGACTTCAACGTGGGTGTATTCTTCCTGTTGGCAGCTTCGAGCATTGGCGTGGTGGGCATTCTGCTGGCCGGATGGAGCAGCAACAACAAGTTTTCTCTTATCGGGGCTATGCGAAGCGGAGCGCAAATTATCAGCTATGAACTGTCGTGCGGGATGAGCATCCTGACAATGGTAGTGCTGACGGGAACCATGCAGTTCTCCCAGATAGTGGAAGCACAGGCCGACGGCTGGTTCATCTTCAAAGGGCATATCCCTGCCCTGATTGCCTTCATCGTCTATCTCATAGCCGGAAATGCGGAAACCAACCGGGGGCCTTTCGACCTGCCCGAAGCCGAAAGTGAGCTGACGGCCGGATATCACACAGAATACTCCGGCATGGGGTTCGGTTTCTTCTATCTGGCCGAGTACCTCAACCTTTTTATCGTGGCTTCGGTGGCGGCCACCATCTTCTTGGGAGGCTGGATGCCGCTTCACATCACAGGGCTCGATGGACTGAACGCGGTGATGGACTACATTCCCGGCCCGGTCTGGTTCTTTGGCAAAGCCTTCTTCGTGGTATTCCTGCTGATGTGGATCAAGTGGACTTTTCCACGCCTGCGCATCGACCAGATTCTGAATCTGGAATGGAAGTATCTGGTTCCCATCTCAATGGTGAATCTTATTCTGATGGTGTTAATCGTAGTATTTAAATTGCATTTCTAAAAGATGAAACAGAACTCTTATTTAGGCGGACTTATACACGCCATCGGCTCCCTGCTGACAGGTATGAAGACCTCCATGACTGTATTCCTCAGGCAGAAGACCACGGAGCAATATCCCGAAAACCGCGCCACACTGAAGCTTTCGCCCCGCTTTCGCGGCACACTGATCATGCCTCACAATGACAATAACGAGCACCGATGCGTGGCTTGCGGCCTGTGTCAGATGGCTTGTCCCAACGACACCATCCGGGTGACCTCACACACGGTGGAGACGGAAGACGGCAAGAAGAAGAAAGTATTGGAAAAGTATGAATATGACCTCGGCTCGTGCATGTTCTGCCAACTTTGCGTGAATGCCTGCCCTCATGATGCCATCACCTTCGACCAGAACTTTGAGCATGCCGTATTCGACCGCACAAGACTGGTACTGACGCTGAACCATCCGGGAAGCCACACAGAAGAGAAAAAGAAATCTGCCACTCCGCAATCCGAAGCGGCAAAGCAAGCAGTAATCTGCACAAACAATAACTTGTAAACAGTAATTAATGACATGGAAATAACTCTCGAAACAGTAGTATTCTACTTCCTTGCGGCTTTTATCACCGTATTTTCCATCCTTACGGTGACAACCCACCGCATGGTGCGTTCGGCCACCTACCTGCTGTTTGTCCTTTTCGGCACAGCCGGCATCTACTTCCTACTGGGATATACCTTCCTCGGCTCGGTGCAGGTCATGGTATATGCCGGTGGCATCGTGGTGCTGTATGTCTTCTCCATCCTGCTTACCAGCGGTGAAGGAGACGTTGCGGCAAAACTGAAACGCAGCAAGTTCCTTGCCGGACTGGGAGCCACCGCAGGAGGCGCCGTCATCGTATTGTTCATCACCCTGAACCATAAGTTCATTGCCACCACAGACGTGCAGCCTCTGGAAGTCAACATCCGCACCATCGGCCACCATATGCTGAGTGGCGAGAAATACGGTTACCTGCTGCCCTTCGAAGCAGTCAGCATATTGCTGCTGGCATGTATCGTGGGTGGAATATTAATTGCACGTAAAAGATAAAAGAAAAGAATTATGATACACATGGAATATTATCTGATAGTCTCGGCTGTCATGTTCTTTGCCGGCATTTACGGGTTCTTCACCCGCCGCAACACGCTGGCCATACTCATCTCAATAGAGCTGATACTGAACGCCACCGACATCAACTTTGCGGTATTCAACCGTTTCCTGTTTCCCGGAGGTCTGGAAGGCTATTTCTTCTCCCTGTTCTCCATCGCTGTCTCAGCGGCCGAAACAGCAGTGGCCATCGCCATCATGATCAACATCTACCGCAACATCCGCAGCATCCAGGTGAACAAACTGGACGAGATGAAATGGTAAATGAAAACTAAAATCGAAAATTAGAAATTATGGAATATACGATTCTGATACTTCTGCTTCCTTTTCTCTCCTTCCTGACCTTGGGACTGGGGGGCAAATGGATGTCGCACCGCACGGCCGCACTTATCGGCACTGTGGTATTGGGCGCGGTAACCGCACTATCCTACCTCACCGCGGCACTGTACTTCAGCGCTCCCCGGCCACCTCACGGCGCATTTGCCACGCTGATGCCCTACAACTTCACATGGCTGCCCTTCACGCCATCGCTCAGTATTGACATGGGCATCCTGCTCGACCCCATTTCAGTGATGATGCTTATCGTCATCAGCACCGTTTCGCTGATGGTGCACATCTACTCCTTCGGTTATATGAAGGGCGAACGCGGATTCCAGCGTTACTACGCTTTCCTGTCACTGTTCACCATGTCCATGTTAGGACTGGTGGTAGCGACGAACATCTTCCAGATGTATCTTTTCTGGGAACTGGTGGGCGTATCTTCCTACCTGCTGATCGGTTTCTACTATACACGGCCGGCTGCCATTGCCGCCTCGAAAAAGGCGTTCATCGTCACCCGCTTTGCCGACCTGGGCTTCCTTATAGGCATCCTCTTTTATGGTTACTATGCAGGAACCTATACCTTCCGACCGGAGGAAACGGCACTGATAAGAGGCGGGGCCGCCATGCTTCCATTAGCATTGGGACTGATGTTCGTCGGCGGAGCCGGAAAGAGCGCCATGTTCCCCCTGCACATCTGGCTGCCCGACGCCATGGAAGGACCTACTCCGGTCAGCGCACTGATACATGCAGCCACAATGGTGGTGGCAGGTGTCTATTTAGTGGCGCGCATGTTCCCCTTGTTCATAGCATACGCTCCCGACGTGCTGCATGCCATAGCCTACGTAGGAGCGTTTACCGCCTTCTATGCCGCCGGTGTGGCATGCGTGCAAAGTGACATCAAGCGCGTGCTGGCCTTTTCCACTATCTCACAAATAGGTTTCATGATAGTGGCACTCGGCGTATGCACATCCGCCGATCCGCATCATGGCGGACTGGGCTATATGGCCAGCATGTACCACCTGTTCACCCACGCCATGTTCAAGGCATTGCTCTTTCTCGGAGCCGGAAGCATCATCCACGCCGTGCACAGCAACGAGATGTCCGCCATGGGCGGGCTGTGCAAGTATATGCCTGTCACGCATATCACATTCCTGATAGCCTGCCTTGCCATTTCCGGCATCCCTCCATTCTCCGGCTTCTTCTCCAAAGACGAGATTTTGACTGCCTGCTTCCGGTTCAGCCCTGTCATGGGATGGATCATGACGGTGATAGCAGGCATGACGGCATTCTATATGTTCCGCCTCTATTACGGCATCTTCTGGGGTGCTACGCCTACCCAGAAGATATCGTCAAGTGATGAAAGCCATCACATACCTCACGAAAGTCCTCTGACAATGACAGTGCCATTGATACTACTTGCAGCAGTGACTATCGTAGCGGGCTGGCAATTCATCCTTCCCTTCGGTCACTTCATCAGTGCCGATGGAACAGCCTATGACATTCATCTCGACGCGGCAGTAGCAGGCATAAGCATTGTCGTAGCCGTAGCCTCCATCGCGATAGCCACTTATATCTATGCAGGAAGCAAACAACCCGTGGCCGACACACTTGCCCGGCGTTTCAAGGGACTGTGGACAGCCGCCTACCACCGCTTCTACATGGATGAAGTCTATCAGTTCATCACCCACCGCATCATCTTCGGCTGCATCTGCCGCCCCATCGCATGGTGGGACCGTCATGTGGTCGATGGCTTCTTCAACTTCCTTGCATGGAGTGCCGAAGCCACCAGTGACGAGATACGCGGCCTGCAAAGCGGACGCATCCAGCAATATACGTTCGTATTCCTGCTGGGCACATTGGCACTGATAGTATTGCTGCTACTGTAAATCACTCTTAACAAATAACTCATAACTAACGATATGAACTTTCTAAGTCTTTTTGTACTCATCCCCCTGCTGATGTTACTCGGCCTTTGGCTCAGCCGAAACGTCGCACAGATCCGCACAGTGATGGTGACCGGCGCCTCGGCCCTGTTGATACTGTCCGTCGCATTGACAGTGATGTATCTGGGTGCACGTCATGCCGGTGCTGTGGATGAAATGCTTTTCCGTGCCGACATGCCCTGGTATCCCGCCCTCAACATACACTATTCCGTGGGAGTGGACGGTATCTCGGTAGCCATGCTCCTGCTATCGGCTGTCATCGTATTTACCGGCACATTCGCCTCATGGCGTCTGCAACCGTTGACCAAGGAATATTTTCTCTGGTTCACCTTCTTGTCCGTCGGCGTGTTCGGCTTCTTCATTTCCACAGACCTGTTCACTATGTTCATGTTCTATGAAGTGGCCCTCATCCCTATGTATCTGCTTATAGGTGTATGGGGAAGCGGCCGCAAGGAATATTCCGCCATGAAACTGACACTGATGTTGATGGGCGGTTCCGCCTTTCTGTTGATCGGCATTTTAGGCATCTACTACGGCAGTGGAGCACAAACCATGAATCTGCTGGAAATAGCAGAACTGCATAACATCCCCATCGAGCAACAGCGTATCTGGTTTCCGCTGACTTTCCTCGGCTTCGGTGTACTGGGCGCCCTGTTTCCGTTCCATACGTGGAGTCCCGACGGTCATGCTTCGGCGCCTACTGCCGTCTCCATGCTCCATGCGGGTGTTTTGATGAAATTGGGAGGTTACGGTTGCTTCCGCATCGCCATGTATCTGATGCCCGAAGCTGCTCAGGAACTTGGTTGGATATTCCTTATCCTTACCGGCATTTCCGTGGTCTATGGCGCATTCTCCGCCTGTGTGCAGACAGATCTGAAGTATATCAACGCCTACTCATCCGTCTCACACTGCGGCCTGGTACTTTTCGCCATCCTGATGATGAACCGGACAGCCTGCACGGGTGCAGTGCTGCAAATGCTCTCCCACGGACTGATGACAGCTCTGTTTTTTGCCCTTATCGGCATGATCTACGGACGTACTCATACGCGTGACGTTCGTGAACTCAGCGGACTGATGAAAATCATGCCTTTCCTCGCCGTCTGCTATGTGATTGCCGGTCTTGCCAACTTAGGGCTGCCCGGACTCAGCGGCTTCGTTGCCGAAATGACTATCTTCAACGGTTCTTTCCAGCATCCCGACATGTTTCACCGTGCATGGACAGTGATTGCCTGTACCTCCATCGTAATTACGGCAGTCTATATATTGAGGCTTGTGGGCAAGATACTCTACGGCACTTGCACCAACAAGCATCACCTCACCCTGACCGATGCCACTTGGGACGAACGTACAGCCGTCATTATCCTCATCGCCTGCGTGGCTGCCTTGGGATTGGCTCCTTGGTGGATAAGCGGCATGATTGGAGACAGCGTACTGCCAATAGTAAACGCCTTTTAAATAAGAACTTATAATGAAGAATTTATTAATTTAAATAACATGGATTATTCCCAATTTCTCCTATTGAAAGAAGAGTTGTCACTGATAGCAGTCATTGTTATCCTCTTTATAGCCGACCTCTTTATGAGTCCGGACGCACACAAGAATGGCGGCAAACCAGTGCTGAACACGATGCTGCCCGTGATTCTGCTTGCCATACATACAATGATCACGATTGTTCCCGGTCCGGTGGCCGACGCATTCGGCGGCATGTACCACAACACGCCGATACAGAGCATCGTGAAATCCATCCTCAGCATAGGCACTCTGATTGTATTCCTGATGGCACACGAATGGATGCGCCGTCCCGATACATCCATCAAACAGGGTGAGTTTTATGTACTGACGCTTTCTACCCTGTTAGGTATGTACTTCATGATTTCCGCCGGACACTTCCTGATGTTCTTCATCGGTCTGGAAACAGCAAGCATACCGATGGCGGCTCTGGTGGCCTTCGACAAATATCGCCACCATTCTGCCGAGGCAGGCGCCAAGTATATCCTCACAGCACTCTTTTCCAGTGGCTTGTTGCTGTACGGGCTCTCCCTGATATATGGTTCGACAGGCACTCTCTATTTTGCCGACATCCCTGCCCACCTTGACGGAAATCCTCTGCAAATCATGGCATTCGTGTTTTTCTTTGCCGGCATGGGATTCAAAATATCCCTCGTACCGTTCCACTTGTGGACAGCCGACGTTTACGAAGGTGCTCCGAGTACGGTCACCGCTTATCTCAGTGTTATTTCCAAGGGTTCGGCAGCCTTTGTGCTGATGACAGTGCTCATCAAAGTATTTGCTCCGATGGCCGAGCAGTGGCAAGAGGTATTATACTGGGTAACCATAGCCTCCATCACCTTAGCAAACCTTTTCGCATTACGTCAGGAGAATCTGAAGCGCCTGATGGCCTTTTCAAGCATATCGCAAGCGGGATACATCATGCTGGGCATCATCGGAGGAACTGCCGAAGGAATGACGGCACTGGTATATTATGTACTGATCTATATGTTTGCCAATCTTTCGGTATTCACTGTCATCACCATCGTAGCAATCCGTGCACACAAATTCACGCTGGAAGAATATGACGGCTTGTACAGCACCAATCCCAAACTGGCTTTCCTGATGACGCTGGCACTCTTTTCGCTTGCGGGCATTCCGCCATTTGCTGGCTTCTTCTCAAAGTTCTTCATCTTTGCGGCAGCCTTCCAAAGCGGCTTCCATCTGTTAGTATTCATTGCGCTGGTAAACACAGTGCTGTCATTGTTCTACTATCTGAAGATTGTAAAGGCAATGTACATCAACAAAAGCGACGAACCTATCGCCACTTTCCGTAGCGATGGCTACACGCGTGCCAGCTTGGCAATATGTACGATAGGTATAGTGGTACTAAGCCTGGCAAGCATAGTCTATCAGAGCATAGACAAATTTACGTTCGGAATATAAAACATATTCTTGATACAGAAACAAGCATCCTATTTTCATAGAAAGTCCCCCTCTGCTACTCTACTTCCAGAGTGTATAAGGGGGACTTGTCACTTTCCAACTTCCCTGAAAAGATACTCCCTAAACCAAATAAAGACAAGAGCTTCCTGACTTTTTCAGAAGCCATATTCACATGCAATAAACTTAGTGATCAGGTTTATCATTCACCTTATTCTTGAGCATCTCCAATATACCTTGTCTGCTCTTAATCCGGTTCAAATTCTGCTTTGACATTTCTTCAAATGTTGCTCTACGTTCATTATCTACGGATACCTTCCGCTTATTTTCTAAAAAAAAGATACCTGCATATCGTCTATATAAATTAAACCAAAAGAATTGCTGTCGTAAATTATGACTTCCCATGAACCGAGATAGTACCAATCTGTCAAAGTACGGAGTCAAAGGAATATAAGTGTCTTCCTTTGTTATATTTTTCAAAAAATACTCTACACTTTCGCAAGGTGGTGTGCTCAATGCTACATCCACTCTATTGTAACGGTTGTCATATATTGTTACCTTCCCCTCATCAGTCAATACGAGTAAAGGTGTATAATCTTCCCCGTACCTACTTTTTAGATATGCACCCAAGGAAGTACAAGGCAAAGCCGGGTAAGTAGATACTGTATTAAGATGGATGGCATGAGCATATATGACAACTTCTGTCTCTTTATCAGAAACATTATCTACAATGAATCTCGTATTCTCGAACATGACGGAATCCCGCTTTATATATCTTTCTACCGGGTCTGTTCCCACCGCTACAGATAGCTTGAGAAGATGCTCAATGTACTTATATTGAGAGCCAGGGAAAAAACGTTCAAGGGTATTCCCATTTTCGTTGAGGTACTTAAAAGTATTTTCCCAATTGTTATCCATTAAGAGAAGGGCAAATTGATCTATTTTTGGAGACATCAAACTACGATTCACAGAAATCAGATAATCGAAGACAGAGTTTACTGTTTCTTGAACAGACAGGCTCTTATAATCAATCCCCCATAACCTCACCCTCTCCTCTCTTTTCCGATTTGCGTTGTAGCTCTTTAGCTTATCAAGGAGAGGAATGAGATTGGTTTCCTTCAGATAATAATCATTGGAGTCTAACCGGCAAATCATACCTTGAATATAACTATCATAAATCAGGCATTCTTCCATAGGTCTTTCCAACAAAATGGATTTGCATTGATGAGATTCAACTCGTTGCAAAATAAAATCACAAGCAAACTCTCTAACCGTACTGTTTCCATGCATAGATTCACCGATTCCTATGATTTTTCCGTAATTGCCATTCAAACTCTTGGTTATGGAAATGTTTTGAGGCTTAACTTCTTGAACTGATAACGGAAGCGATTTACCTAACGAAAAACTATCGATAGGCTGATTGCCTATTTTAATTCCCAGTTCCGAGAAAGAGAATCGGGCATCCTGCCCTTTGATGCCTTCACCTCGTATCCGAAAGTTCAGTAACTTGATACCTTTCAAAGAGATATCTTTGGATAGGGTTGACAGGAGCATACCTGGTTTGTATTGAACAGTATCAGAATACAGAATTCTTTCCTGATTATCTATGCCATCAATAAGCAGAAAGGCATTTTCCATATTCTCGCCTTTACTTTCAAAAGAGACAGTACCCTTCTCTTCATGATGTTCGGGCAAAAAAACGCGTTGTTCCCACTCTGTTCTCAATCTATTTACATCAAATGGAAAATCCTTAGAATAGACTAAGGAAAATAAAATTCTGTCCGCATCTTTTATATGGAAAGGCAATGTAAACTGTCCATAAGCAGCATTGCCCCTCCAAGGATACAATGCTGTAGAATCCAAATCCCATTTAAAATGCAGATCGTAAGCTTCAGTATAGGTTAAGTTATCAACCTGTGCTGAACTAAAGATAGTAACGAAGAGCAAAAGAACAATAATCCAGTACTTCATATCTTTAATAAAGGAGTAATAATTTACACTTGCAATGAATACACTTAAATATACTGTAAATATACAATAACTCCTTGGACGATTATAAACCATCCGCGATTATCAATCAATATGGCAATATGATTTTAATCCCTTATGAGGAATTACTGCTTGTTACTCTGAGAAATCCTACTCTCACGAATGAAAATAAATGCATCGGTACACATGCTTATATCTCCTCGATAAATAAATTCGGATAACACATACTTATTTCCTGTATATCTACAAAATACACGAAGTGAATTACGCTTGGAATCATCTCACTTGTTTCCATCTGAAGCCTTATAGAGCCGACATATCTTAGGACATCCAAATTCTCCATTCTTCATCAGACTTTATCCTATCGGCAAAATAAACCAGAAACACGATCCTTTTCCTTCTTCACTGTCCACTCCTATCGTTCCTCCCAACTGCTGTATGATACTTTTGCAGATGGAGAGTCCCAATCCTGTGCCCGGTACAAAAGAGTTCAGTTTGACAAAGCGATCAAACACAGCCTTCTGTTTGTCGGGAGCGATGCCCAGTCCTGTATCGGATACATAAAAGCGCAAGCGCATGCCATCCACCTTCTCATAACCTACCTTGATACTGCCTTTAAAGGTGAACTTTACAGAGTTGTTCACAAAGTTAGAAAGCACCTGATAAAGCCGATTGCGATCGCTCACGATGTGGTATTCAGGCAGGTTTCTATCGAAAACCAGTTCTACACCGGGTTTCAGTTTCATTTGTAGCGAAGTGACCAGATCAGTGCAAAGCTGGTTCACGTTGATGTCGCCCACCATGAAGTCAAAAGTACCCGCTTCTATTTTCGAAAGATCCAAAATGTCGGAAATCAGTTGCAGCAACAAGTTGTTGTTAGCCTCCACTATGGATATATATTCCTTGCGTTCGTCCGGATCCTCCGTCTCACTCACCAGACCGGAGAATCCCACAATGGCATTGAGCGGTGTCCGTATCTCATGGCTCATGTTGGCAAGGAAGGCACTTTTCAAACGATCGGCAGTCTCGGCTTTTTCCTTGGCTTCCATCAGTTTGCATTCGGTTTCTTTCAGTTGGGTGATATCATAGTTCACGCTGGTAAGTTCTATCACTCCTGATTCCGGTTCATAACGGTTCAGAATGGTGTTGCAGCGAATCCAGTTCCAACCGCCGTCAGGACGGCACACACGCAGTTCTTCCGAAAAACGTTTGCGGCGACCTATATGTACCTGACGGTAGAAGTTGAGCAACTTCCAGCGATCATGGGGATGCAAATGAGAGTAAATTCCTATCACTCCTTTCAGAACCATATCATCCTTCTCTCCCATATTCTTAAACCATTGCTTGATGGCATAGCCCTCAAGAGTGAGGAGGTTGAACTTGGCGTAACCCACCTTGGCATAATCGGAAATGATAAGGAAGAAATTCTCAAAGTCGTTGATACGTCCCTGTATGTCAACACGTTCTGTGTTATCAATGGTAATACACAGGTATCCCATGAAGTGCCCCAAGCCATCGTACACACGACGCAACTTGAGATAAAGGTGCACTACACGATTCTTGAAGGTAGTGGGATAATAGCCGTTCAACCTGTCAAAGTGATACTCCAACTGGAAGTCCACATCATCTTCTGTCTCAATGCGGTGAAGTTGCTTCTCACTGAAGTTAGGATTGTCCTGTAACCTTAGCCCCAGCACATCTTCCTTGCAGGCAATGCCGTAGATATCCATGTCTTCCTGATTGATGTTTGTAAGACAACCATTGCGGTCGTAAATCTCCACTCCGACAGGGATATTAGAAAAAACATGTTGAAATATTTGCTCGCTGTGGTCAATAATGCGCCGGTCGCGACGGGTTATCTCCCTGGACTTCTGCCATGCAGTGCAGATACAGATGATGCTTGCCAGAGAATTCAGCCATTGACGATCCTCACTGGTCCAAATGGCAGTACGGTCCATGACATCTACTCCTAAGAAACCACGCACCCCGCCTTCGTTTACCAAGGGAACCGACATCAAAGCCTTAATGCCCCGCCCGGCCCAAAACTTATACTCGGTGGCCGACATACCCAACTCTTGATTCAATTCTTCGATAGCAATTACCTTACCGTTCAGTATATGCTCACTCCACCAAGGCACTACATCCACCGGAAGCTTTTGCAGATTCTCTTTATCGGAAGATACACCGGAGGCGGTCACTTCGTAGGTGCAGCACTGGGTTGTAAAAGTGTCATCGTACTGAAAGATATAAGCACGCCCGGCATGGAAGAACTGGAGCACATCGCGCAGAATATTTTCAATGCCCACACGGATATCCGCATTCTGCAGGAAACATGCCAGTGTATGGGCGATGGAATTCTGATGGCTAAGCAACTCCTTGACGTGTGACAACTCGGCGGTTCCATGCCGGTCTTGGGGCTCTTCAATACTCTGCATCACCCCAAATACGCGAAAACTTCCGTCCGCTTGTCGTTCATGATAGCCCATACGGACATACACCCACTTCACCCCCCTACTTGTATTGACGGGCAAAGTACATTCATTCGTATCCAATTCGTCCATCGCGTAAAAAAGGTGACGAAGACGATTACAATATTCATCAGGAATCAAGGCTGCAAAGTCATCGAAGCTGATTTCATCTGTGGTAAGCCCAAGCAAATGAGTGATATATTGAGAACAATGATAAGTATGTGCAGAGAGGTCTGCTTCCCACCAGCCTATGCGCCCCAAAAGTGACAAGCGATGAAAACGCTCGTAGTCTCTCTGATATTCTGATTCCATAAATATTATCTGACTTAATTTGTGAGGTCAAAAATAATATATATAAGTAAATGTAAGCAAAAAAAGAGGATAAAAATAATGAAAAAGGGCAATAATAAGGAAAAAGAGAGACTGAGAAATCTCAGAACAGACTTGAAACATGTTCGTAACTCAAAAGACATTAAAATGTATGACACATGTATTTCCCTCGTAATACGAACACCGCACCTTTGCATCGGAAAAAGAAACGCATATAAAGAATGAGTATGAAACTTGACTTAGGAAAGATTTTCTTCCTTATTTTATTCCTGACACTCTCTACCATGGCTGCTCTTGCGGGAACCATCAGAGGAACTATCACCGACAGACAGACCAAAGAGCCGTTGACCGGCGCCACGGTACAGATAGCCGGCAGCAGCACAGGCGTTGTGGCCGATATTGACGGCAACTACTCGCTGGAAGTAAAGAACGGAACATACACGCTGACCGTGAAGTATGTGGGCTACAAGGATATCACCATGCCCGGTATAAAAGTAAAAGGCGAAACTTCTCTGAACTTTGAGATGGACAGCGATGCGCAAGTTCTTGGCGAAGTATCAATTACCGCCCAAGCAAAAAAGAATAACGAAATGGCTCTGATGCAGGAACAAAGGCGCAGCCTCGTGGTGCAAAGCGGTGTGTCGGCACAGCAGATAGCCAAGACACAGGACAAGGATGCCTCGGAAGTCATCAAGCGTGTGCCGGGTGTCAGCATCATCGACGAGAAGTTTGTCATGGTGCGCGGACTCTCACAGCGATACAATAATGTATGGATGAACGGCAGCGCCGTGCCCAGTTCGGAAGCCGATTCACGTGCTTTCTCGTTCGACATCATCCCCAGTTCGCAACTGGACAACATGGTGATTGTAAAGAGTCCCGCCCCCGAATATCCCGCTGACTTTACAGGCGGATTTATCCTGATCAATACAAAGGATATGCCAAGCAGCGACAGCTTCAACATCTCCGTAGGAACCAGCGTAAATGACCAGACTCACTTCAAAGACTTCTACAAAGCGCAAGGAAGCGGCATGGACTGGCTGGGCTTCGGCAACGGATTCCGGTCGCTGGATGCAGGGATGACAGGGAAGCTGAACATGTATCCGGAATACAATGTCGGGAAAAACACCGACCGTATAGACGTGCTGAACAACGGGTTCAACAACAACTGGAAGGTAAGCAAAACCACTCCCATAGGTGACCTCAAGATAAACCTCAACTACAGTCATCGCTGGGAACAAGAAAGCGGACGCATCTACGGGCTGCTGGCTGCCGTGAACTACAGCAACAGCCACAAGACTCTGCTCGACATGGACAACAACCTTTTTGCCCCTTATGACACCACGAACGACAAACCGGTCACCTTCCGCCAGGCCACAGACAACCAATACAGCAATGATGTACGTCTCGGTGCTTTACTAAACTTCACCTTCCAGCCCAAAAGCAGCAATCATCGCTACGAGTGGAAGAACATCTTCAACCAGATATCCAAGAGCCGATACTCTGAGCGTAACGGCATCAATGCCCAGAACAATAACTTCTACAATACAGAGTATTACTATTCGAGCCGCACCACCTATAATACGCAGTTCACCGGCAAGCACACACTGGCCAATGTGAACAAGTTGGATTGGAGTGTGGGCTATGCCTACGCCAACCGCAACCTACCCGACCGCCGACTCATAGAGATGGACAATGCCAACAACAATAAAATGGGATTGCAAGACATCAACCGCGAGTTCACCAAACTGGACGAGCATATAGCCTCAGCCAACATGAACTACCGCCGCGAACTGCAATGGGGTGAAGTGGAACCGACACTGCAAGCCGGTGTTTACGGAGAATATCGTACTCGCAAATATTATACCCGCAACTTCCAGTACAACTGGGGAAACAGCAGCGAACTCCCTTCGGGATGGAGGTATGACACAAACCTGACAGACAATGTATTGGTTGACTCCAATTATGGTGCAAACAAACTTTATATATTGGAGGACGTAAACTACCGCAACAACTACAATGGGAAAAACACAGCCATAGCAGGCTATGCCGGCTTCAACCTTCCTGTCAGCGCTTTCAACATCTATGCCGGCATACGCTACGAATACAACCGTCAGGAACTGATTATGAACACTCGTTCCTACGAAGAAAGTAAGCACAGCACTTTCTATGACTACAAAGACCTGTTCCCCTCACTGAACATCACTTACAAGCTGGACGACAAGCAGCAGTTGCGCGCAGCATACGGCAAGTCGGTGAACCGCCCGGAGTTTCGCGAACTGTCCACCTCGGTCTATTATGATTTCGATCTTGGCAGCAGTGTCATGGGCAACGCCGATTTAAAAGCCGCCTATATCCAGAACGTGGACTTACGCTACGAGTGGTATCCCAGCAAAGGTGAACAGATATCGGTAGCCCTGTTCTACAAGAACTTCAAGAACCCCATAGAATGGACATATACCATGACCGGAGGCACAGACCCCGTCTATTCATACATCAACGCCAAAGGTGCTGACAATTATGGCATAGAGGTTGATGTCCGCAAGAATCTGGATTTCATCGGTATGAAGGATTTCAGCCTCAGCTTCAATGGCGCATGGATTAAGAGCAAAGTGAAGTTCGAGAAAGGAACCACCAACATAGACCGACCCATGCAAGGGCAATCTCCCTACCTCATCAACCTCGGTCTCTTCTACAACAACCAGGAGAAAGGATGGAACGCAGCCCTGCTCTACAACCGCATAGGCAAACGCATCATCGGTGTGGGAAGCCGGTATGGAACAACCAGCGAAGGCGACGCCATCAATATTCCCGATTCTTACGAGATGCCACGCAATGCCATTGACCTCTCATTGGGCAAGAAGCTGGGACGTTGGGAAATCAAAGCCTCCGTGCGCGACCTACTGGCCGAACGCTACAACTTCAAGCAGTTTGAAGACGTAAAAGTAAAGGGGCAAGCGCGTACCATCGAAGAAGTGACCCGAAGCTATAAGCCGGGACGCAGTTACAACCTGACGATAGGCTATAGTTTCTAAATATAAACAAGAAAGACTTACTAAAAAAACAATTTAAAAAGAACAATTCCAAAACCTCAAAAAGTATGAAAATGGAAATTAAAAAGTTCGGCTGGGCCTTCACAGTATGCGCAGCCATCGCAACAGGAAGCATCATGACAGCCTGTTCGAGCGACAACAACGGTGACAATGGCGGTACAACAATCACAGATCCCGTTGTAACCTACAATGGAACTACCGCCATCAGCAGTGGCATCTTGTTCAATAACGGAACAGAAATCGGTAACGGTTCACAGGAATTTGAATTTACCGGCGATGTCACCCTGAGTCAAGGAACCTATCTGCTGAAAGGATGGGTTTATGTGGCAAACGGAGCCAAACTGCGCATCCCCGCAGGAACAATCATCAAAGGTGACAAGCAGACCAAAGCCGCACTTATCGTTGAACCGGGCGGATATGTAGAAATGAAAGGAACCAAGAATGCTCCCATCGTGATGACTTCGGAAGAAGCCGCAGGCCACCGCCAACCCGGCGACTGGGGCGGTTTGATTATCTGCGGCAAAGCACCGAATAATTATGGTACTTTGAACCAACAGATTGAAGGTGGTCCGAGAACCAAACACGGCGGTACAGTAGCCAACGACAACTCTGGCATCTATCAATACGTTCGCGTAGAGTTTGCCGGATATCCATTTTCCCCAAACAAGGAAATCAATGGCATCACATTCGGTTCGGTAGGCAGTGGCACAACTGTTGACCACTTGCAAGTGTCCTATTCCAGCGATGACTCCTTTGAATGGTTCGGCGGTACGGTGAACTGCACAAATCTGGTAGCATACAAAGGTTGGGACGATGAATTCGATACTGACAACGGCTTCAGCGGCAATGTGGAATATTGCCTCTCTATCCGTGACCCCAAAATTGCAGACATATCAAAAAGCAATGGCTTCGAAAGCGACAACAATGCCGCCGGTGACGCCACAGCCACTCCTCTCACCACAGCTACCTTCAAGCACGTCACCTTCATCGGCCCGGGCGCAGCCAAAAACAATTTTGACTATACCGCCAACAATACAACCGACTATATCGATGCCAACCACTTGAACGGCAACGGCGCTTCACTCGGTCTCTTCCAGTCGGCCATGCAAATCCGCCGCAGCAGCAAGCTGAATGTAGAGAATACACTTGCCGTAGGCTATCCCATCGGTATCATCATTGACGGTGCATTGGGCAGCACTCCCGCATTTGCCAAAGCCGGTGAATTCACTTTGAAAAACATCATCTTTGCCGGCATGGGTGTGGTTGGCAGCGATGGAAACAACATTTATTTGGATCAATATTCTGCTGACGGGATGAACATTACAGATGCTACAAAGGTATCTTTCTCGCATGAGTTCTTCTTGAACGAAGCCAGTACATTCACCACTTCCATCAACAACAAAGTGATGGAAGAAACCGCACTCGGCCTGACCGACCCCGCGAGCACCGGTCAGAACTATTGCCCCGCCAACCTTATCTCCGACGGCAACAACGGCTATGTAGGAGCCTTCAGGGACGCAAGCGACAACTGGCTGGAAGGCTGGACCAACTTCGACCCGCAAAATACAGTATATTGATATTTCTGATTAGAGTTTTTTAAAAGCAGAAGCAGCCTGCACAACCTTGATTGGTTTGTGCGGGCTGCTTCCTTTTCATCAATAAAGATAAACACAACAGGCATACTCAAACGCAATGACTAAGGCATAGGAAATGGAAGACATGCAGCCTGCCTATCCATCGCAATCAGTGCGGCAACCTCATAATCGGGATATCAAGCAACAATGAAAAAAGCAAATATGTACGGATATCGCGATGGAGAACAGAAAACAAAGGCGGCATTTCTTGTATTATGACAATAAAGAGCTTACATTTGTCAAATGTAACAAACAACAACATTTACCATGAAAAACACCATCCTACTATTCTTGCTTCTTATCACCTGCCCGGCACTCCACGCACAAGAGCTGCACTTAGATAGCCTATACCGGGAAGCCTGCCGGAAACAGACCGCCAAAAGCTACTTGGAAGTATGCGAAACCATCTCGAAGGCAAAAACCGTGGTACGAGACTCCGTTCTCTACCTGAAATGTCTGAACGCAGCACACGGCAAACTGAAAGCCAACGCCTCCGACAATGCCCTATACCACCAGATGGTAGGAAGATGGGAAGAAAGCCTGCAACACTTTGAAGCCTTCAAGAAGAGCATGCACCATGCCCTTGATCTGCTTGGCAAAAACGGCGATCCGGAACGCAAGGCACGGATATGTAACAGTATGGGGAGTTATTACCTGACCCGCAATCCCGACTCCGCCGCCATCTGGCTGAAAAAAGGGATAGCCTGCATATCCGACAAAGAATGCGAGGCACTGGCCTCGCTTTACAATGATCTTGCCATAGCCAGCTTCTATCGGGGGGATGTGAAAGAAGCTGCTCTCTGTCTGAAAAAGGTGGTTCCCATCCTCGAAGCCGAGCACAACGACATCGCCCTGTGCAGCGTATATTCCAGCATAGCCTCCGTCTATGCCAACGAAAATAAAAGAGATTCGGCCTTTATCTACTATCAAATGGCCATAAATAAATGCGACGCTACCAAAAACCACATGAGGAAAACTACCATCCTCTGCAACATGGCATCACTCTACAACGGCATGAAACGTTTTGATGAAGCCTTGAAATGCGCTTCTTCCGCCCTGCACGAAGCGCAAACAGGTGAAAGCAGAGAGACATTATACTATGCCTATCACATAAGGGCAGCGGTCTATCGTAACATGGGGAGAGAAGAGGAAGCCGTGGCCGACGCACGTCTGGCACTCGCCATGGCCGAAAAAGACCATTCACCCCAGTTCTACGTGCGATGCGCCCCCACCCTGATGATGGCCTATCACGCCCTGAACAGGCAAGATTCCATAGACTACTATGCGAAAGAGTGCGAAAAGAACATCAAGCTGCTTCCCCCAATCTCGCAACAAGTGCTGCACTACTATGAAGTAATAGGCCTCATCTGCCACGAGCGCGGGCAATGGGCCAAGAGCCAGGTCGCCTACCAACATCTGATCGATGCACTGCCCACCATTACCCTGCTACCCAAAGAGGAGCTATACACCATGACCTCCAAGAACTATGCCGGCCTGAAGGATTACCGCAAAGCCTATTTCTACCTGGACAGTGCACGGGTGATGAAAGACTCTCTGCAACGGCAAGAGATAAGCAAGCAAATGTCCGACTTCGCCGTGAAATACGAAACCAAGGAGAAAGAAGTGGAAATAATGAAGCTGCAACAGGAGCAACTGCGGCAGAAGTCCTCCAACCTGCGCCTCACCATCCTTCTCATCATCTTATTATTCATGATACTGCTGGTTATTGTCAGCTTCTTGAATAACAAGCGTATGCAGCGCATCAAGGCCACCCGTCAGAAGAAAGAAACCGACCTGCAACTTGCCCACGCACGCATCGAAGGACTGGAGAGAGAACGGAAAAGAATAGCCATGGATCTGCATGATGGCGTGTGCAACGAACTGCTGGGAATACAGTTCCTGCTGCAAGCGGACTCTCCCCCCGACACGGAGGCACTGCTGAAGCTACTGGAAACATCGAGAAGCAACGTCCGCAGCATCTCACACGAACTGATGCCCCCCTCCTTCCAATACGCCAATCTCAAAGAGATTCTGCAAGACTATATACTGCACCTGCCTCGTCCCGACGACATGGCGATACATTATCAAGCCACTCCGGCAACGGAATGGAATGTGCTGGACAATACTGTGAGCTATGAACTATATCGCATTGCGCAAGAGGTAATGGGCAACATCGTGAAATATGCCAAAGCAACTGACATGTATGTAAAGCTTATCGCCGATGGAGAATGCCGTCTCATGCTGGAAATAGCAGACAACGGACTCCCATGGGAAGCCCCCGCCGAAGCAGAGGGCATAGGACTGCAAACCATCAACGACCGACTCACCAGCATTCACGGAGAGTATCGCAAAGAGAGGATAGACGGAATGAACCGGATTCAGATTGTACTGCCGCAAGCAGCCAAGTTGCAATGACGCAGGAAAACCTTAAAAGCAGATATCCCACACTCCACACGACTTTTCAAGCGCGACCAGAGCTACCACATAGCCATTTATCGTCTTTAGATAGTTCTGCCGGATTTCATTATAGGCTCTTTGAGCCATGAGCACATCCAGGATGGAGGTTTCTCCATGCCTGTATTTGTAAATCACGCTATCCAGTACCTTCAGTGATTCCTCCAGTACACCAGACCGGTACTGTGCCACTTTCTTCCTTTCTGCTTCAAAGACGAACCACGCATGGGTAATCTCGGCCTGTATCTGCAACTCTACATTCTTTTGCATAACCACAGCCTGATCTATCCTGTATTTGGCCGACTTAACTGCTCCCTTGTTAATTGTAGAGAAGAGCAAAGGGACAGATACTCCAACGGTGGCATAGCGAGCTTGCGGCAGCAGGCTTTTCCACTCCCTTTCATAAGAAAGTGACAGCCCTATGTCCGGACGGCGTCCTGCACAAGTCAGCTTGTATGCCTGTGAATTGACGTCCACGTTTTTCGAAGCAACCAGCAGGTCGATGCGGTTGGCTTTCCCCAGTTCCAGCAGCGACGCGAGCGCAAAGTCCCGTTCCTGGTTACCCCAGTTTTCCAAGGGTACACTCAGCGTGTCGGCCGCCATTCCCATAAATCTGTTCAGTCCCACCAGCGAAGAGTGATAGGCAGATTCCTGATCATAAACCTCATTTAAAAGATTCATCGCCTCCACCCGGGATTGCCTGGCATCATTCTCGGCTATCTCTCCCAAAACACAACGAAGACTATCTGAACGGCTCAAGCTGACCATGTACCGATAAGAGCTTTCTTTTACTTTCAGTAGCTCGCGCTGCAAGATGGCATCCAAATAGAGTTCAGTGGCCTGTGCCCGTAATACCTGAAAACCCTGTTCGAGTGCCAGCTTCTCCAATTCCGATTGGCTACGCATCAGTTTGACGCGAGCACAGCGCTTCCCCAGTTCCAACGAACACGAAAGCCCCAGTTTGTATGTTTCTTTATTTCCCTCAAAGTTGAACAAAGGATCCGGCAGTACCCTCGCTGCCGCAAGCTCTGCTTCGGCTATACTCACGTTCAGTTGGCTTGCCAGATACTCCAGATTCTGTTTTCCCACCCGGTTCAGATAAGCGCCGAAAGTCAGATTCTGCCTGGGTGGATACATCGTATCTGTCTGTGCCCGGAGCCCGGTAAATGGCACAGCCAACATAACCGAGAGAAAGAGTATATAAATGTTATTTGTCCTCATGTCTATCATTATTTCTCAATACTTTGTTTTCTATCAGATAATAAAATACAGGTAAGATAAACATAGAGATCAAAGTCGAAAATATCAAACCATACACAATGACTGTGGCCAAAGGCCGCTGCACGTCGCTACCAATATTAGTTGCCATCGAAGCAGGCAGCAAGCCAATAATTGTAGTGGCGGAAGTCATCAGAATCGGTCGGAAACGTCGACGTGCACCCTCTTGTACGGCCTCGAAGAGCGCTGAACCTCTCTGTCGCAATTCGTTGATCTGCGAAACCATGATAATGCCGTTCTGTATGGAAAGCCCAAACATAGCAATGAAGCCCACGGCTGAGGACACGTTGAGCGTCATACCTCGTAAGTTCAGTGCCAGCATTCCTCCGAACAGAGCCAATGGTACAATGAAAAGTACCAAGCCTGCCTGACGGAATTTTCCAAAAGTGACATACAACAAAATAAACATACATACCAAGGTCAAAGGGATGATAACAGTCAGTCGGGAGTACGCCCGGCGTTGATTTTCAAATGCTCCCCCCCATTTGACGGTGTATTTATTCTTGTTATAGTTCACTTTTTCGTCAATTGCCTTTTCAGCGTCTCTAAGGAAAGAGGAAAGGTCACGCCCGCGAAGATTCAGCTTTACGGTCAGGTGTCTCTTGTTCATTTCACGAGTGATGGTACTCTCTCCGACGCAAAGTTTGATGTCAGCCACCTGAGAGAGAGGTATCTTTGCTCCGGTAGAGGAAGTCAGCATTAGCCCGGCAATCTTTTCGGGCGTATTCCGTGTATCTTCCCTATATTTGCAAATGATGTCATACCGACGGTCACCTTGGTAAAGTTGGGCTACGGTCTTGCCACCAATTGCCACTTCTATCAGATCAGAAACGTCCGACACATTCAGGCCATAACGGGCTATGGCATCACGATTCATGGCAATTTGCAACTGTGGTAGAGACGGTTCTTGGTCTATGCTCAGGTCAACAGCTCCCGGAACAGAGTCCAATGCTTTAACTATGCTTTCCGCAATCCGACGTGTCTCTCGGAAATCATTGCCATATACCTTGACTACCAGTTCGCTGTGCGCACCGGCAATCTTATCCATCACCCCGTCAATCATCGGCTGGCTAAATCCGACATTGAAACCAGGTAGAGTGGCATACTCGTCTGCCAGTTCACCAATGAGGTCACTTTTCTTTTTTCCCGCCGGCCATTCACGGTAAGGCTTCAAACCGATAGATACCTCAAAGTGTGAGGGAGTAAAAGGATCTGTACCGTCATCATTGCGCCCTGCTTGCGCAGCGATATAAGTAACTTCAGGATATTTCATAGTATGTACTCGCAAGGTATCAGACAAAGTCCGGGCTTTGTTTACCGAAATGCCGGGCGGAAGGTTCACCTGCATCCAGATGGAACCTTCGTCCAACTCCGGTAGGAAGTCTTTTCCTACTGTGATGCACAGTACAATGCCAACCAGCAAAATAAAAGAAGCTACCATAAGAATTCCGCATGGCCTTTTTAGGATATTTTTAAGCATGAACACGTATCTTTCACGCAGTTTTTCCAGCCATCGATTGGTATATATCTTGCAAGGTTTCCGGTAAATGATATATGCCATTCCCGGAATCAGTAGTAAGGCTACCAGCAGCGCTCCAAGCATAGCATAACTCATAGTGAAAGCCATCGGTGTAAATAGTTTGCGTTCCACCCGTTCAAAAGCAAACAATGGCAAATAAGCCATGATGACTATAAACGTGGAGAACATGACGGGACGTCCTACTTCCTTCACCCGAAAGGCGATACTCTTTTCTTCCATATATTCTCCCGGATGGTCCTCACGTTTTTTCAATACCGTTTCCATCATGACAATGGCGCCATCGACAATAATACCAAAATCAATTGCTCCCAAAGACAAAAGATTAGCCGGAATGTCTGTCAGATGCATCAATATGAAAGCTATGAGAAGGGCGGTCGGGATGGTGATGGATACCAGCAGCGCTCCACGCCAATTGCCAAGAAACAGGATTAACACGAGAACCACAAGTGCCATCCCCATCAGCAGGGTGTGGGACACCGTGTCAATGGTCGTATTGACCAAACCGGTACGGTCCAGAAAAGCATGGATGCGAACACCTCCAGGTAAACCACCATTGTTTAGTTCGTCCACAGCTTCATGAATACCGTCTAAAACCTTGGAAGGATTTTCGTGTTTGAGAAGCAATACAATGCCTTCCAGACTTTCGGAATAATTACGTTTGTAGTCAGTATATCCTAAGACTCCTTTCCTTTCCAAATTGCCGTATTTCAGCAAGCCCAGATCCTTGAGGAAAACGGGAATTCCGGCCTCGCTACTTACCACAATGTTCCCCAAATCCTGCAAGCTCTCTATAAGGCCGATACCGCGAACAACGTAGCCAAGATCCCCCCGATTCAGCACACTGCCACCCACGTTGGCATTATTGTTCTCTACTGCTTCGGTCACCTGCCTCAAAGAGCAGTGATACTGCTCTAATTTGGAAGGATTAATTTCCACTTGGAATTGAGTGATGATTCCCCCGAAATTAGTTACATCGGCCACTCCAGACACTTCCTTAATGCGGGGAATGATAATCCAGTTCTGTAATTCAGTCAGTTCACGCAGAGAATGCTTGTCGCTTTCTACTATATAGCGGTAAATTTCTCCAACCGGAGAAGTCAGTGGGTCCAGTTTCGGAACCGCCCCATAGAGAAGCTGCACCTCAGCCAACCTTTCCTGCACGCGCTGGCGACTCCAATAGTCCTCAATGCCATCTTCGAATACAATTGTAATCATGGATAATCCGAATGTACTCTTGCTGCGCATAATATGCATACCGGGCAATCCGTTGATAGCACGCTCGAGTGGAATGGTAATCTGCTGCTCCACTTCCTCGGCCGCCAGACCTGGCACTTGCGTTATTATCTGAGAGGTGACATCAGCTATGTCAGGATAAGCCTCTATAGAAAGTTGCTTCCAAGAGTAATAGCCCAATCCTCCCAACATCAAAAACAAGCAGAGTATCGCCCATCTTTTCTGTATAATCGTAAACATAATGTTCTTCTTCATAAATCTCCGATTTCCCCATGTTGCTATTTTAGACAATATCCACCCTCACTGATAACCTTTTCTCCTGCACGAAGTCCCTTGCTGATGACAGCATTGCCACCATCGGTCGTTTCTACTTCCACACTACGATACACAAAAGTATCCGGTGCAACCTGCACATAAACGAAACTATCCGATTCTCCTTGCAGAAGTGCCGTTTCGGGAATTTTTACCATATTCATCGGATTACTCAAAAAATGCACCGTGATATACATGCCCAGCTTAAGTAGCCCGCCATTGTTCTCGCACTCAGAAAGGACCCGAATGGAACGGGTATCCTCGTCAACAGCTTCTTCAATATGACAGACAGTACCTTTTATAAGAACACCTGGCAGAGCGGCAATCTCGATGTTCAGATTGCTTCCTTTGCGGATGAAGCGAATATCCTTCTCTTTGACCTGTGCGGATATCCACACTTTAGAAAGATCGGCTACCACTACTATCGGAGCAGAATCATCCTTCAAATACTGGCCACTCACGATATTGTCCTCAATAATCAGACCGGAGATAGGAGAATAGACAACAAGAGGTTGACCAAGCGACATTGAATGCATGTCTTTTACCTTGTAAACATATAAAGCTGTTTGTGCATTCTCGAAATCCTTATCCGCTATCAGTTGGACGTTCTGCGCTTCCTCTAACTCCCTTCGTGAACTGACACCAGCATTGAAAAGATCCTCTTTACGCCGCATATTTTTTCGGGCGAACTCACGGGATGACAGAGCCTGAAAATAGTTCTTTTGGGCAGACGTGAAATCCGGACTGCTGATTTCAAACAACGGAGTCCCCTGACTGACCTTTTGCCCTATATTAATATATGACCGGACAACTCTTCCTGCAAAAGGAGGAACGATATTGGCATATCGATTCGAAATAGGCCGTACAGTTCCGGCCGTAACCACTTCCTTTGAGAAAGGAGCCGTCTCAACTTCCATTATCTTGATACTTCTGGCCCAGTCTCTATCCAGCACATAAACAGTATCTCCTTGAATGCGATAGCCAAAAGTCTCTTGTGACTTTGAGGAATGTTTGCATCCAGACAAAAGTACGATCCCACACAACAGAAACGATGACAATAATTTATTTCTTATCATAAGCATAAAGACACATTCACCAACCTTTATTATTAGGTCTTATATTAGGATTTGAGAGCACCTCAGACTGAGGAATCGGAATAAAATAACATGGAGAAGCAACATCTAATATATCCGAGCTTGCTGCAAAATTGGCAGTTCGCTCGATGGACTTTCCGAGGCGTTTCAAATCAAAATACCGATGTCCCTCATAAGACAGTTCTTTAAAGCGTTCTTCAATAATAGCATTCAGCAGACCGTCGGGATTATTGAAGAAGTTTTCATTTTTATAGTTGCTAATTCGATGTGCACGTAAATCATTCAGATCTTTAGAAGCCAAATAAATCACAGAATGCTTTCCGCTCCTAAGCAAAGCTTCTGCACGAATCAAATACATTTCGCTTACACGTAGCATCTTCACATCATTCAAATTACGATTTTCATTCGTTCCTGTATATTTTGTAATAAGATACAATGAACTGTGATCCGAGCTTTTTGCGTACCAAGATTTATAACGAACGTCTGAATCAATATCATACATATCCAGCAACTTTCTGGAGGGAGTAAACAATACTTTATCGGAGCATGTTTTATAAAACAAATCTCCTGGGCGGATATCATTCACTTTACTCCTTTTCAGTTTGAATATTATTTCTCCATTTTCGTTATCATCCCATAATAAAGGAAATTCCGTGGAAGATGTAAGAGCTATTTTGTGAATCACCTTCCCTGCATAATCAGCGGCCTCTTGATATTTCTCCGCATAAAGTGCTACTCTTGCATGCAAACATTCAATAGCAGTCATTCCCACCCGTATGACATCATTAACCGGTTTCAATGACTCCGCCTCTTCAATATCATGCCAAAGATCGCTGAAGAACGATCCTGTATCGGGACGTGAAGGCTGGCTATTCATCTTACATATCTTCATATAAGGCACAGCCGGCGCAGTAGCATCGTATATCCCTGAATAACCATAAACACGGTATAAATCAAAATGGACGAAAGCACGTATAGCCAACAACTCTCCTTTTATAGATCTTTTCTTTTGTTCTTCCTCTTCATCCCTTACAGGAACAGTGTCAATTTTTTCAAGAATCTTGTTAACTCGCCCTATCACCTTGTACCCATTTGCCCAAGGAGCCAACACATCATCATCATCCGAAGAGAAAGTCCATCGGAAAATGGATTGACCGATAGCATCTAACCCCAGATTTTGTGCACCAATAGCACATTCGTCCGTGATTAGCGAAGATATGCGTATAATATATTCGGGATACCAGGCTTCATAAACTCCCAAAGCAGCATTATCCAGCCTTTCCACAGAAGTGAATATTTTGCTTTCATCGATATAGTCCACAGGGTCAAAATCACAAGATAACAGAAAGACTGTTGCTTGCACAATAGCAATCATTTTTCGCAATAGATTGATTGAGATATTTAAATATTTATATTGCATGATTATTCTTTTAATTGAGTTAGGAATAAGGAATTGAAAGGCTAAAATGTAATATTAACACCTGCCATCACCGTTTGAGGCATCGGATATTCATATTGATACCAATTATTATCATCTTCGGGGTCAAACGCCTTAAACTTAGTCCATGTTATCAGGTTCTGTCCCTGAACAAAAAGTCGAAGCTCACGAATACATCTTTTCGCCTTATCAGTAAGCGGATATTGGTAGCTCAGCATCACATTCCGCAATTTAATATAGTCGGCATTTTGTAACTCACGATCCGTCATATAACGCGAAAATGATGCTGCGGGATGGTCGGTAACATCACCTGGTCGCTTCCAGATATTCAGCATATCTATCGATTGATTATATTGCCGGTGATTCTTGTCCGCAGAAGTTTTATAAAACTGGGCGGTATTCAACCTATACATCCCATGAATAAAAGAAAACAACGTGGATAGTTCAAAATTCCTATATCGAACATCCAAAGTGGCTCCTCCCTTTGTAGGCGGATCATAAGAGCCTTTTACTACAACTGCATCATCCGGATTATAAGTATAAGTAATAGCTCCCTTGGAATCCAGATACATAGGAGCACCGTTGGCCGAATCTACACCTGCCCATCTCACCATATAAAACTGTCCTATCGGCCATCCTACTCTGTTTATAGAGTACTCTTCTGTTACAAATTCATCTTCACCACTCAAACTTACTATCGTGTTCCTATTATATGCTACATTGAAACCAAGGTTCAGTGAAAAATCTTTTTGTCTAATAATGGCGCCTCCTATGTTGCATTCGATACCTCTGTTACGCACCTTTCCTGCATTGGCCGCAATACTCTTAAGCCCTGATGTATAAGATAACCTTCTCTTTACAAATAAGTTTGAAGTAATGCGATTGTAAATATCTATCTCCCCCCAAATACGTTTTTTAAGCAATTCGAAATTTATGCCTATGTTTCCCATATAACTTAATTCCCAGTTATAGTTTGGATTAGCAAAGTAAACAGGAACCAAAGCAGACTTTCCACCATAAATACCGGCTCCAACCAATCCCTTATACCCGAAATCACTATCAAAACCCGATGCATTACCTACACGCCCATAACTACACCGTAAACGAAGAATATCTATAAAACCGTTCCCTGACATAAACTTCTCTTTCGATATATCCCAATTTCCACCAAAAGCATAAAAGGTTTGATTTCTATTTGCTATCGGCACTTGACTCGAATTATCGTTCCGCAAGCTGACACTCAACGTATATTTATTATCATAAGAATATCTAAAAAGTACTATCTGAGAAAACAGCCTGTTTCTGGAACGGTTGCCTTTAAGCAAAGGAATAAAAGAATTGTATGGAGTACCGGGTGTGATCCCTGCCGGTGTATTTTCAATTCCCGAAACCAAACCATATCCCACAAAACCGGAACTACTATACTGGTTCTGATTTATCTCCGTCAGTAAATTCGCTTCAATTTCATGTAATTTATTCAGTGATTTTCTATAAGAAATTCCTCCCGTAGCTATAAATCCAACTTTATTGATGTAATGATCTTCATAGCACCCCTGTCTGCCAGGATCTACAAGTCTTCCAAGATAAGAATCCGGCCTGGTATAACAGGTTTTGTGGAATTGCTGAAAGTCTATACCAGCAGTTCCTGTCAACTTCAGTTCTTCTGTCAAACGGTATTCTATATTTGCAGACACAGTACTTTTTATCTGCCCTGTTCTCCTCTCAATATCATCGAACATCGACAGAGCATTAGCACCATACTTATTAATGCCGGTTGCCAGAGAGCCATCATTGTGGTACAGTTTCTCATAAGGAAGCGATAAATACAAAGCTGCCGTAGGATTAGTCTCCGAGACATCAAAATCTCCCTCCGTCACTTTCATATCAGCATACCCTACTCCGATATTTAATCCTATTTTCAATTTGCAAGAAGAATATTGCAGGTTCGAGCGCAAAGTATATCTTTTAATTCCGGAGTTATGTATCACACCGTTTTGTTGATAATACCCACCCGATAAATAATAAGTTACATTATTGCTTCCCCCCGACACCGAAAGATGGTGTGATTGGTTAAAGGCCATACGAAGAATTTTCATTTTAAGATTATTATCAGACTTCCTCAAATTATCAAGATATTGATCACCGATTGCATAATCCTGTTCTGTTTTCAATGCTCCATCTGTGGTATATTTATTATGGCGAGAATATAGCCAACCCGGAAATGCAGGGTCTTGCAGAATCTCTTCAAATTGCAAACGTTGCTCCGCATTCATCATATCCCATTTAGAATCATTCACTTTGGAGAATCCTATTTGCCCCTGATAATATCCCCGTGGCTTATTATTGGCATTAGTTTGCCCTCTTTTCGTAGTAATTACAATGACACCATTGGCTGCTCTTGAACCATATTGTGCAGAAGAGGCAGCATCTTTTAAGATTGAAAAAGATTCAAAGTCTTCCGGATTGAGGCCGGCAAATGAAGCTGATTCAATAGGTACTCCATCAACAATATATAATGGATTGGTATTTCCACCCTGCAAAGACCCTATTCCACGTATAGTAACACGCCCAGGAGTTCCAGGAAGTCCGGAAGCCGATGCCACATATAAGCCGGAAATTCGTCCCTGCAGAACCTGATCAACTGATGCTACTGGTAGCTTACCAATATTCTGCCCTTCCAGTTTAGAAATGGAACCGGAAACTTTATCCTTACTTTGCACAGTATAACCCGTAATGACAATTTCTCCCAATACTTCTTCAGAAGGCTCCATCACCACCTCAAGGATGGGCATGTCTGGATAAACAGAGGCTTTTTTTTGTTGAAAGCCAATATGGGAAAAAGATAAATTCCTTACATCATGAGAAAGCTCTATTTCAAAATTTCCGTCAATATCAGAAATCACTCCGTTAGTTAAATCTCCCAAAGGAGTTATTACTACTCCAGGTAACTTTTCTCCTGTTTCAAGTTCACTAACAATACCTTTTACTACAAATCTCTGCGCTGAAAGATGTTGGTTAAAAAGAAATAAAAATAGCGCATAAAAAATAATAGATTTCATGAACATATATCAATTTTTAAACAATAATTATTACGGCGCAAAAATAACATCTTAACTTTAGAGACATTTAAAGGATAAATTAGAACTATACAGCAAACCGCATTAGAAATAGATTAGAAATCCAAGGCATATACAAAAAGAAATAAAAATATGACAAGTTTAAACTCCTCTATAATATTAAAGCCATATATTTGTTGCATAAATCATTGAAAACAAAATCCTCTATTTTATTATGCTTATTCTGCTTATTGAAGACAATGCTCGCATCAGCGAATTTATTGTACGTGGCTTAGAAGAAAATGACCACGCAGTAATTTGGACAGATAATGGTATTGAAGCCAGAAATATGATAACCCAAAGAAAATGGGACCTGATTTTACTTGATATCATGCTACCTGGAATTGATGGTTTAGAACTTCTCCAATACACCCGCCGCAAAAAAGTAAACGCACCTATATTGGTTATCAGCGCATTGAGTGAAACGAATGACCGGATAAAAGCATTGGATTATGGAGCAGATAACTATCTGACTAAGCCTTTTTTATTCCGAGAGCTCATAGCACACATAAATGCACTCACGCGAAGAGCAAAACTGAACTATAATGAGGATATGAATATCCTCGAATGCAACGACTTGAGACTAAATATAGATAAGCACCAGATAGAAAGAGCAGGCAAAGAAATCCGATTAACAATACAAGAATTCAAGTTACTAAAGATATTAATGGAAAATAAAAACCGAGTGGTAACTCGAACAGAATTACTCGATAATGTATGGGGCATCAACTGCGACAATACGACAAACGTGGTCGATGTCTATATCTCTTACCTACGAAACAAGATAGACGCAGAGCACGATATTAAACTGATCAAGACCATAAAAGGACGAGGATATCTGATTCAGGATACAAGTACTTCAAAATAAAAACGAAATGACAGTAAAGAATCGGTTAAGCTTATACTGCACAATGACCTTTGGTTTTGTGTTTACAATTATGTCTGTATTTATCTATTGGTTGTATTTTACAAATGGAAAAAAATCTGTATATTCTCATTTGGAAAACACAGCTTTCATTTCTGCCTGGTTCTATTTGGAAGAAGACGAACTAAGCTGCAAAGAATTCGAGAAAATTCGGGAACAATTTGAGAATACAGCCGCAAACTCAAATTATCAGGTGTACGATAGTTTGAATAGAATAGCTTATGGAGTTAAGCCGGAAGACATCTCGACAGCAATTCTCGATGAAATACGCCAAAAAGGACATCTGCGTTTCTCTTTCGAAGATTATCTATGCTATGGCATATTTTATGAAGACAATCAGGGAGATTTTGTAGTGATAGCAAAAGAAAAGAAACAAAAATTACATGAACAACTCAGCATGTTACTTTGGATCATTCTCCTCTCTTTCTTTATTGGCATAACTGCCATCATTTTATTAAGCAGGTGGGTTGCACGTTTAGCTTACAAACCTTTCTGCAATGTAATAACAGAAGTTAGAAATATTTCGACCCATAATTTAGATGTACAGATACACCCATCCGATACAAACGATGAATTAGATGACTTGATTCAAACATTTAACGACCTACTAACCAAGATATCAGAAACTATTATTATGCAAAAGAATTTTGTAAGATACATTTCACATGAATTTAAAACCCCACTTACCACTATTTTGGGAAATCTGGATCTTTTTTCTCTCAGGATGCGTACTCCTGAAGAATACAAAGATTTATCAAATATATTAATCAAACAAGCACAGCAAATAAAAGAGATATTAGACACACTAATCGTGGTTGCTGACCTAAAAAAAGATGATAGAATCATTCAGGAAACAAGAATAGACGACCTTATATGGGAAATTATAGAACGTATAAAAAGCAGATATCCCAAATCAGTATTATTAGTTAATATTGATATACTGCCGGAAGATGAAAAACTAATGTATTCAACCATAGATCAAACTCAACTCTCCATTGCCTTATACAATTTGATAGAGAACGCGACCAAGTATTCAGACAATCAACCTGTAACAATCAATATCTATAAAGAAAGCAATTCTTTATACTTGTCTATTATTGATAAAGGTATTGGAATTCCTATTACAAAATTGGAAGAAATTAATAAGCCTTTTTTCCGCGCAGACAATGCGAAACAAGTAGAAGGAGAAGGAATCGGCTTGTCATTGGCTTTGAGAATACTTAAAAGAAATAATATTATATACAAAATAGAATCGAAAGTGGATGTAGGGACAAGCATTTATATAAAAATGCCCTAAACCTAAGTCAGTCGGCAAGCACGCGCCTGAAATCCCTGCCCGAAGGTGACTGGAACACCTGCAAGTCGAACTCAGGAATGATGGCGAGCACGTGGTCAAAGACATCGGCCTGCACACCCTCGTAAGGAACCCACTCCTTGATGGCACAGAAAAAATAAAGTTCTATCGGAATGCCGTGGTCGGTAGGCTGGAGCTGACGCACCATGCACGTCAGATTCTGGTTGATGGCGGGAAGACTTTTGAGGTAAGCTGTGAGGTAGGCGCGGAATACTCCCAGATTAGTTTGACGGCGTCCGTTCACAAGAATGGAATTATCAATGTCATGTTCTTCGTTATATGCCCTCACCACCCGTTCGGTCTGCTCCACATAATCTTTCAGAAGACGTATCTTACGGTACTTCTCCAGCATTTGGGGTGTGCAGAACTTCACGCTGCTCATATCGATATTGATGCTGCGCTTCACCCGGCGGCCTCCACTCTCCTGCATTCCGCGCCAGTTCTGGAAAGAATCACTGACGAGCAGGTAAGGAGGAATGGTAGTGATGGTATTGTCCCAATTGCGCACTTTCACCGTATTAAGCGTTACTTCGATCACCGTGCCGTCTGCCCCGTACTTGGGCATCGCTATCCAGTCGCCCACCTTCAGCATATCGTTGGCAGAAAGTTGCACACCGGAGACAAAGCCCATGATGCTATCCTTGAAAACCAGCATCAGAATGGCGGCAGAAGCGCCCAAACCTGCCAGCAACGACAATGGAGACTTGTCGATGAGAATGCCCACCACAACGATGGCTCCCACAAACCAAAGTATCACCTGCACAGTTTGCAGCATACCCTTCAGAGGACGGTCACGCAGATGCTCCTTCTCACTGTACACCACATAGACAGCTTTCAAAAAAGAGTTGACGAAGCTAAGAAAAGCTACGATAATATAAATGAGGCAGACGCGCTGAATAAAGCCCAATGTGGATGAATTGGTTTCGGCAAAAGCCACTGGAACGAAAATATAGATGATGACCGGCGCCACCAGACGGCTGAGATGCACCATCACCTTATGGTCAAAGAGTATATCGTCCCACGTGGCTTTGGTCTTTTTCACCAGATGGGCCACTGCCCTCAACAAGATATTGCGGCAGATGGCATCCGCCGCAAAAGCCATGACAAGCACTAAGGCAAAAGCTATAAACTGATCGAGCACATCTGCCCTGGAAGGAGTTACACCCCAGGAAATCAAAAGTTCATCTATGTTCTTCAATATATCCATAATTCATCATTCTGTTTCATTTCATTACTCAAGTTTTTTCATTGCTCAGAGTTTTTCCCGTTCAAGGAACTTCCTTACATCCTCCTTCAGCCACTGATAGAGATAAAGGTTCTTATAGCCGCTGTTTTTCTTGAGCATCAGCGACACGTTGGCCTGGCTGTTTTCATAGCCGGTAAGCTCGTTGCGGAACTGTGCGCTATGCTCTGCCAACCGCTTGATCTCCTGTTCCCTCTCACGGCGCAGCACGGTGCATACCGGTGTCAGGATTTTCAGTACGACACAGTCCATGATATGATGCCCCTGCATATAGAGATAGGCCGTATCGGGAGTCAGCCCCAGCTTTTCCAGTTCCTTGCCCAAACGGTCTATATCGTCCGCATGCTGCGGGAAACGTGCCTGCATCTCCGACAGCTTTGCAGACACCTCCTGCTGCATTTCATCCAGGCTACGATAGGGGCAGCGAATATTTACATCACGCAAACGCACGCAAGCATTGAAATCGTACATGGGAAAAGTATGCGTGTCACGCCGGCGGTAAAACCAGATGTTCCACAAAAACAAGGGATAGGCTATCTGCGAATAGCGCCTCAGAAAAGCCGGAAAATCCAGTATGAATCTGTCGTTCAACGTAGCTTGCACACAAACATCACGCAAGCTGTCAGCGAAACAATGAAAATTCTCGATGGCATATCCATAGGTTTGGAAGATATAAGGATTATGGTTCAGCTTCCGTGATACATTAGTGGCTCCCTGCAACAAGAAGTCATAATCACTGTCCACACAGGCAATCAGGCTGCGCCCCAGCTCGGCAGTATTCAACGTATTCATCAACACCATCTTTTTGCCTTTTGCCAACGAGGTGGACGAAGGAAGCATTACTTGGAAATAACGTTCGTCATTTTCGAACTCGGACAGCAACGTGCGCCAAAAAGCCACATCGTCATAACTCTCCACATACGCCACAATACGTCTGCGAGCCTTTTTTGGTGAAAGCTTACGTGCAGCATCCAGATAGGCCGAAGTAAGATTATTTTTTAGAGAAGTTGCCATACTTTATCACCTTGCCACCTCATTACCGATAATCGTTGATATGTCTTCAACCTCCGTCACTGCATCCAGCCATCCTTCCATGATGACGGCCGGCGAGTGGGTGGTGAGGACAAGTTGCACGTTGGGATTCAATTCACGTATCATGCCGATAAGCTTCTGCTGCCACTCTATATGCAAGGACGCTTCCGGTTCATCCATGAAAAGGACGCAATGTCCGCCGTCGCGCACCAGCACGGTAAGCAGAATCACAAGCATCTGCTTCTCACCGGACGAAAGCTTATAAGGTGAGAGTCGCTCGCCATCCTGATGGAAAACGATCTCATTGCTTCTGCGGTCTATCTTTTTGCGGGTATAGCTGAACAGCCCATCCATCAGATCCTGAAATTTCCTCTTGGGAGCGGAAAGGGAAGAAGCCATGCTACGCTGCCCTTCATCCCCACCCAACAATTCAATCATCTTGTTGCCCACATTGACCTGATAGTCCAAATAACGCCTCTGCAACAAGTAGATCTGCCAGTCCAGTTCCGACTTTACTTCCGGGTCGGCCATGCGTGCAGTGAAATCCCCCATAATAAGTGGGCGGTCATAACTGCGGATCACATCATAAGGTATATAAGTAGCTTCCGGATTATCGAAAAAGACGTGCACTCCATTCTTCTCATCGCTTTTCACTTCACCGGAAGTCTGCTCCAGATAGCCCACAGAACGGTTCAAAATGGTAGTCTTCCCTACTCCGTTAATGCCGGAAAGAATATTTACGTCGGAACGCAAATCCCATGCAATATCATACCGATGCCACAATCCGTGTATCTCGATACGTTTGATATAATTGGCCTGTACTTCCATGATTTTTGCTTTAATTTGAAACAAATATAAAGAAATATCTCTGACTTTCACTCTGCCGAAGAATAAAATCATTCATTGTCCGGCAATTCCATGCAAAAGCGCGCACCATCTTTATAAGATGTATCAAGATAAATAGTTCCACCCAGCCGATTGAGAATGAGGCGACAAGAATACAATCCTAATCCGATGCCCGGCGTAAACTCGTCTAACTTGGTGAAGCGGTCGAATATATATTCCGCTTTATCTTCAGGAATACTGATGCCGGTATCGGTTACACAGATACGCACTTTTCCCTCCAAATGCACCAAGCCCATACCAATGACACCAGAATCGGCAAACTTCATGGCATTATTCAGGAGATGCTCCAATGCATGTTGCAGATGTATTGCATTTGTCTTTATCAGACACTTGTCGCTCGTAGTGTTTAACACGCATTTAAACCCAAGTTTATCAGCTTTTACCTGATATGCTTCCGCGACATCAAGACAGACAGGCAATATGTCTATCTGCTCCATGGGAAATAAATCCAAAGAGCTGCTCAGATCAGACATGTGCAAAATACTCTCGAAGAGTTCTATCAGTTGCCGGGAGTTTTTCTCTATAATGGCCGGAAAATTCTTTTTTTCTTCCATATCCACATCTTCATCCAGCAAAAGGGCACTGAAACCACTGATAGAATTCAGAGGGGTACGTATTTCGTGAGACATGGATTGAAGAAACTCTGTCTTCATACGGTCGCTCGCCTTGGCCCGTTCACTTTCCTCGGCAACCTTTTTATTTGCCTGAAGCAAATCCAACTGCGCAACCTTCAGCCGCTTCTTCAGCCAATACTGATAAAGTCCCCACGTAAAAAAGATTAATGAAAACACCAAAACGACTATTAAAGCAATGCCATGATAACGTGCCTGAAGTTCGGCCTGCTCCATCTTCAGCTTGTCAACTTCAAACAATGAGCGCATTTCAGCCAACTGCCTGTTTGTCTCTTCCACCCGGTTCTGCTCCATTAAAGCATTATATTTCCAAAAGGCTTCAAACCCCTCCTTATAGTGCTGCCCCCACCGAGTAACCAGATCAATCTTATTAGCAAGCAGTTCGGATTGCCGGTTTATATCCGCCGAATCTGTCTGTAACAGCATTTCATCCACTGTCTGCATAGCCTTGTCATACTGCGAGGAGTAGAGATAATAGAAAAAGGAAGATGATAAGAATAACTTTCGGTCTTTCTTCGAGGTGTGTTTCCGATAGAACTCTTTCATCTGTGAATAGATGCCATCCAGTCTTTTCTGTCCTATGATATTTCCGAAAAAAAGCATCTCACTATAAACACCCACACGTAATTCCTCCCTCCTAAACACACTGTAATAAGTACGTCTTTTGAAAAACGGGAGTTCAAACTGCCTGTCATAAAGCTGTTCTATTTTCTCCAAAGCATCCACCGCCTTAGCAGCATTTATGTCTCCTCCTTCACTGCGATAAATAAATTCCACACGTGTAAGATAGTACCAATTAAACTTATAACAGACTTCAAAAGGTAGATTATCAATTAATTGCTGAATATTTTTCAAATGAATGATACGATCTTCCGAGAAAACAGATGACGGCGAAAAATAGTTAAGGCATTCCATGGCCGAACACATAATCATTTCCCACTGTAATTCCTCCGGTCTATTTGAGAGATCAGCCTTATGCTTTTTGTAATATGCAATCTCCTTATTAGCCTCATCCGGCTTTTCCGCTTCGTCCATTTTACAGACAGACGGATAGGCTTTGAGCCATGCCATGTAAAAATCCTTATAGGGACCCGTTAAGCACTTCTTTCCCACCTGCTGATAACAGTTCAAGGAATCCGGAACATTCTTATGAAGACGGCAAAGTATGTCAAGCGTTTCAAAAATATATGACTGGTCTTTTAACTGAATGGCCAAGTTCAAAGCCTCACGGATATAAATACTCCTATCCGTATCATTGTCGGACAAATCGTGCAAATCTATATACAGTTCCATTTGGTTTCGCCTGTCAAGGGGCTTTTTACGCAGTGCTTCCAACAGGTTCTTTCGGATTTCACCGGAATCGGGACTCTGTGAATATCCATTCGGTATGGAAAAAAGAAAGACCCATACCATTATTACAGTTCTTATCAGATTGTTTTTCATAATATAGACAATTTGCACATTCTGCCACTATGCCACAAATATAAAATAAATTGAAAGGAAGAACAAATATATTCACATATAACTACGTATAAATGTTTTTCAACCAAAGAGTCTATATCTTCGGATTGTCCATGACCTGCCTCCACCGTTGCTATAATCTTAGGCATGGGCACTTTTACGATGCAAAAGGGGATAGCTATCGCTTTGGTATTTTCAGGAGTATATATCGTTACGCAAAGCAAATCACGCAAAGACTTGGAACAGGAAGGGGAAGTGCCATAATCTCCTGCAATCCCCCTTGAAATTCCGGTTGTTTATTTTTTCAATCCGGCAAAATAAGTGTCAAGCAGGTTCTTGGCTGCTACAAAAGAGGTCAGATTGCCCTGCAACACCTGATTTTCCTTATCAGTCAGCATAACTTCTATCTCCGGATTATGATAGAAACTGTCACGAAGTTGCTCGTTAATCGTTTCATACATCCAGTATTTGCTTTGCTCGTTGCGACGATATTCAAAATAACCGTTATCCTTCACGAAATCCACATACTTATAAACCATGTCCCAGATTTCTTTCACTCCCAGATTATAGAAGCCCGAATAGGTAAGCACCTGAGGCGTCCATCCACTTTCCGGAGCAGGGAAAAGGTGCAAGGCACTGCGGAATTGTGAAGCCGCCAACTTGGCACGCTCCAGATTATCCCCATCTGCCTTATTGATGACAATGCCATCTGCCATCTCCATAATACCACGCTTGATGCCTTGCAGTTCGTCACCCGTGCCGGCAAGTTGGATAAGCAAGAAAAAATCCACCATAGAATGAACGGCTGTCTCACTTTGACCCACTCCCACCGTTTCCACGAATATCTTGTCAAAGCCGGCAGCTTCGCACAGCACAATCGTTTCACGTGTTTTGCGGGCCACTCCTCCCAACGAGCCTGCCGACGGGCTGGGCCGAATAAATGATTTGGGGTGAACGGAAAGTTTCTCCATGCGTGTCTTATCGCCAAGAATACTTCCTTTGCTACGTTCGCTGCTGGGATCAATGGCAAGAACCGCCAACTTGCCGTCATACTTATCAAGAACATGCAGGCCGAAAACATCAATAGAGGTACTCTTGCCTGCTCCGGGTACACCACTGATGCCCACACGGATAGAGTTACCCGAATAAGGCAGACATTTCTCTATCACTTCCTGTGCTATGGCCTGATGCTCCGGCTTCACGCTTTCTACCAGCGTCACGGCCTGACTCAGTATTGTAACATTGCCTTTCACAATACCATCCACATATTCTGCCACGGAAAGCTGACGTTTCCTGCTACGCCGTTTCAGATAAGGATTGACAGATGACGGTTGCTCAATGCCTGCATTGACAGCCAAGCCCTTGTATGCTTCGTTATTCTCTGGATGTTCCATGATAATCTTTTTTTAGTAACAGGCAGTCGGCAGTTGCTACTGTTTTGCCTTTATATTGATTTCCACTTTGGGCTGCATCGGATCATTCGTTATAATCAACAAACGTAAATGGCGGCGCTTCTTGCCTATATTTTTCTTTTCTACTGTCACACGGAGGCGGGTACTTTCACCGGGTTGCAACACACTTTTCTTCAGGTTGACGCCTACTGCCGGATGGAATACCTGCAACTTGTTTATCTGCAAAGGAGCATGTCCCTTATTGGTTATGGCAATATCTTGCCGGGCCTTCGATTTCTTAGCCAATACATCGCTCATGTCAATCTCTTTGGCTGAAAGGTCAATAACGGGTGCGTTCGCCTTTTCCGTGGCAGTCATGCCGGAGAAATCCGGCAAGAGAACGGCAGAAACAGGGATTTCATTTTCATCCCCTACCTTGTCTCCGGCAAAACGCGCCAGATAGACCGATGCCTGTGTCAAGCCTAAATCGGTCAGCTTCTCTGAATTCAAAGTCAACGTGATGATACCTTTTTCTCCTTTCTGAAGCACATTGGGCTTGGCTTCCATTTGCAAATAAGGCGGCAGGTGCATCAGGACCGGCTCGTATGGGCGTTCGGAAAGATTGACCACACCTATATGCATCGTTGGATGTTCACCATGCTGCATATCCGGAAAGTCAAGGCTGTTCTTATCAATGCGTATCTGTCCGATCAGGTACGGGTGTGTCCGGGTAAAATCCTTGATTGCCCGTACCACTTCCCCGTTGAACTTCAAGTAAACCAGATGAGGCTGTGCATTAGTGTGTATTGCTACCGACTTTTGGAAATGCCCCAATGCTTCCGCATCGAACGTGACATTGACAACTCCTTTCGCTCCCGGGGCAATAGGGCTTTTGGTCCATTGAGCCACAGAGCAGGCGCAATCCGGCTCCACCTCCGTAAGCACCAGAGGTTGGTCACCCGTATTGGTTATGGTGTATTGCGCCGTCACCGGCTGCTTCCATTCAATCTGACCGAAACTGTACATCTCGGTGTTGGAGGTAAAACGTGACTGAGCCACGGCTGCCAATGCCACGGCAGCAAGTGTGTATAAAGTAGTAAAGATGCGTTTCATTTATTTTATTTCTAAATTGGCTGCACAAAAATAAGGGTTTTCAATGAGAGTACCTAAAATAGAAGAACGCAAATTACTTAATAGCTACCGTTCCACCTGCCGAATGCGAAGCATATTCCGGAGCATAGGCACACTGTATGGTAGCCAATCCTACCTGATACGTTCCGCCACGGGCTATGCGGTAGCTATGTTCCAACACATATACTCCCTTATCCAAGTGATCGAAGAAGAAGTTGGTCGCGGCATCTTCCACTTCCACATAATAGCCGAAACCGTTGCTCCAGCGATAACCGGAAAGTGAGCCTACCGGTTCAAAACAAGCGGCGCTCCGGTCTTTCAACTGAATGAAATCCATAGCACGGTCAAGGCTGATGGTGAGGCGTGAAACGACCTTGTCCCCAACAGACAATCCTGCAATGCCGGCAACCGACTGCAAGGATTTCTTGCCATCTGTCGCCACACGTTCAACGTACAGTTTCTTTTCAATGTTTAATTCCCTCCCCTGCTGCTTTACTTCGGTTACCGGCGACAAATATTGGGCATAAACAGCTCCCCAGGCAATTCCGGCATCCCGTTTCTCCACGGTGATAGACTTAACCTTCAATTCAGGATTGTCTTGCGTAAAGGTTTCCCTTACATAACCCAGTTCGGGAATTATAGTTTTTGCCGGCGACAAGGTTTCAAGAACCTTATTGCCTAAAGTTATACGTACGTCCCCACGGTTTTCCAGCAAGTCACTACCCTGACAAAGCAGCGCATAAACGGCATCTGCGGTAGCCACCGGAGAATTCCAGCCGGCAGTCTGTTTCTGTTTCAACAGCCAAAGCTTCATTTCTTCCATCAAGACATCATTTCCGCCTGCCCTGTGCAGAGCTTCCATGACCTCCACATGAGCAGTAACAGATTGCATGCCCCAACTGTAAGGATCGGCATGGAAAGCAAAATAAGCTCCCATTTCATCAGTCTGCACCAAATGTTCTTTGAGGGAAGCGATGAATTCATCCGCTTCGGCAGTGCGACCCGCAGCTTTCAAGATTGCGGCGGACTGCGCTTTAGTTATCATCGTGCCGTTTTCAAGATTGTTGCCCACCTTAGACAAGAAGTAGCGATAAGCCGCCTGGTTTTCTGCCGGCACTTTTTCACCGCTGAGAGCAATCAGATATAGATACTTCATGGCCGCATTTGAAAGTACCGGATATTTCGCACCGTTATTTTCGGCTTTACGAAGGTTATGATATTCGGCCAAAGCTTCCTTGTTGATGTAACCGAAAGCTTTCCTTTTCATTTCAACTATTTCTGAAGGTTGTTTTTCTTTAGTCATGGCAGAAAGGCGCACAAGCAATTCCGTGATATAATCAGTGATATGCAGGCTGCTGTACATGCCTTTGTACCAACTCCATCCACCATCTTCACCTTGTAATTCTTTCAACTTGGTGAGTGCAGACAAATTACGCCCATTCAATTGGTTAAGATCAAACAGCGTAGCAATGCGAGCTTGCCGTTCGGTCTCGGTAGTAGCTTCGAGCAGCCAAGGGGATTCGTCAAGCAAGATATTCTTTACATCCTGATTTTTCTCCAACCGGCTGAGGAAATCCTCTTTCGTGACACCTGCCAGCTTCCAGCGATTGAATACCGACTTGATACGCGGTTGGCTGTTGGCAATAAAGCCGGCCAGACTATTGGCATAGTAAGCCGTAGCCCACGAAATAGCATTATCACCTGTAGGCAGGCTCAATACCGGCAATGCCTGCACGGCATACCACGCCGGATTACCTGTAAACTCCACTGTCAGACGACGGTCGGTTGCCGTACGGCTGTTACGGTTAAAGAGGCTGTCCAATGCAAAAGTACGGATCTGCTCACCGCGAACAGGCATGGCAACAGTCTCCGTAAGATACTCCTTGTCACTCAAGACAGGCAGCAAATGTTGCTCTCCGTCACTGAACGTACCTCCATCGGCAATCATACGGACACCAAGCAAATCATAGCGGTCGGTTACATCAAGATGGAAGTTGACAGAGGCAGTCTTTCCTGCTTTTACGGTAAATTTCTGCTTCTGAGTAGAGACTGTCTTTTCTGTCACAGGGTCGAAAAGAGTGAACGTAACCGCACCTTGTACCGTTTTCCCTGTCAGATTGGCAATGGAAGCAGCTATCTGCGTCTTATCCCCCACACGAATAAAACGGGGCATATTCGGAGTCAGCATAAATTCTTTGGCAGTGACCGCAGCAGCACCAAGCATTCCTGTCATCATGTCTCTGGTATGCGAGTAGCCGCAGAAATTCCAACGTGTAAGACTTTGGGGCATCGTGAAGGAGAAAGCGACCTCTCCCTGAGCATTGGTACGAAGCTGGGGATAGAAGAAGGCCGTCTCAGCAAAATTGGTGCGAAGGCCGGACATCTGCTCACCGCCAACAGGTATCATTTCTTCCTCAAAAACAACATCAGCCACTTCCCGGTCTTCAACCATCGCAAGCTGTCCGCCGGACTCGGCGGCAGGCACAAACGGCGTCTCTGCTTTTGCGGTCTCTATCCCATTAGCCTTTCCTTGCAATCTCAAAGCCACACTGCCGCGCCCCATGACGGGTGTTTCCATCAGAACGCCATCCGATACAGCTCCCGCCATTTCCATCACTGCATTATAGGGAGAATAAAAATAATCAAATGCCCATACCGGTATCTTCCAAGTCTTCAAAGGGAAATATATTGAGAAACGATTAGCGTCATAATGACTTGTCCTCCGAAAAGCACCGTAAAGAGCACTCGGATAGAACACCTGCAAAAGCTGACTGCGGTTATAAATCTTATCCAATGAAGCATCGTACATGGTTGCCAGCATTTCGGCGTCGGCAGGCATACCTTGAGGTGTCTTGATGGCAAGTTTCCATTCCTCCTCCTGCCCCGGACGCAAACGGTCGCGGAACACTTCCCATTTCATGAGGAGAGTGCGTTCGGGCTTCCGTTTCTTCAGATAAATTTGCCGGCTGTACATCTCACCGCCTTTCACAAAACAGAAAAGCAGAGTGACGCCATCGCCATACGCTTCTTTATAAGGATATTCCATACGCAAGATGGTATCATTCAACTGCAACACGCGGCTTTCAATGCGCTTACGGTCACAGAAAACATCCATCAGTACATAGGCATCCCGATAAGAAGTGCCCAATAAAAAAACGGCAGGATGCCCTGTATCGAATTCCTCATTTTCTTCATGATAGAAGAAGTCCGTAAATGCAGCCGGACGTGCATCACCTTTTGAGAAAAGCAAGAAACCGTTTACAGCATATTCTCCGCTATTCTCCTCATGTCCCAAGCTGTCACGGACAGAAAGCTCCAGACGATATTTGCCCGAAGGCAGCTTACTCCAGGAAGCGAAATCCTGAAGCTGATTGGCGACAAATTCACCTTCCAGTACAGGGCGTTTGGCGTCTGCTGTTTTTTCCGCCTTTATATCAGCAAGCGGATAGAGGCGGTAAATGCCTTTCACCTTCAAAGGGATGTTTAACCTGTTGCTCACTCCAAAGGTGAAAGACATGCTGTCTTCCTTACAGATGTACTGAGGCAACCGGACATCGAACAAATAGGCATCAGATCCTGCCAACAGATTGTAGGAAGCTGTTTGTGTTTCACCGGCTTCATCCGTCACAGCGGCTTCTATATTATATGTATATACATATCCGAATCTGCCTGTATTCTCGGCCGATGCATCCAAAGTCAAAGGAATGAAAAAATCACCATCGGCATTCAGCGATATAGTATCGGCAAGCAGCGGTTTCTCGGTACTATTCCAATAACTCGGTCTCGGATTACGGCGGGTTACGGTATAGGCCAGCGGCACATTCTGCACCGTCATCCCGTTGAAAGCTTTCACATTTCCTTTCAATACCACTTTGTCGCCTAACCGATAAGCTTCCGAAACCGGAGTGAAAGTTATTTCAAAACCGGGCCGCTTGTATTCTTCCACTCTGAAAGAAACAGACGACCGTGAATCTTTGGTCTGCACGCTGAACACACCGTTCAGGCAAGCTGACGGAAGTACAAACTCAGTCGTGAAGGAACCGAAGTCGTTGGTCCGCACTCTCTTGGCGGCAATCTCCTTCCGGTTGGCATCCAGCAGAGCTACTTCATAATCCACCCCTTCCTGCACACGGGCACTATCCTTGTTTTGCCGATAGGCTATTCCCTTCACATAGACAGTCTGTCCGGGGCGATAGAGCGACCTATCAGTCAACAGCGCCACCTGCCTCCGATCGGCATCTGTGCCATTGTCATACTCACGACTCATATATACAGACTGCGGCATCATGGCAGTATCTTTGCCCTTACGTGCCACATAGCTGTGGATTCCCGCCTGCCAGGGCAGTACAGCCTTTCCACCGGCATCTGTCACCGCCTCCGCCAAAAGTTTCGGGTTCCGTGTGCCATAGGAAGAATAGAAACTGACTTTCGCCTCGGCAATGGGCTGACCGGTAGAAGCATCCAGGGTGACAACTTCCGTACGCCCGTCTCCCAAGTTCAATGTAAGCACCTTGAAGCGGGTAGATACCAAGAAATGATCGTCGGTGCGGGCATTCTCCGCATCAGACACCACCTGAAGGATATATACACCCGTTTCCTGAGGAATACTGAACTTAAACACCGTGTCCGAAGAAAGATAAGGCACATCTTGGGGTAACTTGTCCCTTCCCGGCAACGGCTGCAAAGCAAAGTGTGTGGAAGACAGCTTCCGAGCATACTTCCTGTAAGTATCTTTATTGATGCCATGATCCATCCAAGACACTTCACTCAACGTGGTGGCATACAGATTCAGCGTAAAACCGGACAAGTTACGGAAATTGACGTTCACATCCACCGATTCGCCGGGATATCCGCTTTCACGCATAGTTACGAAAAGCTCCGGTTGCAATATCTGCCCGCGAATGTTCTTCAGTTCATCGATGCGCTTATAGGCCGGATAGCGTTTCAGTCCTTCATCGCAAACTTTCAGCGCTTCGCTGACACTACGCCCCTGCGTACCGTCACGCAGCCAGGATGCTTTCTTTATATAAACTTCAGCACATACTTCGCGGTCACCGAATTCTTTTATCAAATCATTCAATGCCCGGAAATACTCTTTGTCAGCCTGCTCTTTCCCCGTCCTCACGGCCGGATAGAGCCCATTGCCGACACCGCCCGCAATTTTCCAATCACAATAATCAAGCGAACAGATTATTACGGCATCTTCCGAACCGGCACGATGCCGGTAGGTATTTATCATATTCTGATAGATTGCATCGATCCGGGCAAGCATCAGAGTATCCACGTTGAACCCATCCAGATCTTCGTAGGCAGAGACGGCGCGTCTCGCCAGCAAATGATACATGTCATGCCGGTAAAAACGGCTGCCGTCTTCCAGAACAGAAAAAGGCACATACTTCTCCGCAGAGGCTGCAAGCAAACCGGCCGGATTCTGCAAGGATGCGCGAATCTCTTCGTCTATCTTGCCCACAAACTGGCCGATGCTCCATTCTCGGACATCACCGGGAACCTCATCCACATCCAGGTCTGTGCGCGACAGCAGAGCACGACGATTACTCCGCATGACATCAGCGTACTCATGCGCCAGCAGTGAATGCAAGATTGCCTTATTCACCGGATCCTTCTCCGACTGCGCCCAACGCTCCATCGCCTTCAGGTCGGCATACAGGCTGTCCGGAGTCAATCCCGTCCTATAAGTTTTCCGGCACATATACGCCTTCAACATTTGCGGAGCATTCTGCTCTCTTTCCCCTTTCCGGTATATTTCACCGGTCAGCTTTATTACAGTCTGTGGCAGGCTCTTTTTCTGAGCCTGTTCCACTTGTTTCCACAATTTGTCATACGATTGCGCACGCAATGCCGGGAGTCCGAAAACAGCCAGCAACAACAGCATGGCACAAAATCCTTGAAATTTCTTCATCGCTATTCGGTTGTTAGTCTTTGTATTAAAGACAAAGGAAACGAATTAAGTTTAAACAAACGTACTTTTAATGATAATTTTTTGAAAAAAGAAAGGTTGAGACACACCTTCAAAAGAAACTTTTCCTGCTTGATTCAAAAAACTATCTTCACCGCTTCGGCGATTAATTTCTGCCACCCTAAGAAACTAATATTTTCCTTACTAAGAGCCAATCGTCCCACAGCCGTTAAATTATCGTCCCATATCTGTTTTCTTTTCGTCCCACAGTTGTCGGACGAAAAGAAAACAGATATGGGACGATTAATTCTTAGTAAACAAAGACATAAAATGCAGTGATACGGAAAATAGTGCTTGGGGAAGTGCTTTTTAGTTTATTTTGAAGTAAAAGCAATAAATTCACAATGAATACGATACGACAAAATACAGAATCCGTAAAAAAGGTCAATCGTTCAGTAATAGGTATAGCAATCAATTGATAGGAACTCCATAATTTTGACCCGGCTAAAACAATGTTATAAATCAAAAAAGAGAAAACATGAAAATACAGAAATTAAAGAGCCTTGCATTGGCACTGCTTGTCGGCGTAATAGGATCCTGTTCAAGTAGCAGCGATAATGAGCCTGAAAGAACTTATACCCTTACCGCTTCTGCCACTGAAGGTGGCACAGCGGCAAGCGAACGGACATCATACAAAGCGGAAGAATCGGTAAGCGTAACTGCTACTGCTGACGATGGTTTTTCTTTCAGCGGATGGTATGAAGACTCAAACCTTCTCTCTGCTGAAACTACTTATACATTTGTGATGCCTGCAAGAAACGTTCAGTTACAAGCCAAATTCGAACCTGTATCTCAGCCGACAGGAAACGGACGTTATCTGGTGGTCTATTATACATGGAGCAATCATACGGAGGCAGTTGCCAATGAACTGCACTCTATTGCAGGAGGGGATATTGTGAAAATCACGCCGACTGCCCCTTATACAACAGATTATAACACGATGCTGACCGTGGGACAACAAGAACTCAATGCAATAGACAATCAGGGAACCTATCCGGCCATCAATACTAATGTGGAAAGTTTCGAGGATTATGATGTCGTGTTTATCGGCTACCCTCTCTGGTACAGCCGCATGGCTACCCCGATGCAGTCTTTCCTTCATAGTCATGCTTCCAAACTGTCCGGAAAGAAGATAGCTTTATTCTGTACAAGTGCCAGTAGCGGAATGTCCGGTACGATAACCGATGCCCGCCGGCTTTGTCCCGAAGCAAATTTTCCGGAAAGCCTTCGCATAGGTTCTTCATCGGCCAACAACTCACACGACGACCTCGTCAGTTGGCTTGGACGCATCGGGATTACAATTAATCAACAATAAAATAAGAAATATGAGAAACCTTTTATTCCTAACTGTCATAGCTGCACTATTGGGCAGTTGTGCCAGCCAATCGGCAATCTTTCCCTTGGAAATGAAAGCACCCTCTGCCAACAACACCGGAGATGTCAGAATTTCCATGCTGAAAAATTCAGGAAATAACATGATAGTCCACTTCATGTTTGAAAAAGGAAGTCGTAACTTCTGGCACTATCATCCCGATGCGGAACAGACTTTGCTCGTACTCGATGGTGAAGGCTATTATCAGGAAGAAGGTAAGGCAAAACGGCTCATCCGAAAAGGAGATGTTATCGTTACACCTCCCAATATGCATCATTGGAATGGAGCCACACCCGGAAAACGCATTTATTGTATGACCGTCACCGAGCATTCACCCGAAAAACATGTCATACAATTGCGGGAAGTGACAGAGGAAGAATATTCAGAAACAATAAAACATTGAAGCAATGGATATGATGAACCAAAATAAGAAGACGGCTATTATGAAAGATAGTGAAATGAGTCGTCGCGGCTTTTTAAAGACAGCGGCAGTCGTAGGCGCAGCACTAACCATAGAACCTGCTATTAATAAGGTAAATGCCGCAAATGCCATACTAATGGTGTGCTTGACGTGTGCCGTGAGCTTGGTATCGGCTTTGTGCCTTATAGTCCCATTAATCGTGGTTTCCCTGGCGGATGTATCAATGAATATACAGTGTTCGATGCAAATAACGATAACCGACAGACACTGCCCCGCTTCCAGCCCGAAGCCATTCGTGCCAACACACGTATAGTGAATGCACTGCAACAGTTCGGACGCACGTATGGCATGACTTCGTCTCAAGTAGCTCTCGGTTGGCTGTTGCAGAAAGCACCGTGGATAGTCCCGATTCCCGGCACAACAAAACAATCTCACTTGGAAGAAAACCTGCACACATTGGGTTTCAGCATTACATCCGAAAAATGGAAAGAATTGGAAAATACAATTGCCACTATCCCCGTAACAGGCGATCGGTATAATGCCGAGCAACAGAAACAGGTAGGGCGCTGATAGCCAAATGTGAATATTGTCATGGAATACACCTTAAAAGGTTGTAATTTCCTAAGAAATGAGAGAATCGCTTCTCTCAATTCTTAATGGTGTAACCCATCATCAGCATCTCATTCCGGCCTACAAGGGATAGAATGCGAGCAAATGTGCTCATTACTTTTTTCATAATCTTAAAAAATTAAACTAATACCTGAAAACTAAAAATCCAGTTGCTTTTATGTTTTACAGCACAAAAATAGAGCCTTTAGTCAAGACAGCAATCAATACCAAGAAGAAAAGCATGTTTTATAGCATTTTTTTTGATATACATCAAAAACTGAAGCATGAAAATACAAATCACCAAACAATCAAACATGGGAGACATTTTAGCTGCGAAAAAGATAAAAGAATGGAATTAAAGAACTTTTTTTGGAAACCTGCAACAAATAAGACAACAACATATAAAGACAAAGCACGCTTCTTTTTCATTCTTCCGATGGCAGATGCCACAGAGATATAAAAAAGAAGTGTGCTTCGCTTATTGATCTTCCAAGATTATTTTTCAGGGGTCTGTTCCAGTGTAGCTACCAGGAAATCGTAGAACTTGGAAACGGTAGGAATCAACGCACGTTCGTCCGGAGAGTGAGGAGAACGCAAAGTAGGGCCGAATGAAATCATATCAAGACCCGGACAATTAGCGCCGATAATGCCACATTCCAGACCGGCATGGATTACCTTCACTGCAGGTTCCACACCGAACTGCTGTTTGTAGGACAACTTCATGGCATGCAGAATCGGTGAATCAACGTTAGGTTGCCAACCGGAATAAGCACCACTCAATTCCACCTTCATACCTGCCATAGCAAAACATGCACTCAAGCTGTCTGCCAAAAAGTCCTTCATAGTGTCGCAAGAACTACGAGCCAAAATACGGACATCCGCTTTACCGGCGGCAATAACAACAATAGCCAGATTGGAAGAAGTTTCCACTGTATCGGGTACAGTGGGTATCATGCGCATCACGCCATTCTGACAGGCCATCAGTACACTGATCATATTGTCCTGAATTTCTGCCGGAACGACAAAAGCAGGTACTTCCACATCTTCAATCTTCAATGTAATGCCACTTTCAATAGGAGCATATTCGGCATTAAGCTGTGCCTCATATTCCCTAATATAATCTTCCAGACCATCCATATCTTCCGGATCGAACACGAGCACGGCATGTGCTTCGCGCGGAATGGCATTGCGCATATTTCCACCCTCGAAGCAAGCCAACTGCGAATCAAATTCAATCAGCAAGTCATGCACTATACGCGCCAGCAGCTTGTTGGCATTGCCACGTCCCTGATTGATTTCCAAACCGGAGTGACCGCCACGCAATCCTTTCAGGGTTATCTTACGAGCAGCCAAACCATCACCCGTTTTTTCCTCCTTATATTCCAGCGTAGCAGTGATGTCTATACCACCTGCACAGCCTATATAGAGTTCGCCCTCGTCTTCAGAGTCGAGATTCAGCAGGATTTCCCCCTTCATCGTTCCGGGCTTCAGACCAAATGCACCATACATGCCGGTTTCTTCGTCCTTGGTAATCAATGCTTCCAACGGGCCGTGTTTCAGGTTCTTGTCTTCAAGCACCGCCATGATGGCAGCCACGCCCAGACCGTTGTCCGCCCCAAGGGTAGTACCCTTAGCCTTTACCCACTCACCGTCAACATAAGTTTCAATAGGGTCTTTCGTAAAGTCGTGAACGGTATCGTTATTCTTTTGAGGAACCATATCCATGTGCGCCTGGAGAATAACACCCTTACGGTTTTCCATACCCGGAGTGGCGGGCTTACGAATTATAACATTGCCGATTTCATCGACAAACGATTCCAAACCGAGTCTCTTGCCGAAGTTTACCAAAAATTCGGTAATCTTCTCCATATGTCCCGACGGGCGTGGAATTCGGGTCAGCGAATAGAAATGCTTCCACACATTCTGTGGAGCCAACTGTAAGATTGTACTCATAATTTTAAGAAGTTAGTTTTCGCAAATATAACGGTTATATTTCAAAATAGTACCCCATATTCTTAATTTTGTTTTCCTTGCAATCCCGAAAGTATGAGGGAAAAGTTTTATATCATAGGCGTAAAAGCCTCTTTCATCGATTGCTCAATGACAGATGAAGCCAACCACAAATGCCCAGCACAATGACCAACAACGTCTGTATGCCATGCACTATCAAGGCAAAGACGCCTGCATCCGTATCATTTACTCCATAGAGCATCATCATGGTGATGACGGCAAAGTGCCAAGGCCCCGCTCCGTTGGGGGTCGGGACTATCACAGCAAAAGTCCCGCCGACAAACATCACCAGTCCGGCAAGGAAACTAAGATGTTCCGTAAACTGGAAACAATAGAAGGTAATATAAAAATGATAGAAATAACAAATCCAGATAAGTAATGTATAAAGGATGAACAAGGGGACATTCTTCACATTCCTGAGAGAAACCACCCCTTCCCATACATTCAACACCACCCCTTTCACTTTCTCAAAAAAAGAGAGCATACGCAGCAGGTAATACAAAAGTACCAGTACGCCAACGACGGAAAATAAGGAAACATAGAACCAAGGCGAAGTGAACAGATGCATCAGTGACGGAATTTTAGTCCCCGTCTCATCAAAGAACTTGAAAAATACGGGCATTTGCAGCAGGAAAGTAAAACCTGTAATCAGAAGTATGCAAAGTGTATCGACCAAACGTTCGGTAACCACCGTTCCCAAAGACTTGGCAAAAGAGACATTATCATATTTGGAAAGCACCCCACAACGGGAAACCTCACCGACACGGGGCAGAACCAGATTGGTTGCATAAGAGATGAATATGGCATCCACACAATCTCCGGTTTTGGGATGAGCATCCAAAGGCTCCAAAGTCTGCTTCCAACGCCAACCGCGAAACACATGGCTCATTACACCGAAAAACAATGAAAACAACATCCACCACCAGTTTGTACCATGTAGTAACACTTCTTTCGCACGCGCGAAATCAAAATCACGATACACCCAATAAAGGATAAAGCCACCTAAAAAAATAGGCAAGACAATTCTCAATGTCTTTTTTAGCAGTTTATTCATTAAAGTACGCTCTTCATTCTTCATTCTTCATTGAAAAGAATTACCTTTGCTCCGTGGAAATAGGCGCTCGCATCATTCTTTGCAGGCCGCAAAGATAGTGCAAACCAATAGCAGAACAAAATAAGCGTACTTATTTTTTTATGCGAAAGTGCAGCCCATACCCGCATAAACAAAAATAACGATTCTGTTGACACATGAGATTAGTAAAACCTAAAAAGTTTCTCGGCCAGCACTTCCTGAAAGATTTGAAAGTAGCGCAGGATATAGCCGATACGGTGGATGCATGCCCCGGAATCCCGGTACTGGAAGTAGGTCCGGGCATGGGTGTATTAACCCAGTTTCTGGTAAGAAAAGAACGTCCGGTCAAGGTTGTAGAAGTTGACTTCGAGTCGGTAGCCTACCTGCGGGAAACCTATCCACAACTGGAGGAACATATTATTGAAGACGACTTCCTCAAAATGAACCTGCAACGACTGTTCAATGGAAATCCTTTCGTGCTGACAGGGAACTATCCTTATAACATATCCAGCCAGATTTTCTTCAAAATGCTGGAGAACAAAGACCTCATTCCATGTTGTACAGGCATGATACAGAAAGAGGTGGCCGAGCGTATTGCCGCAGGTCCGGGCAGCAAAACCTATGGTATTCTGAGCATACTGATACAGGCATGGTATAAGGTGGAATATCTGTTTACAGTCCATGAACATGTATTCAATCCGCCTCCCAAAGTAAAAAGTGCCGTTATCCGCATGACCCGCAACGAGACACAGCATTTGGGATGCAACGAACAACTGTTCAAGCAAGTAGTAAAGACCACCTTCAACCAGCGCCGAAAAACATTGCGGAACTCCATCAAACCCATACTCGGTAAAGACTGCCCATTGACAGAAGACGCATTATTCAATAAGCGCCCGGAACAACTTTCGGTACAGGAATTCATCAACCTGACCAATCAGGTTGAACAAGCATTGAAACATATAAATGATAATTTAACAGCAACAGACAGTTAAATTATATAACAACGAAAACAGCATGGAAATAGACGAAGAATACATTGACAAAGTCAAAGGCCTTATTGAGCAGAAGGATGCAGAAAACGTCAAGTCGCTCTTGATTGACCTCCATCCGGCAGATATTGCAGAGTTATGCAATGACCTTGCTCCGGAAGAAGCCCGCTTCGTTTATCGTCTTCTCGATAATGAAACCGCCGCAGATGTATTGGTAGAAATGGACGAAGATGTCCGGAAAGAATTTCTGGAAATCCTTCCGTCCGAAACCATCGCCAAGCGCTTCGTGGACTATATGGATACTGATGATGCTGTTGATTTGATACGAGAGCTTGACGAAGATAAACAGGAAGAGATACTTTCGCACATCGAGGACATCGAACAGGCAGGTGACATCGTTGACTTGCTGAAATACGATGAAGATACGGCCGGTGGTTTGATGGGTACGGAAATGGTTACCGTCAACGAGAATTGGAGTATGCCCGAATGCTTGAAAGAAATGCGCTTGCAGGCAGAAAAACTGGACGAAATCTATTATGTGTATGTCATCGACGATGAAGACCGTTTACAGGGCGTTTTCCCTTTAAAGAAAATGATCACTTCCCCGTCTGTTTCCAAAGTAAAACATGTGATGAAAAAAGATCCTATTTCAGTCCATGTGGACACTTCAATAGACGAGGTGGTACAGATTATCGAAAAATATGACTTGGTGGCTGTTCCCGTAGTTGACAGTATCGGACGCTTGGTGGGACAAATCACCGTGGATGATGTCATGGATGAAGTACGCGAGCAATCAGAACGTGACTATCAGTTGGCATCCGGTTTGTCGCAAGACGTGGAGACGGATGACAATGTAATGCGCCAGACCTCTGCCCGTCTTCCGTGGCTACTCATCGGAATGTTGGGAGGTATCGGCAACTCCATGATTTTAGGAAACTTCGACGCGACCTTTGCCGCACACCCCGAAATGGCATTATATATTCCGCTAATCGGCGGAACAGGAGGAAATGTAGGAACACAGTCATCCGCCATCATTGTACAAGGCCTTGCCAACAGCTCGCTGGATGCCAAAGACACATTTAAGCAAATAGCCAAAGAGGCAGTAGTGGCAGTCATCAACGCAACAATCATATCTTTGTTAGTATATATCTATAATTTTATCCGGTTCGGCTCCACAGCCACCGTCACTTATTCCGTATCTATCAGTTTGTTTGCGGTAGTCATGTTCGCATCCATATTCGGCACACTCGTACCCATGACTCTGGAGAAGCTGAAAGTAGATCCTGCCATAGCAACCGGCCCGTTCATATCTATTACCAATGACATCATAGGTATGATGCTGTATATGGGAATAACAGTATTGTTATCTTAGACCGACTCTTCCCACCGATAGTTTTCTCCTAAGGGAAAAGATTACAGATAAACAGAAAAAAAACAAGAAAATAGTATGAAGTAATTATTTTATTTCATTAATTTGTAGCTTAATGTAACCCGAACGGGGTATCCCGTTTCTAAAAAGTAAATGCAATGACGGACACTCATGACACTAATCTCCCCGAAAAGTCGATGGAATTAGAAGAAGAAAAGAAAGCAGCAGAGGTTTCTGAACCGGCAACAACAGAAACTCCGGCTGAAGAAATGGTTTCGGAAAAGCCGGCAGAACCAGCCCCAAAACTCACAAAGGAAGACATACTTTCCAAGTTGAAAGAAATCGCTGCAAACGTGGAAAACGCCGCTAAAGCTGAAATTGACGGCTTGAAGCAAGCTTTCTACAAACTGCACAATGCCGAACAGGAAACGGCCAAAAAACAATTCACTGACAATGGAGGTCTTTTAGAAGAATTTATTCCTCAAACAGATACAGTAGAAGAGGAGTTCAAGAATACCATGTCCGTCATCAAAGAGAAAAGAAGTACACTTACAGCCGAACTGGAAAAGCAGAAAGAGATGAATCTGCAAATCAAACTCTCCATCATTGAAGAACTGAAAGAGTTGGTAGAATCTCCGGAGGATGCTAACAAAAGCTATACAGAGTTTAAAAAGTTGCAACAACAATGGAATGAAGTAAAACTCATACCGCAAGCCAAAGTAAATGAACTTTGGAGAAATTATCAATTGTATGTAGAGAAATTCTATGACCTTTTAAAACTGAACAACGAATTCCGCGAATACGACTTCAAGAAGAACCTGGAAATCAAGACCCATCTTTGCGAAGCTGCCGAGAAACTGGCGAACGAAGCAGATGTGGTATCAGCATTTCACCAATTACAGAAATTACATCAGGAATTTCGCGACACAGGACCTGTGGCCAAAGAATTGAGAGAAGAAATCTGGGTACGTTTTAAAACGGCTTCTACCACCGTAAACCGTCGTCACCAGCAGCACTTCGAAGCTTTGAAAGAAACAGAACAGCATAATCTTGACCAAAAGACGGTGATTTGTGAAATCATCGAAGCCATAGACTATAATGAACTGACCAATTTCACATCCTGGGAAAATAAAACTCAGGAAATCATAGCCCTGCAAAATAAATGGAAAACCATAGGCTTCGCCTCGATGAAGATGAACGCCAGAGTTTTCGAACGCTTCCGTAAGGCATGTGACGAATTCTTCCGTAAAAAAGGAGAGTTCTTCAAGATACTGAAAGAAGGAATGAACGAAAATCTGGAGAAGAAACGCGCTTTGTGCGAAAAAGCAGAAGCACTGAAAGACAACACCGACTGGAAAGCCACTGCCGATGCGCTGACAAAACTTCAAAAAGAATGGAAAACAATCGGCCCGGTAGCTAAGAAATACTCGGACGCTATATGGAAGCGGTTTATCTCTGCCTGTGACTATTTCTTCGAACAAAAGAGCAAAGCCACTTCTTCTCAACACTCTGTAGAGCAGGAGAATATGGACAAGAAAAAGGCCATCATCGAAAAGCTGGGCAATATCAACGAAGATACAGATACCGAAGAGGCCGAGCGACTGACACGTGAGTTGATGAAAGAATGGAACAATATAGGACATGTTCCGTTTAAAGAGAAAGATAAGCTTTACAAACAATATCACAGTCAAGTGGACAAACTGTTTGAACGCTTCAATGTCAGTGTCTCCAATAAAAAGTTAAGTAATTTCAAATCTTCTATCAGTTCCATTCAGGCAGGTGGTTCTCAAACACTTTACAGAGAACGTGAAAAGCTGGTCCGCACTTTCGAAAACATGAAAAACGAACTGCAAACTTATGAAAACAATCTCGGCTTCCTGACTGCGTCTTCCAAGAAAGGGAATAGCCTGCTGACCGAGATTAATCGTAAAGTTGAAAAGCTGAAGGCTGACATTGAATTGGTAAAGGAAAAGATTAAAGTGATTGACGAAAACATCAAAAACGGAGAATAACACTTCACTGATATCAATAAAAGAGAGTATGTCTTGACAATCAGGGCATACTCTTTTTTTATATTAGAACATTTATGAATACACTTAATGATACTATAAGAAAGGGCACTCTGAAATTTGCTCTTTGCGCAACCATTCTATCAGCATTGGCAGGAGGCATCGCTTACTATATCGACCATTCTACGACTAACCTAAGCGGCACGTACCATTCTGAAGACAATACACTCTACCCATCTCTCGAATTTAAGGGTAAATCAACAGTCACTCTGACAGCTTTGATTGTTCCCTATACTACCACCTATACAATAGACGACAACTATGTGAGAGTAGAGACGGACAAAGGTTCGCTTCTTTTCAAGATTATAAACAACAAGACACTGCAAGGCGAAGGCTGGTGCAAAGGAACCTACAAAAAACAGTAAATCCTTGCCGATATTGTCAGCAAGGATTTACTGTTGGGCTACCAAGATTCGAACTTGGAATGACAGGACCAGAATCTGTAGTGTTACCATTACACCATAGCCCAATAACAGGTACATTCCTGTTTTGCGGTTGCAAAGATACAAAGATTTCTATAATCCAAAACAAAATCTGATATTTTTTTCCTAAAAAACTGATAAGACACCGTCTCCCAAAGAATTATATAACTAAAAAAAAACAAAAAATGAAAGACTTTTTCTCTTTTACGTGTTTGATATAAGAAATCAACGTATATTTGTCAACAGTTTTAATATAATAATGTATAATGAACGAAGCTAAGAAACTAATCCAACAGATAACAGAAGGCATTCAAGATAAAAAAGGAAAAAAGATCGTTATCGCCGATCTTACCAAAATAGACGATACAATATGCAACTATTTCGTCATCTGCCAAGGAAATTCTCCCAGCCAAGTGACAGCTATCGTTGAATCCGTGAAAGATTTTTCCCGCAAAGGCGCCGATAGCAAACCTTCTGCCATAGACGGACTGCGCAATGCCGAATGGGTGGCCATGGATTATTCCGATGTACTGGTACATGTATTTTTGCCGGAAACAAGAGAGTTCTACAATCTGGAGCACCTCTGGGCCGATGCCAAACTAACCCAAATCCCCGACCTCGATTAATTTAGACATATGGACAATAACGCTAATAAGAAACCCAATAAAGTGAACATGCCAAAGTTCAACCTGAACTGGCTGTATATGATCATAGCCATGATGCTTTTGGGCTTATACCTCACCAACGAAAACGGTACGGCTACCAAAAATATCTCTTATGACGAGTTTCAACAATACGTACGCGATGGCTACGTGAGCAAAGTTATCGGCTACGATGACAATTCCGTAGAAGCGTATATCAAACCGCAATATGTAAGGAATGTATTCCGACAAGACTCGGCCCGAGCCGGCAAGAATCCTCTTATCACCACCGAGGCCCCTTCACGCGAAAGTTTAGGCAACTTCATACAGAAAGAAAAAGACGAGGCTCGTTTTGACGGCTCCATCAGCTACGAGAAAAAAAGGAACTATTTCAGTGCCATCCTTTGGCAGCTATTACCATTTGCAGTCCTCATCGGTTTCTGGATTTTCTTGTCTCGCCGCATGAGTGGCGGTGGAGGTATGGGAGGTGGCGGAGGCATCTTCAGTGTAGGAAAGTCCAAGGCACAATTGTTTGAAAAAGGTTCTCCCATCAAGATTACATTCAAAGATGTTGCCGGCTTGGCCGGAGCCAAACAGGAAGTGGAAGAAATTGTGGAATTTCTGAAAGAGCCACAGAAATATACAGACTTGGGAGGTAAGATCCCCAAGGGAGCCTTGCTTGTAGGCCCTCCGGGAACGGGTAAGACTTTGCTTGCCAAAGCTGTGGCCGGAGAAGCCAATGTACCTTTCTTCTCACTGGCAGGTTCCGATTTTGTGGAAATGTTTGTAGGTGTAGGAGCTTCCCGCGTTCGTGACCTCTTCCGTCAGGCTAAAGAGAAAGCGCCGTGCATCGTCTTTATTGATGAAATAGATGCAGTAGGCCGTGCACGTGCCAAAGCTGCCGCTATGGGTGGAAACGATGAACGCGAAAACACATTGAACCAGCTACTGACAGAAATGGATGGCTTCGGCTCCAACAGCGGTGTAATCATCCTTGCCGCCACCAACCGTGTAGATGTATTGGACAAAGCTCTATTGCGTGCCGGAAGATTCGACCGCCAGATACATGTAGATTTGCCCGACCTTAATGAACGCAAGGAAGTATTCGGTGTTCACCTGCGTCCCATCAAGATAGACGACACGGTAGATGTTGACTTGCTGGCACGCCAGACACCCGGTTTTTCGGGTGCGGATATAGCCAACGTCTGCAATGAAGCGGCGCTGATAGCCGCACGCCATGGCAAGAAGTTTGTAGGCAAGCAGGATTTCCTGGATGCTGTAGATCGGATTGTAGGAGGTTTGGAAAAGAAAACGAAGATTACCACCGAAGAAGAACGCCGTTCCATTGCCATCCATGAAGCCGGTCATGCCAGCATCTCTTGGTTGTTGGAATATGCCAATCCACTGATAAAAGTAACCATCGTACCTCGCGGACGCGCTTTGGGCGCAGCCTGGTATCTCCCCGAAGAGCGCCAGATAACCACTAAAGAACAGATGCTTGATGAAATGTGCGCCACTTTGGGCGGACGTGCTGCCGAAGACCTGTTTTTAGGTAGAATCTCGACAGGCGCAATGAACGATCTGGAGCGCGTGACCAAACAAGCATTTGGCATGATAGCCTATCTGGGTATGAGTGAAAAACTTCCCAACCTCTGCTATTACAGCAATGACGAATACGCCTTCAACCGTCCGTACAGCGAAAAGACTGCCGAGCTGATTGACGAGGAGGTGAAGAAAATAGTAAACGAGCAGTACGAACGTGCCAAGAAAATCCTTTCAGACAACAGTGAAGGACACAACAAACTGGCACAACTGCTTATCGACAAAGAGGTAATCTTTGCAGAAGATGTCGAGCAAATTTTCGGAAAGCGCCCATGGGCTTCCCGTTCCGAAGAAATCATCAGCGCAACCAAGGTTTCCGATGAACTGAAGAAAGCGGAAGAAAAGGAAGCCAAGATAGCCGCGAAAACGGAAAAAGAAGTGAAAGAGGAAGGAGAAACGGAAACAGAATCTAAAAAATAAAACGGAAACACCGTGAAAAACAACTTTATCCAACGTGCCATTACAGGCGTGTTATTCGTAGTAGTATTGGTGGGCTGTATTCTTTACAGCCCCCTTTCATTCGGCATATTATTTACTGTCATCAGCGCATTGAGCGTGTATGAATTCGCCCATTTGATGAATCAAAACGGAGAGGTCAGCATCAATAAGACCATTACAAGCCTGGGAGGCGCCTATCTGTTCCTGGCCCTGACCGGTTTTTGCACATCCACATCGGATGCACGGATATTCCTGCCTTATCTGGCGCTACTGCTCTATATGATGATAACAGAATTGTATCTCAAGAAAAGTAATCCTACGGGCAACTGGGCTTTCTCCATGCTTAGCCAATTGTACGTGGCACTGCCTTTCGCCTTGCTGAACGTGCTTGCTTTCCAAAACACCCCTGAGACGGGCAGTGTAACCTATAATCCCATTCTTCCCCTTTCAATCTTCGTCTTTATCTGGCTGAGTGACACAGGAGCCTATTGTGTGGGGTCATTGATAGGCAAGCATCGCCTTTTTGAGCGCATCTCCCCAAAGAAATCGTGGGAAGGAAGTATCGGAGGCGCGATTTTCTCCATAGCCTCATCGTTTGTCTTCGCGCATTTCTTCCCTTTTATGTCCGTATGGCAATGGGCAGGCCTGGCAGTGACCGTCGTTGTTTTCGGTACGTGGGGAGACCTGACCGAATCGTTGATGAAACGCCAATTAGGGATTAAAGATTCGGGACACATCCTGCCGGGACACGGCGGAATGCTCGACCGTTTTGACAGCGCACTGATGGCAATCCCCGCGGCAGTCGTTTATCTGTATATCCTATCTATGCTGAAATAGTATTCCGGTCATTTTTTCCCGCAAAAAGAAAGAGGGCACGGAACTGTCAAAAGCTTCCGTACCCTCCGCACTACTACTACACACAACGCTTTCTATCTTAACTGCATCTTGGACAAGTCTTGGTTCTGCATTTTTTCCATATTGCCACCCGATTCTTTGCGGTTGAACACCACCTCTACCTTGCCGTTCTTTTCCGAATTCAGCTTCAGTTTGATGCCTTTGGTTTCGGGAGTCATATTCAGACTGTTCAAATTGTATGATACCGCACCGTAAGCACGAGATCCGGTTACGTCATCATAAGTATTGTAACGCAATTCCAAGTGAATATATCCGTCATCTCCATACAGTTCCGCGTCATCCGACGGACGTACCAGAGAGATGCGATGCTTTGTTTTGGCGGGCAAGTTTTGGAGAAAGAAAATATTCATGTAACCGTTGCTGATGCTGATGTCGCTTTTAAAAATAAGAACAGGATCATTGCCCAATTCCCCATCAGTTTCAGGAGTCAAAGTTTCCACTCCTTTGGTCAGCACATTTTGCAGGCGAAGTATCTTCACCGCATGGTCAAATCCCTCATAATTATCCCATAAAGGATTGAACACGGTTATCACCCGCTGACCGTCTGCCGGCTCATACCAGCCCATATCCGTATTCACGGGCCAAAGCGTGCCCCAGACGTCACAGTCCAGATAAAAAGAACTTCCGGTGACGCGCATGGTAGCCCACAAGGGAGGCGTATAATCACCGATCGAATATCCGTCATTATCATCACACGATTGCAATGCCGGCCACACCGCCAGGCATATTGTCATAAACAGCCAATGTAGTTTTTTCATAATCAAAATCCTTTCGTTTGTTTCTGTATAAAAAAAGACAAGAGCCGTGCATTTACTGCACCGGCTCTACTTCTTTTAACAAAAATCTCCAATAACGACTACTTCAGATAACGTTCATTAAGCAATTCCACCATTTGGCGGGCGGCATGCTTGGGCGCTCCGGCCTTTCCGAGACGGGACGCCATATATTCGTAACCATCAAGCATTCTCCCGCGATACTTCTCATCATGTAAGATGCGTTCCAGTTCGGCACGTACCTGCCCCACCGTCATGGTATCGGCCACCAACTCCTTGACTACTTCGCGGTCGGCAATCAGATTGACCAGAGAAATGTACTTCACCTTCAGTACATGACGTTTCAAGAAAGCGACCAGCTTCCCGGCAGGTGTATGATAGCACACCGCCTGAGGCACGCGGAACAGGGCTGCCTCCAGCGTAGCCGTGCCCGAAGTTACCAACGCTGCCTCAGCCTGCTTCAGCAGAGAGAATGTCCGGTCGAAGATGATTTTCACATCAGCCTGTCCTATATACTGTCTGTAATATTGGGGAGAAATGCCGGGAGCACCAGCCAACACCAACTGATAATCGGTAAAAACAGAAGCAGCCCGAAGCATATCAGGCAGATTATCTTTGATTTCCTGCTTGCGGCTACCGGCCAATAAGGCAATGACAGGCTTTGAAGACAACCCGCCAGCCTGCACAAAGCCGTCAAAGGTTTCCGTATCGGAGGCAAGGAAAGCCGTCACCTCATCCATGGTCGGATTACCGACATAATGTATCGGATACCGGTGCTTTCCTTCAAAGAACTCCACCTCGAACGGGAGGATGGAGAACAATTCATCCACATCCCGCTTGATGTTCTTGATGCGGTACTCTTTCCATGCCCATATCTTGGGAGAGATATAATAGAAGACAGGAATTTGCGTACAGGCATGCACGAACTTGGCTATTTTCAGATTAAATCCCGGATAATCCACTAAAATCAATACATCCGGCCGCCATGCCGCAATATCTTCCTTGCAACGTTTCATATTGGCGAAAATCGTGCGCAAGTGCAGCAATACAGGAATAAAGCCCATATAAGCCAAGTCTCTATAATGCTTCACCATCGTTCCACCCACTGCCGCCATCAAATCGCCGCCAAAGAAACGAAACTCCGCCCCGGGGTCTTCTGCTTTCAGGGCAGCCATCAGGTGAGACGCATGCAAGTCACCGGAGGCCTCACCGACAATCAGGTAATACTTCATGTCCGATTAAAACCAAGTTTTCAGTTCATCAATCAATCCATAAGCCGTGGCATCCACGGTAGTCGGAGTAATGGCCGCATAGCCGTTGGCGAGCGCCCAATGGTCATTCTTCTCGTTGGCCGCATCCGTATCTTCAAACTCACCGGTCAGCCAGTAATACCGGGAGCCTCCCCTGTGGGCAAAGTCTTCCCATTCATTCGTCCACCGGCCCCTGGCCTGCTCACAGATTTTTATGCCTTTCAGCTCCTTTGTGTCCGGGAAATTAACGTTCAGGCACGTCAACGGCGGCAGCCCCTTCTCCAATACCCGGCGGGCTATCTCGCGCACATAAGGCCCCGCAGGTTCAAAATCGGCATTCGGCTCATGGTTGCAGAGAGAGAAGCCGATGGAAGGCACACCTTTCAGGCAACCTTCGATCACCACCCCCATCGTGCCCGAATAGTGTACATTCACCGAAGAGTTGTCTCCATGATTGATGCCTCCCACCACCAGATCGGGCTTACGGTCGAGCACGGTATGGAAGGCCAACTTCACACAATCGGTCGGCGTACCGGAACATTTATAAACAGTAAGTCCCACATCCTTACGAAGCAGCCGGTAGTGTATCGGCTCCGTAACCGTCAGCGCGCAAGCACTGCCCGAACGCGGAGCGTCCGGCGCCATCACCACGATCTCGCCCAGAGGACGGAGAAACTTTATTAACTCGCTAATACCTTTCGCAATGATGCCGTCATCATTGGATATCAATATCAAAGGTTTCTGATTTTCCATATCTCTACATTAATTATGAGCACAAAATTAGCTAAAAAGAAAGAAAGTCCAGCCCTTTCCATGCAAATAAAAGTGTCTCTGCCACAAGCGGCATTAGCATCTCTCCTCCCGGATACGCCTGCACATCGGCCGGAACATCAGGGCTTCTATTGTATGAGATATACATCTCATACATTGAGAGATGTGCATCTCGAACAGCATGAGATGTACATCTCGAACATTGAAAACTGCTATATGAAACATTACAAAGCACTGTATGGAACATCGCAAAGAAAGCCATCGGGCAGTGTGGCTGCCCGCATCGACCCTCCTGAAGACACGGCAAGCACTGAAAACAAATCTTAATCTTCTGCAAGCGAGGCAAAAAAGCCGCCGCTTTTCAATATTAATATGTATATTTGCCCGTTAAATCAGAGGGAAATACGGCTCAGGCAATCCGGTGGCAGGGCAATGTCCTACCTTGAGTTATTAACAAAAAAGCCGACTTATCAACTGTTTTTGCAATCTCCCTCTTTTTTAATAGGCACTATTCGGAAATAATCACTTATTTCGCTGCCGATAAAATATTGAGATTATGGGAAAAATTATTGCTATGGCTAACCAAAAGGGTGGCGTGGGAAAGACTACGACGACAATCAACCTCGCAGCCTCGCTCGCCACGCTTGAAAAGAAAGTGCTCGTTGTGGACGCAGACCCGCAGGCCAATGCCTCTTCGGGCTTGGGCGTGGACATCAAGCAGTCGGAATGTACTATCTACGAGTGCATTATAGACCGTGCAAACGTACGCGACGCCCTTCACGACACGGAGATAGAAACCTTGAAAGTAATCTCCTCACATATCAATCTGGTAGGCGCAGAGATAGAAATGCTCAACCTCAAGAATCGCGAAAAGATACTGAAAGAAGTGCTTGCCCCCCTGAAAGAAGAGTTTGACTATATCTTGATAGACTGCTCTCCTTCCCTGGGACTGATCACCGTCAACGCACTGACCGCCGCCGACTCTGTCATTATCCCCGTACAAGCGGAATATTTTGCACTGGAAGGCATAAGCAAGTTGCTGAACACCATCAAAATCATCAAATCAAAACTGAATCCGGCACTCGAGATCGAAGGTTTCCTGCTGACAATGTACGATGCACGTCTGCGCCAGGCCAACCAAATCTACGACGAAGTGAAGCGCCACTTCCAGGAACTGGTGTTCAGCACCGTCATCCAGCGCAACGTGAAGTTAAGCGAAGCTCCGAGTTACGGTCTGCCCACCATCCTGTATGACGCGGACTCCACCGGAGCCAAAAACCACATGGCACTTGCCAAAGAATTAATCAGCCGTAACAACCACTAAAAGAAGAAGAACCATGGCACAGAAAAGAAATGCATTAGGACGCGGGCTGGATGCCCTGCTTTCCATGGATGAAGTTCAAACCGAAGGCTCTTCCTCCATCAATGAAATAGAGCTGTCCAAAATAACGGTCAACCCCAACCAGCCCCGCCGTGAATTTGACCGGACAGCGTTGCAAGAACTTGCCGATTCCATCGCGGAAATCGGAATCATACAGCCCGTCACCCTGCGCAAGCTGGACAGCGGTGACGAATATCAAATCATCGCAGGCGAACGCCGTTTCCGCGCTTCGCAGCTTGCGGGACTGAAAAGCATCCCCGCCTATATCCGCACCGCCGATGATGAGAACGTCATGGAAATGGCGCTCATAGAAAACATACAGCGCGAAGACCTGAACTCCGTGGAGATAGCTCTTGCATACCAACACCTGCTGGAACAATACGGGCTTACCCAAGAACGGCTCAGCGAGCGCGTAGGCAAGAAACGCACCACCATCGCCAACTACCTGCGCCTGCTGAAACTGCCCGCCCCCGTACAGATAGGCTTGCAGAACAAGCAGATAGACATGGGGCATGCCCGTGCGCTGGTAACCCTCGGCGACCCCAAACTGCAGGTCAGGATATACGAAGAGATTCTGGAACACGGCTACTCCGTACGCAAGGTGGAAGAAATCGTAAAATCCCTGAGCGAAGGCGAAACCATAAAAAGCGGTTCCCGCAAGATCGCCCCCAAACGTGCCAAGCTGCCCGAAGAATTCAACATGCTGAAGCAACAACTTTCAGGCTTCTTCGACACCAAAGTGCAACTGACATGCTCGGAAAAGGGAAAAGGCAAAATCAGTATCCCTTTCGGCAACGAAGAAGAATTGGAACGTATCATAGGCATTCTTGATACACTGAAGAAATAAATGACGAAAAAAAGAAGAATATACCAAACCTGCATTGCCCTGCTGATTTGCTTTTTGCAGACGGCAGGGATTGCTATGTATGGACAAGACCGCCCGCGTGCCGCCGCCAAACGGACGCACCGGATACAGGCAGACACTCTCGCCGCACAGCGAACCGACAGCCTGAACGCGGACAAGACGGCGGCCTTACGGGAGCTCCCGGCAGACAGCATCGCCATAGCAGACAGCATTGCTGACGAAAACAAGAAGAAACTGCTCCGAATGACCGCTTCGCCGGAGCTGAAAGCACAGCCCGTCCCGACAGACACCCTGCGGAAAGCCATAAGCCCGAAGGTATGGGTTCCGAATCCCATCAAAGCAACGTGGCTGGCTCTCGTCGTCCCCGGCGGCGGACAAATCTACAACCGGAAATACTGGAAGCTGCCCATTTTCTACGGAGGCTTTGCCGGTTGCGCATACGCATTGACCTGGAACGGGAAAATGTACAAGGACTACGCGCAAGCCTATAAAGACGCCGTAAATGAAAACTGGACATCAAGCAGCATCACAGACCTGCTCCCTTCCGGATACATAGACAAAGTATCCAAGACGCAACTGACCGAAACTCTCAGGAAGCGGAAAGATACCTACCGGCGCTACCGCGACCTGAGCATCTTTGCGTTTATCGGGGTATATCTGCTATCTATGGTAGATGCCTATGTGGATGCCGAGCTGTCCAACTTCGACATCACCCCAGACCTCAGCATGAGAGTAGAGCCTGCCGTGATCGAGAGCCGGATGAATGGTTCGTCCGGCAAGTCCGTAGGCGTGCAATGCAGTTTCCGATTCTAAGAACCAACTAAACCTAAAATATAATCACCAATGACAAATAATCCCGCTTATATGAAGAAAATCATCATCGGTTCCTCACTCTTGTTCTGCAGCTTCCTTGCCCCCAAAACGCATGCGCAGGAAAGTGTGGATGTATTCATCCATGAAAACGGAACAGAACGCAAAGAAACCATCGACCTGCCCAAAAGCATGACCTACCCGCTGGACAGCCTGTTCACGGACTGGAAAGCCAAAAACTACATTGACCTGGGCAAAGATTGCAGCACCTCCAAGGAGAACCCGCTGTTCAGCGATTCCGTATATATGGACCGCTTGTCGCGCATGCCTACCGTCATGGAAATGCCCTACAACGAGATAGTACGCAAGTTTATCGACATGTACGCCGGACGCTTGCGCAACCATGTGGCTTTCATGCTAAGCGCCTGCAACTTCTACATGCCCATTTTTGAGGAAGCCCTGGACGCTTACAACCTGCCCCTCGAACTGAAATACCTGCCCATCATCGAGTCCGCCCTCAACCCGTCCGCCGTATCCCGCGCCGGAGCTTCCGGCTTGTGGCAATTCATGATCGGAACCGGAAAAATCTACGGGCTGGAGAGCAACAGCCTCGTGGACGAACGTCGCGACCCCATCAAAGCCACTTGGGCAGCAGCCCGCTATCTGCGTGACATGTATGACATCTACAAGGACTGGAACCTGGTGATCGCCGCCTACAACTGCGGTCCCGGAACCATCAACAAAGCCATCCGCCGGGCCGGAGGACAAACGGATTATTGGGATATCTACAACTTCCTGCCTAAAGAGACACGCGGTTACGTACCCGCATTCATTGCTGCCAACTACGTAATGACATATTACTGCAAGCACAATATATGTCCCATGGAAACCAATATCCCGGACGCCACAGACACCGTGCAGGTGAACCGTAACCTTCATTTCGAGCAGATAGCCGATATTTGCGGCATTAACATAGATGAAATAAAAAGCCTGAACCCCCAGTACAAAAGAAGCATCATTCCGGGGGAAGACAAGCCGCAAACTCTCCGCCTTCCGATGAACTGCATCAGCACATTTATTGACAGGCAAGACACTATTTACACCCATCGCAGCGACGAACTGTTCAAGAACCGCAAGACAGTGGCCGTTTCCGACACGCGCTCCGCACCGCGCAAAGGCAAAAGCAGCACCACAGGCAATGCCAGTTACCACAAAATCCGCAGTGGAGAGAGTCTCGGCAGCATTGCCCGCAAATATGGCGTCACCGTCAATCAGTTAAAAAGTTGGAACGGGCTGCGAAATACCAAAATCTCGGCAGGAAAGCGCTTGAAGATATATAAATAAAGACATAAACGCTTGCCCGGTGTTGAAATTTGCTTATTTTTGCAAAAGTGAATGAAGAAAGGAGAAACAGTATTATGGAAGAAAGTGTAAGCCAGAAAGAGAAAGTTGAAGAAGAAATGATTGAACAGGCATTCCAGGAACTGTTGAACGACTATTTGGCAACCAAGCACCGCAAACGCGTCGAAATAATAACCAAAGCATTCAACTTTGCCAACCAAGCACACAAGGGTATCAAACGCCGTTCGGGAGAGCCCTACATCATGCATCCCATCGCTGTGGCAAAGATTGTCTGCAACGAAATAGGGCTCGGTTCAACCTCAATCTGTTCGGCATTGCTCCACGATGTAGTCGAAGACACCGATTACACGGTAGAAGACATTGAAAATATCTTTGGGCCGAAGATCGCCCAAATCGTGGACGGACTGACAAAAATATCAGGAGGCATCTTCGGAGACCGTGCTTCCGCACAGGCGGAAAACTTCAAGAAGCTGCTGCTCACCATGTCTGATGACATCCGCGTCATCCTCATCAAGATAGCAGACCGCCTGCACAACATGCGCACCCTGGGCTCCATGCTGCCCAACAAGCAGTTCAAGATTGCGGGAGAAACCCTCTATATCTATGCCCCGCTTGCCAACCGACTGGGGCTGAACAAGATAAAGACGGAGTTGGAAAACCTGAGCTTTAAGTACGAACATCCCGAAGAATACCGCGAAATAGAAGAAAAGCTGGAAGCGACAGCCGCCGAGCGCGACAAGGTGTTCAATGAGTTCACCAATCCGATACGCGCCCAACTGGACAAAATGGGACTGAAGTATCACATTCTCGCACGGGTGAAATCCATTTATTCCATCTGGAACAAAATGCAGACCAAGCATGTGCCATTCGAGGAAATCTACGATCTATTGGCTGTACGCATCATCTTCGAGCCACGAAATATGGAGGAAGAGCTGAACGACTGCTTCGACATCTACGTCTCCATCTCCAAAATATATAAACCGCACCCCGACCGCCTGCGCGACTGGGTGAGCCACCCCAAAGCCAACGGCTACCAGGCTTTGCACGTCACCCTCATGGGCAACAATGGTCAATGGATCGAAGTCCAGATTCGCAGCGAACGTATGAACGACGTAGCCGAACAGGGATTTGCCGCACACTGGAAGTACAAAGAAGGCGGAGGCAGCGAAGACGAGGGCGAACTGGAAAAATGGCTGCGTACCATCAAGGAAATTCTGGACGATCCGCAACCGGATGCCATCGACTTCCTCGATACCATTAAACTGAACCTGTTTGCTTCGGAGATATTTGTCTTTACCCCGAAAGGCGACATCAAGACCATGCCGCAGAACTGCACGGCACTGGACTTCGCCTTCTCACTGCATACCGACATAGGTAGCCACTGCATCGGAGCCAAGGTAAACCACAAGCTGGTTCCCCTCAGCCATAAGTTGCAAAGCGGTGATCAGGTGGAGATATTGACTTCCAAGTCGCAGCGTGTGCAGCCCGAATGGGAAGTATATGCCACTACCGCCCGCGCCCGCGCCAAAATAGCAGCCATCTTGCGCAAAGAAGCGAAAACCTATCAGAAAGAAGGCGAAACGATGATAGCCGATTTCTTCAAGGATGAAGACATCCGCATTGATGACACGGCGTTGGAAAAACTGACAAAGTTACATAATTTCCACACTCATGACGAACTGCTTGTAGCCGTCGGAAGCAAGAAGATTGTTCTGGGAGACGCAGACAAAAATGTTTTCAAAGAGAGACAGGGCACTAACTGGAAGAAATTCCTGACTTTCTCTTTCGGAAACAAGGACAATAAAGAGAGCAAAGAACAGCCGGAAGAAAAGACACCGCAGGAAAAGATCAATACCAAACAAATCCTGAAACTGACGGAAGAAACCATCTCAAAAAATTATATCATGGCAGATTGCTGCCATCCTATCCCCGGAGACGACGTTCTGGGCTACATAGATGAAGATAACCGGGTAATCATCCACAAACGCCAATGCACTGTTGCCGCCCGCCTCAAGAGCAGCTATGGCAACCGCATCATCGCCACGGAATGGGATACCCACAAGGATCTCTCTTTTCTTGTCACCATATATATAAAAGGTATAGACTGCATGGGGCTGCTGAATGAAGTGACACAAGTCATTTCACGCCAGTTGAATGTAAACATCCGCAAACTGACGATTGAAACCGACGACGGCATCTTTGAAGGAAAAATACAACTCTACGTACATGATGTGGACGATGTGCGCACCATCTGTAACAATCTGAAGCAGATACAGAACATTAAACAAGTGACGAGAACAGAGGATTAAGCGGGAAGGACAGATTGTCAGGAAGGAGAATCGTCAAGATTCTCCTTCAATGTCTCTATCTGTTCATAAGTAAATGCATCCAGCGCATCACGCATGCCAACCAGTTCTTCACGGATAGATTTCAGCCGGTCAACGATCTCGAAGTTACGCAAAGTAGCCTCTTTATTATCTTTCATGCGTTGCCGGGCTCCGGGCAATGTCATACCTCTTTCCCTCACCAGATGATAGATAAGCTTAACGGTTTCGACATCCTCCTCCCGATACTGCCGTATGCCACGCCCCCCCTTCTTGGGATTGAGTTGCGGAAACTCTTTTTCCCAAAACCTAAGCAGCGATTCGTTAACATTGAGCATCCGGGCCACTTCACTGATGGAATAATACAGTTTTAACTTTTTATCCGTATTCAACATCTATTCTTAAATATTAATCTAATACTTTGCCATGATTGGAAGCAATTTGTATCATGCGGTCATAGTCCTCGGCACTTAAATCCATAAAATAGTAATTGACAGGATTTACCACCCGACCTTTCACATGCACCTCATAGTGCAAGTGAGGGCCTGTACTTTTACCAGTGCTACCCACCTCTCCGATAACCTCACCACGCACTACCTTCTTACCGGGCTTCGTGCGAAATCCCTGCAGATGAGCATACCACGTTTGATATCCGAAACCATGATCAATAATAACAACATTTCCGTAACCGGTTTCCCATCCTGCCTTAATGACCGTGCCGTCACCGGTCGCATAAACCTCCGTGCCGGGATGAGCCGAGAAATCCATTCCCTCATGGAACTTTGCAGTACCGTAAATGGGATCTATACGCATTCCATATCCGGAAGCAGTCTGACGCAAATCTTTATTGGAGATCGGTTGGATGGCAGGCATGCACCGCAACATTTCATCATGGTTCTTGCACATATCCACCACATCATCAAAAGAACGAGACTGAATGTAAAGCTGTTTGGTAAGCATATCCAACTTCTGGGTAGTATTAACCACCAATTCCGAGTTTGCCATATCCATCAAATGTTCGTAACGATTTGTACCGCCGTATCCGGCCTTACGAATGGCCGTAGGAACCGGATCTGCCTGAAAAATAACCCGATATAGGTTATCATCACGCTGCTGTATATCCTGCAACACTCCCATTGCCTCGTCCAACCGGCGCGAAAGCACATTGTATTGTGCCTGAAGCTGGCTATTCTCCTTCCGTAGCTCCTTCTCTGACGGTGACCCGAAAATAAGCAACAGCACAATGAAGCTGCCCGCCCCCAGTCCCATCCCAATGAATAACCGACGGAGAATACTCACCGCCCGTTGCCGGACAGTGGGATAAATACGGTCGTACGTCTGCGTCTGCGGATTATAAATGTAGTAAACTTTGCGCATCTTAGGAAATATTTCGCTTGTCAATACGGCAAAAGTAATAAAAACAAGCTATCTTTGCACCGTTTTTTAAGGAATTATGAATAACGAATGATGAATTATATTTTTTTAGATGCTTCATATATCTAAGGATTCATAGTTTATTTTCATACGGATAGATGTCATTTCCCTGTAATTCATAATTCAACATTCACAATTCATAATTACAAAAGAGTATGTTGACTGCAAATGAAATCAGAGACTCATTCAAGAGTTTCTTCGAAAGTAAAGGTCACCAAATTGTGCCTTCGGCTCCGATGGTGATTAAAGATGACCCCACATTGATGTTTACCAATGCAGGGATGAACCAGTTTAAAGATATTATTTTGGGTAACCACCCGGCGAAATATAAAAGAGTTGCGGACTCACAGAAGTGTCTTCGCGTCAGCGGAAAGCACAATGACCTCGAAGAAGTAGGTCACGATACCTATCACCACACCATGTTCGAGATGTTAGGCAACTGGTCGTTTGGAGACTACTTCAAGAAAGAAGCCATCTCTTGGGCATGGGAATACTTGGTAGATGTTCTGAAACTTGATCCGAAAGACCTCTACGCAACCGTATTCGAGGGCAGTCCCGAAGAAGGTTTGGAACGTGATAACGAAGCTGCTTCCTACTGGGAACAATTCTTGCCGAAAGACCATATCCTCAACGGAAACAAACATGATAACTTCTGGGAAATGGGTGATACGGGGCCATGCGGTCCGTGCTCCGAAATACATGTGGACTCTCGTACGGAGGAAGAAAAGGCCAAGGTTCCCGGCTCACAGTTGGTAAACAAAGACCACCCGCAGGTAATCGAAATATGGAACCTTGTGTTCATGCAATACAACCGCAAGGCTGACGGTAGCCTCGAAGGACTACCCGCCAAAGTAATCGACACAGGCATGGGATTTGAACGCCTGGTACGCACCCTGCAAGGCAAAACCTCCAACTATGATACGGATGTCTTCCAACCGATGCTGAAAGCAATTGCTGATATGGCAGGAACCACATACGGTAAGAATGAACAGCAAGATATCGCCATGCGTGTGATTGCCGACCACATTCGTACCATCGCTTTCTCCATCACCGACGGACAGTTGCCAAGCAATGCAAAAGCAGGTTACGTAATCCGCCGTATCCTTCGCCGTGCCGTTCGCTACGGTTATACCTTCCTCGGACAGAAGCAAGCTTTCATGTACAGACTCCTTCCCGTGCTGATTGAAAACATGGGTGGTTCTTACCCCGAACTGATTGCTCAGAAGGAACTGATTGCTAAAGTAATCAAGGAAGAAGAAGACTCTTTCCTCCGCACACTCGAAACCGGTATCCGTCTGCTGGACAAGACCATGGCAGATGCCAAAGCAGCCGGCAAGACTGAAGTCAGCGGTAAAGATGCCTTTACTTTATACGATACTTTCGGTTTCCCGCTCGACTTGACCGAACTGATTCTCCGCGAAAACGGTATGACTGCCGATCTCAACGAGTTCAACGCCGAAATGGAACAGCAGAAATCCCGTGCCCGCAACGCCGCCGCCATTGAGACCGGTGACTGGATTACACTGAAAGAAGGCACTACCGAGTTCGTAGGTTACGATTTCACTGAATATGAAACATCCATTCTGCGTTACCGCCAGATAAAACAAAAGAACCAGACGCTTTATCAAATTGTATTGGATAAAACTCCGTTCTATGCCGAAAGTGGTGGTCAGGTAGGTGATACTGGTGTATTAGTCAGCGAGTTCGAAACCATCGACGTGATTGACACGAAGAAAGAGAACAACCTCCCTATCCATATCACCAAGAAGTTACCCGAACATCTGGAAGCACCAATGATGGCATGCGTAGATACTGACAAGCGTGCTGCTTGTGCCGCCAATCACTCAGCTACCCACTTACTGGATGCTGCGCTTCGTGAAGTTCTTGGCGATCATGTAGAACAGAAGGGTTCTTTGGTTACTCCCGATTCTCTGCGTTTTGACTTCTCCCACTTCCAAAAGGTGACGGACGAAGAGCTTCGCCAGATAGAACACATCGCCAATGCCAAGATACGCGCCAATATTCCTTTGAAAGAATACCGCGACATGCCGATTGAGGATGCCAAAGAACTCGGTGCTATCGCCCTCTTCGGTGAAAAGTATGGCGATCATGTACGTGTCATCCAGTTCGGTTCTTCCGTTGAGTTCTGCGGAGGTACGCACGTTGCCGCTACCGGAAACATCGGTATGGTGAAGATTGTATCCGAAAGTTCTGTAGCAGCCGGTGTACGTCGTATCGAAGCTTACACAGGTGCACGTGTAGAAGAAATGATGGATACCATTCAAGATACATTACGTGACTTGAAGGCTCTCTTCAACAATGCTCCCGACCTTGCCGGAACGATTCATAAATATATTGAAGAGAATGCCGGACTAAAGAAGCAAGTAGAAGACTTCATGAAAGAAAAGGAATCTCAACTGAAAGATAAGTTGATGAACAGCATTCAGGAAGTGAATGGTGTGAAAGTCATCAAATTCTGTGCTCCATTACCTGCTGAAACGGTAAAGAACATCGCTTTCCAGTTGCGTGGTCAGATCACAGAAGATTTGTTCTTCGTTGCCGGAACAGAATATGAAGGAAAACCGATGCTGACAGTGATGCTGAGCGACAACCTCGTTGCCGGTGGATTGAAAGCTGGAAATCTGGTAAAAGAAGCTGCCAAGTTGATTCAAGGCGGTGGCGGTGGTCAACCCCACTTCGCAACTGCCGGAGGCAAGAATGTAGACGGATTGAATGCGGCTGTAGATAAAGTGATAGAGTTGGCTGCACTGTAAGCGTCGGCTCCCTTGAACGAAACAAATAGTAACTCCGCTTTCGGCAGAAGCTCGAAAGCGGAGTTCTTTTTTTATAAAGAGACACCTTCCTTGAAGGAATAATATTCTCACAGAGCGTTATATTGTAAAAAAGAAAGCGTAACTTTGCAGCGTCCGGCAGGAGAAATTGCCGGACACATAGAAAGCGTTTTCTGCTTTATCCTTTATCTTGAAGTCTGGAAAATTTCAAATGCAAGGGGATAGAGACAATGTAACGCTCATTCTGTTTGTATATGTGCGAGAACAGCCTGCGCTGTATCTTGTTCATTATATGTTTCTTCACTCATCCTTGCAAGGCTTTTCCAGACGCCTAAGATATGATGAGTAGAACAAGTCTCACGCTTTCGTCATATAATAACGAAACAACACGCTTACTTCGGAGACTTACGGGCATATCGAAAACTATGTTATTCAATTCTATTGAGTTTCTACTCTTCCTGCCGATAGTCTTTCTGCTCTATTGGTTCGTATTCAAGCGCCTGCGTTGGCAAAACTTGTTTGTGGTAGCGGTCAGCTACGTGTTCTACGGTTGGTGGGATGTACGTTTCCTGCTGCTCATCGCCCTTACCACGCTGTTCAGCTACGCCAGCGGATTGCTGATAGCCCGCTATGAAGGGCAACGCAAACGGCAGAAGTGGGTCAGTGCCGCCAATATCGTCCTCAACCTCGCCATTCTCGGCGTGTTCAAGTATTACAATTTCTTTGCCGAAAGCCTTGCCGACTTGTTCCGGTGCTTCGATGTAGAATTGAGCCCGGTGACGCTGAACCTGTTGCTACCCGTGGGCATCAGCTTCTACACCTTCCAAGCGTTGAGTTACAGCATCGACGTGTATCAGAAGAAGCTGCCCGCCTGCCGCGACCTCGTAGCCTTCTTTGCCTACATCAGTTTCTTTCCGCAATTGGTGGCAGGCCCCATTGAGCGTTCCACCAACCTGCTGCCCCAGTTCTACAAGCCCCGCACCTTCGACTACGCACAAGCCGTAGACGGTTGCCGACAGATGCTTTGGGGCTTCTTCAAGAAAATGGTGGTGGCGGACAACTGCGCGGCGGCGGTCAACCTGATATGGGATGATTATGCAAGCCAAAGCGGTTTCACCCTACTGTTAGGCGGCATCCTTTTCACCTTTCAGATATACGGGGACTTCTCCGGCTATTCGGACATCGCCATCGGCACCGCCCGCCTGTTCGGCATCCATCTGATGCGCAACTTCAACTTCCCCTACTTCTCGCGAGACATCGCCGAGTTCTGGCGGCGTTGGCACATCTCGCTCACCACGTGGTTTCGCGACTACATCTACTTCCCGCTGGGCGGCAGCCGTTGCACCCGTTGGAAGGTGATGCGCAACACGCTGATTATCTTCCTCGTCAGCGGCTTCTGGCACGGAGCCAACTGGACGTTCATCGTTTGGGGCGCTTATCATGCGTTGCTATTCTTCCCGCTGATGCTACTGGGACGGAACCGCAAGCACACCGACGCAGTGGCCGAAGGACGCTTGCTGCCCGGCATCCGGGAAGCCGGGCAAATGTTGTCGACCTTTCTCCTCGCCGTGATTGGTTGGATTATCTTCCGGGCGGAAAGCATCGGGCAGGCATGGGATTATCTCGGCGGCATCTGCTCTCCGTCATTATTCAGCTTCTCCATGCAACATGGCAAAAGGGCATTGCTATATGTCTGCATCTTGGTGGTTGTGGAGTGGCTGCAACGCGACAAGCAGCACTCCATGCAGATAGACGGAATCGGTTGGCTGAAATCCCGCAGCATACGTTGGGGAGTATATATTCTATTAGCACTTTTCACTTTAGCTTTTGCAGGCACACAAGCTGAATTCATTTATTTCCAATTCTAAGACATATGAAAGTATTTATAAAGAAAATAGCTATATTGGCAAGCATCCTTATTGTTTTAATTCTTACGGCAACACAGCTTCCAATGGACCAAGACAATTACCTAAAAGCCTACAACAAGAAATGTGAATTACTGGAAAACACACATTCCCCCAGAATTATTTTTGTTGGTGGCAGCAACTTGGCTTTCGGATTAGACAGTCAACGAATAAAAGACTCGTTAAACATCAATGTCATTAATTACGGACTTCACGCTGGAATTGGACTGAAATATATGATTGATGACATATCAGAATATGCAAGAAAAGGTGATGTCATTGTATTTGCCCCCGAATACGACCACTTCTATACAACTGCTTACGGAGAAGAAGCTATCTCCTCACTTATGGTGGCGAGTCATTGGAAGAAAGCATATCTGCTTGGCATAAGGCAATGGATAAATGTATTAAGTGGAATTCCCCAATTAATAAGGGAAAGTACTTTAACACCAAAAAATAAAACTCCCAAAGATTACCGAGCCTCCGGCTTTAATGAATACGGAGACGAAATACAGCACTGGACTTTAGAAAGTCGAGGTTCCGGTGCAATTAAACCAATCAAAGAAACGTTTAATAAGCAGTTTGGTAACTATTTTATAGAGAAAGTCAAAACGCTTCAAAAGGTATGTTCTGTTTTTGTTATTCCGCCAATTTATGTAGAGAAAGCCTATAATAAGAACAAGAAAAAAGTACACGAGGTTGAAGAGTTTCTCAGGGAAAAAGAATGCCCATTCTTAGTTACACCTGAAACACACGTGCTGAGTGATGAAAATGCATATGACACCTATTATCACATGAACCGTCAAGGAGTAGATAAATATACCTCCTATATTATAGAAGAATTAAGGCCTTTGCTCAAAACAAATAAAAATCCCATTGCACCGAATGAAAAATAATTTCTGAAATCCTCGACATTGCCTCTGCGATGCTACATCTTTAGAAACTGAATTTATAGATACAACAGATATCTTTCCCCTCCGAAGCAGCAATTACCAACCATTAGAGCATCAGCAACTTAGGAGTTTATTTCGGTTTACAAGAATTAAACAGTCAGTTTAACGTCAGCAAACGCTTGGTTTATCGGTAGTAAACTCACAGTCCAACAAGGGTAAACGCACGACGTACATTGCCGCTAACGCAACCGTGGTTACAGTAACCGTGGTTGCGTTAGCGATGCAAAAGAAAAAGGTCGTTTTTACAGAGTGCCACATTAGCTTCGTAATGTACTACATTAGCGAGCTAATGTAGACCTTTACAAAAACAGTACTCACTCTATCTGTTCCGAAGGATAATTCACCAAATAAAGTGTTCCCGTGGCACGGGTAAAGGCGGTGTAGAGCCAACGGAAATAATCGGGTGTCAAGTACTCGTCCGTCATGTAGCCCTGGTCCAAGAAGACATTCTTCCACTGCCCGCCCTGCGCCTTGTGGCAAGTCACGGCGTAGGCGTACTTCACTTGCAGGGCGTTGTAATGGGGGTCGGCCTTCATCTTCTTCATGCGCTCGCGCTTCACGGTGATGTCGGCATAGTCTTCGAGCACGGTATAGAAAAGGCGGTCGTTGTCCGCTTTGGGCAAGGCGGGAGCATCGCTGTGCAAGGTGTCAAGCAGCAAGTTGACCTCCAACTCCCAATCATTGTAATCGGGAAAAGCAAGGGTGACGTCGGCAAAGCGGAAGCCGTACAGTTCACGCGTGCGGCGCACCCGGCGCACCACCGCCGTCTCACCGTTGGCGATGAAGTCGGGCACTTGCGCCACCGCCACTGCCTTTTCCCCGTTACGCGCCATGTCTGTCTGAAGCCGTTCCGTCCAGAAATAGTTGTTCTTCGCCACCATCAACAAATCACCGGTATTCAGTTCATCCTCGCGCCAGAGGATTTGCGCACGAATGCCATTATTATAAATATTCGCCCGTTTATTGGAACGGCATATCACAATTGTCTCATTCATTCCATCACTATCGTAACACTGCTCCAGCGTATCAATCAGCTCGTTACCTTGCAACATCCTGATGTCTGCAAAGCCTGTCAATTTAAACTTAGGCAGAGAGGAACACTCACCTCCGGCTATCAACTGCCGAAGACGAGTGGCATTCCACAGAATTCCCGACTGCTGCTCTTGTCTGACGACCTGCGTCAAATCCACCTCCAAGACTTCCAAGCCATAGCCCTTCAACGCTTCGGCAAAGAGGGCCGGGCTCTGTTCTTCGCCCACCGGAGGCAACTGTGCCGTATCTCCCATCAGCAAAAGCCTGCAACCCTGCCCTGAATAGACAAACTGCACCAAATCATCCAGCAGTCTCCCCGTGCCGAACATTGCGCCGGATAGCCCTTCATTGGAAATCATCGAAGCTTCATCTACTATATACAAAGTATGAGTTGTTAAATTATCATTCACGGAAAAGTTGCTCACTTCATTAGAAAAAGATTGCTGTCTATAAATTTTTTTATGAATTGTAAATGCCGAATGTCCCGCGTATGCAGAAAAGACTTTCGCAGCACGTCCGGTTGGAGCCAACAAGACTGCTTTTTGCTGCAATTGGTCCAACGTCCTCACCAAAGCTCCAACCAGCGAAGTCTTACCCGTTCCGGCATAACCACGAAGCAAAAAAGCCACCTCATCACGGGATGAAAGGAGAAACTCTGACAAAGTTTTTACAGCAATTTCTTGCTCAGAAGTTGGTTGATAAGGAAAATTTTCCTTAATTTGCCTTTCTAAATAGTTATTTATCATTTTTGTAACAGAAAAAAGTAAAGGGAACTATCGTTATTAAATTAATTTCTTTTATTTTTGCGGTGCGAATATAACAACTAAAAAACATATTTATCATGAAAACAGTATTTAATGTCATTTTAGGCTTATGTGCTTTGGCTTTAATTTACGTTTGTTACGCCAGCATCATGGGACCTATCAATTTCGAAAAAGAAAAGAAGCACAGAGATGCTGCTGTTATCGCCCGTCTTATGGACATCCGTAAGGCGCAGTTGGAGTACCGTGCATTGCATGGCCAGCAATACACCGCCAGCTTCGACACCCTGATTGCTTTCGTCAAAAATCAGAAGATTCCTTTTGTATTTAAGCAAGGAGAGTTGAACGATAAACAGTTGGAAGACGGTTTGAATGATAAGAAAGCTATCGCTATTATCAATAAAGCTAAAAAAACAGGCAACTACTCAGAAGTCCAGAAATTGGGTCTGGAAAACTTCAAACGTGATACCATGTGGGTAGCTGTTATGGATACAATCTTCCCGAAAGGCTTTAATGCCGATTCTTTAAGATATGTTCCTTTCGGAAATGGAAAGCAGTTTGAAATGGCAATTAAAAACGACACCGCCAAGTCCGGTGCTCCTTTCTGCCTGCTCGAAGTGAAGACTCCATACGAAACATACCTGAATGGTCTGGACAAGCAAGAAATAGCCAATCTCAAAGATGTGCAGACTAAACTTGGCAAATACTGTGGTTTGATGATCGGTAGTTTGGAAACAGCCAACAACAACGCCGGTAACTGGGAATAATCTCATCCCGACAAAATATGATAGAAACGATTGATTTCAATAAATCGGAACAATACACATTATCCATCCGTCTCAGTGCGGATGGATTTTCTTTTTCTGTCTTTAACCCTCTGGTTGAAGGAGAACTCTCTTTTTATGATCATAAGGTCGATGAAAGCCTTTCCCTCACCGCTAATCTGAAGCAGACTTTCCGCGCAACAGAATGGTTAAGTCACCCTTATCGACGTGTAAACATACTCATGGCAGACAAGCGCTTTACCTTTATTCCATTGGAGTTTTTTGAGGATGAACAGGCCGAAAACGTTTTCTATCACAATCACCCGAAGCGGGAAAACGAATTGATTCAGTACAACATTCTGCATAAGAATAACATCGTCGTACTTTTCGGAATGGACAAGAGTGCCTGCACCTTCCTGCAGGAACAATATTCCAATGTAAGATTCTACTCACAGTCCAGCCCTTTTATCGAATTCTTCGCAGCCAAAAGCCGTTTGGGCAACAGTCGGAAAATGTATGCACACCTGCGAAAAGATGCAGTAGATATATACGGATTCGAGCGTGGACATCTGCTTATTGCCAACTCCTTCGGATGCAATACCACTCCAGACCGCCTATACTATCTGTTATATATATGGAAACGGCTCGATTTCAATCAGGAGCGCGACGAACTCCATCTCACAGGCGCACTATCCGATAAAGAACAGTTATTATCCGAACTGAGAAAATTTATCCGGCAGGTATTCATCATGAATCCGGCCACTAATCTTGACCTACAAGCCATTACCTCATGCGAGTAATCAGTGGAATATACAAAAGAAGGCGTTTTGATGTGCCTCATTCCTTCAAAGCACGCCCCACAACAGATTTTGCCAAAGAAAATCTGTTCAATGTGCTATCCAACTATATTGATTTTGAAGACGGAGTATCCGCCCTTGACCTTTTTGCCGGCACAGGCAGCATCAGTATCGAACTCATTTCCAGAGGATGTGACCGGGTTATCAGTGTGGAGAAAGACCGTGCCCACTATACATTTATCTGCAAAGTGATGCAGGAAGTCAAGACCGACAAATGCCTGCCCATCTGCGGTGATGTATTCAAGTTCATAAAAAGTGGACGAGAACAGTTTGACTTTATCTTTGCCGACCCTCCCTACGAACTTACCGGTCTGGAAACCATCCCCGATCTCATCTTCGAGAAAGGTTTGCTGAAAGCAAACGGCCTGTTCGTACTGGAGCACGGAAAGAGTAATAACTTTGAGGACAATCCGCATTTTGTGGAAAGAAGGGTATATGGAAGTGTAAACTTCTCGCTGTTCAAATCATAAAAGCGGAGCCATCAACCGTACCACACTCTCAGCCGCCTTCTGATGCCAAGGGCGCTTTACCCAATTTTTCAAAAAGACTTGCACACAATCCCGTTGATCCTGCAAGAAGATCTCACGCATCCGGAGGGCCGTCTCCGTATCGTAAACAAACGCATTTACCTCAAAGTTATGCTCGAAGCTTCGGAAATCCACATTCGTAGAACCTACCGTGGACAGTTCATCATCCGAAACCATCAGTTTGGAATGCAGAAAACCTTTTTTATACAAATAGACCTTGACGCCCGAACCGAGTGCATCTGCCAGATAAGAGCAAGAGCCCAAATGCGTCAAACGGTTATCAGCACGGCAAGGTATCATCAAGCGCACATCCACCCCCGAAAGCGCCGCTGTCTGCATAGCGATGATTACCGCTTCGGTAGGCAGGAAATAAGGAGTCTGTATATAGAAATATTTCTTTGCCCCACTGATGGCCATGACAAGCCCCTGCATAATTTCTTTCCACGGGCCTACCGGCTCACTTGTCACGATTTGTACCAATGAAGAGCCACAAACCTCCAATTTCGGAAAGTAACGGGCAGAAGTGATCAGCGTGCGATCTACAAAATACCAGTCAAGCAGAAAGGCAGTCTGCAAGCCGTGAACAGCCTTACCTTCCAGCAACCAATGCGTATCCCGCCAAATGCCCCACGGAAATCCGCACATATAGCGCTCTGCCAGATTCATGCCTCCGATAAAACCTATACGCCCGTCAATAACCACAATCTTCCTGTGATTGCGGTAGTTCACTTTACTGGTGAAAAGCGGAAAACGCACTTTCAGGAAGCTACGCACCTCAACACCGGCTTCCCGCATTTCTTCAAAGAAACTGTTAGGAACATGCCAGCACCCCACATCATCGTATATCACACGCACTTCTACTCCCGCACGGGCCTTTTCCATCAGGACATCCCGCACCAAACGGCCAATGGCGTCATCTTCGAAGATATAGAATTCCATGTGAATGTGTTGCCTGGCTTTCTGCAGTTCACGTAAAAGGGATTGCAGCATAGTGACTCCCAGCGTATAGGCTTCAACCCGGTTGCCGTCAAACGGAAAAGCCTGGTTGGTGTGTCTGAACAGAGAAATCAGGCGGCTATAAGCCATAGGCAAAGAACAGGAATCCTGTGCCAGATACTCTGCCATGGGTTTCTTCAGCAAACGGCCATAACTATTCCTCCCGATAATGCGCTCACGGCGATGGCTTCTCCCGAAAAAGAAGTAGAATATCAGGCCGACTACAGGCAGAAACATAAGTACCAATATCCACGCCATCGTCTTCACGGGATTACGATTATCGAGGATAATGACGACAATCGTTCCGATGATAGCTCCAAAATAGACAATGTCAAATGCTATTGTGGCAATCTGGCCGGCTATGTAGTTCCAATCAAACATGTATTCTCACAGATTATCAATGAAGAACAAAAATAGGAAAAAGGAAAGAATAAAAAGCACGGATCGCAAGGAATTTCACCGTCCCGTCATAGAAACCGTGATTTTCCTTGCAATCCGTGCATCAAACATATTTATCAAAAAAGAGAAAGTCTCAGAACGGGCGGCGTCCGCCACCGATGCCACCACGAGGGCCATGACCTCCGGGGCCTCCGAAACCATGGTTCTGCTGCATCTTGTCACGTGCAGCCTTGCCTCCGAAGATATTCAGACGGTAGATGAAATGCAGCATGCAATAACTGTTCACACCATTATACTCGTACACCGAACGGCCACTGGAGGTGAGTGAACGGCTGATGTTGCTCTGTTGCTTCAGGATGTCGTACATCTCGAAACTGACGGTGGCCGCACCCTTCAGGAAAGTTTGTGCAAGCTGGGCATTCCAGATGAGTTCATTGCGGTTCATGCTGCTGTCCGTATAGCCACGGCGGCTTTGGTTGGCTATATTGGTAGAGAGCGTCATGCTCCAGGGCATGGAAACCTGCGTATTGGCGCCATAAGAGAAGGTGTAGGGGTTCTGATTGTTTCCGGGTGTCAGTTTGTCCCTCTCTGCAGAGTAACTGATGCTGCCGTTCAGCCCGAATTCAAACCAATCGTTACGGTAAGATCCGTTCAGACGTTCACCCAATATAAGTTCTGTTGTCGTTTTCTTCTGCTCCACTTTCGTCTCCGAATCGGTCAGGTAGCTCACATTGTTGTTATATCTGGCACTGGTGAACGAATTGACGGTATATTTCTTATTGGGCAATGCCGTACTGAAATTCATCACACCGAAAGTTCCCCAGTTACCATTGATGTTCTTCGGGGTTGTAGTCCATCCGCCGGTTTCACTATTATACACGCGGCTGCTGCTGATACTGTTCTGTGTGGCCGAAAAGCCGACATGCATCATAATGCTGCGCTGCTTTTCGCCGTCATACGTATTGTAGAACATGCGCATCTCGTGGGAGAACGAGGGCCTCAGTCCCGGATTTCCCTTGCGGATATTCAGGGGATTGGAGTCATCGGTTACATCGAGCAGATTCTCCATGCTGGGCTGACTGCTACGTCCACGGTAGTTGAATCGCAACTGGCTCAGTTTGGAGAAGCGGACCCGCAGGTCGATATTGGGTGCAAAATTGAATACGTTGCGTGCCGTATCTATCTTTATGTCTCCTTTTTCGTAAGATAGATTGGTGTGCTGCGGCTGGAATGACAAACCGGCACTAAGCTGATACTTGGGACGGATGAATCGCAACCCCACCATAGCGTCATGATTATAGTACCGATACTCGGCAAACTTGCTTTGGTCCGCATTCAGGACATCGCCCGCACCAAGTGGCCGGGTAATCTGCCCGATTATCTCATCCGTAGTGGGACTGCCGTCAAAAGCCCTGTCCAGATCGAAAGTTGACTTGTCGCTCTTGTTGTACTTATATTGGAACTGATAGCTGAACTGCAAGAAAGTAGTTTTAGCCAAAGGCTCACTGTAAGTCATTTGCACACTGTAATTATAGTTTTTGGTAGGAGTGGTGATGTAACGCATCAGCAGCTCGTCATCCTTTGTTTTGTAATAGATGTTAGAATAGGAATACTGGTCGCTTTCCGAGTCGTTATAGCCGAAACGCCCCCGAAAAGTAATGTTGCGTCCGCGCGAGTTGAGCTTGCGGTTCAGTTGCAGAGTGGCATTGGCGGATAGATTGCTGCCATTGCCCAGCGACAAATTGTCGCTAAGGTTCAGCAGACTGTCACCGAACAGTCTTTTCATCTGTTCTGCATCCGCCAGATAGTTGTTGGGGTCAGCCACTATCGCATAAGGGTCTGTACTGAAGGCTGCCGACTTTGAATCTGAATAGTTATCGGTCTTCCCATAAGAAATATCGGGACGGAAGATTATGTTTGTCAATGTATCCGGCTTCCACTCCAGGCGGAAGTCTGCATTGAAAGATTGATTCTTGCTGCGCTGACGGCTGTTGGAGTTTGAATAAGAGTTACCGTTTGTCAGAAAGTTTTCAGAAGACCCTATGCTGACAAGATCATTGTCCCTATAATTATAGCGCGCGCTGCCTCCTAATTCCAGTTTATCCGTTTCCGTTGCGAAGTTCACACCCAGCTCCTTCGTAGCCGTCAGTCCGTTGTTCCTCATCCAGCGCGGGCCGCCCCCTCCGCCGGAGAATCCCTGATCGTTCACATTGTTGCCGCCGGCAATCAGCGAGACTTGTGTCTTGTCGCGGAAGTAGTTTATCATGGCACGTCCCAGATATCGGTTTTCCGTACCACCGGCAAGGTCTATATTCCCGAAAATGCCCTGATTCATACCCTTCTTCACAGTCAGGTCGAGCACGGTTTCCTCTTCACCATCGTCAATGCCCGTGATACGGGCAAGGTCGGACTTTTTGTCATAGGTCTTCAGCTTGTCCACCATGTCCACCGGCAGGTTTTTCAGCCCGGTCTTCACATCTCCACCAAAGAATTCCTTTCCATCGACCATTAATTTCTTTATCTCCTTGCCGTTTATCTTCACAGTGCCCTCATCATCCACTTCCGCGCCGGGCAGTTTCTTCACGAGTTCCTCAAGCATGGCCCCTTCGGGAGTGCGATAGGCCGATGAATTGAATGCAACGGTATCTTCCACCACCTGCACAGGCGGAGCCTCCGCCGTAATAACGGCTTCAGCCAGCATCACGGCATCCGTATCCAAAGTCAGCGTACCCACATTTTTATCGGGCACGGATGCAGAAAGCTGCAAAGGAACAAATTTTGTTTTAAAGCCGATATAGGAGATCTTCAGTGCATACCTGCCTGCCTTCACCTTGGGCAGCGTGAAATAACCTTGCGCGGAACTCGCCACCCCTGCCGTCTGGGTGCTGTCGGGCAATGAGAGCAACTGCACAGTAGCCTGTATCGCGGGCTCCTTTGTATCTTCCATGATACGCCCTGACACCGTAATGTTCTTTGTTTGTGAGAATGCTGACGATGCCGCTATCAGCAGCAACGCCATCCCTGTAATAATTTTCTTCATGCGTTTATATTTCTTTGTCTATTCTTTGAAATGAACAATGACTTTCATTCACTGTTCCTTTTGACAAAGTTCCGGGCAAAAGGTTTAATGCCCCGCATGAGGTTTAGCCTTCTTTATCGACCGTTCCGCTTAAACATTCTGTCAACGGTCGATTTTTTGATACCAAATTCCAGACAAAGGACATTCAGAATCAAGAATATGAGAAACGTAGAAGAATCGACGGAGAGAAGGTCGCCTTTCGCCACCCTGTAAAGCATGCTTCCAAAAATGAAAAGCACAGTCAGGAATATGGCATTGCGCGTCGCACCGTTGCGTATCTGCTCCGTGTCACGGTTCTCGTTCGCGGTCAGCGCGAAGATAATCATTAAAGCGCCCAACATCATCATCAGTTTGGAACATTCCTTATAAAACAGCAGGTTCGCATCCGTCACTTTCCCCATCATCATCATAAGGATGGGAAGAAACAACCCCAAGGCGATCACAAAATACCCTAACGGGCGGCAATATACAGGCAACAAAGCTTTCATCAGGTTTACTATTTATGATTTATTTTGTCCGGGCAAAGGTAACACTTATTGCCGAAAGAACTATCTTTGCCCTGCAGAATAAATTATAAATCATTAATACTTTCATGAGCAGACAAGAAGTAATCCTTTGCAATGAGCTGAAAAGCAGCCTGGAGCATGCCATAGACAAATGCCCCCATGACAAACTCTTTATCCTCACCGACGAACACACCCACCGCCTCTGCCTGCCGCAGCTTGGCGGCATTACCGCCCTGGCGGATGCGGAAGAAATCATCATAGGCGCGGAAGACGTGCACAAGAACCTGGAAACGCTGGCCTACGTGTGGCAGGCTCTGAGCGAGCAGGGAGCCACCCGACACTCGTTGCTCATCAATCTGGGTGGAGGCATGGTGACCGACCTCGGCGGCTTTGCGGCCTCCACTTTTAAGAGAGGTATCGCCTACATTAACATCCCCACCACCCTGCTGGCCATGGTGGACGCTTCCGTAGGAGGCAAAACGGGCATCAACTTCAACGGACTGAAGAATGAAATAGGGACTTTCGCACCCGCCGCCTGTGTTCTGATCGAAACAGAATTCCTGCGCAGCCTTGACGCGCACAATTTCTTCTCCGGCTATGCCGAGATGCTGAAGCACGGACTTATCAGCACTCCCGAACATTGGGCCGAACTCTTGGCATTCGATACGGAAAAGATAGATTATGCCGCCCTCAAATCCATGACAGGACGCTCCGTGCAAGTAAAGGAGCGCATCGTGGAAGAAGATCCGCAGGAGCATGGCATCCGCAAGGCCCTGAATTTAGGACATACCGCAGGACATGCTTTCGAGAGCCTTGCACTTGCCGAGAACCGCCCCGTATTGCATGGCTACGCAGTGGCTTGGGGCATTGTTTGCGAATTATACCTTTCTCATATAAAGGCAGGATTTCCAAAAGACGAGATGCGCCTCGCCATCCGGTTCATAAAAGAGAATTACGGCGGATTCTCATTCACCTGCAAGGAATACGACCGGCTCTACGAACTGATGAAGCATGACAAAAAGAATACCGCCGGTGTCATAAACTTCACCCTGCTGAAAAATGTCGGAGACATCTGCCTCAACCAGACGGCAGACAAAGAAACCATCTTCGAGATGTTGGACTTCTACCGGGAGTGCATGGGGCTATAAGCCCCTACACCTCCCGTAGCTCCGCCGTCCCATCGTCCGTGCCGGCAGGCGCACCGTCCGGTTCTTCCACATCTTTTGCCGCACGTTCCTTTTCCAACGTCTCCGGCCGCAACATTTCGTGAGGGAAATACCTGCCAAGCGGATAACGGTAAAAATCCATCTCCGCATCGAGCCTTGCCACCAGTGACTTGTCGGGGCGGAAATAAACACGCGACAGACGCACCTTGCCCGGCATCACATCGTCCGGATGCTCAAAGCCGTCGCTCGTCACCGCCACATGAAAGGAGCCAAGCCCTCTCACCGTCACCGACTCGCCACTTCTCAAAGCCTCCTCGATGAACCGAGGCAAATCCACCAATACTCCTTCCACATCTCCCGCACTCATGCCTTTCCTGAATGCCATACGTTGCGCCAGCACCTCCGTTGTCACTCCTCCGCGCTGTTGCCACATGCGCTGCACGGCATAATACAGTTGCTTCACCCCCTCTGCCGTGCGGAAAACCTTCTTCCGCACCAGATAAACCAGACTCATACTCTTACTTTTTTTTAAATGAATGTAATGCTTCCGCAACAGCCGGGCAGCAGCCCCGCCTCCGGAAGACTATTGTTCCGAATACACGAGATGCACATCTCACGACACACGAGATGCACATCTCGCACCGTATGAGATGTACATCTCATACAACAAAGATAGGTATATTCCACATAATACGCAAGCATATTCAATGTGGTATGCAAATAAGTTCCATGCGTCAAAGGTTAGTCCCTTATCATTAATTAACAATATCTCATGCAGGTTTTCCGCTTCCGTCTCATTTTCATAACAGAAATACCTATTCCGAATGTTTAATTAAAAAAGTACACTATGAGAATGAAATCGGTTTTAAACAAGCAAATCCTGATCCTAATTGCAGCCATAGGCTCCCTGGGCTTCCAGTCATGCCTGGACGACAATGATGACAACTATGCCATGAGATACCCCAACGCCCTTGTAACGGTGAAGACCGGTGCAGACCGTACCGTCTTTCTGCAACTGGACGACAAGACCACCCTGCTGCCCACCAATATCAAGAAATCCCCCTATGGCGAAAAGGAAGTCCGGGCTTTGGTGAACTACAAGGAAGTAAATGAACCGAGCAGCACCTGCAACAAGGCCGTGTACGTCAACTGGATAGACAGCATTCTTACCAAGCCCCTCGCACCCGATCTGGGTAAAGAAAACGACAAGGCATATGGCACAGACCCCGTGGAGATTATCAACGACTGGGTGACGATTGCCGAAGACGGCTACCTGACGCTCCGTTTCCGCACTTTGTGGGGAGATCACAGCAAGAAGCATTTCGTGAACTTGCTGCAAAGCAACAACCCGGACAACCCTTACGAGGTAGAATTCCGCCACAATGCCAACGACGACAATCACGGAGCACCGCAAGACGCCTTGGTAGCCTTCAAGCTGGACGGTCTGCCCGACACCGGAGGAAAGACCGTGAAACTGAAGTTGAAATGGAAATCCTTCAGCGGAGAGAAGTCCACCGAGTTTGAATATTGCACCCGGCAATCCACGGCTTCAGACCACGGCTCGGCTCTCACTTCGGTAAAGAGCAATCTGAACCTGCAATAATCCTTTTCCGCGCGGCCGTATTCTGCAAGACATCCATTTTGCACGGATGACACACAAAAAAAGAAGTTTTTATTTGCTATTTAAAAATAAAGCACTACTTTTGCATCCGCAATTCGGGATGTAGCTCAGCCCGGTAGAGTACGCGTCTGGGGGGCGTGTGGTCGCAAGTTCGAATCTTGTCATCCCGACTACCGATAAAGCATTGATAACCTAACGGTTATCAATGCTTTTTTCTTTATGCACACGCATGCCGGCAACAAGACCCACGGAATATCCTCCCGATTTTTCAGGAATCTCGCCAGAATTATCTACTTTTGTGCTCTAAACTCAAAAAAGACTATGGGAGCAGCAAAATGGATAGGCGGTGTCATCGGCTTCATGGCCGGAGGCCCGTTGGGAGCCTTGGCAGGATACGCATTAGGCTCTTTATTTGATACCGGACAAAATTCAACAAGCGGTTACTATGGAGAAAAGCCAACAGGCAACGCCGCATATACCGGGCAGCGTAACAGCTTCCTGTTCTCCATGCTGGTGATGGCCTCATACATTATCCGTGCAGACGGACGCATCATGCACAGCGAGATGGAATTCGTGCGCCGCTTCCTGAGAAGCACGTTCGGTGAAGCAGCCGTCGGCGAAGGAGAACGTATTCTGCTCAATCTCTTTGAACAAGGCAAACAGATGGACCGACAAGATCCCCTGGCATATAAAAACACCATCCGCGACTGCGGCAGACAGATTGCAGCCAATCTGACTTACGAAGAACGCCTGCAACTGCTGGTCTTCTTGGTAGAAATAGCCAAAAGCGACGGACACGTATGCAACAAAGAGGCAGAAGCTCTGAAAGAGGTGGCAGCCTACATGGGACTGTCGGCCGCCGAAGTGGAATCCATGCTTAATCTGGGCGGAAACTCTCTGGACGAAGCATACAAAGTGCTCGAAATAGCCCCCACCGCCACCAACGACGAGGTGCGCGCCGCCTACCGCCGCCTGGCACTGAAACACCATCCTGACAGAGTGGCCACTTTGGGTGAAGACATCAAAAAGGCAGCCGAAGAGAAGTTCCAGAACATCAATAATGCCAAGGAACAGATATACAAAGCGAGAGGTATGAAATAACTGATAATTAACGATAACGCCAATCAACACTTATGAAGAAGATATTTACAATCGCCATACTGGGATTCGCAACGATGGCTTCCTATGCAATCACTCCCCTGTGGATGCGTGACATACGGATATCACCCGACGGCAAGGAAATCGCATTCTGCTATAAAGGAGACATCTACAAAGTGCCCGTAAAGGGCGGGACAGCCATGCAGCTCACCACACAAGACTCCTACGAATGCACCCCCGTATGGTCGCCGGACAGCAAGCAGATAGCTTTTGCAAGCGACAGATATGGGAATTTTGACATTTTCGTGATGCCCGCAAATGGAGGAACAGCCAGACGCCTCACCACCAACTCGGCCGGCGAACTGCCGTCCACATTCACTCCGGACGGTAAATACATCCTCTTTTCGGCATCTATCCAAGATGCGGCAACCAGCGCCCTTTTCCCGACAACCGCCATGACCGAACTTTACAAGGTTCCTTCAACCGGAGGGCGCACAGAACAAGTTCTGGGCACTCCTGCCGAAGCTGTTTGCTTCGGCAAGACCGGTGACAAGTTCTTCTATCAAGACCGCAAAGGCTTTGAAGACGAATGGCGCAAGCACCACACGTCTTCCATCACCCGCGATGTCTGGATGTACGACATCCGTACAGGAAAGCATACCAACCTCACCCGGCGAGAAGGTGAAGACCGCAACCCGGTGTTGTCTCCGGACGGGGAAACCTTATTTTTCCTGAGCGAACGAAACGGAGGCACATTCAACGTCTGCTCCTTCCCTATCTCCCAGCCGCAATCGGTGAAGGAAGTCACCGCCTTCAAAACTCATCCCGTACGGTTTCTCTCCATAAGCAACGAGGGTACTTTGTGCTATGGATACGACGGAGAAATCTACACGCAGCAAAACGGCGCTTCTCCCCAAAAGCTGGATGTCGAAATCATCCGTGACGATCGGCCGCAGATTGCCGGCTTCACCTTTTCAAGCGGAGCCACTTCGGGCACTGTCTCTCCGGACGGCAAGCAAATAGCTTTCATCGTACGCGGAGAAGTTTTCGTCACTTCCACAGATTATACCACCACCAAACAGATTACCGCCACTGCCGCACGTGAAGCCGGCCTCTCCTTCGGACCGGATAACCGCACCCTGGCTTATGCCAGCGAACGCAACGGTAACTGGCAACTTTTTCTGGCCAGCATAGTACGCAAAGAAGATCCCAACTTCCCGAATGCAACCCTGATAAAAGAAGAAGCCCTGCTGCCTTCCACCACTGTGAAACGTGCATATCCGCAATTCTCACCCGACGGCAAGGAACTGGCTTTCATTGAAGACCGCAACCGCCTGATGGTGCTCAACCTCAAAACCCGAAATGTACGCCAGATAACCGATGGTTCTACTTGGTATGGTACAAGCGGCGGTTTCGACTATTCATGGTCACCGGACGGCAAATGGTTTACCCTTGAATTCATAGGAAACAAGCATGACCCGTACTCGGACGTAGGCCTTGTCAGCGCACAAGGAGGCGGTGAAATCACAAACCTCACCAACAGCGGCTACACAAGCGGATCACCCCGTTTTGTGCTCGACGGCAACGCCATCCTTTTCACCACCGAACGCTACGGCATGCGTGCCCATGCCTCATGGGGATCGCAGGATGACGCCATGCTCGTATTCCTCAATCAAGACTCTTATGACAAATTCTGCCTGAGCAAAGAAGATTACGAACTGCGCAAAGAACTGGAATCCGAACAGAAGAAAAGCAAAGAAAAAGACAACAGCAAAGGGAAAAACGAGAAGAAAAGAACCGGGAAAGAAGATAAGGACACGACCAAAGTCCAAGAGATCGTTGTGGATCTGAAAAACATCGAAGACCGCATCGTACGCCTCACCCCCAACTCCTCGAATATGGGAAGCGCCCTCATTTCCAAAGATGGAGAAACCCTCTATTACCTTGCAGCTTTTGAAGGCGGATTCGACATGTGGAAAATGGATCTGCGCAAGAAAGAAACCAAACTACTCCATAAAATGGATACCGGATGGGCGACGATGGAGATGGACAAAGAGGGCAAACACCTTTTCCTTATGGGCGGAAAAAGCATGCAGAAGATGGACATGGCTTCCAATGAACTGAAACCGGTGAGCTATCTCGCCTCCATGAAAATGAATCTGGAAGCCGAACGCGAATACATGTTCGACCACGTGTACAAACAACAGCAAAAGCGTTTTTATAACACGAATATGCACGGGGTGGACTGGGATGCCATGAGTGCTGACTACCGCAAGTTCCTGCCGCATATCGGCAATAACTACGATTTTGCCGAACTTCTGAGTGAATGGCTCGGCGAATTGAATGTATCCCATACCGGCGGCCGATATTATCCCGGCAAGCATAGCGAACCTACCGCAAGTCTGGGCTTACTTTTTGATTGGAACTATGCCGGAAAGGGCATGCTTGTTTCTGAAGTGATTGAAAAAGGCCCGTTTGACAAAGCCGACACAAAAGTGAAAAACGGTGTGGTGATTGAAAAAATAGACGGTACGGAAATTACTCCCGAAATGGATTACTATACATTGCTCAATAACAAGGCAAAAAAGAAGACACTTGTTTCGCTATATGACCCTCAGACCAACGAACGATGGGAGGAAGTGACAATTCCTGTCACCCACGGCGCACTCGGCGGCCTGCTCTATACCCGTTGGGTAAAGCAACGTGCAGCAGATGTTGACAAATGGTCCGGCGGGCGTTTGGGATACGTACATATAGAATCTATGGGAGACGGTAGTTTCCGTTCCGTTTACTCGGACATCCTGGGTAAATACAACAATCGCGAGGGCATTGTCATCGACACACGTTTCAATGGCGGCGGACGCCTGCACGAAGACATCGAGGTACTGTTCAGCGGCAAAAAATACTTCACACAAGTAGTCCGCGGACGCGAGGCCTGCGATATGCCCAGCCGCCGCTGGAACAAACCTTCCATCATGCTGACCTGCGAGGCCAACTACTCCAACGCACACGGCACACCGTGGGTTTACAGCCATCAAAAGCTGGGCAAGCTGGTAGGCATGCCCGTTCCGGGCACAATGACCAGTGTATCTTGGGAAACCTTGCAAGACCCATCGTTGGTGTTCGGCATTCCCGTCATCGGCTACCGCCTGCCGGACGGAAGCTATCTGGAAAACTCACAACTGGAACCGGACATCAAGGTAGCCAACTCACCCGAAACCATAGTGAAAGGTGAAGACACTCAATTGAAGGCGGCTGTAGAAGAACTGCTGAAAGAACTCGACAAATAAGCGGTATATCCCCAAAGCTGTTCTATCCATGCAAGTATATCCTAAAAAAGAAGCCATCCGAAGGATGAATTCATTGGCAAAGGCCGATGTACCCTTTCTTTTTGTCATAGACTATATGCAGGAGCATTCGTATATTGAAACTCTCGACCAAATAGATCCCACTACCTGCCTCTACCGGTTTCGGGAGGCAGGTAATGTGGAGAAAAGTACCGCGGATGATGCCGGAGAAGCAGAAAAAGCAGAATGGGAAATCATCCCTCCCACCCCCGGCATCTACAAGCGTGCCTTTGACATTGTGAAACAAAACTTGTTGGCAGGCAATAGCTATCTGACAAACCTGACCTGCAAAATTCCTGTCACCACCAACCTGACGCTTAAAGATATATTCCTGCATTCAAAAGCACTGTACAAGCTTTGGCTGAAAGACAAACTGGTTTGTTTCTCTCCCGAAATCTTTGTTCGTATAGAGAATGGAAAAATCAAGTCTTTTCCCATGAAAGGCACGATTGACGCCACCCTTCCGGATGCAGAAAACATACTGATGAAAGATGAAAAGGAAGCCGCCGAGCATGCCACCATCGTTGACTTGATACGGAATGACCTGAGTATGGTGGCCAATCAGGTAGAAGTATCATCTTACCGCTATATAGACTATCTGCAAACCAACAAAGGACCTATCTTACAGACAAGTTCAGAAATTTGTGGCGTACTGTCCGACGATTATCCCGAATATATAGGAGACATCCTTTTCAAACTGCTGCCTGCCGGTTCTATCACCGGTGCTCCCAAATCCAAGACCATGCAGATTATCGCTGATGCGGAAAATTATGAACGGGGATTCTATACCGGAATAATGGGTTGTTACGCAGACAAAGAGTTGGATAGTGCCGTGATGATACGCTTTATCGAACAGGAAGACGGACAACTTTATTTCAAAGCAGGCGGAGGCATTACAGCCAAAAGCCGATGGGAAAGCGAATACAACGAAGTAATACAGAAAGTATATGTGCCGATTTATTGAAACCATCCGCATTGACAACGGAAAAGTCCGCAATTTATCCTATCACGAGAGAAGGTTAAACGATACCCGTACACACTTCTGGCAAGGAAGCACTCTGCTGCAATTGGCAGACCGCATAAAGCCTGACCGGAAAACGGGGATATACAAAGCACGTATCGTATATGGGGAAGCAGGAATCGAAGAAATCAGCTACTCCCCCTACAACATTCGGCATGTACAGTCATTGGCTGTCATCCGGACAGATGATATAGACTACACCTACAAAAGCACCGACCGTGAGGCTCTGAACCGCCTTTTTGCACAACGGGGCGGATGCGACGATATTCTGATTGTGAGGCAGGGGCTATTGACCGATACGTCCATTGCCAACATTGCCCTCCATGACGGAACTTTCTGGTACACTCCCGCACAACCATTGCTGAAAGGAACCAAACGTGCACAACTGCTGGATGAAGGCATTCTTCTGGAAAAAGAACTCGGAATAGAAGACTTATCCGCATTCTTCAAAATCAGACTGTTCAACGCCATGATAGATTGGGGAGAACTGGAACTGCCCACCAACGCATTGCACGCCGCATTCTGAGTTTATATCACTCGTCCATATCATTCAGATGTATCTCCAGTGCCTTGACCGATATATAAATTTCATAGACCGATATAGCCAACGAAATAATCAGCAGCACCAATGCCAGTCCGAATACATAAACCGAAACAACATAGAGCCGGATGTAAATGAAGAACATACTGACCACACACAGCAACAGACTCCCTATGCCGGTGACTTGCATGGCACGTGTCAAGTAGAGCCGTTTTCTAAGATTGGCAATCTGAGCCGCCTTCACCGAAGACGGATTCTCCATATATTGTTCTTTCAATGTGCGAACAAGCTGGGCATACGACAAGAAACGGTTGGTATATGCCAGCATTATCAACGATATAGCCGAAAACAGTAAGGCGGGAGTAGTTAAATCAATATCCATTTCATCTCGTCATTAATTAACATCTGCAAAGATAAACGAAAGAATGGAATAAGATGTTCTCCTTTTACCAAAGATTTATCCTACATTTGCAGTGATAATAATACTTTACCACCGTAACTTAACAAATACGATCATGCGATATACTGTTTCTGCACCTTCCACCCTGCGGGCCGACATACAACTGCCGGCATCCAAGAGTATCAGCAACCGGGCGCTTATTCTCCATGCACTTGCCCATGGCAATATCACTCCCTGCAACCTAAGTGACTGTGATGATACCCGTGTCATGATACGTGCCCTGAATGGTAATCCGGAACATATCGACATCCTTGCCGCCGGAACCGCCATGCGTTTCCTTACGGCATATTTCAGCGTAATCCCCGGAACCCGTGTCATTACTGGAACAGAGCGTATGCGGCAACGCCCCATCCACATACTTGTAGATGCCCTGCGCAAACTCGGCGCACAAATAGAATATGAGGGAAACGAAGGATTTCCTCCCCTGCGCATCACCGGTACGGAGTTGAGGGGGGAAGAAATATCCCTTGCCGGAAATGTAAGTTCACAATATATCTCCGCCCTACTGATGACAGGGGCTATACTCCCCAAAGGCTTACACCTGCACCTGACGGGCAACATCATCTCCCGCCCGTACATCAACCTGACTTTGCAACTGATGCGTGATTTCGGTGCAAAGGCAGACTGGAATTCGGAAAACAGCATAACAGTCAGTCCCGGCGGTTATCAGGATGTACCGTTCACCGTAGAAAGCGACTGGAGTGCCGCTTCCTACTGGTATCAGACAGTCGCCCTCTCAGGCAATAGGCACATGAATGCCGGAAGCGCAGAAATAAGCAGCCCCACCGTTGACTTGCTCGGATTATTTCCCCACAGCCATCAAGGAGACAGCCGGGGAGCCGAGATATTTTCGCGTCTCGGAGTGCATACCGAATATATTGGGCACGGAGTGAGGCTCACCCAAACAGGAACTCCCGTCGAGCACCTCACAGAAGATATGGTGGACATTCCCGATCTGGCACAGACTTTTGCCGTCACCTGCTGCCTGATGAACATTCCCTTCCGTTTCACCGGACTGCAAAGCCTTAAGATCAAGGAAACCGACCGCATAAATGCTCTTATCACAGAATTGCATAAACTGGGGTATATCGTACGCTCCGAACAAGACAGCATCCTGTCATGGAATGGTGACCGCTGTCCTGCCGAAGCTGCTCCAACAATATCCACTTACGAAGACCACCGCATGGCAATGGCTTTTGCCCCCGCCTGCTTCATGTTGCCACGATTAAAGATCGACGAACCCCAGGTTGTATCCAAATCCTACCCAGCCTATTGGGAAGACTTGCAAAAGGCGGGATTCAAAATTAGCCAAGACAAAGACTGACAATTAGTAAGACATAAGGGAATCCCATTATTTTGCCGTATGCAAAACAATATGTATCTTTGTCCGTCCCACCGAAGGAACACGTTTTTCAGAGAAAGGAAACCCATGTGGATATTGATTATTAGCTTGATTATCCTCGTCCTTGCAGCATCTGTTGCAGGAGTGATACACAATCGGCAACTGCAAAAGAAAATTGAACGTGGCGAACTGAATGCCATGCCCGAAATAAAAGTAGCAGACACAGAGTGCTGCGGACAACACGAGGTCTGCGAGCGTGACAGCCTGCTGGCTGCCGTCAGCAAAAAAATAGAATATTATGACGATGAAGAACTGGACAGGTACATCGGTACTCCTCCAGACGCATACACCCCGGAACAGGAAGACATATTCCGTGATGTGTTCTACACGATGCAGGACACCGATGTGGCCGGCTGGGTACGCAGTCTGCAATTGCGTGGCATCGCACTGCCCGACAACATAAAAGATGAGGTGTTCCTCATCATCGGAGAGAGAAGACAACCTCACCCCTGAGAAGTTGTATCAAACAAACAGATTAGGCATATTTCTATATAATTATTAATCATCAATACAAATCCTATATGGATTTACTGCAATACACATTTTTCCGGCATGCCCTTATAGGCAGTCTGCTTGCCAGCATTGCCTGCGGATTAATAGGAACATACATCGTAACACGACGACTGGTTTTCATCAGCGGAGGACTGACCCATGCCTCTTTCGGCGGGATAGGACTTGGACTGTTCACAGGCATTTCGCCAATCCTGTCGGCGGCCGTTTTTTCCGTTCTATCGGCTTTCGGAGTAGAATGGCTCAGCAAAAGAAAAGATATGCGCGAAGACTCAGCCATCGCCGTATTCTGGACATTAGGAATGGCACTGGGCATCATGTTCACATTCCTTTCACCGGGATTCGCCCCCGATCTTTCAGCCTACCTGTTTGGCAACATACTCACAATTACATTGGAGGACATCGCACTGTTAGGAGGACTTGCAGTCGTTTTAGCTCTTTTCTTCGCACTGTATCTTCATCCCATCATTTACGTAGCGTTCGACCGTGAGTTCGCCCGTTCACAGGGCATCCCCGTACAAGTGTTCGAATACGTACTGATGATGTTCATCGCCCTGACCATCGTGGCATGCCTGCGTATGGTAGGCATAGTGCTTGTTATTTCACTGCTCACCATTCCGCAAATGACGGCAAACCTGTTCTCCCATCGTTTCCACCGCATTATCTGGCTCTCCATAGGAATAGGTTACCTAAGTTGTCTGGGCGGATTATATATTTCCTATCAAATGAATGTTCCCTCAGGAGCATCCATCATCTTCTTTTCCATTATTATCTATGCAATTTGTAAAACAGGAAAGAGTTTTTGGCTATATTTGCATCGGAAATAAAATTCATTGCAAGTTGTGCAATCCTCTTCAGGACATTGCCCTGCACTATTCCTGCAAATTGCAATGAACAACAAAAGCTATAAAGTATGGAAATTAGAATTCAGTCATTAGACCAAATCCATGAAGCCGCCCGGCAGTTTATCGAAGTTATGGGCGACAATACAGTCTTTGCCCTGTATGGAAAAATGGGAGCCGGAAAAACGACCTTCATAAAAGCCGTTTGCGAAGAATTAGGTGTCTCTGACGTCATTACCTCCCCCACTTTTGCAATTGTCAATGAATATCGTTCAGATACGGCAGGAGAGTTGATTTACCATTTCGACTTCTATCGCATCAAGAAACTGGACGAAGTCTATGACATGGGATATGAAGACTATTTTTACAGTGGAGCCCTCTGCTTTATCGAATGGCCGGAACTTGTTGAGGAACTGCTGCCGGGAAACACAATTAAAGTGACCATTGAGGAAGTGGAAAACAGTGAGCGCAAGCTCACTATGGAAGAAATGGCTTAATTATCAATCAATGAGTCAATATATCATACAAGGGATATTTGCCATTGCAGGGGTCACTTCACTGTTAGCGGCAATTCTTGATTGGAACTGGTTTTTCACTGCTCAAAATGCCCAGTTCATTGTCCGTAACGTAGGGCGGAAGCAGGCACGCTGGTTTTATGGCATATTGGGCATCATTCTTGTCGGCATGTCAGTATTCTTTTTCATGGAATCATTATAAAAAAAGAGGATATCCCCTGCGATATGGGCATATCCTCTTTTTCTTTATCCTAACAAGAGATAGCTATTCTTCCAATGATTCGGTATATTCCATCTCACCTTGTACAATGAACAAGATTTCTTCCGGATCATAGTCACCCATTTCATCCTTATGGGCCTCTTTTACAATATAATCAACGATCTTCCCCAAATCAATTTCAATATATCCATCCTCATCAGGCTGTGCATCAAGGATGCCGCTTTGAGAATAAAACTCGTCAATCAAATCGAGAAAATAGTAGAACTCGTCGTCAGAGAACTTCTCTTTCAACTCTTGCGGCAAATAATTCTTGATGTACTCGATGGTCTTTTCATCATCGACATCATTCTGCAAAAAATCGTCTTCCAGTCCCATATCTTTATTTTTAAGGGTTAATGTCTTCCTGTCCGGCTATTACAGCAATGCTTCAATCTTAGCTGCGAATGCTGTTTTCGGAGCAGATCCTACTTGTTTGTCAACCAGTTTTCCATCCTTAAAGAACAACACAGTAGGGATATTCCGGATACCATATTCAGCAGCTACATCACCACTTTCATCTACATCACATTTACCGATGACTACCCTGCCTTCATATTCGGCTGCCAATTCATCAATGATGGGGCCTACCATCTTACAAGGTCCGCACCACGGCGCCCAAAAGTCAATAACGACAGGTTTCCCTCCCGCTACAAGTTCCTGATAATTGCTGTCTGTAATTACTAAAGCCATTTCTTTAAATATTAAATATTGATTATTAATTCACTATCGGTTATAACACATTCAATTCTCGATTGACGGAGCAAAGATAACTAATTTATCCGGAACTCAAGGTCAGGGCGTTCTTTTAAGTAAGAGATAAGTTCGCGCCCCACAGAAAGTTTCACCGGACGGGACACCAAATCAACCGTCATCTTACTATCAGGATCCGTCACCTTGAAATATAGTTCCGTAGTACCCGGACGCTCTTTGGTCAATTCTGCCAGTTCAGTTACCAAAGACTTATTCAATACACTGAGAGGAATAAGGATAGTTATTTTTTCGATCAGCTTTTCTTTGACATCAGGCAAAAGTTCCATTGAAGTAATCTTTATTTCCAATTCATCCTGACGCCACTGCTTGGGTTGACAACGCGCCTTAATATAAAGAAACGTACGTTCGCCCAAATATCCTTGATAGGTCACCCAATCATTCCCGAAGAAAGGGAACTCTGCCGATCCGGAATAATCCTCTATTTTGGCAATGCCGTATGGATTGCCATTCTTACTAATTCCCCGACGCACAGAAGTAACGATACCTCCCATCGTAATTTCACGGCCAACAAGTGCCTGTTTATCTTCCACCTCTGCCATGCGCGTATTGCAGACATGTTCCAAAACTACTGCATACTCATCCAACGGATGAGCAGAAAGATAGATGCCAACCAGATCGCGCTCCCGGTTCAAGCGGTCGAGATCACTCCAACGTTCAGCCGGAAGAATTTCCGGAGTGGCAATATCCACCACGTTTTCGCCCCCAAACAAAGAATTGGCGGCAGCAGCCTGGTCTGCCTGATACCGGTTGCCATAACGAACCAGCGTTTCTATAAAAATTTCATTTTTTGAATTTACTGCAAAATACTGTTCACGCTTTAATTCCGGGAAGCTATCGAAGCCACCTGCCAAAGCAAGACATTCAATATTCTTCTTATTGCAAGCATTCAAGTTCACACGTTGTACGAAATCAAATATTCCCTTGTACGGGCCATTCTTTTCACGTTCTTCCATAATACTTTGCACAGCGCCCTCGCCTACACCTTTCACTGCACCAAGCCCGAAACGGATATTGCCTTCCCGGTTCACCGTAAACTTCAGGTTACTTTCATTCACATCTGGTCCCAGAGTATTGATACCCATAGCTTTGCATTCATCCATCAATTTGGTGATATCCGTAATGTTCGACAAACTTCGGCTCATGACTGCCGCCATATATTCTGCCGGATAGTTCGCCTTCAGGAAAGCAGTCTGATATGCTACCCATGAATAACAAGTGGCATGTGATTTATTGAAAGCGTAAGAAGCAAACTTTTCCCAGTCCGCCCAAATCTTTTCAAGTACCTTCGGCTCATGTCCGTTCTTCTGTCCACCGGCGATAAACTTAGGCTTCATGTGATCCAGCTTGTCACGCAGTTTTTTACCCATCGCCTTACGCAAGGCATCGGATTCGCCACGGGTAAAGTCCGCCAGCAAACGGGACAAAAGCATCACTTGCTCCTGATAAACAGTAATTCCATAAGTATCCTTCAGGTATTTCTCCATGATGGGGATATCGTATTCAATTGGTTTACGTCCCCATTTACGGTCGATGAAATCAGGAATGTAGTCCATAGGTCCCGGACGATAAAGGGCATTCATGGCTATCAGATCCTCGAAAGTACTGGGTTGCAGCTCACGCAAGTATTTCTGCATACCTGCCGATTCAAATTGGAAAGTTCCGATAGTGCGACCGTCACAATATAATTTATAAGTAGCCGGATCTTTGATTGAGATTTTATCAATATCAAGTTCCACACCACGATGCAAACGCACATTGGCGACAGCTTCCTTGATAATGGACAAAGTTTTCAATCCAAGGAAATCCATCTTGATCAGCCCCGTGTCTTCAATCACCGAACCTTCATATTGGGTTACCAGCATCTTTTCCCCCGTCTCTTTATCATCGGCGGTGCTTACCGGAACCCAATCCGTAATATCATCACGGCAAATGATAGTACCGCAAGCATGCACTCCGGTTCCACGCACATTGCCTTCCAGCATCTTGGCATATTTCAGAGTATCCCTTACCAATGGATCAGGGGATGCCTCTGCCGCCTGCAATTCAGGCACATACTCGATAGCATTTTTCAGATTGAGTTTTTTATCAGGTATCTTGTCGGGAACAAGTTTTGCCAAACGGTCTGATTCAGAAAGAGGCAGTTTCTGCACACGTGCAACATCCTTGATAGCCAGTTTGGTTGCCATAGTGCCATATGTGATAATGTGGGCTACCTTTTCCTGTCCATATTTCTCTGTTACCCAACGAAGCACCTCTCCACGTCCGTCATCATCGAAATCCACATCAATATCGGGCAAAGATATACGGTCCGGATTCAGAAAGCGCTCAAACAGCAAGTCATATTGAATAGGATCTATTTTGGTTATACCCAAGCAATAGGCCACCGCCGAACCGGCAGCCGATCCACGTCCCGGCCCTACTGAAACTCCTAATTGGGTACGGGCGGCATTGATAAAGTCCTGCACAATCAAGAAGTAGCCCGGAAAGCCCATTGTCTTCATGATGTACAGTTCAAAAATCATACGTTCCTTCACTTCGTCCGACAGCGGGTCACCGTACAGTTTCTTGGCCCCGTCGAACGCCAATTTAGCCAAATAGTCAGCTTCCAATTTGATACGGTACAATTTTTCATAACCACCCAAACGTTTTATCTTAGCCTTGGCAGCATCCTCATCCAGCACAACATTTCCATTCTCATCTTGCGTGAACTCGTCAAATAAATCTTTTTCACTATATTTTTTTCGATATTCCTCTTCCGTCCCAAAATCTTCAGGAATAGCAAAAGTAGGCATGATAGGCGCATGGTCAATGGAATAATATTCTACCTTATCCAAAATTTCCAGCGTATTGGACAATGCTTCGGGAATATCCTCAAACAAAGCATTCATTTCCGCCTTGGTCTTCATCCATTCTTGCTTGGTATAAAGCATGCGGCTGGGGTCATCCAGGTCTTTGCCTGTGCTGAGGCATATCAATCGGTCGTGAGCCTCCGCATTTTCCTCATCCACAAAATGGACATCATTAGAGCAGATAACCTTTATATTATATTTCTTGGCATATTCCAACAATTTGGCATTCGCCTTCTGTTGCATGGGATAAGCTTCATGATTGGCACGAGGCACTGTAGCCTTGTGCCGTTGAAGTTCCAGATAATAATCATCACCGAAAAGATTCTTATACCAACGAATGGCTTCTTCTGCTTCTTCAAGCCGGTCATTAATGATTTTTTTAGGAACCTCGCCGCCGATACAAGCCGAGCAAATAATCAATCCTTCGTGATATTTCTCCAATTCATTACGGTCGGTTCGCGGACGCATATAATAGCCCCGCGTCCAAGCATGGGACACCAATTTAATAAGATTGTGATAGCCCTTTTCATTTTTCGCCAATACTATAAGGTGGTATCCGCTTTGATCAGGCTTACCCTCCTTTTTGTCCATAGTGCGGCGTGCCACATACATTTCGCAGCCGATGACAGGTTTGAACAGCTTACTTTCGGCTTCCGCTATCTTTGCGCGACATCCGGCTATTTCCATTTCCCTGTCCTCACACTCTATTTCACCACTTTCAATGCCGGCAATCCGTTTCTTAAGCTCTTTGATTTCTCCTCTCGGAGCACTGTTTTTCTTATTGACATAGTTGGTGAACTCCTTAATGCCAAACATGTTACCATGATCAGTTACGGCAATACCTTTCATACCATCCTTCATCGCCTTATCCACCAATCGGCTGACGCTTGCCTGACCGTCAAGGAGAGAGTATTGGGTATGAACGTGTAAATGAACAAAATCCTGCATATATTTCCTTTTCTATTGAGACTATAAAAATACAACCTCTGTAACATCTAACAAAAATATTCTCCAAAAAGTTATCAACATTAGCATTTCTCTCCATAAATTCTTGTTAGATTTTCAAAATAAGCCTATTTTTGCAGATAATTTCTATCTAAAATAGCAAATACGATATACATGGGTCAACTTAAAAGATTAAAAAAGATACGCATACACCGTGAAGGAACACATACATTGGCAGGTGGCCTGATACTGTTGTTAATTGTCAACACTGCCCTTTACTTCGGGCTGGAATGCAAAATTCCCTTTTACACGGTGGCGGTCATCAGTCTTGCCATATATGGAATATTGGTAAACTTTTTCCGCTGTCCTATCCGCTTGTTCGGACAGGAAGATACCGAAAAGATAGTAGTCGCCCCTGCCGACGGTAAGATTGTCGTGATAGAAGAAGTAGAAGAAAATGAGTATTTTCACGACCGCCGCATCATGATATCCATCTTTATGAGCTTAGTCAACGTACATGCCAACTGGTATCCGGTGGACGGCACTGTAAAAAAGGTATGGCATCAGAACGGCAAATTCATGAAAGCATGGCTACCCAAGGCAAGTACCGATAATGAACGTGCTTCTGTGGTTATAGAAACTCCTGAGGGAGTAGAAATCATGGCACGTCAAATAGCCGGAGCCATGGCACGCCGCATCGTAACCTATGCCGAAGCAGGAGAAGACTGCTATATTGACGAGCATCTGGGCTTTATCAAATTCGGTTCCCGAGTAGATGTTTTTTTGCCTTTGGGCACAGAAGTATTCGTAAAACTTGGGCAATTGACTGTCGGTAACCAAACTGTGATTGCTAAACTTAAATAATCAAAACAACAATGGCAAATTGCATTACCCGCCATATTCCCAATACTTTGACCTGCCTGAATTTATTCTCCGGGGGTATTGCTTGTGTCATGGCATTCGAAGCTAAATATGACTGGGCATTAGCTTTCATTATCCTCAGTTCCGTATTTGATTTCTTTGATGGTATGATGGCACGCTTGCTGGATGCACATTCCGTTATAGGCAAGGACTTGGACTCATTGGCAGATGATGTAAGTTTCGGGGTAGCCCCATCTTTAATAGTATTCTCCTTATTCAAAGAAATGCAATATCCGGGCGTGATGGCAAGCATGGCTCCATTCTTCCCCTATCTTGCTTTTCTAACATCCGTATTTTCCGCATTACGACTGGCAAAATTCAACAACGATATCCGTCAGACAAGTTCTTTCATAGGGCTTCCTGTCCCGGCAAATGCCTTATTTTGGGCCTCTCTGGCAACGGGAGCCCATGACTACCTTGTATCAGACAATTTTCATCCGCTTTACATGTTATTGTTGGTTTGTCTTTTCTCTTGGCTATTGGTTTCCGAGATTCCAATGTTCTCGCTGAAGTTTAAAAACCTGTCATGGAAGGAGAATAAGATCAGTTTCATTTTTCTGATTATATGCATTCCATTGCTTGTCTTTCTAAGAATAAGCAGTTTCGCCGCAATCATTGTTTGTTATATCTTACTTTCACTGATTACAAGAAAAAGTAAATAAACATTTTTTTGGCACGGTTGTTGTATTATCGTTCGTAATAACGAACACATAAAAGCCATTAGCCCATGTTTCATTTTTTAGGATTCTTATTTATAATAATTATTGCCATTCTGATTATTGGCCTTAGTGTTATCTCCGCTGTTATCCGAAGTATTTTCAGTTTAGGTGGACATCGCGCATCTTCCGGTTCCTATCAAAAATCAGGAGGATATTCTTATAATAGCCATCAACAGCACCCAGATTCTTCCTCACAACAAAATGAGGCAACAGAACCTGAAGACAGTGACATCCCCTTAAGACATAAAAAGCTATTCGCCAAAGACGAAGGAGAATATGTGGACTTTGAAGAAATCAAAGAGTAAGAAGAAAGAAGTAAAAAATAAGGGATTAACGACGCTTTCCCGCAAAGAATTCCTTCATCAATGCAGCACATTCATCCGCAAGTATTCCCTGTACCACTATTGTCTTGGGGTGCAGTGCCTGTGAGGCATAACGTTGATAACCCCGTTTTTCATCTACCGCACCAAAGACAAGCTTTCCCATTTGCGCCCATGCAATAGCGCCGGCACACATCACACAAGGCTCAACAGTAACATACAGTGTACATTCATTCAGGTATTTCCCGCCAAGAGTCGATGCTGCCGCAGTAATAGCCTGCATCTCGGCATGGGCAGTAACATCCGTCAATGTTTCAGTCAGGTTATGGGCACGCGCAATAATACGGTCTTTACAAACCACAACCGCACCGACGGGCACTTCTCCCCGTTCTCCCGCCTTTCGCGCTTCAAGAAGCGCCTGCTTCATGTAATAGCTATCGTCCAAATCGGTATTCTCTTTAATACTTAATCTTTTTAATTGCTGATTCATCGCCTCATGTCATGCTCGCCAAACAGAGTAGGATAATCTTCTTCCATATTTTTATGTATAAACATGAGAATAGTCTCCCGAAGCCAGCGTGACTTATTCGTTATCTTATACTTTTCAAGATAACGATCAACAATCCGCTGTTCTTCCTCGCTCATCAGGCATACCATGCGCTGCTCACGTTTCGGTTCTTCGAGTGTTGCTTTCGCACACGTTTTGTCTCTCTTCCTCATATTTTATGCAAAATTACTTTTACTTCCGTAAAAACAAAAAAGAACATGCGTATTTTTTATATTTGAGGCATTTTAAAGAGGCAGCAGGAGTTTTGGAATGCAAAACTTAAAGTATTTCCTAAAAAGATTTTGGTTTAGTGAATAAAAACGTATTTTTGAAGAGCTATAAAAAACAAACTATGAAACAGGTACATTTTCTCTGCTTTTTTCTGATACTATCAGTAACGACAAGCTTCACCTCGTGCAGCAAAGACAACGATGAGACAACAGCAACCGGCATATCCAACCAAAGTTGGATTGAAGGGACTCCAGTAGAAATCACAACAGGCTCCGTTCTTTCGGTTTCTTTCAAAGCAACAGCCGATTGGCAAGCCACTGCCGGCTCTGACTGGTGCGAGGTTCTTACTCCGACGGGCAACAAAGGGGCAAGTACGCTACGCCTAACAGTTTCTACAAGCACTGCAACAGATCGAACCACCACTATCACCATTAAATCCGAAGGATATGCCTCTGTCAACTTCATTGTGAAACAAGCGGCAACCCAAGTTGTCACAGTGAGCGAAAACCAGCAAGTCAACGAGCAAGTAGATAACTATTTAAAAAAGAACTATCTATGGAATGACGAATATAAAGGACTAAGCCTTGACTACACAAAGAGCTATGACAGCTTCTTCTACGATGCGCTGGGCAGTATGACAACTAATACTTTGGATAAAAGAAGCTATACAGGCTCTGACAATCAAACGCATTACAGCCTTTTCTCCTATATTGAGAAAAAGAACACCAGCAGTTCCACCCGATCAATTCCACAAGTACAGAAAGATCAGGAATACAGTTTCGGCATCACAGGAGCAGTTGCTGTGAAAATAAACAGTAAAAACGGATATTATGCATTCTGCATACAAGGAGTATATCCTGATTCTCCGGCATCGAAAGCAGGCATCAAACGCGGAAGTTACATAAGCCAAATAAACAACAGCCAGATTACCCAGAGTAATTACAACACCTTATTTCTCAATCTGCTATATCCCAAATCTGCCACTTCCCTAAGCCTCACCGAACTTTTCTTTAACGAAGACAACAGCACTGCAACCCAAGAAATCTCCATTACCGCACAGGCAATGTATAAAAATCCCATCCTCTATCAAGACGTCATCACGAGCAACGGTCACCCAATAGGCTATCTGGTTTATTCGGGATTTGACGCAGGTTTCGATGATTTGTTGTATGAAGTCTTCAAAAACTTCAAAAGCAAAGGCATAGAAGACCTTGTATTGGATTTGCGCTACAATGGAGGAGGACATGTCATATCCGCCAACCTGATAGCTTCGTGCATTGCCGGAAGCTATTGCAAAGGCAAGGTCTTTGCCAAGTACAGATACAATGATGAAAGAATGAAAGAATTCAATGGCAAGAAGCCTGAAGAACAGTTCAAATATGACAATTATTCCAATTTAGGATCATCATTATCTGCCGGAGGACTGGGTCTGAAACACGTGTATTGCCTTGTGGGCAAACCGACGGCCTCGGCCAGCGAACTTGTCATCAATTCATTAAGAGGAATCGATATAGAAACTGTGCTTATCGGAGAAAAGACTACAGGCAAAAATGTAGGCATGGAACCTCATAACATAATAGTCGGACAAAACACCTATGAGGTAGTTCCCATCACATTCCAATCTTACAACGCCAAAGATTATGGAAACTATGAAAGCGGCTTTGAACCTGACATTATTTTGGATGAAACCGATGCAGACAATGATAATTTTTTTGAAGGTTATATAGATTATGGCAACCTGGCCGAACCTCTGTTAAGCAGAGCCATCCAAGAGATTATTGGATTGGCTCCCACTCAAACCCGCAGCCTGAGCCAAATGACTCCTAAAGGCAAAGCCGTGAAAACACCCGTCATCTTCCGTCCGGGACGCGACGGCATGATTAAAGAATACGAATAGGCAGAGGCAATGGCTGTACACAATGCATTGGGAAAAGCAGGAGAAGATGCCGCCGCCACATATCTGGAGCAGAACGGCTACACTATACGCGACCGCAATTGGCGAAAGAATCATTTGGAATTGGATATTGTGGCCGTCAAAGACGAAGTGCTGATTGTCGCAGAGGTGAAAACCCGCAGCAATACGGACTACACAGAACCTCAAGATGCCGTGAATTGGCAAAAAATACGCCGCATCGTCGTTGCCGCCGATGCCTATATCAAGCATTTCTGTATCGACGCTCCCATCCGCTTCGACATCATAACGGCCGTAGGACAACCGGGAGCTTTCAGAATAGAACACTTGCAGGATGCCTTTTATCCGCCGATGTTCTAAACAGACAACAGTTTAAACAATTCATAAATCAAAGTTCAAAAAATCATAGCTGCCTTATGGATATAGAAATCGCACGTGAATACAGCCTCAACAAGAAAGCCGTTACAGAAGACTTTCCGTTTGGCGAAGACTTCCTTGTCATCCGCGTGATGGGCAAGATGTTCCTTTGCATCAACCTCAACACTCCCGACAGAGTCACCATGAAATGTGATCCCGAATACGCCATTGAGCTGAGAGAAAGATATTCAGCCATCGAGGGTGCGTGGCATTTCAACAAGAAATACTGGAACCAAGTGTTTCTGGACAGAGATGCCGACGACAAATTAGTAAAACATCTGATAGACCACTCTTATGAAGAAGTATTGAAGAAATTTACCAAAAAAATGCGTAATGAATATGAAGCCTTACCCTGACACATTCCCTTTTCCTTTGGTTGCTTTGGATGAAACAGACTCCACCAACCAATACCTCAGCCGGCTTTGCAACAACCGGCAAGAAGCAGTTGCCGAACTGACTACCGTCATCGCCGAGTTCCAGACCTCCGGTAAAGGACAGCGCGGCAATACATGGGAAGCCGAAAGCGGGAAAAACCTGCTTTTCAGCTTCGTGCTCTACCCTGCTTTTCTGGAAGCCCACTGCCAGTTCATCCTTTCACAAATAGTCTCCCTTGCCATCAAGGAGGAGCTGAGCAGATGGTCCAACGAGATTACCATAAAATGGCCGAATGACATCTATTGGAAAGACAGGAAAATCTGTGGCATCCTGATAGAGAATGATCTTTCCGGACATTACATCAGCCGCAGCATCTGCGGAATAGGCTTGAACATCAATCAGGAAAATTTTCACAGCGACGCTCCCAATCCTGTTTCTTTAAGACAAATTACCGGAAAAGAACACAACCGCCACGAAATTCTGGCACACATACTGAAGCGAATAGAAATATACTATAAAGGTCTCAGGCTGGAAGATTTCAAGGCTTATTCCGAGGAAATCTCCACCCGCTATGCTCGTTCTCTTTTCCGCCGCCGGGGACTTCATCCCTATCAAGATACCAACGGAAGATTCCTGGCACGCCTGCTCCGCGTAGAGCCGGACGGCCGCTTTGTGCTTGAAGACGAAAACGGGAAAGAACGGGAATATCTGTTTAAGGAAGTACAGTACATCTTATAGGAGTTCTTGTGATTCTTTGGCAGAGTCCCATACTTCAGATTGTTCTTTTTCTCTTTTTCTCCGTACCTGCTCCGTGTTTTCTCCGTGTCTATAGAGAGGGAAAACACAGGGAGCAGATACGGAGCAGATAAGGAGAAGGTAGGGAGCTGACAAGACGTATTCCCAATTAGTCTGTTTATCCGATTTTCTGCATCAATGTGCAAAATTCACAAAAAAGAAGCATTTTGCTAACATTTTTTAAAATAAATCCGTACATTTGCCGACATGAAGGATGTTATACGGATTTCTTTATTTCTTCTTGCAACAACAGTCTTCTGCGCTTGCGGACACAAACCTTATCCACAATCACTGATTGTTGCGGACAGTTTGACAAATGCCCATCCGGACAGTGCCGTATCCTTGCTGAAAAGCTTAGAAAGTACAATACAAGCAGAACCTGAAGCTACACAAATGTACTACCGTTTACTGTGCATCAAAGCAGGTGACAAAGCTTACAAACTTCATACTTCAGACAGCCTGATACTTCCCGTGCTGCATTACTACATAGAGAAAGACGATGAAAGACATCTGGCGGAAGCCTACTATTATGCCGGACGGGTATATCGGGATTTGGGAGATGCACCACAGGCATTAGATTACTTTGAGAAAGCATTGGAGGCATTGCCCGAAGACAAAGGAGGTAAGCTGAAAGGGAGAATTTATAGCCAAATGGGGACACTGTTTTCCTATCAAGGCTTATATGCCGAAGCACTAAAGATGTATAAAATGAACCGACATTACGACCTTATCATACAAGACAGTGTTGGTCTGATCTTCACGTTAAGGGACATAGGCAATATGTATAGGGAGTTAGGCAAACAAGACAGCACATTGGTCTATCTCAAAAAGGCAAATCTGTTGAGCCAACAATTACCACGAACAGGCTTGTTCAATTTGATTCAAAGCCAACTTGCCGCACTTTACACAGATTTACAAGAGTACGATTCTGCGCGTACAGTATTGCAAAATGCTTTAAGAGATACCGAACAATCCAACAAAAGTAGTATTTACTCTATCGCCGCCCGTTTTTATGATACAACAGGCAATACAGATTCTGCTGTTTGGTATTATAATAAATTATTAGACTTTGGCTCTGTCTATGCCAAAAGAACAGCCTATCGTAGATTATTGGAACTTGCCATTGAACGAAACAACACTAAACAAGCATCCGATTATCTCCATGGGTATCTCTGCAATATTGACTCCATACAAAAATTAACACAGACAGAAACCATCTATCGGATGCACGCTCTTTACAACTACCAGCTACGAGAGAAAGAGAATATGCAATTAAAGGCCGAAAATCGGAATAAGACATTTTGGACAGTAGTGACTTCTGGAGGTTTCATCATTATTATAGTATCTTTTATTGCCTTCCGTCAATATTACAAACGAAGAAATTTGGAACTAAAGCAGCAACTGGAAAAGCTCCAAAATATAGAAAAAGAAAATCAAGAGAAGATTGAATTCCTTGAAGGATATAAATCTCAAAAAGAAGAATTAAAAAAGAATTTGACAAATATAAGTATTCCTGAAGGTAATGCGAGAGAACAAAAAATAGAATTACTCAATCACATCTTACAACAACAAGTGATAGAAGCAGAGCAGGAGAAAAGAGCCCAAGAACATCTACTCTGCTCCGATTTATACAAAAAACTTCAAGAACGGGCAAACTCCGTACGTGGTGAAGCTTACATCACCTCGGAGGAGTGGAATTCAGTAAGAGAGTTCATAAGCCCCGCCTATCCCACTTTCCTCGAAAGACTGTATTCATTGCACACTCCTAATGAAAACGAGTTGCACGTCTGCATACTTCTCAAACTCCAATTCCGCCCAGCAGACATCGCAAGACTACTTCAACTCAAACCGGAAAGCATTTCTTCCATCCGAAAACGTCTTTACCAAAAAGTGACAGGAAGCAAAGGAAATCCAGAACTATGGGATAAGATTATTCATTCATTATAAATACTTTAGCTAACACAAAAGTACATTTTCACTATTTATATACATACCTTTGCACATACTTTTGCTCATAAAAAACAGCTTGCACATAAGTATGCACATACATAAGGCATTAAGAAGTTTTGGTTAAATCTTATTTGTTATCATCTTTGTCACAACAAAACAAGAAAAATAGAATCAGATGAAAACGAAGTATCTATTATTATTAGTTGTAGGCATATTCTGTAGTATGAGTATAAAGGCCATTGAAAAGAACATTCCAATATGTAGTTACTCGGACTTTGAAGAAGAATGGGGAAAAGACAGGCGTTCCATTACTTTAGAACCTATCGCTGCTATTGACGGCAATACGATACACATCTATACAGATATAGCTGTGAGTAGCGTAACGGTCGTAGTAAAAGACCAATGCGGCAATGCGGTCTATTACAATGGCGATGGAACATCTTCACAATGCCATACATTTGGAATGTATGATTTGCAGGATGGTGACTATCTATTGGAATTTAAAATCGGAGATGAATCCTATTATGGATATTTCTCCATACAGCAATGATATCTAATGCGCAATATGATATAGCATGACATAGCTCAGTAGGATGACGAGTTCATCCGAAAACCGAATGAAATAAAGAAGCAGAGTAGCTAACTGTGGGAATTAAAGTAATTGGTATGGCATTCTCCACCATAATATCGAAAGGTTGTAGTCAACAAATGTTGTACACAACATTAGAGTTTATTTATTTTCTAACTTAATTGTTGTTATTATGAGAAAGCTATTTATTATTTGTGCTATATTTGTCAGCACAGTAGCCGTTGCAGCACCTGCAGCTTATCAGTATTTTGTAGCATGCGGACAGTTATATAAAATTGACGCAAATGCTTCAGAAGCAGAAGTCCTTCATTGGATGGATCAGATTGAAGCTACATGCGATTGATCTTAAAAAAACTTCGGAAGGGGACTTGTCAAAGATACCCTTTTGTCAGTCCCCTTTTTTTATTTCAACATACTATGCGCCTATATCTATTTACATTCATTCTGCTACTCAACACTTGTGCTCTATGTGCACAAGAAGTAGCTTCATTGGAGTGTCATTACACAGAGACATTCAAGGACAATCTGAACAATAAGGGGAAAATCAGCCAGGATGAGATGATTCTCAAAATTGGCAAAGCGAGTTCCGAATTTTACAGCCTATGGAGAAGAGGCAGAGATCACATCACTGACAGCCTCAAATCCAAAGGCGCCTCCATGAATGACATCATAGCGGCAAGAGAAAAAATTATTTATCCCATAAGCGTGCAATATTACAGCATCTATAAGAATTATCCCCAAAAAGGGATGATTACACAAACTGACAATTTAGCCTTACAAGAATATATGTGCACTGAAAAGATGCAAATTCCTCAATGGCAAATAGAAGCAGATAGATGTAAGATATTGGGCTTTAACTGCCAAAAAGCAGTCACTACTTTTTATGGAAGGCAATGGACTGCCTGGTTCACTCTGGAAATTCCGTTTCAAGACGGTCCTTGGAAACTTCATGGACTGCCCGGACTGATATTGCAGGCCGAAGATACAGAAAAGGATTACTGCTTTAAGTGCGTGGAGATAAGAAAGGTGAACAGTATCATCAAGATACCTAAAAAGCACTACATCAAATGCAATAAAGAAGAATTTGACAAGGCGGTAAAGGAATACAATGGAGACATGGCCTCTTTTATGAGAAAACAAGGGAAAAGTATCCCCATACCTGTAGGGGGTAATGAAGAGGACGCAGCCAACCGTTTCAAGAAAAGCTACAACTATATAGAAAGATAAAATGACAAAAATTCTTTCCATAGCCCTATGGATCGCACTGTGCCTGTCCACTGGACTGCAAGCTCAATCTTACAAAGGAACAGTTTGCGACAAAGGCAGCGGAAAGTTCTTGGAAGATATATCCGTAAGCTTTCTTGCAGCAGACAGCTCGCTTATCAGCTATTCTTATACCGACAGACAAGGACACTTTGAGATGCAACCTGCCTCTACAGGGCGTTTCTTCCTGTTCTCTTCCATAGGCTATAAACAATTATTGCTCCCTGTCGCACAATTCAAGGATGGCATGACCATCAGGCTGGAAGAAACTGCCCTGCAGATAAGAGAAGTGAGAATCACCAGCCGACGCATCCGACAGAGCAAAGACACATTGACCTTTACGGTCAGCGGATTCAAAATGCCGCAAGACCGGAGCATAGAAGACGTCCTGAAAAAGATACCCGGCATCGAAGTTACCTCAAACGGCACTATCAAATTCCAGGACAAACCCATAAGCGGTTTCTACATAGAAGGAATGAATCTGCTGGAAGAAAAATATGCATTGGGCAGCAAGAACATTCCGGCAAACATGGTGCAAGAAATACAGGTACTACAGGCACACCAGCCAATAGCAGCTTTAAGAGGGAAATCATTCAGCGACAATGCCGCACTAAACCTGACCCTGAACGATAAAGCCAAAAGCAGGCTGATAAAAGTCATTGACCTGGGATTAGGAGCCGGAAATGGCTCCGGAGCACTATGGGACAATCGCCTGTTGGGAATGTTGTTCGGAAAGAACATGCAGAATCTCACCATGTACAAAAACAACAACACAGGCAAGGATATTGCGTCCGAAATCGTGCCCCTGACGCAGACCGGAATCATAAACTCATCGGACATGAACGGTGAAAATGACTTCTTTTCACAATCAGCGGCACAAAGCACAGGCGTGGATCCGGAGCGTTATCTGTTCAATAAGTCTCATTTAATAGTAACCAACCATCTGTACAGACCCAATGCAAAAACCGACTTACGGTTGCAGTTCAACGCCCTGCACAGTGAGGAAACCGCCAACCACCAGTCGGGAACCACTTACTTCTATCCATCGCAGACCATCACCATTGACGAAGCAGAAGATTATTCCGGCCAAGAGAATCGGGCAGAAGGACATCTGACCTACATGCTGAATGATAGTGACACTTATATCAAAAACACTCTAAAAGGTCAGATAGGGTTGCATAAAAGCACTCTGGACTTGACCGTCAACCGGCAAAGAACGAATGAATACATACACCCCGAACGGAAGTTCCTGCAAAATAACTTTGAATTGATCAAAAACAAAAAGAGCAATACACTGTCCATATACTCGGCGAACACCTATACAGAGCTCCCACAATATATGACTGTAACTCCAGGCCTGTTCACCGAACTGCTGAACAATGGAAAAGCATACGATACATTCAAGCAAGAAGCACACCTGAAAGTATTCTCGTCAGACAGTTATACCTACTTCCAGCATAAGCTTGCCGGATTCTATCTGAAGTATAAGACCGGCATCAAGTATAGCAACAAAAAAATGACATCGACTGTCTATACAGACCAAAAGCCTCTGCAAAAGCCATCCTTGGGCAATGACGTGCGGCTGGAAAGCGTCAGTTTGTACATAGAGCCCAGCCTAAACTACAAGAGTGAATTTTGGGAGATACAAGCAAGTGCCCCCATCGCTTTCTTGAGTCAAAGAGTGAAATACAGGATGCCGGACTCTCGGAGGCTGACCAAACAGCGCCTCATGCCGATGCCTGAACTGAACGTGAAATATGAAATGAATGCTTATTGGAACAGCATACTGTTATCTTCTTTCTCTTATACCGCCCCGGACATACAACAACTGTACGCAGGTTATCTGTTTTCTTCTTATCGGTCGGCATCAGCCTATGAGCCCCAACTGCATTTCGACAAAAGCTGGTATAATATGCTGGGAGTACGCTTCAACAATCCTCTAAAGGGTTTCTTTTTCAGTGTCACCGGCTTCTATAATTTAGGCAGACAAGACATTATCTACGGCTACGAAAATTCTGACAATTACCTTACGCTATGCAAAGCCTATCCTCGCCGGCACAACAGTTACCTTTGGGGGGCAAGAGCCCGTATTTCCAAAGCATATCCCTGGAAGAAACTATACACTGCATTCAGTGCCGTATATTCGCACAACAAAAGTCATCTGCTATTAGAAGAAGAACCGACCGTTTCTTCTTTGGAATCCATCAACCTGAAATTCAATTTCTCATTACAGCCAAGCCGATATGCCAACATAGATGGAAATACATCGGCCACACACACCAAATCGGCGTTAGACTATGCCGAGAATGAAGCTGTGAAGACATGGAACTACCGGCATGAATTAAATCTTAACCTGACATTATCGTCTCACTGGAAAGCCCGATTGGCAAACACTCTTTCACACAATAGCCGGAACAATGCATTCGCCTATTTTGCCGATGCCTCCATCATTTTCTCACAACGCTTATTCGACATAGAGATAGCCGGGCGCAATCTCCTGAACCATACGCGTCTTGACAACATCTATGTCAACAGTTTCACAGAAAAATATACAAGACACACCTTACGCCCTCAAGAGTTTCTGATGAAAATCGCATTTTCATTCTAACGGTCCATTCCTTTCTATTTCATCTCCCCTTCCACCTTCCTTATCCTTTCCAGTGTATTGCCGGCTTCCATAGAAGGGAAAAGCCGGAGTACCCGTTGCAGATAAGTTCTCGCCTTGTCATAACTGTCCGCAAATACCGCCGAAAGCCCATTGCGGTATCGGGCATATTGCATCCGTGTGGGAGAAGTGATTTTTTTATAATCGTCATCAAGCTTCTTCTTGTCCTTTTCGGCCTGGAGATAGTAATAATTTCCCAAGTAAATATTGGCTTGCAGGTTATTCCCATCAAGAGCCAAAACCTTCTCGTACATTTTCAGAGCCTCTTTTTCCTTTCCGCGCATCATCTCCATCTCGGCACAAGAAACAAGCGCAGACACGTCTTCGGGGTGGCGTTGCAGGAATTCTTTATAAAACAGATAAGCCTTGTCATAGTTCTGCTTTTCCTTGTAGCATAGGGCAAGCTCACCGGCCAAACGGGGAGCCACGGCACTGTTTTTATCCACATTTGTCCAATAGAACATTTCTGTCTTGTCTGCACCGGCGGCGGCAGCCTGACGAAACAAACTCACGGCATAGTCATCTTTACCATCGGACAGAGCTTCGGATACTTTCTGCAGCAGGTCGCCTGCCGACTGCGCAAAAAGTGACAGAGGGAACATTATGAATAAGGAGAAAAGTAAAGTTAAGGTTTTCATACTTAAAGCATATAATAATTAAAGCATCTGATACATTTCATTGAAACACATCTACAAATATACGGACTATTGAAATAACTGCCAATATGGAAAGGTAGAAAAATAGTTAATCATATTGGTCTATATTTCCCTTTTCTGCGTACATTTGTCCACTCCCTTTTAATAAAGATTGCAAATGACGCCCAGAGACAAACAAATTCTTCAGATAGCATTGCCTTCCATCGTGTCCAACATCACTGTCCCCCTACTTGGACTGATAGACGTAGCCATTGTAGGCCATCTGGGATCACCCGTCTATATAGGTGCGATAGCCGTAGGCGGCATGTTGTTCAATATCATCTACTGGATATTCGGCTTCCTGCGGATGGGAACCAGTGGAATGACCTCACAAGCTTTCGGAAAACGGGATTTGCGGGAAGCCACACATTTACTCCTGCGCTCTGTCGGCATAGGATTGGCGGTGGCATTTTGTCTCATCATCCTGCAGGTTCCCATCCGACAGGGCGCATTCATGCTGATTCACCCTACGGAAGAAATCAAAGGACTCGCTACAACCTATTTCCATATCTGCATTTGGGGAGCGCCTGCCGTGATGGGACTGTACGGACTTTCGGGCTGGTATATAGGGATGCAGAATTCACGTATTCCCATGTATATAGCCATAACACAGAACATCGTGAATATTATTGCCAGCCTCAGCCTCGTCTGTTTCTGCAAGATGAAAGTGGAGGGAGTTGCTCTGGGCACATTGATTGCACAATATGCAGGTTTCTTCATGGGCATCGCATTGTGGGCATACCGGTATGGCAGACTCAAAAAGTACGTTGTCCCGAAAAGAATATTGCAGAAGGAAGCCATGACCCGTTTTTTTCGAGTAAACCGCGATATATTCTTCCGCACCCTTTGTCTGGTGGCGGTAACCCTGTTCTTTACATCGGCAGGAGCCTCGCAAGGTGAAATCATACTGGCGGTAAACACTCTGCTTATGCAGCTTTTCACTTTGTTTTCGTATGTGATGGATGGCTTTGCCTATGCGGGAGAGGCCCTTATCGGAAGATACATCGGAGCCCGTGACCGGGAAGCCTTCGCGGATACTGTCCGGCACTTGTTTGCCTGGGGGATGGTGACGGCCACGATCTTCACCCTGGCTTATGCTTTGGGAGGCAGTGCCTTCCTCGGACTCCTGACCGATGACAAGGAAGTGACGGCCGCAGCCGACACCTATTTTTATTGGGCGCTCGCCATACCGGCGGCCGGTATGGGCGCCTTTATCTGGGACGGCATTTTCATCGGAGCCACAGCCACACGTGCGATGCTACTTTCCATGTCAGCGGCAACCGCAGGTTTCTTTGCTTTGTACTACGGATTTCGTCCCGCATTGGAAAACCATGCGTTGTGGCTTGCCTTCCTCATCTACCTTTTTATGCGGGGAATGATACAGACCGGACTGAGCCATGGAATTATAAAGAAAATATTCGGCTGACCGTTTTGTTGACAGGCATACCTCCATCCGGGGAAATGAGAAAAAGAGAGCTTATATCTTTATAAGCTCTCTCCAACCCGTTATTTCAAACATCATATATTCCGTGACTATCTTTTCCGTATCTTCCGGACTGACCTTATGCATTATCAGTTCTTCAAGCATCGAAAACATCCAAACGGTATGTAAATGAATAAAGAAATCAGAGACATTAATGTCAAGCTGGGGATGCTTTCGCTTCATTTCCCGGAAATAGTCTTTCACCAACAGAGTGGACTTGTCTGTAAATTCCTCCTTGAACTTCTCCAGAGAAGAACCCTGGGAACGGAAAAACAACAATGACAATAACGGGCGATGCCGGTGGATCAAATCAATATATTCTTCCACCACATAGCGTAAATACGTTTCGGACTGCATATGGAGGATATCCACCCCCCGTCGGCCGTGGTGTTCGTGCAACATATTTTCAAAGGCCCGTGTAACAGGATATACCACTGTCCTGAAAATATCATCCTTGCCTTTGAAATAATTGTAAATATTACTCAGGCTCACCCGGGCACACTCTGCAATGTCACGCATGGAGGTTTTCAAGAAACCTTTTTCCTGGAAGATCTTCCCTGCAGCCTGCAAAATATCATTCCGGATATCGTCCTTAGGTATCTGCATAATCGTAGCGGCGAACTATATGTTTTTTATTTGCAAAGTAATAAAGGTTTTGGCTTACGGACAATACCCACTTATTGTGATTTTTACCGGGAAACATTTTGCCCGAAAAAAGTGTTATCTTTGTACCGAAATAACCTACATCACAGATATGACTTCCGATTCCGAAAACATACTGCATATCAAGAATATGGTATGCGGCCGTTGCATCATGGCAGTAAAGAGCCGCCTCGAACAGTTGGGCCTGCATCCCCTATCAGTGGAACTGGGCATTGCCGTATTGCCCGGCAAAGTGACCGAAGAGGTTCATCAAGCCGTGAAGAAATCACTCGAACCACTCGGGTTCGAACTGATCGACGACAAGAGATCACAAACAATAGAACGAATAAAAGATGCCGTCATCGAACTGGTGCATTACAATGACAACGGACTGAAAGTAAACTTGTCCGATTACTTGAGCGACAAGCTCAACCGGGATTACGGCTCGTTGAGCAAACTGTTCTCTGAAATAACCAACACTACCATCGAGAAATACCTTATTGCACAAAAAATAGAACGTGCCAAGGAATTGCTGGTTTATGGAGAGCTCTCACTGAACGAAATTGCCGACAAACTGAATTATTCGAGCGCATCCTATCTCAGCGCCCAGTTCAAAAGCGTCACCGGATTGACTCCCAGCTACTTCAAGAAGCTCAAAGAGAACAAGCGCAAGCCACTCGACGAGGTATAAGGAAAAGACTCTGCCCCCATTCCGAACAAAAGCCCGTTCGCACGTTGCGGATAGCATTACACGGAATCTTATAAATCAATCCCCGAATTCCATAACTGTCTGCCGCCTGCATCGGCGTATCTTTGCCTCGGAAAAAAGACAGCTTATAACGTCAAACTTAATACATCCATTTATGGCAAACAGTAATATCGTTCAAGAAACATTCCCCGTAGTGGGCATGAACTGCGCTTCATGTGCCGCACGGGTGAACAAGGCACTGAGTCACCAGACCGGAGTAAACCGGGCAGCCGTAAACTTCGCTTCGGGTACGGCAACCGTGGAATATGAGCGTACGCAATGCTCTGCTAAGGCTTTGCAGCAAGCCGTACAAGCCGCCGGCTATGACCTGCTGATAGAACAGGATAAAAACACCCTTGAAGAATCCCGGCAGGCACACGATAAAAAATATCATGCACTCAAGTTCCGCACCATAGGAGCCATCATCCTTTCCGTACCCACCGTCATCATCGGCATGTTTTTCATGGACATGCCTTATGCCAATCTTATCATGTGGTTACTCTCCACTCCCGTCGTATTCTGGCTGGGCAGAAGCTTCTTCATCAACGCACTGAAGCAACTGAAGCATGGCAGTGCCACCATGGATACTCTGGTGGCAAACAGCACCGGCATCGCTTATCTGTTCAGCCTGTTCAACATGTTGTTTCCAGACTTCTGGCTGTCAAGAGGAGTCCATCCGCATGTCTATTTTGAAGCGGCAAGCGTCATTATCGCCTTTATCCTGCTGGGACGCCTGCTGGAAGAGAAAGCCAAGGGAAACACCTCTTCCGCCATCAAGAATCTGATGGGATTGCAACCTAAGAATGTGACAGTCATTGCCCCGTCCGGTGAGCAGAAAGAAATATTCATTGAACAAATACGCCCCGGAGACATCATTTTAGTAAGGCCCGGCGAACGTATTGCTGTGGACGGCATCGTTACAGAAGGCACATCATACGTGGACGAAAGCATGCTGAGCGGCGAACCCGTAGCCGTGCCCAAGCGCAAAGACACCAAAGTATTTGCCGGAACCATCAATCAAAAAGGCAGCTTCCGGTTTCGGGCAGAAAAAGTGGGTACGGACACTATGCTGGCCAAAATCATCCGCATGGTGCAAGATGCACAGGGAAGTAAAGTACCCGTACAACAACTGGTCGACAAAATTGCGGGCATCTTCGTCCCGGTCATTATCGGCATCGCCGTAATGTCCTGCATAGCATGGATGTTGCTCGATGGGGAAAACGGCTTCACGCACGGTCTGCTGGCTTTAGTCACCGTATTAATCATAGCTTGCCCATGCGCCCTGGGACTGGCAACTCCAACCGCCATCATGGTAGGAATCGGAAAGGGAGCTGAAAGAGGTATTCTGATAAAAGACGCGGAAAGCCTTGAAACAGCCCAAAAGATAGACACGGTGATACTTGACAAGACGGGAACCGTGACCGAAGGCAAACCAGTGGTCAGCGAACTGATTTGGAACAACGGTGCAGACGATGCGCAAAGCATCTTCTACAGTTTAGAGAAACTCTCGGAACATCCGCTTGCCGAAGCCATTGCCGGCCACCTCAAAAATACACAGCCCACGAAAATCGAAGATTTCGACAGTATCACCGGAAAAGGCGTGAAGGGCCGGGTGCAGGGAAAAATCTATTATGCGGGCAATCGCAAGCTACTGGAGGAAAAGGGAGTTGCCCTCTCCCAAACATTGGTGGACGAAGACACCCGATTGACGGCCGAAGCACAAACCGTCATCTGGTTCTCGGATGAGGCAAACGCTCTGGCAATAGCGGGCATAACAGACCGGATTAAAGAGACTTCCATAGCGGCGGTCAAAGAATTGCTCAACACCGGAATCGACGTATATATGCTGACCGGAGACAATGAGGCCACTGCCAAGGAGATTTCTCGCAAGGCAGGAATTCCGCATTATAAGGCAGGAGTATTGCCTCAGGACAAAGCCGGATTCGTCTGCCAATTGCAAAGGGAAGGAAAAAAGGTGGCAATGGCGGGCGACGGCATCAATGACAGCGCCGCCCTTGCCCAAGCCGATTTGAGCATCGCCATGGGAAGCGGAAGTGACATTGCCATGGATGTGGCCAAGATGACCATCATATCTTCCGACCTGACAAAAATACCGGAAGCTCTCAAGTTATCCAGACTGACTGTACGCACTATCCGCAGGAATCTGTTCTGGGCATTCATCTACAACCTGATTGGTGTGCCCATTGCCGCAGGTATTCTCTATCCTGTCAGCGGATTCTTGTTGAATCCGATGATAGCGGGTGCGGCAATGGCATTCAGCAGTGTCAGTGTAGTGAGCAACAGCCTACGTCTGAAAAGGAAAAAACTTTTCAAGCAAGCTTGATGTTTTTGTTGAGGTTTGCATTATCTTTGCCCCTAAAGAGAATTTATAACATCTTAATCACAATATGGCAACATACAAAAGAATCTTATTGAAACTCAGCGGCGAAAGCCTGATGGGGGAAAAGCAGTACGGCATTGACGAGAAGCGCCTTGCCGAATATGCGGCACAGATAAAGGAAATCCATGAATTGGGAGTACAAATAGGAATCGTGATTGGCGGCGGAAACATCTTCCGCGGACTAAGCGGAGCCAACAAAGGCTTTGACCGTGTGAAAGGCGACCAGATGGGAATGCTGGCCACGGTTATCAACAGCCTCGCACTCAGTTCGGCACTTACCGCCGCCGGAACAAAAGCACGCGTGCTGACTGCCGTGCGCATGGAGCCCATCGGGGAATTCTACAACAAATGGAAAGCCATTGAATGCATGGAAGCAGGTGAAGTAGTCATCATGTCCGCCGGAACAGGCAATCCGTTCTTCACCACCGACACGGGTTCCAGCCTGCGGGGCATCGAGACAGAGGCTGACGTAATGCTGAAAGGAACACGCGTGGACGGCATCTATACCGCCGATCCGGAAAAAGACCCCACCGCAACAAAGTTCCATGACATCACCTACGATGAAGTGCTGAAACGCGGGCTGAAAGTAATGGATCTCACCGCCACCTGTATGTGCAAAGAAAACAATCTGCCTATCATCGTATTCGATATGGATACAATGGGCAATCTGAAAAAAGTGATGCAGGGCGAAGAAATCGGAACATTAGTACATAACTAATCGAAGAAAGATAGACCCGTTATTGCAGAAAATCAAAAAATACGCTACTTTTGTTTTCAATTCAATTAAGAATCCAAGCAATTTCCAAAACGAAAAAATATGAAAGACGTAAAAGACATCTTAGACGAAGCGAAAGAAAGTATGGATATGGCAGTGATGTATCTTGAAGAAGCACTGGCGCACATCCGTGCCGGAAAAGCTGACATACGCCTGCTGGACGGCATCCGTGTGGACTCTTACGGAAGCATGGTTCCCATCAACAATGTGGCGGCTGTAACCACCCCCGATGCCCGCAGTATCACCATCAAACCGTGGGACAAAGGCATGTTCCGCATCATCGAGAAAGCCATCATCGACTCAAGCCTCGGCATCATGCCCGAAAACAACGGTGAGATTATCCGCATCGGCATCCCGCCCCTGACCGAAGAACGCCGCAAGCAACTTGCCAAGCAGTGCAAAGGCGAAGGAGAAACCGCCAAAGTAAGTGTGCGGAACGCACGCCGCGACGCCATCGACGGCCTGAAGAAAGCCGTAAAGGACGGCTTGGCAGAAGATGCACAGAAAGGCGGTGAAGAAAAGCTGCAGAAGATACACGACAAGTACATCAAGCAGATAGAAGACATGCTCGCCGCAAAGGATAAAGAAATCATGACAGTTTAACCAGTGGATAGCCGGCAGATGACGGACAATTCTTGTCATCTGCCGGCTATCAGCTTTCAACCATACATCACATTGAGAGGACTCGTAATAAAGAATACAGGAAGCTGGTATTTGGTAAAGACCGATGAAGGAAGCCACGTTGAATGCAAAATCAAGGGGAACTTTCGTCTGAAAGGCATCCGGAGCACCAATCCGGTGGCGGTAGGCGACCGTGTACAGATTATTATGAACCAGGAAGGCACAGCTTTCATCAGCGAAATAGAAGACAGGAAGAATTACATCATCCGCCGGGCATCAAACCTATCCAAACAGTCGCATATCCTTGCTGCCAACCTCGACCAATGCATCCTGGTGGTAACCGTAAACTATCCTGAGACATCCACCACCTTTATCGACCGTTTTCTTGCTTCCGCCGAAGCTTACCGCATCCCCGTCAAACTCATTTTCAATAAGGTGGACGCCTACAATGAGGAAGATGTACGCTATCTGGACGGGCTTGTCAACTTATACAGTAGCATCGGCTACCCTTGTTTCAAGGTTTCCGCCCTTCGGGGAGAAGGCATTAATACCATAAAAGATGAATTAAAAGGAAAGACTTCACTCTTTTCCGGACATTCCGGTGTGGGCAAGTCCACATTGATCAATGCCATTTTGCCCGAACTGGACATCAGAACGGGCGAAATATCCGCCTACCACAACAAGGGAATGCATACCACCACCTTCTCCGAAATGTTCCCCGTTCCGGGTGACGGCTATATCATAGATACACCGGGCATCAAAGGATTCGGAACCTTTGATATGGAAGAAGAAGAAATAGGACATTACTTTCCCGAAATATTCAGGACATCCACAGATTGCCGATATAGCAACTGTACGCACCGCCACGAACCAGGATGCGCAGTCCGCAAAGCCGTAGAAGAACATTTCATCAGTGAATCACGTTATACCTCATACCTGAGCATGCTCGAAGACAAGGAAGAAGGAAAATATCGGGCGGCATACTAACAAATGCGCCTTTGCCTCTTTCTTTACAGAGGCCAAGGCGCAAAAGACAATTACCTACAAAGAGAAACAATCCTACAAAAACTGAGTAAGAATGACGCCGGAACTGGACAATTCTTTCTTAATCCCGGTTTATCCCATCACCCATTTGGTCTTCTTACCGAAACAACGATACGCCATCGACACTATCAGCCAAGAGATACCGAAAGCAACAACTGCCGCACATGGAATCTGCAAGCAAATGGGGACGTGAAGCTCCCGCATCAGCACCACACTGGGACCCGTAAAGAAATAATGTATCATATAGACCCCAAAACCACAAAGGGTAAGGTTTGCCAACGCTTTCCTTATTCGTTCCGAACGAAAGTCAACCTGTTTGCAAAGCATGAATACAGGTACAGTCATCATTACCACATTCAAAGAGCAATAGGTAAAGAACAACTCCAACATTTCGTCTGTACACCCCGGCAAAGCAGTCATCTGGCGGAAGCCTAAGAATGTCACCGCATAACCGATTGCGAACATGGGGATTCCCATCCCTACAAGCCTGCCGATGGACCAATCATGGTTCCTTAAATAGTGCCCCAACAGCAGATAACCATTAAACCCGGCAAAGTAATACAGCATACCGAATGAATTCCAAGAGCAGCTTCCCCAGAGATACTGCGATACGAACTCATTGTAATAAGGCAGGAGCAGCGTCACACCCCATGCCGCAAGAAACCACAGCTTGGCACGTTCCGATGCCTTCTCCACCCATGCGGAAAATATAGGAAGATAAAGGTAAAGCCCTATCAACAAGTAAATATACCACATGTGTACATCCAGCAAAGAGAAATTAAAAGGCATTTCTGCAATGTAGCCCATGCTTACCGCCAAAGACTGGCGCATCACCTCCTCTCCCGAATAAGGGAAGAAATCGAGAATCACCCGTGGAGCTACTCCCAACAGTCCCGTTATCCATGGAAACAGATTATAAAGCACAGACCAAATAAGGAAAGGAAAGAATACACGAGGAATGCGCTTTTTATAGAAAGCCGAAGCCTCACCCCGTACAGGAAGTAATAACGCTCCGGTAATCATTACAAAAAGTGGCACACAAGGACGAAGCGCTGCCCCATAGACCGCCCCCCAGAATCTGATGTTCCCTATGTCTGGCGAAGTGCCCGGATAGAAATTAAAAGGATCGGTACAATGACAGCACACCACAGTAAACATAGCAACGAGCCGGACCACATCCAGCCAAACAATGTGCTGTCCCTGATTCTGCCGTGGAAGAGTTTGTTCCATATTTATTCAAATAAATTTAAATTAGCATCGCAAAGATAAGGAAAAAAGGCCGTTCGCGGAAGATTCCGGAACGGCCTTTTATATGGACTACAAAAAACTGTATATGCAGGCTTATTTACTGCAATTCCAAGGCTTCAATTGCTTAAAGAAATCATTACCCTTATCATCTACCAGAATGAATGCAGGAAAATCTTCCACTTCAATTTTCCAGATGGCTTCCATACCCAATTCAGGATACTCCACACATTCGATGCTCTTGATATTGTTCTGCGCCAATATAGCGGCAGGACCTCCAATAGAGCCAAGGTAGAAACCGCCATACTTTTGGCAGGCATCCGTCACCTGCTGGCTACGGTTACCCTTGGCAAGCATAATCATGCTGCCTCCGTGGCTTTGGAAAAGATCAACATACGGATCCATACGTCCGGCAGTAGTCGGCCCCATAGAACCGCAAGCCATACCTTGAGGAGTTTTGGCCGGTCCGGCATAGTAGATAGGATGGTCTTTGATATACTGCGGAAGATCCTCACCGCGGTCCAGACGTTCCTTCAGTTTGGCGTGTGCGATGTCACGGCCTACTATGATGGTTCCGTTCAGAGACAGACGGGTAGAAACGGGATATTTGGTCAGTTCCTTCAGGATATCGGCCATCGGTCGGTTCAAATCTATCTTAACGACATCTCCTTCACCCGCCTTGCGCAGTTCGGCCGGAATCAATTCTCCCGGATTGCTGTCCAGTTTCTCAATCCAAATGCCTTCCTTATTTATTTTACATTTAATGTTACGGTCGGCAGAGCAGGATACTCCCAGCCCCACCGGACAAGAAGCACCATGCCTCGGCAGGCGGATGATACGTATATCGTGAGCCAGATACTTGCCTCCAAACTGGGCGCCAAGACCTATTTTATGAGCTTCGGCCAGCACTTCTTTTTCCAGTTCTATGTCACGGAAAGCACGGCCGAACTCGTTACCGGTTGTAGGCAAATTGTCGTAGAAATGGGTAGAAGCCAATTTCACGGTCAACAGATTCTTTTCGGCAGAAGTACCACCGATGACAAAAGCGATGTGATATGGAGGACAGGCAGCCGTACCCAATGTCTTTATCTTTGAGATAAGGAACGGTACGAGAGTTCCGGGATTCAGAATCGCTTTGGTTTCTTGATAGAGATAGGTTTTATTGGCAGATCCCCCACCTTTGGTGACACAGAGGAATTCATACTCCATACCTTCGGTGGCCTCGATATCAATCTGTGCCGGGAGGTTACACTTCGTATTCACCTCGTCATACATTGTGAGGGGAGCATTCTGGGAATAACGCAGATTTTCTTCGGTATATGTTTTGTAAACGCCCAGTGAAAGAGCTTCTTCATCACAATAGCCTGTCCATACCTGCTGCCCTTTTTCACCGTGGATAATGGCAGTACCCGTATCCTGACAGAAAGGAAGTACACCCTTGGATGCCACTTCGGCGTTGCGCAGGAAAGTGAGCGCCACATACTTATCATTGTCACTCGCTTCAGGATCACCCAGAATCTTAGCTACCTGCTCGTTGTGCGAACGACGCAACATAAACGACACATCACGGAAAGCCGCGTTTGCCATAGCGGTCAAACCTTCTTTTTCAATCTTCAGGACAGGTTTCCCTTCAAACTCGCTTACTGACACATAATCTTTCGTAAGCAGATAATACTCAGTTGTATCTTCCCCTTTCTCGAACATAGGCTGATACTTAAACGGAGGTGTTGTTGCCATAATTACTTATTCATTTAATATTTAAAAGTGATTCGTGTAGCAAAGGTAGGAATTAAATTAAAAATGAAGAATGAAGAATGAAAGAAATTCACCGGACTATCCTACCCGCTTCATCCGTTCTATCAATTCGTCGCCCAGCGCGGTCTTCACTTCAATGTGCTTCAGCACCGCCGTTACAAACGGATTGCTTTCAAAGTCTCCACGCACCTGCTCAAAGTCCAGTTCCTTCTCCAGACGTGAACCATCGGCTCCAAAGCCTGTCATGGAAGCCAGCGAAAATTCTTTCTTGGCATCCTCGTAAACCATACGATCCAGACCGACAACCGCCTCTTTCCACTTCTCCACAATATATATTATATCTTCCGCCCTTATGTTCTCCGGATTGAAACCGTAAAATTCTTCCAGTTTCCCGTAAGCCCATGTCCACTCATACTCATAATAGTTGCCATGCATCCTTTCAAACTCTGCATTGATACACTTCAAGCGGTTCACTTTTCCGGACTCAATGCCGTCTATCAGTGCATCAACCTCACTTTTCGGAGCAATCAGACCGGACACATCCACCCATTCGCCGCCACCGATGTCAGTACCGGGTTTCAGGCGGTCCCGTATTTCCTCATCGTTCCGGAAACCGATACCTTCCAAACGTTTGATTACAGAATTCCCCAGAAATTTATGGATAGCTATCTCATAGAACTTAATCCCTTTCACCAACGCCGAATTACGGATTTTAGCGCTGTGAAAAGAGTAGATGTCAGAAAGCTCACCGGAAGCATGGCGCAGATTCCGCAATGTCTCAAGCCCCTTGAACATCTTCTGCACCGTATAAGGACTGAGCAGGTTGTAGTTGATGCAATCCAATTTGTTCGTATCGGTACGGGCGTCACGTTTGGGCCACTTCTGCGCGTCACGGATAGTACCTACACTACGCAGATTCACACCCGGAACAAGATAAGTGGTATTGTTCTGCTCTATCAGATAAGAGAAAGGCAGATTGGATGTATCCGAATGGTTGACATGGCGTCCCATCACCAGCGAAAATGCCCCTACCCTTGCAGGCCACAGAATGTATGAATCGGAAGTTGTTTTGGCTCCCCGTTCCAAAGTTCCCTGATGGATAGGCCCCAACTTATACATGTGGTTGCTTTGGTTAGAGCCCGAACCGGCATTCATAAACGAAAACATACCGGCTATCAGCAAGGTGGACTTATGATGTGTCACCGTGTACGGACCTGCAAAAATAGCACATGCCTCTCCGTTCTCTCCCTGGCAATTGCTAAAGAACAAGGAGTCCGAAGCGGAATAATTATGCCCCAACTTACAAGCCTGCCCCACGAAACAACGGCTCAACATTGCACCGTCATCGACATGCGAACCGGAAGAAATGATGAAATCATCACAGATCACCCCGTGCCCGATGTGCACCGGAGCCACTTCATTGCTGTTGATGCTGCCATTGTACAAACGGCAAGTTCCGCAGATACGGCAGTGGTCGCCGATACGCACATTCTTAACAGAACCGGTATTCAGTATCATCACGTGACTGCCGATCATCCCTGTGGAAGAAGCATGTTTGCCTGAATAATAATCCGTGATAGCCCTCATCCGAGCTATCAGTTCCGGACGATGGCGGTAAAGTGCCAGAATATATGCCTGATGGGCAGACAGCTTATCATTGATCAGCACCTCACGCCCTCCTGTTTCATTCAGCACGGATACCTCCACCCCGTTGCCGAATCTGGAGACCCCATCTACCAGGATAATGTCCACATTCTCGATAAATGTGTCATGCCCAATTTCATAATTGGCAATGTAGTTCTGAATATTTTCTATGCAACAGTTATCTCCCACCGTCACATTGTGAAGTGTGACATGACGCAGGCCGGAATGTTTCCTGATACCTCCCGGCAAAGTAAATTCGGAGTGAAACAGCCCCAGACGTACTTCTCCCGAAAAACGGGTATGATGCACAAACTCCGTTGTAAACCCTTCGGCAACGGTTACTTTTCCCCAGTCATCAGCCAGACACGACTGACTCTTCAGACGGAGAATTTCATCTTCCGTCAGACTTCTGTAATTCATAACACTTTAAATTAAGCATGAAGAATTAAAAATCTTCATTGATTAGACTTCTTCTTCGTAAGTCTGATAAAGAAAATCGTTATAAGGGTACTTCTGCACGTGCAATTCCTTCACACGTCCGTAAACCACACTTTTCAGTCCTTCCATATTGATTCTCTCGCGGGCAGAAATGAAGAGACAATTATCCTCCATCTTTGCCATCCACGTCTTCATCAGTTCTTCAAGTGTCAAGTTCTCCTTGGTTCTGGGGGTAAGGTCGTCAGCCGCTTTTTCCACGTAGGTGTAAGCGTCTATCTTATTGAATACAAGAATCATGGGCTTACCGGCTGCACCGATGTCTGCCAATGTCTTGTTCACAACTTCTATCTGTTCTTCAAAATCAGGATGAGAGATATCCACAATATGCAGCAACAAATCGGCTTCGCGCACCTCGTCCAAAGTAGATTTAAAGGAATCCACCAAATCAGTAGGCAATTTACGGATGAAACCGACAGTATCGGAAAGCAGGAACGGCAAGTTCTCGATAATCACCTTGCGCACTGTCGTATCCAATGTGGCAAACAGCTTGTTTTCTGCAAACACCTCGCTCTTGGCAAGCAGGTTCATCAGAGTGGACTTACCCACATTGGTATATCCCACCAATGCCACACGGATCATCCGTCCACGGTTCTTCCGTTGGGTGGACTTTTGCCTGTCTATTTCCGCCAAACGCTCTTTCAGCAGCGACATGCGGTTCAAAATGATGCGGCGGTCCATTTCCAACTGCGTTTCACCCGGACCGCGCAAACCTACCGAACCTTTACCGCCTCCGGCGCCTGAACCACCTCCCTGACGTTCCAGGTGAGTCCACAAACGCTGCAAACGGGGAAGCATATATTTGTATTGTGCCAGTTCCACCTGAGTTTTCGCATTGGCTGTTTGTGCACGCATAGCAAAAATATCAAGGATCAGTGAAGTACGATCCAATATCTTGATTTTCAATTCCGCCTCAATATTACGTATCTGCTTCGCCGAAAGCTCATCGTCAAATATCACCATACCGACCTCACGCTCGGCCTCTTCCTCATTCCTGATATATTCTTTTATTTCAGCCAGCTTCCCGGTTCCCACATAGGTCACGGAATTGGCCTGATCCAGCTTCTGGGTAAACCGCTTTACTACTTCCGCCCCGGCTGTCTCAGCCAAGAATGCCAGCTCGTCAAGGTATTCGTTGGTTCTGCGCTCATCTTGGATTTTAGTGATAAGCCCCACCAATACCGCAGTCTCAGCCTGCACTTCGGAGATTACAAATTCTTTCATTTACTATACCTTATTATATATTACACTTTTTAGTGGCGCACAAATATAATGATTTTTGGAGAATTCTTTCCGATAACGATCCAATTATTCAGGAGCCCATCAAATTTGCGGCAGGATTGCCTTTAGAAGACATACCAAAAAGCCGCCCACTTCACAGTGAACGGCTCTCAAAAACACTTTATTTATAAAAACACTTTGACTCTAATCAAGCCCAAGTCTCTTTCATTTACTTTAACTCATCATTATAATCTGTTTCGTTCAACGGAACATCCCAAGTCCATTTATTGGCTCCGTCCGCAGGTATTGTGATGGCGATAGATGCATGTGCATTGCCTCCGTCAGCGATAGACTTGCGTACAACAGGACGATTCCAACGTTTGTAGTCACTCCATGCAAAACCTTCGCCCCAAAGTTCCACTTCACGATAATCCATAATCTCGTTCCAGAGTTCATCACCTGTCTTTGTACATTTATAGTCAGGATTGCGACCAGAAGTAGCATTTAATTCTACCAAAGAAGCTTGGGCGGCAGAGATGTCTTTTAGGAAATAATTAGCTTCCGCCTCAATGAGCACCATTTCCGATGAACGGATAAATGGCAAGTAAGATACGCCGGGAGTATCAAATACCCAGAACTTGATATGCCCATCCAGATAAGTATAACCTGCTTTATAAGGATCGGCCAAACCGGAAGGAGTCATTTTCTTCAGGTAAGCATACACTTCTTTTTTCAAATTCTCATCTTGATAAATCCCATAAGCTTGATGCATTACCTTACTGTCTTTCAGGTCATAACCGGGGAATTTGTCTTCCGTCAGGAATAGAGCTTTGCGGGCGTCTTTATCGGGAATACGGTTGATAAGTTCACGGCCGATGGCTCCAGCGCCTGTTGGTTGGCTGGTGGCATAATGACCGTTGCAGGAGAAATTTGTTCCATAACTCCAATACCAGTTATTTTCCTGAGCATCACCATAACTACCGAAAATCCATTCGCCGGTAGGTTTACAGAAACCAGACTGATATTCGGCATTGCTCATCAGCGAATAACCCTTACGTGCAAGTTTAGCTTCGGAAAGCGCCTTACCATAATCTTGCTTGGTCAAAGCTGCACGGGCATACACGGCATGTGCCACATTTACATTTGGAATCCAAACGTCAGCAGCCTCACGGTCTTTACCGCTTTCGGCAAACAACTTGATGGCGTCATCCAGATCCTTATAAATCTGGGTATAAGTTTCGGCCAACGTAGAATAAGGCATACTGCCGATAGATTCATCCAAACGAAGAACCAAACCCTGGGAAGCTCCATTGTTTGAATCCTGCCACCGCCAGCAGTAGTAATGAATCAGTTTTTCATAAGCAAATGCACGGAACGTCAAGGCAGAAGCCTTAATGAATTTCTTTTCTCCCTCAGTACCGGCTGCCGCATCGATATTGGCAATGATTGTATTTGCATTACCGATAATCGAATAATAGTAATACCATGCATAAGCATCGTATATGCTATTTGTGCGATTGTGGAACTGCTGATTATGAATCGGAGCCCAGCCACTTGCGTAATAATTAAACAAATAGTTCTGACTCGGATAGTTTTCATAATGTGAGATGATGTTATTCTCCCCCGCAAATCCCTGTCCAAAATAATAGTGTTGAACACTCATCAACTTTGCGATACCATTCAGAGCCTTAGCAGCATTGGTCGTTGTACCGATAGCATCACCCGAACCGGTAGAATTGGTAGGTGCTGTATTCAGGTAGTCTTCTCCACAAGAAGATGTAGTCAATGACATTCCTACAAGCAGGCCACCTATAAAAAGTTTATTTATATAATTCTTCATTTTGTCTTTCTTTTAAACGTTTAATCCTTAGAATTTAACAGTAAGGCCAAAATTATAAACTCTGGCTGTCACATAAGTATCATCCGAACCACCGTTGAATGAATATTGAGGATTCAGCCCCTTGCGAGAAGTCAGCGTAAAGAGATTCTCAATACCGGCTGTCAAAGTGACTCCGCCGATTCCCAAGTGTTGAATCCAATTTTTCGGAAGGCTATAACCCAAATTCAGGTTTTTGAGCACCAAATAAGAAGCGCTTGTCAGCCATCGGTCACTTGTATCATTATTATCTGAACTCCGGTTGAAGTCTATTGAAGGCAAACCGTTGGCATCAATACGGTTGGCAGAAGTTTCCGTCATTCCTTCGGGAACCCCCATCCATGAATTCAAGATGTCCTTGTGATTGGCACTGGCCGATGATGCCGATGATGTGCTCATCAATGAGCGATAAGCTCCGTCGTAAGTTTTCCCTCCCAAACTGTAAGTAAACAATAAGCTCAAACTTAAATCTTTCCAAGAGAGGCTGGAGCTTACAGAGCCATAAACTTTAGGAAGTGCAGAGCCCGCCCAGTCACGCTGTCCATAAGCGGTTTTTGTCGTATAGTCCTTGCCATTGATATTGACTAAAGCGTTATTTTTAGCAGCAGTCTCGGCTTTATCCGGATCTATTTTATAAAGGGATTGTCCTGTCATTTGGTCAACACCCTCAAAATGATATGTATAGAACTCATAAATGGAGTGCCCTTCAGAATAATTCTGTATGCCATGAAGAATGTCTTTTCCATCGGGAAGTTTCACGATTTTATTCTTCAAGAACGTTGCGTCAAGTCCGATGTTCCAACGCCAGTCGCGTGAACTTATTGCATCAACATCCAAAGCAAGTTCAATGCCCCGGTTGGAAACAGTACCTATATTCTTGTATTGGGTCAGGTTCATCTTGTTTTCATCGAACGGATAAGAACCGGCCGAAAGAGGCAACCGCACTTCAAACAGAAGATCCTTGGAACGCTTGTCAAAGTAACCAATCTGAAAGTTCAGACGATCAAACAAACGGCCTTCAAGAGCAATGTCCATTGTTTGAGTAGTTTCCCATTTAATGCCGGGAGCGGCAAGTGACTTTTTCACCAATGCAGCCTTGGCGGCATTTTTTTCAATAGAATAGAGTGCCATATATCCATAGAAATTCACACCTAAGTCATTACCTACTTCACCATAAGAGGCACGAAGCTTCAGATGGTTCACCCAGTCAAGAGACCTCATAAATTCTTCACGCTTGATATTCCAACTTGCACCGACAGAGTAAAAGTTACCCCAACGGTTATCCGGATGGAAACGAGATGACCCGTCACGGCGGAAAGAAGCTTCTACGAAATAACGTTCGTCGTAATTGTAGCGTGCACGTGCCAAATAAGATTCTGTCTTGTATTCATCGTCATATCCCTCAAGAAAAGAGTTTTTCAAGAAATTACCAATGGTCAGATTGCCTTCAACAGCCATCCCCGTGTTCATGCCGGATGTGTATTTACGCTCCCAGCTATAATTCTCATGTCCCAACATTACATCTACATTGTTCACGCCATAAGAGTGTTTCCAATTAATCAGCTCTTGCATGGTGTAGTTGGTGTATTGATAAGACGTGCCGGTAAGGCGTCCGTTATTGGTAGCACCGTCGCCAATTACAGGATTGTCATACTTCTTTCTATTTTCAGTTGTATTGGTCATATCCCCTTTTACCGTTATAGAAAAGTCGTAAGGGAGATTGATCGTAGCAAAAGCTTGTCCGTTCAACAGATTACGCCGAGTCTCCTGCTTGTTCTGGCGTAATTCATAAGCAATATTTCTATTATCCAAATAAGGGGAAGTCGTATCATATTGCTTGTTTCCAAACTCATCCAAGGCATAAGAGCCGTCGGCATTATGCATGAACAGCGGATATATCGGAGCCGTATATCGGGTAATATAGAATGGATTACCGTAAGCATTGCCGCTTGCATTGCTGTTATAATCCCTTTTGGTGGTAGATCCACTCAAATTTACCCCTGCCTTGAACCATTTGTTCGGGGTGAATGTAGTGTTGACACGTCCGGAAAAGCGTTCATATCCGGAGGCTATAACGTACCCTTTTTCATTCAGATAGCCCACAGAAGAATAAACACTCAATTTCTCACCGGAAGAGTTTGCGGACAAATTATATTCTTGACGATATCCGTTCCTTTGAATATCATCCGTCCAGTCAAGGTCATCATAGCCGGAAAGCCTCTTTGCAGTCAGTTTTCCGTTAGCATCGAACAAGGCATTGTCTGCCCCGTCATAAATATTGCGGCGTGCATAGTCCGAAACTACATGCGCGGTAGCATAGGCTGCCGCATCTGCTGCATTCAAGCCCAAACTACCCGTCATGGCATAATTCTTCATGGCAATCCATGAAGCTTCCATCCACTGGTCGGCTCCCAAGCGATCGTATTCAGGAAGGCCACGGTTGTAGATACCTTGATTAATTTGAAGTGTGACGCTCGGTTTGTTCGATCCACGTCCGCTTTTTGTCGTAATGAGGACAACACCATTAGCGGCACGGTTACCATACAAAGCAGAAGAAGCGGCATCCTTCAAAATAGACATGCTTTCAATATCATTAGGATTCAATTCTGCAATATTCCCATCAAAAGGAACACCATCCACTACATAGAGCGGATTTGAAGCGCTCTTATTTGAAAGAGGGTCAGAGGTGGCTACCATTGTACCGAAACCACGAATGCGGATAGATGGGGCAGCCCCCGGTTCGCCGTATGTATTATTCACTTGCACACCCGGAGCAGAACCTTCAAGAGCACCAGTGACACTTGTACTTACGCGTTTTTCTATTTTCTTAGAGTCAACCACCGAGATAGAACCCGTCAAAGATTCCTTTTTAGCCGTTCCATAAGCCACCACCACAACTTCATCAAGCAGCTCTGTATCAGGCTTCATCACAACTCTTACATTCGGTTTAATCGCCACTTCTTGCATTTGCATACCAACATAAGAAATCACCAAAGTTTTCGCGGAACTTGGTACGTTTGGTAATGAAAAATCACCTTCTACACCGGTAATAACGCCAATTTGTGTTCCTTTTACCAATACAGAGGCTCCAATAACTGGCTGCCCGTCTTCTTCAGAAATCACAACACCTGTGACCTTCTGTGTCTGGGCAGTTACCAGGCCTATTCCTACAAAAAGACAGGCCAATAACAGCATTAATTTTCTTTTCATAAATTCTCTCTTAAAGTTTAACTTTACATTAATTGTTTCTTTACTCTAACAAAATGCAAATATATTAATAAAACTGAAACGGGCAACTGTTTTCTCAAAAAAAGCTTGCATTTCTATCAGATTGTTAAGCTTTATACTATTTTTATGCTTAACAGCAGATTTTTTGTGCTTAAAAAAGCTAAACGAGGCCATGCAACCTATCACTTTGGTTTGCATATTTAGACGCTTTATTCCAAAACATACACACTTTTTAAAACAAAATGGTTAAAACACGACTCCTTATAATCGTTTTTTTGCCCGAACTCCAAACTTTTTGCCTATTTTCAGCTACTGGAAATGAGCAGAAAAACACAAAGAAAAACGGCTTTTGACAGATATTAAAACTCCTTCTGTCCTTGCTGTGCACAGAATGCTATCTTATTTGTTCATTACATTGATCAAAAACATAGAAAATGAACAAAATTATTTACACTTTAGTTTACAACAGGAAAAAATGCCTCAACAAGAAAGGGGTGGCGTTAGTACAAGTGGAAGCCTATTTGAATAGAAAAAAGAAGTATTTTTCCACCAAAGTTTATCTGAAGCCGGAACAATGGGATGCAAAGAAGCTTATCGTCAAGAATCATCCAAATGCCGATGCGCTGAACAGGCTTATATACGAATATATATCTCAAATGGAAAAAAAAGAGTTGGAATTGTGGCAACAGGGGAGACGTATTTCTTTAGAGTTGTTGAAGGAGATGCTCAATACAAACGAGAATAATGCATCTTTTATTCCTTTTTTATATAAAGAAATTACGAATTCCATATTGAAGAAGAGTACCAAAAAGAACCATCTTTCTACACTGGCATTACTGCAAGAGTTCAAGAAGGATGTGACATTTTCTGAACTGACTTTTGAATTCATATCTTCATTCGAGCATTTCCTCCAACTGAAAGGGTATCATACGAATACCGTCGCCAAACACATGAAACACCTGAAAAAGTATATCAACGTTGCAATTAATAAGGAATATATGAGCATGCAACAATATGCTTTTCGGAAATACAAAATCAGAATGGTAGAAAATAAACATACACATTTAATACCCGAAGAATTGGATAAATTAGAGAAGTTGGACTTGACAGGAAAAAATACTAAGTATCAGAAAACGCTGGATGCATTCTTGTTTTGTTGCTATGCCGGGATGCGATATTCTGATTTTATAAGTTTGATGCCCAATAATATTGTGGAAATTAACAAAGAAATCTGGTTGGTTTATAAATCGGTCAAGACCAATACGGAAGTAAGATTGCCACTATATCTCCTTTTTGGGGGCAAAGGAATAGATATTTTAAGGAAATATTGGGATAATATTCAAGCATTCTTCCATATCAAGGATAATTCTAATGCGAACAAGGATTTAATCATTCTGGCCCGTTTGGCCGGTATTTCAAAAAAAATATCATTTCACACCGCGCGCCATACCAATGCTACATTATTAATATATAATGGTGTCAACATTACCACTGTACAAAAACTCTTAGGGCATAAGAGCGTAAAGACTACTCAGATATATACGAATGTTATGGACATGACTATTGTATGTGATTTGGAGAAGAACTTAGGAAATAACTTTCCGGTACGCTGAAAACAATTTCCTCGTTGCGGAAGAATAACTATTTTTGTGCCCAAAAATTAGTGAGATGCTTGTAATCATCCGATAAGTTTCTTATAAACAGCCCATCGGATGATTGTAAGCAGCCCATTGGTTGTCTGCAAGCAGCCTGGTTCTTTTTCTAAAGAAAGGAAGTTATTCTTCCGCAACAAGAAAGCTATTCTTCCGCAGCATGGAAGTTAGATTTAATAGTACGAACAAAATGAAGCAAAGAAAAGATACAAGTGCTTCGGAGATTCAACAATAGAGTATATTTATTATATAATACATTGAACTTCAGAACTATAATATAAACCGCAGTAACTCGTTAGTACTACAATGGAATTGTGAATATGCCTTTTAGCACCTTCTGGTAAGAAGCAATGACATCTAAGGTCTTTGCAATTAAAAAATAGATCTCTGATATTCAAACAATTAAAATCACAATAGTTCCGCGAAAACTTTGATAATTTCTTATGTCGGAATGCAGACACAGGAGGTGGCAATCAAGCCGAACATGAAAGTATTCATGAAGTCAGATTCCGAAATGCTTGACGAAGTTATGGTAGTGGCATACGGCACAGCAAAGAAATCCTCATTTACAGGTTCCGCTTCCACTGTTGGAGGAGAAAAAATCAGCAAGATGCAAACTTCCAATGTTTCAAAGTCTTTGGAAGGTGCTATGGCCGGTGTTCAGATCTCTCAAAGCAGTGGCCAACCGGGTGCAGCCGCCAATATCTATGTGCGCGGTATAGGTTCTATCTCGGCAAACCGTGCAGCACTAATTGTAGTCGATGGTGTTCCCTACGAGGGAAGTTTAAATCAAATTGCTCCGGCTGATATTGAATCTATGACGGTGCTGAAAGATGCTGCCGCAAATTCCTTATATGGTGCTCGTGGAGCTAATGGCGTGGTATTGATTACCACCAAACGCGGACAAAACGGCAAGGTGAAAGTTTCTTTTGAAAACCGTACCGGCATCAATATGCGCGGTGTTCCAAGTTATGATATTCTGACGGACCCTGCCGAATATTATGAACTTTACTGGGAATCCATGCGCAATAATTCCGTATCTTCCGGAAAGTCTTATTTAGAGGCCGGTCAATATGCATCGGATAACTTAATCAGCACATTAGGTGGATATAACAATTATAATGTAGCAAACGAGGAACTCATAAACCCTATTACCGGACGCTTGAATCCTAATGCCAAATTAATGTATCATGACGATTGGTTGGAAGAAGCTTTCAGGCCTGCCGTACGTCAAGAGAACATATTCTCATTAAGTGGTGGTACTGACAAGACAAGCTATTATGCTTCATTAGGCTATCTATATGACAATGCATATACTGTCAACTCCAATATGAACCGCATCAATGCACGTGTGAAGATAGACCAGACAGTCAATAGTTGGTTTAAAACCGGATTCAACCTGGCATACAGCAATGTTAAGACCAATTCTCCCAACGTAGGTGGTTCCAGTTATTCATCTATTTTCTATTTCGGCCAGACGATAGCTCCGATCTATCCGGTTTACATGTATGACCAAAGCGGAAACCGAATATCAGATTCTAAAGGGAATGACCGTTATGACTATGGTACTGAAATGGGGAAACGCCCTGTTGGAGCCAACGCTCATCCAATAGATCAACAACTGAACAATATCTATAAGAATACAGTGGACGTTATCAGTGCCAAGGCGTATGCGGAATTTTCCTTCCTAAAGGATTTTAAGCTTACGATCAATGCCAGTATAGATAACTTCAACACGCGTACGGTCAGCTTTCAAACTCCCATCGGGGGAGATGCCTTGAACGTCAACGGGCGCGGTACTACGGAAATGGCTCGTTACTATGTGCTGAATGCAAACCAATTACTGAACTGGACGCACACATACGCTCAGGTTCACAATGTGGAAGTTTTATTAGCTCACGAGTCTAAAAAAGACCGTAACGAAAACTTGTGGGCACGAAAAGAAAATTTCCTTGTCCCCGATAATCCGGAATTGGACAATGCAGCCAAACTGTCAGACGCAAGTTCTTCTGCCTCTGAGTATGCATTGGAAGGCATGTTCGCACAGGTAAAATATAACTATGATGAAAAATATTATTTCTCTTCCAGCTATCGTCGTGACGCTTCTTCACGTTTCCATCCGGACAATCGTTGGGGTAGTTTCTGGTCTGTGGGTGCATCATGGCGCATCAATAAAGAACAGTTCATGCAGGATGCAAAATGGATTAATGACTTAAAACTGAAAGCAAGCTTCGGAACACAGGGAAATGACAATATCGGCAACAATCAGCCGTATAAGGATCAGTATAACGTAGTTACCAATGACGGAGCTATTGGTATTCAATATGTATTCCGTGGCAACAAGAATATTACTTGGGAAAAAAGCAATAATTTCAATGTCGGTTTTGAATTTAAGTTTTGGGATAAGCTGTCAGGTACTGTGGAATACTTCAATAAAACCACTTGGGATTTGTTATATAGCAAACCGCTTCCTCCTTCCCAGGGTATGCCGACGTATATTTATGAAAATACCATGCGCATGCGCAACGAAGGTGTAGAATTGGAATTGGACTACAATGTTTTCAACTCCAACAATTTCAAATGGAATATAGGGCTGAATGCCACTCATTACACAAATAAATTGCTTGAACTCCCGGCAGACCGTCCACAAGAAGGTTGGGCCACAGGTAATTATTATCGCAAAATGGGTAAGTCCTTGTTTAACTATTATGACTATAAGTTTGCGGGAGTAGATCCGGAAAATGGTGATGCTCTTTATTGGGCTGACGAGAAGGATAAAGACGGAAATATTATCGGGCAGAAAACTGTAAACAAGACCAGTTTGGCCACGCGCTATGAACTGGATAAATCTCCGGTTCCCGATGTATATGGCGGCTTCTCCACTAATATAGAGTTCAAAGGTATCGATATGACCGCCAACTTTGCCTACCAAATCGGCGGATGGGTATATGACAGTTTCTATGGCAGTCTGATGAATGCAGGTTCCGCCGGAAGAAACTGGTCTAAAGATATTCTGAACCGTTGGACTCCGGAAAATCGCTATACAAACGTTCCCCGCCTTGATGAAAACAGTTTGGATCAAGGAGCATCTGGCGATTATAGTCTTACAAAAGCTTCTTATTTGAGCCTGCGTAATTTGACTGTGGGATATTCTTTCCCGAAAGCCATGATCAGCAAAGCAAAAATCGAAAAATTGCGTGTATATCTCACCGGAGATAACCTTTTCTTGCTGTCGGCACGCAAGGGATTCGATCCACGACAAAGTATAACCGGCAGTACCGGCTACAATTATTCGGCTATGCGTACCATTTCATTGGGTATCAACCTTGAGTTTTAACAACTAACTTGAAAAAATATGAAGATTAATAAGATATTATTGTTTTCGGCCTTTGCCGCTACGGCATTGGCAAGTTGTGGTGACGGCTTTTTTGATATAGAAAATGCCGGTGTAGCCACTAAAGATCAAATTGACGAAATAGGTTCTTCCAGCCCGGATGCCCTTATCAAAGTAGTGGAACCTCTGATGCTGGGACTCAATAATTATACTTTTCAGTATAATACTCAAGGCTCCTCCGGCCTTGTCCATGGCGATTTTGGCTTGATGTCCGTCTATCATTTGGGAGATGTGATGAATGATGATTTAGCTTTTGAAGTAAGCGGCAGTGGCTGGTTTACATTTGATTATCAACTCGACTACTGGTCACAACAATATACTCGTCCTTATTTCTATTGGAATTTTTTCTACTCCATTATAGGCAAAGCTAACGATATTATTGCAAAAGTTTCTCCGGATGTAACAGATGCAGATTTGAAGGCTTATCGTGGCGAAGCACTGGTCTATCGCGGATTTGCCCACGCCTATTTGGCCCAAATGTACCAGCAGACTTATATCGGTAATGAGGATGCGCCGGGTGTACCCATCGTATTGACCTCAGATGAAGCAGAAACAGCCGTCGCTGGGCGTGCCCCACTGAAGCAAGTTTATGCTCAGGTGGAGAAAGACTTTAAAGCGGGTATGGAGGCATTGGCGGGCTGGAAACGTCCCAACAAAACAATGATTGACGAGCAGGTAGCCGCCGGTCTTTACTCACGTATATGTATGGTTACAAACAAGTGGGAAGACGTTGTCACTTATGCACGTAAAGCCCGTCAGGGATACAGTGTCTATACTTCTTCGGAGTTATTGGCAGACGAGGCTTTCAACAATATCGCTGCAAAAGAATGGATTTGGGGTGCGGATATTACAGCCGAAACAACGACGAAGTTTGCTTCTTTCTTCTCCTTTATGTGCTCTTATGATGACGGATATGGCGGCTTGGTAGGGCAATATCGCAAAATAGACGCTCGCTTGTACAATTCAATGAATCCTACGGATGTGAGGAAGCGCCTATTCAAGCATTCAAGCACAGGCGTAGCTTACACAGCACAGGAGAAGAAATTTCCTGAATACACCAATATCAAGTTTAAGAAAGTTGCCAATTGGGAAGCTGATTATGTATATATGCGCGTGTCTGAAATGATTTTGAACGAAGCGGAAGCATTGGCACATCAAAACAAGAATGCAGAAGCTGCAACTGTACTGAAAGAGTTAATGTCACAAAGAGATACTAAGTGGAATCTGCAGAGTGTGACTGTCGATGATGTATATCAGCAACGCCGTTTAGAGTTATGGGGCGAAGGTTTTTCTTTGTTCGACCACTTGCGCTTGAAAAAGGGCATTGACCGTAACTATGAAGGTTCCAATCACTTAAAAAGTGTCCGTTATACCATAGATGCAGGCAGTTGGTATTTCCTTTACCAGCTTCCTTTGAAGGAATTGGACAACAATGATGCCATCAGAGCCAGTGAACAAAATCCGACTCCTCAAGAAAGTAAATTCAAATAACTCTAAAAATATAGAAAGATGAAAAGATATATTCCACTGTCACTTTTTGTATGTCTGCTTTTTACTGCTGCATGTGAAAACAATGACAAACTTAGTGATACAAGACTTTCCGACCAGACACTTGCTGCCATCTCATTGAGCAATGTTACTGTTGAAAAGTATGATGCGACATTCAATGTCGAGTTGAAAGAAAAGGGAAATCCCGCAGCCAGAGAGTATGGAGTATTGGTAAGTGAAGAACCACAACCTTCCATCACGAACTCTACGATTATTGTGGCTGACATGGCTGCGACCACAAGTAATTTAAAACATACTTTTTCGCCGGGCACTACTTACTATGTGTGTGCTTACGCGCTAACCGCCAACCAATTTATAGCTTCGGAAGTCAAACAGTTTAAGACTGCCGAACATCCCTTAAAAGCTTTTATTGGCAGCAAAACTTTATCTGGATATAGTTTGATTACCAAAAAACAAAATTCAGCAGAAGTCACTATTACTTTTGACGATAAAGACGAAACAGTAGCTTATCTTAAAGGTTTGAGTTCTGAAGCCGGTGTGAATTTAGCATTAGAGCCGGTCAAGATGATCTTTGATCTTGCAAAAGGTACTGTTACTATTCCTGACGGACAAATTGCCACAGAAAAGAATTATGGTAATTACAGTTTTGTAAGTTTAGAATCCAACCCTACCACTGGTGGCATCGTCGGAAGCATTGAAAATAAAGCTATTAAATTTAATTCATTAGGTGCTGTTATTGTTGCCGGTAATAATAATGGGCTATTTCATTGGGCCTACTCTGATTTGACCATTCAGTAAACAAATTAAAAATAAGGTTAGAAGTAAAGAGTCCGGTACATTTACCGGACTCTTTATTATTAATAGGGATTATGAAGTAATATAACTCAGTCTGCTCTATCAAGATACACATTTAAGATATTACTTTACATGGATCTGTATATACTTAAATAGAATAAATAACGAAAAACAGACTATCATATAAGAAAGATTACAAGAACATAAATTGACAAAAACGGCCCCTCGAAGAAGCATAAAATACTTCAAGACTTTAATTTTATATATCAAAGCATGAATATACATCTATTAATCAGTATATTATGTCTATAAATAGTACCAAATAAGTAGAGTCCTATTCACGGTTACCTTAAATACAGCATCTTCCAAGGCCAGTATTTTGTTAAACCGGTTTATCCACAAATACGTATATATTTTATTATCAATCAGATAAAAACATTATAGTTCCGCGAAAACTTTGGTGATTTCTTTTGTCGGGATGCAGACACAGGAGGTGGCAGTCAAGCCGAACATGAAAGTATTCATGAAACCCGACTCTGAGCTACTGGACGAAGTGGTTGTCCTTGGCTATGGTAGTGGGAAAAAAATAGGTAGTGTAGTCGGTGCTGTTGCAAAGGTTAATTCAGAAAAGATAGCATCAAAGCCAGTAGCTAATGCTATGGATGCATTGCAGGGGCAAGTTTCCGGCTTGCAAGTCTATACCAGTTCCGGTGAACCGGGATCAAGTTCCAGCTCACGCATCAGGGGAGTAGGTTCTTTGACAGCCAGCAATGAACCTCTGTACGTATTAGACGGAACTCCGGTTAGCTCTAACGTTATGGTTATGATGAATCCCAATGACTTTGAAAGTATTACAGTTTTAAAAGACGCATCCGCAACTTCTATCTACGGTTCACGTGCAGCCAATGGTGTTATCTACATCACTACCAAAAAGGGTAAAATTGGTGAAAAAGCATTAATCACCATTTCGGGTAACTACGGTATTGCTAAATTAGCCAGAAGGGTCAGCAACCCAATGAATACTCAAGAACTACTTGGTTATCAATTGGAAAATGGAATCATTAAACAAGCCACCTATGATAAATATATCAATTCAGGAATAGACACCAATTGGCAAGACTATTTCTTTAGAGATGATGCTCCGACATCTCAAGCCAACTTATCTTTCCAAGGAGGCAATCAAAGCACAACATACTATGTATCGGGATCTTATTATGACCAAAAAGGTATTACCCCACGTTCACAATACACCCGATATACTTTCCGTTCCAATATTGAATCAAAACCGACTAAATGGTTACGCTTTGGTGCTAATATAGGTGCTACCTATGATGAACAGCAAACTTCCCTATTCACCTACCAAGCTTCCAATAACCTAAACGGTGGTATTTTTGGTACGATTTTGAATCCCCCATACTACAACCCATACGCTGAAGATGGCTCTAAGCTCGACAAAATACCTGGCTTGAACCGTTATAGCCCTTACTATCTGTCTGACAAACAACCATCTTCTTCAAATACAGTCCAATTAGATGGCAATGCATTCATCCAACTTACCCCGATCAAAGGTTTGACCATTCGTTCCCAATTTGGAATTGAAGCTTACGATTACAGACAAACAGCCAAACGCTTGGCTTCACATCCATCTGCAACCAAAGGAGGATATTCGTACGAACGTTTCGACAGAAATGCAAAACTGACAATTACAAATACCGCAGAATACAAATTTGATATTAATCAAGAGCATCAATTCACTGTTCTGCTTGGGCAGGAAGGCATTAAAAACAATTACCAACGTTTTGGATCTCAAACGACAGGACAAAATGATGACCGTTTAAATATGCTTGGAGCAGGTAGCATTGCAACTCTACTGGGTACTGCTGAAAACAATCTTTATGAATACCAATTCTTATCCTTCTTTGGTCGATTGAATTATTCTTTGAATGACAAATACTTTGCAGATATTTCCATTCGTAACGATGCTTCATCACGCTTTGGTAAAGATAACCGAAATGCGATTTTCATGTCGGGTGGCTTTATGTGGAACGTGAAGAAAGAGAATTTTATGCAAGACATCAAATTCTTGACAGATTTAAGAGTAAAAGCCAGTATCGGTACTACAGGAAACTCTTCAATCGGAAATTATGAACATCTGGCATTAGTTGGAACAAACTTGTACAACACTCAGGGGGGATGGAAAGTCAACACTCCGGGCAATGTCGATTTAGGTTGGGAAAAACAAACTTTAACCAATGTAAGCATAGAAACCTGTTTCTTGAATAAATATCGTCTTGAGCTGACTTATTATAATAAAAAGACATCTGATATGTTAATGAAAGTACCTGTACCTTATACATCAGGTTTCAGTACCATCACGCAAAATGTAGGTTCTATGACAAATTCGGGTATTGAAATCGCCCTTTCACTGGATTTATATAAAAACAAAGACTGGTTTATAGGTTTCAACATGAACTATGCATACAATAGGAATAAAATCACCAAACTATTCTACGGATATGAAGAATGGCCTATGCCCAACTATTTGGTATCTTATAATATAGGAGAACCGGTACAATATTATATGGCAAAATGGGCAGGTGTCGATCCTTCAGATGGAAAACAAATGTGGTATATTCCAGGAACCAATGGGGAAACAACCAAGGTATATGATGAAGAAACACTTCAACAGGCTACCGGTAAAAAACGTTATGCTCCTCACAATGGCGGCTTCGGTTTCAATGCCTCTTGGAAAGGTCTAAGCCTGAGCGCTGACTTTGCATGGGTATTAGGCAAATATATGGTTAACAATGACTACTATTTTGCAGTCAATCCTTATAGCTTTGCTGGATATAATCAATCAAAAGATGTATTGACACAATGGAAAGAACCGGGTGACATTACTGACGTACCTGTATATGGAAGTATCATGCAATTTGATACTCACTTATTGGAAAATGCCTCATTCTTACGTATGAAGAACATTACATTATCCTATAATTTCCCTAAGAAATGGTTAATGCCTGTCAAAGCCATAAACAGTTTCAAAGTTATGGCAACAGCACGTAACCTGTTTACCGTCACGAACTATAGAGGCGCAGATCCTGAGTTGGACACCAACTTAACTTATGGTGCTTACCCTAATACGAGACAATTCACAATTGGTGCAGAAATAACATTCTAAAAATAAACAATATGATGCGTAACATTTTCAAAACAATAATATTATCTTCCTCACTTATCCTTACTGTTACATCCTGTGATTTAGATCAATTTCCCAATGACAGCATTTCAACAGAGACAGCTTGGATTACAGTGGATGATGCGGTCAAATTCCGCAATGGCATTTATTCCTATTTCAAATCAGTGAATGGAGGAATCTACACTTATACCGCAGATCAGCAATCAGACTTGTTCAACGCAACTATATCTTTTTCTAACCGTGGCGGCGACATGCATCGCTGGGACTTCACAGCAGCGCAGTATGATATAGAACATATCTGGCAATATAATTATTTCGTCATCAATAATTGCAACAATATCATTGAGAACATAGACAAACTTACCGCCAAAGACGATAAAGAAAAAGCAACTCTCAATACTATAAAAGGGGAAGCCTTTTTAATGCGCGCTATCTGCTATCACACTTTAGCTCTACGCTTTGCCAAGGACTATGAACCAGCCAATGCCGGAACAGACAATGGACTCCCCTTGGTGCTTACCATGAAGCCAGAAGAGAAACCATCTCGCTCAACATTAGAAGACACTTATAGGCAGATTAAGAAAGACATTTCCGAAGCACGCACTTATTTAACTACACCTGGTGAAGCTAACTCTATTTATTTCACGGTAGATGTAATAAACGCTATTGAGGCAAGAGTTGATTTGTACATGCACAACTATTCCGAAGCTATTGCCTTAGCTAAAGGATTGATAGCTAAATATCCTTTGAATAAAGATGTCGAATCCTTTAGTAATATGTGGCTAAATGATGAAAGCTCAGAAATAATTTTCAAGGTTTTCCAGTCTGTGGACGAACGTGACAATTCCATCGGTATTTACCTTTCGTACAACACTGCCACAAAAAGCTTCAATCCCGACTTTGTTCCTGCAAAATGGGTTCTTGACCTTTATGAAAAAGGTGACATCCGCAAAGAAATATTCTATCGTAAAGACAAAATCACTTGTTTGGAAACTGAAGCAGATGATGTATATATGCTAAATAAATATCCAGGAAATCCAGCATTGAAGAAGTCCGAATATGAATATTATCAAATGCCGAAAATATTCCGTGCCGCTGAAGCCTATTTGATAGCTGCCGAAGCTGCTTATCTGGCAAAAGATGCAGATGCGGCTACATATCTGAATCAACTGAGAGTTCAAAGGGGAGCCAGTATAATAGCTTCCTCTGGGGAAGAATTATTTAAGGATATAAAGAATGAATGGATTCGTGAATTTATAGGTGAAGGTCAACGTCTGAATGACCTAAAAAGATGGCATGACAACATTCAGCGTCACGATTCTCAGAATTCATCAATTTTGATGTCTGGAGCCGACTATACAGAGCTGTCTAAGGCTGCTAATGATAAACGTGTGATATGGGAGATTCCGAACAATGACTTGAATTCAAATTCTAATTTGACAGGAAACTGGCAATAAGATTTTGCATATGTCATTTGAAGTGATGATATCAGAACACATGTTTTTATAAATAAAGTGTTTTTTGAAGACCGTACGCTGCGAAGCGGGCGGTCTTCTATATTGTGTACTAAAGCACTTCTCTCACCGACTGTGCAGAAACGCACAAAATAAAAAATATAATTTCCTGCTTTTTGAAGAATTCCTATTTTTTGCTCTTTCTACAAGTTTCTCTGAGTATGACAGCTACATCATCTTCTACACAAAAATATAATATCACATCAAAGGCTTTATATGTTCCTTACCTTCTTTTATCGAAAGTAAGGAAGGTGAAGAATGCAATAACAATCAAGTCAATCTTTCCTTCAAAATATCGACCAATATCGGTTTCACTCCACTGACAAAACATTCCACAGCAATGACCATCAAAATAAGTCCCATCAGGCGCATCATCACATTATTACCTGTTTCGCCAAGAACATTGACCAGCCGTGTAGAAGCACGCAAAATAAAGAAAGTAATCAAATAGATAAATGCAATCATACCAATCAGGACACCTTTCATTTCAATAGTATGAGCATCCTGCATCAATACGATGGCATTGGCTATTGCCCCCGGCCCGCAAAGCATCGGAATGCCAAGAGGAGTAATCGAGATGTCATCAGCATAGGTCTTGATTTCTTCATCTTTCAGCTTCATCGGAGTATAACGCGCCTGAAGCATGTCAAAACCAATCTTAAAGATGATTACTCCACCCGCAATACGGAATCCGTTTGTGGAAATGCCGAAAAACTTGAAAAGAAACTGTCCGGCGAAGGTAAAGACCATAATGGTAATAAAAGCCACCAATGTGGCACGTGACACCACTGACTGCCGTTCTTTATCCGTCATTCCATGCGTCATGGTCAGAAAAACCGGCATGGTTCCAAGAGGATTTGTCAATGTAAAGAAGGAAGTAAAACAAAGCAAAGCGAAAGGCAAGATTGTCTCCATAACTGTATTTTATACGTTTATTTTGGCAAAAATACAACTAAATCTTACATTTTCACAGAAATTGCATTAATTCTTTTAGGTCGGAAATCTGATAAGTAGGCTGGAAAGGCAACTCCATTTTCTTATCCGGATTGTAAAACGCCTGATGCATTCCGACATTTTTTGCTCCGACTATGTCATTTTCCCAACTGTCACCTATCATTAAAGAATCGTGCAAAGCCGATTGAGTAGCAGACAAAGCAAAATAGAAAATATCAGGCCAAGGCTTCAAGACACCAATATCATCAGACAAAACTACTCTTTTGAAAAAATGGCTGATACCTGCCGAACGCATCTTATGACACTGAAGCTCCTGAAAACCATTGGAAAGAATATAAAGATTATATTTTGACGACAAATATTCCAAAACCTCGGCGGCATGTGGCATCAATTTCTTTTTGGTCGGAATCACAGAAAAGAAATCATTTGAAAAGGCTTTTGCCAAAGCAGTGTCATTCACTCCCACTGCCTCCAACGGATATAGGAAACGCTGACGGTTCAGTTCTTCCTTGGTGATTTTTCCCTCTCCATATTCTTCCCATAACTCCAGATTACGGCGTTGATAAAGAGTATAATAATGCTCAAAAGATTGAAAATAGCGGTCGTAACCGTATTTCAGATACATTTCCTCAAAAGTATCACGGGCATTTATAGAAAATGCCCACAATGTATCATCAAGATCAAAAAACAGATTCTTATAAACCATAATGAGTGTGATATCAAAAAACAAATTGCCACAGACCTGCACCAAGAATCATACTTGTGCAAATCTGCGGCAACCTGAGTATTATCTAAAAAATATCGTATAAATACTATTTCACTTGAATTACCAGATACTTGGACACACTCCAAAAATCTTTCGGATTCGTTACCTTCAAGGTCAACTGCCCTTTGTCATCTTTTTCCAAAGCATAAGAGCCCGCCGGGTGAGTAGTCAGAAGTTCAGCACTCTTAGAATACAATTTGATCTCTTTGGTAGTACGGACATCAATCTGCGTAAAGTAATCCTTATTGACATCTCCATCCTTCAAAACATCTCCTTTCTTCAGGATATTCTGGTCTTTCAACTCCTTCTTTGTTCCAAATACAAACCAAGCTGAATTCAGGGCCTTATCCTGTTCGGCAACTGTTTTTGATTTAGCCTCATTTTCGGCGGATAACGTTGCCTTATCGGCAGACAAACCTGTCACGGCTGCGTCCAGTTCCTGAATACGGATATTTTTGGAAGCCAATTCAGCTTGCAATTCTTCGATACGCTGAGTTTTCGCAACCAATTCCTGAGTCAAAGACTCAACGGCTCTTTTTAATTGCGCAGAGTTGTTCTTGCTATTCTTCAACATAGACTGCAACTTAGCAATTTGCTCCTTATTGTCTTCCATTTGTTTACGGATAAATTCAATGTCAGAGGTTATTTGCTGTTTTGCGCTCAAAGAACCTTCTGCTACGGCGCCACGTTGCAAATCCACGCGGCTTTCCGCAGCATTGATTTGGCGGAATCCTTCAGAAATATCATTGAAAGTACCCATCATTTCATCCAATTCAGCATTACGCTGAGTCAGTTCCATCAAAAGAGAATCATTTTCAGCTTTCAACTGGTCTTTGCTACCACCAGAGAAGCTGTCACACGAAGCCATTACGGCTGCGCATACAATTAAAACTGCTAACTTTTTCATACGCTTTTGTTTTACGTTTTTGTTAATGAAGTTATTTAATCGTCTATTCCTGCTACTACAATTACTATCTCACCGCGCGGTTCATTGGCTGTGAAATGTTCTATCAATCCGCCAAGAGTGCCGCGTACCGTTTCTTCATGTATTTTAGAAATTTCTCTCGAAACAGATGCTTGACGTTCCAACCCAAAATATTCGGCAAATTGCGTCAACGCCTTTACCAACCTATGAGGTGATTCATAAAATACCATAGTACGACGTTCCTCAGACAATGCTTTCAGGCGGGTCATACGTCCTTTTTTCTGCGGAAGAAAACCTTCAAAACAGAATTTTTCATTAGGAAGCCCCGAAGTCACCAATGCCGGAACAAAAGCTGTCGCTCCCGGTAAGCACTGCACCTCTATGTCATTACGGACACATTCGCGAACCACCAAAAAACCGGGATCTGATATGCCGGGAGTACCGGCATCCGAAATCAAAGCGACAGTTTCGCCACCCTTTATTCTATTAACAACACTTTCCACCATCTTATGTTCATTAAACTTATGGTGAGACTGCATGCTGTTCTTTATATCAAAATGCTTCAACAATATTCCGGAAGTACGGGTATCTTCTGCAAGAACCAAATCGGCTTCCTTCAAAATACGGATAGCGCGAAATGTCATATCTTCCAAATTCCCTACCGGTGTAGGCACTACATAAAGTTTTCCCATACGCTTCGTTGAATTAACTGAAATTCTTTTTAAGAAGATCTATAAAATCGGCTACCGCCTCACTCTCCTCATCCGGATGTACTTCCGAATTGAAAATATCCATAGCCTCGTCCAAAGAAGATGCTTCGCCTAAAGAACGCACCATCTCATTCATGCGGGTGGCATCTCCGCCAAAAAGTTCTCTTGTAAAACGGAATGAATCATTCAGACTGATGGCATGGCGTAAGTTTGTAGCGGGCTTGATACGCTCCGCCAGGATGGAAGATTCCGAAGACACAGGCTCCGTAACAGCTACGGACATCCCCTCCAGCAATTCTTGCAGCATATCCAAACGAGTTCTCATTTGCTGAATATTTCGTTTGGCCACTATTTTCAATGCCGGATTGGCATCTTTTGAAACTGCTTGCATCAAGCACTTCAATTCCTGAATGTCCAGTTCTATATCATCTAATAAGGTTTGCATATCCTTTACACCATCCGTGTTAACGCCACAAATGTAGAAATAAATAATGAAAAAATACTGGAAAGCAAACAAAAGTATTATTTTTGCGTCTAAAATAGCACTTAGAAACATGGTATTATTCTCAGAAGATCATATCCAGGAAACCAAACGCAGAGGAAGAATTGAGGTTATTTGCGGATCGATGTTCTCCGGTAAAACGGAAGAACTGATACGGCGTCTCAAACGCGCAAAATTTGCCAGACAACGGGTAGAAATATTCAAACCGGCCATAGACACACGTTACTCTGATGAGGATGTCGTATCACATGACAGTCACTCCATTGCATCCACACCGATAGACTCATCAGCAAGTATATTGCTTTTCACTTCCGAAATTGATGTGGTAGGTATTGATGAAGCGCAATTTTTCGACAACGGTCTGATTGAAGTATGCAATCAGCTTGCCAATAACGGTGTACGTGTCATTGTTGCCGGACTGGACATGGATTTTCGTGGCATACCATTCGGTCCGATGCCGGGACTATGTGCCATCGCGGACGAAGTATCTAAAGTGCATGCCATTTGTGTAAAATGTGGTCAACTGGCTTCCTTTTCTCACCGTACCGTCAAGAATGACAAGCAGGTGCTATTAGGAGAGACCGCCGAATACGAGCCCCTGTGCCGCGAATGCTATCAACGGGCCATCAGGGAAGATCAACAAGCGGCAAGCCCAATAGACCGACAACCTTAACTTCAACACCATATGGAGCGCAAAAAGATTACTTTCGACAGTTTTATTCGCGGTATTATCCTCGGAGCCATCATTATCGGCATGCTTATGCTCCTAAAGCGTTTAAGCAGTGTATTATTGCCTTTTTTCATCGCATGGCTCATTGCCTACCTTATTTATCCTCTTGTCACATTTTTCCAATACAAGCTGAAACTGAAGAACAGGATTATTTCCATTTTTTGTGCTCTGTTCACTCTTTTAGCAATAGGAGGAACTGCTTTTTATCTGCTTGTCCCTCCTATGATACAGGAGTTTGGACGGGTAAAGGATCTGTTTACAGAATATTTCTCTAACGGTATCTACAACAGCAATGTCCCCCGAACCCTTTCGGAATTCCTCAAAGAAAACATTGACATGCAATTCCTCAACCAGCTTTTAAAAGAGGAGAATCTACTGGATGCCATCAAAGAGACACTCCCCAAATTATGGTCATTACTATCAGAATCCGTCAACCTGCTATTCAGTTTCTTCACATTCTTCCTAATCCTCCTGTACATCGTCTTTATACTGCTGGACTATGAAAGCATTTCAGAAGGCTGGACTCATCTCGTTCCACAAAAATACAGACCTTTCGTTGTGGGATTGCTGAACGATGTAAAAGACGGCATGAATAAATATTTCCGTGGACAGGCGTTTGTAGCCTTGTGTGTAGGTATTCTGTTCAGTATCGGTTTTCTGATAATAGATTTTCCTTTGGCCATAGGCTTAGGACTGTTTATCGGCATTCTGAACATGGTTCCCTATTTGCAAGTCATCGGCTTTATCCCCACCATCGTGCTTGCCATAGTGAAAGCAGCAGATACGGGAGGAAACTTCTGGATCATTATCGCTTCGGCCACAGCCGTATTTGCGATTGTACAAGCCATTCAAGACGGATTTATAGTACCGCGTGTAATGGGCAAGATTACGGGCCTGAACCCGGCTATCATCCTGCTGTCTTTATCTGTATGGGGGTCATTAATGGGGATGTTAGGCATGATCATAGCCCTTCCACTCACAACACTGATGTTATCTTATTACCAACGTTTCATTATCAACAGGGAAAATATCAGCGAAGCAAAAACTTCTGATAATCAACAAATAGCAGAAAAGGAGTAAAAATAATGCAAACTTTTTTCATCATCCTTCTTGCTTTTTAAAGAAAAGTGCCTATCTTTGCACCCGCTTAACAGCAATAAGGACTGAATCGCTAGCTCAGCAGGTAGAGCACAACACTTTTAATGTTGGGGTCTTGGGTTCGAGCCCCAAGCGGTTCACTAAAAAAGCAGTTATCTGACTCGGATGACTGCTTTTTTTGTTCTTTTGTCAAAAGTAAAATCTACCTTTATGGCCAGAAAAGCCAATTATATAAATTAAACTCAAAACCGATGAATGCAAAAGTCAAAGGATATATATTGGGAGCTGTTGCCGCTGCCACTTATGGAATGAATCCCCTCTTTACCCTTCCGCTTTATAAAGAAGGTATGGATCCTGATTCCGTCCTTTTTTTCAGATATTTATTCGCAATTCCGATATTGGGCATCATGCTGAAGGCACGAGGCCGAAATTTCAGACTAAAACGGAAAGAAATATTTTCTCTGGTTATTTTGGGATGGCTGGTTGCAATCTCCTCCCTTACCTTATTTCAAAGTTACAACTTCATGGAAGCCGGCATTGCCTCAACCATTTTATTTGTTTATCCGATCTTAGTGGCATTAATCATGGCTGTCGCTTTCAAGGAAAAGATCACTTTGCAAACCGTTTTCTGCATACTTTTAGCATTAAGCGGCATCGGCTTGCTCTATAAAGGAGGTGAGGGCGCAACGCTCAATCTGATCGGTGTAGGACTGGTTATGGCCTCCGCCCTCTCCTACGCCGTTTACATTGTAGGTGTAAACCGTCCCATATTAAAGGACGTGGCAACCCTCAAAGTAACCTTTTACGTATTACTTTTCGGCCTATCCCTTTTTCTTATACGCGTGGATTTCGGACAAAGCCTGCATGTGGTGGACAAATGGTATTTGTGGGGAAATTTAATTGCACTGGCTGTTTTCCCAACCGCCATATCATTTCTCTGCACCACACAGGCCATCCAATATATAGGCTCTACTCCAACCGCCATCCTCGGAGCTCTGGAACCAGTAACAGCTGTATTCTTCGGAGTGACCATCTTCGGAGAGTCTCTGACGCCGAGGCTGTGTTGTGGGATAACACTGATTATTCTGGCTGTGACATTCATTATTGCCGGAAGCAATATCACTCCGCATTTAGTGCGCTTCAGGAAACTGTTTCCCAAACTGCCGTTAAAGCACTCCAAAAAGCAAGAAGACGCCTGACAAGTAGATATCCATGATCAGTCTTTTGCTTGATGTACAGTCAACTGCGGGAATGGGAAGCCGATGCCTTCTTCATTGAATATGGAGTAAACAGCCTTGTTCATTTCAAAATAAACTCCCCAATAATCTCCACTCTTTACCCAAACCCGAATCACCACATTGACACTGCTGGCATCCAATGCATGGAGAGCCACAAAAGGTTCGGGAGATGTCAGGATGCGTTTGTCGGCAGCAATAATACGGCGAACAGTGGCTTCTACCTTATCATAGCTTTCACCATATTCCACACCGATCACCCAATCCACACGACGAGTATCTTCACGACTGTAATTGGTCACTGTACCACTGCTCAAAGCACCGTTGGGTATATAAATCACTTTATTGTCGGCCGTGGTCAGGATGGTATGAAAAATCTGAATCTCGCGTACTGTGCCCGAAACTCCCTGACTCTCGATCCAGTCACCGACTTTGAAAGGCCGGAACAGCAATACGATAAGTCCTCCTGCAAAATTCTGCAGGTTTCCGGACAATGCCATGCCTACAGCCACACCCGCAGACGCCAGCAGAGCAGCAAACGAAGTAGTCTCCACTCCCAGCTTACTGATAACGGCTATAATCAACAAGATTGTCAACAGAATATTGACCAGACTCTTTGCAAAACTTTGGATGCTGGGATCCACATGTCTTTTTGCCAACAATTTGGCTACCATCTTTTTCAGGAAAGAAATCAGAAACCGTCCCACTACAAAAATGATGATAGCTCCGATGATACGGCCGCCGGCATCAATTGCCCAGTCCATCAATTGCTGGATAAGAGTTTGCAACTTGCCAATACCGTCTTCGGCGGTCGGAGTAGCAAATGCGGCCATTAATAAGGATAATAGCATAACAATAATCTTTAATATTTAACGTTGCAAAATTAACAAATAACTCTGAAATCCACTCACTTTTTTTGCTGCTTTCAATGAAAAGTCCTAATTTTGCCGCTGATTTCAATATAAGGGGTGCCCTAATACGACGGGCTGAGATCATACCCATTGACCTGATCCGGATAGTGCCGGCGGAGGGAAAAGAAGAAAAGTTCCCCTTTTCTGTATTTATCTAAAAAAAAAATTGCAAATGAAGAAACATGCAATAGCAGCCTGCCTGCTGACGGCGGCGCTCGGTGTCTGTGCGCAGACACAAACGAAAGACAGCCTGCGGGTTGTCAACCTTGATGAAGTGGAAATCATTTCCACGCGTGCAACAAGTTCCACACCGGTAGCTTTCACCAATATCAGTAAAGAACAATTGAAAAAGCAGAATTTTGGGCAGGATATTCCGTATATGCTTACTTTCACTCCTTCCGTGCTGACAACAAGCGATGCCGGAGCCGGAATAGGCTACACCAGTATTCGAGTACGCGGAACTGACGCATCACGCATCAATGTAACCACCAACGGCATACCGATGAATGATGCCGAAAGCCATTCCATCTATTGGGTAAATACCCCGGACTTTGCATCTTCCCTTCAAGACATGCAGATTCAGAGGGGTGCAGGAACGTCAACAAACGGTGCAGGTGCTTTCGGAGCCAGCATTAACATGCAGACACAGGGCATTTCTTCCAAGCCATACGCAGAGGTATCAAGTTCCTACGGTTCGTTCAATACTCACAAGGAAACCGTAAAAGCAGGAACAGGTATCATCGACGGGCACTGGGGATTTGATGTCCGTCTGTCCAATATCCAAAGTGACGGATACAGAGACCGTGCCAGCGCCGACCTTAAATCCTACTTCGTGCAAGGCGGTTATTATAATGACAATACAACTCTCAAGTTCATTACCTTCGGTGGAAAGGAAGAGACTTATCATGCCTGGGACGGGCTGAACAAAGAGACTTTACAGGCAAACCGCAAGTACAACCCGAATGGAGAAATAAAAGATGATAAAGGAGACGTAATAGGCTTCTACGACAATCAGATAGACTATTACCACCAGACGCATTACCAACTGTTGCTGAACCAGATACTCTCTGCCTCATGGAAGCTGAACGCGGCCTTGCACTATACAGACGGGGACGGTTATTACGAAGAATACAAGAATGCCCGCACTTTGGTTGAATATGGATTGCAGCCTTTTGAAGTGAATGGTGTCACCATAGAAAAATCGAATCTGATACGCCGCAAATTAGTGAACAGCGGCTTTGGAGGCGGTATCTTCTCTCTGAGTTATAGAGGAAGCAGACTGGACGCTTCCGTGGGCGGCGGACTGAATTATTACAAGAATACGCACAACGGCGAAGTGATGTGGGTAAAGAACTATATAGGAGACTTGGAGCCCGGTCAGGAATACTATCGTAACATCGGCCGTAAAACGGACGGAAACATCTACGCCAAAGCAAATTGGGCAGTGGGCAAAGGCATTAACCTCTATGCCGACCTGCAATACCGATATACCCGCTACAAGATAAACGGCAACAACGATAAATGGGACTGGACTGCCAGCCCGGCACATCTGCAACCACTCGCCATAGACGAGAAGTTCAGCTTCTTCAATCCCAAAGCCGGAGCACTCTGGAACATTGATTCACACAACAAGGTATATGCCTCTTTCAGCGTAGCACACAAGGAGCCTACCCGTAACAACTATACGGACAATCTCTTTGCGGCCCGCCCCAAGGCGGAGCGTCTATTTGATTACGAACTGGGATATGATTTCCACACAGACCGATTCAATGCCGGCATCAACCTTTACTACATGAACTACAAGAACCAATTGGTACTGAACGGCCAACTGAATGAAATCGGCGAAGCTGTGGCAGAGAACGTGAAAGACAGCTATCGCATGGGCATTGAGCTGATGGCAGGTGCGCAAATCGCCCGTTGGCTGCGCTGGGATGTCAATGCAACCATCAGCCGTAACCGCATCAAGGACTATACGGAATACCTGAGCGACATCAACGAAGATGGGAAAGACATGTACAGCGAAAGCTGGGGCATTTCACAGACCACGCGCTACATCGGAACCACACCCATAGCTTTCTCTCCCGATTTCATGGCCAACAGTCTGATCTCATTGGATTACAAAGGTTTCAGTGCCTCCTTACAGACACAATACGTGGGCAAGCAATACCTCAACAACGCACATCAGGAAGACTGTGTACTGAACAGTTATTGCGTAAGCAACCTCAGCATGGGCTATACCTTCAAACTGCACGGCACAAAATCAGTAAGCATAGGCATGACCGTATATAATCTCTTTGACGAAACCTACGAAAGCAACGGATATGCCTCCGGCGCCGCCGTTTATCAGGGACATGGAAAAAATCAGATAAAGACCCCTGACAGCAAGTTGCTTTATACCTCCAACCATGCGGTTTATTATCCGAATGCGGGAGTCAACGCGCTGGCGCATATTACACTGAGTTTTTAACCTCTACATAACATAGGAGTTAAAAAGATGATATGGAGCAGCTTCTCGAAATAACCGGTACATTGGTCGGATTACTCTATCTTTGGTTTGAGTATCGCGCAAGCATTTATCTATGGATAGCAGGCATCATCATGCCTGCAATCTATATTTTTGTTTACTACGAAGCAGGACTATATGCCGATTTCGGTATCAACATCTACTACCTGGGCGCTGCCCTCTACGGATGGATGATGTGGAAATACGGAACGTTCCTGCGTAAAAAGCTGTTGCGAAAAGAAGCAGCACAGCCGAAAGAGCTACCTATTACACGTATGCCACTACGTTACTTACTGCCGCTCATAGCTGTATTTGTCGTCACGTTGCTGGGTATCGCCTATATCTTGATAAACTTCACGGATAGTAATGTGCCATGGCTTGATTCGTTCACTACTGCACTGAGCATTGTCGGCATGTGGATGCTGGCACGCAAATACGTAGAACAATGGTGGGCGTGGATTGCCGTAGATGCCGTCAGCACGGGATTATATATCTATAAAGGACTTGATTTTACCGCCGCTTTATACGGTCTATACACAATAATCGCTATCTTTGGCTATTTCAAATGGAAGAAGATGATGGAAATTAGTGATTAACGATTAGTGATTAGTGATTGGTTGATGGAAATAGAAGCAGTAGTTTTGGCAAACGGGGACTATCCAACGAATCCCCTGCCTTTGAAGGTATTAGCGGAAGCGCCTTACGTAATTTGTTGTGATGGCGGGGCCGATGAGTATATCCACCGTGGACATGTACCCGATGTTATCATTGGAGACGGAGATTCTTTGAGCGAAGAGAACCGGGAAAAGTACGGGCATATCTTGCACCGTCTCAGCGACCAAGAGACTAATGACCAAACTAAAGCCATTAATTTCCTACTATCGCAAAACAAACGCCATATCGCCATTGTAGGCGCTACCGGTAAGCGTGAAGACCATACTTTAGGAAACCTCAGTCTGCTCATAGATTACATGCGTGCCGGAGCAGATGTCCGCACCTATACCGACTACGGCGTCTTTATCCCCTGCCGGGATATGCACACTTTCTCTTGCCGTCCCGGTCAGCAAGTTTCCATCATCAACTTCACCGCCCACGGTCTGCACGGTAAGGGATTAGTCTATCCCCTGAGCGACTTTACCAACTGGTGGCAAGGGACTCTCAACGAATGTACAGAAACAGAATTCACGATAGAAGCAGAAGGAGAGTATTTGGTAATGATCAATTATTAGTTATCTGTTGATGTTTTCCTACATATATAGACAAATCATAGGGATGGAAACAATGGCATCCGGCGTCATTCCTCATGCGAAACGACGGCAAACAGAGGAGTTTCCATATAAGTTTACTCCTGGAACAAAACTTTTTTTAACCAAAAATGTTCTTAAAAGGAAAAGGGATTAAATTACGGCAAAAGCAAAACAAGAGCAAACGTATCATCCGTTTTGCCTGAGCAGATCATCAGCATGACGGAGGTTTGCTCTCGGAATGACGAAGGTTTTCGAAGCAAATGCCCGGCATTACACCTGCTAAGGTGTGGCATTTCGGCTTAAAATATCAAGAACTTCTTAGTTTCGTGAAAACAGATTATATTTGCCTTTTTCTAATCAATATTACCCATTAACATCGAATATGGAAAAGCACTTATATATTTTCGTCATCTCGGCATTCATTCTACTAACAGCGTGTAGTAAGAGCACTGCCCCGGACCCCATCAAACTGACCTGCAATATCAATACTTTCGATGCCCCGATATCATGTATAAACCAGTCTCCCACTGATCCCGATAAGCTCTATATCGGACAGGAAGATGGTTACTTCATCGAGAAAGTCGTAAACAATTACCACACTTATTCCATAAACAGCAACCGTAGGATATATGACATCTTAGAGTACAACCAAGATACTCTGTTCATCGGTTCCCGGGATGCAGGCTTGAAACTGTTTACCAAAACTTCCGAACAGACGCAGTCTTACTACATCAAAGACAAGAATCTGAATTATTCCGTATATAGCCTTGCCCGGGACGACGCCAATCAGATATTATACGTCGGTACAAGTAATGGCCTATACCAACTGAAACTTCAAGATAAAAACAGTTGCCACGAACTGCTTCCTGTCAAAATCGGTAAAGGCGACAAGAATTGTAGCATCAACAAAGTATTGATAAAAGACAAGAAGCTTTACATCGCCAGCGACTTAGGCTTGTTCATCGTGCAGCACCCGGAACAAGATTTTAAGCGTCCTGTCATCGATTCCCTAACGACCAACATCAGCATCTACAATGATACCGTATATGCCTTATTAGAGAATGCCATTATCAAAGTAGCTCCCAATAAAGAGAAAACCTTGATGCGCAAAGGTAAATATTACCTGTACGCACAAGGACCTAACAAAGCAGAATGGTTCATCACAGGTAATTCTATTTTATACATCCAAGACCAACAAACTTTGGTATATGAACTACCCGACGGAATCAGCATCACCGCCAAGCAATTAGGAGTCATGGTGAATGACTTCTTATACCTGGCATGCAAAGAAGCACTGCTTGCCTTTGCTCTGCGCCAGCATTCCGCCGATTCTGAAAACAATGTGATTGCAGTCAGCGCCAAGAGAACCGGAGACAGCATCTATTTTATCACCGATGACCTCCGACTGCATCTGTACAAGTTCATCTACAATCATCCGGAATCCAAATCCAAATCTTTGGGTCCCATCGAAGGATTAGATGTAACCGGCAACGACATCATCCGTTTTCTTGAGACCGACAAGAATACTTTCTTTCTGGCAACCCGAAAGAAACTCTATAAAATAAAGAACAACAAGGCAGAGATTATTTTGCAGTTCAGCAATTCCAAAGGTCAGAATAATATCACCACCCTATACTATTCCCCGGCAGAACAACGTCTTTATATCGGAACAAGAAGGTACCTCGGCATCGTAGATGATAAAGCGAAGCGCATCGTCACCCCCATCCCCATCGTTCCCAACCAAGCCCCCAAAGACACCATCGATGCTTATATCACCGGAATTTGCGAGAACGGAGACAGCATCTACGTTGCTACCCTAAACAAAGGATTGTATGGAAAACCTCTAAAGAAAGAACAAGCCCCCTTCCAGCAGATACGTGATTTGTCAGATTACGAAAGTACCTACGGCCTAATAGCCAACGGCAAAAATATCTATCTGAATACCTCGTTGGGCATCGTCAACGAAGCAAACTCCGAACTTCTCCCAATCAGACATGTAAAGGACATCGCCGGTGTACTCGAAAAGAATCCCAACGAAGGCTTCTTTATCCTTTATTACTATGGTTTGAGCTTCCAAGGTCCGGACAGCCCCGAAGTCCCCACACCTTTGTTCAATGATTTAGCTTTCAGCAAGTCTTGCATCGCCGTCAACGGACGTAAAGCTGTAGTAGGATGCAAGTCAGGCCTGTTCCTTTTCGATGGCAAAGCCGAACTAACCCCCATTTCCATAGCAAAAGAGAAGTACTCCTATACTATCTACCTCCTCATTTCAGCCATAGCCCTCATAATATCCATTGCCATCTTCTTCCTTTTGAAAAGAAAGAAACAAATCTCCCAGAGCCCATCGGAAGCCAACTTGGATGAAAAAAGGATAATTTTGGATGATCCCACAGACAATTTGGACGAGATAGAGAAAGACATTCAAGCCATCGACAAGCAAGCAAAACTATTCTTCGACACCCTGGGAATCAGAAAAACCGAAGCCGAAGAAGACATGCGCCGTGAACTGAAACAAATCTGCCTCGACTTTGCCGACAAGCATCCGGAATTAGGCAAACTATCCTTTATGAAGCGCAGAGGCAAAGAACGCTACTTCATCACCATACTACTATTTATAGAGGATATCGACGCTAACATCATCTCAAGAGTATTAGATGTAGATCAAGCAACAGTAACCCGCCATAAATATAATGTCCGGAAAGAAATAGAACAACTCTACCCAGAAAATGAACCTGATTACAACATTATCCGCCTGCTCTACGAACGCGTAAGCACAAGAAAAAAATAAAACTTCATATTTATATTACTAAAAGAGTAGCATTGGAAAGATTTTCATCCGTCTTTCCAATGTTTTTTTCATCCTTTTTTCTACTAGGACAATCTTGTCATACGAAAGGATTGAAAAAGTATTTATAGGATAATCACGAACGTTACTTTTGCTCCCATCAAACACGAGCCACCCGGCAAGAGTCCGACAGCTCGAGTATGATAAAAACGTTTTTCGAAAAACCTATAAACCTTTTTAGTAATAACCGTTTAAAACATCCTTTATCATGAAAACAAAATTTACCTTACTTCTATTGTGTTGTGTCCTTTCATTCAATGTATTTGCACAAGAAAAAAAGATTAAAGACACAAGAACCAATCCTGATTTATACTTCCTTGAAGAGTCAGAAGTAGCTAACAGTTTAGATTTATTGCCTCCTCCTCCCGAAGCCGGAACTATCCTTTTCTTATACGACAAGGAACGTTATGACTGGGGAAAACTACAAAGAGATACTCCAAGAGGAGATCAAGCCGCACAAGACGCCCGCGTAGATGGCAATGGTGTACCTTTAGCTTTCTCTGAAGCATTCGGAATCGAGATATCTAAAGAAAAAACTCCTGAGATTCATAAACTCATTATTAATATGAGAGAAGATGCAGGTGACTTGGCTACCCGCGACGCAAAGAACCACTACATGCGTGTTCGCCCTTTCAGCTTCTTCAATGAGATGACCTGCAATCCTGAACAACAAAAGGAACTTTCAACCAACGGTTCATATCCTTCAGGACATACTGCTATTGGTTGGGCTACCGCACTTGTACTGTCAGAGATCAATCCGGACAGACAAAATGAAATTCTAAAGAGAGGCTTTGAGATGGGACAAAGCAGGGTAATCTGCGGATACCACTTCCAAAGTGATGTGGATGCAGCAAGAATTGTTTCCAGTGCGGTTGTTGCCCGTCTTCACGCTAATGACGCTTTTATGAAACAATTGAATAAAGCCAAAGCGGAGTTTGCCAAACTTCAGAAAGCAGGAGCCGTTCAACCAAGTAACCATAACTAACCTTAACACCTCTAAAACCGTATATTATGAAAAAAATTATGTTGTTAGGATTGTTCATCCTATCCTTGTTCGCCGTACAGGTGAATGCACAAGAAGAAAAGACATTGAAAGTGAACCCTACCGGAAGAATCTTGATGGATGGAGGTTTGTTTCACTCCGATAATAAAGAGTTTGTGGATGGAGTAGCCATACCCGATGCCCGTGTAGGTGTTAAAGCATCCTACGGAAAGTTCAAAGCAAAAGTAGATATAGGGTATGCATACGGAAAGATAAGTCTGAAAGATATCTTTGTGGAAAGACAACTTTCGTCCCACTCCCTACTACGTGTCGGGAACTTCGTCCACCAGTTCGGTTTGCAAAGTTCTACAAGTTCGTCTATGAAGGTTACGATGGAAGAACCTACGAGCAATGAAGCATTCTTTAATTCAAGATTGATCGGAGCGATGTATATGTACGATAAAGGAGGCTTCTTCGGTACAGCAAGCGTACATGTTGAAAGCGAAGCACTCAAGAAAAAATCGAACGAACTTGGCAAGATGGGATATGGCGCTATGAGCCGCTTGGTATATCGTCCATTGCGCAATGACGGAGCTTTGTTCCAAGTAGGCATATCGGGAGGTTACGAAACTCCCAGATACAATAGCGACGAGGCATTGAACCATACCAGTTTTGATCTGGGTGCCAATTTCCCAACCCGCATAGCCAAAGTAAGAGCCGTGAATGCGCTGATAACAGATGCCAAGAATCTGTTCAAGTTTACTCCTGAACTGGTAGCAGCCTACGGACCTGTAGCATTAGAATCGCAATACTACTTCCTCCAAGTCAACAGAGAGAAAGGGTTCATGAACTACAAAGCAAGCGGAGTTTATGGCATCCTGAGAGGATTGGTAATTGGCGGAGACTACAAGCATTCGCATACAGATTGCGGTATAGCCACTCCGGCTCCCGGTTCATTAGAGTGTGTCCTCGGTTACAACTATACGGATATGTCGGATGCTAAAGCCGAAATCTACGGGGGACGGTTGAACGATGTTTCGTTTACTATGAATTATTATCTGAACAAGTATATGATATGGAGATTCAGATACTCATATACCCGGACTACAAACAGGCAGGGAATTGACAATCAATCCTTGAATGCATTCCAGACAAGATTCCAAATTATATTTTAAACCAACCTTAACTTTAAAAGAGGGAGTATGCTGTTCGTTCAGCTTACTCCCTCTTTTGCATGTTCGTTATTATAAACTCATCAGATATTGTTTGAAGTCTGCAAAGTCTTTCGACATCGACAAGCTTTTCTTCTCGCCCCGCATAAAGGCTTGCAGTTTTTCCGGTATCTCTACTGCTTCGCCGATAATCTTCTCTACCGTATCCTTGAACTTAGCCGGATGTGCCGTTTCCAGGAAAACACCCGTCTCGCCGGGATGAAGTCCTTCTACTAAGGCACGGAAACCACATGCTCCATGAGGATCGAGCAGGTAATGGTCTTCTTTCCAAACCTTTTTCATGGTTTCGGCAATCTGCTCGTCGGTATAAGTAGTACCGCTGATTTCGGCAGAAATGTCAGCATGACTGCCTCCATAAAGGTCGAGCACGCGGGCAAAGTTACTCGGATCGCCTACATCCATAGCATTGGCAATGGTAGCAATGCTGGGACGGGGCGAGTAAACACCCGTCTGCAAATATTGGTAGAATATATCATTACGGTTATTGGAAGCGATAAAGCGTTTCACCGGAAGTCCCATGCGCTTGCCAAAAAGTCCGGCTGTAATGTTACCGAAGTTACCACTGGGTACACAGATAACAGCATTGTCTGCTTTGCCTGCACGCTTCAACTGTGCGTATGCATAGAAGTAATAGAATGCTTGCGGCAGGAATCGGGCTACATTGATGGAATTGGCACTGGTCAGTTGCAAGTGCTCGTTGAGTTCTCCGTCCATGAAAGCGGCTTTTACCAAAGCTTGGCAATCATCAAATGTACCATCTATTTCGAGGGCGGTAATGTTCTGCCCTAAAGTAGTGAACTGTTTTTCTTGTATTTCGCTGACTTTGCCTTTCGGATAAAGCACATATACATGAATACCTTCCACACCCAGAAAGCCATTAGCTACGGCACTTCCCGTATCACCGGAAGTGGCTACCAGTACATTCACCTGCTTTTTCCCTTCTTTGCGGATGAAGTAGCCCAGTAGACGAGCCATAAAGCGACCACCCACATCCTTAAAGGCAAGCGTAGGACCGTGGAACAGTTCCAAGGAATAAATATTCTCTGTAACCTGTACCAAAGGAATGTCGAAACTCAACGTATCATACACAATCTGTTTCAGCACATCAGCCGGAACATCTTCTCCAAAGAAAGCATCGGCTACCCGGTAGGCTATTTCCTGAAAACTGAGTGTGTCGATGCTGTCGTAGAACTCCTGCGGCAACGGTTTGATGGTAAAGGGCATGAAAAGTCCTTTGTCTGCGGCAAGTCCGCGTACTACCGCTTCTTCAAGGGTAGCTTCGGGGGCTTGTTTGTTGGTACTATAGTATTTCATAAGGGTTATTTCATAAATTCATTAATAAACTCATCTTCTTTCATCAATCCGTAACTGCCATTGCAGGCGGCTACTTCATCAAAGGTTTGCACTTCGTCCGGCTCAATACCCGGATACCAAATCAGGAATGGGACAGGTTCGGAGGTATGTGTACGAAGCTCGCAAGGTGTAGGATGATCGGGCAGCACAGCAATGGCTACAGGCTCGTCCCAGTCTTTCACTGCTTCATAGATAGGACCTACAGCACGACTATCCAAGTTTTCAATCGTCAGGATTTTTAAAGGGATATTCCCTTCATGACCAGCCTCATCACTTGCTTCGATATGCAGATAAACAAAATCATCCGTTTTCAATGCATCCAAAGCGGCAGCGACTTTATTTTCATAGTTAGTATCGTACAATCCGGTAGCACCTTCTACGGTGAGGCGACGCAATCCGGCATAATAACCGATGCCATTAATCAAATCGACTGCGGAAATCACAGCACCCCGTTTCACTTGCGGGAACTTATCGGCAAGGCGTTCCATCTGCGGACGATAACCGGGACTCCACGGCCAAATGCTATTGGCTGGGTCTTTACCTTCGGCCATACGCTTTTGGTTGATAGGATGGTTCTGCAAGATTACCTGCGAACGCAGGATTAAATCGTTAACAAGGTCGGCAGTCTCTTGAGGAGTCAAGTCAGCTTGGCCTTCGGGCGTGGTAATGTTCTCAGTTCCCACCATCGGTTTCACCATTAATGGACGGAAAGGTTTTAAAGGAACATCGTGCGGCGGTGTGCAATCAATACGCTTGTCTCCACCCTTTATCACTAACAAATGACGGTATTGGACCCCCGTATAGAAACGTACACGTTCATCCCCCAATTGTTCTTGCAGATATTTCACCAGCACATCCGCCTCTTCAGTGGTGATATGTCCGGCAGAATGATTCTTGATGTTATCTTCTTCAATGCAGATTATGTTGCAACGCATCGCCATTTCGCCCGGCTGCAAATCCACACCAATACTTGCCGCTTCCAATGGACCGCGACCTTCATATACTTTCGGCAGATCATAGCCCAGAACGGACATATTCGCCACCTCACTGCCCGGATGAAATCCATCGGCAACAGTCATCAACCGTCCCGTGCGTCCCATTCGTGCCAGTTTATCCATATAAGGCGTATCGGTAGCTTGCAACAAAGTCTTGTTGCCCAAGGCCTTTACAGGCCAGTCAGCCATACCGTCACCCAGTATAATGATGTGTTTCATAAATCATCAATCTTTAAACGTTTGCTATACTCATAATATCCGCAAAGACACCCGCAGCTGTTACACCCGCACCGGCGCCATAGCCTTGTATCATCATCGGATATTCCTTATAACGTTCGGTAGTCAATAGGATAATGTTGTTGCTACCTTCCAAGCCGTAGAACGGATGGTTGGAACCTACTTCCTGCAAACCTACAGATGCTTTACCGTTTTCCAGCTTCGCAACGAAACGCCAATGTTTATTCTCGGCTTCCAATACTTTGCGTCGTGCTTCGAAATCGGCATCAAGGCTTGGTACTTTCTTCCAGAAGTCTTCCAGTGAACCTTCAAAGAAATCATCAGGCACAAAGAGGTTCTTTTCCACATCGCTCTGTTCCAAACGATAACCTGCTTCACGCGCCAGGATCACGAGTTTGCGGATTACATCCTTACCACTAAGGTCGATACGCGGATCGGGTTCGGAATAGCGTTCTTCCTGTGCCATCTTGATAGTCTTGCTGAAAGGAATGTCTGCACTGATCTTGTTGAAGATATAATTCAGAGTACCACTCAACACAGCTTCAATCTTCAATATCTTGTCACCGCTATGGATGAGGTCATTAATTGTATTAATAATAGGAAGACCTGCACCTACATTCGTTTCAAACAGATACTTCACACCACGCTGGCGAGCAATCTGTTTCAGTTCGCGATAATTATCATATTCCGAAGAAGCAGCAATCTTGTTGGCAGCTACTACAGATACATTGTGTTGCAGCAAATCCTTATAAAGCGAGGCCACGCCTGCGCTTGCCGTACAGTCAACAAACACAGAATTAAAGATATTCATACCGATAATTTCGTCACGCAATATCTCTAAGGAACTGTCTTTCCCTTTTTTCTTCAACTCCTCGCGAAAATTCCCCAAATCAAAACCTTCACGGCCGAACATTGCCTTGGACGCATCGGCTATGCCTACGACATTCAACTGCAACCCGTTCTCCTGCATCAATTTCTGGCGTTGACAGTGAATCTGTTCTATCAAACTGCCGCCCACCGTACCGATGCCACAAATAAAGAGGTTCAAGACCTGATATTCCGACAAGAAGAAAGAGTCATGAATGACGTTCAGTGATTTACGCAATGACCTGCTATCTATCACAAACGAGATATTAGTTTCCGAAGCACCCTGCGCACAAGCTATCACATTGATGCCATTACGCCCCAATGTACCGAACAGCTTGCCCGCAATGCCCGGCGTATGCTTCATATTTTCACCCACGATGGCCACCGTGGCAAGATTCTTTTCAGCCTGAATAGGTGAAATTTCTCCCATCTCTATTTCCTTGGCAAATTCTTCATTCAGCACCTCGCAGGCCAGATCGGCATCCGCATTGCGCACGCCGATGGAAGTTGAATTCTCCGAGGAAGCCTGCGACACAAGGAACACACTGATGCCGTTCTTTGCCAGTGCCTTGAATATGCGATAGTTCACACCGATAACACCTACCATGCCCAGACCCTGCACCGTAATCAGGCTTGTATCATTGATGGATGAGATTCCCTTGATAGCCTTGCATTCCGGATTGGAAACCTCTTGTTTGATCACGGTTCCCGCACCTTCGGGATTGAATGTATTTTTTACGAGAATGGGGATATTCTTATGGCAAACAGGATAAATCGTTGGCGGATAGACTACTTTCGCACCAAAGTTACAAAGTTCCGTAGCTTCCACGTAGCTAAGTTCACTGATGGTATATGCCGTAGAAATCACACGTGGATCGGCAGTCATAAAGCCGTCCACATCTGTCCATATTTCCAAACAGTCGGCATCCAGTGCGGCAGCAATAATAGCGGCGGTATAATCTGAACCGCCTCTCCCCAAATTCGTCACATCCCCCGTCACCTTATCCGTAGAAATAAAACCCGGAACCAGCGTGCGTTCAGGCAGATTGCCGAATGTTTCGCATACCAACGTATTAGTCAGTTCTACATCAAGCACATGCTTGGAGTGTTTTCTCTCTGTTTTGATAAACTTGCGTGAATCAAACCACTCCGCCCCTGTCAACTGCGCCGCAATGATAGACGACAAACGCTCACCATAACTCACAATTGTGTCGGAAGTCTTTTGCGAAAGATCCTTAATCAAATAGATGCCCTGAAAAATATCTTTCAGCTCATTGAGCAACTCACCTACCTGGCGCTGCAAAGCCACTTGAGCTTCACCTGCCGGAATCACTTCTTTAATCATTTCTACATGACGGTAAACAATCTCGCGGAATTCATTTTCGTAAGAAGCATCTCCGACTGATGCCATCTTGGAGGTGTTAATCAGTTTGTCTGTGATGCCACCCAATGCGGATACTACCACAATCACCGGTTCGTTTACTGCTTCTACTATTTTTTTTACGCTCAAGATACTACTTGCGGTTCCTACGGATGAACCGCCGAACTTTAATACTTTCATTTTCTCCTTATATTGTTGAGGTGGTTGATACAATGTGTCGGAAGCAAGCGTCATAGCCTGCGTTGACTTTAATTAAATAAAAACTGCTTTTGAAAATGGTGTAACACGTAGAAACACAAAATACTATCCTTAACCCCTAAGGGTCATGGTGCACATGGATGTGACTGTATGTTGATAGCACTTGTTCATTGTCTCTTGTTTCTATCGTTTCTGATAAGTGTTGCAAAAGTAACAATAAAAACATTCAATCTATCACTTATTGCGACTTTTTTGCGATAAAAATACAGAAAGGCACTAAAGAGGCAAGAAATCTGCGTATTCCTCAACTTACATTTTCACACTTTATACACTCCATTTGCATGAAGTTCTTCATTCTTTTCTTACATTTTGTTACCAACTTAAATATATATCACTATATTTGCATGGTAATCATGAAAGAAAAGTACGTATGAGCCCTGATAATACTTCCGTTTTGCTAATCTACACCGGTGGAACCATCGGTATGATAGAGAATGCCGAAACCGGTGCTTTGGAAAATTTCAACTTCGAGCAACTGCAAAAGCATGTGCCCGAACTCCAAAGGTTTACATTCCGTATTGATACCTATCAGTTCGATCCGCCCATGGACTCGTCTGACATGGATCCGGAAGCATGGCGCAAGCTGGTACGCGTTATCAGTGACAACTACAACCGATATACCGGTTTCGTTATCCTGCACGGCACAGATACAATGGCCTACACAGCCTCAGCTCTCAGTTTTATGCTCGAAGGTTTGAGCAAGCCCGTCATCCTCACCGGTTCCCAATTGCCCATCGGCGTGCTGCGCACGGATGGTAAAGAGAACCTGCTGACCAGTATCGAGATAGCCACTGCCTGCCGTTCCAACGGACAGCCCATCGTTCCGGAAGTTTGCATCTTCTTCGAAAACCACCTGATGCGCGGCAACCGTACCACCAAGATGAATGCAGAGAACTTCAATGCCTTCCGTTCATTCAACTACCCGGTACTCGCATCGGCCGGCATACATATTAAATATAATAATGTGCAAATTCAGGTACATGGCAACCGCAACGAGTTGAAGCCGCATTATCTGCTGGACACCAACATCGCTGTACTAAAGCTCTTTCCCGGCATTCAGGAGAATGTGATAGAGGCCGTTCTTTCCACCAAAGGCTTAAAAGCGGTCGTCCTTGAGACTTATGGCTCCGGAAACGCCCCCCGCAAAACATGGTTCCTGCAACGTCTGCACGATGCTTGCGAGCAGGGCATTGTCATTGTCAATGTCACCCAATGCAGTTCGGGTACTGTTGAAATGGAACGCTACGAAACCGGTTACCAACTGATGCAGGCAGGAATCGTTTGTGGATATGACAGCACAACGGAGTCTGCCGTAACCAAACTTATGTTTCTTTTGGGACACGATTATTCCCCGGCCAAAGTACGCGAACTGATGAGCCGCCCGCTTGCGGGAGAAATTACGGTATAATATCCGAAAACTATGCACCATCCTGCTGCCCCTGAGCTGAAAAATTGTACCTTTGGGCAATTATTTTAAAGCAAGTTCTTCTTATGGCAAAAGAAAAAACTGTTTATGTGTGCAGTAACTGCGGACAAGAATCTCCCAAATGGGTAGGCAAATGCCCGTCGTGCGGAGAATGGAATACATACGTGGAAGAAGTGATACGGAAAGAAACCGTAAACAAGCGTCCCGTCTCCGGCATAGAAACGACTAAAGCCAGACCGGTTACCCTGAATGAGATAGCAGCCGGTGACGAACCGCGCATCGATCTCCATGATACCGAACTGAACAGGGTGTTGGGAGGAGGACTGGTACAAGGCTCTCTCGTATTGATAGGGGGCGAACCGGGCATAGGTAAATCGACCCTGGTATTGCAGACTGTATTGCAGATGCCGGAAAAGCGGATACTCTATATCTCAGGTGAAGAAAGTGCACGCCAACTGAAACTGCGCGCCGACCGGTTGACAAATACACCCGGTGACTGTCTCATCGTCTGTGAAACTTCTCTGGAACAAATCTATGTACACATAAAAAACACACGTCCGGATCTTGTAATCATAGACTCCATACAGACTATCTCAACCGAAACACTCGAATCTTCCCCTGGAAGCATCGCCCAGATACGAGAGTGCTCCGCCTCCATACTGCGCTTTGCAAAAGAAACACACACAGCCGTCATTCTGATAGGACACATCAACAAGGAAGGCAGCATAGCCGGCCCGAAAGTTCTGGAACACATTGTGGACACCGTACTCCAGTTCGAAGGAGATCAACATTATATGTACCGCATACTCCGCAGCATCAAGAACCGTTTTGGCAGTACGGCGGAATTGGGCATCTACGAAATGCGCCAGGACGGACTACGGCAAGTAAACAATCCCTCGGAATTACTTTTGAGTCAAGACCACGAGGGCATGAGTGGAATAGCCATCGCTTCGGCCATAGAAGGCGTCAGACCTTTCCTCATCGAAACACAGGCATTGGTGAGCAGCGCCGTGTATGGCAATCCGCAACGCTCTGCCACAGGATTTGACATCCGGCGCATGAATATGCTGCTGGCCGTACTGGAAAAACGGGTCGGCTTCAAACTGGCGCAAAAAGACGTATTTCTCAATATAGCCGGAGGTCTGAAAGTGAATGACCCCGCCATAGACCTCGCTGTAATCAGCGCCATCCTGTCCAGCAACATGGACACTGCCATAGAACCGGAAGTCTGCATGGCAGGTGAAATCGGCCTGTCAGGAGAAATACGCCCGGTAAACCGCATTGAGCAGCGCATCGGGGAAGCGGAGAAACTTGGATTCAAACGCTTCATATTGCCCAAGTACAACATGCAAGGGCTCAATGCAAAAAAGACAAGAATAGAATTAATACCCGTACGGAAAGTGGAAGAAGCATTCCGTACATTATTCGGATAGCATGATACAAGAATATACCCTCAGAGTTCTGCCCGAAACTGCGACAAACGAACAACGGCTGAAAGAGTATCTGGTACAAGAGAAAGGTCTGAATGCACGTGAGATTATGGGCACGCGCATCCTGAAACGAAGCATCGACGCCCGGCAACGAACCGTGTTCGTGAATCTGACCGTACGCATCTACCTGAATGAGATGCCACAGGATGATAGCTACCAACGCACCTTATATAATAATGTGGAAGGAAAACCACAGGTCATTGTGGTTGGCGCGGGCCCGGGAGGATTGTTTGCAGCCTTACGCCTCATTGAGCTCGGATTGCGCCCCGTCATTGTGGAACGTGGCAAAGACGTGCGCGAACGAAAAAAAGACCTTGCACAGATAGGACGACAGCAGACTGTCAATCCGGAATCCAATTACAGTTTCGGAGAAGGGGGTGCAGGCGCCTACTCGGATGGAAAGCTATATACCCGCAGCAAAAAACGGGGAAATGCCGATAAGATACTGAACGTATTCTGCCAGCACGGAGCCTCAACCTCCATACTGGTGGATGCGCATCCGCATATAGGTACAGACAAGCTGCCGCGCGTCATCGAGAATATGCGCAACACTATCATCGAATGTGGCGGAGAAGTACACTTTGAAACCCGTATGGACGTGCTGATTATCGAAGGAGACGAAGTGAAAGGCATTGAAACCAATACCGGGAAAACATTCCTCGGCCCGGTGATACTCGCCACCGGCCATTCCGCCAGGGATGTGTACCGTTGGCTTGCCGCCAACCACGTGGAGATTGAGGCGAAAGGAATCGCGGTAGGCGTGCGTCTGGAACATCCGGCAGAATTGATAGACCAGATACAATACCACAATCGGAACGGCAGGGGTAAATTTCTGCCTACCGCCGAATACAGTTTCGTGAACCAAGTAGAAGGAAGAGGTGTATATAGTTTCTGTATGTGTCCGGGAGGCTTTGTCGTGCCTGCCGCCAGCGGTCCTCAACAAATCGTAGTCAACGGCATGAGCCCCAGCAACCGAGGATCTCGTTGGAGCAACAGCGGAATGGTGGTAGAGCTCCGGCCGGAAGACTTAAATAACAATGGACTATCAATGATGAATGATGAATCGCCGCACGGCGAAGATACTCATCATTCATCATTAAGCATGATGCGCCTCCAAGAATCCCTTGAACGGCTGTGCTGGCAGCAAGGCAACATGAAGCAAACCGCACCGGCACAGCGGATGACGGATTTTACCAAAAAGAAACTCAGCTATGATCTGCCGGAAAGTTCATACGCTCCGGGACTGGTATCTTCTCCCCTGCATTTCTGGATGCCTCCCTTCATAGCAGACAGATTAGGAAAAGCCTTCCTTCAATTCGGCAAGTACAGCCACGGATTCCTGACAAACGAAGCAGTGATGATAGGAGTTGAAACACGCACATCGGCGCCGGTTCGCATAATCAGAGACAAAGAGACGTTGCAGCACATCCGCATAAAAGGACTGTTCCCCTGCGGAGAAGGGGCCGGATATGCAGGAGGCATCGTTTCGGCGGGCATGGACGGAGAAAGATGCGCCGATGCCGCCCGACTATATATTAAATAACGGAGAATCGAAAACAAGCCAATGACTATGCCTGAAATAGCAATTGTAGAGCCGAACATACTGACATGCATGGGACTGGAAAGTCTTCTGGAAGAAATTATACCAATGGCCACCATCCGGACCTTCCATTCTTTCGCAGAGTTGGTGGATGACACTCCCGACATGTATGCCCATTATTTCATCTCATCCCAGATTTACTTTGAGCATACCGCCTTCTTTCTGGAACGGAAACCCAAGACCATTGTACTGGCAGGCGGAGACAACCGCCCCCAGCTTTCGGGAGTACCTACCCTGAATATTTATCAGGATGAAAAAAGCCTGATAAAGAATATACTGCAACTGCACCGGTACGGACATCAGCACGGACATCCGGGAAAGCAACCACACGGGCATCCGGAATCTCCTTCCAATACGGACTGCGGACACGAGCTTTCAGCCCGCGAAATAGAAGTGCTGGTACTTGTCACCAAAGGATTCATCAACAAAGAGATTGCAGACAAACTGAATATCAGCCTGACCACCGTCATTTCACACCGCAAAAACATCACGGAGAAACTCGGAATAAAATCCGTATCGGGACTTACCATCTATGCAATAATGCACGGATACGTGGAAGCGGACAGAATTTAAACCGCATACAGACCTACCGCCACCATCCTCATAAATGAGGATTGCCAGTCCCAAAGAATTCCCGTTACTTTGCAGGCGAAACAATACAGCTTATGAACAAACATAAATTTGTTGCCTTGGCTTTAACGCTATTGGCAACCGGAAATATCCTTGCAGAAAAGGTTGATACACTCAAAGTAGTGGATGTAGAAGAAATTCTCGTCATCGCGGCTCCTAAAGAGAACCGGAAATTGCGCGAGCAGCCTACCGCCGTCACCCTGCTCTCACAACGGGACATGCAGGCGGCTCAGGTAAATTCTATCAAAAGCCTCACAGCGCTTGTGCCCAATATGTTTATCCCCGATTACGGTTCGCGTCTCACTTCCGCTGTTTATATCCGCGGCATCGGTTCACGCATCAACACCCCTTCCGTAGGACTGTATGTGGATAACATCCCTTATATAGACAAATCCGCATTCGACTTCAATTACTCGGACATAGAGCGCATCGATGTACTGAGAGGGCCGCAGGGTACGCTGTACGGCCGCAACGCAATGGGCGGACTGATCAAGATACACACCAAGTCGCCTTTCAGTTATCAGGGAACAGACTTCCGCATAGGTGCAGGCACACACAATGCCTATAACACCTCCCTTACCCACTATCACAGGGTATCGAGCCGTTTCGCATTCTCCACCGGAGGCTTCTATGACTACCAAGGCGGATTTTTCCGCAATGCGGCGAGAAACAATGAAAAGGTAGATAAGGGTCAGGCAGTAGGCGGGCGTTTCCGCGGTATCTATCTGCCTTCGGACAACTGGAAGGTGGACTTGAACGTCAACTATGAATACAGCGATCAGGGAGGATACCCCTATTTCTATATGGGAAGCCTGAATGCGGAAAAACAAAGCGAAGCGTTGAAACCCTATATCGGCAAGATAGCCAACAACGAAAGAAGCAGTTATTACCGCAACCTGCTGAATGCCGGGCTGAATATTGAATATCAGGCACGGAATTTCATTTTGAGCGCCGTCACCGGCTATCAGTTCCTGAAAGACCGCATGTTCATGGATCAGGACTTCACGCCCGCCAGCATCTTCAACATCGAGCAGAAACAAAAGATGAACACACTCAGCGAGGAGATCGTACTGAAATCGAAGCCCGGAAGACGCTGGCAATGGACCACGGGAGCCTTCGGCTTCTACCAATGGATGCATACCGATGGACCGGTAGTGTTCCACAAAGAAGGCATCGGCAGTGTGATAGAGGGTAATGTGAACAATGTCTTCGACGGACTTGCCTCCAGGCCGGGAGCTCCAGCCATGCATCTGGGCATCAATAACGAAAGCCTGCGCATAGGCGGCAGTTTCGACACGCCGACCCTGAGTGGCGCACTCTTTCACCAATCCACCTTCAATGACCTGCTGGTAAGAGGCCTGTCGGCAACCATAGGCTTGCGTCTGGATTACGAGAAGATAAAGATGGACTACAATTCCGCCTCGGATGCCACGGACTTCAACTTCTCCTTAGCCATGAAGATGCCGCCCATGACCCTTGAAAGCAACAACCTGCAAGCAAACGCCGCATACAGGGGAAAGGAATCTACGGACTACGTGCAACTACTGCCTAAATTCGCCCTGCAATACGAATGGAAGAAAGGAAACAATGTATATGTCACCGTGGCCCGCGGCTATCGTTCGGGAGGCTACAACATACAGATGTTCTCCGACCTCGTGACCGGAATGCTGAAGAACTCCATGATGGATGCCATTGCCGCCGATCCCAAATTCAGCAGCATGAGCGCCATGATAGAAAAGATGAAAGACACCGGCCTGCCGGAAGTGAGCGAAGCCACCCGTTACAAGCCCGAATATACATGGAACTACGAAGCCGGCACGCACCTCACATTGTGGAAAGGCCGCCTGCTGGCCGACATCTCAGCCTTTTACATGGATACCCGCAACCAGCAGATAGCCAAATTTGCCGAAAGCGGTTTGGGAAGAATCACCGTAAATGCCGGGAAAAGCCGCAGCTACGGGACAGAAGCAAGCCTGCGCGCGGCGGTGACCGACGCGCTTACCTTGAACGCCGGTTATGGCTACACGCATGCCACTTTCAAGGATTACATCACCAACACTAAAGCAGATGGAGAATTACAGTCAATAAGTTACAACGGCAATTACGTGCCCTTTGTACCCAAGCATACGCTGAACATAGGCGGCCAATACATCTTCCGCATCAAGCCCGGGCATCTGCTGAACCGCATCCTGCTTGATGCCAACTACACCGGTGCAGGACGCATCTACTGGACCGAGGCCAACAATGCTTCTCAAGCCTTCTACGGAACCTTGAACGGATGTGTCAGCTTTCAGAAAGGAAACGGGCAGATTGACTTCTGGGTGCGCAACGCATTGGATAAGGGCTACACCGCCTTCTACTTCGAAAGTATGGGAAACGGAATCATGCAGAAAGGACGCCCCATTCAGGCAGGTGTAGAATTGCGTTGCAGGTTCTGAACCAATCCCGGCAAGCCGGAGAATAAGATAGCATAGAGTGAAAGACTACTGTTGGCAGCACCTTGCCAGCCTGTTGGCAATACATTGATAAGCAATACATTATTCATTGATAGCTCCGCAATGCGGACAGATGCCTTTTGCCTTTATCTTCTGTCCGCACTTGCCGCAGCGATAACGGGAAGACGCCAGTGACGCCTTCAGCTTCTTCAGGAATATCCACAGAAATGCAGCAAAGAACATATATCCCACATAGATATGCGTAGTCAGGATAAAGAAGAAATAACAGAAGATGCAGCAGGAAGCCAACCCCAACAGGTAGAATACCGCCGCAGCGGGAGACAACTGACGGAACAAATCATCGAGCACCGCCAACAGTACGACAACAAACAGCCAAAGGCTCATCAGAAATACGGAGAGGACAAGCGGAACCTTGAAAGGTGACAATGTGGGATTGAAGTAGAAATGCTGCCACGTTTCGGGCACAAACACCTGCATCGACTCATAAACCGTGGCACTGAACGCCATCAGCAAACACAGCAACAACGGATAAACGCTGTCTATATCATTGAAGTAAACCATCCTCAACTGCTTGCGGCGGAATGCGCGGAAAAGCCATACAGCCACAAACAAGGCAAAAACCACGATGAAATAAGAGGCGTGCGTGTCGCTGAACAGATAGATGGACTGCGAAATGCTGTCTGTCGGCACAAAGGCACGCATCATCTCCGATTCCCTCAACCAGCCCTGTATCTCCTGCGAATGTGCCAGTTTTACCCACACGCTATCCACGCTGTCTTTAGGGTGAATGGCAAACTCGGCCACCACCACACGATCTCCCCGACGGAGCATGTTATAGCAATCTTTCACAGGCAGGCAGGCCAGATTCACGGAATCGGCATGCACCTCCAGATTCGTATTCCACGTATAATGCCGTTCATACAGATACGTGAGCGAATCACGTGTCTTCCGGTTCAGGGCTTCATCTTCCAGATCGGGACGGGGATAATGGCACGAAACCAGAGAGAAGAAGACAGAAAACAGAACGAAAAATAAAAGGATGCGCAAGGAGCATAGGGAATGCTTCATTCTCAATTCATCATTCTTCATTTCCATACACTTTCATTTGACAGTTTTTGCAATCAAAGTCTAAGCGGAACCGCTTACCGTCCGTACCTACCAGGAAATAAGGCTCCCGGTAGGGAGAACGGTCTTTCTGATGGACAGGACACCAACCCATGCTGTAACGCAGGCAATGCTTGCAGAACATAAGGACTGCGGCAGGTACAGCCTGCTTTTCATAGGCAGGCGCTACGGTCTGCACCCCATGCTCCAGATAGAAGCTGCGGGCGGCACTGTTCATTACATTCCCCAGATATGTCAGTGAAGGGACGGGGAAAGCATGGCCGGTAGGTTTCCATACAGCCGTTTCGCGACGATAAGCAATGCGACGGGCCGCCACCAGTTTATCAAGAACCTGCCGACGCCAATCCGTCACAACAGAAGCCGGGATAAACCAATTGCCGGATAGATGAATCGCAACTCCGGCAGCGCCTTTCGGCAAAGCCATCAGTTCAAAAGGCGTATTGCCCAGCTTGCTTAACTGAGTCATCAGGTTATCCTGCTGCGGCGTACGCGCCGGCTCCTTAGGATAAGGAAAAGAGAGGGTAACCCGGTTACCATTCTCATCGGATGCAGACAGGACAAAACCGAAAGCCGTTTCCGACAAATCCAGAGAAATACCTATTTTACGTTCGGATGACCGCCGGGCAAGGACACGTTCAAACTCCTGGTCAAAATTGCGGTAAAGGCGGGTGCGTGGTTTGATGCGGGGCATTTCACCCGCCGGATAAAGTTTGTTGCCGTCCACCCGGTTAATACGGAAACCTTGCAGACGTCCCTGTTCATCCAGAAAACAAACACCGTCTCCATTGTGAAAAGGCTTTACTCCGGCCACGGTAAGATAATTGCCCCGTTGCTCCTTCATATTCCCCATTTCCTCTCCCAAAGACTTGGGAGTGTCGAACGAAGCTATATCCTGTTCTCTGCCTTCCAGAAAATAGTGAGTAAAACCACGGCTGAAGCTCTTGTCCAACTGGGGCTTGAAGCCGAAACGGCAAGCACCCGAAGAGGCACGGACATATTCTTTGCGACGCGCAAATACCGCATCCAACTTCTGACGATATGCCGCCGTCACATTCTTCACATAAGACACGTCTTTCAAACGGCCCTCTATCTTCAAGGAAGTCACCCCCGCATCCAACAGTTCTTCCAGAGCCTCGCTCCTGTTCATGTCCTTCAAAGATAGCAAATGCTTCTCATGCACAATCGTCTTGCCGTCAGAGTCTGTCAGGCTGAACGGCAAACGACAGAACTGCGCGCACTCTCCCCGGTTGGCGCTCCTCCCGAAACAAGCCTGACTGGCATAGCACTGACCGCTGTAACTGACGCAGAGTGCCCCGTGTACAAAGACCTCAAGCGGCACGTCGGGACAGACTTCATGAATACGACGTATCTCCCGCAGAGACAGCTCACGCGCCAGCACCACCTGGCGGAAACCGACATCGGACAAGAACCGCACTTTTTCAGGAGTGCGGTTATCCATCTGCGTACTGCCATGCAACGGAATGGGCGGCAAATTCAGACGTGTGATGCCCATGTCCTGAACAATCAGGGCATCCACACCGATGCGATACAATTCCCAAATCATCTTCTCCGTCTCCGCCAGTTCCTCTTCTTTCAGAATTGTATTGACTGTGACATAAATACGGACATTATACAGATGAGCATATTTCACCAAGGCGGCAATGTCTTCCGAAGAATTGACGGCGGCAGCACGCGCGCCGAATTTAGGCGCACCGATATATACGGCGTCGGCTCCATGATTCACGGCTTCAATACCACATTCCAGATTCCTGGCTGGGGCCAGCAGTTCTATTTTTCTTTGTTTCATCACTTCTCTATCACTCTTTATCACCCTGCGTTATCACTTAAACCCAATTACCCGATATCCTCAATATTATAGGGTGTCTCCTGATATACAAAGTAGTTCAGCCAGTTGGAGAACAACAGATTGGCATGCGCACGCCAGCGAACCCGCACCCCCTTGTCCGGATTATCGCCTACATAATAGTTACGGGGCAGTTCAATGGGCAATCCTTTGCCTAAATCACGGCGGTATTCAGTGTCGAGCGTCAATGGAGAATATTCCGAATGTCCGGTCACAAAGAACTCGCGTCCACCGCGGGCCACCACCATATACACTCCGGCATCCTCCGACTCGGAAAGCAACGTAAGCTCCGGAACCTTCAGGATATCTTCTCTCCGGACCTCCGTATGGCGGCTATGAGGAACATAAAACGTATCATCGAATCCACGGAAAATGGGATGCAAGGGAAGCAGAGGACGATGCTCGAAAATACCGAACATCTTCTTGTCAAGAGCATGCTTAGGCACACCATAATGATGGTAAAGCCCCGCCTGCGCCGCCCAACAAATATAAAGGGTAGAAGTGACATGGGTACGCGCCCAGTTGAAAATCTCCGTTATCTCATCCCAATAGGTGACCTCTTCAAAATCCATCTGCTCCACCGGAGCACCGGTAACGATCATACCGTCATATTTCTCGCCACGCATTTTCTCAAAATCCGTATAAAATGTTTTCATGTGTTCTATCGGAGTATTCTTGGAAGTATGGCTCTTTATCTTCATAAAAGAAATCTCTACCTGAAGCGGAGTATTGGATAGCAGACGAACCAAATCCGTTTCTGTCGTAATCTTCAACGGCATGAGGTTCAAAATCACGATACGCAACGGACGGATATCTTGCTGACTTGCACGGGAGGTGTCAATGACAAATATATTCTCTTCTTTCAGCAATTCTATTGCAGGAAGTTTATCAGGCAAATTTAAAGGCATGAGTTTATATCTATGGTTTAACTTATTACTATCTACGATTTTAGTCCGTAAAGTTAGGCAAAAAATCAAAGTATAGTAAATAAATTATAAAAGATTTTACTGATTTATAGTATCTGAATCAATATATAAAACTACATTTACCCGCATTTTTTGACAAACAGTATCTATTTTAACATGCTGTACCTTTGTGAACAACCGGGGAATAACACCCCTAAAAACATATTAATATGAAGAAAAACATGCTTTTAGAGAAAGTGTTCATCGCAACACTCTTTTGCTGTGGCCTATGGAATACAGCTTGTGTAAACCAAATTGAAGGTGACGATGGACCGACAGAAGGGAACACTCCCATAACGTTCTCCATAAAAATAAAAAAAGCTTCAACCAAAACAAGCAACAATTTGTTCGAGACAGGCGATAAGGTAGGTCTGTATGCCATGCTGAACGGAGTGGAAATCGACGGAAAACGATATATCGACAATCTGAGCCTGACTTGTGGAGAAAACAATGCCCTCATCCCGTCCAAAAGTATATTCTATCCGGAAGGAGATGACGCAGCATTGGACTTCATCAGTTACTACCCCTATCGCTCCCAAGGAGCCGCCACCGGTAACTCCACCATCGCTATATCTGTACAAACAGACCAAAGCAGCAGTGAGGGGTATTCACAAAGTGACTTCCTCACGGCCAAAGCAAAAAAAGTAGCAAGCAGCGACAAGGCGGTAGAACTGACATACAGCCACAAGCTTTCCAAAGTGAGAATCGCTCTCACTCCTAAAAAGGATGAAGACATAAACGCCATGCTGGAGAGTAATCCGGAAATCATAGCCTGCGGATTCTGCACACAAGCCACATACGATCTGACGACAGAAACCTTCAGCAATCACAGCGCGTCAACAGACATCATTTCCGCAGGGAATTGGAAAATAGAAGACGGCAGGCTGACTGGAAAAGAATTCATCATCATACCGCAATCAATCAACGATAAACAGTCATTCCAAATAGAATGGAACGGACAGATATACAGTTGCGCAATACCCGCATTGGAGAAAGTAGATGGCAATGTGCAATATGAGATAGACATAGCTACCATAAAAGCCGGAAGCAACACCTTGAACGGCATTATCGGATCGATCAATGAATGGCCTGCAGAAACATATACAGAAAATACGGACAATAGCCAAGATTACACAGCCGTACACATATCTGTCCTCTCCTTCTCCGCATCAAATGTATATCGGATCTATTCGGCGGGAACGCCTATCGCCGAAATCTGCAAAGAATACCTTACTTCGGACCAACTGACCTCCCAAGCCATCATCAGCTATCCGGTAAAAGAAGATGAGACAACCGACTTGAGCAAAGGAACCATCCTGTCGCTACTCGACAGCAAAGAAGCCGTCAATGGTGGAACCATTTGCTGGAACAGCGGTGAAAACACATTCACATATAGTCCCGGCACTTCCAAGGCCATCAATGAAATCTACTTTGACAGAAAAGGGAATGTACTCATGGAGAAGCCGGAAACGCCAATCAATGTCCACGTCCTAAAATACACTATACGAGACATCAGAGAAGGGCTGCAAGAATACCCCGTCATCAAAATAGGCACACAATACTGGATGCGCAAGAACTTATGCGCAATCTTTTACCAGGATGGAAGCCCCATTGAAAAACTGACGGAACTGGGGAAAGACGCCGGCTACTTCAAGCCTGCCGATTATGACATCTACTTTTACAATGGGGAAGCGGTAAAAGAAAAAGAACTAAGTCCTGAAGGATGGAAAATCCCTTCGGAAAATGACTGGGATAAACTGGCAACTTACATCAAGGGAAACGCATCTTTGCTGAAAGCAGGAGAGTGGAAATTTGCCGGAACAGACGACGGTACAGGGGTAGTGACGCCTGCTACGAATACGGCCATGTTCAGTGTGTATCCATCAGGAATGTGGTTTGGAGACCATCACGCCAACGCGTATAAAATGACAGGATTCTGGAGTTGGGACTATACCGGCAATACGATACCCGAAAAAACAGTTTTCTTTATGGGACAGAGCAATGAAATCCTCAAAGACCAGACCTCGGCAACTGGCAAAGACTATTATAAAGCTCTTTCTATCCGCTGTATAAAAGAATAATAGCACCTGCTTCAACATATCTCATTTCTTTTTCGTATTTTTGTTCCCAATGTGCAAGATTTTTGCCAATTAGACAAAGATAACGAAAAAGAAATGAGAGTAATCGACCTGATACACAGTAACGAAAAAACAGCTTTTTCTTTTGAAATATTGCCGCCACTGAAAGGTACGGGAATCGAAAAGCTGTATCAAACCATAGATACATTACGGGAATTCGATCCCAAATACATCAATATTACCACACACCGTAGCGAATATGTATATAAAGACCTTGGAAACGGGCTGTTCCAACGCAACCGGTTGCGCCGCCGCCCAGGCACAGTGGCCGTAGCCGCCGCCATCCAGAACAAATATAATATCACCATGGTCCCGCATATACTTTGCAGCGGGTTCACCCGTGAAGATACAGAGTATGTATTGCTTGACCTGCAATTCTTAGGAATTACCGACCTCCTTGTTTTGCGGGGTGACAAAGCTAAACATGAGTCCGTATTCACTCCCGAAGGAAACGGCTACCATCATGCCATAGAATTACAGGATCAGATCAACAATTTCAATAAAGGAATTTTCGTGGACGGCTCCGAAATGAAAGTAACCAACACCCCGTTCTCCTATGGCGTGGCCTGCTATCCTGAAAAACATGAAGAAGCCCCCAATATAAATACAGATATCTATTGGTTGAAGAAGAAGGTGGAAGCAGGGGCCGAATATGCCGTCACCCAACTTTTCTACGACAACCGTAAGTACTTTGACTTTGTGGAACGTGCCCGTAAGGAAGGAATTACCATTCCCATTATTCCAGGCATCAAGCCATTCAAGAAGCTATCTCAGCTCAGCATGATACCCAAAACTTTTAAGGTCGATCTTCCGGAAGAACTGACCAAAGAAGCTTTGAAATGTAAAAACGACGAGGAGGCACAACAATTAGGCATCGAATGGTGCATACAGCAATGTAAAGAGCTTATGGCACACGGCATTCCAAGCCTGCACTTCTATGCTGTGGGAGCTACAAACAGCATTAAAGAAGTGGCCCGACAAATTTATTAAATTGTTAAACCAAAGAAGATGCTTTTTGTGCATTAACCACTAAATAACAAATTGTTTTGTTCAGTTTTAAGAATATCATAGGACAAGAAGCAGCCAAACAAAGGCTGATACAAGAAGTGCAAGAAGGACGTATCCCACATGCACAACTTTTCTGCGGTCCCACCGGAGTAGGAAAACTTCCACTTGCGCTGGCTTACGCCCGTTATATCTGTTGCCCCCACCATACGGAAACAGACGCTTGCGGCACTTGCCCCTCTTGTGTAAAATGGAACAAACTTGTACACCCGGACGTGCATTTCGTTTTCCCCATCGTGAACAAGGCCAAAAGTCCGAAGATATCTGTCTGCAGCGACTTTCTGCCTCAATGGAGACAGCAATTGATGACTTCGTCCTACTTCTACCTCAACCACTGGCTGGAAGATATGGATGCCGAAAACAAACAAGCTCAGATCTTTGCTCAGGAAAGTGATGAAATTATCCGGAAACTGAGCCTGAAATCCAGCGAAGGCGGTTATAAAGTGACTATCGTATGGCAACCGGAGAAAATGAACCAGGTATGCGCCAACAAACTGTTGAAGCTATTGGAAGAACCTCCCGAAAAAACCGTATTCCTGCTGGTTTCGGAAGCACCGGAAATGATATTGCCTACCATCCTCAGCCGTACACAACGCTTCAATATTCCCAAAATAGAAGAATCCGCCATAGCAGAGGCCTTGCAACAGAAGTTCGGAGTGCAATCCCAAGACAGCAAATCTATTGCCCACCTTGCCAACGGAAATTTCATCAAGGCACTGGAAACCATCCATCTGAATGAAGAAAATGAACTCTTCTTCAATCTTTTTGTCAGCCTGATGCGCCTTTCTTACCAACGCAAGATACGGGAAATGAAACAATGGAGCGAACAAGTAGCCGGTCTTGGACGCGAACGGCAAAAAAACTACCTTGAATATTGCCAACGCATGATACGGGAAAACTTCATATACAACCTGCATTGCAAAGAGATGAACTACATGACCATGCCGGAACAAAACTTCGCCACCCGATTCGCCCCTTTTATCAACGAAAGAAATGTCATGAACATTATGGATGAATTGAGCGAAGCGCAAATACACATCGGGCAGAACGTTAATGCCCGCATGGTATTCTTTGATTTTTCACTGAAAATGATTGTATTATTAAAACAATAGATAAGAATGGAATTTAAACTACATAACGGAAGCGGAGGCCTTTGCTGCAAAAGTTGCGGCAGGCAAAACAAGCAACTGAATACTTATGACTGGCTTGCCGACATCCCCGGCAACACCGAAGAGAGTGATATGGTGGAAGTCCAGTTCAAAAACACCCGCAAAGGCTATTATCGCAATAGCAACAAAATACCTCTTGAAAACGGAGATATTGTCGCTGTAGAAGCTACTCCCGGACATGACATCGGCGTGGTGACCTTGACAGGACGCCTTGTACCATTGCAAATGCGAAAAGCCAATATCAAGCCGGAAGCTGACATCAAGCGCATCTACCGTAAAGCAAAGCCGGTAGATATGGATAAATACAATGAAGCAAAGGGGCGCGAGCATTCTACCATGATACGCGCACGCCAAATAGCCCTGAATCTCAATCTCAACATGAAAATCGGAGACGTAGAGTATCAGGGAGACGGCAATAAAGCTATCTTCTATTACATTGCCGATGAACGTGTAGATTTCCGTCAGCTCATCAAGGTACTGGCGGACGCTTTCCATGTACGCATTGAGATGAAGCAAATCGGCGCTCGCCAGGAAGCCGGCCGAATCGGTGGAATCGGTCCTTGCGGACGCGAATTATGCTGTGCCACCTGGATGACTTCTTTTGTATCGGTATCCACCAGTGCCGCCCGTTATCAGGACATTTCACTGAATCCCCAAAAACTGGCCGGCCAATGCGCCAAACTGAAATGTTGCCTCAACTACGAGGTAGATTGCTATGTAGAAGCTCAAAAACGCTTGCCTTCCAGAGAAATCGGACTGGAAACTAAAGATGGTACTTTCTTCTTCTTCAAAGCAGATATACTGAGCAACCAGATTACCTATTCATCCGACAAAAACATTCCGGCAAACCTTGTCACTATCAGCGGGAAACGTGCATTTGAAATTATCGGGCTGAACAGACGAGGCATCAAACCGGACAATCTCATGGAAGAGACCCACCGTTCCGAACCTAAGAAACCCGTGGATTTATTGGAACAAGAGAGCCTCACCCGTTTTGACCGTGGCCGCAAAAGCAGAAATAACGGTGAAAGCAACGGTGAAAACGGCAATGGAAACCGGAATAGAAAAAGGAAGAAAAGCAACAATAACCGCATACAGGGTAATGGCCCCACTCCTCAACCTCAAGACCAGAAACAAGGTGAACAAGCTACCCAAGAAGAAGCAAAACGAAGCCAGCAATCCAGACAGGGGGAGCAGCCAAGACCGAAAGACCAGCAAAAGCAAGGCGGTGGAGACAGGCCTCAACGGACCAGCAACCGCAAGCCCCGTAATAGCAAACCCAGACCTCAAGGAGAAAAGTCCTCAAACAATGACAAGCCTTCTCAAGAATAAGAGATTCTACCTGAAAAGTATTATTCTGCTGTTTGTAGCCGGCGTATTAAGTGCCTGCAACAAACAGCAGATATACCATACTTTCCAATCTCTCCCCACTGCAGGGTGGCAACGGAAAGATACGCTCCGCTTCAATGTAGAAGTTACAGACTCTTTGACTTACTATAAATTATCCGTGGAAATCCGTAACCGGAATAGCTATCCCTATCAAAACATCAATTTATCCGTTTGCTATGACAATCCCGACAAACATACCTCTCCGGCCGACTCATTACAATTCACCCTGGCCAACGAAGAGGGAGTGTGGAAAGGCGACGGTTGGGGCGGCTTATATCAGACCTCCTTTCCAGCCGGAAATATCCGAATCGGGAAAGCCGGCATCTATCGCTTCAAAATAGCCTACACTTTACCCGATGAAAAACTGAAGGGAATCAACGATATAGGAATCAAGTTGGAAAAGCCCTGATCCCTGTACCGGTAAGTCAAAGCCTCCTGTTTCTGCCTGCATCAATCCGCAGGAAAATAAACAGCAAAATGGTGAAGCCCCAAAGGGAAGAACCACCATAACTGAAAAAGGGCAAAGGAATACCAATTACAGGCGTCAATCCCAGCACCATGCCAACATTGATAAACAAATGGAACAAGAAAATACTTAGCACCGAATAACCATACACCCTGCCAAACGCAGAAGGTTGCCGTTCCGCAACTGCTATTAGCCTCAATATCAGAATGAGGAATAAAAGCAATACTGCGGCAGAGCCGATAAAGCCCTCTTCCTCACCTACGGTACAAAAAATAAAGTCCGTGTCTTGTTCGGGAACATATTTCAATTTAGTCTGTGTACCGTTCAGGAAGCCCTTACCCGTCAATCCACCGGAGCCAATGGCAATCTTAGACTGATTCACATTGTAACCGGCGCCCGCCAAATCTTCCTCCATGCCCAATACAACCTTGATACGTATCTGCTGATGCGGCTCCAGCACCTTATTAAAAAAATAATCACTGGAATAGAGAAAGCCGATGGAACCTAAGGCAAATAGTCCTATCAGGAAATAACTTAAATGGCGCTCGCTCAGGGAAAGGAAAATAAGATAGCCGATAACAACCGCACAAAGCCCCCACTGCACCCATACCAAATTAAAGTGAGCCACATGTTCCGAAATCAGATAGGCTATGAACAATATGCCCAATGAGCCAAATAGTATATTACGCACAGGCCCCCATCTCTTCTTATATACCCAAACCATGCCTGCGGCGAAAATTAAGACCATTAACAACACCGCAAATTCTCCGATAGGCGTAGGCGTATCGGCAATCATCACCGTATCAAAACGGATTCCCACAACAAAATATACAATTGCACAAAGGCCGGAAAACAGGACGACTCCAGGCATCCCTTCTCGATAAAGCATCAGGAAAAAAGCGGAATATACCAGCGCGGAACCCGTCTCCCGTTGCAGGATAATCAGCACCATAGGGAAAAGGATCAGAAAGGCCAGCATCAGCGCATGCTTCCAGTTCTTCATCGTAAATGAATAAGCACTCATATATTTGGCAAGCGCCAATGCCGTGGCAAACTTGGCAAATTCAGCCGGCTGCAAACTGACAGGGCCCAGAATCAGCCATGAACGAGAGCCTTTCGTATCGGGCGCAATAAATATCGTGACCACCAACAATAGCATCAGCCCTATATATATAAGGTAGGAAAACATATCGTAAAGAGTATCATCAAGCATCAACAAGACAAACCCCAATCCGAAAGAACATATAATCCAAACGAATTGCTTTCCGGCACGAGTAGAGAAATCCAGAAAATCACGGTCACCATAGTCATAACTTGCCCCGCAAATACTAAACCAGCCAAATACAATCAGTATCAGGTAAACAACAATCGTCATCCAATCCAACGATTTCCATATACTATCTCTCCTTGTCACCAACTCATCCTACAATTTAACAGTTTACAATTCATTATCTTTCCTCATCACCATAGAGTATCACTCTATTACTGAATTCTTCTGCCAGTGCCTCATTCTCAGGAGACAATTTTCCATGCAAATACTGGTCCATCATCATAGCACCGATAGGAACTCCATAGACAGCTCCGAATCCACCGTTTTCCACATACACTGCAATAGCTATCTTAGGCTTGTCCATCGGCGCAAACCCCATGAAGACAGAATGGTCTTTTCCCCTATTTTGTGCCGTTCCCGTTTTACCACACGCCTCTACACCGGGAAGAATAGTACCGACCATGCGACAGGTGGCGCTACCCGTACTTCCGGTAACGGCAGCACGCATTCCTTTCACCACCTCATCATAATATTCACGCTTTATAGTGGGATAATGCGGAAAGCGATAAAGGCTGTCCAACCGATTATCCTGTATTTCCTTCACAATATGAGGAGTCGTAAAATGTCCCCTATTGGCGATAGTTGCGCAAAGGTTGGCTATCTGCAAAGGTGTGGAAAGGATTTCTCCCTGTCCGATGGCAATACTGATGACTGTCAGTCCGTTCCATGAACCGCGATATGCCTTGTCATAAAACTTCGCATTCGGGATCAATCCCCGTTGCTCACCGGGCAGATCAGTACCCAATTTATAACCAAAGCCTTGCGAAACCATGTGATCTTTCCACACTGTGATGGCATTTTGCGGTGATCCATATTTCTTGTCACCAAACATACGGAACAATCCCCAGCAGAAATAAGAATTACATGAAGTGGCAATAGCAGGAACCAAAGGCAACGGCGAGGCATGTCCGTGGCATCCCACATGGAGATTTCCATAACTGAAGCCATGAGAACAAGGAAAAACCGGGTAATCTTCATGGATAATGCCTTCCTGCAGAAACGTCAATGCCTGTGCAGTCTTGAATGTAGATCCCGGCGGATAAGCCCCCATTATGGCACGGTTGAGTAAAGGTTTCCGCTTGTCCATCTGTAATGCCCGGTGATTCTTGCCACGCTGACGTCCGATCATCAAGTGGGGATCAAATGAGGGTGAAGACACCATGCACAATATCTCACCGGTAGCAGGCTCAATTGCCACGATAGAACCGATCTTATGTTGCAGCAACCGTTCTCCCAGCATCTGCAAGTCAATGTCAAGACCTAAAGTAAGATTTTTCCCCGGAATAGCCGGCCGGTCCAGCTTTCCATCCATATAGTGACCTTGAATACGTCCGTGAGCATCACGGAGCAGAATTTCAACACCTTTCTCACCACGGAGATATTTCTCATAAGATTTTTCAATTCCCTGCTTTCCGATATAATCGCCACGGATATAGTAATCATCATTTTCAATATCCTTCATGGAGACTTCTCCGATATCACCCAATGCGTGACCGGCAGAATTGTAAGTATATTGGCGGATGGTACGGCGCTGGATATAAAAGCCGGGAAACTTGAACAGTTTTTCCTGAAACACTCCGCATTCCTCAGCAGATAATTGAGTCATAAATACCTGATGCGTATATTTGGAGTAACCCGGATTCATCCAACGGTTCTTTACATCCTTCATCCTCTTCCTGAACTGTTCCAAAGTAATATTCAGCGTACGGCACAGATCAAGCGTATCCAGTTGTGTCACCTCACGCGGCACAAAAGTAATATCATAAGCAGGTTGGTTGAACACCAGCAATTTGCCGTTCCGGTCATAAATTGCTCCCCGGGAGGGGTATTGTATTTTGTTCAGAAAAGCATTACTGTCCGCATTCTTCTTGTAATCATCTGTCATGATCTGCAAGTCGAACAGGCGCAATATGTAGATAAAGACAATGACGGCGGCCGTCATGCCTATCACATATTTCCGCTTTTCCAGTATATAATCTTTTGCCATGCAAATTAATCACTTAGCACTAAATCATTTTTTTCTTATTCCTTCTACAGCCATAATACACGTCACAGTCAGCAAAGTGCTTGCCACAATCCTCAACAACAATACGCCGATATGAGCAAAAGAGAAGAATTCGATGGCAAGCAGTATTCCATGATGTACAAAGACACTGACAATCAAATATTTCAGAAAAGGAAATATACCCATCGCACGAATTGAAGGAACCAAGGAATCCAACGTGTCACGGGGAACAAACAAACGGAGGAAAACAGGACGCAGAAAAGCCAGTAAAACTATGGCAGACGCATTCATGCCCGGAGTGTCCGAAAAGACATCGACAGCCAACCCCATGAAAAAAGCCCATAGCATCAAGGTATTCCGAGACACATCCGACTCAAATTTCAATATCAGATAGATATACAGAAATGGGGTCGCATATCCTGCGATATGCACATTATTCAATATCAGCACCTGCAAAAACAGCAAACCGACAAACCACCCTATTTTATGCAAATAATTGAAAACCATTATTTTTCTTCTTCCCTTGCTTCCAATGTTTTTTGTTCTTCCCGCCCGTTCCGCGAAATGACACGCACACTGCTCACTTTTCCGAAATCCGTAGCCAGCTTAATCTTCAACAGATACGAAAGTCCGTCGTGCGAATCGGACATATCATCCACAGTGCCCACCATCACTCCTTCGGGAAATACCGCAGAATAACCGCTGGTAACCACCGTATCGCCCAGATTGAATTCGGCATGACGAGGCAAATCCTTCAAATAAGCAAAACGGGAATCCCCGCCTTCCCACTTCAGATAGCCAAAGTAGGCACTACCCACAATCTTGCAACTGATGCTGGACTTGCTGTTCAACAAAGGGATTACCAACGAGTAATGCGGAGAGGTTTTATACACGATACCCACTACGCCGTTAGCATCCACCACTCCCATTTCCTGACGAATCCCGTCTGCCGTGCCACGGTCAAGAGTTACGTAATTATCTGCCCGCGTCAGGCTGTTCTTCACAACATTCGCTTTAAAGATACAGTACTCCTCCGGAGCAAGTCTTTCCAAACTATACAATCTGGCAGAATCCATCCCCTTTTCCTTCAAGGTCTTCTCCAGAAAAGCCACCTTTTGTTCCAGTAACATATTGCGGTCAAGCAAATCCTCATTGACCGCCTTCAAATGAAAATATGAGCTGATGCCTCCCGAAACTTCATAAACCTTCCCCGCTATTCCGTTGGCAGATGTAAAATAAACACTCTGCTGGTAATGATTGAAACGGAATAATAAAACAAAACTGGTAACCTCTAACAACAGAAAGAGGAACCAGTAATTGTATTTAATAAGGAAGTTCAGTAAATTTCGCATATACCCGTCAACGCATCAAGAATGAGAAGCGGTCAACATTCTTCAATGCAACGCCTGTACCTTTGGCTACTGCGTGCAAGGGGTCTTCCGCTATGTGGAACGGTATATTTATCTTATCTGTCAGACGTTTGTCAAGTCCACGGAGCAAAGCACCTCCACCAGCCAGATAGATGCCGTTGTGTACAATGTCGGCATACAATTCGGGAGGAGTATTTTCCAATGCGCTCAAGATGGCCGTCTCGATTTTGGAAATGGACTTCTCCAGACAGTGCGCCACTTCCTGATAGCATACGGGTACTTCCATAGGTAATGCCGTAATACGGTTCGGACCATGAACGATATAATCTTCGGGAGCATCTTCACCGAGTTCGGTCAGAGCAGCACCTACATTGATTTTAATACGCTCGGCCATACGTTCGCTGACTTTCACATTATGTTGGCGACTCATGTATTCCTGAATATCAGCAGTCAGATCATCACCGGCTATACGGATGGAGTTGTTGGAAACGATACCTCCTAAAGAGATAACGGCAATTTCCGTAGAACCACCGCCTATATCAACAATCATGTTACCTTCCGGAGCTTCCACGTCAATACCGATGCCGATAGCGGCAGCCATAGGCTCAAAAATCAAATAGACATCACGTCCACCGGCATGCTCGGCAGAGTCGCGCACAGCACGAAGCTCAACTTCGGTACTGCCCGAAGGAACACCGATTACCATACGGAGTGAAGGAGAAAACAAACGGTTGCGGTTGTTCACCATCTTGATCAGTCCGCGTATCATCTGCTCGCAAGCATAGAAGTCGGCAATCACACCGTCGCGAAGCGGACGGATAGTACGTATGTTTTCGTGGGTCTTTTCGTGCATCAACTTTGCCTTTTCGCCCACAGCGATCATCTTGTCTGTACGACGGTCCAGCGCCACTACCGAAGGCTCATCCACTACAATCTTGCCGTTCGTAGTGATGATGGTATTGGCTGTGCCAAGATCCATCGCTATTTCTTGTGTAAAAGAGAATAATCCCATTGTTATTTAGTGTTTAAAATGACGGAATCCTGTAATAACCATTGCAATACCATGTTCGTTGCAATATTCAAACGAAAGCTCGTCCTTGATGCTTCCACCCGGTTGGATGACAGCCGTCACTCCTTCATTGCCCGCTATTTCCACACAATCAGGGAAAGGGAAGAAGGCGTCGCTTGCCATTACTGCTCCATTCAGGTCGAAACCAAAATTTTTGGCTTTCTCAATGGCTTGCTTCAAAGCATCCACGCGGCTGGTCTGTCCCACACCGCTTGCCAGGAGTTGTTTGCCTTTAGCCAATACGATGGCGTTTGACTTGCTGTTCTTCACGATCTTATTTGCAAAGAGCATATCTTCAATCTCCCCGGCGGCAGGTGTCTTTGCCGTCACAGTCTTCAGATCTCCGGAAGTCTCTACCTTGAGGTCACGGTCTTGTACCAGCACACCGTTCAGCAAAGAACGGAACTGCTTCTTAGGCAGGGCGGCAGGCTTGCGGACAAGAATGATACGGTTTTTCTTCTGTCCGAGAATTTCCAAAGCATCCACGTCATAATCGGGAGCAATGATGACTTCAAAGAATATCTTTGTGATTTCCTCGGCGGCAGCTTTGTCAACTACAGCGTTCGTAATCAGCACACCTCCAAAAGCGGATACCGGATCACCGGCAAGGGCATCATTCCATGCTTCGAGCACAGTGGGACGCGAAGCCAGACCGCAGGCATTGTTGTGCTTCAGGATGGCGAAAGTCGTTTCGCCGAATTCATCGATCAAATCAACGGCGGCATTGATGTCCAGCAGATTATTGTAGGAAATTTCCTTGCCGTGAATCTGGTCGAACATAGCATCGAGATTACCGTAGAAATAGCCTTTCTGGTGCGGGTTCTCACCGTAACGCAACATCTTCTGGTTATTGGCGGACTGGCGGAAAGCAGAGCCTTCCTCACCGTCGAAATAATTGAAGATGGCCGAATCATAATGGGAAGAAACGGCAAAAGCCTCTTTGGCAAACCAGCGGCGTTCTTCGAGGGAAGTAGTGGCGCCATGCTCCATCAGCATGTCCCGGAAAGGCTGATATTGCGCCTGGGATGCGATGATTACCACGTCGTTGAAGTTTTTGGCAGCGGCACGAATCAGAGAGATTCCACCTATATCAATCTTCTCGATGACAGCAGCTTCTTCGGCTCCGCCGGCTACGGTTGCCTCAAACGGATAAAGGTCAACAATCACGAGGTCTATTTCAGGAATTTCATATTTATCAATCTGCTGCATGTCTTGCTCCAGCCCCCGGCGACAGAGAATGCCTCCGAAAACCTTCGGATGCAAGGTCTTTACACGACCGCCCAAAATGGAAGGATATGAAGTGAGATCCTCCACTGCTTTGCAGGGATAACCCAAAGATTCTATAAATTGGCGGGTTCCACCGGTCGAGAGGAACTCCACCCCCTCTTCATGCAGTTTGGTGATGATTTCATCCAAACCTTCCTTATGGTAAACTGATACCAAAGCTGTTTTAATTCTTTTTGTTTCAGACATGGATTTGCGTATTAAAGTATGCGTATATTAGTATTTTGAGATTGCAAAGTTACTAATTTTGTTTATTTGCACATACATTCATATACAATAAATTAGGTATAATTAAAAAAGGCGGCATCTGTCACCAGCCTGCCGCCTTTTTTCAGGAGTTATTTTCTTGCTTTACCAGATAGAGACACGCTTCTCTACCGGCAAGAACAACGGATCTTTTTCTGTAATGTTGAATGCCTCGTACCAAGCGCCTATTTGCGGCAATGCACCATTTACACGCCACTTGCCCAGTGAATGCACATCACTCTTCACGCGGTTCAGCACTTCTTCGGGACGGATATTGTTGCCCCATACACCGGCATAGGCCAGGAAGAAACGCTGTTCGGGAGTAAAGCCGTCTTTCACTTCAAGCGGAGCATTAGCCGTGGCTTTCTTGAATGCCTGGAAAGCAACCTGCAAGCCACCGTGGTCGGCTATGTTCTCGCCCAAGGTCATGCGTCCGTTGGCATGCACACCCGGAGCCACCTCAATGCTGTCGAAGAAATCCACCATCACCTGCGCACGCTCGTCAAAGCGTTTGGAATCTTCAGCAGTCCACCAATCTTTCAAGTTACCATCCTTGTCATATTGACGGCCCTGGTCGTCAAATCCGTGGGTCATTTCGTGACCGATCACTACACCGATGGCGCCGTAATTGAAAGCATCATCCGCCTGCATGTCGAAAAACGGGTATTGCAGGATGCCTGCCGGGAAGCAGATTTCATTCGTTGTCGGATTATAGTAGGCATTGACGGTCTGCGGAGTCATCCCCCACTCGTCCTTGTCCACCGGCTTGCCCATCTTGGCCACCATCTCGGCATGTTCCCATTCGTTGGCACGTTCCATATTGGCCCAGTAAGAGTCGTTCTTCACTTCCAGGGTGGAATAGTCTTTCCACTTGTCGGGATATCCTATTTTCACATGGAAAGTGGCAAGCTTCTCCAGCGCCTTCACTTTTGTAGAATCACCCATCCAAGCAAGGTTCTTGATGCGTTCGCCCAGGCTTTCCTGAAGATTCTTCACCAAAGTCACCATACGCTCCTTGGCAGCGGCAGGGAAGTATTTCTCTACATACATCCGGCCTACCGCCTCTCCCAGCGCCGAGCTCACGGTGCTGACCGCCCTTTTCCAACGGGGTTGCATTTCCTGAGTGCCACTCATGGTACGCTCATAGAAGTCGAAGTTTTGTTCTGCCATAGCATCGTTCAAGGAGCTTGCGGCAGCATCAATCAACTTCCATTGCAGATAGAGGCCCTGCTGCTCTACGGGCAAGGTGTCCAGAATGTCGGCGGCCGCTTTCAGAGAAGCAGGCTGGCCTACAATAATCTCTTTTGCACCCTGCATCCCCATGGCTGCCAGGTAAGCATCCCAGTCGAAGGTGGGATAATTCTTCTTCAATTCTTCCAGAGACATCTTGTTGTAGTTGGCGTGCGGGTCACGCAATTCCGTACGCGAACGGAAAGCTTTGGCAAGTCGTGTCTCCACATCCATCACCACTTCCATTCCTCTCTTGGCAGTGGCCTCGTCGAAGCCTGTCAAGCAGTACATCTTCTGCACATGGATGCGGAAAGCGTCGCGGATTTTGGCTGTGGCCTCATCGTCCTCCAGATAATATTCACGCTCACCCATGCTCAGTCCGGCCTGATAGGACATCACGGCATTCATGCTACTGTTCATCTCGTCGGCTCCCACATACAGCAGGTTGTAGGCCACAATGCCTTTCTTCTGCAATTCGCCCAGCAAGGCATACACTTCTTTAGTATCCTTCAATGCTCCCAATCTGTCGAGTTCGGCTTTGATGGGAGTCACACCATCCCCGTTCAGCTTCACGCTGTCCATAACAATCTTATAAAGGTCACCTATCTTCTGTGCCACAGTGCCTGCCTCGTGCCGAGTGGCGGCCAGTTCTTCAATGAGTCCTTGAATCTGCTTGCGGTTGTTCTCCGCAAGAATGGTGAATGAGCCGTATTGCGAATATTCTCCGGGAATGGGATTATTCTTCATCCAGCCGCCGCAGGCGTATTGGTAGAAATCTGTTCCGGGCAGGGCCGTTGTGTCAAGATTGGCAAGTTGAATGCCGGCAGTAAGTCCGGGCTGCTGCTTGCCTGTGCCGCAGGATGTTGCCATCAGGCAGAATGCTGCGACAGGAAGGTAATGTTTCACGTTCATAATCTACTGATATTTAAAAAATTCAATCTTTCTTCATTCTTTCGCCACGTCCAGCCGGGTCGATGCTTCCTCCCATTCTTCCATCACGCGGTCCAATTGCTGCTTCAACTTCTGATGCTGTTCATAAAGGGACATATCCGCCGCACCTTCCGGAGTGGCCATCTTAGCTTCCAAAATGGCGACGGCGGCTTCAGTCTGCTCTATCTCAGCCTCGCAATCCGCCACGCGGCGTTCCAGTTTCTTCAATTTCTTGTTGAATTCCTTCTGTTCCTCATACGATAGTTTGGCTGCAGAAGGTTGCTCCGCTTCCGTTCCGGCACTACCGCCCGAAGCTGTCTTGCCTGCCGTGGGCGAGGCCGGCAGTGAAGATGATTTCTGCAGGTCGTTCAAATTCTCAATCTGCTTCTTCTGCAGGAACTCGTAGATTCCGCAGAGGTGCTCTTTCACCAGTCCGCCACCGAACTCATATACTTTAGTCGCCAGTCCGTCAAGAAAATCACGATCATGGCTCACAATTATCACCGTACCGTCAAACTCCCGGATGGCATCCTTCAATACATCCTTGGAACGCATGTCAAGATGATTGGTCGGTTCATCCAGTATCAGGAAGTTCACAGGCTCCAGCAGCAGCTTTATCATGGCAAGGCGGGTGCGCTCGCCGCCGGACAGCACTTTCACCTTTTTGTCCGAAGCCTCGCCACCGAACATGAAAGCGCCGAGTATGTCGCGTATCTTCAGGCGGACATCTCCCGTAGCCACGCGGTCTATGGTGTCGAATACGGTAAGCTCACCGTCCAGCATCTGCGCCTGATTTTGGGCAAAGTAACCTATCTGCACGTTGTGCCCCAAGGTCAGCTTTCCGGTATAGTCGGCAATCTCGTCCATGATACACTTCACGAGCGTGGACTTTCCTTCGCCGTTCTTGCCCACAAACGCTACCTTCTCGCCACGGTTGATGGTGAGATTCACGTCGTGGAAGATAACGTGCCCGCCGTATGCTTTCGCCACATCCTCGCAGATGACGGGATAATTACCGCTGCGGCTGCTGCACACAAATTTAAGACGAAGCGAGGAGTTGTCTTCTTCGTCCACCTCAATACGTTCTATCTTCTCCAGTTGTTTGATGCGGCTCTGTACCTGCACGGCTTTCGTGGCCTTGTAACGGAAACGTTCGATGAAGTCTTCCGTGTCCTGTATCTGCTTCTGCTGATTCTCGTAGGCACGGAGTTGCTGCTCGCGACGTTCCTTGCGCAGCACTACAAACTCGTCATACTTCACTTTATAGTCGTAGATGCGTCCGCAAGTGATTTCAATAGTACGGGTAGTTACATTATTAAGAAAGGCACGGTCGTGGCTGACCAACACTACCGCATTGGCACGGGTGGCAAGAAAGTTTTCCAGCCATTGTATGCTCTCGATGTCAAGGTGATTGGTAGGCTCATCGAGCAGCAATACGTCGGGACGGCGGAGCAGCAGTTTTGCAAGCTCGATACGCATACGCCATCCGCCGGAGAACTCGCTCGTGGAACGGTCGAAGTCATCACGGCCGAAGCCCAGCCCCTGAAGGGTACGTTCTATTTCGGCACGATAGTTGGTTCCGCCCATCATCAGGAAACGTTCATTCTCGTGGGTGAAGCGGTCGATGAGTTTCTGATAGTCTTCGCTCTCGTAATCGGTGCGCTCGGCAAGCCGGCGGTTCATGCGCTCGATGTCTGCCTGCATCTCGAAGATATGGTCGAAGGCAAGCTCGGCCTCTTGCATCACAGTGCGTTCATCGCTGAGTATCATCACCTGCGGCAGATAGCCGACGGTGCACTCGCGGGGAGTGGCTACAACGCCCGAAGTGGGTTGCTGCAAGCCTGCCAGTATTTTGAGCATGGTGGACTTGCCCGCACCGTTCTTGCCTACAAGGGCTATGCGGTCTTTCTTGTTGATTACATAAGAGACGTCTTCAAACAGAGGCGTGGCGTTAAATTCCACCTTCAGTCCTTCTACAGATATCATAGTGTCAATGAAATTATCGTTTAGAGGGAGCAAAGGTAGCGATTTTAAACGTTATGCCATGGCCGCCGGAGCGATTTGTTACTCATAAAATCAGTTTTGTACAAATAAATCAATAGTTCCTGTTTTTGTCTCATCCCCCGCCACAAGGGGCTGTGTCAGGGGGGGAATTCACTATACGACTGAAATAGTTTAAGTATACGACTGATGGCATTTCAGTCGTATAGTGAAGGTGGTTCTGTATCATACCCTATTACGGCAGCAAAGAAGCCGTAAGTTTTTCTCTCAAAAATAGATCCGGAGGGAACCGGTTTTCCGGAAAGCAAGATTAAAATTGTATTGCAGAATGCGCTGCCAACATAAAAATAAAAAAAACAGAAAGATTATAAGATACATTAAAGAATTAATAACTATATTTGCCGCAAGTTCACTAAAGCGTAGTGAGCTTATTACATTTTAGTAAGAGCATAATTGGGAATTATCTTCTTTATTCAAACTTCGCAACTTTGAAAATTTCCCTGAAGATAACAACAAGGATGCTCACGTCTATGTTTATATGGATTTCCCCCATCAGGGGATGATATATACACAAACGACGTGGGTAGCTGTTGTATATTCAGGGAAAAGGCATTGCGAAGGCCTGAATAAAGAATATACAATCATAGTTACTCACGTTTTTTTTATAGTATAACTTTAAATTAGTTTGTGTATGAGACAAAACATGCAAAACGGTAGAGAAGCCTATATCGCTCCGTCTATCGAAGTAATCAGAATCGAAAATGAGGGCGTTATTGCAGCCAGCGGTTCAACCGAAAGCTACACTCCCAGTACTATGAGCACCACAAGAAGCCGCAGCTACAACTCCGCATCCGGCAGTGACTTGGAAGACATGATCAACGACATTTTAACCGTAGAAAATTAAGGAGGAAGAATTATGTTGAAACTACAAAGTTCTTTAAAGGCAACTGTCTGCATGGCAGCGGTTGCACTGGCGGCAGCAGGTTGCAGCCAGGACGAATTTGCGGACCAAGCCGCAGTGAAAGGTAACACTACTATCGTAGCCTCTTTTGAAGGAGCCGACACACGTACCTCGGTGAACGATAAAAATGAAGTAGTCTGGAACAAGGATGACGCCTTCGGACTGTTCTACACTACCACACAAAATACCTCACAAAATACCACAACGACGGCAGCACAGTTCACCGCAACCACTGCCGACGGTCAAAGCACTACCGCCACATTCAGCGGCACGCTGGACGCAAATGTCACTACCTCTTACGCCGTATATCCCTACCAAGATGGCATGAAGCTGGATAACAGCACGGTGACTATGAAACTTCCGGCAACCATAGACTACACTACGGCAAGCAACGGGCCGATGTATGCGCCCGCCTCAGACATCAGCAGCAACATCTCCTTCAAGCATCTGGCAGGATTGCTGAAACTGAGTGTCAGCAAGGGAATTGCGGCTGAAGCCAAGAAATTCGTGATTACGGCAGACAAGAATATCGCAGGTACTGCCACGGCAGACTTGAGTAAAGATGCTCCTGTTTTGGTTATATCATCTACTGACACCAATACCGATACCGGCAAGACAATTACAGTCAATCTGAACTTTAGCACAGCCACTACCGCAACTACCGATTTCTACATCCCCATCCCCGCAGGAAGCTACTCCACGTTGTCCGCACAATTATTCGATAACAGCAACAAAGCATTGTCCGCTGCCAAAGAATGGAGCAACATCACAGTGACCCGCGCAGGCATGCTGACTTCCGCTTTCGGATTTGTAACGATTGGCGCAGAGGTAAGCAACAATGAAGGAATTAAAAGTGCAATCAGTGCCGCTGTACCAACCGCACCGACCACGGAGACTACTACCGAAGTAAAAGTGGCAAGTACGATTGATACAAGCGCCAGCGGCGGCATCAGCACCATCGCCCTTCCTGTCACCGAAAAATCCAATGTCGGGCTATCTCTGGAGGCAGTGCCTACCACAAGCGATAATGCACCGTTAGTCATATCCGATGCTACTGACAGCAACGCAGAAACAGCTACTTCGGCTGAAGTTTCCAAAAACACAGTGACGGTAGCTATTCCGCAGGTAACGGATGGAACAACTGCCCCTGTCTTAAAGATTACCATGCCCAGCAGCACCGTAGCACTGGATGCAACGGGAACAGCAGGAACCACCTACGGAACCATCACTGCCAAGACAGCCAACAATACGTTGGTAGTGAAGAATAAGGTAACGGTAAGCAAACTGATTGTTGCAGGCGGTAATGTAAGAGTGCAAAATGGCGGAACGATTACAGCCATAGAAAGAGCTACCAATTTCACCGATACCCCTTTCCTCATTAAAGAAGAAGGTGCTACTATCCCCGCAAGCCCTACGGGCTTTACCGTAATAAGCGCTGCCGAATACGACCTGATGATGGCTGCGAAGAATGGCGGTACATACGTGCTCAGCGCAGACGTGACGCTGGCTAAGCCAATCGTTATCAAGAAAGATGTAGTGCTCGACTTGAACGGACACAGCATCAAGCCTGTAAGCGGCGAATTGACAATCCCGGAGACAGATTATGTCAGCAAGGATGCCTTAATCATCGTAAACCGCAAGGCCACGCTCACCATCAACGACGCCACAGGCAACGGAAGCATCGACGCCAATGGCAACACCACCGTCTATGCAGCCGTGAAGATGACAGATGCGATAGAGAAAGCAGATACAGGCGTTGCTACACTGATAGTAAACGGCGGTACGCTGAAAGGCTACCAAGCCGGTATCAGCGGTAACGGCACACGCCACAATACAGAGATTACAATCAATGGCGGAACTATCACCTCTGCCAACACAGCAACAGATACCAAATTGGAAGCCACCGGTATCTATCATCCGCAATTTGGAATATTGAACATCAACGGCGGAACCATCAAAGGATACGACTCCGGTATCGAAATGCGTGCAGGAAAGCTAACTGTAAGCAACGGTGCTATAGAGAGCACAGCAACCACTTTCAGTGAAGGTAAGAATGGCAACGGAAAAACAATAGTAGGCGCAGCCGTTTCCGTATCGCAACATACCACCAACTTGGAACTCAACGCCACTATCAAAGGTGGTACATTGACAGGTGTTTATGCCCTTTATGAGAAAGACTTGCAAGACACTAACGTCACAGGTATTTCCATGAGTGTGACAGCCGGCAATCTGAACGGAAAGGTATATAGCCAGAATTGCAAAGCGTTCGCCAAAGGCGGTGTGTTCACCGACCCGGCTGTGCTGAATTACTTGGCAACAGGCGCCAATGTAAAAGTAAATATGACTGCCGACTGCTCAATAGGCAACATCAATATTGCAAACGGGCAAACAGTTGACATGAATTTGAATGCCAAGACGTTGACACTGACAAATCAGTCAAATAACAATATTAAGGGTAAAGCTACATTCAGCAATGGTAACATAATACAGGCAAGTGGTAGCGATGGAATGTTATATGCCCAGGAAAACGGTGATTTGACTCTTGACAAGATATACATGTCAGGTGCTAATTACGCTTTGTGGGCACAGGGTCCCAATGTCAAGCTGAATGTCATCAATAAATCAGAGATACATGCGGAATTTTTCCCTATATCAACGAATGCCAGTATCAATGGCAGCGGATTGACTTACGGACAAAATGCTATAATCACCTTGAGCGACTCTAAATTCATCGGTACAGAAACAGGATTTATGAATAATGTTCCGGCAAAAGTAACAATTACGAATTGTGAATTTTCAGGCAATCACCAAGCTGCTTTCTTGCGCGGGGGTGACTATACAATCACAAATTCTAAGTTTACGCTTAATGCCACCCTTGAGCATACACATAAAGAGAATCACCATTTCACAACATGGTCAGAAGGCAACCAAGCAACCTTTGCTGCTCTCACTATAGGAAACTATAAGAGTACAGCCTACCAATACTACACCAAAGTAGCTATGACAAAAGTTACAGCAGAGGTAACGGGTACATACGCAAGTTCATTCCCCGCAATGCACGTATGTGCAAATGCCGCCAAAGACCTGGGAGTAACCTTGACCTATGACACTACAAGTAGTACATTCACCTCATCTTACAGCCCGGCTATCGAATACGGCACAACAAACATTACCGTAAACGGCAAGGCAGTAGTAGCGGAGAGTGATAAATTTATCATTAAGTAATAATTGAAAATTCATATATCTGAAGTTTCAAACTAACAAAAGACCGTTCCGCTTTCTTTAAAGATTCGGGACGGTCTTTTCTTTTTGGAGAGGACAGCATTGTCAAAACCGTTAGCTTCGGCTATCCGTCTCAGCCTCGACGGACTACTCCGTCAATACGTCAGTCCGAACAGCCAGAGAGGAATCTCATTACGGAAGCCGGTTTCGATATTATCCAAAGCCAGATAGCCATTTTCCACACCCGCCAATTGTTGCTGCGTCTTGTTTTTCCCGCCAATCTCAAAGCTATACTCCCCGTCCACCAGGAAATCCACTTTTGAAGAATAAGTGACCGTATGCTTTATCCGCATTTGGTTGAAGAAAAAGGTTTCGCGAACATTGCCTATGTCTGTCCGGTCTCCGCCCAGCGCGTAAGCATAGTTCGTATTGCCCAAATATATCTTCTCCGGTTTGGCAAGTTGCTTTATTCCGAAAGCTTCCTTGTCAAGCAACAATAACGCCTGTGCCTTTTGCAGATAGAACAAGTAATTCAGCAGGCTGATACGAGTCACTCCCAACTCCTTGCTCAAAGCCGAGACATTGGGGATGCAGGGCACAAGCTGTGACAAGATGGCAAACAGTTTCTTTATTCTGCCTATGGAGTAGTAATCTATCCTTTCTGTGGCGGGTAAGTCAACATCCAGAATCGTATTGAGCGTGGCAAGCAGCTTTTCGTAATAGAGGGGACGGTCTTCCCGGTAGAAAGGGAAATATCCGAATGAAAGATAATCCTTAAAAGCAACGAGAGGTTTCAGGGTCTTCCCTATGCTCATGCCTATTTCCACATGCCGTGTCAGCACATCAGTCAGCGACAACGGCTCTGCCTTATACCGGTATTCCAACTCCAGAAATTCCCGAAAAGACAACCCGGACAAATGGAACAAAGCGGCACGTCTGGATAAATCAGCCTCTCCCTTGTGTATCTCCAGCATGGAAGAACCCGTAAAGACCACTTTCATATCCGGATAGCTGTCATAGATATTTTTGATTTCAATAGACCAAGTGGCATATTTGTGTACTTCATCCAGAAACAATACTTTCCCCCCCATCTTGTAGAAATGGTCTGCCAAATCAAGTAAAGAGTGAGTGGCGAACCAGATATTATCCAAAGACACATAGAGCGCTTCACCATCGGCGGGCGTATAGTGTTCTTTGATATATTGCAGCATAAGCGTTGTCTTGCCCGTGCCCCGCGCACCGGTAATACCTACGAGCCGACTCTCCCAATGGATTTCATAGTACAAATAGCGTATAAAATCGGTGGAAGTCCGTTCTATGAGCTGATAGAAAGTTTCAAATAATTGTCTCATAATCTTTCGCTTGTTGATTTGTATGCAAAGGTAATATTGTATTCTCTAAAATACAAAAATATCGAAGAATTGTATTCTCTAAAATACAAAAACAACACAAAATTGTATTCTGTAAAATACAATGCAGTCATACTTTTGCATTTCATAGCCTATAATATCGCCCGGTATCAGAGAAGTTTCCCCGAAACAGCTTCATTCACCCGAACTTTTAGTATCTTTGTCCTATCGTTGCACCAAAACCTCTAAGGAGGCAGACAACATCAAAATATATGATACAACCGATAGATTACCAGGTAGGCCCCCACACCTTTCGCATTCAAAAGGATGTTGCGATCAAGCTATCCGAGGCAATTCCCGCATTGGCTCCCTTCACCGTGCCGGCAAACCCGAACCAAGAAATCATCTTCAACGTCACCATAGACGACAGGCAAATGAAGACGGAAGAAGAAGCACCGCAAACGGAGGGTGACATCTGCTTCGACTGGGAAGATGCCGACTGCACAATCCGCCCCCTGCCCGGCGAAGCCCACCTTATATTCATCACCCCGCGAAGCAGCGGAAAAGCCTATTGCATGGAATGCAGCCACGGCTTCAGACAATGCACTGTTCATCTGCCCGATTGCCAAACAGAGGACGCGATGCCGGGCAGCGCAAGCAGCTTCGTGCTGAACAACTTCCTGATGATGCTCTACGCCTTCAACGCCGCCCGCCTCCACACACTGCTGATGCATGCCTCAGTCATCGTCTCCGGCGGCAAAGGCTACCTTTTCTTAGGAAAAAGCGGCACGGGCAAAAGTACCCATACCTCGCTTTGGCTGAAGCACATTCCGGGCTGCCATCTGTTGAATGACGACAACCCGATAGTACACGCAGATACCTCTACCGGAGAAGTCACTGTCTATGGTTCGCCATGGAGTGGCAAAACGCCTTGCTACCTGCAAGAGTCCGCCCCGGCAGGCGCATTCGTAAGGCTGGAGCAAGCACCGCAAAACGAAATAAAAAGGGAAAGCACCGTACCTGCCTTTGCCGACCTGCTGCCTTCCTGCTCCTGCCTGAAACAAGACAAAGAGATATATCGTGAGATTATTTCCACCGTCACCGACCTTGCCTCGCTCACTCCCGTATTCCGCCTGAAATGCCTGCCCAACCGGGAAGCCGCAGAACTCTGCCGGAACACTGTCACCGCAGGCGGGCAGGCAGTGACCGGGAATGACAAGTGACATAGAAAGCAACCGATACCAAATGAAATGAAGAAAATCATCCCCAACGAAATATTGCTTCCCGAAGTGGCGCGCCTCATAGCCGAAGGACATACGGCAACCATCACCGTGCGGGGAAACAGCATGAACCCGTTTCTCGTGGACCGCCGCGACCGGATAACCTTAGGCGGCTTCACCCCCGACGACCTGCAACCGGGCGTCTCCATACTGGCACGAGACACCACAGGACGCATCGTGTTCCACCGCATCATCCGTCGCAACGGCGACCTGCTGACCCTGCAAGGCGACGGCAACCTGACGCAGACAGAAGAAGTCTCCATCGACAACGTAATGGGACTGATGACGGAAGCCGTGCGGAAAGGAAAGCACTACCCCGCCGACGGCAAGGTGTGGAAGCGCTACTCCCGCTGGTGGATAAAGCTCACCCCCCTGCGCCGCTGGCTGCTGGCAATATTCAGAAGAATCTAATAACTAATCATAAAAGCAACAGAACAATGAAAATCAAAGAAGGACTTTTTCTACACAAGATAGGCGACGAATGCATCGTGATGCAAGACGGCTCCTCAAACGTGGACTTCAACCATATCCTCAACCTGAACCCCACCGCCGCCATGCTATGGGACAACGTAGGAAACCGGGAATTCGACACGGAAAAGATAGTGCAGCTATTGACGGAACATTACGACGTTTCCCAGAAGCAGGCGCAACAGGATGCCGAAAGTTTCATCGCAGGACTGAAAGAAGCCGGAGTAATACAATAAGACCATGCAGCACGCATTCTTTTCATTAGTACGTTCCGGCCTCTGGGGAACTCTCCCTGACGAAGCCCTTTTCCGGCCACTATCCGCAAACGACTGGCAGACACTCTACCGCATGGCACAAGCACAAGCTCTGCTTGCCATTGCTTTCGACGGAGTCAGTCTGCTGCCCGATGAACTGCGCCCGCCACGCCCGCTATACCTGCAATGGGCGGCAAGAACAGCCCAAATAGAACAGGCAAACGAACGCCTCAACCGCCTCCTGCCCGAACTGAATACCCTTTACAGTAATGCCGGACTGCATCCTGTCTTACTGAAAGGTCAAGGTATCGGCACGAACTATCGAAATCCGATGCACCGGCAATGCGGAGACATCGACATCTATATAGGGAAAGAAGGGCAACTCACCGCCAACCGTATTCTGCTGGAACAGGGAGCCACCGTAGAAGGAGAGGCCTCTGAAAAGCATGCCAGCTATAACCTGAAAGGCGTACACATCGAGAACCACCGCATCATCCTCCATCTGAACAATCCGCTTGCCGACCGCCGCCTCCGGAAAATAATCCACGAATGGTATCCCGACGGAACGGAAAGCGGCTACGACATGCCACTGCCGCCCGCCACGTTCAATGCACTCTACATCTTCCTGCATGCCTTCATCCATTTCTTGAACAGCGGCATCGGACTGCGGCAGGTGTGCGACTGGACTTGCCTGCTCGCCAAGAGACACAAGGAAATAGACGCCTCCATCCTGCTCCGCCAGTTGCAAGACCTCGGACTGCTGCGTGCCGCGCAATCCTTCGGATATATTGCCGTCACCCGCCTCGGATTGCCCGCCGGTCTCCTGCCTTTCCCCCTGGAAGACATCAAACAACCGGGTGAAAAGCTGCTGGAAGACATCCTTGCCACCGGCAACTTCGGACAGCACGACGCACGTATCAAACCACGTCCCAAAGGTTATTGGGCAGGAAAATGGCACACCTTCTGCCGTGCCGCCCGGCGCTGCAACGAACTTCGCCAATTTGCCCCGGTCGAAGCTTTCTGGTATCCGGTGAACCTGATAAAAGGAACGATAGTCATACAGATAAACAGGCTGAAGGGTAAGAACAGTCAAGGACAAGGAAGCAAAAACTGACAGAACAAGCAGCATGCAGACAGAAAAACTGAAATATATATGGGAAGTCTCTGCCGGACAACGCAGACGTATTCTGCTGAATTGCCTCACCGGAGTTGCGGGGGTAGCTTTCGCACTGGCCTTCATCTACGCTTCCAAGCAGGTGATAGACATCGCCACCGGAGTTGTGCCCGGCAGTCTGATACATGCAGCCATCTTTATCATTGTGCTGCTGATGGGACAACTGCTGTGCAGTGCGGCAGATACATGGATCAGCACCCGCATGCAGACAGAAACAGGCAACGCCCTGCGACACCGGTTATTCTCCCGGCTGCTGCAAAGCCGGTGGAATGAGCTGGAACGCTTTCACACGGGAGACATCGTGAACCGCGTGGAGCAAGACACCTCAGCCATCGTCACACTGCTCACCTCCTCCATACCGGCATTTATCGTCACGGGCGTGCAACTGGTAGCGGCATTCCTGTTTTTCTGTTTTCTGGATTCTTCACTGCCCTGGCTCATTGCGGCCATCCTCCCCGTTTTCTTGCTGGGAAGCAGATTCTACATGCACCGCATGCGCCGCTACACACACGACATCCGGCACAGCGACAGCCGCATCCAGTCTGTCATACAAGAAAGTCTGCAACACCGCACGGTAATAAAGACCCTGGAGCAAAGCGACCGACATCTTGGCAAACTGGATGATTTGCAGGACATGCTCCGCAACCAGATCATGGGACGCACCCGCTTTTCGTTATCCGCCCGCATGCTGGTGGCTTTCGCCTTCTCCGGAGGATATCTCACTGCGTTTCTATGGGGAGCCGTCCGCCTCAGCACAGGCAGCATCACCTTCGGCACGATGACCGCTTTCTTGCAATTGGTAGGAAAGGTGCAACGCCCCGTTCTCGACCTTTCACGCCTGATACCTTCCGTAATCAATGCCCTCACAGCCATAGACAGATTGCTGGAACTGGAAAAGCTACCCGCAGAAGCGAATGGAGACAGCATCTTCTTTGCTTCCACCCCGGCACTGGAACTGAGAAATGTCACCTTCGGTTATACCCCCGGTGACCGCCCGGTGTTCAGCAGTTTTTCCTGTTCCTTTCCCGCCGGAAGTTGCACGGCCGTTGTCGGCGAAACGGGACGGGGAAAGACCACCCTTATCCGGTTGCTGCTTGCACTGGCCACGCCGCAAGAGGGAAAGATTCTGCTTACATCCGCACAACCTGCACCGGAGAACGCCAAACCTGCACATGAAAATGACAAAGCTACACTTGAGCTTCCTAAACCTCAACTTGAGAACACTAAAGGTGACCTTGAGGCTGCTAAAGGTGACCTTTACAATCACCCCGTCTCTCCGCAAACCCGCAGGAACTTTGTGTATGTTCCGCAAGGCAACACACTCTTCAGCGGCACTATCCGCGACAACCTGCTGATGGGAAATCCGCAAGCCTCCGAGGCTGCCATGCACCGGGCACTGCGCACCGCCACCGCCGACTTCGTATTCCACCTTCCGGACGGCATCGACTCTCCGCTTAACGAACAAGGCGGCGGGCTCAGCGAAGGACAAGCCCAGCGCATCGCCATAGCCCGCGCCCTGCTGCGCCCCGGACACATCCTGCTGCTGGACGAAGCCACCTCTGCCCTTGACCCCGATACGGAACAGACGCTAATAAAAAACCTGCGCAGAGATTGCACAGGCAAAACATTTATCTTCGTCACTCACCACCCGGCAGTGGCAGAAGCATGCGAGGCAGTTATACGGCTGTAATCTTATCTCATCGATAAGTAAGATAGAAGGGAAAGAAAGTAAAAAGATATAAATAAAGTCGCTTCAACAAGGCTGAAGCGACTTTATTTATATCTTCCGATGATAACTCTTAGAACAGTTTTGCCGGATACTCGCCGGCGTCCACCAATGCCTGAATCTTATCGACCACGCTTTGGCGATCTTCAGGATAAGTCACACCAAACCACTTGCTTGTGGTATCAAGCACCTCACAAGTAGAAGTTCCGTCATTAATCAGTTTATCCACCATCAAAGGAATGAAGAATTCGCTCTTCAGGTTCTCCATATTCTTGGGATCGCTGAGGAAAGTCTTGAAGAACTCCTTGCTATAAGCGAAGTAATCGGGAGTAAAGCCCCAAAAGTTCATGCTGACCGGAGTGGTTTCGGGAGTGGCCGCCCATTCACCATTGTCGTCGATATATTTCACTTCGCCATCCATACGTTGAATCTTGGTGCGCTCTACTACGGAAGTCAGCAGGTTATTGGCATCCGTTCCGCAGAGTCCGCGGGAAACAGTACCGCTATCGCTCAACGTATTGCCGATGCGAAAACCTACCATAGAGTAAACATTCTTCGAGCCTTCGGGCAATGCGGCAAGGAACTTGCCCATTACCTGAAAAGAATCACGGCCGTAGAAGTCATCACAGTTGATAACGGCAAACGGTTCCTTAATCACGTCGGCCCCCATCATCACAGCATGGTTGGTTCCCCAAGGTTTGGTACGACCTTCAGGACAAGTAAAGCCTTCGGGAAGATCATCAATAGACTGGAACACCAGTTCGCAAGGGATATGACCTTCGTATTTTGAAATGATTTTGTCACGAAAATCCTGTTCGAAGTCTTTGCGGATTACAAAAACAAGCTTGCCGAATCCTGCATTGATAGCATCATAGATAGAATAATCCATAATAGTTTCGCCATTAGGACCCAGTCCGTCCAATTGCTTCAAGCCACCATAACGGCTGCCCATTCCGGCTGCCAATAAGAATAAAGTTGGTTTCATATCAGTTATTATTAAAAGGTTAGTGTACCCATTTGTTGATTAGAACTGCAAATGTACGAAAAAAACTTTCCTCTAAAGGAAAGATTCAGACCATTCTTTGTCGCAAATCTCCCAAAAGCCTGTTTTTTCAGAACGGATAGCCTATGGCGAAGTGCAGCGCCATGCTGTCTTTGAATCTCGGAATGTTGTAATAGCCCGACTTACCCGTTTCATACGGATTGTGCAGGCCAATACCCAAATCCAGACGAAACACAAGGAAATCCATATCATAGCGTAGACCCACTCCCGTGCCCAGAGCAACCTGTTTCGGAAAGTTCTTCAGTGTAAACTCACCATACGGACGGGCCTCTTCCTTGCGCATCAGCCACACATTACCGGCATCCAGAAAGATTGCCCCATGCAGGTCGCTGATAATGCGGAAGCGGTATTCCACATTGGCCTCCATACGGATATCTCCTACATGATCGATGAAAGCGAACTTGTCATCGGCAGGCGGATAACCGCCGGGGCCGGCACTTCGGACACTGAAGGCACGGACACTGTTTGCACCGCCGATATAAAACTGTTCGGTATAAGGTGCAGCCTGCATGTTGCCGTATGACCATATAACTCCTCCCGCAATACGCGATGCAATCATCTGGTTCTTGTCTATCCGATAGTGATAGCGGAATTCCGAATTCAGTTTCAGGAATTGGGCAAAAGGCACACCAAGCAACTCCTTCCTCTTCTTGCCGAATGGCTCTCCGAAAATGCAGAAGATGGCAGAAGTTATGTTGCCCGCCGAAGCAACCGTTGTCTGCCACCACACAGGATTACGCTTACGCGGCACGGAAGCGTTATCATACGTGTAGGTATATTCCATGGCAGGAATAAACTGGTCACGCAAGCTGATATAAAGTGCAGGATTTTCTTCTTGCAGTTGATTAAAAGCATCCGTAGGATTACGCAGTACATTGAACGTCAGCCTGAATGGAGTGATGCTATGTTTGGAAGTACGCTTAGGCTGGAAATCATAAGTAGCGTTTCCGCCAAACGCCAGCAGTTTGTAATATTTGGCACGGTTCAACTGGTTGGCATACAGTTTAAAAGTAGTTGTTGCCGGAAAGTCGTATTCGCGTTTTCCCATGCGGGGGAATACAACGCGAGGAAACATAAGTGCAGTAGAAATCCCCAGTTCATAGCTGTTCATCAAAGATGAACGGTCCTTGCCCGTCTGCCATTCGTACGAACCGTCCAGCTTGACGTTCCAGCTTTCACCACCGCCAAAGACATTGTTCTTGGTAACCGTAAAGGAAGCACCGGGCCCCATCTGGTTATTGCTCTTCATCTTGACATTAAAATCAAACTCAGCATCATAAAGTTTATCAAGAGCCGCATATATATTCAGATCGAGTGTATCGGAAACGAAGCTCGTATCGCGCGGGGTATATTGCATTTCGACGTAGCGGAAAATACCTACATTCGCCAGACGCTCCTGAACACGTGTCTGCCTATGCAGGCTGTACAGATTCTGCATGGAACGACGACGGGATATACCGGTACTGTCCTGCACCTGGCTTTTCTTTCTATACCCCTGATAGTCCAGCCAGCGATAAAGCATATTGGGCCGAACTTCCGGCTTGTTGTAATAATGGATACGCACCCCTTTGTAGTCCATGCTGTCATTGGGCTGCTGCCCCTGCCTGCCCATAAGATAGACCGCCCTGTTGCCCAAATAAAAAGGTTTCTCCGCTACCGCCGGCATACCCGGAACAGGAATCATGCGCATGACGACATGCCCTCCGGGAATTTGAGTGGTGTCTGCCTGATACGTCAAATAATCGGGACGGAAATAATAGCATCCCACATTGCGCAGCAAGGTGCTGATGCGGGTACGCTCCCCATCAAGGTCAGTCACGTTGAACTGTTCGCCCGGGCTTATCAGCGAACGGCGACGCGAGGATTCCATAATTCGCAGTGTACGGCCGCTAAATCCATGATAAACCACTGTATCAATGAAATAAGGATTACGCATATTCACCGTATATTGCAATTTGGCTTTCAGCGAATCTTTCGGATCAATAAAAGTCTTGTAATTAACCGTTCCGTTGAAATAACCGTAATCACGCAGCAAATTGGCAGCCGCCTTTCGACGGATTTCCGGATTTACGGAGGACATAAGAACCGGAGTAGCACCAAAATGGTCGAATATCCATCTGCCAAATCCTTTCTCGTATTTCGCAAAACCGCTGTATATCCACAGTCCCACCGGAAAAGGAGTACGTATGGTCGAACTGCCCAACAGGGAATTGTTCGGTGCTTTGGCAAGCGCGGCCTCCACTTCTTCCATAGCCGTTTCGCCCACTGAAGTAGCGCTCCGGTTTTCAACGATCGTTGGCTTCTGGCCGGTATATAGAATTTCTCCTTCGGGCAGATGCTTTGTAGTAGAGCAAGCTGCCAAAACCGCCAATCCTATAATGTATATTATCAGTCGTCTCATTCTTTACCGCATTCTTATTTAGTTATCAAAATGATTTCATACCCAATATCTTATGAGATGCCACATCCTGTATCCCATGCCTCTCCGGATAAGGACAGACTGCTTACTCCCCTGCACTTTTCTTCTTCTTCTTTTTGAAAATGAACAGCTCTCCCAGACGGTCCATTTTCTTGCGAAGGACAAGACCTACACCCGTTTCCGTTATCTCACCATCCAGAACACTCTCATAATTCTTATCGTAGAAGACACGTACATAACGCGTTCCCGATACATCCAGACGGTATTCCAGAGAAATATTGTCGATAAATGATTCTGCATCATTCGTAGCATTGGCGCCGGTAGATACCTTACCTCCGATAATAATCTGCACACGGTCATTGAAAAAGCGTTGTGAATAGCGGAAACTGTAATCCGTACGTTTGTCACCCGTCTCGGCAGAGTTACGGTCTTCTATGCCCACAGAGAAAGACGCGCCTTTTATGTTTCCGGCCAAAGAATTGATCTGGCTCTGAAGTACGCTATTCAATGCAGCTCCCATCGTCAATCCTCCACCCTTGCCGCTTTTGTTCAGATAGATACCGGTGGCAAGCATCGTGATGGCCTGTTTGCTGCGTTCTTCCGCCCCCATCGCCTGCAACTCATTTTCGACAGTGGCATCATCGGGAGCAGCAAGATCGAATATCAGCTCCGGTGACTCCAGACGGTTCTTGATGGAAATAGATACATCGAAGTTCACCATACGGGAGCCGTCTCCGTCGTCATCGGAAACAGAAGCCCGCACGCGTTCGGTAGCTTTCAGGTTCAAGGCAGGATTCATAACGTTGCCCCGCCAATCTACGTAACTGCCGGGATTGAACTGAAACTCCTTCAAGGGAATGATGGGCAAAGAATACTTCATGATGCCACCAGACAGGGTATAGCGCCCTGTAAGGCTCATATCACCTTGAGGCGTATATTGCATGTTCAAGTCACCGCCTCCTTCAAGTTCGATATACTTACTGCGATCGGGACTCAGGTCGGCACGGAGACGGACAGCATCGTCAATATGGACGGACATGTACATTTCCATTCCTCCCAAAGACATGGCAGGTGTATCATTCTCTTTGACGGAAGCCGTATCATTGAAGGAGGTAAAAGTAACCAGTCCGTCAAGACGGTCATCCACAGTCAGAGGAGAATCAGTCAGAACATAAGTCACATTCGTATTGCCAAGCAGGTTCATGTTTCCGCGCATGGTCAAGGCGTCAAGCGGCCCTTTCACTGTAGCACGCAGGTCAACGAATACTTTTCCGTAAACCAGACTCTCGCGGGTACGGGGCGCATCCAGCAAAGTATAATCCTCTGCCAGCAGATTAAGGTTAGCGGTAGGACGCTCCAGATGGCGGAAGTCAATGTTACCATCAACCGTAAACGGATTCTTGCTGGTGGTATAAATGGCGAACTTGTCAAATATCAGTTTATTGTCCTTGATCCGCAACGGGCGGTTATCGAACCAATAGCGCGCCCCTGCCTGACGGGCATAAACAGACACGCTATCCAACGAGATCTCTCCTCCTATCTTCGGCTTTTCCGGTGATCCGTAAACATGCATTCCTCCGTCAACATCTCCCGTAAAGGAAACCATCCGGTCGGGCACAAAAGCATTGGCAATCCGCAACGGGAAGTGTTCAAAATTCGCATTGACCTCCAGACTGTCCTTACCGTTCTTCTTGGTCAGAACACCATCGGCAGTCAATACCTCCTTGTCTTCATACATGAAGTAAGTATTCAGATAATGAGTGCCGCCGTCACCCGGCAACCAAGTGGCTCCCAGCCCGACATCCCCTACCTTCTGACGTTCGTAAGTCAATTTCTGAATATTGGCTTCCGCAGAGATCTGGAGAGAAGTGGCTGTCTGTATGTATTGGGCCTCTGCAGAAAACAAGCCTGTCAGCCGAGGCATATAAGGCAGCACGTTACTCAGTTCGCTCAGGCGGAGACGGCTTAACTCCACGTTCATATTCTGCAGTGAGACAGTGTCATTTTTATCAGACTGCATACGGAAACACAATCCATCGTCACTATCCATATCCACATTGGCATAGACCCGCATATTTTTATGAAGGTAGATCCAGTTACTGTTGTCCACAAAGCGGAACTTACGGAAAGCTATGATAGGTTCGGCAGGTATAAGGTTCAGAATTATGCCGTCCCCTTTTCCATGTCCTCCGGTCAGCGGACGGGCATTAAGACCGAGCAACACTCCAGTCTGTCCTTTTCCATCCGTATAATCCACAGTCAGCTCGGCATCTTCATTCCGAATCTCTCCTGTCAGTGTGCTTCGGAATACGAATTGCGGATTTTTAGGTCCGTTAATAATACCTCCCTGCAACTTCATACGCGTGGTATCCTGACTCACAGTGAAGAAGATCGTATCAAGTTGCAAAGAGTCCACACGCAACCCATGGACGGCAGTGCGTCCGTTGATGCCGTACGCCGGAGTAAAGCCGAAATGTAGAGACATATCATTGAAAGAGATATCCTTGGTTGCCAGAAAATAACTGGCAGGATTTTGCTTACCCACCGCCAACTGCATATCCGCCGAAGGAAGCAAGCGGCGAAGTGCGGCATGATCCAAGCGTTTTTCTTCTATCTGCCTCATCAGTAACCCGGAAAACTCGTCCGACTGTGCCAGCAATTTCTTCAAAGTACTATGGGCACGGAACCGCAAAGCCAAATCTCCGGCATCAAGGTTCAGTCTGATGGAATCGCGACGCGCTTCCGCCGTCAGGCTGAAAGCAAAAGGATATTTCATGGGACGGGGAGCGAAGCCCAGTTTATGTAAATCCACTTCCTCCACATCAACATTCACCGTACCGTCCAGATATTTCCGGTCAAGATGCATGTCAGCATCACCCCGCATTTTCAGTAAGACATTGTTACTGACAAGATGGACGGTGGCTACGGACGATTTAAGCGCGGCACGCAGATCTATGCCGGAGATATCCCAATGTCCGTACTGCAATTTTTCCAACGAGGCATCCAATGCGGCAACAGTCTTGCGGGAAGTGAAATCTATCCCCTTTCCTTTGGCAGAAACACTGGCCGTCAAAGTATAAACAGAGTCTTTGGGCAGAAAATGGTGCATCTGCAAAGCCGTCACATCAAGATTGGCGTGATAAGCCTCGGTGGCAAGATTATAAGAGGCATCCATGCCTAAGGCTCCCTCACCCTCGGCTATTTTCAGATCGGCAGTGCACTGTGAGCCTTCTATGCCTACATGGGCGGCGAGTTGCATGCTATCCGGCACTATCACAGAGCCATCGGGGGCAATATCGGCAAGCCCGGTCAGAAAGTTCAGGTTCTGCGTCTGCATTTCAAAATCCATCTTGCCACTGCGCTTCAGGCTGTCGGTAAGATTCCAAAACTCGCCGCCTCCACTCAGAGAAAAAGCACCGGGCAAATCAGCCGTAAAACGAGAAATCTGCATCTGCTTCAAATTACCCTCTGTACCGGCATGGATGACAAGCGGACGGAAAGGGTATGCCTCTTTAAAGGTGTCGGGCAACTCTCCCGCAAAAAGCAACACGTCCTGTTTGCCGATACGGGCATTGAAACGGGCAGTCAGATGTCCTGTAGTCGGTATATCTATCAGTTTCCAATAGGTCTGTGCAGTAAAGTCCATCTCGCTATGTGGAGTGAGCAACTTCAAGGAAGGAATACGGATAACGGCAGAGTCGGCAAGCAAACGCCCTGTCAATGAAGTGACACTCAAACCGGAACGTTCGTTCATGGAACATTCATGAATTACGGCGTTCATGTCTCTGCCGCAACACATCACGGAGTCAATGCCCAACCGGATGTCACGCAAGGCAATATGTGAAGCGTTGAAACCTCGGGTAGTTTTTACGGCCGTATCGATATCCGGATTCATCTTGCCGATATCATAATTGACTGAAGTACCGGAAAGGAAAAACTTCTTCCAACCATAAAGCCGCTGCTTCAAGTCAGCCTCCGCATCCGCAATCTCGGCATCACCGATGTGTGTCTTCAAGTTCATGGAGTCAAGTGGCATCCGCAAATCAACGGAAACATTCTTCAACTTCAAGACATGAAGGCTGACATTCCAGTTCAAAGCACTCTCAGTAGTATCGTTAGGGGTGTCGGCGGTGTCGGCAAGCAGCACCTGCACATGGGTGTCGCTCAGTTGTATCCTGTTTAGCACGGCTTCTTCCCTATTCAGATCTATACCATGACTTTCAAGGAAGAAGCGCCCCAACGTACCTTGTATCCGCATACCTTTCACCAGATTGGAAGAATTGACAGTAGCCTGCTTCAAAGTGACATCATCAACCTCCACTCTGCCTTTCAGCAACGGCCATGCCTGCACACGCACGTTCAGGCTTTCAAGGCTCAGCAAGGTATCGGCATGTTGCACGCCTGCCGACCTGCCGGCAGGTTGAACCACCAACACGCCCCGTACCAGCAAGTTCAAGGGAAAACGGAGATCCACACGCTCCACAGATATATTCATACCCGTAGCATCTGATGCCATCGCTGTGGCCTGCTTCCGCATAAAGCTCTGTACGGGAGGCACATAAAGCAATATCATCAATATGACAAATAGTATTATAGGAGTAAGCAGCACCCAAAGTGCTATTTTCAGCCATCTTCTTCTCATCGGAACATCAATCAGTCATCATATTAAAATGTCCTACAAAGTAAACAATTTCTTGCGACATATAGTTCCAAAAGAATAAAAATAGTATTATTCTCCTAAACAGCTTTGCCTTTTCAGCCTCCCGATGTGCATCACATCATTATCGTATTCAGCCGACTTACTCTTTATCGTCAGTCTGAAGCACTTCATGCCCCTTATCTTGTTCACCTTGCCAACTTGCCGTCTAAGTGTTGCCAAGCCGTTGGCAAGCATTGGCAAAATAAGCATAAGTGAATCAGGATATTGAGCTTTCCTGCAAAAGAACAGGAATCAAGAATGACGGGCGGCAGCCATCTTCAACAAATCTTCAATGCACGAAAGTGCCGCCTGTGCCTTCCGGCAAACAGGTTCTGCAAACGGCAAGTCACGGGACTCTTCCAACTCACGCAGCAGGGCAGTAAGCTCTACCGCCTTGAGAAGCGTAAAAACCGGCAGCATCTTGTGGGAAACAGCAGCTATTTCGCTCATATCACATGCCTCTATGGCTTTCCGTAACCTGTCCGCATTAAGCCGAGTCTCGGAAACGAAACTTTCCATGATAGCTTCCGCAGCTTCGGAGTCGTCCTCGGCAAAAGCGGTAAGCATAGCAAAGTCATAGTCTCCACCCACCTCACGAAAAAGATCGCGGATGCTGAAAGGCTTGTGCAAACAACCGGCAAAACCATGCTCTGTGAACTCTTCCCGTTTCATATCACTGCGGGCAGTGACTGCCACCACAGGTATGGAACGGGCTTGCGGTATGTTTGAGGCCCGAAGAAGATCCAGCAGATCGAAACCGTTGATAGCCGGCATCTGCACGTCGGACAAAAGGACATCAAAGGTTTCTGTACGCAAGGCATCCAGCAACTCATCCACCTGCAAACAGGAAACAGAAGCAATGCCGTTTTGGGACAACATTGCAGAAGTAAAAGTGAGCTGTATGCGGTCATCATCAATAAGAAGCACTTTTTTCAGTGAGGAGTTGCCATGCGGCACTGCGGCATAGTCCGGCCCTTCATTCCTCCCATTCATTTCTTCATCATCTCCTCTCCTTACGGGATAAATAGGGACACTTAATGTAAACGTGCTCCCCTTGCCGGGAGCACTGTCCACCTCAATCGTTCCCTCAAGCAATTGTACCAGCATACGGACAATGGATAATCCAAGGCCAAATCCTTCTTTGCCCTGTGCTCCGGGCAAACGGGTAAACTCTTGGAAAATACGCTCACGGTCGGCAGGCTCCATACCTTTGCCGGTATCTGCTATGGACACAACAAGCCTTCTGTTTTCATAACGCGCCGCCATCGTGATGCAGCCTTGATCCGTAAATTTCACGGCATTTGAAAACAGGTTATTGATAATCTGACGCAAGCGCAGAGGATCGGATATAAAGGTAGAGTTCAGCTCAGGAGCAAACTCATATTTCAATGTCAAACCTTTGGCAGAAGTCAACGGCTCAAAGCTGACACATATTTCTTCAAGCAGCCGGAAAGGGTAAAAGGAAACCCGGTTTACCTCCGCCTTATGAAGATCAAGACGATGAAAATCAAGCAAATCAACCACCAGCTTCAATAAATGTTCCGAAGAAGTCTTCATATTATCCAGATAGAAGCGCTGGCGTTCATCCACCGTGAGGCGTGAAAGCAGGTCGGCATACCCCATGATAGAGCCAAGCGGAGCTTTAAAGTCATGAGTAATGGCAAGCATCAGCTTTTCGCGTGTCGCCAGCAGGTTTTCAGCCCGGTGGCGTGCCTCCTCCAACTCACGGCGATATCGGTTGCTGCGGGTGACATCCCGCCCTATAACAATGAGGAAGAACGCCGACAGTAATAAAGCTCCCACGGCAATGCCTCCGATAATGCGGGCAGAACGGTGGCGTACTGTCTGCTGATATTCCGCCTCTTGCCGTGCACGCGACAAGGTTTCGGTTTCATAATCTTTCAGCAGGCTGTCTATGCGTGCTGTCAGCACATGATCAAGGCGTTGCAGCCTAAGCTTACGCCGTTGCACAACCGTATTCACCGCCTTCTTTTGCTGAGTCACAGCACGCAACTTCTCATGCAGGGAGTCCGCCGGATTATAAGGCGCAATAACCGTGTCGGTGGCAAATTCAAGGGAGGTCTTTACCTGGATAGCCGTATCTTTCTTCGGAGGTGCGAAGACCTCACCCAAACGACGGAAGAAGCCTTTCTTTTTAGGACGCGTAACCACTGTGTCACGATGGGTAATAATGCGGTGCTGCACACGCTGCCGGGCAACAGCCGAATCCTGCTGAGCTATGATATGCTCAATGTCACTGGTAGAGACCATGCTGTCGTTCGCCTCGCTCAACGTACGCAACATGCGGATAGTATTGGTGTCTTTCTCCCGCAAAAGGGTGAGCAGACTGTCCGTCCATTGTATATCCCTGTCATCGGAAAGCATAAGGTTTTCCATTTCCCGATGCACGAAGAAAAGGGAAGAAAACATAACCGCAAGCAACAAAGTATATCCTGCGGCAATCTTAACTTTAGAGACACTATTCATAACTATACAAGGCGGTAAAGGCTTCCTCTAACACATTCTTTGTCTGGTTTTATAGCGGAACCGCAGCCACAGCATCAGACCGGCACTGGTCAGACCAAACGGGAACGCCATCCATACGCCGACCAATCCCCAGCCTAATACGAAACCGCAAAGGTATCCTACGGGCAAAGATATAATAAAATAAGATATGAATGCTATGACCATCATAGGTTTCACATCAGAGATACCACGCAACGCATTAGCAAAATTAATTTGCAAACCGTCACCAAACTGGTAAATAAGGAAAGGAAAGAATAATGCCGACACCGCCGCAGTCACCTCCGCACTATCGGTAAACCAGCCTCCCATTTGATCGCGCAAAGAGAAGACGATGCTAAGCAATACCATTTCCATACAAAGCATCAGATGGAAACCGGCAAATGCCGATCGGCGTGCATTCTGCATGTCACCCTGCCCCTTGAAATTACTCACACGGACAGCTACCGCCGCCCCCATGCCATAATACATCATGAAGGTGAACTGCGAAATGGTAAGCATAACCTGATGTGACGCCAAGGCAATAGTACCCAACCATCCCACCATGATGGCACTTAAACTGAAAGAAGCCGTTTCCATCCCCATCTGCAAACCGACAGGCCATCCCAAAGCATTAAGCTGCCTGAAAAGCGGCTGTGACCATCCCAAACGAAAGAAGCCTATACGGTAACGGATAAAACGGCGACCACGAAGAACAATCAGCGCAAACACCACAACCATGACAATACGGGAAAACAGTGTACTGATGCCCGCACCAAGCAAACCAAGTTCAGGAAATCCCAGCTTACCATTGATAAGGATATAATTGCCGGCAATATTAAGTGCATTTCCGCCCAGTAATATCCACATAGCCGTTTTGGTATCGGTAATACCGTCCGTAAATTGTTTGAAACCATTGAACAACATGACAAATACCAACGAAGCAAGTAATACCAAAAAGTAGGGCCTTATCAGAGGCATCAGTTCCTCAGGCTGCCCCAGACGATCAACATTGAAATATACAGCCGTCATGATGAAGGTCAGCAACAATGCCACCAACACATTGGCTACCAGACTGGAGCGCAATGCCTGACCTGCCTCGGCAAAACGACGGTTGCCATAAAAGCCACCCACGACAGGAGTCAGCCCATAGCTGAAGCCTGTGCTGAAAATGATGCAAAGAGTAAATACATTATTTACAAAAGACGCAGCCGCCAACTCCTCGGTGCTGTGATGTCCGATCATAAGCGTATCTGCAAATCCAAGTACAATGACACCGACCTGTCCGATAACAATGGGAAGCCCCAAAAGGAACAAAGCCTTATAATGCCGCTTATATGATTCGTAGAAAGTCCTCATAGATTCAATTCTGTTTTTTATAATACAATACTGCACTGTTTTCCTCACGGAAAGTCTGCTGCGCCACCGTGTGAAGTTGTTCTGCCGTCACAGAACGGTAATTATCCACTTCACGGTCAATGTCCTCGGCTTGTCCGGTCAATTCATACCATGCAAGATTTGTAGCAACATTCAGATAATTGATATTTCCGAATATCTGTGTGGATTCAAACTTATTCTTAACCTTCTCCAGCTCCTGCGGCTCTACAAGAGAGTTTTTCAGTCTATCCAGTTCATTCCGCACCGCCGCTTCTGCCTGCTCCAATGATACCCCTGCTGCCGGTTTACCACTGATATGCAGCAAACCTGCATCCCGCGTACCCGAAATATAAGCATCCAGACTGGAAAAAATATTCAGTTCCTGCACCAAACGGCGGTTCAAACGGCTGGATCGCCCATTGCTGAGAATATCCGAAAGAATATCAAATGCGTAATAATCGGGATTCTCACGGCTACACATGTGGTAAGCCATGAACAAGGCATCAAGCGGAACATTGCGCTCTGCAACCAGGCGGTATTCTTCCGTCTGTATCGGCTCACAAGGCAATTGCCTCAAAGGAACGTTTCTCCGTGGAACGGGTGCAAACCATTTTTCGGTCAGCCTGACGGTTTCCTCCCATGAGATGTCTCCGGTAACAGCCAGCACTGCATTATTCGGTGCGTAAAAACGATAAAAGAATGATTTTACCTCATCCAACGTAGCATTGGCAATATGTGAAAGCTCCTTGCCGATAGTCGGCCAACGATAAGGATGCACTTTATATGCCAAAGGGCGCAAAAGATGCCCCACATCTCCATAAGGCTGATTCAGACAACGCTGTTTGAATTCTTCCATCACCACTCCACGCTGTACTTCGAGGCTCTGCTCATCAAAAGCAAGTTCCAGCATGCGGTCGGACTCCAACCAGAAACCCGTTTCCACATTCGGCTTGGGGACTGTGAGGTAATAGTTGGTGATATCATTGTTGGTCCATGCATTATTTTCTCCACCTGCCAACTGCAAAGGAGCATCATAATCCGGGACATTTACAGAACCACCGAACATCAGATGCTCGAACAAATGGGCAAAACCCGTATGATCGGGATGCTCGTCACGAGCACCCACATCATAAACAATATTCAGTGCAACCATTTGCGTGCTGCCGTCTTGATGATGTACCAGCCGCAAACCGTTGTCCAACGTCTTTTTATTAATCTTCAATGACAGTCACCTTCTTTATTACAACATCTTCTTCCGGACGATCACTACGGTCGGTTTTCATCTTCTGAATCCGATCAACAACCTCCATTCCCTCTATCACTTCACCGAACACGGTATATTCTCCATCCAGATGAGGAGTACCACCAACTGTGGTGTAGGCTTTCACCTGCTCCGGAGTGAAACGGAATTCCGGCTCTCCGGCAACCTGAGCCTCAGCCTGCGCAATCAACGAATCTTGCAGGTTCATCAATCCATCTTGGTCACCGGCCTTACGCATCTTGTAAATTTCCTTCGTATGCTTCTGAGCCAATGCCTGAAAGGCATTATTCAGACGCATTTGATTCATCTGTTGCTCCATGCCCAGCAAAGTGGAATCACTGTACACTTTCCCCGTTACGATATAGAACTGACAGCCGGATGATTCTTTTTTCGGATTCACATTATCTCCCTGACGTGCAGCAGACAAAGCTCCCTTTTTATGAAAATACTTCGGATAAACAAATTCCGCCGGGAGAGTATAACCAACATCACCGGCCCCCAACATCTTACCTTTAGGAGCATTTTTTGATTCGGGATCACCTGCCTGTATCATAAAATCCTTAATCACGCGGTGAAATAATGTGCCTTCATATACTCCTTCTTCTGCCAACTTAATGAAATTGTCACGATGTTTGGGAGTTTCATTATACAGTTTCACGATGACATCACCGACACTTGTTTCAATTTTCAACATTGTTTCTCTTTCCATATTTCCATCTTTCTTTTGTCCCGATTTACAACCGGTCAGGCCACAAATCAGTATAGTTAATAATACTACGAAATTTCTCTTCATCTTCCTTTTTTGTTTAATTTAAGCCTGCAAATATACGATTTTCAGGCAAAACCGCTTACCTTTGTCTTATTAAAAGAGAAAAAACGCAAAGGTAATGAGATCTATATTAATCGTAGAAGACGATATTACTTACGGTATGATGCTTAAAACGTGGCTTGGTAAAAAAGGCTTTCAGGTAACATCCGCCAGCAGCATTGCCCGCGCTCAAAAACATATTGAGACAGAGCGTGTAGAGTTAATATTATCCGATTTGCGTCTGCCCGACAAGGATGGTATTGACCTCCTGAAATGGTTGAGTGAACGCAACTTGCAAATACCACTTATCATCATGACAGGATATGCGGATATACAATCTGCCGTGCAAACCATGAAGCTTGGCGCTCGTGATTATATAGCCAAGCCTGTGAATCCGGATGAACTATTGAAGAAAATACATGAAGCCCTGAACACCCCATCTGATACTTCAAAGCAAACCATGCACCCGGAAGAAGTGGAGAATACTGCCCCAAAGGATGTGACGGGTACTTCTGCACCTTCGGAGTATTTGGAAGGTGAGAGTGATGCTGCCAAGCAACTCTACAATTATGTGAAGCTGGTTTCCCCTACCAATATGTCCGTGCTCATCAACGGGGCCAGCGGAACAGGAAAAGAATATGTGGCCCATCGCATTCACCAACTCAGTAAACGCTCAAGCCAGCCATTTATTGCCATTGACTGCGGCTCCATTCCTAAAGAATTAGCGGCTTCGGAATTCTTTGGTCACGTGAAAGGAGCGTTTACCGGTGCATTGACTGACAAAACCGGTGCTTTTGTTGCCGCCAATGGCGGAACCATCTTTCTTGACGAAGTGGGGAATTTGAGTTATGAAGTACAAATTCAGTTGCTCCGCGCCTTACAGGAACGCAAGATACGTCCCGTAGGATCGACCAAAGAGATACAGGTAGATGTACGTCTGGTTACAGCTACCAATGAGAATCTGGAACAAGCCATTGAAAAAGGTACATTCCGTGAAGACCTTTATCACCGCATCAACGAGTTTACCCTACGCATGCCTCAATTGAAGGATCGCCGCGAAGATATTCTGCTCTTTGCCAACTTCTTCCTTGACCAGGCGAATCGCGAAATGGACAAACACCTGACCGGTTTTGACGACAAGGCCTCCAGAGCTTTGATGGAGTACCATTGGCCCGGTAATCTGCGCCAGATGAAGAACATTGTGCGTCGTGCCACTTTGTTGGCACAAGGCAGGTTCATCACTCCGGATGAGCTGAGTGACTTGCAGGAATCCCCCCCCTCTTTTACAGGGATTCCCCTTCGCAACGAGGAAACAGAAAAACAACATATCATTGAAGCCCTTCGTCAGACAGGCAATAACAAAAGCCGTGCTGCACTACTATTGGGAATTGATCGGAAAACCTTGTACAACAAATTGAAGTTATACGAAATAGATAGTTAATAAAGCGATACCCAATCCCATCATCCATAGAAGTGTGGAATTATTCCACACTTCACTCCACAGATTCCACAAGTTTCCACATTTGCCCATACAGTGCCACAAGCTTCTTCAGAGCCACACACCTGTGAGAAACAACACATTATGCAAACTTCCACCTCTTTGGCATATCATTTGAACATACATCATACGTAAGCGACAAGCTTCTACTGAAAGCAAAACACTAAATTAGACTTTATATATATGTGACTAAAAGCAAATGAGTTTATTACACTAAGTTAGTATTTAGTAGCAGCCCTGTTTATGTTTGTTTGTGGTGGTTCTTTCTTGGCAATACTTGAATTCACATTAAGTTTTGTCAAGAAAGGGCCCGACAAAAACCGAAAGCCGGATAATTCTCAGCCAAGGTTCCCGCAACTAAAACATCTGCAAAGATTGCTGAAGAACAGTAAGCACACTAACGAAAAAAGCCGTTCTCTCCTTGTCTATTCTGGAGAATGGCTTTTTTTTAAAGCTACACACCACAAAAAACAATACCCACCTTTAGGTACTCCACCCGTCAATCAGCCCATAAAAATACCGACAAGTGGCGATTCTCCACCCGCCAAGATAAACCTATCTTTGCAAAAAAATAATATAGCAACTAACACTAACGTCTTTAAATGACAGATTCCATCACCAGTAAATACATAATATTCTTTCTTCTTATATTAAGTTCCATACAGCCGGCCATTTGCCAACATTATAGCATATCAGGACGAGTCATTGACAACAAAAGCAAAGTTCCCATGGAGTTTGTCACCGTATATCTTCCTGAAAATACACTTTGGGCAATAACTAATGAAAAAGGGGCATTCACTCTACACAAAGTACCCGCCGGAAAAATTAAAATGAACATACAATACTTGGGATACGTAACTAAAACACTGGAATTGGATATACAAAAAAATATTACCGACTTACTAATTACATTGCAGGAAAGCAATCTCACTATTAATGAAGTAGTGGTTACCGCCCAGAAAAGAACGAGCAGCCAAACAACTTCATACACCATAGACCGTAGGACACTGGATCATGCACAAATGCTGAATCTAAGTGGCATCAGCACTTTACTACCGGGAGGAAAAACCATTGGCGACCAAAATCTGACATCGGATAAGCGTATCAGCCTGCAAAGCGGAAGCGGTGAATTCGGAAATGCTTCTTTCGGTACGGCTGTCACAATAGACGGGGTACAGTTACAAAACAATGCCGCCATGAACGAGACAAAAGGTATCGACTTGCGTAACATAGGATCTTCAAACATCGAATCGGTAGAAGTCATAACCGGGATACCGTCGGTGGAATATGGCGACATGTCAAACGGCATTGTGAAAATCAATACCCGGAAAGGAAAAACTCCTTTCATCATCGAACTGGCCACCGAACCCAAGACCAAACAATTTGCCATCAGCAAAGGTTTCTTATTAGGAAACAAAACCGGCACATTGAATACAAGCTTCGAACGCACGAGATCAACCTCCAATCTGGCATCTCCCCACACCGCATACGACCGCAACACTCTGACGCTGAACTACTCCAATATTCTAAACCGAAACGCACAACACCCTCTTTCATTGAATGCCGGACTCACAGGAAACATAGGGGGATATAACTCAAAGGCTGATCCGGATGCCTTTCAGGATACTTATATCCAAACACGTGATTACACTTTTCGTGGAAATGTGAAGTTAGACTGGTTGCTGAACAAATCATGGATTACCAATCTATCCTTGTCGGCATCAATGGCTTACTCGGACAAGTTATCGAAAGAGAGCACCAACAAGAACAGTGCATCTACACAGCCTTTCATCCACAGCACCCAAGAAGGATACTTCATTGCAACAAGCTATGATGAAAATCCCAATGCTGAAATCATCCTCGGCCCCACAGGTTATTGGTATCAATTGGCATATACTGATAGCAAACCCATCAACTATGCCATGAGATTAAAAGCAGCCTGGAGCAGACAATGGAACAATATCACCAACAAGCTTATGTTGGGAACTGAGATAAACAGTACCGGCAACAAAGGTCGTGGTCTTTATTACAACGATATGCGCTATGCTCCCACATGGCGTCAATACCGCTACGATGAGCTACCTTTCCTAAACAACATAGCTACCTACATAGAAGACAATATAACATTGCCTGTCGGACGCCTGTCATCTTTACACATGACTGTGGGGTTACGTTCGGATATCACCTACATCAAAAACTCTGAATACCAAACGGCAAACAGCCTGTCGCCCCGTTTCAACATAAAATATACAGTTTGGAAGAAAGCTGACAAATGGGTCAGTGACCTGAGCGTGTACGGAGGGATAGGGAAATCTGTAAAACTACCTTCTTTTGAGGTATTGTACCCCTCACCTTCTTATTCCGACAAACTTGCTTTCGCTCCGGGAACCATGAGTGACGGAACCACATTCTATGCCTATTACTCCATCCCTTCCAAAGCCATTTATAATCCTGACTTAAAATGGCAATATACCCGCCAGACTGAATTAGGATTGGAAGCCAACGTGAAAGGCACTCGAATTTATATTTCCGCATTCCACAACAAGACGTTCAACCCATATATGCGTACCAACGAATATACACCCTATACCTACAAACTGACCACACAGGAACATCTGAACAATTGTGAGATTCCATCGGCAAACAGGTACTACAGCATTGACCGACAAACGGGCGTGGTAACTGTGAGCGACCGTACCGGAACTTATGCCAGCCAACAATTGGCATACAATGAGCGAAATACTTTCAAAGCCAATGCTCGCTACACCAACGGTTCACCGGTGACACGAAGTGGCATTAACTGGATTGTGGACTTTGCACAGATCCAGTCACTGCGGACTTCCTTCAGACTGGACGGAAACTATTATTATTATAAAGGCATAGACGAGACTCTGGTCGGCTACATGCCTTCCAATACCACTATGGCTGATGGAAATCCTTATAAATATGTGGGATATTACTGTGGTTCCAACGAAACATCCACTTCTTCGTCAGCAACAGCTTCAGTATCCAACGGCAGCTTGTCCCGCCAACTGAACATGAATCTGACCGTCACAACGCACATACCCAAAATACGGATGATTCTCTCCATGAGAGTAGAAGGTTCTTTCTACAACTACCGGCAGAGCTTGAGTGAATATAGTGACGGAAGCAGCCGGGGAATAGCTCTGGAAAATGCCGGCAATTACTTCAGCAATGATCCCAGCCTTTATGGGAGAGACAAATACGTGGCTGTCTATCCATTGTACTACTCCACTTGGGAGGAACCGAACATACAAATCCCCTTTGCCGAAAAATTTGCCTGGGCCAAAGAGAACGACACGGCACTATACAATGAGCTCGCCAAACTGGTAGTAAAGTCAAATACCAGTTACTACTTCAATCCGAACAGGATTTCTTCCTATTTCTCAGCCAACATCAACCTGACGAAAGAAATCGGGGACTTTGCCTCTATATCATTCTATGCAACAAACTTCTTCAATCATATGGGAAGGGTGAAGTCTTCACAAACGGGATTGGAATCAACGCTCTACAATAGCTCATATATCCCCCAGTTCTACTATGGTCTGTCTGTAAAACTGAAATTATAATGTTGAATCAAATAAAAAAAATGAAAATGAAAAAGTATGCATATTTACTACTTTGTGTATTGATATTCGGTCTGACCTCTTGCAGCGATAACGAAGATAAAAGCTACAAGACATTCACCGTAAATGTACAGTTGGTATATCCGTCCAGTAGCGGACTGACGGCTTCGGAAGGAGTGACCGTAAAGCTGACTTCAGGTAACGGCGGTATTTATAACGCAACTACTGATGCCCTCGGTAAAGCTTCGTTCACCGTACCGGCAGGAATTTACGAGGCCTCAGCCAGTGAGCAACGTTCTCAGGAAGGCTATATATATTTGCTAAACGGTATTACAAGCGGCATATCCGTGACCGACACCTGGATAAGTGAACACACTGTGCAATTGAGTCTGACAGAATCAAAGTCGAGTCAGATTGTAATTAAAGAATTTTACGTTGGAGGATGCCAAAACAATAATGGCTCGGGAACTTATCTGTATGATAAGTACGTCATCCTATACAACAATTCAAATACCGTGGCAAGCATCGATAACCTATGCATCGGACTCGCCTTACCTCTCAACAGCAATGCAACCAATAACAACTATGACAGCAATGGGAAATTGACTTATGAAAGTGAAGGATTTATTCCCGCCGGATACGGGATATGGTATTTCCCTCAGACATTAACCTTGCAACCGGCAGAAGAAGTTGTTGTTTCCATATCAGGAGCCATCAACCACACATTGACTTACAGCAAGTCTGTCAATCTGGCCAACGCATCTTACTACTGCATGTACGACACAGAAGACTGGACAAACACAAATTGGTATCCTGCCCCCTATGAAGGTATTCCCACTTCACATTATCTGCTTGCCGAAAAATATGGCCCAGGTAGCGCCTGGCCCATATCTCAACATGGACCTGCCCTCTTTATTTTCAGCACTGACGGAACTACGCCATCCGCTTTTGCCAATGACAACAGCAACAACTGGTACAACGGTGGAAATACCACTGCGCCCAATCTCTGCAAAAAGGTTCCTACCAACTGGATTCTGGACGGCATCGAGATATTCTCAGAACCTAATCAGGAAAAAAGCAAAAAACGCCTGACCTCCACCATAGACGGTGGTTATACCCTTTTGACTCCTCAATTGGGACATACTTCTTACCGAAATGTGAACAAAAATGCCACAGAAGCCATTGAAAGTAATTCCGGTAAATTAGTTTATAATTACTCCTACGGAAACGACCCCAGCGGGATAGATGCCGAAGCATCTCTGAAAAATGGTGCACGTATCATTTATCAAGATACGAATAATTCAACAAATGATTTTCATCAACGCAAACAAGCTTCTCTAAAGGATTAAAAATACCAATGACAAAATCAAGCCCCGGCATTCAGTCTATACCGCCGATTCTGTATCTATATATCCGGGGCTTGACAAACACTTGCCTTTAGGTTTAAATCAATAATAAATGTTGCCGATAAAGAATAAAATACTACTATTTATGCTATTTTGCGGAACTTCCTGTTCCACACTTGTAGCACAGACATCCCACGATATCCGTTGGGGAAATATCGCATATTTAAGGCAGACAGAAGCATGGCTCAACAGTGAGAATGCAGCCGGACTGCACGCATTGTCTATTCCCCGGATTTCTACGATAGAGGTATATGCAAATAAACAGAATGGGAAATTTGTAAATTATTACCAGTCGGGAAACAGTTTCGAATTCGGTGCTCAGGCTGAATCATTCTATCGCCTCAACTCCAAAACAGTCTTCTTCGGGGAAGTAAACTATCACAACTTCTTTGGCAAGGATATGGGCGGTTCCTATTTTATCAATCCCAATGACGCTCCATTTGACATTGTGGAATATACTGACAGCAACCGTGGAGACAAAAGCCTGGAAAAATATCAACTGACAGGCGCTGTCAGCATAGACCTTTCCCCAAAAATATCCATGGGAGGAAAGGTTGACTATACAGCGGCTAATTATGCCAAGCAAAAAGACCTGCGACACGTCAACAATCTGCTTGACATGAACCTGACGGCCGGAATCATTTACCGCCTGAGCAAAAGAGTGGAACTGGGAGCAAATTATTATTACCGTCGCAGTACGGAAGGCCTGCTAATCAGCATGTATGGTACTACGGACAGAGTTTATAATTCCCTCATCAGCTATGGTGGTTTTTATGGCATAGTAGAACAGTTCGGGGATAACGGATATACAAAAAAAAATGAAGAAAAACCTCTTTTCAACGAATATCACGGCGGAACTCTACAACTAAAATGGTACATTCTGCCGAAACTTCAATTCTTTAATGAGCTGGCCTATAAATCACGAAACGGATATTATGGTAAAAAATCGCCCGGCACAGTGATATATAGTGAGCACAACTCCGGCATATTATCTTACAAAAGCATACTCTCGTTGCAAGGACAAAAAGATTTGCATTGCCTGCACATCGGTTTCCAGCGAGAGTCTTTGGCCAATGCCGAAAACATTTACCGATATGACAATGAGGGCGGAGGCAAAACCAATGTAAATTATTACGGAACATTGGACACCACGAATAAAACCATCTGGAGCCTTGATGCCGGATATACAGGAAACCTCGAAGTAACCAACGGTTGTCCCGCGTGGACAGTGAAAGGCACTTTTAGTTATTTCAGCAGGAATCTTACAGCTTCTGTCTATCCGTATTACCGGAAGCAGAGGCTACACACCACAACATTCCACTTGTCGGGTGAACGTAATATATGCAGAAAAAAAGACATGTACAGCCTATATATAGGAGGAACTTATGCTTCAGGCCGGGGAAGCGTGCAGAAAGACGGAACTTATACTACTCCCACCGAAAGTCAGTCGACTCCCAAAAGTATGACAACTTTCTTGTACCGTGAATTTGAATTCCTCACCAACAAACGAATAAAAGGCGAAGCCAGCTTCAAATATGCCCGGAGCATAGGCGGAAAAGGTTTGACAGGATTTACTTCACTCCACTATGGCATGACTAAAGCTTTTGGTATAGTGTATCTGGAAGGTGACCGACACCATGAAATAACATGGAGCTTAGGATGCACTTTCTAAGCAGGCATTTATAGAACGAACGAATTGCAAACGAGTATTTAATAAAAATGAATTAAGAAATGAAAACAAGTAAAATGACTCTAATTGCAGCTATTGCTGCATTCCTTTTCATCGGTGCTTCTTGTGGAAGCAAACAAAAAAACACAGAAGACATTGCAACAGAGCAAACATCTTCCGGGGCAATGGAAATAGACAGCCTGTTGACTAATGCCGAACCACTGGTCAATCAGGAAGTAACAATTGAGGGTATCTGCACACATGCTTGCAAACATGGCGCAACAAAGATCTTCCTGATGGGAAGTGACGATACTCAAACCATCCGGGTGGAAGCCGGGAAATTAGGCTCCTTCGACACCAAATGTGTCAACAGCATCGTGCAGGTCACCGGAATCCTGAAAGAACAACGCATAGACGAAGCCTATCTGCAACAATGGGAAACCAGACTGAGAGCTGCTTCCAATGAGAATCACGGAGAGGGCGAAGCCGGATGCAACACCGAAAAGAAAGCCCGTGGAGAAACAGCCAATACTCCGCAGGCACGTATAGCAGACTTCCGCAGTAAAATAGCCAAACGTCAGGCTGAAGAAGGAAAGTCCTATTTGTCATTCTATTATATAGAAGCCCTCAAATATGAAATCCAGTAAGACAGGAACCATGCTTCGGAAGTGGAGTCGGCTCATACACCGCGACCTATCGTTCTTTTTTTCGGGTATGGTATTGATATACGCCATCTCCGGAATCGTTATGAATCATCGGAATACAATCAATCCCAACTACTCGGTAGAACTTCGGCAATATACTCTCACAGAAACCTTGCCGCCCCAAGCCGACATTCAGAAAAGCGATGTACTGAAACTCTTGAAGCCACTCGGAGAAGAAAAGAACTACACGAAGCATTACTTCCCGCAGGCAAACCGGATGAAAGTTTTCCTAAAAGGCGGTTCCAATCTGCTGGTAGAGCTACCTACCCGGCAAGCCACTTATGAAAAACTGACAAGACGCCCCCTGCTGAGTGCCCTCACCAAACTACATTATAATCCCGGCAGATGGTGGACTTTCTTTGCCGATTCATTCGCAGTAGGCCTTATCATTATCACTATTACGGGTATGGCAATGTTGAAAGGGGCAAAAGGATTGTGGGGACAAGGCGGCATAGAGCTTGCCGCCGGTATTCTCATACCGCTACTCTTTCTCTTTATGTAGAATGAGCCAAGGAAAAAGATTGCATGACACAGGTCTTTTCAACTATCCATATTACAGAGAACATTTAACAAGCAAAAAACAATGGAGAATATCATTGAATGCAACAACCTGACGCATTACTACGGCAAACGGTTGATATACGAAAACCTCAGTTTCAATGTGCCCCAAGGACGTATCTTAGGCTTACTTGGAAAAAACGGCACAGGAAAAACTACAACCATCAACATTTTGAGTGGCTACCTGACTCCCCGTTCGGGCGAATGCCGCATTTTCGGCCAAGACATCCGGCACATGAATCCTGCCACACGCCGCAATATCGGACTGCTCATTGAGGGGCATGTACAATACCAGTTTATGACAATAAAGGAAATCGAAAAGTTTTATGCTGCCTTTTATCCCAGGCAATGGCGTAAGGAAGCATATTACGAACTCATGAATAAACTGAAAGTCGCACCGGGACAACGCATATCACGCATGTCATGCGGACAACGTTCACAAGTAGCATTGGGATTGATCCTGGCGCAAAATCCGGAATTGCTGATATTGGATGATTTTTCACTCGGACTCGACCCTGGTTATCGACGCTTATTTGCAGACTATCTACGCGATTATGCCCGTTCCGAGAACAAAACGGTATTTCTGACCTCACACATTATTCAAGACATGGAACGCTTGGTGGATGACTGCATCATTATGGACTATGGACGTATCTTGACTCAACAACCTGTCCACGAACTACTCAACACACTGCGCCGTTACACTTGCATCTTGCCGGAAGGCTATAAGGAAATACCCGCAAACAAGGATTTCCATCACCCTTCCATAATACGCAATACGTTAGAGATTTTCTCCTTTCTATCAAAGCAAGAAGTAGAGACACGTCTGACAGCCATACAAGTGCCTTACAGTAATTTAATTTGCGAAACAATAAACTTGGAAGACGCTTTCATCGGACTAACTGGAAAATATTAAAAAAATAAAGAAACTTATGAGCACTATATTTTACAAAGAATGGATCAAAACCCGATGGTATCTGCTACTCGCTTCCATCACAACACTCGGCTTTGCCGGTTACTCAATGCTACGCATCAACCGCATTGCCGAACTGAAAGGTGTAGAGCATGTTTGGGAGGTGATGCTGTCACGCGACACTGTATTCGTGGATTTATTGGAATATATCCCATTGCTGATAGGAATAATATTCGCATTGGTACAGTTTGTTCCGGAAATGCACCGCAAATGCCTGAAACTGACATTACATCTCCCTTATCCACAGTTGCGGATGATAAATCTGATGTTACTCTATGGGCTGTTGGCACTGCTTGCGTGTTTTATAACCAACTTCCTGTTAATGCTGTTTTACCTGCAAGGAATCCTTGCCCCGGAACTTTACTCCCGGATTCTGCTAACCGCCTTTCCCTGGTATCTGGCCGGCATCTCCTCATATCTATTAATCTCATGGATATGCCTGGAACCTACATGGAAGCGCCGTATATTCAACCTTGCAATCTCAATCCTGCTACTTCGCATCTTCTTCCTTGCACAAGCTCCGGAAGCCTATAATGTATTCTTACCCTGGCTCGTGGTCTATACTCTGCTTACTGCAAGTTTATCATGGTTATCCATAGCGAGATTCAAAGCCGGAAAACAAGATTAAAGTTCATAAAACTCACAATAAATAAAGAAAGAACAACAATGATACGATTTAGCCGATTTTTTTTATCAATCACTATCATACTTCTTCTACTTTGGCAACTGCCTTGGTGTTACACCTTCTTCACAGCAAAGCCTTCAAAAGCCCCTTTTACATTATACAGCACTATAATAGGAGATTTCGTTTCTATCGGTAATGAAGAAGGAAAAGGAATAATACGCCGTGATCAATCCGGGAATATTTACTCACAGGAAGAGACAGACAGCATCCTTCCATTTTTCTATATACGTCAATTGATGTCGGATGAACGTTTTCCGGATTCGATAAAAGGAGTAAGCCTGACCCCGCGCGAAGTACAGATGACCAATTTCAATTTCCGTTCAGTACCCTCTGATATCAATGCTTCTAAAATAGGACTCTATCCGTTATTGGAAAGCATGTCCGGCCGCGTGGAACTGAGTATGCCGGATGACGTGTTCCGCATCACTTATAAAGGCATCGAATTCATTCAAATAAAAGCCAATGCCGTGGATACAGATAAAAGCCGCTTATTTACAGATGCTTTAACAAAGAAAAAATTCAAGTTTCCCTCCCGTCTCATCGCCGGAAATCCGACCACCCGTAAAGAATATGACGAAGGTTATTTAATCTTGGACAATGAAGGAAAACTATTCCACATGAAGCAAATGAAGGGACGTCCCTATGTACGCGCCATCTCTCTACCTGAGGGCGTAAAAGTAAACCAATTGTTCGTTACAGAATTCAAAAGCCGTAAGACATTAGGTTTCCTGACCGATACCGACAATCACTTCTATGTCTTGAACAGCAAGACATACGAACTGGTAAAAACCGGTGTACCAACCTATGATCCGAAGAAAGACGCAATAACAATCTTCGGCAACATGTTTGACTGGACAGTCTGCATCAAGACAGACAACAATGTCATGTATTATGCATTGGATGCTAATAATTATAAACTTCTCCGGTCTATTCAATCTGCCGACGAGAATACAGGCATGCCGGGGCTCCATTTCACTTCTTCCGAAGACAAATACGTGAAGCCCCGTTTCTGACAACAAAGGCGATGCAAAAGCCAAAAGCCGTTCTCTGCAATAGACAGAGAACGGCTTAATCATATACACAAGCAGAGTGGTGTTATCACTTTTATCACCAGTGTCTTTCCGGATATAAATCATTCCACCATGCCGGGCTGTCCTGTAGCCAACGGGCAAACCATGCCATGATGGAATTTTGCCATAGTTCACGCTTCGCATAGTCGCTGATAAAATGATTCTCGCCATCCACCGTAATAAACTCTACCGGCTTACCTAAGATTTTCAATGCGTTATACAACTGAATACTTTCACCGATAGGTACATTTGTATCCACAGTGCCATGCAAGAGCAACAACGGAGTCTTTATCTTATTCGCATTGAACAGCGCACCATGCTTGGTAAATAAGTCGGGGTTGCTCCACGGATAGCTTTCTGCAGCAGCAACGGAGTTATAAGAATATCCCCAGAAGCCCTCTCCCCAATAACTTGTTACATTACTGATACCGGCATGCGAAGCTGCAGCGGCAAACAAATCAGTCTTAGTCTGCAAATACATTGTCATGAAGCCGCCATAAGAGGCTCCCAAACAACCGATACGCTTTTCATTGACAAACGAATGAGTCTCACAGAATTTCTTCGTTCCTTCAATAATTTCATCAGCAGTACGTTCACCCCATGCGTTCACATGTCGGGCAGAGAATTCTTGACCGTATCCGATAGCGCCACTGGGTTGAATAATATAGACCACATAATTGCGTGAAGCGAACAACTGTGCACAGTAAGGAGAAGTGATACCACGCGTAGTGGGTGTAGTGCCGCCATAATAATAAACAATAAGCGGATATTTCTTATCCGGATCAAATGAAGGAGGCAAGCACATCATGCCTTTAATCTCAGTACCGTCTGCCGCCGTGAAGTTCCACTCTTCCATTTTACCAAACTCTATCTTATCCAAAATAGGCTGCATAGGATTGGCCAGCAAAGTAGAAGCCTTCTTCTTTGTATCGTATGTATAGGCAGCACCCACACTGGTATTACCACCTCCCACATAAGCAGCTATCGCCGGATTGTCTTTTGCCAGCGTGAAGGAAGTAATCACATCTTCTTTAAGCGGCAGCATTTCAAATTGTCCGTCTTTCGGAGTATAGCGATAGATGTGCTGACAGTCGCCATCGACAGTAGTAAAATAAATACAGCCGTCCGTACGGTTCCATTGCAAAGGATTCACCGTAGGATTAAAGTCACGCGTAATAGGGGTGACTTTCTTTGTGGACAAGTCCATGATGAAAGCTTGAGTATCAAAGTCGTTGGCTATAGGGTGGTTTCCACAGTTCTTGCCGATGCCTCCGAAAGCAGACGGACTGCCGGTAAGCAACAATTGCTTTCCGTCCGGAGAGTAAGAAGCACCTCCTGTGTAAGCATCCCATGAAACCAGAGTATCAGTTTTCATGGTAGCCAGATCTATCTCAAACAAAGAAGAAAGCGAGAAAGGACATTTCGTGATATTGGGCTTGGAAGTAGAACATAGAAGTTTCTTCCCATCAGGAGAAATATCATTCAGATAAACGTTATGGCTTCCATAAGTCAGACGTTCGGAGAGTCCGGTTGCCATATCATACTTCACAAGATAATAACGGTTACGGGAACCGGGAATGCGATCGTCAGGATGAAGAATACGCTTCAACGGACCGTTCACCTTTTCACCTTCATCCGTCGGCGTATAGATCAAGTAATCTTCCGTTGGAGACCAATGGAAATAACCTTCGGGGACATTTTTAAACAACACCTCTTCACGCATGGTAACCGGATCATATATCACCAAATCATTCTGCTGTCTGCCTGTTACCGTGTAATAAAGTTTATTGCTGCAAGGCATCCAACGCATATTCTCGTTGGCATTGGGCAATATGACACGGCCGGTTTTCACTTCCGTCAGTTCTGCATGTGTCCTGGAACGTTTTGTGGAATAATTGTCCCAATAACGCGTCAACAAATACTTACCATTTGGTGAAAGAGATACTGAACTGACACGGCAACCGAATGCTGTATTATACAAAGAGAAACGTCTCTTTAAGTCCGGCGTCATCCGATAACCGACATCTGCAAAGTCTTTCTCCTTCTCAAATTCACATTTCAAAGCCGGCTGCATCTTGTCAGCCGACGCAGACAGCAGTTTAATGACAATTTCATTATCCGCCTCCGGTTCAAGACGCAGGCTGACCACTGTCGGGCGGACTTTGGTAAGGCTATCTTCCACCGTCTCTTTAGTCTGCTTGGACACACCGTTTACAAATACCTCGAAACGGGCAGGAGAATAGATACTCAATTTACCTTTTATAAAGCGTTCTGCACGCAGATTGGTGGCGAAGAGATAGACAAGATTATCTTTATCTGCCTTCTGCACAAATACATAACCGGCTGTATCAACCGATATACGCTCATACGGATGTCCTTCAAAATCAAGACTGATATTCGTTTTCAGAAGATTACCAATCGTAAACTTTTCTCCGGTAAAATTGACGCTGTCACCCTGGAGAGGGGTACGTAACACAACCGCAGGGCGTATGTTGTATTCAGTCACCCGATCTTGTGCTTGAGCCGCCAATCCTACTAAAAGAAGCAAGCCCGATAAAATAGTGTTTTTTTTCATTGAATTTAGTTATAAACAGGTTTCAAATCATTTCAAAGCCATTCCACAAATTTCCGGAAGGGATAGGGGCCTCCACCTCGATTGTCTCCTTTGATACAGGGTGTACAAAGCGGATAAAACGTGCATGGAGACAAATACTTCCATCCGGATTGGAACGGGGAAAACCATACTTCAGATCCCCTTTGATGGGACATCCTATCTTTGCCAACTGACAACGTATCTGATGATGGCGTCCGGTTTTCAGGTCTATTTCCAGTAAATAATAGTTTTGCGATTTCCCTATAAGCCGATAGTGCAGGATTGCCCTCTTACTCCCCGGCCTCTCTTTATCGTACGCATAACTTTTATTCTGTTTTTCATTTCGTACCATATAGTTCACCAACTCTCCTTCCTCTTCGGGAGGCTGGTTTTTCACCACTGCCCAATAGGTCTTTTTCACTTCACTATTCTTAAACATTTCATTAAGACGTGACAGTGCCTTACCGGTCTTGGCAAAAACAACAAGACCACTTACGGGGCGGTCCAGCCGGTGCGTAACACCGATAAAGACATTTCCGGGTTTATCATATTTCTCTTTCAGATATTGCTTTACTGTTTCCGAAAGCGGCGTATCCCCCGTCTTGTCTCCCTGAACTATCTCGGAAGCGGTCTTGTTGACTATAATGATATGATTGTCTTCGTATATGACAGTCATAGTTACTTCTTACATATTCATACCACCATCTATCTGTATGACCTGACCAGATACATAAGAAGACATATCAGAAGCCAGGAAGGTAGCAACATTGGCTACATCCTCCGGTGTACCGCCACGGCGCAAAGGAATCTTCTTACACCATTCTGCCTTCACTTCTTCAGACAATGCATCGGTCATGGCTGTCATGATGAAGCCCGGAGCAATAGCATTGGCACGGATACCTCGAGAGCCTAACTCTTGCGCAATAGATTTTGCCAACGCAATCATACCTGCCTTGGAAGCGGAATAGTTGGCCTGTCCTGCATTTCCATGTACTCCTACCACAGATGCCATATTAATAATGCTGCCGGATTTCTGGCGCATCATAATCGGCGTACAGGCATGAATGAAGTTGAATGCAGACTTCAAGTTAATATTAATGACCATATCCCATTGCTGCTCACTCATGCGCATCATCAGGCCGTCACGGGTAATTCCCGCATTATTTACCAATATATCGATACGACCAAAATCTTTATGAATCTCCTCCACCACTTTGGCGGTATCTTCAAAATTGGCCGCATTAGAAGCATAAGCTTTAGCCTTTACTCCCAATGTTTCTATCTCTTTTGTTGTAGCCTCGGCATTTTCATCAATCACCAAGTCAGTAAATGCAACATTTGCCCCTTCCTGAGCGAATTTCAAAGCAATAGCCTTACCAATGCCACGTGCGGCTCCGGTTACAATGGCTGTTTTTCCATCTAATAATCCCATATTGTCTTTAAGTTATTGATTAATGTTATTTTATTTTTTTTGTAATGCGCCCAATGCCCCTAACACCAGCCGGGTCACATAATTATCGCGTGTCTCATCATCCAAATATGCCCCTACATGCCCGCGGATATAAGGCGTCTCTATACCTTTGACACAATAATGCACTATCGCGGCAGTCATATCCAAATCATCTATCCGGAAAACTTCTTTCTCCACCCCTTCGTGCAACACCTCTCTGAACAACTGAATTTCTTTGGAGTCAAAACGTTTGCGCACTTTCTCTACTCTCCAGATGTCACGGAAAAAGTTGGCACGAAGAGTGCCATTACGAAAAACAACCTCCTTCACGGCGTCCAAATGGGTGTAAATCATTTCCATCAATTTCTCATCCGGCTGAATATTCTTTTCAGCCACACGTTTCATCATATCTGAGAGAATATCCAGTTCGGACTCGACTACAGCCAAATAGATGTCATCCTTGCTTTTGAAATAGGTATAAAGAGTCCTTCTACCTTTTTTTGAAGCGAGAGCGATATCATTCATCGTGGTATTTTCGACACCCATCTTCGCAAAAAGCTGACGGGCAACATCCACTAATTTAGCTTTTGTCTTCGATACGGTCATAGATTAATTGCACATTGCTTAATAATTTGAGCAAAAGTAAAACTTTTCCGCATATCTTACAAGAAAACACATATTTTATTAACAATTTCAGAAAAAGAAGAAAGAAAAAATATTTTCACTATTACTCTACATATCAACACATTGCCAATAAATACATATTTATAACAAAAAATATTACGGCTTTTATTTGCATATCAAAAAGAAAGCCGTACCTTTGCACTCACAAAACATCGCGGAGTGGAGCAGTTGGTAGCTCGTTGGGCTCATAACCCAAAGGTCGTCTGTTCGAGTCAGGCCTCCGCAACTAAGAAAAAAGAATCGCAATTGCGATTCTTTTTTTGTTTCTATCCCTCTTTGATTCTACACTTAGAATACTTCAATAAATTATATCAATTGCAAAATCATGTTCCGAATGGAACCTTACAGAAATTATTTTCGCTTTCACTTACTGAGCTGTTCCACTTGCTGCTTGAAACGGTTCATATTATCGGCATGACGCCAGTCCAAATCATGAATGTTTCCTTTCTTGTCAATCAGCTTATAGGTAGGGAAACTGTGAATGTTCAGGTAATGCTCAATGGCCGACTGCTGGTCGGCAGGCAGATTATAGTGAATGCAATGGTCACCGGTCAGTTGGTATTCCTTAATGACATTCTTCCAGGACTTATCATCGCTCCTGTTGGCCAGATAAAGATATACGATATCAAAATCCTTTAATGCCTCTTTCAGAACGTGTGATTCAGAGAGAGCCTTCTTACAAGGACTGCACCAAGTGCCCCACACATCCAGATAGACCAGTCGCCCCTGATATGGCTCTAATATCTTGCGGAGAATCTTTTCCCCATCGCTCATTCCCTCCACATCCGATGAAGGACGTAAACTTGCCGCTCCTTCGAGGTCTCCTTTCTGAAGAGACAAGTATTTGTCGTTGAGATTATTTACAGAATGGAGAGCCGCAGGCAATTGAATCTCCTTTTCAACAAAAGCCAATGAGACGGAATCTAACGGTTGGCGAGACCGATCGATGCTTCTGGTGAAATGACGCGCCAGCAGAATGGAGCGCAGTGATGGATTGCAACCAATGGAATCACAAACGGAAGTCAGTTGCTCTTGCGTAGCCAAGCTCACCTCCTTCACGATGAACGACATGTACTTTCCGGCAAGTTTTCCTATATCGGAGACAAGTTTACCTTCATTAAATGCCTTTACCAAGCCTTGACGCTCCTCATTATCTTTTGCCTTCTGAATATTCCCCCTAAGTTCGGAGGTACTTTTTTCGTATTGGTTCAGCAGATTCCGGTCATCCTCTTTGAGCGAGATGACTTTTTTCCTATCCAATCGTAAGAGAACACTTTTCAAAGAATTATTGTTGGCTCTTCCACTCGTCAATTGGTCTATATAATCTCTGGAGAAAGTGGAAAAGAGACTGTACAGGGTAACGGGTTGAGGGAAAGATTTCCACAGTTCATTTCCCACATATTCCATATAGGAAAGAGGCAATTGACCTTTGTATGCAAATTTAGCCTGCATCATGTACATAGCTTGAAGCACCTGATAAAAGCCGGCTGTATATTCTACAAAACGCTCGGAAAGGTTAGGATGGGCTATCAGTGTAGTCTGAAGCTGTTTCACATTACTTTTCCGCACACTATCCATCTGAGTAAGATACGTCATGGCGTCCGTACGGCCATCGGCACTTATTGTATTCCAAGCATACGGGAAAGAAAGCAATTCATTTTGAACCCGACTGTTTTTTCCCATAAAGAGTTTTTGTCCGGAATGGAAGTCGTGAAGAAAGTAATAGCTTTCACCTGGTTCGAGAACCGTACTTACCGTCGTACGCCCCCAGTCCATAAACACCTGAGAACTGTTGAGCATCGGAATCTTCAGAGAGAAACGACCGAGAGAATCCATCTTGGCATACGCATTTTCCTCTTCATCAGTAAAGATATTGGTGAAACGCACTTCAAAATTCTTACCGCGCCGCCAAGCCATTTCCGGCATATCCTTCAGCCAACCTGTAATCGTTACACTGTCGCCTTCCTGATATCCAGTATTCAAAAATCCCTTGCGAGTATCTTTCATCGGATAATCAGGAAGAAAAGCGGTGGTGATTGGACTACAAGTCATTGTTCGTTCCCCTTTCACCGTAATCGTACGCAGCCCCTTCTTCAACTTGTCCACCTGCACCATTTTTTTCTGTTGTGAGGAGGGGTCAATGAGGAGAAATTCATACCGGTCTTTCTTGTCGGTACGGCGGTCAATGGCCCACGCCTTCTGATCATATATAACGCTATGCGAAGTAAAGCCTATGCACCATTCCCCCGAAGCCTGATCTCTCCAATAAGTGTTTTCTAATCCACTTGGAGTATAGTCAGTGCTGTGAATGTTGAAAATCGTCCAGCCGTTAGGCTGCCTTATGCTTATAGTGTTAACACTATCCGGCAACGCGTCAAATGTCAGGGCGAAATCCACTTGTCCATCCTCCGGAATGGTGAATGGTTCACCGAGTTTCAACATTGTAGCACTCTTGACCTTGTATTGTTTGTCTGCCGCTTGCAGATAGGTTTCGGGCGCAATTTCTATTCTGGCTCCCGGACTGTTGTCAATGTGCATGCCAATTTCTGTACGGTCGGAATAAAAAAGCACTTTCTCCACTTTAATCATTTGCGCACTGGTATATCCTGTTGCCAATTCCGACCATATCCGGGATGGTTTTACAGACGGTTGAGAGACAGAAGATTGAGACAAGCTACTCTTTTGAGCCAGTACCGGCGTTTCTGCCATCATCAGCAGAAGCACCAGTAAGGCGTTCGTTAGTTTTACGATTTTATTCATATTTTTGAGTTATGTTTTTCGTTCATTTCGCCAACGGGCAATATATTAATTCAAAACCGGTTCTTAGTATTAAGGTATATCCGACAAGCTGTTAATCGAAATCTTCGTCTTTATCTATTTCTACCTTGGCGGCCTGCTTCACTTCCATTTGCAGAGAAGCGTCTGCCGACTTCGGAGTCCACAATACTTGCCTGCATTCGCCTTTTTGAACGAAACAAGACACTCTCCGACTGGCTGTCAGGTGTTCGGTGTCTATGTGAAAAGAATCCGCATTCACTTTCCAGCTATTGATGTTATCCAAGTCCAGATACAAATCGGAGACTGTACCACTGTCAAAGTAGAGATTCCAAGCTTGGGAAGCCAAAGAAGCAAACTCGCAGTCTTCTATCCGGACAACGCTTTGCGACTTAAAAGACATAGAATCGGTACGAAAACCTCTAACCGTCGTCTCCATGCTATAAATAGCTAAAGACACCTGCTTTATGCTCTCAGGCAGAGACAAGGACATGCCCGAAGAACGGATTTGCAGATTGGTTTCCTGATGATAGCGTTCTTCCAATTTCTCATCCGGGAAAGCGAATGTAACACGCAGGGTATCTCCTGCAAGCTTCATCGTCATATACTTTTCCATCCCGGCAGCATAGCTGAAAGTTCCTTGCGAGGAATCGGAAGGAGTTATAGACAAAGGAACCTGACTGAATTGCACACCGCAAATAATGGTATGAACACGTCCTGTTGACAGCGTGCGGTTGTCAGCACACATTTCTATCACCTTGCATTCCGGCAACGTCACCACCTTCTGCTCTCCGTCTATCCGCATACAAAAGTCCTCACAACTTCTTCCGTGAGAAGACAAGTAAACGATTGTGCCACCCATCACCAGCAATCCGGCAAGCAACATTCCAAATATAATATAACTTGTTCGTTTCATGATTTTATCTTCATTTATTTTGTTTCTTATTATAAGCCCGATACATGGCCGCGAGTTCATCTTCGGTCACACCAAGCGTGTACATTTGTTTAAAGAAGTAGTCCACTTCTTCTTTCAGAAAATATTCTTTCCGCAACGAAAGGATTAACTTGCGTGCACCGGCAGACACAAAGTAACCGATACCCCGTTTGTTATAAATAATCCCTTGCGTTTGCAGGTAATCGTACGAGCGCATCACCGTATTGGCATTGACCTCTACCACAGCCGCATACTCACGTACCGAAGGGATGCGTTCTTCTTCCCGATATTGTTCGAGGAGCACCTCATCGCAGATGCGGTCTGCTATTTGCAGATAGATGGCCTTACTTTCTTTGAAATTCATATTCTATCACCAACGGTTAATAATCTCCGATTCCTTAAACCGGAAATAAGCAAGTACCCAGTTGAAAAGGGCGCCAAATGAAAAGAGGATGGTTCCCCACAAGTAGCCCAAGTCCTCCGAAAAGTATCCCGGCCCCATATAATGTTCCGGGAAGAAGATTTTTGCCAGCCCCGCGCCAATCATCAGATAGACAATGACGATGATAACTCCTGCCACAAATGTTTTGAGGAAAGCATTCTTGGGCCAGATGGAACTGCCAAGCGTAAAGCAGGAGTGAAGCAGGAAATAGAAGCTGACACCGAGTGCCAACTTCCCGCAGGATTCAAACATCACCCAATGCTCTGCCGAAGTGTCAATAAGATAAGAAAAGATGGGTACGGGAGCTATCGCATCCATATCGGGATATTTTATCATAAAGAACAGCACACGTGTCCAGTCCGCCAGCTTAAAAGCTATCAGGAATACAATCAGGAAACCGAATGTAAAGATGAGCCAGTGCGAAATGAACTTTTCAAACATCGTGGCTGGAAGCATCAATGTAGCCGTGCGGTTAGTCTTGGTCTTCATGCGCTCCATCTGGAACGAAGCGCTCAGGCAACCCATAATGACGATTGCCCAAAGAAAAAACAACGAATCAAAGAACCACACAGGGTCTTCACCCGCTTCTCCCCAACTGTTTGAAGCGGCACAGTTGTCATACGTAAAATATGCATTCCACACAAAAACAATGGCCAAGATGCCATATATCAGTACCATCCGCAGCACATTGGCTTTCCAACTCTCCACCATCTCCTTGCGGCACAAGCTCACAAAGCGGGGCATACTAAAAAAGGTATCGCGTATCATCATTATTCTTTTATTTCAGGGTGAAACATTCTTGCCATCTTCTCAGGCGCAGAAAGTACGGCGCCAAACAGCAATTCAAGATTTATCTCCGACTCTTCGTCATCCACATTGGGCAGCATCAGATAATTGCCTTGTACGGACGGCAGCACGTAGAGTGCTTTCTGAGCCAGTTCGCGGTCATCACTTTCCATAAAAAGCAGTTTGCGACAAATATCTGCCGTAGAAGCATCGAGCATCACGTGACTGTTGTCCATGATAAGTACATGGTCCAGAATCTTGTCAATGTCACGCACCTGATGGGTGGAAACAATGATGGTCTTATCGTCCGACATCCCGGAGGCGATAAATTTGCGGAATTGGCTTTTGCCGGGAATGTCGAGCCCATTGGTAGGTTCGTCCATTATCAGCAGCGAGGTATTGGTGGCAAGAGCAAAGCTCATAAAGACTTTCTTTTTCTGCCCCATAGAGAGAGCACCCAGATTGACGTCCTGCTCCATCTCGAAATAGTGCAGATACTTCACCATGTCTTCCTTGCTGAAACGGGGATAGAACGGGCTGTTCAGCTCCACGTAGCTGACGAGGGAGACAGGGGGAAGTTCAAATTCTTCGGGCACGAGGAACATGTCTTGCAGCGTAATGGGTAACCTGCGGCGCACATCGGTGTCACGATACGTCACTTTCCCATGTTTGGGAGTGAGCAATCCACTCATCAGATAGAGCAAGGTGGACTTGCCGGCTCCGTTTTTGCCCAAAAGGCCATATACTCTACCCTTCTCCAATGAAAGTGAGAAATCGTGCAGGACTTCTTTCTTGCCCCGGCGATAACTGAATGAAATGTTTTCTACTTGTAGCATACTTCTTTATTTTATTGGTTGACGAAAATACAAGGGAACAGAAAAACAAGATTCAGGCCTTTTCAACTTGCATCTGAAGCCTCGCAAATAGCAACACAGTGTATTAGTTTAATAGTACACCACAAAAGTATATATTCTTTTTAGAATAGCAAGAGCTTTTTGCGAAAAATCATAAAAAAAACTTCAGAAGATTATCTGCATTCATTTTACCTTACAAATAAAGGAGGCGGAAACCTTTGCAGGAAATTGGTTCAAAACACCTGCACAGGGCACACAGAAAAATTTAGTAAAACCTCTCCGGATTTTTAGTAAAAATCCGGGAAAGTTTTAGTAAATCTTCAACGGGATTTTAGTAAAAAAGAAAACGGGCAATAAGACACAATTCAAAAAAAGCTTACTTACAAAAAAAGGAGGAGCTAAGAATCACTCTCTGCTCCTCCCGACACGACAAACAACTAAAATTATTGCTATTTGATGCCGCCCAGCGCTTTCTTTGCAGTAGCATTGGTAGGGTCGATAGCCAGAATTTTATTCCAATACTCTTTCGAAGCAGGATAATCACTCTTCAACAGATAATAGTAGCCCAAATAACTGTAGCACTCTATCAATGCAGAGTTGTACTTCGGATCGCCTTTAGCCAGCAGCACATCCACCACCTTTTCATAGTGAGGCTTGGCAAGTCCTCCGGTCGTTTCGGGGTCCATAGCGGAGTTGGTACGGGCACGCCACAGTTCTCCCAGATAACTGTCGGGAGCTTGTACCGAGACGAGTGCGAACACAGAGTCGGCAGCCTGTAAAGCCGCCCTACGGCCGGCAGGCGCAAGGGCAAGGGTGTCCGCAGAGGTTCCTTGTCCGTAATATAGACGTCCTAACTGGAATAAGGTTTCGGGTGTCTTTTTATCTTGATTCAATGAATCATAATACTTCCGATAAGCGGAAATGGCCTGTGTATAATCTCCCTTCTGCTCGCAAGCATCAGAGATTTCACGCCAAACCTCATTCTGAGTGCTATCTTTTTCCAACGCTTTAGCATATTCGGCAACCGCCCTGTCATATTTCTTCAAGGCACTTAGCAAAGCTCCATGATAGCGATAATCCAAATAGGAATAATCCGCATTGTCCGAACCGTTGAAAAAAGCATCGGCAGCTTTTTCCGCTTCCTCATAGCGCTTCAGGTCAGTACAATTGTACATTACAAGGCGGTTGAATGCCGCATGACGGACATTCTTCTGTAATCCTTTCCGGGCAACCTGCAAGGATTTCTCAAAATCATGGTTCAGAAACAAGGCAAAAGCGTACTTTAAAATGTCATTTTCCATGGCCACGGGGGTATCTATAAAATTAGCATAAGCTTCAACAGCTTCACCGAACCGGTTATTGGCATAATACACTTCTGCCAAAGCCTTGTCAGCTTCGGGATAATCAGGAGCAAAAGTCTTCAGTTGTTGCAATTTGTCAATGGCTTGTGAAGGGCTGGCCAACTTATAGGCCTGCGCATATTTCAGATAGGCTTCCTTGCAGTTGGGATCGAAATAAATAGCCTGCTCATAAAGTTGGCAAGCCTTGCCCACATCTTTCCGGTAAAGAGCAATATCCCCTTCCAGAACAGATACTTCGGGAGCTTTATTATCGGCCTTCCGTGCCATTTCCAGATACGTTTCCGCCTCTGCCGGCTTTCCGGTATCCAGATAAGCGCGGGAAACGGCTGTTATCAATTCCACATTCTTTTTATTCTTGCCTTTCAGCAACTCACCGACTTCCTCGGAAGCCTGTCCCGGGTTTGTCTTAATCAAACCTTTCACTTTGTCTATCCCTGCCTGCCATCCAGGTACAGGTGTCTGCGCTGCGAGCGTTCCGGCCAGCAGCATCGCTCCCATGCATAGCACAAATTTACGTTTCATTTCAGCTTTCATTTTAGTTATTCATCTTTTACGTTTACCACGCGCACCGGCTGGGTGGCAGGCACTAATCCCGACTTTAAAATAATCCTCTGTCCCCGGTCGGAAGCAAGGAAAGAAGCAAAGCCCCACGGAAGAGCACTCCGCGGATCATTCAACAAAGCATAGATGCTGCGTGTCAGCGGATAGTTACCGTAAAACAGATAGGCCTGATAGGGCTTGTAACTGTTTTCCGGTGTGGCCTTGCCCGCCGCGCTGACAGACATCACCCGTATCTCCCGGCTGAAGGAAAGCCCCGTACTGTCATTCCGGTCACTCAACCAGTTCACACCAATGATACCGATGGCATCGGGTGTTCTTGCCACATAGTCAATGACCTCTCTATTTGTCTTCAACGCCTTCACACGGCTCGAAAGCGGAACTCCCTTGCAGATGGAATCAACCGCAAAACGTACAGTACTGGAGTTCTTATTATCAAACACCAGATTGATGCCTTTCAATTCAGAATCCGGATAAAGTTCCTTCCATCGCGTGATTTCTCCTGTCAGAATACTGCGGATTTCATTTACCGTAATCAATGTATCAGGATTGTCTTTATGGGCAATCAACGCCAAACCGTCCGTCGCAATTTTTATCTCTTGCGGAAAGAACTTCCGGCTGTTGAAAGAATTCATCTCACCGGAGGTCAGCCTGCGGCTGGTGACTGCCAAACGCAGACTGTCCTTGAGCAAGAGGTTGACGGCTTCAACTTCCGTCACATAACGGGGCACAATTCCTGCCAAGGGGAACAATCCTTCGAATACATCTATTTCTTCCTGTACAATGGGGCGGAAACTCTCGTCGGCGGCAATTACAATCACACCGGATGTATAAGTATCTGTCTGTCCGCCCGCAGGCTTATTCCGGCAAGCCGACAACAAAGCCAGCATGACCGGCAAACCTGAAAGTAGAACTTGTCTCACCGTTTTCATGACACACATTATTGTAATCTGAAGGTTATAGGAACTGTATATTTCACCGATACCGCTTTACCGTTCTGCTTACCGGGAATCCAGCCGGGCATGGACATTATCACACGGACCGCTTCCTTATCACAATAAGGATCCAACGTCTTGATGACCTTCACATCGTGCACTTTACCATCCTTGCCTACCACAAACTGGCAGGTCACGCGTCCCTGCACGCCATTTTCGGCGGCAATCGCCGGATATTTCAGATGCTCGGCAATGTATTTCATCAATTCAGCCTGTCCACCGGGAAATTGCGGCATCTGCTCTACCATGTCGAAGACCTTCTCTTCTTCTACCGGAGCCTGCGTCACCACTTGCTTCAAATCGGCGATATCCTTGCCGTTTGCCTCGTCATTTCCTTTCACATCGGCAATGGAGATAGCAACCTTGGTCTGGGTAAGTTCTTGCTGACTCTTGATTTCGTCCTCATCCCTTACTTCCTCGTCTTTCTTGATAACAGGAGCCGTAAACTTGATAGAACTCTTCAATGCAGGAGGCGGCGGAGCCACCGGTTCCACGCGTTTCATTTCTTCTTGTTTCACCTCCGGTTCTTCCAACTGCGAAAGAGTCGTCACCTCTGTCATCACTTCTTTCTGCCTCGGAGTAGCCATTTTTATCAAAGTAGGAATGCTGAATCCCACCAATGCAATAACTACCACCAATACAACAGCAACATTGTGGCGCTTGGGAGAGCTCTCACGCATCTTATAGGCGCCATACGCCTTATTCTTGCCATTGAATATCAGGTCACACCATTCTGCAGAACTTAAATCTACTTTAGCCATATTCTTCTTCTTTTTTCAGGTGTTACACATTATTCGGCAATATTCTGTGACAATCCGCCTTTGCTTTCATAGTTCTTCATCAAGAACCGGTCGGCATCGGCAATTTCCGTTATCACATATTTACCTATACTGCATATCTGCATTTCATCGAGGGCATCAATCAGATTCTTATATGAAGCAGCATCGGTGGCTTTTATAATGACCGTCGGTGTGTTCTTTCCACTTTTGATTCCGGAAAGCTGCTTCTCAAATTCTTCTTCTGATATTTTCAGTTCCAGCTTCTGTTGCTTCAGATTGTTCACTTCATCCACAGCAGCTCTATTACGCCGCAGCAGCATAGCCCTCAAACCATCCGGCTGATAGGTCGTCTCCTTCAGCGAAGTGTAGTCCTTGTAGTTAGGCTCCCCGTCATAATAATACAATTTGTTGTCATCGCCCAGCAACAGCGTAATGGCCTGAGATGCCTTTACTTTGCTCTGCTGTTCTTCGGTAATGCTCTTGTCATTGCTCGGCATGCTTATCTCCATAGTCTGAGGTTTGCTCAGTGAGGTACAAAGCATAAAGAAGGTAATCAGCAACATATTCATATCAACCATCGGAGTAAAGTCCACCCTGACAGTCATCTTTTTCTGTTTGCCTTTTCCACCTTTCTTATTTCCGCTTTCTTGTATTTCAGCCATAATTTATTTTTATTAGTCTTCAGAAGTGGTTTTCAAAGAGGTAATCAGATTATATCTATTTTCTCTGAGATCCTGAAGCGAGTTCATTACATTCTTGATTACGGAATAAGGAGTATCAGCATCTGCCTTTATGGCAATACGCAAATCACCGTTCACAGCACGGGCATTTCGCACCCAAGCCTTAAACTGATTGTCAATACTGTCAGCAGGTATTCCCTCATTCTTTAATACAGCGTCTTGCCGGTCTTGAGGCAAGCCCAAAAATTTCTTCATGCTCTTCATGGGCACTCCGAAAGCAGAGGCCAGCGTGAATTTCTTGATTTCTTCCAAAGTGAAAGTCACTCCATACTCTTGCCCCATAGCCTCCAGCACATTGCGCAAGTCCGACTGCTTGTCCAGACTCATAAATATCTTTCCGTTCGGATCGACTAATATCTGAAGGATATTAGTCTCCGGAATCTTGATCTCGGAAACCGATGCCGGAGTGGTAACCTGTACTGGTTCTTTCTTCACGAACGTGGAAGTCAACATGAAAAAAGTCAGCAGCAATACAGTCACGTCACTCATAGCAGTCATATCAATGAACGTACTTTTCTTTTTAATTTTTACTCTACCCATAATTATTAAATTGAGAATTAAAAATCAGAATTGAGAACTGATGTACTACACCATAGCGCAGCCCAACCGTCAATTATCAATTTATTTATGTGTAGCTGCAAAAGTCTGTACGATAGAGAAACCAACCTCGTCAAGGCTGTATGTCAACTTATCAATCTTATTAGTATAATAATTATAAGAGATAACGGCCAATGCACCGGTCAAAATACCGAAAGCCGTATTTATCAAGGCCTCAGAAATTCCTTGTGACAATGCCATAGAATCTGCACTTCCTCCGGCAGCCAAAGCGGCAAATGAACGAATCATACCGATAACCGTACCAAGCAATCCCATCAATGTACCCAAAGTGGTGATAGTACCGATAATCGGAAGATTCTGTTCCATCATCGGCAATTCTAATGCGGTAGCTTCTTCCAGCTCTTTCTGAATAGCAAGTAATTTCTGATCTTTAGCCAGGGCAGGGTCATTTTCCATTTCGGCATACTTCTTCAAAGTAGCATTTACTACATTAGCTACCGAACCACGTTGTGCATCGCAGATCTGTTGCGCTTTCTTCATATCCCCCGCAGCCAAGGCCGTTTTAATGTTGGCGACGAATTTCACCAATGACCCCTTGCCAAAAGCCGCGCGTATGGCAATATAACGTTCAATGCTCAATGCAATGACGGTCAACAAGAGAGTTTGAATTACCGGAACAATAAAACCTCCTTTATAAATAGTACCAAGGAAATTCCCCGGCAATGGATGGTTACTCGGATCATTGTTCATAAAGTTGGAAGGATTTCCCAACACGAAATTAAAGATAAGCACAGCAATGATAAAACAGATGATAATTACCCAGCCGGCAGATTTGATACCTTTAAAAGAAGCAGACTTTTTTTGAGTAGTTTCCATAATGAAAAATTTAATTGTTAGTATTAAAATTGATTTTGAAAATAAATCATAAGGATACAACTTCCCGTTACGAATCCGACAGGGCGTAATCAACCTTGCGACCAAACTTCAATATACACAAGTACACAAAGGGTCACCTACATTACTTTCAAAAAGCAGTGCAAGAGGGAAGTCTACAGAAAGGATGGAATATGTGTTTAAATAAGAATTCGCCGAAGCGTATAGATGTAATAATCACAACCTGCCAAAGCATAATTGGGATCTTTATCCGAATAGTATAATTTAGTGAGACTTTGTACGAGATGCGCCTCGTGGTTGGATAGTATCAAAAGAATATTTCTGAGAAATAGATTATCCTCAATAATTCTGCGTAAACGCTGTTGATTAAAGGAGTAAGTTTCTGAAATCGGCTTGCTGCCTAATTCCACATCCGAAACACCAATCAATTTAATATCGGCATATATCGAACTGCTCTTATTTATATTACTCAAAGCATATGATGAACAAGAAGACAAAGAAGCAGAAACTTCAGCAACATTACTATGTTTCATATTTGTCTGTGTAAAGTCAATGGCTTTGCCACTAATACTGTAAGCCAGCATTAACAGCATACAAAACCAAAATGTCTTTACAGTTGTTTTCATGTCGTTTTATTAATCTACTTATATAAAACAAGTCACAGTTAATATTTGTTTGTCAACACCACAAATTTCTTCTATTAAGAAAGGATTTATTTATTCATTAAAAGATATCTATCCGAACTCCTAATATGAAGTAAAGATACAAAGAAAGAATTGGAAGTGAAAGTAAAAACAGGATATAAAATACTGGTTTTAAAGACTTTTAATCCTTAATGTTTTTATTCGATCTATATGTCTGACAAAATCCAGCCTTTCCATAAACAAATAAAGCCCCCGCATTCTTTCCGGAATACGGGGGCTTCTCTAAAACGGCGACTACCTACTCTCCCACTGTTACGCAGTACCATCGGCGTGACCGGGCTTAACTTCTCTGTTCGGAATGGGAAGAGGTGGAACCCCGGTGCTGTAGTCACCTGAATAAGGCAGACATGATGCAAAAAGTAAAGTCATGCGTAATTAATCATTACGATATGCTGAACGTATATATCCCCCATACTACGGAAGACAAAAAGTCAACGGGCAATTAGTAATGCTCGGCTGTGACATCGCTGCCTGTACACCTGCATCCTATCAACGTCATAGTCTTTGACGACCCTGAGAAATCTAATCTTGTGGCTGGCTTCGTACTTAGATGCTTTCAGCACTTATCCAATCCCGACTTAGATACCCGGCAATGCACCTGGCGGCACAACCGGTAAACCAGAGGTCAGTCCAACACGGTCCTCTCGTACTAGTGTCAGAGCCACGCAAATTTCATACGCCCACGATAGATAGAGACCGAACTGTCTCACGACGTTCTGAACCCAGCTCGCGTGCCACTTTAATGGGCGAACAGCCCAACCCTTGGGACCTTCTCCAGCCCCAGGATGTGACGAGCCGACATCGAGGTGCCAAACCCCTCCGTCGATATGAGCTCTTGGGAGGGATCAGCCTGTTATCCCCGGAGTACCTTTTATCCTTTGAGCGATGTCCCTTCCATACGGAAACACCGGATCACTATGCTCTAGTTTCCTACCTGATCGACTTGTCAGTCTCCCAGTCAAGCGCCCTTATGCCATTACACTCTGCCGACGGTTACCAATCGTCGTGAGGGCACCTTTAGAAGCCTCCGTTACACTTTTGGAGGCGACCACCCCAGTCAAACTACCCACCAAACAGTGTCCCCGCATCAGCGGGTTAGAACTCAAATAATCAAAGGGCCGTATTTCAACAGCGGCTCCACAAATACTGGCGTACCTGATTCAAAGCCTCCGGCCTATCCTACACATCAATCACCCAAATTCAATGTTAAGCTATAGTAAAGGTTCACGGGGTCTTTTCGTCCCATCGCGGGTAATCGGCATCTTCACCGATACTACAATTTCACTGAGCTCACGGTTGAGACAGCGTCCAGATCATTACACCATTCGTGCAGGTCGGAACTTACCCGACAAGGAATTTCGCTACCTTAGGACCGTTATAGTTACGGCCGCCGTTTACTGGGGCTTCAATTCAATGCTTCTCTTGCGATGACATCTCCTCTTAACCTTCCAGCACCGGGCAGGTGTCAGGCTATATACCTCATGTTTCCATTTCGCATAGCCCTGTGTTTTTGTTAAACAGTTGCCTGGACCTATTCTCTGCGCCTCACATTGCTGTGAGGACCCTTTATCCCGAAGTTACAGGGTCAATTTGCCTAGTTCCTTAACCGTGATTCACTCAAGCGCCTTAGTATATTCAACCCGACTACGTGTGTCCGTTTACGGTACGGGTACCAACAGGATGAAGTTTAGCGGATTTTCTCGGGAGTATGATTACATGCGCTATCGGATTGTTCGAAGAACGCTCCGTACTGTCAGGTTCGACTCTTGCACCGGATTTGCCTGGCACAATCAACATCTACACCCTTCAACCATCTATTCCGTCAGATGGCGGCATTGTCACTGCTCCGTCTCCACGTCACTCCTGAAGGTAGTACCGGAATATTAACCGGTTCTGCCATCGGCCTCGCCGTTCGGCTGAGCCTTAGGACCCGACTGACCCTGATCCGATTAGCGTTGATCAGGAAACCTTAGTCTTTCGGCGAGGGGGTTTCCCACCCCCTTTATCGTTACTTATACCTACATTTGCTTTTCCACACGCTCCAGAAGGGCTCACGCCCCGCCTTCAACGCCGAGTGGAATGCTCCCCTACCGATGATTTCTCATCCCAAAGCTTCGGTAGAACACTTATGCCCGATTATTATCCACGCCAAACTCCTCGACTAGTGAGCTGTTACGCACTCTTTAAATGAATGGCTGCTTCCAAGCCAACATCCTAGCTGTCTTAGCAATCTGACTTCGTTAGTTCAACTTAGTGTTCATTTCGGGACCTTAGCTGTTGGTCCGGATTGTTCTCCTTTAGGACATGGACCTTAGCACCCATGCCCTCACTCCTGACATAGAACTGGTACGCATTCGGAGTTTGTCAAGACTTGATAGGCGGTGAAGCCCTCGCATCTTATCAGTCGCTCTACCTCATACCAGTATAAGTCAAGGCTGCACCTAAATGCATTTCGGGGAGTACGAGCTATCTCCAAGTTTGATTAGCCTTTCACCCCCACCCTCAGGTCATCCAGAAGCTTTTCAACGCTTATTGGTTCGGTCCTCCAGATGGTGTTACCCATCCTTCAACCTGCCCAAGGGTAGATCACTTGGTTTCGCGTCTACTCCTTCCGACTATACGCCCTATTAAGACTCGCTTTCGCTTCGGATACGCGACTGAGTCGCTTAACCTCGCCGGAAAAAGTAACTCGTAGGTTCATTATGCAAAAGGCACGCCGTCACACCAAAAGGTGCTCCGACCGCTTGTAGGCGCATGGTTTCAGGAACTATTTCACTCTTCTGTTCGAAGTGCTTTTCACCTTTCCCTCACGGTACTGGTTCACTATCGGTCTCTCGGGAGTATTTAGCCTTACCGGATGGTCCCGGCAGATTCACGCAGAATTCCTCGTGCTCCGCGCTACTCAGGATACCACTAAGGTTCGGTCGGCTTCGTGTACCGGGTTGTCACCGTCTATGACTGAACTTTCCAGATCATTCCACTCACCAACTTTCGTCCCACGACGTGGTCCTACAACCCCATACATGCCGTAACATGTATGGTTTGGGCTGTTCCCCGTTCGCTCGCCACTACTGGGGGAATCATTATTTATTTTCTGTTCCTGCAGGTACTAAGATGTTTCAGTTCCCTGCGTTAGCCTTCTGCTATGCAGAATGGTTAGTCTTCAACTAACCGGGTTGTCCCATTCGGAAATCTCCGGATCAAAGGTCATTTGCACCTACCCGAAGCTTATCGCAGCTTATCACGTCCTTCATCGCCTCCGAGAGCCAAGGCATCCGCCATGCGCCCTTGCTTACTTTTTGTCTTACCGATCACGTATGGTCGATATATACTTTCAGCTCTTACTTTACTTTTTTCGTTACATCATGTCAAAGATCATCTTCCAAATGAATGGAATGTGGAGAATAACGGATTCGAACCGTTGACCCCCTGCGTGCAAAGCAGGTGCTCTAGCCAGCTGAGCTAATCCCCCGTTTTTTAGTTGAAAGTGGAAAGTGGAAAGATGAAAGTTACAATAACCATCAACTTCGAACTGTCAACTTCTAACTCTTTACGTAGTCCCAGGCAGAGTTGAACTGCCGACCTCTACATTATCAGTGTAGCGCTCTAACCAACTGAGCTATAGGACTGTCGAGTTCAACCTCGCCTTACGGCTCGGCTTCTTCTTTCTCATTATATCATATATAAACAAGTACGCGTAGTACGAAGAGGTTCTGATGTCAGTATCACTGAAAGAACCAACTTTTAATAGTGTCAATCATTGAAGATTGGCGTAACGTGAGCGTCGCTCCAGAAAGGAGGTGTTCCAGCCGCACCTTCCGGTACGGCTACCTTGTTACGACTTAGCCCCAATCACCAGTTTTACCCTAGGGCGCTCCTTGCGGTTACGCACTTCAGGTACCCCCGGCTTTCATGGCTTGACGGGCGGTGTGTACAAGGCCCGGGAACGTATTCACCGCGCCGTGGCTGATGCGCGATTACTAGCGAATCCAGCTTCGTGGAGTCGGGTTGCAGACTCCAGTCCGAACTGAGAGAGGTTTTTGGGATTAGCATCACATCGCTGTGTAGCTGCCTTCTGTACCCCCCATTGTAACACGTGTGTAGCCCCGGACGTAAGGGCCGTGCTGATTTGACGTCATCCCAACCTTCCTCACATCTTACGACGGCAGTCTCCATAGAGTCCCCAGCATTGCCTGATGGTAACTATAGATAAGGGTTGCGCTCGTTATGGCACTTAAGCCGACACCTCACGGCACGAGCTGACGACAACCATGCAGCACCTTCACTAATGCCTTGCGGCTATGACGTTTCCGCCATATTCATTAGCAATTCAAGCCCGGGTAAGGTCCCTCGCGTATCATCGAATTAAACCACATGTTCCTCCGCTTGTGCGGGCCCCCGTCAATTCCTTTGAGTTTCACCGTTGCCGGCGTACTCCCCAGGTGGAATACTTAACGCTTTCGCTTGGCCGCTGACTGTGTATCGCCAACAGCGAGTATTCATCGTTACTGTGCGGACTACCAGGGTATCTAATCCTGTTTGATACCCGCACTTTCGAGCATGAACGTCAGTTACAGTCCAGCAGGCTGCCTTCGCAATCGGAGTTCTTCGTGATATCTAAGCATTTCACCGCTACACCACGAATTCCGCCTGCCTATACTGCACTCAAGAGCCCCAGTATCAACTGCAATTTTACGGTTGAGCCGCAAACTTTCACAACTGACTTAAGACCCCGTCTGCGCTCCCTTTAAACCCAATAAATCCGGATAACGCTCGGATCCTCCGTATTACCGCGGCTGCTGGCACGGAGTTAGCCGATCCTTATTCATAAGGTACATGCAAAAGGCCACACGTGGCCCGTTTTATTCCCTTATAAAAGAAGTTTACAACCCATAGGGCAGTCATCCTTCACGCTACTTGGCTGGTTCAGGCTCCCGCCCATTGACCAATATTCCTCACTGCTGCCTCCCGTAGGAGTTTGGACCGTGTCTCAGTTCCAATGTGGGGGACCTTCCTCTCAGAACCCCTATCCATCGATGCCTTGGTGGGCCGTTACCCCGCCAACAAGCTAATGGAACGCATCCCCATCTTCCACCGAAATTCTTTAACTGAAATAGGATGGCCTATTTCAGTGCCATCGGACATTAATCTTTCTTTCGAAAGGCTATTCCCGAGTGGAAGGCAGGTTGGATACGTGTTACTCACCCGTGCGCCGGTCGCCATCTGTCATATTGCTATGACAATGCTGCCCCTCGACTTGCATGTGTTAAGCCTGTAGCTAGCGTTCATCCTGAGCCAGGATCAAACTCTTCATTGTAAAAGTATTGTCAACCGGCATTGCTGCCGGTCTTTGCTCTGTTCAGGACGCTCGGTTTATTAAAAGTTTATCTTTACCTATATATTATAAGTATTGACGGTTCTTTCATTATACCCAAGACACTCGTCTTTATAAAAAAAGTCAAGTGCCTTGCTCTTGTACTACTTGTATTGTTTATGTAAATCTGTTCAAAGATCGCTTGTTTCAAATCGGCTTTCTTTAGGAAAGCGGATGCAAAGGTAAGAACTTTTAAGTATATGCTCCAAATATTTCTGAAGTTTTTCTTTTTTCTTTCTCCTCGTCGTCTCTCTTTGCGAAAGGGAGGGGAAAGGGAAAAAGGGCCTGCCCTCATGATCCGTCTCTCTCAGAATGTCAATCTCAAGGCTCCCCGTCTCTTGGAAAGCGGGTGCAAAAGTAGAGATTTTACAAACACGAAACAAATATATCCAAACCTTTTTCTGAAGTTTTTTTCAATACAATACCTAACAGGCTGATTGACAAAGGAAGAGGGAAGACATGGTTTTATGCCGATGGAAAAGGAAGATTAAAAAAGAAGAAGGGGACACATTATATATATAAAGCGGGCGAAGGGGAAGGGAAGAAGCAGGCACGGGAATCGGGGGGAACGGGAAAAGATCCATGCAGCCGCAAACGGCGTGAAAAGGAAGGAAGAAAGTAAGATAAAAGAGAAGAATATATCATCTATATATCGGGCTTGCTGCATCTATAGATCCACCGGACTGCATCTATAGATCCAGGTTACTCGATATATAGATCCAGGAAACGCGATATATAGATGCAGGATAGTGGGTATATAGATGCAAATATGGAACCGGAATAAAGAATCCCAATACCATCTCTTTTCTGAGTAACGCATCAGGATTCATCAAAATCACGCATGCCCAAAGGCTTAAAACTGAAAGTAAATGAACGGCTGTATCTCCGAGCTTTTCATCTGAATAACCAAGTAAATGATAACGACCATCAACACCGCCTTGCCAAGCAACGGAAGACGGACGACCGCTTTGGTGCAACCACGCTCCCAACTGCCAGGCGCAAAATGCAGGAAATACCCCAATGCCATCAAAGCAAACACACTCCAATAACCTTCCAGCAATTGCGGGAGAAGTTGCGGACGGAATGCTGTGAATATCTGCCTCAACATATCTATCGAAGCAGAAAACTCTGCATTGCGGAAAAATATCCAGCAGAAACATACAAAATGGAAAGTGACAAGTATATCGAAAAAACGCAAAATGCCGCGACTATGCGTTCCTTTTTTCCTGCCGGCAATGCCCATCCAGAACTTATGGACGGCAAGCGCAACGCCATGCAACATCCCCCACAACACAAAATTCCAGGAAGCACCATGCCACAATCCACCCAGAAACATAGTGATAATGAGATTGACATACTGGCGGATTTTTCCCCTCCGGTTACCTCCCAACGAAATGTACAGATAATCTTTCAACCAACTGGAAAGCGAGATGTGCCACCTCCTCCAGAACTCCGTGATGGAAGCGGACTTATAAGGAGAATCGAAGTTAATGTTGAAGTGAAAGCCCAGCAGCAGAGCAATACCGATGGCCATGTCGCTATATCCGGAGAAGTCACAATAAATCTGCAAAGCATAGCCGTAAACACCCATCAGATTCTCCACCCCCGAATAGAGAGTAGGATTGTCGAAGATGCGCTCTACAAAGTTCACACTGATATAGTCTGATATAATCGCTTTCTTGAACAGCCCGCTGACGATGAGGAAGATTCCCCGTCCGAACATTTCATGGGAGACAAACAGCGGCCGGCGTATCTGCGGTATGAAGTCCTTGGCACGTACAATAGGCCCCGCTACCAACTGAGGGAAAAAAGACACATAGAAAGCATAATCCAACAGATTAGCGAGGGGCGTTATCTCCCGGCGATACACATCAATGGTATAACTCAGAGACTGAAAAGTAAAGAATGAGATACCCACCGGAAGAAATATATCCAATGCCGCAAATGTGCCGCCCGTTAGAGAAGCTATGAACCCACCGAAGAAATTGGTGTACTTGAAGTAGCACAACAGCCCCAAATTGATGGCCAAACTCAGCATCACCCATGCCTTGCGCCGCCATGACACAGATTCACGAACCATCAGGCGAGCAATGAAGAAATCGCACACCGTGACAACTGCCAGCAGAAAGAAATACGTCCCGCTACTCTTATAATAAAAAAAGTAAGAGAACAGAGTAACAAACAGCAACCGAGCCGTTGTACGACGTTGCAACAGCAGATAAACCAATGTAAATGCAGCAAACAGCCAAAGAAAAACACCGCTGCTGAATATCATTGGCGAATGGGGATCGTACATAAAGATATCGCATACCCGGTTCAGGTCTATATCAAGTCCAGAAAAGAATTCATCAATATTCCACATAATCATTATAAGCTTTTAATAAGGCTTGATGAAACAGTTCGCCTTGCAGACGATAACCGTCAGGCAGATAGTGCACATGATCGGGGCGCATCAGTCCGGCTTCCTTCCAATTGAGACAGGCGCGGCGAGTCCCACCCAGTATTTCATACATATCCCAGACAGCCAAGCCATTCTCATCGGCATAACGGCTAATGGTCTGCACGGCAACTGACGTACGCGGATTAATTTTATAGACATAGTGACGACGGCTCTGACGAAAACTCTCGTATGACCCCGGAGGAGTAGTCATAAGCATCGGTACACCAGGCAATTTGTCACGAAGCATCCGCACAAGGTCGTCAATCTGATGATAGTGCAGCAATATGTTATAACGACGGTTATGGCTTTCATTTGTTCCAAAAGAGAGAATAAGCAGGTCGGGATGAAGCGCAGCAATCTCCTCAATGCGGCCGGATTGAGTGAAAGTGACGCAGGAAGCACCGTTGATGCCCACATCCGTATAAGAAACAGCGCCGAAAGTATGCTGCATCAGTTCACCGACAGTACGAGGAAAAATATGCCCGCGAATATGGCTGTCTCCCACATGGACTATACGCACAGTATCTGCAGAAACACCGATATACAACCGGTGAAGTTTCTCCCAAAATGGCTTCAGGAGCCCGAGGCTATCCGTAAGTTCATTTTCCTTCAGTTGTCGAAAGGCGGCAGGGAAAGTTATCAAAGGAATCTTTACCGTATCCGTACGTTGTGAACGGAGATAGAGAGTATCGCAATTCTTACCCCTCCTATGTCCGGAAGGAATATCGGGAAGTGCATCCTGCGCATAAAGCGAAGACATACCGGAAAGAACGACCAGCAGTACAGTGCAACAAATCGTAAACAGCAAGCCGTTCCACTGTATATACCTATGGTTCCGCTTCTTCATAGGCCCTCCTTTTGTCATATTGTTCCTTACCGTAAATCAGTGCCTTATAAAGAAGTTCCGCCAGATATTTGCCACCACGGAAGTTGATATGCGTATAATCGTAATTGGCCAATGACGGCTTGGCATGCACCATCCCCGCCATACTGCCATCCCCGCCCATTGCCTCGAACATATTCCAGAAAGCAACAGCCTCATCTGCAGCCAGATTCTGCTGGTAGCGAACCAAATTTTTGATACCGGGCATCGTACGCAAATCTCCGTCTTCCGTCTTATAGTCACGATCACCCACACTGACCACCAAAATGGCTGCCTGTGGAAAAGCCTCCTTCAAATGTTGTAACGTTGTCCGCATGCCTGCAATGTATTTATCATAATTCCGCCCACGCTCGGTAGCCACGTTCAAACCGTATTGCAGGACTATCAAATCGTAGGGACGCTGTTCGTTGAACTTGCGCATCATCCACACAGGAACCGAACGGAGGGAAAGACCGGAAGTGCCACGCAAAGAGAAGTTGTCCAGCGCAATGCCGGAAGTACCATCCAAGGCAAGACCATAGAAAAGAGTGGAATCGGCCCTCTCTACCGTCCAGCGCACAGAACCGATATGCCCTTCCACAGTCATCTGCTGTAAATCATTGATAGGCTCGAAGGTTTCAGTGACAGTCTCTTCACGATTTACACGTACCGTAAGGACGGCTTCACCACGATTGTAGAAAAAGATACTGGCACGTTGGCAGGTATCCAGTCTGGAAGCGTACGATTTCTGCCCTTTCAACTCTACGTATGCACCGGCATGTGAAATGAAGTAATGTCCGGACACTCCCTGCTTGCTGCGGTCAAAAAAAACAGAATCCATTATAGAATGGCTCTGCCATCCTCCGAAAGAGTGACGTACTGTAGGACGGTAACCACTGGTCATGGAAGTGATGGTGACAAATCCCACGCCGCAACCGCCATATTTCTTTTGAAGCATCTCACGCAAATCTGCCGTCAGAATATCGGCTTCAATAAAAGAATCACCGAAATAGGCAATTCGCACGGGACGGGGCTTTTCCTTCAGTTCATCAATGGCACGATAGAACTTCGTCATTCCCCGCAAAGTGGAATCGCTGTAATCTTCGATGCAAGTCATTCCCGTGCGGCAGGTATCTACAAAAGCAGGCTTTACTTTGGGCAGCGGAGGCAGCAGACTGTCAGGCTCAATTATCGGTTCGGGAACATTCCGCACATCTCCCAAGATGTCCACACGCCTCATCACGTGCCCGCCTATCGTAATGCCCGGCAACAGGTGTATCAACAGTAACGTCACTACCACAACGAACACCAACAAACCCGTATGTTTCAAAACATTCTTCTCCATAACTCAATGCGGGCACAAAGATAGAAAATCCCCTTCTACAAAAAAGAAATATTCCTGAAGAAAACGTGGTTTCCCCCTTTAAATACAGGTTCTAAATGGTCTTTTCGATATTCCAGACAAATGCTCTCAGCCCCAATTGCTCGGTTTGTCTGTCCATATTATGCAGGACTTCCAACAAGGGATCTACTTTTTCGTCATCCACCATCGCAAGGATGGCAGAACACATGGAAGGCCATGCATGACTTCCATAATGCGGATCACCCGTCTTACTGCCGCGCCCGCGCACTTGTTCCCAATATGTGAAGCCACGACAGCTCAATCTGTCCAAAGTGGCAATGATGCGTTCATAATATGCTTGATCGAATGTAATTAATACGGATTTCATATCTTTAATTATATCTATTAGTTGATAATTTGGCGGTTGTCAATTTTGCTCTTTAAAATAAGCATCCATCTGCTTGTGCATCTTGCGACGCTGACGCTTGATACCTACGCCACCAAAAATACAATACATCGTCGGGACATAAATCAAGGTCAGAATCGTGGAAACCGCCAGACCGCCAATTACGGCTATAGCCATAGGACTCCACATCTCAGCCCCCTGTCCTGTACTTACCGCCATCGGAATCATGCCAAGTATAGTAGTCATGGTAGTCATCAGCACCGGACGGAGACGACTCTTGCCGGCCGTAACCACCGCATTCAGCACCGACTGCCCACGCTCGCGGCAAAGAATAGTATAATCGATAAGTACAATACCATTCTTCACCACAATGCCAATTAACATGATGCTTCCCAACAAACTCATCACACTCAACGTTGTATTAGTAATAAACAATGCCATCAGCACACCACTCATCGCGAACGGCACAGAAAGAATCAGGATAAAGGGATAGGTCAACGACTCGAATTGAGCAGCCATCACTATGAACACAAGAATGATTATCAATACCCCCAATGTACCCAAATCCCGGAACGAGTCCTGCTGGTCTTCGAACGAACCGGACACCTGAATAGTGACATCCGACGGGATATCCATCTTATCAATTATAGCATTGCCGGCCGCTACCACATTACCCAACGGAGCACCGGAGATTACGGCAGATACCGTCACAATACGTTCACGATCCTTACGTTCAATGGTGGGAGGAGCAAAACGCTCGACCACCGTACCGAGATCCTTGATACGGACACCTTCACCCTTGGCATTGTAAACAAGGATGTTCTCAATGGCATCCAAACTGGTACGATACTCAGGAGCATAACGCACTTTGATGTCATACTCATCACCATCCTCGCGATACTTCGAAGCAGTAGCCCCATTGATTCGGTTACGCAGATAAGTAGCAGCAGTGGACAAGTTCAGCCCATGCAATGCCAGTTTCTCACGGTCAAAGTCAACCTGATATTCAGGCTGGTAATCACTGCGACTGATATTCACTTCAGACACTCCTTTCACTCCCTGTAATGCACGCTTCAAGCTGGCGGCAACACTGTCGGTTTCTGCCATATTGTAACCATAAACCTCGAAGTCGGCAGTGGCCTGGGCAGACATGCCACTACTGCTACCACCATAGATAACTTGCGCTTTGCTGAATTCCGGATACTTCTTCAAATCATCACGCATCTCGTCGCAGACGGTTTCCAACGTAACACTACGTTCACCCGGATCCACCAAGCTAATATTGAAAGAAATGATATGCGAACCGTTATCCTGCATAGATGCCCAGGTATTGTCCGAATCGGCCTGCCCTACAGTATAATTACAAATCTTCATAACCCCCTTATATTTCTCCAGCCATTGATTGGTCAGTTTCTCCGAAAGCGCCTGTGCCACTTCCTTACGTGTCCCTATCGGTAATTCCAGTTTAACGGCAATACGCGCATTGTCCTGCGCCGGGAAAAATTCCGTACCAACTGCTTTGGCGCACAGTAAACTAAGTATAAAGAAAGCCACACAACCGATAAGCACCGATGCACGGTGACGTACCGCCCAGTTTAACATACGAGCATACCAATTATCCAAACCGTCAAGTCCGCATTCTATCGGTTTGAAAAACAACGTAAAGGCTTTAGACTGTTTCTTCTGCAAACGAAGCAACTGCGAACAAAGCATCGGTGTCAGAGACAAAGCGGCTACCGTCGAGATAAACATGATAGCACACATCATCCATCCCAACTGCTTGAACAGCACACCGGACATACCGCTTACCATAGTCAACGGAAAGAATACGGCAATCATAGTCAATGTAGAGGCGACAACAGAAATTGCCACCTCATTTGTACCATGCACAGCAGCCTGTTTCGGTTCGGAACCACGTTCTATATGTGTAGTGACATTCTCCAACACCACAATGGCATCGTCCACCACCATACCAATAGCAATGGAAAGTGAAGAAAGGGAAATAATGTTGATCGTATTACCCGAAACAGCCAGATAAATAAACGAGGCTATCAATGAAAGCGGAATCGTAATGCAGATAATCAGCGTAGCACGCCAACGACCCAAGAAAAGAAATACTACAATAACAACGAACAGCAATGCATACATTACGGTTTCCGTTAAGCTGTCAATCGTATTCAGAATATTCTCGGAAGTATCGACAATCACACCTAACTTCACATCACTCGGCAAATTCTTCTGTAAACGGGGAAGTGCCTGCTGCACCTTTTCGGATATTTCTACAGAATTGGCGCCGGATTGCTTCTGAACGACGATCATAGCTCCCTTCACACCATTATTATAAGTCTCCTGAGCACGTTCTTCCACCGTATCCACTACTTTGGCAACATCACGCAGATGGATGCTGGCTCCATTGTGAGTTCCCACCACAATGTCTTCAAGCTGACGCGAATCGTCAAACTCTCCTTCCACGCGCAGCGAATATGTCTCATTACCTATATCAAAATTTCCACCGGGAATATTCCTGTTCTCCGCCCCAATAATGGAACTGATGGTTTCGATGCTCAGATTGTAAGCCTCCAGTTTATAAGGGTCGCAATATACCTGAATTTCACGCTGCGGCGCGCCGCTGATGGAAACCGTACCCACACCGGGAATACGAGCCAAGGGATTTACCACACGGTCATCCAATATCTTGTAAAGTGCCGCCTGACTCTCGTTTGCCTGTACGGATAGAAGCACGATAGGAATCATATCCGTACTGAACTTAAAGATAATAGGATTCTCCACATCGTCAGGAAGCGAAGAACTTACCATATCCAGCTTATCGCGCACATCGTTTGTCAATACATCAATATCATTACCAAACTCAAATTCCAGCGTAATCAAAGACATATTTTCCGAAGAACGAGAAGTGATATGTTTTAAGTTGCTGACCGAGTTCAAGACATTCTCCAACGGGCGAGTTACATTATTTTCAATATCCGAAGCACTGGCTCCGGGATATGCCGTCATCACCATAATCGTATTCGTATCAATATCCGGATACAAGTCAATAGGTAATTTGGACAAGGAGAACAGACCAAATATCACTACTGCCAAAAAGCAAAGCGAGGTCATTATCGGTTTCTTAACCGCACCTTCATATAAACTCATACTCTTTTCAAATTAAGAATGAAGAACTCACATATTCAGTTCTTCATTTCATTATTACTTCTCGACTTCTACCTCCATGCCATTCACCAACTTCGTTTGTCCGGCAATTACTATCTGCGAATGATCGGGAACACCGGAAATCAACTCATATTCCGAACCCATGCGACGACCAAGTTCCACCTTATTGTAGGAAACTTTGCCATCCTTGTACACATAGACATAGCGATCACCGGCTCCTGCCTGCTTCACAATGGCTAAATCGGGTACAACCACATTCTCTTTTGTTCCGAAATTAAGCATGACACGTGCAAACATACCCGGACGGACCTTCTGATCTCTGTTGGCAAGCTTGATTTCCACAGGGAAAGTACGTGTGTTGGAATCAATAGTAGGATAAACCAAGCTGACAGTGCCTTCAAATGCTTCATCACCATATACATCCAGCTTCACAGCCACAGACACCCCTTTCTTTACTAAAGTAAAATAAGTTTCAGAAACATTGATAAGCAGTTTCACCGGAGTAATCTGTTCTACTACCAATACTGGATTTCCTCCGCTGTACATGTCTCCGCTATCATAGTTGCGCGCTGTTACCACCCCGTTTATAGGACTAAGCAATGAAGTGTTTTCCAATAAGTTATTATAAGCCGTTTTCTTTATATCCAAAGCCATCTTAGCAGCATCCCATTCGGATTTTGAGGAGCCACCTACTTTATATAATTCATCTACGCGTTTGAATTCGATTTCCTGATTGTCCAACTGGAATTTAGTCTGTTTCAGATTGGCCGCATCCATGCTTACCAATTTCTGCCCTTTTACCACGTGGTCGCCCACTTCCACCAGAATCCGGTCGATACGCACAGGAGAAGAAGGAGCAATATTATTTTTCACCTCAGCTTCTACCGTAGCAGTATATTCCTGAATTTGTTCTACCGGACGGGCTGACACTTCAACAGTTTTCACTCTTGGTTTCTCGTCCGCTTTTTCAGTCACAGCTTTGTCTTTACCACCGCTACATGAGCCCAACATCGCAACAGCCAGCAGGGCGATTAATTGAAAACTTTTTTTCATATTATTGTTCTTATTTATTTCTGCCCATTAAATATATAATCTCTCCCTAATATCTGGTCAAGGTCAGCTTTAGCAGTCAAATAGTCATAGATAGATTGGTTATAAGTAAGTTCGGCTTCAGTGAGCTGCACTTGCGAAGTATTCAACTCAAGTACCGTTCCCTTGCCCACTTCATAACGCTTACCTGCAATCTGTACAGCTTTCTGCGCCTGCATCACATTTTCACGATTACTGACAACCTGCTCGGAACTGGCAGCCATGCTATTCTGAAAGCTGGTTATCTGCATGTTCAGTTTACGCTCGGTATCAATCCGGTTTTGTTCCAATTGGTGCATCTGGATGCGGTTCGATTTCAATTTGGTAAAGTTACTCGCTTTATACAAAGGAATACTCAGACTGAACACCAATGCCGAACTGCTTCCCCAATTATAATCAAAAAGATTCCAATTATCATTGTATAGTGACTGATACTGGTAAGAATAATTCATACCTAATGTAGGCATAAAGTTAGTACGCAACGACTTAATATTTTGTTGAAGCATCTTCCTGTTCAGGTCCAACTGCTTCATGGTAGTGTTATACTCCAAATTCGTAACGATTTGTTCCAGTTCATTGGCAAACAAGACTGTTTCATAGCTTTTAAGACTATCGTCAATCTTTACTTCCACATTAGCGGTAATCCCCATCAAAACTTTTAGTTGGAGTCTGGACAGAGCTACGGCATTACTTGCCGAGATCACATTCGGCTTTATGCTCCGCATCTGTACTTCAGCACTGATTTTATCGAATTCGCTGACAGTGCCCTGTTGATATTTAGCATTGACAATGTTATAATTATCCTCTGCCAGCCTATAGCTTTTCCGCAACACATCATAAGAGTCTTGTGACAGCATCAATTGATAATAAGCTTTAGTTACCTGATTTACCAAATCCTGCTTGGAAGCGCGTGATTTCTCAACCGCCAATTCAATATCCGTTTTTGTCATAGACATAGCCTTGTAAACACCAGGGGCAAATACAGGCAAACTAATGTTAAGCACTCCGCTTACCGTATTCGAATTGTCCATACCCATCTTAAACGACTGCCCTCCAAGATTCATCTGCGCAGCGGTAATGGTATGATTCCATGTACCGTCAACGCTTGCTTGCGGCAATAAGTTCTGCCAGGCTTCCTTATGGGCCACTTTTTTCAAATTAATCTCTTCCTGCGCCACCTTGATGGTAGGATTATCGCTCAGAGCAATTTCCAACGCTTTATCAAGGTTCAAAATCAGCGTATCTCTCACCTCCTGCGCCTGTATGCAATTACCGACATGTAGCAGAGTAACTGCCAACAGCAGTATCCGGCCTATCCTAAATCTCTGTATCTTCATAAATTGAATGTTCTTTAGATTATTTTTTCTCATCTATCCTTATCTGTTTCTTACGATACTCACAGATGAAGTCTTCCAATACATGAGCACCTTTTTCTGTAGAAATGCCACGCAAAAACGTAAACATGATGGACTCGTAAACTTCAAGGAAAGAATAAGTCTTGCAAATGTCCGAATTCATCAATAAGTCAAGCTGGTCGTGCACCAACAATCCTGTAATGGCAAAATTAATGTCATCACGAAAAATTCCTTGATGAACACCTTCCTTAAAGAACCTGATCGCTTCCTCAGAATCATGGTTCTGCCGGCAGGCCATCAGCTTATATGCCTTGGGATATTTCTTAATGTCTTCAAAGAAACTTTTGTTCGTGGCATGGAACTTTTCAATACTCCATTGGAACAGACGCAAGAGCACTTCCATCACATTGTCCGCCGTAGCCACAACGTCACGAAGAAACTCGTCATGTTCCTTGTGACCTCGCCGGATGCACTCTTCCAGCAATGTTTCCTTGTCCGGAAACACTTCATAAAGAGTACGCTTGGAAATAGTCAATGAGGTGGCAATATCATCCATCGTTATACTTTTGATGCCATGTGACATGAATGATTGCATCGCCATACTGAGAATACGTTCCCTTAATTCCATTCTTGATGGAGAATTCTTAATGTGTTCGCTCATTCTTCATTTTTATATCTAAAAGTCTCTATTGTTATTCCATACCGGAACAAATACGGAGACAAATATAAAAAGAAAACTCAACCAAATGATTGAGTTTTCTTTTCTTCTATATAGAATTAATAAATATTATACTTCTGTTCGGATTATTGAGAAGGTATCAATAGTCAAACGTTGCCCGGTTGAGGAAAGCAACTGTCTTGAGAATCTCCTTATACATCACAATATCATCCTTCACAAAAGGAACTTCCCTGCGATATTCGTGCAAAAAACGTTCTAAAATGGGAGAGGTCTTCAACGGACGGCGGAAATCTATACCTTGGGCAGCATTCATCAACTCGATAGAGAGTATATGTTCCAGGTTGTCCATGATGCGGTAAAGTTTTGTAGCAGCATTGGCTCCCATACTTACATGGTCTTCTTGCCCATTACTGGAAACAATGGAATCTGTGCTGGCGGCATAGCAGTACATTTTATTCTGGCTTACCATCGAAGCGGCAGCATATTGCGGTATCATAAAACCGGAATTCAGCCCCGGATTGGCAACAAGAAATTCGGGAAGTCCGCGCAAGCCCATAATAAGCTGGGCAACACGACGCTCGGAGATATTGCCCAATTCGGCAAGAGCGATCCCTAGGAAATCGTATGAAATGGCAAGCGGCTGACCGTGAAAGTTGCCACCGGAGATAATGCAGTCTTCATCGGGGAAGATCGTGGGATTGTCGGTTACGGAGTTAATCTCGGTCAGCAATACGGAGGCAACATAATTAATGGCATCTTTCGTGGCACCGTGTACCTGCGGGATGCAACGGAAAGAATAAGGGTCCTGAACATGTTGCTTGGGATGAGCTATCAGCTCACTACCTTCCAACAGGCGGCGGAAGTTTGCAGCCGTTTCAATCTGTCCTTTGTGTGGACGAATTTGCTGGATGCAATCCATAAAGGGATCGATACGCCCATCGAAAGCTTCGAGCGAAAGAGCGGCAATCAAATCGGCTTTTTTGGAGAGACGGAAGGCTTTAAGAATAGCGAACACACCATTGGCACTCATAAATTGAGTTCCATTGAGTAATGCCAAGCCTTCTTTACTCATCAACCTTACGGGCTCCCAACCAAATTCATCGAGTACACTGATGGCTTCGCACTTCTTGCCTTTATAATAAACATCGCCTACTCCAATAAGAGGAAGGAAAAGATTGGCAAGAGGGGCAAGATCGCCGGAAGCGCCCAATGAGCCACGGTCATAGACAATAGGCATGACATCATTATTGAAGAAGTCGAGAATACGTTGCACGGTAATCACCTGTACGCCACTATGTCCTAAAGAGAGGGCATGTGCTTTGAGTAGTAACATCAGTTTGATGATCACAGGACGGATTTCCTCACCGACACTGCAAGCATGGCTTTTAATCAGATTTTCCTGCAAGGTGCCCAATTCGTCGGATGATATATTCTTGCTACACAAGGAGCCGAAGCCGGTAGTGATTCCGTATAGCGGTTCGTTGGACTCGGCTATTTTCTTATCCAGATAATCGCGGCATTTCTGTATACGCTGCTTGGCTTCGGGGGCCAGTTCCAGCTTCAGGTTTTCATTGATAATGCGTTCGATAAGGTCGAATGTGAGTTCGCCCGAACCTACAAAATAGACATTGTTCATACTTTCAGTTCTTGATTGATTTCATCCAACAATTCTTTTTCTTTTGCACAAGCAAGATGTTCCAACTCATCCGCCTCCGTTTGAAGTTGTGCTACGAACTCTTTATCTTTCAAAGATCCTAAATTGATGCGCACATTCATCAATGCACCCAATACGGCAGAGCGGGCAGACATCATGGCAACACAAGCATCAGTCACAGCATTACGATTGCCGAGGCGTGCCACATCCATGATGATGGTCATTAATTTATAAGCATTACGTGCCACTTGCATAGGTACAAGGGCAGCATATTTAGTGGCTTCCTGAATAGCTGCACTACGGGCCGCTTTTTCTTCATCAGTAGCTTTAGGCATCTTGAAGCAGGCAAATACACTGTCGTATGCATCCGAATCGCGGTCTATATCGGCTATAAACATTTCTTTTTGCTGTAGGGCTACATCCGAAATATACTGCATCAGGTCTTCATGGGGTTCGTAGCCTTTCTTTCCGATGGTGAGGTTAGCAACCATGGCTGCCAAAGCAGAAGCTATAGCACCATTCAATGCAGCAATGCTTCCACCGCCGGGGACTGGATCGCTTCCTGCTACTTTATTCAAGAATTCTTTTACTGTTAAATCGACTAACATGGGTTTCAGATTTTAATTATTATAGTACAGGATAAATCACCCCCTCTTTAATAGTGGTATTCACACAATTCATACCTATATAATAAGGTAGGAAATGATAATTATCCGTATTCAGTAGTACAAAATCACCCTTCTTGCCTATTTCAATACTGCCGATGCTATCAGCACGATTCAAAGCGGCGGCGCCGTTCAGGGTGAGGGCGGTAATAGCTTCTTCGATACTTAGTTTCATGTAGATGCACGCCAAAGCGAAGGTCAACGGAATAGAACCGGAAAAACAACTACCGGGATTAAGATCAGTAGCAAGGGCTACAGCACAACCGGCATCAATCATTTCACGTCCGCGGGCGTATGGTTCCTTCAAGGCAAAAGCAGTCAAAGGAAGCAGGGTTGCCACTACACCTTTATCAGCCATGGCACGAATATCCGCATCAGAAGCATGCAACAGGTGATCGGCTGAAACAGCAGAAAGTTCAGCAGCCAGTCCGGCACCACCCAAAGGTACTATTTCGTCGGCATGAAGTTTCAAAGCAAATCCCATTTCCTTGGCAGCAAGCAGCAAGCGGCGGGATTGTTCGATAGAAAAGACACCTTGCTCACAAAAGACATCGCAGAACTCCGCCAAGTTGTTTTGGGCAACGACCGGTATGATTTCCCGAATGAGATAATCGACATAATCGTCCGTGCGTCCGCTGTACTCTTCGGGCACAGCATGGGCACCGAGAAAAGTCGATACCACATCCACCCGTTTATGTTCGTCATTATTCAGACTGCGCATGACGCGAAGTTGGAGAAGTTCGGTTTCTCTGTCCAATCCATAGCCACTTTTCCCCTCGACGGTAGTTACCCCCATGGCACTCATTTGCTTCAGAAAGCCTTCCGCTTTGCTACGCAACTGGATAAAGTTACATGCACGAGTTGCTTTTACGGTGCTCACAATTCCTCCTCCACGTTCCATGATAGACATATAGCTTTCACCTTTCAGACGCCAGGAGAATTCTTCGGCACGCTCACCTCCAAAGACGAAGTGTGTATGCGAATCCACAAAACCGGGCAACAAGCATTTGCCACGGGCATTGTAGTGCCAATAGTGTTGGTAATAACCATCGCGGTTCTCCCCACGGTTTGCACCGACATAGGTAATGATACCGTCGGTAACTTCTACCGTAGCATTATCCAATATGATAAGTTCGGACATTTCCGCTCCACGCCGGGCGGTAAAGCCTATCGGAGTGACTACACGGGCGTTGAAGATGATAAGGTTTTCTGTCATAGTAACCTGATTTCTAATTATAACTACTCCATAATTCTTGCTTCCAACACTTGCTGCATAGAAAAGTTTTCCAAGCCCAAGTAATAGGATGCAGTATCAATCAGCGCTTCCATAGGTACAAGTCCGATGATTTCACTCCCCACAATGCTCACTCCGTAACGGCGGGCTTCAATGCGAACCAATTCGAAAGCACGGTAAAGGGCTGTATGTGTAAAGTCCGTCATGTTAATGGAGACTTGGGTAATTCCCCGGTCTTTCAGTTCCACCCCCATAGCCTTGCAATAACGCAAACCGCCGCCGATGAAACGGATCTTCTTAGCTATATCGTGAGCTATCTCCAGATTAGGAGTACTGAGGTTGACATTATAAGCTACCAAAGGCATACGGGCACCGATGGCTACCGTACCAGCAGTAGGATGCTTCTCGGCGGGACCGAAATCGGGGTGCCATTCCGGTTGTTTTATCTTTTCTCCCATTCCTTCGAATTCACCCTTGCGGATGGCTGCAAGGTTTTCGCGATACGGTGCGGAAGCAGATTTCTCGTACAAGAAGACGGGGAGATTATAACGTTTTGCCACTTCCCCGGCTACCTCTTTAGAAAGGGCGATGGCTTCTTCCATCGTTACATTCTTGATAGGAATAAAAGGCACTACATCCACTGCTCCCATACGTGGGTGCTGTCCCTTATGGGTATTGAGGTCAATAAGGCGGACTGCTACGCCGATAGCTTCGAGCACTGCTTCGCGAAGCGGTTCGGGCTCGCCCACAACAGTAACCACCAAACGATTGTGGTCTTCATCATTACTATAATCAAGCAATTTCACGCCTTGACGGGCACGGAAAGGAGCTACTATCTCGTCTATCTTTTGCAGGTCACGTCCTTCGCTGAAGTTAGGAACGCACTCAATAATTCTATTCATAATTCTTCATTTATTATATATACTTATCAATCAATTCATCATCCGCTACGTATGGCAACGTAATATGGTATCCATCGGCATGAGTCTGGTTAAATTCTTCACTTGTCTCCATCGCATGCGGATTACGTGCCCACGAACGACGTGCCACACCTCCCATCACGTCCCACAACATGGCGGAACGCAATATCTCATCTACTCTTTCGGAGCCATCGCACACCATGCCGAAACCGCCGTTTATGGCTTTACCAATACCTACGCCACCACCATTGTGCAAAGCCACCAAGCTCATTCCTCGGGCGCAATTACCGGCAAAACATTGTACAGCCATATCCGCCATCACATTACTGCCATCTTTTATATTCGAAGTTTCGCGGAATGGAGAGTCCGTGCCGCTAACATCATGGTGATCGCGCCCCAACATGATAGGACCGACTTCACCTTTGCGCACCATCTCATTGAAACGAAGAGCAATATTCATACGTCCCTCGGCATCCTGATAAAGTATGCGTGCCTGAGTGCCGACTACAAGATTATTCTTTTCTGCATCGCGAATCCAGTTATAGTTATCCATATCTTGTCCGCGACGTGTAGGATCAATGCATTCCATAGCGGCACGGTCTGTTTTGACAAGATCTTCATGTTTCCCGCTCAGACATACCCAACGGAATGGACCATAGCCGTAATCAAAGAGTTCGGGCCCCATAATATCTTCCACGTAACTGGGAAATATAAAACCATTCTTATCGTCACCGTCCCGTGCAATCTCGCTGACACCGGCATCGAAAACAGCTTTCATAAAGGAATTGCCATAATCGAAGAAATAGGTTCCACAGTTCACCAATGTTTTGATAGCCTTGAAATGGCGTTCTAAAGAAACATCGACATAGCGACGAAACTCTAAGGGATTTTCGTGAAGCATACGGGTACGTTCTTCAAAAGTCAACCCCACAGGACAATAACCACCTTCGTATGTGGCATGGCAAGAAGTTTGATCGGAAAGTAAATCTATCTTTAAATGTTTCTGTACAGCATATTCCAACAGGTCTACAACATTTCCGTGATAGGCAATGGAAATAGGCTCCCGCTTGTTCATGGCATCTTGTGCCCATGCGAAAGCTTCTGAAATAGAGTCTGTGGCATGCCCCACCCATCCTTGGCTATGACGGGTTTCGATACGGGACGCATCTACTTCGGCAATGATAGCGGCGGCTCCCGACATTTCAGCAGCTTTGGGTTGTGCACCGCTCATACCTCCCAAACCGGAGGAGACAAACAGATGACCACGCAAATCGCCACCCTGTGGGATACCTAATTTCAGTCGCCCTGCATTCAACAAGGTATTGAATGTACCGTGCACAATACCCTGAGGCCCGATATACATCCAGCCACCGGCGGTCATTTGACCATAATTGGCTACACCCATTTGCATGGCGGTATGCCAATCTTTCTGATTATCATAGAGTCCTACCATGAGGGCATTAGTGATAATAACACGAGGTGCTTCGGGTTTCGATTTAAACAATCCCAAGGGATGCCCGCTCTCGATAACCAAGGTCTGATCCCGAGTCAACACTTCCAAATATTGTTTGATAAGCCGATACTGCATCCAGTTTTGGCACACTTGCCCCGTCTCACCGTAGGTAACCAATTCGTAGGGATAGAGGGCAATATCGAAACAAAGGTTATTGTCAATCATCACTTGGAAGGCTTTGCCTTCAATACAATTCCCCTTATATTCATCGATCGGCTTTGCTTTCAAATCACCCTGCGGACGATAACGGTAACCGTAAATTCGTCCACGGGTACGAAGTTCTTCCATAAATTCAGGAGCAAGAATCTCGTGCAAATCCTCAGGAATATAGCGCAATGCATTTTTCAGTGCCGTAGCCGTCTGCGAAAGGGTAAGGGTAAAGCCACGGTCCGGCGCTCGCCGGATGCCCTCAGCAAAGGAGGGGTAAGGAGGCAATGTGTTACTCAAAGTTATCTCCATAGCAATCAAATAAGGTTGGTTACAAATTGTAAGCAGATACAAGTTTATATCTGCCGCAATATAAAAATTAATCCCGATATTCACAATAGAATACCGGGATTTTTTATCATTTAGTCAAAAGAGTAAGAAAATTCAGTACATGAACGCTGTAGGTTGGAAATTATTTCAGTTGCCGCAGATATTTTCCGATAACCGTAGCCGACTCACTTGTCTCCTTTAAGAGTTTTTCCTGCAAAGCCGGCTCACCGTCCAGCAGCTCCTTCATCCTGTCCTTGCCTACAAATATTGATTTACCCGTTTCGGGATCAAGTTCGTAATACACTCTTGCATGCACCAACCCAGATGCGGCAATGGCATCTCCCACTTCACCGCCCAATTTAGTGGCATCGGCAGGCGCAGCAGTGCTGGTTGCCACTTGCCCCACAGGTTGAGCGCAATAATATATCTTTCCACGTACCCACATGGCCGGTGCATACCAACCTCCGAAACGGTAATGCTTATACCGCATCTTCCGGCAGTTGACATACAGTACCGTATCTATCTGCACGGCATAACAACGGGACTTCAAATACTTGCAAAGACCGGGATTTTCCTCCGCTTCAATACGATAGTCAGCTCCCCCCGTCAGGTAAATCTGATTCTTGGAACGCTTCTCCACCTTTAATGTGGTAACCGTATCTCCACTATTTTCCATCAACTCCTTCAAGCCGGAATACATAATCTGTTGGGCAAAGCTGGGCAAAGCAGACAGCAGCATCCAAACACCTAACAACCAAAACCTCTTCATTCTTTAATCTCCTCCATCTGAAACTTTATTTTCGTGAGCGAAAGGTACATTTTTTCTCGATATCCGGCAAACATACAACGAAAAAAATATATGATTCCATGATGATACCCCTAAATAGGTGAATGGAGACCTAACTACGTGTAAGTGCGTTCAGCCCATCCCCATGCCACAATACCTCCATACCCTTGATATAATTAATGGGCTTTTAGTAATAACAGAGGTTACGACTCTATTGTACACGGTTCAAGAATGAATACGGATAAAGCAGCAATACAGCATAAAATGATTGTCGCATTCGGCAAAAATATCTACCTTTATCCCCGTAAACACCTGAAATAAACCGTATGCAAACCTTAATTCTGCCGGTATGCATACAAATTAATCTATAGCCAATGAATACAATAACCGAAATAAGTGCCGTTTACCGCAGCATTGCCGAGGAGGCCAAACGAAAACTGAACAAAGTACAGCAACAGATTTATCGCATCGGCACTCTGCGGTTGCTATTGTTTGCCGCCGGAGTGACAGGAATCATTTACTTCCAGTCAGAGAGCTGGGAAATACCGGTAGCCATCGCAATCGTAACTCTGTTGCCGTTCACACTCTTGATAAAGTACCACAACCGGCTGTTCTACAGGAAGGATTACCTGGAAAAAGAAATAGAAGTCAACGAACAAGAACTTGCCGCATTGTATTATGACATCTCTGCCTTCGACAACGGAGAAGAATTTGTCGATCCTGCACATCTTTATTCCTACGACTTGGATGTATTTGGTCCCCACTCTTTGTTTCAGTATATCAACCGGACGTGCACACAGCCGGGAAAGCACCGTTTGGCAGAGTGGCTGAACAAGCATCTCGAGGAGCAAGAGAAAATCCGGAAACGTCAGGAGGCCATTCGCGAACTGGCTCCGGAATTGAAATTCCGCCAACGCTTCCGCATTCTCGGACTGCTGCACAAAGGAAAAGCAGCGGATGAAGCGGAACTAAAGGAATGGGCGGCAAGCCCTGCCGTCTTTAGAACAAAAAAATTACTGCGTGCCTTACCGGCATCAGTCACCGGCACTAATCTGATATGCCTTATGTTGGTAATCACCGGCATACTGCCCGCAACCATATATGGCATCATTTGGTCATGCTTTGTAGCTGCCGGATTCAGCTTTACAGGGCAGATCACTAAGGCACAAGCCATTTACGGGAAAAAGCTGCAAATCCTCGCCACCTATGCCGTGTTACTCCGCCTTATAGAAGAACAACCCATGCAAGCATCCCTGCTAAAGGAGATTAAAGAGAAAATAGGAGGTGAGAAGAGAAAAGCGTCCCGTGCTATCCATCGGTTGAGCAAGCTCATGGACGAACTTGACCAACGCAACAATATATTCATGTATGTCATCCTCAACGGTCTGTTCTTTTGGGAGCTTCGTCAAATCATGCGTATCGAGGTATGGAAAGAGCAATATGCCTCAGACCTGACCCGCTGGCTGAGTGCCATCGGACAGACAGATGCTCTTAATTCACTGGCCACGTTTGCCTATAACCACCCGGAATATGTATATCCCACCATTCTCGGCAACACAAACGAATCCCCTATTAACAAAAAAGGCATCGCTCCCTTCAAGTTTTGTGCCAAGTCTTTGGGACATCCGTTGATGAACCGCGAATACTGCGTCCACAATGACATCGAAATGGAACAACGGCCTTTCTTCATCATCATCACTGGAGCCAACATGGCTGGAAAAAGCACTTATCTACGCACTGTGGGTATCAACTATCTCCTTGCTTGCATCGGCACACCCGTCTGTGCCCGCCAAATGGAATTCCATCCTACCCGACTGATTACAAGCCTGCGTACTTCCGACTCCCTAAACGACAACGAATCTTACTTCTTTGCCGAACTCAAACGCCTGAAGCTTATCATCGACAAATTGCAATCGGGTGAAGAACTATTCATCATTCTCGATGAAATCCTGAAAGGGACCAATTCTATGGACAAACAAAAAGGTTCTTTTGCTCTCATCAAGCAATTCATGGCATTGCAAGCCAACGGTATCATCGCCACTCACGACTTGCTTCTGGGAACTCTTATCAACCTATTCCCCGAAAATATCCGCAATCATTGCTTCGAGGCAGACATCACAAACAACGAGCTGGCATTCTCGTACCGCCTGCGACAAGGCATCGCACAAAATATGAATGCCTGCTTCCTAATGAAAAAAATGGGAATTGCCGTTGCCGACTAATTCCCATCTATAATTCAGGTATGAGTTTACCTAAAAGGTCATGCCGTTTTGCATTTCAACAGAAAAGCTGACACTGCGGCGGCATCTCCCCCCGTAAAATAGCATACGGAAGTCACCGGAGTATAAGTATAGGGAACAAACTGGAACAACTGTACCGCTGCAAATTTGTTATCCAGTGAGAGCATGACATCCATACGCACATTTCCGCTGGTATCACTCTTTATATCAGACTCACCGTCCAACTGCTTATGTTCAAGCATTTCCGTCAACCTATCCATATGTTTCAGGTCAAAATAAATACTACGCTCCTTCGCCACGCTTCCCGTGGGTAAATAAACAATCTCCTTCGACCTCCAAAACAAACGGAACACCCCAAATAAGATCAATGCCGTCCCAACTACCATAAGAGTCATACTGACAGTGGAAGCCTTATCGTTCATTTCGAAAAGTAATGCAAAAAGAAGAATGCCTGCCACCAGCATAATAACCGAGAAAATAAGCCCGGACATACTGGTCCGTTTTGCAATTTCAGGATGTGTGGATGAAAAAAGAGTTGCGTTAATAGTTTGAGTTGCCATAATTATAACTGTTTTAATGAATTTATTTTTTTAGTAGAAGCATACAGTTTTTCCTTGCACACATCGCCTGACACATGCAAGAAACGTAGAAAATGAATTCATTAAAATTCTAAATGATAATTCGCCTTAACGTGAAAATATAGTATTCACATACAGGTTGACAACGATAGTGAGGTGTAACATCATATAGCTTCTCACGGTGCAGAGACAGGACAGCCTCTCGCTGAGCCAGCTTATCAATCCAGTCTTTTACAGACAAAATATATTCTGTCGTAATATAGCGTTGCAGCCGAGAAAAGGTCAAGAACTGTGACTGCCCTGACATACCGGACAATTCGGCGTCAGGCAAATATGGCAACTGAGGAAGCGAGATAGTGGTACTCTCCTGATAATATACGGTAAGTTCATTACCGGACATCTGCATTCCTACATCTGCCTTTCTGTGAGCAAATGCATTACTTGCAGTCTGCCAGAAAGCTAATGCAAGTATCAGGAACCCTATAAATCTTAAAAATTTGGCCATATCTATCCGCAAATATAACAGTTTTCTCAATAGGATTATTTATCCCACATATCTTTTAATGTTTGTTCAGTAATCTATTAAAAACAGAAAAGCCATCCCGAACCCGGAACGGCTTTCTATAATATAGAAAGAATAGTTGAACTATTCAGCTTTAACTTCTTCAGCAACCGGAGCTTCAGCAACCGATGCAGTTTCATTTGCACTTTTCTTTGAACGACGGGTGCGGGTAGCTTTCTTGGCAACTTTCTCCTTAGCCATGTTCTCATTGTAGTCAACGAGTTCAATGAAGCACATTTCTGCATTATCACCCAAACGGTTACCTGTTTTGATAATACGAGTATAACCACCCGGACGATCAGCAATCTTCACAGAGATTTCCTTAAACAGTTCAGTCACTGCATACTTATCTTGCAAATTGCTAAATACAACACGACGAGAGTTTGTCGTATCATCTTTAGCTTTAGTTATCAAAGGCTCAACGAATTTCTTCAATGCTTTAGCCTTTGCAACAGTCGTAGTGATTCTTTTGTGCTTAATCAAAGAACACGCCATATTAGACAGCATAGCGCTTCTATGAGAGGCAGTACGACCCAAATGGTTGAATTTTTTATTATGTCTCATTTTTTATTCTTTATCTAATTTGTATTTAGAAATATCGGTTCCAAACGACAGATTCAGACTTTCCAGCAAATCATCAAGCTCGGTAAGCGATTTCTTTCCGAAATTTCTGAATTTCAGCAAATCGGTTTTATTGAATTGTACCAAGTCGCCGAGTGTCTCTACATCTGCTGCCTTCAAACAGTTGAGGGCACGGACAGAAAGATCCATATCAACGAGCTTAGTTTTTAACAACTGACGCATATGCAAAACTTCTTCATCAAATTCCTCGTTACCGTCAACATCGTTGCTTTCCAGTGTAATCTTCTCATCAGAGAAGAGCATGAAGTGATAAATCAGAATTTTTGCAGCTTCTTTCAGAGCTTCTTTCGGATGTATAGAACCATCGGTAGTAATCTCAAGAACCAGCTTCTCGTAGTCAGTCTTCTGCTCTACACGGAAGTTTTCTACCTGATACTTCACATTACGTATCGGAGTATAAATAGAATCAATAGGAATTACGTTCACATCGGTGCAATATTCGCGGTTCTCGTCAGCAGGAACATAACCACGACCTTTGTTAATCGCAATATCTATCTGCATAGTTGATTTTGAGTCTAAATGACAAATAACTAATTCAGGATTTAACACTTCAAATCCAGTCAGATACTTACCTATGTCACCTGCTTTAAATTCACTTGAATTCTCGATTGTAATACTTACTTTTTCGCTCTCGAATTCCTCAACTACTTGCTTGAATCTCACCTGTTTCAGATTCAAGATAATGTTAGTAACATCCTCTTTAACTCCCGGAACACTGGAAAATTCGTGCTCAACACCTTCTATTTTAATAGTAGTGATGGCAAAACCTTCCAATGAAGAAAGCAGAATGCGGCGCAATGCATTACCCACGGTAATACCGAAACCGGGCTCCAACGGACGAAATTCGAATTTACCGAATCTTGAGTCCGCTTCCAACATTAATACTTTATCAGGTTTTTGAAATGCTAATATCGCCATGAAATTAATTATTATTTAGAATACAATTCTACAATCAAATGCTCTTTAATGTTTTCAGGAATGTCTGCTCTTTCAGGTACATGCAGCAATTTACCAACCTTAGAGTTATCATCCCATTCCAACCAAGGATACTTGCTGTGATTAAAGCCAGCCAATGAATTAGCAATAACTTCCAAAGATTTAGATCTTTCACGAACGCCAATCACCTGTCCCGGCTTTACAGCATATGAAGGAATATTCACTACCTCACCATCCACAGTAATATGTTTGTGGCTCACCAACTGACGAGCAGCCGCACGAGTAGGAGCAATTCCCAAACGGAATACAATGTTATCAAGACGACCTTCAAGCAACTGAAGAAGAATCTCACCAGTAATACCCTTAGCTGTTTCTGCCTTCTCAAACAAGTTGCGGAATTGTTTTTCTAAGACTCCATAGGTGTATTTGGCCTTCTGTTTCTCACGAAGTTGAACACCATATTCTGAAGTTTTTCTTTTTCTTGAATTACCATGCTGTCCAGGAGGATAATTCTTCTTTGACAATACTTTGTCTGCTCCAAAGATACCTTCACCGAATTTACGGGCTATTCTTGATTTTGGTCCAGTATATCTAGCCATTTCTTTTAAATATTTAATTGTTTATTCATGAACTCAATTTGTTGCAGCCGCGATTGCAGAGAAGAAGTACAATCCAATAACAAAATCAAGTATCACTTTTATTAAAGGTAATTTTTTAAACTCTACGTCTTTTCGGAGGACGACAACCATTATGTGGGAGGGGAGTTACATCAATGATTTCAGTAACTTCAATACCAGCACCATGGATAGTTCTAATAGCAGACTCACGTCCATTACCTGGACCTTTCACATATGCTTTTACCTTTCTCAGACCAAGATCGTATGCTATCTTAGCACAATCTTGTGCAGCCATCTGTGCTGCATAAGGAGTGTTCTTCTTAGAACCTCTAAATCCCATCTTTCCGGCAGAAGACCAAGAAATAATCTGACCTTCACTATTTGCCAGAGAAACAATAATGTTGTTGAAAGATGAATGAACATGCAACTGTCCATTAGCATCTACCTTTACATTTCTCTTTTTTGCTGCAACTGTTTTTTTTGCCATATCAACAATTATTATTTAGTAGCTTTTTTCTTATTAGCAACGGTTTTCTTTCTACCCTTACGAGTACGAGCATTATTCTTCGTGCTCTGTCCTCTTACAGGAAGACCGATACGGTGACGTACACCACGGTAACAACCGATATCCATCAAACGCTTAATGTTCAATTGAATTTCAGAGCGAAGATCACCTTCAACTTTATACTCTGCACCAATGATCTCACGAATCTTGGCAGCCTGATCATCCGTCCAGTCTTTTACTTTCAGGTCCTTGTCAACACCTGCTTTATCCAAAATCTTTGCTGAACTACTACGACCTATTCCATATACATAGGTCAACGCAACTTCACCTCTCTTGTTTTGAGGCAAATCGACACCAACTATTCTTATAGCCATATACTAAATTATTTTTTTTGCAAAAATAATAATATTATCCTTGACGTTGTTTATACTTAGGATTTTTCTTGTTAATAACATACAAACGGCCATTACGTCTAACGATTTTACACTCTGGCGTACGTTTCTTTAAGGATGCTCTTACTTTCATATCTTAATTTTATTTATATCTAAATACAATTCTTCCTTTCGATAAATCGTAAGGAGACATTTCAACTCTTACTTTATCACCCGGCAGGATTTTGATGTAGTGCATCCGCATCTTACCGGAAATATGTGCAGTAATCTCATGTCCGTTTTCTAATTCAACACGAAACATTGCATTAGACAATGCTTCAACTATAACTCCATCTTGTTCTATTGCAGATTGCTTTGCCATATTAACTTCTTAAATTGCTTTATCTCCTAATACTTCTTCAATGAATTTGAATGATGACAATATATCAGCTTCACCACTTCCAACTGCTATGGTATGTTCAAAATGAGCAGCGCATTTACAGTCTTTAGTTCTAACCGTCCAGCCATCACGTTCCATTACTATTTGCCGATTACCTAAAGTAATCATTGGCTCAATTGCGATACACAAACCTTTTTTTAACATCGTTCCATAACCACGCTTACCGTAGTTGGGAACTTGAGGATCTTCATGCATCTCCTTGCCAATACCATGACCGACAAACTCACGCACTACACCATAAGAATTAGACTCACAATGTTGCTGTATAGCATATCCTATATCACCCAACCTCTTACCTTGGACAGCATTCTGTATTCCTATATATAGCGCTTCCTTAGTAACTTTCAGTAATTTGCGAACTTCTTCATCAACTTCACCTACACTAAACGTATAAGCAGAATCACCACAAAAGCCATTCAGATAAGTACCACAATCAACAGAAACAATATCACCTTCTTTCAGTACTATACTTTCTCTCGGAATTCCATGTACTACCTGTTCGTTAACAGATGTACAGATAGAAGCTGGAAATGGATCACCATATTGATTTGGAAAACCTTTAAATGTTGGAACAGCTCCATTATCTCTAATAAACTCTTCCGCAACCTTATCCAGCTCTTTTGTTGTTACTCCGGGCTTAATAACTTTAGCTATCTCAGCCAACGTTTTCCCCACAAGCAAATTACTCTTACGGAGCAGCTCTATCTCATCTTCAGTTTTAAGAAATATCATTCTTCAAAATAAGATTAATACGCAGCCACTGTACCGCTACGCCCCTTAATACGTCCAGATTTCAGCAAACCGTCATAGTGTCTCATCAACAAATGACTTTCAACCTGCTGGAGAGTATCAAGAACCACACCTACAAGAATTAACAAAGATGTACCACCGAAGAATTGGGCAAACTCAGCTTTCACACCGAATATACCGGCAAATGCAGGCATAATAGCAACCAAAGCCAAAAAGAAAGAACCCGGCAAAGTGATACGTGACATAATTACATCAATATACTCTGCTGTTTGCTTTCCCGGTTTGATGCCCGGAATGAAACCATTATTTCTCTTCATATCCTCAGCCATCTGAGTCGGGTTAATGGTAATTGCAGTATAGAAATACGTAAACAATATAATCAATACCGCAAAAATCAAATTATACCAAAAGCTTGTATGATCAGTTAATGCATGTATGAAACCGCTCGCATTATTTACATTTGAAAATCCCACGAGAGTAATAGGAATGAACATGATTGCCTGAGCAAAAATAATAGGCATCACGTTAGCTGCATTTACTTTCAAAGGAATGTACTGTCTTGCACCGCCATATTGTTTATTACCAACAATCTTCTTTGCATATTGAACAGGAATCTTTCTCGTGCCTTGCACCAACAGAATAGCAAACGCAATGACAACTAACAAGACTACAAGTTCAATCAAAAACATCACCAAACCACCAGTCTTATCAGTCACACGAGAAATCAACTCCTGAAACAAAGATTGAGGTAAACGTGCAATAATACCTACCATGATAATCAAAGAGATACCATTACCAATTCCCTTGTCTGTAATTCTCTCACCAAGCCACAAAATAAACATACTTCCAGCCGCCAATATAATGGTAGAAGTAAGCATAAACAGAGTCCAATCTAATGAAGCATTTAAGGAAGGACCAGCCTGCATTTTAAGATTGAGCAAATAAGAAGGAGCTTGAACCAACAAAATAATAATCGTCAAATAACGAGTATACTGGTTCATTTTTCTTCTACCGCTCTCACCTTCACGTTGCAATTTCTGGAAATACGGTACCGCAATACCTAGCAACTGAATCACAATGGAAGCGGAGATATAAGGCATAATACCTAATGCAAAAATAGATGCATTAGAGAATGCTCCTCCAGAAAACATGTTTAACAAGGCTAAAAGACCCTCGCTTGTTTGTTGATGCAATTGTGTCAACATTGCCGGATTAATACCCGGCAATACAACATACGAACCGAAACGGTAAATTGCCACAAACAATATGGTAATGAGGATCCGTTGTCTCAGATCCTCAATTTTCCATATATTCTTTAATGTTTCAATAGCTTTTCTCATCGAATTAGAGTTTTACTACTTGTCCACCAGCAGCTTCGATGGCAGCAACAGCAGTCTTAGAAAATGCATGTGCTTGTACATCCAACTTAGCAGTCAAAGTTCCGTTACCTAATACTTTTACCAACTGGCTTGCAGAAATGAAACCGGCAGTGATGAAGTCATTGATACCTACAGTTTGCAAATTCTTATCTTCGGCCAGTTTCTGAATTGTATCCAAGTTGATGGCCTTATACTCTACGCGATTGATATTTTTAAAGCCAAACTTAGGAACACGACGTTGAAGAGGCATCTGACCACCTTCAAAACCGATTTTCTTAGAGTATCCAGATCTTGATTTAGCTCCTTTATGACCTCTGGTAGAAGTACCTCCCAAGCCAGAACCCGGACCACGTCCGATTCTCTTTCTTGTTTTAGTAGATCCCTCTGCAGGTTTTAAATTACTTAAGTTCATATTGTAATTCGTTTTATATTCAACAAATAATTACTTAACAATGGTAACCAAGTGTTTAACCTTATCCACCATTCCAAGAATTGAAGGAGTACATTCGTGTTCAACCACACGATTCAACTTATGAAGTCCCAGTGCATCGAGAGTTCTCTTTTGATCAGCAGGAGCACCAATTCTACTTTTAACTTGTTTAATCTTTATAGTCGACATATTCTTCCTCCTTATCCTCTAAATACTTTTTCCATACTAACTCCTCTGTTTTGAGCAACCATACGAGCATCGCGCATTTCACTTAATGCCAAGATAGTAGCTTTCACCAAGTTGTGCGGGTTGGAAGAACCTTTTGACTTAGCCAAAACATCTGTTACACCAACGCTTTCAAGCACTGCGCGCATTGCTCCACCTGCTACAACACCAGTACCGTGAGAGGCAGGTTTAATGAATACTTCAGCACCACCGAACTTAGCAGACTGTTCGTGAGGAACCGTACCTTTCAGTACAGGTACTTTAGTCAGGTTCTTCTTTGCAGATTCAACACCCTTAGCAATAGCGGCAGTTACTTCGCCAGCTTTGCCAAGCCCCCAACCGATAATACCTTCTTCATTTCCTACTACCACAATAGCAGAGAAACTAAAAGTCCTACCACCCTTGGTTACTTTGGTTACACGATTAATAGCAACTAATCTATCTTTCAGCTCTATATCGTTTGTAATCTTAACTCTATTATTAAGTCCTGCCATAATGATTAAAATTTAAGTCCACCGTTACGAGCAGCATCAGCTACTTCTTTTACTCTCCCATGATACAAGTAACCATTACGGTCGAAAACAACAGTAGTAATACCTGCTTCCTGAGCTTTTTTTGCAATCAGTTCACCCACTTTAGCTGCTTGCTCTTTCTTAGGCATTTTTTCAGCCATACCCAATGAAGAAGCAGCAGCCAAGGTCTTACCGGACAAATCATCGATAATTTGAACATAAATTTGCTTATTGCTTCTAAATACACTCATACGCGGGCATTCAGTAGAACCTGAAATTTTATTGCGTACTCTATATTTGATTTTAATTCGTCTTTCTATTTTTGTTGTCATAATACTATCAATTTAAATAATTATTTAGCACCAGCTGATTTACCAGACTTTCTACGAATTTCTTCGCCAACAAACTTAATACCCTTACCCTTATACGGTTCAGGCTTACGGAAAGAACGTATTTTAGAGCAAATTTGACCAAGTAATTGCTTATCACAAGATTCTAAAATGATAAGAGGATTTTTATTTCTTTCAGACTTAGTCTCAACCTTCACTTCAGGAGGTAACTGTATAAAGATATTATGAGTATAACCTAAAGCCAATTCAATGATATTACCTTGGTTAGAAGCACGATAACCGACACCAACAAGCTCCAACTCTTTTTTATATCCTTCAGATACACCAATAACCATATTATGTACCAATGAACGATATAAACCATGGAATGCATGCTTCTGCTTTGGATTATCTTGCATTGCATTTTCATTCTCAGACAGAACAATATGACCTTCTTCGATGGCAACATTGATAGCAGGATTTACATATTGACTCAATTCGCCTTTGGGTCCCTTAACGGTAACCACATCATCCTTTAGAGTAACTGTTACTCCGGCGGGAACACTAATGGGTAATTTTCCTATTCTAGACATTGCTATTTCCTCCTAATTAATATACATAACACAAAACTTCACCACCAATCTTCAGTTCAGCAGCTTCTTTGTTAGTCATTACACCTTTGGAAGTAGATATTATAGCAATACCCAAACCATTAATAACACGCGGCATGTCTTTATAACCAGTATATTGACGTAAACCTGGAGAAGAAATTCTCTCTAGTTTCTTGATAGCGTTAACCTTGTTAACTGGATCATACTTCAAAGCAACCTTAATTGTGCCTTGGGGACCATCTTCTACAAACTTATAATTAAGAATGTAGCCTTTTTCAAAAAGAATCTTAGTGATTTCTTTTTTCAAATTTGAAGCCGGAACTTCCACAACTCTGTGCTTTGCTTGAATAGCGTTCCGCAACCTCGTCAAATAATCTGCTATTGGATCAGTCATATAAAATAAATTAAATTAATCAGGCCTTCCCTGACAATATTTAAAAAACAAAATTACCAGCTTGCTTTTTTTACACCGGGAATAAGACCATTAGAGGCCATTTCACGGAACTGAATTCTAGAAACGCCAAATTGACGAATATATCCCTTCGGACGTCCCGTCAGCTTGCAACGATTGTGCATGCGAATCGGATTAGAATTCTTAGGCAGTTTTTGAAGTTTCTGTGCTGCTTCAAAAGCATCAGCAGGATCACCTATTCTAATGATTTCTTTTAATGCAGCTCTCTTCCCGGCATATTTGGCTACTAATTTAGCACGTTTTACTTCACGTGCTTTCATTGATTCTTTTGCCATAATTTATCAATCTTTTTTAGCATTCTTAAACGGTAAACCGAATTCTTTCAACAAGGCATAACCTTCTTCATCTGTTTGTGCAGAAGTTACAAAGGTAATATTCATTCCGAGAATTCTGGTAATACTATCGATATTAATTTCAGGGAAAATGATTTGTTCCTGAATACCAAGGGTATAATTACCCTTACCATCGAACTTACTTTCAATGCCTTTGAAGTCACGAATACGAGGAAGAGCAACACGAACTAATTTTTCAAGGAATTCATACATTCTCTCACGACGCAAAGTCACCATAACACCAATCGGCATTTTTTTACGCAACTTAAAGTTTGCAATATCTTTACGAGAAATGGTCGCCACCGCTTTTTGACCCGTGATAGCAGTCATTTCATTAATTGCCACTTCGATAATCTTCTTGTCAGCAACGGCCATACCTAATCCCTGATTGATAACAATCTTCTTAAGTACGGGTATCTGCATCGAAGAAGAATACTGGAACTGTGATTTCAATGCAGGCGCAATGCGCTCTGCATATTCTTTCTTAAGGCTAGCAGTATTACTCATTACTTAATCTCCTCTCCTGTTTTTTTAGAATAACGCACTAAAGTGCCATCGGCACTTACTTTTCTACCAACACGCGTTGCTTTGCCAGTTTTTGGATCAACCGGATTCAAGTTTGACAAATGGATAGAAGCTTCTTGCTTCACGATACCACCTTGCGGGTTCTTTGCATTAGGTTTTGTGCTCTTAGACACCATGTTGATACCTTCAATAATTGCACGGTTTTTATCAACAAGAACCTTCAACACACGACCGGTCTTACCTTTGTCTTCACCAGCATTTACGTAAACTGTATCGCCTTTTTTAATATGTAATTTACTCATTACTTAAATCTTTTACAATATTAAAGTACTTCAGGAGCGAGTGACACAACTTTCATGTTAGCAGCACGAAGTTCACGAGCTACTGGACCGAAAATACGACTACCTCTAATTTCACCTGCATTATTCAACAATACGCAAGCATTATCATCAAAACGTATATAAGAACCGTCAGCACGACGGATCTCTTTCTTAGTACGTACGATCAAAGCCTTAGACACTGCACCTTTTTTAATATCACTTGAAGGGATAACGCTCTTTACAGAAACCACAATCACGTCCCCAACTGAAGCATAGCGACGACCTGTACCACCCAAAACGCGGATACAGAGAGCCTCTTTTGCTCCGCTATTATCACATACTGTAAGTCTGGATTCTACTTGTATCATAATTACTTAGCTCTTTCAATTATTTCTACCAATCTCCATCTCTTAGTCTTGCTCAAAGGACGAGTTTCCATGATGTGTACAGTATCACCGATATTGCACTCATTCTTTTCATCATGAGCATGGTACTTCTTCGTTTTACTGACGAATTTACCATATATGGGGTGTTTTTCTTTAAACTTAGCTGCTACCGTAATGGTTTTATCCATTTTATTACTCAGCACAACCCCAGTTCTTTCTTTTCTTAAATTTCTTGCTTCCATCAAGCTCATCATTTATTGTTAAGTTCTCTTTCGCGTAATTCAGTTTTCATACGCGCAATAGTCCTGCGTAATTGTTTGATTTGAGCAGGATTATCCAAAGGAGAAATAGAATGATTTAAAACCATCTGGTTATAGTTAGCTACTTCTGCTTCTACTCTTTCTACCAAATCATTGGTAGGCATCTCTTTAATTTCTGCTATTTTCATACTTCTTACGCATTTTGATTTTGAATATCATAATCACGTCTTACCACAAATTTCGTTGTGATAGGAAGCTTTTGTGCAGCTAAGCGCAAAGCTTCTTTTGCGATTTCATAAGATACCCCTTCGGCTTCGATAATTATTCTACCCGGTGTAACAGGAGCAACAAATCCTTCCGGAGCACCTTTACCTTTACCCATACGTACATCAGCAGGCTTTCTTGTAATAGGTTTATCCGGAAAAATACGAATCCAAATCTGTCCTTGACGTTGCATATATCTTGTCACTGCAATACGTGCAGCTTCAATCTGACGGCCTGTAATCCATTTCGTCTCCAAGGCCTTAATACCAAAAGAACCGAAAGCCAACTGGTTTCCTCTTTGGGCATTACCTTTTTGACGGCCTTTTTGTTGTCTTCTGAATTTTGTTTTTTTCGGTTGTAACATAATTCCTAAAAATCAAATTCGTTAGCGATTATTTTTCTTTCTTTTGAAGTTCTTCCCGCCATTGTTTCCGCTATTGCTTCCACGACCACTTTCTTTGCTTTGCGTAAAGTTCGGAGCTAATTCCTTCTTACCATAAACTTCACCTCTACAAATCCAAACTTTAATACCGAGAAGACCAACCTTCGTCAATGCTTCTGCATGACAGTAGTCAATATCTGCTCTGAAAGTGTGCAATGGGGTTCTTCCTTCCTTATACATTTCAGAACGAGCCATTTCTGCGCCATTCAAACGTCCTGAAATCTGAATCTTGATACCTTCCGCACCCATACGCATTGTATTGGCAATAGCCATCTTAATGGCACGACGGTAGGCTATTTTACCTTCAACCTGGCGAGCGATGTTGTTAGCCACAATAACAGCGTCCAACTCAGGTCTTTTAACTTCGAAGATATTAATCTGGATATCTTTATCAGTGACCTTCTTCAACTCCTCCTTTAACTTATCAACTTCTTGGCCACCTTTACCGATAATGATACCTGGACGCGCTGTACAAACGGTAATAGTCACGAGTTTCAGTGTACGTTCGATCACAATTCTTGAAACACTGGCTTTTGCAAGACGAGCATTCAAATATTTACGAATCTTGCTATCTTCCAGCAGAGAATCGCCGTAATTCTTTCCACCATACCAATTGGAATCCCATCCTCTGATAATTCCTAAACGGTTGCTTATTGGATTAACTTTTTGTCCCATTTACCTTAATTTTGATCTTCGTTATTACTTTTAGAACCAACGAACAACGTTACGTGGTTTGAACGTTTACGAATTCTGTAACCTCTACCCTGCGGAGCCGGTCTCATTCTTTTGAGCGTAGCACCACCATCAACAAAAATCTTGGTTACGAACAACTCGCCACTTTCAGCTTTACGTTCGTTTTTCTGCTCCCAATTAGCAATTGCAGAGCGCAGCAACTTTTCCACTCTTGCGGCAGCTTCTTTTGAAGAAAACTTCAGAACGCCGAGGGCTCTGTTCACCTCCATCCCACGAATCATGTCAGCCACGAGACGCATTTTGCGAGGGGAAGTAGGAACATTTTGCAATTTCGCAAAATACATGGTTTTAAGGGCTTCTTTTCTTTTATCAGCCGATATTTTTTTTCTTGCTCCCATTATATTATTACTTTATTATTTCAATAAATCCTGTTTTATTTTTTCTTGTTACCAGCGTGTCCTCTGAATGTACGAGTTGGAGCAAATTCGCCCAACTTGTGTCCTACCATATTTTCGGTAACATATACAGGAATAAATTTATTTCCATTGTGAACTGCAACAGTATGCCCCACAAAATCAGGCGAAATCATTGAAGCTCTGGCCCAAGTCTTAACTACCACTTTCTTACCTGATTCATTCATGGTAAGTACTTTCTTTTCAAGCTTAACGTTAATATACGGACCTTTTTTTAATGAACGACTCATAATTTACTCAATTAATCAGATTACTTCTTTCTTCTCTCAATAATATACTTAGACGACTGTTTCTTCGGAGCTCTTGTCTTAAGTCCCTTAGCATACAATCCCTTACGAGATCTCGGGTGTCCTCCTGAAGCACGTCCTTCACCACCTCCCATTGGGTGATCAACCGGATTCATTACAACACCACGGTTTCGCGGACGACGTCCAAACCAGCGAGAACGTCCAGCTTTACCTGAACTTTCCAATCCATGATCTGAGTTACCAACACTACCAATAGTAGCCTTACATGTACTAAGGATCTGACGAACCTCACCTGAAGGCAACTTGATAACACAGTATTTACCTTCTCTCGAAGTCAACTGAGCGAAGTTACCAGCCGAGCGAACCAAAGCAGCACCTTGACCCGGACGTAATTCTATATTATGAATTACTGTACCGACCGGAATATTCTGAAGAGGAAGAGCATTTCCGATTTCCGGAGCAGCAGTCTCTCCCGACATCAAAGTCATACCAACTTGCAATCCATTGGGAGCAATAATATATCTCTTTTCTCCATCTACATAAAACAACAGAGCAATACGAGCCGAACGATTCGGATCATATTCAATTGTTTTAACCACTGCAGGTACACCATCTTTATTTCTCTTGAAATCAATAATACGAATAATCTTCTTACTACCGCCACCAATATAACGCATGGTCATTTTACCCGTGTTATTGCGACCACCTGAAGATTTCTTACCAAATACAAGAGACTTTTCTGGTACTCGTGCAGTAATCTCTTCGTAAGTACCAATAATTTTATGTCTTTGCCCCGGTGTTGTGGGCTTAAATTTACGTACTGCCATTTCTTTTAAATATTGCTATAAAAATCAATAGTATCTCCTTCTTTCAACGTAACAATAGCTTTCTTGAACGCATTTGTACGTCCGTTAATGATACCCGCACGAGTATAACGGCTTTTATTTTTGCCTGCATACCTCATTGTATTCACATCAACTACCGTAACATTGTAAAGGGCTTCAACCTCGCTCTTAATCTCCAATTTATTAGCTCCAGGACGCACGATAAAGCCAAAACGATTGTTTGCCTTATCAGTAATTGCAGTCATTTTCTCTGTCACTAACGGTTTAATAATAATTCCCATTATTTAAGCCTCCTTTTTACATTAAGATATTGTCGATAGCAGAAAGTGCACTTTCTGCAAGCACAATAATCCCAGCGTCCAATACTCTATAAGTATTTAACCCTGAGACCGCCTGCACATTAGCACTCTTCACGTTACGAGCCGACAAATATACGTTTTTATTTGCTTCCGGTAAAACCACGAGCAGCTTTTTGTCAGAAACTTTAAGATTCTTTGTCATTTCAATGAAGTCTTTCGTCTTCGGAGTTGCAAAAGTAAAGTCTTCAACAACAACGATTGCATTGTTTTGAGCTTTATATGACAAAGCCGACTTACGAGCCAAAGCTTTTACCTTCTTGTTTAACTTGAAATAGTAGTCTCTCGGTTTTGGGCCAAACACACGTCCACCACCTACAAGCACTGGTGAATTCATATCACCACGACGTGCGCCGCCACCACCTTTCTGACGACCGATTTTACGAGTAGAACCACTGATTTCACTTCTTTCTTTTGACTTATGCGTACCCTGACGTTGATTAGCCATAAACTGTTTAACATCCAAGTAAATAGCATGGTCATTGGGCTCAATTCCGAAGATAGATTCGTTTAACGTAACCTTTCTCCCAGTGTCCTCACCTTTAATGTTATATACGTTAACTTCCATTATTTCTCAATTATTACGATTGAACCTTTGCAACCAGGAACAGATCCCTTAATCAAAAGAAGATTATGCTCCGCGATTACTTTTAATACTTGCAGATTTTGAACAGTTACCCTGTCACCGCCAAGTTGTCCACCCATACGCATTCCTTTGAATACTTTTGCAGGGTAAGAACAAGCACCAATAGATCCCGGTTTACGAGCTCGATTATGCTGACCATGAGTCGTTTGACCTACGCCACCAAAACCATGACGTTTTACAACTCCCTGAAAGCCCTTACCTTTAGAAGTACCAACAACGTCAACAAAAGTTGCATCATTAAACAATTCTACAGTAACAGTATCCCCCAAATTTAATTCTGTTTCAAACTCTTTGAACTCAGCCAAGTGTTTCTTGGGAGTTACTCCAGCTTTTTTAAAGTGCCCCATCAAAGGCTTGGTAGTGTGCTTTTCTTTCTTATCTTGAAAGCCCAACTGAACAGCCTTATAGCCATCTTTTTCTACAGTTTTCACTTGAGTAACAACACAAGGACCTGCTTCGATAACAGTGCATGGTACATTCTTACCCTCGGCACTGAAAACGGATGTCATTCCGATTTTTTTTCCTAATAATCCTGGCATTTCACTTAATTTTTAATACTTACACTTTGATTTCTACTTCCACACCACTCGGCAACTCTAACTTCATCAGAGCATCTACAGTCTTAGCTGTTGAGCTATAGATGTCAATCAGTCTCTTATAAGAAGAGAGTTCGAATTGTTCACGCGACTTTTTGTTAACGAAAGTCGAACGGTTTACGGTAAAGATACGCTTATGCGTAGGAAGAGGAATTGGACCGCTAACGATGGCGCCCGTTGTCTTCACCGTTCTTACAATCTTCTCAGCTGATTTGTCAACCAAGTTGTGGTCGTAAGATTTCAGTTTGATTCTAATTTTTTGACTCATTACTGTCTTAATTATTAATAGTGTTATTATAATAAGATAAAGCTCCGTAGGTTAAGAGTCATTCGCTAACCTACGGACTTTAGCTGTTTTTAGATTAAGTCTGTACGACCTTTCACTTCTTCCAATACCGCCTTAGCGATAGAGTTAGAAACCTGAGCATGGTGTGAATATGTCATTGAAGAAGTTGCACGGCCAGAAGTGATAGTACGCAACGCTGTTACGTATCCAAACATTTCTGCCAGCGGAACCATTGCCTTCACGATACGAGCTCCAGAACGGCTTGATTCCATGCCCTCTACTTGCCCACGGCGCTTGTTCAAGTCACCAATCACGTCACCCATGTTCTCTTCCGGAGTAACAACCTCCAACTTCATGATAGGCTCCATCAAAACCGGACCTGCCTTAGCACAAGCATTCTTGTATGCCTGAATAGCACAGATTTCGAAGGATAACTGATCAGAGTCTACCGGATGGAACGAACCATCAAGCAACGTTACTTTCAAAGAGTCCAAAGGATAACCGGCCAGCACACCATTTTTCATGGCAGTAGTGAAGCCTTTTTGTACAGACGGGATAAATTCTTTAGGAATGTTACCGCCCTTCACTTCGTCTACAAACTGCAGACCACCCTGAACAAAGTCTTCATCCACCGGGCCGATATTCACAATGATATCTGCGAACTTACCGCGACCACCTGATTGTTTCTTATAAACTTCACGCAGGTTGACAGTCTTAGTAATAGCTTCTTTATAATTTACCTGAGGTTTACCCTGGTTACATTCAACCTTGAACTCACGTTTCAAACGGTCGATAATAATATCCAAGTGAAGCTCACCCATACCAGAGATGACCGTCTGACCTGTCTGTTCATCTGTTCTAACAGTAAATGTCGGATCCTCTTCAGCCAACTTAGCCAAACCGTTAGACAATTTATCCATATCTTTCTGAGTTTTAGGCTCAACAGCAATACCGATAACAGGTTCTGGGAAATCCATTGACTCCAATACAATCGGAGCCGCTTCATCACACAAAGTATCACCCGTATGAATATCTTTAAACCCTACACCAGCACCAATATCACCAGCACCAATCACCTCAACCGGATTCTGTTTATTTGAGTGCATCTGAAACAAACGAGATACACGCTCTTTCTTACCAGAACGGCTATTATAGATATAAGAGCCCGCTTCAATTTTGCCCGAGTAAACACGGAAAAATGTTAAGCGACCGACATACGGATCTGTAGCAATCTTAAATGCCAATGCCGATGTTTTTTCATCATCATCCGGTCTACGATCTTCTTCAGCACCAGTGTCAGGATTAGTACCAATGATGTTTGGAGTATCCAATGGAGAAGGTAAAAATGCACAAACATAATCAAGTAATGTTTGTACCCCCTTATTTTTGAATGAAGAGCCACACAACATCGGAACAACTGCCATTTGCACTGTTGCATTACGAAGAGCCCTCAAGACTTCTTCTTCCGTAATTGTAGAAGGATCATCAAAATACTTTTCCATTAAAGCATCATCAAATTCCGCTACTTTTTCAAGCATTTTGTCTCTCCATTCGTTGGCTTCATCTACCAAATTAGCAGGAATATCCTCTACTGAGTAATCAGCCCCCATAGTTTCATCATGCCAATAGATAGCTTTCATTTTAATAAGGTCAACCAACCCTTTAAAAGACTCCTCAGCGCCAATAGGAACGACAATAGGACATGGATTAGCTCCTAAAACATCCTTCATCTGCCGAACTACCTCAAAAAAGTCAGCGCCCGAACGGTCCATTTTATTTACATAAGCAATACGTGGTACGTTATACTTATCAGCCTGACGCCATACAGTCTCAGACTGCGGTTCAACTCCCCCAACAGCACAGTACGCAGCAACAGCACCATCTAATATACGGAGTGATCGCTCCACTTCAGCAGTAAAGTCAACGTGTCCCGGAGTATCAATCAAATTGATTTTATAAGTATCACCTGCATATTTCCAACGAGTAGTTGTAGCAGCAGAAGTAATTGTAATACCACGCTCTTGCTCCTGTTCCATCCAGTCCATTGTAGCAGCGCCGTCATGTACTTCACCTATCTTGTGTGTCAAGCCTGTATAGAACAGAATACGCTCAGAAGTTGTTGTTTTTCCGGCATCAATATGAGCCATGATACCGATATTTCGTGTCAAATGTAAATCATGCTTTGCCATTTTCTAATTCCTTTTACTTTAAGTTTTTAATCTTTAATTGGTTAGCTTCTTATTGTATTAGAATCTAAAATGAGCAAATGCACGATTAGCTTCAGCCATTCTGTGCATATCTTCTTTACGCTTATAAGCTCCCCCCTGTTCATTGAAAGCATCCATGATTTCAGCAGCCAATTTGTCGGCCATTGATTTACCACCACGCTTACGTGCAAAGAGGATCAAATTCTTCATCGAAATTGATTCTTTACGATCAGGACGGATTTCTGTAGGAACCTGAAAAGTAGCACCACCTACACGGCGAGACTTTACTTCCACTTGAGGAGTTACGTTATCCAATGCTTTTTTCCAAATTTCAAGAGCAGACTTCTCTTCATTCTGCATTTTATTTTTTACAGTTTCCAATGCAGCATAAAAGATTTCATAAGAAGTATTCTTCTTACCATCATACATCAGATGATTCACGAATTTGGAAACTTTCACATCACTAAACACGGGATCCGGAAGGATAACGCGTTTTTTCGGTTTTGATTTTCTCATTTGTCTGAAAGAATAATGTTTTCGTTTTTGGCTGTTTACTCTATGTTTTCTTCAACCCCTCCACCGAGGAATTTACTCAACCGTTAGCATTTCCAACAAACTAAAACGTATGTTATTACTTTTTATTTTACAGTTCAGCGTTAAGCGCTTTATTATTTCTTTTTAGCAGGAGCTGCTTGACCTGGCTTCGGACGTTTTGCACCATATTTTGAACGTCTTTGAGTACGACCTGCTACACCTGCTGTATCCAATGTACCACGAACAATGTGATAACGTACACCCGGAAGGTCTTTCACACGGCCACCACGAACCAATACAATGGAGTGTTCTTGCAAATTGTGACCTTCTCCCGGAATATAAGAGTTAACCTCTTTACCGTTAGTCAAACGCACACGAGCGACTTTACGCATAGCTGAATTCGGTTTTTTCGGAGTGGTTGTGTACACTCTCACGCAAACGCCACGTCTTTGAGGACAAGAATCCAAGGCAGGAGATTTACTTTTCTCAACCAATACCTCGCGCCCTTTTCTTACTAATTGTTGAATTGTAGGCATTTTAATTGTTTTTAGTTATATATTATTGTTTATATTAATTCGAAACTATACACTTTTGGGCTGCAAAGATACGAATAAGTTTTGAATAATCAATGCACTACAAGTTTTTTTTGATTTTATGCCTCCCCTTTAATATTGGGCAATGGTGAGAGCAACTGTTCATCCGGCATGCGGATCGTTCCAAAGGCACATTCATATTTACCGATATTTTCTTCAAGTGCGCGCATCAAACGTTTGGCATGCTCCGGAGCCAACACGATTCGTGATTGCACTCCTGCTTTAGGCATGCCTGGCAGCACACGTACAAAATCCAGAATAAACTCTGAACTTGAATGGGTAATAATAGCAAGATTAGCGTATGTTCCTTGCGCTACTTCTTCTTTCAGTTCTATTTGCAACTGAGCATTGTTGTTTTCCTGACTTTTCATCTTTTGTTATTCATAATAAGTGGAAGCAAATATACGCCTTTCGAATGAAGCCACAAAGAAGTTATAAATAAAACAATAATTCTAAAGGCCAAACATTACAATATATAACAAAAACATCATTTAAATAAAAACAAAGAGGTGGGGCCTATCTGACCTCACCTCTTATCCATATAAAGAATGATTAATTGCGTCAACTAATATTATTCTTCTTTTTCATCTACAGCATAATCAAGTACCGTTTTCTTATTAGCAAGCATACGATCGTATTCCTCTTTAGAACCAACGATAATTTTCTCAAACTCACGCTGTCCTGTACCAGCAGGGATCAAATGGCCGCAAATAACATTCTCTTTCATTCCTTCCAAACGGTCAATTTTCCCATTAATAGCAGCTTCATTAAGCACTTTCGTTGTTTCCTGGAAAGAAGCAGCAGACATGAAGCTTGAAGTTTGCAAAGCTGCACGTGTAATACCTTGAAGAATCTGTGTAGAGGTGGCAGGTACTGCATCACGTACTTCCACAGGTTTTAAGTCACGACGTTTCAACATGGAATTCTCATCACGAAGCTTACGAGCTGTAACAATTTGACCAGCCTGCATGTTTTGTGAATCTCCTGCATCAAGAACGACCTTTTTTCCCCAAATACGATCATTTTCCTCCATAAATTCCAGTTTGTCCACAATTTGTTGCTCCAAGAAACGAGTATCTCCCGGCTCATCAATCTCGACCTTACGCATCATTTGACGAACAATAATTTCAAAATGCTTATCATTGATCTTCACACCTTGCAGACGGTATACGTCTTGTACTTCATTCACGATATATTCTTGTACAGCCGTAGGACCTTTGATTGCGAGAATATCAGCAGGTGTAGTAGCACCATCAGACAACGGAGTACCAGCACGTACATAGTCATTCTCCTGTACCAGAATCTGCTTAGATAACGGTACAAGATATTTCTTAATCTCACCTGTCTTGGAAGTAACAATGATTTCACGATTACCACGCTTCACCTTACCCATTGTAACCTCACCGTCAATTTCAGAAACTACAGCCGGATTAGAAGGATTACGAGCTTCGAACAATTCAGTAACACGAGGAAGACCACCTGTAATATCACCTGCCTTACCTACAGCACGCGGAATCTTCACGATAACTTCACCGGCTTTTACTTTCTCTCCATCTTCAACTACCACATGACCACCCACAGGTAAATTATAAGTACGGATCAACTCACCATCTTCTGTCATAATATGAGCAGTAGGTACTTTCGTCTTATCTTTAGATTCGATGATGATGATTTCACGTAAACCGGTAGATTCATCAGATTCCACCTTATAGGTTACGTTTTCAATTACACCCTCGAATTCAATTTTACCAGTTGCTTCAGTAATAATAACTGCATTAAACGGATCCCAACGAGCAATCAACTTGCCCTTTTCTACCATTTCACCGTCAGTTGCATATAATGTTGAACCATAGGGTACATTATGTGTAGAAAGCACAATACCCGTATTCACATCCACAAAGCGAACTTCGGCCAAACGGCCAACTACCACCTTAGCAGGTTCACCTGCTTCATCAATTACATCTACTGTACGAAGCTCTTCGAATTCCAAACGTGCAGGATTTTTAGCCACAATACTTGCATTAGCAGCAATATTAGCAGCCGTACCACCGGCGTGGAAAGTACGTAATGTCAACTGTGTACCCGGCTCTCCAATGGACTGCGCAGCAATCACACCAACAGCTTCGCCCTTTTGAACCATGCGACTGGAAGCCAAATTACGACCATAGCACTTAGCGCAGACACCTTTCTTAGATTCACAAGTCAATACAGAACGAATTTCGACACTCTCTATCGGAGAGTCTTCAATCTTCTGTGCAACATCCTCAGTAATTTCTTCTCCACCGGCAACAATCAATTCGCCCGTTGTAGGATGGACAATATCATGTACCGAGACACGACCAAGAATGCGCTCATACAAAGTAGCGATCACCTCATCATTATTCTTCAAAGCTGTACAAACCAATCCTCGGAGCGTACCACAATCTTCCTCATTAATAATCACATCATGAGAAACATCCACCAAACGACGAGTCAAATATCCGGCATCGGCTGTTTTCAAAGCTGTATCAGCCAAGCCCTTACGAGCGCCGTGGGTAGATATAAAGTACTCCAACACCGACAGACCCTCCTTAAAGTTAGAAAGAATAGGATTTTCAATGATCTGACCACCCTCAGCTCCAGCTTTTTGCGGTTTTGCCATCAAACCACGCATTCCGGAAAGCTGACGAATCTGCTCCTTAGAACCACGAGCACCAGAATCCAACATCATATACACAGAGTTAAAACCTTGGTCATCACTTGAGATTGTTTTCATCAGAATATTAGACAATTCAGAGTTTACATGTGTCCAAATGTCAATTACCTGATTGTAGCGTTCGTTATTGGTGATGAATCCCATATTATAGTTATTGATAACCTGCTCCACCTCTTCGTAACCTTTCTGAACCAATGCTTCCTTCTCTTCCGGAATGATGATATCACCCAAGTTGAATGACAAACCACCTTTAAAGGCCATATAGTAACCGAGATTTTTTATTCCATCAAGGAAGTCAGCAGCCTTAGCAACACCACATACTTTAATTACATGGCTGATAATATCGCGAAGTGATTTTTTAGAAATAATTGTATTGATATACCCAGCTTCTGCGGGAACAATTTCATTTACAATAACACGTCCTACAGATGTATCATGCATCATCTTGTTCACAATATTACCACTTTCATCAACATCCTTTACAATAACGCTGACCGGAGCATGAATATCCACTCTACCTTCATTATATGCAATAAGAGCTTCTTCAGGACCATAAAAAATCAATCCCTCACCTTTTGCACCTTTACGCAGCTTAGTGATATAATACAAACCAAGAACCATATCTTGAGCAGGTACAGTGATAGGGGCTCCGTTAGCAGGATTCAAAATATTATGTGATTGGAGCATTAACATCTGTGCTTCCAGAATAGCATCATTACTCAAAGGCAAATGAACAGCCATCTGGTCACCATCGAAGTCAGCATTAAATGCCGTACATGCTAACGGATGAAGCTGAATAGCTTTACCTTCAATCATCTTAGGTTGAAATGCCTGAATACCTAAACGGTGAAGTGTCGGGGCACGGTTTAGCAATACCGGATGACCTTTCATAACATGTTCCAAAATGTCCCAAATAACAGGTTCCTTACGGTCCACAATCTTCTTGGCACTCTTCACAGTCTTTACAATGCCACGTTCAATCAGTTTACGGATAATAAACGGTTTATAAAGTTCAGCAGCCATCAATTTAGGAATACCGCACTCTCCCATTCTCAATTCCGGTCCAACAACGATTACCGAACGTGCAGAGTAGTCAACACGTTTACCCAACAGGTTTTGACGAAAACGTCCCTGCTTACCTTTCAAGCTATCAGAAAGAGACTTCAACGGACGATTAGCATCAGTCTTCACCGCACTTGACTTACGGGAGTTATCAAACAATGAATCAACAGCTTCCTGTAACATGCGCTTCTCATTACGCAAAATTACTTCCGGAGCTTTGATTTCAATCAATCTTTTCAGACGGTTGTTACGAATAATAACACGACGATAAAGATCATTCAAATCTGAAGTTGCGAAACGACCACCATCCAATGGAACCAACGGTCTAAGTTCAGGCGGAATAACGGGTACAATACGTACAATCATCCATTCAGGTTTGTTACGTCCACGAGATGCACGGAAAGATTCAACCACCTGAAGACGCTTCAAAGCTTCGCTCTTTCGTTGCTGGGAAGCATCACTTCCAGCCCGGTGACGCAACTCATAAGACAAAGCATCAAGATCAAGACGGGCGAGTAAATCATAGATTGCCTCAGCTCCCATCTTGGCAATAAACTTATTGGGATCCGAATCTTCCAGGAATTGATTATCTTTCGGCAATTTTTCCAAAAGATCCAAATATTCTCCTTCTTCAAGCAAATCATATTGTGCTATCTCATCAGATAAAATACCCGGCTGAATAACAACATAACGCTCGTAATAAATGATAGCGTCCAGCTTCTTGGTGGGCAATCCCAACAAGTAACCAATTTTATTAGGAAGTGAACGGAAATACCAAATATGAGCTACCGGAACAACCAACTGAATATGTCCCATACGCTCACGGCGTACTTTCTTTTCTGTTACTTCCACGCCACAACGGTCGCAAACTATACCCTTATAACGAATACGTTTATATTTACCACAATGACACTCATAATCCTTGATAGGACCAAAGATACGCTCGCAGAACAAGCCGTCACGTTCAGGCTTATATGTACGATAGTTGATGGTTTCAGGCTTTAAAACTTCACCACTCGAGTTCTCAAGGATTTCTTCGGGAGAAGCCAAACCGATAGAGATTTTCGAGAAATTACTCTTTATCTTGTTATCTTTTCTAAAAGCCATACTTTTATATATAATTGATAATTGACTATTGATAATTTAGAAAATGAACAGGTAATTGAGAATGAAACGATACATCGCTCACCCTCAATTTTCCCATTATTCAAGGTTGATACTCAAGCCCAAACCTCTCAACTCATGCAACAACACATTCAATGATTCAGGAATACCCGGAGTGGGCATTGGCTCACCCTTTACAATTGCTTCATAAGCCTTGGAACGTCCTACAACATCATCGGACTTAATAGTCAAGATTTCCTGCAAGATGTGTGCGGCGCCGAAAGCTTCGAGTGCCCAAACTTCCATTTCTCCAAAACGCTGACCACCGAATTGTGCTTTACCGCCCAAAGGCTGTTGTGTAATAAGTGAGTACGGGCCGATGGAACGTGCATGCATCTTATCTTCGACCATATGTCCAAGTTTCAACATATAAGTCACACCGACAGTTGCTTGCTGTTCGAAAGCCTCACCCGTACCGCCATCATATAACGTCGTTTTACCATAACGGGGAAGACCTGCCTTATCAGTCCATTCATTCAGATCATCCAATGAAGCACCGTCAAAAATAGGAGTAGCAAATTTCACACCCAACTTCTTACCGGCACGTCCCAAAACAGCTTCAAAAATCTGCCCGATATTCATACGCGAAGGCACACCCAACGGATTTAAGACGATATCCACCGGAGTACCATCAGCCAAGAATGGCATATCCTCTTGACGTACTACACGAGAAACAATACCCTTATTACCATGACGACCAGCCATTTTATCACCCACACCAATCTTACGCTTCTTAGCAATATAAACTTTCGCCATTTGAATGATACCCGCAGGCAATTCATCACCAATGGTAATAGCAAACTTCTTACGCTTCAGTTCAGCATCAAGTTCTTTGTATTTCTTGATAAAATTCATCACCAATGCGCGGATCAAACCATTAGTATGTTCATCCTTGGTCCAATTACTTAATTGAATAGCAGTGAAATCCAAATCACTAAAATCTGAAGCAGAGAACTTAGCCCCTTTGGAAATGACATCAGCACCCATATAGTCTTTTACTCCTTCCGAAGTATAGTTTTCAGTTAGCTTCAACAGTTTATTGACCAAAATCTTCTTTAATTCAGCAATCTTTCCATCGAATTCATCGTCAATCTTTGGCAATAGAGCCTTATCCGCCAATTTGGAACTACGAGTCTTGATAACTCGAGAGAACAGACGCTTTCCAATAATCACACCTTTCAAAGAAGGAGAGGCCTTCAAAGAAGCGTCTTTCACATCACCTGCTTTATCACCAAAGATGGCACGGAGCAGCTTTTCTTCCGGAGAAGGATCGGACTCTCCTTTCGGAGTAATCTTACCGATAAGGATATCACCCGGTTCGATACGCGCCCCTACACGCACAATACCATTCTCATCCAAATCTTTCGTAGCTTCCTCACTTACATTAGGGATATCAGAAGTCAATTCTTCCATACCTCGTTTGGTTTCACGAACCTCCAGAGAATACTCTTCTACGTGTATAGAAGTCAAAAGGTCTTCGCGAACCACTCGTTCATTCAAGACAATGGCATCCTCATAATTATATCCCTTCCAAGGCATATAGGCAACCAGTAAGTTCTTACCCAAAGCCAATTCTCCGTCTTCGGTTGAATAACCTTCAGTCAAAATCTGCCCTGCCGTTACACGTTGTCCCTTCTCACAAATCGGACGAAGATCGATAGTCATGTTCTGATTAGTCCGACGCCATTTAGGAATATTATATTCTTTCAATGCAGGCTCAAAGCTTACAAACTCTTCTTCCTCCGTACGATCATACAAAATGCGGATAGTCGTAGCATCAACAAAATCAATCACGCCATCTCCCTCAGCAGTGATCTGCGTACGGGAATCACGTGCTAACTGACGTTCAATACCTGTACCTACTACCGGTGCTTCACTCTTCAACAAAGGAACTGCCTGACGCATCATATTTGATCCCATCAGCGCACGGTTAGCATCGTCATGTTCAAGGAAAGGAATCAAAGAAGCTGCAATAGAAGCGATTTGTTGGGGAGATACATCCATCAGTTCCACTTCATCCGGAGTGACTACTGGATAGTCGGCATCCTGACGAGCTTTCACTTTGTCACGAATAAACGTGCCATCATCATTCAAAGGTGCATTACCCTGAGCTATAATCTTAGCTTCTTCTTCCTCCGCAGTCAAATAAACCAATCCTTCATCAGAAAGATCCACTTTACCATTTTCCACCTTGCGGTAAGGCGTCTCAATGAAACCGAGTTCATTGATTTTAGCAAAAACACAAAGCGAAGAAATCAAACCAATATTCGGACCTTCAGGAGTCTCAATCGGACAAAGACGGCCATAGTGTGTATAGTGTACGTCACGTACCTCGAAACCGGCACGTTCGCGTGACAAACCACCGGGCCCCAAAGCAGACATACGACGCTTGTGAGTGATCTCAGCCAACGGATTGGTCTGATCCATGAATTGTGACAATGCATTTGTTCCGAAGAAAGAGTTGATAACAGAAGATATAGTCTTGGCGTTAATCAAATCAATCGGGGTAAAGACCTCATTGTCACGAACGTTCATACGCTCACGGATGGTACGTGACATGCGTGCCAAACCGATAGCAAACTGGTTGGACAACTGTTCGCCTACTGTACGTACACGACGGTTGCTCAAATGGTCGATATCATCCACGTCCGCCTTTGAGTTAATCAACTCGATAAGATATTTGATGATCTCAATAATATCTTCTTTGGTGAGAACTCGCACGTCCATATCAGTCGTCAAGTTCAATTTCTTGTTGATACGATAACGGCCTACATCACCCAGGTCATATCTCTTTTCCGAGAAAAACAGGTTATTGATAACCTCGCGTGCACTGGCATCATCTGCCGGATCTGCATTACGCAACTGACGGTAGATGTAAAGTACAGCTTCTTTTTCCGAATTACTCGGATCTTTCTGCAGGGTATTATATATAATGGAGTAATCAGACTGGTTCGGTTCCTCCTTGTGTACGAGGATATTCTGAACGCCCGACTCTAATATAATATCAACATGCTCCGACTCAATTACGGTTTCACGATCAATAACTACTTCGTTACGCTCAATAGAAACGACTTCACCAGTATCTTCATCTACAAAATCCTCAATCCATGTTTTCAAGACACGTGCAGCCAATTTACGACCAACAATCTTCTTTAGATTCGTTTTGTTCACCTTTACGTCTTCAGCCAAATTAAAGATTTCGAGAATATCCTTATCATTCTCAAAACCGATAGCTCTCAACAACGTTGTTACAGGCAATTTCTTTTTACGGTCAATGTAGGCATACATAACATTATTTATGTCAGTAGCAAACTCAATCCATGATCCCTTGAAGGGGATAATACGAGCTGAGTACAACTTGGTTCCGTTGGCATGTACGCTCTGTCCAAAGAACACACCCGGTGAACGATGAAGCTGAGATACAACAACACGCTCCGCACCGTTGATGACAAATGTCGCTTTATCCGTCATGTAAGGAATAGGACCAAGGAATACATCTTGGATGACCGTATCAAAATCCTCATGGTCAGGGTCGGTACAATATAATTTCAATTTTGCCTTTAAAGGCACACTATATGTAAGCCCTCGCTCTATACATTCATCAATTGTATAGCGCGGCGGATCAATATAGTAGTCCAAAAACTCAAGAACAAAATTATTTCTTGTATCGGCAATAGGGAAGTTTTCAGCAAATACTTTATACAGTCCCTCATTCCTACGCTTCTCGGGTGGGGTATCCAGTTGTAAAAAGTCTTTGAATGACTTCAATTGTACTTCCAGAAAATCCGGATATTCAAGCGGATTCTTAGTCGAAGCAAAATTAACTCTTTGATTTACAGTATTTGAAGACATCTGTTAATGGATTTGTAGAACTTAATTTTAAATATATACACAAAAAGGTAAAGAACCCTTTTCACGAAGGGTTCCTTACCGAATCTCCTGATTTACAGGTCAATGTTATTTAAGTTCAACTTCAGCTCCAGCTTCTTCCAATGTTTTCTTCAATGATTCTGCTTCGTCCTTAGCTAAACCTTCTTTTACTACACTAGGAGCACCGTCAACCATGTCCTTAGCTTCCTTCAAACCAAGACCGCAAGCTTCCTTAACGGCTTTAACTACTTGAAGTTTAGCTGCACCGGCACTCTTCAATACTACATCGAAAGAAGTTTTTTCTTCTGCGGCAGCAGCACCACCAGCTGCAGGACCAGCAGCAACAGCAACAGCTGCAGCAGCAGGTTCAATACCGTATTCTTCTTTCAGGATAGTTGCAAGTTCATTAACTTCTTTTACTGTCAAGTTAACTAATTGTTCTGCAAAAGCTTTCAAATCTGCCATTTTTGTATGATTTTTAATTGTTTAAATACTAAATAAATTGATAATAAATTTTGGTCCGAAATTTACGCTTCGGGACGTTCACCAAGAGTCTTAAGAACTCCGTGGAGGGTGTTACCACCTGATTGTAGAGCAGAAATAACATTCTTGGCTGGTGATTGCAACAGGGCAACGATATCAGCAATAACTTCGTTCTTACTCTTGATACTTACGAGAGCATCCAACTGGTCAGCACCAACATAGAAGCTTTCTTCTGCATATGCAGCTTTCAGTCCGGGAATTCCATTCTTTGATTTATCTTTAATCAACTTAGCCGGAGCGTTAGCAACGTTGCTGAACATTACGGCAGTTGTACCTTTCAATGAACCAAAAAGCGGAGAATAATCACCTTCCAAGCTTTCCAATGCTTTATGGAGTAATGTATTCTTAACTACCATCAATTTGATGTCCGCTTTGAAACATTCTCTTCTCAACGCACTTGTAGCAGCAGCGTTCATAGCAGTGGTATCTACCAAATAGAAGTGACCGTATTCCTTCACTGTAGCAGCAATCTGCTCAATAATCGTACTTTTATCTTCCTTTCTCATTATTACTCCGTTTTATTAGATTTCTTCTACTGATTTCGGGTCAATCTTGATGCCCGCACTCATCGTGCTAGAAAGATAAATACTCTTAATATATGTACCCTTGGCTGCAGTCGGTTTCAATTTATTCAAAGTAGAGATGAATTCTTTCGCATTGTCACGAATTTGATCAGCACTAAATGAAACTTTACCGATAGAAGTATGAACAATACCGCTTTTATCAACTTTAAAATCAATCTTGCCTTGTTTTACTTCTTTCACAGCTTTAGCAACATCCATAGTTACAGTGCCACTCTTCGGATTAGGCATCAATCCACGAGGACCGAGCACACGACCGAGCGCACCAATCTTACCCATGATAGACGGCATAGTGATGATTACATCAATATCAGTCCATCCACCTTTGATCTTTTCAATATATTCGTCAAGACCAACATAGTCAGCTCCAGCTTCTTTTGCAGCAGCTTCAGCATCCGGTGTACAAAGCACCAAAACGCGTACAACCTTACCAGTACCATGCGGAAGTGATACAACACCTCTCACCATCTGATTAGCCTTACGCGGGTCAACTCCCAAACGTACGTCAATATCCAGAGAAGCATCAAACTTGGTGTAAGAAATTTCTTTCACCAATTGAGCAGCTTCTTTGAGAGAGTATGCTTTCCCTGCTTCAATTTTTTCTGCAGCCAACTTTTGATTTTTTGTCAGTTTACCCATTCTAATTGAAGTTTATTAGTTATTAACCGGGAACTCCCCTTTTACAGCGATACCCATACTACGAGCTGTACCTGCAACCATCTTCATGGCAGCTTCTACAGTGAAACAGTTCAAGTCAACCATCTTGTCCTGAGCAATCGTACGAACCTGTTCCCAAGTAATCTCGGCAACTTTCTTACGGTTAGGCTCAGCAGAACCACTCTTTTGCTTCGTCACTTCCAACAATTGGATAGCCACGGGAGGAGTCTTGATTACAAAATCGAAAGACTTATCTGCGTAGTAAGTGATAATCACAGGAAGTATTTTTCCTGCTTTGTCCTGGGTTCTGGCGTTGAATTGCTTGCAAAATTCCATGATGTTAATTCCCTTAGAACCTAAAGCAGGTCCAACGGGAGGTGATGGATTTGCCGCGCCTCCTTTAATCTGTAATTTGATTAGTCCAGCAACTTCTTTAGCCATTTTTTAATTGATTTATATATAAAAATTAATGAAGAATACTACAGCGTAACACCTGTACTATTCTTTTTCAACTTGCATAAAGCCCAATTCAAGCGGAGTTTTCCGACCGAATATTTTGACCATGACCTTTAGTTTCTTCTTCTCGGTGTTTACTTCTTCAATGATTCCACTGAATCCGCTGAACGGACCGTAATTCACCTTTACAGTCTCTCCAACTACATACGGGATATTCAAGTCTTCACCTGACTCCTGCAATTCATCGACCGTACCAAGTATGCGATTCACTTCCGACTGTCTCAGAGGAACGGGTTTATCCGAACCTCCCAAGAATCCTATCACATTAGGAGTATTTCTCAAGTGATGAGCAACCTCACCCACCAGAGCAGCCTCCACCAAAACGTAACCAGGAAGATAACTTCTCTCCTTCACAATTTTTTTACCATTGCGAACCTGATATACCTTTTCGGTAGGAATCAATACCTGAGATACATAATCACCAAGGTCGCTGTTTTTAATATCAGCTTCAAGGTATTCCTTTACCTTAGCTTCTTTTCCGCTAATAGCACGCAATACGTACCATTTCTTTTCAATCTCAGACATTTCTCCTTACTTTTTTAATGTGGATAAACAAATTCCATTAAATGTTGGAAACAGAAGTCCATCGCAAATACTACCACTGCAATAAGTAGGGAAGCATATAAAACAACTACTGCACTGTTAGTAAGTTCAGAATACGTAGGCCACGACACTTTATGTACAAGTTCGTCGTAAGTTTCTTTAAAATAAGCTACAATCTTCTTCATTTCAAAAATATTAGCACGGGAGGAGAGGCTCGAACTCCCGACACCCGGTTTTGGAGACCGGTGCTCTACCAACTGAGCTACTCCCGTTTGAACATAATCAGTTCCCGATATTCACCGGGAACTGATTAAGATATTTAGTAATTAGTCAAGAATTTCAGTAATCTGACCAGAACCTACTGTACGACCACCTTCACGGATAGCGAAACGCAAACCTACGTTCAATGCTACCGGGTAGATCAATTCTACATTGATTGCTACGTTATCACCAGGCATTACCATTTCAGTTCCTTCCGGAAGAGTAATTTCACCTGTACAGTCCATAGTACGCAGATAGAATTGAGGACGGTATTTGTTATGGAACGGAGTGTGACGTCCACCTTCTTCTTTCTTCAAAACGTAGATAGAAGCTTTGAATTTAGAGTGAGGCTTAATCTGACCCGGTTTACAAAGAACCATACCACGCTTGATTTCATTCTTATCAATACCACGAAGCAACAAACCTACGTTATCACCGGCTTCACCTTGATCCAAAAGTTTACGGAACATTTCAACACCAGTCACAACAGACTTCTTATCTTCGCCCAAGCCAAGGATTTCAACTTCGTCACCTACATGGATAACACCAGCTTCAATACGACCAGTTGCCACAGTACCACGACCCGTAATTGAGAATACATCCTCAACCGGCATCAAGAACGGTTTGTCAACATCACGCGGAGGCAACGGAATCCAAGTATCAACTGCATCCATCAGTTCCATAACCTTGTTTTCCCATTTTTCGACACCGTTCAATGCACCAAGAGCAGATCCCTGGATAAACGGAGTGTTATCGCCATCGAATTCGTAAGCTGAAAGCAACTCACGCATTTCCATCTCAACAAGCTCCAACATTTCAGGATCATCAACCATGTCACACTTATTCATAAACACAACCAGTCTCGGAACGTTTACCTGACGAGCCAGCAAAATGTGCTCACGAGTCTGAGGCATCGGACCGTCAGTAGCAGCAACTACGATGATAGCACCGTCCATCTGAGCAGCACCAGTTACCATGTTCTTTACATAGTCGGCGTGACCCGGACAGTCAACGTGTGCATAGTGACGGTTAGCTGTTTCATACTCTACGTGAGAAGTATTGATAGTGATACCTCTTTCCTTTTCTTCAGGAGCGTTATCGATAGAATCGAAAGAACGCAATTCAGAAAGGCCTTTCTTTGCCAACACCGTAGTGATAGCAGCTGTCAACGTGGTTTTACCGTGGTCAACGTGACCAATTGTACCAATGTTTACGTGCGGTTTGGTACGTTCGAATTTCTCTTTAGCCATAGCTTTACTTGTTATTTATTTGATTAATAATCAGCTTTTACATTTTTCGTGAGCTGTTACCGGGACTTGAACCCGGGACCTCTTCCTTACCAAGGAAGTGCTCTACCGCTGAGCTATAACAGCAAGGAGAATAAGAGTGTGGGCAAAGATGGATTCGAACCACCGAAGGCGTAAGCCAGCAGATTTACAGTCTGCCCCATTTGGCCACTCTGGTATTTGCCCATTCATTACTCAAAGAACTTTTTTTCTTATCCTTACCATCTATTACAAAGACAATAATCTCCGAATAAATTTTGATAACCATTTTTCACCTGAGCCTCTTGTCGGATTCGAACCAACGACCCCGAGATTACAAATCACGTGCTCTGGCCAACTGAGCTAAAGAGGCAAGCTTAAAAAATGCAACCGCAACGATCCAATGCGAGCGAAACGGCTGCAAATTTAGGCATTTATTTTTTACCCGCAAAATTTTAGCGAAAAATTATTTGTTCCGTTGTTTTTCCTTGTATTTAACCAACTGTTTTTCCAAAGCCTCAAGACATATATCCACCGCTTCTTCAAACGTATCACAAACCTTGTTCGCATAAAACTCGCCATTGGGAACCAATACTTTTACCCCGGCTTCTTTATTTTCGGCAGTTTCTGGCTTTACTACCTTTAATGACACCTCTACTTTCTTTATATCGTCGTAAAATTTTTCCAACTTAGTTACCTTCTTTTGGACAAAGGCTTGCAGTTGCTCTGATGCGTCAAAGTGAATCGATTGAATTCTTACTTCCATACTAACCTCCTTTTTATTTAGGCCCGAGGATGAGCCTGGTTATACACTTTTTTAAGTTCTTCAAAAGTAGTATGTGTATAGATTTCCGTAGTCGCCAAACTCTCATGTCCAAGCAATTCCTTTATCGAACCTAAATCAGCACCATTGTTCAGCATAGCCGTCGCAAAAGTGTGCCTCAACACATGGGGACTTCTTTTCTTTACAGTTACTACCTTCGAAAGGTTTCGTTTCACAAGATACTCTACGATACTACGATAAAGCCGTCTCCCATTCTTCCGAACAAAAAAAGCATCCGTACGAATAGGAATCGCTTCATTCCGCACATTGACATATTTCCGCATGGAAAGTTCCAACTCTTTGTCGAAAGGTATCAAACGTTGCTTATTCCGTTTTCCCGTCACCTTAATGAGAGAAGCAGAAAAATCAACATCCTTATCATTCAAACCTATCAATTCTGAAAGTCGCATGCCGGTAGCATAAAACATTTCAATAATCATGCGGTCACGACACCCTTTAAACCCTTCTCCAAAGTCTATATCATCCAACAATCTATCCATCTCTCCTTGCCTCAAAAACGTAGGAAGCGGTTTCTTTTTCTTCGGCCCCACAATTTTCTGTAATGGATCCATAGCAACCATTCCCCTCTGCAAGAGAAATCTATAATATGTTCGGATTGAGCTTAACTTTCGATTAACCGTATTAGACGCACAACCCTTGTCCATCAGAAAAGTAATCCATTCCCGAACAAGCTCCGCATCTACATCCGACGGGGTTAAATCTCCCAACATTTCTTCACCGAACTTCTGCAATTCAAGAATATCTGCCCGATAATACTTAACCGTACCCTCGGAATAATTCCGTTCATACAAAAGATAGTCAAGAAAAGAATCTGTCAATAACATATCGCTACATATCTAAATCATGCAACGAATGTATGAAAAAGAATTCAATAATTCAAAGGAAATTACGAATTATTAATCTTCTACTTGCTGAAGTTGTTGAACGTAAACTGCACGTTCCTTCTTAAGTCTTTTTGTTACAGACGGTTTGTCAAACTGTTGTCTGCGTCTCAATTCCTTAACTGTGCCGGTCTTTTCAAATTTTCTTTTAAACTTCTTCAGCGCTTTTTCGATGTTTTCGCCTTCTTTTACAGGTACTACAATCATTTTCTTTCTTTTAAAATGTTAATGTTTAAAATTTCACGATTAAATCGAGCCGCAAAATTACACATACTTTCTTTATTCACAAAACTTTCAGCAAAAAAACGATAAATCAAACACGAAAAGAATTCGTAAAAGACACTAAGTTCATGCACAAAACAAGGAAGGCTTTGTTTATATTCAAAAGAAAGTAACTAACTTTGGAGAAAGAAAAGCTTGTATCATTATTATAAAAGGTATGAACCGAACAATATCCCAACGTATAAATGCCCTCCGGGCATTATTGAAAGAAAAAGGAATCGATGCATTCATCATTCCAAGCACTGACCCTCATTTAAGTGAATATGTAGCGCCACACTGGCAATCAAGAGAGTGGATATCAGGATTTACCGGATCGGCAGGAACTGTAGTAGTTACCAGCAAAAAGGCCGGATTATGGACCGATTCACGCTACTTTCTCCAGGCAGCACTGCAATTGGAAGGAAGCGGCATTGATTTGTACAAAGAAATGTTGCCGGAAACGCCCACTATTTCCGAATTTCTGAAAACAAATTTAGCATCCCGAATGACAGTAGGTATTGATGGGAAAGTATTCTCTACAGAAGAAGTAATAAAGCTAAAAAGTGGATTAGAGAAGAATGGCATTATTGTAAAATGCATTTCCGACCCGATGAACAGCATATGGACAGAGCGCCCTGCCATGCCCGAAGCTCCTGCCTTTATTTACGAAACGAAGTATGCAGGAAGAAACAGCACTGAAAAACTGACTGACATCCGTAAAGAAATGAAGAGAAATGGAGCAGAAGCATTATTGGTTTCCGCATTAGACGAAATAGCATGGACACTGAACATACGCGGAACAGACGTACATTGCAATCCTGTAACAGTCAGCTATTTGTTACTCACCGAACAAGAAGTGCATTTCTTCATCCAGCCCCTAAAAGTCACGAATGAACTCGCCGCTTATTTAAAAGAAACCGGTATTGAAATTCATTCCTACGAAGACATTGAAAGCTTTCTGGGCAATCTATCAACCGACAACATATTACTCAATCCCGCCAAGACAAATTACGCAGTATATTCCGCCATCCGTCCGAATTGCCGTATCATAGAAGGGGTTTCTCCGATCGCTTTTCTCAAAGCAATCCGCAACCAACAGGAGATAGCCGGTATCCACACTGCCATGCAACGTGACGGAATAGCTCTGGTCAAATTTCTGAAGTGGCTTGAAAATGCTGTTCCCACAGGAAAAGAAACAGAAATCAGTATAGACAAAAAGTTACACGGCTTCCGCGCAGAACAACCTCTCTACATGGGTGAAAGCTTCGACACCATTGCGGGCTATAAGGAACATGGAGCCATTGTGCACTATGAAGCAACTCCGGAAACAGACGTTCCAGTATTGCCTAAAGGCTTTTTGTTGCTGGATTCAGGAGCCCAATACATGGACGGAACCACAGACATCACCCGTACCATCGCCTTGGGAGAGCTTACAGAAGAAGAAAAAGAAGACTATACCTTAATACTGAAAGGACATATTGCACTGGCAACGGCCGTCTTCCCGGCAGGCACACGAGGTGCTCAGTTGGATGTCCTCGCCCGCATGCCGATATGGAAACACCGTATGAATTTCTTGCATGGAACAGGCCATGGCGTAGGGCATTTCCTGAATGTACACGAAGGGCCGCAAAGTATCCGCATGAACGAAAATCCGGTAACATTACAACCAGGGATGGTTACCTCTAATGAGCCGGGTGTATATAAAACCGGCAGTCATGGAATACGGACGGAAAATCTTGTACTGACAGTCCCTGCCGGAGAAGGTATGTTCGGCAACTACCTGAAGTTTGAGACAATTACCCTTTGCCCCATCTGCAAGAAAGGTATCATCAAAGAGATGCTGACGACAGAAGAAACAGAGTGGTTGGACCAATATCACCAAAAAGTATATGAGAAGCTTTCACCCGGCTTGAACAAAGAAGAACAAGAATGGTTGAAAGAAGCATGCAAATCACTAACTTCTAATCACTGAAAAGAATGGCTTTAATAAAATCAGTAAGAGGATTCACCCCCGAAGTGGGAGAGAATTGTTTTTTGGCAGACAATGCAGCGGTCATTGGCGACGTCAAGATGGGAAGGGATTGCAGCATTTGGTTCAGCACCGTGCTGCGTGGTGACGTAAATTCCATCCGCATAGGAAACGGAGTCAACATTCAGGACGGAAGCGTGCTGCACACCTTGTATGAGAAATCGACCATCGAGATAGGAGACCATGTATCCGTGGGGCACAACGTGACCATCCACGGAGCCATCATAAAAGATTATGCACTGATAGGCATGGGATCGACTATTCTCGACCATGCAGTAATAGGAGAAGGAGCCATCGTCGCCGCAGGCTCCTTGGTGTTAAGCAATACGGTAATAGAACCGGGAAGCATCTGGGGAGGAGTTCCCGCCAAATTTATCAAGAAAGTAGATCCGGAACAAGCTAAGGAGCTAAATCAAAAGATAGCGCACAACTATCTGATGTATTCTGACTGGTACAAAACAGAGTGATAAAAAGAGACATATTATGAGAAAGAAACACATTTGGCTATTATTATCACTCGTCACCTTCATAAGCGGCTGCGACTATGTGGGAGGTTACTGTTATTATATAGAGAATCGGTTGCCCGACGCCACGGTGACTGTAAAGACCCACCGTAAAGGCTACCAATATCCTACCGAAATAAAAGACAGCATATTCATCATCCTGCCCAATGAAAAGAAGCTCATCAACGTAACGCCAACCGGTATCTGTGGAAAACACGAACACCCTTCCGACATTATGGCAGAAGGTTACCATGAGTTAGGGGAGCTGGAAGTGTTTGTCGATGGCAGAAAAGTGGAAAATGATTTCTGGGACAGAAAGTATTGGGAATACACCACAGAAGAGCTGGAAGGAACTTATCTGCTTATCATAGACGAACAAATCATCACCAGAACCCCTTGACAATGTTATCATGCAAAAGGAGGTGCGTCCCAACGACACACCTCCTTGTATTATAAATACCAATCAGTCCCTCTATCAACCTATCACTTTATTCAAAAGTTTATCATACTCAAGACTTTATCCGTAGCACCTGCGTTGTCGGTCACATAATTTCCGGCATTCATCCCTGCTTCACGCAAGAAAACTTCATCTGCCAACATACGGTCAAGCAGAGTGTTTAATTCATCATAATCCTTGATGGAAAATGCTCCTTCAGACTCCAACAGTTGGATTGCCTCCTGGAACTTCTGATATTTAGGTCCAAAAATTACAGGAATTCCATAAACGGCAGCTTCCAACGTATTATGAATGCCAACGCCAAAGCCACCACCGATATAGGCTATTTCTCCATAGCGATAAATAGATGAAAGCAACCCGAAGCAGTCGATGATCAAACAATCGGCTTTGCGTACATTTTTTTCATCAGCGCGAGTATATCGCACATACGGACGCTTCAACTTACGGATAATCTCCACCAAATGGTTTTCATCAATGACGTGTGGAGCAATAATCATCTTCACTTCCGGATGCTGGTTGAAGTATTCGATAAACAAATCCTCATCCGGCTGCCAGGAGCTTCCTGCAACAAAAGTCATTGTATCATTCTTGAAGAGTTTCACCAACGGCAAGTCCTTCGCTTCTTCCCGAATCTGCAGCACACGGTCAAAGCGTGTATCACCTACCACCGTAACCCGGTTAATACCGATCTTTGCCAAATAACGCTTGGAACGTTCATTTTGCACAAACAGATGGTCAAAGTTCCTCAATACATTCCGATATGTGCCACCATACCACTTGAAAAAGATCTGCCCGCGGCGAAAGATGGAAGATACACTATATACCGGAATGCGGCGCTTATGCAGTTCACCCAGATAGTTCTTCCAAAACTCATATTTGATAAAAAATGCCATGCACGGGTTTACAATATCCAGAAACTTCTTCACGTTACGGGGCTTATCAAAAGGCAGATAACAAACCACATCCGCCCCTCTGTAATTCTTACGAACCTCATATCCCGAAGGCGAAAAGAAGGTAAGCAGAATACCATAATCCGGATATTTGGCACGGATTTTCTCAATCAACGGACGCCCTTGCTCAAATTCCCCCAAAGAAGCAGCATGAAACCAAATATAGCGCACATCCTTCTCTAACTGTTGGCGGAGAAGTTCATACACTACCCAATGTCCCTTCATCATTTTACGGGGCTTACGGCTAAACGGGGCGGCTAAATGCACCAAAATATCATAGACAGCTATTGCCAAGTCGTAGAGCATAATATATTGAATTAAGAATGAAAAATAAAGAATGAAGAATCAGGGTTGCCGCAGCAGATGACTCTCCATTCTTAATTCTATTCACTTCAAAGCTTCGATGGCACGCTGCATGCGGACCAGTGTTTCTTCCTTACCGAGCAATTCAGTAATGTCGAACATGTGGGGTCCCTTACATTCTCCTACCACCGACAGCCGGAAAGCATTCATCACATTTCCCATATGATAACCCTTTTCCGTAATCCAGCCTATCACAATATCTTCAGAAGGTTTCGACGAGAAATCATCTATACCCCGAAGCACTTCCATCAATTCAGCCATGATGCGAGGAGTATCCTCTGACCAACGCTTTTTCACATCCTTCTCGGCATAAGTGACAGGAGCCACAAAGAAGAATCGTGCCTGATCCCAAAGTTCTTTCACAAAATTGACACGTCCTTTCACCAAAGAGACAACTTTGGCAAGAAATGCATCATCATATTGCCCGGCATCCACACCATTCGCCTCCAGCACCGGCCGGAAAAGGCAGGCAAGTTCTCCATCGGGCTTCTGCATGATGTACTCATGATTGAACCAAGTACCTTTCTTATAATCAAATTTAGCACCGGCCTTGCTGCAATGCTCCAGATTAAACAGTTTCACCAATTCATCCATTGACATCAATTCTTGATCATTGCCAGGATTCCAGCCCAGAAGAGCCAGAAAGTTAATAACCGCTTCGGGTAAATAACCCGATTCACGATATCCTGAAGACACATCACCCGTCTTCGGATCATGCCACTCCAATGGGAAAACAGGAAAACCGAGACGGTCACCGTCACGTTTGCTCAGCTTGCCGTTGCCTTCGGGCTTCAGCAGCAAGGGCAGATGGGCGAAGGCGGGCATCGTATCCTCCCAACCAAAAGCACGATACAGCAACACGTGCAATGGTGCAGAAGGCAACCATTCTTCACCGCGAATCACATGTGATACTTCCATCAGATGATCATCCACAATATTGGCCAAATGGTAAGTAGGCAATTCGTCCGCCGATTTATACAACACTTTATCGTCAAGTATGGAAGAGTTGATAACCACCTCACCACGAATCAAATCATTAACATGCACATTTTCATCCGGCTCTATCTTGAAGCGCACCACATACTGTTTGCCTCCGGCAATCAGAGCGTCCACTTCTTCTTTTGAAAGGGTCAGAGAATTGCGCATCTGCATGCGGGTAGAGGCATCATACTGGAAGTTGGCAATTTCGGCACGCTTGGCCTCCAGTTCTTCCGGAGTATCAAAAGCGATGTATGCCTTCCCGGCATCCAGCAACACCTGTACATACTTCTTGTATATTTCACGGCGTTCCGACTGGCGGTATGGACCGTGATTTCCTCCGAAACTCACCCCTTCATCAAACGGGATGCCCAACCACTTAAAAGATTCCAATATATATTCTTCTGCACCCGGCACAAAACGATTGGAATCAGTATCTTCTATACGGAAAATCAAATCCCCTCCATGCTGGCGCGCAAAGAGATAGTTGTATAAAGCTGTGCGCACGCCACCAATGTGCAATGCTCCCGTAGGACTTGGGGCGAAACGGACTCTGACTCTTCTTTCTGTCATAATCTACCTTACTTATAAATAAATTAGACGGCAAAATTAAATCTTTTTTTCCACACTAATGTTTTTTTTTGTACTTTTCGCAAAAATTTCGGCCAATATGAATTATTTCAAGACTAAAAAACAGTTCTCACTCAGGGATCTGATTTATAAAACGCTTATCTTTATCGGTACAGTAACGGTTATTGTCTATTTCCTGCCGCGTGACGGTAAGTTCAATTACCAATTCGATATCGACAAGCCCTGGAAGTATGGCCAACTGATGGCTACTTTTGACTTTCCCATCTATAAAGAAGACCAGGTGGTGAAGCGCGAGCAAGACAGTATTCTCGCCAAGTTCCAACCCTATTTCCAACTGGATAAAAACATCGAAAAGGATGTCATCAAGAAACTGAGAGCAGATTACCAGACCAATCTGCGGGGCATACTGCCTTCCACCGACTATATCCGCTATCTGGAAAAGAAACTGACCGAGGTTTACCGTAGCGGCATCCTTTCTACTGAAAGTCTGGCCAAGCTGCACAGGGACAGTGCTTCTGCCATCATGTTAATTGACGACAAACTGGCCAACCAGCAAAGTGCCGACAAGCTTTATTCCGTCAAAGATGCCTATAACTACATCCTGACCTCCGATACCATGCATTATCATCCTGAAATTCTGCGGCAATGTTCATTAAACGAATATCTGTTTCCCAACCTGACTTACGATGAACAACGCACAGAAACTGCCAAGAAAGAAATTTTGGACAATTACTCTTGGGCAAACGGGATTGTACTGAGTGGGCAGAAAATCATAGACCGTGGTGAAATCGTGAGCCGGGAAACCTACAACATTCTCGAAAGCCTGCGGAAAGAGTCAATCAAACGAAGCGAGTCCATCGGACAGAAACGCCTGATGCTGATAGGGCAGATTCTGTACGTCGGCATCTTCATACTCTGTTTCATGCTTTACCTCCATCTCTTCCGTAAAGATTATTACGAACGTAAAGGCCGCCTCGCACTGCTTTTCACACTTATCGTGTTTCATTGTGTGGTAACGGCTGTCATGGTGGCAAACAATATATTCAATATATACATCCTTCCTTATGCGGTGCTTCCCATCGTCATCCGCGTGTTCCTCGATTCACGCACGGCATTTCTCACACAGGTAGTCACGATACTGATATGCTCCATCTCCCTGCGCTATCCGCATGAGTTCATTCTGCTTCAACTTTCCGCCGGCTTGGTGGCCATCTTCAGTTTGCGGGAGCTTTCCCAACGCTCGCAGTTGTTCCGCACGGCATTCCTTGTGATACTGACCTATATGGCGGTTTATTTTGCCTTCGAACTGATCACGGAAAACGATTTGTCGAAAATCAATGGAAGCATGTACACCTATTTCATCATCAACGGGATATTGCTGTTATTTACTTATCCGCTTCTCTTTCTGGTAGAAAAAACGTTCGGATTCACTTCCAATGTAACGCTGGTAGAGCTGTCAAATATTAACAACAACCTGTTGCGCCGCATGTCCGAAACGGTTCCGGGCACTTTCCAGCATTCCATGCAGGTGGCCAACCTTGCCGCAGAAGCAGCCAACCGTATTGATGCTAAAAGCCAGTTGGTACGTACCGGTGCACTGTATCACGACATCGGCAAGATGGAAAATCCGGCCTTCTTCACGGAAAACCAGTCAGGTGGAGTCAATCCACACAAGAATCTCAGTTACGAACAAAGCGCACAGGTAGTTATCGGACATGTAACGGACGGGCTGAAACTGGCGGAAAAGAACAACCTGCCCAAAGTCATCAAAGATTTCATCACCACTCACCACGGGCGGGGAAAAACAAAATATTTCTATATTTCATGGAAGAACGAGCATCCCGGTGAAGAACCAGACGACGAGCTTTTCACCTATCCCGGTCCCAATCCGTTCACCAAAGAGCAGGCCATATTGATGATGGCCGACGCTGTGGAAGCCGCATCACGCAGCCTGCCCGAATATACGGAAGAAAGCATCAGCAACTTGGTAGATAAGATCATCGACTCACAAGTGGCCGAGGGTTATTTCAGGGAGTGTCCCATCACGTTCAAGGACATAGCCACCGTGAAAACCGTATTCAAAGAAAAACTAAAGACGATTTACCATACCCGTATCAGCTATCCCGAACTAAAAAAATAGGAACTATGGAAGTGACAGCCAAAGAAAAACAGAGAGCAGAGCAATTGTTGCAAAGCCGGCGGATAGGTTTACGCCAAATCAAGAGTTTCAGTTTCATGAAACGTCATCACCAGACACCAGGCAATCCCAATAGCCGCCCGGCGCCAAAAGACAAATACGGCCCCGGTATATTGGTTTTGCACCTGAAGGACGGAAAGGAAGAAATCATGTATCTGCCTCCGTTCCGCCACCCCTCGTCGGTCATCCGCTTCCTCGTTTCAGAGGGAATAGCCTTTGACAATTACGCGCCGCAGGAGCGTACGGCTTCGGCAATTGCAAAGAAAACCTATCAGCGGCCTTCTCTCTACATGTTCTACTTCTTCATATTGTTCCTGATGTTCCTGATGTTAGGATACTATTCCATCAGCGGAGATGTATGGTGGAGGGGCATTCCGGCCGCCGTCTCCTTCGGGCTGAGCCTTTTATTTATCAGCATGCTGATGACACGCTTCTGCTATCTGACGCTGGACAATGACGCACTGGTCATCCATAGCGTGGGCAGAAGCATCCGATACCTTTATACCGACTTACGGAAAGTGAATTTCGATTTCGCACGCGAACAGGCCTTCACACACATCATGGAATTGCTGGACAAGGATTACCGTTATCGGCTGTTCTATATCGGCAGGGTATCAAGGAAGAAGCTGAAAGAAATAGCAGAACGGCTGAAAGAAACCGGTATAGACGCCACTTGCAGCCTGAACGATGACAAGCGATTCTATCGGGACATCCGGCACTGATTTGTTTTATCTTCCGGTTCCGTTCTCCCCGGAAAGCATTTCCAATAATCCCGCACAGGCATCTTCCAGTACATCAAGTACATATTCAAAGCCTTCCGCCCCTCCGTAATAAGGATCGGGCACATGGTCGGCACAGGTAAACTTGGTGCAATAGTCCGTCATGCGGTGAATCTTGCTCCATGCTTCGGGTGAAGGGGCACGATCCCTCAGATCATCAATATTGCGGTCGTCCATACCGATAATCAGGTCAAAATTATAAAAATCCTCCGTACGCACAGGACGCGAGCGATGCGTCAGGGCATATCCGCGACGGATGGCATGGGCCCGCATCCGGGCATCAGGCAATTCCCCCTGATGATAAGATAAAATTCCGGCAGAATCGATTACGAATTCATTCTCGCATCCCGCCTGCTCTACAAGATGTTTCATGACTCCCTCCGCCGAGGATGAACGGCAGATATTGCCGAGGCAAACAAATAGTATTTTCTTCATTTTACATAGGATCTACATCATAATACACCAGCAACGACTTAAAACGGTCTTCGGCCAGCATTTCCTTCTGTGCCCTGACCAGCAATTCCCTGGCACGTGCCATCGGTGCATTCATTTCTATCTTCACAACGATTTTCCGGATAAACAAGGTCTGCACACGAGCCACAGGCGGCTTGTCAGGACCCAGCACACGGTTGCCGAAGACAGCACGGAGCTTGCCCGCCATTGTCTGCGCCATGAGGTCGAGCAACGTCTCGTTCCTGTTTTTCAGATATACATATATCAAGCGATAGAAAGGCGGATAATGAAACATCTGCCGTTCGGCAAGCTGGCCGCCTACCATGCTTTCATAATCATTGGCGATGACCTGCGAAATGATGGGGTGGTCGATGCTCTTGGTCTGAAGCACCACCCTGCCACGCTTGTTTTTCCGTCCGGAACGGCCCGCCACCTGTGCCATCAACTGGAAAGCGCGCTCATACGCGCGGAAATCCGGAAAGTTCAGCATGGTGTCCGCATTCAGGATACCCACTACACTGACGTGGTCGAAGTCCAGTCCTTTGGAAACCATCTGCGTCCCGATAAGGATATCGGTCTTTCCTCTTTCAAAACCGGCAATGATCCGTTCATAAGCCGCACGCGTACGGGTGGTGTCCAGATCCATCCGGGCAACGGCAGCACCGGGAAACAATGCCTTGATATCATCTTCTATCTTCTCCGTACCGAACCCCCGGTTACGCAAATCACTCCCCTCACAGGCCGGACAGACACGGGGAACCTGACAGGTATATCCGCAATAGTGGCACGTCAATTGGTTGAGCCCTTTGTGATAGGTCAGGCTGACGTCACAATTCTTGCACTTCGGAACCCATCCGCACGTATGGCACTCTATCATGGGAGCAAAGCCACGGCGGTTCTGAAACAAGATTACCTGCTCCCTCTGTTCCAGCGCCTCGCGGATGTATTGCAGCAGCAAGGGAGAGAAAGGCCCGTTCATCCGCTTCTTGCGATGAAGCTCCTTTATATCCACCGGGATGATTTCCGGCAACTGTATTTCTTTGTACCGTTCCTTCAGCTCCACCATCGCATATTTGCCGGAAACAGCGTTGTACCATGTCTCTACGGAAGGCGTAGCCGTTCCCAGCAGTGTCTTTGCATCATACATTGCCGCCAGCACAATGGCAGCGTTGCGTGCATGGTAACGGGGAGCCGGATCTTGCTGCTTATAGGTATTTTCATGTTCCTCGTCCACAATCACCAGTCCCAGGTTGCGGAAAGGCAGGAATACGGACGAACGCACTCCCAATATAATGTCATAACCCTGCCCGGAAAGCTGTTTTTGCCAGATTTCCACCCGTTCGGCATCAGGAAACTTAGAATGGTAAACACCCAACTTTGAGCCGAACACCCTCCGGAGGCGTTCGGTAATCTGGGTGGTCAAAGCTATTTCGGGCAGAAGATAAAGCACCTGCTTTCCCCGGCGGATGGCTTCTTCAATCAGATGGATATAGATTTCCGTCTTACCGCTTGAAGTCACGCCATGCAGCAGGCAGACGTTCTTTGTCCTGAAGTTTTCCGCTATCTCATCGTATGCCCGCTGCTGATGCAGATTCAAGGAATTCAAAGCCAAAGCCACATGGGGTGAGGTTACATCCAGACGACCCACTTCCTGCTGATAGACTTCAAACACGCCCTTCTCTATCAGCCCATTGAATACGACAGGCGTGGCAGAAGCCCGCGACAGAAGCTCCTTCTTCGTGACTTCTTTCTGCTCTCCACTCAGGCAGCCGGAAAGTTCGATGTACTTCATCAATAAGTCCAATTGCTTGGGAGCACGGCGTTGAAGGTCATCGAAAAAGAAATGCAGACGCCTTTCGTTGCCCGCCGCAGCGGTCAGCCGCACACGGACTTCCGTTTTAGGCTTGTAAGTGCGCCTCAACTCCTCCTTTACAAAGATGGCCTCCTTGTCGAGCAAGGATTTCACCACATTGAGGATATTCTTAAATCCGGTATCTTTCTCTAACTTCGTCACGCATTGTTCGGGTTCGGCAGAGAGCAAATCAAGCACTTTCTGCTCACGCTGCGGCAACGGCTCCGTTGCTTCAAAATCAGGATTGTATTCTACAATGGTTTCACTTTCAAGCTTCAGTCCCGAAGGCAAGGCTGCTTTATAGACATCGCCCTGTGTACAAAGATAATAATCGGCCAGCCACTCCCAGAATTTGAACTGCACGGGAAGCAGAATGGGGTGCGCGTCCAGCAACGCCGTGACTTCCTTCACCTCATACCCCTCCGGCTTCTGATGATGGACATTCCGCACAATCCCCGTATAGAACTTCTTCTTTCCGAAGGAAACCACTACACGGCAACCCGCCCGAACCTCTCCCTCCATCTCAGGAGGCAGGGAGTAAGTGAAGCAACCGTACAGGGGCAAGGGCAATATGACATCTGCAAACTTTTCCATTGTGACGGCAAAGATAGGTGCATCCCGGCAACCGCACAAATAAAAAACGCCGTTTTTCTTCATAAAATCCGGGAGTATTCCCCGAGCCTCTACGCAGTTTCCACAGGGCGCAAAAATTCCTCCTCCGCGGATGGCACATCCGCGTCCTCCCCCCAGTGCCCCCGGTTTCGGGGGGAACTATTTAGGAGGGGTTATGCTATGCTATTCTGTGCTATGCTATGCTATGTGTACCGGATGCGACATTTTCGGGGATAAATGTTACATTTATGGGGATAAATGTTACATTTTAAGCAAACATCCGTTTCAAGCAATGACCCTTCATCCACACCTTTTCCAAGCATTGCAAAAGTCTGTATGACGGGCTGACCTGCATATATAGATGCAGCCTGCTGGATATATAGATGGAACAAGTTGCATATATAGATGCAGCAAACCACATATAGCACAAAAAAAAGAGGGTATTCTCACGAACTCCCCCTTCACAGTATCTATAAATTTAAAACTACTATTCTTAGAAAATATATGCGGCGGAAACCTGCCAAGTCTTAGTCTTGGCGCTGGCATCCCCCAGGTTCTTCAGTTCAAAGCTGTTGCCCAACGGAATCTGATAGTTGAATCCTATCTGAAGATGGCTCAGCAACTTCACGCCTGCGCCTAAGTTCAAACCTACCTGAGCTTTCTTGGAGTCCACATTGTCCGACGAACCCGATAGACCCAGCATACTCAAGTCCACATCCTTGAAGTTGAAGAAGAAATCGGGACCGGCCGCTACATAAATGCCCAGCATGCTGCCCAAACCGAAAGTATATTTCAGGTTGATGGGAATTTCGATGCCTTGCTGCTTTGCGTCGATGGAGCCCACCGTCGTATTGCCTTTTTGGACATCATACTTATTGCCCCTCTGCGAGTACATCAGCGCGGCATCCACGCCAAGCCCCACGATAGGGATCGTAACCTCGGCCATAGGGCCGATAAAGAAGCCGGTTGAGTTATCTTTGTTACCGTCATATCCACCTTTCCAATCGATTTTCGACAAGTTCACGCCGCCTTTCACACCCCATTTGATGAGTTGCGCCTGAGCAGGCATAGCCATAAACATACAGCATACAGCTATAATGAAAGCACTAAAAATCTTTTTCATAATTCAAATTGTTTAAAAATTACGGGACAAATATATGCAAAATATGGTAGAAACCACCACTTCGCACGAAAAAAAGCAAGAAAAAGAGAATAACGAGCCGCAAAAACGCCTTATCTTTGCATCCGTAAAAGCGGATACGCCAAAACAGAAAGAAGGAAAGATGCCGGAGTGATCGATCGGGCCGCACTCGAAATGCGGTGAACGGGTAACTGTTCCCAGGGTTTGAATCCCTGTCTTTCCGCTGAACTAACCGGACAAAACCGGACAGTAAGCAGACAAGTCCCACAAATTCAATGATTTGTGGGATTTTTTTATCCCCTTATGTCTGCCCTACCGGACATCATTTAGACCCTAAAAGACAAAGTTAGTAACCTAACTCGTACCCCCGACAACTGAAAGTCCAAAAGGGGTACACTTAGTCCGAAATTGGCGAACTTCTGTCGCTATTTGGCGAGCCTGTATAAACTTCACTTTGAGTTAATTACCGTAGTTTTGTAACCCCAAAAAGTGAGTTTATGAAGAGTACATTTTCTGTTCTTTTCTTTGTGAAAAAGGACAAGCAAAAAATCAATGGCAGTTACCCTATTTTCGTCCGTGTTACGATTGACGGTGTGGCAAGTCGTTTTAATTCCAAACTTGATGTTCAACCCAAAGTTTGGGACGGTAAGGCAGGTAAAGCCGCCGGACGTTCTGCGGAAGCTACCCGTATCAACCGATTGCTGGATGATATAAACGCATCCCTGAACACCATTTATCACGAACTGCAAAGGCGTGACAATTATGTTACCGCCGAAAAGGTGAAGAATGAATTTTTAGGTCATAGCGAGAGCCACGACACCATTCTTAACCTTTTCCAAAAGCACAATGATGATGTTAAGCAGTTGGTCGGCATATCTAAAACGATTGCAACTTATCGTAAATATGAAGTGACCCGCCGCCATCTTGCCGAGTTTATCCAAAGCAAATATAACCTGTCGGATATTTCTATAAAGGAAATAACCCCGATGTTCATTACTGACTTCGAGTTGTATTTGCGTACTACCTGTAAATGCGGCTTATCTTTCTTCCTTTCTCTCATTGTTAGATAAGTCCTATAATAATCTCCTAAGTCTATTTTGAATGATGCTTCTAAATAAGTCATAATCTCTTTAATATCAGCATTGCCATTATTCAAAACCCCGGCGGCATATATGGCGTATCCTAATTCGATAACAGCTATCTTTGTTCCAGTCCATTGAAAAGGATTGTCAGGTAATGTAGCACGGCTGGTTTCTATCACTTCTTGCCTTTCCATATTTTGTAACCGTTGTTGGAGATAGATTTCCAACATATCATAACCTAACATTTTTGCTACTTTATGGTCGCAACAAGTTGAAAATAGCGGGTCTTTATCAAGCATCCCACAATTGTGGCACAGTTTGTAGTTTTCATGTCCTCTAAGAAAATAGTATTTGTCTAAGTGAATTGCTTTAGAACGATAGTACTGGTAGAAATCAAGATTGTGATTACAAAATTCTGTTATTGTTGCTTGCTTTCTCTTGTAATACTCTTTAAGAACCTCTTTACTGCCATTCGGCTTTCTTAATTCAAGTGTGTATATATCACTGAAATATATTAGTTTGCTTAAAATGAAAGGCTTAATATCTTTAAAGAATAATATTTCTTCATTAGCATCTTGAAATGTATATTGATGGATAAATTTTCTTAATTCTTCAAATAGAGGTCTGATAAAGTTAATCATATGCAGAGCTGTATCGGAAGATATATCACTATCTATACAGGACATTGTTATCTCTGTATTGATTTTTGCTATAATATTATTAGAAATTTGTTTCATGTCTTTATTGAAACTTTAGCTTGTGAATTTGCCTTTATAATTATCATAAAAGCAAATTCTTTTCTTTTTCTATATTTTTGGAATAAATTTCTTATCTACTTATTACAAAGGCTCTTGGATGAATATCCAATTTTAAGGTAACGAGTTGGTACTGTACTTATTGCTGCGCTCTGCTTTCAATGCTTTCTATTATAGATGGCAAAAATAGAAAGAAATATACTGGCGAAAAAAATCCTTTTACCAGTATATTCCTTGCAGTTCTATGGATATTTAGATGCTACATAATATTCAAATGACAGAAGGGGAAACGCCAAACTGCTTTTTGAAGGCAGTAGAGAAATGGGATAAGTTTTTGAACCCTACTCGCAAATAAATGTCAGACGGAGTACTCTTTTCCTGCTTTAACAGTAGATATGCCTCTTCCAGCCTACGTTTCACCACCCAACGGTTCGGTGTATCGTTGAAGATTTCTTGAAAATCGCGTTTAAAGGTAGACAAACTCCTGCCTGTGTAATGGGCAAGTTCTTCTATTGTGAGGTCACAGGTAAAGTTCTTATCCATGAATTCTTCTAAATCCGGTTTCCACGGTTCTATGAAATCGAATAGAATACTACCTAATTTTGGATTCAATTGCAGCAGAATCAGAATTGTTTCATGCAGTTTCATTTCCACCAATTCTTTGGACGGGCATTGCCCGGTGCTGAAGTATTTGTCTAATGACTGGAAAAGTCCCGTCAAGAATGGGTGGGCAGGCAAAGGTATGTGCAACGCATTCAACATCCCTTTGTCGGCTTTTGCATCAGGCAGCACTATCTGGGAAGCTATTTTCCTAAGAAAAGGGGTATTCAGATGCAGAAACAGCCCCTTAAATGGTTCCCCGTTTTTGGTAGGCTGTTTCGTCTTACGCACCAAATGATTGCGGCGCAAAAATACTGCGTCGCCTTTGTGAAGTACCACACGACGGTCTTTCGACTGTAATATCATCTCCCCGGACATGATGTATGCCAACATGTGGTCGGTTATCATTTCCTCACATACCTTGTCCGTCGTAGTGAAACAACGGAAGAAAGTATCTATGTAGTTATTGTGCGTTTCATCCATATGGGTACAAAATTAGAAATTTATCCGATACGTTATCAATGGATTGGCGGATTATTTCTCTACAGGACTTTTCATTTTGCCATTGTATAGACGGCTTTCATGTCTGTACTGTCGAGGTGCTTAAAATTCCCAATTGTAATGGTATCTCTATGACTACATTTATCAACCATTTCATCTATTTCTTGTTCTGTCACTTCTCTGCCTATTAATTCGCTGATAGAAACGGGCATCCCAATGGCCTGATAGAAACGTTCCATAGCAGCGATACCTTCCAGTGCGGTATGCTCCGGACTGGTGAAGTCGTTTGCCACTCCCATCACATTGACGGCAAAGCGGGCGAAGCGGGAAATATTCTCCTTGTAGACGTAGCGTGCCCAACTGCACCACAGGGCAGCCAGTCCTGCACCATGCGCCACGTCAAACATGGCACTCAATTCATGCTCCAGCATGTGAGTGGCAAAGTCACCCGTAGTGCCGCAACCTGTCAGGTCATTGTGTGCCAAACTGCCAGCCCACATGATTTGGGTACGATGGCGGTAGTCTGTCGGATTTTTCAGAACTTCAAACACACTGTTCTTCACGGTTCGCAGCAAACCCTCCGCCAGTTCATCGGTCAATGTCATGTCATCATCCTGAGAGAAGTAGCGCTCCATCGTGTGCATCATGATGTCCACCGCACCGCAAGCAGTCTGATAGGCGGGTAGCGTGTAGGTGCGTTCCGGGTTCATCACGGCAAACTTGCAACGGCATAGGTTGTTGGAATAGCCTATCTTGATGTCGCCATCTTCGTTAGTGATAACACTACTGTCGCTCATTTCACTTCCGGCAGCAGGAATGGTAAGCACAGCGGCTACAGGGAGTGCGCACTGTGGCTCATACGCCTCTGTGTAGATGTCCCACACATCACCTTCGTATGGTACTCCGTAGGCAATGGCTTTGGCGGAATCTATCACACTGCCACCGCCCACAGCGAGGATAAAGTCAATGCCTTCCTGACGGCAAAGTTCGATGCCCTTGTGAACCAATGACAGGCGAGGATTGGGTACTACACCGCCTAACTTGATACAGGCTATGCCTTCTGCTTCCAGCAAGGAGGCTATCTTACTTAACAGACCGGAGCGTTCCGCACTCTTTCCGCCATAGTGCAGCAGCACTTTGCTTCCACCATATTGTTTCACCAGTTTTCCTGTTTGTTCTTCTGAACTTGCGCCGAACACTACTTGTGTGGGGGCATAATAATTAAAATCTTTCATATTCGTTGAATATATTAAATGAGTTATTACTGTTTTAGCAGTTGCAAAGATAAGGGGATAGACAGGAGTTCCGTTTTTCTTATTCGTTCAATCTACTTTTCTTGAAAGTTCAAATCCTCATTTTTGCTTTCCATTCTATTGCAAATTCAAACTAATAGTAGCAGTATTGACAGACCTGTGATTACTGTAGTCAAGTAGCGAAATCCTTTTTCCGGTATCTTCTTCACCAATAAGATGCCCAAGTATCCTCCCACTATAATAAACGGAATGGTACAAGCATCCAACCATAAGAAATGGAGCGTTATATTATTCCAAGAAAGTACCTGTACCGGGATTTTCAGATAATTTATGACCAAGAAAAACCAAGCATTAGTCCCTACAAAACTATATTTGGGCAACCTGACAGACAATAAATAGATGGCCATGACCGGACCGGCAGCATTGCCTATCATCGTAGTAAATCCACCTAACAAACCAAATGCGGGTCCGTACCACCAATAGGTAGGAGTCGTATCGCTCTTTCTCCATTCAAACCACAGCATGACACCAAATACAACCGCCAGACAAATTCCCAATAAATATCGGAATGCTTCCGGAGGAATGAAACTATCGACCAGTAACGCCACCCCAAAGCCAACCAAAGCAGAAGGCAGCAATTTGAATACATATTTCCACTCTGCAATTCTTCGATAATAGAGTACCGCTATCAAGTCTGCCACGCAAAGCATAGGTAAAATCAATCCGGTAGAGGGCTTGGCTCCAAACGTCAAAGCCATTATTGGCACAGCCAAAAGGCTGATACCCTGTATGCCTGTTTTAGACATACCAATGAGTAAAGCGGCCAAACAAAGCATTATCCAATCCATCATTTCCACCATATTTTTGTTTTCGTTATTCCGGGTATCACTCTTTCCCCCATCAATGGAGTAAGCATTTCGATATGTTGGGCTGTTGCCAGATTATAGACCGTCTGTATAGATTCATTCCACGGGTGAAGAGCCAAATCGAAAACACCCCAATGAATAGGGAGCAGAGTTTTCGCTTTGACATCTTTGCAAACTTCAACTACTTGATGTGGAAATAAGTGTGTGTTAGGCCATCCGTTGTTCCAAGCATCTATTTCGATACAAGCCAAGTCAAATGGTCCGTATTTTTCCCCGATTTCCTTGAAATGCCGTCCATAACCGGAGTCTCCTCCCCAAAAGATGTTTTTCTGCTGTCCTTTTATTGTATAAGCCGCCCACAAGGTCCGATTCTCATCTTTACCACTCCGTCCGGAGTAATGGATGGTTTTGCAGGCATTTATCCGTAACGAACGATAGGTTAAGCTGTCTCCCCATCCCATTTCTGTAATATGCTCCTGTGGTACGCCCCAACCAATTAATCGTGTCCCCACACCCAAAGGAACGACAAAACGTATGTTTCGCTTCTTCAATGCCTTTACCGTCCGCATCTCCAAATGATCATAATGGTCGTGTGTCAAGAGTACCATATCCACATCCGGTAATTCATCGGCTGTAATCGGAGATTCCGTATAGCGAGGCACAATGAAAGGGAATGGGGCAGCGTTTCCCAACACGGGGTCTATCAGAATCCGCACTCCATCCAGTTCTATAATAGCGGATGAATGCCCCAACCAATAAAGGGCGTAGGCAGCGGGAATTTGTAGGAAACTATTACGTGTCAGTTGCACTTTAGGAAGAGCCTGCTTAGGAGCATAGGGAGATTTCTTAAAGAAACGTGCAAATCCCATGCTGCCTCCAGTGGTTCGTTCAGGATAGCGTACAATAATTTGCGGACTGATAAAACCATGCGTTTCCATCGAATAATAGGGCAACTTGCCATATTTTTGGTCGGCTTCATCCGTTGAACTAAGTTCTCCCATAGCAGACCATACATAAATAGTTGTAAAAAGCAAGATTAGCAGTATTCCACTGGCAAGAAGTAATATCCACTTTCCGTTTTTCTTTATTATTTCTTTATTGTTCATTTTTAAATTATGTTATTGCAGCAAAGATAATCACCGCCATTTTGTCGAGACAACCATTTTGACAAAATGGCGGTGCAAAGATTAAGTGAATTTAATAAGGAGAATTTTCTTAAAAATCCTGCCGTTTATTACTATTTCTGCAAATTATCATAGTTGTACCGGGTGATTTCAGAACCCATTTCAGAAACCCGTTTAAACGCAGAACGCAAAAAATCAGGATTGGCTTCGGTGAAGTCTTTGGAGAATTGCGCACGGACAAAGGCGCGTGCCATTTGTTTACCCAGATAAGGAGTGACTACGATCCCCCCCATTGACAGAACATTGGCATTGTTGATGACTCTGGAGAGTCGGGCAGTCTCGATGCTCTCGCACAAGGCACAATGCACTCCGTTGAACTTGTTTGCCACTAAATTCACACCCATGCCCGTACCACAGAATACAAAGCCGAAGTCGTATTCCTTTTCGGAAACAGCCCGACCTACATTGTAACCCACATCAAAATAGTCTTGCTGCTCACTCCCGGTAATGTCCGTTACTTCAAAGCCTTCTTCCACCAAAGCTTCCTTTACGGCATCTTTCAGGGCTATTCCCAATGGGTCAGCTCCCAAGATAGCGGTTCTCTTCACTTTCGTTTCAGCAGAATTAGCAGTTTGTGCCTGCACTCCCATAGCTATGAATGTTATAAACATAGCCATTACAATTGATTTCACTGTTGTTTTCATTTTTTCTTTTGTTTTAAAATTCTGCTGCAAAGATACAGGAGGAATGGCAGCCTCTGTTTTTCTAATTTGTTCAATCTTCTTTTCTCAAACGTTCAAAGGTCTTTTATATAGATAAAATCCTTATTCTCACGTCTGATGTTTATTCCCACGCAATAAACGTTCATTGTAAGGAGGAAAATGATTTTAGAGATGATTTAGTGTAAGGTGCAAGTATATATCTATATATATAGCTTGCACCTTACACTTAAACGCTAAATATTTATATTCAGACATTTGCGTAATTTGGAAAAGAGTTGTATCTTTGAACCGAAGTTTTAGGCAGACAATGAACAGTCAAAGGACGACAGATAAACGTCTTTTTTGAAACCTAAATTGTACCCCCTAAGGCATTGACATATTGATAAAGAGTTGAATTAAAGCGACATAAGGAGATAGGTTCATTACCCTATCTTTCCGCCAAAGCAGGCAAAAAGCCCGGCACTGTAACAGAGATTAATTCCCTCAAAAGATTAATCTCTTTTTTTTTTCGGATATGATAAGAATCAGAAAGACGGAACCCACAGAAACGGATATCCTGATGGATATCTTTGAACAGGCCAAACGCATCATGCGGAAAGACGGAAACATGGCACAGTGGACAGGCAACTATCCTTCTATCGACATCGTCACAAAGGATATACGGGACGGCAACAGCTATGTATGCCTTGACGACAATGGAAAGATCATCGGGACATTCGCCTTTATCCGGGGAAACGACCCCACATATACCCGCATTTATGAAGGAGAGTGGCTGGAAGACACCCTCCCCTACGGGGTGATACACCGGCTGGCAAGCACCGAAGACAGCAAAGGAACAGCAGCCGCCTGCCTCGGGTGGTGCTACGCGCAAATTCCCAATTTGCGTGCCGACACCCACCGGGACAACCGCATCCTCCGGCATATCCTTACAAAACATGGTTTCCGCTATTGCGGCATCATCTACCTGGCCAACGGAGACGAGAGGCTGGCGTTCCAGAAAATCACCCCTCGTACTTCTTCTTCAGTTCTTCCACACCCATACCCGTGAAATAATCTTCCACAAAGTCCCAACGTTGCCCGTCGGTCAGGCTGTCGTTGCCGAAGAAGGAAGTGAAGAGTTCTATCTGCTCCTCAAAAATACGCTCGTTGTCATCGAGAATCTGATTGCGGTAATCGCCCGAAGAAGCCAGTTGCAGCAAAAGGTCAGGTTCGTTGAAGCAAACAAGGACGCAGGGCGTGCCTCCCCCTTCTACGCTGAACGACAATCCTCCGAGCATGGAAAGCAGGTTGAGCAGCATGTTCAGGTCGGAAAAAGGAGTGCAGAAGTAGGTGAGGCGGTCACCGGCATTGCCTACTATGCGCTGTGCGAACAGCTTCTGATAACGGGACAAGAGCAGGTCGAATCCTCTGGTCACCGTGAAAGAAAGCTCGTTCGAGTCTTTCTTCTTTGCGCTGCTGATGTAGCTCACGCTGCGGCCTTCCTCCGTACGGCTTTCGAGCAGAGATCCGATAAAGCGCTTGGCAGAACGTACATCCATGTTGTGATCGGCAAAGAGGAGGCGCAATCCGTCTTCATCAAATTTTCCTTTCGACTTTATCAGGGCCGTCTTCAGCATTATGCCCAAGTCCTTGAACAAAGCATCCATGCGCTGACGGATCACAGAAGCGTCTTCTTTCAGCAGCACTTCATGCTTTCCCACCGACACTGCACGGGCCCCTTCCATCAAAGTCCCGTTGTTCAATTTCTGCTTGAACTCCTTATAGCCCAGTTCGGAGAAACGCTTCTCCCAGATGTCTTCCAGATGCGCTTTATAAAGTCCTTCCTCTCCTGCTATCGGCGTCAGGTAATCGGCAAACTCGCGGGCAAAGGCATCGCCCGTCTTGTCCTGAATGTACCCTTCGGTCAACAGATTCTTGGGGCTGACTTCTATCAAGTGCTTGCCAAAGCGTTTTGCCAAATCGTCTTCGAGCCACAAGAGAGCCGTCTTGATGAGCTGTCCCAACTCTGCCTCATATTCAAGCTTATTCTTGGTACGGGGCAGCTTCACCACAAATTCAAAGTCGGAGAGTGATACCAGCATCTCCTGCCTGCCGCCCTTCATCCGATATACATCGGCCAGTTTTCTAAGAATGAGTACCAGTTGTTCCTGGGCGATGTTCCCAGTCTGGTGCAGACGCTTCATGTAGTAGAAATCGCGTTCGTTGAAGTCGGTAGATGCCACTCCTTGAATGCTGCCATCGCGTGCCGCACGCCCTATTTCCTGAATATAATCGACAAATGTGCTTGAGGGGGCCGCATGATACACACGGTCTATATCACTGATGTCCACACCCATGCCGAAAGCCTTGGTAGCGATGATCAGCTTCTTCTCTCCCTCCTTGAACTCCTGCACAATGGCTGCTTTCTGCACCTTGTCCTTTTTGCCGTAATAAGTGGCCACATAGTGCCAGTCAGTGGACTTTACCCAAGTTTTGAGACGCATCTCGATGCCTCCGGCAAAAGGATAGTAGAGCAATGTCTTGTGTCCGTCCAGAAAGTCTTCCGTACGGGCCAGCACCACGCGCTGCTTGGCTCTGTCGTAAGTTTCTCCCGCCTCTATCTGCATCTGCCGGATGTCAAAGCCGATGTTCCGGCGCTTCACCGTACCCACATAGAGCACACAAGGCTCCATCTGCAAAGAACGTATTGTCTCGAATATCATGTCGTTGCCCCCCTTAGGATTCCACACAGCCGTAGCTGTCAGCGCAAACAAGGGGAAGGCATAACCAAGGTTCTGCTTCAACTCGCTGAGATATCTTCCCAAGAACCAATAGTCCACACGGAATTCCTTGCCCCACGTAGTGACCGTATGTGCTTCGTCGATAACCACCATCCCGATGCGGCGTTCACCCACAAAGTGCCTGATGTCATAGGAGAGAAGCAACTCCGGTGAAAGGTAGAACAAGTCGATTTCCCCTTCACGCACGCGGCGGTAAACGTCCGACTTTTGTTCAGGCGAGAGGTCGGAGGATGCATATGCCACGCGCGTATAGCCCAAATCCAGCAGGCTCTCCACCTGATCTACTATCAGTGCTTTCAAAGGAGAAACCACGATAGTGAGAAGCCCGTACTCTTTTCCCAGATAAATGGCAGGAAGCTGGAACAGCAGAGATTTTCCCGAACCGGTAGGCGCTGTCAAGAGGATATTGTCCACCTGTGCCTCACTTTTCCGTGCCTTCTCCGCCTCAAGGATAACATGCTCTATCAGTTGCCCCTGAGAAATACAAAGCTTCTCTTTCCCCTTAAACAAATCATCATAAATCTCAAAGTCACGGAACCGGTCATAACCGTAAACCTCTTTTAAGAGTACGCTTACAGCCTCACGACAAGTCTCCGGCAAGCGCCGTTCTTTCAACTCCGGTAACCGCAATGTACCTTCTTCCTGCATTTCTGTCATAATTAATGTATTTTAAATAATAAAAATGGGCGATTAAGAAATCGCCCATTCTATTTACTCGCAGCCTGTGTCTTCAAAGGCTCTTTGGTTTACGCTAATACTCCTCCTCGTTAAAGAAGAAATCCTCTTTACTGGGATAATCAGGCCAAATATCTTCAATACTTTCATAAATCTCGCCCTCATCTTCCATCTCTTGCAAATTTTCAATCACTTCAAGCGGAGCACCCGAACGCATGGCATAATCAATCAATTCATCCTTGGTTGCCGGCCAAGGGGCATCTTCGAGTTTTGATGCTAATTCCAATGTCCAATACATGTCTATAAGTATTAAAATTGTGAATATTAAGTCCTTCTTTCTATTTTTCGGCAAAAGTATAACAAATTATTTCACTTGCAACTATTATTCCAAAATATTTCATCTTTTTTCTCATCCATATTGATTTTTCGAGACAAAACAAACAAATAATCTGACAAACGGTTTACATAAGCCAATAATTCCGGGGATACTTCCACCTGATCTGCCAGAGTAAGAATCCGGCGTTCGGCACGACGGCAGACCGTGCGGCAGATATGGCAGACAGCCGCCCCACGGCTTCCTCCAGGAAGGACAAACGATGAAAGAGGGGGAAGAATGGAATCCAGATAATCAATCTCCTGCTCTATGGCTTGCACCAATGCGGGAGTTATGACACTGACTTCATTGAGTCTTGTCTTTTCACAGTCGGTGGCAAGATGAGATCCTACCGCAAAAAGTTTATCCTGCACTTGTTGCAGAAAGCCCTTGTCCCGTTCATCGGACAAATAAGTTATCAATAAGCCGAGGTTGGAATTCAATTCATCTACCGTGCCATAGGCTTCAAGGCGAATGTGAGTCTTGGGCACGCGAGTACCCCCTACAAGAGAAGTGGTCCCTTTATCTCCGGTTTTGGTATATATCTTCATAAGAACGTTTTTTTATTGAAACACCTAAAGATAATCAAAAGTTGACAATATAGTCTTGTTTTATCTTTGTTTTATCAAAGAAGATGATACCGATATCGTAAAGATCAAACGAGACTCCTGTCCGAGCATCCTGTTTCATGCGCTTCCATAGAGCAAACATTTTTGAGGTATAACGAATTCCTTCAATGACGAAAACCGATTTACACGTTGTACGGGCAGCACAAACGCTGAATACGCTTTCTACGAATTCCGGATGCCGGTAGTCATGCAAATAGAGAAAATCCACAGGCACACCGGCTTCGAGGAAAAGCTCCGAAAGTGCGGAAGCGGCAATATAGTCGGCTCCTTCCTTCCCGGCCTTCAGGTAAAGGGAGGAGGCGGCAAGCGTACCGGCATCCACTATTGTGTCCGGACGGGCATAATTGACCAACCGGAACAAAAGGCGCTTTATCTTTTCCGGCTCATACTTCCAACACTTGCCTGAAAAGGGTAAAACGAGTTCTTTCTGTTTCGCCTTCAACTCCTTATATTTATAATAAGGTGTACGCTCGTAAATGACAAATGTGATCAGATTAAAGGCAAAGGGAGAATGCACTCCGTAGCCACAACGATAGCGGAAACGAAGCAGCCAGATGAAAGGACGCTTCAAGGCAAGGACAACACGGTTCACAGCAACTATATCCATTTTTCTGTCGGCAGCTTCTATCAATGTAATTTTCCTTTAATTATCACTTCGTCTGAAGAACAGTTTTCCGTAACGGTGAAGAGTACATTATCTCCGTCAATAGTCTTTCGATTATTCATCATCATATCGGGCATTTGTCTAACATGTGCGCAAAAATACAGCATTCACACACGAAAGACAAATAACTCGACAGATTTGTCACAAGCCACCGGTAACTTATTCCAGCTCAAACAACACCCCCGATATGAATAAAAATATTCCACTCATCATTTACAATCTCACCGATTGTGCTTTCCCGTCATATTTCACTATTTTGCCTTTCGCCTTCAAGTCGAATGGCTGCGGCTTGTCTCTGCCTACTTTCACGACGTTGAAAGTACGCTCTTTCAGCATACCGGGAAATTCACCCGTGCGGCCGCCGATAACCAAAGTCCTTTCGGCTTCATTGTAAGTAAACGGGATAGCGGCATATTGTCCCTTTTCATAATTGTAGTTCACCCCTTCATCTTCGTAGAGAGTGAATGCACCGTTTTGCCCGGTATAGACATACAAGGTAATTTCGGAGGCCGGCTTCTCGTCACTATATTGCATATCCGGCCCGTAAGGCACAATGGAACCTTCGCGGACATAAAGCGGAATGCGTTCGTATGGAGCATCCACCGTCAGTTTCCGTCCGCCTGCCACGTACTTGCCAGAGTAGAAGTCATACCAACCGCACGGAGCAGGGAAATACACTTCACGGCTGCGTGCACCGTATTCATAGACCGGGGCGACCATCAGGGCGGGACCGAACATGAACTGGTCGCCTATATCATTTACATTTGCATCGGCCGTGAAGTCCATCACCAACGGACGCATAATGGTGTAGTCATTAAAATAAGTCATACCTGCCAAAGAGTAAATGTACGGCATCATGTTGTAGCGAAGCTTCGTGTAATAAAGAATGGAATTATAACACGGATGCCCGGCGGGAGCTATGTTCCAAACTTCGCGGAACGGATACTGTCCGTGCGCACGAAACAGTGGACAGAATGCGCCAAATTGATACCAGCGGGCGTTCAGTTCCCTCCATTCCTTGTAGTCGGAGTTCTCACGTCCGGTCTCATCCAGTTCCTTCTGACCTGCAACATAGCGGTTTTCCACACAGAATCCACCGATATCCATTGTCCAATAAGGAATGCCGCTGACAGCAAAGTTCAGTCCGGCCGCAATCTGTGACTTCATATCTTCCCAACGGGTGGCAATATCACCACTCCAAGTAGCCGTGGAGTAGCGTTGCAGCCCCGCAAAACCCGAACGGGTGAGCAGGAAGACGCGCTTGTCCGGATCCATGCCACGCTGTCCGTCATATATGGCCTCGGCATTCATCAGTGCATAGGCATTGAAGAACTTGGTAGAAGGACCGAGTGCCGTAGGGCCGCAAAGCGCCTTGCGATATTGCATATCCGTGCAGTCGCGCACGTTAGGTTCGCTGGCATCCATCCACCAGGCATCAATACCAAGCGGGCAGTAGTGGTCTTGCATCTGCTTCCAGAAGAGTTTGCGGGCATCCGGAGCGTAAGCATCATAGAAAGAACCTACATAGCCGGGACCTACCCAATCCCTGATGCTGTCTCTGACAGCCTGCTGATACATCCATCCTTTCTCATCGAATTCTTTATAGTGTTCGGTCGTAGTGTAGAATTTGGGCCATACGGAAACCATCACTCGTCCGTGCATGGCATGGATGGAATCCACCATACCTTTGGGATCAGGAAAGCGTTCGGGATCGAACTCGTGGCTGCCCCACGCATCCTGCTTCCAGTGCAGCCAGTCTATCACAATATTGTCAATGGGTATCTGCCTCTCACGGAACTCTTTCAGAGTGGAGAGGACTTCTTCGCGCGTATTGTACTTCTCGCGGCTTTGCCAGTAGCCCATCGCCCACTTGGGCATAATCGGAGACTTGCCGGTCAGGGTGCGATAGCCGCTTATCACATCGTCCATCGTGTCGCCATAAACAAAATAGTAATCTATCTCATTCTGCATCTCGCCCCACCAAGAGAGTTTGTTTTGCTCTTCATCGGCCACCGGACTCAATGCCCGCAAGCCGCAATAAGACACATATCCGTCAGGCTCCCATTCAATCTTTAAAGGAACCCGCTTGCCTGCTTCCAAATGGACGGTAAATTTATAACTGTTGGGATTCCAAGCAGTACGCCAACGCCGGGGAACCACCGGTTCATTATTGAGATATACCTTCGTATAGCCTGCATAGTAAAGAATGAAACGGAACAGACCGGTTTCCGACGGTTCTATCTCCCCTTCATAAGTTACATGCGAGCCCATGAGGGGAAACCCGTCGGGCAGGTTCACCACCTTTTCCAGATGGGCGGCACGGTCCAGATGCTCAAAGTAAAGGGAATCTTCCCGACGTACAATGACTTTCGCATCTTTGCCGGCCGGTATGTATGTACCCGTCAGAGCACCTTCTTTTCCGTCCTTGTCATACAGTTTGAATATGCCGCACAACTGGGAATAGTCACGCGGATCACCAAAACGACAAAGGGAATAGCTATCCCACAGCACACCGTAGTTCTTGTTGGACACGATGAACGGAACTGAAACCTTTGTGTTATACTGAAACAGTTCCTCATTCTTCCCTTTATAATTGAATTCGTCCGCCTGATGCTGTCCCAAACCGTAGAAAGCCTCATCATTGCCGGCCGACCGGAATACTTGGCGCACGGTATATCCGTTAGTTCCTTCCACTTTAATCGGAGTGAAAGTGCGTCCGCCTTGGTCTTCCGCCAAAATCTGTTTTCCTGCGGCATCCGTGAAGCGCACCTCTCCTGTAGCCTTGGATACGATGGCACACAGTTGCGATGTTTTTACCATAATCTCATCATCCTGTTCTTCTACTTTAAAACCTGCCTTATTCTTTTGGGGAACGATAATGAGACTTGGCTCTTCCGAGAAGTTCTTTTCCGGAGTGGCAGATACATGGATAAGCTTCTCGCCCATAACCTCCACCCGTACCTTGCGCACATCTGTAGACCGTTGTTGATTGATCTCTACGATAATGCCATTTTCGGTCTTTTGCAATCCACTGCCGGCACATGCAGCAAACACCCATCCGGCCAGCAAACAAACTGAAGTAAATTTCAATTTCATATTATTACATTTAAAGTTATTTTTCTCCGGATGTAAAGATAGAAAACCACACACGGAAAAAGCCCTCCCGATGTTGAACAGGAAGGGCTCATTTGATTACGGAAACGGCAATATGTTTCGATTATAGGTATCTTTTGTTATTTCCTTCCCTTTCCTGATAGACAGAAGGCAAAACGCCGAATTCGTCCTTGAAATATTTACTGAAGTACTTGGGATTGTTGAAGCCCAACTGATACGCTATCTCCGACACATTCTGCTGGCTTTCGCGCAACAGTTGGGCGGCGCGCTTCAGGCGGATGACACGAATAAACTCGATGGGAGTCTTACCCGTAATCTGCAACAGCTTCTTGTACAGGTGCACCCTGCTCATCCCCAGTTCATGGCTCAACTCCTCTACGGACAAGTCACTGCGGGCTATGTTTTCTTCCACATACTTGATGGCATTTCCTATCAGCTTCTCATCCAATGACGTAATGGCAATCTCACTCGGCTCAGGGTCTATGCGCGTGCGTAGCTTGCTCCTGCCACTCAAATCGATGAGTTTGCGCATACGCAATATCAACACTTCCACATTGAAAGGCTTCGTCACATAATCGTCCGCCCCGATAGTCAGGCCTTCCACTTTATTTTCTACGGATTGTTTGGCGGTAAGCAGCACAAAAGGGATGTTTGCGGTACGCTTGTCCGCCCTCACCCTCCGGCACAGTTCATTGCCATCCATCTCCGGCATCATCAGGTCGCTGACTATCAAATCCGGCATCAGTTCAGGAATTACCTTCCAGGCTTCCGCACCATCTGGAGCCGACTGTACAGAGAAATACAAGCTCAAGCTGTCTTTCATGAAATCTATAAAGTCTCCGTTGTCATCCACAACCAAAACCAGAGGTTTCTTTCTATCCCCGGACAACGCACCACCTCCCGCAGTGCCACCTTCGGGGGGAGCAAGAGCCGCAACATCTTCTTCCACAGCCTCTTCAGACAGAGGTGTGGCAACGCGCACCTCCGAGTGCTTTACGGGAATGTCCACAACAAACACGCTGCCCGAACCTGCATTATCAAACACACGCACCGCACCGCCATGAAGCGTAACAAAATCGCGCACCAGACTCAATCCTATGCCGCTTCCGGTGGACAGTCTGTTCGTAGCTTTATGCTCTATCTGAAAGAAACGCTCGAAAATGCGTCCCTTATCTTCTTCTTTTATGCCGATTCCCGTATCGGAAACCTTGATTTCCAATGTCTCGTCAGCACCTCTCAGCAGCTCCAGCGAAACATCTACACGTCCCCCCTCCGGCGTGAACTTGAAGGCGTTGGACAATAGGTTCATCACAATCTTTCCCACCTTGTCTTCATCAAACGCCATGTTAAGCGACTCTACCGCCGAAAAGAAAGTAAGGTGTATGTTCTTCTTTTCAGAAAGCATAAGAAAAGAGTTGCAGATGTTTTGCACGTATGCCACTACATCTCCCTCGGAAAGCGTGAGGTGAAGCCCCGCCATCTCGTTCTTGCGGAAATCAAGCAGTTGGTTCACGAGATTCAGCAGGCGCAGTGCATTGCGGTGCATCATTTTCAGCCTGTCCAGCATTTTTTCTTCCGCCGTTTCCTTTATCATGCTTTCCAGAGGCGAGATAATCAGCGTAAGCGGCGTGCGCAGTTCATGGCTGACATTTGTGAAGAAACGGAATTTCATCTGGTTGATTTCCTCCATTTTCAAGGTATCCTGCTCCATCTGCCGTATCTTGAATTTGTTCCGTTCACGACGTTGCACGGCATAAAGAGCCAGAAGCAGACCACCGATCAGCAAGAAGATGTAGCAAGCATAGGCCCAGGGAGTCATCCAGAAAGGCGGAAGAATGACAATCTTCAGGCAGGCTTCCTCCTTTCCGGCATATCCGTCGCTGTTGGCAGCTTTCACTTTCAGGAAGTAAGTGCCCGGCGCCAGATTGGTATAAGTAACGCGGTGCATGTCGCCCGTACTCGTCAGCCAGTCTTCGTTGAACCCCTCCAACTTGTAAAGATACCGGGTCTTCTGCGGCAACACATAATTATCGGAGGCAAACAGCACTGTAAACATGTTCTGTTTATAGTTCAGCACCACCTCCCGGACGCGATTCAATGCTTTCTGCAATATCACGCGCCCGGCATACTCCTCACCTACCTTTACGTCTTCATTAAACAACTGGAAACCGGTGAACATCACTTTAGGCAAACTACGGTTATATTTTATGTTATCCGGACGGAAACGGTTCAGCCCGTACAAACCTCCCACAACAATCTCTCCCGTATGCAGACGCTTGAGCGAACGCTGATTGAAGTCACATCTCTGCAAACCGTCCTTATCGCCATAAGCACGGCAACCGAACGAGAATTTTCCGGTTTCCTCCTCCACAGACAAAACGACATTTATCATCTCACCACCCGTACTCACCCAAATGTTTTTCCTGTCATCTTCGGCAATGCCCAATATAAACATTTTGGAGAAGTCGGACTTCAGAGGTACTTCATAAAGTTCGTCCCGCCCGGAATCGTAAACATTCAGCCCTTCACGGGTTGCTACCCAAAGCAGCCCCCGGCTGTCTTCATAAACCTGACATATATGCTGATTGGAAAAGCGGGCTTTCCCCGAACGGGTTCCCGTGAAATTGACAATCTTTCCCGTGCCCAGATCCATAAAGGCTACACCGACCGAAGTTCCGATAATCAACCTGTTATCCCGCCCTATCACCAGCGAAGAAATATAGTCCGAAACCAGACCGGAGTTCTTGGTAGAATAAGTGGTAAAGCGCCCCGTCCGGGGATTCAGACAGCGCAATCCTCCTCCCAATGTGCCCATCCAGATATTCTTATCCACATCTTCGGCCAGCGCCCAGACATTGTCATAGGCAGAAGGGGCCGCCCCTTCTTTTTCGTCGCGATAATGCGTAAAGCGGTTCCCGTCATAGCAGTTCAGGCCACCCCAGAAGGTTCCCGCCCAAAGCCTCCCGTCACTGCCCAGCAAAAGTGAGACAACCACGTCACTCGACAGAGAATTGGATGTTGCCGAATGCGAGAAAACTTTCCGGTCACCGGTCACCGTATTCCAACGTACCAAACCGCCACCATTTGTACCCAGCCACACAATGTCATTTCCGCCGTCTTCCACGCAGTTGATGTCTCCTATATCGGCTATGCCAAACTTAAAAGCACTCTCGTTATAATAGGAAATTCCTTTTTTATAAGTACCCACCCACATGGTTCCGTCGGCGTCCTCATAAAGCACGGTTATCGTATTGTTGGATAAGGTACGCTCATTATTGGGATCATTTGCCAGACGGGTATGTTTCTGATTCCGGTCTATCACATCAATGCCATCCTGGTCGTGCCCCACCCATACACAGCCATATTTGTCCTGTGCCAGAGCCCTCACCGTATTATAAGCATCGTTCCTGGGAGAACGCAGCTTCCACGTTTTCCCGGCAAGATGATAGACCCATACGCCTGCCACGCTATACACCCACACCTGCCCGTCGCGATCGGCAAACAAGTCAAACGTATTGTTCGCATCCTTTCCAAGTTGGGCAGGAATATCCGAGTTCACCCACTTCACGCCCGGTTTCTCCTTGTCCAGACACACCAGCGTACCGTCACCGTATGCAATGAGAATCCCCTCCTCACACTCCGTCATATCAGTAATGAGAGCTTTGGAACGCAATTCCGGTGACATGCGCACCTCATCGGCAGCCTTCGCTCCTGCCTTATGGCGGTAAATGCCTTTGCCCGCAACAGAAATCCAGCATACCTTCTCCGCGTCAATATACAGCATGGAAGGCGTCCCGCTGATCCCTACATTCCACATCCACGCCTCGACATCCCGGTCAAAAGTATCGGATACAGAATTATAGACAGCATATCCTGCCCCCGTGCGTATCCACAAGTTGCCGGAAGCGTCTTCCTGTATTTCTTCTATATAATTATCGGGCAAGGTACTTGCATCATCCTTCCGGCTGCGGTATGTCTTAAAGCCATAACCGTCATAACGGTTCAGTCCGGAAGCCGTGCCAAACCACATGAATCCGTCCGCATCTTTATAGATAGCATTGATCTGGTTATTGGAGAGTCCGTCTTTCACCTCCAGATGTTTGAACATATAGTTTTGTGAAGCCGCCGAAAAACAGATCATCCAGACCAATAAGATGGGTAGTCGCAGTCTTTTCATACCATCAGATATAAAGAAATTCTATATTATGCTACAAATGAAGCAAAAAGGATACAGATAGACAAGGAGAGCTTGCCTTTTTTTGATAAAATTGGAACTTTCCAATTTCTAACAATGGTATAAATTGGAAGAAATAAGGGAAACTTCCTTTATCCTGTTCATTAGATTCTCTCCTTATTTGAGTGCAAAAACACACAATTTTATTTGGTAAAAGGCTCGATTTCCAAGAAATGTGTTACCTTTACAGTTGAAAAGAGTTATTAGATAGCGAAGCAAAACATTGTAAACCGCAGAAATCATGACCGTCGCTAAATCATTACCCAATTTTCAAAACAAGTTCATAAGTCGCTTATCTCTAAACAATTCGTTCTAACGGTAGTTTTTATCAAAAAAGGACTCAAGATTTGACCACTATCGCTATTTTCTTTCTTTTTTTTCTTTTTTTAGAATATTCTTCCGATATTTGCATTTGGACTATGAAAGTCTCAGATGTTGTCATTGAAGATGTACTCTTCTAAGACCACAAATGAAACGCCTACGCCGAGCCAAGTGCAAAATATTGCATGAAGCGGGCAATGGGTGGGGTAATAGTCCGTTACATAATTAAGGCGTTTACTCAACGCTGTGTTTAAGACCTTCTGTAATCTTGCAAATTCACAATTGTTGTCTTGAACTTAGCAACGGTAGATGTCCCGGGTGTGATTATATCAGCCCCGTGGAGACCTTATAAGCACTAATTGTACCCTTTTGGGTGCAATGGGTTGTTTATGCAGGTCTCTTAACGGAACGTGATTATTCATATCGGCGTGGGCTCTGACGTTGTCTGTTCAACAACAATAGGCAATGCAAGAGCCTCAGAAGGTGGAATGGACAACAGGATGATTCCACGCTTTTTTTGTGTGCTATAACTAAGTTCTTTTGCGAATAAAGTTTGCACCGATATGAATAAGAATAGAACTGCATTTAAATATGCAAGCAGCCAAGAAGGCGGCATAAATCCTCCCTGCACCGGACTAATCCCCGATGTCCTCTCCGAAGTTCAAAAGTCAGTTTGGGTAAAGAACTTGCATACAGGGGTGTTCACCTTAGATGCGCAGTTAAGAACAGAACAAGAAAACCTTATCCTTGTTTATAACAACTTAAATCTCCCATTTTTCAGTTTATACTATCACTATTACCGTCTTGACATCCCTGTCTGGATGGAATCCCTGTTTGTATCTGAGAATAAGGTAAAAACCATTTCTAAATGTAATTACTGGTTGAATTAGCTAATTTAAAATATATAAATCAAAAAACACACGCTTATGAAATCAAAAAGTTTATTCAAAATTACAATTTTATGTCTGGCTATGATAGCCGGTTGCATTAACCTGACTGCATGCGGTGATAGTGACGATGAGCCGGAAGTGACTAACGAACTTACCACCATCAAGACAACGTTTTCGGTCTCCCTCTCTAATGACTGGTACAAGTTTTTCGACATCGAGGTGACTTATACCTCTGAGACGGGAGAGAAAACAATTACCCTCACACAAGATTGGATGTACGAAAAAGACATCCCCTATTCGGCAGAACCGGATGAATTCCTCTGCAAAGTGATTGCCAAGCCTAAAGCCAACTCTCCCGCTATTGACGCTAACACCACTTATTTGTTGGAACAGTCAGTTCATGCAGAGGTATCTGGAATACTTAAGGATGGTACAATAGATCTTGATTATGGTCTAATAGGAAGTAAATCAGGCAAGGATGAAATGAATAGCACAGGCATGGAGAAATATATAAAAGGCGAACACCGCCTCTTGTCTTTCTCGTTTATTCCGGAAGAATAGTGATAACCTCAAAACGACAAAAATGAAAGAGAAAAGAATAATTCAAAATCCAATGATAATATTACCAATATTGTTGTTGAGTATGACTATGAATTTGTCATCTTGTTCAAAAAACGATGATGAATCCATGTCTGACAAACAAGAAAGTCGGCTTGTAATTAACGGAAACTGTGACATCCATACACTTGAGAACATGGCATCTGCCTCATGGCGTGTTGCTGAATCCCCTGCATGGGTAACTCCGGTGAAAACGGAAGGTTCTGCGGATGACAAAGTAAAGATATATGTGGAGAGTAACAGTGCTTCTTTGCGTGAGGGAACAGTCAAAATCAAATATTCCAACGGCAAAAGTCGTTCGATAGCAGTAGTACAGTCTGCCAATAAGAGCCCGTCATCACTTCAACGTACATATGCCGCAGGGTGGAGCTTTGATGTGAGAACCTATATGGATCTCCGAGGATTGAAAGACCAAATCTTCAATGCTCAGAAGCTACTAAATTACGATACGATAAATCCACTCTATGTGATAGAAGACAATCAATCTACTCTCATCGACTATTATTATGGTGAAAGCGGATCGGATTTATCAGACGACATGAGTGGGAAGTTGGGAATCAATGGCAAATACAATACGTTCAGCCTCGATCTTCAGGCATCCTTCGGTAAATCTGCCATCAGCAATTCAAAGAGAATATTTTCACGGATTAGGAGTCGATACCAGCAGTGTGTGGTATATCTTAACCAACTTGACTATTCCGAAGTCCAAAGCGAAGACCTATTTACTGTGGATTTTGCGGCTGAGCGCAAGAAAGTAATTGATGCCGGAGCTTCTGACGAATCTATACGTAATCTGATAGAACGCTACGGCACGCATTTAGTGGTTCTTGCTAATCTCGGTGGATGTTACGATTATTTCTACTCATCTGTTGTTGAAAACAATAACAACAGCCTGAATGTAGAGGGAGCCATCAAATTAGGATTTTCTGAAAAATTCAAGCTTCAAGGTGATGTGAATTATAAGGATGATTTGAAAAAACTCAGTAGTGAAACAATAGAGAAATTCACTGTTAAAGGTGGCGATGCCATCATGCTCTCCATGGCAGTGGAAGCCGACACCATCACCGAAACCACTACAGACAAGTGGCTTGCCACACTTCGAGACGAAAAAAAGTACGAGCTCTTGTCGTTCCAGTTAGTCCCCATCTCGAAACTTTTCCCTTTAACTGAACAAATAAAAATTAACAACTATACTGAAAGGATGTACTACAGTGAAATACCAGTAACACGTTCTGCCAACTATTTAAAGTAATAGCCTTATGCTTAAAAAATATAATATCATACTGATATTCATGGCTATAATGTCCATGTTCATAAGTTGCAAAGACGATTCTTTGGAAAATACTGACCCTATACCCGATAAGCCTTCAGTCTTAGAACTGAAGCGTCTGAACGCTTTCTACAATATTGAGGTTAATGGAGACCAAACATGGTCTGTGACAGAAAGTCCAGAGTGGGCTGGTCCGATGAATGATGTCGGAGAGGCTGGCGAAAAGGTTTGTCTGTTTGTCGAAACCAATGGTAAGGATGAGGATCGAAGCGGCATCATGACCGTAGAATATGGCAATGGGAAAAAGCAAGAATTTACACTGCACCAGCTCGGCAAAATAAACGATCAGGATAATGGAACCATCTTGTCATCCGGTGATCTTAACCTAACTTCCGGTGTGGGCTACACCTTGGATGTGTTTGATGTAAGTAGCGAATCGAAATATTGTGTAAAGCCTCAAAGCCCGATTAACTTCCGAAAGCTGGTCAATGCACTCCAAAAATATGGCGAAGCCGATGCAATGGCCGATGAGGAACGATATTTTTCAAGGACGGAGCATGTCACGGGCAACACGAGCTCTGCTGTGTCAAACCAACTCTCCATCAACGCCGGTATTGAAGTAGGGGTCTCTGCTTTTAAATTGTCAGTTGAAGGCGGTTATGACAAGAAAGCGAGTGGCGATGACCAATTTTCGTATGCACTTCAAGAAATACAGCACACCGTAAAGTCACGACATCTACGCCCGGGCACATTGAGATATTTTGCCGAAAACGGCATTAACGTCTTTCAAGGTGACTTCAATGAACTCGTTCAAACTCTGTCGGACAACAGCTTTTCCGACAAGGAAAGCTTGTACCAAATGTTATTGACTGAATATGGTACGCACGTGATTACACAAGGCTCATTGGGAGGCGAATTGAAACTTTCCATGCAGTTGAAAGTAACCGATAATACCTCTGAAAGCGATATTCATGCCGCCCTCAATTTGAGCAGTAAGGTGGTCAATGTTAATGGCAATTTTGAGATGAGCAATCAAGAAAAAGCCATTGCTTCCAATACCACTATTTCATTGAAAACCTACGGAGGAAACAATGTCTATACGATTGCTCCGGGTGCTACCTTCCAATCATTCCAAAAAACAGTACGTGACAAAACGAAGATGGAAGAATGGGTATCCGGCATTCGTAAAGGAGATAATCTGGCACTTATTGATGTGGAAGTGATACCTATTTACGACTTGATGCCGACAGCAGAACTGCGTAATGCATTGCGTGAGTATATGGTAGGTACTTATCAGAAAGAACGGTATTCAGCATCGGATAAAGACTATAAAGGCCCCGACCTATATATACTCAAAGGCTTCAACTTAACAGAAAATACGGGAATGGAATGTAAAGCGTATATTCCGGAAATTGATGTGGAAGTGATTGCATGCCGTACTATAATAAAAGAACTCTCTGAATCGGAATACTCCACCGTAATCTACTCTGGCGAAAAAGGCAAAGTAGGCAGAAAGCGCGGATTCTTTGTGGGCAGCGATACACGCAAGCCTTGCAAATTCCAATGGAAAAATGACGGAACATTTGCTACTGAAGTATTTGAAAAACTTGATAACGGAGTCATTACCGAATTGTATGTGGATGCCACAGGAAATATCACCATATACCCCAAGGGTGTGACTTCTCTTTATCGAGAGGTCTCTTTCTCAGACTTGACTATTGATGTGACAAATTGGGATAATCCAGTAGTGACGCAAAACTGCACATTGACCGGAGAAACGACTCACAGAATAGTTTTGAAAAAAGGACTTGAGGTTTCCTTTGATAATTTACATGTCGTAGGAGGCAATTTGGTTTGTCAGGGAGATAATAACATTATTTTGACTACGGGATCAAATAACATTATAGATGCTCAGTGGGAACCTAATTACTCGGGTATCTCTCCCGGTCGTGAAGGAACACTCACTATCAGTGGCACTGGAGCACTTACCATTCGTTCAGAGTATGGTGCCGGTATTGGAGCCGGTGATGTACCGGAATGCGGAAACATTGTTATTAAAAATGGGAATATCAATATATGGTCAAAAAATGGATCTGCAATTGGAACCTCAAAAAGTGGTAGATCTTGTGGAAATATTGACATTATAGGAGGAACTGTAATTGCAAAAACCACCTTCCCTGATGCTGCTGCGATTGGAACATGTACTCAGATGGAAGACAATAAATGCGGAAATGTTTTTATCGGTCGTAACATTGAAAGACTAACTGTACAAAAGGGAGGTTTAGCCTTGGAACATATAGGAAAAGGCGAAGTGTACAATAGTTGTGGTACGGTTACAATAGAAGATCCATCTAAGATTATCAAGCAATGAAAATTGAGTACGCGGTTTTCACATTAATAGGTGTATTGTCACTGATAGCATGCAATTCAGAAAACGAAAGCCATGTAACATTAGAAACATCGCCAACGATGAATTTGAGTGCAGCGTGCCACACTGACACGCTGCGCTTCAAAGCGGATGAATCGTGGCAAGCCGAGTGTGATGCAGAATGGATTACACTATCCTCTACCGAAGGTTGCGGTGATGGTATTTTGCCCATCTATATTCAACAGAATGACGATGACGTTTCACGGGAGGGGGTAATCGTGATAAGAAATAGTCACAGTAAAGTATCTGTAACCATCAATCAAAGCGATAATGACAACAATGGTAGTCCAATCATAAACCTGGCTAAAGATTGCGGCTTGGGTTGGGGGTATGACTTGAACGAAGATTATGCCGATATAGCAGGAATAAGAGGGCAGATATTCGATGCAGCAGCATTGAAGAATGATTATGGAAGCGAAGCCATTCGGATAGATGCTCATGCCAGCACAAATATGTGCTTCGAGAAAGCACAAAGCAGTACGCAGCTTCAGTCGGAAATCGGTGGAAAAGTGTCGGGTGAAGTTGATATAAAAGTTGCGAAGGCAAAAGTTTCGGTGGAATATAATAAGCAAATCAACGAGCAAAAGGATAGACTATATGTATGGTGTCGCGATGCCCGCATCGTGAAGCTCTCCTACTTCGGTAATGACGTAAGTCTGACCGACCGAGATGTGTTGAAATGGTGTACGACCTCGTCGTTTCGTAAGTCAGTAAAGAACGATAAAGTAGAGGATATTGTGCGAAAATTCGGAACGCATGTGGTTACAAGTTCCTATTTAGGCGGTAAACTGGATTATTATTTCACTGTAAGCCAAGACATCAAAACGGAAATAGAGAAAGTGGTAACCACCATTAATGTTAAGATTTTGTTTTTCAAATCATCCTCCACAACGGTTGATGAAAAGACCTGGACAGAAATAAAAAAAGATTTCCAAGGGAACTTTGTCGTGACAGGTGGTGGTGATACAGGGACAATCCTCAATCGGCAGATGAAAGAGTACGCCTCCAAAGGAGAACCTCTTACTGACCCTACACTATTTGAAAAATGGTATTCGTGTTTTGAAAGCCCGCAGACAGCCAATGACACAGACCTTGCCATGGTGGATTTTACTGTAATCCCACTATGGAATATCGTAAGTAGAATGGATGCCAATAAAGGGGAAAAATTGAAAGACTATATTGTTAAAGTATATTTGAAATGAGAATATTCCGCTGCCAAAGCATAATTGCCGTAATCGGTCTGGGGCTGATGCTCGTATCTTGTTCGCACGATGCCGATGAATTTCCGGCAAACAATTTGCCGTGTCTCACCCTTATTACTTCAACCGGTGGCATGGGTGACAATGGCTATAACGATTTGATTTTCGACGGCATTATGGAGTTTGCCACCAAGAATGAAGTGACGCTCTCCATCATCTCTCCCAAAGACAAGCTGGAGGCACAAACGGCAGTAAGCGATTGGTGCGACGAAAATACTGATAGCAAACAGTCGTTGCTCGTACTGGCTTCCAGCGAATACGAGTCACTTTTAGACGGTAACTTTTCCGAGTTGAAAGCATCGAAAAGCATTCTGCTCTTTGAAAGCGAAAGAAAGGACTTGCCGGGAAACGTGTTCACTTTCAACATCCGGCGTTACGGAGCTTCTTTCCTCTGTGGCAGAATGGCGGCGGAATGTCCGCAGGCGTTCGTGCTTGCCGCCTGCCCCAGTGATGCCACGCTGCAACCTGCCATCGACGGTTTTCTACAAGGCTATGCGAAGGAGGAGGGGCGAACCGCCGATGTGAGTTATTTGGCAGACGATGCCATCGGTTTCAATAGTCCTGAAAAGGCATATTTGCTGACCAAGGAATTGCCGTGGAATGCGTTTGTTTTTCCACTTGCCGGAGGATCGAACAGTGGTGTGTATAAGTATGTAAGAGAGAATATGTTTTCGGGGATGCTGATTGCCGGGATGGATGTGGATTGTTCCGCATATTCTACCCGTACCCCGTTCTCTTTGACGTTGAAGATAGACCGGATGCTTAACACGTTCTTGAACGACTGGCTTGCCGGAAACACAAAAGAGCAGCATTGGGAAGGAGGTTTGGCAGAAGGATTTGCTGATGTAACCGTCAATGCCGCTTTCTTCGACAAATGTCTCTCTTGGGAAGATTATTACGACAGTCAGGATTATTGGCAGAAAGCTTACGATACCTCTTATCAAGAGGCTTTGGAGGCAGAAAGGAGGTATTATGAGAAATAAAGTATGGCAAATTCTTCTGTGTATAATTCCGTGGTTTGTCACCGGTTGTAACGATGACGATTCCGATGTACCCCAATCCGAAAAGGTTTCTTACAAGATATCGGTCATCATGCCCCTTTCTTCGGGGAACGACTGGAACCGTACCGTTGACTGGGCTTTGGAGAACTTCCGGCAGGCACAAGTCGGACTTCCTAAAATTACCGACATAAAAGTAGAATTGAAGAACGAGGAGGATGCAGACTTGGCCGAATACCTCTCACGGGTAGCTTCTGATGATTCCTATACGGCTATCATAGGCCCTTACAGTTCAAAGAATGCGACTATGGCGGCTATTGCTTGTGCCGAAGGGCAAAAGACCTTGATTCTTCCACTGGCAACCTCGACAGAGTTTCAACGTGTCTTTGCCGGAAAGGAGTATGTCTGGAACTTGGCGCAAAGTGACCTTACGCAATGTGAGATTTTGCTGATGCAAATGGCTGTATCGGAAATGCATAGTGTCAGCCTGCTTACTTCGGATGACGATTACGGAAAGAGTTTCAGCGATTGGTTCGCCTACCAAGCCGTTGAATTAGGTTTGCAGGTGGATGATGTGGTGATTTATAGGAACGATAAAGAGTTGAAGGAGGCTGTCGCCCATTTTGCCGATAATCAATTCCGTAGCGGGGCATTGCTCTTCGCCCCATCGACGGCATCCGATTTCCGACAGTTTGATGAAATCTACGACAAGTTGGACAAAGAATGTTATCCCGTGGTGTATTGCTCCGATGTGGCGCACTCGAAATCCTTGACTGGCAAAATTAAAAACATCTACGAAGGTATATCTCCAAGTGCCGACCCGGCTTCTGGGTTTATCAATGCTTACCGTTTCAAGTTTGGCGACTCTCCGACGGCAGGCGAAGCGCATCTCTTTGATGCCATTACCTTATTGGGATATGCGCTCGCTTCTTTCGGGGATGCTGACTTGAACGGGGCAATCAAGAATATCGTGGACGGACGGGATAGTTGGAACCGCAGTTGGATGGCAAGCGACATGCAGGCGGCATTGGTTCGTTTGCAATCGGGTGGTTCCCCTGATTTGAGCGGGGCAACTGGAGACTGGACATTTGACCAGAAGCGCCATGCCAGCGTGCTGAACTCTTCCTATTGTCATTGGACGTTGAAAGACGGTGAATATCATACGCTCGAATATCTCTCCACAGACGGAAGCGGGCGGACTACCTCCACGCTGCAAACTTGGCAGACCCAAGCGGAACACTTCCAGCAGTTCAACCAACGGCAGGAAGATTTCAATTATGGGGAACATAAAGACAACTGGGCGGTAGTAATCGGTACGTCGGACACGTGGGCAAACTACCGTCATCAGGCGGATGCGATGGCTATGTACCAGATTCTGAAACGTCACGGGTATGACGACGAACATATCGTCCTGATTATCGCCGACAACATTGCATATGATACGCACAATCTTTATCCCGGTGTGGTCAAGGTGAAACCTGACGGGGAAAACCTCTATCAGAACATGGAAGTGGACTATAAGATTAATGATGTGACGATTGCCGACTTGCAAGACATCCTCATGGGACATTCTTCATCCCGGCTTCCTCATGTCATTTCCTCCGGAAAAAACGATAATGTAGTCGTCTTTTGGTGCGGTCATGGAAATCAGAACAGACTGGCATGGGGTTCGCATGAAACGGTCTATGGTTCGCAGGTACGTGACATCTTGCAGACAATGAACGAGGAACAGCGATACCGGAAAATTTTATTTGCAATGGATGCCTGCTATTCCGGTTCCATCGGTGAGGCATGTACGGGCATTCCGGGCGTACTGTTCATCACAGCGGCCAATGCCTACGAGTCATCCAAGGCAGACATGAAAGACCCGGAAATGGGAATATGGCTCTCCAACGGTTTTACGAGGGCATTTCAGGAAGCGATAGATGAGGACCCAGGTATTACATTGCGAAATTTGTACTACAAACTCGCTCGTCAAACAATAGGCTCACATGCCACGGTATATAATGTGGAGCACTACGGCAACGTATATTCCAACACGATGACAGAATTTCTCAAGTAAAATCGGATTGGAATCTATAAACGTCCTTTGATAACGGTCATTTGCTGAGAGCATAATCTGAAACGGTACGTTGGTCTTCTGTCTTTTGGATATAATCCAATTCGTGCCGTTCATCTCAACGAGGTTGTCCGTTGTAAGGTTCTTGATGTCTATAAACGAGATACCCGTCCAGCAACCGAAGATGAACAGGTCTCTTGCAAATGCAAAGTTCGGATTGTCCAATTCGATTGCAGACATGGCTTTCATCTCGTCCTCTGTCAGAAATCCACGTTCCTTGTGGTCGGGATTGACGTAATACTGTGCGAAAGGGTTTCTCGGTATCTTTCCGTTGTAGTGGGCAGAGGTAACGATATGCTTCAAAGGTATGGAGTATATCCATACGGTGGACTGTGCAAGTCCTACATCATTTCTCAGATACAGACAGTAGTCTCGAATGAAGTCCTCGGTAAGCTCGTTCATGGATATATCTGACCGCTTATACTGCTTCCTTATGAAGTCGGCAACGTATCTTCTTACTATGACGTATTTCTGATAGGTGCGTTGTGCACAGTCTTTGCCCACACGTTTGGCAAATGCCTCGTTCTCCTTGTCAAAGGCTCTGAGCAGTGTCTCGTATTCCATACCGATGCCCTGATAGGCATTGCGTACCATTTCGGCTGTCACGAAAGCCTCACGGTCTGAAATACGCTGATAGTGCTTGGCTATCTGCGCCTTGATGTTCTCAAGGGCAAAGTTTACGGTCACTGCCTCCTTGCTCTTTCCCTTTGCCTTGTTAGCTTTGGCATCCCAAATGTCCTTTGAGATGGTCTGTTTGCAACTGAACTGTGCGATAGTTCCGTTGATTGTTACTCGTCCCATGATGGGGACAATACCGTTTTTCTCCTTGCTTCCATTTACATAGAAGACCGTCTTGAATGTACTTCTCATAATCCTATTTTTTTTGAGTGCAAAATTAAAGTATGAGAGTCATAAGACAGGAATGCAAATCTACGCAACACGCAGAAAACAAATCAGTTGATGTTAAAAGTGCATCTTGTGTCGGGTAATGGTTTGAAAGCGCATCTACTTCTTAGCTTTTCCCAACCGATGTCTTTTTCATCTGTGCCACTTAATGCCAACCACTGCCTAACTACTCTAACTGTCAGTTAGAAGTCTGCTTTTGTCCCTTTTTTGCGTTCTTGGATATTATTTTTTGGAAAAAGTAGCGCAAACCACAGATATGCAGCCTGCAATATGTTATCCGGAACGGCATGATTTGTTATCCGAAGTGGTTAAAAAGTAACCATCAGATGACATCCGGACAAGCGTGCTTGCCCAGTCCGCATGAATGCTCTACTTTTGTGGATATGACATACTCCGTATCTGACTAACTATTTAAAATACAACCTATCCATGAGAAAAATGACATTCATTTTAGGACTGGTCATCAGCCTGTCCTGCTTTTCGCAACAACAACGGGGATACCAGAATCCCGTTATTCCGGGATTCCACCCGGATCCCAGCGTATGCCGCGCAGATGATGGCTTCTACCTGGTCAACAGCAGTTTCCAGTATTTCCCCGGCGTGCCCCTGTTCCACAGCAAAGACCTTATCCATTGGGAACAGATTGGCCATTGCCTGACACGCCCGTCACAACTGCCACTCTATGACGCCAGCACCTGGGGAGGCATCTATGCACCTACCATCCGCTATAATGACGGTACGTTCTATATGATTACCACCAATGTCTCCGACAGAGGCAACTTCATAGTCCATACTGACAATCCGTACGGCGAATGGTCCGAACCTGTCTGGCTCAAGCAGGGTGGCATAGACCCGTCTCTCTACTTCGAAGACGGCAAATGCTATCTGGTCAGCAACCCGGATATAGGAATCTGGCTAAGCGAAATCAATCCTGAAACCGGCGAACAACTGAGTGAGTCCAGACGCATTTGGAACGGTACAGGCGGACGACATCCGGAAGGACCGCATATCTACAAGAAAGACGGATGGTACTACCTGCTGATCTCTGAAGGCGGTACTGAATACGGGCACAAAGTAACCATTGCCCGCAGCCGGAGCATAGAAGGGCCGTATGACAGTAATCCGTCCAACCCCATACTTACCCATATCAACAAGAATGCGCAAGACAATCCCATACAAGGCACGGGGCATGCCGATCTCATACAAGCGCCCGACGGTTCATGGTGGATGGTGTGCCTGGCATTCCGTCCTCAAACCGGCTCACACCACCTGATGGGGCGCGAAACGTTCCTTGCCCCTGTGCGCTGGGACGAAAACGCTTGGCCGGTGGTGAACGGAGACGGCACGATAGCCCTGCAGATGGACGTGCCTACCCTGCCGCAACAGCCCTTTGTACGGAAGCCCGCACGCACCAGTTTCAAAGACGGCAAGCCCGGTCACGAATGGGTCTATATCCGAAACCATCATCCGGAGAACTATTCCTTCACTTCCGGAGCACTGCGCCTGAAAGCTACGCCCGTCAGTCTGAACGACGGCAACGACAGCCCCACCTTCATCGGACGTCGGCAGGAGGACATCGACTTTTGCGCCACAACGTCCGTGCAATTGCTGAAAGCCTCGACGGCAGACGAGGCCGGACTGACCGTTTACATGTTCGAACCTGCCCACTACGACCTTTTCGTCAGACAACAAGCGGAAGGGAAGCAATCCGTCGTCTTGCGCTACCGCATGGGCGAAATGACGCATATAGAGAAAGAAGCAGCCCTTCCCCGGAGCAAAGTGCAACTTCGCGTAAAGGGCAGCAATGAAGTATATTCCTTTGAATACTCCACAGACGGAAAGAACTTCGAGGAACTGGGCAAGATGAATACGCGATACATCAGCACCGAAACGGCAGGAGGATTTACCGGAATCATGCTGGGAATGTATGCCGCATCCGGATCGGATGCATCAAAGGCGTATGCGGACTTTGAATACTTCGACTATCAGAAGTAAAGAAAGACAGGGGCGCTCCATGCAAAGCATTGGGACGCCCCTAACCGTCTGATCTGTCAAGGATTATTTTGCCAACTCCCGCAAACCAAGTGGCAAAACTTTGCCAACATATTGGCAAGGTGCTGCCAGCAAACAGGCAAGCTCTTGCCAATAAGGTGGCAACATCGTGACAACAAGAGAGCAGGACGATGACAACACACTTGCAAAACACTGGCACAGGCCGGACAAAGGAAAACCAAGCGGGCATTATTCATACCGCAACGAGCGTGCCGGCTTGTCCACAATAACCTTCACAGTCTGAAAAGCAACCGTAACAAATGAAATAAACAACATCAACAGCACGGGAACGATAAAGAACCATGCTTTCAATTCCGTACGGAAAGCATAATGATTAAGCCAAGCATCCATTGTGAGCCATGCCACCGGAAGAGCGATGACAACCGCAATCAAAACCAACAGGAAAAATCCCTTCACCAACTGGCAGAAAAGATTCCAACGGGAAGCTCCAAGCACTTTGCGCATTCCCATCTCTTTGGTACGGACAGAACAGGAAAACATGACCAAAGCCCAAAGTCCCAGACAAGAAATAAAGATAGCCAATCCGGTAAAAGAGCCGATCATCACGCCAAATACCACATCCTGACGATACTGATGATCAAAAAACTGATCGAGGAAGAAATAATCGCAGCCGGAATCCGTAAAATACCGGGCCCAAACTTCCTGCACCTGTGACACCAATTCGCGAGGACTGCCGGAATTCATGACAATGGAAATATAACGTTGCGGCAGCCAATCAATCTTATCCTTATGAATCAACATAATAGGAGTATAATTCTTGCTCAAAGCCTGTTGATGGTAATCTTTCACCACTCCGATAATCTGCATCGGAGCATCGGTGCACTCCACATCAACCAGTTCTCCTATTGCTTCTTCACCCGAAGCAAACCCCAGATTGCGGGCAGCAGTTTCATTAATCACCAGTTTGTCAACATCATCCCCATACTCTTCCGAAAAACCTCTTCCGACCACCATCTGCAAACCGTAAGCATCTATGTAATCGGGATCGCAAGCCAGCATTTCATAAAGACGGTTCTGCTTCAAGGCATCATTAGTGCGGCGATTGGAAAGGAAGGTCGCCACCTCTTCGCCCGGAATGGAGCCGGAGAAAGTGACTTTATGCACCAAAGGCAAACGGGACAATGCTTTTTTCATAGCTTCCAGTTTGATATTCAGCCCCTCGGTATGTCCCGGAAATTTAACGATCAATATCCGGTTGGTCTTCACTCCCAAAGACTGGCTGCGCATAAAGTTCAGTTGCGCAAAGACAATCAGTGTGCCGCAAAGTAGTATCATGGAAGCCGTATATTGAATGACAACCAACACTTTACGCGTTCTGTCACCCGACCTGCCATTCATAAACTTCCCTTTGAGCAGAGCTATCGGCTTGCGGTTCAACAAAGCCAGCGCAGGATAGTACCCGGAAAGAACAATACCGGCAACAAAGACTATAACCAGCAAAATCCACCAATAATCCATCAACCAAACAGAAAAAGTAACCGTGCGCCCCACCAATTGGTTGAAAAAGGGAAGCACCATTTCGATGATTCCCATCGCCAGAATGAAGGCGATCAGATTCATTATGAATGCCTCAAACAGAAATTGAAAAACCAACTGCCTGCGAAAAGCTCCCACCACTCTGCGCACACCCACTTCTTTGGCACGCTCCATCGAACGGGCCACCGTCAGATTGATATAATTGATCCAAGCAATGCCCAGAATTGCAATAGCAGCAAAAACCAGCGCAACCATGGCAGAGCGATTTCCTTTAGTCTCCGCCTCATACCCGGCTTGCGGAGTAAGATGTATGTCCGCCAAAGGAATCAAGGAAACACCCCATTTCTTATTTTTCAATGCTTCTTCCGTTTTATACCTCTCCGCCATCACAGGAAATTCCTTCTCTATCCCGGCTTTCCTTTCCGGTGAATCGAGCAGGACGTAAGTATATACTTCGTGCTTATACCAGTAATCGTGCAGATATGCGGGCAAAGAAGCATAAGAAATCAGAAAATTATAACGCACATGCGAGTTGGAAGGCATTTCCTTCATCACCCCGGTCACTTCACACGATAATTTATCGTATGCCCCTGTAAAAACGAGGATCTTTCCGACAGGATCCTCATCCCTGAAAAACTTCCGGGCAATGCGTTCTGTAATCACCACCTGCCCCGGCATGGAAAGGCAAGTAGCCTTGTCCCCTTTCACGAGTTCAAAGTCGAAAAGCCGGAAAAAGCCCGGCTCGGTATAAGCTATCCCGCTTTCACGCAGCATCAGTTCCCCATGCTTCACAATCTGCTCCGGCCGAAACAGGCAGGCAACTCTGGCATAATCTTCAATCCCCGCCAGATTTTCTTTCATCGCCGATCCATATCCGAACGAACTGCCCGCCCAATAGTCCGTCAACTCATCGCCTTCATAAAAAACACTCTGCACACGGTAGATACGGTCATACTTCGCGTGCATCTTGTCAAAGCTGAATTCAAAGGCGACATAAGTCAAAATCAGCAATGCTGACGCTATGCCTATTGCCAGGCCGAACATATTGATAAAACTGAATTTCTTCCTCTTCATCAAATTCCTGCAGGCGCTTTTCCAATAATTTCCTATCATACGTTTTCGAGTTCAGATGAAACATTTCTTTCCAGCGGACGGTTGATGCTTTCGGCCACAATCTGTCCGTCCAGTAATTGAATGATACGATGGGCATACATCGCATCCCTCTGGGAATGGGTCACAATGATAATGGTAGTACCCTGACGGTTCAGCTCCCCAAGAAGTTCCATAACTTCCACGCCATTGGCAGAGTCAAGGTTTCCCGTAGGCTCATCGGCAAGCAGCAATTTACAGTCTGTCACCACGGCACGGGCGATGGCTACTCGCTGCTGTTGACCTCCCGAAAGCTGTTGGGGATAATGGCGGGCACGGTGCAGGAGATTCACTCTTTCCAGCACCTTATTCACCCGTTCCTTGCGCCGCAAAGCCTTGACCCCCAGATAGAGCAGTGGAAGTTCCACATTCTCGTACACGGTAAGTTCATCAATCAGATTGAAGCTCTGGAAAATAAAGCCCAGATTACCCTTACGGAGAGCAGTCAGCCGGTTTTCACTCATCTTGTCCACTTGCTTGCCTTCAAAAAAATAAGAACCGGAACTGGGAGAGTCCAACGTACCCAAAATATTCAGCAAAGTGGATTTACCACATCCCGAAGGCCCCATTATTGCTACGAATTCTCCCTGTTCCACATGTAAGGTAATCTCATTCAAAGCTTTTGTCTGTACCTCTTCCGTCGTAAAAAGCATAGATAGTTTTTCTGTTCTAATCATCATGGTTCATCAGATTATAGTTCATTTCAATATTAGTTTTTCATTTTCTCCAAACAGCTCATAACCGGATATAATCACTTTCTCTCCCGGAGACAAGCCTCCCGTCACCTCATAGAATTGCGGATTCTGCCGTCCTATCTTCACAGGCCGCCGCAGGGCAAATTTACCACTTTCATCAACAACGTACATCCATCTGCCCCCGGTTATCTGAAAGAAACTGCCGCGGGGAACAAGAATAGCCTGTACCGGATCTCCCAATTGCAGATTAATATGATAGGTTTGCCCGGCACGAATATTCTCCGGCTGTTCCGAAATAAAGGAAAAGTCTGTGCGGAACTGACCGTCTTTCACTTCGGGATAAGGCTTGGTTACTTCCAACTTATAGCTTCCTCCGTCACGGGTAAAGTCAGCAGGCAATCCCGGAAGAACACGTTCTACATAGTGCTCATCTATCTGAGCCTGTACCTTCAGATCAGGAGTAATAATCTGCCCGATATGCTCACCTGCAGAAATGGACTGACCGACCTGGGCATTCAGGTTTCCCACTTGCCCGTCAAGGGGAGCTTTTATCTTCAGATTTTCCAAACGTTCCCGAACCAATGCCAGACTTTTCTTCATATTGCGTATATTCTCGTCAAGGCTGCTTATCTGGCTTTCTCTGAAAACATTATCCTGACGGATACGCTCATCAACTACTGCCAGTTGTTCCCGGGCCACCTGATATTCTTCTTCGGCCTGCAGAAAATCTTCCCCGGCTATCAATTGTTCTTCCATCAAACGCCTGTATTGCTCATAACGGCGTCTTTTCCGGACAAGCTCTTTATTCAGACCAATACGTTCCTGTTTCAGCCGCAGGCTCTCTTGCTCCATACTGATGCGAGTGTTTCGCAACTCATTTTCCTGATACGCAAGGTCAGCTTCACTCTGCATAATACCTATATTAAGCAGCGGATTGCTAAGTCGCAGAATTACATCACCGGCTTTCACCATCGCCCCTTCTTCCTTCAAGCGTTCTTCCACCCGTCCGCCCTCGACTGCATCCATATAGATAATACGGTTAGGCAGCACCTGGCCTATCACCCTGATATAGTCATTAAATTCAGCCTTCTTCACAGCAGCAATTGTGAGGCGGTCTTTTTCCACTGTCATGGAAGAGACCGAATCCCTGAAAATGAAGTATAAAACAACTGCCATCCCCAATGCGAGGCCGCCAATCATACAAGCATGCTTGCGATTAATACCGGGTTTTCGCTCAATAAGTGTATCCATAATGATATTGTTGTTTATGCTATTATAAAAATGTTCCCTCCCGATAATATCTCTCCAATCTTATCAGCAATTCTATCTGCAACCGCACACGCACCAGTTCGGCTTTAGCCGAGATAAAACGGTTGCGAGCCTCTATCAGCCGGAACACAGAAATAAGTCCTTCCTCCCACTTACGTTCCGACTCCTTCAACACAAGTATCTCCGCATCCAGATGCATAAGTGCTTGTCTATGTTCAACATATCCGGCACGCAGTGAAAGAAGCGTCTGCTCGATATCTGTATATAATTGCTGTTTTTCCAATTCTTCTTCATTCCGGAGCCGGTGTATATTCAGCTTCTGCTTGCGCAGACTCAAAAGACGTTCCCAACCGGTTGACAAAGGAAGAGAAATGCCTATGCCGATATACCTCCCAACATTGGCACGCAATTGACTTGCAGAGAAAAACGTATTGTAATAGTCGGAACCGACTGTAAAGCGCGCAAAAACAGACGGCAAGAAAGCCCCTCCCGCCATTGCATACTCTTTACGGGCAGCTCTCTGCTTCAATCCTGTCAGACGCATTGAGGGAAGTATCTCCACCGACCGTCTATAGAGTGCATCCGCCGCCGGAACAGACGTCAGAGGCACATTGGCTGCCATTATCGTATCTTGAACCGCAAGTGTGTCATCCGGTTCGAAATTCATAAGTTGTTTTAAATGCAGCAACGCCAACCGGCAACTGTTCTCATACGATTTATAGCGGTAGAGATCTCCCTCCCTACGAGCTTTCATTTCCTGCAGATCGGAAACAGATTTCAGTCCCAATCCGACGAAGGCCTCTGTCTGCTTCAAATACCGTTCACTCAAATGACTCTGTTCGCGGGCAAGATCAAGCATCTTCCTTTCTAAAATCAATTTGTAATAAGCGTCCACTACTTGACCGGCCAATTCATTTTGCTTGTCTATCAGTTTCCATTCGCTATGCTCCTTATTCATTTTACAAAGTTTCATACGGTTGATGCGTGAAAAACCTTCGAATAAAGGAATAGTCATGTCCAATCTTACCGTTCCTTTCTCAAATCTTTCGGCCGTATAAGTATTGTTTTCAGGGATTATCGAACGACCGAAGTGTTTTCCTGCTTCGGCATTGACAACGGCACGAGGAAGAAAAGCGCCGATAGACGCCACATATTCTGCCCGGGCTTCTTGTATGCCTATTAGGCCATTGCGGATAGAAGGGCTTTGCTTCAAAGCGATACATATACACTCATCCAGACTCATTTCCAACTGGGCCTGCAAGACCACAGAAAACGAAAGTAAAAAAAGTAAGAGAATGCTTTTCATCCTTATCATAATTTACTTATTCACATTTAGTTTAATCATACTCTGCAACATGAAAGCAAACACAATGCCACAGTTACAACAAGCTGATTATAAGCAAAGTAATTTCACAACACAGTAAGTGAGTGTCCAATTCTTAAACGCAGTATCGTCCAAAAATTAGACGAAGCACGGCTCGTACTCCCCGACGCCATGCCAACGACATAGATTTCTTTCCATAACTTAATGTTACAGGCCCCGCATTTTACAAACTTCCTATTAAAACGTCTAATTATTGGACAGTCACTTGCAAAAAAAAACAAAAACGAATACCTTTACCCGAAAACAGGAGAAAAACAACTTAGCAAGTCCCCTATCTTACGTATGGAAACAGGAACAATTCTAATAGTAGATGATAATAAAAGCGTACTGGCTTCACTGGAATTATTGCTCGAAAATGAGTTCAGTGAAGTTCGTACTGCCACCAACCCCAATCAAATCACCTGTTTGCTAACTACCACCGTAATCAATACCTTGATTCTTGACATGAATTTCTCGGCGGGTATCAACAATGGAAACGAAGGATTATACTGGCTGAAACGTATCCGTGAAATACGCCCTGATCTTCCTGTTATAATGCTGACCGCCTATGGAGACGTGGAGTTAGCCGTTAAAGCCCTAAAAAACGGAGCTACGGATTTCCTGCTCAAGCCTTGGGACAATCAGGCATTGATACAGAAAGTGAAAGAAGCTTTCAAAGATAACAGGATTTCCCGCAATAAGAACCAGACTAAATCAAAGAATAAAATGCCCGGTTACGAAAATCCCAACAATCCGGAAATGCTGACGGGACATTCACCTTCCATGCTGCAATTGATCAAGATAGCGGCAAAAGTAGCCAAAACTGACGCCAACATCTTAATAACCGGTGAAAACGGGACAGGAAAAGAAATGCTGGCCAGAGAAATACATCGCCTTTCCCTTCGTAATGCCCACCAGATGCTGAGCATTGACATGGGAGCCATTAGCGAATCACTTTTCGAAAGTGAACTTTTCGGGCACGAACGCGGTGCTTTCACCGATGCTTACGAAAGCCATTCGGGAAAATTTGAAGCAGCCAACGGCAGTTCTCTATTCATGGATGAAATAGGGAATATTCCTCTTGCATTACAAGCCAAGCTACTGACCGTACTGCAAAGCCGGAATGTCACCCGGATCGGAAGCAATAAAATAATCCCCGTTGATATCCGCCTTATTTCCGCCACCAATAAAGACATTCCTCAATTGGTAAAAGAAGGGCTGTTTCGGGAAGACTTATTCTATCGTATCAATACTATCCATCTTGAAATTCCTCCTTTGAGAGAACGGGGAGACGATATTCTGTTATTCATCGATACCTTTCTTCATCGCTTCACCGCCAAATATCAACGGCCGGAAATACGAATGCACGAACAAACAGTTGAAAAACTGCGTTCCTATCATTGGCCGGGAAATATTCGGGAACTACAACATACCATTGAAAAAGCTGTCATTCTGTGTGAAGGCAGTATTATACGCCCCAAAGACATTCTGATGAAACAAACCTGGAAACCTCTATCGACAAACATTGTACCCAATCTGGAAGAAGTGGAACGCCAAGCCATAGAAACTGCAATTCTTCAGAAAAACGGGAATCTGACTGCCGCAGCCGAACAACTGGGAATCAGCCGGCAAACACTTTACAACAAACTAAAAAGATTCAAACTCTAACCTAAATGATATTCAGCCGACGCATATATTGGGTGATATTACTACATATCACACTTATTCTCACAACTTCGGGGACAGGGCTCTGGCTTATCATATCACTACGGGGAATCATTATCGGTACTCTACTCATCATCTGTTCTCTGTTCCAAATAGGGAGACTGGTTACTTACCTCAACAGCTTCAACCGGAAACTCCGGCTTTTCTTTGATGCCATCGATGACAGTGACAATACACTGAATTATCCGGAACAGGAAATGGGCAGAGAAGAGCAATTGCTCAATCATTCACTGAACCGGATCAACGCCCTATTGACACAAACAAAGATTGACTATCAGAAGCAAGATTTCTTTTACCGATCTTTATTAGAAAAAGTACCTAACGGAATAGTAGCCTATGATAGTTCAAAGAAAATAATCTTCGTAAACACTGCGGCGCTGAACCTGCTAAGTTGTGAAACAGTCAGCATGTATTCTGAACTGGCAACAATTCTACAAAAGGAGAATAATAAAAAAAGATTGAGTGTGTCCCAAAGCTATATGAAGATACAGAATGAAACCATCACTCTGCTTTCGATACAGGACATTGATGACAAACTCAATGAAAAGGAAAGCGAATCATGGAACAAACTCAGCCATGTACTCACACACGAGATTATGAATACAATTGCTCCTATTATTTCATTGTCCCAAACAGTAGCCTCCTATCCGGAAATCAATGAAAAAGGTATCCGGGGACTTCGCATAATTCAGGCACAAAGCGAACGATTGATGGAATTTACCGAATCTTTCCGGCATTTGTCCTACCTCCCACAACCTGAAAAACACATTTTCTCTCTATCCAACCTGCTTCTCAACCTACAGGAACTGCTACTTACCGATTTCCAAGAAAACCATATCACCTTCACACTCCAATGCATTCCTGAAACCATCACAATAAACGGAGATGAAAAACAACTATCGCAAGTCATCCTCAATCTATTGAAAAATGCCATGCAAGCACTGGCAGGAAACTCTCATGGAGAGATTTTGCTCCATGCCGAACAAAGAGCACACACACTTATAGACATTACGGACAATGGAACAGGTATTCCTCCGGAAATTCAAGAGAAAGTATTCATCCCTTTTTTTACTACCAAATCAGAAGGTACAGGCATCGGACTGAGTTTATGCAAAGAAATCATTCGCCGACATGAAGGACATCTTTTCATATCAGAAAGCAGGAAAGGAAAAACAGTCTTTCGCATTGAGATGCCCTGAATATCTTAAATTTCCAGATTGACCATTCTTTGAAATTTTACCATTATAACCATAAACGAGCCCTGCACGAAATCACCTTTTTTACAAATCCGGAAGTTCCTGGTACAATCTTTTCATCTCCCGGCAGAAACTTTTTTTTATAGACATTTACAGGACAGTATTAAATAAATAACCCGAAAGAATGATGAAGCATGCAATCAATCCAAAAAATACACCTATCAATCGCCAAGTCATAACTTTCTTTAGCAGTGTAGCTTCGGGTAGTGACAGCCCCACAACAGCCATCATAAAAGCAAGAGCTATACCTACCGGAATTCCTTTTGCCACAAAGACCTCGATAACAGGCACAACACCAGCAGCATTAGCATACATAGGCACAGCCAGAATTACTGACAGAGGAACTTATCCCAACGTTGGGCAAAGAGTATGAAATAAACAATGGAGTAGCCATTCACCGCACCGCCACCCTGGGACACGGCGTGACAATAAAAGCACCCGCCATCATCGGCCCGCATTGCTTTGTCGGCACACACTCTTATCTGCGCGGAGGTGTCTACATGGCAGAAGGCGCAAAAGTCGGGATTAGTTGCGAGATAAAGCAAAGCATACTGATGCACAACAGCGCGGTGGCCCACTTCAACTTCATAGGCAACAGCATCATCGGGCATGACGCGAACTTTGAAGCAGGTTCCATCACCGCCAATCACTACAACGAGCGGACAGACAAGAGCATCTTCGTCACCCACCACGCCCGGCGTATCCATACGGGGGTGCAGAAGTTCGGAGCATTAGTAGGCGACGGGTGCAGGATTGGCGCAAACGCCGTACTCTCCCCCGGAACATTGCTGCCTCCCGGCACTGTGGTTGCCCGCTTGCAACTGGTGGAGCAGAACCCGGTATGACCTCTGCTTTCTCGTCAAGAGTTGCCGGGATGTTCTTCACTCACCATAGCTCCCCAATCGGCCAAATGCAACACGATGGGCAATGCAGACTCACCCAGTTGAGTCAGCTTATATTCTACTTTCGGTGGAATGACGGGATAGATAATGCGCTCTATCAGATTGGAACGTTCCAGCTCACGAGCCGCCTGCGTGAACATCTTATTGGATATGTCACCCATCGCGCGTTGCAAATCAGAGGAACGCAACGCACCATCTTTCAAATGATAAATCATCATAGGCTTCCATTTGCCGCCAATCAGCTCTATGGCGAGGTTCAATGAACAATTATATACTCTGTCCTGAAAATAAAAGGCCTTCTTATCACATTGATTTTCCATAATTTACCCCTTTCGGTTACTATATAACGTTTCGGTAAGTACTTGCAAATGTCTTGTTTATATCTGACATTTGCAAAAAAATCAGTTATAAAAGGATATGGATACCAACGAAGAAAAGGTTGTCGCCCCCTCGCAACTTGTATTGAACAACATCATGACCCGCACAAGTATTCGGGATTATACAGAGAAGCCGGTAGAGAAAGAAAAAGTAGAATTGATGCTTAGAGCTGCCATGTCCGCCCCTTCAGCCGGAAATAAACAGCCGTGGCGCTTTGTTGTCATCAAAGACAAGAACACGTTGCAAAAGATTTCCGCCCACTTCAAGACGATGGGTATGGTGCAGAAAGCTCCTATGGCCATTGTCCTGTGTGGCGACCTTACCAAGACCTTCCCCGGAGACGGCTTGGGCTTGTGGGCTGAAGATGTGTCGGCGGCTACCGAAAATCTTTTATTGGCTGCCCATAGCTTAGGCTTGGGGGCTGTGTGGTGCGGTGCTTATCCGATGGAAGGAAGGGTAACTATCTTAAAAGAAATGCTGAAGTTACCGGAAAACATCATCCCGCTGAATGTTGTGCCCATAGGCTATCCGGCAAAAGCATCTGCACCAAAGGATAAATGGAAACCGGAGAATATCCATTATGAAGTTTGGTGAAGTCTTGCTGAAGACAATCGGTATTCATACTTTGATATTGTAATTATTCTCTAAACTCAGCCGGTAAATACCCGGTCTGTCGCTTGAAGAATTTCACAAAATAGGATGGGTCTTCAAAGCCTAAATAAAATGCAATTTCTTTGACCTTCAAATCCGAGTGAAGAAGTTGGCGCTTGGCTTCCAATATAATCCGTTCATTGATAATCTTTAAGGGTGTGCTATGGGCACTCTCATATACACAATTCGTCAGTGTCTTGGCAGACACGTTCAAACGGGCGGCATATTCTTTCACCGTATGCAACTGCCTATAATGGTGCTCCAAGATTTGCCGGAACCGCACAAAAGTACGATTGGAAGAATTATTGATGCACAAAGGGATGCCGATGCCTCTTTTCCCTATGCGCTGCACACATATCAAGAACATCTTGACTAAATATTTCAGGTAGTCTTTGTGCGCAAAGGCTGTTGTATGACCGGTTTCCAATTGCATTTCTTCAATGATATATTCCAATCGAGGGGTATCATCGGACGTTACCTCATAATAAGGGGCTGCATCAAACGCATTGAATACGTTATATTTAAGAAAAACATTTTCGCTGCTACCTTCATCCGAAAGGAAACTTTCATTAAAGTGTATGATGACTCCTTTTGCATCATTATTCTCATCGAAATAATGGATTTGTCCGGGTGAGATAAAAAACAAAGTATTGTCCGTTATGGGATACTCCTTGAAGTCAACGTAATGAACACCTGTTCCATGCTGAAACCATATAATCTGATAGAAACTATGTATATGAGCCTGTTTCGGAGCGTCTCCATTCTCATGAAAGAATTGGGGCATTTCCATTATCTCAAATTGTACTTCATCAGGAGTGCCCTCTTCCAAATCATATTTAGTAAAGATATTATCTCGTATCATATTCATTTTGGTTTATAAGCGCAAAAATAGCTTGTTATCCGTTCTTGGCAATGGTAAAAAGAAGACATTTAATGGTAAATATGGGAAACCCGGTTTTTTGGAATCATACGGTTTCCCTTTTTTACCATACATTTTCCTTAAAGTCCATTGAACGGTCCTTTTTATCACCTTAGCTTTGCAACGTCAATTAAAAAAAGAGATTATGGCAACAGAAAGAAAAATCGGTGCTTTCTTGGAGATTACCATGAAAGTAAATGAAAGCGACAGAGTAGCTGCCGCAAGTGTGTACACAAAGTATCGTCAACCTTTTTTGGATACGATTGCAGGTGCGGCAAGTAAGCAATTACTTGTAAGAGAAGAGGATGTTCAGGTACTTCACGGCTTCACTTCTTTGGCTGAAGCAGAGGGATATTTAAAATCTGATTTATTCAATCAGGATGTTGTTGTAGAACTGAAACCGTTCTTTCAGGCAGCGCCGGATATTAAAATCTACAGCGTAGTAGGCTAAAAAGGCAAGAACAAACAAGGAAAAAGCGCAATTCATGAACAATCAGAATTGCGCTTTTCTTATGCGAAATTACATTCTTACTTCTTTTTGGGGTACATCTTCTTCTTTTGCAATGTGCATGTTGCAGTTATAGGCCGCTGACTTTATGTACAAGCTCTTGCAAACGAGCCTTGTATATCTCGCAGCCTTTCTGTAAATCGGCTTTTGCACGGTCGGCATCCTGCGAATTGCCGTAAACCACGAGTGGAGCGTTCCAGCGCATTTCGGAATGGTTAGCCTGGCCTTCAAACGGGCGGAGGTACTCTTCCATTGTATATTTGTTGCGACCATCGTGCTGATATGCCGTTTCCTCGCTACCGGTTGTTGTTACAACCATAAACTCCTTACCCTTTATCAGCCCTTCTTGAGTGAAAGCCATAAACACCTCGTCAGTCCACTGCTTCAGCAGATGTGGCGAACTCATCCAATAGAACGGAAACTCATACACCAAAGCTTTGGCGCGACTGACGGCTTCACGATATACACCGGGTTGCATCGGGTAATCATAGATATTGACGACTTGCACACCCTCCACTTCTGAAGCAGCTTGGGCGAGCGCGGCGTTCATATGACTCTTGGCGATATCGGGGTGAGCCAGCAAGACCAGCACCTTCGCATCGCTCTGCGGAATGACCTTCATAGTATCTGCCACTTCATTGGCATTCACTGTTTCACTTGCCTTTTTGGGAGTGCAAGCAAAGAATATCATGGCCGCAACTGCCATGACAAGGATTGTCTGTTTTTTCTTCATCATTTCTGCTTATTTAGTTGTTATCGTTTTCCTAAAATCAAAGCAATTCCCGATATGACTACAAAAATACAAATAAAATATTAAGGCTTTATCTATATTTATCACAATATAGCATTATACAAGTAACCTAATATGACGATGAATAGTGTTATCAAGCCGAAAAAAATTCCTATCAACTTCCACGTCATTACCTTTTTCAACAACGTGGCTTCGGGTAATGACAAGCCCACAACCGCCATCATAAAGGCAATAGCTGTTCCGATGACGATATACAGCAACACCCCCCGAACAATGCCCCATGCTTCACGGGCAATCATTGGCAGACGTTTTACGAAAGGGGTATGTACTTTTTCCCACGTATCGGATTCAGAAGACGAATGTTGCTGTATCTGCTTCACCCAATCACTCAAATAAGGCTCTAACTTCATTTTGCCTAAAATAAATCCACCTATCATGCCCAATAAAATGCCGCTAATCACATATATGATTGTGATACGTACCCCAAAAGTTCCTATAAACATCGCAACGGCAATTTCATTCACCAAAGGCGAAGTTATCAGATAGGCAAAAGTGACTCCCAAAGGAATGCCACCCTTCACAAAACCGATAAACAGTGGTATGGATGAGCAAGAGCAGAATGGAGTGATAGCCCCAAACAAAGCAGCCAAGAAATATTGCAATCCATACAGCTTGCGAGAAGTCAGATAATTACGCAAACGTTCTATCGGGAAATAAGCGTTTATAATACAATCTGAATTGTTTACGAATATGCAGGTGCAATAAACAGCAGTATACTGAACCTACCTCAGTCGTATATTGAGATAGTTTCAGTATACGACTGAGATGGGTTCAGTATACGACTGAATGTAGCACGCCCAATACATGCTGATAATCAAGAACTTGCATAGCACCGTTACAGCTTCAATAAATTAAGACAAACCACCGTTCCTCATTGTGTTTATTCCGCAGCGGCAATGCTGAAAAGGGAGATATATTTTCCCTATCCTACAAACTTCTACTCAAATAAATTTCGATGATTATTTCCCCACTCATCCATTAAATCTATGATAGGCAACAAGCTTTCACCTAAATTAGTCAGAAAGTACTCAACTTTTGCCGGAATAACAGGATACACTATTTTATATACCACACCCATGTTTTCCAGCTCATTCAGTTGTTGAGTCAATACTCTTTTGGTTGCAATAGGTATGGCACGTTGTAAATCCATAGGACGATGATTCCCCTCCCTTATGCGATTAATCAACCAGGGTTTCCATTTACCACCAATTACGTTCATCGTTATTTCTATTCCGCAATCCGGATTTATAGGTATTTTTCTTTCGTACATTTTGATGTTATTCTTTTTCCAAATACAAAGGTAATATATTTATCTCAAAATCAGAGAGTGATAAATTCATCACTCTCTGAAAAAGAAATCCCTCATTGTTACTAATTCAAATTACCAGTAATTTTGCAACATAAAAAAAGAAAGATATGAGTATAAAAAAAGAATTGTTTCAACAAGTCCGTTTTAAGAATTTGACTTTAAAGAATCGTTTTGTCCGTTCGGCCGTATGGATGCAAATGGCCAGTGAAGAAGGACACTTAACCCCTGAATTAGTTGATGTATATAAGAAGTTAGCAGATGGAGGAGTAGGGCTCATTATTACCGGATATGCTTATATTGATATTAACGACCAGCCAAACTCACGCATGATAGGGATGTATGACGATACTTTCATACCAGAATGGAAAGAAGTTATAGATTACGTACATAAAAAAGGAGCTAAAATAGCCTTACAGATAGCATCCGGCGGTTCACAAACATATATCGAAAGTGCAAAGCATAGGAAAATACTTGCAGCATCGGCAGTATTGAACAGAGTTACAGGCATTTTGCCGGAAGAAATGACCAAAGAGGACATTACACACTTGATAGAAACCTATAAACAAGCTGCCTTAAGAGCCAAACAAACCGGATTTGATGCTATACAAATCCATGCCGCACATGGCTATCTCCTGAGCCAGTTCCTGACACCTTATTACAATAGGCGTACAGATGAATATGGAGGGACATTGCATAACCGGGCGCGGTTGATTTATGAAATATTTTCCGCCATACGTTCTGTTCTTGGCTGCGACTTTCCCATAATGATAAAATTAAATTTTGATGATTTCATGGATAACGGCGAGGGGTTGACTTTTCCCGAATCTATAGAAATGTTCAAGCATTTGGATACTTTAGGAGTTGATTTTATCGAACCGAGTGGAACCAACGAGTCGTCAGGGAGAGGATTGAAACCAGCATTTTCCAAGATTGCCCAAACAACAGAAAAACAATCCTACTTCAGCATACAAGTTGCTCAGATAGCCGAACAAATATCAACTCCCATAATCCTCGTAGGTGGAAATCGCAACATTGAAGTGATGGGAAAATTGCTGAATGAGACCAATATACAACTATTCTCGTTAGCCCGAACCCTATTTGCCGAGCCCTATTTGATAAATAGGTGGAAAGAAAATCCCGATTATATTCCCAAATGCATAGCTTGTAATAGATGTTGGGATACTACCCCCAATAGTTGTATCTTAAATAGAAAAACTAAATAAATGGGCTCAGTCCCTATTTTGCATATGTGGGGAAAATCGAACAAAAGAAAAACGCTAACAGCTTTATTTATTAGCTATTAGCGTTTCTGAAAGTACCCAGACCTGTGGAACTGGCGCACACTCAGATTCAAAATTAATAGGCAACATTTTATTAAACTCTATCATCGGAGAATCCAACACCGTAGATTTAAATTTATTTATCATTTGCTCAGAACAATCTTCCAAATCCACACGAACTTTATTGTTCATTACATCTATGCCAACAGATACCCATTTTAAATCTTCGGCAATCTTCCCATCTTTAAAAATTTCACCAAGTCTGATATTCAGACCCTGCAAATCATTTAATGAATACTTACACTGCTTTACTACAAAATCCGAAGACTTAGAACGAGATTGCAAATCCTCAACAATACTTTTGCCACCGTCTGTACTTAGCACCACTAATCCGCCATCGTCATCGATATAAGAACCGCCATAATAACTTGAATACACGACCTCATTTATACTACGAGTCTTCCCCATAAAAGAGTCATCAAGATTACCATATACTTCAAAGGATTTATCTTGACCAACAGTGGGCAAATCACTCTCTTTTTCATTTTTACCTTCATTCAAGTTGTCAGAACAAGACATCATAACTCCTCCAACACACAGACTAATAACTAAAAATTGTTTTTTCATCATATTATAGTTTTAAATGTTTGATGCAAAGCTACATACAAGGCAAGATATGTATTCTCCAAATCCTCATTTTGACATAAAAAAAATCATATAATCCATTAGAAAAATTAAATCAATATACATTTAGCCCTTACCATGAAGGCTATTTAATTGAAATTAGACAATAGTAAAACCATTTCCATATTTGACGAGATACTAAAATATAAAACGGAATCCTTTTCTCTGCGAAGCATTAAATCGTTCTGTTTCCAAAGTAAGCGATTTCTTTAACTGCATCGCCATAAAGTCTAAAAACGGCTGATTGGTTTCTTCTTCTTGGGATTGCCGCAATGAAAGGATATATTCTTCTCTATCCTCTTTGAATATCTTAGTCGGGAAAAGGTGATAGCAGAACTGAATATAATTCATCAACAGGCGAGCCATTCTTCCGTTACCGTCCACCCACGGATGAATAGTAACTAAGTTAAAATGAGCATTGAAACTCAATTCGTATTGTTCCCGAAATGTTCCTATTGTATCCTGCCTCTCCTGCAAGATAGAACAAAGTTCTTCTACCTTAGCAGCTACTTTCTGATAATTCATATAAGACCGCCCACCGACGCCAGCAGTAACACCACATAAACGATACTCACCTTTGGATGAATCAAAAGAACCGCCCATTACATGATGCATACTTCCGGTAGTTCGCATTAGAGTACTATTCAACTGTTGCAAGAAAGCAGAGGTAATCACTACACTTCGCTCGCTTTCTTCTTTGGCAAGCTCATAGGCTTTCTTTAAATCTTCATTCATTAAATGATAAACTAACGGTTTTCCTTTAGCAGTCACTCCCTCGTCAAAAAGAAGTTGCGTATCCATTTCGGTAAGTGTAGAACCTTCAAGGGCTGTGGAATGGGTAATAAGAGAATAGAGGTAGTACTTCTCATAGTCCACCGCCTCACTGATACCAAGTTTTTGAAACTCTTGGTACAGCCGTTCTATGTCCTGCCAAATATCCTTTCTCATAACAGCTATCTTTAATGGTTATTTTTCCCAAAAATACTTCCGATAGTACACTCCACCAAGCAAAACAATAACTTTCTTACTATTTATTTAGCGCGTGTGGGGAAAATCAAACAAAACAAAAACGCTAACAGCTTTATTTATTAGCTATTAGCGTTTCTGAAAGTACCCAGACCCGGGGTCGAACCGGGATGGAAGTGAATCCACTGGTGTTTGAGACCAGCGCGTCTACCGATTCCGCCATCTGGGCATCTTGTTTTCCTTAAATGCGGTGCAAAGATACAGCTTTTTTCTAAACCTGCAATACTTTTGGTGAAAAAAGGAGAAAAAAGAGAGAAAACACCTTTTAATCATTCTTCGTTTATAAAATATGCTGTACATTAGCAGAAACTTTTAAAATAAATAATATGGTAACCAATAAGGATAATTTCTGTGTAATTATGGGCGGAGGAATCGGCAGCCGTTTTTGGCCGTTCAGTCGCAAGACGCTTCCTAAGCAGTTTTTGGATTTCTTTGGTACAGGGCGTTCATTGTTGCAACAGACTTTCGACCGCTTCAGCAAGGTAATCCCTGTAGAAAACATACTAATCGTCACAAATGACTTATACGCCGACCTCGTAAAAGAGCAACTTCCAGAACTCAGAGCCGAACAAATATTATTGGAACCGACACGTAGAAACACGGCTCCCTGCATTGCATGGGCAGCCTATCATATCCGAGCCTTGAATCCAAATGCCAATATCGTAGTAGCTCCTTCGGACCACCTTATATTAAAAGAGAATGAATTTCTGGCTGCTATTGAAAAAGGGCTGACCTTTGTTTCGCAAACAGACAAACTGCTAACTCTCGGAATCAAGCCCAATCGTCCTGAAACAGGGTATGGCTACATACAAATAGCGGAACCTACCGGCGAGAATTTCTACAAAGTGAAAACCTTCACTGAAAAGCCGGAGCTTGAATTGGCAAAAGTATTCGTGGAAAGCGGTGAGTTTTATTGGAATTCCGGCCTTTTCATGTGGAATGTAAATACTATTATCAAGGCAGGCGAAACCCTTCTTCCCGAATTAGCCTCCAAATTGGCCCCGGGAAAGAATGTATATGGAACTCCCGATGAAAAGAAGTTCATAGATGAAAACTTCCCTGCCTGCCCGAATGTATCCATCGACTTCGGAATCATGGAAAAAGCCGATAATGTTTATGTATCATTAGGTGATTTCGGTTGGTCTGATTTAGGAACATGGGGCTCGCTCTATGACTTGTCTCCCAAGGATAGAAACGACAATGTAACCCTGAAATGCCAATCGCTTCTATATAACAGCAGAAACAATATCGTAGTGCTGCCGAACAACAAACTCGCTGTCATTGACGGATTGGAAGGCTACCTTATCGCCGAGTCTGATAATGTGCTGCTCATCTGCAAGAAAGATGAAGAACATGCTATCCGCAAATATGTAAATGACACACAAATCAAGTTAGGAGAAGACTACATATAAATGAAGAATGAATATCAAGAACGAAAAATGACCAAAAGAGACAAACAAGAATAATGAATGCGGCGGGAGTTGAACAACAGTTCAACTCCCGCCGTTGTTTATTTAGGGGAGGAAAATAAACCTTTTAAAGCATCGCGCGGATAGCCTCCACCACAACCTTGAATTCTCCATCCGTAAGCTTCAGCTTAGGATTGGAGAAAAGCATATCCTTTTCACTTTGCATAGGGATCAAATGTATATGGGCATGAGGCACTTCCAAGCCCAATACGGCTTCACCCACTTTCTTGCAAGGAAATGCTTTACCGATGGCAACTGCCACTCTCTTGGCAAACACATGCATTGCCGCCAAATCTTCGTCTTCCAAATCGAAGATATAATCTACTTCCTGCTTGGGAACGACCAATGTATGACCTTTCACCAATGGATTAATGTCCAAGAAGGCAAAGAACTTATCATCCTCCGCCACCTTATAGCAAGGTATTTCACCTGCGATAATTCTGCTGAATATTGTTGCCATAGCTATCTGTTTATTATAAAATAAGGCAAGCCCCTCACGGACTTGCCTTTCGATTAAAATGATATGTTCATTACTTCCAGATGAATCATGCCCTGCGGCACTTTGATTTCTGCGACATCACCCACCTTCTTACCAAGCAAGCCTTGTGCAATGGGAGTATTCACGGAAATCTTGCCTTCCTTCAGATTAGCCTCACTTTCAGAAACAATGGTATAAGTCATTTTCATACCATTTTTCACATTCTTCAGCTCTACCTTATTAAGAATCTGCACAGAGTCCGTACTCAACTTCGACTCATCAATGATCTTGGCATCCGCTATCGTCAGCTTTAAATTATTGATTTTCATTTCAAGCATTCCTTGCGCTTCTTTCGCCGCATCATATTCGGCATTCTCCGACAAGTCACCCTTATCACGTGCCTCAGCAATCGCAGCCGAAATCTTAGGACGTTCTACCGTCTCCAATTGTTTCAGTTCAGCCATCAATTTCTTGTAGCCTTCTTCCGACATATAAGCCATACTTTTTTCCTCCTTTAATATTTATATTAGTTTTTAATGGTACTATAAACAAAAAAGAATTCCAACATGTCAGCATGCTGGAACCCTCTTTCCGATTTTTCCTTTGCAAAGATAGACTTTTAAATAATGCGTGTCAAGCAAAAAATACTGCTTTGTAACATATTTAAATGAAATCTTCTAATTTATAACATGTTAGAGCAAAGCTTTCACTGCTGTTTCCAGATCCTTGATAGTTTCGCCACGGGCACTCAACTCATTGTTCTTATTTATAAGAAAGAGTGAAGGAACGCCTTGCACGTTATAGGAAGCAGCCACTGCCGAATAGACGCCATTTCCGTCACGTACACAAATCCACGGAAGATTGTCGGCAGTCGTTTTCCAATAATGCTCATCAGCATCAAGAGAAACCTGATAGATTTCCAAACCCTGGCTGGCATATTTGTCATACAAATCGCGCAACATATAATTGTGTGAAGCAGATACTGCACTCTGATAAATAGTAAAATCCAAAATAACTGCTTTACCTTTCAATTCACTCAATTTACGGACATTTCCCTTCATATCGCGCAGATTAATCTCAATCACTCCTGTTTCGGAGACTTTCGATTCAGGAAGTTCGACCACTTTCTGCTGGGCAATACGAGTGTTCTTCATTCCCTTTATTACAATATTATAGAGGTTTTTTGAACGGTCGGCATGAGGATAAGAATTATTCAGGCTGGTTGCTACAGCAGCAAAGCACTTAATGTCGTCCTTACTATTCAACGGGTCGAATATCAAGTAGTTGTTCAATTTCTGAAACAGAGCAAAATAAGCAGCAGCCGTATTGGGAGCAGCAAAAATATAATTGATTTTGACCTCGTTTTTGTAGTTTTTCAGCAGTATGGCAAGACTGTCTTCAAATACATCCGCACTGATTTTATGTCCCTGCATGGATTTCAGCAATGCATTTACATTATCCTGAAGCAGAATTTGCTTCATAGTCAGTTCTTTTATCTTCAAGCTGTTCGGAGATCCCTCCACTGTATATGAAGTGGCAAAATCAGTGTAAGGAGCCTTTACCTGCACGGTTTCAGTAGAATCTATTGAGAAATTGATAACCTTGTCATCCACTCGCAAGCGGTAAAACTCTGGAGAAACGGGACGAGCCTGCCTGAAAACAAACGATCCCCCACCCTTCAACTTTACAGAATCCAAAGGGACAATGCCTTCCAAAGCCGAAGCTTCCAGATAAAGCGTCTTACCGTCAGCACCCGAAATATCCCCTTCTACCTTGAATTTCGGTTCGGAGTTACATGCACTCAAAGCAATCGCAACAAATGCCATAAAAAAGATTTTCTTCATATCGTATCTTTAGTTTTGTTTTATCCTTAAAATGTATTTTGCTTATTTCAATTGTCCCATTCTTCTGTTTTCGCCCTACTTCCTCCTTACTTTCTCCCTACCAGGTCCCTACCTTCTCCCTGTCTAAGCACAAGGAGTAGGTAAGGACTTGGTAGGGACCTGGTAGGGAGAAGACAGGAAGAGGGTCATGATTGTTCTATTTCTCTTATTTTCTCTTTCCCTATGCCCGAAAAGCGCTTTCCGAATCGCCTGCAAATATACGTCTTTTCAAGTTCAGTCAAAGCATTTTCCACGCATCTTACACATAGAAAACTGCAAAAAACAACTAAATATAAACTTTTTATCTCATTCCCACCATTTTACATGAATAAAATATGTACCTTTGCACGAATTTTGAAAGAAAATATAGATAAAACATTTTTTATGATTAATCCAATTGTTAAGACGATCGAGCTTCCCGATGGCAGAACCATCACGCTCGAAACGGGAAAGCTGGCAAAACAGGCAGACGGTTCTGTAATGCTTCGTATGGGCAACACCATGCTTCTTGCTACTGTTTGTGCCGCCAAGGACGCAGTTCCCGGAACAGATTTCATGCCGTTACAGGTAGAGTACAAAGAAAAATTCTCCGCATTCGGACGTTTTCCCGGAGGTTTTACAAAGCGTGAAGGACGCGCTTCTGATTACGAAATCCTCACTTGCCGCCTCGTTGACCGTGCTCTCCGCCCTCTATTCCCCGACAATTACCACGCAGAAGTATATGTAAATATCATCCTCTTCTCGGCAGACGGCGTTGACATGCCCGATGCATTGGCAGGACTTGCAGCTTCCGCCGCACTTGCCGTTTCAGATATCCCGTTCAACGGCCCCATCTCCGAAGTACGTGTTGCACGTATCGACAACCAGTTCGTCATCAACCCGACTTTCGAGCAATTGGAAAAAGCCGACATGGATCTCATGGTAGGCGCTACCTATGAGAATATCATGATGGTGGAAGGCGAAATGAGCGAGGTTTCAGAGCAGGACTTGCTGGAAGCCATGAAGGCCGCCCACGAAGCTATCAAGATTCAGTGCAAAGCTCAGATGGAACTGGCTGAAGAAGTTGGCTCCACCGTCAAACGTGAATATTGCCATGAAGTCAATGACGAAGAACTCCGCAAGGCTGTTCACGATGCTTGTTACGCAAAAGCATATGCTATTGCCGCTTCCGGCAACAAGAATAAGCACGAACGCATGGATGCATTCGATGCTATCTGTGAAGAATTCAAAGCTCAGTTCTCTGAAGAGGAATTGGCAGAGAAAGCAGCACTTATCGACCGCTACTACCACGATGTAGAAAAAGAAGCAATGCGCCGTTCCATTCTTGATGAAGGCAAGCGTCTGGACGGACGCAAGACTACCGAAATCCGTCCTATCTGGTGTGAAACCAGCTACCTGCCCGGACCTCACGGTTCTGCAATCTTCACACGTGGTGAGACACAATCGTTATCCACCGTTACTTTGGGAACAAAATTAGACGAAAAGATTATCGACGATGTACTGGAACATGGAAAAGAACGTTTCCTGCTGCACTACAACTTTCCTCCATTCTCTACAGGTGAAGCCAAAGCCCAACGAGGTGTAGGCCGTCGTGAAATCGGGCACGGGCATCTGGCATGGCGTGCTTTGAAAGGACAAATCCCTGCCGACTATCCATACGTAGTACGTGTGGTTTCCGACATTCTCGAATCAAACGGTTCCTCTTCAATGGCTACCGTATGTGCCGGGACGCTGGCATTAATGGATGCCGGCGTAAAAATCAAGAAGCCGGTATCGGGCATTGCAATGGGACTTATCAAAAATGCAGGCGAAGCAAAATATGCCGTACTGTCTGACATCCTCGGCGATGAAGACCATTTGGGTGACATGGACTTCAAGGTAACTGGGACGAAAGACGGCATCACTGCCACTCAGATGGATATCAAGTGTGACGGACTGACTTATGACATTCTGGAAAAAGCTTTGCTGCAAGCCAAAGAGGGGCGCGAATTTATTCTCGGTAAAATCACAGAATGCATTGCAGAACCCCGTGAAGACCTGAAGCCACATGCTCCGCGTATCGAAACGATGACTATCCCCAAAGAATTTATCGGAGCCATCATTGGCCCCGGCGGAAAGATCATCCAGGGTATGCAAGAAGAAACCGGTGCTACCATCACTATCGAGGAAATAGACAATGTGGGTAGAATTGAGATTGCCGGAACAAACAAGCAATGTATTGATGACGCAATGCGCATGATCAAAGGCATCGTAGCCGTACCCGAAGTAGGTGAAGTCTATAAAGGTAAAGTGCGGAGCATCATGCCTTACGGTGCATTTGTTGAATTCTTGCCCGGCAAAGACGGCTTGCTGCACATCTCCGAGATTGACTGGAAACGTCTGGAAACAGTAGAAGAAGCCGGAATCAAAGAAGGTGATGAAATAGAAGTGAAACTGTTGGAGGTTGACCCGAAAACCGGCAAGTTCAAACTGTCTCGTAAAGTATTGCTTCCGAAACCCGAAGGCTATGTTGAACGTCCCGAAAGAGGCGAGCGCCGCGACAGAAACGACAGAGGAGGTGAACGCCGCGAACGTCGAGACAGAAACGACTAAGCTCCCTACTCCATTCAATACAAAAGCGCCCGGCGGAATTGATTTTCCACCGGGCGCTTTTTATATAAAAAGATCGGAAAGTACCCCCATACTTTCCGATCCGAAACAGTCAAAAATCGACCTTAATCAATTTATTAACTTAACACGGCAACAAAGATATAAGAAAAAAATTTCTACCACGACCTTTTTCTTGTTTTTTTTTATGACTGAGTATTGCCGTAATAAGGGCAGCAAGAAGCAAAAGTTATTGATAAACCTGTATAGGCAACTCCCCACGTAAAGCGCCTAAAGCATTCAAAGCCAATGCTTCCAATTCATCCTCTCCTGGATACACATACACAGGAGCAAGGAAAGAGACACGCTCCTCCAAACGGGAAATAATATAATTGGAATAGGCCATGCCACCTGTCAACAAAATGGCATCAATCTTGCCATAAAGAACTGTAGCAGCAGCACCCACGCTTCTGGCTATCTGATAAATCATAGCATTCAGCACCAATTCAGCATGTGTATCACCTTCTTCAATCCGTCTGACAATGGCCTGAACATCCGTAGTACCCAAATGAGCCGTCAATCCGGCACGCCCGGAGATACGTTTTTTCAGTTCGTCTTTGGTATAACGGCCGGAATTACAAAGATCTATCAACTGACCGGCAGGAAGGGTTCCGGCACGTTCCGGTGAAAAAGGGCCTTCACCATCCAAGGCATTGTTCACATCAATGGCACGCCCGTGACAATGTGTCCCTACAGAAATACCACCTCCCAAATGGCAGATTATCAGATCCAGATCTTCATAACGAGTTCCTTGTTCAGCAGCAAAACGCCGAGCTATGGCACGTTGGTTCAAAGCGTGCCAAATGGTAATTTTAGGCATCAGCGGAGAACCGGTGATACGGGCTATTTCCTCTAACTCATCCACCACTCCGGGATCTGCAATAAAGGCACGGCAATCAGGAAGGAGAGCTGCAAGTTCCGAAGCAATAAGACAGCCCAAATTACATGCATGGCTTCTCATGGCGTGGGCTATATCATCAAGCATCACGTCATTCACCTCATACACCCCGCCCGGAATAGGTTTCAGCAATCCTCCACGACCTACAATGGCATCAAAATCAAAAGGGATGCCATTGGCTTTCAACTCATCCATCACCAAATTCTTACGGAATTCAAACTGATCGATAATACGGGGAAATTCAGCCAGTTCTTCTACCGAATGGCGTATATTGCGAAGTAGATGAGGTGTCTCATCTTCATAAACGGCTATTTTTGTAGAGGTAGAACCGGGATTGACAGCAAGTACCTTCATTATTTACGATTTTACGATTAGACGATTAAAGTCTGTTTTACAGATTTCCGGTACTGGTCAGGCAGGCCATGGCAATACTATAATACTTTGACAAGCCGGAATCGCTACGCGATGGCAATACAACCGGACAAACGGGGCCTTGAAGCAATCCCGCCATATCGGCATGAGAAAATAGAGAAACGGCCTTATAGAAAGCGTTTCCCGATTCAATATTAGGAAATATCAAAACATCCGCTTCTCCGTTGATCGGAGAAACAATTCCCTTAATGTCACCACTTGTTTTCTCACAAGCCGTTTTTACATCAAGAGGACCGTCAATAATGACATCACCAAATTCTCCGGCTTCCGCCAGTTCCACAATATTCACATAATCCAATGAATGAGGAAATTTAGCATTGACCTTTTCCGTGCAATGGATAAGTGCAATGCGAGGTTGCTCAATACCAAAATGACGGCAGGTACGGATAGCATACCAAATCATCTCAATGCGTTGCTGCAACGTAGGGCGCGGAATGACGGCCGCATCCGAGAAAAACAGAAGTTTGTCATACGTGGGTATCTGCATCACCGCCAGATGGGTCAGCACATTGCCTTTAGGCAACAAGCCTTTTTCCTTGTCCAGAATAGCGTGAAGCAAATTATCCGTATTAATGATTCCTTTCATCAGAATATCCGCTCCGCCCTCGCGAACGATACGGACCGCTTCGCGTGCAGCCTCATCGGGGTCTTCCACATGCAAAGTCTTGACGTACCGGGGATATTTTTTCAGAGTCGGATATTTTTCCAGAATGGCAGAATCACCAATCATCAGGAATTCTGCAATTCCTTCTTCCAATGCACGGGAAATGGCATATTCCGTATTAGGATCATTAGCGCAAACCACTGCAATGCGCTTTCTTTTATTCAATGTTTTCAGGTGATCGGTTAACTGATCAAAGTTCCGTATCGGTTCCATAACGTTAGATTTTCAGCAAATATCTGAAAAAATGCCGAAAAAAGCAGCATAACAGATGGTGAAATTTTATATGTTTAATATCATTTTGACAAGTCCGCCACAGATTTAGCAGTGTACGGAATATTTCTGTTTTTTACATTTGAGGTATAGCCACATATTAACACAAAGGTTCTTCTTTCTTAAAAATCTGTGTTTGTCTGTGTAATCTTTGGTGAATTGTGTATTTTTGCTGAAAATATAAATGGTAGTCTATGAGTAATCTTATTTTTCCTCCATATTTGAGAGAGGGCGACCGCATCATTATCCTTTCTCCTTCCGGCAAAATAGATAAGTCCTTTTTAAGAGGGGCCGACAAACGCCTGAAGTCTTGGGGGCTGGAGGTTGTTATAGCCAAACATGCCGGCAATGCACACGGAACTTATGCAGGAAGCATCCAACAACGTCTGGAAGATTTGCAGGAAGCCATGGATGATGAAAAAGCCAAAGCCATACTTTGCAGTCGTGGCGGCTATGGGGCTGTACATTTGGTGGGCAAGTCAGACTTTACCAGATTTAAAGAACATCCCAAATGGCTTATTGGCTTCAGCGACATCACAGCCTTGCACAACGAATTCCAACAGAATAACTTTGCAACACTGCATGCTCCCATGGCACGACATCTGACGGTAGAACCGGAGGATGACTTTTGCACACTGGCTTTAAAAGATATCTTGTTCGGAGACGCATTTACCGGCAAAGAGCCATTCAGTTATATCTGTCCGGCGCACAAACTCAATCATAAAGGAAAGAGAGAGGGTGTTTTGCGTGGCGGCAATCTATCTGTCTTTTACGGGCTGCGCGGAACCCCATACGACATACCCGCTGAAGGAACCATCCTTTTCATCGAAGACATAGGCGAACGTCCACATGCTGTGGAACGCATGATGTACAACCTGAAATTGGGTGGTGTACTTGGAAAGTTGTCGGGCCTCGTTATCGGACAGTTCACCGAATATGAAGAGAACAAGTCCTTGGGAAAAGATCTGTATGGCGCATTGGCTGATCTATTAAAAGAATACGACTATCCGGTGTGTTTCAATTTTCCCGTAGGACATGTCACGATGAATGTTCCTTTGATCAATGGAGCAAAAGTCACTTTGGAAGTAAACCAAAAAGAAGTCAAATTAAGTTTTAATACAAAGAAACAATGAAACGGAATTATACATTATTCATTCCCCTTTTCTTGCTACTGGTCGTAGCAATGGTGTCATGCAGCAACAACAGCCGCAAGTCTGACGGTGACAATGAAGAGAATGCAACAAAAGGCATTGTCAATGTGCCCCGATTCAATGCCGACAGCGCTTATCTGTACATACAGGCTCAAGCTGATTTCGGGCCGCGTGTACCCAACACGACTGCCCACAAGGCGTGCGGAAATTTTTTAGCCAATAAACTGGAAGAATTAGGAGCAAAGGTTTATAACCAGAAGGCAGATTTGGTGGCATACGACAATACTATCCTGAAAGCTCGCAACATTATCGGTTCATACAATCCAGAGAATAAAAGGCGCATTCTCCTTTGTTCCCATTGGGACAGCCGACCGTATGCCGACCAGGACACTGACGAAAAGAGCCACAGGACTCCGATTCTCGGAGTAAACGACGGAGCCAGCGGTGTGGGAGTACTGCTTGAAATAGCCCGGCTGTTGCAACAGCAAGCTCCGGCTATCGGCATAGATATCATCTTCTTTGACGCTGAAGACTATGGCATCCCTTCTTTCTACAAAGGAGAATATAAAAAAGATACTTGGTGTCTGGGTTCGCAATATTGGGGACGCATGCCACATGTAGAGGGCTACAACGCCCGCTTCGGAATTCTGCTTGATATGGTAGGCGGCAAGAATGCCACTTTCTACAAAGAACAGTTCTCTCAAAGAACCGCAGGAAAATATGTCAAGAAAATATGGGACACCGCACACCGTCTGGGTTTTGGCAATACTTTCATCAAAGAGCAGGGAACCGAAGTGACCGACGACCATATATATGTATATAACCTCCGTCAGATTCCATGTGTGGATATTATCAATTTAGATCCTAACTCCGATACCGGTTTCGGGGACTTCTGGCATACCCACGATGACAACATGGATATCATTGACAAAAATACGCTCAATGCAGTAGGGCAAACTGTGCTGGAGGTGATTTACAACGAAAAATGAAAGAGACCGGTACAAACAGCCGGAAATAATATAATTTGAAATAGCCAAATAATAAATTTAAAGATGAGCATCAACGAAGTACAAGATGAAGTAATCGCCGAGTTTAATGATTTTGACGATTGGATGGACCGATACCAGCTCCTCATTGACTTGGGTAACGAGCAGGCCCCACTCGATGAAAAATACAAGACGGAACAAAATCTGATAGAAGGTTGCCAGAGCCGCGTATGGCTGCAAGCGGATAACGTGAACGGGAAAATCGTTTTCCAGGCAGAAAGCGATGCACTGATTGTGAAAGGCATCATTTCTCTGCTCATCAAAGTCCTTTCGGGACATACGCCGGACGAGATATTGAGCACCGACCTTTATTTCATCGAGAAGATAGGCTTGAAAGAGCATCTTTCGCCTACCCGCAGCAACGGACTGCTCTCCATGGTAAAACAGATGCGGATGTATGCACTGGCATTCAAGGCAAAGGAAGGGAAATAACAGTCATGGACTGTCTCTAAAAAGGAGCGTTGTAATCGCTCCTTTTTATTCCTCTCCTTCCTGATATTCCAATATATCACCCGGCTGGCAATCCAATACTTTACAGATTGCCTCTAACGTAGAAAAACGGATAGCTTTGGCTTTTCCCGTTTTAAGAATAGAAAGATTGGCGGGCGTAATATCAATCTTCTCCGCCAGTTCGCCCAAAGATATCTTTCTTCTGGCCATCATAATGTCAAGGTTTACTATTATCATATAATTGTTTTCTATTTATCAACTATTCTTTTCCCACTCACACCACCAGTCAGTGTATTGTTTTGTCAACCGGTAATAACCATATATACACAGATACATCCACGGCATTACGATATAGACCTTCCACTTACCCTCAAAGGTAGGAAACAAGATGAGAAAATAGACAATACTTGCCAACAACAAAACCGCAACCAGTCCGACAAAAAAATACAGACCATATTTCACACTTCTCTTCATATCACACTCCTCCTTTCATTTAAATGGTCAGGTCCTGTTCTTGCTTAATCTTCACTCCAACGGCAAATATCTCCGTGAAAAGCGCCAACAACATATAATTAAACCAACTGTACTTAAAAGAGTAAGGTAATACCTCGTACCCCTCCAGTTGAATCTGCGACGCCAAATCCCGATAAATACCCCATCCTTGCAACTCGAATACAAGACCTACAGCAATCAATGAATAGACAAAAAAGCGCATTCTGCGTACATTCTTACGCACAAACACCTCCCCTTTCGTGACAGAAAGTACCAATCGCGCCACACAATAAAAGCCATAAAGGGCAAACAACACTATGGGAAGCACCAGAAAGGACATCCACCGCCACTTCGCACTATGAAAGCCCTGTACCGTCACCTCATTTGTACTGTAAAACATCGGTGTGCCCTGCGCCGCACTGAACAATGTATCGGCAGGCAACGTTCCATCCGCCTTCACCGAAAGCGAAACAGGAGACAATGAATGAAAACTCTTTTGATCGCCTGCTTCACTCCAACCTTCCATAAAGCCGCTGAACATATCTGTAACCACACTACCCACAAATACAAGCAAAGCCAACAAGGCCCATATTCTGATTTTATTCATAATCCGTTTTCTTCTTCGTTAAATTGTCAACTCCTGCTCCTCTTTCATCTTCAGCCCTATATGGAACACCTCCGCACCCAGCAACGAGAAAGCACCCGCCATCAGATATAACAAGGAGGATATCCCGTTAAACTCCAGACGGTAGTTTTCAAAATCAATCAAAGAGCTTGTCCCCCAATAATCCATATAGGCAAACAGGAAACTAAAAAACCAGACACCGACCAATACCAATCCCAGCCTATGCAACAAACGCACATTCTCAAAGGTGAAAACCCGCCGTTCACGGACATTTCTCAAGAAATTGCGGGTCAACCCTATCGAATAAACCACATAGGCAAAAAGCAGCATACCAGACAGGCATCCCACTGCCCTGACCCAAAGCGGAATCCGCTGAACATCCAATGCCATGAATCCCGTTCTCATCTTTTCATAACGCACGGGCAGCACTTCGCCCGATTTTATATTGGTCAATGAATCCGTATAATGATAACCGGTTTTTGAGTCCAGATCTGCCACCAGCCTATACTCTGACTCCGTAGAAAAGTTCTGAAAGACATAATCTACGACACGGGAACCTTCCGCATAGATAAAATACCCATACAATCCGGCTATAAAAGCCGAAAGCAGGTAACAAAGAATTATACTTTTTGACATTTCTTTCATAATCAATTTCCTCCTGTTCCGTTAAATCGTCAACTCCTGCTCCTCTTTCATCTTCAGCCCGATAGCAAACACCTCGCCCACTATCAGCGAGCAAAGCCCAAGCACCAAGGTGGTGATACTCACCATCTCGGAGATGCTTAAATCGTAGCCACGGAGCGAGAAGGCCTCGCGAACAGTAACAAGATCAAGATAGGCTCCCATAAACACACAACAAAAACCAAGAATCAGAGCTATGCCCAAACGTCGCAAGCGGCGCACGTTACGCCAGTTAAAGATGTCGGACTTATTGATGGAAATAATCAGACGAATGAACAGCACGACAGCCCAAATAGACAAACCTAAATGCAGATATACCAACAGTACGTTTATTACCCTTTCCCAAACGGGAGCATGAGTGTCCACACTGACTACCATAGAAGAATAAGATACGGGTACATACAAACCGTCCTTGTCATTGCAAACAGAATCGGCAAGAATACCTTTTACAGAAAGATCATGCGGTGTCAGGCCTATGCTTCGCAGATTCATCAGCTTCATATAGTCCGCAGGAGCAGAGTTATCCTTCTCTATTTCCATTCCGGCCTCCGCACCTGCCTTGGCCCCAAGAAAAAAAGTATATCCCGTCTCCAGTACCGAATAGCTCAGCACCAGCAGCACAATCACACACAGGATGTTCAATCGTCTTTTCATAATTCAGTTATTGTTATATTAGTATCAGGTAGTTTATATTTATTCAGAATCATCAGCGAAAGCAGCAACAGCAGGATAGCAACCAGCAAACAAATCAAATAAGCCGGATCCCCCAAAAGTTCATGTGTATTTTCCACATCAGGATAAACCACACTGAGGCAAACACTCAACGTATTATTCAGAATATGAATCAAAATGCCGGGAATCAGACTGCCTGTCCGATAATAGAGCCAGGCAAAAAGAAAACCCGAAAGACAAGCACCCACCACTTGCGCAGGATTAATATGGAAAATTCCGAAAATCAATCCCGAAAGTAAGATTGCCGTCCAGGGACTATATTTATGAAGCAGCACTTTTGTGACAGCACCACGAAACAAGAGTTCTTCCAGAATGGGACCCAGCAATGTAATGCAAAGCAATCCCAGAACATTGGATTGCAGGACATCAAAGGTAGAATGCATCCAATCCGGCAAGAAGCTAAGACCGGACATCACAAAATCCACCAAGAAGATGGCAGAGGCCCCTGCCACCAGACTTACCGCCAAATAAAGAACCGATACGGGCGAATATAGACGCCCGTCGTTTTTCAGATAGCCTGCACGCCACAAGAAAATCCCCATGAACAGAAAGCCGAACAGCATTGCCAGCCCCATGAATATGGGCTGCACTTCAGCTACACCCAACCGGCCGTAAACGACATAGCCATATATCAACCCGAAGGGTGCAGCAAGCATCGCTCCCAATATCTGCATCAGAAAGTTAATCAAAACCAATTTAATCGATGTCTTCATCGTTCCATTTCTTTTAAAAGCGTGCAAAGATACATATTTTCGCTGTCTTTTCGTCAGGCTGTGGCAACAACTCCCACCATCAACATCATTAATGTAGAAAGCGACAATACCAAAAGCGTTATACTCATGAATGCTTTTCTCATAATCCAATCTCTTTTCATCCCTTTTCTTCCCATGATACTTCTCCTATCTATTGGCAATCAGCCGTACATCCTCATCCTTGACGATGCGGTGTTCTACCAACATATTCCAACTGCCCTCCTTTTCATTCCAACGATAACTTTGATAGTTCACATTGACACCTTCCTGCATATAGACAGCCTTTTCTTTCACATTACCATAGCTGTTTGTCTGCTTGTTCCATAAAGCATATACCACATCGACACCTGCTTCCGTGTAATTGTAGTTCAGGCAGAAGTAACGTTCATAGGTACAATCTGTTTCATTCCACTTCAACGCCTCTTTCTTCACCACACGGCCTTGGGCATCGTACTCAAAACTATACTTCAGATGGTTTTCAAGAAACTTGCCGTCTTTTAACTTATATACGGTTTGCGTTTTCACCTGGCTACCATCCGTCTCCGTGTTATAGGCAAAATTCTTGGCCTCGTTACCTGCCAAAGCGTTAACCATTGCTGTCATTGCGAAGATTGCTGTCATTACTAAAGTTTTCATACTGTTTCCTCCTATTACTTTAAGTCATTATTTTTGTTTCTCGATAATCATTTATCGTTTTTCGATATGCAAAGGAAACACTTATTTTTTAATCTACAAAGGAAAACAGAAAAAATTTATCGAAAAACAATAAAAAACAGATGTTTTACAATAAATGCATATAAAAACCACCCGTCAGAGGAATTAGAAAACTGTGCCAAACAAATATATTGCGAATGTACTATACCGGCAAGAAGCACCGGGCTGCAAGCTAAGATGTCATAAGACATAAGCCACTGATAGATTCATACTTATTTTGCCAGCAAAGTGGCAAGACTTCGGAAGAGGCTCACCACTGCATCGAATCAATCAGTTCATCTCCACGACCTTGCCCCTCAAAACTGACTGCTTATCGCTCTTGCCGGATACTGGAGGTACTCATGGAAAGCACGGAATTAATCTCTTCCTCATCCCGGCGGATGCGGGCTATAAGCTCTTCAACCGTATTGAATTTCTGTTCCGGACGCATATAGCGCACAAAGGAAACTTGCATTGGACGGTCATAAATATCGGCATCAAAATGGAAGATATTAACCTCTATGCTACGGTCAGTACCATTGGCAAGAGTAGGGCGATAACCGATACTCAGCATGCCCCCGTATCTCATTCCGTCCAAAGACACATAAACGGCATATACCCCATCGGAAGGAATGATCTTATCAGGACTATCGACACGGAGATTTGCCGTAGGAAATCCTATTTTACGCCCCACCTGATAGCCGCCCACCACCGTGCCTCCCAAAAAGAAGCCATACCCCAAATATTCGGCGGCTGCGGATACATTTCCTTTCAGCAGCAGATGGCGAATGAGGGAGGAACTGACCGTTGATCCGGTTTTCTCCTTATTATAATAATATGCATGCGCAAGGAGCACCTCAATGCCCAATTCCTTGCCGTAGCGCACATAGTCATCAAAACCTTCACTGCGATTGTGCCCGAACCGATGGTCATAACCTATCACCAAAACTTCTATCAGATAGCGCTCCTTCAATACAGCCATAAATTGCCGCGCCGAAAGCCGTGCCACCTCCGGAGTAAAATCAAGCATCATGCAATAATCTATCCCGGTTTCGGCAAGCAGCGAAATTTTCTCGTCACAGGTAGTCAATAATGCAGGATGATAATCAGAACACATCACTTGGCGCGGATGTATGGGGAAAGTAATGACTGCCGAGGCAAGACCGCGCATGGCAGCAACCTCGCATACCTGTTCTATCAAGTAGCGATGTCCCCGGTGCACCCCATCAAAAAAGCCGATGGTAGCTATGCTCGGCCGGAGAACAATATCTGACGTTTCGCAAACTAACCGCACGAGAGATTATGATTTAGCCACCCCGCCGGAGCAGCAGATTGCCGTTTCTCAAAAAGGAAACTCCAGTCTTCACCGGCTTTAGGAGTATAAGTAAAGATTCCCAATGCCTCCGCCGTCCGGCAATTGTCTTCAGAATCATCGATAAAAAGAGTCTCTCCGGGAGAAATACCGGTATCATTCAACACTTTCTGAAAAATCTCAGCATCCGGTTTAGCCATTCTCATCTCATAAGAAAGGTAGATATGCTCAAAATAATCTTCCACCCGGAAGGTCTTGTAGGGAAACGCATTCCGGCACGACCATTGCCAGTGGATGTCATTAGTGTTGCTCAACAGATAGACCACATAATCCTTACGCAGCCTCAACAATAAATCCAACTTGTATTCCGGAATACCGATCAAAAAACTGTTCCAAGCTTCATCAATCTGTGCATCAGTTACTGCCTTGCCTATTTTTCCACGAATCACATCGCGGAATTCAGCACTGGAAATCAATCCCTTCTCATACTTCCGGAAGAAATCCTGCTGGTGATACAAGTCCAGCATCACTTCTACATCAGGCAATTCAAGTTTTTTAAAATTCTCTATACACCGTTGGCGGTCCAGATCTATCAAGACACCGCCAAAATCAATAATAAGGTTTTTAATTCCTTTTCTCTTCATCTTTCTATTTCTGCGTTAAACGTCGGAGGAGACGTATAAATTCACCTGCCCATAGGACAAAAGAGGTAGAAGCAATAATCGTTATCCAAGTCATGAAATCAAGCGGTTCTGTACGGAATACAGTTCCACCGAACTGCACGATGAGTATCTGTCCTCCCAAAATGGCAAATACAATCAACTCCATGCCATAAGATTTGGAAATTCCCCTGAACGCCGAATCCGACGTGCCGAACACACGCGCATTGAAAAGGTTCCAGAATTGCAGCATGACAAAAAATGTAAAAAAGACCGTAAGGCGGCGGGTGGTCATGCCTCCCTCTGCGTGATTGAACCAGAACAGCATGCCCATCAGCAATATCAGGAACAGCATGCCCATGCCCAAAATATAATATCTCATGGATTTGGTTATGATAAAATCGTCACTCTTACGAGGCTTCTCTTTCATCACACTCTCACTGGGAGGAATAGAAGCCAATGCCAATGCCGCAAAGGTGTCCATAATCAGGTTCACCCATAACATCTGAGTGACAGTCAAAGGCAGGTCAGTACCCACCAAAGATCCCATCAACACGATGAACAATGCCACAAAGTTTATTGTCAACTGAAACACAATAAAACGCTGGATATTCTTATACAGGGAGCGTCCCCACATTACGGCAGTGCCGATACTGTTGAACGAGTCGTCCAGCAAAGTAATATCACTCGCCTCTTTTGCCACGGAAGTTCCCGTACCCATCGAGAGTCCCACTTGCGCATGGTTCAATGCGGGAGCATCGTTGGTTCCGTCGCCTGTCACGGCTACCACCGCGCCTTTCTGTTGCAGCAGTTGCACCAGACGTTGCTTATCCGTGGGGCGTGCACGCGACATTATTTTCAAGTCCATCACGCGCTCCAGGGCCTCTTCATCTGTCAGGTCGGCAAAAGCTGCTCCCGTAATCCGGTTGCGCTCCGTATCTTCCGGTTTCCACAAACCGATCTGCCGGGCTATTTCCGTAGCCGTTCCCGGTGTATCTCCCGTTACTATCTTTACTCCGATGCCTGCCAACCTGCATTTGGCCACCGCGGCAGGCACATCCGGACGAATCGGATCACTGATGGCCACCACACCCAAAAACGACAAATCATTCCGGGCAACCAATGACACGCAGTCCTCTGCTTCAGCTTCATCCACAACCTTAAAAGCAAATCCGAGCGTACGCATTGCCATATTCTGATAGTCCAGCAACCGCGCTTCCACCGTAGAACGATATTCCACCGCATCCACCCGCTTATCCCCAAGAAGAACGTCCTTGCACTTGCCCAGCACTATTTCAGGAGCGCCTTTTATGTACAGGACTTTTTTCTTCATCAGAGGAGAATGTACCAAAGTAGCCATAAACTTACGTTCGGTAGAAAAGGTCAACTGGTCGATCACCTTTGCGTCTTCGCGCAAGGCCAAGTAATCTTTACCTTGACCGTTCAGCCACAAAAGTAGCGCCACTTCCGTAGGATTGCCCATACCCTTCGGTTTTTCATCAGCAGCAGATTCTTCAAGAAAAGCAGTGGAGTTAACGCTTATACCTTCCATTATCAGCTTACTGAGGTCATCATCTCCTATTTCTCTCCGATTTTTCAATCCATAAAAATCAGAATCATGTACTTGCATCAAATTCTGTGTCAACGTGCCCGTCTTATCCGTGCAGATAACGGTAATTGCCCCCATCGTTTCGCAGGCATGCATCTTACGAACCAGATTATTGGTAGAAAGCATACGGCGCATGTTCAGTGCCAGGCTGAGAGTCACGCTCATCGGCAGACCTTCGGGCACAGCGACCACAATCAGCGTTACCGCCATCATAAAGTAACGCAGCGTGTCCTGCAAAGCCGGCAACCAGTCGCGGAAGGTATGGAATGATGAGAAATCATAAATCAGAACAACATCCTTGACAAAAAAGATCAGAAAAGCCAAAGCAGCCACAGAAAATCCTATCTTTCCGATAAGATTGGCCAACTTGGTTAACTGTATGTTCAGGGGGGTAGGTTCCGTGTTCTGCTCTGTGCTTTGGCGTGCCACTTTTCCAATTTCCGTTGTATCACCCACAGCGTCCACACACATGGTTCCATGTCCGTCAACCACGGTAGTACCACGTAGAATACGGTTTGAGGCATAAGTCGCTTCATCATCGAATTCGGCTTCCACAACAGTCTTCGTAACAACCGGTTCACCTGTCAGGTTCGACTCGTTTACCTGTAAAGATATGGCGTCCAAAAGCTTGCCGTCCGCAGGTGTCTCCTCACCCGTTTCCAATACAACAATGTCTCCCACCACTACATCTTTACGGGGAATTTCCTGCACATGCCCATTACGAATCACTTTCACCAAAGTCTCCTCGTTCACCGCATTCAGCAGGTCAAACTTCTTGCTGGCATCATATTCAAAGAAAAAGCCGATGCCTGTAGCCAACAAAATGGCAGCGATAATGCCAATTGTTTCGGCATACTCATTTTCTATAATGGAAATCATCAGGGAGAAAAAGGCAGCCAACAGTAATACTCTGACCACCGGATCCTCAAACTTCTCCAGATACAACTTCCATAGGGAAGGACGTTTAGGGGGAGTCAACACATTGACACCATGTTCGGCGCGACTCTTGCGCACTTCTTCATCCGTAAGCCCGACGTGATAATAATCATCCTTTATTGCAGTCATGCAAGTCTTTAGGTTTAATTTGGAGTCGCAAAATTACGGAAATATATCGGTAAAGCAATGTTATTACTTTTTTTTAAGAAGACCTTGCGGCGTTATATCACCTGATAATTTTTTGCTTGCCCAGCACACTCCCAAACTCATTGTAAATGGTGATACGCTTTGAACCAATCATAAAAACAGCCGATTCCTTCCTCCATAGACACCTCCGGACTATAACCGAAATCGTGATGCAGATGAGACACATCGGCGCAGGTGCAATAGACATCTCCCGGTTGCATATCTTCCATCTGCATGACCGCCTTGTGCCCAGTAACACACTCGATGGCAGATATGAAATCAAGCAATTTGACAGGAGAAGCATGACCGATATTATATACCCGTGCAGGAATAGCTTCTTCCGAAGGATGTTCTATCAGTAGTAAAAGTCCGTTTACAATGTCATCTATGTAGGTAAAATCGCGAGACAGGTTGCCATGGTTGAACACTTTGATGGACTTCCCGTCAAGAATGGCCTTCATAAAAAGGTAGGGAGCCATGTCCGGCCGCCCCCACGGACCATAGACAGTGAAGAAACGAAGTCCGGTGACAGGAATTCCGTAAAGTTTGCTATAAGCATATGCCATCAGTTCGTTCGACTTTTTGGTAGCTGCATAAAGGCTCACAGGATGGTCGGTTTTGTCGTCTTCACTATAAGGAACATTATCGTCCATGCCATAAACACTACTCGAACTGGCATATAACAAATGTTTTACCGCATAGTGACGGCATGCTTCCAGCACATTAAGAAAGCCCAATATATTGGACTCTACATAAGCGTATGGATTTTCTATTGAATACCTGACCCCGGGCTGACCGGCGAGATTCACCACTATGTCAAAGTTCTCGTTTTCAAACAACCGTTCCATAGCTACACGATCGGCCAGATCAATTTTGATAAACCGATATGCAGGAAAAATGGTACTGACTACAGGCCTTCCGTCATGTATTTCCTCTTGTACGATACCGGCAGATAGCAACCGGGCATACTTCAATGAAGTGTCATAATAGGAATTGATATTATCCATGCCCGTCACGTTGTAGCCCTGCTTCAGCAAGGCGTTGACCAATTGTGAACCAATAAATCCGGCAGCACCGGTAACAAGAATATGAGACTGATTATGAGTTGTCATTTAACTATTTCATTTGTTTATAACACAACAATGGCGTTCTCACCTACCTGATATTTCTCCTTGCAATGAACAATTTTCTCCGCTTCCTTTTGTGGAAGCATCAAAATCATGTCAGTCAAACCGGATGGCAGTACATCGTCCGAAGGCAATATCTTAACCTCGCGATGCAGATACACATCCATATTCTCCGGCCGGGACAGATGCCATACACCGAATGTTTTTATCCTGTGACGGGCAGCAATAGCAACCGACTTGCGGCACAAAACTCCATATCCCAAGCGGTCGTTGATTTGCGGGATACCCCATCCGCCTACAAACAGAGCGAAAAACAGCCCCACGCTCATCAGGCGCAATGTCTTGGGCATGGCACGATAACGAAACAAAAGATACAAAGAGGCCACCCCCGTCATCGTAAGTATCACGGCAGTGGCATAAAAAAATCCATGCCGCAGGTAACTGAACTCCGGCATAGATGCAAACACACAAAACACCGGAAGAACAGCTACAAATGCCAGAGCAGGGATTGCCACCGCACAAACCATCCATCCGTTCCGCCTCATGCGCTGCAAGCTAATAACCCCTAAATAAATGATGAAGGGGTAGGCAGGTATCAGATAGATGTCTATCTTCGAGCTGATGAATGACAAGATGACCAGTGTACACCCGATTACCGTAAGAAAGAATCGACTCAACGAACTTTGCCAATGCTTCTTGAAAAACAAGGAAGCAATGATGATTCCGCCCGTCAACAGCGACCAGGGCATCATGCAATACCACATGGAATAAAGATAATAATAGAAAGGCCGACTATGGGCAAACGAGTTTACAGCTCTATCCACGGTCTGATGTATCAGGAGGTTTTGCAGGTAAGCTTCTCCGCCTTCAAAGTAAACCATTCCAAACCACAGGAGACACCCTCCAAGCAACAAACACCAAGTGCGCCAGCCCCAATAGATTACCAGCGTCCGCCACTTCTTGGCAAACATCAGATAAACCAACGTAGAGATAAGAGGAATAAGAAATCCCAACGGCCCTTTGGTGAATAGAGCCAAGAATACATAAAGCGGAAAAAGCCATTTTCCCCGGCTATGCGCAAAACTCTCATCATGGCACATCCGATAGAAAGTATGAAGTGAAAGCAAGATAAACCAGCACATCAGCATATCCATGCGCAAAATGACCGCCGTACCCAAAAACATCCCGCAACTCATCAGCATCAGCATGGCGGCAGAACGATAGCCCGAAGATATTTCCTCTTTCGCCCACCTGTCCATCAACAAGGTACACCCAAATGCCGGCAACAGAGAAAACAGAGAAAGAAACCACATCTGATGACTTCCGAACAAGACCTTGCCCAGCATGACAATCCACAGATAGAGAGGAGGCTTGTCGGCATACGGAACGCCATGGTTGGTGAAGGCAAAGAGATTTCCCTGCCGCAAAGCCTCGTCGGCGATGCTCAGATAGCGGAGTTCGTTGGATGGCGTAAAATCCCTAAAGACCAATAGAGGCAGCAAAGCTATGAAAACAAACAGGCAAATGATGTATTCTTTTCTTTTCATGAAGGTATCTCCTTTTGGCTATGCAATATACATAAGTTGCGTATGTAGGCCACAAATCCGAAAGATTGTCCGATGATGAGCACAGGGTCAAAACGAATCATGCCATAAACGATGATGGCAGAAGAACCCGTCAGGCTGATTATCCAGAATCCTGCCGGCAACACAGATTCGTGGCGGCGATAAGAGTAATGCCATTGATAAATGAAGCGGAGCGTAAAAATGACTTGCCCTAACGAACCGCCTACCAACAACCAGAGTGGAACATCTTCATTATGAAAAAATCTGTCTGCCAGTGCACCGGCATCTCGCATTGCAAACAAGAGAGCTGCTACCGGAGTAAACAGCAACAAGAGCTTGAGCACTCGGTGCAACCGATTCCAAACTCCCTTTTCACGCAGATTCCATACATAAATATAATAGGAAATCACCTGTCCCAACACAATGGAAAAATCATGGCGCAGCCATCCGTATAGGCAGAGAAAGTATGCCCCTGCAAGGCTCAGCGTCCAAAACAAGGAAGGCGAAAGCACCTTGCGTGCCCGTTCGGACATCAACCACTGAACCAATATACGCGCCGAAAAGAAAAGCTGAGCCGTAAAGCCTATGGCAAAAACTATCCACTGCTGATTCATAGCTATGCTACAGTATTTCGTTCCGCAACGCTACAATTGATATATCGTTTCTTCATCCACCGGTAAGCAAAGCAATCTAAGAATGGAGACACCAAACGGTTCCACAAATGATATTTGGAAACTCCTGCCACGCGAGGATAGTGCCGAACCGGAACCTGCCTGACGCTTCCGCCTTCTTGAAGAAGAATCAAAGCGGGAAGAAAGCGGTGCATCCCGGTGAAGAATGGTATGCGTTTGGCAGCATCAGTATGCATCACCTTCAGAGGGCAACCGGTATCCTGCATACCATCGTGTGTCATCCGGCGACGAAATCCATTGGCAATGCGCGATTGCAACTTCTTGAAACCCGAATCTTTGCGATTTGCCCGGATTCCTGTCACCAATGTATATTGCTCGATGTCAGTCAGAAGCAGGTTGAAATCTTCCGGATCGGTCTGCAAGTCAGCATCTATATAACCCACATAATTCGATTCCGTTTCGTCAATACCTGCCTTAATGGCAGCACTCAAGCCTTTGTTCTGAGAATAGGAAATGTAATAGAAATCGGGGTTCTGTTGGCACATCTTCTTGATGCCTTCCAAACTACGGTCGGATGAACCGTCATTGACAAACAAAAGGCAAGATTTACAGGCAGCATGAGAAAGATACTTACCTAACTTTTCTTCCAAAGCCGAAATATTCTCCTCTTCGTTGTAGATGGGCACAACAATAGTAAATTTATACAAAGATGTTTTATTCATGCTTCCTGTTGAGAATTCAGAGTGCAAAACTACATACTATTTATTAATTTCATTCAACAACAGCCTAATAAGAGGTTAATTAGACCACTTTTTCTGACAAATCGGACATAAGTTTATAATTCCGGCAGAACTTGCAGAATATAGCATTCCGAATCCGTGTTCATGCCTGAAATCATAAACACGTCCGCTAAATTCCCGTTTATAGGCCTTTACACAATTTGTAAAGATTTAATGTACGATCCTATTCTCTCAAGGTGTTATTCTTTCATATCCCGTCACGGGCTATCTCTGGTAGGGGAGAAAATTTTCAGTAAAACTTCGGGGGATTTTTAGTAAAAATCCCCCGAAGTTTTACTGAAAATCCAAAGAGGATTTACTGAAAATCCGGAAAAGGGTTACTTTTATAATATATAAAAAACAAAACAGGACAACTATCTGTAATAATATATTTAAATAAGACGCGGCAAAGTAAACCAGAATGTAGAACCTTTGCCCACTTCAGAATCTACCCCAATCTTACCACCTAATTTACTGACAATGGTCTGACAGATGGAAAGTCCCAAGCCTGTGCCTTTCTTTTCCTGTTCCAGCTTCACAAAGCGGTCAAAGATAGTTGGCAGCTTCTCCTTAGGAATGCCACTTCCGGTGTCTTTCACATAAAAATAAAAGCCATCTTCATTAGTCCTGTAACCCAAGGTTATGCTTCCTTCGTCAGTAAACTTCATGGCATTCGTCATGAAATTAGCAATAACCTGAGCCAGACGATTCCTGTCCATATGCATCACACAGCCTTCCGGGGGTGTTTCACGGATAACCTGTACCGCCGATCCCTGTTCTTTCAGCCTCATGCGGAACTGCTGTTCAAGGTCTGACATCAGTTGATTGATATCTATGTCCGAAAAAACAAACTCCAGTGTTCCCGCTTCTATTTTTGACAAGTCCAGAATATCGGCGATCAACTGCTGCAACATTTCATTGTTATTTTGAACAATCCCCAGGAACTGTGCCTTTTCTTCCTCTGACGAAGCAGATGCCAATAGCTCCGAAAACCCCACAATCGCATTCAGAGGTGTCCGGATTTCATGGCTCATATTCGCAAGGAAGACAGATTTGGAACGATCGGCATTCTCTGCCTTTTCCCTTGCCTGTCTCAACTCAACTTCAACCTGCTTCAAGCGGGTTATATCATGTACAGTAATCACCATACAATCACGGCCCTCAATCTCCATATACTCTCCCGAAACATAGGTATCGCATTCCACAGCCTTGCCATCCGCACCCTTGACATTCAAGACAGCCTCCAGATCAACAAAATTCCGACGTGCGCAATAGGCTTGTTCAATAGCCTGTCTCACAGGACAAACCGAACAAAGTTCATGCGTACCGCAACCACCCGCGGCGGACAAGGCATTACTACAACGCAGAAGATCGCCTACCCTCTTAGGCTTGTCGGGCTTCTCCGTACCGGTTATATCATAATAATTAGTATAGAACACGGTGAAATCACGGTCAATCAGCAAAACATAAGCATGAATATTCCGCATTATCGCTCCGAACAATTCATTAGTCATTTGCATAAAAGAGTTTATTTAAGATAAATTGGAACAAAAGTAGCTTTTTTTTGTTCGAGACAAAACAAAAAACCACTTTTATTCGTTTTTAAAAGAGAACAAAAACCAAATAATATGGAAAAATACATTTGCACTGTTTGCGACTACATTTATGACCCGGAAAAAGGTGACCCCGATAGTGGAATTGACCCGGGAACTGCTTTTGAAGATATTCCTGAAGACTGGACTTGCCCTCTATGCGGAGTAGGTAAAGAAGATTTCGAGAAGTTGGAAGAATAATCAAAAAAAAGATGGGGGATTAGCTTTCTATGATGCTGTTGCAGAAAGTAATCCCTCATCCTTAATTTCCAATCTTTGTCAGGCTATCTTCTTTTCCTTTATATCGCTGCCGGCTTCTACCACATTCACTACATAGTCACCCAGCTTCTCACATTCCGCAATGATATCCATGTAATATACACCCATCTGGTAATCATATTCCTTATTGTTAACATCCAGAATATTTTGATTTTTCAGTTGGTTGCGATAATTATTTATTTCATTTTCAATATTGAAGGACTTGTTCACATCTATACTTTGATGTTCGGGGCACTCTACTACGACAATCATTTGTGCCAGAGCATCGTCCGTAAGTTTCATCATGAAATGGATATGCTCATATTGCTTTTCCGTAAAATCCTGATTGGTCTGGCGTTTACGGTTGATGGTACGTGCCAAGTTGTAGCAACTGTCACCAATGCTTTCTATTTCGGTTACTTCACGCAGCATGGCACGTATCTGCAACTTACTTTCAGAACTCAGACGCCCCTCGGATACCTGATTTAAATAATTGGCAATTTCCAGTTCCATGCTGTCGCTGATATTCTCGTATTTCTCCACACGGCTGAACACCTTATTAAAATCATCATCTTTCTCGGTATGCAGCAAATCCTGTACCATGCCAAACATACGGCGTGTACGTTCGGCAAACAGATGGATCTCCTTGCTCGCCTGCAAGATGGAGAGTTCTGCCGTGGAAAGCATCCCCCCGGAAATGAAACGCAGACGATATTCCTCGTCCTGCTCTTTCATCGGAATTATCGCACAGACCGTCCTTTCTATGAACTTCACAAACCAAATCAAAATCAACACATTACAGATATTGAAACAGGTGTGAAATGCAGAAAGTTTAAAAGATACCGCTACGGCAGGATCATTTGCCCCCATCACATTTTCAACAAACCATGATACACCGTTCGTAAAAGGAATGAACAGACACAACACCCAGAAAACCCCAAACACATTGAATACCAGATGGGCCAAAGCAGCCCTCCTGGCCTGAGTATTACCAGTCAATGCGGCAAGATTTGCGGTAATGGTAGTACCGATGTTCTCACCCAAAACCAACGCCGCTCCCAGCTCAAAACTGATCCACCCATTGGCACACATAATGAGAGTGATAGCCATTGTTGCCGCAGAAGCCTGCACAATCATGGTTAATACAGTACCTATCAATACAAAAAGAAGAATAGAGACATATCCCATATCGGTATAATCCTGCACAAAAGCCAACATATCGGGATTCTGGCTTAGATCCGGTGCATTGTTTTTCAGATAAGAGAGCCCCATAAACAAGAATGCAAAACCGAAAATGAATTCACCTATCGACTTTCGGGAACTTTTTTGAGAAAAGAGAAGAGGAATGCCAAAGGCGAGGAGAGGAAGTGCAAAAGCCGCTATATCGACCTTGAAACCCAAAGCTGAAATAATCCATGCCGTAACAGTAGTACCGATATTGGCTCCCATAATGACGCCAATGGATTGCGAAAGTGTCAGAAGTCCTGCATTGACAAAACTTACGACCATTACCGTAGTGGCTGAGGAAGACTGAATCAATGCCGTAATCAACACGCCTGTTAAAACACCGGTCACCCTATTAGTGGTCATCGCAGTCAGAATTCTCCGCAATCTGTCGCCGGCAAATTTTTGAAGCCCCTCACTCATAATCTTCATACCATACAGGAATAAAGCCAACGAACCGAGCAGCTTTAAAAAATCATAAAAAGAATATTCCATCTTTAATTAATTAAAGGTTTTCTTGGTCTCATGCATTATAATGCCCTATATTTAACGTATCAATCTATTAAAGATGAACATCATGAAACACATGTTACAAATTTGTTGCAAAAATAACAATATTTCCAAAGAATTCACTATTGGAAGCTCACTTTTGGAAATTTATTACGGTTTTAATCTCAATTTTCCTTACCAGGTGGTTAGCGCCAAGGTAAACAACCGATCGGAAGGACTGAATTTCCGCGTTTACAATAACAAAGATGTAGAGTTTCTTGACGTGCGCGATTCTTCGGGCATGCGTACTTATGTACGTTCGCTTTGTTTCATTCTTTACAAAGCTGTCAACGAACTTTTTCCCGAAGGCAAGCTGTTTGTGGAGCATCCGGTATCCAAAGGCTACTTCTGCAACCTGCGCCTCGGCCGCCCCATCGAATTGGAAGATGTGGCAGCCATCAAGAAACGGATGCAGGAAATCATCGCCGAAGACATCCCTTATCATCGCGTAGAATGCCATACAGCCGAAGCGGTACGTATTTTCAGCGAACGGGGCATGAATGACAAGGTGAAACTACTGGAAACCTCCGGTTCACTCTATACCTATTATTATATGCTGGGCGATACCGTAGATTATTATTACGGTAACTTGTTACCCAGCACCGGTTTCGTCAAGATGTTCGACATCGTAAAGTATTATGGCGGTCTGCTGCTGCGCATCCCTAATAAAGAGAATCCGAATATCCTGGAAGAGGTGGTGAAACAGGAGAAAATGCTGGATGTATTCAAAGAACATCTGCGCTGGAACTACATCATGGGATTGAGTAATGTAGGCGACTTCAACCTTGCATGTGAAGAAGGTCATGCTACAGACCTTATCAATGTGGCAGAAGCCCTGCAGGAAAAGAAAATCGCCCAAATAGCCGATGAGATTTACCACCGCGGTGAAAACGGCAACCGGGTGAAGCTCGTCCTCATTTCCGGCCCGTCATCTTCGGGCAAGACGACATTCAGCAAACGGCTCAGCGTGCAACTGATGACTAATGGACTGCGTCCGTACCCCATCTCATTGGACAATTACTTTGTGGATCGCGAGGAAACTCCGCGCGATGAAAATGGCAACTATGACTATGAATCGCTATATGCCCTTGACCTTGAACTCTTCAACACACAGCTACAAGCATTGCTCCGGGGTGAAGAAGTGGAACTTCCACGCTTCAACTTCACCCTCGGAAAGAAAGAATACAAAGGAGACAGGCTACGCATTGATGAACATACCATACTCATACTGGAAGGTATCCATGCCCTGAACCCCGAACTGACGCCTCAAATCCCGGTGGCAAGCAAATACAAGATTTATGTGTCCGCCCTCACCACCATCTCACTGGATGACCACAACTGGATTCCCACAACAGACAACCGGCTGCTGCGCCGCATTATTCGCGACTTCAACTACCGGGGATATTCAGCCCGCGAAACCATCTCCCGGTGGTCGAGCGTACGTGCCGGCGAGGACAAATGGATATTCCCCTATCAGGAAAATGCAGATGTCATGTTCAACTCTGCCCTGCTGTTCGAGTTTGCCGTACTGCGCTGCCATGCGGAACCCATACTCACCAGTGTTCCCCGCAATTGTCCGGAATACGCGGAAGCCTACCGCCTACTGAAGTTCATCAAATACTTCACTCCCGTACAAGACAAGGAGATCCCCCCGACCTCGCTGCTAAGAGAATTCTTAGGGGGAAGCAGCTTTAAATACTAAGCAAATGTCAATTGTCCATTACCAATTTCCAATTATTTATTCTACCTTTGTGTATAAAACAAACAATTTCACATGATGAAAAAAATAATTACTATCCTTTTCCTGGCATTCTTGTGTGCCTACAGCCAGATTCATGCGCAAAACCGCGCTGACGAATTGATGAAACAAGCCCAAGAAAATCTTGCGAAAAAAGAATATACCAAGGCCCGTTATCTTTTCCTTCAGGCCTACAATACTTTCTCATCTCAAGAACAATACCGGAAGGCCGTAGAATGCGGCATCAATGCCAGTGCCCTTTACCATCGGGAGAACTATTACAAAGAAGCTTTTGAATTACTCCGCGGCGCCGAAATGACAGTGGCCGCCGGTGAGCAGAAAAACGGCAAAGCCATGCCCGAACTACATTTCCTCATTAATAAAGAGCGTCTGCAAATGTATATCGGCCTGAAAAATCCCACTCGTGCCAAGGAGCAGTTGTCCAAGCTTGAAGAAACCGCCGAAGCTTCCCGCAATGACTCGCTGAACAATGATCTGCTTTATACTCAGGCCAATTATTACTACACTTTCGGACAAAACGCCCAAGGAGACGCCGCCATCAATCGCCTGATTGGAAAATACAAGGAACAAAAAAATTACGATAAGGTGAGCGAGTGCTACAAGACCCTTATCAATATTGCCCGCAAAGCCAATAATGCAATATTGACAGCCCGTACTTACGAAAAATACATCTTGTGGACCGATTCGGTAAAGGCGCTCACTGCCCAAGACGAACTGAACGTGCTGAAACGGAAGTATGACGAAAGTCTGGCAACCATCCAAGACAAGGATAATTCGCTAAGTGCCAAACAATACGTCATCATAGGACTTTGTGTTCTCGCTGCCATCCTTGCTGCAACATTGATATTCGGCGCTATCGTATTACTGCGTTTCGTCGTATTGACCCGCAAGCAAAAAAAAGCTATCAGCATCGCCAATGAGCACAATGAACTAAAAACCCAATTCATCCGGAATATATCCGCCCAAATGGAACCAACTTTAGACACGCTGGATTCTTCATTGCCTGGTGTCAAAGCTCTGCGTGGCTTCTCCAACCACATTCAGGAACTGTCGGAACTTGAAAGTACCTTGTCCGAACCTTACGAAATGCAGGAAAAGAACATATCCACATTCTGCGAAACCGTAATGGACAAGATTAAAGGAAAAACGCAAGAAGGTGTGTCTGTAACCGTCAATGCTCCTAAATTGAATGTGAAAATAAATCCCGAACACCTGGAACGGATCCTGCTGCATTTGCTGGAAAACGCCGCCGAATATACTCCCGTTGGGGGAAAGATTTGGCTGGATTTCAAAAAGCGCGGCGCCCATACCCACCAGTTCGTCATCAGCGACACCGGTTGCGGCATTCCGGAAGAACAGCGCGAAAACATCTTCAAGCCTTTTGCCGAAATCAAAGATCTGACACAGGGAGACGGTTTGGGACTACCCATCTGTTCACTGATTGCCACCAAGATGAACGGTTCGTTGACACTGGACGGCAGCTACACCAAAGGAGCAAGGTTTGTATTGGAACTGCACGCTTGACAACACTTAGTTTCCAAATCCACCCCTCCGGACGGCTACCTGCCTTCTTCCCCGTCCTTTATAGAATATAGAAGAAACAATGGCATTTCTTGATACTTCGGCTTATTGTTGCTACTTATCAAGAAATAAGCTATTTTTGTAGGCAGGAACAGCAATGAGCAAAAAGGAGAGCAACATGGAAACAGTAAAAAGAATACCCTACGGAGTGGCAAGCTTCGAGCGCGTGATAGAAGAAAACATGTACTACGTGGACAAGACCATGTACCTGCCCCTGCTGGAGCAGCAACCGGACAGCCTTTTCTTTATCCGCCCCCGCAGGTTCGGGAAGAGCCTCTTCCTCAATATGCTGCAGGCCTACTACGACATCAACAAGAAAGACAAGTTTGAGAAGTGGTTCGGGCAGTTGTGGATAGGGCAGCAGCCCACACCGATGCAAGGGAAGTACCAGATACTTTCGCTGGACTTCTCGCAAGTGGGGGGAGACATCAGCCAGTTGCAGGAAAAATTCGAGGACTATTGTTCCATGAAATTGGATTCCTTTGCCGTTGTTTACGAGTCCTATTACTATCCCGGATTTGCCCGGGACATGAAAGAAAAGAAATTCATGAGCAGCAAGCTGAATTACCTGGCCGACCAGAACAGCCTGTACGGCAATTCCCTCTACCTCATCATCGACGAATACGACAACTTCACCAACGTGGTGCTCAACGAGCAGGGCGAAGAAGTCTATCACGCCCTGACCCACGCCAGCGGATTCTACCGCGAAGTGTTCAAGAAATTCAAGGGGATGTTCAACCGCATCTTCATCACCGGCGTAAGCCCCGTCACCCTGGATGACCTCACCAGCGGCTTCAACATAGGCTGGCATCTATCCACCAACCCGCAGTTCAACCGGATGCTCGGATTCAGCCTGGAAGAAGTACGCGCCATGTTCCGCTACTACCAAGAAGCGGGAGCCTTGCAGGGAGACATCGAGGGGATGATAGAGGAAATGAAGCCGTGGTACGATAACTACTGCTTCGCCAAAAGCAGCCTGCTCAATGGCGAGCACATGTTCAACAGCGACATGGTGCTCTATTACCTGCAAAACAGGGTGAACTTCAACTGTACACCCGAAAATATGGTGGACCCCAATACCCGCACGGACTACAGCAAGATGAAGAAGCTCATCCGGCTCGACAAGCTCGACGGCGACCGCAAGGGCGTGCTCCGCAGGATTACGGAAGAAGGGCAGATTATCACCGACCTCGTCACCTCCTTCCCAGCCAGCCAACTGACCGACCCGGAGATATTCTCCAGCCTACTCTTCTACTACGGGATGCTTACCATAAAAGGCACCCGCGGAGACCGGATTATACTGGGCATCCCCAACAACAACGTACGAAAACAGTACTACGAATATGCCCTGGAAGACTATCAAAGCCATCACACCATCAGCTTCAACGGGCTGAAGGATTTGTTCGACAATATGGCTTTCGACGGCCGATGGCAGGATGCCATGACCTTCATCGCCCGCGCCTACAAGGAAAACTCCTCCGTACGCAGCGCCATCGAGGGCGAGCGCAACCTGCAAGGCTTCTTCACCGCCTACCTCAGCATCTGCTCCTACTACCTCATCGCCCCCGAAGTGGAGCTGAACCACGGCTTCTGCGACCTCTTCCTCATGCCCGACCACAGCCGCTATCCCGAAGTGGCGCACAGCTACATCATTGAGCTGAAGTACCTCACCGTGAAGGACTCCGCCGAGAAAGCCCAGACCCAATGGGAGGATGCCGTGCGGCAAATCCACGGCTATGCCGAAGGCAGCAAAGTGCAGCAGATGTGCCGGGGCACAGAGCTGCACCGCATCGTGATGCAGTTCCGGGGATGGGAGCTGGAAAGGATGGAGGAGGTATATTAAAGTATGAATAATGCAGGCTAAAGCAATAAAGACAGCCTTATCTAAGAAACACAAAAAATCTCTATCTTTGCAGCACAAACCATATAGACTGCATGAGAAATACTGCTTTACTCATATCCCTGCTGGTCCTATTCCTATCTGCCTGCACCAGCAGGAACAGTGGAAATCTGCTGGCACAAGCTGACTCGCTGATGCAAGAATGCCCGGACAGTGCACTGCACCTGCTGCAAGACATCCCAGCAAACAGATTGAAGACAGAAGCCGACCGCGCCTACTATGCGCTGCTGTTGACGCAGGCACGGGACAAAAACTACATAGTGCAGACTGATGACTCGCTGATACAAACAGCCGTGCGCTATTATAACTCCATAAAAGAAAGTAAAATGCAAGCGAAAGCCTATTATTATTGGGGCAGCGTTTGCAGAGACAGAAATGAGCAAGCCAAAGCTACAGATAAATTTCTCTGTGCAATTCCTTTTGCACAAAAAGCAGGAAACAAAGTGTTGCTCGGACAAATATACGCCAATATGGGATACATTTATTACCTGCAAAATTTCTATGAAAAAGCAGATACCGTTTATCGGAAAGCCGAGCAAATCAGTATCCAATTGGAAGACACTTTCCTGAGGATTACAATCCTCACCATGCAAGGGAACATACAACTCTACCAAAAGCATTATCCACAAGCGAAAAAGGAACTGCTACAAGCACAATCCCTTTTAATAAATATCAAAGAAGATGCTATTAAAGCAAATGTCCTTTCTGCACTGAGCACACTGTATGTCAGAACCGGAGAGAGTACAAAAGCACTACAATATGCCAAGCAAAGCTTCAAGCTGCAAAAAGATACGACACACTGTTACCGTACCTTTTTGGAATTGGGAGATGCGTATTACCAAACGAAACAATACGACTCTGCCACCATATATATAAAGAAAAGCTTTGCATCGCCAAGCTATAGCACCAAAGAAGCAGCCTATATGCGCTTGGCCGATATAGCAAAAGCAAAAGGCGACACTTCCCTATCTCTCAATTTGGAACAGTTCCATTCTGCTTATAAAGACAGCGCGAACTTGTTTCTGCAGAGAACCGAAATCAACGAGGCAGAACGAACCATAGAAATGTTGCAGCAACGGACATTGTACGAATCTTATCTAAAAGAATATCGCTACTACATTCTCATCTCAGTACTCATAGGCTTTGGAAGCATTTATCTATTGCGAAAACGTTATCTCAAGAAACTCTATCTGCAAAAACAAAAAGCTCTCTTAAAAGAAAAAGAACTGCGCCGACAATACTTTTTTGTGAAAGAAGAAACGAAACAGAAAGAGGAACAAATAGCCGCCCTGCAACAAAAAATAACACAGCAGTACATTGACGAAGCCCAAAAGGAACAAATGCAGGAGGAACTGGATAAATTGAATAAACAACACATTATGCTACTAAGAAAGGTGTTGGATTATTCGGATGTATACAATAAAATGAAGCAAATCATTGCAGATTGCAAAGAGCACGGAATCTCCAAGGTGACATTGACAGACGATGAATGGATTAGATTTATGGCAGAAACAGAGAAAACAGGCACTCTCTCAAAACTGGCTGCTGAACATAAATTCAGTAAAAACGAAACCCATTACTGCTATCTGCTATTTACAGACTTCTCTATCAAAGAAAAAATGCAAATCTTGAAAATTGCCCACGCCACCCTCTACCGGACTGAACAGAGAATTTGCAAAAAGATGAATGTCCCTTATCAGGCAAATGGATTACAAAAACTGCTAAGAAGCATAATAAGCACTACTTCTGCTGATACATGAGACATGTCTCATGTAGAAATGGGACAAATCACATCAAAAATGAGACATGGTTTATTTGCACAACAGACGAGAATTACGCTAACTTTGTCACAAACAAAAAAACAAAAAAGTATGAAACGAATCTTGTATCTGAGCATTTTAACCGTATTCCTTGTAATAATGAGTACAACAACATCCAGCGCTAAAGAGCTTGCTAATAACAATGGAGAGATTACACTCACTGTGGCCAAAGATGACACGAGACACATAGAACATGGACATGATATAGAACCAGATAGACCCGTGACTCCACGCAGCATCATTTTTCAGCCTGCCTACGCTTATCTCTATAATGATGTAGTAGATATCAGCTTCAATGAAAGCATTGCAGTTGTCAGTGTCACTATCACCAATGAATCTACCGGTGAAGCAGTCAATTCAGAGACACACAGCAATCCTGCTACCCTCAGTATAGACCTGAACGGCGAAAGCTCAGGTAACTATCTCATTGAGATAGAGGCGGACAATACTTGTTTAGAAGGAAATTTTAACTTATGATATTTTGTGTGCTAAAATATAAGCGGAATCGAAAAGCTTTAATAGAGTAGAACTAACTCTGTAAATTCAAAAGAAATGAATTTCAATGATTTAAAATCAAAAGCTCTCAGCAAGACTCAGATGAGAGCAATCAAAGGTGGTTCTGGTACTTGCGGTTACAAATCACCAAGCGGTACCGTAGAATGTAACGTAAGCAAAATTCAGGCCCAATTCATGGCTACCTCGGAAGGAAATTGGTGCTGTGATAGCTGTGCTTCAAGCAGCTATTGTGGGTAACGAGCTTCACAACTGGAGTAGGAGAATTTGTTCAAGAGGCAGTTCTCCTGCTCATCGTTGTTTGGTTGAAAACAGTCATTCACATTGATTCATCTTTATTCCCTAAAATACAAACCTATTCGTTATGATTAGATATACCATTTTCTTTCTGACGATATTTCTCTATTCTTGCCAGCAGAGCCAATCCATCAATAAAGAATGTGAAGAACAGATTGTAGTATGTTTCGACCACTACCAGCCTAAACCATACAAAACTCCCGGAGGGTCAAAACACATACCCATGCCTAAAGTTCTCTATACCGACAATACAGAAGTACTTAGGGAATATATGCCGGAAGCAGATTTCGATACTATAATCTTACAATCACCCGAGCATTTCAAGGAATTAGCCCTGAATTATAGAGATTTTGAATTTATCTATTATCCTTTAATGCAAGGGGATACTATTACCATCTCTATGGACAACCTCGACTACCCTATTTTAAGCAGCAAACATCACCCGGAACGCAACAGAATCTATAATATGAACTATGAATTGCGCAAAGGGAGGACACACTCCGGCTTAGAAGCAAAAACATGTTTGGGAAGCGACTGGGTACGGATTGCCCAAAACATAGACGTGATACGAGCCAACAACTGGACTTCATTATTAATGAACTATTGCCCTTTGGACTCATTGCAATCCATGTTCAGCAGCTATAAAACAGCCTATACGGACACCATCAACCTCTTTAAACAACAGCAAATCATCTCGGACAAGATATACAATCACTATCAATACCTACTTGCTCTGAAAGACTATGAATCCCGGCGGATGTTGAATGAAGACACCACCTTCTATCGCCAGATGGAACCCGAAATATCCGACAAATATATCCGTTATCCCTCCTACCGTGAATTTCTGGACTACTACCTTTGGTTTTTCAATCAGCATATTCCGACAATACGCAAATCCCAAGGAGGAAGCAAGGATTGGCGTCAAACCTTCGATGAATTATCTCCGAAACCATTTCAGCCAAAATCCAAACAAATCTTGCTTGAACGCTGCATCAAAGAAATCGGCGAAAACTTTTCGGCACAAGATGTAAACAGCTATCTTGATAAATATATCCATATCACTCAAGACACACTACTACTCAACAAAATAAGAGACCAATACAACTTGTCTGCCGACGCCAGCCAGCTATTGCTGAAGGACATTCACGGAAAGCCTACCAACCTAAACATATTGTTGAAAAAAAACAGAGGAAAAGTCATTTATGTGGACTTTTGGGCAAGCTGGTGTGTGCCCTGCCGGGAAGAAATGCCTCCCTCGGCAAAGTTGAGAGAATTGTACAAGGGAAAAAATGTGGTATTCGTCTATCTGGCCCTCAACGACAAGGAAAGCAGTTGGAAGAAGGCGGTAGAGCAAGAGGGCTTATCAGAAGTGCCCAACAATTTCTTCATCACCAATTCAAAGAATAGCAAAATACTGGAAAAGCTAAAGTTGGGATTAATTCCCCGATACATCATTTTCGATAAACGGGGCAATATTGTTGAAATGAATGCTCCAAGACCGAGCGACCAACAAGTGACAACAACGATAGACAAATATTTAAAATAGTAAAGCAACAGAATGAATGCACATCAGAAAATAATAAAAGATAATGCAAGAACCATTTTGAAGATTATCACAAAATATTATGGCTGCAAATATTCTACTGCATTATATGTAATGTCAAAGGAATATCCGGATTTTATACCATCACCGTAAAACTTCCACAGGACTTGTGCACTTCGTATGGCAAAACGTTGGATTTCAAAGGGGAACTATCCGGAACGGCAGAGGTGATGACAGACGAACGGAGTGTAACGGAGAGATTACTCAGCCCACTCCGTTATCTATGGGAAAAATATATTTGAAGTATAATTATATCGAACAGATAATTCCTTTCATGCAGAAAAGCCTCATCAGATACAGAACTATACAGAATAGATTTCATCGGAGAGAAAAACAACAAAGCCTGCCGCATCCTCGCACAAGATGCAGCAGGCTTTATCATTATATATCTTGATGGATTCAGCGCAGCGCCTCCACCTCTTCCGGCGTCAAAGGAATCTTCTTGCCCAAGCGGCGTGCACCGTCTTCGGTTATCAGATAATCTTCTTCATTGCGGATTCCGCCGAAATCACGGTATGCTTCCACCTTATCGTAATTGATGAAGTCCGCAAATTTCTTTTCGCCTTTCCAAAGGTCTATCAGCTCGGGGATGAAATAAATGCCCGGTTCAACGGTGTGCACAAAACCCGGTTCCAGAGGGATGGCAAGCCGCTGGCTCTTGCGGCCGAACTGCGTGCTCTTAGGCTGACCGTCGTAACCCACCCAAAGTTCACCAAAATTTTCCATATCGTGTACGTCCAGCCCCATCATGTGCCCCAGACCGTGAGGATAGAACAGCGCATGCGCCCCTTCACGCACAGCATCTTCAGCATTTCCTTTCATCAGACCCAGTTCCTTCAGCCCTTCTACCATGACACGGGCAGAGAGTTCATATACCTCCATATAAGGAATGCCCGGACGGAGTGCTTTTACAGATTCCAGATGCATAGCATTCTGAATTTCATAAACCGCACGCTGGCGGGAAGTGAAAGTCTTGTCGGCAGGGACGGTGGAGGACATATCTCCACAATAGCCGGAAGGAAGTTCAGCACCTGCATCAATAAGGAAAAGATCTCCCGGCTTTACCTTGTTGCCATGATAATGATTGTGTAACGTTTGCCCGTTCACCGTAGCAATCGTTGCAAAAGAAAGGTCACAATTATTAGCCTCTGCCACACGGTTCATCTCTGCCACCACTTCATATTCGTACATACCCGGACAGAGGACTTTCGTAGCTGTGATATGCATGTCGGCCGTCACGTCGCAGGCCTTTTCAATCTCGGCTATTTCTTCTGCCGACTTATGGTTGCGCTGTGCCACTACCGCACGGATAAACGGCACTGATCCTTCCTGATGTGCAGGTGGAATACCCAGCCAGTCCATCAGTTTCAACTTATGCTCGGCACGGTAGGGAGGAAGGTAATGTATGCTCTGTCCCTTCTGCACAGCCTTATGCAGATAACCTACAATATCTGCATAAGGACGAGTTTCCGAAATGCCTACCCGTTCACTTTTCTCTTTCAGGGTAGGTTGGGTTCCCATCCAGACAATATGATCAATGGTCAGTTCATCACCGAAAATGATTTCCTTGTCCTCATCAATGTCGATAACGGCCGACAAACCGGCAAATGACAGACCAAAATAATAAAGGAAAGTAGAATCCTGACGATAACGAAAGGTATTGTCTTCATAGTTCAATCCTTGTTCATCGTTACCTAAAAACAGTAACACTCCTGAGCCTATATTTTTTTTAAGCAGGGCTCTGCGCTGCACATACGTTTCTTTAGCAAACATGACGCTGCATTTTTAATTGATTTTACGCAAAGATAAACAGAAAATCCGAAAGACAGGGTACGAACTGTTACAGAAATACAGATAGCAGTCCGTCATTTATTCTGATTTTCTAATCCCAAGATGGCAGAGTCACTGAAAAATTAGAATTCGGAGTATGCTGCATTCTGATTATTTCTTTCATCCGTTTCACTATATCAGGATGTTCGGCAGCCACATCATAATCCTCGTGTATATCCGTAGCAAGATTATACAGAAATGGTTTTCCCTTCTTTACCACCATCTTCCAGTCACCCATGCGGACACCGATCTGATCGGTTTCATCAAATTCCCAATATAGGAAATCATGTGCTTTCTGTGCTTCCCGCCCTAACAAAGTCGGAGCAAAAGATATTCCGTCAAAATAATCTATTTCCTTTTTCTTTTTATTGGCATACCGCTTGGTATAATTCTTTATACCTGCAATATCACAAAAAGTAGGCATTAGGTCATAAAATGCACATTGATGGTCATTCACTGCCCCTGCCGCTACTTTACCCGGCCAGCGGACTATAAAAGGAACGCGGATGCCACCCTCATAGCATTGGCGTTTCAATCCCCGGAGTTTTCCATCACGGCCGAAAAAGGCTGGATCTGCCCCTCCTTCTTCATGAGGGCCGTTGTCACTGGTAAAAATCACAATAGTGTTCTCATCCAATCCTTTGTCCTTCAGTTTCTTCAGCACTTCACCGACGTAATGGTCCAAACGGGTAATCATCCCAGCAAACTGGGCATGGGTATGGATAGAAGGATTATAACGTGAGCCTTCCTGTCCGCCCCAAGTTCTGTCTGTAAAGAACTTTTTCTCATAACCCAACAATATGGAATCTTCAGGCTGTGCCAATTCGGCATGAGGAAGTGTATAGGTAAAAATACCGAAGAAAGGTTGTTGTGCATTCTGTGAATCCAGCCATTTCATCGCCTCTTTATGAATCATATCCGCAGAATATTGCGGACGTTTAAAATAATCCTTGCCAAACATCGGATACTTTATATTCTCATCCATCACGACACGGACCACTGCCGTATCACCCAAAGACTTGCTATAACGGTTCAGGAAGTTCGGATAATAAAGATGCGCCTGAAACTGGCAGATATAGCCGTAATACTCATCAATTCCACGCTTATCCGGTGTAGAGACAGAGCCCTCATAGCCACCTGCCCATTTGCCGAACATACCGGTTACATACCCATTATCTTTCATTATTTCAGGTATGATTACATGATCCGGATCATACGGATGCTGCCCCACCACAGCATATTCCCTGTTATCTCCATACATCACGGCAGGGGCATTACGCCAGTATTCCTTATTACCGCGCACTTCACAATGCCCGGAATGCTGCCCGGTCATGAATGAAGCACGTGAAGGTGCGCTCACCGGACTTCCGGCATAAGCCTGAGTAAAACGCATGCCTTCGTCAGCCATTTTATCAATGTTGGGTGTATTGATATAAGGCTGCCCATAGCAACCCAAGTCACCATACCCCATGTCATCGCACATAATGTAGATGATATTGGGTTTGGATGCTTTCTGTGCGTAGGCTCCCAACGAAGAAAAAAGAAGTCCGCTACTCAGAAAAAAAAGATTCCGTTTTTTCATATTATATAATATTGGTTATTGTCACCCATTCGGGATAGACATTGCAAATATAATATATTTTAATTAATTTTCCGATATAGGGTTGCCATTTGCCTGAAAGATAATACCTCAAAATGACCGGGGAGCCTCTTTCTTGTTAAATATAGTAAGAGAAGGTTTCGCATTCCCGAACTATTCGCTATTTTTGCGGTAGAATTTTAGAATAGGCATTTTATAGTTCAAAACTCATTATTCATAATTCTAAATATGGCACAAGGTTCCCGACAGGTACAGACGCAGGCGCAACAGCAGATTCAGACGTTGTCTCCGCAACAGATTCTGGTAGTAAAGCTATTAGAACTTCCCGCTGTGGAGCTGGAAGACCGTGTGCATGCCGAACTTCTGGAGAATCCGGCATTGGAAGAGGGAAAAGAAGAATCGGCCAACGATGAATACACCGATGCTCCCGATGCTGAAACCGCCGCAGAAGATGGTGGAAACACCGATTATGATTCTTTAAGCGACTACCTGACAGAAGATGACATTCCCGACTATAAATTACAGGAGAACAACCGAAGCAAAGGCGAGCAAGCCGAAGAAATTCCTTTCTCCGACACCACTTCCTTTTACGAAACTTTGAGAGAGCAATTAGGTGAGCGTGATCTCACCGAACATCAACGTGAATTGGCGGAGTACCTCATCGGTTCACTGGACGATGACGGCCTGCTGCGCAAATCATTGGACAGCGTCAGCGATGAACTTGCCATTTACGCCGGAATCGAAGCTACCCCTCAGGAATTGGAAGAAGCATTGAAAATTATCCAAGACTTTGATCCGGCCGGATTGGGGGCCCGCGACCTCCAAGAATGCCTTCTTATCCAAATCCGGCGCAAGATAGAGCAGCAACATTTCACTCCGAATCCGTTGCTTTATATTGAAGAAGCTATCATTTCTGAATGTTATGAAGAATTCACCCGCAAACATTGGGACAAGATTCAGCAGAAGCTCGATTTGGAAGAAGATGCTTTTGAACAGGCCATCAAAGAAATATGCAAGCTGAATCCCCGTCCGGGAGCATCATTGGGTGAAGCCATCGGCAAAAATATGCAGCAGATAGTACCTGACTTCATTGTAGATACTTATGATGACAGTACCATCAACGTAACGCTGAACAACCGGAACGTTCCTGAACTGCGTATGAGCCGGGATTTCACGGAAATGGTGGAGGAACATACTAAGAACAGGGCAAACCAGTCCAAAGAATCCAAAGAAGCCATGATGTTTCTGAAACAGAAAATGGATGCGGCCCAAGGATTCATCGACGCCATAAAACAGCGCCAGAATACGCTGATGACCACCATGCAAGCCATCATCGATCTGCAACGTCCGTTCTTCCTCGAAGGGGACGAATCGCTGCTTCGCCCCATGATTCTGAAGGACGTTGCCGAACGGACGGGATTGGACATATCCACCATCTCACGTGTGAGCAACAGCAAATATGTGCAGACCAACTATGGCATCTACCCGTTGAAATTCTTCTTCAGTGATGGCTACACCACCGAAGACGGTGAAGAAATGTCCGTACGCGAAATCCGCAGAATATTGAAAGAATGCATTGATAATGAGGATAAGAAAAAGCCCTATACCGACGATGAACTCACCGAAATACTAAAAGAAAAAGGATATCCGATAGCCCGCCGCACGGTAGCTAAATACCGGCAACAGATGAATATCCCTGTCGCAAGACTCAGAAAGTGAAAAAATGGCGAGATAGCTGCATGGCAAAAAGGAATTATATCAATCGTAAACCGTTAAACAACAAATAAAAATGGTGGAAGAACATATTATAGCAGATAAAACCCTGATCAGGTCAGCGAAAGTAATTTCGGCCATATTCACACCCTTTTCCATCCCATTTCTGGCATTCCTGATTCTGTTTCTGTTTTCATATCTGCGTATCATGCCCTTAAAGTACAAACTAATTGTATTAGGGGTGGTCTATTGTTTCACTATCCTGATGCCTACATTGACAATTTTCATTTTCCGCAAGATCAACGGTTTCAGTCCGGCAGACCTGATAGAAAGAAAACGGAGGTACATTCCTTTCATCCTCACCATTACTTCTTATGTATTCTGCCTACTCATGATGCACCGTCTGAATATTCCCTGGTATATGACCGGCATCATTCTCTCCGCATTGGTAATGATGATTATCTGCGTCATAGTCAATCTGAAATGGAAACTCAGTGAACACATGGCGGGAGCCGGAGCCGTAGTGGGAGGACTGGTAGCCTTCAGCGCCCTGTTTGGATATAACCCCGTGTGGTGGTTATGCCTTTTCATTTTAGTGGCAGGCGTATTAGGCAGTGCCCGCATCATTCTGCAACATCATACATTGGGTGAAGTCATGGGAGGATTTGCCGTAGGTCTGGTTTGTTCCCTGCTTGTGCTTCATCCTGTGAGCAATTTATTATTCCGCATCTTCCTGTTTTAAAGGAAAGAAGGAGCCTATTATCATAAAACAATAAAGAAAACAAATTGAACATAGTATTAACCCCTTAAAACTAACAATTATGAATTTTCCAACAAATGTAAAGTACACCAAAGAACATGAATGGATTCGTCAGGAAGGCGATGTAGCTTACGTAGGTATCACTGATTACGCACAAGAGCAACTGGGTGACATTGTATTCGTGGATATCCAGACAGAAGGTGAAACGCTGGCAGCCGATGAAGTATTCGGCACAATTGAAGTAGTGAAAACCATTTCTGACCTTTTCTTGCCTGTCAGCGGAGAAGTTCTGGAACAAAACGAAGCTCTTGCCGACCAGCCTGAGCTGGTAAACAAAGATCCGTATGGAGAAGGCTGGCTTGTCAAGATTAAACCTGCAGGCGATGCAGACTTTGACAGTCTGCTGGATGCGGAAGCATACAAAGCTTTGATTAACGGATAAGAAAGCAGGCGGCGGGTGATCAGCGGGGCAGAGAAACCCAATAGCCGGTCACCCGTCACCAAACATTCATCTCTAAACACTAATAACCCAATAATATGTCTCCAATTGTTAGCATCATCATGGGCAGCACCTCAGACCTTCCTGTAATGGAGAAAGCCGCACAGTTGCTCAATGACCTGCATGTACCATTCGAAATGAATGCTCTCTCGGCCCACCGCACCCCGGAAGCTGTAGAGGAATTTGCAAAAAATGCCCGTCAACGTGGCATTAAAGTAATCATTGCTGCGGCAGGCATGGCTGCCGCCTTGCCGGGCGTCATTGCTGCCAACACCACCTTACCAGTCATCGGTGTTCCCATAAAAGGCGCTGTACTCGACGGTGTGGATGCACTATATTCCATCATTCAGATGCCTCCGGGCATACCGGTGGCCACTGTTGCCATCAATGGAGCTATGAATGCCGCCATTCTTGCCGTCCAGATACTGTCATTGAGCGACGACACACTGGCAAAAGCATTTACAGCCTATAAAGAAGGACTAAAAAAGAAAATCGTCAAGGCAAATGAGGATCTGAAAGAGGTGAAGTACGAATACAAAGTCAATTAGACGGTAATTAATCGCTCATGGATTTATTCAACTATTCCCGTAGGGAAACATCAGAAGTAAATATTGGAGCCACCCCTATGGGCGGCTTCAATCCTATCCGCATACAGAGTATGACCAACACGGCCACACAAGATACGGAAGCCTGTGTGGCACAGGCAAAACGCATCGCAGATGCAGGGGGCGAATATGTGCGCCTCACGGCACAGGGCATCAAGGAAGCCGAGAACCTGATGAACATCAACGCGGCTCTCCGGAAGGACGGTTACATGGTTCCTCTCATAGCCGACATCCACTTCAATCCCAAGGTAGCGGATGTGGCAGCACTTTATGCAGAAAAGGTTCGCATCAACCCGGGAAATTATGTAGATGCGGCACGTACCTTCAAACATCTGGAATACACAGATGAGGAATACACCCAAGAGCTCCAGAAAATACGTGACCGGTTTATCCCTTTCCTCTATATCTGCAAGGAAAACCATACCGCAGTCCGCATCGGTGTGAACCACGGCTCACTGTCAGACCGCATCATGTCCCGTTACGGAGACACACCGGAGGGAATGGTAGAGTCATGTATGGAGTTCCTGCGCATTTGTGTGGAACAGGATTTCAAGGACGTAGTGATTTCCATCAAAGCTTCCAACACGGTAGTAATGGTAAAGACCGTACGTCTGTTGGCAGCCGTCATGGAAAAAGAAGGCATGCACTTTCCGTTGCATCTTGGTGTAACGGAAGCAGGAGACGGGGAAGACGGGCGCATCAAATCGGCTTTGGGCATCGGCGCTTTGCTGGCCGACGGCTTGGGTGATACCATCCGTGTCTCTTTGAGTGAAGCTCCCGAAGCCGAAATTCCCGTAGCACGCAAACTGGTGGATTACATCATGCAACGCCGGAACCATCCTTATATCCCCGGAGCAAATGTTCCGGAATTTGACTATCTTTCTCCCGTACGTCGCGAAACAACGGCCGTACACAACATCGGCGGGAAGAATCTGCCGGTGGTTATTGCCGCACGTCCGGACGGCAACATGAAGTTCACTCCCCAATTCATGCCTGATTATGTCTATACAGGACGTTCCGTTCCCGAACAGCGTCCAGAAGGCATGCACTGCATTATTGACGCCGATGTATGGATGGACCTTAATGGGGGAGAAACGAAGCCAAACAATGTCTGGCCCGCTTTCAAGGGTGACCAGTTACCTTTCCTCAGTAACTGTAACGCATCACTGAAATTTCTGTTCATCACTTATATCGGGCTGAATGACGAAGCCATCGCCTGCCTGAAATATCATCCTGAAGTCGTACTGGTTTCACAAAGCATCCACCCCAACCGTCTGGGAGAACAGCGTGCGTTGGTGCATCAGATGATGCAGGAAAGGCTGAAGAACCCGATAGTCTTCTTTGAACATTATTCGGAAGAAGAGGCAGAGAATCTGCAAATCAAATCTGCCGCCGATATAGGAGCCCTCATCTTCGACGGTCTTTGTGACGGCATCTTGCTGTACAACCAAGGCGGCAAGAGCGACAAAGCGATAAGCGATGAAACAATAGATGCCACCGCCTTCGGCATCCTGCAGGCCGGACGAGTGCGCACCAGCAAGACCGAATATATCTCCTGCCCCGGTTGCGGACGCACTCTCTATGATTTGGAAAGCACCATTGCCCGCATCAAATCGGCAACCGGCCATCTGAAAGGACTGAAAATAGGTATCATGGGATGCATCGTCAACGGGCCGGGTGAAATGGCAGATGCCGACTATGGCTATGTAGGCGCCGGCCGAGGCAAGATTAGCCTTTACAAAAAGAAAGAATGCATTGAAAAGAATATCCCCGAAGAAGAAGCAGTAGAGAAGCTGATCGAACTGATAAAGGCAAACGGAGATTACACGGAATAGCCCGCAGGGGAAAAAAAAATGCGTATCAAAAAAGTTATAGATTATAACCGATAAAAACGAAAGAGTCATATTAAACCTTATTTATGGTTATAATATGACTCTTTATTATGACAGATAAAGACTTTCAAGCTTCAGATTGAAAATTCTCTTTCTTTAAAATTGAGCTCACTATTTTGCGGCAGGCATTTCCGGTGCGCTTAGCATTTTCTTATACTCTACCGGGCTTTCCAGAATCTTCACCGCTTCCTTCAGATCATCATCATCCTTCAGTTGTTCGATAATGCTTCCACGTTGATAATAATAACGCTTGATGATTTCCACTGCAATCATGCCTTTTATCTCTTTGGAGAAATGATCAAGGTCACGGTCAAGATTATGCGTCAGTTTCTTCTCCAGAGCCTTGAATTCCCCGGAAGCATCGGCCAGATAGCCTTCAAACTCAGCCATCTCCTTCAGGTTCTTCAAAATCTTTTCTGTCTGCTGGTCGTACTTGAAGTCCGCATTCTTCACCATTTCCTTGAAAGTCGCATAATCAGCGTCGGTTATTTCAAATTTCTCAGGAGCCGGAACCGTAGGATGTTTCAGGCAGTACCGGGTTGCATAATCAAAAATCAAATTATCATTCACCAGATAGAACAGGATATTAGGCAATTTCTCCTGTTTCACGGCAATATCAGGACTGACTCCCCCGCCATCGCGCACTTCACGCCCGGCTGCGGTATGGAATACGGTAGTCAGACTGTCGGGAATACGTCCCACACTGCCGTCCTCATTACGGTGTTTGTAATCTATGGCCTGCACGCAGCGCCCGCTTGGAATATAATATTTGGACGTGGTGATTTTCATCGTCCCCCCATAAGGCAATGGGCGTGGAGTTTGCACCAATCCCTTGCCAAAAGTCCGGCTACCGATTATTACGGCACGGTCAAGATCCTGCAAAGAACCGGCCAGAATCTCCGAAGAAGAAGCCGTTCCACTGTTTACCAGCACTGCCAAAGGAATTTCCAAATCCAGAGGCTCTCGCAGAGTCTTGTATGAACTGCTGGCCTGCTTGATTTTTCCTTTTGTAGTCACAAGGGTTTTGCCACGGGGAAGGAAGAAATTCGCTATTTCCACAGCTTCATCCAGCAATCCTCCGCCGTTGTTGCGCAGGTCTATCACCAAAGAAGTAATGCCTTTTTTCTTCAAGTCCAGAAAAACCTGCTTGAATTCCTTTGAGGGATTACCGGAGAAAGTACTGAGGTTGATATATCCGATTTTACCGTCCAGCACCGTGCTATAAGGGATAAGAGGCAACTGGATGGAACGGCGCACAATATCGAACACCAACGGTTTCTCCGTACCGGGACGCTGCACTTTCAGCTTAAAGCTGGTTCCCACTTGTCCGCGAAGCATCTCGCTGACTTCCTGGTTGTTCTTTCCCGCAAGGTCTTTCCCGTCAATTTCCATCAGGATGTCACCGGCTTTCAATCCCACATTGGCAGCAGGCATATTCTCATACGGTTCAGCTATCATGGAGCGTTTCAGCTTCGTACTCCATGTAATGATCGAACCGATACCACCGTAAGAGTTCTTCAGCATCTGTTCCAGTTCGCTCTGGTCTTCTTCCGGAAAGTAATTGGTATAAGGGTCGAGCGAATAAAGCATGGCATCTATACCCTCGCGGATGGTCTTGTCAGGATCAATCGTATCCACGTAGAACATATCCAGTTCTTTCACAATGGAATTGAATATATCCAGATTCTTGGCTATCCGAAAACTGCGGCTGTCGCCACTCTTGAAACTCAGAAAGCAGACAGCACCCGCCACAACCAGCAGAACAACCATCCAGCGCATCTTTAAAAATCTTTTCATATTGATCAATTATTATAGTCTTACAACTCACTGATTTCTTTCTTTATCCTCTCCCACTGCGCTTCCGGCAATTCCGTGCCTATGACCTGAATTACATCCCCGGAAAGGATGGAGCCTATTCCGGCACATTTTTCCAATGAATAGCCGCAGGTAAGCCCATATAAAAAGCCGGCGGCAAAATAGTCTCCGGCTCCCGTGGTGTCCGCCACTTTCGCTACCGGAAGCGCCTGCACACGTATTTCCTCCGTCCCCTTTCGGAGCAAAGAGCCGCGCGCTCCCATCTTCACAACAGCCACGCTGCACATTTTCGCAATGATTCCCAGAGCCTCTTCAGGCTCTTTTCCGGTAAAAGCTCTGGCTTCTTCTTCATTGGCAAATACAATATCCACATACTTATTGACCAGCATGGAGAAAAAAACATGATCCTCACCCACCACATTATAGCTTGCCATATCCAGACAGACTTGCAGCCCCGCCTCCTTGGCCAGTTCGATGGCACGGAGAATCATATCATGGTCTTGCACCAAGTATCCTTCGACGAACAAGTACGTATAGCCTTTGAACATTTCCAGAGAAAGCTCCTCCGCCTTCAATGTGGCCGCCGCCCCCAAATAAGTGCCGAATGTACGTTCTCCGTCGGGCGAAATAAAAGTAGAAGCCACACCTGAAGGCAGGGAAGAAGAAAACAACAGCCGGGCCTCTGTCCCCCGGTTCAGCAAGCTGTCCCGGAAAAAGTTTCCATAAAAATCATTGCTCACTTTTCCGATGAATCCGGTAGCAGCCCCAAGGCATGCCAGTCCCCGGATGGTGTTTCCGGCAGAGCCTCCCGTAGCCAGATGAGTTTCCATTTGGCCAAAGTATTCATTGATTTTCAACAGCTTACATTCATCTATAAGGGTCATGCTTCCTTTGGGAAGTTGCATTTTCTCTAATATTTCGTCGTTCTCAAGGGTTACCAGCACATCGACCAAAGCGTTGCCTAAACCTATTATTTTATCCATTTCCGATATTTTTTTTGCAAAGATATTGCATATTTCAAAATATCCTATTACTTTTGCACCGCATTTAAGGAAAAGCAACATTCTTCCTTAGCTCAGTCGGTTAGAGCATCTGACTGTTAATCAGAGGGTCCTTGGTTCAAGTCCAAGAGGAAGAGCAAAGATCCTTAAATGCAAATTCTTCCTTAGCTCAGTCGGTTAGAGCATCTGACTGTTAATCAGAGGGTCCTTGGTTCAAGTCCAAGAGGAAGAGCAAAAAGGTTCGTCATACGGCGAGCCTTTTTTGTTTTCCGTTCCCTGTCACGATCCTGCTACAGCCAACGTCAGAATACTGATACGAATCCCCTCCACTCCCCTGAATGCATCGGCACAAGCCGTGACGGTGGCTCCGGTAGTCAGTACGTCATCCACTATAAGCACATGCTTCCGCCTGAAACATCCGGGAGAAAGAAGGCAGAAGATGCCATCCACATTCTCCCAGCGTTCATAAGCCGATTTGCGGGTCTGTGTGTCGGTATGTCTCTGCCGGACAACGGAAGACACATCCATTGGAATGCCCGTCACGGCAGATATACCGCGGGCGATGCACTCGCTCTGATTATAGCCCCGCACCTTCTGCTTGCGAGGGTGCAGAGGGACAGGCAGAATCAGGTCGATACCTTCAAAGAAGCCTGCCTCCATCAGTTCCGCAGCCATAAACCGCCCCATAACCTCTCCTATGTCTTTCCTTCCGCCGTACTTCAGTAGATGCAGGACGTGCCGAAAATCACTGCCCTTATGGTAAAAGAAGCAAGAAGTGGCGCGTTCCAAAGGCAGTTTTCCCCAGAACATGCATTCCACCGGATTGTCCGTACGCAGATGATAGTCCGTGCGGGGCATATCCATGTTGCACTTCATGCAGACACATTCTTCTCCTTCCCGCAAGACGGAACCGCACACTGCGCACCGGCACGGGAAGAAAAGACGGACGAAGGGCAAAAGCCAGGTTTTGAGAACGCTTTCCATCGGTCCTTCAGAATGGCGGCACTTCCTGCGCCAACCTTACGAACAACGGATGCAGTGCTCCATTGGTGGCTATGATGTGATGGCCTTCCATGAAATCGTCGTTTCCATAAAAGTCCGTCACCTTGCCGCCGGCCTCTTGCACCATGAGCGCGGCGGCGGAGAAGTCCCACTTGCCGATGAAAGCCTCCAACCAGGCATCAAAACGCCCGGCAGCCACATAGCAGAGGGCAAGGGCTGCCGAGCCATTCATACGGATACCTGCCACGCGGCCATAAAGCTCATGTATCAGATGTTCGCCCGTACGGGCGTACTGCTCCGAATTATAGGGCAGCTCGGCCACCACAAAGGCTTCTTCCAAATCCTGCACGGAAGATACTGCCATCTCCACACCGTTCACATAAGCGCCGCCGCCTTTCCAGGCACAGAAGCACTCGCCACGGCAAGGATCATAGACCACGCCCAGCAACAATTCGCGCTTGCTGCGCAGCGCAATGCTGACGCAGTAAGGGGCATTGTCGTGAATGTAATTCGTGGTTCCGTCCAGCGGATCCACCACCCAGCAATAAGGCTCGTCACGATAGACGGCTGACCCTTCTTCGGCAATGAACCCGGCTTCGGGCAGCAGTTCTCTGAGAGCTACCACAATCCGCCTTTCCGACTCCTTGTCCACATAAGAGACATAGTCGTGCGTATGCTTTTTCCGCACCGCCTCCAGACGGAACTTTTTACGTTCTTCTTTCAAGAAACATCCCGCATCACGGGCTATGCGGCAGACTTTATCCGCCAGTGTTTTCAGTTCCTCCATCATTTCATGAGTTATATCATAAATCAATACATACATTTTCCTTTTTCTGCCATTCACGTCTATACGTCAAATACCATTCGGGCTATCCATGCACAGGCTTCCGCATCGGCCAAGGCATGATGGTGCTGCTCCAGCCGGTAGCCGCAACGGGAGGCTACGGTATGAAGCTGATAGTCGGGAAGCCCCTTGATGACCCGGCGGGAGGCCTGCAAGGTGCAATAAAAATCATAGTCGGGATAGTCCATGCCATAAGTCCGGAAAACGGCCTTCAGACAACTCTCATCAAAAGCCTTGTTGTGGGCAACCAAAGGCAGGCCTTCGATACGCGGAGATATTTCACGCCACACGTCGGGAAAGACGGGAGCCTGCGCCGTATCTGCCAGCGTCAGACCGTGCACGCGGGTAGTCCAGTAGGTATAGTATTCCGGTTCGGGGCGGATAAGGCTGTAATAATTGTCGGTCATCTCTCCATCTTTCACCACCACCACACCGACACTGCACACGCTGCATCGCTGCTCATTGGCTGTCTCAAAATCAATTGCGGCAAAGTTCTCCATCGCATCGTTTCTGTTTGGATATGCCAAAAGTAAGGAGAATATATTTCAGAAGAAAGAAGAAAGGAGAAAAAAGTTTCACCGCATGTGTCTTGCCCACCTTCTGCCTCATGTATTGATTCACTGCCACTTATTCTGCCAACGTTTACATCCGTATTGGCAAAGCATTGACAACAGTGTGACAAGGCGCGCCTCTTGTGCGGGCAGCACCAAAACAGTGCTGCCTTCACCCGCAAAACTCCCCGCACGTTGTGGCGGCAGGATACAGGGTGAAGGCAGCGAATGCTAAAAAGCTGCTCCGGAAAGAGAGAAGCTTAGAAAGTTATCTCATAAAGAGTTGAGCTTGATACATAATAGAGCTTACTGCCTATCACGCAAAGCATATATTCCATATTTGTTTCGTCAGGCAAGGTTACCGAAGAGACTTTGTTGGAGGACAAGTCACATTCATAGAAATTACGGCCATTAGGGATGTACAGTTTGCCGTCCGCCGCAAACGGATAATTTTCATAACCATAATAAGAATTATAAGAATTATAATCCTTATAGCCATAATCATGGGGATAAACCAGAGACGCAGTGCTCGACACCGAGGTATAAGGCGCATTCAATGTCCGCAATATCATTGTTCCGCCTTCGTAAGTCGTGCTGTATAGCTTATCGCTTTGTGAAAACATGCGGAGAGCAGAAGGGTCATAAGAGGCGCTTCCATCCAGATCACCTTTAAGCTCCCAATTGTTATTAGTGAAAGAATACTGATAAATTTGCGAATTTTTCATTGCAAAAATCCCCTGACTCGTAGAGAAGATAAATTCGAGATATGAATCATCTGATGCTTCGAGTACATTCACTTTAATTTTTCCCGTTGCAGGGTCAAATTCAAGCAATACAGGCTTATTATTGAAAACAGAAGAATAGCCTGTTTCTATATAAGAATAGCCCTTGCCATTATACGTACACATGCGGTTCTTATCATTAGAAAAAGAAGACATGCCATTACTTACAGCATCTATTATTTCTCTGACTGATTGGTACAGGTTAGAACGTTCGGAATCCTTTTCATCATACTGTTGCTTCAACGCATCACGGTCATTGTACAAGGTGTTATAATCTTCATCATATTTAGCGATAGCGGCTTCAATGCGTTTATACTCATCAGAGCTATAATCCAACTGATACAACTCATCACGTAATGTCTCCCTTTCATTCTGTATTTTCTGCATCTCTGCATCTTTAGCATCCATCTGGCCCTGCAAATCCTGCATTTGCGTGACCAGTGCAGTAAGCGCTGACAAGGGGCTTTCCATTCCCGCATATTCAATAGGTATATTCGTGTCCGACACATACCACGCTACAGTGACCTTACCTGCTTCCGGATTGTATTTGTAGATTGAATAGTTACCATACACGTCTCCACGATATGCCTTTCCCCTGAAGTACATATCGCTACCTATACTATACATATAGTTATAACGTAAATCACTCCCCTCAGTGAGTCCCGCATCCGTCAGTTCCGTCGTTGCCACTTTCCTCACTTTGTCCGTCCCAATCGTCCTGGACTCAAACTGCGGTATCTCCGGATCTGTTCCACAGGCACAAAGCAGTGTTGTGGCAAACATCAGCAGACCGCCATAAAATATATTTCGTTTCATAATCTTATTCTATAAATTATTAATGTACTTCATTATCTGCCGAACACATAACCAATACCTACGATAAACTCCAGATATTTGTCATTGCCTTTCAGATTTGTGTCTACAATCTTTTCCATACCGAATCCATAAACCGCACCTGCCGAAAGGGCAAAGCATTTGTATCGCCCTATAAGGCCAAGTTCCACCATCGGGCCATTGTTGTTCACCACGGTTTGATAATCGCCCGGCTTGGCGACAGTGCCCGTTTCCCAATCGAGCTGACGCCACAGACAGCCAGCACCGGCATATAGATACAAACAGTTGAAGTAACGCGCCATGAAACCGACAGAGAGGGATAAATGATGTTTCTTCGTTTTTCCGGAATAAACGCCCGTTTCGTTCGACATATCCCTCCAGTCCAAAGTAGGATTTCCATCGGTACGCCCACTGATATATCCTCCGAGTCTGCGGCAATAGCCCACCATCAATCCGAAAGAAGTCTGATTATTGTCTTGCAGCGCATTACCCAATTGCGCCATCAGGAAGAGGTTCGGCTTCTGGCGCACCAGATTGAACTCCACCACACTCGTCTCCGTAGGCCGCACTTCCACATCCTTTTCCTGCGGAATGTACCAAGCACGCTTGGCAGCCACCTTATAAGTGCCGATACTGATGGTGTCCGAAGCGTATGGCAATTCACCCACATGGCTTCCATTCACCGTAACATCCGTCTTATCCATGTTTGAAGCCACACTCATGAATCCGAAGATGGGCGGAAGACTGGCGTTCAACGCCGTAGGACGTTCGGGCACAATATCGAAAGAGCCCTTTTCTTCAGTATAATGTTCCGCTTCCACACGATAATTGTGTGTTCCCAAAGGAAGCACAGCCGTGAAAGCACCGTTCCCATTGGTCTTCTGCAACACATCATCTATATACAGCCTTGCCTGTGAAGGTGCGTAGTTCATCATCAGCGCCTGCTCCGTCACCTCCTGACGGAGAATGATCTTATCGCCTTTCACCTCCGGTACATGGAGTATCAGTTCATAAACCGTAGCCTTGTCTATGGGCTCGCCGTAAAAGTAGTTGCGGATAATGCCGAAGCGCTCGTGTTTGATGGTGATGCGCTTGGCGCCGTGCGGCACATAAAGCCAGATCTCACCCGGCTGATCCTCGCGGGCGGTGATGCCCAGAGCGTCCGGCTCAAAGAACAAGCCTTTGTCCTTCGTCACTACCTTGATGATGGCGCAAGGTTCGTTGTTCTGGTCACGCTTGGGAGCAGTGACACGCGCCGTCAGGTCGTTGGCCAAGCGTTTGAAACGCGTCACGGAGATTTCTTCCTGAGGAGAAGTCTGTTGTGGCATGATAGAGTCTGTCGCCGTTTGTGGCTGAATACTGTCGGTCGCTGCGATGTTTTGGGCAAATCCGTACTGCAAGCCCAGCCCGCAACATAGACCCACAGAAAGAATCATTTTCTTCATTGTTTTGTCTATTATTCCTATGACTAATCATTAAAAACTGTTGCAAATGTATAGCATTTTTCTTTTAATCATATTAAAAAAAACAAATATTTATCATTGTCCTGTAAGAAAAACTTTCTACTTTTGCCCTCGATTAAACAAAACACACTTTTTTGACATGAAAAATAGCTTTCTCTTTCTTCTCATTGCACTTCTATCCATCCCGGCAAGCATCGGCGCCCAGTCCGTCGAAGAAATCCAGAACAACCCCGACTACCTTTGGGGAACAGGAAACGCAACCACCCTGAAGCAAGCCGACAACAGCGCCTTAGCAGCACTCATCAGCCAAATATCCACCAAAGTATCGGCCAGCTTCGACCAGCAGACCGTAGGCGGACAGAACGGGGAACAGGCCACAGCCAGCGAATCGTTCAAGTCCGTCATCAACACCTACTCGCGCGCAACGCTGAACAACACCCGCCGCATCGTCATACAGAACGAACCGGATGCCGCCGTCATGCGCTATATCAAAGTAAGTGAGATACAGCGCATCTTCGAAGGAAGAAAGAACAAGATACTGAACTTCACCCAAGAAGCCATACAGGCGGAAAAGAAAGCACAAGTGGCCGACGCCCTGCGCTACTATTATTGGGCCACCATTCTGCTGCAAAGCTATCCCGACGGCAACTTCCTCACCATGAAAGATGAAGACGGCAATGACCAACTGCTCTCGACATGGATTCCCAAACAGATGAACGACATCTTCTCGCACATCCAGCTTGACATTGAAGACGTGCAAACCGATGCCTCGCTGAAAAACGTCAACGTCAAAGTGACCTACAAAGGAAAGCCGGCGCGAAACTATGATTACACCTACTTCGACGGCCGGGACTGGTCCAACATCTTCTCCGCCAAAGACGGCAGGGGAGTCATCGAACTGCCTGCCATGGCAAGCGCCAAAGGGCTTTCCGTCAAGACAGAATATATGTTTGAAGGCGAAGCCAACATAGACAGTGAACTTGCCGAAGTGATAGAAACCGTCAGTCCCGTAGCCATGCGCAATGCCTACCTGAAGCTGAATGGCGAAGAAACAGCCACAGGTGCAGATCTTGCCGGTGGAAACGCTCCCAAAGCAAGCGACAAAGGCATGCACTTCCTCAGCGCCGACAGCGCAGCCGTCTATCGTGCCACCTTAGAAAAAATAGAAGACGCCATCCGTTCGCGCAACTATGCCGGCGTGCAATCTCTGTGCACCGCAAACGGATATGAGATGTTCAACCGCCTCATCAAGTTCGGCAACGCCCGCATCATACGCCAGCCCGCCTATCAATACCTGGAATGCGAAGGCGAAATCATCTGCCGCAGCCTGCCCATGAGCTTCAACTTTGCGGACAACCGCCGCACCTTCGTGGAAGACGTCGTATTCAGCCTCACCAAAGACGGCAAGGTGGACGGACTGTCCTTCGGCCTGAACAAGCCCGCCGTGGACGACATCATGAACCACACCTCTTGGGGAGACACAGTGCGCAACGTGCTGATAAACTTTCTGGAAAACTACAAGACAGCCTATGCCCTGAAACGGTATGACTACATCAACAGCATTTTCTCGGACGACGCACTGATCATCACCGGCTCCATCGTGAAGTCGGCCGGAGCCGGCGAGCGCCAGCCCATGGACCGGAACATGGTGGTATATACCAAGCAGACCAAGCAAGAATACATGAAGAAACTGAAACACATCTTCAACAGCAGCGAATTCGTGAACCTACGGTTTGCCGACAACCAAGTCCGCAAGTCGGGTGTGGGCGGTGAGATTTACGGCATCCAGATAAAACAGGACTACTTCTCTTCCAGTTATGGAGACACCGGCTATCTGTTCCTCATGGTGGATCTCAACAACCCGAAAGAACCTATCATACATGTACGTACTTGGCAACCCGAAAAGGATCCTGACTTCGGACTGATAGATCTAAGCAATTTTTAAGAACGAACAATAAATACCCCCGGAAAACGTATCTATATAGAGAAAAAATATTCCATTTAACCCATATATTTAGCATTATAATCCGAGTTATATGTCAAATAATCCAAATTTGAGAATTTGGATATAAGCCCGCATACCTATTCACATAAATTTATCTATAAAACAAGCACCAATCCATTGGCAAAATTGCATCTCAGAGACATAAACGACAGACTCTGAGACAGAACATTTATTGACTATGCTTGCCAATAATTGTATATTTTCATCATAAAACTTGTATATATAACAACTTATTCATAATTTTGCAGCGGATAAACTCCTATATACAAAAGAATTACAGTAAAATCATCTATTAAACATGAGAAAAGAGTATATTAACAAAATTGCTGCAATCGGATGTATCTCCCTATTAGTTGGTATATCCGGTGGATGTATGAACCAAAATGAAGTTTACGATCCCAATCACAGAAAGGATCAGTTACCTGCCATGGATACTTACTTCGGCTTCAAAACGACAAGTGAAGTGAAACTGAATGTAAACTATGATTTACCGGGATGCAAGGCTCTGCTTGAAGTATATACCGAGAACCCCATCGACGGAAGTACCGCCGAACTGAAGAAGAAAGCCGATGTGGAACCTATATTCAAAGCTTATACCGATGAAGACGGTAAATATAATGGTATCATGACCGTGCCTGCCATGTTTGACAAAATATTCCTTTATACCGATGCCGCCGGAGTACCAAGATGCCTGGAACTGGGCATTGAAAACGGCATTGCATCCTTTGACGGCACAATAAACCGTGAAACAGAACCGGAAACACGCGCTTATCAATTTAGAGGTCAAGCTCCCTACACACTGAATGCCGGTAAAAGCCTGTATTCCCTCTGCAAATGGAAAACATACGGACAATTGTACTACAACTATACAAAAACAGTCACAAATGTAAACAGTGAAAAAATCGGTTCTTTGGCCGACCGTATAGATAAGAATCTGGAATCATCATGCAAAAACAACAATGGAAGCAATGCGCATCTTTTAGCAAATGCCGAAAAGACCAATATCTACATCAGCCCCAAAACCGCAGCCGGCAAAGATGTAGAAAGCGCCACCATTGATTTTATATTCCTTGAGCAAAGCGGAGCGTATCGTAATTCTTTCGGTTACTATTATTATAAAGGAACCACTCCTCCCACGGATATGTCGCAAGTGAAGAAATATATCATCTTCCCGAATGTGGCAAAGACAGACCATCTTACCCCATGGATGAAACAGATTACTTCAAAGACAATCCTCAAAAGTGGAGACAAAGTCCGCCTGAAATACTTCGGAGAAGACGGAAACCAATCTGCCAGCGAGCAATTCCCCGCAGGATATACCATAGGCTGGTTCATGGTAAGTGACGGCTTCAACGGCAGATATTACGATGAGTACAACAGTGACAAATGGAGACATAACGACCAACGCGACACCAATAATTATGAGATCAACGCCAATCGCCCCATACTATCTTCCAATGATGAAGAACAGCAGTTCATCACGGTGTATGACAAAAAAAGCGGAAAACTCATCATTGGCGTGGAAGACGGCGGCGATACGAATTACAAGGACCTGCTGTTCTATGTAGAAGCCAATCCGATGGAAGCCATCGTTAACCCAGAAAATCCCGGACGTCCTTCCATCGATGAAGGCGGAGAGGTAGAAGTGCCCGACGTTACAGAAAACAAGACTGGCACACTGGCTTTCGAAGATATATGGCCCAAAGGGGGAGACTATGACATGAACGACGTAGTAGTGGAATACAATCGTGCCGTAACTTTCGACAAGGACAACATGGTAAAGAAGATAGTGGATACTTTCCGTGCCATACACTGCGGTGCACAAATAACCGATGCCTTCGCCTATCAAGTGGGAGCAGGACAATTAGGAAGCGTAAGCGGCGATGGCATAATAGAGACAGCCACTAACAGCATCATAGTCTTTGAAAACTGCAAAGAAGCGGTTGGCAAAGAGTATGTCATCACCAGAGAGTTCAGTACTCCGTTCGACAAAGCCGACCTGAAAGATTACAATCCTTTTATCATCTCAAACTATGTAGCAGGAGCTACATCGCGCACGGAAATACATCTGCCGAAACGTGAAAGTACTTCTTATGCCGACAAATCGGAAAATTATACCCAAGATGACGCATACTTCATCAAAAAAGACGGGAAATATCCGTTTGCAGTCGAACTCCCCATCCTCGGCTTCAAGGTAGCCGATGAAATGAAGCGCATTGACGATGACACCCAATATCCTCTGTTCAGAACTTGGGCGGAAAGCAAAGGAACAAAAGCCACGGACTGGTACATCCACAAAAAGAAGTAAATGTCTGGCTTCCACGAATAAAAGAAGGAGAGTTTCTACACACCCTCCTTCTTTTATTTCATTATCCCCCGCCTTACAATCTCACTGTTTTTCTTTCCGCAATAGATTGTTCAGACCACGGAGTAACGGAAGTCCACAATGCCAAGTCATCAAGCGTCGCCGGATAAGGAACTTCATCTTTCAAATCCGCCTCCAAGGCTTTCAGCATGATATAGTCCATACCCTGATGATGGGTATCCTGCTCCAAAGCTTCGTGTCCCCACCATCGCCAATAGTCATGCTCATAACGGTCTATATATACCGCATCCGGTTCCCAAGCCTCATCAGGACTCCGACCCTCTACATATATTCTCCGCCCATCTCCCTGCCATATTCCTTTTGTTCCTTGTATCTCAAAATCCAGGCTGCGCGGACGAGGCAATGTAGTATCATGCGTCAACGAGATAAGTATCCCTTTCTCTGTCTCCAACTGGGTGACCACAACATCCCCCGTTCGTATATCTACAGAGGTATTCCCTCCCAAATCCCTGATACGTTGCATCAAACCTGCCGGTTTGGAAGCAAATGAAGTCAGACATTTGATCTTGTCTTTCCGGTTAATACCCGCAATCATACAAAGAGGAGCCAGTCCATGCGTGGGATAAAGGTCACCATTCTCCTCTTGATAAAACTTGCTGCGCCAAACGCTTTCCGTCTTCCCCCGGTTGCCTATATTTCCTGCGTCATCCAGCAACAAGCGGCGCAAATCGTGCCGATAACCTCCACGCATATAAACAATCTCCCCCAGTAAACCTGCCCCCACCAGATTACAGACAGAGAGGTTCTCACGCATGAAGAGTGTATTTTCCAAGGGATACACACGGCATCCACGGGATTCTGCCTGCTGAACCAAAGGCTCATATTCATCTATATAAAGTCCTCCTTTAATTTCCAGAGCAACGTGACATCCACGACCTGCACACTGCAAAGCATGCTGCACGTGGCATTGCCAGGGAGAAGCAACAAACACCAGTTCAGGAGCATGTTCTTCAAGCATATTCAAATAATCATCTTTTCCCCGGTTATAACAAGGGATACCCTGAAAATCAGAAGGCTCTATCCCAGGATCGGCAAGTGCCACTACCCGGAAAGCGGGAAGACACTGCAACAAACGCAACAGTTGCCTGCCACGATAGCCTACACCTATAAAAGCTACTTTTATCATATTTCTCTCATAAATCCGACACATTTCACTACATTATATCCGGAATTCCTGCCCTTGTTGAAAAGGCTGCCAAATATAAAACTTTCCACAATATTTACCAAACTTTGCCCTGCCACATCCTCACTTCTCCCTGTTTGCGGAAAATGAATTTTGCATTATCTTTGTGGTCAACAAAAACATTTCAATGATGGAACATCCTCTTTCCCAATTCAAATACTGTCCAAAATGCGGTTCCGCACATTTCGGGGTTAACAACTGCAAGTCCAAACAATGTGCCGACTGCGGTTTTGTCTATTACTTCAATCCCTCCTCGGCTACCGTAGCTCTGATTCTGAACGAACAGAATGAACTGCTGGTGTGCCGACGCGCCAAAGAGCCGGCCCAAGGTACACTCGACCTCCCCGGAGGCTTTATCGACATAGCAGAAACCGGTGAAGAGGGTGTCAGCCGTGAAGTAAAGGAAGAAACAGGCATGGAAGTAACCAAAGCAGAATACCTGTTCTCTCTGCCTAATACCTATATTTATTCCGGATTTCCGGTACAAACATTGGATATGTTTTTCCGTTGCACCGTGACCGATACTGTGCACTTCAAGGCAATGGACGATGCGGCCGAGGCATTCTTTCTGCCACTAAAAGAAATCCGGGCAGAAGAGTTCGGGCTGAGATCCATACGCAAGGGACTTGAAAAATTCTTGGAAATTAAAGCTCCGATTCCCTAAAAAAGCCAAACAAGTGTAACAAATCCAAGGTAAAACCCGTATGTTTGCAAAACACCTATTCTAAAGAAAATGAGACATAAGATATCCCGAATACTCTGCACAGCAATTTGCTGCGCACCTTTGCTCGCCACTGCGCAAACAAGCGAGAAAAACACCTCTGCCCAGAGACTTTATCAGGAAGGACAATCCTTGTTCCAACAAAAGGCTTATTCAGCAGCCATCTCTCCGTTACAAACTTATATACGACAAACAGATGCAAAAGGAAAGCCTTTGCCCGCCACCGGAGAGCGTCAGGAGGCTGAATACATGTTAGCCTGTACCTCCTATGAACTCAGAAATCCTCAAAGCATGGAACGACTCAGGACTTTTCTGGAAGAATATCCCGACACTCCTCATGCCAACCGCATCTATGCGCTGATAGCATCCATATATTTTTTTGAAGCAAAATATGATGACGCACTTGCCATGTTCAACTCCTCCCGTCTCGACTTGTTAGACTCCGAAGAACGAGACGACATGACCTACCGGCTGGCAACCTGCTATTTGAAAACCGGCAATGCCAAAGAAGCCGCCATCTGGTTTGAAACCCTGCGCAGCACCGGCCGGAAATACACAGCAGACTGCAATTATTATATCTCTTATATCCGCTATATCCAAGGACGACATGAAGAAGCTCTCAGTGGCTTTCTGCCTTTGCAAGACAATAACAAATACAAAGCACTGGTTCCCTACTATATCGCAGAAATCTATCTGATAAAAAAGAATTATGACAAAGCGGAAATCGTTGCCCAAAACTATCTGTCCGCCCATCCCGGCCAAACCTATACGGCAGAGATGTACCGTGTACTCGGTACGGCAGAATACCATTCCGGAAAGTTCCACGAAGCTATGACCTCTTTTGATAAATATCTGGAATATGGTACAGAAGCCATTCACCGCAGAGACGCTTTGTATATGTCGGGAATATCTTGTTACCAATGCGGCGTATATTCCAAAGTCCCTGCCATCCTCGGTGAAGTAACCTCCGAGAAAGATGCACTTTCGCAGAATGCCTATCTGCACATGGGATTGGCCTATTTGCAACTGGCGGACAAAGCCAAAGCCCGTATGGCCTTTGAACAAGCGGCTGCCAGCAATTCCGACTTGAAAATCAAGGAACAAGCATCCTACAACTACGCATTATGCATTCATGAAACAGCTTATTCCGCTTTCGGCGAATCTGTGACTGTATTTGAGAAATTCCTGAACGAATTTCCCAATTCTCCATACGCCGACAAAGTAGGCAGTTATCTGGTAGAGGTTTATATGAACACCCGTAGTTATGATGCCGCCCTCAAATCCATCGAACGCATCACACATCCCGGCAAAGCCATCCTGGAAGCCAAACAGAAGATTCTATTCCAACTCGGCACACAATCTTTTGCCAACGCAGGATTTGAACAAGCCATCGGCTACTTCGGACAAAGCATAGCCTTAGGACAATACAATTTGCAAACAAAAGCAGATGCACTTTACTGGCTTGGCGAATCCTGCTATCGACTGAACCGGATGCGGGAAGCCGCACGTTATTTCAACGAATATCTGACCCTTACCGGAGAAAGAAATACAGAAATGTTTGCTTTGGCATACTATAACCTTGCCTACATCGCTTTCAATCAAAAAGACTACTCTACGGCAGAAGGATACTTCCGCAGCTTTATCCAATTGGAAAAAGGCAAGAATCCCACCGCCTTGGCAGATGCCTGCAACCGTATCGGTGACTGTAACCTGCATGTCCGCCGTTTTGACGAAGCCAAACGATATTATACAAAAGCTGAAAGCTTGGGAACTCCTGCCGGAGATTATTCTTTTTATCAACTGGCATTGGTGGCAGGATTACAGAAAGACTATAACGGAAAAATTTCCCTGCTGAACCGTTTGGCAAACAAATACCCAAGCTCTCCGTATGCCGTCAACGCTCTTTACGAGAAAGGCCGTTCCTATGTGCAAAGCAACAACAGTCATCAGGCCATTGCCGCATTCCGTGAGCTGCTGAGCAAATATCCCGAAAGCCCTGCCAGTCGCAAAGCTGCTGCGGAAATCGGCTTGCTTTACTACCAAAACAATGATTATGACCGTGCCATCGAAGCTTACAAGCACGTCATCACCCAATACCCGGGCAGTGAAGAAGCACGTCTTGCCATGCGCGATTTAAAGTCCATTTATGTAGATGCCAACCGTATAGATGAATTTGCCGCCCTTGCCTCACAAATGCCGGGCGAAATCCGGTTTGACCCCAGTGAGCAGGACTCACTGACCTATATGGCAGCCGAAAAGATTTACATGAAAGGCGAAGCCTCATCGGCCAAGAACAGCCTCACCCGTTATCTGCAAAACTTTCCGAACGGTTCATTCAGTCTGAATGCACATTATTATCTCTGTATAATCGGTAAGGAGCAAAAAGATGATGAAGCTGTACTGGAACATGCAGGCAAATTACTGGAATATCCGGATAACACTTATTCGGAAGAAGCTCTGCTGATGCATGGAGAAATCCTGTTCAACCGCAAGCAATACGCCGAAGCAATTGCAGACTACAAAAAGCTACAAACCAAAGCCACCACCACCGAACACCGCCGGTTCGGTTCGACAGGCATACTGCGCTGTGCAGCCTCAATGAATAATGACACGGAAGTCATACAGGCCGCCACAGCCCTTCTCGGTGAAGCGAAGTTACCCCCCGAACTCCATAGCGAAGCTTTATACTACCGTGCCAAATCCTACCTGAACCAGAAAGCGAACAAAAAAGCCATGGACGACCTCAAACTTCTGGCCAAAGATACACGCACCCTGCACGGAGCAGAAGCAAAATATTTAGTGGCACAGCAACTTTACAACGCACACGAATATACCGCCGCCGAAAAAGAGATCCTTAATTTTATCGATCAGAGCACTCCGCATACCTATTGGCTGGCACGCAGTTTCATTCTTCTGTCCGACGTATATGCCGCAATGAACAAGAAACTTGACGCACGCCAATATCTATTGAGCTTGCAACAGAATTATCAGGCAGATGACGATATCGAAAGCATGATTAACGAGAGACTGGAAAAACTGAAATAAACCATAGCGCTATATGAAAAAGTTACAATATATCCTCATAGGAACGGCATTGACAGCCTTCCCCTTAGAGGGACAGGCACAGAAGCAAGTTAAAGACTCTACCGTAAATCGTACGGTTGTTGTAGAGCAGGAATATAATCCGGACATCATGGATGCCTCAAAAGTCAACGTGCTGCCCGACGTGGAACCACCCGCCATAAGCAAGAAAGAGGTGGAATATGACGTCACACTGATGCCTGCAAGAGAAATCCCGGCTATCACCATGCAAGCCTACACAGGCAAGGAAACGCAACAGAAAGCTTTGCCCGGCTACGTCCGATTAGGATACGGTAACTACGGTAATCTGGACGCACGTGCCAATTATCTGTTTACCTTGCCCAACAGAGACCGCCTTAACCTGACATTCCACATGAACGGCATGGACGGCAAGCTGAACCTACCGGAAAACAAGGAAGACTGGATATCTTACTACTACCACACCTATGCCGGTATGGACTATGTACATTCTTTCAAGAAATCAGAATTGAATGTGGCCGGAAAATTCGGTCTGAGCAATTTCAACTTCCTGCCCGGTTCAATCAACGACAGGCAGAAGTTTACATCGGGAAATATCCATTTCGGTATAAAGTCCACAGACAAGGATATGCCACTCCGCTTCTGTGCAGAAACCAATTTATTGTTTTACGAACGCCTGCACGACATTATCCTGTCAAACTCCAAAGAAGGTATCGTGCGCACCAAAGTCGATGTTGCCGGTTCCATCAGCGAGGAACAGTCCGTGGGAGTGGCCTTTGACATGGATAACTTCTTTTATAACAGCAACGGGTTTGATAATCACACCATGCTCAACCTGAATCCGTATTATCTTTTCCTGAATGATGACTGGAAAGTCCGCCTTGGAGCACATGTTGACTTGGCTTTCGGGTTAGGCAAACAGCTAAGAATTTCTCCTGACGTGACCGCACAATACACTTTCTCTGACAGCTATATTCTTTACGCTCAAGCCAAAGGAGGGAAAATACAAAATGACTTCCGTCGTCTGGAAGCCATCAGCCTCTATGGAGAGATTGCGGAGCAGCCCGATGCCACTTACGAACAATTGAATGCAGCCATAGGCTTCAAGGCAAGCCCTGTCAACGGCTTATGGTTTAACTTGTACGGAGGATGGCAAGACCTGAAAAATGATTTGTTGCAAGCGCAAGCACCTACTGCACATATAGCAGACGGTCCCTATATCAATGCACTCCTCTTGCATTCTGCCAATACACGAAACATTTATGCCGGGGCTGAAGTGCGTTACAGCTACAAAGGCATCGTTTCATTCATGATGTCGGGTCTTTACCGCGATTGGAGCATCAATGACACACAAAAGTCCATGTTGTATCTCCAACCCGCCTTCGAGGGTAACCTCCGCATTGACTTGCGTCCTGCTTCCTCCGTACAGATCAGCCTTGGCTATCAGAATGTTTCGCGCGAAAAGACAGAAGGCGAAAAGGCAACCCCCGTCAGCAATCTCTATTTGAACGGCAATTACGAGATTTTCAATGGAATATCGGTATATGCACGCCTCAGCAACCTGTTGAACAAAAAGTACCAGTTGCATTGGGGATATCCGTCAGAAGGCATCAACTTCACAGGTGGAGTGAGCTTCCTATTTTAATAGAATTGTAAGAAGCCATAGAACTAATTTGAACAAAAAAGGTCATTTTTGCTAAATTCTCCTTATATTATAAGGTGGAAAGAATCTTTTTTTTCTACTTTTGCGGTCGAATTCAGTGGCAGGAGTCACTATTAAACAGAAATTTATGCAGAAAAACCTTGTCATTGTCGAGTCACCGGCAAAAGCAAAAACGATAGAAAAATTCTTGGGAAAGGATTTTAAAGTTCTTTCCAGCTATGGTCATATACGCGATTTGAAGAAGAAAGAATTCAGCATTGATGTTGAGAAAGACTTTGAACCGCATTATGAAATCCCCACAGATAAAAAGAAAGTCGTGGCCCAACTGAAAGAGGAAGCCGAAAAAGCTGAAACCGTATGGTTAGCTTCCGATGAGGACCGTGAAGGAGAAGCCATTGCATGGCATTTATATGAAGTCCTGAAACTGAAACCGGAGAACACCAAGCGCATCGTATTCCATGAAATTACTAAAGGAGCCATCCTGAAAGCGATTGAGAATCCCCGTAATATTGACATCAACTTGGTCGATGCCCAGCAGGCGCGCCGCATTCTGGATCGCATTGTAGGCTTTGAACTTTCACCCGTATTGTGGAAGAAAGTAAAGCCTGCACTTTCCGCAGGCCGCGTACAATCGGTAGCCGTCCGCCTCATTGTGGAACGCGAACGAGAAATACATGCCTTCCGAACAGAAGCTTCCTACCGGGTCACCGCCATATTTCTGGTTCCCGACGCAGACGGAAAACAAGTGGAGATGAAGGCAGAATTGGCACGTCGCATCAAGACAAAAGCTGAAGCACAGAAGCTTCTTGAAAGTTGTAAGTCTGCCGCATTCATCATCAATGATATCACAACCCGCCCGGTGAAACGGACTCCTGCCGCCCCATTCACCACCTCTACCTTACAACAGGAAGCGGCCCGCAAATTGGGATTCACCGTGGCACAGACCATGATGGTGGCGCAACGCCTGTACGAATCAGGAAACATCACCTACATGCGTACCGACTCCGTCAATCTCTCCGAATATGCCGTGAACAGCAGCAAAGAGGCCGTAATGCACCTGATGGGTGAGCGTTACGTATTCCCGCGCCATTTTGCCACCAAGACGAAAGGCGCACAAGAGGCCCACGAAGCCATCCGCCCCACCTATATGGAGAATACCAAGATAGAAGGAAGCCCCCAGGAAAGGAAGTTGTACGAACTGATCTGGAAGCGTACTATCGCTTCACAGATGGCAGACGCTGAACTGGAAAAGACCACTGTAAACATCAGCATCGGCAATGAAGCAGACACATTCACGGCCACCGGAGAAATTGTGAAGTTCGATGGTTTTCTTCGCGTTTACCGCGAATCATACGACGATGATTCCGAGACGTCGGAAGACGAAGCCCGCCTGCTTCCTCCCTTAAAAAAAGGACAGAAGTTGCAGTATGAGGACATCACTGCCACTGAGCGTTTCACCCAGCATCCCGCCCGCTACACGGAAGCAAGCCTTGTGCGCAAGCTGGAAGAATTGGGCATCGGACGGCCTTCTACATACGCTCCCACCATTTCCACCATTCAACAGCGCGAATATGTAGTGAAAGGTGAGAAGCCGGGCGAAGAACGTGCCTATAATGTATTGAGCCTGCAGAACGGACAGATAGCAGACACCACACGCACTGAAATAACCGGGGCGGAAAAAGCCAAATTACTGCCTACCGATACCGGAATAGTGGTCAATGATTTCTTGATAGAATACTTTCCGAACATCCTTGATTTTAACTTCACTGCCAACGTTGAAAAGCAATTCGATGAAATCGCCGAAGGCGACAAGCAATGGACGGCCATCCTGAATACATTCTATAAGAACTTCCATCCATCGGTAGAAAGCACCCTTGCAACCAAGAGCGCCCACAAGGCAGGCGAACGCATTCTGGGTACAGATCCCTCCACAGGCAAACAAGTATCTGTGAAAATAGGGCGCTTCGGGCCGGTCGTCCAAATAGGTACGGCCGAAGATGAGGAAAAACCGCGCTTTGCCCAATTGAATAAAGATATGTCCATTGAAACTGTAACATTGGAAGAAGCTCTGGACCTGTTCAAACTCCCCCGTACCCTCGGTGAGTATGAGGATAAAACAGTCACGGTAGGAACCGGACGTTTCGGCCCCTATATCCAGCACAACCGTGTATATGTTTCTTTGCCCAAAACAGCAGACCCAATGACTGTTACTCTGGAAGAAGCCATAGAACTGATACAAGAAAAACAGCAAGCCGAAGCCCAAAGACATATCAAGAAGTTTGAGGAAGAGCCCGAACTGGAAATCATGAACGGACGTTATGGCCCGTATGTTGCTTATAAGGGCAGCAATTATAAGATTCCCAAGGATATTGTTCCGCAAGATCTGAGTTTGACGGCATGTCTGGAGATTGTGAAACTGCAAAGCGAAAAAACGCCAAGCAGCAAATCCAAGAGAGGTGCAAAGGCAGCGACCAAAACGGCCAAGGCAACAACATCCAAAACGACGGTCAAGAAAACGAAAGCTACCGCTACCAAGACAGCCGAAAAGAAATAAAAGAGACCTCTCCATATAAATCATCCTCCTCTATCGGGCAAAGGCCCAACAGAGGAGGATGATTTATATTATCCGGAACGTTTCTACATCCTGTCAGGCACTTCAATGCCAAGCAATCCCATGCCAAGGCGAACCACTTTTGCCACATTCTCAGACAAAGCAAGGCGGAATACCTTCAAAGCCTCGTTTTCTTCGCGCAGAATACTGAAATCATGATAGAATTGATTGTATTCTTTCACCAAATCATACGTATAGTTGGCTATGACAGACGGGCTGTAATCTTCACCGGCCTGCTTTACAACAGAAGCGAAATCGGCAATCATCTGGATCAGCCCTTCTTCTTTCTCGCTCAGCTCTATGCCGTCAGGCAACCGGGCAGGAATCTCTATGCCGGCCTCTTTCGCCTTGCGCAATACAGACTGAATGCGGGCATACGTGTATTGGATAAACGGACCTGTATTACCATTGAAGTCAATGGACTCTTTCGGATTGAAAGTCATGTTCTTGCGGGCATCCACCTTCAGGATGAAATACTTCAAAGCTCCCAAACCTACAATACGGGCGATATTGTCGGCCTCCTCTTTTGTCAGGCCATCCAGCTTGCCCAGTTCATCGGAGGTCTCTTTGGCTGTCTCAATCATTTCCGCCATCAAGTCATCGGCATCCACTACTGTACCTTCACGGCTTTTCATCTTACCTTCGGGAAGCTCTACCATACCGTAGGAGAAGTGCACCAAGCCTTTACCCCATTCAAAGCCCAACTTGTCAAGCAGGATAGAGAGCACCTGGAAGTGATAGTTCTGCTCGTTGCCCACCACATAAATCATCTTGTCGATGGGATAGTCGGCAAAACGCAATTTGGCAGTACCGATATCCTGGGTCATATAGACAGAAGTACCGTCGGCACGGAGAAGCAGCTTGTGATCCAGTCCCTCGCCGGTAAGGTCTGCCCATACGGAACCGTCTTCTTTCCGATAGAAAAATCCTTTCTCCAAACCTTCCATCACTTTTTCTTTTCCTTCGAGATAAGTATTTGACTCATAATAAATTTTATCAAAAGTCACTCCCATCATCTTGTACGTCTCATCAAAGCCGGCATACACCCAATCGTTCATCTTCTTCCAGAGGGCACGCACTTCGGGATCGTTGGCCTCCCATCTCACGAGCATCTCGCGAGCTTCTTTCATCAAGGGAGATTCAGCTTCGGCTTTGGCCTTGGCTTCTTCCTCGCTCATGCCTTCGTCCCGGAATTCAGACATCAATTCTTTCACTTCGGCTTTGTAATGCTTGTCAAAGGCCACATAGTAGTCTCCGATCAGATGATCTCCCTTCTTTCCGGAAGTTTCGGGCGTCTCGCCACCTCCATACTTCTGCCATGCCAGCATGGACTTGCAGATATGGATACCACGATCGTTGACAATATTTGTCTTTACCACCTTATTGCCGTTTGCAGCAACGATATTTGCCAGTGCATTGCCCAGCAAATTGTTGCGGACATGCCCCAGGTGAAGCGGTTTGTTAGTATTGGGAGAGGAGTATTCAATCATCACCAGTGGCGACTTGTCGGTGACGGGCACAATTCCATACGAACTTTCCGCATGTATGCCGTTCAACAGTTCAATCCAGGCAGAAGAGGCGACAGTAAGGTTCAGAAAGCCCTTGATGACATTGAATGCCGCTACCGAAGGCTCGTTTGCCAACAGATACTCACCAATCTCCTGTGCGGTTTGTTCAGGCCCCTTCCTTGACAGGCGGAGGAAAGGAAAAACAACCAGCGTGAGGTGTCCCTCAAATTCTTTTTTGGTTTTCTGCAACTGCACTTGTGCGGCAGGAACATCTTGCCCGTACAGTGCCTTCAGTCCGCTGATGACGGACGTAACCAGTTTCTGTTCTATATTCATGATTCAAAAGTATTTTCCGGGTACAAAGATAATGCAAAATTCCGATTAAGCGAGTAAAGAAAGAACTTGTTCTCTCTTGCAAACGTAAGGAATTTATTAAGACTTCTTATCTAAGATTCCTCTCATTTGGACAGGCGGTTCAGAACACCTTCTGAGAGGGGGTACATTGAGTTCCTGACTGAATGCCTTTCAGTCCCTGACTCAATGCCTTTCAGTTCCTGACTGAATCAGGTTCAATCAGTGAGTGCAATGAATAACGCCCTGCAAGGTGACGGATTTCATGGGCATTTTGTAATGATAAAAAACTTATAAAAAAAAGGAGGCACTACTTGCACCTCCTTCCTTTTGATTATACTTATGCTTATTCAGCAGTCAATTCTGCACCCGGCTTGAATTTAACAACTTTCTTTGCAGCAATCTCAATCGGTTTTTTAGTAGAAGGATTGATTCCCATACGAGCCGATCTTTCTGCCACCGCAAAAGTTCCAAAACCTACCAATGACACTTTTTCACCGGCTTTCATAGCCTTGGTTACCGATACAACAAATGCATCCAATGCTTTTTTTGAATCCGCTTTGGTCAAACCTGCTTCTGCTGCCATAGCGCTAATAAGTTCCGCCTTATTCATAATACTTAAAATTAATTAATATGTTACACAAAAGATATCTTCATTTTCATCGCAAACCTCCACAAAAATAGAGCAATATTTCTGAATATCAAATAAAAACATTAAAAAAAGAAGGGAAAATAAAGAAAAAGAGGAATACGAGCCGCGTTTTCTGTTATAGAACAGAAATAATTAGTATTTTTGCCACGAATTGAATGTAATAACAGATTATGAATACCATACCGACAGTAACCAAAAACCTTCTAATCATCAACGTATTGATGTTTCTGGGCACAATCGTCGCTCAGAGCTATGGCTTTGACCTCGCTGAATATTTAGGCTTGCATTTTTTTCTTGCCGACAATTTCAACGTGGCACAGTTCATCACATACATGTTTATGCACGGCGGATTCACCCACCTTTTTTTCAATATGTTTGCTGTCTGGATGTTCGGACGTATTCTCGAACAGGTATGGGGGCCTAAGCGTTTCCTGTTTTACTATCTGGCATGCGGCATAGGCGCCGGACTTATACAGGAATCGGTGCAATATATCCACTACGAAACGGTGCTCTCCGCCTACGACAGTGTGAATACAGGTTACTCTGTCATTCCCATGAAAGAATATCTTAATATGATGACCACCGTGGGTGCTTCGGGAGCCGTATATGCCATATTACTGGCATTCGGCATGCTTTTTCCCAACCAACAGATGTTTATCTTCCCGCTTCCTGTCCCCATCAAAGCCAAGTATTTCGTAATAGGATATGCCCTGATTGAGTTGTATTCCGGATTTGCCAACAATCCCGGTGACAACGTGGCGCACTTTGCACATCTGGGAGGCATGGTATTCGGCTTCATACTGATTATGTACTGGAGAAAAAAGAACAAAGGAAATGGCTACTATTATAACTGACCTGAAGGAGACGTTCCGCAAAGGGAACATTTACATCCAGCTTATTTATATCAATGTAGGGGCATTTATCCTCACTACGTTGCCGGAAGTCATGTTACAGCTTTTCAACCGCAGCTTAGGTGACGTGTTCGAATGGCTGGAGCTTCCCGCATCACTCACCCGCTTCACCGACCAACCGTGGTCATTGCTGACATACATGTTCATGCACGCAGGCCTGATGCACATACTTTTCAATATGCTGTGGCTCTACTGGTTCGGCGCATTATTCCTGCAGTTCTTCTCGTCCAGACATCTGCGGGGCGTATATATTCTGGGAGGCATTTGCGGAGGTGTGCTTTATATGGCCGCTTACAACGTATTTCCATATTTCCGTCCCATGACAGAAGACTCTTTCATGCTGGGAGCGTCCGCTTCCGTGCTTGCCGTTGTAGCCGCTACAGCCTATCGTGAGCCCAACTATCCGATACGCCTGTTTCTTTTCGGAACTATCAGGCTGAAGTATCTTGCGCTGATCGTTATCGGTACGGATTTATTGTTTATCACTTCCAGCAATGCCGGAGGGCATATCGCCCATCTGGGAGGTGCACTCGCCGGACTTTTGTTTGCCGCCGGACTCGGCAAGGGAAAAGATCTCACTTCATGGATTAATAAAATTCTGGACGCAACGGCTTCTCTTTTCAGTTTCACTTCCCGCAAGCCGAAAATGAAAGTACATTACGGAAGCAGTCGTCAGAAGGATTATGATTATAACGCCCGAAAGAAAACTCAATCCGAAGAAATAGACCGTATTCTTGATAAATTAAAGAAATCGGGATACGAAAGTCTGACAACAGACGAAAAGAAAAGCTTGTTTGATGCAAGCAAAAGATGAATTAATGGAAAAATGAAGCATTTCGGAAACTTTGTCGTTCTTTTGATATTAGCGGTCAACGCCCTCTTTACAGGCTTGTTGCTTTTCACCGCTTATAGCCCGCACATCCAGCCGGTGACACATCCCGTTCAATCGTGTCTGGGGCTCACATTCCCTATTTTCCTGATGATAAACGGATGCTTTCTCGTTTTCTGGCTGATCATACAGCGCTACAAATCTGCATTGCTGCCATTAATCGGTTTTTTGCTGTGCTACTCTCAGATACGTACTTATCTACCCATCAATTTCCATACGGACAACCTGCCAGAAGAGAGCTTCAAACTACTGTCCTACAACATTATGGGATTTGACGGAGCCACCAAGAAAGACGGCGGGAACCCTATCCTGACCTACCTGAAAGAAAGCGGAGCCGACATTCTCTGTCTGCAAGAGTATGTCACCATAGAATCTTCCCGCCACCTCTCACAAAAGGATGTGAGCCATGAACTGCGAGACTACCCTTATCATCGTATCAACATTGTAGGCAGCGGAAAAGGATATACCAACCAGATAGCCTGCTATTCCAAATATCCCATCCTTTCTGCACGCAGGCTCAATTATTCAAGTGAATATAACGGCTCTGTCATCTATGAGGTGAAGATTGGAGAAGACACTGTCACGCTTATCAATAATCATTTGGAATCGAACAAACTGACAAAAGCCGATAAAGTGGTATATGAAGACATGTTGAAATCTCCCGAAAAGGACAAAGTGAAAAGCGGCATTCGCCTGCTGATACGCAAACTGGCAGAGGCTTCCGCCATCCGTGCTCCGCAAGCCGACACCATTGCCAACGAGATTGCATCATCGGCACACCCCTATATCATAGTATGCGGTGACTTCAATGACACTCCCATTTCATATACACACCGCACCATTGCCCAAAATATGGATGATGCCTTTACTCAATCCGGACGCGGCTTGGGCATTTCCTACAACCAGAATAAGTTCTATTTCCGAATAGACAATATATTGACAAGTAAAAACCTGAAGGCGTACAACTGCACCGTAGATCGTTCTATAAAAGAGTCCGACCATTACCCGATATGGTGCTACATCGCCAGAAAAAAATAATCCAACAATTAAACATCTAATACCTTAGAAAGCAATGTTCAAAAAAAGTATCCTAATCTTAGCAGCAAGTTGTATGATGTACTCCTGTGCCACCCAAACGGAAAACAATCCGTTCCTTACCGAGTTTCAGACCCCGAACGGCGTACCTCCGTTTGACAAAATCAAGCCGGAGCACTACGAACCCGCATTCCGTAAAGGAATCGAAGAGCAAAATGCCAACATTCAGGCAATCATCGGAAATACCGAATCCCCGACTTTTGAAAACGTAATCGCTGCTTTCGACAACAGTTCACCCATACTGGATCGTGTAGGCGGTGTATTCTTTAATCTGACGGAGGCCGAAACCACAGACGAACTGTCGGCTCTTGACATGAAACTGGCGCCTGTATTGTCCGAACACAGCGACAATATCTCACTGAATCAAGAATTGTTCAAGAAAATAGACGCTGTTTACCAACAAAAAAATTCTCTAAAGCTGACCTCCGAACAACAAAGACTTCTCGAAAAAGTATATAAAGATTTTGTCCGTTCCGGAGCCAATCTCCCCGCTGACAAACAAGCTCGCCTACGTGAAATCAACAAGCAGCTTTCCACACTCGGCATCACCTTCGGCAATAATATCCTGAACGAAAACAATGCCTTCAAGCTCTATGTGGACAAAGAAGAAGATCTGACCGGACTGCCCGAATGGTTCCGCCAAAGCGCAGCCGCAGAAGCCAAAGCAGACGGACAAGAGGGCAAATGGCTTTTCACACTGCACAATGCCAGCCGGCTGCCCTTCCTGCAATATTCAGCCAATCGCCCGCTACGCGAAAAGATGTACAAAGCATATATCAACCGTGGCAACAACGGTGACTCAAACGACAACAAAAAGGCCATTACCGAAATCGTAAGTCTGCGCCTGGAAAAAGCCAAGCTATTAGGCTATGACTGCTACTCAAACTTTGTTCTGGACAATACCATGGCGAAAAACTCCACCACCGTCATGAATTTTCTGAACAACCTGTGGAGCTACGCTCTGCCCAAAGCCAAAACCGAAGCAGCCGAACTCCAGCAATTGATGGACAAAGAAGGCAAAGGTGAGAAGTTGGAAGCATGGGACTGGTGGTACTATACGGAAAAACTGCGCAAAGAAAAATACAGCCTCGAAGAAGAAGACATCAAGCCTTACTTCAAACTGGAAAATGTACGCGAAGGCGCATTTGCCGTTGCAGGCAAGCTGTATGGCATCACACTGACCAAAATGGAAGGCATCCCTGTCTATCATCCTGATGTGGAAGTATTCGAAGTAAAAGACAAAGATGGTGCGCAGCTCGGCATCTTCTACGTGGATTACTTCCCGCGTGCCGGCAAGCGGGGAGGCGCTTGGATGAGTAACTACCGCGAGCAGAAAGGAGACATCCGTCCATTGATATGCAACGTATGCAGCTTCACAAAGCCCGTGGGAGACACTCCTTCCTTGCTCACAATGGATGAAGTGGAAACACTGTTCCACGAATTCGGACATGCACTGCACGGCCTGCTGACCAAGTGCCAGTATAAAGGCACTTCCGGAACAAATGTAGTACGCGACTTCGTAGAATTACCTTCCCAAATCAACGAGCATTGGGCTACCGAACCCGAAGTCTTGAAGATGTATGCCAAGCATTACAAAACAGGAGAAACCATTCCTGACAGTCTTATTGAAAAAATTCTGAACCAGAAAACTTTCAATCAAGGTTTCATGACCACCGAACTGCTTGCGGCAGCCATTCTCGACATGAATCTGCATAACCTCACAGATACCAAAGACCTCGATGTGGTGGCCTACGAAAAAGAGGCCATGGACAAACTCGGACTGATATCCGAAATAGCTCCCCGCTACCGCACCACCTACTTCAATCATATCATTGGAGGCTATGCAGCAGGCTATTACAGCTACCTTTGGGCAAATGTTTTGGACAACGACGCTTTCGAAGCTTTCAAAGAACATGGCATTTTTGACCAGCAGACCGCTGAACTTTTCCGCCGGAATGTCTTGGAAAAAGGAGACAGTGAAGACCCGATGACCCTCTATAAGAACTTCAGAGGTGCTGAACCTCAATTAGACCCGATGTTAAAAAATCGCGGTATGAAGTAAGGTTTGTGAAAAAAAAGCTATATTTGCAGCCTTGTATGCAACAGAAATTAATTAAAAAAGTAATCATAATAAACTAAAAGTAACATGCAAAACAAAGGACTTGTAAGGATTTTTGCAATATTGCTTACATTGGTATGTGTGTTCTATCTCTCTTTCTCTTTTGTGACTCGCCACTATACAAATAAGGCGAAAGAATTCGCAAAAGGCGATGTGAAGGTGGAACAGGACTATCTTGATTCTCTGTCAAACGAGAAAGTGTATTTTGGCAATTGGACACTGAAACAATGTCGTGAAATGGAAATCAGTTTAGGTTTGGACTTGAAGGGCGGTATGAACGTCATCCTTGAAGTTTCCGTACCCGATGTCATCAAAGCATTGGCGGACAACAAACCAGACGAAACATTCAACCAAGCGTTGGCAAACGCAGCCAAACAGGCTACTACAAGCCAGGATGACGTCATTACCTTGTTCGTCAGAGAATATCACAAACTCGCTCCTGGCGCCACTCTCTCAGAGTTGTTCGCAACCCAACAGTTAAAAGACAAAGTAAATCAGAAATCTACGGATGCTCAGGTTGAAAAAGTATTGCGCGAAGAAGTTAAAGCTGCTGTGGACAACTCATACAACGTACTCCGTACCCGTATCGACCGTTTTGGCGTGGTTCAGCCCAACATCCAAAGTTTGGAAGACAAAATGGGACGTATCATGGTAGAGCTTCCCGGTATCAAAGAGCCGGAGCGTGTAAGAAAGTTATTACAAGGATCTGCCAATCTGGAATTCTGGGAAACATACAATGCTAAAGACATCGCTCCCTATCTACAATCTGCTGATGCTAAATTGCGTGCCGTCCTGTCAAACGAAGCTCCTGCCGACAGCACCGTTACAGACAGCACTACAGTGACGACCCCTGCCGTAGCACAAACTACCAGTACCGCCGATAGCCTTGCCGCCGCCTTGAAGGGCGAAAGCAAAGCGCAAACAGCCGACCTTGCACAGATTAAGAAAGAACATCCTTTGTTGGCTATGTTACAGGTAAATCCCAGCGGACAAGGCCCGGTTGTGGCTTATGCAAATTATAAAGACACCGCTGAAATCAACAAATACCTCTCCATGCCGGAAGTCAGAGCCGAAATGCCGAAGGATTTAAATCTGAAATGGGGTGTTTCTCCTTATGAATATGATCCGAAAGCACAGACTTTTGAACTTTATGCCATCAAGTCAACCGAACGTAACGGAAAGGCTCCGTTGGAAGGAGATGTAGTGGTAAATGCTAAAGATGAATACGACCACTATGGTAAGCCTGCTGTAAGTATGTCCATGAATACGGACGGTGCACGCCGTTGGGCTCAACTCACCAAGCAGAATATCGGAAAAAGCATCGCCATCGTGTTGGACGGTTATGTTTATTCTGCACCTAATGTAAATCAGGAAATCACCGGTGGTAACTCACAAATTACCGGTCACTTTACGCCCGAACAGGCAAAGGACTTAGCTAACGTATTGAAATCAGGTAAGATGCCGGCTCCTGCCCACATCGTACAGGAAGATATCGTAGGTCCTTCTTTGGGTCAGGCTTCTATCAATGCCGGTATCATGTCATTTGTCGTGGCGTTAATTCTGTTAATGGTGTACATGTGCTCCATGTACGGTTTCATTCCGGGTATGGTTGCCAACGGTGCACTCGTACTGAACTTATTCTTCACATTAGGTATTCTTTCGTCTTTCCAAGCTGCACTGACTATGTCCGGTATTGCCGGTATGGTATTGGCATTAGGTATGGCCGTGGATGCCAACGTATTGATCTACGAACGTACAAAAGAAGAACTGCGTGCGGGCAAGGGAGTTAAGAAAGCATTGTCCGATGGTTATGCAAACGCCTTCTCCGCTATCTTCGACTCCAACCTGACGTCTATCATCACCGGTATCATCCTGTTCAACTTCGGTACAGGTCCTATCCGTGGTTTTGCAACTACGTTGATCATCGGTATCTTGATTTCATTCTTTACAGCCGTATTCATGACACGTTTGTTCTATGAACACTTCATGGGTAAGGACAAGTTGCTGAACCTGACATTCTCCTCCAAGATTTCCAAAAACCTGATGGCGAACGTACACTTCGACTTCATGGGAAGAAACAAATTATGGATGACTATTACAGGTATCGCAGTCGTAGTTTGCCTCGGATTCCTTATGACACGAGGTTTAAGTCAGAGCATCGATTTCACCGGCGGACGGAACTTCAAGGTGCAGTTTGAAAACAAAGTAGAACCGGAACAAGTACGTGAATTGATCTCCAGCAAGTTCGGTGATGCCAACGTAAGTGTTATCGCCATCGGTACGGACGGCAAGACTGTACGTATCAGTACAAACTACCGCATTGTAGAAGAAGGAAACAATGTTGACTCTGAAATCGAAGCATACTTGTATGATACTCTGAAACCATTGCTGACTCAGAACATTACTCTGGAAACCTTCATTGACCGTGAAAATCACACGGGTGGCAGTATCATCAGTTCTCAGAAGGTAGGTCCGAGCATCGCAGACGACATCAAAGTATCTGCAATCTGGTCTGTTGTACTTGCATTGATTGCTATCGGTATCTATATTCTGATTCGTTTCCGCAACATTGCTTACAGTATCGGTTCTGTTTCTGCATTAGCTTGCGACACCATCGTTATCCTGGGTGCTTACTCCATCTGCTGGGGCTGGATGCCGTTTTCACTGGAAATTGACCAGACATTTATCGGTGCTATCCTGACAGCTATCGGTTACTCTATCAATGATAAAGTGGTAATCTTCGACCGTGTGCGTGAGTTCTTCGGCCTTTATCCGAAGCGTGACAAGTTCTTGTTGTTCAATGATTCACTGAACACAACTCTGGCCCGTACCATAAATACTTCACTGAGCACCTTGATTGTATTGCTGTGCATTTTCATCCTCGGAGGTGATTCTATCCGCAGTTTTGCATTCGCTATGATTCTGGGTGTCGTAGTTGGTACACTGTCTTCCTTGTTCGTTGCATCCCCTATCGCCTACATGTTTATGAAGAATAAAAAAGTAGCCGAGCCTGTGGCAGAAACAACCAAATAAGAACAATCATTAAAGTATAAAGAAAGAGGGAAGCCCAATTACTGGACTTCCCTCTTTTTTTATGTAGTCTCGCCGGGAATCGAACCCGGATCTAAAGTTTAGGAAACTTCTATTCTATCCGTTGAACTACAAGACCTTATAAACATGATTATAGGCTTCTGCAGAATATTTGTAGAATATCTATAAGCCTTCTAACGCCACACTTATTCATTTGTGGATGCAAAGATAATGTATTCTGCCGATTTTCCGAAAAAAGTTTTGTTAATCCAATTAACTTTGCGAAATTTGTGGCTATGTAAGTGAATAGCAATCCCTAAAAATTAATCTATAGAAAATCGTAAGTTATGGCAAATGACATGATGGTCAAAGAACTGGAGCAAGTGGTAGTCCGCTTCTCCGGAGACTCCGGTGATGGTATGCAACTCGCCGGCAACATCTTTTCAACAGTTTCGGCTACGGTAGGCAATGACATCAGTACATTCCCCGATTACCCGGCAGATATTCGTGCTCCGCAAGGTTCACTGACCGGTGTATCAGGCTTTCAGGTGCACATCGGTGCAGATAAAGTTTATACTCCGGGCGACAAATGCGACGTATTGGTAGCAATGAACGCTGCTGCATTGAAAACACAGTATAAGTTTGCCAAGTCCACCGCTTGTATCATCATTGACACAGATGCCTTCCAGAAATCAGATTTGGAAAAGGCAGCCTATAAGACCGACAACCCGATTGAAGAAATGGACATCAAGCAAGATGTTATTGCCGCTCCCATCTCACAAATGGTAAAAGATTGCCTTTCAGACACAGGAATGGACAATAAATCCATGATGAAATGTCGTAATATGTTCACAGTAGGCTTGGTTTGTTGGTTATTCAATCGCGACCTGAAGCTTGCCGAAAGTTTCATCCGTGAGAAATTCTCCAAAAAGCCTGAAATAGCAGAAGCCAACATTAAAGTTATACATGCAGGATATAACTATGGACATAATACTCATGCTTCTGTAGCCAATACTTACAAGATTGAAAGCAAGACTACCTCTCCCGGTCGCTACATGGATATCACAGGCAACAAAGCAACTGCTTACGGCTTTATAGCCGCTGCCGAAAAAGCCGGTCTGAAGCTATTCCTCGGTTCCTATCCTATCACTCCGGCAACTGATGTACTGCACGAACTTGCCAAACACAAATCATTAGGAGTAATGACCGTTCAATGCGAAGATGAAATCTCCGGTTGTGCCACAGCAGTAGGTGCTTCTTTTGCAGGCTCACTTGCCGTCACCACCACTTCCGGTCCCGGTGTCTGCCTGAAGTCGGAAGCCATGAATCTGGCTGTCATTACAGAACTTCCGTTAGTGATTCTTGATGTTCAGCGAGGTGGTCCTTCTACCGGTCTGCCCACAAAATCGGAACAGACCGACCTATTGCAAGCCCTTTTCGGACGCAATGGGGAAAGTCCTATGCCGGTTATTGCCGCAACTTCTCCAACTAACTGTTTTAATGCAGCCTTCAATGCCTGTAAGATAGCTTTGGAACACATGACTCCGGTCGTATTACTGACCGATGCTTTTGTCGCCAACGGTTCAGGTGCATGGAAGCTGCCAAACCTAAATGAATGTCCTGCCATTCACCCTCCGTACGTAACTCCGGAGATGAAGGACAATTATACCCCATACAAACGTAATCCAAAAACCGGCGTGCGCTATTGGGCCATCCCGGGACAAGAAGGTTATACCCATATTTTAGGTGGTCTGGAAAAAGACAGCAATACAGGCGCCATCTCTACCGATCCCGATAATCACAACCTGATGTGCCACTTGCGTGCCGAGAAAGTCGCCAAGATAGAAGTTCCTGATGTGGAAGTACAAGGCTGCGCAAATGACGCCGACCTGTTAGTTGTCGGTTTCGGAGGCACTTACGGCCACTTGTATTCGGCAGTAGAAGAAATGAACAAATCTGGAAAGAAAGTGGCGCTTGCTCACTTCAGCTACATCAACCCGCTACCTCAAAACACAGAAACCGTTCTGAAGAAATACAAAAAAGTAGTAGTTGCCGAACAGAATCTGGGACAATTTGCCGGATACCTGCGCATGAAGATCGACAACTTCACGCCGTATCAATTCAATGAAGTCAAAGGACAACCATTTGTCGTAGCCGAGTTAGTTGCCGCCTTCACCGAGATTCTAAACAAGTAATAACCCTGTAAAGAAAGAAACATTATGAGCGAATATACAGCGAAAGACTTCAAAAAAGGACAGCCCCGTTGGTGTCCGGGTTGCGGTGACCACTTCTTCCTGGCTTCACTGCACAAAGCGATGGCCGAGATCGGCATTGCTCCCAGCGAAACAGCAGTAATCTCCGGCATCGGTTGCTCCAGCCGTCTGCCTTATTATATGAATACATATGCGATGCAGACCATTCACGGACGTGCTGCCGCCATCTCCACCGGTTGTAAAGTAGCTAATCCCGATTTGATGGTATGGCAGATATCCGGTGACGGTGACGGTATGGCCATCGGTGGCAATCATTTCATCCACGCCATACGCCGCAATATCGACATAAATATCCTGTTGCTGAACAACCGTATCTATGGTCTGACCAAGGGACAGTATTCTCCGACATCTCCTCGTGGTTTTGTCAGCAAATCCTCACCCTACGGTACAGTTGAAGATCCGTTCCGTCCGGCAGAGCTTTGTTTCGGCGCACGCGGACGCTTCTTTGCACGTTGCGTGGCAACAGATGCTACAGGAACAGTTGATGTCCTCAAAGCTGCCGCCAACCATAAGGGAGCCACTGTCTGCGAGATTCTGCAACACTGCGTCATCTTCAATGACAACACCTACGGAGATGTTTATAAAAAAGAGGGCCGTGCCAAAAACGCCATCTATCTGCAGCATGGCAAACCAATGCTGTTCGGTGAAAATAATGAATACGGACTAATGCAGGAAGGCTTCGGACTGAAAGTTGTAAAGCTTGGTGAAAACGGCATCACAGAAAAAGACATCTTGGTGCATGATGCACATTGCACAGATAACACCGTACAACTGAAACTTGCCCTGATGGAAGGCCCGGATTTCCCCGTTGCCCTCGGTGTCATCCGTGACGTGGAAGCTCCTACTTACAACGATGCCGTCCATGAGCAGATCAATGATATTTCCGGAAAGAAAAAATATCACAACTTCCAGGAATTACTAATGACCAATGACACGTGGGAAGTGAAATAGCCCACCCCGTTTATAACGACTGTTTCTATTCTCCCTTCACATTGCCTTTCATAAGCAACACATCGGTGAAGAGGGATTCAGAATAAAAACAACTCTTATGCGTCCTACCCGGATTTACACTATATAGCGTATTTCCGGGTTTGCTATTATCTGGACAGACATCCCGGGGAATCCATCACTTTTGCATACATTAACGGTCATCAGATAGGGAAAGACCGAAATACCCTTGTCTTTATCAAACAGTAAAACTAATAGAGTTATTGCTATTAGCCAACTGCTATCAACTAACAAATTACTAAACTATAAAGCTCAAGGGGCATAATGAAAGAGAATCAGAATGATTTGATAAACGACATTGCAAAAGCCTTTGGGAAGTATGCCCCAAAGCATGCATTCGTTATTGACGATATCGCCTACACCTACGAACAATTGTCGGCAACCGTTTGCAGGATAGCTGCCCGGATAAACGACAAAAAAGAGAAAATCGTAGGAATTGTGGCAGAAAACAAACTGGAAACGTATGCCTCCATACTGGCAGTATTGATTAGCGGAAGAACCTATGTCATTCTGCATCCGGCCTATCCCAAACAAAGAAACAAGAAAATAGCTGAAGTAGCTGACATACATCTGGTTCTATACTCTGAAGATATACACATCCTGAATCTTGATACTCGGGATGTAGAACTTATATGTACTTCAAACTTGCCACAGCCGTCTCCCACTTTCTTTCCGCATATCCATACGGAAGAAAATGAAAACGCATACATCATCTTCACTTCGGGCAGCACAGGAGAGCCTAAAGGAGTCCCTATTTCCCGCAGTAACCTGAATGCCTTCTATGCAGCATACAGTCGTCTTGGCTGGATATTGAATGAAAATGACCGAATGCTGCAAATGTTCGAGCTTACTTTCGACGTATCCATCGTATCATATCTATATCCGCTAACTTTGGGAGCATGCATATACACCATCTCTCCGGATGGAGTGAAATATATCAATGTTGCCGAAGTTTTGGAAAAGTATAGCCTCACCTTCGCAACCGTAGCACCTTCACTACTCCGGTTATTACGCCCCTATTTCTCAGAAATAAATTTACCCGAACTTAAATATCTTGTAGTTACCGCCGAGGCATCAGAAGTAGAACTGCTGTCAGCATTCCGAAAATGCGCCCCTAATGCCTCATTTGTAAATTTATACGGTCCCACGGAAGGAACCATATATTGTACTGCCTACCCAATACCTATGGTCTCCTGCAAGCACCACAATGGAATGATTGCCATCGGAAAGCCTTTTGATGGAGTAAACACGCTGATTATGAGTGATGACTCGCACCTTCTCTCTCCCGGTGAAACCGGAGAGCTATGGATCAGCGGCAAACAAGTGATGAAAAGTTACTGGAATTCTCCCCAAAAAAGCAAAGAATCTCTTGTCGAAACAGCCGATGGGAAAATCTACTATAAAACCGGCGATCTCTGCCGCATGGATTCCGATGGAGATATTATCTATTGCGGACGTAAAGATTCTCAAATAAAAATCCAAGGATTCCGCGTCGAACTGAGCGAGATAGAACATGTAGTGAAAAACTTCTTCAAAGGTGAATGCAAAGCAGTTGTCATTCCAAAATATACTGAAAATTCTCATTGCGAACTGCATTTGATTATAGAAAGAGTGCATTATAACAAACAACAGTTGGAGGAATACATGAGCAGCAGATTACCTTTCTATATGATTCCAAAACAGATACATTGCCTGGAACAATTTCCTTTGAATACCAACAGCAAAACAGATATAAAGAAGATAAAAGAATTAATTTAAAGTTATATGAACATGCAGAAGATTATTTTAGATGAACTAAACTTGATTTTTCAGGAGGTTTTAAAAAGGGAAGATATTTCACTCACCAATGAAACTACTGCCCAAGATGTGGAAGGATGGGATTCTTTGACCAATATGCAACTGATAAACAAGATAGAGAAACAATTCAATGTACGCTTTACTTTCAGAGATATCGTCCGGCTCAAAAATGTAGGGGATATATGTAATTCAATCTCAATAAAAGTTCAATAACACAATGTCATTCATTTCTCTGGACTTTGTCTTACTATTCTCATTCACTTTCATCCTGTACCACACGGTTGTACCCAAATACAAGAAAGCAATACTGCTGGCTGCCAGTTTTATTTTTATAGGGTTCCATCACATTGTTTTCCTGTTTACAGCCCTTTTTATCTCATTCGCCACTTTCTTGCTCGGCAGATGGATAGATCTGACTAAAGATGAAAAGAGAACAAAAAGTATTTATTTTTCAGGTGTGTGTTTTTTAGTTGTAAGCTGGCTGGCATTCCGATATGCCGGTCAGCTTATCGACCATCACTTTTTGTTTCCTTTAGGTATTTCATTCTACACCTTTCAAGCCATCTCCTATCTGACGGAAATCTATTGGCAAGAAGAAAAACCGGAAAACAGCCTAATCGATTTTCTGATATATATGCTCTTTTTCATGAAGTTTCTGTCAGGGCCTATCGAAAGGGCTGGTGACATGCTTCCACAACTTAAATCAAAGAAAGAGACTGATTATGAGTCCATGGTTTATGGTATGAAACTGATAGCAGTGGGGTTAGTCAAAAAACTGATACTTGCAGACTATATCGGCTCTTACATAGATGAAATATTCAGTTCCATACACACAGCATCGGGAATACAATTACTGATGGCTGCCCTCCTTTATCCTATAGAATTATATGCCGATTTTTCCGGATATACCGACATTGCTTTGGGGGGCGCCCGCATGCTGGGCTTTAGGCTCAGTCCCAACTTCGACCGACCGTTCATAGCACAGACTACCGCTGACTTTTGGAGGAGATGGCACATGTCTCTTTCATTCTGGGTAAGAGACTACTTGTACCTCCCCCTATCTGCCACCCTCCGCAATTGGGGGCAATGGGGAGTTTTTCTGAGCCTTACATTGACATTTGCCGCATTGGGGGCATGGCACGGCGCTGGATGGACTTTCATCATCTATGGACTAATTCAGGGAATAATCATCTTTTATGAGACGAAAACCACGCCTTTCCGTAATAAGATAAGAAGGTGGATAGGAAATCCGCTATTTTCCACATTGTCCGTACTGAGAACCTATCTTCTTTTCGCTTTCTCCCTGATTTTCTTCCGAGCAGATTCTGTCTCAGACGCACTCTATTATATAGGGAACATCTCATTCAATGTCCACAAAAGTTGGAAAGAGATAAATATAGGAATACCGGATCATAATTGCATCGTAGCAGGAAGCGCCCTCATACTTATTCTGACCTATGAGTACTTCATGGGCCAAAAAGATCTGCTGACTGCCTTGGAAAAGCAATCTGTAACAGTCAGATGGAGTATCTATTTTCTAATGGCTATCTTATTCTTCACATTAGGGCAATTCAGTTCGGACAGTTTCATCTATTTACAATTCTAATAACAAAATCCGCATTATGGAGAAAAACAGTGAACGAAATGCAGCCATACGCTTTTCAAGCAAGCTGTTATTGCTTTGCATCCCTTTCATAAGCATATTGGTGATATATTTCATAACCGACCCTTTCATGGTACTGAGACATTATGATCGTTATGACAGTTCTCCGTTTCTGCTGAACGAGGGATATACCGGATGGCAGATATACATGAACAACCGAGATTCCATACCTTTCGATTCCTATATCATGGGAAATTCTTGCACGATGGCTTATCAATGCCGCGAATGGGAAAAATATCTCAGGGGAGGACGCGCCATACGCTTATTCGGAAATGGTGAGAGCCTGATAGCCATCAGTATGAAGTTACAGGCTTTGGATAAGAACGGTGCAAATATCAAGAACCTGCTCCTTATTCTGGATAAAGAATCTCTGCATCGCGACCAGCTCTTGACGGAATACTGCAATATTCTTCCACCCGACATATCAGGAATGAGCCATTTCGAGTTTCATAAGAGGTTTTGCCAGGCTTTTTTCTTTCCGAATGTATTCTTTCCCTATCTTGACTACAAGCTGTTTCATACATATCGCCCCTATATGCAAGGAATAATAAACCCTTATGGCATCATCAGAGATCCGGTAACCAATGATGCCATAAATCCGAGAGAAAGGATGATAAAAAAAGAAGGAGAAAAATATTGGGAGAATCGCAACGAAGAATTCCGGAAGAAAAAAGAGAACGATTACAGAGACGGAAAATACAAAGAAGCCAAACCGGCTATCCAAGACAGCCAACTTCACCTACTGAAGAGGATAGAGAGCATCTGCCGGAAACACAATACCTCAGTCAAAATTATCATAAGCCCGGATTTTCATCAGATCAGCATAAGCCCTGAAGATATAAAAATCCTGAAAAGCGTCTTCGGTTCCGAAAATATATTTGACTTCACCGGTATTAATGAATATACAGGCGACATCCACAATTATTATGAAAAGGAACATTATCGTCCGATACTTGGAGCACAGATTATGGAAAAGATTTACAAAGGGGGTGCATAGACATCCCCTCATACCTGCTGTTTAAATCTTATCCCCATACGCCAGATCGCCCGCATCCCCCAAACCAGGAACAATATAGGAATGTTCGTTCATCTCCGGATCAATGGCAGCACACCACAAAGTCACATCATCGCCGGGGAACAATTTTTCCAAGTGCTCCACCCCTTGCCGGCTGGCAATAACACAGGCAATCTGCAACTTGGCAGGTGTACCTTTGGTGAGGAATGCTTTCCAGGCAAGTTCCATACTTTCGCCCGTGGCAAGCATCGGATCCACCAGCAATAAAGTTTTCCTCGATAGATCCGGAGTAGCTATATATTCAATATGTACATCTACCGTGCGGCATTCTTTGTCCTTATAATAACGGTAGGCAGACACAAAAGCATTGCCGGCACGGTCGAACACGTTCAGGAAACCCGTATGCAGGGGTAATCCGGCACGGAAAACGGTTGCTATCACAATGTCATCATCAGGAGTATTGACCGAGGCTATCCCCAGCGGAGTTCGCACTTGCTTGACGGAATAGGTCAATCCTTTGCTCATTTCATACGCCATCATCTCTCCGATGCGTTCAATATTACGGCGGAAACGCATCCGGTCGCCTTGTACTGCCACATCACGAATCTCGGCCACATACTGGTTCAAGACAGAAGTTGTCTCAGCTAAATTAATAATCTTCATTATTTTGTTATCGGGTTAATATATCCTTAATCGTTCTTTTTTGAATAAAAACGGCTGCAAAGTAAGCGATTTTCATCCAATTTGCAACATTCATGTTACAGATATTGTTATGGTTTTATAAAAGACTTCTCATTAAAGAAAAATTTCTCTAATAGGGTATTTCTTTAAAAAGAAAGTATTACTTTTGTAGGCGAAAAACAAGGGGCGTACTGCAAAGCAACTAAAAAAGAGATTTCTTCCCATGTTCCCCTTGCACTTTATTTAAGGTAAAGAGATTATAAACCAAATACCAATTTTAAAATCTTAAAAAGAAATGGCAAATTTAGATTTAAGCAAGTACGGTATCAAAGACGTGAAGGAAATTTTCCACAACCCGTCTTATGATGTATTGTTCGCCGAAGAGACCAAACCGGGTCTGGAAGGCTTCGAAAAAGGTCAAGTAACTGAACTGGGTGCTGTGAACGTAATGACAGGTATCTACACCGGACGTTCTCCTAAAGATAAATTCTTCGTTATGAATGAAGCCAGCAAAGACTCTGTATGGTGGACTTCTGAAGAATACAAGAATGACAACAAGCCTTGCTCTGAAGCAGCTTGGGCCGACCTGAAGGCTAAAGCCGTTAAGGAATTGAGCGGCAAACGCCTGTTTGTTGTAGATACTTTCTGCGGTGCTAACGAAGGAACTCGTATGAAAGTACGTTTCATCATGGAAGTAGCATGGCAGGCTCACTTCGTAACTAACATGTTCATCCGCCCGACTGCCGAAGAACTTGCCAACTACGGAGAACCCGATTTCGTATCATTCAACGCTTCCAAAGCAAAAGTTGACAACTACAAGGAACTGGGTCTGAACTCTGAGACAGCTACTGTATTCAACCTGAAGACCAACGAACAAGTTATCCTGAACACTTGGTATGGTGGTGAAATGAAGAAAGGTATGTTCTCTATCATGAACTACAAGAACCCTCTTCGCGGCATCGCTTCCATGCACTGTTCTGCCAATACCAACATGGAAGGTACTGACTCTGCAATCTTCTTCGGTCTGTCCGGTACAGGTAAGACTACCTTGTCAACCGACCCGAAACGTAAGTTGATCGGTGATGACGAGCACGGATGGGATGACGAAGGCGTATTCAACTATGAAGGTGGTTGCTATGCCAAGGTTATCAATCTGGATAAAGAAAGCGAACCCGATATCTACGCTGCCATCAAGCGTGACGCCCTGTTGGAGAACGTAACGGTTGCTGCCGACGGCAAGATTGACTTCGCAGACAAGAGCGTTACAGAAAACACTCGTGTTTCTTATCCTATCTACCACATCGAGAACATCGTTAAGCCTGTATCCAAAGGCCCTCACGCACACCAAGTAATCTTCCTGTCTGCTGATGCCTTCGGTGTATTGCCTCCGGTATCTATCCTGAACCCCGAACAGGCTCAGTATTACTTCCTGTCCGGTTTCACCGCTAAGTTGGCAGGTACAGAACGTGGTATCACTGAACCGACTCCTACATTCTCCGCTTGCTTCGGTGCAGCTTTCTTGAGCTTGCATCCTACTAAATACGCAGAAGAATTGGTTAAGAAGATGAACAAGGTTGGTGCTAAGGCATACTTGGTAAATACAGGCTGGAACGGTACAGGCAAGCGTATCTCTATCCGCGACACTCGTGGCATCATCGACGCTATCCTTGACGGTTCTATCGACAAGGCTCCGACTAAGGTTATCCCTTACTTCGATTTCGTTGTTCCGACTGCATTGCCGGGTGTTGATCCGAAGATCCTTGATCCTCGCGACACTTATGACTGTGCTTGCAAGTGGGAAGAAAAAGCCAAAGACCTGGCTGCCCGCTTCATCAAGAACTTCGCTAAGTTCACAGGCAACGAAGCCGGTAAAGCTTTGGTTGCTGCCGGTCCGAAACTCTAATAAAACCAGTTTACATATTCTTAAAGCGGTTCCAATCTTTGGAACCGCTTTTTTTGTTGGAGGGACGCAGATTCAATGACAGTCTCACTATCCAACCGCACCCCATCAGCCATTAAGGAAGAAGCACCCACACTCCCGGTACAATACATCCACCCCTTAAGAGAAAAGCCTGCTCATATATGGAATAATCTATATCTCGGCCACCGAGATATACATCTCAAAATCTAAGACTGTAATCTCCAATACCAAGATATACATTTCCACTGCGGAGATATAGTTTAAAGCATAGGTAAGAACTCTTTAGTAAGCAGTCCAGACCGCCTTTGTCCCTACCTCATGATAGAGTATGCAAGATCACAATTTTCGTCCGTCCCTAACATAGATTTAGTTAGGACATCAGACATCTAAGAAAAAAATAGATTATCTTTGCCACGAAACATAAAAGAAAAAGTATGAAAACATTAAGAGAAACCATCTGCGGCATCGGCCTATGTAGCCTCATCGGCATCACGATTTTTGTGGCAACCGCCTGCACCCCGGCAGCCCAAAAGGTAACTGACGACTGTACGGCAGACAGCAAGAATGCAGTCATTGAAACCATCATGACGCGCCGCAGCATCCGCCAGTACAAACCACAAGCGGTGAACCGCGACACGATGCAAATCATTCTGGAATGTGGCATCAATGCCCCCAACGGACAAAACAAACAATCTTGGGCCGTGCGTGTGGTGGACAATCCTGATTTCTTGAACGGAGTGAGCGAGGTGTTCAAACAAAAGAATCCGAAAGCGGCAGAAGCCCCCGGCTTCAGGAACATGTTCCGCAATGCGCCCACGGTGGTATTCATCGGCAACGACACCTCTTATGACTGTTCGCAAATAGACTGCGGACTGTTGGGCGAGAACATGGTGCTGTCCGCCTGGTCTATGGGCATCGGCTCTTGCTGCTTGGCAAGCCCCACACGCTTCATGACCGACACACCCGAAGCCGCAGAGTACCTGAAGAAGCTGGATTTCCCGGAAGGATACAACCTGCTTTACTGCATCGCCTTCGGCTATCCTGACGAAGCGCCTGCCGCCAAACCAAGAATCAAAGAGAAAGTGCAGTTCATAGAATAGTAAATATGCCAACTAACACACCAGAAAAATCGTAAATAATTGGAAGTTTTCTTTCAAGAATTTCAGCACCTTATATCTCTCTCTTATTTTACACTTTCAATACCATGAAAACTATGACTCAAATACTTTCTTATCTTCTATTCCTGTTATCCCTATCTTGTTGGTTCTCGTGCTCCGAAGAAAAGGATCCGGCTATAAAACCGGAATTCCTCATTGCGGAAAGTGATTTAGTGCACGATTTCCAGAAAGAGCAAGCCAACATTTCAATCCCTGTGAAGACCAATCTGAACTCCGGTGAATGGAGCGTAGAAAGCAGCAGTAACTGGTGTCTTGCCACCACATCCCAGACCACTTCACAGTCCTCCATCACCATCGTGGTAAAAGCAAATGAAGAACCCGATGTCAGAAGCGCCGACGTGACTGTAAAAACTCCCACAGGAGATTATACGATACGGATAAACCAACTGGGATATGGAAAAGCCGTTCTGCTAAAAAAATCCGCATCCCAAATGGACGCCGGAGGCGGACAATTGACCGTTACGGTCACAGCCAACGTGGAATACGACATACAGATGCCCAAAGATCAGGAATGGATAACTCAGGAAGCTGCTACAAAGGCTCTGGTAGATTATGATCATGCATTTCGCATATCGCCCAATAAAACTTTTGAGAGTCGAACGGCTCAAATCAGCTTCATAGCCAAACAAGACCCCGAAGTCAAAGCTATCTGTACAATTGTACAAGCTGCTCTGAGCATCGGTACAGACGATGTAGAGGCCACAGGTGATATTCTGATAAAGCCCACCGGAGGAACCGCCAGCGAAAACCAGCCCGGCCAGGGAATAGAGCATTGCTTTGACGGCATATTCGGCGGTACTCCCTACCATTCTATCTGGGGAAAGCCAGCCCAATTCCCTGTCACGTTGGAATTCACTTTCGACGGTAAGGAAGAAATAGACTACTTCATCTATCATACCCGTGCTGGGAACGGCAACTTCGGCGAAGTGGACGTTTTCACCGCTACCGAAGCAGAGCCTGAATACAAACTGTACGGTTCTTTCGATTTCAAGAAACAGAATGCACCTTCCAAGGTCATCTTCAATACTCCTTTGAAGAACGCCACTAAAATAAAATTCTCGGTAAAGAGTGGAGCAGGTGACTTTGTGAGTTGCGATGAAATGCAGTTCTTTAAAAACAACGTTGACGACAAACTGAAGAAACAGCTCCTTGGCATATTCACGGACGCTTCCTGTTCCGAACTGAAAGAGGGAATCACAGACGAGCAAATCAACAGTCTTCCTCCTTATTTTGCCCAGATAGGAAGCTATCTGAAAAATGACAAGTATGACGCGTGGGAAAAGAAATTCCGCATTCAGAGTTATCAGCCTTACAGTGACGTAGAAATATGGGCGGAAAAGCTCATGACCAAGCGATACAGCAACCTTGACAACCCCACCGGCATCTATGCCGAAGCAGGCGATTCCATTCTTGTACTGGTAGGCGACACTCACGGACAATCCATATCCATACAGCTCATTCCCGATGTAGAGGCCGGAGGTGACACCTACTTCCTGCATGAAGGAGTAAACAAAATCGGCATCCGGAGAAAGGGCATGCTGTTCGTCATGTACAACACCGACTTACTTTCCCCCTCGGCCCAGCCCGTACGCATCCATATCCCCCTGCAGAATGGAACAGTCAACGGCTTCTTCGATCTTAAAGAAGACAAGACCGACGAGACTTATGCCGAACTGCTAAAAAAAGCAACCTACAAATACTTCTGTGTACGCGGTGAAAAAATCATGTTCTATTTTCACTTGAACAAAATGCGAGAATATCTGCCCAACAATATTCTGTCCGCCATCCATCTTTGGGATAATATCATAGGCTGGCAGCAAGAACTTATGGGCATTGACGATGTGCGCCCTTCACAGGTAAACAACCACATTTTCGCCATCTCACCCGAAGAGGGCTATATGTGGGCTTCTGATTATCGAATAGCATTCGTATATACCTATCTGAATAATATCCTTCTTTACGACAACGTGATGGCCGCCAAAGACAATGCCTGGGGGCCTGCGCATGAAATCGGGCATATCCACCAGCGTGCCATCAACTGGCCGAGCTCTACCGAATCCTCAAACAACCTGTTCTCCAACTACATTCTCTACAAGCTGGGGAAGTATTGCTCGCGCGGCTCTGAACTGAGCGCACTCGCCACCGCCCGCTGCATCAATGGAAACGCCTGGTACAATATGGGGAATTCCACCCATCAGAATGAAGACACCGAGCTTCACATGCGCATGAACTGGCAATTGTGGAACTACTATCACCGATGCGGCTACAAACCAGATTTCTGGCAGAAACTGTTCAAGCTCCTACGCGAGAATCGGATCTCAGAGAGCAATCCCGGAGCCGGACAACTGTTGTTTGCCAGAATGGCCTGCCAGGCTGCCAACGAGAACCTGACCGAATTCTTCGGACGCTGGGGCTTCTTTGAACCGGTAAACAACGTTACAATAGAGCAGTACGGCAATTGGAACTACAATGTGACCCCCGCCATGATCGCTGACACCAAAGCCTTTATGTCCCGTTTTCCTGCACCCCGGCATGCTTTCTATTACTTGGAAGACCGCAAGAACGGAGATGTAGGAATAGACAACTATAAGGTGGGTGATGTAGGGCACTATTCGCAGTTCAAAAACAATCAGAAAATCAGTAAGACTCCCAAATACAGCCGTTCGGGGCAACACATCTCCATCAGCAACGGTGAAGAAGCGGTTGCCTTCGAAGTGATGAAGGGAGACAAGCTCCTGTTCTTCTCCAACTTCTTGTCCTTTGAAGTGCCCTCCTCCATAAAACTGGAAGGTTGTGACATTTACGCCGTACAAGCTGATGGCAAGCGCAAACAAGCCATAGCAGAATAACCCGGACAGACAATCGGGGCCGGCTTAAAAGAAAGGAGTCTTTTACCGATTTCTTTCCTGCGGATATTTGCAGTAAAGGTTGAAACGGTTTTCTTTTTCTTTTAAGCCGGCCCCAAATATTAAAAAAGAAATCCGGAGGATGTCAATAAGATTATTCACGGCATACCCTTTTACAAGATATTCCTTTAAGATACGATTTGCCCAAATGCGAAATTGAGTACCTCGTTTGCTTTTCACACAATAGCCGACGGATATGATAACATCAAGAGAATAAGCAACTCTTCCTCTGAAAACACATTATTAATGTGCTTTCTTATTGTTTTTGCGTCTCTTTCAAACAATTCAGCCATTTGATTGGCAAGCCTCAAGTACTTCCTTAATCCTATTCATTGTTGGACTGTTAATGTATGAATGTAAATAATGAAATATAATGCGATAAAAAAGGAGAAAGTATCAGATTAACCGGACCGGAAGCGAAAGTCATGCAAATGCTGTGTGAAAACAAAGGTGAAATTGTAAAACGAGAAACCATGATACCCTCCTCTACAAATTACGCAAAAAACTGGCAACAGCTCCGTCCATCAAAATAAGCGTCATAAAAGGTATTGGAATCACTATTCAATGACGTTCCACATCCTTTCCGAATTTATAAAAAACGAAGTCCATTGCATACATATCCCTTCAAGGGATGAAATGCAATGGACTTTGTTCTTATATATAAAAGATAATCCGACCGGATCTATTCTTTAATTCTTATTCGCGCGCTTGCGTTCGTTCTCATCGAGAATCACCTTGCGCATACGCATGGATTTCGGAGTCACTTCCACATACTCGTCTTCCTTGATGTACTCCAAAGCCTCTTCCAGAGAGAACTGTACGGGCGGTATCAGACGGGCCTTGTCGTCAGTGCCCGAAGCACGGGTATTGGTCAACTGCTTCGATTTGGTGACGTTCACCACCAAGTCTTTGTCGTGACTGTGTTCGCCCACCACCTGACCGGCATAGACTTCTTCCTGCGGGAAGATGAAGAACTTGCCGCGATCCTGCAACTTGTCGATGGCATACGCGAAAGCCGTTCCGCTTGCCATAGCGATAATGGAACCGTTGGTACGGCGTTCTATCGCACCCTTGAACGGCTGGTATTCCTTGAAGCGGTGTGCCATAATGGCCTCGCCACCCGAAGCAGTCAGCACGTTGGTGCGCAGACCGATGATGCCTCGTGACGGCATGTCGAACTCAAGGTTCACACGCTCGCCCGCACTTTCCATCTTCACCAAGTCTCCCTTGCGACGGGTCACCATATCAATCATCTTGCTGGAGAATTCTTCAGGGACGTTGATCGTCAACTCCTCGATAGGCTCGTTCTTCACCCCGTCTATCTCCTTATAGATCACCTGAGGCTGACCTACTTGCAGCTCGTATCCCTCGCGGCGCATCGTCTCTATCAACACAGACAAGTGCAACACGCCACGGCCGGAAACGATCCATTTGCCATCGTCCTCACTCTTGCGCACACGCAACGCCAGATTCTTGTCCAGTTCCTTCATCAGACGGTCGTGTATGTGGCGTGATGTCACAAACTTGCCTTCCTTGCCATAAAAGGGAGAGTCGTTGATGGTGAACAGCATACTCATCGTCGGTTCGTCGATGGCGATGGGCGGCAATGCTTCGGGGTTCTCGAAATCGCAGACAGTGTCGCCGATTTCAAAGCCGTCGATGCCTACCAATGCGCAGATGTCTCCGGAGGAAACTTCCGTCACCTTGACGCGGCCCATGCCTTCAAAAGTATGTACTTCCTTGATTCTATTTTTCGTGATGCTTCCGTCACGCTTCGCCAAAGAGACATTCATGCCTTCTTTGAGCGTACCGCGGTGTACACGTCCCACGGCGATACGGCCTGTATAAGAGGAGTAATCCAATGACGTGATCAGCATCTGAGGCGTACCCTCCAACTGCTCGGGTGCAGGGATGTTCTCTATAATGCAGTCCAGCAGCGCGTAGATGTTGTCGGTAGGCTTCTGCCAGTCCGTGCTCATCCAGCCATTCTTTGCCGACCCGTAAATCACGGGGAAGTCCAGTTGATCTTCCGTGGCATTAAGGCTGAACATCAGGTCGAACACCATCTCATACACTTCTTCGGGGCGACAGTTCGGCTTGTCCACCTTATTCACCACAACGATGGGCTTCAGGCCTATCTGCAAAGCTTTCTGCAACACAAAACGCGTCTGCGGCATGGGTCCCTCAAAGGCATCTACCAGCAGGATGCATCCATCTGCCATGTTCAGCACACGTTCTACTTCGCCCCCGAAGTCACTGTGTCCCGGAGTATCAATAATGTTAATCTTAGTGTCTTTGTAATTGATTGAAACGTTCTTTGAAAGAATCGTTATACCTCGTTCACGCTCCAAATCATTGTTATCCAACATTAATTCACCTGTACTCTGGTTGCTGCGGAAAAGGTTTCCGGCCAGAAGCATCTTGTCAACGAGCGTCGTTTTCCCATGATCGACATGGGCAATAATTGCAATGTTTCTAATATTTTGCATATAATACCTATTATTTGGGCGCAAAGTTAGTCATTTTGGATTAGATATATGGTATAGACAGGATTTTTTTGCTGAATATCATTGTGATATAAAAGATAATCTCTATCTTTGCAGCCCCGAAAGGGAATATTTATAACAACTTTTTAATTCAACATTATGTATTTAGACGCTGCTAAAAAGCAAGAAATCTTCGGCAAACACGGGAAGTCTAACTCTGATACTGGCTCGGCTGAGTCTCAGATAGCTTTGTTTTCCTACCGTATTGCCCGTCTGACTGAGCACATGAAGCTCAACAGAAAGGATTATAGTACTGAAAGAGCCCTGACCATGTTGGTAGGCAAACGCCGTTCGCTGTTGACTTACTTGTACAACCGCGACATCAACCGCTACCGTAACATCATTAAGGAACTCGGCCTGCGTAAGTAATCTACTTGCGGCAAAAACATTGAAAAGGAAGTTCATCCCGCGCGGGAAGAGCTTCCTTTTTTATTTCCATCGCACCAGACATATAAGGCAAAGTCCGTTCACGGCTTGCAGACGTTTGTACGCCGCACACGGATATATATATATCCGCACACCGCATAACTTTAAGGCTTACCTCTTCCTGATGCGAAAAGCCTAACCTTGCAATCCGTCATATTCCTCGTCCGTCACCGCTTCAAGCCACTCTGCACTTGCTCCCTCAGCCGGAACGCCGATGGCTATGTGCTGAAACCAACTGTCGGCAGCCGCGCCGTGCCAGTGCTTCACTTCGGCCGGAATATCCACCACATCACCGGGACGCAACTTACGGGCAGGCTTCCCCCACTCCTGATACCATCCTCTGCCCGCCACGCAGACAAGGATTTGCCCGCCTCCATGATGGATGTGCCAGTTGTTGCGGCAACGGGGCTCAAAGGTCACATTGGCTACCGGCAGTCTGCCTTCGCCCGTTGCCAGAGTAGCCAGATAGCTGTTCCCTATGAAATACTTGGCATAAGCTGCATTCGGCTCACCTCTCGGAAATACGGGCTCTATGGGCTCACCTCCGGACAGTTCCTCACCATACACCTCGGCAATGGCTTTTTCGGCCCGGTAGGCCTCTGCCTCGCCTACCTTCTGCCTCAATGCGGCAGGGATGGAATGTATCTCCGCATCCGTCATCCCCATGTTTTTAGCGCCGTGTATATGTGCCTTCAACTGAGGCTCCACTCCCCTGAGCCCGGACAATGCACTGACTGTAACCAGTTCACGATCAGCAAAAGTAAGATTGTTTCGTGCAAAGATGTCACCAAAAAGATGGGCTTTCAAGTAATAGTCCGTGGCCGGAGCAAAGGTATAGTCAAAGGCTGCACCTGTGAGCCGGGTCTGCACGGCAGTGCCGTTCTTCAAGGCATCATAATCTGCGGGCAACGAATCGGCATCCTTGCCTTCCCTGTCTTCAACGCCTTTCTCCCTGCGCTCGGCAAGCACCTGCCGGAGAGTGCCCAATCCGTTAAGGCTTCGGGGAAAACCGGTATAGGCATAGAGTTGCGAAAGCGCTTCCTTAATCTCGTTGACTTCCAGACCTTCGTCCAGACCTGCATGGATGGCTTTGGAAAGGTTCTCCAAGTCGCCTTTTGCTTCCAGGCAAGCAATGGCAGCCATGTTCTGCTGCCGTGGGTTCAATACATTTTCCATATTCTGTTGTGCATTAGCAGGATGGCAAGCTGCTGCCGTCAGAAAGGCCGCTGCCATCAGTTTGTTCATTGTCTTCATAATCTTAGGATTTTGAGGCAAAGATACTGCCAACGAAACAATCCGCCGCTATACAAATTACGGATTCTCCAACCATTATTACACATATTACACAATCGGTTTATACCCCACCTTCGGAATAGTCAGGAGCTCAATCCGTCCGTCTTCCGCCAGATACTAATAAATATCAAAAAGCGAGAAAGAAAAGCTTTCTACCCATGATTACTCATACATCAAGACGGTTAAGCAGCGTCTCGCATATATAGATACACAAAATTTAACATCCAACAGCTATGGACGCATACTCTCATTTTGAAGCGTACCCTTCGTTCAATTCATCAAAGAATGATTTGTAATTATCAAATTCATTATCTGTTTTTGAGTGGAGCAAATATTTTACCGTTATTCTCTGGTATTTCTAACATAATATCTACTTGATTAAATTTTTAAGATTACAAATGATGGTACAATTCAACGAAAGAGCCGCAAAGTGACCAACTGATTATTCTGTTGATAACCTTGCCATCCGTTCTCTTAGCAATTCGTAATATTTTTGTTTTAGTTCTTCACTCAAGAAAGAACAATGAATCATCGCCTCAAACTTCGGCAAAAGCTTCATATACTTATTGATAAGACGGTTTACAATAACAGCTTCTATGCCTAAGCTTTCAGCGCATTTCAAGAAATCACTCTTTTTCAACTTCTTTTTTCGGCCGTTCAGCGTCAATGCCAATTCTTCATCATCTTTTGGATTGATTATCGCAGCGTTGAGCAAATCATAAGCTGGCGTTAACCGTATATGATTATCATCCGGTTCATAGAGTGAAAAATTCTTCAAGTGCATGTCATTGTTGCCTGTCAACCATGAGAACAGGACTATATCAAAGAAATTGGTGACATCCATTTTGGGTACAGAAGAGTACTGAAGCACGGACTTTCCTATTCGCTCGTAACTACTTTTATACTTATGCTCGGTGAGTCGTTCTGTGAGTTGGCACATGTCTTCCATAGCCAATTTTCCACCATTCGAAGTGCGGTCTATCCGTCGCGTAAGATAGCATAATGAATCATCTGCCATGCGCATCAACGTGTGAGGAACAACCTCTATTCGGGCTAATTCGGCCAAGTGCATTGTCAAATCCTCTACTTCCGGCATCTGCTCGTAGGTGATGGTCTGTGGTTTACAGATGTATCCCCCCCACAGACCGACTATTGTCAGCCTGCTATTTCCCTCATGCCTGTTCAGATATAAAGACAGCTTTGGCTGAACCCCTGTCAGCGAGGTCTGTTCTTGAATCACCTGTTTTGCAAGCTCATCCAAGTGCTCTGTGGTATAATCCAATGCAGGCATCTCCGTTTGACCAAAGAATTTTTTTATGCAACCGGAATGCATATCTTTCTCGCCATTGACAAGAGGTTGATAGCAATACAAACAATTACACATGCGACACCTCCTTTACTTCAATAGGTTCAATACTAACGGCTCCTATACAGTCCTTGCAACAAACCAATAATAACGACATGCGGTCAAGGATGCTGATATCCATGTTACGCATCGCCACATCAAGCAACCATCCTTCCGGTATCAAACCATCGAAAAAAGGAAACAGCACACCGCTCTTAAACGCGTGTTCTTGAAGAGGCAAGGTTAAGCTGACCGGTTTGGCATTATCAGCCTGTAGATAGGTTTGAAGGTAAGAAAACTCATATCCTTCATCATTTTCCGTCAACACACCTGCTAATTGGTCTTTGTAATATACATTGGCTTGTCTCATAACATTACGGCTTTACTTTGGGGGCAGCGATTACTTCATAGTTGAAGAAGTCGAGCAATTGGTTCACTTTATCAAGACGCAAAGACTCTTTGCCTTGTTCCAAGTCTCGAACAAAACGTAAGCCTAATCCTGATTTCAAGGAAAGGTCTTCTTGAGTCAGCCCATACTGCTTTCGCAGTGATTTTACGATAGGAGATAAATTATTCATGCCATTTTATATCATTTCGGGTACAAAGATACTTGTTTATTTTTTATTTATATCAAAAAGGGTATAATGCTTTGTAACGCGTCAATAATATACCCCGAATGATATAAAAAACAACAGAAAGCACAATGTTAAATACTTATTTTTTCCACCTCTCAGCATATCCCACTATCACTTTTATGGGAATTTGGTTCTCAGTGGCAATGCGTTGCCAATCGTTGATGGCGCTGCATACTTCGTCTACAATGCTTTGAGCATCTTTGCGACTAAGCATATAACTTTCGCATGATTCAAGCAGCACTTTGATGTCAGAAGCTTCGGTGTTCTCATTTATCAGCAAGCATTGATAACGCTTGGTAGATGAACTCATTTCTCTCTTCGGCCGATTCCAGTTCTTCGCACGCATCACATAGGGCACGCAGGCTCTCTAAGGGTGGCACACTATATTCAGAGTCTTCATTAATGAATGTTCCGTTTTCTTCCGTACTGTAACGAATACCGCCCATTCTGGTCAGGTCTTCGATACCTACAAGATAATCATAATTACTGAGCGAGCGAATAGGTCTTTGTTCTTCCTGTGCAGCCAATCGTTCCCTACGGTCAAGAAGTAGTCGCCCCCAACGGTCGGGGAAGGAATCTTCCACGAAACCGAACACCGAATTACCCCCACGAGGATGTTGCATGCCTCTCACATTCATCACATCGCCACTAAGGAGGATACCTCCATGCTTTTTCAACCATTCAGGACTATACTCAAAAGAGAAATGGTCATTACCTCTCACACGCTCGTATGAAAGTATCCCGATTTTCTCGGTTTGACCAAGAAAATCAAAATCGGCATATACATATATCTTCTCCATATCCTGCTATTTTTTCAGTTCAGCATCCTGCAAGTCACGACCGAGCACATCGTTACCGGCAATCAGTTTCAAATCATTCTCCAAATTGAGTGCATACAGCACGCGAGCATAAATGCCAAATGCTACCGATGGGTCACCATGTTCCACTTTCGACACCGTCAGTCGGGTCACCGTTGCACGGTCGGCAATGTCCTGCATAGAGAGATGACGACGCTTGCGAGCCAACATAATCTGTTCGCCCATCAACTCAAGATTCTGCATAACAGGTCTTGGCATCACCTTACCGAAAGTCTTTCTGCTCATACTTAAAATGTTTATTGTTCGATGCAAATATAAATAACAGTGTTTACTACAACAAACATTTCCAAGATAATAAGCCTAATTATCAACTATTTTAGTGTTTTAAGTGTTGGTTTGCTCTCATTTTCACCCGTTTTTGCTTGTCTTTTCATACCTTTGCACCATAGAGTTACAGCAAAAAAACTACCTGAAAAGCTGCGGTACGACGTATTTAGGTAATAGGGGTGAAAATCAGCAACATGAACTTGCGTTTACTTTCTCTCCCACTTATTTTTTACCATTCGTACCAATTAAAACATTAAAATACTGATAACCAAGGAGGTGAGAACAGTGTATCGGGAAAATAAAAGTCTGAACCACCGATCCTGCAAAATCCAGAAAAATCAGACAAACAGAACAATTCAGTCCTCGCCCTATCTCCTCCCTACCTCCTCCATATCTGCTCCATATCTGCTCCTTGTGTTTTCTCACTCTATAGACACGGAGAAAACAGGGAGTTGGTAGGGAGGAGAAGACAAATAGGACAGAACTGATTATCCCTTTACTCTCCCCGCAAATCAAATTTTTTCCCTCCATATTCTTGCACCAAGCCAAAGTTTATCTTATTTTTGCGATTTAACAACAACGAATCATAACCTTTTAGACTGAAAGCACATCATTATGGATACAAGTAAGATTGTAGGAGAAAAAATCAAATCGCTCCGTGAAAGCCAATCCATCAGCATGGAAGATCTGGCACAACGTTCGGGACTCGCCATCGAACAGGTAGAACGCATCGAAAACAATATCGACCTCCCTTCACTGGCTCCACTTATCAAGATAGCCCGTGTACTGGGCGTACGTCTGGGCACATTTCTCGATGACCAGGACGAGAACGGCCCTGTGGTGTGCCGCAAGAATGAAGCACAAAACAGTATCAGTTTCTCCAACAACGCCATCCAGAGCCGCAAGCACATGGTTTACCATTCACTCTCAAAGTCGAAGGCCGACCGGCACATGGAACCGTTCATTATCGACGTGGCATGCACGGAAGACAGTGACTTTGTGCTCTCCTCTCACGAGGGCGAAGAGTTTATCATGGTTATGGAAGGAACCATGGAAATCAGCTACGGCAAGCACACCTATCTGCTTGAAGAAGGAGACAGTATCTATTATGACTCCATCGTTCCGCACCACGTACACTCCTACGAGGGACAAGCGGCAAAAATACTTGCAGTGATCTATACACCCATCTGATTCTTATGCTATACGAAAGAACGCTCGGCCAATGGCTGGAGCACTGGGCAGAGAATACGCCAGATAAAGAATACATCGTGTATTCTGACCGAAACCTGCGCTTCACATGGAGCCAGTTCAACAGGCGAGTGGACGACATGGCCAAAGGACTTATCGCCATCGGTGTGAAACGGGGCACACACGTGGGCATCTGGGCGGCAAATGTGCCGGACTGGCTTACTTTGCTTTACGCCTGTGCCAAGATAGGCGCCGTCTATGTAACCGTAAACACTAACTATAAACAGGCCGAACTGGAATACCTGTGTGGGAATTCGGACATGCACACCCTCTGCATTGTCAACGGTGAAAAGGACAGCAACTTCGTGCAGATGACTTACGCCATGCTACCGGAACTGAAAACATGCGAACGCGGACATCTGAAAAGCGAACGTTTTCCTCACATGAAGAATGTTATCTACGTGGGGCCGGAAAAGCACCGGGGAATGTACAACACCGCCGAAATTCTGCTTCTGGGCGACAACGTGAAAGATGACCACCTGAACAAACTCAAAAACCTGGTGACCTGCCATGACGTGGTGAACATGCAATACACGTCCGGAACCACAGGATTTCCCAAAGGAGTGATGCTGACGCACTACAATATAACCAACAACGGCTACCTGACCGGTGAACACATGAAGTTCACCGCAGACGACAAGTTGTGTGTCTGCGTGCCGCTATTCCACTGCTTCGGCGTAGTGCTTGCCACCATGAACTGCCTGACGCATGGCTGCACGGAAGTCATGGTAGAACGTTTCGACCCGTTGGTGGTGCTTGCTTCTATCCACAAAGAGCGCTGCACGGCACTCTACGGAGTACCCACCATGTTCATTGCCGAACTGCACCATCCGATGTTCGATATGTTTGATATGTCCAGTCTTCGCACGGGCATTATGGCAGGTTCTCTCTGTCCCGTGGAATTGATGAAGCAGGTGGAGGAAAAAATGTACATGAAGGTCACCAGCGTTTACGGATTGACCGAAGCCTCCCCCGGCATGACGGCGAGCTGTCTGGATGATCCGTTTGACGTGCGATGCAACACCGTAGGACATGACTTTGAACATACAGAAGTAAGGGTCATCGATCCGGAAACCGGAGAAGAATGTCCGGTGGGTGTGCAGGGGGAAATGTGCAACCGTGGATATAACACGATGAAAGGTTATTACAAGAATCCGCAGGCCACGGCCGAAGTGATAGACCCAAACGGTTTCCTGCATTCCGGTGACCTTGGGATAAAGGATGAAAATGGCAACTACCGCATCACAGGCCGCATAAAGGACATGATTATCCGTGGCGGTGAAAACATCTACCCACGGGAAATTGAAGAATTTCTTTATAAACTGGAAGGAGTGAAAGACGTTCAGGTAGCAGGCATCCCTTCCAGGAAATACGGTGAGGCCGTGGGGGCATTCATCATCCTGCACGAAGGGGTGGATATGCATGAGTCAGACGTACGAGACTTCTGTATAGGAAAGATATCACGCTACAAAATTCCCAAATACATCTTCTTCATAAAAGAGTTCCCGATGACCGGAAGCGGGAAGATTCAGAAGTTCAAGCTGAAAGACTTGGGACTGCAACTCTGCAAGGAACAGGGAATAGAAATTATATAAAGAAAAAGGATTGGAGATTAATCTCCAATCCTTTTTCTTATCATTCTTCATTCTTTTCCGGATACTTCATATTCTCCTCTTTCATCTGCTCCAATACTTCATGCAGATATTTGGCAGCCTCCCACTTTGCCATAGGCAGATCGTGGAGAAGGCAGTTGCCGCAATCTTGCGGAGCAGTACCGGGCACTTCACCTTCATATTCGGCAACAAAACGAAAAGCATCCTGCATCAGAGGCACGATGTCTTGCGGCTGCAAATCACCTTTCATCAGCAGGTAATTTCCGGTAAGGCATCCCATAGGCCCCCAATAAACAATCTTATCCTGCCAATGCGGCTCATTGCGCAGATAAGTGGCAGCCAGATGTTCTATGGTATGCAGTGCGCCTTGGCCCAAAGCCGGTTCGCGGTTGGGCTCCTTCATACGGATATCGAAGGTGGTGATAACTTCTCCGTTCACTTCGTCCTTGCGCGATACATAAATGCCGCGTAACAGGCGGATGTGGTCAATGGTAAAACTGGGAATCTTCTTCATGAGTTTATGATTAATTTATGATTTATAGAGGAAAGGAAAGCCCACGTTGCAAGAAATGAGCGTTCTGCCATCGTTGTCCAGAAATCAGCATACCGGGAAGAATGGTCTTCTACACCGGGAATATCGCTGATAATGCGGAAACTGAGGAAAGGAGTATGATACAGGAAGCAGGTTTGGGCAATAGCAGCGGACTCCATATCAACGGCAAGCCCGGCGGGAAAGCGTCGTTTGATAACGTCCAACTCTGTGCGGTCGGTGATAAACCGGTCGCCCGTACAGATAAGTCCTCCATGAATACGGCTTTCCAATCCGGCATTGTTTAATGACAGAGCATGCTCCAGCAGAGGGGGGAAGCCTTCATATTCGGCGGGAAAGCCCTGCACCTGCCCGTATTCGTTGCCGTCACCACACCAGACATCATGGTACACCAAACGTTCGCTTACCACCACATCCGTCACCTTTAAACATGCATCAATGCCGCCCGCCACGCCTGTACTGATAATGCAGTCAGGAGAAAAACGGCGTATCAGCTCCGTAGCACCTATCGCTGCACTCACCTTGCCGATGCCGCAACGGGTAAGTACCACACGGTTGTCGCCCGCCACGCCTTCCACATAATGAAAGCCACCGTTCTCCATCACCTTCTTTTCACGCAAACGTGCCACCAACTGACGGTGTTCACTGTCCATCGCACTGATAATGCCTATCGTCATATCCTGTCAATTTATACTGAATTCAAGGCAAAGGTACAACATTTTCATACGTAATTCATAATTTGCCGACCCTATTTTATGTATCTGAACCTTAATTGCATTATCTTTGTGCCATCAAAAAAACACATTCAAGATGATGAAGAAGATTCTCCCTGATTTGATTGCCATTCTGGCATTCATTCTGCTCTCTTTCGCCTACTTTTTCCCGGCCGACATAGAGAACCGCATCCTGTTTCAGCATGATATGGCCGCCGGAGCCGGAGCCGGTCAAGAAGCCAAAGAATATTATGAACAAACAGGCGAACGTACCCGATGGACCAACTCGATCTTTGGCGGTATGCCGACCTATCAGATAGCTCCGTCGTATGACTCCGCCAAGCCGTTGCAATGGACACAGAAAGTATATCAACTGTTCCTCCCCAACTATGTCAGCCTGACATTCATCCTGATGCTGGGATTCTACATTTTACTGAGAGCATTTGGCATACCGGTCTGGCTGGCCGGATTGGGCGGAATCATTTGGGCATTTTCTTCCTATTTCTTTATCCTGATTGCCGCCGGACATATCTGGAAATTCATCACTCTTGCCTACATTCCGCCCACACTGGCAGGCATAGTGCTTGCCTACCGGGGAAAAATACTGTCGGGAGGTATCGTCACCGCTATCTTCATCGCCTTGCAGATTACATCTAACCATGTGCAGATGTCCTACTATTTTCTGTTTGTCATCCTGTTCTTTGTGGGAGCGTACTTTGAAGATGCATGGCGCAACAAAACACTGCCGCAGTTCTTCAAGGCGAGTGCCGTACTGGCAGTGGCAGCCCTCATAGGTGTAGCTGCCAACCTATCAAACCTATACCATACCTATACTTACAGCAAGGAAACCATGCGTGGCAAAAGTGAACTGGTGAAAGCTGAAAATGCCGCTAACCAAACCGACAGCGGACTGGAACGCGATTATATCACACAATGGAGCTATGGAGTAGGCGAAACCCTGACCTTGCTCGTGCCCAACTTCAAAGGCGGCGCATCCGTCCCCCTCTCCACGAATGAAAAGGCTATGGAAAAGGCCAATCCGATGTACAGCGGACTATATCAAAGCCTGACGCAATATTTCGGCGACCAGCCCATGACTTCAGGTCCCGTCTATGCAGGAGCTTTCGTGCTGTTCCTTTTCGTTCTGGGCTGCTTCATCGTGAAAGGTCCGCTAAAGTGGGCGCTGATAGGAGCCACTCTTTTCTCCATCACGCTTTCGTGGGGCAAGAACTTCATGCCACTGACGGATTTCTTCATCGACTATATACCTATGTACAGCAAGTTCCGGGCCGTGTCCTCCATACTCGTCATAGCAGAGTTTACCATACCCTTATTAGCCATCTTCGCCTTGAAACGCATATTAGAAGAACCCGGAATCATAAGGGAAAATCTGAAAGCAGCAGGTGTCAGCCTGGCGCTTACTGCGGGCGTAGCACTGCTGATGTACGTCTCACCGGGGATTTTCACCGATTACGTTCCTGCACAGGAAGCCCAGATGCTGCAAAATGCAGTTGACCGCCAGATGATACCGTCCAATGAGTTAGCAGGCATCCTTGCCAACCTCGGCGAGATGCGTGCCGCGTTGGTCACCTCCGACGCATTGCGCAGCCTTTTCATTATCCTTGCGGGCTGCGGACTGCTATGGCTCTACATTAAAGGAAAACTACGCCGGTCACTGACCATCGCCGGCATCGCAGTGCTCTGCCTGATAGATATGTGGACCGTAAACAAACGTTATCTCCATGACGAACTCTTCGTGCCCCGTTCTATCCAGACAGAAACCTTCAGCAAAACGGCATCCGATGAGCAGATTCTGCAAGACAAAGCTCTGGACTACCGGGTACTGAACTTTGCCACCAATACTTTCAACGAAAACAATACCGCCTACTGGCACAAAAGTGTCGGCGGATATCATGCCGCCAAACTGCGCCGCTATCAGGAAATGATAGAGCATCATATCTCTCCTGAAATGCAGGCTGCCTATGGCGCCATTGTTGCTGCCGGTGGCAAAATGGACAGTGTGGACGCCTCCAAGTTCCGCGTACTGAATATGCTGAACACCAAATATTTCATTCTGCCGGCAGGACAACAAGGACAACAGACCATTCCCGTTCTCAATCCTTATGCCTACGGCAATGCCTGGTTTGTCGGCAAAGTGCAATATGTAAACAATGCCAACGAGGAAATTGACGCATTGAACAACATTCTACCAACAGAGACAGCAGTAGTAGATATGCGCTTCAAGGGTATATTAAAAGGGGTAACCGAGAGCTACAAAGACAGCCTCTCCTCCATACGCCTGACAAACTACGAACCGAACCGACTGGTTTACGAAACGGACAATGCCAAAGACGGTATTGCCGTGTTCTCCGAAATTTATTATCCGGATGGCTGGCAAGTCAGCATCGACGGAAAACCCACCGAAATAGCGCGTGCCGACTACATACTCCGCAGCATGTACATTCCTGCCGGACGACATACCATCGAAATGCACTTCGACCCGGCAAGTCTTCATGTAACGGAAAGTATTGCTTACGGGGCACTGGCACTATTGATGATAGGAATCATTGCCGTGGTGCTGGCAGCTAAAAAGAAGTATGCCAAATGATCAAAATAAAAAGCCGTTTCTGCCCTCACGGGCAAAAACGGCTTCAAGTCAATAATACATGAAAAAACGCTATTTAGAGAGAGTCTCTTCTACTATATTCAAGTTATGAAAGTGCCGTAACAGCGACAAACCATCTCTATTTGATTCCGAGACAAATATACGAAATGCAAAAACAGGGGAGAAATCAAATCGACGAAAAGGAGGATTTCATCGATGATCTTTTTTCAGAAGCCTGCAAGTAAGATAATGTACAGGATACCACACAGACAGAAAGCCAACCGCTATCACTGTTATAAAAATCAGCAACACATCTGTAAAATGCACACTGACAGGATAGGAATCAACAACAAAACTGCCGCTTCCTCCGAGAGAAATAATACCGAAACGCTGTTGAAGAAAGCATAGCAGCAAACCGAAAAAAATACCCGCCAGCGCACCGCATATAGAAATCAAGCGCCCTTCAAACAAAAATATACGGGCAATCAGTTTGTCATCCGCACCAAGATTCCGCAAAGTATCCACATCTTCACGTTTATCAAGGATAAGCATGGACAAAGAGCCTATTACGTTAAAACAGGAAATCGCAAGAATGAAAGTAAGGAAAAGGTAAGATATGAACTTCTCTATCTCCATGATACGAAATACGTCAGCCTGCTGTTCATAGCGGTTCTGCACAAGAAAACCATCTCCCAAGATGCGGGTAATTCTGTTCCGTACAGAAGTAATGTCAGCACCCGGCTTCAACTTTAGCTCTACCGCCGAAACTTCCGTATCATAATCAAACAAGCGGCGGGCAAAACCAATGGAAGTAAGAATATATCTTGCGTCATACTTCTGCTGGTTCACGACAAAAACCGCACCCGGTGAAAAAAGATAATCACGATTGAACGAAGCAGAAGGATTGGCCATATTTACACGAACATTCCTTTTGGGAGCATACACCTGCAAAGGATCAACAAACTGGATTCCCGTACCCAGTTCAGATATTAATTCCACTCCCAAAATGCCGTAATCAACATCTGCATCATGCAGAATAAATTTGCCTGTTCCGTACAACAGGCTGTCAATGGAGGTCAATTGCTCAAAATTGTCATCTACACCCTTGACAACCGCCATAGTCTGACGGTCTTTATACTGCACCATGGCATTTTCTTCCAATGTTTCTGTCCATACAGCTATTTCAGAAAAGGAACGTACTTGCCTGAAAGCGGCGCTATTCGGTTCAAAAACTTTTCCTTCACGAACTGTAATCTTCAGTTCCGGATCGAAAGCTGTAAAGAAGCCTGCCACCATATCCTGAAAACCGTTAAAGACGGAAAGTGTACATACCAGAGCCAATGTTGCCAATGCTACCCCACATACGGAAATACCGGAGATAATATTAATGGCATTATGCTTTTTCTTGGAAAAAAGGTAGCGCCGGGCTATGTAGAAAGGAAGGTTCACTTCAACAACTCGTCTATTTTTTCGAGATAATCCAAAGAATCGTCCACAAAGAATTTCAGTTCGGGAATGATACGGAGCTGATGGCGCACACGAGTTCCCAATTCATAGCGGACAGACTTCATATTGGCATTAATATTCTTTATCATTTCTTCTCCTTTCTCTGAAGGGAATATACTGAGATAAGCGCGTGCCACACTCATGTCGGGACTGATGCGAACTGCGCTGACCGAAACCAGTATTCCCGGCATGGACTTGGTTTGCAACAAAAAAATATCGCTCAACTCCTTTTGGAGCAAGCGGGCTATCTTATTCTGACGGGTTGTTTCCATAAAACTCTGCTTCTAATGTTTTGATGGCAAAATTACTCAAAATCTCTGTATTGCACGAATAAAAAGGAGGAAATGACGCTAAACGGCTTTAAATAAAGCCATAATGAGGTCAGACGAGGACAACTGCTAAAATTGGAAAAAGCAAAGAAAAGCGGATTTAGGAAACAGAACGGTTTCCAACTCGTTACTCGATAAAGATACAGTTTTAACAGTTCCCGTGCGATTGCGCCGCTCTGCTTAGATTTGCTTATCAAGGTTTAACTCATTGATTATTAGTTTTGCAACCAAAAAAGTTAAACATGAGCAGAAGCACATTCAAGGTGCTGTTCTACGTGAACGGCAGCAAGGAGAAAGACGGTATTGTCCCTATCATGGGACGAGTGACAATCAACGGGGCTGTATCACAGTTCAGTTGCAAGCAGAGCATTCCCAAAACACTATGGGATGCCAAAGGGAACAAGGCGAAAGGCTCTTCCGATACAAGGATGAGCAACCATATAGACCGCAAGTCCATACCCGACAATGCAGACCCACGGCGCACCTGTCTAAACCGTGAACTTGTGGAACTGCCCGAAGGAGTGGCAGACCGTGACGGCGCAATTACCCACCGCATACAGACGGCAGGCATCAGACGGAAGATTACAGCCGACCAAGTACGTGCCATCCGTGTGGTGTTGTCGGGAACGCATGAAGACATGATGCAGGTAGTAGGCAACGGGCAGTTGGACGGCTGGTGTGATGACAGCCTCCGATAGCTGAACACACAGTTCGGAAAGGACAACGTGGTATCGGCAGTGCTGCACATGGACGAGGAAACTCCACACCTGCACGCAACGGTCATTCCGATAGTCAAGGGGGAACGGAGAAAAGCTAAGGGCGAACAGAACGGCAGCAAGCGCAAGTACAGAAAGAAATCAGCCGACACGGTACGGCTCTGTGCCGATGATGTGCTCACACGTGACAAGCTGATAGCCTATCACGACAGCTATGCACAAGCAATGGAGAAATATGGATTACAACGTGGTGTACGTGGATCGGAAGCGAGGCACACCACCACCTTGCAGTATTACAGGGAATTGAAAAAGAAGAATACGGAGATGGAATCGGGCTTGCAGGTGTTGCAGGAACAGAAGACCGATGCAGAAAAAGAACTCCAGCAGGTGAAGAACGAAATCCGTACTGACAGGCTGAAAGGAGCTACCACAACGGCTGTTACCAACATAGCCGAAAGTGTCGGTTCTCTTTTCGGAAGCAACAAGTTCAAGCAGTTGGAAAAGGAAAACCGACAGCTAAATCAAGATATTACCTACCGTGACGAGGACATAGGCACGTTGCAACATCAGTTACAAGCAATGGAAAGCGAACACAGTCGGCAGATACTTGAAATGCAACGGCAGCATAGTACTGCATTGAACGATGCTATAGCAAAGAAACAAGCTACAACAGAATTATTCAGAGGCGCATTACAGAAAGCAGCTATATGGTATCCTATGTTTCCACAAATGCTGAAAGTCGAGGGACTATGCAAGTCTGTTGGTTTCAATGATGAACAGACTGCACGCCTTATGAAAGGAAAGCCACTTACATACAGCGGTGAACTCTATTCGGAAGAACATAATCGGAAGATAAAGGTTAATGATACCGTCTTTACGGCAGTAATAGACAAAGGCAAACTTGTACTTGCGGTTGGCAGCCAACATATTGGCGATTGGTTCAAGGAACAAATTGAGAAAGCTAATCGAATGGGTACAAGGCAGCAGATTAAGTCAGACAGAGGTTTTAAGCTATAAATTGCATTAGAATTGATAACTTCGGAATAATAATTTCTAAATAGGGACTGAGGATTAAACTCTGTCCCTATTAAAGTTTCTTCTTTTTAATATACCCAAAGGTCTTATTTCTCACCATAAAGTTTTTTCATATGAGGTTTAATACTGTTTCCCCAATTATTCAATTCATCCAAAACAGGAAGAACAGAACGTCCTAAATCCGTTAGTGTATATTCAGAATGAGGTGGTAATTCTGCAAATATTTTTTTCTCAATAAGTCCGTATTCTGTTAGTTCTTTTAGTTGGAGGTTTATAACACGTGCATTAGCATCAGGATAAAATTTCATCAATTCGCTTGGGCGTTTTGCACCATCACGTAGGTCAAAGATTATGCAGCTTTTCCACTTGCCTCCTATCACTTCCATTGCTAACTTAATGCCACAAGTCAAGTCTAATGGTATTTTTCTTTCGTACATATACTTATTTAAATTGATAATTATGTGCAAAGTTAGTGATAAAAAGCGAAATGGACTATATATTATTACATTTGTTATATACTGACAAAATCATCAGTATATGATACTTTTGTCAGTACTTGTACATCCTGTCAAAACAGAGTAACTTTGCACCCAAAAGAATATACGTAATGACAAATATTAAATTGAAAATTCTATTGTCAACTATCTTGTTGGCGTTTATAACATCATGTTCAAATAACAAAATGAGTAAAAATGAAACATTAGAGGTTCTGAAAACCCGTAGGGCAATCAGAGCTTATCAGGATAAAATGCCTGAGAGAACATTGGTTGAAAAGATTATCGAAGCGGGATCTTATGCACCTACAGGAATGGGGAGACAATCCCCCATTATCGTCGCTGTAACCAACAAGCAAGTGCGTGACAAACTGTCAAAACTCAACGCTGATGCTATGGGGACAAGCTCAGACCCTTTCTATAATGCTCCAGTGGTTTTGGTTGTTCTTGCCGACAAACAATGTCCGACATATTTATATGACGGTTCATTGGTAATGGGTAACCTTATGAATGCCGCACATTCGGTAGGTTTGGGAAGTTGTTGGATTCACCGTGCCAAAGAAGTTTTTGAAACATCCGAAGGTAAATCTCTTTTAAAAGAATGGGGAATCGAAGGAAATTACGAAGGAATAGGAAACTGTGTTATCGGTTATAGCGCACAAGAAAATCCTCTTCCTCGAAAGAGAAAAGAAAATTATGTGTATTACGTAGATTGATAGAACAAATAAAAGAATGAAAAAATATCTATTAACCATCGCATGGGCACTTGTTGCGTTGACAATTGTAAATGCACAAAACAATCAAGAAAGAATGGGAAAAACAGTAAGATTGATTTATCCTCAATGGCAAGGGGGCAACGTTTCTTCGTTGATTACGGAAGTCAAGAATCCAGATGATGCTTCATTGGGCTATATGCTTGGGGCACAATTGTTGGAAGTATTGGCTCCTCAAAATCCTGCACAGAAAAAAATAACTATACCTATATCGACAGAAATAGGCGAACGCAAAGTGCAGGATGGTGTTTATGACCGTGATATAATTGCACAACAAACAAGTGTAGCCGTTGAAATGCTAAAGATAGAAAAGCCAGACCGAATCATAACTCTTGGTGGAGAATGCTCTGTAAGTGTTGCTCCATTTACTTTTCTTGCAGATAAATATAAAAATGATGTTGCCGTAGTGTGGATTGATGCACATCCAGACATTACGCTTCCTGGAGAAGCTTATCCTGGATACCATGCTATGGCTGTTACTGCCCTCATGGGAAAAGGCGATAATAAAATCCTTTCTTCATTGCCCACCAGCATAGCTCCATCAAATATCCTATTTGTAGGGCTACGCGATTGGGAACGTGATGAAATTAAAGTACGCCAAAGAGAATATGGAATGAAAAATCTAACAGTTCAAGAAGTGAAGGTCGATAGTAAAGCTGTGCTGAATTGGATAAAACAAACAGGAGCAAAGCATATTCTTATTCACTTTGATATGGATGTGTTAGACCCTTCTGAAATAATTCCGGCGGTCGGTGTTGTAAATAATGGCTTGAAGATGTCTGAAGTTGTTAGAATTATCAATGATATTCATGCTCATGCTCAAATTGACGCATTGACTGTAGCAGAGCCAATGCCAAGAATAGCAATCAATCTAAGAAATATGTTGAGAGCCATTAAAATGTTTGAAGAGTAAGTTGAATACTCGCAAATCTCAATTCTGTATGTCATTACATAACATATAGAATTGAGATTTTTTCTGTATTTGCATTTAGAGCTTTAACAGAAACTTCCTATTTCTAAAAATTGTATTACCTTTGTGGCTGAAAAGAGTTATTTGACAGCTAAGCAAGGCACAGCAAACCGCAGAAATCATGACCGTCGCCAAATCTATAATATTCTTACTGCTTTCATTCATTTACCTTTTTATATATCATATCGAATATGATTCAATAATTCTACTTTCTCATAATCGTAATGAGAATAAAACAAGGTGTGATGTGTATCAAGTTTTTTAATTTCATTCATTTCTTCATCAGACAAACTAAAATCAAATACATCAAAATTTTGTTCCATGCGTTCTCTATGAAGTGATTTCGGAATACAAACTATGCCACGCTGAATAAGCCATCGTAAGGCTACTTGTGCGACAGATTTCCCATGTTTATCACCAATTGATTTCAACAGGCTGTTATTGAAGAACCCATTGCGCCCCTCCACGAATGTGCCCCAAGATTGCAAAGCAACATCATATTGGTTCATTATCTGCTGGTAGCCATTATGCTGCCAAAAAACATGAGTTTCCATCTGATTAATCATTGGCTTTATTTTGGCATTGCAGCACAAATCCACCAAGCGGTCTGGATAGAAGTTGCACACACCAATGGCACGAATCAATCCTTTTCGATAGAGGTCTTCAAGCGCACGCCATGCTCCATAATAATCGCCAAGGGGCTTATGTACAAGATAGAGGTCAAGATAATCCAATCCTAATCGGTCCAATGAGCGATAGAATGCTGTTTTTGCAGAATCATATCCAGCATCTTGCAGCCATAGTTTTGTTGTGATAAAGAGCTCTTCACGCTTTATTCCACTATTCTTTATCGCACGACCGACAGCCGCCTCGTTCATATATGCCGCTGCTGTGTCAATCAGTCGATAACCGACATCAAAAGCATCCTCTACACAACGTTCACACTCTGTTGTTTCGATTTGATATACACCAAAACCGAGAATGGGCATTTGCACATCATTACTTAAAGTTATATATTCCATAATTTCTTATTTATTGTTGTTAATACTATTTTTCTTGCGTATTTGGCTCTTCCAAACATTACAAATAAAGCAATGAGAATAAAAATAAAAGCGACAATCATTGCCGTGTGGCAAACGGAAACGGCATTTGAAAGACCATTACTTGCCGTGACCATTAAAGATAATCCGATTGAGCATCCTATCTGATGAGCTGCATTGACCAATCCAGATGCGACACCTGCATTATTGGGAGTTACGCCCATAATTCCTGCATTAGTAAGTGGGCTCATTGCGAATCCCTGTCCTATACCAAGCAGCAACATGGGCACAGATATACCTATAAGATACGAACTTTCTCCTCCTAAATAAACAATCAGTCCAAATCCAATAAGCATTATTACCAAACCCGAAAAAAGAACGTGACTGTTTCCAAATCGATGAATGAATGTCGGCACTACCACTGCTGCAACGAATGTAGATAGGGTAAGTGGGAAGAATGCTATACCTACCCACAAAGGTGAAAGATGAAACACCTCTTGCAAGTACTGAGAAATGAAGAAATAAAATCCCATCATAGAACCCGAAAACAAAATTCGTGAAATGTTGGCTCTTGTTCTTGTAGAGTTAAACAGCCAAAGCGGCATCACAGGATGCTGACTATGCTTTTCTACTCCAATAAATGTAGCTAACGACAAAGCAGAAACAGCAATCCAAAATACTAATTGTTTAGTACCATTGATGGCATATACAAATGAAAAGATACAGACCACAGACAATATTGTCCCAGTTATATCTAAGTGAGAACGAGTTCCTGCATCATGCGTCTTATTGTCAAGTTCCATGAAAGAAACCATAAGCATAAAGCAAACAATCGGAATATTGATAAAGAAACCATAGCGCCAAGAAAAGAAATCCGCTAAAGCACCTCCTACAATAAGTCCAATACTCATGCCCAATCCTGAAATGGAACTATACCACGCGATGGCTTTCACCCGTTCTTGACCTTCAAAATGGTCAATTATCAGAGCTAAAGAGGTGGGTGCAAGTACTGCGGCAGACATTCCTTGCAAGAATCTTGCGAATATCAGAATGTCAGCAGAAGATGCCAATCCTGCCAATGCCGAACTTATGCCAAAAATCACCAGCGACAGATTTAAAGCCTGTTTCCGTCCTAAAGTATCGCTTAGTTTCCCTCCGAACAACATAAATCCGCCCCATGCCAGCACATAGGCATTTGTCACCCAAGACAAAGAAACTTGACTTAAAGAAAGTTCCTTTGCTATTTTTTCCAACCCTGTGATTACTACTGCACCATCCATTGCCGTGACAAAATAGCTTAGCAGAATTACCGTGAGAATGAATATCTTATTCTTTTTCATCTAATTACAATAACTTCTTTGTTTTCAACCACTGATAAATGATTTCGGCTATCTTCTTATTGTTCAAGTCGGACATAAGAAAATGAGTATTACCATAAATGCCCTTTTCGGGAAGGTGAATAATTGTGACATCACCACCTCGTCTGTTTACCGTTGCAGCCCATTGCTTGGCTAACTTTAAGCGTATTCGCCAAATATCAAGTTCCGGTATGGAGGAATGTTCCGTTGGAATGTTATCACCATAGATAAGCAGGATTGGTATTTTTGTGAATGTTTCAAATGTATCGGTCTGTACTCGAATATATTCAATACCTTCCTCAGCATCAGTCTGTGGCGACGGCTCATCTGTAGGAAATGAAAAGAAACCACCACCTTCTAATCCTATCAGAGCCTTTATGTTTTTGGTTTTCGGAATAGTTTTCCATGCATGCATTACTCCTTGGGAGTGTGCTATCAGAACAGCCCCCTCCAATTTATCGAATAAGGCAGCTATGGCATTCGCATTAATTTCAAAATCCAAGGGTCCTGTATCGGGAGTAATTTGTCTCAAAAATTGATTCATACTCTCTTTGTCACGCGGAAATTGCACATTCTCAAAATAATTGGGATAAATACCTATTCGCCACTTGGTGTACCAATCTTGTTCATCATACACGGGTTCTGTATTTTTGCATTCAACCGTGCGACCTGCATTGCCACGTCGTGGTTGGGTCATGTTGTAAACAGAAAATCCTTTTTTAAGGAAGATGTTTTGAAAACCTTCTCGTCCATCGGGAGTGCTTTCCCACGTCTTGGAGGATTGATAGATGCCGTGTAAAAGCACAATAGGAAGTTTGTGGGGATGGATAGGCATCTGATAATAAACATATCCATGGTCTCCGTGAAATACAGAACCATTTTTGTTCGTAGTCAAACTACCTCCAACAAAATAACTGCCTTGCTCTTTGATAATTAAAGAACTGTTTGTTTCTTGAGCAGATAAACTACCGAAAAGCATACACAACAATACGATTGACAAACTATTTTTTTTCATCTTTTTCTTTTTGAGTGCAAAATTAGCCTGAATCTAAATCCATGCAGATACAAAAAAAACTGAATAAACTACGAAAATCATTGTTTTTCCTATTCCACTAATTAAAAAGCCATTAACTTTGCAGTATGGGAACAATAAAAGCAAATCAAATCGAGGATTATTGTAGTATGGTGGGTGCTGAAATCTTGCATCCGCTGGTCAATGTCATTGATTTCTCAAAACTGCCGCCAATCCTTTTCAGTGGCCTACGCCGCCTATTCGGGTATTATGCCATTTATCTAAAGGGTACTAAATATACAGAATTACAATATGGACGCAATACTTATGATTATCAAGATGGAACGCTTGTATTCTTTGCTCCGGGACAAGTAGCAGGAAGCGAAGATGATGGAAAATATCATCAAGTGGATGGCTATTGCTTAATTTTTCACCCAGATTTAGTGAAAGACACACCCATAGCAGACCTTCTCTCTAAATATACATTTTTTGCTTACGATACAAACGAAGCATTGCACTTGCAAGAATCAGAAAAGCTAATTTTGATTGATTGTCTTAATAAGATTGAATACGAACTGCATCATCAAGACGAAATGAGTACGACTACAATTGTGGATTATATCAAATTAATATTGGATTATAGTACTCGTTTTTATAATAGACAATTTGAAACCCGTAAGGTAGAAATGCAAGACATCCTTGTTCGCTTTGAAAGGTTGTTGAATGATTATTTCGCAAATAAACAATCTAATCAGGGGCTTCCTACAGTTCAATATTTTGCGGATAAATTGTGTTTGTCCACTAATTATTTCAGCGATTTGATAAAAAAGAGTACCGGCATCTCAGCCTCAAAGCATATTCAACGCAAAACACTTGACACAGCTACAACCCTACTTCTATCTTCGGGTAAGACCATAAACGAGATTGCCAACATGCTCGGTTTTCAGTATCCACAGCATTTTACTTCTTGGTTAAAAAAACAAACAGGATACACTCCATTGGCTTTTCGTGAAAGATAATCCACAAAACATTTATATAATTTCAAAGATTCTACTACATTTGCATCCGATAAGAGTTATTTGAAAGCATTTCAAAGCAGAGCGCAGCAATAAGCACAGTTGCCAAATCGTTACCTCAAAAACGCTCATTCCTCCCAAAGCCTTTAAAATAAGGCGATAAGAAAAACATACAGAATTACTCAAAATCTCTGTATTGGACGAATAAAAAAGAGAAAATGGCATCTCATCCTTGTACTTGGGTTCAAAGATAAGATGTTTGCTCTATTTGCAACCGGATTGCAGAAACTTTTATCTACTTTTGCAATAACATAATTAAAGTTGAGTTATAATGACAACGAAAGAAAGCAGTGATATTATTGCGAAAGCGGCTATCCGCCCCACTTCCATTCGGATATTAGTATATAAAGCCATCTCTGAGCTGAAGGATACATTCAGTTTGGCAGACTTGGAAGACCAACTGCCGACCATTGACAAATCAAGCATCTTCCGGGCATTGACTCTGTTTCATGAGCATCACTTGATACACAGTATCAATGACGGCAGCGGTTTCATGAAATACTGCCTGTGCCACAATCATGGCAGTTGCCGGGAAGAAGAAGCTCATGCCCATTTCCATTGCGAGATTTGTAACAAGACCTTTTGCCTCGACAGTTGTCGAATACCTGATATACTCGTTCCTGAAGCCTATATAATCAGAGAAGTCAATTTCGTAATAAAAGGAATTTGCGCCAAGTGTGCATCTAAACACTAATAATCATGGGACATAATCATGCACACAGCCTCAACAATGCGGAAAAGAATATTTCCATTGCTTTCTTCTTGAATGCTTTTTTTGTTATTGTAGAACTCATCGGAGGTATATTAACTAATAGCATCGCTATCCTTACTGATGCCTTGCATGATTTTGGCGATTGTCTTTCGTTAGCTACGGCATGGTTTCTACAAAAGAAATCAACACAAGTTCGCGACAAAAAGTATTCTTATGGCTACAAACGCTTCTCTTTGCTTGGCAGCATATTCCTTTCAGGGGTGCTGACTGTCAGTTCTGTTTTTGTACTGATAGAAGCCGCCAAGCGTATTGCAGCACCGCAGGATGTCAGTGCACAAGGTATGCTATGGATGGCTGTCTTCGGGATAATCATCAACGGTGCAGCGGCTTTTCGTGTAAAACGAGGAACGTCATTGAATGAACGTGCGGTATATCTCCATATTATGGAAGACGTATTGGGATGGGTTGGCGTGTTGATTGTTAGTGTTGTGATGCTTTTTATCTATGTACCTGCCTTAGACTCGTTGCTTTCCATTGGGATAAGCATTTGGGTATTGAGTAATGTTTATAGGAATATTAGAAGCGTCTTTAAAATCTTTCTTCAGGCAATTCCCGATGATGTCCCTTTAGTTGAACTTACATCTAAAATAAACAGTATAAAAGGAATTGCATCTATTCATGACCTCCACCTTTGGAGTCTTGACGGAGAATCTCATGTAATGACCTTGCACGTTGTTACCGATGAAGCCGACACAATAGCTATAAAGGCGCAAATAGTAGCAACTGCCAATAAATACCACATTGTACACACCACAGTCGAATTTGAAAACAGTAAAGTCATTTGTGCAACAAACTGTGACAAAGAAATACTGATATAGCACTTTGCAACCGGATTGCAAAAGATTTCCCTTACATTTGCAGCATAATTAAGAAATAAATGAAAAGAGCAGCGAACATAATCCTTTTGTCATTGTCGGTATTAATGATACTGATTATGCCCTTTGTTCCGCATCATCACCATAAAGATGTGGAATGTATGGTTGTGGAACGCTGCATTTCAGACAATACTTATAATGATGAACATACGGCACATCCTGCCGATAATGACTCTAAGGATAATTCATTGTGTGTAAAAAACATCCAGTCATTAAACGTCAAATCAGGTATCCACCATGATTGGAGTGCAGTTCATCTGTTTCCTCTTCTAATCTTTACTTATAACGAATTGTTCGTTGATGTCTATCGGCAGGAGAGTCCTCTTTATGACAGATATACGATTTCGTATAAATCACCGATTGGTAGAGGTGTCACTTCTTTAAGAGCCCCTCCTCATTTTCATTCCTGATACTTCAATATCAAGAAGTATGTCTTTGAATACAATCATTGTTAACAGGTAGTATGTCTTTGACACGCTACAGGGAATATTTAGTTCAATATGGTAATAAAGCAAGTGATGGTGCTAATGGCACTATTCCTTCCTTTGCCGTTGCTCTCCCAAAGTTATACAAGTAAGGATATTCAAATAAAAAACAGTTTGCCTTCCGACTTTTCAAAGTCTGAATTGACAATGAAACAATTGATTGTTCCTTTGTCTCTGATGGCTTACGGAACGCTCGAAGCATCGCTTTACCCCAAATACAGATTGTTGAATTATGCAGTAGGTCACGAAGTGATTACGCATAAGCCCGTAAAATTCAGAATAGATGACTATACCCAGTATGTACCTGCGGCAAGTGTTTATCTGCTGAATTTGTCAGGTGTACGCGGTCGTCACAACTTCAAGGACAGAACGATGATTTTAGGATTGGCAGGGCTTCTTACAGGAATCTCGGTTAATACCCTTAAATATACTGTCCGTGAACAACGTCCGGACAAGTCTGCACACAATTCTTTTCCTTCCGGTCACACCGCTGTTGCCTTTATGGGAGCAGAATTTCTTTGGCAGGAGTATAAAGACGTATCTATCTGGTATGGAATCGGTGGATATGCTATTGCAACGGGCACAGGAGCATTTCGTATTTACAACAACAAGCATTGGGCGGGAGATGTGATTTTCGGTGCAGGATTAGGAATATTGTGTACCAAACTCGCTTATCATCTTTATCCGAAAGCAAAACTGAAACTGTCTTCAAGAAGAAAAGCAGATAAAAGTGGAACTGCTTTTTCTGTATATCCTTATTACAACGGACAACAAGGAGGAATTTCAATATCAAAACAATTTTAATAACAGCAAAAAATGAAAGTAAGTAACAATATTATAGCTATCCTATTTATAGCAACTTCTATCTCTTTAGTAGGTTGTAACGTTTCAACAAACGAACACAACGATGAAGTGAAAGAAGAAAAACATGCCGATGAAATCGTTTTCACACAAAAACAGGCTGACGAAGCCGGAATGGAACTCGAAACTGTGAAATCGGGCGAATTTATGAATGTCATCAAGGTAAGTGGGCAAATACGATCTCCATTAGGTGACGAACAAACGGTTGTTGCCACAGCAAACGGTATCATATCCTTTTCCAATTCATCCATTACAGACGGAGCTTCCGTTGGTGCAGGACAATCCATTGTTATTATTTCTGCCAAGAAATTGCAAGATGGTGACCCTACACAGAAAGCAAGAATTGCTTACGAAACAGCAGAAAGGGAGTATCGGCGTTCCGAAGGATTGGTTGCTGATAAGATTATCTCTGCGAAAGAGTTTGAACAGGTGCGCCTGCGTTATGAAACTGCAAAAGCAGCTTATCAAGGACAGGCAACCAATATAACTGCCAATGGCGTGAACGTGTCATCACCAATCAGTGGATTTATCAAAAACCGTTTGGTGAAACAAGGTGATTTTGTGTCTGTCGGTGATCCGATTGTCACCGTTACCCAAAACCGCAGATTACAACTCCGTGCAGAAGTACCCGAAAAGAGTTTCAGGTATCTAAAGAATGTAAACAGTGCTAACTTCAAAGCTGCATCAGATGATAAGACATACAAACTGTCTGACTTGAACGGTAAACTTCTCTCTTACGGCAAGACTTCGGATACAAATTCCTTTTACCTGCCTGTTACATTCGAGTTTGATAATGTGGGCGATTTTGTAGCCGGTTCATTTGCCGAAGTATATTTACTTGCCCAACCAAAGAAAAATGTGATGTCTGTGCCTATGAGTGCCTTGACCGAAGAGCAAGGTGTATATTATGTATATGTTCAGGTGAAAGACGAAAAAGAAGCCTTCCTTAAGAAAGAAGTGGTAATCGGGCAAGACAACGGTGAAAGAATAGAGATAATAAAAGGTTTGACATTAGGCGACAAGGTAGTCGTGAAAGGTGCTTATCAAGTTAAGTTGGCAGCATCGTCATCAGCCGTTCCTGAAGGTCACAACCATTAATTAACCCTTAAAATCAAGAAGAATCATGCTGAATAAAATCATAAAATTCTCATTGAATAACCGACTTTTGGTATTGGTGGCATCCATCCTGCTTATGTTGGGTGGAACTTACACGGCTACCAACATGGAAGTCGATGTATTTCCGGATTTGAATGCACCTACCGTTGTTGTCATGACCGAAGCCAAAGGTATGGCTCCGGAGGAGGTGGAACGATTGGTCTCTTTTCCAGTGGAGACAGCCGTAAATGGTGCTACCGATGTACGCCGTGTACGCTCTTCGTCAACTACCGGATTTTCCATTGTATGGGTTGAATTTAATTGGGGTACGGATATATACAAAGCCCGTCAGATTGTTTCGGAGAAACTGGCTGTGGTAAAAGATGCATTACCCCAAAATGTAGGTAATCCCACGTTGGGACCTCAATCATCCATTTTGGGTGAACTGATGTTTGTGGAACTCACGGCTGATAGTACCTCCATGCAGCAGCTTCGCACGATTGCCGATTGGAATATTCGTCCGCGGATATTGGCAACAGGTGGTGTAGCTCAAGTTACCGTAATGGGAGGAGAAATCAAGGAGTATCAGCTATTGCTCAACCCGGATAAAATGAAACATTACGGGATAGGCTTAAATGAAGTTTATGCTGCCGTACAAAACATGAATCAGAATACGGCAGGAGGTATTCTGTATGAATACGGAAATGAATATATCATACGGGGAATGCTCTCGACCAACCAGATTGAAAAATTATCAAAATCGCTAATAAAAAGCGTAAATGATGTTCCTATATATCTGGATGCTGTGGCAGAAGTAAAGATTGGAAATCGTGCCCCCAAAATGGGATTGGCTTCTTATAATGGCAAGCCGTCTGTGGTGATGACCATTACGAAACAGCCGAATACCAGCACTTTGGATTTAACGAAACAATTGGATGATGCATTAGCTGAAGTTCAGAAGACACTACCAACGGATGTAAAGATGAATACGGATGTTTATCGTCAATCCCGATTTATCGAAAGCTCCATCGATAACGTGAAGCAGTCGCTCCTTGAAGGGGGTATCTTCGTCGTAATCGTTCTTTTCATTTTCCTGATGAATGCACGTACTACCGTCATTTCTTTGGTAACTATTCCATTGGCATTGGTCGCCTCCATTCTTGCTCTAAAGTTGATGGGGCTTACAATCAACACCATGAGCTTAGGCGGTATGTGCATTGCTATCGGTTCTTTGGTAGATGATGCCATTGTCGATGTGGAGAATGTGTACAAGCGGTTGCGCGAGAACCATAACTTGCGTAAAGGAGAAAGGCGCAAAGTGATGGATGTGATATATGACGCTTCCCGTGAGGTTCGTATGCCTATCTTAAACTCCACGCTTATCATTGTAGCCAGTTTTGTTCCGTTGTTCTTCTTATCAGGCATGGAAGGACGTATGCTTGCACCGCTTGGCATTGCCTTTATCGTGGCTCTTTGCTCATCTACGGTTGTTGCGTTGACACTAACTCCTGTTTTATGCAGCTATTTATTGGGTAAGCGCAAGCTGAAAGGGGATAATGAGAACAAGGAGGAAAAAGAACCTCTCATTGCACGTAAACTGAAAGGCATATATACGGTGGCTTTGGAATGGTCCATCGACCATCGTAAATGGGTGCTGGGTGTTACAGGTGCGGCATTGGTCAGTGCGCTTATTGTGTTTTCCACTTTAGGACGCAGTTTCCTACCGCCTTTCAACGAAGGTTCCTTCACGGTAAGCATCAGTACACTACCCGGTATTTCATTAGAAGAATCCGACCAGATAGGACGAAAAGCAGAAAAAGCGTTATTGTCCATTCCTGAAATCAAAACGGTAGGAAGAAAAACAGGACGTGCCGAATTGGATGAACATGCCTTGGGGGTAAATAACTCCGAAATCGAAGCGCCGTTTATTCTTGAAGACCGTTCAAAAGATGAAGTATTGGCAGATGTACGCAATAAATTGAAAGATATACCCGGTGTGAATATTGAAGTAGGTGCTCCGATTACTCACCGTATCGATGCCATGCTTTCAGGTACACGTGCCAGCATTGCCATCAAATTGTTCGGTACGGACTTGAACAAGATGTTTACTATCGGCAATCAGATAAAACAATCCATAGAAGATGTGGAGGGTATTGCCGACTTGAATGTGGAACAACAGGTGGAACGTCCCCAACTGAAGATTGAACCGAAACGTGAGATGTTGGGGAAATATGGTATCACTATGCCCGAATTTGGTGAGATGGTAAGTGTATTGCTTGCCGGAGAACCCGTATCACAAGTATATGAGGGTAATCAATCGTTTGACTTGACTTTGAAGGTGAATGACGAAAGTCGAGAGTCTGCAAAAAGGATAAAGAACTTGATAATGGATGCCAAAGGGCGGAAAATACCGTTAAGCAATATTGCTGATGTAACGTCTTCGGTAGGTCCGAACACGATTAATCGTGAAAATGTGGCACGCAAAATTGTCATATCCGCCAATGTCGCCGGACGTGATTTGCTGGGTGTTGTAAAAGATATACAGCAAAAAGTAGATGCAGAAGTAACTCTGCCGGAAGGTTATCGTGTGGAATATGGCGGACAGTTTGAGAGCGAACAAGCTGCTTCACGTACTTTGCTTGTTACTTCCATATTTTCCATCTTGGTGATATTCATGTTGCTGTTTAACCAGTTCCGCAGTGTCATGCAATCATCTGTTATCTTGCTGAATCTTCCTTTGGCTTTGATTGGAGGAGTCTATGCAATATGGATGACGAACGGAGTAATCAGTATTCCTGCTATTATCGGTTTCATTTCCCTGTTTGGTATCGCTACCCGAAACGGTATGTTGCTCATAGCACGTTACAATGACCTGCAAGCCGAAGGATTTTCACCTTTGGAAAGTGTGTTGCATGGTTCAGCCGACCGTTTGAATCCTATTTTGATGACTGCACTCACTTCGGCACTGGCTTTGATTCCGATGGTTATAGGCGGAGACTTACCGGGCAATGAAATTCAAAGCCCCATGGCAAAGGTTATTTTGGGAGGATTGTTCACCTCTACTTTGCTGAACGGATTTATAATACCTATCATGTATTTGATAGCAAACAAGCAAATTGTAAAGAATGTCATAACGGATAATGAAATAAAAGAAATTGAAGGATGAAAAAGATACTGATTATTATCATGGCAGTCATAGCGATAAGTCCGCTATTTGCCCAGAACAATATAAGTGAAGTTCTTTCGGCTGTAGAGCAGAACAATACGACTCTCAAAGCCTTGCGTGAAACGGCAAATTCCAATAAATTGGGGAACAAGACAGGGATATTCCTGTCTGCCCCTGAAATCGGATTCAACTATTTATGGGGAAATCCATCTTCGATAGGAAGCCGGAAAGACATCAATATTAAACAATCATTCGACATCGCCACTATATCCGGAATGAAAAACCGACTGGCTGATCAACAAAATGACAGGGTGGAATGGCAGTATCAAGCCGACCGCATGAACATTCTGCTCGAAGCCAAGCAATATCTACTCGATTTAATCTATTACAATGGTTTGCTCAAAGAGCTGATGATACGGAAATCTCATGCCGAATCCATTGCTTCGAGCCAAAAAAAGAGATTGGATAAAGGAGAAGGGAATGTTCTTGAATATAACAATGTGCGTCTGAACCTCTCAAAAATTGAAGCGGAGATACAGCGAATTGAAACGGAACGGAATGCAACAGCCTCCCAACTGACCAGGCTTAATGGTGGCGTTATCGTTTCTGTTGAAAATGATGATTTTGAGAGCCTAAGCCTACCTACTGATTTCAATAGTTGGTATAGCGTAGCGGAAAGCAAAAATCCGGTGTTAGCTTATGTGAAAAGTGACATAGAATTGAATAAGAAACAACTGTCCTTGAACAAAGCGATGAATTTACCTTCTTTTTCCATCGGTTACATGAGCGAAAAAACAATGGGACAACGGTATCAAGGCGTTTCGGTTGGCGTATCTATCCCATTGTGGAGTAACAAGAACAAAGTCAAACAAGCCAAAGCTGCGGTAGTGGCAGCAGAAGCACGCCGGGCAGATGCAACAACCCAGTTTTACAACCAACTGGAAATCTTGTATCAGCGAGCAGCAGGGTTACAGGAAGCTGCTAAGACTTATAGACGTTCGCTGCTGGATGCAAACAATAGCCAACTACTTAAAAAGGCACTTGATGCCGGTGAAATCTCTGTTTTGGACTATATGATACAGGCCGGGCTTTATTACGATTCTGTAGATAAGGCGTTAGCCGCAGAACGTGATTATCAAAAAGCATTCGCTGAGCTATCTGCAGTTGAACTGTGATGAATCGCCGAGGTAGAAGATTTTTGAAACAAAATAATGCAAGATACCGCAAAAAGGGTTGCTTCTTTCACTACTATCCGTTCCCGGAGATATTTTGTTCACTAATTCTTTTCTGGGCGACACCTTATCTGTTCTTCTCTGAAAATAAATCACATATATATGGGCGATATGGGCAATACGCTTGTATCGCCCATATAAATCAAGAAATCATGACTAATGGAAAAGTCCTCATTAAGAAAGACAAACCAAGCAAAACACAGCAATAAGCATAAAACAATAAGAATGAGAAAGCATTCATAAAATATAAAACCGGCAGTGTCATATCTTTCTTATGATCGTCAATCCATCACGCAAAGGGAGGATTACTTTCTCTACCCGACCGTCTTGGGCCACGAGTTCATTGAAAGCCTTGATACCAATGGTTTGCAAATCCTTGGTATGCGGATGTTCTTCGAGCACATGCCCATCCCAAAGAGTATTGTCAGCAATGATATATCCTCCATCGGAAAGCCGATTTAACGCCATCTCATAATAATCAATATATCTGCGCTTGTCACCGTCAATAAAAACAAGGTCAAAAGTCAACTTCAATTGAGGGACAAGTTCCAGCGCATCACCGATATAAAACTTTATTTTATCCGCATAAGCCGAATTTTCCAGCCAAGGACGGGTAAACTCCTCCTGCTCATCGTTTATTTCAAAGGTATGCAGCATTCCTCCATCCGGCAAGCCCTCTGCCATGCACAAAGCCGAATAACCGCTGTAAGTTCCTATTTCCAGAATCTGCCGGGGACGTATCATTCTGACAAACATCTTAAGCATACGCCCCTGCAGATGTCCCGAAGCCATACGGGGATAAAGCAGTTTGAGGTGTGTATCACGATAAAGTGCTTTCAGGTAATCACCTTCTCCATCAATATGTTGCAGGATATAATCGTCTATGGTCATGGCAATTGACAAATGTTATCCAACAACTATTTACAAGTATCTGTTACTGTTGGGAAGCACACTCTCGGCTGCATGCTTCAAAGCATCTTCCACCACATTGATTTCAAGGAAAGAGGTCTTTGTACCGGCCTTCCCACTGCTCAGATAGCCTATCATATCGGTAGGGCATAAACGGCCTTCCTTCAGCAAACGGCGCAATGCGGCAAAATAATATTCCTGCCCGTTGGCGAGCTCCGGCATATAAATAGCTTCTACACCATAGGACAAAGCAAGATGGCGCATGGTCTTTTCCTTATAGCAGATGGCAAGTACCGGATATTTACCACGGAAAGCTGCAAGGTTGCGAGCCGTACGGCCACTGTAACTGTCTGTAATAATGGCACGGATTTTCAACTTGGTAGTCGCCTTTACGGCTTGTTTTGCAAGGAAAGCGGTTACATCATTACTGTCCTCGTCCAAAGGAATACGTATATCATTATCCGCAAGCTTATCCTTTTCAGCCTGAGCAGCCACCTTTGTCATAGTCTTAACAGCTTCTACCGGATATTTGCCGTAAGCCGTTTCACCACTCAGCATCAAGGCATCTGTGCGGTAATAGATTGCATTGGCAATATCCGTCACCTCGGCACGAGTAGGTCTGGGATTTGAAATCATGGTATGAAGCATCTGAGTAGCAACAATCACAGGCTTCTTGGCAAGAATGCACTTACGAATCAATATACGCTGAATGCCCGGAATACGTTCCTGCGGAACCTCAATGCCAAGATCCCCGCGAGCCACCATCACACCATCGGCAACCTCCAGAATTTCATCAATATTATCCACGCCCTCCTGATTCTCAATCTTGGCGATGATTCTGATGTCACTGTTATGAGCATCCAGAATAGCCTTGATGTCAAGAATATCCTGTTTGTTGCGTACAAAAGAGTGGGCAATAAAGTCAATGTCCTTTTCAATGGCGTAAAGGATATTAATACGGTCTTTTTCTGTCAAAGAGGGCAAGTTGATACGGACACCCGGCACATTGACACTCTTACGGCTGCCCAAAGTTGCGTCGTTTTGAACTTCACAGAGCAGATAATCGGACTGCTTCTCAATAACCACCAGTTCCAGATCACCGTCATCAATCAGAATATGTCCGTTCACGTCCAAATCGTGCACAAAATTTGGATAAGAGACAGAAATACATTCACGGGTAGTTTCCCGATCGGGGTTGCCCACTACCTTTACACGGTCACCGATTTTAAAAGGAATAGGTTCGGCAAGTAAAGTCGTCCGTACTTCCGGTCCTTTCGTATCCATCAGAATGGCTATACGATTCGAAACGGTACGGACATTGTTTATCAACTTCTCAGCTCCTTCACGTCCCAAATGGGCGGTATTCATACGTACCACGTTCAACCCCGCATTGAACAACTCCTTTATAAAGTCCACATCACAGCGCTGATCTGAGATTGTAGCGACAATTTTCGTTTGTTTTAATAACATAATCTTTTTATACCTATTTACTTATTTATACTTATTTGTTGTTATCTTGCAGCGCTTCCAATGCCAAACGGTAGGAGTTCAATCCGAAACCGCAAACAACACCTTTGCAAGCACATGCAATCATAGACACATGACGAAAGGCCTCACGGGCATGTACATTGGAGATATGTACCTCGATCACCGGAGAGGTAACTGAACGGATGGCATCCTGCAGAGCGATGGACGTATGAGTGTAAGCACCTGCATTCAGGATAATGCCGTCCACATCAAACCCCACTTGCTGTATCTTGTCTATAAGTTTTCCCTCAATGTTAGACTGGAAATAGTCAATTTGCATATCCGGATATTTTCCACGAAGCCCGGCAAGGTAGTCTTCAAAAGTAACACTACCATAAATGGAAGGTTCACGTTTACCCAACAAATTTATATTGGGACCGTTAATTATTTGTATTCTCATAACACAATTTTTTATACCTTTGTCACATTAAATCAGGCTGCAAGGACAATGGAAGTCTAATACAAAAGCAAATCTCTCAGCATCTGGCTGAGGTGCAGTCTGTTTTCACGGAGCAAAGGTAGAAAAAAGAAATGAAATCAGAAGAAAAATCAACGAATAAGGAAAAACAAGCGTTGATAATCAGGAAGTACAACCAATATTTGCGATTGGAGAAATCCCTTTCGCCCAACACGCTCGATGCCTACCAGACCGATCTGGAGAAGCTATTGCGATTCTTGGAAGATGAAAAGATAGATATTCTTGCCGTTACCCTGGATGACTTGCAACGTTTCACAGCCGGTTTACATGACATCGGCATTCATCCGCGCTCACAGGCCCGTATCCTGTCGGGCATAAAGTCTTTCTTTCATTTTCTTGTCTTAGCCGGCTATCTGGAAAACGACCCGAGTGAACTCCTCGAAGGCCCCAAAATAGGATTCAAATTACCGGAAGTGTTGACTGTGGAAGAAATAGACCGCATCATTGCCGCCATCGACATGAACACCAACGAGGGACAGCGCAACCGGGCTATTCTCGAAACCCTGTATAGCTGCGGGCTGCGCGTATCAGAACTGTGCAACCTGAAGATCTCTGACCTATATTTCAACGAAGGCTTCATCAAGGTAGAAGGAAAAGGAAGCAAGCAGCGCCTTGTCCCTATCTCCCACCGTGCCATCACCGAAATTACAAACTGGCTCGACGACCGTAAGGAGCGCTGGAAAATTAAGAAGGATTTTGAAGATTATGTATTCCTGGCCCGTTGGGGAAATGGAATCTCACGCATCATGATATTCCACTTTATCAAAGAATTGGCAGAAAAGGCAGGAATCACCAAGAGTATCAGTCCCCATACATTCCGCCACTCCTTTGCCACTCATCTTTTGGAAGGAGGAGCCAACCTGCGTGCCATCCAGTGCATGCTGGGACATGAGTCCATTGCGACAACAGAAATTTACACCCACATTGACCGCAACATGCTGCGGAGTGAAATCATAGAGCACCATCCCCGCAACATAAAATACCGTGAGGAACAAAGAATTCATTAAATTATAATAAATCTGCTGTCTCAATTAACAATCTGCAGGGAGATTTAATATCTTTGCGATAGTATGTCCCCACAGGGACAGTGCACAAAAATGGAATAGACAAATTTCAATTACAAACAATTAATTTATACCTAAAATGACTAAGAAAATGTATTTGCCATTTCTAATGGCGTGCGTCGTTGCATTATTGTCATCATGCAGCAGCAAAATGGGTGAATTGTCATCGGATTATTTCACTGTAACTCCGCAAGTCCTCGAAGCCGTAGGCGGTAAAGTTCCCGCTACAATCAACGGTAAATTCCCTGAAAAGTACTTCAACAAGAAGGCAGTGGTAGAAGTAACTCCCGTACTGAGATGGAATGGCGGTGAAGCCAAAGGCCAGTCAGCCGTATTCCAAGGAGAAAAAGTAGAAGGTAACGACCAAACCATCTCTTACAAGATGGGTGGAAACTACACCATGAAGACTTCTTTCGACTATGTGCCCGAAATGGCTAAATCTGAGCTTTACTTGGAATTCAAAGCAACCATAGGCAACAAGACTATCAGCATTCCCGCCGTGAAAGTAGCCGACGGTGTGATTTCCACTTCCGAAATGATAGAACAAACCCTGAGCAGCGCTAATCCGGCCAACGGTGACGATGCTTTCCAACGTATCATAAAGGAAAAGCATGACGCCAATATCATGTTCTTGATTCAGCAGGCCAACGTACGCGCCAGTGAACTGAAAACCGCCAAAGACTTCGGTAAAGAAGCAAAAGATGTAAATGATGCCGTAAACAAGAAAATCAGCAATATCGAAATCTCCGCATACGCTTCTCCGGACGGTGGCATGGACTTGAACACCAAATTGGCCGAAAACCGTCAGGACAACACTGCCAAGATCATCAGCAAAGACCTGAAGAAAGCCAAAATTGATGCCGCGGTAGATACCAAATACACAGCAGAAGACTGGGAAGGCTTCCAGGAATTGGTTTCCAAATCGAACATACAGGACAAAGAACTAATTCTTCGCGTTCTTTCCATGTATTCTGATCCCGAACAAAGAGAACAGGAAATCAAGAACATCTCTTCCGTTTACAAGACTTTGGCTGACGAAGTTCTGCCTCAGTTACGCCGTTCTCGTCTGACCCTGAACTATGATGTTATCGGTAAGTCCGACGAAGAAATCGCAACTCTGGCAGGCAGCGATGCAAAGCAGTTGAGCATTGAAGAATTGCTATATGCCGCTACCCTGACTACAGACCCCGCCAAACAGGAAGCAATCTATACAAAAGCAACTCAAATCTATCCGAATGATTTCCGTGCTTACAACAACTTAGGCAAATTAGCCTATCAGTCTGGCAATCTTGACAAGGCCGAAAGCTACTTCAAGAAAGCTGTTTCAATCAAGGACGCCCCCGAAACAAATATGAACCTCGGCCTGATAGCCTTGACCAAAGGTGACAAGTCCGCTGCCGAAACATATTTGGGCAAAGCTTCCGGTTCCAAAGGCCTGAACGAAGCCTTGGGTAATCTGTACGTAGCCCAAGGACAATATGACAGAGCCGTAAATGCTTTCGGTGACACAAAGACCAACAGTGCCGCTTTGGCACAAATCTTAGCCAAAGATTACAATAAAGCTAAGAACACTCTGGCAAATGTCGAGAAACCCGATGCATATACAGATTACCTGATGGCTGTACTTGGTGCAAGAACCAACAACACATCTATGGTGACAAACAGCTTAAAAAATGCAGTTGCCAAAGAACCGGCCCTGGCAAAGAAGGCTATTTCTGATCTGGAATTCTCCAAATACTTTACAAATGCCGACTTTATGAATATCATCAAATAATAAAGGAGACAAATAAAAGGAATTGCCCGACATGAAATATGTCGGGCAATTTTTTTTATTCACGCCAAAAAGAACTACTTTCGCAGCAATGTATCAGAAAAAGGAACTAAATGAAAAAGATTTATCTCACATACTTCCTACTCATCGTGCTGTCTGCCTGCGGAAGCAAAAAGACGGACTCAGTAAGCCTGAACGGAGAAATCAAAGGACTGGGAAACGACACTCTTTACCTTTATGGAGCAGATGAACTGTACAATCGTATGGATACCTTAATTGCAAAAGACGGCAAATTCTCCGCAACTCTTTCCACCGATACATTAGTGGCCGTATGGCTATTGTTCAGTGACGGAACGGAATACCCGCTTTTTATGGACAAGAGAGACAAAATACAAATCAAAGGTTCTGCAGCCGAACTGACGTCATTGGACATAACCGGAAACATCTGCAATGAAGAACTTACCACTTTTCAAAATAGCCTGAAAGGATTGGCAAAACCTTCCGACAAGGTGTTGGAAGAAAAAGCCGAGGCATTCATCAGCAGCCATCATTCCTCATTGGCAAGCATCTATCTCTTAGAAAAATACTTCGTACAAAAGCCCCGTCCAGACTATGCACTCATCAAGAAACTTACAGACCGAATGACGGGAAAGCTTAAAGACCGGCCTTATATAGATGAACTTTTGAACCGCATTCAGGAAGAAGAAAAAGTATCCGTCGGCAAAACAGCCCCATACTTCCATCTTCCCAACATAAAAGGAAAGGACATAAGTCGTTCCGACTTCACAGGCAAATATCTGCTGATACACTTTTGGGCTTCTTGGGACCAGCAAAGCAGGGAGGCCAATGCCGGGTTACGCCAAGTATATAAGAAAGAACAGAAAAACAAGAACTTCGCACTGTTAGGCATTTCTTTGGATATCGACCGGAAAATGTGGAAAGAAACCATTAAAAAAGACACGTTAAGTTGGGAGCAGACCTGCGACTTCACCGGATTTCAGACAGAAGCCGCCAAACAATTTGCCATCCAGACATTGCCGGCCAACGTCCTGCTCAATCCCGATGGCAGAATTGAAGGAAAGAACATGAGCAAAGAAGCCATCGAGAAGAAATTAAAAGAGATAGAAAAAGATAAAAACGCTAATCACTAACCCTTAATCACTGAATCACGTGCTTATAAAAGTCTTTGGGGCTGCTGTTCAAGGCATTGATGCTACCCTCATCACTATCGAAGTCAACAGCACCAGAGGCTGTATGTTTTATTTAGTAGGTTTGCCCGACTCAACAGTCAAGGAAAGCCACCAGCGCATTATTTCCGCCCTGCAAGTAAATGGCTATCGGATGCCGACCAGCAATATCGTCATCAATATGGCTCCGGCAGATATCCGTAAAGAGGGTTCCGCTTATGATTTGCCACTGGCAATCGGTATGCTGGCCGCCAGTGAGGTCATTCAACCAGACAAGCTGCACAAATACCTGCTGATGGGGGAACTCAGTCTTGACGGCAGCCTCCAGCCCATTAAAGGAGCGCTTCCCATAGCCATCAAAGCCAGAGAACTTGGATTTGAGGGCATGATAGTGCCCCGGCAAAACGCACGGGAGGCAGCAGTTGTAAACAAACTGCAAATTTATGGGGCAGACAACATCAAGGAAGTTGTGGAGTTCTTCAACGGGAAACAAACACTGGATGCGACGCAAATCAATACACGTGAAGAATTTTATACCCAGCAGAGTAACTTTGATTTTGACTTTTCCGAAGTAAAGGGGCAAGAAAACGTGAAACGTGCCTTGGAAGTAGCTGCTGCCGGAAGCCACAATATACTTCTCATCGGCTCTCCCGGAAGTGGCAAATCCATGCTGGCCAAACGCCTCCCTTCCATATTGCCGCCACTGTCATTGGGCGAAAGCCTTGAAACGACCAAAATACATTCCGTCGCCGGAAAGTTGGGCAAGGACGGAAGTCTCATTTCCAGGCGGCCGTTTCGTGACCCTCACCACACGATTTCCACAGTAGCCATGACAGGAGGAGGAAGTTTCCCCCAACCCGGTGAAATCAGCTTGGCGCACAACGGAATCCTATATCTTGACGAATTGCCCGAATACCAACGCAATGTTCTGGAAGTTCTCAGACAGCCACTCGAAGACCGGAAGATTACGGTGGCCCGCATCAGATGCAATGTGGAATATCCTGCCAGCTTCATGCTTGTAGCATCCATGAACCCTTGTCCCTGCGGATATTACAACCATCCGACAAAAGCCTGTGTATGCAGTCCGGGACAAGTACAAAAGTACCTGAACCGCATATCAGGACCTCTGTTGGACCGCATCGACTTGCAAATCGAGGTCATTCCCGTTCCTTTTGAAAAGATGGCGGACGCAAACCCCGGAGAATCAAGTGCTGATATCCGCAAACGCGTAATAGCCGCCCGGCAGATTCAGGAAAAAAGATACACAGACATACCCGGCATATATTGCAATGCACAAATGAACAGCAAACTGCTTGCCCTCTATGCCCGCCCCGATGAAAAAGGGCTCGCCTTGCTGAAAAATGCCATGAACCGGCTTAATCTTTCCGCACGTGCCTATGACCGCATATTGAAAGTATCGCGAACCATCGCAGACCTTGAGGGTTGCGAGTTCATACAGACCGGACATCTGGCTGAAGCCATAGGATACAGGAATCTGGACAGGGAAGACTGGGCAGGATAGGCTTCGTGAAGTCAGTCCTTCTCTATCCTGATACGCGCGTCCACTGCTATCACCTCTTTCTCCGTAGCCAGTAACGGATTGATATCCATTTCCTTTATCTCTGTGGCAAAACGCAGCAATGTAGAAAGCCTTACTATGATTTCGGCAAACTTATCCTCATTCACCCCTTTCTGTCCGCGTGTACCCTTGATTATCTTATAAGCACGCAACGAATGAATCATGGAATAAGCCTCCTCATACGACAGAGGGGCCAGACCTGAAGACACATCCTTCAGCACTTCCACAAAAATGCCTCCCAATCCGCATAGCACCACATGACCGAATTTCTCCTCGTACTTCGCTCCGATAAACAGTTCCGTTCCTTCCAGCATGGGTTGCACCATGATGCCCGTTACTTCCGGTATCTGCATCATCCGGTCGAATTCCAATGCCAGATGCTGATCTCCCTTGATATTCAGAACGACACCGCCCACATCCGATTTATGTACAGGCCCCACCACTTTTGCCACCACCGGATACCCCGCACGACGTGCAAAAGCAAGCACTTCTTCCCTATTTGCCGATACAAACTCTTCTACGACCGGAATACCGGCCGAGTGAAGCAACGCCTGCACATAATGCGGCTCGATATAACCATCTTCCGGAATGGAATCTATGATCCTGCGGATGCGGGGCACATCTACTCCAAAAAGTTCTATCTCATTATTGGCAGGGCTGGAAGCGTTTACAATCCGCGAAAGTGCCGTACCCAAAGTCACCTCGTCCGCAAAATTCACATGCCCTTTGGCAAGGAAAGCCGCAACTTCTGCTCCCGCCGTATTGATGGAAGGAAGAATGGGAAAGATAGGTTTTGTGCAGGTCAGCATCTTTTCGTGCAGCACATCATACATCTCGAACATAGTTACCAGTCCCGGAGTACCGAAAATCGCCATCACGGCATCAATCTCATCCAACTTCTCCTCACAATACTCCAGACAAAGACGCAGGTGTTCCGGAGTACCGGTAGCCAATATATCAATGGGGTTTCCCACCGCCGCACCGGGAAAGAGCTTGCCCTTCAACTCTTCGGCAAGCGCACCCTCCAACTTCGGAACATTCAGCCCGCCCTTGCTCAAGGCATCTGTCAGCATCACACCCGGACCTCCGGCATGGGTAATGATAGCAAAATTCCGTCCTTTCAGTTCCGGCAGCGTAAAGATGCACCCTACGGTCGTCAACTCCTCACGCGAATAGCAGCGCACAATACCCGCCTTGCGAAACAAAGCTTCTACCGCCGAGTCACTACTGGCAATGGCTCCCGTATGCGAGGAAGCCGCACGACTGCCACTCTCACTGCTGCCCGCCTTGATTGCCGCAATCCGGCATCCCTTCCTTATCAGTGACGAAGCATGAAGCAACAGGCGGTCAGGGTCACCAATGCTTTCAATGTAAAGCAGCTTTATCTTGGAGTCTGTCTCCGGATTGAAATTCTCGTCCATATATTGCAGCACATCTTCCACCCCAATCTGCTTGGCATTGCCCACAGACCATACGGAATTGAACTGCAATCCTTTTGTCACCGCACTTTCCAAGATAAATACGGCAGTCGCTCCCGAGCTGGATATCAAGTCCACTCCCTGCGGATTCAGGTTAGGAATAGGCTGGCTAAAGACACTATGATGCCATGTATTGAGCAAACCGATGCAATTGGGGCCTATCAAAGAAGCCCCATATCGGTTCACCGTTTCCAAAATACGGTTTTCCAGCAGAGCGCCCTCATGGGTTTCTTCCCCAAATCCTGCCGAAAGAATAATGAAAGCCCGCACCCGCTTCTCCGCAGCAAGCACTTCTACGGCATCGGGGCACAAAGCCGCAGGTATGGCGAGGATGGCAAGGTCTGTATCAGGAATGTCTTTCACATCGGCGAAAGCCGTCACACCCTGCACTTCCGTTTCTTTGGGATTGACGGCACGAAGCTCTCCGGTGTACTTCCCGTTTATCAGATTTCTCAAGATAGCACCTCCCGGCTTATGCGCGTTATTGGACGCTCCCACCACAACTATACTGGCAGGTTGCAGCAATTGGCTTGTTATCATAGTCTTCTCAAGTTAAATTGATAGATTGCACAAATATACATTTTCTATACGACAAGCAAAGAAAAGACCGGAAATTTTTCTTCGCCTCCTCCGTTCTCTCCATTCTGTCCTTCTCCCTACCTTCTCCTTCTCTATAGACAGGGAGAAGGTAGGGAGAAGGTAGGGAGAAGGTAAGGAGAAGGTATGGAGAAAGCAAAGGGATGATGCTGGTCGTTATGCCGCTGGCAATGATGACCGGATTTCCCTTGCAGGCGCAAGAAATGCCATCGTTCGTGGTGGCGGTCGATTCCCTTTCCCGCTACATCCCCATACCCGACTCACTGGTGGAGGAACGTCATACGGCAGAAGACTATGCCGGGCTGCGCCGCCTGATGATAAATTCCGATGCACCCTACCGGGATGCCGTGGTGAAAGCGATAGACAAACACCGCCGTTCTGCCGATATCAAAGCGGCCTTGTTTCGTATGGAAAGCGGGCATGTTTGGCAGCGTTTGCTGCACGATTATTATCCCCGCCTGCGTGCCGCCCGTGTAGTGCTCTTCGTGTCGGCAACGGAGACTCCCGAAGCACACACGCCGGACAGCCGTTCCGAACCGACTGAAGCGGGAGCAACGGTTGCCGACACTGCGGTTGCCACTTCCGGGGCAATTATGGAACAAACCAGCATCCTTTCTAAAAAAGAGAAGACTTCCCTTCAACCCATGCTGAACGTGAAGACCAACCTGCTCTACGACATCGCCCTTGTCGTCCCCCAATACGGCTGGGCGCCCACGCCGAACATTTCCCTTGAGTTCATGCCCCGGAGCGGTCATATCACCGCCGTAGCGGAATGGATGGGTAGCGGATGGCGCAGCGACAAGCGGCTGAAAACCTATATATTGAAGGACATCCTCCTCGAAGGACGCTACTACCTGCAAGGCGATGCCGCCTACACGGGACACTACTTTGCCGCCTACGGCAACTTGGGCGAGTTCGACATCCAGTTCTCCGCTACCAAAGCATGGATAAACGATAAGTTTGGCAAAGCATGGGGCTGCGGCATCGGCTGGGGCTACGTCAGGCGCATCGGGCAGTCGCCGTGGAAGTGGGAAGTCAATGCCGCCGTGGGCTACTTGCATACCCCTTACGACAGCTACCACCCCGCCGAAGACTGGGCGGTGCAGGGCAACTTCTACTACAATTGGCACGACGACCCCACGAAGTTCGAGAAGCGGAGAAGCACCTTCAACTACTTCGGACTGACACACCTCGGCATCAGCATCAGCTACGATTTGCCGTGGTTCGGATGGAAGAAATAAGGAATACCAGACAAAGGAGATATACAAAAGATTCCGGTAAAGGAGAAAGACAGAGACCTCCGGTAAGGACAGACCGGAGCCTGCGAAAAAGAAAGAACAAACAAGAATAAGGAATGAAAAAGAACAATTCTACCGATATAATAAGGAGTAATCCTGCGAAATACAGAAAGGAAACGACTTGCCTATATAAGAGGTATATTCGCCACGCCCTCCTACTGTGCGGACTGACCGCCCTGACAAGCGCTTGCAGCGACATGCACGAACCCCTGCTGCACATCAAAGGTACTACCGCCGTGCAGCCCCAGATAGAACAGGATGTAAGCATCGACATGATGTGGGAAGCCGACTGGCAGGCACACTGGCAAGTGGATTGGGACACTGAAGCGAAAGGCGAGATAGGCTACACCGCCCCCGAAAGCCTACACAGCCACCTACTTGTTAAAAAAAACTGCAATAGACACCCGTGGAAAGGTAGATGATGGGGACAATATGCTTAAAGAAAATGTCCCCCTTACCATAGCCGAAGACGGCAGTTACAGCATCCCCAGCGACAAGATAAACCTTGCCGGACTGGAAAGCGGAGCGACTTACACGCTAATCATAGCCAGCAACATGGAGGACAAGAACACGGCAGATGTTTCGTTCAGTTTCGATGCCATGCAGTTCAAGGTGAAAACCACCGCTGCAAGCACCCAGTTCACTATGCCTATCGCCACGGGTGCAACCTCTGCCATCGCCATTCTGTGGGGTGATACTGACGGTAAAGATGATAAGGAAATACTTACGGTAGATGCTACGAACCGTGCCAAGACCTATGCCACAGCAGGGACTTACACCGTCCGCTTGCTTGCCGCACAGACGGACAGAACGCAGAAGCAGATACCGGAGTTCAACTTCGGTAAGTATCCTACGGTGACTTGGGATGGAAACAATACCTACAATCGAAACACCAATGCTGAAATGTTGGTAAGCGTGGACTCTCCACTTCTCAATTCGGATGCTACCGATTTGGGCGGTGTATTCTACGGTACAGCCAATTTGAGTTCAATCCATGAAGACGCTTTCCGCTATTATCCCAATGCAACGTCATTCTATGATGCGTTCTATACGGTAAACACAGCATTAAACAATTCGATGACTGCCATTCCCGCTAAACTGTTTGCTTACAATACAAAGGTGACTAACTTCTGCGAGACTTTTGGTAACTTACGAGCATTGGTTTCTGTTCCCGAAGACTTGTTTGCAAACTGCCAGAATGCAACGGATATGTCCTACACTTTTTATTCATGTAAAGCTTTAACTACCGTTCCTGCCAACTTATTTGCCAATAACAAGAGCATTACCACATTCCGAAATCTGTTTGGTAGCTGCTCGGCATTGAACAATGTACCCGCAGCTTTATTTGCTAACAATACAGAGGTAACAACTTTCGTATTGACATTTAGAAGCTGTACTTCATTAAAATCTGTACCGAAAGGCTTATTCGCCAATAACAAGAAGGCTTTCAATTTTTGCAACACTTTTCACGGTTGCAACAGTTTAGTCGATTTTGAATATGTGTTTATCAACAATGATTCAGAAAAAGCCACTCGTTTTGCCTCATTGGACAAGCCGATAGATGTAAATAATATGTTATCTGGAGTAGGTTCTTCCAGCACCTCTGGGGCTGCAAATTACAATGCTATTGATTTCTCCTCGTACACCTATTCGGCAAATGGAGGATTCACATGGGATAAAGACCAAGCACCATACGTAAATGCCGCCACTACATTCAAAAACTACTCCACTGTGTCTAAATACTATGGTGGATATGTTACAAGTTGTGCAGCTAAAGGTGCTGTGGCTTATCCGAATGGATATGGCTGGGATGCTATATAAATATCAATATTACTTCGGGGATTGGTAACACTCCCCGAAGTATCGGGCTTATCCCCCGATCTACCTTCCTCAACCCCGTTCAAGGAAGCAAAGCAAAAGGAACGGGAACAATTCAATCTCCTAAAACAAAAAAGTTATGGCAATTTTAGTAAAACCCGTGCAGCACAACTTTCCTTTCACCGGATGAAAGAAAACAATAACAATCGGCTGACAAGCAATAAAATATAATACCTTTGCCTTCCGAATAAAACAGAAACATTATAAATGGAGAATCAAGGAGAAATCATACTCTATCAGCCCGACAGCGAAGTGAAGTTGGACGTGCGGTTGGAAGAGGAGACGGTATGGCTCAACAGACAGCAGTTGGCAGAATTGTTTGCCCGTGATGTCAAAACAATAGGCAAGCACGTCAATAATGCACTGAAAGAGGAGTTGAACGGTATTTCAGTTGTCGCAAAATTTGCGACAACTGCCGCAGATGGTAAAGTTTATCAAGTGGAATACTATAATCTGGACATGGTTTTGTCTGTTGGTTACAGGGTGAAATCCAGCAGAGGCATAGAGTTCCGTCGTTGGGCGAACAGCGTATTAAAGGACTATTTGCTGAAAGGCTATTCTGTGAACCAGAGACTGATAGCAATGGAACAGCGGGTGGACAGCAAATTTCAGGAACACGAACAACGCCTGAACCGGATAGACAGCAAGATAGACTTCTTCGTGCGCACCTCGCTGCCACCGGTAGAGGGCATCTTCTACGACGGGCAACTGTTTGATGCCTATAAGTTCGCCACAGACCTGATACGGACAGCAAAGAAATCCATTCTGCTGATTGATAACTACGTGGACGAGTCGGTGCTGCTGATGTTCAGCAAGCGGAACGACGGAGTGAAAGCCGACATCTATACGCAGGCGATAAGCCGCCAACTTCAACTGGACTTGGAGCGGCACAACAGCCAATATCCTCCGATAGAGGTACACGTATACAAAAGAAGCCACGACCGCTTTCTGATAATAGACGCCACGGACGTGTATCACATCGGAGCCTCGCTGAAGGACTTAGGTAAGAAGATGTTCGCCTTCTCCAAACTGGAGATTCCGGCGGAAGCCATTACCGACCTGCTGTAAGTATTGTTTTGTCCCCATTATTCCGCCTTGCCCCGTGACTGCAAAATGTCACGAAGCAAGGCGGTTCTCTTTTTCCCGATACAGAGAACCTTAGAAGCATGAGATTATGAATGTATTTCTACTCCCAATATTATAATCTCCAACAATTGGCTGACAGACAGATAAAATATAATACCTTTGCCCTCCGAACAAAACAGAAACATTATAAATGGAGAATCAAGGAGAAATCATACTCTATCAGCCCGATAGCGAAGTGAAACTGGAAGTGCGGCTGGAAGAGGAAACAGTATGGCTGACACAAGAACAAATAGCTATTCTTTTTGGAACCAAAAGACCTGCTATCACAAAGCATTTGAGCAACATCTACAATAGCGGTGAACTTGACAAGGATAGCACATGTTCCATTTTGGAACATATGGGTAATGATGGAAAGCAGAAGTACATAACCAAGTTTTATAATCTTGATGCTATTCTCTCCATCGGCTACCGCGTAAACAGCAAAAATGCAACCCTTTTCAGACGTTGGGCAAACAGCGTATTAAAGGAATATCTGCTGAAAGGCTATTCCATTAACCGCCGTTTAACTGAACTGGAGCATACCGTTGCGGAACATTCAAAGAAGATAGACTTCTTCGTGCACACCTCGCTGCCACCGGTAGAGGGCATCTTCTACGACGGGCAACTGTTTGATGCCTACAAGTTCGCTACCGACCTGATACGGACGGCAAAGAAATCCATTCTGCTGATTGATAACTACGTGGACGAGTCGGTGCTGCTGATGTTCAGCAAGCGGAACGACGGAGTGAAAGCCGACGTCTATACACAGGCGATAAGCCGCCAACTTCAACTGGACTTGGAACGGCACAACAGCCAATATCCTCCGATAGAGGTACACGTATACAAAAGAAGCCACGACCGCTTTCTGATAATAGACGCCACAGAAGTGTATCACATCGGAGCCTCGCTGAAGGACTTGGGCAAGAAGATGTTCGCCTTCTCCAAACTGGAGATTCCGGCGGAAGCCATTACCGACCTGCTGTAAGTATTGTTTTGTCCTCATTATTCCGCCTTGCTTCGTGACATTTTGCAGTCACGAAGCAAGGCGGCTTTCTTTTTCCCGATACAGAGAACAGCTTAGAAACATGAGATTATGAATGTATTTCTACTCCCAATATTATAATCTCCAACAATTGGCTGACAGACAGATAAAATATAATACCTTTGCCCTCCGAACAAAACAGAAACATTATAAATGGAGAATCAAGGAGAAATCATACTCTATCAGCCCGATAGCGAAGTGAAGTTGGAAGTGCGATTGGAAGAGGAAACGGTGTGGCTGACACAGGCACAAATGGTTGAGTTATTCAATTCGAGTAAACAGAACATCAGCCTTCATATCAACAATATATTTAAGGAAAACGAGTTAGACAGGAATTCAGTTGTCAAGGAATCCTTGACAACTGCCTCGGATGGCAAAAAATATCAGGTGAAATACTTCAACCTTGATGTGATAATATCAGTAGGCTACCGGGTAAAATCCACAAGAGGTACGCAGTTCCGCCAATGGGCAAACAGCGTATTAAAGGACTATTTGTTGAAGGGCTATTCCGTGAACCAACGGCTCAGTAACCTTGAGCACCGGATGGAAAGCAAGTTCATAGAGCATGAGCAACGCTTAGACAAGATAGACGGTAAGATAGACTTCTTCGTGCGCACCTCGCTGCCACCGGTAGAGGGCATCTTCTACGACGGGCAACTGTTTGATGCCTACAAGTTCGCCACAGACCTGATACGGACAGCAAAGAAATCCATTCTGCTGATTGATAACTACGTGGACGAGTCGGTGCTGCTGATGTTCAGCAAGCGGAACGACGGAGTGAAAGCCGACATCTATACGCAGGCGATAAGCCGCCAACTTCAACTGGACTTGGAGCGGCACAACAGCCAATATCCACCGATAGAGGTACACGTCTACAAAAGAAGTCACGACCGCTTTCTGATAATAGACGCCACGGACGTGTACCACATCGGAGCCTCGCTGAAGGACTTGGGTAAGAAGATGTTCGCCTTCTCCAAATTGGAGATTCCGGCGGAAGCCATTACCGACCTGCTGTAAGTATTGTTTTGTCCTCACTATTCCGCCTTGCCCCGTGACTGCAAAATGTCACGAAGCAAGGCGGCTTTCTTTTTCCCGATACAGAGAACAGCTTAGAAACATGAGATAATGAAAGTATCAGCCCGATAGCGAAGTGAAACTCAAAATGCGGTTGGAAGAGGTTATTGTGGTATCGATTCACAAAAAGAGCCGTATCAATTCTACTTTTGATTAGTCACGGGTAAAAGAATACACAAAAAAACATGAAGAAAAACGGATTTTTTAATTTGCAGGAGAAAAATACATCCTCTATCTTTGCCGTCGTAACGGAAACACAAACACCGTTCTGCCGAATGAACAACACACAAGAGATTGCTGCAGAAGTCTTTTGACTGCATTCATCGACAACACAAACTTTTTATTTCACTAACAACACTAAAAATTAAGAATTATGGGAACAATCAAACAAGGAATCCTTGGAGGATTCTCAGGCAAAGTAGGCACAGTAGTAGGCAGCAATTGGAAATCAGTACACTACATGAGGGCATTGGCTCTAAAAGTAGGCAATCCGAATACGGAAAAGCAACAACGCCAACGGAACAATTTCTCCACTGTAATCCAGTTTCTGAAAACATTTACCCCGATTATCCGCATCGGCTATCAACAGTATGCGCAAAAGCAGTCCGAATTCAATGCAGCAATGTCTTATGTGATAAAGCATGCGATAGTGAATGACGCCATTGATTATACCAGAGCATTGGTGTCACGCGGCAGCCTGACAACCGCAGCAGATGCCACTGCCAGCGTAGAAGCCGGCAAGGTGTCGTACGTCTGGAAAAACAACAGTGGAACCGGGAACGCAGAAGCAGGAGACACAGCCATACTGCTGGCTTACAACAAGGATAAGCGCGAAGCCGTCTATACCATAAAAGCTGCTACACGCTCTGAGGCAAAGGCAGAGCTGACACTGCCTGCAGGCTGGAGCGGAAACGCATTGGCACTCTATCTGGGTTTCTACAATGATAAGAGTGTGGCCAACAGCATCTGTCTGAAAAATGACGATGCGGGCAGTACCATCCCCGACAGTGGTGCGGGTGGAGACGAAAATGAGAATCCGCTTGGATAAAAACAGAACGAAAGAAAGTGTGTTCAGATTGAAGAATGCACTTTCTTTGTTTTTGGCAGAAAACCGCTATCTTTGCACCTCTATAAAAGCGTTCATAACAAAAGAGATACATATTACACTATGGAAAAGAAATTCAAACGTACCACCGTAACTTCGGCACTGCCCTATGCAAACGGTCCTGTTCATATCGGACACCTTGCGGGTGTCTATGTTCCTGCAGACATTTATGTCCGTTATCTCCGGCTGAAAAAGGAGGAAGTAGTCTTTATCGGAGGCTCCGATGAACATGGAGTGCCCATCACTATCCGTGCCAAGAAAGAGGGTGTCACTCCGCAGGATGTGGTAGATCGCTATCACACTCTTATCAAGAAATCCTTTGAGGATTTCGGCATTTCTTTCGACGTTTACAGCCGCACTTCTTCAAAGACGCACCACGACACAGCTTCCGACTTCTTCCGCAAGCTGTACGAGAAAGGTGAATTCATCGAGAAAACCAGCATGCAATATTATGACGAGGAAGCCAAACAGTTTCTTGCCGACCGCTATATCACCGGTGAATGCCCGCACTGCCACTCGGAAGGAGCTTACGGAGATCAATGCGAAAAATGCGGGACCAGCCTCAGTCCCACAGATCTGATCAACCCCAAAAGTGCCATCAGCGGGAGCAAACCCGTGATGCGCGAAACGAAGCACTGGTATCTGCCTTTGGACAAACATGAAAACTGGCTGCGCCGGTGGATTCTGGAGGAGCACAAAGAATGGCGGCCCAACGTTTACGGACAATGCAAGAGCTGGCTTGACATGGGCTTGCAGCCGCGTGCCGTAAGCCGCGACCTTGACTGGGGCATTCCGGTTCCGGTGGAAGGAGCCGAAGGGAAAGTGCTCTATGTATGGTTCGACGCTCCCATCGGCTACATCAGCAACACTAAAGAACTGCTTCCCGAATCTTGGGAGAAATGGTGGAAAGATCCGGAAACCCGCCTCGTTCATTTCATTGGCAAAGACAACATCGTGTTCCATTGCATCGTGTTCCCCGCCATGCTGAAAGCAGAAGGCAGCTATATATTGCCGGACAACGTGCCGAGCAATGAGTTTCTGAACTTGGAGGGCGACAAGATATCCACCTCACGCAACTGGGCGGTATGGCTGCATGAGTACCTGCAAGACTTCCCCGGCAAACAGGATGTGCTGCGCTATGTGCTCACGGCCAATGCACCCGAAACCAAAGACAATGACTTTACATGGAAGGACTTTCAGGCACGCAACAACAATGAACTGGTGGCCGTATATGGCAACTTCGTGAATCGTGCCTTGCAACTGACCAAGAAATATTTTGACGGTGTGGTTCCCGCAGCAGCCGGGCTGACCGATTACGACCGAGAGACACTGAAGGAATTCTCCGACGTAAAGGCGGAAGTGGAAAAACTGCTCGATGTGTTTAAGTTCCGTGATGCACAGAAAGAAGCTATGAATCTTGCACGCATCGGAAACAAATATCTGGCAGACACCGAACCGTGGAAGCTTGCAAAAACCGACATGGAACGCGTAGCTACCATCTTGAACATTGCCCTGCAATTGGTTGCCAATCTTGCCATCGCCTTCGAACCGTTTCTGCCGTTCAGCAGCGACAAACTTCGCAAGATGCTGAACATGGACAGCTTTGACTGGGCAGAACTGGGACACACGGACTTGCTGCCTGCCGGACACCGGCTTGGTACGCCCGATCTATTGTTCGAGAAGATAGAAGATGACACCATTCAGGCACAAGTCGATAAGCTTCTTGCCACCAAGAAGGCAAATGAGGCTGCCAATTATAAAGCCAGCCCCATTAAGCCTACTGTCAGCTTCGAGGAATTTGAAAAGCTGGACATCCGCGTAGGCACGGTGCTGGAATGCTCTGTTGTTCCTAAGATGAAGAAGCTGCTGCAATTCAAGATTGCAGACGGACTGGAGAACCGCACCATCGTAAGCGGCATTGCCCAACATTATCAACCGGAAGAACTGGTGGGCAAACAAGTGCTTTTCATAGCCAACCTTGCTCCACGGCAATTCAAGAACGGATTGGTGAGTGAAGGCATGATTCTCTCTGCCGAGAATTATGACGGCGCTTTGGCTGTGACTTCACTACTGCGGGAGGTAAAACCGGGAAGTGAAGTTAAATAAAACCGTCCGGAAAGCCGCATAAGGAAAGCAAGCAATCATGAAGGAATCATCACTGAAGGAAAAAACTGCAAAAGGACTATTCTGGGGAGGGCTCAGCAACGGCATACAGCAACTGCTGAATCTTCTCTTCGGTATAGTCCTTGGTCGTCTGCTCGATGCTTCCGACTATGGCATGATAGGCATGCTTACCATTTTCTCGGCCATAGCTTCGGCGTTGCAGGAAGGAGGTTTCGTTTCGGCATTGACCAACCGCAGGAATGTCTGCCATAAAGACTACAACGCCGTATTCTGGTTCAGCACACTCTGCGGAATCACTCTCTACATACTGCTATTCTTTGCCGCACCATTGATTGCCGACTTCTACGAAACACCCGCACTGATTCCTCTTTCACGCTTCCTATTTTTGGGATTTGCCATATCGAGTATGAGTATTGCTCCACGGGCATATTTATTCAAGAATCTGAAAATAAAGGAAGCAACCGTTATTTCCATTATCAGCCAGGCTGTTTCGGGCGCTGTAGGCATCACATTGGTTGTCTATGGATTTGCATATTGGGGCATGGCCGCACAAACCATCACGTTTGTAACGGTAATGACTCTTCTCAACTTTTACTTTTCTCATTGGAGACCAAGCCTCCGGTTCGACTTCCGGCCCATCAAGGAAATGATAGGGTTCAGCAGCAAACTGATTGTCACGAATATCTTCAATATCATCAACAATAATCTGTTCTCTGTCCTGCTGGGTAAATTCTATTCGGAACGGGAGGTAGGTAATTTTACCCAAGCCAACAAATGGAACGGCATGGGACATACATTGATAACCGGAATGATCAATGGCATAGCTCAGCCCGTCTTCACAAGTGTGGGTGATGACAAAACGCGCCAACTGGCTATATTCCGCAAGCTGCTTCGTTTCACAGCCTTCATTTCTTTTCCTGCCATGTTAGGATTAAGCTTAGTGTCCAAGGAACTGATCTTCATTACCGTTGGAGAAAAATGGCTTCCCAGCGTTTATATCTTACAAATACTATGCATTTGGGGAGCTTTTATACCTATCACCAACCTGTTTTCCAATCTGATAATCAGCCGCGGGTATTCCTCTATCTATATGTGGAATACTATCACTCTGAGCATATTGCAGTTGATAGCCATGTGTATCGTTTATCCCTACGGACTGGAACGGATGTTGCACAGCTTCGTGATTATCAATATCAACTGGCTGTTCGTCTGGTTCATATTTGTTAAAAAAGCAATAGGACTGACACTGAAAGATATGCTGAAGGATATTTCTCCTTATCTGACATTGTCTGTCATACTGATTGCAGGTGCACATTACATGGCAAGACCTTTTGAAAACCTCTATCTGAGCATGGCTGCGAAGATTATATTCGTAGCAGGGCTTTATGCGCTGATCTTATGGAAACTGCAATCTGTCATTTTCCGTGAGAGCATTGAGTTTCTTCTAAAGAAAAAGAGAGCATGAGCCGCATAGCCTATATCCTGTCAGCCTATAAAGATGCCCCACACTTGGCGCGCTTAATCAGCGCACTGGATGACCGCGCCGACTTCTACGTCCACATCGACCTCAAGGCCGATGCCCGCCCGTTCAAGGAACTGTTAGGAGGCAAGGTTACCTTCGTGCCCGGACATTGGGTAAGCTGGGGAGGCTGGGAACAGGTGGAATATCAAAAGGAATTATTGGCAGCAGTGCTTCGGAACGGTACAGAATACACCCGTGTCGTATGCCTCAGCGGACAAGATTATCCTCTATGGACAAATGAAGAAATCCATTGTTACTTCGACAAGCACAAGGATACCGAATTCATCGCAGGAATGAACCTGACACGCTGCACTTGTGCAGACCAACGTTCAAAGATAGTCAATTATCACTTTTTCCGCGATTTGAAGTGGAAGAATCTCTGGTGGAAAAACAAGCTCATCGTAGCTTCCCGCAACCTGATGAAACTGCTTCCTGTACGGAAAGACATCCGCACGCTACTCGACAGCAAGAAAGCAGACATATTCTTCGGCTCCGACTACTGGGCAGTCACCTTGCCCTGCGCACGCCATATATACGAGAAACTATGTTCGGAGAAAAAAATGATACGCTATTTCAAGACAAGCTTTGTTCCCAGTGAGCTATGCATACAGACGATCGTATTCAACTCTCCTTTTGGAAAGCATGCCCTCCTGTACGAAGGAGATTATCCGGGATTGTCGGGACTGACACCTTTACATTACATCGAATATGGAAAAGCCATCAAAGTATTGACGGCAGAAGACCTGTCTGCCTTGCAGCAATCCGGCAAGATGTTCTGCCGGAAAGTGGCAAGCATAGCCTCCGGCAAGCTTGTAGAAGAAATTGACCGAATCCGACACCTGCAAAAACACTCATCACCATGCATATACTGATACTCCCCATGTATTATCCCGAACCGGGTTCTCCTCTACACAGAGGATACATGTTCTATGAACAAGCCTTGCAACTGGCCCGTTCGGGATGCCGGGTAGGCCTTGCTTATACGGAACAACGCTTACCTAAGGAATTTACCTGGAAAGTATTCTGCCATGAGAACCATTTCCAGATAACAGAAGAAGACAACGGTACTTTCACCACCCTGCGCATGCATGCCTGGAACCCGAAATTATCCACTCGTATCGGAGGTGTCATCTGGTCGCTGCTGACGCTCTTGCTGGTGCGCAACTATATCCATCGTCATGGTAAACCGGATGTTATACATGCCCATTTCGGTACATGGGCAGGGTATGCCGCCAATTTAATCCATAAATGCTACGGCATCCCTTATGTCGTGACAGAACATGCCTCCTCCATCAATGGTGGAAAAGTAACACCCGGACAAGCCGCCACGCTGAGGAAAGCTTATAAAAATGCACGGAAAGTCATCTGCGTCGGCACATTGTTGAAGAAGAATCTTTCTTCCTACCTCGACCGTCCTGACAAAGCTATCGTAATACCGAACTTCGTCGATATCGACACATTCTGCCAAAGCAACCGGCACACGGAGAAGGAAAAGGAATTCACTTTTGTCAGCATCGGCAATCTGAGCAAACGAAAAGGATTTGAAGAATTGGTGGATGCCTTTGCACAAAGTTTCCGCAGCCGCCCACACGTATCGCTCGTCATTGCCGGAGACGGAGAAGAGGAAGCTAATCTGCGAGACAAGATACATGCCCTCCGGCTGGAACGGCAGGTTACTCTGGCAGGACGCCTGCCCCGCGAAGAAGTGGCCCGGCTGCTGGCATGCAGTGACGCCTTTGTACTCGCTTCTTACGCAGAAACATTCGGCATTGTCTTCATAGAAGCAATGGCAACCGGCATGCCTGCCATCGGCTCTGTCTGCGGAGGGCCGGAAGACATCATCACACCCGGAAGCGGCTATCTCATACAGCCCGGAGATGTGAAAGCGCTCGCCGAGAAGATGTGTGAACTATATGACAACTATGAACAATTTGACAAGAAGCTCATCAGAAAATCCATTGCCGAACGGTTCGACTTCAAGTTAGCAGGACAGAAACTAAAAGAAATCTATCAAAACTGTAAAAGGACAGAGAGATGAAAGTAGCTGTTATAGATTGCTCCGTCACCGGACATCGGGAGACATATTACAAAGAGTTTACCCGTACATGGGCAGCTTTAGGAGAAGAAGTATTGCTGATTGCTCCACGTGAGCCAGAGACCGGAAGCATAGCCGCCTTTAAAAGAACAGGCGCCCGCCCGTTGCTCCCACTCCCTACGGGACAACCATTGAGAAAAAAAATCACTGTTATGCGGAACGCCCTCATCCGGTTGCGGAATCTTGCGACCCTGCGCAGGCAATTGGTTGACTTTCGTCCGGACTTGGTTTACTTTCCCTGCTTGGACGACATACTTCCTACTTTTGCTCCGATTGCACTTTTCAACAGATTATTGCCATACTCCTGGAGTGGCCTGCTTGTACAATCCGCCCTTCCTCCTTATAAACCGGGAATGCCGGACGTGCGACCGTTTTTGCGCAGCCGCCACTGCCGCGGGATAGGAGTATTGAACGAATATTCCACAGATGAACTGAAAGACTTCCAGACGAACATCTGCCGACTGCCCGATTTCGCAGACTTATCAGCACCCGACGAAACATATCCCCTGCTGCACACCTTGAAGAAACATGCCGGAGGCAGAAGAATCATTTCATTGTTAGGATCCATCGGGACTCGAAAAGGCATCGGACTACTGCTCAGCACCATTCCTTTCCTACCCGAAGATGAGTATTTTTTCCTCATCGCAGGCAAGTCCTGGCTGACAGAGACACAGAATCTCGAACTGAAGTCTTTCGAGGCAAGCCGCAACAATTGCCTCTTCTCCTTAACACATATTCCTGATGAAGCCTGTTTCAACGCCCTCGTCTCTGCGAGTGATGTGCTCTTTGCCGCCTACCGCAAGTTCACCGGAAGCAGCAACCTGCTGACCAAAGCCGCCGCCTTCGGAAAACCTGTCATAGTCTCGCAAGGCGAATGCATGGGCAAGCGGGTTACCGACTACGGCACAGGCTTCGCCGTGCCCGAAGAAGATCCGGAAGCTTGCCGTACAGCCATCATCCGACTCTGCCGGGAAGGAACACCCTCTCCGGAAGGGCTCACCCGATATGCCTCCGAACACAGCCAAGACAAACTGGCAGACATTCTCCGACAACTCATAACGAACAAATAAATAACAGACTATATATATATGAAAGTCCTTTTCACGTTCGGCGGAATACCGCACTACCTCAACGCCATGCTGAACAAGTTGCATGCAAAGGGAATAGAGATTACAGTTATTACCCCACAGAAAGGCAACGCCACCATTGGTAAAGGCGTAAAGATGGTGGAAGGTGGTACTTACAAGCACCTCACCACTCCTGAAAAAAAGATGTTCTACGGAAAAACTGCTTACCCTGCTTTACCTGAGATTGTGCTGCAAGAGAAGCCTGATATAATAGTGATGGGATGGCCTTATTTCCTGCAAGTATTCTTCCAGCCACGATTGAGGAAGGCAATGAAGGAATGCGGCTCACGTTTGGTAATTCGTGAGATACCCTTTCAGACACCCCCTTACGGAAGAATAAAAGAATATTTCCGGGAGAATCCCATGTATGACGAAAGCATGCGCTTAATGAGTCAGGGCACAGCTTTCTACCTCCGCCAATGGCTGACGGCATTAGTTCGCAAGTATTGCTATGCCCGGGTAGCGGGTACACTCAACTATTCCACTGCCGCTTACGATATTATTCCTTCTTACGGAGTAGATAAAGAACACATACATGTCACTTACAACTCCACAGACACCGAGGTTTTGTTACGCGAAAAAGAGTCCGTATTGGCATCCGAACCACTGCTGCCAAAGTCAGAGAGACGGTTGCTGCACATCGGTCGCTTGGTAAAATGGAAACGGGTGGACTTGCTGATTGATGCTTTTTCCCAGATAATAAAGACTTATTCCGATGCCGAACTACTGATTGTAGGCGATGGCCCTGAGCTGGATAACCTGAAACGGCAGGCGCAAGCTATGAATATACCGATCTATGAAGTCGGAAATGACAATAACGGAGAGGGAGGAATCCGTTTCATCGGCGCCGTCTATGACCCGAAAGCGCTGGGAGCCTATATGAACGAATCTACGGTGTATGTACTGGCAGGTATGGGAGGACTTTCTATCAATGATGCCATGACATACGGTCTTCCTGTTCTTTGTTCCGTTTGCGATAGTACAGAACGGGATCTTGTCACAGATGGCAAGAATGGCTATTTCTTCCGCGAAGGCGATGTTGACAGTCTGGTAGAAAAGATAGATCAACTGTTTGCCTCCCCCGACCGTTGCCGGGAGATGGGACAAGAGTCGGAAAAGATAATCCGTGAAAAGATAAATATAGATACGGTAAGCGAAAGATACCTGAAGGCTTTCAAAGAGATTATGAACTCATAAATGAGTTATTACGGTTTTAGGAATGAATAAAGCAGGTTTACACAAAGTATGATTTCTTTACCAGTGTTATCTCTACCAGTCATCTTTTCTTTTACCCCCATTCAAAACACCTTCTGAGAGGGGGTACAATGACTCAGGGACTGAAAGGCTTTCACTCAGGGACTGAATGCCTTTCAGTCCCTGACTGAATCCGGTTCATTCAGTGAGTGAAATAAGAACTCTTTGCCGGGCGAAGTGTTTATGGGCTTATTTGTAAGCATTATGCACTTCTTATTACATTCATAACCCATCCGAAATGCAGTTACTTTCTCAGCGCCGCCATTATTCTTTCGCAAGCCTGCCCATCACCATACGGATTGTGCGTTTCGGACATCTGCTGATAGACTTCTTTATCACGTAATAGTTCCGTCACGTTCTTTACGATGGCATCGGCATCTGTGCCAACCAACTTCACAGTACCTGCTTCTACAGCTTCGGGACGTTCGGTAGTGTTTCTCATTACCAAAACAGGCTTTCCCAATGAGGGAGCTTCTTCCTGCACGCCGCCACTGTCCGTCAGCAGCAACACAGAGTGCTGCATGGCATAGATAAACGGCAGATAATCCAACGGGGAAATAAGAAATACATTCTCAAGACCGGAAAGAAGTTCATAAACAGGCTTCTGAACATTAGGATTAAGATGCACCGGATAGACAATATCCATATCAGGATGCAAAGAGGCGATTTCCTTAATTGCCCGGCAAATATGCAGGAAGCCTTCACCAAAATTCTCACGGCGATGCCCGGTTACCAATACGTATGGGCGATTGCCAACCGTATAACCTTTTGTACGAAGTTCCTCATGCAATTGTTCTTTCACACCCGGCTTATGAGCTATGATATCGACAGCCATCAGCAGAGCATCAATAACCGTATTGCCGGTGACAGATATCTTTTCATCCTCAATATTCTCATGCAAAAGATTCTGACGTGACTTCTCCGTGGGGGCAAAGTAATACGTACAGATTCGGTCGGTAACCTGACGGTTCATTTCCTCAGGCCAAGGCGAAAGCATATCGTATGTACGCAATCCGGCTTCTACATGCCCTACGGGAATTTGTTGGTAGAAAGCTGCAAGGGAAGCTGCCATCGAGGTGGTAGTATCGCCATGTACCAGTACCACGTCAGGTTGAAAGTCCTTCAAGACATCGCGCAAACCTAACAGCACTTTGGAAGTGATATCATACAAGTCCTGATTGGGCGCCATGATATTAAGGTCGTATTCGGGCGTTATCTCAAATACTTCCAGCACCTGATCCAGCATTTGGCGGTGCTGGGCAGTGACGCATACTTTAGTATCAAAATGTGCCGTATCCTTTTGCAAGGCTTTCACCAGCGGAGCCATCTTGATGGCTTCGGGACGGGTTCCGAAAACGAGCAATATCTTTTTCATTTACGATGGACGATTTACGATGTACGATTGGAATTACTTTGGAATTGGCTGCTACTTGCGCACTCCGCAGAAGTCGAGCTCCAGCTTTTCTTCCTTGCGAGGCAGTTCTACGAACGGGGTATGGCGTACAAGCCAAACGATAATATCAGCTTTCTGATAAGCTTCCTTATAATCTGTTATATGGAAACTGGGGTGTGAAGTGATATTAGGCTCTACTATCAGTACATCAGCACGGCTTTCGCTGACAATTCGAGAAGCAATGTACTTGGCGGGAGATTCACGAAGGTCATCGATATTCGGTTTGAAGGCAAGACCCATACAAGCTACTATCGGCTCACGTTCGTATTTCTCGACAAAACGTTGGCAAGACTCTAATACTTTGTTGGCACACCAATCGGCTTTATAGTCGTTCGTTTCACGGGCACGCTTGATGAGTTGTGCCTGTTCGGGATAATCGGATACAATGAACCAAGGGTCTACGGCAATGCAATGGCCGCCTACACCGCAACCGGGTTGCAGGATATTGACACGAGGATGTTTGTTGGCAAGTTCTATCAACTCCCATACATTGATACCGGCTTTGTCACAAATCATGGAGAGCTCGTTGGCAAAAGCAATCTGAGAATCACGACTGGAGTTCTCCGTCAGCTTACACATCTCGGCAGTACGGGCATTCGTGCGATGCAGTTTACCTTGAACGAAAGCAGAGTAGAATTCAATCGCCTTATCGGTAGATGCGGGATTGATACCACCGATTACACGGTCGTTGTGCACCAGTTCGTAAAGGGTATTGCCCGGCAATACACGTTCGGGACAATAAGCAATGTATATTTGGTCTTTCAACTCAGGGCGCTGCTGGAAAATAAGTTCGGCCATACGCTCGGTAGTGAATACCGGAGAAGTGGATTCTATCACAAACAAATCTCCCGGCTTCAGGCAAGGGATAACAGAACGGGTAGCCGACTCTACGTATGTGATGTCTGCGCGATGGTTTTGTTTGAAAGGTGTGGGCACTACCACGAAGAAGGCGTCTGCCGGTTCAGGTCGGGTCACGGCACGCAGATGACCGCTTTGTACTGCCTCTTTGACAATCTTACCCAAGTCCGGTTCTACAATATGCACTTTACCTTGATTGACGGTTTCTACCACCGATGGATTTACATCCACACCCACCACCTCGAAACCATGATGAGCAGCGACCGCTGCCGTAGGCAGGCCTATGTAGCCCAAACCTATAAATACAACCTTCTTCATATTATATATGTGATTCTAAGTACCGCAAAAGTACAAATAATATGCGACTTTGTACCGTTTATCGGCGAAAACCACTACTTTTGCTCAAACATTCTGAATGCACAGCAATGAGAGTACTACTAATAAATACATCCGAACGCATCGGCGGAGCAGCCATTGCCGCCAGCCGCCTCATGGACTCACTGAAAAACCACGGTATTAAAGCCAAGTTGCTGGTACGCGACAAACAGACTGACCGGATTACCGTCGTATCACTTGACCATAGTTGGCGGATGGTCTGGAAATTTGTATGGGAGCGTATTGTTATCTGGAAAGCCAACCACTTCAAGAAAGAAAACATCTTTGCCGTCGATATAGCCAACACAGGCACAGACATCACCTCGCTGCCGGAATTCCAGCAGGCCGACGTCATCCACCTGCACTGGATAAATCAAGGCATGCTTTCGCTGAAAAACATTGAAAAGATACTGTCCTCCGGCAAACCCGTGGTATGGACCATGCATGATATGTGGCCATGCACAGGCATCTGCCACCACGCCCGCGAATGCACCAGCTATCAGCAGGAATGCCGCAACTGCCTCTTCATTCACAGCGGCGGGAACAAAAAGGATCTTTCTTTCCGCATCTTCCGGAAGAAACAGAATCTATACAAGGGCAGGCACATCAACTTCGTGGCCTGCAGCCATTGGCTGGAAGAACGGGCCGGAAAAAGTGCACTTCTGCGCGGACATGCCGTGACATCCATCCCCAATCCCATCAACACCAACCTCTTCAAGCCCCACAGCATGCGGGAGGCACGCAGCAAATGCCTGCTTCCGCAGGACATGAAGCTGATGCTGTTCGGGTCTGTGAAGATCACGGACAAAAGAAAAGGCATTGATTATCTGGTCGAATCGTGCAGACTGCTGGCGAAGAAATATCCGGAGCTCAGAGAAGCATTGGGCGTAGTGGCCTTCGGCAATAACTCCCGACAACTGGAAGACTTGCTTCCCTTCAAGGTCTATCCACTGGACTTCGTGACCGATGAGCACCAATTGGTGGACATCTACAATGCGGTGGATATCTTCGTTACCCCCTCTCTGGAAGAGAACCTGCCCAACACCATCATGGAGGCCATGGCTTGCGGAACTCCGTGCATCGGATTCAACGTGGGAGGCATACCGGAAATGATAGACCACCTCCACAACGGCTACGTGGCTCAGTACAAGTCGGCCGAGGATTTTGCCAACGGCATTTACTGGATGCTGACCGATCCCGACTATCCGAGCCTCTCCGAACAAGCATGCCGAAAAGCCGTCTCACACTATTCCGAGAATGTCATCGCCAAGAAATACATCGACCTTTACAATAAAGTAACCGGAAGAAATGCATAACCGCCTTACACCGAAATTCAGCATCATCACCGTGACCTACAATGCCGAAGCCGTATTGGAGGACACCATCCAGAGCGTCATTTCGCAAACATACCGCCATGTGGAGTACATCATCGTGGACGGCGCCTCGAATGACGGCACACTTTCCATCATCGCCCGGTACGGCGACCGTATCACCCGGGTGGTGAGCGAACCGGACAAAGGGCTGTATGACGCCATGAACAAGGGCATGAGGCTGGCAAGCGGAGATTATCTCTGTTTCCTCAATGCCGGTGACAGCTTTCACGAAGACGACACCCTGCAACAGATGGTGCACTCCATCACCGAAGCGGAACTGCCCGACGTGATCTACGGCGAGACGGAACTGGTGGACAAGGAGGGACACTTCATACGCATGCGCCGCCTTTCCACTCCCCAAACGCTGACATGGCGCAGCTTCAGGCAAGGCATGCTGGTATGCCATCAGGCTTTCTTCGCCAAGGCTTCCCTGGCAGAACCTTACAACCTGCAATACCGTTTCTCGGCAGACTTCGACTGGTGCATCCGGGTGATGAAGAAAGCGCGGACGCTGCACAACACCCATCTTACAATCATTGACTATCTGGAAGAAGGGATGACAACGCAGAACCGGAAAGCATCTTTGAAGGAACGCTTCCGGATCATGGCGAAACACTATGGACTGGCAAGTACCATAGCCCATCACGCATGGTTCGTGCTGCGGGCCGTGCTGAAGAAATAATCCGGAGCGGCAAAAGTTTGCCAACAGCATGACAAAGGTTGGCAAAATAAGAGAATGTAAATCAGTCGCTTGTTCCTCAACTACGCAACAAAGAGATCAATTCTTCCACACCGTCCGAAGCTCCTTTCCTGATTACATGTATCTGTCGCAGCGTGTGCGCGTCCACCGGCTTGGGGTCTATCAGATAGACGTCCGCCTCACGGGGTACATAGTTCAGCAGCCCGGCAGCGGGATATACGTTCATCGAAGTACCTATGATGACAAAGATGTCCGCCTTTTCCACATAGCGAATGGCAGTCTCAATTTGGGGCACGGCTTCGCCGAACCACACAATAAAGGGGCGAAGCTGCGTTCCGTCACCCGCCTTGTCGCCCATCTTCACTTCATATTCTCCCGGCTTCAGTTCCTTTATAAAATGCGGATTGTAGGGGTCACGGCTGGAGCACACTTTCGTCAGTTCACCATGCAGATGGATGACGTGCGTGCTGCCCGCCCGTTCGTGCAAGTTATCTACATTCTGCGTCACCACCGTCACATTGAAATCCCTTTCCAGCTCTGCCAGCCCGGCATGCCCGGCATTCGGCTTCACGTCCAGCAGTTGTCTGCGGCGCTCGTTATAGAAGTTGATGACCAGCTCCGGATCACGCGCATACCCTTCGGGAGTAGCCACCTGTTCCACCGGATACCTGTCCCACAATCCTCCCGCATCGCGAAACGTACTGATACCGCTTTCGGCACTCATTCCGGCGCCGGATAAAACAACAAGATTCTTCATAGCCTTTTGTTTTTGTTTCTTACAAAAATACATAAAGATAGCCCAAGTTGATACATAAATAAGAAAATTTAAATAACGAAGCCCTCCATCATTCAAATAAAAGACGTACTTTTGCCACTCGTTAATTTACAGTAGATTGGAAAAGAATCACTCCGAGTAGATGGAAAAAGAATCGCTCCGGTCGCCAACAAAATCATTTTATGGACAAATTCAGTTACGCAATCGGCCTCGGAATAGGTCAGAATCTTTTAAGCATGGGTGCTAAAGGCATCGAGGTAAATGACTTCGCACAAGCTATCAAGGACGTGTTGGAAGGTAACCAGACGGCAATCAGCCACACAGAAGCCCGTGAGATAGTAAATAAATACTTCGCCGAACTGGAGGAGAAGATGAACTCCGCCAACATCGAAGCAGGTAAAAACTTCCTTGAAGAAAACAAAAAACGTCCGGGTGTCATCACATTGCCAAGCGGACTTCAATATGAGGTTATCAACGAAGGAAACGTAGGACATTACGCACAGGCCAGCGATCAGGTACAATGTCATTACGAAGGCACGCTGATAGACGGAACACTGTTCGACAGCTCCATCAAACGCGGACAACCTGCCACTTTCGGCGTAAGCCAGGTGATACCGGGCTGGGTAGAAGCGCTGCAACTGATGCCCGAAGGAGCCAAATGGAAACTCTATATCCCCAGCGACCTGGCATACGGCGCACAAGGCGCCGGCGAAATGATTCCCCCGCACAGCACGCTCGTTTTCGAAGTAGAACTGATGAAAATTTTATCCAAATAAAAACAAGTAAAAGCAAAATGAAAAAAGTAACATTTCTTATGACTCTCGCAGTAGCTGCCGGTCTGGCATCTTGTACTGCACAAAGCCCGAAAGGTAATCTGAAAACAGACATCGATTCATTGTCTTACGCTTTCGGTATGTCACAAACAGAAGGTATCGACCAGTACTTCGCCCAACAAGGCATTGACTCAACCCAAATGGCAGACTTCCTGAAAGGCTTCAACGAAGGCGCTACCAAGATTGACAAGAAAGACGCTGCCTACATGGCAGGCCTCCAACTCGGACAAATGGTAAGCAAACGTTGGGTAGAAGGTCTTAACCAACAAATCTTCGGTGAAGACTCTACCAAAACCGTCAGCCGCGAAAATCTGCTGGCAGGTTTCGTTGCAGGTGTAATCAATAAAGGCGGCCTTATGAACAAAGAAGATGCCCGCGCCTACACACAGACTGCAATGGACGCCATCAAAGAAAAAGCCACTGCAGAGAAATATGCCGACAACAAAGCCGCAGGAGAAAAATTCCTGACTGAAAACAAAGGTAAAGAAGGCGTTGTAACAACTCCCAGCGGTTTGCAATACAAAGTTCTGACCAAGGGCACTGGTGCTATTCCCGCAGACACTTGCAAGGTAAAAGTAAACTATAAAGGAACATTGATTGACGGAACGGAATTCGACAGCTCTTACAAGCGTAACGAACCCGCAACTTTCCGTGCCAATCAGGTTATCAAAGGCTGGACAGAAGCTCTGACCATGATGCCCGTAGGCTCCAAGTGGGAACTTTACATCCCTTACGACTTGGCATACGGTACAAGAGAATCCGGTGGCGGCCAAATCAAACCGTTCTCTGCTTTGATATTCGAAGTAGAATTGCTGGGCATCGAAAAATAAGATAAACGCAACAAGCTAAAAACAACAGAGTGACAGAGCGCTTCGGCGTTCCTGCCACTTTGTTGTTTCTTATCCCTTCCACCTTCCATCTACTTAATCTCCCTTCTCTTTTATTCATTTTTTATTCCCTTTTCATAGATAAATTAAAATAAAGTCCTATATTTGCTTACTATTTGATAAGAATAAGAACTTTACATATTTACCATTATGGAAAAAATAGACAATCTTGACCGGCAAATTCTGGAAATCATTTCGCAAAATGCCCGTATTCCTTTTAAGGATGTAGCTGCCGAATGCGGCGTATCACGTGCTGCCATTCACCAACGCGTACAACGCCTGATTGACTTAGGAGTCATCATCGGCTCCGGTTATCATGTCAATCCCAAATCCTTGGGTTACAGAACCTGTACGTATGTAGGAATCAAGCTCGAAAAAGGTTCCATGTACAAGGCCGTCGTTGCCGAAATGCAGAAAATACCCGAAATTGTAGAGTGCCATTTCACTACCGGCCCATATACCATGCTGACTAAAGTATATGCCCGCGACAACGAACATCTGATGGATTTGCTGAACAATAAAATGCAGGAAATTCCGGGTGTCACCGCCACCGAGACATTGATATCCCTGGAGCAGAGCATCAAGAAAGAGATACCTATCTGTCCGGAAAAATAGAGGCGGGAGCTGCAACAACACTCATAACAATAATGGATTTCTTAAACGAATATCATTTGTCAGGACTTGTCATCGGCATTTGCACATTCCTCATTATCGGCTTGTTTCATCCTGTGGTTGTAAAGGCCGAATATTATTGGGGTACTAAATGCTGGTGGATTTTCTTAGTGTTGGGCATCGGCGGCATCATTGCTTCCCTTTACACGGAAAACATCATGTTGGCTTCCTTATTGGGAGTATTTGCCTTTTCCTCATTCTGGACGATAAAAGAGATCTTTGAACAGGAAGAACGGGTCAAAAAGGGTTGGTTTCCAAAGAATCCAAAGCGTACTTATAAGTTTTAAAGATAAAGTTACAAGTATTTTTTAATTGAAAGTCTTGCATATTCCAATAGAAAATACTACTTTTGTCCTCGCTATCCGAGCAAGGATACGCCGGACTTGTAGCTCAGTTGGTTAGAGCAACAGACTCATAATCTGGAGGTCCCTGGTTCAAGCCCAGGCTGGTCCACAAACTGAAAGGCTCATTCTTAACAGAATGGAGCCTTTTTTGTTTGCAGACCCTCCAGATATAAATCTGTTGCTCTTGGTTGATTTACTCCTATTTTAAGCAGATGTTGACTAATTGTTGACTAATTAAAATAGAGCTAATATGCTGACTATTAAAGCTGAGATTAAAAGGAGTGAACTAAAAGTTGACGGAACTTATAACGTCAAGATTAGATTCACATTAGACCGCAAGGTAAAACGCTTATCCACCAACCTGTTTGTAACTCAACAAGACCTAACTAAATCCCTCAAATTCAAAGAGGACACTTCCATTAAGAGAGAGATAGATAGGCTTGTTCTCTATTATAGGGAACAGTGTTTAAAACTGCAATTAGACCAAAATCATTATTCATTGGATGAGATAATTGAGTTCCTAAACGGAGAGCAAGAGAAGCAACAAACCATTGACTTTATAAAGTTCAGTCGTGAGTGGATAGCTTCTACTACCATAAAAGGAGCACCCAATTATACAACTGCCATCAATGCTTTGGTACGGTTTGTTGGTAAAGAGGAATTGGATATAAATCTTATCACCTTAGACTTCTTGGAACAGTTCAAAGCATTTTTAATTGGAGAACGTGATGCACGTACCAAGAAACTGATGCAGCAAGGTAAACGTGTGACCTCTAACCGCACTCTTTCCCTCTACTTGGTAAGCATCAAGAAGCTGTTCAATGAAGCCAAACGTAAGTTCAATAAGAAGGACAAGAACCTTATTCTTATTCCTAACTCACCCTTTGAAGACTTCAAGATACCTAAACAGGAAGCTACACGTAAGAGAGCCATTCCAGCAGACATCATTAAAAAGGTGTGGAAGCTGCCTTATAAAGACATGAAGAAAGGATATAAGTCCACCTGCCGTTATAACTTGGCTAAAGATTGTTTCATTCTCTCATTCTGCCTTATGGGAATCAATTCAGCAGACCTTTACAATGCTACTGAAATGAGAGGGAACACTATTATCTATAACAGAACTAAGACCAAAGCTCGCAGATTGGATGGTGCAAAAATGATGGTAGATATTCCTAAGATAGTGCAACCTCTTATTGATAAGTACAAAGATAGCACAGGCAAACGTCTGTTTAACTTCCATCAATTCTATGGGGATGAAAAGACTTTTAACAAGGCTATCAATTCTGGATTGAAAGAGATTGGTTCAATATTAGAAGTAGATGATTTGGAGTACTATGCAGCAAGGCATAGTTGGGCTACTATCGCTCTCAACAAAGTAGGCATAGACAAATATACAGTCCATGCAGCCCTCAACCATATTGATGACTCTATGAAGGTGACAGACATTTATATTGAACGCGACTTCGTAAATGAAAACAAGGCTAATACCAAGGTTGTGAAATACGTGTTTGGTAAGTAAGCTAATAATTCCTCACTTGTAGCAATGCAGGTGAGGATTATTTTTTTAACTTTGCCTTAAACTAATGATTATGGAGAAGCTAAAGGAAGATTATATAAACATTGACACCCGTTTGGAATACATGGAAGCCATAGCCGTTAAATATGTTCCAGACGTAGATATAGACCCAGCCACAGGAGAAAGATACGTCTGTGGCACTACCGCCTTACCTCTATTCATAAGAAGATACAATCAGAATAAACTATATGGCAACTTCACATACGGAGATTATATAGCCAATGAGGACATACAAAATACTTTAAAAGGTTTGGGAGTTGATATAGACAAGTTCTGGTTTCTACTTCTGTTCATCTTTGACTATACTTGTGGCACGTGCTTGGACGGAATGAAAGCTACAGGCATTGGAATAGAACAGCTCACCAAATTCACCAAAGCCATAGCTGACAACCATAAGGAGATTAACCAATTTGGAGTAAGTTTTAAGAAACCTATCACTATATCTGTAAAGGTAGAGGGTAAGCATCAGATAGTAATTGATAATGCCAATGCAATAGGTTACTTAGCTACTACCATCGCCAATAACCTAAAAGAGATAGAGGAACACCCTTGGATGCAGAGCCAACAAGTCAGCATAAGCACCCATGCAGAAGAAAAGGAATCCGTTCAGATATGGCTGTTCTATAAGATGTTCAATGACTTCTTCAATTTAGAGCCATATAACAAGCGGTTTAATGTCAGACAGAAGAAAGGAAGCACCATATCACTTAGTAAGACATTGCTCATATCAAGGCTTATCTACTTTACTAAACTATCTAAACATAGTAAATTCTCAGAAGATGAAGATGTTTTAAAAGGTTACATCAAGCAATATAAAGACAAAAGAATTGATACTGCGAACAGCATATATTTCTAATAAATATCTGATAATTAATACAATCCTGCTTCACACCATTAAGAGGGTACATGAAAGCAGGACTTTTTTTCTCTCTTTTAATCCTGCCATTATATCCCATCTTTGCATCGTCAAAACGATAGCGGACGAGCAACCAATTAAGAGGGGAAGTAAAACTACTCATTAATTTCTCTCTTTTAATCAGCCCAGAAGCAAGTAGTTTTGCAGCGTAATCAGATAACTAAGTGTACATAGGTTTGACGGTTGCACAGAACATTATTAATCACAATTTAAAAGAAATAATTATGACAACTTCAAATGTTAATTCAGTAGAGATGGTAAATAATAGTGTAGAATCAAACAACGCAACTATGGGTAACATAGAAGAACTGACCAAGGTCTTTGAGAAAGAAGAGAAAGAATTGAACCGCCTTGTAAAAGGCAACAGAAACGAAGCTGTAATAGCAGCACAACAGAAAGTCGTTGATGAAGCCAAAGCCCAAATGGAACAGGCAAAGGAGTTTGAAAGAATCTCTAAGGAGAAAGCTGTCAACAGTTCTTTCACATTCTCTGTAGTGGATGAAGAAACACGTGCAAGAACGGAACAACAGAAGAAGATAGCATTTGTAAAGAACAACAGACCTGTAAACTCTAAGAAAGTGGATGGTTTTATAGCCTTGATAGCCGCCAATAAATATGACAAGGCTTTCCCCATTATCGTAATGGAAGCGTCCAAACTGATTGAAGCAGGTTATACTGTAACGGACATCAATGGAAAGGAACTGACTAAGGAAGAAGCCAAAGACTACTTCGTTATCCTTGATGGGCAACACAGAAGTACGGCATTCGCCAAACTGATTGCAACAGGGAAATATCAGAATATGATTCCCAATGTTCACATAAGGGATATTGAGAATGTTGGTGAATACTTGGTTGACATTAACAATGTAGGAAGCAGTTGGGATAAAAAGGACAGATTGGTTGTAGCTTCTTTGACTTCTAATGATGAACTGTTCCAAAATGTAGCAAAATTACTAAACGAAGGGTTCAATCCAACCACAGCTATGTTGATTTACACAGGTAAAAGTCTATCTGACAAACAGGTAAACAATGTGTTACAAGGAGAAGAATTTATACTTCCCAAAGATGCAAAGGTTGACATTGAAAGAGGAAACAAGTTCATCAACTTATGCAAAGCAGCTAAGATGGATGTTTCTTTCATCACTAAGCGTTACTTTATCAAAGGCTTCAACAGTCATGCCATATCTATAAGTGAAGAACAGGCATTTAAAGCTCTTGACAATCTAAAATACAAGAACTACAAAGAAGATAAGTGGAAAGGGGTTAAATCAGAGAATGATTTCATTAAGATATTGAAAGAAGCTCTGGAAGCATAAAACACCAACTATAAAGCCCATGTGACAGGTGGGCTTAATTCTTAACCAATTAAATAATAAAACAATGAATCCATATATCATACAATCCAGCTTATATCTAAGCACTATCTACGAAGCAATAATTGCTAAGCAAGAAATACTAAGAGCTAAAATGCAGCAATACAATGATGTCAAGCTCTATCTGTTCAGTTTCATTCTCCCAGAATATAGTTCTAATGAATATATTGCAAATAGCCTCAAACTTTATAATGAGAATGAACTGTTCCCCATTATTATAACTTCCATTACATATAAAGAAGTTGATAATCCAAGAATAGCTTTCAAGAATGAGAATGGAATTATACACTTAGTCCTATGTTTTGAACATGACAAGGAGGATTGACAAGAAGCAGGGAAATGTGAGAGGTTTCCCTGCCTACTTAATACTTCTGAATTGTGGTCTTACCATTAGTTCCCCACTCATGAAATTACTATCTTTACAGTACCACAGACAGATAATCCCACCACACAGATTGACGGACTTACAAACTATTCAGAATATCTAAAATGGAAGAATTTACTTATGAACAGATAAGGGTTAAGGCTCTTAAACAGGGAGTAAAAGATAACAAGGTTCACATTGGATTGTGGGCTAATCTTAATAACTATCTAAAGACAAGGAGAAAGAAGAATGGAAAGGTTACTACCTATTATATTTCATTGCAGAAACTATCTTATTAATTCACTGAAATTTAAACTGACATGATAATTCATCTACCAACAGGAAAGAAGTTCCATAACAGAAAGGAAGCTAAGATATATTTTGGAACTGCCTACTATTATAAGATGGAACGGGAGAAGAAAGATTTAGTGTTTATCAATAATGTTCAATCAGCTACTAATGAATATGAAGATACCTCAAAGATACCTGCAAAACAGGACAAGCAGCATTAGGCAGGACTATGCCACTATTAACAAGTCTATTGTAGATAAGCTCAATCCACCCAATCTATACAGATTCTTCTGTCTGTCCTTATATAGAAATGACTATTATAAAGTCAGATGGAGAATTAAGGATTTAGCTAAGCGGACTGGAGAGGAAGAAACTGCACTAAAGAATTTCAATAAGGATATAGAAGCTGTGTTGGTTAGAAAGAAATATTGTGTACCAATCAACCATCCCATATATGACTTTACAATGAGATGTCTTTACTGCATCCCACCCATAGACCACCCCAACTTTATAACACTGTCCCACCTCTTTATGAAAGTGGATTTGGATATTAAAGTGAAAGGATATTATATCAAGCTCTTATTGATAGCAGAAGATAACAAGATATTGCTTTCTCTTAATAAGTTGGCTGACAAATTGGGAATGGGTAAGAAAAATGTAGAAAGTTACAATCTGGATTTATATAGTGCAGGTCTGTTAAAATTCATACCCAAAGGGATAGAACTTACTCCAAAGGAACTATTATTAAACAATGATATAGCCAAACAACGTAAGGAGTGGAATCCAATCAACTCAAAAAACGTGGTTAAGATAGCTTTCAAGTCCAAATAACAGGCAAGCAGGATTTTTCGTACTGTTTATTAATATATTAAGAGATGGTACGAATAATCCCCAACTAACCTCAAATCCACTTGACAAGCACCTAATGCCCAAATTCTTTAATAGCAAGAAGCATATTAAGAGAATAGATGTTGGATAATCAATTTGTTTTTTCTTTATTTAGCCCTACATTTGTAGATACATAAAAAGAATATTCATGGAACAACTCTGCTACATACACTTTGAGCTTCTTAATCATAAAACCCAAGAAGGTTATTGGGCTACAGATAAGGGATTACGAGTTAAACACTTGCCAGAAGTTATATTAGAATCCAGAGGGAAGACAGCTACAGGATTTTATAATGAACAAACTCAGCGATTCAGATTCTTCAACTACAGCGAACAAGATTGGAATGTCTTGTTTCAAGAATATATATTCCATGATAAGATTACAAATAAGTTTTACTACTTATACATTTTAAGAATACTATATGCAATCAACACATCCAAATTCCAGCCAGAAGCATTTAAAAAAGCTATTCACAAACAGATAACTGACTACCCTACCATACAGGCATGGTTCATAAAAGACTTATATAAATACATTTCATTCGCATCTCTTAATAGGCAAGAGCTTATCTTGCCCATATTAAACGAGTTTGGCTATGATTTTAAAGTGATAGAGCCACAATTACTCACTGATGCAATAGACTTCATTGGAGATTTCCTTATTTATAGAGGATTAGGAATATTCAATCAATTCAGACTTATATTCAACAGAATTCAGCAATGGAAGAAAGAGAAATCAGACTATCATTTAGAGCATATTACATCTAAAGCACACAATGAAATCATTCAACTAATGCTATGGCTTAATGATTTGCATAGAATGGTAGATATAAGCGTTATTGAGAAATACTTCTACTATTTAGGAATGAATATCAGAACACTTATAATAAGAAAGCTATTTGAAGAACATAGGAATAAGAACTACTCAATAAACATAGGCTTCTTGGAAACCTTATTAAACTCCAAGCGTAAACTATTGGCTGACTATCAAGCCGCATTGTTCGGTTTAAAAACAGAAGTAAATCCCTCATTGGAAATACTCATAGATGCCATTAAAAACTATACAGATAAAAAGACATTCCTAACCCTTAATGGAGTTATTGACATAGCTATACAGCAGTCTGGAAGTAAGAAAGTAAAGATAAACTTAAATTCCCAGCGATTATTTGACATCTGCAATGGTGGACTACGGATAAATCCAAAGTTTAATGGCTTTCTTCTTGTTGAATACCAAATGACCCCCAATAGCACATTGGCTTTAGATAATTTTAGGGAACATACGGCTACAGTTATCAGCAGGATAAGAAATTTAAAAGACTTATCTTATGACGATATTGACTATGTGGAATCACTAATTAATGAATTGAATGACTGCATGGATGACTTACCCAAACTTCTATCGCTTTTAAAAAATAAATACCCAGATAATACTTGGAATACGAAAGGTGCAGATAAAATAAGTAAATGCCTTATGCCAGAACTTCTAACCATAAACAAGGCAAGATTCACTTTAAGCCCTTCCATTGATACATTCTCTAATAAGGAGGAAATAAAGGCTAATATCATCAATATTCTAAACGAATGGACTGAAAGCGACTGTAAGGATGAATGGGTTATCCCTGTTCAGAACAAGGAGCTTATCAATAGAATCATGAAGGGCTTTTACATCCAAAATACAGGTGAAACCCATCCACCATTTTACATAGATTGGAGAGACATTTACAAGAACCTTAAAAGCAACTTACCCAGACCTACCGATATTTGCTACGGGAATTTATCTGACAAGAGACATCATATTACCAATAAAAGTTTTGTCTGGTGTAAACATCAACCATGTTTTAGAACCGCTATTGAATATAAACAATCATGGCAGGATTATAAGCTAACAGATATGCTTAACATCTTAGGGCATAATATCACAGAGGATAAGGGATGCGGTTTCATTGCAGACGGAGAATATAATAGGTTTGTTGATGTAGTGCTTAAAGCCCAGAAAGTTGTAGATAAACTCCAATGCAAAGAATGTGGTCATATTCTATTCCCAGTCAAACGTAGTACAGGAAACGATTCCAATGAATACACATATTATTATTGTGAAAATGCACAATGTAAGGAATACCATCAAGAAATCTACATTAATCATTGCTTTAATTGCAAAAATGGAATTATTGATTCCAGAGAAAGTAAAAGATGTCCCAATGGATTGTGCATTTGCCCAGAATGTTTAACCTGCTGCTCTAATGATTTTTTTGACAGAATGGCTAATAAATACCTATCCTCTAATAGACTTGTTCCTCAATGGATTAATAATAGGTTAGGAAAAGGACATAAAGACCTACATACATTGTTTTGTCCAAAATGTGGAACAGAGTTTGACGATACGCATACAGAGTGCCCTTCATGCCATTATAAGTGGAAAATTGCTAACTACAAAAGAAGAATATAATATAAGCGGACAACCATACTACTATTTTATCCCCCCCTCATGGCTCTTAAATAAAAAGAATGCTTTAGAAATGCAGTCTGATAGCTGACAGGAATAAGCATTCTTATTAATCCAAGAACAGGCACGATGCACTATTGCCACAGCCTATCAATAATTTACTAATGCTCCTCATTTCCTTTGAAAGAATCTTTAGGGAAAGACATAGGACAGCCTAAGATACAAGCGAAGAAATCACTTGTGTTTTAGGTCTGTTCCTATTAAATCCATTCAATCAATAACCATTTAATTCAATTTCATTATGAGAGATTTAGTAATTATGCCAGCTATGGCACAGCGTAGAGAATCATTAAACATGGGTGAGTTTGCAGAAGAAGCAATCATTGTGGAAGAAGTAGCAGCACCCAAGAGAGTAAACCATTTCATTGAAGCAAACACGCAGGAAGTAACCTTGCATCATCTGAAACATGACTGCATTACTCCTGTGTTCTCTAAAGACAATGAACTGACCATTAATCATGCTGCATTTGTGGAAACCATACAGGATGCAGCACAATCATTCTTTAACGGTGAGAGAGTGGAACAGGCAGATATTCGTGTGAGCCACATTATTAAAGGAAGAATCCCTGAAGCTATCCATAAGCCAGCCAACCAACTGTTGGAATCTGACAAGACTATCTACTATGAAAGGGCGGCTTTCAGCATTGACATTCCAACCATTTATGAAACTGTTGGAGGAAACAAGCTGAATCTTTCCATCGTAGGCGTAAGGGCATACAATCAGATGAATCTTTATTCAAAGAAAGTTCCAGAGTTGTTTAGACTTGCAATAGGCTTTAAAAACCAAGTCTGTTGTAACATGTGCATCTTTACCAATGGTTACAAGGATGATTTGAGAGTAAGCAACACAACAGAACTCTATCGTGCAGCGTTGGAACTGTTTGGGAACTACAACCCTGCCAAGCATCTTTATCTGATGCAGCAATTAGGCGACACTTCCATGAGTGAACACCAGTTCGCACAGATATTGGGCAAGATGCGACTTTACCAATGCCTGCCAACAGGCTACCAAAAGGCATTGCCAAGAATGTTGCTTACTGACACGCAGATTAATTCTGTGGCAAAGGCATACATCAATGACAATAACTTTGGCGGCTTTGGGAGCGAGCTTAATATGTGGAAGTTCTATAACCTGCTTACAGGAGCTAATAAGTCAAGCTATATTGATTCATTCTTAGACCGTTCATTAAATGCTACTGAAATGGCTTTGGGAATCAATGCGGCTTTACATGGGGACGAGCGTTACAAATGGTTCATTGATTAGAATGATAAAAAACATTGCTATTATATTAATAGAGCTAATATAAATTATACTACCTTTGCATTATGAGAATAGAAGAAATTAAAACTAAAATAGGTAGTCCATATTATGAAAATGAGTTCGGATTACTTTATAATATGGATTGTAGAAAAGGATTAAAGCTATTAAACGATACCTGCTTTAATTCAACAATAACCAGTCCTCCCTATAACATTGGGAAAGAATATGAAACTGTAATGCCTATCGGTGACTATATAGACTGGCTTACCGATATTATTAAATTAATTCATAAATTAACTGTACCTACAGGAAGTTTTCTGTTAAATGTCGGTTATTTAAATTTCCCCAATAAAGGAAAGGCTGTCCCTATACCCTATTTATTATGGGATAAAATACCTTTCTTTTTACAACAAGAAATCGTTTGGAATTATGGGGCAGGAGTTTCAGCTAAACGTTTTTTATCTCCAAGAAATGAGAAAATATTATGGTACATCAAAAATGAAAAAAATTACACTTTTAATTTAGACGAAATTAGAGACCCAGATGTAAAATATCCTAATCAAAAGAAGAATGGAAAATTAAGATGTAATTCTATTGGAAAAAATCCATCTGATGTTTGGCAAATAGCTAAAGTTACTTCAGGAACAAACAGAGCTTCCGAAGAAAGAACTGCTCATCCAGCCCAGTTCCCAGAGGATTTAATTAAAAGATTAATTTTAGGTTTTACTAATAAGAATGATATAATATTAGACCCATTTATGGGGTCTGGCACTGTTGGAGCTGTTGCTATAGAATTAGGACGAAAATTTATCGGTTTTGAGATAAATTCTGACTATTGTGAAATAGCCCCAAAAAGGATACAAACAAAATATGATGAAAAAAAAATGCGATTATTTTAATCGCATTTTTTATATATAGTAATTAATTTATTCTTATCTGCATTAGTTGATAATCTTGCTTGTTGTCCAGTAGCTGCTTTTTGGGCAATCCAATCACTGTGCTCCAAATATCCAAATCTTATCTGTAATATTTGGGGCTTGGGATTAGACTCTGAGAACTTCTCAAAGTTAATTCCAATATAATATCCATTTTTATCTTTCTCTTCAGAAGAAGATGACGGTTGTGCGTAACTCCGATTAGCAAAAATTTGCGTAGGATGTGAAGATGCTTTAATTTCAATTCCCATTTGAGGATTAATAATATTATGTACATCCTTTTCTTTTTTTGCTTCCCCAACTTTATACTCTTTAGGATATTCAAGAGATAAATAGTGTGCAACTAATTCATGAAGAAAAAAGCTCATTATTTGTGGAGAAGGGAAAATGTCTTTTCCTATTTTGAAAGACCCCATTTGAGAATTAAAAATATCATCCCATGCCTTAAGAACGATAGGTACGATTTTTTCTTTAAGAGGATGTGCCTTAATTAATTCCTCCGTTTTACTCTTCCAATCTTCTACATTTAATCCGTTATAAGGTGAACTCATAGTTGTTTTTTTTCAAAGGAACAAAAAATATATGATATACCAATAAAAATATTCACTTTTATTCGTTTCATTATAAAACAGAACATTATGTCACTCAAATATTCAACGACAACAGCGGACTATCTTGTTTGGTCTGACGCTATGAACCTCATAAGGAAGTTGACGAAAGACGAGAATTATAAAATCTCTCTTCTTATAGCTTTGGGATGCTTCACAGGATTAAGAATATCTGATATTCTATCTCTAAGGTGGAAGCAGATATTAGGTACTGACGAGTTTACAGTAATTGAGCAAAAGACAGGCAAGGTAAGAACTATCAGACTAAACCCACAATTACAACATCATATTAAAGAGTGCTACGAGCATATAAATCCAGTTGGAATCAATGCACCAATTCTTATAAGTCAGAAAGGCACTATCTTCACAGTTCAGAGAATTAATATCATTCTTAAAGAGGTGAAGAAGAAGTACAGGTTAAAGATTAAGAACTTTAGCTGCCATTCTCTTAGAAAGACATTTGGCAGACAGGTCTATAACATGAACAGTGATAATGCTGAACTTGCTTTAGTAAAGCTGATGGAACTGTTCAACCATAGTTCTGTTGCCATTACTAAAAGATACTTGGGATTAAGGCAGGAAGAGATTCTACAGACTTATGACTGTTTGAGCTTCTAATAATTGGGACAGGATTATTAAGATTCATCTTTATAGTGGTCTGAATGATTCTGTCCCAAATCAATAGAATATTGAGCTTAGATACATCTAAAGTCCAATCTTGGCAGTTTGGCATTTCAGCCTTATAGAAGTAGTTCAATTCCATAAGTTTACAGAGTTTATAACTATTTCAACTCTTATAAGCCATGTTACAGGTAGCACTTCTTGAATATCCAATAATATGCTGACTTAAAGATGATTATTCAAGGTGGGTAAGAATATTCAGAATTTAGTCCTTATATGGGGAGAAGTGAATTTGATGCCCATATGGATTTAGGGAGTTAGATGCAACTCTGATTAAATATCTCATTCAGACTATGTTTGAGAGCATAGAATTTACTATTAATCCACACTTCATACCTAATGATTTAAAACCTTTTGTTACCTTTGCACCAATTCCAACGAACTAATGAGATAGGGAGTTGGAAGGACATATTTAACGAAAGGTGTTATTGAAATTATCTTCTACATTCAAACTTCGCAACTTTGATATTGGCACGAAGATGATAGCAATAGCACCCACACATTTGATATATATTCATCGCTTAGGTGAACTATATACCCTTTGGTGTGGGGCTATTGTTTTATCCGTGCCAAAGGTAATGCGAAGACCTGAATGTAGGATAGAACAAATATAGCTTCCACACCTTTTTTATTTATAATTCATCGTAGGAAGCAGATGAGCATAACATTTTAATTATGAAGCACAGATTATTACTGTTCTTATCAATGCTGTTTATAACCACTTATATCAATGCTCAAAATGAAATTACAGGCTTCTTAGGAATTAAATTGGAAGACAAGCCTTATGTAGCCATAGATAAGTTAAAAAAAAGATACTCTAATGTAGAATGGAAATTTCCTTGCATTCATTTGGATAATGTCACATTTATTGATACAAGATTTGACAATTTGACTATAACCTTTAAAAATGAAAAGCTTGTGGAAGCAAAATTTACACTCTCTGATTTTGTATCTGTAGCTGACAACCCTTTTAAGGATAGAGCAACTTTACTTAACGAAGCCAAATCAAAGCAGAATCAGATTGCAAATAGGTTCACACAAACATTTAATAGTTTGGGTAATGCATTTTGTTCTAAATATGGTAATCCAGCAGTTTCTTCTGAAGGTAATGCAATATGGAGAGATACAAATTCTAATTCTATAACTCTAAATGTCACCCTTAATAATTCACAAGATGAACTGGGAGTACATTTTGACGGTATATTGACAGTTACATATAGAACTGCAACCACAAACAATGATGAATTTTAAAAACTTAAACATACAGAATAATGAAAACATTTAGATTATTAGCGACCTCATTATTGGTTGCATTAGGCATGGGAATTAGCTCTTGTGGGGATGATGAATTAGAGGTAAGTCCACCTTTAAACAATGTAGAACAAATGTGCTTGGAATATGGAATTGCAGACTATCAGAATATTGAATTACTAAGTCTGTTTAAGCATGGAGATAACACTGCTATAAATATAGGACAAGCTAATTTCTCTGGATTAAGGGATAATAAGCTATGGCTTGCATCATTCAATATAGAGGATAAATCTCCGATTATAAATTGGACTGACGAGTTACCATTTAATAGAAATCGTAGAATTTACAAAGGCTATGGAGAATATGAAGATGTTACAATTCAACAGATAACTCTATTGCAAGCAATGCCATTCAATCAAGATTTTGTAGCATCATTAAGTTACAGCTTTGGGAAAGATTATAGCTACCACGCCTTACTGTTTAAGCAAAGTTCGCAAACAAAAGAAGTGCAACTCAAAGATAGTGGATTTGGCATAGGTGCATGGTACGAAAACTCTATCATAAATGGTAAATGCTGTTATTCGTTGTCTGGAGATACTATCTATATAGCAGAGAAAGGTTTTGGATATTCCAATGTAGGAGTTCTCTATACTTCTGAACTTTTATCTTATGAAGAAGCAATCTATAGTCATAGAGATAATAAAGGCTTCTTCGTGGGTAAAAGAAGTTTTAAATTGGGAGAGGATTTATGGCATATCCAAGTACCACAGCTTAACGATGAACCTGCTGATGCCAAGATTGAAGTCAGTGTAGAAGATAAATCTACGCCAGTTTGGAAGTTTAATGTCAATATTATACATTATGATGGAACTAAGAAGAATGTAACATTTGAAGTAGATACTGATAATGGTACAATCAAAGGACAGGATGATTATGCTTCTCTCATTATAGGCAAATGGAAGATGACAAGTGGTAATGCTGTTGCTACCCATGTTACTTATAAGAATGATGGCACATTTGAATATACAAGTACCGAGAATCCTTTATATAATGAAGTGGGCAAGTACAAGATAGACGGTAACAAACTCTATGAAATGTTTAGTGATGAAGATGAATGGATTATCAGTGATATTCTGTTACTTAATTCAATGACCTTATCAGTGCAGGAATTGGAAGCAGACGGAGTTACACCCACAGGTCAGAAGTACTCTTATCAGAGAGTGGAATAAAGAACTTATTCATACTAAAAGTAGGCAGCATTTGAGGAAACTCTTATGCTGTTTTCTTTTTTATATAAGCACTACGAATGTTACATACTAACAACCCAATTCTTTGGAATATAGGAAACTAATATTTAACTTTGTACCGTAGGTTTAGCTGTTGACTAATTGTTGACTGATAAACTTCCAATGAGATTATTAATACGTTGACATATTGCAATTTAATAGGATGAAATTTAGAGCCTCATAATCTGGAGGTCCCTGGTTCAAGCCCAGGCTGGTCCACAAAGAAAAGGCTCATTCCTAACGGAATAGAGCCTTTTCTTATTATAGTCTCAACCATCGCCAAGATAATATCTATCTTTGCACCGCAAGAAAACTCTTATCATGAAATATGGAGTAACCCGACATACATTGCTTATCACTGCCGGAACAATATGGTTGCTGGCCGGCATGAACATCCTGCGTATCGGTTTGACCTGCTGGATAGCCGATGCTCAATACTGGCTGTTCAAAGTATGCGAAGCAAGCTTAATTTTCCTTCTATTCTTCGGCGTTGTCTTTCACAAGCTATACAAAAAACATACTTTCCGCATCTCACAAAAAGAGGGGAGGCATTGTCCTTTTTCCTTCTTCGACGCCAAAGGATGGATTATCATGGTATTCATGATCACAATCGGAATAGTCACACGGATATACCGCCTGTTGCCCGACTCTTTCATCGCAGTATTCTACACCGGACTGTCTTTGGCCCTTATCGGTACAGGAATACGTTTCATCAAGTATTGGTGGAAAAACAAAAAGGTCTGAAGACCGTACAAACTCACAGACATAGGAATACAAAATGAGGGGACATCCACCGAAGCGGCTCCCCTCACTCATTACTTTTTATTTCCCTGTTTCTCCTCTGTCTTCTTCTCCCCCTTGTCTTCCGGATGTATGATGCTCTTTACCGTCTCTCCGATAGGCAACTTATCCAAAACTCCAAGGCTCGGAGCGACAGTCTTTACCAGCGAACTCAAGAAATTGCTTGTACCACCGTTTCCACCATCGAATACTGTGATATTTCCTAAATTGATATGTTCGAATGCCTTCACTTGTTCGCCGGCAATTTCCTTCCATTGGTCTACCATCTTGTACTGGATAGCGATAGCCGGATTTGATTCAGCAGCTTTCACCATAGCCTCGAAACCTTCGGCCTCGGCAAGCAATGACCTCTTCTTACCTTCGGCCTCAGCTTCCAGTTTCAGTCGGATGGCTTCGGCCTCAGCCTGAGCCTGGGCAAGCAATGCCTTGGCACGTGCCTCAGCCTCACGGGTCACTTTCTCCGCAACTGCATTCGCCTGAAGAATAGCTTCCTGACGGGCTATCTCTGCAGGAACTATCTTTTCGGCCTTCAAAGAAGATTCCACTTTTCGGGCTTTAGCTTCTTCCACCTCTTTCTGGGCTATTTCACGAGCTGTTTGTACGGATGCTTCCGAACGGGCAGCGGCCTCACCGGCTTGTTTGTCGGCAGTGGCTTGCGTCACGGCAAGTTCTGCATCCGACTGTGCAATGGCTTTCTGCGCTTCGTTTCGGCCAATTGCAGCTTTTTTGGCAGCTTCGGCCTGTTTGATTTCCATGTCAGAATTCAATTCGGCAATGCGGCTCTCCTTTTCCGTATTGGCCTGCTCAATGCGTATGTTTTTCTCGGCCTCGGCCTTAGCCACCTGCGATTCCTTCTCGGCGTTGGCCACGGCCACTTGCGAGATACGATCCTTGTCGGCATTGGCTACGGAGATTTCCTGCAGCTTCTTGGTTTCTGCAATGGCGATGTCTTGATCCTTACGGGTTTCGGCAACCTTGGTTTCGCGCTCTTTTATCTGAGTGGCAATTTTGATGGCTCCAAGTTTCTCCTGCTCTTCGATATTTGCCTGAGCCTCGTTCTGCGCCTTACTCTCGGCCTCCTTACCCAGATTGACAATATAGTTGGCGGCATCGCGGATGTCGCTGATATTGATGTTCATCAGATACAAACCGAACTTACGGAGTTCCGTGTCGATATTGTCTTTTACTTTAGACAAGAACTTATCACGGTCGGAGTTCAACTCCTCAATCGTCATATCGGCAATAACCAGACGCATCTGACCGTAAACCACATCGGTAATCAGATTCTGCTTGTCATCCATCGTCAGTCCCAACATACGTTCGGCAGCATTCTGCATTACTTCGGGATCTGTACTGATGGCTACAGTAATAGTCGTCGGAACATCCACACGAATATTTTGGGCAGACAAAGCACCGGTCAACTTGCAGTCTATCTGCATCGGCTTCATCGAAAGGAACTCATATCCCTGAACGATGGGCCATACAAAGGCAGCCCCACCATGGTATAACTTGGCCGATTTCTTATCGCCACCCGTCTTACCATATACTACCAAAACCTCGTCACTCTTACATTTGCGGTAACGAGAAAGGATACCGACAAAAGTAAGCAGAACAACCGCTATGAGAATGGCGGTCATAATCATCATTTCCTGTGTCATAAGATTGTTTATTTAGTTTTATTTCTATTGTATATACAATATTCCATCCCGGTAAGCCGTGATAATCACCTTATCTCCGGTCTGATAAACCTTGCCTGCCTCAGACACCACATCGACTTCACGCATGGCGCCGTCTTTCTTGATTTGCACGGTATATTTGCCATCCCCTTGACCGAAATACAGGGTGCAACCGCGTCCTATAAGCTGTTCAGGCTTCTCGGAGCGATTCACTTGCTGCAACTGATAGGCCTTCTTATAAAGAAACCACACGGCAAGCACAAAGAACAGGCCGATCAGAATAGCAATAATATAACTCTGGGGATCAGCGTTCCCAATCAGATACATATACCACCCAAAGCCGATACCAAAATGGGTAAGACCTTTAAAAGAGACCACACTGCTGAGGTCGGCATCTATGTCCACATCCGCGTCAATATCTCCGAAAAAGATAGAAAGAATAAACTGTATCACAAAAATTCCAGTCGTGACCAGCGCAATGATAAGGAAAATATTACTGCTCATAGGCAAATTGAAGTAGTGTCCTTACACTATATATTAGATATATGAATCAAATATAGGTATTTGGCTTATACACACAAAACAACTGCTTCTATTTAACACTTCTTCATTCGATCTGCAAGAGGCAGATCTGCAATTTTCGTATCAATACATGAAAGAACAGAAACAGGAATTCAACACAGCACATACACGAACTCAGCCTCATAGAGAGTGCCCATGAATATAGGACAAGATGGTGTATTTCAAATTAATCCTTTACCTTTGCCGACAGAAATGACTGCTTACAAAAACATGATATGAAGAAATATGTTATGATATGAAATACATCCTCTTTTACCTTTACATGCTGTGCATACTATGCAGTTGCGGCAACGGACAGAAAGAACCTTCACGACATATCGGCGCTCCGGAAGATTCCATCTGCTCCGCACAGCCTGTTCCCGCCAAAAGCCACACAGCCTGCTATCTGGATTCTCTGGGTTTCGTCAACATTGCCGAAGCAGACACCAGCATCGCCATAGAACTAATGTATGCCCGTGCAGATAACTTCACGGGAGAAGTGCTTTATAAAGACCTCCACGAAGCCTATTTACATCCCGATGCCATGAAAAGCTTATCCGAAGCACAACGCCTTTTAAAAGAACTGCATCCGGACTATAGCCTCATCGTATATGACGCCGCACGCCCCATGCACATACAGCAAAAGATGTGGAATGTAGTTAAAGGAACTTCCAGACAGATCTATGTATCCAATCCCGCCCGTGGAGGCGGTTTACACAACTACGGGCTGGCGGTAGATATCAGCATCCTTGACGAACAAGGCACTCCTCTATCCATGGGGACACCGGTAGATTATTTAGGCAGAGAAGCACATATCACGCAAGAAGAGCAATTAGTAAAAAACGGAAAGCTCACCGCCCAGGAACGTAACAACCGCTTACTGCTGCGACAAGTGATGAAAAAGGCCGGTTTCCGCCCATTGCCCAGTGAGTGGTGGCACTTCAATCGTTACAGCAGACAGGCTGCCAAAGAGAAATACCAAATAATTCCATAGATTATCGCTATCTTTAAATAAGGTAGGCTGCAACCTCAACAAAAACTTTTCAAACAAGCTTGAAGTATTTTGTCTTCGGTTTGCACTATCTTTGTTCTCTGTTTTATAAAGACCCATGACACTGACCGAAGAAACTCTCCGCTTTATCCGGGAACACCGCAATGACGATGTACGCAGCCTTGCCCTGCAAACCCACCGATACCCCATGGTAGATATGCCCGCCGCCATCACGCAAATAGCCGGACACCAGGCTGCGAAAGGGAAAATACCTACTTGGGCAGACGTTGAGAACATACTCTATCCGGCACATTTATCTTTGGAGCAGTGCTCCTCGGAAACGACGGCACGACACAAGGCAGAAATGATCTGTACCATCGCCCGGAAAGAGAATGCGACTGTCTATGACAACCTCACCGACCTGACCGGCGGCTTCGGCATAGACTGTGCCTTCCTTTCCTCCTGCTTCAAGCAGGTGACCTACGTGGAAAGACAAGAACAGTTGTGCCAAATAGCTTCACATAACTTTCCGTTACTGGGATTGACGCAAATCTCTGTCTGCCACGATGACGGCATCAGCCATCTGCAACAGATGCAACCTGTGGACTGGATATTCATTGACCCCGCCCGCCGGGATAGTCATGGCGGAAAGGCCGTTGCCATCGGTGATTGCGAACCGGATGTATCGGTGCTGGAAGACTTGCTGCTCGAAAAGGCACGGCATGTATTCGTCAAACTATCGCCCATGCTGGATCTGACACTGGCATTAAATGACCTGAAGCATGTGCAGGAAGCCCACATCGTGTCGGTGAACAATGAATGTAAAGAGCTGCTGCTTGTACTGGGGCACGGCGAAAGTCTGTCGGCAGACGAAGTACCCATCCACTGCATCAATCTCGGACACGGCACTGATGCCGGACAAGGCATCAATCCCCCTGCCCTCGTCTTCACCCGCAGGAAAGAGAAAGAGCAGGCAGTGCCGCACACCACTGCACTCAAAGCCTATCTTTACGAACCGAATGCTTCTATCTTGAAAGCCGGTGCTTTCCGCAGCATTTGTGCCTCCTATAAGGTAGAGAAGTTGCACCCCAACAGCCACCTCTATACTTCGGATCAATACCTTGCCCACTTCCCCGGACGGAAGTTTAAGATAACCGGCAGTTGCGGCTTCAACAAGAAAGAAGTAAAGGAAATGGTGGGAGCAGAAAAGAAAGCGAATCTCACTGTACGCAACTTCCCCGCCACCGTAGCCGAACTACGGAAGCGGATGAAACTGGCAGAAGGAGGAGAAACGTATCTTTTCGCCACCACCCTGGGTGACGAAAAGAAAGTGCTGATACGCTGCCGGAACGTTTCAGAGAAGTAAGCACATATTCAATCGGAGGCAACGGTTATCTTACCTCGTCCGGCCACGGGCAAGGTTGTCCGCTTGCCTTGAATGACGGGCGCTGTCCGCCCACTTTGCGCAGATACTCGCCCAACTCTTTGGACAGACGTTTCACGATATCGGGATGACGGGAAGCTACATTGTCCTTCTCTCCGATGTCCTCCGGGATACAAAAAAGTTCTTTCGCGCCCGTCTCATAATAATAGACCAGCTTCCAGTCATCCTTCCGGATGGCACAGTTCAGGTTGATACCGGGACCGTCATTCCCCCAGATATTAGGGCAGTTCCATACCAAGGAGCGTCCCTTGGAAGGATTTCCCGTACCCTTGAGCAAAGGCAGAAAGCTGATGCCGTCCACAGGCGAAACCGTAGTATAGTTCTTGACTCCCGCCATATCAAGAATCGTAGGATAAAAGTCTTCTATCATCAGATAGTCGTTGCATCGCGTTCCGGGTTTCACCGTACCGGGCCAACTGACAATCATCGGTTCACGGATGCCACCCTCATACAGAGAACCTTTTCCACTGTTCAACGGTGCATTCTGAGTATGAATCTTTCCATCACGCCATCCGGGTTCGGATGCCAAGCCGCCGTTATCGCTCATAAATAGGATGATAGTGTTGTCTGCCTCACCATTCTCCTCCAGCCAATCCATCAGATCACCCAGACTTTTATCCATACCCTCTATCAGTGAGGCATAGGCCGCTTCCTTGTCGCTCAATCCTTTCCTTACATATTTGGGGAAGAAACGCATATCCTTGTCCACCGGCACATGGATAGCGTAATGAGCCATGTAAAGATAAAAAGGCTGGTTGTACTTCTTGGCCTTATCCAATGCCTTTACCGCCTCACGCGTCAGGGCTTCAGTGGCAAATACTCCCGTCCCCCAATAGTTCTCCAAACCGGGGATAGACATCAGTGAAGTGGGCTTCCCGTCACGAGTATGTCCATAGTTCTTTTCGCTAAGATATGTGGCAAGCCCTCCCGCAGCATGTCCGGCAATATTTACTTCAAAGCCCCAGTGCGTGGGATTCTCTCCCGGAGTGTCGATAGAGCCGAAATGCGCCTTACCGCAATGAATGGTGTGATAGCCGCTACGACGCAGCAACTCCACGAAAGAAGTGCCGACAAAGGTATTGTTGATGCCCTCCACCTGACTGATACCATTGTAGTTCCAGTCGGGCAGGTCTATGGTCTGGCTCTTGCGATCGGTCTGTTTATCACGCTGCAGCGTCCAGTTGGTGACGCGATGCCGACTCATGTTGGCTCCAGTCAGCAGACTGCAACGGGTGGCCGAACTGATGTTGCAAGCATAGGCCTGAGTAAACATCATGCCCTGCCGCGCCAGACGTTCCATATTGGGTGTCTCGTAAACTTCATTATAGTGCGTCTTCTGTGTCCAGAAAGGCAGTGAAGTATCTTGCCATCCCATGTCGTCCACCATGAAAAGGATGATATTGGGACGGGATGACAGAGGTTTCTCTGTGGGTGTCTTCTGTGCTTGTACCGTAAGCAACGTAGCAGCAGTAGAAGTCAATGCTAAGGAATATAAAAGATATTTGTTCATCAGTAGTTTTTATATAGATTATTAATAGATCTTCAACAGACTGTCAATAGATGCTGAAATTGATGATATCCGGCAAGGCAACCGCCTCAACAACTTTCAGCCTGACCCCGGTAGTCTCTACCGGTTCAAAGGTTTCAATACGCTTATGCCCCACAGCCTCACCGTCACAGACTGCCTGCCACTTCCCATTCACCTTTACCTCCACTTGATAGCGACGGATTCTCTCGCCTTTGGCAATATTCTCCTGAATGACGCAAGAGCTTATCACCTGCTTCTTTCCGAGATTCAGCGCCAGGCTTTTCTTCTGTCCGGTAGTCTTAGCCACAGGCATACCGAAACGGCGGTTTATTTCTTCACCCCATTCCTTCAGACGTTGCCGGTCACCTGCCGGAATCAGTCCGTCAGGATCGGGAGTCAGTCCCATAATCAGGGTAGCATTCCTTCCCACCGATTTCTCGTATATATCCATCAATGCCTCCAAAGAATAGACATTATTCTCATCATCCGGCTCCCAGAACCATTCATGCCGGCCATTGGCTCCGCGCAGGGGACTGTCGGCCATAGCAGGAACCCAGTATTTTCCAGCGGGATCTCCATGTTTCAACAGTTCCAGCAAATCAGTATCTGCTTCCAAACGCTTGTGGTGCGAGCAAGGCACAGGAAAGGTTGACCAGCAAGGATACTTCACCGTACCTGTTTCCGAACCACCCCAACGGAAGTCCGCACGATCTATATTATGATAGAACAAGCAGTTGGGCTGATACTTATTGACGATAGGCTCTACATCAGGCCCGTCACCTCGCGGATCATCCGCACCGCCATCGAACCATATCATGAACAGATCGCCATAGCGGGTGCAGAGTTCTTCCACCATCTTCTCGCACAAACGTTTGTACCAAGCCTGGCGGTTCTTGGCAAACTCTCCGTCACCTTCCGCCTTGAAGTTATGGATGCCCAGCAAAGAGTTCCAACGGATACCGATATAGATACCCGGTTGCAAACCATACTTGCGGCACGAATTAACGAAATCACGCACAATATCACCCTTTCCGTCACGCCATTTCACGGCTTTCAGGCAGTAGGGATTCACATCACTCTGCCAAAGCCCAAAGCCGGTTTCATGGGTAGCCGTCAGCACGGCGAACTTGCATCCGGCAGCTTTTGCAGCCAGCACCCACTGGTCGGTATCCAACTGCGTAGGGTTGAAAATATTATAGTCTTCTATCGGATTAATACGGTTGTTGCCTTGTCCGTAACGGATGCCATCGAAGACATGCAGGTCATAATGAAACACAGCTCCCATTTCGGCCTCATGCCACTTCAGTTGATGGGGCTTAGGGACAGTAATGTCTGACTGTGCAGAACATAAGAAGCAACTCATAAAGAGTATCACCAATACATATAGTTTCTTCATAACAGATATTCAAATTTTGTAGATATACAGGATTTCTCCTATAAGAAAGAATAAAAAGGATCGTCTTTCTCTCTCAACCACTGTTTGAGCTGAGCTTTCAGTTTCTTTACCAGCCTTTGCCGTTCTCCGGCAATATTTTTCATCTCGTATGGATCGAGCGTGCGGTCAAAAAGGAGTACATCGTCCACCTTTCCGTCCGTGGCATGCAGTACAAAAGTATGTGTAGGCGTGCGCAATCCGCGATAGCCGGTACTATGATTCGAAGGCAGGATATAGTAGTAAGGCTGCACCACGTCTCTTTTTTCTTCACCGGAGAGCAGAGCAGCAGAGAAATCCAATGTCTGCACCGTCGGCGGAATCTGTTTCTTGAATCCCATCATCGAAAGCAGCGTAGGATAAAGGTCGGCAAAGGCCAGCGGAGTGACATTATCCGTGCGCGGCTTCATCAGTCTGGGGCAGGAGACAATCATCGGAATGCGCATGGCCTCCTCATAGAAGATGTCCTTGCCGGCCAATTGATGCGCCCCCATGCAGATACCATGATCAGAGGTGACCACCACAATGGTATTGTGAAACAATCCGAGCCGCTTCAGTTCATTGACGATGCGGCCTATGTTCTCGTCCACTCCGGTGATACAGGCATAATAATTGCGGAGATTGTCACGAAAGTAGTCACCCATCTCCGTACCCTTGGCCGGAATATCGGGGCGATTGAGACAGAGAGCTTCCACATCGAGGTTATCATACATCTCTTTATAGCGGTCGGGGACAAGTTCATAACCAGTGTGAGGCGGGTTCATGGACACCACTAAGGCAAAAGGCTTCTTTCTGTCTATTGCATTCAAATACTTCACGGCTTTGGTTGCCTCGTACTCGGGCCCCCATTGGCTGACGTAATGGAAACTGTCACGCGGAGCATCCGTACTCCAGTACATGGGGTTCAGATGATTGTCATAAGTGCCGTATGCTTCCCAATAATCAAATCCATGACGGCGTTCCTTGGGACACCATTCGTTCCAAGCCACTTTTCCACGGTTGTTGTAAGTATCTACATAAGGCTGATAAGGAGCATCCAAGTGCCACTTGCCGATATATCCCGTCTGGTAGCCGCCATCTTTCAGCACATCACTCCAAGCACGCACGTCTTGGGGCAGTTCCACACCGTACGGGGCATTGGCAGAGTTGCAGTTTCCCGGCACGCCGCTTTTATGAGGATACATGCCACTCATCAGCATGCCGCGTGCAGGTGAAGAAACGGGGCAGCTACTAATGGCATTGGTGAAGTTAACACCTTCGGCGGCCAAAGCATCTACATACGGAGTTTTCACAGGTTCTTTGCCGATGCATCCCATGGCATCTCCACGCCATTGGTCGGCCATGATAAAGACAAGATTGGGAGAGTCCTGAGCATATAACTGCCCACTGATACAAAGCGGAAGAACACCCAGTAATTGTAACGGAGTACTTTTCATGTTATTCAGACGGTTAAAAGTATGTAAGAATTTCTGCAAAGGTAACATTATTTCCTTAGCATCCATCAATACGGGCTATATTAATAAAAAGGCGGAACTAACATGGCAAGGAGGATGTAACCGCATTGTAACCTCATTGTCACCCGTTCTTCAACCTCCCGTAAAATGCACGTAACGGCATACCCGTACTTTTGCGGCAGATTATTAACAGATGACAACAAGTATGAAACAAATCTTAAAAGCATGTCTATGCTTGCTATTACTCTTCGGAACGGCCAACGCGACAATGGCCGACGAAAAAGCAAATGTAACCAAACAAGGAACAGTGCGCGGACGTATTATCGACGCCACCAAACAAACTCTCCCGGGCGCCTCCATCTATATCGAGAAACTACACACTGGTGTGACGAGCGACGTCAACGGCTTCTACACATTCTCCAACCTGGACCCGGGAACTTATACAGTGAAGGTGAGCTACGTGGGCTACTCGCCTGTGGAACTGAAAATCACCATCCCCGCAGGACATACCTTGGAGAAGGACGTGACGCTGAATGAAGGCGTGGAGCTGCAAGAAGTGGTAGTGGGCGGAGCCTTCCAGGGTCAACGCCGTGCCATCAACTCGCAGAAGAGCAGCCTGGGCATCAGCAACGTGGTGTCCGCCGACCAAGTGGGCAAGTTCCCCGACTCCAACATCGGCGACGCGCTGAAGCGCATCTCCGGCATCAACGTGCAATATGACCAAGGCGAAGCCCGCTTCGGACAAGTGCGCGGCACGAGCGCCGACCTCAGCTCCGTCACCATCAACGGCAACCGCATCCCCTCTGCCGAAGGCGACACACGCAACGTGCAGCTCGACCTCATCCCCTCGGACATGATTCAGACCATCGAGGTGAACAAGGTGGTGACACCGGACATGGATGCCGATGCCATCGGCGGCAGCATCAACTTAGTGACGAAGAACTCGCCCTACAAGCGCTTCATCAGCGCCACGGCAGGGACGGGCTACAACCGGGTGAGCGAGAAGGCGCAACTGAACCTCGGCTTCACCTATGGTGACCGCTTCTTCAATGACAAGTTGGGCGTGATGCTCTCCGCCTCCTATCAGAACTCCCCCAGCGGAAGCGACGACGTGGAGTTTGTATGGGACAAGGACGCGAACTCCGGCGAAGTGACCCTGACCGACTATCAGATACGCCAATACTACCTGACCCGCGAACGCCAGAGCTACTCCGCCGCGCTGGACTACGTGTTCAACGCCAACCACAAGCTGACCTTCAAGGGCATCTTCAACAACCGCAACGACTGGGAGAACCGCTACCGCACGACCATCAAGGGCATCAACCTTGAGAAAGACGACAACGGCAACGACTACTGCTCCATCAATGACAAGGGAACCGTGCGCTTCCAGACCAAAGGCGGCAGCCCCGACAACCGCAACGCCCGCCTGGAACGCCAACGCACGATGGACTTCACCTTAGGCGGCGAGCACCTCTTCGGCAAGCTGAGCATGGACTGGAGCCTGAACTACGCCAAAGCGAGCGAGGAACGCCCCAACGAACGATACATTGACTATCAACTGAAAAAGCAGAAGTTCGACCTCGACCTCACGGACGAACGCCGGCCGCTCTTCACCCCGCAAGACGGCTCGTCCATGACGATGACCGCCGACCTGCTGGGCAACAAGAACTTCAGTCTGAAGGAAGTGACCGAGCAGCAGGAAGACATTCAGGAGAAAGACCTCAAAGCGAAGTTCGACTTCAAGCTGCCCCTGAAGAAAGGCTTCTATGCCAACGCCCTGCGCTTCGGCGCCAAGATGGTGCACAAGACCAAAGACAAGACCGTGGACTTCTACGAATACACCCCGCTGGACGAGACCGGATTTGACCAAGCTAACATGGCCGCCCTCACCAACCAGACACGCAGCGGATACATGCCCGGCAGCCAGTACGCGGCAGGCAACTTCATCAGCAAGGAATACTTAGGCAACCTGGACTTGAACAACAGCACCCTCTTTGAGAAAGCACAAGTGCCCGCAGAACTCGCCACCAACTTCAACGCCAAAGAGACCGTGACGGCAGGCTACCTGCGCTACGACCAGAAGTTCGGCAAGAAGTGGGACCTGATGTTGGGACTCCGCCTGGAGAACACCCACGTGAAGTACAGCGGCAGCCAGTACGACGCCGACAGTGACGAAACCACCCGCACCCCCTACGAGAGCCACACGTACCTCAACGTGCTGCCCTCCGTCCTGGTGAAGCATGACGTGAACGACGACTTCAAGCTCCGCGCCTCCTTCACCAACACCATCTCGCGCCCCAAGTACGCCGCCCTTGCGCCCAACATCAGCATCAAGCGCAGCGACAACTCCATCTCCGTGGGCAATCCCGAGCTGAGCCCCACCATCAGCTACAACTTCGACCTCAACGGCGAATACTACTTCAAGAGCATCGGGCTGGTCAGCGCCGGCGTGTTCTACAAGAAGATAAACGACTTCATCGTAGACCAGACCCTGCGCAACTACCAGTGGAACGGCAACTCCTACACCAAGTTCAGCCAACCCCGCAACTCGGGCGACGCCGACCTGCTTGGCGTGGAACTCGCCTACCAGCGCGACTTCGGCTTCATCGCCCCCGCCCTGAAGTGCATCGGCTTCTACGGCACGTACACCTATTCTTATAGCCGTGTGAACAACTTCAACTTTGAAGGCCGCGAGAACGAAAGCGGACTGCGCCTGCCCGGTTCGCCCGAGCACACCGCCAACGCCTCCCTCTTCTTCGAGAAGTACGGGCTCAACATCCGCTGGAGCTACAACTACGCCTCCGCCTTCATCGACGAGATGGGCAGCGAGAAGTTCTACGACCGCTACTACGATGCCGTCAACTACATGGACGTGAACGCCAGCTACACCTTCGGCCGCAAGCTCAAGACCACCTTCTACGCCGAAGCCACCAACCTGCTGAACCAACCCCTGCGCTACTATCAAGGCAGCAAGGATCGCACCATGCAGAGCGAACACTACGGCGTGCGGGTAAACGCGGGCGTAAAGATAAACTTCTGATTGTAAAGAATTATCAGTCCCTCCGCACAGACCCGGAAATACATGCGCACGGAGCAGAAAATGGAAGCGCAAGGAGTTGAAACTGCATGCGCTTCCATTTTCAACTGCATGCGCTTCCATTTTTCACTCCTTGCGCTTCCATTTTTCGCCCCCTCCAGAAGCACTTCTGACGGGGGTACGGAGACTCTTCCGGCATCCGCACTCTCCAAAGCGGCGGAAACGGCAGGCGGCAGGAACGTAAAGAGTTTTCAGCAGAAGCGCCTTTTGAATTATGAATAATGAACTTCGTAGCACTATCGGCCTCTAACGCCCTGAGTGAGCGAAATCCTTTTAGGCACGGAAACCGCAGATTAACGCAGAAAAAGAAAAAGCAAATCCGTGAAATCCGTGAATTCCGTGCCTGAAAAGAAATCATTAAACAAGCTTCGGCATCCCCCCCGCAGCGGAAAACTGAATACGGAGAAACCGATGCACCTGAATTATGAACAATAAACGATGAACAATAAACAATGAACGATAAGCAATAAACAATGAACTCTCAGTTTGCGGAGTATCGGCCTTTAACTCCTCAGCCCGCCTGCGGGCGATAACTCCCTGAGTGAGCAAAGCGAACGGTAACTCCCTTTAACTCCTTCAAAATAACAAGTAATGAAAACAACAATGAAGAAACTATTCCTCCTGCTGCTCGTCGCCCTGTTGGGCAACGCGGCAATCGCCCAAATCACCGACTACTCCGTCTTCGACAAGAAGCTGAACTTCTACGTGGCCAACGACCTGGGTCGCAACGGTTACTACGACCAGAAACCCATTGCCGAACTGATGGGCACAATGGCCGAGAACGGAGCCGACCCCGAGTTTGTCCTCGCCACCGGAGACATCCACCACTTCGAGGGCGTGCAGAGCGTAAGCGACCCCCTGTGGATGACCAACTACGAACTCATCTACTCCCATCCCGAACTGATGATCAACTGGTTCCCCCTCTTGGGCAACCACGAGTATCGCGGCAACACGCAGGCCGTGATGGATTATAGCAACGTCTCCCGCCGATGGAACATGCCCGCCCGCTACTACACCAAAGTCTTCGAGAAAAAAGGCATGACCCTCCGCGTCCTCTGGATAGACACCGCCCCGCTCATCGACAAGTACCGCAACGAGAGCGACACCTATCCCGATGCCTGCCGCCAAGACTACCGGGCACAACTGGCGTGGATAGACTCCGTGCTCACCGCCGCCAAGGAAGATTGGGTGATCGTGGCCGGACACCACCCCATCTATGCCGAAACGCCCAAGGACGAAAGCGAACGCGCCGACATGCAGGCACGCCTCGACCCCATCCTGCGCCGTCACAAAGTGGATATGTACATCTGCGGACACATCCACAACTTCCAGCATGTACGGGTGAAGGGCAGCGATACGGACTACATCACCAACTCTGCCGGCTCGCTGGCCCGCAAGGTGAGCCCCATCGAGGGCACGCAGTTTTGCAGCCCCGAGCCCGGCTTCTCCATCGTCTCTGCCGACAAGAAGACGCTGCAACTGCGCATGATAGACAAGCACGGGAATGTGCTGCACACGGTGACGCGCAGCAAGTAAGCCTGCCTGAAGTCTTGGGGTATACGGGGAATCACTTCTTCCCTTTCTCCCGCAAGTCATCCTTCGGAATAGTCGTCTCACTACCATCGCGCGTAGCCATGTAGTGGGGCGACATAATCTCAATCCCTTCCTCATTGAACTTGTCCTGGATGTTCTGATGAAGATCGGAGTATATCTGCGCCAGCTTGTCGGCCTCACGGATATACGCATTCACCTGATACACCGGATACCAATCGCTGAGCGAAGTCTCCAACACGAACGGGCGGGGGTCGTCCACCACGCCGGGCGTGTTCAGCGCAGCCTCTATCAACATCTGATGCACCTTGCGCCACGGAGCGTCATAGCCGATGGTGACCTCCGAATGGATAATCAAGCCGTACTCGCGCGCCGAAGCACTGTAATTCACCGTATGCGAAGACATGATGAAGGAATTGGGGATGGTGACCACCTCGTTCTTCGGGGTGCGGATGCGGGTCACGAGCGGCGTCTTCTCAATCACATTTCCCGTCGTATCATTCAACTTGATGCGGTCACCTATCTTAAACGGACGCATATACGTGATAACCAGTCCCGCTATGATATTTCCAATCACCGTACTGGAACCGAGTGACACTATCAACCCCACAAATACAGATATGCCTTGAAACACGCCCGATTTGGAGCCCGGAAGATAAGGATAAATCATCGCAATCATAAAGGCGCAAAGCAGAAAGCGAATAATGTGAAAAGTTGGAATTGCCCAGTCGGGATAAAATCCTCTCAACTTCAACCGTTCCGATTGAACTTCATTGGCAAGATAATGGAACAGCCTCACCAGATACTTCACCGCAAAGCATATCACAAAAATAGTGAACAGGTTAGGTATATAATCTACCACCCCGTTCAAGATGCTCTTGACAGGATTCCAAATATAGGATAATAACCGGTATGCAAGGCTTTCCGTCTGGGGAAATAAGGAAAAGAGTAATGGAACCGTCAACAACAATTGCAGAAACATAAAGGCATAGCGCAACAAGCTTGCCAAAAGGACCAATAGGTTTACCTGCTTCTGCGTATCCAGCAATTCATATTCTTGGATGGAAATTGGTTTCAGCCTGGTATCTTTCAACTTTTCAATGCAAACCTTGAGCTTCTTGAACAGCCAGATGGTGAGCTTAAACAATAGAAACTGACCGACAATCACCAAGAGGAAATAAAAGATTCGCTTACCCAACTGTATCAGGCCATGCTCTTCTTTCATTATTCTCAGCTTCTCAACAATAATGTGCCGCTTGCCGGCAGCCAGTTGCTGCCTCGTACAATTCTCCCACAATCCATCCTGGTCGGTAAAGGATACGATAACTTTATCGCCATACATCAAATCGGTCACTATGTCACTGTTTTCTATGTAAACCGAATCGGGGCGGAGGTTAAAGCGTTTTCCCAAATCGGTGATATTTTTCGAAATGGACTCCGCACGCTGCCGGGGAGTATGCCCGCCACGTTTGGCATATAAAAAGAAAAGAGTGTCATTCTCCACTGTCACCGGTATGCCGGGAGTCACTCTGCGCAACGAGTCGATGCGTTGCTTCTGGCGCGCCAACTTCACAGAGTCCACCGCATAACTCTCCAGCTTCATCTGCTCCATCTCCATACGCAGATTTGCCTCATTCAACTTCGCCGTCGCCAATTCTTGCCTGACCAACGATAATTTAACGGAGTCGGAATCTGATTTTGCAACCGAAGCTGCACGTAAACTGTCTTCATTGAATATATTGATGACTTTATCCACCAATTGTGCCGAAACGTCATTGAACGGCATCAGCAACAAACAAAAGCACAGAATGCGAATAATTACCATATCTTAATCTACTACTTGGTTGATTTTTCAAACATTTATCTAAAATAAATGCTTCAAACATACGGAATGTTTTTGACTTTCCGGCTTAATTTCAGTGCAAAGTATCATGAGTACAGAAAACAAACCATTATCTTTGTGCACAAATTTATATTTCTATGAATATACTGTTTCTTATCGGAGGATTGCTCCTTATACTCTTGGGTGCTAACGGACTGACAGACGGAGCCGCATCCGTTGCCAAGCATTTCCGCATACCGTCTATCGTCATCGGGTTGACTATCGTAGCTTTCGGCACATCTGCCCCCGAACTCACCGTCAGCATATCTTCTGCCCTGAAGGGAAGCGCAGACATCGCTATCGGAAACGTAGTGGGGAGTAATATTTTCAATACCCTGATGATTGTGGGATGTACTGCTCTTTTTGCTCCCATCGTTGTTACCCGAAATACTCTGCAAAGGGAGATTCCCCTTTGTATCCTGTCTTCTTTCACCCTACTGATTTGCGCCAATGACATACTACTGGACGGCAGCAAGGAGAACATCCTCAGCATTACCGACGGACTGTTACTGCTCTGCTTCTTCGCCATCTTCATGAGCTATACCTTTGCCATCGCCCAAAATAATCCGAAAGAGAAAGAGGAGGAAACAGAAGATATCAAGAAGTTCCCGATGTGGAAATCCGTCCTGTATATCCTCGGCGGCCTTGGTGCACTCATCGCAGGTGGAAGTTTCTTCGTGGACGGCGCCAGCGGCATCGCACGCAGCTTGGGCGTCAGCGAGTCCGTCATCGGGCTTACCCTTGTGGCAGGCGGAACATCCCTGCCCGAACTTGCCACCTCCATTGTGGCCGCCTTGAAAAAGAACCCGGAAATAGCCATCGGCAACGTGATAGGCAGCAACCTCTTCAATGTGTTCTTCGTTTTGGGCAGCTCGGCCTCCATTACGCCTCTGCATCTGGCAGGCATCAATAACATGGATCTATCGGTACTGGTCGGCTCAAGCATTCTGCTCTGGATATTCGGGAGCTTTTTCGGGAAACGTACCATTACCCGGATAGAAGGAAGCATCCTGATACTTTGCTACATAGCCTACACGGCAGCATTGATTTACAACCTGTGACATAACGACAGCACACATATTCACGGAATGATCGTTTTTTAATAACTCGGTGAGGTATTTTAAACATTATCGTGTATCTTTGCCGGCTCATAACGATATACAATTATGGCAATTACAATTAAAAAAGTTTCTACAAAGAAAGAACTGAAACAGTTCATTCGCTTCAACTACAAGCTATACAAGAACAATCCTTATTCGGTTCCCGACCTTTATGACGACATGCTCAACACATTCAACAAAAAAAAGAATGCAGCATTTGAATTCTGTGAAGCTGAATATTTCCTCGCTTACAAAGACGATAAGATTGCGGGACGTGTAGCTGCCATCATCAACCAAAAAGCCAACCAGACCTGGAACAAGAAGGAAGTGCGTTTCGGCTGGATAGATTTCATCGACGATCCGGAAGTTTCCGACGCCTTGATACGCACTGTGGAAAAATGGGGCAAAGACCGTGGAATGACTCATTTGCAAGGGCCACTGGGCTTCACCGATTTTGATGCGGAAGGCATGCTTATCGAAGGTTTTGACCAACTGAGCACTATGGCAACCACTTACAACTATCCTTACTATCCGCAGCACATGGAACGTATGGGATTTGAAAAGGATGCCGACTGGGTGGAATATAAAATCTACATACCAGATGCCATACCCGAAAAACATCAACGAATCTCAGACCTCATCCAACGCAAGTATAACCTCAAAATCAAAAAGTACACATCGGCAAGAAAACTTGCCCGCGACTACGGACAAGCCATCTTTGAACTAATGAACGAAGCATACAGCCCTCTGTACGGATATTCCGCCTTATCGCAACGTCAGATCGACCAATACGTAAAAATGTATCTCCCCATCGTGGACTTACGCATGGTAACGCTCATTACCGATGCAGAAGACAAATTGATTGCCGTAGGAATTTCAATGCCATCATTATCAGAAGCATTACAGAAATCTCACGGACGTCTGCTGCCCTTGGGATGGTATTACTTGCTGAAAGCATTGTTCATGAAGCGCCGTGCCAAAATGCTGGATTTGTTGTTGGTAGCCGTGAAACCCGAATACCAGAACAAAGGTGTTAACGCTTTGTTATTTTCCGATTTAATTCCGGTTTATCAAAAATTAGGTTTTATATTTGCAGAGAGCAACCCAGAGCTGGAAATGAACGGTAAAGTACAAGCCCAATGGGAATACTTCAAGACCGAACAACATAAACGGCGCAGGGCGTTCACAAAAAAAATAGAATAAAGAGGACAGTACATTCAAAGAATTATGGAAGAAGTAGAAAACGGCTTGCAATCAAACGGACAATCGGTGGACTATACGGAAGAAAATATCCGTCATCTGGACGATATGGAGCATATCCGTGTCCGTTCCGGTATGTACATCGGCCGTCTTGGCGACGGCTCACAAAACGACGACGGTATCTATGTGCTGTTGAAAGAAGTAATGGACAACAGCATCGACGAATTTAAAATGGGAGCCGGCAAACGAATAGAAGTCACTATCGAAGAAAATCTCCGCGTGAGTGTACGCGACTACGGGCGGGGTATTCCTCAAGGCAAACTGATCGAAGCAGTCAGCAAACTCAATACCGGTGGCAAATACGACAGTAAAGCCTTTAAAAAAAGCGTCGGTCTGAACGGTGTAGGTATCAAAGCCGTCAATGCCCTCAGCAGTCGTTTTGAAGTACGCAGTTACCGTGACGGCAAAGTGCGCACCGCCATTTTTGAGAAAGGCGTGCTTCAAAGTGATGAAACCCGAAGCAGCGAGGAAGAAAGCGGAACTTTTATTTTCTTCGAACCGGATAGCACGCTTTTCCTGAACTATCTTTTCCAAAATACGTTTGTAGAAAATCTGCTACGCAATTATACATACCTGAACACAGGGCTTGCCATTATATACAACGGTCAACGCATCCTCTCCCGTCACGGACTGGAAGACCTACTGAAAGACAACATGACTGCCGAAGGCCTGTATGACATCATACACCTGAAAGGGGAAGATATTGAAATAGCCTTTACGCACACCAACCAATACGGTGAAGAATATTATTCCTTTGTAAACGGTCAGCATACTACCCAAGGAGGTACTCATCAGAGTGCTTTGAAAGAGCATATTGCAAAGACCATCAAGGAATTCTACAATAAAAACCAAGAATACTCCGATATTCGGAATGGTATTGTGGCCGCCATTGCCATCAATGTGGAAGAACCGCAGTTCGAAGGGCAGACCAAGACAAAGTTAGGCTCTCCCTCTATGGAGCCGGGTGGTGTCAGTGTCAACAAATATGTAGGTGACTTCATCAAAACAGAAGTGGACAACTACCTGCACAAGAATCCGTTGGTCAGCGAAGTAATGCTGCAAAAAATTCAGGACTCCGAAAAAGAGCGCAAAGCCATTGCGGGCGTCACTAAACTGGCACGCGAACGTGCCAAAAAAGCCAATCTGCACAACCGCAAACTGCGTGACTGCCGCTTCCACCTGAACGATGGAAAAGGAAAGGACAAAGAAACCGAATCGTGCATCTTTATCACCGAGGGAGACTCTGCCAGCGGTTCCATCACCAAAAGCCGTGATGTCAATACCCAAGCAGTATTCAGCCTGCGAGGCAAGCCACTCAACTCTTACGGGCTGACCAAGAAAGTGGTTTACGAAAATGAAGAATTCAACCTGTTGCAAGCAGCGTTGAACATTGAAGACGGCATTGAAGGCCTGCGCTATAACAAGGTGATTGTAGCTACCGATGCCGACGTGGACGGCATGCATATCCGCCTGCTTATCATCACCTTTTTCTTGCAATTCTTCCCTGACCTGATAAAGAAAGGTCACGTATATATCCTGCAAACTCCACTTTTCCGTGTACGCAACAAGAAGAAAACCAACTACTGTTACACGGAAGACGAACGCATCAAGTCTATCGAAGAACTGGGGCCGAACCCTGAAATCACACGATTCAAAGGGTTGGGAGAAATCTCTCCCGATGAGTTCAAGCATTTCATCGGTAAGGATATGCGCCTTGAACAAGTGTCTCTGCGCAAGACAGACCTTGTAAAAGAACTGCTGGAATTCTATATGGGCAAGAATACCATGGAACGGCAAAACTTTATTATCAACAATCTGGTTATAGAAGAAGATTTAGCATCATGAGAAGGGCTATCTTTCCGGGAACATTCGACCCCTTTACCATCGGACATTACTCGGTAGTGAACCGTGCACTGACTTTTATAGACGAAATTGTCATAGGAATCGGTATCAACGAGAACAAAAACACGTACTTCCCCACCGAGAAGCGCGAAGAGATGATACGGAACCTCTACTGGAATGAGCCACACGTCATCGTACAATCGTATGACTGCCTGACCATCGACTTTGCCAAGCAGATGAACGCCAACTTGATCATACGTGGCATCCGCACCGTAAAGGACTTCGAGTACGAGGAAACCATTGCCGACATTAACCGCAAGCTGACCGGAATCGAAACCATTCTTCTGTTTACCGAGCCCGAACTGACTTGTGTCAGCTCGACCACCGTGCGCGAGTTGCTGCAATACGGCAAGGACATCAGCATGTTCATACCGAAAGGGATGGAGTTATGAAGAAACAATAATCAGTAACCAATTTATATCGCAATAGTATCTCAACTCTCCTCCCCCCCGGAGGAGGAGAATTGAGATAGTACCAAGACAATTAATTACCTATATTTATGAGAAGAATCCTATTTATTATAATTTGTATATGCGCAGTGACGGTGCAGGCTCAGAAACAGAATAACGAAGCCCTGCGCAAGTTACAGATGGCAGAGTTTTTCATAACCAACTTATATGTAGATAAGGTGGACGAGAACAAGTTAGTGGAAGAAGCCATCATCAAAATGCTGGCACAACTTGACCCTCATTCCACATACAATAACGCAGAAGAAGTGAAGAAAATGAACGAACCACTGCAAGGTAATTTTGAAGGTATCGGAGTACAGTTCCAAATGATAGAAGACACACTGCTCGTCATACAACCCGTAACGGGCGGACCATCCGAGAGAGTAGGTATTCTTGCCGGCGACCGTATCGTATCTGTCAATGACAGCGCCATTGCCGGTGTGAAAATGAGTACGGAAGATATTATGTCACGCTTGCGCGGCCCCAAAAACTCAGAAGTGAAACTTACCGTAGTACGCCGCGGAGTGGACGATACGCTATATTTCACCGTAAAACGTGACAAAATACCTATCTTCAGCTTGGATGCGGCCTATATGATACAGCCCCAGACAGGCTATATACGCATCAATCGCTTTGCCGCAACCACTGCCGAAGAATTTACAAAGGCCTTGAAGGAGCTCCAGAAGAAGGGTATGACAGACTTGATTCTTGACCTGCAAGGAAACGGCGGTGGCTATCTGAATGCGGCCATAGACCTCGCCAACGAGTTTCTCGGACAAAAAGAACTGATTGTATATACCGAAGGGCGTACCTCCCATCGCAGTGACTTCTTTGCGAAAGGAAACGGAAACTTCAAGAACGGGCGTCTCATTGTACTGGTAGATGAATATTCAGCTTCTGCCAGTGAAATTGTGACAGGAGCAATACAGGATTGGGACAGAGGCGTAGTCGTGGGACGACGCACTTTCGGCAAGGGATTGGTACAGCGTCCCATCGACTTGCCGGACGGCTCGATGATACGCCTGACCATCGCCCGATATTATACTCCTGCAGGGCGCTGCATCCAAAAGCCCTACGACAACACCGCCAACCTTGACGGCACTCCTGGAAATGTGGACGGTCAGGAAAGGTACAATTCGGAACTGGCAAACCGCTTTAACCACGGAGAAATGATCCATGCGGACAGCATCCACTTTGCCGACTCACTGAAAGTTCTGACTAAACGTCTGAAGCGCACCGTTTATGGCGGTGGCGGTATTATGCCCGATTTCTTCGTTCCGATAGATACCACCCAATATACGGATTACCACCGCAACCTTGTAGCCAAGGGTGTAATAATCAGGGCAACTACCGGTTACATTGAAAAGCACAGGAAAGAGCTTCAAAACAGATACAAAAAGTTTGAGACCTTCAATGACAAATTTGAGATAGACAACACTTTCCTCACCGAAATACACACCCTTGCCGATAAAGAGAAAATCAAGTTCGATGAGAAGCAGTACAACCAATCGCTGCCGTTAATCAAAACGCAGCTTAAAGCTCTTATTGCCCGTGACCTATGGGACATGAACGAATACTTCCGGGTGATGAACGGTACGAACAAGAGTGTGCAACAGGCATTAGAGATACTGAATAAGAACATTTACAGCACAATCATCCGATAACAACGATAATATATCATTTATTGATCCCGGTTGCAGGCAGAGACAACAGAATCGACTATCTTGTCAGAACTTCAGATTAAGCAGCCTCTCCAGCAGACTCTTCTCTTTGGTTACAATAGAGGCTGTACCCTCTATTGTCTTTATCAGCGGAAGTTTCCTTCCATAGCTTGTTTCCATTCCCAAAGGAAGTATAATTTCTAATACATAACAGCCTTCGGAATCGGGAACGGGCGATATGGACATAATTCGTCCTTCAATGAATCCGAACTCCTGTTCCGGAAAAGCCGGCAAGCGTATGATGACCCGTTGCCCAGTTTTTACCTTGCCTATTCCCTCCATCGGCAACAGCGCTTTTCCCATAGGTTGTACTGCATTCTGCGGAATGACAACAAACATCGTTTCGCCGACTTCCACATTCTGATTCAGCTTCCATAGCTGCATAAACGCTATCGTACCATCCACGGGACTCATCAACAGATAATTCATTTCCCATTCAGCCAAGGCCACCTGCATAGATGCCACGGCATTTATAACTTCTGTTTCATAAATTCGGTTTTCCTGCATATGCTGCAGGTAGTTGCTCCAGGCCAGCAAGCAGGAAGAATAGGCTGTCTGAATAGATCCAAGTTCAGGAATCCGATGAAAAAACAACATGTCTATCCGTTCTACCAATGAACCTGAGTTTTTCCATTCTTTCAATTTCTCGCGCAAATAAAAAATATCTTCCGTGTTGGCAGTATTTTGTATCACACCTATAAGTTCCCCTTCACGAACGGGTTGTTTGTTCTCCACATATAGCTGCTCTATTCTTCCGGACGTCTTAGGGATGATATAAGCAGGCGATGAGCCACTACCACGACCGTTTTTCCACGATAGAACTCATGCAGATGCTCCATAATTTCTTTTTCATTATTAGCGTCGAGCGCGTTGGTGGCTTCGTCAAAGAACAGAAACTCCGGATTCTTATATACGGCGCGTGCTATCAGCAACCGCTGCTTCTGCCCACGGCAATATTATTGGCTATGGTGTCTGAAAAGATAAAGCCCTCTTGCATCACTGCCCCAAAGCCAAGCCTCTTACACTTATTTTGAACAGCTTCACCTGAATACGCTCCCACTGCCAGCGTTTTTGCTTTTCACAGTTGTTCAGCTTTATTTCTTGCATACCGGTAACCAACTGTATCAGGCTACTTTGTTCATTGGATGCCTGTGCAAAGCGCCGGATGTCCAGTTCGCGGCGGTACTTCATGAAGCATAGCACCCAGCCTATATAGAATGCGTTTCCCAAGAGGAAGATGCCCAATATCGTCCAGTTGTAATAAGCCAGAATAAAGCCGAAGATGAAGAAATTGACGAATGAAAACAGTGTACTGATCGATGATCCGGTAAGGAAAGTCTCGATGCGGTTATGGTCGCCGATACGCTGCATGATGTCGCCTATCATTTTGGTGTCGAAGAAGCGCAAAGGAAGCCTCATCAGCTTAGAAAGGAAATCCGAAATCAGAGAGATATTGATACGGGTGTTCATGTGAAGCAATATCCAACTTCGGATAAAATCTACCGATAGCTGCGAAACAGAGATAACCAGTTGAGCCACAAGAATCAGTGTGATGAAGCCAAGGTTTCCGTCGCGAATGCCCACATCCACAAGTGATTGCGTCAGGAACGGGAATATCAGTTGAAGCAAGCTTACACACAGCATTCCCAACATGAGTTGTATCACCTGCTTCTTGTAAGGAGACAGGTGGGACCGCAGTCCATGGCATCCAGTTGAAGATAGTGAGGAAATGTTCTCATTAGGGCCGTTTTGATGCGCCAAGGTACTACTTTTTAGTTAAACTTGATATTCATCCATCACTTTCTTTCGTAATACTACCTTCAATGTTATTATTTTGCATTACAAATATGTTTGATGACATGTTTTGATACTTTATCCCTACAAAAAGTCTTTTCCCCACTTTATAAAGTCTATATTTGTAACAAAACATTCTCACTTATTCTTCCTCTTTCATTATGCGCAATATACAGGGAAAACTTTATATGCAGATAAATAGCAATATCACTCAACACGGATAAATTATGAAATACACTTATCTGATTCTAATCGCCATAGCATGCTTCGGTTGTACTTCCACTCAGAAACCATCCGGTCAAGATACTCCGGAGGCACAACTTCCCCACATTATTGATCTGTCTGAACTGGAATTCTCGGATACACCGCAATGTCTGTCAGAATTTGCCGATAGCATCAGTTATATTCGTCTGTCAGAAGAGCCATTATTACGAGATCTTGGTTTGACCACTCTCTATTTAGACCGCAATAATAATATTTATATAGACGATCGCCTCATTTACAAATACACTCCTAAGGGAGAATTCGTGAAGTCTCTTTTTAGGTTCGGACAAGGGCCGGAAGAAGTAATACAAAAGTTAGGATCTGGCATTTATAACTCGGAGGAAGAATCTGTTTTAGTTAATAATTATGGTTCAGAAAGCTTCAGGAAATATTCTCTGAACGGGGATTTCTTAGATGATATTTCTAAAGAGGAAGGCCCGGGCTTCTATAAACAAATAGTTGCCAGTATTGGTGATAAAGAAATATTTTATTCTATACCCGTTCACCCCAATCGTGGAGATAAAGTGAATTACGACGGGGCTTACTTATGGTATGTCAAAGACCTCTCTAAAGACAGCATTGTTTATAAAATGAAGAATTCCCTGTTTCATATAAAAGCAGAGATGGGGTACGGGCTGATGCAAGAAGGAGCCTACCCCTTGTATCTTCAGACTATAGATTCCGTATTATGTATTCGTCATGTTCACCAAGACACTCTGTTTAGAACAACTGATGCTTTGAAATGGGAACCGTGGTACGTCATAAAACACCATGAGAGAGATGCAAATTACTCCATGCTCATAAGATTTAGAGTTTTCGATGTCTCAATAAGTGAGATAAATGGTAAATATCGGGTACATGAAGTATATCCACTGCCATCTGGTGTACTCTTTTTATATAGCGAACTGAATAGCACTTCTAAGAAAACAGGTTTCTGCAAACATGGAGAAAAAGCATTAACTTGCTCCACTAAATCCTTTAAGAACGATTTGGATGATTGTTTGACCTCATTAGACATATTGTCGCAGCCGCATTTTCAAAAGAATGGATATCTATACGTATTGGTCGATGCATTTGAATTCTTTAAAGAAGGAGCGAAATCTCCTTTTCCGGATTTGACAGAAGAAAGCAATCCGGTATTGGTGAAAATTAAATTGAAAGAAGCCTATGAACAATAGACAATTGTACAGCTTTAAAAAAAGACTAAAGCTGCTCAGAAACTGTTTTGGCACACCTGCATCAAGAATAAATATATGAAAAACACACTTCATTTCATTCCCATTCTATTGAGTATAAGTATATACTCAATTTACGCTTGCCAACAAAAAGTAGAAATAAACGAAAACAAATCATATTTCAACATAGACCCCAAAGACCGACAAATTGTTTTATCTGTATCACTGAATGACAGTATAAAGGCTCGCTTAGGTTTTGATACAGGAGGATATCTTATATTAGATTCTTCATTTTGTGCTACGCATCCTGACGTTATGCATAATCTAATACCTGATACTATTCTACAAAGCGGATCAGGTTGGACAAAATCCACTGTTTCTTCATTTATATACAACAATGCGCCAACAGTCAAGATTGGCGATAAAAAGATGATGTATGACGGCGTAAAAATTTACAATTGGAAGAAATATATGAATACGACTAATTCGGAAGGCATAATTAATATCCCCTATAATGACAGCACATACGTATGGGAGCTTAACTTTGAACATGGCTATATGGAAATTCATACAGCGTATGATTTTAAGATACCTCAGAATAGCTTCATATTCCCTTTGGTTAAGAAAAAAGAATACCCAAGCCTGCTTTATGTAAAGTTACCTATCAAAGTAAAAAGCTCTGATAATACAACAATGACTATGAAACGTCTGTTTATGATAGATACAGGAATGGCATGGGATATGGTATTGATGTCTAAAGCCGAAGAATTTGCTTTCTTCAATAAGCAGGAAAACACTGTATGGACTAAATATCTAAGAAGCTATCACAGATATTGCACGGTAGATGCTACATTATCAGACTCTTTCGATATAGATTCACTACGTATTTACACTTTCGACAATATTAATATAGGACCTTCCCATTACTTGATTGGACAAAATTTTCTAAAAAGATTCAACGTTTTTTTCGATATGAAACACCGACAATTAGGCTTGCAACCTGTATCAAACTTTCGTCGCATCATAAATCCACTACATAGGAGATTTCACCTCTCAGTTGAAATGAACTCGCAGAAAAAATGGATTATTACCAAAATGGCTGATAGTAAAGGAAACTATTATAAAAACGCAGGGTTGAAGGAAGGTGATGAAGTAAAGGCGCTCAATGGAAAGCATTACAAAAATTTCACTTATAAGGAACAGGATGACTTTGAAAAACAAGATACACTAATGTATGATATTGTCCGCAAAGGGAAGCCCTTAAGAATAAAAGTGGTAGTCAACAAAAGCGAGATACAAGGGGATTGAGATAAACAAGTAAATGAAAAAGTTACAGTCTCATCGCATCAAGTATTTATCCATCAGATTAGCTATATCTTTCAGTTGAACAAAGCGGTTGACGCCATCTATCTCTGCTCTGCCCCCGACATTGCTGAACAATATATTTCCCCTGTCATCAACCAAGATGAAAGTAGGAACGGCAGATGTATGAAACACATCGACGACCTTGGTTGCAGACTCCGGATGTCCGGACAGACTGGGCCAATCCACATTATCGGCACGAACAGCCCTTGACCAATCTTCAAACTTCTTATCGATACTCATACTGACAAAAGAGACGCGATCCTGATAATGACGATACAAGTCTTTCAGTTCAGGAAGTTCGGCTTTGCAAGGGCCGCACCAACTTGCCCAGAAGACAATCAGCCCCAATTTCCGGTCTCCAATGAAGTCCTTAAAGTGGTAGTTGTTTCCGTCTAAATCATAAAAGCTGAAATCCCTGGCTATTCCACTTTTAGCCAACGCTTCTTCTCTCGCTAAATACTCCTGCATTTCTTTTCCCAACGGAGATTCTTTTAGGGAGACATCAAATAGATTGAAGTGACTTTTTAAAGTAACAAAAGATTTATATTGGCCTTTAGATTCATAAACTGAATTCAATAAAGAGTAGCTTTTGGGATTTTCACGTATGAAGTCCGGATTAGTCAAGACACCTTCCTTATCAAAATAGTGGTTCACGAAAATCTCATCATTTACTTTTCTATACATTATATCCGTCTCTACAGAGCCTTCAATCCGAGCCGAAATCTCCCCGGCCATAGTTCCTTTCGTACATAGAGAATCAAGGTATATAGTAGTCCGGGAATTATCAAGATATATATCGCCACAATGGAACGTATAGTTCTTTTTTACAAAAGGGTTCACAAAAAACACCACCTGTTGTGTACTGTCATTTCTCTGCAAAAACACCTTGACCATTTGTGAGCCATTAGGTTCGTAATAGTTATATTCAAATTTTCCACCAACAACGGGAATTGAGTCGATAGTCTTCAGAGCACCGTGCACTTCTATATCCCACATCTTGAGAACAATATAAGCGCTATCTACGCCACTCACCGTGCCGGACAGCACACCTTTCAAGGCTCCGTCGGGAACAGAGGTATACGAGGAAGCAAGCATAACAAGAGAAAGCATCAAAAAAACTAATTTTTTCATAACGACATTTTGTTTAATTGGTTTAAATAGCAACTTCAATATACTAAATCAACAGGTCTCTACTTAGCACTTACATCAAGCAGAACAATAGCAAGTTACAGTTGAACCCGTACGCTTCATTGAACAATTAGTGCCCCCATTTTTCATAATTATTATAGATACATGGCGCAAATATAAATTAAAAAAACGGAATCACTCGACTTCCTACAGAGAAAAGAAAGGCATTAACACTATTTTCACCGCCGTGCAATTATGCTCTGAATCCATAACTTATCAATACTTTTCAGGAACGACTTTTAATATTTGACTAACAATTTATTGCCAGGTATCTATTTATTGGAGATTCTACGTATTTATATTCTTCATCACCCGTTGGCGGAATTTTTTATTAAACTTTATTCAAAGCCTGTGAATATCCGTTCGCAAGCTTTGAATATCCGTTCGCAGCCTGTGAATATCCGTTCGCACGCTGCGAACAGAGATTTCGTTTAACTTCGATACTTTTTAGCCTTAACATCAAAAGCTTTTTCCTTAGCTTTTCGGGAAGTTTCCAATAGATACCTGACAGGTGGGAAACGAAGACTCCAACATCGGGCAATCATCCGCAGACAGGTGGGACCGCAGTCCATGACATCCAGTTTAAGATAGTGAGGAAATGTCCTCATTAGGGCCGTTTTGATGCGCCAAGGTACTACTTTTTAGTTAAACTTGATATTCATCCATCACTTTCTTTCGTAATCCTACCCTCAATGTTATTATTTTGCATTACAAATATGTTTGATGACATGTTTTGATACTTTATCCCTACAAAAAGTCTTTTCCCCATTTTATAAAGTCTATATTTGTAACAAAACATTCTCACTTATTCTTCCTCTTTCATTATGCGCAATATACAGGGAAAACTTTATATGCAGATAAATAGCAATATCACTCAACACGGATAAATTATGAAATACACTTATCTGATTCTAATCGCCATAGCATGCTTCGGTTGTACTTCCACTCAGAAACCATCCGGTCAAGATACTCCGGAGGCACAACTTCCCTACATCATTGATTTGAGTGACGTGGAATACTCGGAAAGCCCACAACTACTATCTGATTTTGTGGAAAGCATTGAATACATAAAGCTTTCCGAAGAACCTTTGATTCCCGATATCTTCACGACATATTTGGCAGGAGACAACAAAGGAAATATATATGTAGATGCCATAGGTGATATTTACAAATATGATTCAACAGGAGCATATATAAAATCTCTCTTTAAAAAGGGACAAGGGCCGGATGAAGTAGCCCAAAAGATAGGACGTTCTGTTTTTAATATAGATAAAAATTATGTATTAGTCAACGATTATGGGAAAGTGGACTATTGTAAATTTACACTGGATGGCATTTTTACAGGAATGGAACGGAAACGTACCGGTTTAGTTTCGAAAGATATATTTGCTTTTTGGAAAAATACCGAACTTTATAGATATATAAATAACGCTCCTTATGAACATTATTCGGAAATTAATCGGGATAGTTTGTTTTTCTTCACTGTCCGTGATTTGTCTTCAGATTCCGTCATCCTAAAGCTAAGGAATTATCATTTTGATATCAAAGGAAAAGTTATTGGTGGTTATGCCATAAGTCCATGTGCCCCTGCTTATAGAGGTGTCATAAATGATTCATTATTATGGATTAAACCGTCAAATGTAGATACCGTATTTTGTACAACAGACTGGAAAGACTTACGTCCATTGTACATAATTAAACAACCGAAAAATGCAGCGGACTATGCTTGGCAAACTATATTTGAAGCAGGATCTGATAATTATTCCACTAATGAATACCTTAATAAAATGAGATTATTGGGCATATGCGCTTTGAAAAATGGCCTATTGTATTATTATTATCAAAATATGGAAAAATCAGGAATTGGCTTTTGCTCTGCTAACGGAAGGGGCAATACTTTCTCTCAACTGTTTAAGAATGACGTAGACAAGTATTGTCCTTCTATTGATTTTTCTAACCTTATATATCATGGGACATCTTTTCAAAAGAATGGATATCTCTATCTATTGGTAGATGCCTTTAAGTTCTTTGAAGAGGGTGCGAAATCTCCTTTCCCTGATTTGACAGAAGATAGTAATCCAGTTGTGGTAAAACTTAAATTGAAAGGAAGGAAATAGATAATTGGTAACGCAACTATAACTCAATATACTAAATCTGTACTGTTTTCCTAACAGGCTTCGCTATTCTCCGAAAAGCAACTTGTTCAGCCACTTATTTATATAAATATTGGCCACGGCACACCCTGCACCAATGGCAGCGCCCGCCAGCACGTCCGACGGATAGTGCACTCCCTCGTTCATGCGCGATACACCTACCGAACACGCCCACAGCGCGGACGGGGCAATGACGTACCACTTAGGATACTTTACACTCAAGGAGGTGGCAAGCGCAAAAGCCGTTGCCGTATGTCCGGAAGGGAATGAAGGACTGCTTTCATGGCTATACGGATGCACCCGGTCAGGATATTTCTCGTAAGGACGCTCACGGCCCACCAGATACTTCATACCATAAGTCACCACAAACGCTCCGGCGACACTTGTTCCCACATAGACGGCATCTTTCAGCAGGTCTTTATCATGTTTTATCCAGGCGGCTACCGCCATCGCCACCGGCACGCCGACAGCAACGTATGGTTCCGAACGCGAAATCACCTTATTATAATTGCGGATAAACTTGCCGTCCCAACCGTTTATCCGGTGAACAGTATTGATATCCCAGTTCTGGGCAGATAAATTTGATACAACAAGGAAAACAAAATATACAAAAAAAAGACTTTTCTTCATAAAATCTTTGTGTTAATTGGTCGCAAAGATAGCTGAAATAGTTAGAGTTTCCACAAAAATATTCTATCTTTGCTCCCACATTTTTAATAATTTGCCTATTATTTCATAACAATGGATACTTGCTGCACCCGACAAAGTGACTGCACTCTATGTCCCCAAATCTCAGAAGGAGCATTGGTTTATAACCAGTTCTCCAAAGGACAGCATTTCTCTGCCGAAAAGTGCACACAGAACTGCATGATTTTTATGCTGAAGGGTGAACTGCTTGTCAACAGTGAGGAATACCCCGGAACCACTCTGCAAAGCCACCAGTTCATCCTACAAGCCATCGGCTCCAAAGTGGAATTATTAGCACTGACCGATGTGGAATATATTGTATATTGGTTTACCGAACTTCCCGTACTTTGCGAAGATCGGTATAAGGAGATACTCAACCGTTCGGAAGTTCCGCTGACATACAGTCCGTTGGTGGCCATACCCAAATTGAGAAGTTTATTGGAAGACCTCTCCGACTATCTCAAAGAACAAACACCGACCTGCGGCAAGTATATCAATCTCAAATGTCAGGAATTGGTCTATATTCTGACCTGCTATTATCCTTTACACCAGATCAGCACGTTTTTCTACCCCATCAGCACTTATACCGAAAGCTTCCACTACTTCGTCATGCAGAATTACGACAAAGTGAAGAATGTGGAAGAATTCGCCCATTTGGGAGGATATACGACAGCCACGTTTCGCCGACTGTTTAAAAATATGTATAACGTACCGGTCTATGAATGGATTCTGGACAAAAAGCGTGAAGGCATCCTGAACGACTTGCAACATACCAAGCAGCGCATATCAGCCATCAGCACCCGTTACGGCTTTGATTCACTGTCACACTTCGCACATTTCTGCAAAGACTCTTTCGGCGATACGCCCCGTTCGCTGCGAAAGCGTGCAGCCAACGGAGAGAAAATCACCATTATCTGCAAAGAGAAGGCCGGAGAAGACAACAACGACACAGAATCCGCCGATTTGTAGCATCTATATCCCTGGCTTACGGGATATATAGATGCAACGCGTCAGATATATAGATGCAATTCCCCGGACTTATTACGGAATAATTTCTTTAATTCCTTGTTTAATCAATGGATTTCCCCTATTTTTGCGAAACATTTACAGAAGTCTCTTTGTAGGAAATATTTTCTAACTATTAAATAATTTAAATTCAATCATTTATGTGGTTAAGTAATTCATCTGTAGGAAGGAAAGTGGTGATGAGCGTTACCGGTATCGCCCTTGTCCTGTTTCTGACATTTCACATGGCGATGAACCTTGTTGCATTGGTTTCGGCTGATGGCTATAACATGGTTTGTGAGTTCCTGGGAGCAAACTGGTATGCGCTGGTAGCTACGGTAGGTTTGGCTGCCTTGTTTATCATCCACATTATCTACGCTTTCTGGCTGACAATGCAAAACCGTAAAGCGCGCGGCAACGAGCGTTATGCCGTAGTGGACAAACCCAAAACAGTGGAATGGGCTTCCCAAAACATGCTCGTCCTGGGCATCATCGTAATTGTAGGTTTAGGCTTGCACTTGGTAAACTTCTGGGCAAAAATGCAATTTCCCGAGTTGATGCACAACATGGGTATGCATGCCGACACCCTCACTTTGGCGTATGCAGCCAACGGTGTCTATCACATCCAGAACACCTTCTCAAACCCGGTATTCGTAGTGCTTTATCTCGTTTGGCTGGGTGCACTGTGGTTCCACCTGACTCACGGTTTCTGGAGTTCTATGCAGTCTTTGGGCTGGAACAACAAAGTATGGATTAACCGTTGGAAATGCATCTCCAACATCTACTCCACTATCGTTGTTGTATGCTTCGCTCTGGTAGTTGTCGTATTCTTCATCAAATCAATGATGTGCGGCGCCGCTTGCTAAGAAAGTAAATTGTAAATGATTAAATTGTAATAGCATTATGACTAAGATAGATTCTAAAATACCGGAAGGACCGGTAGCTGAGAAATGGACCAATTATAAAGCTCATCAAAAATTAGTAAACCCTGCCAACAAACGCCGTTTGGACATCATCGTAGTAGGAACCGGACTTGCCGGCGCCAGTGCTGCGGCCTCTCTCGGTGAAATGGGTTTCAGAGTATTCAATTTCTGCATCCAGGATTCTCCGCGCCGTGCGCACTCCATCGCCGCACAGGGGGGTATCAATGCTGCAAAGAATTACCAAAACGACGGCGACTCCATTTACCGTCTGTTCTACGATACCGTGAAGGGTGGTGACTACCGTGCCCGCGAAGCCAATGTTTATCGTCTGGCAGAGGTATCAAACAATATCATCGACCAGTGCGTTGCACAAGGCGTTCCCTTCGCCCGCGAATACGGCGGCACGCTGGACAACCGTTCTTTCGGTGGCGCACAGGTGTCACGTACATTTTACGCTAAAGGGCAGACTGGACAGCAGTTGTTGTTAGGCGCATACTCCGCATTGAGCCGCCAGGTGAATGTGGGCACTGTAAAGCTGTTTACACGCTATGAAATGCAGGACGTTGTGCTCGTGGAAGGACGTGCCCGCGGCATCATCGCCAAAAACCTCGTAACCGGTAAGCTGGAACGCTTCGCCGCCCATGCAGTGGTTATCGCTACCGGCGGTTACGGAAACGCATACTTCCTCTCTACCAACGCCATGACCTGCAACTGCACAGCAGCCATTTCCTGCTACCGCAAGGGTGCATGGATGGCAAATCCCGCATACGTACAGATTCACCCGACCTGCATCCCCGTTCACGGTGACAAGCAGTCCAAGCTGACTTTGATGTCCGAATCTTTGCGTAACGACGGGCGTATCTGGGTTCCGAAGAAACTGGAAGATGCCAAAAAGCTGCAAGAAGGCACACTGCAAGGCAAGGACATTCCCGAAGAAGACCGCGACTATTACTTGGAACGCCGCTATCCGGCATTCGGTAACCTCGTTCCGCGTGACGTTGCCAGCCGTGCAGCCAAAGAACGTTGTGATAAAGGCTATGGCGTAAACAACACAGGCCTTGCCGTATTCCTCGACTTTAGCGATGCTATCAACCGCTTGGGTGTTGACGTGGTACGCCAGCGTTACGGCAACCTCTTCGACATGTATGAAGAAATCACCGATGTAAATCCGGAACACAATCCGATGATGATTTATCCGGCTATCCACTACACAATGGGTGGCATCTGGGTGGACTACGAACTGATGACTTCCGTCAAAGGTTTGTTCGCTATCGGTGAATGTAACTTCTCCGACCACGGAGCAAACCGCCTCGGCGCTTCCGCACTGATGCAAGGTTTGGCCGATGGTTATTTCGTACTGCCCTACACTATCCAGAACTATCTGGCAGACCAGATTACCGTTCCCCGCTTCTCTACCGACCTGCCCGAATTTGCCGCCGCAGAAAAAGCCATTCAGGAAAAGATTGACTGGATGATGAACATCAAGGGCAAGAAGTCCGTTGACTCCATCCACAAAGAGTTAGGTCACATCATGTGGGAGTTTGTAGGAATGGGACGTACCGCCGAAGGTCTGAAGGAAGGCTTGAAGAAGCTGAAAGATGTCCGCAAGGAATTCGAAACCAACCTCTTCATCCCCGGCGAAAAAGAGGGCATGAACGTAGAGCTTGACAAAGCAATCCGCCTGTATGACTTCATCATCATGGGCGAGCTGATAGCTTACGATGCCCTGAACCGTGATGAAAGTTGCGGTGGCCACTTCCGTGAAGAATACCAGACCGAAGAAGGCGAAGCCAAACGCGACGACGAAAACTTCTTCTACGTTGCTTGCTGGGAATACCAGGGCTCTGACGAAAAGGCTCCGGTGTTGCTGAAAGAACCGCTGGTTTATGAGGCAATCAAAGTACAGACTCGTAACTACAAGAGCTAATCGGGAAGTTGAACATTTAAAGAATTAAAGAAAATGGATAAAAATATATCATTTACGCTCAAGGTATGGCGCCAGAAGGGTCCGAAAGCAAAAGGCGCTTTTGAAACATACCAAATGAAAGATATTCCGGGCGATACTTCATTCCTCGAAATGCTGGATATTCTGAACGAACAGCTTATCAGTGAAGGCAAAGAACCGGTTGTATTCGACCATGATTGCCGCGAAGGTATCTGCGGTATGTGCTCCCTGTACATCAACGGACACCCGCACGGCCCCGCAACAGGCGCCACTACTTGCCAGATTTACATGCGCCGCTTTAATGACGGTGACACCATTACAGTTGAGCCGTGGCGTTCTGCCGGTTTCCCGGTCATCAAGGACCTGATGGTTGACCGCACGGCATACGACAAGATTATGCAAGCCGGCGGCTACGTCAGCGTACGTACGGGTGCGCCTCAGGATGCCAACGCTATCCTGATCCCGAAGCCGATTGCCGACGAAGCCATGGATGCCGCTTCCTGCATAGGTTGCGGTGCTTGTGTGGCTGCTTGCAAGAATGGTTCTGCCATGTTGTTCGTATCTGCCAAAGTAAGCCAGTTGAACTTGCTTCCCCAAGGCAAACCCGAAGCATTGCGCCGTGCCAAGGCCATGTTGAGCAAGATGGACGAACTCGGTTTCGGTAACTGTACCAACACGCGCGCTTGTGAGGCCGAATGTCCGAAGAACATCTCCATCAGCAACATCGCACGTTTGAACCGTGATTTTATCATTGCAAAACTGAAAGATTAATCGACTCTTTCTACATTTTAATACAGGAAGCGCTTTGGATAAACCTTTGAGCAGGCTCAAGTTTATCACTCAGCTTTCACTATATTTGATTAATATCACAGGAAACTCCTCTGCCGGCTTCTCGGCAGAGGAGTTTTTCTATCCCCCATTCTCCACCGAGAACGATGCTGTCATTTCGTCAAACAAAGTAAAAAAAGATAATCATAACGTCATTCCGTGCACGAGAACAATAAAAAGAAGTGAAAGAGTTTTAAAAACGGGCAAGATACGGACTTATATTTGGAGCATACGGACAAAAGCCATACATTTGTATCGTGATTTTTTTCATAGTATTAGATTTAAGGTTAACAAAGGTTGGAGTACAGCGGTACTCCTTTTTTTATGTCCAACAATGAAAAAAGTTCCTATCTTAATCTTGCATACCATCAAGCTATTGGTAAAATAAGACACTGTGAATCAAAACAAAAGAGATGTAGCCAGTAAAAAGGGTTGAATAATCAGTAATCTGTATAACAACCTTATACCATAATTGCCGTACTTTTGCAGTGATACTAAAAAGAACTGAACATGAAGAATCTATTAATCGCCCTCCTCGCCCTGGTCTATACCACAGGCGCAATGGCACAAAGCAAAGAAACAATGAGTACAAACAAGACACTGGTTGCCTACTTCTCTTGCACGGGCACTACAAAAAGCGCCGCCCAAAAGCTGGCAAAAAACATCGGAGCCGACCTCTACGAAATCAAACCACAGAAGCCTTACACTTCCGCCGACCTGAACTGGCACAACAGGAACAGCCGCAGCTCGGTAGAGATGAAAGACAGCTCATCGCGTCCTGCAATCTCCGGCAAAATAGTCGATATGAAGCAGTATGATACCGTTTTCGTGGGATTCCCCATTTGGTGGGACCTTGCACCAACCATCATCAACACCTTCCTCGAAAGCTATGATTTCAGCGGAAAGACGGTCATACCTTTCGCTACTTCAGGAGGCAGCAGCATCTCAAACAGCGAAAAGAACCTGCGCAAAGCTTATCCGAAGATAAAGTGGGAAACCGGAAAACTGATGAACTAAACCACAGTCCCATCTCACCCATTACCGACAGGCACTTTATCACTACATCGACAAAAAGCTCGGTGCAATATCCTTCATGCAAGCACACCACCTTCAAAAAGATGCCCCTTCAGATTTCGCCGAGTGATAAAAAAGCATTATCTTCGGCAAAATTTTCCTATTTATCTTTTCATAGAATGAAGAATGTGATATACATACTGTTTGTAATGGGTCTGCTTGCCGCAGGATGCACCCGGAGAACTTCTCCATCCGCCAAAGTCCCCCTTGCAAGCGGACACCGGGGCACAACTGCCATTGCTCCCGAGAATACCATGGCATCGGCTGACTCATGCATCAAATATGAAGCCGGAAACATAGAATGTGATATCTGCATCAGCAAGGACAGTGTGTTCTACGTGCTGCACGACTCTATGTTAGACCGCACCACCAACGGAACGGGCAACATCAAAGAGTGGCTCTCCGCCGACATTGATACATTGGATGCAGGCTCCTGGTTTGCCCCCGAATTTGCCGGTCAACGCATACCGCGCTTTGCCGACCTACTGCACAAAGCCAGACTCAACGGGATGAAGCTCACGGTGGACTTCCGAAACGGAGATATGCACAAGATGCTGCAATTGATCAGGCAGGAAGGCATGCTGGAAAATTGTAATTTCTCTTTCTATGAAGAAAGTGACACGAAACGCTTCAGAGCCATCGCCCCCGAAGTGAAGACTCTGCAAGCCTATGTAAGAAATCCAGGAGAACTGAAAAGGGTAATCAATGAACTGAAACCTAACATTGTCACCATACAGATTGACTCGCTGACACCGGAGTTTGTGCAACAATGTCACGAACAAGGCTTACTGGTGAACGCCCTGATATTGGGACTGGACGACAAAACGGAACAGAACCAAAAGGCTGTGGATTTAGGTGTGGATATAGTAGCGACTGACCGGCCGGAACAATTTATCACAAAATACGGAAACGGGAAATAGTAAGAACAAGTTTGTCAGATCCCCCCCAACAGATGATAGACGCCACCCACCATCGCCTTTATCACTCCTTTCATTTCCAATTCAAACAGCAAGGCACTCATACGGTTTACAGGCACATTGGCTTCCACCACCAAAGCGTTGACATGCAAGTCTCCCTGACGCATCAGGATACGCACCACCCGTTCCTCATCTTCCGTCAGTTCGGGGAAAAAGGTACGCTGAATGCCTTCCACTCCAGACGATTCTCGTGGTGAAGCCCATCCCATAGCTTGCACAAACTCCTCCGCACTCTGCACAAGCGCCGCCTTATTGTCGCGTATCAATCGATTGCAACCCACGGAAGCAGTATCCGTAATGCGACCGGGAACGGCAAAACAATCTCTGTGATAGCCTCCGGCCAGTTCCGCCGTAATGAGAGATCCACCTTTAGCTGCCGATTCTACCACGATGGTAGCATCACTCATACCTGCCACAATACGGTTGCGACCAACAAAATTGTGCTTGTCCGGATTGGTTTCCGTAAGAAATTCGGTAAGAAGTCCACCGTTTGCCAGCATATCCACAGCCGTCTTCCTGTGAACATAAGGATAAAGCCGGTCTAACCCATGAGCAAGAACGGCAACGGTGGAAAGGCGATTTGCCAAAGCGGCGCGATGGGCATGGATATCAATTCCATAGGCCAATCCACTGACTACAAGCACATCCGGACAAAGATTGGAAAGATCGCGCAGAAAATCGGCGCAAAACTGTTTGCCATAGTCCGTTGCTTGCCGCGTTCCTACCATATCAATGACGTGCAGTCGGTTGAGATCGGCATTTCCCTTAAAAAACAACACCACAGGAGCATCCTCACACTCACGCAAGCGACTGGGATAGGCTTTGTCCTTCAAGGTCAGACAAGTGAGGCGGTTTTTCTCCACAAACTCCATCTCACGTTCGGCACGTAGGAAAGCGGCAGGGTTATCAAGGGCAGCAATGACGACAGGGCTGATGCCGGGTAGCAATTCGGGAAGTTCTTTCCGCCGCCCGAATATTTCGGAGGCACTGCCTATGCTATCTATCAGACGCTTTGCCCCTATACGTCCAATACCGGAACAAAGTGTCAGGGCTATGCTGCAAATACGTTCGTCGTTGTTCATTGAAAAGAATCAATCGTTTCCCAGATAAGGAGCAAAGAGCTTGTCAAACAGTTCACTGTCACCAAGACGGCCGTTTACCACACAGACAGTCTCTACAACACCTTTCAAGGAAACTTTACCGTCGCTTTTACGGAAAATGTCCTGATAGAAAACGTACTTGATGCCTTCTTTCTTCATGTAAAGTTTGGAGACAAACTCATCTCCGCTTTTCAGAGGGGTCTTGAATGCCATATTGATGCGTGCCACCACCGGATCGATGCCATCTTCATGCAACTTGGCGAAGCTGACTCCCGTGGAAATCAAAAATTCATGGCGCGTATGTTCCAGATAATGCTGATAATTGGCATTGTTGACAATACCTTGCAGATCGCATTCATAATCGCGTACTTTCATTGTCAATTCATAAATGTACTTCTCCATAATCTTGTCTCTTTAAAATACCTAAATCAAAATAATACAGTGATAATACTCTTTTATACAGTGCTCCTCAATTATTTTCCTATGGGATCAGCCCCGTTGTTTCTCTACATCCAATCCCTTGAACTTCTTCAGTTCTTCCACGGAAACCAACTTATAAAGCTTGTCGCTGGGACGTATTTTAGGCGATTTCATCGAGAAATGCTGCCCTTTGCACACTGTATGCACAGGCTTCAGATCCACACGAGGCTCCTCCAAAGTCAGGAACTCAGCTCCAGTTGTCGGGCCCGTTATCAGCAACTTGTCACCTGCACTGACCTCGGCAGCTTCCACCAAAAACTCAGCCACTCCGATATTGCTGAAATAGCGGATACCCTTACCCACATAAATCTTACGCTCCGTAGCAGCAGAACCGTAATTCCTTGTCCATTCGCCCAGACGCTGTCCCAGATAGTAACCATCCCAAAAACCCCGATTGAAAACAGTCTTCAGACGTTCGTCCCAAATCGCAATCTTCTCGTCGGTAAAGCTGCCATCAAGATAGGCGTGAATGGCCTCTTTATAACATTCCACTACTGTACGAACATATTCGGGACCGCGCGCACGGCCTTCAATCTTAAAGACGCGTACACCGGCATCCAGCATTTTATTCATAAAGTGGATGGTCTTCAGATCCTTGGGCGACATGATATATTGGTTGTCCACTTCCAGTTCCACATCCGTCTCCTTGTCACGCACCACATAGCTGCGGCGGCATACCTGCATACAGGCGCCCCGATTGGCGGAATGATTCATCTCGTGCAATGAAAGGTAACATTTGCCGGACACGGCCATACAAAGCGCACCATGGCAGAACATCTCGATGCGTATCTGTTCTCCACCCGGTCCACAGATGTTTTCCTCACGGATATGGCGGTAGATTTCCGCTACCTGCTCCAGATTCAATTCACGCGCCAGTACCACGACATCGGCAAATTGGGCATAGAAACGGAGTGCCTCCACATTGGAGATATTCAACTGTGTACTGAGGTGCACTTCCTGTCCTATCTTGCGAGCATAACTCATCACCGCCACATCTGCTGCAATCACAGCCGAAATGCCTGCCGCCTTTGCCGCATCCACAATGGTACGCATCAAAGGTACATCATGGTCGTATATGATGGTATTGACGGTGAGATAGCTTTTCATCCGATGCTCATCACAGGTTCGGGCTATCTCCCTCAAGTCATCAATCGTAAAGGTGTTTGCCGAACGAGCACGCATGTTCAGGTTCTCAATGCCGAAATAGATAGAATCAGCGCCTGCTTGTATGGCTGCCGCAAGAGATTCGCGAGAGCCGACAGGCGCCATGATTTCAAAATCAGAAAGTCGAGAAGAATTCATAAAACTCATAGAGAAAGAAAACGTTTATTTACTTACCATATTGGCTATCTCGCTCTGCATCTGCTGACCGATTTCCATGCCAAGCTGCTGCCCCATCTGCATGCCCTCTTTAGTAATGGGAGGCGTAGCGGCAGACATCTTCTGTCCCACGGGAGTGTCATAAAAAGCCAAGATGGCTTCCAAATCTCCCTGCGTAAGATATTTCTGATAAATAGGGGCATATCTCTCCACCATCTTGTCGATGAACTGCTTGGTCCAACGCTTGGTGAAATCTTCCCAAAAAGAATCGGGCTGCGATGCAGCCTGCTGCTTCATCATTCCTACAAGTTGCGGAACCATCTGTTTCACGGCTTCCAGCCCACCCGATTTATCCATCATCTTGTAAAGAGTCTCTTTGTACTTGCCGTTCACATCTTGTGCATAAACACCGGCCGACTGCATCGACAACATTGCTATGCACATCGCTGCCATGAAGAAAAGTTTTCTCATCCGAATTGTAGTTATTAGTGATTACTCTATCATTTAACTCGCCAAAGGTAGTTTTTTTTATCTTATGAATGATTAACTTTGCCCACAAAATAGATTTCACATGAAGATAGCCAATATAGACTTGGGCGAATATCCCGTACTTCTCGCTCCCATGGAAGATGTCACCGACCCTGCTTTCCGCCTGATGTGCAAGCAGTTCGGCGCAGACATGGTATATACAGAATTCGTGTCTGCCGATGCTCTGATACGTTCTGTGAGCAAAACCGAACAGAAGCTGAACATAAGCACCGAAGAACGCCCCGTGGCCATACAGATATACGGGAAAGATACAGAAACTATGGTAGAAGCCGCCCGGATTGTGGAACAGGCACACCCGGACATATTGGACATCAACTTCGGCTGCCCGGTGAAGCGCGTAGCAGGTAAAGGAGCCGGAGCCGGAATGTTGCAAAACATCCCACTGATGCTGGAGATTACCCGAGCAGTAGTGGATGCTGTGAAGATACCCGTCACCGTAAAAACACGTCTCGGATGGGATGCCGACCATAAAATCATTGTTGACCTGGCCGAACAATTGCAAGACTGTGGCATTGCCGCACTTACCATCCACGGCCGCACCCGTGCACAAATGTACACCGGCGAGGCAGACTGGACACTGATCGGTGAAGTGAAAAAGAATCCACGCATGCATATCCCCGTCATCGGTAATGGCGACATCACAACCCCCGAAAGAGCCAAAGAATGCTTCGACCTGTACGGCGTAGATGCCATCATGATAGGCCGTGCCAGCTTCGGCCGTCCGTGGTTCTTCAAGGAAGTGAGGCACTATCTGGAAACCGGGGAAGAACTGCCACCCCTAAGTCCCGAATGGAAGCTGAATGTGCTTCGCCGGGAAGTGGAAGACAGCGTCAACCTGCTGGACGAACGTAGAGGTATCCTGCACGTACGTCGGCATTTAGCGGCGAGTCCTCTATTCAAAGGCATTCCCAACTTCCGGGACACAAGAATAGCCATGTTGCGGGCAGAGACGAAAGAGGAACTGTACCGCATCTTCGATGCCGTCAGCCCATTGCTTGCCACAGCAGAAAACCTCACTTGAACATGGGCTGTGCAAACCACCGCTTGAACATCCATGTCACCGCTATGTAGAGCCCGATAGCAGAGATGAATCCGACAATGGCGTCAATCAGATAATGAGCCTGTATATATACAGTGGCTCCGCACAGCAGAAGATAGAAAGGAAACAGGCAGGCAAACAGATATTTGCTGCCACGCCATGCCATAATCATCAAGATAGTGGACATACCTACATGTGAACTGGGAAAAGCAGCTGTGGGACGTTCACCCACTTGCTGGGATCCTTCCACCAAATTATAAAAGAAACCATGTTCATAGCCCGGACCGGGCAAAAGCTCCTGATGATGGTGAAAATAGTCTCCGATGGAAGGATATACACCCCGCGCCACATTATCAGCCCCGATAGCGGGAAAATAGAACTGCGGCCCTGCAACCGGCACGAATATATATATAAGGTAATAGATGAAAAAAGCGGCCACAATGACAAACGATACCTTCTCGAATAGCTCATAACGGAAAAAGAAGTACCACAGCACCACAACCAGTATCATCGGGTAATAGGAGAAATATCCCATATTGAACGGCTCGCTTACCCACATTTGCGGAAAACAGTCACAGAACCACACGGCAGGCTGTCCTCCGAATATCCACTGCTCCACCGAAGCAAACACATGGTCGAGGTTGGGAAATATGCGGTTAAATTCAAACGTATCGGGATACCAGTAAGATAATAGTGACATCTGGATGGCTATGCGCACAAAAGCAGAGAACTTACAGGGGGCAAGCCGATAGAGATACATCAACAGGAAAGTCATTCCTGCAATAAGGACACGGTCAACGAGCATTTGCACCGGGTGATCCATTTCCTGAAAAAGAAACAGAATGAGAATAGAAGTCAGCAATGTGTATATCAGTGTGATCTTCTCTACTGCAAAAAGCCCTTTACGGGTTTCTACCTTCTTGAATAAGTCTAAAGCCATCCTTTATTTTTATACCAAGCAATTGTTTCTCTTACCCCCTGTTCCAGTTTATATTCAGGACTGTAACCCAGTTCCTCAATTGCCGGGGTAATGTCACACTGCCAGTTGCGTTGTTTCATGATTCTATATTTATCCGAATTGAGCGTGCTGACCGTCTTGCGCCGCTTTGCCCAGAATTCAGCAAGCAAAGATACTATTTTCAATACAATTAACGGACATTTCAGACGAATAACCAATGGATTGCCCAATTCTTTCCGTATCAGATCCGAAAACGCGCGGCTCCGGTACACCTCTCCGTCTGCCAGAAAATAGGCGCGACGAGATACTTGTTTTTTAATTCCAAGAAATACCGCCTGCACGATATCTTTGACATAAACAAACGTCAGATCCTGCCGACGGAATCCCACCGAGAAGTCGGTATGCTTCCGGATGGACTTCGCCATAAGGAAATAATCTTTCTCACGCGGACCATAAACACCCGTAGGACGATAGATGACGTAGGGGAAGCCAGGAATGCTCTGCAAATAAAGTTCAGCCTTCAGTTTACTAAGGCCGTAGGCAGTATTTGGAGCCGGAATATCATTTTCCTTGATCGGCTCGTAAGTCTTTTCACGGATAGGGCCGAATACACTGAGCGTACTGATAAATACAAACTGTTTGGGAATCATATTCAATTCTCTCAACGCATCTACAAAATATTTCGTCTGGAGATAGTTCACCAGGTCAAACTCATTCTTGTCTGCACACTTGGTGACACCGGCACAATGGATGATGTAGTCAAACTTGTTATAAGTACCCTTGTGACCGGATAACTGCGCCCGTAATTCATTGGGATGTGCAAAATCCAATTCGAGGACATGTATCTTACGATCCTGCAAATACTCACGGCTGCTGGATGAACGAATACCTGCCCATACACCAAACCCGCGTTTCAACGCCTCTTCCACGATGAAACTTCCGATAAATCCGCTTGCACCTGTAATTAAAACCGATTCCACTTTAAATAAGTTCTCTTAATTATTATATAGCACTCCCGTTCTCTTCCTTCTTTACCGGCTCTACATGAATACCTACATGAGTGCCTTTCCCAAACTGCCCTTTCAGTTTCTCCTCTATGGCAGTTGCCGTGCGGTGGGCTTCTTCCAACGAAATATCCCCATTCATACGTACATGTACCTCAATGGCATAGCAATTACCGATACGGCGGGTACGGAGATGGTGAGGGGAACTCACTCCGGAAAACGAAAGAATGGTTTTCTGTATCTCGCTCTCTACATCAGCAGGTAATGATTTCTCCAACAGTTCATCCACACAAGGTATCAGCAGCTTGACAGCCACCTTCATTATGAAAAAGCTGACAATCACAGCAGCAACCGGATCGAGTACCCGCCAGTGACTCCCCAAAAGAATGGCCCCACCAATACCGATGGCCGTACCTATGGAAGAAAGTGCATCGCTGCGGTGATGCCATGCGTTGGCCACCACTGCCTGTGAGTTCAGTTTTCTACCTGCGAGTACCGTATATTGATACAAGACTTCTTTAAAAACAATGGATACAAGGGCGGCAACCAGCGCCAACATCCCCGGCTCCTGCAAAGTACCTCCCCGGAGAAAACCATAAATAGACGTGACCCCATTCCAGAATATACCGAAGCCCACAAACAAAAGAAAAATGCCGATAATGGCAGTAGCCAGTGTCTCGTATTTGCCATGACCGTAATCATGTCCCTCGTCTTCGGGCTTCGCAGAGATGCGGACAAAAACTATCACTATGATATCCGTAATGAAATCGGACAATGAATGGACTGCGTCTGCCAGCATAGCGGCACTATGCCCCGCAATGCCTGCAAAGAACTTGAAGACGAGCAATAAAAAGTTCACTATACTTCCCGTTATCGTCACACGATAAATGCCTTTTTCGCGTGACGCATCACCGTTGTTTTGAGATTGTTTTTCCATTCGTTCATTGCTAAGTCGTTGCAAAGATAGCACATAAATCCATTACGAACAGCCGTTCTTGCATTATTTTCAGTAAGATAGCAAGATTTTAGAGTGAGATTGAACTACCGAAAACAATAATTTGTTTACTTTGCAAGGAAGATAAATGATAAGAGTATATATTATGGCCAAGACAAAAGAGAAAAAAGAAAAGAAAGCCGGCAAACGGATGAAGAAAAAAGAGCTTGTCAAAGTATTGCTGGACTTCTTCCACACAAAACAAGACGAAGTCCTGTCCTTGAAATACATTTTTGAGCAACTGCGCCTCACGACACATCCCCTGAAAATGCTGTGTATGGATATCCTTTCCGAACTGTCGGACGACGACTACATCACAGAAGTGGATAAGCATAAATACAAGTTGAACTGCCACGGAACCGAGATGACGGGCACTTTCCAGCGCAAGAGCAACGGCAAGAACTCCTTCATCCCCGAAGGCGGCGGCGACCCCATATTCGTGGCCGAACGCAACTCGGCACATGCCATGAACAATGACAAAGTGCGCATTGCCTTTTACGCCAAACGCCGCGGGCGCGAAGCTGAAGGAGAGGTGACCGAAATCCTGGAACGAGCCAACGATACCTTTGTGGGCACACTGGAAGTAGCCGAGTCATACGCCTTCCTGGTGACGGAAAACCGCACACTTGCCAACGACATCTTTATCCCCAAGGAGAAGCTGAAAGGTGGAAAGACGGGCGACAAAGCCATCGTGAAGGTAGTGGAATGGCCCGACAAGGCAAAGAACCCCATCGGGCAGGTCATCGACATCTTAGGACGCACCGGAGACAATACCACCGAGATGCACGCTATCCTGGCCGAATTCGGTCTGCCGTATGTATATCCTTCTGCCGTAGAAAACGCTGCCGACAAGATATCCGACGAGATACCTGCTGAAGAAATAGCCAAACGTGAAGATTTCCGGAGCGTCACCACATTCACCATAGACCCCAAGGATGCAAAGGATTTCGACGATGCCTTGTCTATCCGTAAACTGAAGGAAGGGCTTTGGGAAGTAGGCGTGCACATTGCCGATGTGACCCATTATGTAAAAGAAGGCGGCATCATTGACAAGGAAGCCGAAAAGCGTGCCACATCCGTTTATCTTGTGGACCGCACCATCCCCATGCTGCCCGAACGGCTGTGCAACTTTATCTGCTCCCTCCGTCCCGATGAGGAGAAACTGGCCTATTCCGTCATCTTCGAAATGACGGAAAAAGGGGAAGTGAACAATTCACGCGTAGTGCATACCGTAATCAAAAGCAACCGTCGCTTCACCTACGAAGAAGCACAGAATATCATAGAAACGAGAAAAGGGGATTTCAAGGAAGAAGTCCTGCAATTGGACAGACTTGCCAAGCTGCTGCGCGAAAGCCGTTTCAAGGCAGGCGCCATCAACTTTGACCGTTACGAGGTGAAGTTTGAGATAGATGAAAAAGGGAAGCCTGTCAGCGTTTACTTCAAGGAATCGAAAGACGCCAATAAATTGGTGGAGGAATTCATGCTGCTCGCCAACCGTACCGTTGCCGAGAAGATAGGCCGCGTGCCCAAAGGCAAAAAAGCCAAAGTGCTGCCTTACCGCATCCACGACCTGCCCGATCCGGAGAAGCTTGACAACTTGGCACAGTTCATCGCACGTTTCGGCTACAAGCTGCGCACCGGCGGGACGAAGACGGATGTTTCCAAGTCCATCAACCACTTGTTGGATGACATTCAGGGGAAAAAAGAAGAAAATCTCATCGAAACAGTATCCATACGTGCCATGCAAAAAGCACGCTACTCCGTACACAACGTGGGACATTACGGCCTGGCATTCGATTATTATACCCACTTCACCTCGCCCATCCGCCGTTACCCCGACATGATGGTGCACCGCTTGCTTACCAAATATCTGGATTTAGGCGGGCGCAGCGTGTCCGAGCAGAAATACGAAGCTCTTTGTGAACACAGCAGTTCCATGGAGCAGATAGCGGCCAATGCCGAACGCGCCTCCATCAAGTACAAACAAGTGGAGTTCATGACCGAGCATTTGGGACAGACCTACGACGGAGTGATTTCCGGCGTGACGGAATGGGGGCTCTATGTAGAACTCAATGAGAACAAGTGTGAAGGCATGATTCCTATCCGTGACCTCGATGATGACTATTACGAATTTGATGAGAAGAACTATTGCCTGCGCGGACGCCGCAAGAACCGCATTTACAGTTTGGGCGACGGCATTACAATCAAAGTGGCACGCGCCAATCTGGAAAAAAAGCAGTTGGACTTTGCATTAGTGTAGAAGAATAAGCAAAGGAACCCTGCAAAAGAAAAGAGGGCTAAACAGATTACTCGCATTAATATCTGTTTAGCCCATTATTATTTCAGAAATGATAAAGCCGCAAAAATAGCCTTCTATTCCTTATTTCTTTCTACCATCCCAGTCTTCCCATTGAGAATGACGCATTTTAAACCCACGTCCTTCCCATTTTGTCCTTATAGACTTCATTCGAGATTGAATACTTATCCTGTCTGAATCATTATAGTCCCGTTCATAATAGGTGTTCATTTTAACCAACAGACTTTCATCCTTGCTATAAGTATTGCTATCTGTATTCTTGGCCTGAACATCACTAACGCTATTATTTGATGAACTTCTGCTCGTAGAGCCTGATGCAGAACCATTCGTATTATTACTTACACTATATCCACTTCCCGTATTATCAACATTATCATTCACGAAAGAAGACCCTGTACTTTCCGTATAAGCATCTGCCACACTCCCCGCTACACTGCCTACAGCAGCCAATCCTGTTCCAATCCCTCGCCAAACGCTATTTCCAAACTTCACCCCAATAGTCAGGAAAACGCCTTCTTTTGCCATGTTCTTATAAGGTTCATGGCAAGTTATATTATAATTCAAGCCAACATTTACTTTTTTATACTCATAAACGACGCAACTCGTTACTCCAGCTCCAAACAACTTCATTGACCCATTCATCCCCGCCGAGACATAAGGGCCTACTCCAAACCTCAAATTAGAATTTTCTGCAAGCCTCAACTTATATCCAAACTTAACAGGCAACTCCAAAATATTGGCCCGTATATCTTCACCGTCAGCGGCGTATGGTTTATAAGTATCATAATCAACATTATCCAGATCATCTACAAATAATATATTCTTATAACGCAATCCTGCCTCTAAAGAAAACTTTTCTTTGATGGGTATGTCTATGCCAAGTTCACCCATATAATCCAATTTGCGTTCATCACATACATTGTGATAAGAGGCTCCGACTTTAAAATCCCATAACACTTGTGCATCAACAGAGCTTAAAACCCCAGTCCCCAATAAGCAGTAAATGATAAACACTTTCATACACAATCCACTCTTCATAATTTTATATCTTTTTAGTTATTTGGCAAAAATACATAAACGGTGAAGTATAGAAAAACCGTAATCTTGAAGAAATGGAACATTAATCTAAAAAAGCAGATTATATAGTTAAAAACAAAGACTATATTATTCATTTTTATATTGCTTCCGTTTTTTCTAAAATTCCGTATGTAGTATTCAAAAAAGCATTATCCTCCTTCTTCTTAAATGCGAGAATAACGTAACTTTGCCCAATATTTCAATCAGAAGACAGTTTATGAAAACAATTACCATCACAGACCTTGCACAGATAGAGGAAATCATCAATCATTGTCCTTATTGCATGGTAGGTATCACGGATGCAGATGGCAACCCGTATGTAGTACCCATGAACTTTGCCTATCGGGACGGAACGGTTTATCTGCATTCCGGCCCCGAAGGCAGCAAGGTGGAGCTGGCGACACAGCATCCGCAAGTCTGCATCACCTTCTGCGAAGGGCACGAGCTGGTGTATATGCACCGGCAAGTGGCATGCAGTTACAGCATGAAGTCGCGCAGCGTCATCTGCCGCGGAAAAGTGCAGTTCATCGAAGATATGGCAGAAAAGCGCAAGGTGCTGGATTTCTTCATGAGCCGGCACACCGACAATGAGTGCACATACTCCGACCCTGCCGTGCGACACGTCAAAATATGGGAAGTGAAGGTAGAAGAAATGACATGCAAATCGTTCGGACTGCGGGCTAACGAAACCTGACAGTTCTCCCCGGCAAACGGGACAAATAGCCGGAACACTTTTGCATATACTATTATTATTTCTACATTTGTAAGCTAAAAACCTTGTGTATAATGCTTATAAATGATGAAATACAGACATTAAAGCTACTGCGAAGCGGTGACGAACGAGCCTTCAAACTCTTGTTCGACACTTATTTCGTTCCTCTATGCCGCTTTATGAAGCTATATCTCAAGGATGAAACCTTAATAGAAGAAATCGCCTTGGACATCTTCATGTATATATGGACCAATCGAGAAAATTTCACAATCAGGCTTACCATCAAGGCCTATCTATTTCAAGCGGCCCGAAACCGTTGCCTGAACGTTCTGCGCGATAACAAACAGACTTGCCCCGTTGATGAATTCTGCGAAACACTGAGCGACAGCCACACCATAGACGCCGACATGGAAGCAAAAGAGCTGAACCGTTTGGTAGAGGAAGCCGTCTGTTCCCTGCCCGACAAATGCAGGGAGGTGTTCCGGCAAAGCCGGCAAGAGAATCTCACAAACAAAGAAATAGCGGAAAAGACACAGACTTCCGTAAAGACAGTGGAGGCGCAGATTACAAAGGCTTTGAAGCATATCCGTAAATATCTTGATAAAAGTTATTCTTACCTATTCTAAAAGCTTACATCCGGCAACAAACCAAGATGCCGTAAAGTAAAGCGTAATATCTTGGGCTATATATACTTATTTTGCCAATATATAGGCAACACCTCACCAACTTGCCGGCAAGAGACTGACAGAAGCTCGAAAAAAAGTTCCATCCGGGAGTAAGGGTACTTTCCGCTTCATGTGTCATATTTGTAAGAAGTAAGAAGAAAACATGAAGCAGAATATACCCTGGGGCTTGATAATAGCTTGTCTGAAGCACGAAGAAAGTGACGGACAGAAGCAAGAATTGGAGCTGTGGACGGCTTTGCCCGAGAACCGTGCCCTATATGAAAGATTATCCGGCCTTTGGCTCGACATTCAAAAAGAAACCGAAACATATACTCCCGACAAAGACTATTATTGGAAGAAGTTGCAGGCACGCATCGCCGATAAGAAAGCGAAGAATCCAAAGCCGTCTTTCTTCTTCATGCGCTATGCGGCAGCGGCAGCCATCTTCCTGGCCGTAATGATAAGCGGGGCCGCCTACCTGACAATGAAGGAAGCACAAAACATGGCGGCTCAGGAAGTGCAGTTCACTAACCTCAACGGAAAGTCGCAGGCTCTGCTGGCCGACGGCAGCAAAGTGTGGCTGCACAACAACACTTCACTGAACTATCGCCGCCTTTCACGCGAAGGCTACCGCGAGGTGAGCATGAACGGCGAAGCCTTCTTCGAGGTGGCTCACGATGCCGAACATCCATTCGTTGTACAGATGGACGGCGTAAAGCTTACGGTTTACGGAACCAAGTTCAATATACGAAACATGGCGCACAGTGACAAAGTGCAGATAAGCCTGATAGAAGGATCGGTAGGACTGGAAACCTCACGCGAAAGCCGTAAGATGCTACCGGGTGAGACAGCCCTTTTCGACCGCAAGACCCACAATCTGCTGATAAAGAATGGAGATGTGGGATTTGACAGTTTTTGGGCACAAAGACAAATTATCTTCAACCAAAAAACGTTGGGATACATCTGCCGTTATCTTTCCCGATGGTACAACGTAGAAATAGATTTGGAACCGGCACTGGCCGGCAAATATCTGTACACCTTCACCCTTCGCAATGAGCCTTTAGAAGAAATAATGAGACTGATAGCACGCATCAACCCCGTGGGGTATCAGTTTGACGAAGACAACAGGTTGCAGATATTCAGTAAGAAGAAGTAAGTAAACCGATAACCTTATTGTATAATTTATAATAAAACAACAATGCCTATGAACTAACACCCCAAACGAAGAAAAAACAGGAGACACTGCCCATCGGCAGCATCTCCATCTTGCAAAAAACAATTAATTAACCACGGGTACGGAAAGTGACAGGGAAATGTCGCAAATCTCTCTATCCCGAAGACCCAAATAGTTAACTTTTAATTTACAAAGCTATGAATAAAAAACTATGCTTACTATTTTTCACATTGTTATTTAGCTTTATCAACGTCTTTTCACAGAGCGAAAAGATTGACAAGCCGATTTCCATTCAATTCTCTAATCTATCTCTAAAAGAAGCCCTAAACAAATTTGAACAAGTATCGGGCTACACATTTTTCTATGACGCTGAACAAGTAAACCTGAAGCAAACCGTCAGCATGAACGTGAAGCAGGCAACCGTCGGCAAAGCTGTAACGGAATTGCTGAAAAACACCGACCTCGGCTTTGAGATTGCCAACCTGCAAATCACCCTTATCAGTAAGAAGGCCTCCGTTGCCCAACAAAAGAAAGAGGTGAAGATTTCGGGAATAGTTTCGGACGACACGGGTGAGCCTGTCATCGGCGCTAACGTGTCCGTACAGGGAACCACTATCGGAGCCATCACTGACCTGGATGGGCGCTACACGTTGAACGTACCCGCAGGCTCCACACTGATTATCTCCTATATCGGCTACATCAACCGCCAAGTAAAGGTGAATGCCGCAGGAAACTATGACATCCGTCTGAAAGAAGACTCTGAAATGCTGAACGAAGTAGTAGTTGTGGGCTACGGCACACAAAAGAAAGTAAACCTCTCCGGCTCAGTAGCTACCGTTGACAGCAAGGAACTTCAGAACCGTCCTATCCAAAACCTCACCAACGGCCTGCAAGGATTAATGCCGGGCGTCACCATCACAGGTACAAACGGAGCTCCGGGACAAGACAACGGCAACATCCGTGTACGCGGTACAGGTACGCTCAACACCGCTTCCCCTTACATCCTGATAGACGGCGTGGAATCGGGCACACTCAATGCCATCGATCCCAACGACATTGAAAGTATCTCCGTACTGAAAGACGCTGCCTCGGCCGCCATCTACGGTTCAAAGGCTTCCAACGGCGTTATCTTGATTACTACCAAGCGCGGAAAGACCGGCAAGCCGCAAATATCATACAGCGGCTATGTCAGCTTCCAGAATGCCACGAACATGATAGAGCGCCTGAGCTCCGCCGAATATGCAGCCTTGTACAACAGCGCACTGAAGGCCGAAGGTAAAGCCGAACGCTTCACCGCCGATGAAATCGCCAAGTTCGAGTCCGGCACAGACCCTAAATATCCCAACACAGACTGGTATGGCCTGGCTTACAAGACCGGCATACAGCATCGCCACAACATCAACATCAACGGTGGAGCCGAGAATGCCTCATACATGGCTTCCATCGGCTACTTGAACCAGACAGGCGTTCTGCCCAATGCCGGACGAGAACAGTTCAACGCCCGCACCAACCTCGACATGAAACTGTCCAAACGCTTCACCGCACGCATGAATCTGGCCTTCATCAAGAACAAGTACGATGATGCCAGCTCTGCCTACGCAGGCGGCAGTTCCGACCAGATTATCCGTCAGTTGAACCTCATCGCCCCCTGGATTGTGGCGCGCAATGACGACGGCACTTGGGGAACCATTTCCGACGGTAGCCCCATCGCATGGCTGGACTCAGGCATGAAGGTAACGCGTGACAATTATAACTTTACGGGTATGGCTGCACTGGACTATCAGATTATGGACGGGTTGAAGCTTACCATGAGTGGGGCATACGTACACAATATGCAGAACTACCAGTATTTCCAGAAATTCATCCAATACAACGAGAATAAGAAATCCGACCCTAACTCTTTGGACGAACGCTTCTACAAATGGGACCGCACCAACTATGATGTCCTCCTGAACTATGATAAGAGTTTCGGGCAACACAATCTGAAAGGGTTGTTGGGCTGGCATACCGAGAAATACAATTACAAGTATCAGAAAGCCTACCGCAAAAACTTCCCTAACAACGAACTGACCGATATGAACGCCGGTGACAGCTCTACTCAAAAGAACGAAGGCTTCACCCGCGAACTTGCCATGATTTCCTGGTTTGCACGTGTCAACTACGACTACGCAGGCAAGTATCTGTTGGAAGCCAACATCCGTTCGGATGCTTCTTCCCGTTTTGCCGAAGGCAACCGCTGGGGATATTTCCCGTCTTTCTCCGCAGCATGGCGCATGAGTGAGGAAGCATTCATGGAAAATGCCAAAAGCTGGCTGAGCACTCTGAAGCTCCGTGCCTCCTGGGGTATGCTGGGCAACCAAGATGCGCTGGATGACTATTATCCCGCCCTGAACACTTACAACCTGGATGCCACTTATCCCTTTGACGGCTCGCTGAACAGTGGCTACTACCAGAAGAAGTACCGCCTGTCCACCATCTCTTGGGAAAAAGCCACCACTTGGGGCATCGGTCTGGACCTGGGATTCCTGAACAACAAGATTAATGCAACCATCGACTATTATAACCGCAAGACCACAGGCATTCTCATGGATGTACCAGTACCCAGCGAATTCGCATTGGACGCTTATAAAGATAATGTGGGAGCCATGCGCAACAGCGGCGTAGAACTGAACGTAAGCTACAACGACAAGTTCGGTGACTGGAAACTGGGCGTTGCGGCCAACTTCACTTACAACAAGAATGAGATACTTGATTTGGGATTTGCAAGCGATGTAGCTAAAAAAGATCAGATCAGAGAAGTAAGCGGAGGTTATAAACAGCAAAATCATGTCGGTGGTATGATTAATTCATACTATATTTATGAAGCCGATGGTTTCTTCAATTCACAAGAAGAAGCGGACGCATATACAGAGAAATACAAACCTTCATTGGGTGGTGGCAAACTGAAAGCCGGCGACATCCGTTATGTAGATACAAACGGCGACGGATTGTTGACTGAGGACGACCGTGTCTATTGCAACAGCCCCGAACCTGCATACACTTTCGGTTTGAACCTGAACGCCGGATATAAAGGATTCGACCTCTCGCTGATGTTCAACGGTGCAGCCAAGGTGGCTCGCTTGTTTGATTCCCACGAAGTATATGGAGCTTTCTCCGGTGATGCCGGACACCCCGCATCCATCTGGAAAAATGCCTGGACAGAGACCAATCACAACGCGGATATGCCTCGCATCTTCACCAACACCAATTCTCCAAGCAGTTCGAGAAACGTACAATCCACTTTCTGGTTGCAAAATACCAGCTATTTGCGTCTGAAGAACCTGCAGTTGGGCTACACCTTCCCCAAAGAATGGTTAAGCTCTTTGGGAGTTCAGAACCTGCGCCTCTATTACTCGGTAGAAAACCTGCTTACCATAGACGGCATGAAAATCAACATCGACCCGGAAGCTACCAGCCAGCGTATGTCTTCCTATCCGTTGCTGCGCACACATGCATTTGGCGTTAATATCTCATTCTAAACTCTAAATCATTAACATTATGAATAGTATTAAAAACTACATATTGACAGGAATGGTTGCTTTGAGCACCACTTCATGCAATGACTTTCTTACCACGACTCCTTACGATGCACTTTCACCTGCCACTACTTGGAAGAGCGAAGACGATGCACAGAAATTCCTGATTGGTTGCTATGACGGCTGGGAAGACGGAGGCACACTTCTATATCTGGATTGTATGTCCGACTTTGCCTACAACAACTTCTCTTGGGAAGGTTTTACGGCATACGGCAACGGGACTGCCGTTGGAGGTGATTCAGAAGCCAATTTTTACAATTATTCTATCATCCGTCGTTGCAACACTTTCCTCGAAAACGTAGAGAGCATCACCTTCAATGATCCGGCAGCGAAGAAAGACTTGATTGCTCAAGCCCGCTTCATCCGTGCCTATCAGTATTTCATCATGAACTGGATGTATGGCGGCGTGCCTATCATTGACAATTACAGCACCGCTGATGAGGCAAAAGTTCCCCGTGATACCGAAGCCAAAGTACGTGAATTCATAGAGAAAGAACTGGATGAATGCACCCCCGACCTGAATGACGAGCCCGCTGCCCTCGGCCGTGTAGCCAAAGGCGCCGCATTGGCTTTGAGAATGCGTGAAGCTCTGTACTATGGTGACTGGGCTACGGCCAAAGACCGTTCACAGAAGATTCAGGCACTGAACCAGTACTCTTTGGATGACAATTACAGCAATCTGTTCCGTGTCAGTGGCAAAAGCTCCAAAGAAATCATTCTGGCAGTGCAATACATTCCCAATACAAAGACTTTGGGAACTATCGGGCAGATGTACAACAACGGTGACGGCGGTTGGTCTTCCATCGTTCCCACCCAGAACTTGGTGGACGAATACGAGATGTCAAACGGACTCACTACGGATGAAGCTGGTTCGGGCTATGATCCCACCCATCCCTATGCCAATCGTGACCCGCGCATGGCCATGACAGTTTATTATCCCGGATGCAATTATACCAAAGATGACGGCACAGTGACCGTATTCAATACTTTGGATAAAGAAATCGGTGGAAAGACGAATGCCAACTATGCTTTAGCAGCAGACAATGCTTCTAAAACCGCATTGACGTGGGCCAAATACTTGGATCCCATCACCCAGTACAACGCAACGGGTATCTGGGATACGGAAGCAAGTCCCATTGTATTCCGCTATGCTGAAGTCCTGCTTTCATACGCCGAAGCCGAGAATGAACTGAACGGACCGTCAGCCGGTGTTTATGAAGCCTTGGACGCAGTTCGCGCCCGTGCAGGCATGCCCGCTGTGGATAAAGCGAAATATGCCACGAAAGACAAACTGCGTGAGTTGATTCACCGTGAACGTGCGGTAGAATTTGCAGGTGAAGGTCTGAGACGCGCCGACATTGTTCGCTGGAAAACATCCGACGGTAAGATGGTAGCGGAAAAAGTAATGAATGGTACTCTGCAACGTGTAGTCGGTACGGTTTCTATGGACGCATCCGTTGCTCCCGAAATGCGTGCAACGATTAATCCCAATGCAAGCAAAAAAGAACGTCTGATCGAAGAACGCATCTTTAAGCCCCACCATCGTTATTTGCCTATCCCTCAGTCTGCCTGTAACAAGAATCCGCAGTTGACTCAGAATGATGGGTATTGATAAATAGCTAATTACTGTTAAAGTAAATCCCCATAAGACCTGTTTCTTGTGGGGATTTATCATCTTTACACTCCATAACCCTATAAGCTAACTTTTTATGAAAGGAATTGTTTGTACACTATTACTCAGTTATTGTATGTTGCCTGCCGTGGCGCAGGACAGCCCCCAACTGAAAGGATTCGAGTATGGCTCCATTCAAGCCCCCGACGGCAAAGAATGGGAATCGCCCGAACGACTGGCACTGAACAAGGAGCAGCCTCATGCCACCTTCTTCTCTTTTGCCGACGTCACCACCGCCCGGAAAGTGCTGCCTGAAAACAGCGCCTACTGGATGAGCCTCAACGGTGACTGGAAATTCAAGTGGGTTCCCAACCCCGAAGAACGCCCGAAAGATTTTCAAAACACGGACTACGACGTGTCCGCATGGGACAACATCTATGTGCCCTCAAGCTGGAACATTTATGGTATCCAAAAAGACGGTACGCAGAAATATGGCACTCCCATCTACGTGAACCAACCTGTCATCTTCCAGCACAAAGTGGCGGTGGACGACTGGCGCGGAGGAGTGATGCGTACCCCGCCCGCCAACTGGACCACCTACAAGCACCGCAACGAAGTGGGTTCCTACCGCCGCGATTTCACCCTGCCTGCCGACTGGGACGGTCGCGAAGTCTTCATCAACTTCGACGGAGTGGATTCCTTCTTCTACCTCTGGATAAACGGGCAATATGTCGGTTTCTCCAAAAACTCCCGTAACCTGGCAAGCTTCAATATCACCCCCTACCTCACAGCCGGAAAGAACACCGTGGCAGCCGCAGTCTATCGCAGTTCGGACGCTTCTTTCCTTGAGGCACAAGACATGTTCCGCCTACCGGGAATCTTCCGTACGGTGGCACTTACTTCCGTTCCGAAACTACACGTGCGCGACCTGGTGGCTACACCCGACTTGAATGCTACCTTCGATGAAGGCACACTCTCCATCAAGGCCGACATCCGTAATCAGGACAAAAAGGAAGCGAAAGGTTACAGCATGGTCTATTCTCTCTATGCCAACAAGCTCTACTCGGACGAGAATACCCCGGTTGCAGGCATCACCGCCACAGCAGCCGTAAGCCCTGTCACCAAAGGTGGCATCAGCACCTGCCAAACTACTTTAACGCTGCCGAAGCCTCTCTTATGGTCGGCAGAAACGCCCTACCGCTACACGCTTGTAGGCGAGCTGAAGGACAAGAAGGGACGGACCATAGAGACCGTTTCCGCTTTTGTGGGCTTCCGCAAGGTGGAAATCAAGGACACGCCGGCCTCTGCCGATGAATTCGGACTGGCCGGACGCTACTACTACATCAACGGCAAGACCGTGAAGCTGAAGGGCGTGAACCGTCACGAAAGCAATCCCGCACTGGGACACGCCATTACCCGCGAACTGATGGAAAAAGAAGTCATGCTGATGAAGCGCGCCAATATCAACCATGTGCGCAACTCTCACTATCCCGATGCTCCCTATTGGTACTACCTTTGCGACAAGTACGGCATCTATCTGGAAGACGAAGCCAACCTTGAATCACACGAATATTATTACGGAAAGGCATCCCTGTCTCACCCCGTGGAGTGGGAGAACGCACACGTGGCACGTGTGATGGAGATGGCGCACAGCACCGTCAATCATCCTTCCATCGTCATCTGGTCATTGGGCAACGAAGCCGGACCGGGCAAGAACTTCGTCACCGCCTACAATGCGCTGAAAGCTTTCGACCTCTCTCGTCCCGTGCAATATGAACGGAACAACGCCATTGTGGATATGGGCTCCAACCAATATCCTTCAATCGCCTGGACACGCGAAGCGGTAAAAGGCAAATATGACATCAAATACCCCTTCCATATTTCGGAATATGCACACTCCATGGGCAACGCCGTAGGCAACTTGGTAGATTACTGGGAAGCCATCGAATCGACCAACTTCTTCTGCGGTGGCGCCATCTGGGACTGGGTAGATCAGTCCATGTACAACTACACCCCCGATGGCAAGCGTTATCTGGCTTACGGCGGTGACTTCGGCGATACTCCCAACGACGGGCAGTTCGTAATGAACGGCATTGTCTTCGGCGACCTTGAGCCTAAGCCCCAATATTATGAAGTGAAGAAGGTCTATCAGCACATCGGCGTGAAAGCGCTGAATGTAGCAAAAGGCAGCTTCGAAATCTTCAATAAATACTACTTCAAGGATTTGTCCGGCTATCAAGTGCGCTGGTCGCTATACGAGAATGGCAAAGAAGTAAAGGATGGCCTGCTCTCTTTAGGACAAGTTGCTCCCCGTAGCCGTGTTACGGTTGATATTCCTTACAACTACCAGACTTTGAAACCGGAAGCTGAATACTTCGTGAAGGTTCAGTTCCAACTGAAAGAAGCTGCTCCCTGGGCTGAGAAAGGCTATACGATGGCCGAAGAGCAGATTGCCTTGAAACAGGCAACGGGCTTACCGGCCATCTCTACGGTTACTGCTGCCGCCGGAAACATATCATATACAGAAAGCTCTGCATCGGACAAGGCCGACCAACGCTTTATCACCGTTAAGGGAGAAGGCTTTGAGGCTCGTTTTGATATGCAGACCGGAAGCATCTATAGCCTGAAGTACAACGGCGAGACGATTGTTGCCGACGGAAACGGGCCGAAACTGGACGCTTTCCGTGCTTTCGTCAATAATGACAACTGGGCGTACACGGCTTGGTTCGAGAACGGATTGCACAACTTGCAGCATAAAGCCATTCAAAGCAAAGTGATGCAACGCGCCGACGGTGCTGTGGTACTGGCATTCACCATAGAATCGCAAGCGCCGAATGCCGCACGCATCCTTGGCGGAACAGCCAGCGGCAAGAACAAGATAGAAGAATTGACCGACCGGAAATTTGGCGAGAACGACTTCAAGTTCACTACCAACCAAGTGTGGACCGTCTATCGTGACGGCTCGGTAGAACTTCAGGCAGGCATCACGTCCAACCGTTCTACACTGGTATTACCGCGCCTGGGCTACGTGATGAAACTTCCGCAGCAATACGATAACTTCACCTACTACGGCCGTGGCCCCATCGAGAACTATCCCGACCGCAAGACCGGACAGTTCATAGAAATTCACCGCAACAAGGTGGCCGACGAATTTGCCAACTTCCCCAAACCGCAGGACGTGGCAAACCATGAAGACGTACGTTGGTGTGCGCTGACCGACGCCGCAGGCAGTGGGGCACAGTTCATCGCCACCGGAGGAAAAATGTCCGTTGCCCCCTTGCAATATACAGCCACTGAAATGATTCTGGCAGGACATCCTTATCAGCTTCCGGCTGTGACGGGCACATACCTGCATCTTGACTTAGGCGTCACGGGACTGGGCGGCAACAGTTGCGGACAAGGCGGCCCGTTGGCACAAGACAGAATATTGGCAGGACAGCACTCGTTCGGTTTCATCATCCGCCCGGCGGCACAAGACCTGAGCGCGACTGCACAAGTAGCCGCCGCCGGAGAGATTCCACTGAACATCGTGCGCAATGAGGCAGGCGAAGTGACATTTGTCTCCACCCGTCCCGAAGCAGAAATATGCTACATCGTGGGCAAGGCAAAGAAAGCGAAAGTCTATACCGCCCCCATCCCGATGCGCGAAGGCGGCAACGTGACGGCATGGTTCAAGTCCACTCCCGACATCAAGGCCACGCAAACCTTCAACAAAATAGAGAAAGTACGGGCCGAAGTGATAAACGCCAGCAGTCAGGAGACCGGCGGCGGAGAGGCCACGAACCTGACGGACGGGGATGCCGGAAGCATCTGGCACACCATGTACTCCGTGACTCTGGCCAAATATCCACATTGGATAGACTTGGACACCAAAGAAGTGAAGCTACTCAAAGGCATCACCTATCTGCCCCGCCAAGACAGCGACAACGGAAACATCAAGGATTACAGCATCCAGGTAAGCATGGACGGCCGGAACTGGGGCGAACCCGTGGCCAAAGGCAGCTTTGAGAAGAACCGGAAAGAAAAGACCATACGCTTTGACAAGCCTGTGAAAGCGCGCTACATCCGCTTCACTGCACTGAGCGAACAGTATGGACAGGATTATGCGTCGGGAGCAGAACTGGGCATCCTGGCCGAATAAGAAGAACATCACAGGCTGCAATAGCCTAATCTTGCAAGGCGTGAAGCCCTAACCTCACGAGGTGCTATAAGAAAACAACCGGTAAGCAATGCCATTACGCACGCTTACCGGTTGCTTGTTTTCGGGGAAGAGAGCCTTTACAACAGATATTTCTCAAAAGAAGGGTCTTTACAACGGATACTCCTCGAAGGCATATAGCAACGTGGATAGATAGCGCTCACCCGTATCGGGCAAAAGGACAACGATCGTCTTCCCCTCATTCTCCGGCAGCATTGCCAACCGGGTAGCTGCAGCCACGGCTGCACCAGAAGATATACCGACAAGCAATCCTTCATATTTGGCCAATTCGCGCCCTGTACGGATGGCATCATCTCCCGATACCTGCAAAATTTCATCCACCACAGCGGCATTATAATTCTTTGGAACAAAACCCGCCCCAATTCCCTGAATCTTATGGGGACCGGGCTTCCCGCCGGAAAGTACCGGAGAATCTACGGGCTCCACGGCCACAATCTTCACCTTGGGGTTATGCTTCTTCAGGGCAGTGCCCACACCGCTTACCGTTCCGCCCGTACCTACTCCGGCTACAAAAATATCCACATCACCGTCCGTATCCCTCCATATCTCCTGCCCCGTGGTGCGCTCATGGACGGCTGGATTATTGGGGTTGTCAAACTGCTGCAAGATGATTGAACCAGGAATAGTGGCCTTCAACTCCTCGGCGCGGGCTATGGCTCCCTTCATTCCATCGACACCCGGTGTCAAAACCAATTCCGCACCCAGCGCCTTCAGCAGATTGCGGCGTTCCACACTCATCGTATCGGGCATCGTCAAGACAAGCCTGTAACCTTTAGCGGCGGCAACGAATGCCAGTCCCACCCCGGTATTTCCACTGGTAGGCTCAATAATCGTAGCTCCGGATTTCAGCAATCCTTTCTCTTCAGCAGCTTCTATCATGGCAAGGGCTACCCGGTCTTTTACACTGCCGGCAGGATTAAAATATTCCAGCTTGGCTATCACACGTGCTTTAAGAACCTTACTTCTGTTATAATTGTTGAGCTCCAGCAAAGGAGTGTTGCCTACCAGTCCGATAAGGCTTTTTGCAATCTTCTTCATAATCCATAAGTTTTTTGTTTCTGATAGGACAAAAATAGTGTGAAACCAGCTCTTCCCCAATACCACAAACATGGTAAATCCATACTATAAATGAGGGATATGTAGGAAATTTAGCGAATACTTTGTACCTTTGTAGCCACTTTAAATAAAGGATATCATAATGAATCCACTCAACTTTACCCACATCCTGACACAAGCAGTCGATGAGCTATCGGAAAGCGAATCTTACAAAGGACTGTTTCACCAGCATACGGACGGCAATCCACTGCCTTCGGCCAAATCCTTGTGCAATATCATCGAACTGGCACGTGCCATCCTGTTTCCCGGATATTTCGGCAACTCCACGGTCAACAGCCGTACCATAACTTATCACATCGGCGTCAACGTAGAACGCCTGTTCGACCTGCTTACCGAGCAAATTCTTGCCGGCCTCTGTTTTGCCAGTGACGACGAATGCAGTTGCTGCACCGAACTGCAACGAAAAGAGGCCGCCTTGCTGGGAGCCCAGTTCATCAGCTATCTGCCCGAAATGCGCCGCATACTTGCCACAGATGTGGAAGCTGCCTATAACGGTGATCCCGCCGCCCATTCGTTCGGTGAAGTGATCAGTTGCTACCCCGCCATCCGAGCCATCAGCAACTACCGCATCGCCCATGAACTGCTGACATTGGGCGTTCCCCTTATTCCACGCATCATCACCGAAATGGCACATAGTGAAACGGGCATAGACATCCATCCGGGCGCACAAATCGGCAGCCACTTCACCATCGACCACGGCACGGGCGTGGTAATCGGCGAAACCTGCATTATCGGCAATCACGTCAAACTATACCAGGGAGTCACCCTCGGAGCCAAAAGCTTCCCGTTGGATGAAGCCGGAAAGCCCATCAAAGGCATTCCCCGCCATCCGATTCTGGAAGACAATGTCATCGTTTACTCCAATGCCACCATCCTCGGAAGAATCATTATAGGAAAGGACGCAACGGTGGGAGGCAATATCTGGGTAACCGAAGATGTACCGGCAGGAGCAAGGATAGTACAGACAAAGGCGAAGAAATGATTAAAACAATTATATAAATTACAGATAAATAGATGAGCGAACAATCTTTTGAAATGATTGCCAAAACCTTCCAAGGACTGGAAGAAGTGCTGGCGAAAGAACTTACTTCACTGGGAGCCAACGACATTGAAATCGGCCGTCGCATGGTGTCTTTCAGTGGCGACAAAGAAATGATGTACAAAGCAAACTTCTGCCTGCGTACAGCCATTCGCATCCTGAAACCAATCAAGCACTTCACCGCCAAGGACGCTGACGAAGTTTACGAACAGATCAAAGCCATACATTGGGAAGACTACCTTGACACCGACCGTACCTTTGCCGTAGAACCGACAATCTTCAGCGAGGAGTTCCGCCACTCAAAGTTCGTGGCATACAAAGTGAAAGACGCCATTGTGGACTACTTCCGGGAAAAGACAGGAAATCGCCCCGGTGTACGTGTAAACAAGCCGGACGTACTGCTGAACATCCATATCGCCGAAACCAAATGTACGCTCTCTCTCGACTCCAGCGGAGAATCCCTGCACCGTCGCGGTTATCGCCAAGAAGCCGTAGAAGCCCCTCTGAACGAAGTGCTGGCCGCCGGAATGATACTGATGACCGGCTGGAACGGCGAATGTGACCTGATAGACCCGATGTGCGGTTCAGGAACCATTCCCATCGAAGCTGCCCTGATAGCACGCAACATCGCTCCGGGTATTTTCCGCAAAGAATTTGCTTTCGAGAAGTGGAACGACTTCGACCAGAATTTGTTCGATACCATCTACAACGACGACAGCCAAGAGCGCGAGTTTACCCATAAGATATATGGCTACGACAATAGCCCGAAGGCCAACGAGATAGCCACACACAACATAAAAGCTGCGGGCGTGAGCAAAGACATAGTGCTGAAACTGCAACCTTTCCAGCAGTTCGAGCAGCCCGCGGAAAAATCCGTCATCATCACTAATCCACCCTATGGAGAACGTATCTCTACAAACGATTTGTTAGGACTGTACTCCATGATAGGCGAACGGCTGAAACATGCCTTTGCCGGAAACAACGCATGGATTCTGTCCTACCGTGAAGAATGCTTCGACCAGATAGGTCTGAAACCCACTCGGAAGATACCTTTGTTTAACGGCGCGCTGGATTGTGAATTCCGCCAGTACGAAATCTTTGACGGGAAATACAAAGAATTCCGTGAAGGCGGCGAGGGGCTGAGCAAGGAACTTAAACTGGCATCGGGAGAAAGAAGGGAAATCAAATCTACCCCAAGAGAAAGGCGCGAATTCCGACCGAGGGAAAGACGCGAGTTCAGAGACGGAGAGAAGCGTGAGTTTAACGGAGAGAGACGCAGGTTTGATGGAGAACATACACCAAGAAACTTCAGAGACGGAGAAAGACGTGAGTTCAAGCCGCGTGAAAGACGCGAATACAAAGATGGGGAAAACCATGAATTCAAGCCGCGCGGAAGAAAAGATTTCGGTGAAACCCGCACACCAAGATCGGGAGAGTCTTATCCGGAACGGAAAAAACGGGAAGAAAGAGAGAAAGCCTGATAGATAAAAGTGCTCAGTTCGATGATAAAGACAATGAATACGAAGATCATGAATAAAGGCATACTGGCATTGCTGATTGCAATGCCAGCCCTATTTGCAACAAATGTTATGGCGCAAAAAACAAATGCCGGCATACAAGCATTGAAGAAGCCGACTTTAGAAGACCTGATTCCCGGAGGAGAAACCTACCGCTATGCCGAAAACCTGTATGGCCTGCAATGGTGGGGAGACGTGTGCATCAAACCGGACATTGATGAGCTGAAAGCCATCGATCCCAAGACGGGAAAAGAAACGGTGCTCATCACACGCAAAGCGGTAAACCAAGCCCTGAAAGCTGCCGGAATAAAAGAAATCGCCCATCTATACAACGTGCAATTGCCTTGGCCGGAGAAGACCGAAATACTACTTCCCAGGTCCCAGCGTTATGCCATATATAACTGGAAGACGGGACAACTCACCGGACGAGACGACCTGCCCAAAGAACCTGCCGAAAACTTTGACTATGACACGGCCAGCCGAAACCTTGCCTACACCGTGCGCGGCAATCTCTACGTCAACGGACGGCGCATCACCGACGAACCGGAAGGTATCGTCTGCGGACAAAGCGTGCATCGCAATGAGTTCGGCATCAGCAAAGGAACCTTTTGGAGTCCCGAAGGACATTTACTCGCATTCTACCGGATGGACGAAAGCATGGTGACACAATATCCGCTGGTGGACATCACCGCACGCACAGGCGAAGTGAATCTCATCCGCTATCCCATGGCGGGGATGACCAGCCACAAAGTATATGTAGGGATCTATAACCCTCAAAGCGGAAAAACCGTTTATCTGAATACGGGTGACCCTACCGACCGCTACTTCACCAATATCTCGTGGGCGCCTGACGGCAAAAGCCTTTATCTGACAGAACTGAACCGGGACCAGAACCACGCCAAACTCTGCCAATACAATGCCGAAAACGGAGAATTGACAGGCGAGATTTATGAGGAAAACCATCCTAAGTATGTGGAGCCTCAGAGCCCCATCATCTTCCTGCCTTGGGATGACACGAAGTTCATCTGCCAAAGCCAGCGTGACGGATATAACCACCTGTACTTGGCAGACATCAAAAATGGGATGAAACAACTGACACAAGGCGACTGGCTGGTACAAGAGGTGCTCGGCTTCAATGAAAAGAAGAAAGAAATTATCATCGCGGCCACCAAAGAGTCACCGCTGCAAAGCAATATATATAAGGTAAGTATAAACAGTGGAAAGATTACCCCCCTGGACAACGGTAAAGGCGTGCATCACGCCATCCTTTCCGCATCGGGCAACTACCTGATTGACAACCATACCGCCCCGGACGTTCCCCGCAACATCAGCCTCGTCAATGTACAGAACGGGAAAAGCTTCAACCTGTTGACTGCAAAGAACCCATACGAAGGTTTCACGATGCCCGACATAGAGACCGGCACTCTCAAAGCCGCCGACGGAAAGACCGACTTGCACTACCGCATCATCAGACCCGCCGATTTCGATCCCCGGAAAAAATATCCCGCCATAGTCTATGTATATGGTGGTCCGCACGCCCAACTGGTAACAAACGGATGGATGAACGGTGCACGCGGATGGGACATCTACATGGCAAACAAAGGTTACATTATGTTCACCCTTGACAACCGTGGAAGCAGCAACCGCGGTCTGGAATTCGAGAACGCCACCTTCCGCCGCCTTGGCATTGAGGAAGGCAAAGATCAGGTGAAAGGTGTGGAATATCTGAAGAGCCTGCCTTATGTGGATGCCGACCGCATCGGCGTACACGGCTGGAGCTTCGGAGGGCACATGACCACTGCACTGATGCTTCGCTACCCGGAGATTTTCAAAGCAGGTGTTGCCGGAGGCCCTGTCATCGACTGGAGCTATTACGAAATCATGTACGGCGAACGCTACATGGATACCCCGCAAAGCAATCCGGAAGGGTATGAGATGTGCAACCTGAAAAAGCTTGCCGGCAACCTGAAAGGCCATCTGCTCATCATACACGATGACCACGATGACACCTGCGTCCCGCAACACACCCTTTCGTTCATGAAAGCCTGTGTGGATGCCCGCACTTATCCCGACTTGTTCATCTATCCCACTCATAAGCACAACGTGATGGGGCGCGACCGTGTACACCTGTACGAGAAGATAACGAGATATTTTGAAGACTATCTTGCCCCTCGCTCCATTGAAGTAGAAGGGAAAAGTAAATAATTCCAGAATAAAAAGAAGAATCATGAAAGTATTACTATTAGGCTCAGGCGGCCGCGAGCATGCTCTGGCATGGAAGATTGCCCAAAGTCCCAAAATCGAGAAGTTATACATCGCCCCAGGCAATGCCGGAACAAGCGCGGCAGGCGAGAATGTGAATATAAAAGCTACCGACTTCCCTGCACTCAAGGCCTTCGCTCTCGAAAATAAAGTCGATATGATAGTGGTAGGGCCCGAAGACCCACTGGTACAGGGCATCTTCGATAAATTCAAGGAAGATGATTCCACCCGCCATATAGCCATCATAGGCCCCACCGCCAAAGGCGCGCAATTGGAAGGCAGCAAAGAATTCGCAAAAGAGTTCATGCAACGCCACAACATACCCACCGCCCGCTATAAAAGCGTCACGGCACAAACTCTTGACGAAGGTCTGGCTTTCCTCGAAACCCTCGAAGCACCGTATGTGCTGAAAGCCGACGGACTGTGCGCCGGTAAGGGCGTATTGATTCTGCCCAGTCTGGAAGAAGCCCGAAAGGAACTGAAGGAAATGCTTGGAGGCATGTTCGGCAATGCCAGCGCCACAGTTGTCATCGAAGAATTCCTTAGTGGAATAGAATGCTCCGTATTCGTGCTTTCGGACAGCCGTCATTATAAAATCCTCCCCGTCGCCAAGGACTACAAACGTATCGGCGAAGGTGACAGAGGTCTTAATACCGGCGGCATGGGAAGCGTCACCCCCGTACCCTTTGCCAACGACGAATTCATGGAAAAGGTACGTACACGCATCATCGAGCCTACCATCAACGGACTGCTTGAGGAGAATATCCTTTACAAAGGATTCATCTTCCTCGGCCTGATCAACGTGAAAGGCGAGCCGATGGTGATAGAGTACAACGTGCGCATGGGCGATCCCGAAACCGAAAGCGTCATGCTGCGTATCAAGAGTGACATCGTAGAACTCTTTGAAGGTGTACATCAGGTAAATCTCGACACCAAAACTCTGGAGCTCGATCCCCGCACCGCAGCCTGCGTCATGCTGGTAAGCGGCGGCTACCCCGAAGCTTACGAGAAAGGCAAGGTAATGACCGGCTTCGGACAAGCCGCCTGCACAGACAGCATCCTGTTTCATGCAGGCACGGCCATGAAGGACGGTGACATCGTGACCAACGGCGGGCGGGTCATCGCTGTCTGTTCTTATGGCGACACCAAGGAAGAAGCCCTTGCCAAAAGCTACACTGTGGCAGACATGATAGACTTCGACAAGAAATATTTCCGACGCGACATCGGGTTCGACCTGTAATTTTCCATGTTACGTACCAAACGATTCCAGAACCGGATTACGGCGGGCCACCTCACACTGCCCGCCGCCATCCTGATTTCAGTGGCCTGCTGGATACTGACGGCCATCCTGCTGCCCGAAATGGAGGTGAAGAGGGACAACTCCCCCCTTTGGGAAGTGTTTGGCAACTTTTCCGTTCCCGCCTGGGCTTGCCGTTTCCTCAGTTTCATCTTATACAGCATCATCGGCTACTTCCTGATAGAACTGAACAACGCATTCGGGCTCATCCGCATGAGGGCATCCGTACAGACAGCCATCTATTTCCTGTTGGTATCCATTTGCCCCGGCATACATATACTGTATGCCGGTGATTTGGCAGCCGCCGCAGTTTTAGTTGCCCTGTTCTTCCTTTTCAAGAGTTACCAGCAGGCGCGTCCCGCAAGCTACCTTTTCCATGCGTTCGTATTCATCGGTGTGGGCAGCCTGCTGTTCCCGCAACTCATACTTTTCGTACCTGTGTTCTGGATGGGCGCCTACAATTTCCAGTCTCTGCAACTCAAAAGTTTTTTTGCCTCCCTGACGGGCTGGAGCGTGCCCTTCTGGTTTCTGTTGGGGCACGCCTACTGGCACGGACAGATGGACCTGTTCTACCGTCCCTTCCGGGAACTGGCGGCTTTCACGCCAGTCCGGTTCGATTTCCAGCCGTGGGAACTGGCAAGCATCGGATACCTGCTCGTCCTGTTCATCGTCAGTTCCACACATTGCCTTGTAGCCGGCTACGAAGACAAGATACGCACCCGCAGCTACCTGCATTTCCTCATATTCCTTAACCTCTGCATCTTCATATATATCGGTCTGCAACCGTCACCGGGCATCCATCTGCTCTCGTTCCTGCTGATCGGAGTAAGTATTTTAGCAGGACACTTCTTCGCACTGACAAGCAGCCGCAGTTCCAATGCCTTCTTCATCTGCGCACTTGCAGGATTGTTCATCTTATTCGGATTTAATATATGGACGCTTTTATAGATACACTCACCGGGCTGCTCATAGACTGGGGTTACCTCGGACTATTCATCTCCGCCCTGTTAGCGGGAAGCATCCTGCCTTTCAGCTCCGAACTGGTCATGGTGGCATTGGTCAAGGTAGGGCTGAGTCCCGCACTCTGCGTACTTGCCGCCACACTGGGCAATACCATAGGAGGAATGACCTGTTACTATATGGGACGCCTCGGAAAGACAGACTGGATAGAGAAATACTTCAAGGTAAAGAAGGAAAAGACAGACAAGATGCAACGCTTCCTGCAAGGGAGGGGATCACTGATGGCGTTTTTCGCCTTTCTGCCCTTCGTAGGAGAAGCCATTGCCATTGCACTGGGCTTTATGAGGAGTAACGTTTATCTGACCACAGCATCCATGTTTGCGGGAAAGCTGATGCGCTACGTTGCCATGCTGCTAGCGCTGCAGGGAGCGCTGACCGTGATAAACGGCTGACAAGCCGGGAATATTCCTGACAAAAAGGAGGAAAAAGGCAAAGCGGCATCCCCCGGTTGCTGCATATATAGATGCACCGACCGGCATATATAGATGCAGCACGCTCGATATATAGATGCAGCACGGCGAAACTATATACGCAGCAAACGTCTGATATACAGGGAATAGACAAAAAGTAAAAAAGTAAGACTCAAAAGATGAAACGGATCATAGAACAAACCGAAGACGGAAGCGCAACCCTGTTTGTGCCCGAACTGAACGAGCATTATCATTCGGTAAAGGGAGCACTTACAGAATCCCGGCATATCTTTATCGACATGGGGCTGAAAGCCTCATCTGCCACCCGGCCGCATATTCTTGAAATAGGTTTCGGAACCGGACTGAACGCACTGCTCACCCTCGAAGCGGCAGAAGCGGAAAGACGGCACATATACTACACCGGCATCGAACTCTACCCTCTTGCCTGGGAAGAAGTGGAGATACTGCGATACAGCGGCAACCCGCTGTTCAAAGCCCTGCATGAAGCTCCCTGGGAGGAGGATGCTGACATCACGCCCCACTTCACCCTGCACAAGATGCAGGCAGACGCAAGAGAGTTGAAAGTTGAAAGAGGAGAGTTGAAGGTTGCCATGCAGCAAGACAGTGCAGTCAACTTTCAAGTATCGACTGTCAACTCTCAACTGTCAACTCTCAACTTTCCCCCCTCCTTTGATGTTATTTATTTCGATGCCTTTGCCCCCGAAAAGCAGCCCGAAATGTGGGACGAACAGATTTTCCGCGCCCTGTACGCAAGCATGAACCGGAACGGAGTGCTGACCACATACTGCGCCAAAGGCTCTGTACGCCGGATGCTGCAAGCCGTAGGCTTCAAGGTGGAACGGCTGCCCGGTCCTCCCGGCGGAAAGCGGGAAATACTGCGCGCCTCAAAAACGGGAAGCTGAAAAAATGCGGAAGACATTAATCATAAAAATTTAAACAAAGCAACCAATGAGAAAGATATACCTACTGTTCCTTACGTCCATCCTGCTGATATCCTGCAAACAAGGAAACAACCATGCCGGAAAGGATGATGCCAAGCCCGTCATCACCGTCACCATCGAGCCTTTGCGATACTTTACCGAAGCCATCGCAGGAGACTGCTTCGAGGTAGTCAGCATGGTTCCCAAAGGAACCAGCCCCGAAACCTACGATCCCACTCCCAAGCAACTCATGGATCTGTCCAGAAGCAAGGCTTATTTCCGCATCGGCTACATCGGATTCGAGCAAAGCTGGGCCGGCCGCCTGGCAGACAACGCGCCGCATCTGCAATTCTTCGACACTTCCCAAGGCATCGAACTCATCTACGACAGCACCCATCACCATCATGGAACGAATATGGAAAAAACAGCCAACTCCGACGGGCATGCCCATCCCCAAGGCGTGGAACCACATGTATGGAACTCTGCCGTCAATGCCCAAATCATTGCAACAAATATACTGAATGCCCTTTGCACCATCGACAAAGCCAATAAAGACGCTTATACGAAACGCTACAACGCCCTCCGCCGGGAGATAGCGCAGACAGACAGCCTCATCCGGCAGACACTTTCCACCTCCGGAGCCGACCATGCCTTCATGATCTATCATCCGGCACTCTCGTACTTTGCCCGCGACTACGGCTTGCACCAGATTCCCATCGAGGCCGGCGGAAAAGAGCCCTCACCCGCACACCTGAAAAACCTGATAAATATCTGCGAAAAAGAAAAAGTACATGTCATCTTCGTGCAACCGGAGTTCGACCGCCGTAACGCCGAAATCATCGCCCGGCAAACCGGAACAGAAATCACGGACATCAATCCCCTCTCTTACGACTGGAAAACGGAGATGCTGAAAACGGCACGAAGCCTGAACGGGAAGGAGTGACAAAAACTTTTTCTACAACCTCAAACGCCATTTTATATCACATAAACATCTATCCCGCATCTTCAAGCAGATTCAGCCATCTTTGCCTTTTGTCCGCACTACATATATACATTACTTTTGCCTAAATCTTTAAACAATGTATATATGAAACAGTTCTTTTCATGCACCGCAGCTATCAAGCTCAGTGCAACGTTCTTTGGGATGGCAGCATTCAGCCTCTGCACTCTGTCAGCCTGCAGCAGTGACGACGAAGGCACAGACACGCCCGAAATTGTATCGGAAACCATACCGGCAGCAGGATGGCAGGGTACGGCCGAAAACGGAGTCTGCACCTATCTCGCTTCCAACTCAAGCGACGAGGACTACAAGGCTTACTATGCCTTCTCCTTCAAAGAAGGTATTTGCGAAGAAGCCGTGTACAACGTTGTGTTCGACGATGAAGCATCAGCCTCTTATATTTGCAATGCCTTGAAAGACGGCAGTTGGGCCGATGGAAGTGACGACGACACATACTCCATGGGCAGCACTACCGCCCGCCGCACCGCCGCCCGTGTGGGTCACAGCATAAGCCGTGCACTGCTGAAAAGCATCCCCGCACCGACCCGGTCCGCTTCGCTGCTCGGCATAGACTGCTCTCAGAAAGGGAAAATAGTCTTCATCAAAATAGAGCAACTGAAAGGGAAAACAAACACGGATGTGCAGTATGCCATGAAAGTATGGAGTATGGACACCACCTCCATGCCCGACAAATGCCTGTTCGGAACCTACGAAGGCAGCAAAGGCAATGCTTCCGGCAAGTACAGTTGCAACAACATCTATGGCCTGAACGCCACCAAGTACGAGGTCAGCGTCACCTTCAACTCAAGCAATAACCTGAAAACTTACACCACCACCCTGACGCTGCCCAACGAAGACTGGGCCGCACTGCTGCAAGAATCCCTGCAAGAAGATGCCGACGACTATATGGAGCTGCTCGGCGTGGCTCCGACAGTGAGCCGCCAAGGAAATGTCATAACCGTTGATGCCGTGGTAATAAACACCGTAAGCTATGATGAGACATTGCAGTTCATCATTGCACAGGACTATCTGCTCAATACCCCATATCTTGCAAGCATATTTGGTTAACAAGAAGAATTCCAACGGAAGATTAAGATAATTGCAAGATTATCCCTTATATTTGTAACTCCATTCCGGTGCTGTATCTGCGCGGAATGGAGTTACTGTTTTTTAGACGAATTACTCATGCAACATTCCATCATCGAGATAAAGAACCTCTCTGCCGGATATGATAACCTCACCGTCCTGCATGACGTAAACCTGACGGTTTACGAGCATGACTTCCTCGGCATCATCGGCCCCAACGGCGGAGGAAAAACTACTCTGATAAAGTGTATTCTCGGCTTGCTGAAGCCAGCCGGAGGTGAAATAATCTTCCATCCCCGCCGAAGAACAGACATTGATAACGACTCATCGCCAACAGCCAACCGACAGTTGACAATGGGTTACCTGCCACAATACAATAGCATAGACCGCAAATTCCCCATCACGGTCGAAGAAACCATCCTTTCCGGATTGAGCAGCAAGAAGCCGCTTGCCTCCCGCTTTACCTCCGCACATCACGAAAAGGCGCGTACCGTCATTGCCCGCATGGGATTGGAAGGCATGGAAGAACGCGCCATCGGCGCTTTGAGTGGCGGGCAGTTGCAACGCGCCCTTTTGGGACGCGCCATCATTTCCGATCCGGAAGTCATCATTCTCGACGAACCCAGCACCTACATTGACAAGCGCTTTGAAGCCCGATTGTACGAACTGCTGGCAGAGATCAACAAAGATTGCGCCATCATCCTTGTCAGCCATGACATCGGCACGGTGCTGCAACAAGTAAAGTCCATCGCCTGCGTCAATGAGACGCTGGATTATCATCCCGATACAGGAGTGACGGAAGAATGGCTGGAACGGAACTTCCAGTGCCCGATAGAGTTATTGGGACACGGAACGATACCTCACAGAATACTGGGGGAACATCACCACGACAAGCATTGATGGCAAGGAATGTGTGCGGAACTAAAACGAACACTTTGAAAAGTTACAGACTGCAACAGATAAACATGAAAAGAGCCGTATCAACTCTACTTTTTGAGTAATGATACGGCTCTTTTTATTACCGATGAAGGATGCCGGGTTTCAGATTAAGAGAAAGAAAACTCCTCCTCCTCCGTTACTTTGAATTAAGATACAGACTGATATTCTTTATATCCTTCTGCAACGAGGTGCTGTTTATACGCTCATGAGCAAACGGCTGCAGCAGCTTGCGGATAGCACGCTCATGCTTGGTGTCCGCCTTCAATACTTGTATCTTCTCGAACATCTGTATGCCCTCAATCAGTTTCTCAAAACGGGCTGAAGACTCATTCTTCGGATAAACCAGATACGTGTCACCTGCTGCCCAAGCACTGAAACGGCTATCTTGGCCGGGAGATTCCACCCAACTGTTGTATGCCCAACGCAAATATCCGTCCAGTCCACGTTCGGCTGCCACCAGCCCCAAAGCAGATGCTTCGACAGGCTGCGAAAAGGTAAACGTATTCGGATAGACTTCGGTGCAGCAAGTATAGAAGGTAGTAATCTTTCCCTTCTCCCTGCGTCCTTCCACCACTCCGTCCGGATACTTGTCATTGTAGCCTATGCAGTAATCAAACAGTTCGCCATTCCATTCTTCATGGTAGTTACCCGCAAGGGAGATCTTATACATCGGATCGGCTTTGCGAATCACCCGCAAAGCGGCTTCCATACTTTCTTTGGGACGTTCGTCCATCGCTATTATGGTCTGTTCAAACCATCCCTTCTCCTTCAGATGGGAAGCGAATGCCTTCAGCTTGGCTACCCAATACCCGTCAAACTCCTGATCGGACACCTCCATCTTGCGGTCAACCATCCGGTTGGTAGCCTGATCATAATAACGGAAAGTCAGCTTCCATGGAATCACCGAATAGCAATAGATATAAGGACGGACACCGCAGGAACGCATGAATTCCACCCAACGGTCAAACACCGTATAATCGTATATCCACGTGCCGTCCGCACGCTTGATCTCGGTAATCATATTCTCAAAATAGTCATAGGTCTGTCCGTTCCAAGGCTTATGCGTAATGGAAGCGGTGATGCCGCGCTGACCGGCTTTGGCCAAACGCTCCATCAAAGGCCGCATTGCCTCGAAATGCTCCTTGCTCCAAAGCGGCACACCGGCCATACGTGCCACGGCAAAAGGATTCTGCCATAGGTCAAGATGGAACTTCTGTTCGCCCGGCAGGGGCAATGTACGGTCAATCACGCGAATAGAATAAGGAAGAATGCGACATACCGTATCTCCATATTTCACAGTGACACTTCCCTTATAAAGACCGGGAGCCGCATCATGCGGAACATCAAATGTTATCCAAACAGGCTGAACAGTCTTGGCTTCGTAACGCATGGAGCGTATCGGCTCTATACGGTCGGCAACCAGAGAGGAGTCAAACTGCGTCTTGTCCGGACGATAGCCGCATCCCCCTTTTCCATCTTTATTCAATTCGTCGGTCATCACATACCGCATGAAGCCGGTAGTGCTTTCATCCACCCAACGGGCATTCTCCGGTTGTTCGATGGTGAAACTGACTTCACCTTCCCTGTCGGACGACCAAATCAGAGCCTTGGCATGCAATCGCTCTCCGCGCCAGGCCACAAACTGCTGCCGGCCGGGGCAATCGACTGTAAATGGATACTCCGACCTGTCCGCCAGATAATCGGTGGTTGCCCAAGACACCCGTAAGGGCGGCTCTCCTGCCACGGCTTCCATACAGAAAGACAGGAAAAGGAATACAAAAAAAGAAGAATAATTTCTCATAGGATATCATGTATTTAATTAATAAGTGGTTTCAATCTGAAACAATCAATATCTGGCGTCCAGCAGTAAGGACTGCCCATACGGACTGTATTATTTCCCGCCTTCAGCCGCACCCTTACCGTGACAGAAGCCATCTTCTCTCCTTTCGTTCCGGGCAGTTCTTCAGGCAAGAGAGCCTTTTCACCATTGACTTTGATCTCCAGTTTACGGTTGTTTGCCGGCACATAGCATACCGTCATTTCGTAGATGCCGCCCTGCTTGCTGTACACATTGTTCCATTCGGCATAATTTTCATCGCTTCCTCCCACAAAAGAAACCTTCATACCACCGGAGGCTTCCCCCATCGGAGCGTATAAAACCGCTTTCGAGGACTTTCCCAAATCGTTGAAACACGGCAGATAAGCCCATTCAGCCTCATACAAGGATGGCTCTATGCGTTCTTCGGCTTCCATACGCAATATCAACACGCTATGAGGCGGCAGCAGATGTTCCAGCACATCCCGCACCACAGGAAGCGACTTCTGCCTCACCAAATCACGAACCTTCACTTTCCCTTTCAGTTCGAGCGTCTCCATTGGCACGGAAAAGCGGCAGGCACTGTCCGACGGATTGTACAACGCCACTGCCCGTACCTTTCCACGCATCTGTTCAATATCTTTGGCTAATACATAGCCTGCATTGTCATGCTGCACAACGCAGGCTTGCAACCCAAGCGGATCTTGGTTCAAAGCTATAAGCTCCTTATTCTTCAGCAGGCGCAGCGAAGCTTCCGGAATCGTAGTCAGATCACATCCTATCAGCAACGGAGAACTCATCATGCACCACATCCCGAAATGAACCTCTTCTTCTTCCGGCTTCAGCCCCCTGCCTATCTCCAGCATATCCATATCATTATAATGCCCGCCGCCGGCATAGGCAGAAAGGTACAGGTTTTTGCCGATGATGTATTTCACAGAATTCCATTCCGGGCGGATGTCCGGACTGATACGCCAGGAACGGGCTATCTTCGCGGCCCATGTACCCGGAAACGCCCAACGACAGATATTGACGGAAACATGGCTTCCTGCAACTTTTTCAATGGCACGGCAAACTTCCGAATACCGCTTTTCTTCTTCCAGATCCAATTCCTGCCCGGCTCCACAATAGTCTATTTTGATAAAGTCAAATCCCCATTCATTGAAATAAAGATCGGCATCCTGATGCTCATGCCCGTACAATCCGGCGCCTATGCCATTTGCGTCATTGTCCCAGATGGAGCCGCATGTATTGCTTCCGGCATCCGAATAAATGCCGGCTTTCAGACCTAAAGAATGGATGCGGTCCACCACCCCTTTCAGTCCATCCGGAAAGCGGTCGGGGTGAGCGTGCATGGTTCCTTTCCTGTCACGCCGGCCGAAAAAGCCGTCGTCAACATTGACGTAAGTATAACCTGCATCTTTCAAACCTTTCCTAACCATAGCTTCGGCTTGCCTGACAATCAATGTATCACTGATGTTCACCCTATAAGTGTTCCACGAGCTCCACCCCATCACGGGAGGCTCCACGGGAGTAATGTTTCCGGCAGATACGACAGAAAACAGACCGGAGAATAATGTATATAAAAGTATGTTTTTCATGGGTTTCTTCATCTCTTGATCACTGAATTATTGAGGTATAATAAAGAACGTGAGCAAAATTAGCCTTTTTTTATACATGTTCATAGAATCTTGACCCGGAAAAATCTGCCAAATATGGAAAATCACTTATCTTTACGCCATATATTACTTCACTCGCAAATACGTAAATCAAATTATGGCAATAGGAAAAACGGCAAAGGATTAAAAAAGATAAACAGGAAAGGGCAAGGCTCCGAAGAATATGCTTTTATCAACGGAATTGTTTTAGATGAAGATAACAAAGTTATGACAAAGACAATCTGATCCGTTATGACATGTCCATATATTACAAGGAAGGAGAAAGCTATGACGGTAAAGCTCATCATGCCATCATATCGAAACAAGACGGAAGCATCTCCCAAGAGATTCATATTCCTTACGATGTGGTAAAAGCACCGTTCGTACAGAAAGGAGAAGCGATTGCCGTAGCTACAGTACGCCCGATAATTCCATACCAAGAAAAATGGTTGCTTGTAGAAACTTCTTCCGACACAGTGTACAGCTATACACCCGGAGAAAACAAGCTATGCCCGTTTCTCGTGAAAAAGCCCTCTGTCGATCCGGAAAGACTCCTTACCATGGGAGTTGTCACTGAGCGCTATTATTTTATGCAGACCATAGGGAAAGTATTTAATTTTGAAAAAGGAAGAGGATTTCCAACCGTAGATCTGATGTACGACAAGCAGGAAGACGCTGTATATAAAGCCGCCGTACTGAACGAGGAGTCCAATCCGGTGATCATGTTGATGAAACGCAAGAAGTAACAGGTTCTATCGAAACTGCCAATCGTCCGCGCTTTTCCCTTCAAAAAATAAATCCGAATGCACGAAATCATTCATCTCAGCTTTGTCATTTTGACACTTTGCATTTTCTGCTGCACGAGAATCCCGTATTTCCAGCCCATTGCTCTCACGGAAAGAAATACGAGAGCAAAAACGCATAAGATGCAGTTTATGAGATATATGCAAGAATACATACTCCGCTAATAAATCAAAATGGAACTTTCTGGGACCTTGAAACAAGGAAAAAGGAATATTCAAAGAATCTTTTACTAAAACTTTCCCGGACTTTTAGTAAAAATCCGGGAAGGTTTTAGTAAAAAAAGCAAGGTGTTTCCCGTAAATACCACACTTATTTCTGCATAAAACAATAAAAAAGAGGCTATATATGCAACAAATATCGCATATACATAGGACAATTATTCATAATATATTCCAGAACCGGTTTTTCAATGTACAGCACATGATACAAAAACAAACAAATACCGTTCTTTTTGACAGGACAATCAGGATTAATGCAACATTTACAGAATACACATTCCCTTAACCTATCCTAATAATCAGCCTTATTGTCATTCATTTAGGATTGAATTCATTATATTTGCGCCCACGATTGAAAATATAACAAATAACGAATTTCATCCGAATGAAACAGTACAGAACCGTAAACAACCTCGTGGGTTGGATTACTTTCCTCATTGCGGCAACGGTTTACTGCATGACCATCGAGCCGACTGCAAGTTTTTGGGACTGCCCGGAGTTCATCACTACCGGCTATAAGCTGGAAGTAGGACACCCGCCCGGCGCACCGTTTTTCATGTTAGTGGCCAACCTTTTCTCACAATTTGCCTCTGATGCCACCACCGTAGCCAAAATGGTGAACTATATGAGCGCACTGATGAGTGGCGCCTGCATCTTGTTTCTATTCTGGAGCATCACCCACTTGGTGCGTAAACTGGTAGTGACAGACGAAAACAACATAACCCGCGGACAACTGATCACCATCATGGGTAGCGGTCTGGTGGGAGCACTTGCCTATACATTCAGCGATACATTCTGGTTCAGTGCCGTGGAAGGTGAAGTTTACGCTTTTTCTTCCCTGTTCACCGCCATCGTATTCTGGCTGATACTGAAGTGGGAGGACGTGGCCGACGAACCACACAGCGACCGTTGGCTGATTCTCATCGCCTACCTGACAGGACTTTCCATCGGCGTGCATTTGTTGAACTTACTCTGCCTGCCCGCCATCGTACTGGTATATTATTACAAACGCGTACCCCATGCCACAGCCAAAGGTTCACTTCTGGCTCTGCTCGCATCAATGGTGCTGGTGGCCGCCGTACTTTACGGCATCGTACCGGGCATTGTGAAAGTGGGCGGATGGTTTGAACTGCTCTTTGTCAACTCATTGGGGATGTCCTTCAACAGCGGTGTTATCGTCTATATCATACTGTTAGCTGCATGCCTCATCTGGGGTATATACGAAAGCTACACGGAAAATAGCAAGACACGTATGGCGCTTTCGTTCATACTGACCATAGCCATGCTGGGAATCCCATTCTACGGGCACGGCAAGAGTGCGGTTGCCATCGGCATTATCGTCATAGCCTTGCTGTGGTTCTATCTCAGCCCCAAAATGCAGGCACGGATAAACGAGAAGTTCCGCATATCGGCACGCGCGCTGAACACGTCGCTGCTCTGTACCATGATGATTGTCATCGGATATTCCTCATACGCACTGATCGTGATACGTTCCACCGCCAATACACCGATGGACCAGAATTCACCGGAGGACATCTTCACTCTGGGTGAATACTTAGGACGTGAACAATACGGCACACGCCCCTTGTTCTACGGACCCGCTTTCACCTCACAGGTAGCCCTTGACGTAAAAGACGGTTACTGCGAACCGCGCATCTCCTACAACGGAACCAAGTTCATCCGCAAGGAAAAAGCGACTCCCGACGAAAAGGACAGCTATGTTGAGATTCCCGGACGCATCGAATACGAATATGCGCAGAACATGCTCTTCCCACGCATGTACAGTAGCGCACACACCGGTGAATACCACGCTTGGCAAGACATCAAGGGATATGATGTACCCTATGACAAATGCGGTGAAATGGTGATGGTAAACATGCCTACACAGTGGGAAAACATCAAATTCTTCTTCTCTTACCAACTCAACTGGATGTACTGGCGCTACTTCATGTGGAACTTTGCCGGACGACAGAATGACTTGCAGGGAAGCGGGGAAATAGAACACGGCAACTGGATTACAGGCATCTCGTTCATCGACAACCTGTTGCTTGGCAACCAAAGCCTGCTGCCTCAGGAACTGAAAGCAAACAAAGGACACAACGTATTCTACTGCCTGCCGTTGTTGCTCGGCATCATTGGCTTGCTGTGGCAGGCCTACCGTGGGCCAAAGGGCATACAGCAATTCTGGGTGGTGTTCTTCCTGTTCTTCATGACCGGCATCGCCATCGTGCTCTACCTGAACCAGACTCCGAGCCAGCCCCGCGAGCGCGACTACGCATACGCAGGCTCATTCTACGCCTTTGCCATCTGGATAGGCATGGGCGTGGCAGGCATCGTGCGCCTGCTCCGTCACTACGCCAAGCTGAAAGAACTTCCGGCAGCAGTCGCAGTTTCGGCAGCCTGCCTTCTGGTTCCCATCCAAATGGCAAGTCAGACCTGGGACGACCACGACCGTAGCGGACGCTACATGACGCGCGACTTCGGACAGAACTACCTGATGTCCTTGCAGGAAAGCGGAAACCCGATTATATATACCAACGGTGACAATGACACTTTCCCCTTATGGTACAATCAGGAAACGGAAGGCTGCCGAACCGATGCACGCACCTGCAACCTCTCGTACCTGCAGACCGACTGGTACATTGATCAGATGAAGCGTCCCGCCTATGACAGCCCGTCACTACCCATCACCTGGGAGCGCATGGAATACGTGGAAGGAACCAATGAATACATCCCCATCCGTCCGGATTACAAGAAAAGTATCGACGCCCTTTATGCGGAAGCCGAAAAACAGGCTTTGAACGGAAATCCGGAAGCTCTGGTCAACGTGAAAAAAGAATTCGGTGACAACCCGTACGAGCTCAAAAATATCTTGAAATACTGGGTACGCAACAAAAACCAGGATTTGAAGGTTATCCCTACCGACAGTATTGTCATCAAAGTGGACAAGGAAGCCGTGCGCCGCAGCGGTATGATGATTCCGGGAGACAGCATCCCCGAATATATGAGTATCAAGCTCCGTACCAAAACCAACCGGGGTGACTACGCACCCAAACGTGCCCTCTACAAAAGCGAGCTGATGATGCTCGAAATGCTGAGTGAAGCCAATTGGGAACGTCCTATCTACATCGCAGTCAGCGTGGGACAGGATAACCAGCTCGGCATGGACAACCACTTCATACAGGAAGGTCTTGCCTACCGTTTCACTCCGTTCGACACCAACAAGACGGGTGTGACCATAGACTCGGAAAAGATGTACGACAATTTGATGAACAAGTTCAAGTATGGCGGTATTGACAAACCGGGCATCTACATTGATGAGAATGCCATGCGCATGTGCCACTCACACCGCCGCATCTTCTCGCAACTTATACAGCAGTTGATGCGTGAAGGCAAGAGAGACAAGGCCAAAGCCGCCTTGGACTATGCAGAAAAGATGATTCCTGCTTTCAATGTACCTTACGATTGGCAAAACGGATCAGCCCAGATGGCAGAAGCTTATTACCAATTGGGCGAAACAGCCAAAGCGGACGGAATAATGAGAGTTCTTGCCGACAAGGCTGTGGAATACACCACTTATTACCTGAGCTTGGACAACGGACGCTTTGCCATCTCAACCCGTGAGTTCGAGTGGCATTGGGCTGTGCTCGACGCAGAAGTAAAGGTAATGAAGAAGTACAAATCCAAACTTGCCGGGATTTATGAACCTAAAGTAGAGGAACTGTACAACATGTACGTTGACCGAATGAAACAGTAGCCGCCGGAGAGCTACCGATTGTTTAATAAAAACATCCCCTCCCGGAGAGTGTGTCAAAACTCCGAATGACAGAGAGCCTTTGCTTTTCGACACACTCTCCGGAGGTTTTCTAACAATATGCTTATAGAACAACCTCCCAAGTTTTTTCGCAAACTGTATCCCGGTGCAATCTGGAGGATGAACCCCGATGAAAAAGCCGTTTATCTGACTTTTGACGACGGTCCCATTCCCGAAGTAACTCCCTGGGTACTCGACTTACTGGACAAACACTGCATCAAAGCCACCTTCTTCATGGTAGGAGACAATATACGAAAGCACCCTGAAGAGTTCAGGCTGGTGGTAGAACGGGGACACCGCATCGGCAACCATACATTCAACCACATCCGGGGATTTGAATATACTGCTAAAAGCTACTTAGAAAATACGGAACAAGCGCGTATCTTTATGGAAATGGGCGGAGACATTAACTGTAATGTGGAAAAGGTTTTATACCCGCTATTGTTTCGCCCGCCCCACGGACATATGTTTGCCGGACAATACCTGAAACTGAAAAGCCATTATAAGATAGTGATGTGGGACTTGGTTACCCGTGATTACAGCAAGAAACTGCGCGGACCGCAAGTACTTGCCAATGTCATGAGATATGCACGCAACGGTTCTATCATCACTTTCCACGACTCTTTGAAATCATGGTGCAACGGAAACCTGCAATATGCTCTACCACGCGCTATTGACTTTCTGAAGGAAGAAGGCTACGAGTTCAAACTGCTGTAAAATCTTATCTCCCAATCCATTTCCGAAAGACGGATGAGAAAAGAGAGCCTCCTTGATAGAAATAAAAAAAGCAGAACGGCTTCAGCCACATAATAAGTAGGCCTAAAGTCGTTCTGCTTATATATAATAAACAACTCATTTTACTTGACAGTCACCGTCAACGGACTGCGTACCTTCCTGGCAAAATCTGCCATATAACGATTCCAGCCATCAGCGGTCTTGATATCTGCCTTACTCCAGGCAAATCCCCAGTAATATATGTAGTCGGAACCCGGTTCATAATCGCTTACAGCCAATACATGTCCGTCTGCATTGTTGCGTTGTTTCTTTTCTGTTTCCGAAAAGAGAACGGTCTTGATCTCTTTTACCGCAACCGGAAAGGCAGCACCCATAAAAATCTTGCCGTTATCCGGTCCGGTAGTAGGATCCACATAAGTCATGTAGCCATTGGCGGCATCAGCCACCACAGCACCATCGGGCTCGTGCAAGACGATACCGGTAACAACCGGAAAAGTCTCTTTCAGGTTAGTGAAAGAAACGGCGGTCTTATTCAAATGAGAACCTACGTCCAATGTAATGATGCGTGTTTCTACTACTGTAGTGTCACCTTTTACGCTCAACGGATTGAATACCAGTTTCACGGTGAAACGTAGCGGACCGTTATCCAAAATTTCCTGAGTCTTATAGCACCAGGGATAAACAATCGTATCGTTCACCATCAAAGCAGCCACACCAGCACCCAAAGTAGGTCCTACGGCATAGCAGTCCATACCGTAACCATGGTCTATATGATAGGAAACATGCGCATCCTTGTCCAGCTCTTTTGCATACATTGATTCCAAAACTGGTTCTGTGGTGTTATATTTCGTAAACAAGTCATAACCAAACCCACGTTCTCCCCTTGCCTGCAATGCAGGCCCGTAAGCACGGAACGCGACCAGGTCATTTTCCCAAGCCATGTCATCCATACGCTCAGGATAACTCTTACCACAAGACTTCACCTCAACCTCTCCGGGAATGCCGGGCTGAATGGTATAAACGGCAACAGCATTAGCACCCACGGCAGCCGGAAAAATCAGTTTCTCATCATAAGTAATCTGATAGGGAACTTGCCTGCCCTCACCATCCAGCACTATAACCTGTGCTGTGTCAGCCAGATTCAGACGGTTGGATATCTCAGCCATGGATAACTCCAACATTTCACCAGAGCGTTCCATACCCAACGGATTGGTCACCGTTACGGTCACTGTTTTGCTTTCGCCACAGGCAAAGCAAAACAGAACCGTCATACATAATAAAAGAAGCTTTTTCATTTAGGTTGCTTTCCTATATAAGCCAAGATACCACCATCTACATAAAGAATATGTCCGTTCACCGCATTAGAAGCCTCAGAAGCCAAGAATACTGCCGGCCCCGTAAGTTCCTGCGGATCCAGCCAACGGCCGGCCGGTGTCTTGGCGCAGATAAACGAATCAAACGGATGACGGCTGCCATCGGCTTGTTTTTCGCGCAACGGTGCGGTCTGCGGAGTGGCAATATACCCCGGACCGATGCCATTACACTGAATGTTGTATTCACCATATTCAGAGCAGATGTTGCGGGTCAGCATCTTCAAACCTCCCTTGGCAGCAGCATAAGCCGATACAGTTTCACGTCCCAACTCGGACATCATAGAGCAGATGTTGATGATTTTGCCATGTCCTTTCTTCATCATTGCGGGCAGAACAGCCTTGGATACAATGAACGGAGCATTAAGGTCAATATCAATGACGCGGCGGAAATCGGCAGCCTCCATTTCATGCATAGGAACACGGCGGATGATTCCGGCATTGTTTACAAGGATATCAATAGACCCCACTTCTTTTTCAATGGTAGCTACTAAAGCCTGAACAGCAGGTTCGTCTGTTACGTCACATACGTAACCGTGTGCTTTAATTCCCTTTTCAGCATAAGACTTCAGACCTTTATCAACCAGTTCCTGATTGATGTCGTTAAAACAAACAGTAGCGCCTTGCTCTGCAAAAGCAGAAGCGATTGCGAAACCAATGCCATAAGAAGCGCCTGTAACAAGGGCCACTTTACCTTCCAAAGAAAAATTCAAATACGGATTCATAATATTACTTATTTTAATTAGAAAAATTATTGTATTTACGTTTATACCATTATAAAAATACGGTTGGGAAACCTTCTTCTACCATAACTTCTTACATCTTCGGAATAGGGAGGATAGCAAAATTATAGTTCGTCTTCATGATAACAATGCATCTTATTAATTACGAATTCAAGTATTAAAAGCGCACCGTTTGCGCACACGATGCAAATGTAGCAAAAGAAAACGGAGTAACCGTGCAAATTCGTGTCAATTATATAACATTATTGTTCAAAACAAGTCAACTTTCACTAAAGAACAAATCCCTCAAATTCTATGTCAAGGCTGATAATATCCCTGCATATTCATTTCAAGGGCAGAAAAATAATTGTATTTCCCCTCCTCGACAGGATAATCCCAGCATCCCAACTGATGATAGATCTCTCCGCCAAAACCATGCTTGAACTTATACAAGCCATACATCGGGTGAGACGGCTCCGCACAAGGAGAAATGCCGAACATGTCATATTCGCTGCAATCATTATCCTTCGCTATTTGCATCGCCTTCCATTGCAGGGCATAAGTAGGCATCATGTTGCGCAGTCTTGACGATGAAGCACCATAAAGATAAGTGGCACGATGGGCAGACAGTACCAAGAACATGGCTGCCAATGGAATATTATCAAAATAAGCAATCAACAGCTTTACGTTCAGTGCCTTATCCTGGCATTCCATCTTGGAAGCAAAAACCGAACGGAAATAACTGATATCGTTCAGATGCAATCCGTTTCGGAAAGCAGTCTCAGTATAGAGGTCATACCAGACATTCAATCCTTCCATACCGGTGGATCTCACTTCCACTCCTTTTTTAAGAGAAAGCTTGATGTTATATCTTGTTTTGGGCTTCATCATACCTAAAATGCATTCTTCGTCCCTACTCAAGTCCAGCACAATCGTATTGGCCGGAAGGATGTTAGTATTCGCTTTCCGCAAGTTCCGGTTGCAAGTTCCATAGTTCAGCTTAATTTCCTGAAACTCTTTTTGGGGAAGGCCGATCCAGTTTCCATCTGCATCAAAATCTTCATCCCTACACCAATGTGACTTCCAGTTCAAATCATAACGCAAAGCAATGCAATGTTTGGGAAGATAAGATTTCAAGGATTCGGACAATTCTTCCAAAAACTCTCCCTGATTTTCTTCCGACGGTTCTATTTCAGGACCGTAAGGAAGATAGGCTATGTAATCCTCTTTGTTGAGATACTGGAAAAACATGATAAAGTCTGCATTCGTATGTGAAAATCCACCTACATTAGAATAGATTTCACTATTGCGGACAGAAAATTCAAAGGCACTGGAGTTCATTCCCAAACGTTCTTTCACCTTAGACCAAAAAGAGGTTTGCTGAACGATGGGAGTGCTATAAGCATCCTGAACATCCTTAGGTTCTATTTTCAGATTCATGGAAATTGTAAATATAAAACTGCAAAGGTAGGCAATAAAAGTATAAAAGGAAGTTTTATCTGTGTTATCTTTTCTACAGATACGGGTAGGATACAGCAAAAAGCCCACTAAAATTTGCGATTTTAGTGGGCTTTTGACTTATATAAGCCGTTGGAATGTTGGACTACCAGGACTCGAACCTGGTCAAACAGAACCAAAACCTGTTGTGCTACCATTACACCATAGTCCAAACTTATGTGCTTTCTGTTAAAAAGCGGTGCAAAGATAGAAGTATGCCCCGAAATATCCAAATATTTCGGGGCATTTTTTCATTTTCACCGTTAAATCGGTTCTTATTTGGCAATAACCAAGTAATAATTCTTCTTTCCACGTTGTACCAGGAGGTACTTCTCATCCAAAAGGTCAGCAGAGGTAATCACCCGGTCAAAAGCTTCCAGTTTCTCTTTGTTTAAAGAAACACCGCCACCTTGTACCAACTTGCGCATCTCACCTTTCGAAGCAAAAACCGCTGCATCTTCCACAAACAAATCAACGGCTTTCACTCCGGCAGACAGCGCTTCGCGAGAAACTTCAAATTGAGGAACTCCTTCGAACACGGCCAGGAGCGTATCCTCATCCAGCTTTCTCAACGCCTCGGAAGTTGCATTTCCAAACAAAATACCGGAAGCGTCAACTGCGGCATTATAATCTTCTTCGGAGTGCACCATAATAGTCACTTCCTTGGCCAAACGCTTTTGCAAAACTCGCAAATGCGGCGCAGCCTCATGTTCTGAAATCAGAGCTTCAATCTCTTCTTTGCTCAATGCGGTGAATATCTTAATATAACGCGCCGCGTCTGCATCACTCACATTCAACCAGAATTGATAGAACTTATAAGGAGAGGTATAACGGGGATCCAACCAAATGTTTCCGGACTCAGTTTTACCAAATTTACCGCCATCAGCCTTCGTTATCAGCGGACTGGTCAATGCAAACACCTCACCGCCATTGGTACGGCGAATCAATTCAGCTCCTGTGGTGATATTGCCCCATTGGTCAGAACCACCCATCTGCAACCTGCAACCTTTGGTTTCATACAGATGCAGAAAGTCATAGCCTTGCAGTAACTGATAGGTGAATTCCGTAAAAGACAATCCGTCACGCGCCTCGCCGTTCAGCCGTTTCTTCACAGAATCCTTTGCCATCATATAGTTCACAGTGATATGCTTACCTACTTCCCGGGCAAAATCAAGGAAGGAAAAATTCTTCATCCAATCATAATTATTCACCAGTTCGGCACGGTTTGGAGCATCTGACTCAAAGTCAAGAAATTTAGCGAGCTGTTTCTTCATTCCCTCCATATTGTGGTGCAAAATTTCCTCTGTAAGCAGATTGCGTTCAGCCGACTTACCCGAAGGATCACCAATCATACCTGTAGCACCACCGATCAACGCCAACGGTTTGTGTCCGCAACGCTGGAAATGACGTAAAATCATCACACTGCAAAGGTGTCCGATGTGCAAAGAGTCCGCCGTAGGGTCAAAACCAATGTATGCGGTTACCTGTTCTTTAGCCAGAAGTTCTTCCGTACCCGGCATCATATCGTGGAGCATGCCACGCCATCTTAATTCTTCTACAAAATTCATCGAATGATTAATTATTATTATTTAAACGATTATATTTCCACAATTGGACAGCTATGTTTCCACAACTGCGCAAAAATACGACTCTTTGCCCGAAGAAACAAACTCTTATCGTTTAAAAAAGACTCTGCTGATATTTCCCTTTATTGTTTCCTTCAGTTCATCCGAAGAAACTCCACGTATCGCGGCAGCCCGTTCATACAGTTCTTCTACCGGAACCATACTTTCGTCTGTTTCAATAAACAAGCGATCGGAAGGAACTCTGCGGAGGGTATCTTCCCTATATTTCTCACCAAACGAAAGATAAAAGCCGTGCCGAAGATACTCAGCCGCCAAAGGCTCCTTGCCACGAAAGCCATGAATAATCCACGGATTCGAAGGATAGAGTTCACGTTTTATCCTCAGCAGTTCCTCCACGGCTTTCACCAAATGAATAATCAAAGGTTTACCCACCTCCATTGCCAAACAAGCCTGAAGACGAAATATTTCCGTCTGCACAGACATAGGGGCATCTGCCAGTTTATCCAGTCCGGCTTCACCCATAGCAAGCACTTGAGGATGGCAAAGCAACCGGGAGAGGTTATCCATCACTCCGTCTTTAATATCAGATGAAGCAACACGCCACGGATGAATTCCTACCGAATACCAACCACCTTCCTGCGGAACAAACGCCTCCGGACAGCAGTTCACGATTGCCTCTCCGGAAAGCTGAGGCAAACGGTGCGTATGTATGTCAACAGGAAGTTTCATGGAACAGGATCATAACCGGAACCTCCCCAGGGATGGCAGCGCAAAATACGCCTTATGGCCAAACAAAGCCCCTTGAAAGGTCCATGTTTCTTAATGGCTTCCACTGCATACTGCGAGCATGTAGGAGTAAAACGGCACGAAGGCCCCAGCATAGGTGAAATGCACTTCTGGTAAAAATAAACGGGAAGCAGCAGCAGATATGAGAACAGCCGTTTCATAGATTCTCGGCAATACGGGCCAAAGCGGTCTTTATTCTTTCTTCGACAAGAGATGATGCTACCAACTGGTCTGAGAGGTAAATAAAAGCAATTGCCAGACGGCACTGCTTTTCTTCCAGTACATGTAGCAGTTCGTGTTTGTTCATGCGATAGGCTTCACGTATCTGGCGTTTCACGCGATTGCGTTTCACAGCACGCTTAAAACGCCGCTTCGAGACACTGATAAGAATGGAAGCAGGTGCTTCCATTTCCTCGACCGGCAAATACACCACACGTAACGGAAAGACCGAAAACGAACGTGAACCGCCCGAAAACATCTTCTCTATTACTTTCTTCTTATCAAGCCTCTCGGACTTGTGCAAAGTATTTGCCATAATCTAATATTTTTTGAGACTCATCCCAGTACCGACAAAACACAAATTACACAAATCACGCGATAAACATATAGAAAAGAAAAGACCGCATGATTTATGTAATTGCACTTAGAAACAGCAAGAATCCAGTCTCACTTTCCTTTATTATTCTCCTTGATAAACATATCAAGTGCAGCCGTCATAGAAGGAGCTTGTACGCTGGGAGCCTCCAAATCCAAACGAAGTCCGGCATCGCGGACAGCCTGTGCGGTCGTAGAGCCGAATGTTCCGATTTTTATCTCTTTTTGCTCAAAATCCGGAAAATTCTTCTTTAAAGAAGAGACCCCCGCAGGGCTGAAGAATATCAGCATATCATAATCAAACTTCTCATCCGTACCGAAGTCATTGCTGACAGTCCGATACATGACAACCTCAGTATGCTGAACCTTACTTTTGTCCAGCAGGCTTTTTATCTCATCCGTATGCACATCAGACATAGGAACCAGGTATTTCTCAGTCTTATGCTTTACGATGGAAGGCAATAAGTCATCAAACTTCCCGGTGCTTCCGAAGAAAATCTTACGCTTGCGGTATTGCACGTATTTTTGAATGTACAAGGCAATGGCTTCCGACACGCAGAAATACTTCATGGTTTCAGGTATCGTCACACGCAGTTCTGTACAAAGATGGAAAAAGTGGTCAATAGCATGACGCGATGTGAAAACAACAGCCGTATAATCCAATATGGATACCTTCTGTTGTCTGAATTCTTTCGATGAAAGACTCTCCACTTTGATGAACGGGCGAAAATCTATTTTCACACCATACTTTTCGGCGATGTCGTAGTAAGGAGATTTCTCTGATGCCGGTTTCGGCTGCGACACAAGTACTTTCTTAATTTTCAACGTCCTAAAATTTTATTATCAAAAAATCATTTAGTTGAGTCATTCCCTGATATAATGCAAAACAAGGGATGATTTCAAGGGCACAAAAGTACAAAATTAAAAGCAAACTGCCATATAAATCGTCACAAAAAAGCTTTAGCCACTTATAGAACATCAAAATTTTAGCAAAGAAGGCTAAAACCAGTCCGATTATCACTGTCAGATTCAAGCTTAAATCAAAATAGACAATGAACAACACGAATGGGAAAAGGGCAAATCCAAGATAATAAAGCAATGTAGAATATGATTCCAGCCAAAGCGACGTTGTACTTTCGTCAAAAAAAATCCAACCCAGAAAGGAATAAACCATCCACTTCAGGAACAGATAAAGAAGACATATTGCTATATAAATACTCAACAGAAGGAAAGGGGGAACATGGCGTACCAGCTCGGGCTGCGTATCACTGAAATAGCTAAAGGCAGCAACTCCGGCAAGCACACACGTCTGTAAAATCAGCAACAGCAAGTAGCGCATGTCAGTAGCGGTGGAAGTAGCGAATATGCTGGTGCGCTCACGGTGCAGAAGAAAGTCCTTCACCAGTTGCAGCAAGAACTTACGGCTGCGGGACAAGACATAGGATGACAAGAAGAAACAACACAGAAGGATGATGGTAACGCCATCGTCCATTCTCGGAGAATAAGGGATGGGGATTCCTTCGACCCCTGCTGCCGTCCAAGCTGTCAACAGGCTTATCATATAGCAGCAAACTTACGGATGGAAACATCCCACAGAGGAGTGGTGCGTACCAGTCGGACAGCCTCTTGTGCCGTTTGAGCCACCTGCCAAATATCACCGTGCTGCCGACGCATGAAGTTTTCGTCCATTGCCCTCCGGAACATATCAAGCAATGGATCGAAATAACCTTTGACATTCAGCACGACCACAGGATTCAGGTAGAGCCCCAATTGCTTCCAAGTGATGACTTCAAGCAACTCTTCCAAAGTACCGCAGCCACCGGGCAAGGCTATAACGGCATCGCTCAAGTCGGCCATCAACCGCTTGCGCTCATGCATGCTTTCCACCACACGGAGGTCGGTCAGCCCCGTGTGATGCCAACCCTGCTCCACCATAAAACGCGGTATCACCCCTGTCACTTCCCCTCCCACATCCAGCGCCGCATCGGCTACGGCAGACATCAAGCCCATGTTGCCCGCCCCGTTAACCAAGCGGATGTGTTCTTGTCCCAGCAGAGTGCCCAACTCATGGGCGACATCAAAATACACCGGATCTATCTTCGTGCTCGACGCACTGTAAACGCATACAGAACTTATCTTATTCATCATCTTATCCATTGAAGTACCACATTTTAATACGACCGCAAAGATACGAAGTTTCCCGCAACCAATTCCAAAACATTCCTTGAAAACCATACGGACGAGACATTATTTGTATTTGCACAATGCACAAAGAACCGAAAAGTTGTTTATTTTACCCATAACACATAAAATATCTCACCATATGTTATACTTATTACAAATGTAATCAGTAACTTTGCAGCATCAAACAAAACTATATTTCATAAATAAGATGAAAAGCAAACTTGTATTTTCTGCATTACTGGCCCTCGCATCGCTAAGCGGATGTATGAAACAGGAAATCTATCAAGGCTCCAAGGAAGAAACCAAAGAATACAATGACTTTGATTTCTCCACCGTAGCCCAGCCCACCTCACTCAACGTGAGCTACCTCAACACCGGCGTACAAACCAATGTGTATTTCGAGCTCTATGACGAGATGCCCGTCACCGTAGGCGAGTACAGCTACTCTAAACGGGACGACGTCACCCCGCTTTTCTCTGCCTATACAGATGACAAAGGCATCTATACAGGAACGGTAGAGCTTCCTTCTTATTTAAAGAAAGTCTATATCTATTCACCCGCCTTCTATGCACAGACACTGATAGAGGCAGAAGTGACCGGCAGCAGCATCAAAGCCACAGATGCTACCACAGTGACAACCCGAACCGTAGCCAGCACCAACGCAGACTTTCACAGCTATATGGACAACGGATGGAATCCCCAATGGGGCAGCAGAGCCAGTGCCTACAATGATGGTAATTGGAAAACGTGGTTGGGCGGCTATAACAGTAAAAAGAACGGAGAGGTACAATATAAATATACCGGCGCGGAAATGACTATTACCGACAATTCGCTCTACTCCATACACAGTGCGGTAATCAACGTAAGCCAGAATTGCCCCGAAAAATTCCGCAGCTCCAAAGACATGCTTGTCAGCGAAGACGCAGAAGCCGCCGTCACCTTCCTGGGACAAAACACTTGCTGGAACTGTTCTTTGGGATATTACTATTACACCGACGGAAACGCTCCCAAATCTTTGAATGACGTGAATGTCATTATGTTATTCCCCAATACACAAGACGGACACTGGAGCAACGACCTCAAAGCTTCCGCCCCAAAAGCCGGAATTGACAGGGGAACGGCCGTACAATTAATGTACTACCCCCACAAAGACAGTAAGGACGGAGCCACCACCGTATTCCCCGCAGGAACAAGAATCGGTTTCGTACTTGCCACCAACGCATGGAGTAACCGTACATCCACTTTCACGGGAAACAAAAAATACCGTGCCGCCACCACTCCGGGGCTGAGTGTAAACGACCAAGGAAAATCTTACGAAACTCCGCGTACCGCCATTTTTAAAACAGGCGGCTACACCCTGGTATCTTTTGAAGATTACACCACCGACCAAAACTTCAGCGATGTAGTAATCACCATGAAATCCAATCCCGTACAAGCAATCACCGACATCCCGGAAGTAGATAATACGCACACCACCACCAGCGAATATCAAGGCATTTACGCCTTTGAAGACCTTTGGCCAAGCCAGGGAGACTATGACATGAACGACGTGATGGTGAGCTACACCTATGGCAAGGAAATAGACCAGCTCAACCTTGTCTATAAGGAGGTGTTCACTTTCAAGACCTTCCAGAACAGAGCCGCCTATGACAACGGAGTGGGCGTGCGCCTGCTCAACGGCGGCACACCTGCCAATATCAAATACGAAATGCGCAAGAAAGGTGAGACTGAATTCACCGAAACCACATCCATCCTATACGAAGAAAGCGAAAAGATTTTCCTCCTGACAGATAACGTGAAGGCATATCCCAATACAGAATACAGAGTCACCCTCACATATAATACGCCAATACACACCGACAACGTTTCTAAAGCGAATGTATTCATCTATCGCAACGAAACAAGCGGAAAACGCTGGGAGATGCATCTGCCGCAAGAAGCGCCTACAAGTAAAGTCAACATGGACTACTTCAGCATAAGTGACGACTGCTCCGCACCAAGCAAAAACATCTACTATGTGCGCAAAGGCAACTATCCGTTTGCCATCTTCCTTGCCGGAGCCACGGAAGCGGATCTGGCCAAGTTACTGGACACCCGGAACGAAACGACCCACATTGACGTTCTATATGACGGATACAACGACTGGGTAAAGAGCAATGGAACCAATAACACCGATTGGTACAAAAAGTAACCGCCCCTTCAGCAATCCACATACACAACTTCATTAATAATTCTTCGAGCCGGATATAATCCGGCTCGGCTGCTTAAGCACTGCCATGTTTACCGACTAAGGCAGCGCTTAGGCATCTTTATTGTTTTTCCTGCCTAAGACTAACGGTTTTACATAGCAAGATTAATTCTTTCCATCATGGTGTTCTTTCCTTTCCACCGTGGTGGAAAGGAAAGAACACCATGACGGAAAGAAAGGTACACCACGGTGGAAAGAATTAATGCCAGGCATTGTCCTCCTTAATCCTTGCGAGGAAAAAGTATAAATCAAGCGATGCAACAGTTTAGCCGCTACTACATTCTTATAGCCTGCCACTGTTTATCAATTAGAGCAGCCGAACAAAAAAAGCTGCCCTTCACGACACCGGAAAAGTCCGGGCGGAAGAGCAGCCTTCTACAATAAATAGCCGTAAAGCTATGCTGATTGCCTTGTAAGATACGGATTCATTGCATCCGGACTTTTACAGGCCGAACGCAGCTTTCACCTTGTCCACATAGTCCAGCTTCTCCCAAGTGAAAAGCTCTACTTCAATATCCTTATCGCCTTCGTAACGCGAATGGAAATGTTTGGTGACAATCTGCGGCTCACGTCCCATGTGGCCATAAGCGGCAGTATCCTGATAAATGGGATTACGCAATTTCAAGCGGTCTTCGATAGCCTTCGGGCGGAGATCGAACAGCGCGTCAATCTTCTTCGCAATCTCACCGTCACTCATCTTCACATGGCTGCGGCCGTAAGTATCGACAAAGATATTGATGGGGCGTGCCACGCCGATGGCATAACTTACCTGCACCAGCATCTCGTCTGCCACGCCGGCAGCCACCAGATTCTTGGCAATGTGGCGGGCAGCGTAAGCAGCGCTGCGATCCACCTTCGAGGGGTCTTTGCCGGAGAAAGCACCACCGCCATGAGCACCCTTTCCGCCGTAGGTATCTACTATAATCTTGCGGCCGGTCAGCCCGGTATCTCCGTGAGGACCGCCAATCACGAACTTTCCCGTGGGGTTCACGTGATATTTGATATCGCTGTTGAACAAAGCCAATACCTTCTCCGCATGAATGGAGGCAATGACACGAGGCATCAGAATCTCAATTACATCTTTGCGAATCTTGGCAAGCATCTCTTCATCGGCCTTCAGTTGGGCAGCCTCACTGTCATCGGCAGGCCGGATAAAGTCATCGTGCTGAGTGGAAACAACTATGGTATCAATACGTACGGGCGTGCCGTTATCGTCATATTCAATAGTCACCTGGCTCTTGGCATCAGGACGGAGGTATGTCATCACCTCACCCTCGCGGCGGATGTCGGCCAGAACTTGCAGAATGCGGTGTGCCAAGTCCAATGAAAGAGGCATATAGTTTTCCGTCTCATTGGTGGCGTAACCAAACATCATTCCCTGGTCGCCGGCGCCTTGTTCCATAGGATCTTGTCGCTCTACACCACGGTTGATGTCGGGGCTTTGTTCGTGAATGGCACTCAACACGCCACACGAATTGCTCTCGAACATATACTCGCCTTTGGTATAGCCGATCTTCTTGATTACTTCGCGCGCAATAAGTTGGAGGTCAACGTACGCTTTGGTTTTCACTTCTCCAGCCAGCACCACCTGTCCGGTGGTAACCAGAGTTTCGCAAGCTACTTTCGAACTGGGGTCGTAAGCCAACAGTTTGTCAAGCACAGCGTCCGATATTTGATCGGCCACTTTGTCGGGGTGTCCTTCAGACACCGATTCGGATGTGAATAAATATCCCATAACTTTGAAATTATGAATTATGAATTATAAATTATGAAAATCTATGCGGAAAAGGGAATGAGTAGGGATTTGCAAGGAAGGAAGAAAGCGTTCCGTATCGCTTTGCGCATCGGCAACCGTCGCCCGGCTGCATGTGTTTTAGCATTTTTTTCCGTGGTTGCAAGCTACTCAAATCTCTCCACCTGTTGTTTTCGGGCGCAAAGTTAGCCGTTTTTCCAATATATGATTATATTTGCAAATAGTATTAACATTATATAGCTAAACATGAACCGCCTCGCCGCCTATTTTCATCAGAGAGACTGGAAGCAAATAGCTGCCTACTCCGTCTCATTCTTGCTTTTCGGCATGCTGCTTGACTTTCTTCTGGGCTTGAATGACACTTTCAGCATCCGGAAAATAACCGCCGGAATAATCGGCAGTTTTCTCTTCGGGCTGCTGGTCGCACCGGGAAAAAAGAAATAAGCCTCAGCGGAACTCCAGTGTCCTGAATTTCCGAGTCGTCGCGACAATTCGCCGCAGAGGGATTGATAATATTGAATCTGAATGGTCTGCATACACATTTCTTATCTTAATTCTACACATCGTCATGAAAAAACTGATCTTACTATGCCTGCTTCTGTTAGCATCCACCCTGGGCCGAAGCCAGGAAAAGAATGAATTCACCGTACTGCAATGGAACATCTGGCAAGAAGGGACAAAAGTGCCCGGAGGATATGATGCCATTGTAAATGAGATCGTACGCCTGAAGCCGGATTTCGTGACTTTCAGCGAAGTAAGGAATTACAGAAATACCCGTTTCTGCGACCGCATCGTGCAGTCATTGAAGTCAAAAGGAGAAAACTATTATTCCTTTTACAGCTACGACACCGGGCTGCTGAGCCGCCATCCCATCACCGACTCCCTAACGGTTTTTCCCGAAAAAGATGACCACGGAAGCATTTACAAGATGACAAGCCATATCAACGGCCATAAAATAGCTGTCTATACCGCGCATCTGGACTATCTGAACGATGCCTACTATAATGTACGGGGTTACGACGGCTCTACCTGGAAAGAAATTCCTGTTCCGCAAACCGTGCGCGAAGTGCTTGAAGTAAACGACGCCTCACTACGCGACGATGCCATCCGCAAATTCATAGATGCCGCCCGCAAGGATATTGAAGAGGGCACTGTCGTCATTCTGGGAGGAGACTTCAACGAACCTTCCCATCTGGACTGGACGCGCGAAACGAAAGATCTCTACGACCATAACGGGCTGATTGTTCCCTGGACCGTGTCTCTGCTGCTGGACAACAACGGCTTCATAGACACCTACCGCGAATTGCACCCTGACGTGTCGGCTTATCCCGGCTTTACCTTCCCCGCAGACAATCCGCTTGCCAAGGTAGAGAATCTGACCTGGGCTCCAAAGTCTGACGAGCGCGACCGCATAGACTACATATTCTTCTATCCACATCCCGCCATCCGGCTGAAAGATGCCGCAATCTTCGGTCCTCAAGGCAGCATTGTCAAAAGTCAACGTGTAACGGAGAAGACCAAAGACAAATTCGTGTTGCCGGCGGGTGTCTGGCCTACCGATCACAAAGGGCTGTTAGTGACGTTCAAGATAAAACCTTTTTCAGCAACTCACGCATCGTCTCTTTAAATATCGGATGTATAATATCCGGTGCAATCTCCGCCAAAGGCTCCATAACAAAAAGTCGCTCCTGCATCAACGGATGGGGAAGTTTCAGTTCAGAGGTGTTTAATGATACAGGTGTGCCGTCATCGGCAAAACAAAGCAAGAAGTCAATGTCTATCACCCTGTCACCATATACTCCATCCACGGATTTATGGAGCCTCCCCATCTCACGCTCTATCTCTTGTGTGATTTTCAGCACCTCCAAAGGAAGATGCGCCGTCTCCACGCTAAGGGCTGCATTAAGAAAGGTATTCTCTGAAGTAAATCCCCACGGAGCCGTAGCATAAAAAGCGGAAAGGGAAACAATTTTCCCTATCCGCTTTTCTATTTCCTGAACGGCAATACGCAGATTCCGATCCTTATCACCGAGGTTAGTACCAAGACTGAAATAAATGTTCATTTATCTGTCTGTAATCAGCATGGCATCTCCATACGTACCAAAGCGGTACTCTTCTTTCAATGCTATATCATAGGCATTCATCACCTGATCATAACCGCCAAAAGCAGCAACAATCATCAGCAAGGTGGAAAGTGGCATGTGGAAATTGGACACCATGGCATTGGCTACCGTGAAATCGTATGGAGGGAAAATAAATTTATTTGTCCAGCCCACATATTCCTTCAAGTGACCGTCCGTACTGACTGTGCTCTCAATGGCACGTATCACGGTAGTACCTACGGCACAAACCTGACGATTGAAATCTTTCGCACGGTTCACAACCTTTACGGCTTCTGCAGATACAGTCATCTGCTCAGAGTCCGTCTTATGTTTGGTAAGATCTTCCACATCGATGTCACGGAAGTTACCCAATCCGGCATGCAAAGTGACGTATGCAAAATCTATACCTTTGATTTCCATACGCTTCATCAACTCACGGCTGAAGTGAAGACTGGCAGTGGGAGCCGTAACGGCTCCTTCGTTGCGGGCAAAGATGGACTGGAACCGTTCAGCATCTTCCGCCTCTACAGGACGGTTGATAATGCCATGAGGCAACGGTGTCTCACCCAGTGCATAAAGCGCTTTCTTAAATTCGTCATGCGGCCCGTCATAAAGGAAACGGAGCGTACGTCCACGCGATGTGGTATTATCTATTACCTCAGCCACCATAGAGTCATCATCACCAAAATAGAGCTTGTTGCCGATACGGATTTTACGGGCAGGATCCACCAATACGTCCCACAAACGAAGTTCTTCATTCAACTCACGCAACAAGAATACCTCGATACGAGCACCGGTCTTCTCCTTGTTTCCATAAAGCCGGGCCGGGAATACCTTGGTGTCATTAAAGATAAACACATCCTTATCATCGAAATAATCCAGTATGTCCTTGAACATACGGTGTTCGATTTCGCCTGTCTTTCTGTGAAGCACCATCAGGCGCGACTCGTCTCTGTACTTCGTAGGATGCAAAGCTATCTTCTCTTCGGGAAGCTTGAATTTAAATTGCGACAGTTTCATAATTTTAATGTGCTAATGTGCCTGTGCGCCAATATACTGATGCAGATACCACACAAGGCCACGTGTTAATAATCAATCTTCTTCTGTTTCTATCTCTTGCGCATCTATCCACTCCTTGAAAAGGAGAGGATCAAGGCAATCTTCTATACGGACATTGCCGACACGGGTACGTTCCAGAGCTGTGAGATGAGCTCCACTGTTCAAAGCTTCGCCAATATCACGCGCCAAAGCACGGATATAAGTGCCTTTGCTGCAAACCACACGGATCTTAATGTCCGGCAGGCTGCACTCCAACAGTTCTATTTCGTCAATAACCAGCAACTTGGCTTTCAGCTCCACCTCTTCTCCTTTACGGGCAAGATCGTAGGCACGCTTACCATTCACCATACATGCTGAAAAAGCCGGAGGAATCTGTTGTATCTCACCGATAAATTTCTTCAGAGCTTCTTCCACCATCTCGCGGGTGATATGTTCCGTGGGATAGGTAGCATCTACTTCATGCTCCAAATCATAAGAAGGAGTGGTGGCGCCCAACCGAATTGTGGCGACATATTCCTTGGTATGATATTGAAACTCCTCAATGCGCTTGGTGGCCCTGCCGGTACATACAATCATCACTCCCGTGGCAAGAGGATCGAGCGTACCCGCATGACCCACTTTCAGTTTCTTCACTCCCATCCGCCGGCAGATGTGATAACGTGCGTGTCCCACCACTTTAAACGATGTCCAGCCCAGCGGTTTATTGAAGTATAGCACTTCTCCTTGTTTGAAATTCTTCATCACATTATTTCCAACGTGTGACCTGTCAGCAGCAGAATCAGAATTAATCCGCCGACGATAATACGATACCAACCGAATGCCTTAAAGCCATATTTGGTAACAAAACCGATAAAGAACTTAATGGCAAGCAGAGCCACTATAAATGCCACTATATTACCAATGATTAATGCAGGCATATTGTTCACGATAATCTCCATACCACCGTCCGTAAAGAGTTTCAACACCTTAAAAGCCGTAGCGGCAAACATCGTGGGCACGGCAAGGAAGAAAGAAAATTCAGCCGCCTGCCTGCGGGTGAGCTTCTGAGCCATGCCACCCACAATAGTGGCCATGGAGCGCGATACACCCGGTATCATAGCGATGCACTGAAAGAGACCTATGTTGAAAGCCCGCTTCTCCGTCAATACTGTATCATCACTGCCTTTATTGAATATCTTGTCGCAAAACAGCATGAACACACCGCCTATCACCAACATTACAGCTACCACGGCTACGCTTTCCAGCAACTCGTCTATCTTATCGTTGAACAAAAGGCCCAACACGGCTGCCGGAACAAAAGCCACCAACAGTTTCCAGTAGAAGTCGAACTTTTGCAGAAAACGTTTCAGCCAGATACCTAACTTTGCAAAAAACGTCTTTCCGACAGTTGCCTCAGCATCGAATACTTTGATAGGATTCAGGTGGAAAAAGCGTTTCCAATACAACCAGACCACCGAAAGGATAGCTCCAAACTGGATGATTACCGTAAAAGCCTTCACGAATTCCGTACTCTCCACTCCCAGAAGGTTTTGAGTGATAATCATGTGTCCGGTAGAAGAAACCGGCAAGAACTCTGTCAATCCTTCAACTATCGCAATGATGATCACCTCTAATGTACTTAAATCTCCCATGATCAGCCCTCAACCTTCTTCTCCGTTCTCGGCTTGCGCAGTACAGCGTATATCATAAACACAAAGCCCAACAGGCAGACTACCGGTGCTACCTTGATACGTCTCACACTGAAGATATCCGGCTCAAAGTTTGTCGGGGTGGATGCCGGACCGGTCATCAAAAGAAAGCCAATGATCACCACCGCCATGCCAACGGCAAGCAAGATGAAATTGGTCTTGTCAAAAGCGAATTTCTGTTTACTCATTTCGTTTTAATTATGAGTTATAAATTATCATGTCAGTTATCATATATAATACAATGTACCCGCCTTCATCTTCAAGTATTTGTTAATGGAAAACAAGGCACACAACCAAGTGATGAGCACTCCAAATGCAAGAACGGAGGCAGATACCAGCAACATGACATTGGGAGTGATGACGCGTATCAGATCCGGTTCATAAGAAACAAGCCAGTAAGCTCCACCCCACAATATACTGTCGGCCACCACGGCTGACAACACGCCTATCCAAAAGTTACGTCGCAAGAACGGACGCCGGATAAAGCTCCAGCTTGCCCCCACTAACTTCATGGTATGAATAAGGAAACGTTTGGAATAAATAGCAAGGCGGATCGTATTGTTTATCAATGCAAAAGAAATAAATGTCAGTATCACCGCCAATCCCAAAAGCATCAGGCTGATGTTTCGGATATTGTCATTGACGGCATCTATCAAATCCTTCTGATAAAGTACTTCCTGAATATTGGTATTTCTCTTGATCAGCTTTTCTATCTTGGCGATGCTGTCCGAATTGGCATAATCGGAATGCAGTTTGATCTCGATGGACGCAGTGAAAGGATTATAACCCAAAAACTCCTGTGGGTCTGTTCCCATTGCTTCGGTCTGTTCGCGGAGAGCTTGTTTTTTGGAAATATATTCCGTCTCCTTCACAAAAACTTCCTTATCCAGCTTCTTCCGGAGTTTCAATATTTCACTCTCGCTCATGTCATCGCTGACAAGAATGGAAAAGTTGATATTCTCCTTTACATATATAGAAAGATTATGGGCGCCCAACACAAAGAACACGACCAGTCCCAGCAACAGCAACACCAATGTCGTGCTGATGCCGGACGTAATGAATTGCATGTCAAAACAAGATACTGAATTATGTTTACCTTTCACCTTCATCTCGTTATTTTCTTCCTGAATACATATATCATGGAGCTGCTTCGCTCTTTCTTTACCAAGGAACTGAACCATGCCAGCGTACCGACCAGCATACCACGCAAGAAAGTGCAGGAATGCCTCATGTGCTTCTCCGTCAGCATAGACACATAAAAAGCATCAAAGGGCATAGGATGCCGTTCTGCCATGATAAAGCCATGCTTGGAACCGAATTGCTGAATAGTGCCCGGCGTGAAATGCCACAAGTGACGGGGCACATCGTATGCAGCCCAATACGCGCCGTATTTCCGTGCGTCGAACGAGGAACAATTTGGCACTGCAATAATCAACACCCCCTTGTCGGTCAGCAGGGAATTCAAAGTTTCCCAGGTTTCATTCAGATGTTCCAGATGTTCCATAACGTGCCACAAAGTAATCACATCGAAACTGCCGGGAGCAAAATCCTTCAAAACTGTATCGGGCTTCACATCCAAGCTGAAATGTTCCTTTGCGAAGGCACGCGCCTGTACATTCTTTTCCACTGCCTCTACCTGCCAGCCTCGACGCACCATAACATCTGCAAAATAGCCGGTTCCCGTACCCACATCCAGCAAACGGCCCTCCTTGCGATGCGCCTCACGAATGACCAAACGCGCTTTACGTCCCAACATATAACTTCGCACCCAGTGGTAAACGGAATTCATCGCACCTCTCCTGGTATCGGAGTGTGATATATAATCGGGAGTTTCATAATAGCGTCCTATCTCAGCTTCCACAGGGAAGTCTTGTGTGAAAAGAAATCCGCAATCCCCACAACGGCACAAGTGGAACATTTCGCCGGAAGCATAATGGTCAACACAAGTCAGGGCACGCTTAAGATGCGTTCCCCCGCATAGCGGACAAGCTTTTATAGTGAGTTTATTCATCGAATGTTCTGCCAAAAAGGAAATGCAGCCCCGAATAAACAAGGCACACCTATCCCAAATTTGGTGCAAAATAACAAATAAAAAGTGATTCACAAGGCTTCTGTTAAGGAGATTTAAGAATAGAATATGTTATGACACAAACATTTGCCAAACCGTTCGCTATTGAACGGGCAAGTGTTCGGAAACGGACAGCTCAAAGAAAACGAATGGCTCTGATTATAAGCAATTTAGTTTCTTGGCATAGCAATTGATTATAAATTATCGGAAGTGCCCGAAAAAAGTCAATCTTCAGATGCAACTTCTTTCGCCGACACAACGTCTAAATATAAAATAAGAACAGTAACAATTTAAAAATAAAGATTATGAAAACTACAAATTTATTCAAAGCAGTTGCATTCGTAGCAATGATTATCGTAAGTATTATGAATTCAGAAGTAAAAGCACAGGGCAATAAATTCATTACCAATGAAGAAGTAAAAAATGAAATGGTAGTTGCCAAAACTATTTTCAAGCAAGACGGCATTCAACTTTATCGCCATATGCGCTATGAGTTTACTTATGACGACCAAAAACGTCTTGTCAGCAAAGAGGCTTACAAATGGAATGGTGCAAAAGAACAATGGGAACCTTACTTTAAAATGAGTTATGAATACGGCAATGCCGAAATCATAATGTCCTACGCACGTTGGGATGAATCACGCAAGGCTTTTGACAAAGACATGAAAAAGAGCATTTATGAACTGAATAATGAGAATATGCCGATAGCTTGCCTGTAAAGCACCAAGCTTTCTACCTATAAGCTGATTGACAAGAAAGGAAACATTCATGATTTGGACTGGCGTCATGCCGATAATATGAACCGTTTCAAGCAGCAAGTGGAACAGCTCAGTAAGTGAAAGCGAAAATAAATATGGTTTATCCTGAACCAAAACAAATGTCTCAAGATATTTAGAGAATATTGCATATAAGTTGGCATACGTTGACTGTACATTAAACGTTTAGTTACGCATAATAAACTAACTATCAATAATATGTACAACTTTAAACATCAATTTATTAACTTTTTAATTCCGGAAACGGGTGTCTTATGAAAAAGAATCTTGCTTTATTGGTTTTCTCGTTTGTTGCTTTATCGGTTGCGGCTCAGAATAACCTGCCTGTACTGAAGGCAAAGAATAACCCTGTCATATCTTCTGAGGATGGTGTGGAACGGCCGTGGTTTATATCACCGGATGTTCGTCCGGATGTGATGAAGACGAGTGCTAAGAATATTGTTTTCCGCAGCTCTACCGATACGTTGTCATTTAAGTTGGAAGAGGGCAAAGCCTTTGATTTCATTGTTTTGACGAACGAAAACGATTCGGCCTTCACGCGGGTCGAATGGGTTTCGGACAATCCTTTGCAAAATCCGCCAAAGAGATTGCTCGGACTTTCGGCCACAGGAAAGATGTCGCGCGAACAGGCTGTGTTCGATATTGACGCATTGGTTTACAATCTTAGTGAGATTCATCCTGATATGTATGCGCAGTGTGGCATGGGTGAATTTATGCATGCGGTGGCTGAGGTGAAATCCGCATTGCCGGACTCTTTGTCCAAGCTCGAACTCTATGAACATTCCGCGCCGCTGGTGTCGATGCTTGGCGACGGGCACACGATCATGAGATTCCCGTTCAATGATGTTTTCACTTCTGAACTGAAACGCGAACCTTTTCTGTTGAGTATTAATGATAACGATTCAACAGTGTCGGTGCGTAAAAGTGCTTGCCCTGCACTTCCCGATTCTGTGCAGCTTAAAAGCATCAATGGAATTGAGGTGCGTGACATGGTGGCGTGGATGATGAATTATGCAAGTGGAGAACGGCCTTTCTTTAAATTGAGTAGGGTGAACGACCTTTTTCCTGCACTCTTTCAGATGCGCTATGCTGCCGAAAGCTATGATGTGGAATTCATAGCCGATGGAAAGATTAAACAAGCAACAGTTCCTGCAATGACATTTTCCGAGCTGAAAGCAGCTTACAGCTCCTCGAATAAACCGGGTCCAAAGAAATCCGACCTCCCTTACTTCTATGAGATTCCCGATGGAAAAAAGTATGCCATTCTGACTTTTAATGCCTGCGCCGATGAAAAACGAATGGCTGTTTTTGCGGATTCTATGGTTACTGAACTCAATCAGCGCAAAATCAAACACCTTATCATCGATGTTCGTTATAATGGAGGTGGGAACTCAATGGTGGGAGAGGAATTGCTCAAGCGTATTTCCAACGTGCCTTTCAATCAGTTTGGACGCTCATATTGTCGCGTGACACCTACGGTGCAACGCTTGATGAATCAAAAAGCAGATGCCGGCATCTATTGTTTTGCTGAGCCAACTAAAATGATACAGCCCCTTGATGCCGAACACCGCTTTCAGGGCAAAACGATCATGCTCATCAGTCATAAAACATTCTCTTCTGCGGCGGATTTCTCTTGGACATTCAAGTATTTCAATATGGGAGTCGTGGTTGGAGAGGAAACCGGGGGAATGAGTGTCTGTTTCGGTGATTACTTGAACTATCGCCTTCCGGTTTCAGGCCTTTTCACAAGTATCTCTTACAAACGCTTCTGGCAATATGGGGCTGACGAAAAGGATATTCACGGAACTGTGCCTGATTACATTGTGCCTCAAGCTGAAGCACTTGAGTTTGCTAAAAGACTGACTAAAAAGAGAAAATAATTTCTGTAAGGTTTCATTCGGAGCATGATTTTGCAATTGATATAATTTACTGAAGTATTTCGATATGTTCAGTTGGCACGATACCTCAGCCCAAATCAATGTATGGTTTGATGAGAAAGATTACATGAAACAGTCTGATTACAAGAGTAGCACTGTCATCTCGCAGGCTTTACGAATGAGAATGCCAAAACAAATAAAGGGGATGAATGTGTCAAAACTCCTCTTTTATCAAAATCACCCTCGCTACAAATTGAACTGCACTCCTAAAGTTTTGTGTCCAACTTTTGGGGTGCAGTTCAATTTGTAGCGAGGGTGATTTTGATAAAAGAGGAGTTTTGACACATTTACATCTGTATTTTTTCCACGTGTCCGCGATTGCCTATCTCAAATCAGACACTTCTTCTCCTTTCAGTGTCGCCGAACTGGATTCCGTAACTCTGACAGTGACAAAATCACCTATACGGTGCGTACCACGATCAAAGACCACTACGCGATTCTGCTCCGTGCGACCGAACAGTTGGTTACGGCTACGCTTACTGACACCCTCTACCAACACTTCATACATGCGTCCCACGCAACGGGCGTTAGCCTCTGCAGACAGACGGTTCTGAAGGGCAATGATTTCATTCAAACGGCGAATCTTCACTTCTTCGGGAACATCATCCGGCAAATGCTTGGATGCGTATGTGCCCGGACGCTCGGAATATTTGAACATAAAAGCGGCATCATACCCGCATTCTTCCATCAGTGACAGAGAAAGCTGATGATCTTCTTCCGTCTCCGAGTGGAATCCGGAAAAGATGTCTGTGGAAAGTCCGCAATCGGGAATAATCCGGCGGATAGCAGCAACGCGCTCCAAATACCATTCACGGGTATATCGACGGTTCATCAGCTTCAGAATACGGCTGCTTCCACTCTGCACCGGCAAATGGATATGCTTACATACATTAGGCATATCAGCTATGACCTGCAAAGTTTCATCACTCATGTCCTTGGGATGTGAAGTAGTAAATCGAATACGGACACCTTGCGCAGCTTCAGCTACCATACGCAGCAGTATCGGGAATGTGACCACTCCGCCATCCGGTTTTTCAAAGCGGTAGGAGTTGACATTCTGTCCCAAAAGAGTGACTTCCTTATATCCCTTGGCAACCAAGTCGGCTACTTCATTCAGAATACTCTCCACATCACGGCTACGCTCTCTACCACGAGTATAGGGAACGATACAATAAGTGCAAAAATTATTGCAACCACGCATGATGGACACAAAGCCGGAAATATGGTTTCCACAGATACGCGAGGGAATGACGTCACGATAAGTCTCCGTAGTCGAAAGTTCCACATTCATCGCCTTTTCACCTGCTTCTACCGATGCTATCAGTTCGGGCAACGTCAGATAAGCATCCGGGCCTACCACAAGATCAACGTGATGATTCGTAATTAAATCATCCTTTACACGTTCGGCCATACAGCCCAACACACCGACGATAAGATGGCGTTTTTTCTTCTTAAGCGAGTGAAAAAACTCAAGACGATTCAAAATCTTCTGCTCTGCGTTATCACGGATGGAGCAGGTATTCATAAATACCGCATCCGCCTCTTCCAGCGTTTCAGCCACAGAATAGCCTGCCATCTGCATGACTGAAGCAATTACTTCACTATCTGCCACATTCATCTGGCAGCCGTAGGTTTCGATGAACAACTTCTTGTTGTCATCAGCAGTCGCAGATTTAAAGTCTGCTTCCGTTACTTTCTCCATATTTTATTTCTTTATTATATAGGGTAAATTGTCCGCAAAGATACGCCTTCCCTGCCAATTAAGTAATGAAATGAAAGAAAAATAGCATCTCAAGCTGTTAGTCCGAGAATTATGCACTAATTAATGTTAATAAAACAAACATTTTTCAAGTATTGAGTTGGCATTGTTGAAATAAATTTCCACATTTGTGAAATGAAAGAAACATTAGATTTTTTCATAGTTAAGGTTTAGGTTAAAAAATTAAGGGGAGCTGTGAAGCTGCCCTTTTTTAATGTCTAATTCTTGGCGACAATCGGATTAATTATTTACCTTTGCCCCAAAGCAGAAGATAATCAGCGCCTAATCGGTACAAAAAATAAGCACGTTCATTTTGTTCTGTTTTCGGTTTGCATTATCTTTGGGCGAAAAACAAAAAAGATATGGAAGACGCTTTTAAATTTCTATTAGTTGCGGCTGTAATAGTTATCGGACTTATCAGGCAGTTTAAAAAAGAAGCTAAGAAAAATGCCGAAAGCAAGCCTTTTATGCTACCTGATACAGATATGGAAGACGACGTATTCACTCCTTCCTCTGAGCAGGGAAGCACCTACGGAGGCTATATACCCGAAGGCCCTCAAATGACGGAACAAACCACCGAAAAAGCATTCACCCCTTCCGTAAAATCCAAATCAAGAAAGACCTCCGGTTCCTCATATATTCCCATCCAAGAAAAAGATTGTCTCACGGCATCCGACACGCCCGAATCCGATGAAACCTCCGAATACGGCATTCATTCGGCAGAAGAAGCAAAGCGAGCCATCATTTGGTCAGAAATACTTCAAAGGAAATATTAACCAAATTAAAAGTCGGGAATCACAAAAGTTGATATCTGAAAATTAGATGTTTAATCTTAGCGGATCTTTACACGCAAAAAATAACTATACATTATGGCATTCAATTACATTTCGGCAGCAGAAGCTGCAAGCCTGATTAAACATGGCTACAACATCGGTCTAAGTGGATTTACTCCCGCAGGAACAGCCAAAGCCGTTACACATGCATTGGCAGAAATAGCAGAAGCTGAGCACGCCAAAGGAAACCCTTTCCAAGTGGGCATCTTCACAGGTGCTTCTACGGGTGATGCCTGCGACGGCATACTTTCACGTGTCAAAGCCATCCGATACCGCGCTCCATACACCACCAACGCCGACTTCCGCAAGGCGGTGAACAATGGTGAGATTGCCTACAACGACATTCACCTTTCGCAGATGGCCCAGGAAGTGCGTTACGGCTTCATGGGAAAAGTAAACGTTGCCATTATCGAGGCATGCGAAGTGACCGAAGACGGTAAAATCTATCTGACAGCAGCCGGCGGCATCGCTCCTACCGTATGTCGCCTCGCCGACCAAATCATCGTAGAACTGAACGCTGCCCACAGCAAGAATGCCATGGGATTGCACGACGTTTACGAGCCTCTGGACCCTCCCTACCGCCGCGAGATACCCATCTACAAGCCGAGTGACCGCATCGGGAAGCCCTACATTCAAGTTGACCCGAAGAAGATTGCAGGTGTCGTAGAAACCAACTGGCCGGATGAAGCACGTTCTTTTGCTGATGCAGACCCTCTGACCGATAAAATAGGACAGAACGTGGCCGACTTCTTAGCTGCCGACATGAAGCGCGGCATCATTCCTCCCACCTTCCTCCCGCTGCAATCGGGTGTGGGCAACATTGCCAACGCTGTATTGGGCGCATTAGGACGTGACAAGACCATCCCTCCGTTTGAAATGTACACAGAGGTTATCCAGAACTCCGTCATCGGACTGATCCGTGAAGGCCGTGTGAAATTCGGCAGCGCCTGCTCACTGACCGTGACGAACGACTGTCTGGAAGGCATCTACAACGACATGGACTTCTTCCGCGATAAGTTGGTATTGCGCCCGTCGGAAATATCCAACAGCCCGGAAGTGGTACGCCGTCTCGGTGTAATCTCCATCAACACAGCCATCGAAGCCGACCTCTACGGAAACGTGAACTCCACCCACATCGGCGGTACGAAGATGATGAACGGTATCGGCGGAAGCGGTGACTTCACACGCAACGCTTATATCTCCATCTTCACTTGTCCGTCCGTTGCCAAAGAGGGCAAGATCAGCGCCATTGTTCCGATGGTGTCTCATCACGACCATACGGAACACGACGTCAACATCATCATTACCGAACAGGGTGTTGCCGATCTCCGTGGAAAGAGCCCGAAAGAACGCGCGCAGGCCATCATCGAAAACTGCGCCCATCCCGACTACAAGAATATCCTTTGGGATTACCTGAAACTGACCGACGGCAAGGCACAGACTCCACAGGCTGTCCGCGCCGCATTGGGTATGCATGCCGAACTCGCCAAAAGCGGGGACATGAAGAACGTGGACTGGGCACTGTACAAATAGAAACCTTTTCGTGACCGGGAAACAGAGGTCCGGAAGATACTTGCGATGCATCTATATATCCGACGTATGGGATATATAGATGCATCGTGTCGTAAGTACGCCACCTGAATGACAGATACTCTCAAAGTATAAACTAATTATGCACATTTACTTATTCACTGATCAGTAGGAAAAAGGTATAAAAAAGAATGATTATCCGCAATGATAACTCTTAATGATGATTATTTACAAAGCAGGGCTGCTCTGGAATCACTTCCCAAGCAGCCCTTTTTCTTCATCTGAATGATGATGAAGACACAGAGAGAGTATGATGAGGTTTAGTCTTGACCTCCTCCAAGTGCCTGATAGAGATTAATCAGGCTTTGCAGCTCCGTGAAGCGGTTGGACGCCTGTGAGAGCTGCGCACTGAGCAAGCTCTGCCGGGCGGTGAGCACTTCCAGATAGGTGGTAGTGCCATGCTCCATCAACAGGGAGGTGCTGCGCAAGGCCGACTGCAAGGAAGACACCTGTTTCTCCAACAAGGCACTCTTTGCGCGGCTGGTCTGGCAAGCGGTGATAGCGTCGTTCACCTCGCTGCCGGCATTGAGCACGGCTTGCTGAAAGGCAAGTGAGGCCTCTTCCTGCCGGGCTTTGGCTATACGGTACTGCGCCACCACCTGCCCGCGGGCAAAGAGGGGCTGCGTCAGCGAACCTACTGCCGAAGCAAGGAACTTGCCGGGATTGACAATCATGCTTCCGGCGGCATTGGTCCACCCCGCACTGCCACTCAAAGTAATGGAGGGATAAAAGGCCGAACGGGCTGCATTGGTTCCATAGAAAGCGGCTTCCAACGTCCGTTCCGCACTGCGCACATCGGGGCGGGCGGAAAGCAACGATACGGGCACTCCTACGGAATACTCGGAAGACAGACGGCTGTCGGCCAGCGCACCGCGCTCGTAGTGGCGGGGAGTATCGGCCAGCAGCAAGGCAAGCGAGTTCTCCGTCTGGTTGATTTGCTCCTTCAGCGTGAGGACGGAAGCCTGCACGGAATAGAGCGTACCTTCCATCTGCGACACGCCCGCCTCGTTGTATTGTCCCGCCTGCATCAAGGCGCGGGCGGCACGCACCGTCTCCTCCCAGGCCTGTGCGGTCTGTTCGGTCAGGGCAAGCTGTTCGTCCAGCATCAATAAGGTATAATAGGTATTGGCAATGCCGGCAATGAGCTGTGTGCGCACGGCTTGGCGATAGTCCTCGCTTTGGGCAAGGAGTGCCTTAGACTGTTTCCGGGCGTTGCGCAAGCCTCCGAAGAGGTCGAGCTGCCATGAAGCGGTGACGGGCAGGGAATAGGTTTGCGAAGCCTTGCCGCCGTCAAAGCTGCTCACAGTGCCTTGCGGCGCAAGGGCAAACGAAGGCAGGAAGGCCAGCCGGGCAGAGAGCAAGGTGGCTTGTGCCTCTTCCACACGAAGCTGTGCGGAGAGGTAGTCGGTATTGGTCTGCAAACCTTGCTCGATGAGCCGTTGCAGGCAGGGGTCTGTAAAGAGTTCCTGCCAGGGGATGCCGCCTAAGCTGAGGGTATCGGCGGCTTGCACCTCCGTCGTATCCTCTCCGTAGAGGCCGTCGGACACCTCGGTAGCGGGTTTGTATTTGGTGTACACGCCGCAGCTACTGAGCAGCAAACCGGCGGCGGACAATATGATGATATGTTTCTTCATTGTTCCAATCTGTTTTTATTCCGTTTCCTCTGCACAAGCTGTCTGCTTGTGCAGAGGAAATTATTTGTTTCATTAGGGGAAAGTTTTTTGTTCCAAAGCTTGGCACTTTTTGTTCCAAAGCTTGAAACCATCAGTTTCTCGCTGAGAAACCATCAGTTCCAAGCCTTGGCACTCAATCTTTCGCCCGTTCTGCCTCACTCTTTTCCTTTTCGAGCAGCACTTGCGCATCGGCTTCTTCGTGCATGGGCTTGCGTATCTTCTCTTGCAGGAACTCGAAGGCGATGTAGAACACCGGCACTACGAACAGCAATGCCAGAGTACCTACCGCCATACCGCCCACTACGCCTGTGCCCAGTGACGAGTTGCCGTTGGCTCCCGCACCGCTGGAGAACATCAAGGGGAGCATACCGAATATCATCGTCAGCACCGTCATCAGGATGGGGCGCAGACGGGCTTGTGCAGCGGCGTAGGCACTCTCTATGATGCCCATACCCTTGCGGCGGCGCTCCACGGCAAACTCCGTAATCAGGATGGCCGTCTTTGCCAGCAAGCCGATAAGCATGATGACACCCGTTTGCAGGTAGATGTTATTCTCCAGCCCGAAGAGCTTGGCGAAGAGGAACGACCCCATCAGTCCGAACGGTACGGAGAAGATGACGGCAAACGGGATGAGGAAGCTCTCGTAAAGGCAAGCCAAGATGAGGAAGATGAGCACGATGCAGATGCCATAGATGAGCACCGTCTGCATACCGCCGCTGCTTGCTTCCTCACGCGCCATGCCGCCGTATTCGTAGCCGTAGCCCGAAGGCAATGCCTGTGCGGAGACTTCTTCGATGGCCTTCTGCACCTCACCGCTGGAATATCCGGGGGCGGGGTTCACGTTCACGGTGATGGAGCTGTAGAGGTTGAAGCGGTTGGCCGTCTCCGGGCCGAGCACCTTCTTCAAGGTGACGAACTGGCTGACGGGAGCCATCTCCGAACCGTTGCGCACAAACATATTGTCGAGCGCATGTTGGTCGAGGCGGAATTCCGGGGAAGCCTGCATCATCACCCGATATACCTTGCCATACTTATTGTAGTTGGAGATGTAGCCACCGCCGCAATAGCTGCCCAATACATCGAGCACCGTGGCAGGCGAAATGCCCGCACGCTTGCACTTGGCGGCATCCACATCCACCGAAAGCTGCGGGAAGTTCATGGCGTAGGACGTATAGGCCATAGCCACCTCAGGGCGTTGGTTCAGCGCGCCGAGGAACTGCATGGTGTTCTGGTAGAAGACGGACATCTCACCGCCCGTCTTGTCCTGCATGTTCAGCTCGATGGCGTTACCCATGCCGTAGCCGGGAATCATACCCATCTGGAAGCAGAATATCTGTGCCTCCTTGATGCCCTGGAACTGGGCGTTGAGCCGTCCCATCACCGCGTTGGCAGAGTGTTCCTTGCCCTTACGCTCGCTCCAGTCCTTGAGTCGTATCATCAGGATACCGTAAGAAGTGCCTTGTCCGGACAGCATACCGTAACCACTCACCTTGGAGTAGTGGTCCACCTCCGGCGTGTTCTTCACCAAAGCCTCGGCCTTGGCCATCACTTTGGCGGTCTCCTCAAGCGTACTGCCCGGTGCGGTGCTCACGTTGGCCATGATGAAGCCCTGGTCTTCCTGCGGCACAAGTCCCGTCTTGGTGGTGGCCATGAGCCATACCAACAGCACGGTGGCAATGCCCAGTGAAGTCCACGTCATCCAGCGGTGGTGGATGGCGAACATCACACCTTTCTTATATTTGCCCAACAGGGCGTTGTACGAAGCATTGTAGGCAGCCCGCACCCGTCCGTTGATGCTCTTGGCGCTCTTGGTTCCGTCGGAGGGGCGCATCATGATGGCGCACAAGGCGGGGCAGAGTGTCAAGGCCGAAATCATGGAGATACCTACCGCCGTGGCCATTGTCACACCAAACTGGGTGTAGAAGATGCCCGACGTGCCGCCCATGAACGTCACGGGGATAAACACCGCCATGAACACACAGGTACAAGAGACGATGGCCATCGTCACATCGCCCATCGCATCCTTGGTAGCCTGATAGGACGAGGTGTAGCCCGCATCGAACTTGGCCTGCACAGCCTCCACCACCACAATGGCATCGTCCACCACCGTACCGATGGCAAGCACCAAGGCAAACAGGGTAAGGATGTTGATGCTGAAGCCTGCCGCCATCATGCACGCAAAGGTTCCTATCAGTGAAACCACGATGGAGATGGAGGGGATAATCGTACTCTTCAAGTCCTGCAGGAAGAAGTACACCACGAGGATGACGAGGATGATGGCTATAATCAGCGTTTCCACCACATTGTGGATAGAAGCGAAAAGGAAGTCGTTGGAACTCATCAGGGTGATGAACTTCGTGCCTTTGGGCAAGTCCTTGCTCAAGTCGTTCAGCAAGGCCGTGATGTCACTGTTCACCGCCGTGGCATTGGCTCCCGCCACCTGGAAGGCCAGGAAGGTGACACCCGGATGGCCGTCTGTCTCGCCATGAAAGCTATAAGACAAAGAGCCCAACTCCACGTCCGCCACATCCTTGAGGCGAAGCACAGAACCGTCGGCCTGCGCACGGATTACGGTGTTCTGAAACTCCTCCGTGCTCTTCAACCGTCCGCGATACTTCATGGTGAACTGGAAGACGTTCTTCGAGTCGGCGCCCAGCGAACCGGTAGGCGACTCTATGTTCTGCTCGCCCAACACGGAAGTCACGTCCGAGGGTATCAGTCCGTATTGTGCCATGCGCTCAGGCTTCAGCCAGATACGCATACTGTACGTGTCGCCCATCGCCATCACGTCGCCCACACCATCTATACGCTTCACGGCGGGCACGATGTTGATGTCAAGGTAGTTGGCCAGGAAACGCTCGTCGTATGTACCATCGGTGCTCACTAATGTGTTTACCTGCAAGAAGCTGGTCTGGCGCTTCTGCGTAGTGACACCGATTCTGGTCACTTCGGCAGGCAGCAGGCCTTGCGCTTTGGACACACGGTTCTGCACGTTCACGGCCGCCATGTCGGGGTCGGTTCCCTGCTTGAAGTAAACGTTTATGGTAGCCGTTCCGGCATTGGTGGCGGTGGAGGTGATGTACATCATGTTCTCCACGCCGTTGATGCTCTCTTCCAAGGGCATGATGACACTGTTCATCACCGCCTCGGCATCAGCACCGGTATAGGAAGCACTGACCTGCACCGTGGGCGGCGCAATGTCGGGGTACTGCTCCACCGGGAGTGTGAGCAGCGAGATGAGCCCGACAATCAATATCAGCAGCGAGATGGAGATAGCCATCACCGGCCGCTTAATGAATATATTTCCTTTCATATTGTTTCTGCTAATGTTTCATTTAAAAAGACGTCATTTCACCGGAGTTCCTTCACGCACCAGTCCGGCGCCTTCGGATACAATCTCGTCGCCCGGTTTCAAGCCGTCCAACACCACGTATTCGCGGCCGTCGCTCACGGGAGCCACGGTGATGAGCGTAGAAGCGGCCTTGCCGTCCACTACCTTATATACCACCGTCTTGTCCTGAAGCTGCACCGTGGCGCCTTGCGGAATGACAACGCACTGCTTATAGGTACTCGGCATCACCACGCTGCCCGACGCGCCGCTATGCAGCAGTCTGGACTCGTTGGGGAACACGGCACGTGCCGACACCGTACCCGTCTGACGGTCTATCACGCCACTGATGGACTCTATCTTGCCCGGCTGCTCGTACATGCTGCCGTCATTCAGTTGGAGCTGCACGGCAGGCATGGCCTTCAGCGCCTCGTCCATAGAACCATGCTCGCGGGTGAGGGCTAAGAGTTGATTCTCCGTCATGGAGAAGTAAACGTACATATCACGGTTGTCGCTCACGGTGGTGAGGGGTTGCTGTATGTTAGCGCTCACCAATGCACCCACCCGATAAGGCAAAGCACCTACCACACCGTCGGCAGGACTCTTCACTTCGGTATAAGAGAGGTTGTTGCGCGCATTCACCTCCTGTGCCTCAGCTTGGGAGAGCTGTGCTTTGGCGGCGAGGTAAGAGTTCTCCGCCGTCTGCAAGGTGTATTGCGACACCACCTTCTGGGCATATAGTTCCTTGTTGCTGTTGAATGCCAACTGTGCCGACGAGAGCGAAGCACGTGCCGCCTCCACATTGGCAAGCGCCGTCTTCAGGGCCGCCTTATAGGGCACTTGGTCGATAATGAACAACAACTGTCCCTGCTTCACCTTCTGCCCCTCTGCCACGCAGAGACGCTGTATAGTGCCCGACACCTGCGGATAGATGTCGATGTCCTGCCGTCCGCGTATGGTGGCGGAGTAGGAAGAAGTAATCTCTTTGTCCGACGCAGCCACCGTCATGGTAGCATACGAAGGCTTCATCTGGGCATCCGGCGCCTGCTTGCACGATGCCAACCACATGGTACTGCCAATGAGCATCATCAGCCGTATCCCTTTTCCATTTACCTTAATCATATTCTCTATTGATTTAAAAAAATATATGTTCTTTATTCCTTGTTCCTTATTTCTCATCTTAGGCTTCTTGCCTCTCCTCTCTTCCCATTGAAGCAAAACTTCCATACTACTGCTAAAAACGTCGGCAAAGTTAGAGGAATAGAATAACCCGCCCGTTATACATACGCCCGCACTTATGTTCCATTTTCCCTCTTTTGTCTTTTTTAAGAAGCCAAAAATCCACAAATAGGCAACACAGAACACAATATATTACGAATAGAACATTTGATATATCCGATTATTACTGAACTTTGCGCCGTCAAACAAAAAAAGGAAAAAGGAATATGGAAAATAGACCAACCATAAACATCGACTTTGAAGACTTCAAAGCCTACCAAAACGAGATAGAATATATGGACGAGAATGTCTTCTTCACCGAGAAGCGCGATCTGCCCATCCTCTGCAATCAAGACACAAGAAGAATAACGTTCCTCCTTATAGTAGCGTGCATCGACGGGTGCATACAGCTTGCCATCAACGGAAAGCAATACCAGATTCAACCGCACGAAGCCCTTGTATGCCTGCCCAACATGGCGATAAACCAAGTAATGTTCAGCCCCGGCACGCACATCTGCATGATAGGTTTTTCCAGCAACTTCCTTGGCAATGTGCTGAAGCATGAAAAGGGAATGGACAATATGTTCCTCTATCTCAGCAAGAACCCTGTCCACCGCAACAAATGCAACGAGAAGCCACCCCTTGCACAGTATTATGAGCAACTGATTATGGGCAAAATTCAGGAAAAGGATTCCTACTTCAAGAAAGATGCGTTGAAGTACCTCTTCTCCGCCCTCCTTTGTGAAATCATATCGAAAATCTACGAGGAAGCCAACAAGGAAGGAGAACAAACTTCCACCGGCATAGGACGCGGCAACATCCTGTGCCGGCAGTTCATGCTGGAACTGTCGAAAGACAACGGCCGCCACCGCACAGTGAGTTATTATGCCAACCTGCTGTGCTACTCACCCAAGTACGTGTCCGCCGTAGTCAAAGAAACAAGCGGACGCACGGCCATGGATTGGATAAACGAGTATGCCATCGGGCAGATAAAGCAACGGCTCAAACACTCGGACAAGTCCGTCAAGGAGATTGCGGACGAATTCAACTTCTCCAACCAGTCTTTCTTCGGCAAGTATGTGAAGGCACATTTGGGAATGTCGCCCGCACAATACAGAAGGGAACCGGAGAAATAATGAGGGAACAGGCTCAATACAAGGATGAGATTACCGCCTCGCAAACCGCATCCTGAAACGCTCGTGCCTCCCTGCCCGAAAGAGCATTCTGGTTCATGATGGCAAAAGCTATCTCATGCCCGTTATCAGCACGAAGATAGCCTGCAAGACAGTTAATGGCAGTGAATGAACCAGTTTTAGCATGAACATTCTTATAAGAACGCGTACCACGCTGCATCCGATTCTTCAGTGTACCATCTATGCCACCAACGGGCAGTGCTTTATACAGTTTCCGAAAGACATCGGTACGGGAATAAGCATGCCTGAGGAAAGCGACAAGCAAATCGGGAGAAATATAGTTATAATTGGAAAGACCGCAACCATCGGCCAAGTTAAAGCGGTCAGGGTTATAACCTAACTTCTTTATCAGCATACGAACGGCAGAAAGACCGTCTTCGGCAGTGATGTGCTTTTTTCCGGTACTTTGAGCACCAAGGCGACAGAGGGTTGCTTCCGCATTCAAGTTATCACTTTCCTTCATAATCTCGTTCACAACATCTTGCATGGAAGTTTCGTAACAGACCATCTGTACAGAAACGCTATCCTTCTGAAACTCACCGAATGCATAATCAGAAGTACAGCGGATGCCCCGTGCTTGCAAGCGATCCATAAAGGTACGCATAAAGAAATTCTCCGACGAGAAAATATTGACTGTGCCTGCACGACGTCCGTCTACATTGCCCGTGACAATGATATTATTACCATTCGTCAACCAGTCCCGTGATACTTTGAAGCGTCCGGCGGAAGGGGTACGTGTTTGGGTATTATTCGTCAGTGTATAATAGGTAGAGGCGGGAGTACATTTCAAATTTGCCGTTTCTCCACGTTCACCAGGGGAAGCGGTGACCGTTAAAACGCCTTTATTCAGCATCAACGGAGAAAGATAGGGTTGATAAGAAGCAGGGGTATCATCCCATAGCCAACCACTTCCCCAATAAAGGGAGTCCTTCATGGAAACATCTCCATACACTTTGCCTTGTATTACCGAGAAAGGGAAACGGCTCACTGCATTCACCAATGAATCCAGCGCTTCATCGTTGAATTCAGGGTCATAACCACCGATAACGTATATATCTCCTTTCAGAGTATCGCCTTTAATCACTCCTTTATACCACACCTCCGTACGAAATGGCTCATCAGCTTGTGGCTGAGATAATGCAGTAATAGTGGTCAGTAGCTTCATAGTAGAAGCAGGACGAGACAGCTTGTCTGATTGGTAACCATACAAAGGTTTTCCATCCGTCAAGTCGAAAACAGAGATAGCAACGTTGGAGCCTTGGGGAAGTTTATACTTTATCAGCGTATCGATACGCGAAGAAAGAGAGTCCGGTTGCATCGCAATGTCTTGTGCGGATAAAGGCAAAAGACAAATAGACCAAAACAAATATGTTAAAAACCTTTTCATTATTTCTTATTCAAATGATTCTTCATCCATATTCTCCTTCAGCTTTGCCACCGGCTTCTCAAAATGAGCGCCACACTTCTTGCAAACATATTCCCAATGCTCAGTGCCCGGAGGTGTAGCAGTCAACATAGAAAGTATGGCAGCCATGATAGCCCGTATCCGATGTTGTTTTCTTAATACGAATTTGATATCCGAAGCTCCACAGCAAGGGCAGTATTTCAATTGTTCGGGAATCATCTGGTTGCGTTCCAGCAGATCGAGTGCTCTGCCGTAATCATCTTCGTATACCAGTACGTCTACTCCTGTAATATCGCTGGAATATCCACGCATGACAGTGGACATATTTTCATTATGAAGCAAGGAGGCGATGCCTTCATTCTCTAATGCTCCTTGAATGATATGTGCCTGAGCAGCGTCAGGACAAGTAATCAACCTAACTGTTTTCATTCTTGGTTATCAAGTATTGTAATCCTGTTATAACACCTCTTTGAATATCTCCCCCACCGTAGGATGCGGAAATACGATCTTCTTCCACTCTCCCGCCGTCAGTTTCAGTTCAATGGCCATACCTGCTAAGGTGATGATTTCAGAAGCAGGATTACCCAGGACATGAGCACCCAATACTGTATCATCTTCGGCCAACAATACTTTGCAGACACCGTTTACACCTTCGTTTTCGGCTACAAAGCGACCGGAATAGGCCATCGGAAGCTGAACGGCACGATAGGCTATGTTTTTCTTTTGAAGAGACTCTTCCGTCTCACCCACACCGGCTATTTCGGGATTGGTATATACAACACCGGGGATGGCACGATAACTCATAGCATCGTTCTTTCCGAGGATGGTATGCACCGCTACTTCGGCTTCACGAACGGCGGTATGTGCCAATAGAGAGAATCCGGTAAGGTCGCCACAAGCATATACTCCCTCCTCGGAAGTCTGCATTTGCTCGCTGACGATGATGTTTCCTCGCTCCGTCTTAGCCAAGTTGAGGTTTTCGAGGCCAAAGCCTTTCGACACAGGACGACGTCCTACACTCATCAGAAGTTTGTCGGCTACCACAGAACCGGAACCGTCAGCGTTTTCGTAATTCACCTGCACCAGCAGATTGCCGTCTTCCGAAGAAGTCCCGGCCAATGAAACAACTTTGGTACTCAGCATAAATTTAATTCCTCTCTTTGCGTACTCAGCACGAAGCATGGCGGAGAGTTCCTTGTCCATACCACCAAGTATTTCATCGAGCATCTCGATTACCGTTACCTGCACACCGAGGCTATTGAAGAAAGAAGCAAACTCCATGCCGATAACGCCACCACCGATGATGGCAAGCGAAGCGGGAAGTTCTTTATTATCCAACGCGTCGCGATGCGTCCAATAAGGCACTGTATCTACTCCGGAAATAGGAGGAACGAAGGTTTCCGAACCCGTACAAAGTAGCAGGTTCTCGCATTCGTAGGTTTCTTCACCGCATTGCACGTGATTCTTGTCGATTATAGTTGCCGCACCGGTTACGATATTTACGCCATGAGCAGTCAGTTTGCCTTTTACACCGAGCACCAGTTTGCGCACAACCTTCTGTTTACGGGCAATGATCTTAGGCAGATCGAACGAAACTTCGGGTACGTTCACCGCATATTTGGAGGCATGACGTGCTCCGTCGTAAGTCTTAGCCGAATACAATAAAGTCTTAGTAGGAATACAGCCTTCGTTCAGACATACTCCACCAAGACTTTGTTTCTCGAAAAGTACAACACTCAGACCGGCTTTGCCGGCAACTTCGGCAGCAGTATATCCCGCAGGACCTCCACCGATAATGGCAACTTGGTATTTCATGGTTTTTCCACATTATAGATTCAAGTCCGAAAGATAATACTTCTATCTCAAAAAAGCTCTCTCTACTCCTTTCTTTTTGCAAAAAAGGCTATAAAGTGCATACCATATCCATGAAAAAGGCATAACATTAACTTTTTGACGAAATAAATAAGTTCACATTCTATTCTTTCAGAAGTTTTTCTGATAGTGTCAATAAAATTCCACACCTTTATCGCCAACAATAAAAGGGCGCTGCATTTTTTCCATAAAGTTCTTTCCCCTAATAAGAAATAAGCCTTTTCTATCTATTTCCCCAAAATTTATGGTAACCGAATCTTTGGGAAGAGCTTCTGAAATCTTTATCCAATCATTATTCCAATAATATAATTTATATACAGAATTCTCTAATTTTATTTTCCTTTTTACATCATAAAGACCAATATTAATTATCTGTATTGGCTCTTCTTTTATCGTAATATAGCATACCTCTCCAAATCCATTCAGAATAAAAGGATTAGAAGTTGCTACTAATTTCCCATTTTTTTCGTTAAATGGGAAATAGAGAAGCCCACAAGTTATCTGAGAGAAAACTGTTTCTCCATTATGCACAGTTGATTGAGCTATAATGTTAAAATGCCCTCTATTAAATGTCGCCAAATACGTAGCTGGAACTTTTATATCAGTAACATGAAAGTATTGCGATGTTACATTTTCAAGAGTTGGACTCGTTAGGAGTTTATTCCATTGCCTTTGAGGAATATTCATTTGATTATATTCATAATTAACTCGTTGTACCAAAGGTGCTATCCATTTTTTTCTCTCAGGTCTTCTTTCATAAGGGGAAAAATAAGTAAACCGCCCTTTAGAATCAATAAAACTATTGTAAGCATGCCCTCCATTCACTTTTCCATGATAAGGTATAATATCCAAATTAAGTGGAATACCAATAGACCTCATGACCTGTACCGCATTCAAAGCTAAATCAGTACAAGTACCTCCTCCATAATGTTCAATAACATCAACAGACATATTCCCAGAATAACACGACATTTCATGAATATATTTTTTATTGGATAATTTATTTATCCAAAATACAACATCTTCCATTTGCACTTTATGTGCAGCTAAAGAATCTGCTAACTGCCTGTATTGTTTAAAGTACTTACTCCGCCATCTATCCAATGGTTCCTGCCCTATACGATAGGGAAGAACTTTTCTGCAAAATTCAGAAAACGATAACTGCGCGCACCAAGGATACCTTTTGCGAGCCTCAAATGCCAAATCTATATTTTCAATCAAATAATCTGCTGTGATACACTGCACATCAGGTAATGTTTTTTTCTGAACAAAATGTCCTCTCCTTAAATAAGCTTCAAATAGAGACATATCTTTAAATGATAACGTATCTAAAGAAACTTGTCTTTGAAGCGAATCTATAAAAAAGTATTCAATACTACTTTTTTCCATCATATTTTCTATCAAAAATTTAGCAGCCTCCAATTTCAAGCTACTATCTTGATAGTGAATTAAAACTTTTTCTAACTCTAAAGCATTTTCTCCTGCACATTTGAGAACACAATTTATGCGACTATTATTACAATTAGAAAAGAAAAAAAGAAAAAGGAGAAGAAAAATAACATTCATAACATTTCACTAAAAAAGGTAAATACCAATCACATTTGAAGGTGAGCATAAATCAATCTTATATTTCTAACGAAACGCTCTCTTTGATATGCCAATTAAAAATATTTTCTCTCTATCACCTTTAAATACCTTTTCAAATATAGTGGGATTTCTTTCAATGGAATAAATAAATCTTGTACAACTAAATCATGATTCAATAAGCAGAAATAAGGCATATTTTCTGCCTCCAAAATTTTATTTTTATCAGTTCCTTCTTTGACAAAGTACATTGGATAAGATATCTTATGATTCTTTTTGAAAGATAGAAAAGCTCTTTTATTTTCATAACTTCCTATTATTAAAAATCGATCTTTAGGTATATCATTACTCAATTTTATCAATTCCTCAAAGATTGAACTTATGCATGATGAACAGTGGAGATAAGAAAACCTAAATACTAATTTATAATCATCATTAAATAGTTCTGATAATTTCTGTTGACTATCATCTTCATTGACGACTTCAACATCGAATAACTTTGTTTCATTATAGGTATAATGCAACATTATGTTATCAAACAGTAAATCACGTTCCATGCCTACCATTTCAATAACACCTTTATTGCTATCCAGAATACCTTTCAATTTATAATAATTAATTTCTGATACAACAATAACTACGACGATTGCTATATAGACAAGGTATTTACTAATTTTAGCATACATAGATTTCACTTATTCTTTCATGAATATTTTAACAACAACAGGGTTAGAATCTTCTGCTAATTCTTTTATACTCTGCGACAAAGATGGATTTGAAGACTTTCTCTCAATAAGTTGAGAAGGCTCCGCAGTACCATAAATAATGTTTCCTTTAGAATATCGAGGCGAAAAAACAGCTATGCTATCAATATCATTGACGATAGGAAAACCATTCTTTGATGAACATTCTTTATATACTCCCGATTTCGGATAGTAAAATCCATAATAAAGAAATTTATTCATTCGCATAAAAAGTACATTTACCTCATCACAAGCAAAATAAGTAATCAAATGAGGAAACATATCCTCTACAAAAGATTTACTGGCATCATCTGCAGACAACCGTTCTGACTTGGAACGGTCTATATAAGCATTCCTGTTTTTTACATAATGCTCTGCATATTGCAAAACCATCTTTTTCCCAATGCCAGATGATGTAATGTTGTAAATCGTGTCATTCAAGGGAAGATAGAGGTGATTGTTACATAAATTATTTAAAGTTGAAAGATAAGCTCGACAAGATATATCAGAATCAAAAAAAAGAGCAGACTTCACCTTATTTTTTTTCATATCAAGAAAAATAAGGCTTGGATATTGATGATTGGAATATAAACTACGATTAGGAGTATAGTCACAACAAAAAGCCAACTTATCTTCACCAAGACAACAAATTGAATAAGCAGAATATTCAAATGGACAAGAATCTAAAAACGCTCCATTCTCCGCAAATTTCAAAACCTTCTTTGCAGAACTATCCCAAATATAAATCCAATTATGATAGCAGACAACATCCTCAATCACGGTATATTCTCCCTTCCCCATTCCTGCTTCTCCAATTTTTCTCAAGAAACGCCCATCCTTATCATATAGATAAACGGAAGATGATATTTCTTTATCCACTATCAAGAAATTACCATTATCCGTTACTAATATTTTATCAACAGTTCCTATTAAACAGTCTGCATTCGTTTCCAATATGACATAATTTATGGAGTCAGCTACCTCGGAAAGATTCAGTTTATTTTCCTTATTAGCCAATGGAAGCTGAACCGTCATATAATCATTTTCCACATGATTAGGATGCTGAGTACATGCACCTACTATAAATAAGGTAGACATCAAGCAAAATATCGATCTCACCATAATCATCCATTCAGAGTCCAAGCGATACAACCCCTTTACAATCTGTCTGTTCTGCCGGATTACAGCACACACGATTCATAGACTTACATTTTTTGTGTGTTCCTCCATTCCAACAATTGCTGCTACCTAAATATGAATTAGGAACCCATGTAGCAACTCCTCCACATCCTAATGATTCTTCATCTCCCAGAACTTCTATATTAGCTAAATTCGTATCAAAAAACGGTACGCTTTCTTGTGTTTTGGCAATATTATAACCCGCAAAAGAAACACATACGATTAGCAAGGTGATTTTTAGTGTATTTTTCATAAAAGTAAAATTTAATATTTTATATAACAAATATAGAGATAAAATATGACACCCTTACTTCTCGACATAATATATTGACTATATTTAACTCTTTCTATGCCTATAATGCTGATTAAATCCTAATCAGCATTGCTTTGAGAGTTCTTCTTGGGGATATTGTTCTATTACAAGGAACATAGTGATTTGTGTGGCGAGTGAAAAAGGATTTCTGCTTCAGAAAGAATCCGAAATCAATGAACAAGATGAGACAATCACCGTGATATGCAAGCCTCCACCTCCTCCCTGCTCAACGTGGGCGGCTGCCCCTCGGAGAGCTTGCGGCAAACAAGCCGGCCTGCCTTCAATGCTTCTTTTTCCGTAGCAAAAGGCATGCCTCCGCCCACTGCCGGCATATAAGGCTGAAGAATCAGCGTATCACGCCCATGAAGCACCACATATCCGTATCCACCCTGCACCCGCATACCCTCACAGTGCAGCACCGGACGGCGAAGTGTGAAAAAAAGGCATGCCGTCACTACGGACAGCACGCCAATCATAATAAACAAACGCTTATAAAACACTTTAGTTTTCATTTCCATATTTAATTCGCATCCTCTTGTTCATCAGGCAGAAGCTCGTAAACATCATCAAAGTAGCTGGAACTGCTCTGTCCCGTCAGTACAAAGCCACGCTCCCCGTTGGAGAAGGAAACGGCAGCCTCACGCGAGGAAGCGCCCGAAGGATAATTATGCACATTGGTAAGCGGAGTGAAATCGTCGTCGGAATCACCATACCACAAGTCGGCAGCCGGATCGTACATCCAGTAGTTGCTGCTCAGCGTGCCGCTGCGACTTCCGGTGGCCACATAGCCCTTGCCGTTGATGACGAAAGACACGGCCCCCGAACGTGTGATGGCATAGTCATCGTCATAGTCGTTGTCCGAGTCGGTATTTGCAATGTCGCGCAACTGCGTCCAAGTGCTTCCGTCGAACTTCCAAAAATCCACCAAGTCGATACTGTTGTTCTTTCCGCAACAGATATATGCCACATTATTGATGACAAAGGCTGTGGCATAATACCTTTTCTCACCTGCATATCCGCTTACAGCCGTCCATTGCGACCCTTCGGCGGCATCCGGATCAAAGCGGTAGAAGTCCATCTTATAAGCGCTCTCGTTGCCGGTAGCGTCATTGTTGCGCCCCGTGCCCACATAACCATGACCGTTGATGGTGAAAGCCAATGCACCGTCGCGCACACCACCCTTGAAGTTATCCTTCTGTGTCCAGGCATCCGCGGCAGGATCATACTCCCACGTGTCCGCCACACAATAAGACGATCCTCCGTCCTTCACAGAACCGGTAGTGATATAGCCCTTGCCGTTTACGGCAAAGCCTACACCGCCCTTGCGCCCCACGGTAGGCATGTCTGCACACTGCGTCCAAGTGTTGGCGCTCATGTCATATTCCCAAAGGTCATTCAGATAATTCTTGTTGGCTCCATAAAATCCGCAACACAGATAGCCCTTGTCACCGATGGTAAAGCTGGAAGCGTAACCGCGGTATATGCCATTGTAGCTCGCCTTCTTCATCCATTGTCCCTGCGTGTATTCGTCGTCCTCCGTGCAACTGCCGGCCAGGCACAAGGCAACCAGCAGAGCCATCCCTAATAATAGTCTATTCATCTTTTCTTCAGAACTTGTTTTAGATTACTAATTTTTAGCCGCAAAAGTAAACCGCCCGAACCACACCTACAAAAATAACCGACGAACGGCTTGAATTTCCCGTTAAACGGCTTTACCGATAAAAACGGGCAGACTGCCGATTTTAATAGGAAGATAACGAAGTTTCATCTTCCTTTGCGCCCGAATTAAAAAAAAGAAAAGACGATGAAGAAGAAGTTATTATACGGCTTGTTTATGCTCTCCGCCATCTTCTGCTCCTGTCAGGACGAAAATTCGGCGCTCGGACAGAGCTTGGTGGAAAGTTCCTTCTACAATATATATGTAGATACCTGTTCGGTGGACATCAGCACCATTCTGCTGGACTCCATATCCACCAGGGGCGACAGCATCTGTCAGTTGGGACACATCAAGGACAGTTCGTGGGGCGAAGTGACCGCCGCCTACTATGCCGAATATTCCACCAACAGCTTCACCCCCAACGAAGACTACACCTATACCCTCGACTCGCTTGTGCTGCGGATGACACCCTCCGGACACTTTTGGGGAGACACCCTGACGCAGCAGCGCATCTCAGTGTATAAACTGAAGTACCCCATCATACTGGACGATGATGAAGGGCTTTACAGCACAACCAAGCGGCAACTGGAAGACACTCCTCTCTTCAGCTTTACGTTCACTCCCCGCCCCGGCCGGAAAAAGGAAGTGACCATACGCCTGTCCGACTCATGGGGACAGGAACTGCTGAATGACCTTGTGGCACAAGACGAATACTTTGACAGCCAGGACAAGTTCAAGAAGAAATTCCCCGGACTCGCCTTTGTACCCGAAACCGACGGGCAATGCATCACCGGATTCATGGTGAACGATTCTGCCATGAGCCTCAACCTCTATTACAAGGAAGTGGCGGAACAGCGCACCGAACAAGTATTGACCTTCAGCGTCAACACCAACTATGCTTACACAGGCATCACCCACGACCGCACCGACACTCCCCTCGCATCCATAGAAAGCGGGATAGAAAACCTCGTCCACTCCACCGCCACAGGTAACCTTGCCTATATGCAGGGAATGACGGGATTCTACAACCAACTGGAATTTCCCTTTCTGAACGACCTGAAAAGCAAAGGCGAAATAGTCTCCATAGAGAGCGCCACGCTATACCTCTATCCTAAGTTCAAAAGCTACGACAACAATCAGCTTCCCAATGATATACGCCTATACATCACCAACGAAAACAACGTGCTGGAAGACTACGTATATGGCAGCGACGGAGTGACGGTGCAGACCGGAAACCTGACCAAAGACGAGATGTATGGCAAAGAGACCTACTACTCCTTCGACCTCACCGAATTTGCCCGCAACAATTTCGGCACATGGGGAACCAAACGGCAGAAGCTGCTGATGAGCCTCAGCGACGAGGAGAGTACCAACACCTTCAAGCAAGTGATTTTTGCCAACGATCCCACCCAGGAAAGACAATGCCGATTAGATGTAAGATTTAAAATATACAACGAGAAATGAGACACTTCCATTCTATGCCCAAGCTACCGCGCAACTTCTCTGTGGCGATTCTTTCTGCGGCAGCCTTCTCCGCAGCTTCCCTGCCTGTAACTGCCCAAAATGCCACCAGCCTGCCCACTTCCATGTACGGCGTGGGCGAACTCTCCCCCGGAGACGGCGGACGCTATGCCGGCATGGGCAATGTGGGCATCGCCCTGAATCGCATCGGATTTCAGAATACGCTTAATCCGGCAGCCATCACCCGTATGGACAGTACCTGCTTCATATTCGACGTAGGCGCATCTGCCTCCTATGCCCGCTATTCTTTCCTGAGCGAACACAGCACCGCCTTCACCGGAAATCCCAACCGCATCAGCATGGGGTTCCGTGTCCTGCCGCGCTGGTATGCCGTCATAGGGGCAGCACCATACAGCAGCGTGGGCTACGTCATCCAGACCGAGGAAGAAGTAGAGGGCATACCCGGCAACTATACTTATTCGCTGTTTGAGGGAACAGGCGGACTATACCGCTGCTACCTCACCAACGCTTTTGTCCTCAACAGGCATCTGTCCGTCGGAGTGAACTTAGGCATGATTACAGGAACCGTGACACAAAGTGAAACGCAAGAAAACGCCGTGGTGGAATATGAATCCTTCAAAAGAGCTTTCTACGCCGACTTCGGATTGCATTACGAATTCAGCGCCGGAAAGCGGAAGTGGACAGCAGGAGCCGTATTTGCCCCCTCGTTCAAGATTCATCACGATAATACACTTACTTACAGCAACTCCTCCACCAGCGAAAGCGTTGACAAGAATTACCACAGCCGCACGCAATACCTGCCCATGCACCTTGGCGCCGGACTCAGCATGAACACGCAGCGCTGGATACTGACCGCTGACTACAATTATCTGGACTGGAGCCGCAATTCTTCCTCATACACTTCCATGAAGTATGAAAACCAGCACAAAGTGAACCTCGGCGGAAGCTACATCACCAGCCCGCGCCTTCCCCGATCCACGGAACTGATGGGAGGGATAGGTTTCGGAAACTCATATATCAACCTGAAAGGAGGAAAGATGCAATACATGGAAGCCAGCATAGGCGCAAGCTTCCCCATACGCTATTCGTATCTTTCACTGGGCGCCACATGGCGGAAACAAATAAATTCGCAGAGCAACCTGATGCAAGAAAGCCGGTTCAGCCTAAATCTGAATCTAACATTCGGAGAAAGGCTGTCGAGAATGAAACTGAAATGACACTATGACAGGAGGCGGTGCGGTCACAGCACCGCCAGCCTCGACACGTAATGCTTCACCCTTTCACGGTAAGCATCTCCGATAGGCACATCTTTTTTCTCTATCATCACCGAACTGCGACTGATGGCATTGATGCAATCCTTACGGACTATGAAAGAACGGTGTACACGGATAAATTCGTCGGAAGGAAGTTTCTCCTCCATATACTTCATGCTGCATAAGCTCAGAATAGGCTTGGTAACCCCTTTGCAAAACACTTTGACGTAATCTCCCAATCCCTCTATGTAATTGATCTGCTCCAGTTCAAGCCTCATGATGCAACTTTCGGCCCTCACGTAAACCACTCTCTGCGGCTCTTGTCTCTCCGGAAAAGCCCGGCATTGCCCTGTTGCCGAAGCGCCGGGCTCTTGCAGGGCAAACCAGCGTGCCGCTTTGCTGACGGCTTGAAAGAAGGTGGAGAAGTTGGCTTCGCCTGTCAGATAATCCAGAGCATCCAGACGGAAACACTCGGCGGCATGGCACTCCGTACCTGCAATGAACACCACACGGGTGGGCGAAGAAAGCAGCCTGCAAAAATCCATTCCGGTAATCCCGCCTTCTTCTACCGGATATATGCCGACAAAATAAATCTCCACTTTCTCCTCATAATAACCTTTCAGCGCTTCAAGAGGATCACCGAATTTTCCGCGCAAGGTGAGGAAAGGCACTTTACCTATGTATTCTTCTATCTGTCCGGCTACCGCCGCATCCGCATGCAAAATGGCACAATTCAAGTTCATCGTCATTCCTTTGTTTTACAAGATAGACGAAGCCCTTCCCAAAAAACTGCAAAAGAGGGAAGGGCTATTAATATTTCTTAATAATTCCGCATCAAGACTGTTCCTTTTCCCCTTTTCGCCCCTACCTGCTCCGTACCTTCTCCCTGTCTATAGAGAGGGAGAATACAAGGAGCGGATAAGGAGAAGGTAAGGAGTAGGTACGGAGCTGGTACGGAGAAGATAGGGAGAAAGTAAGGAGAAGGAAGAATTGTTCTTTTTGTCGGATTCACAAGACCTATTGCCGACAACGCTCTTGCAACAGCCGCACAAATTCGTCTTCCTTCACCGGGAGCACCACCTCACATTTACCCTCACCATACCTTATGAGCAAATAGCGCATTACGGCAAAACGGCCGAAGCGCATGGATGAGGCACACTCCACACCCGTGACATCTTTCAGCAGTATCTCCCTGCCACGCATGAAGCGGCCGAAAAACAAGAGCAGCCTCCCGTCCGGGGTAACGGTATAGGTGGTATGAATCAACTTCTCGATGCTGACTACCAGCAAGAGCATGAACACGACAGCCATCAAGATATGCTTTTCCCAAAGGGAATAGGCTGTGATGGTTCCTGCCAGACAGATAAACAAATATTGTCCGGCAGCAATACGGGCATGGAAAATTCTATTCATTTTGTCAGGTTTTTGCTGCTAAGGTAGGTATTTTTATGAATTAATACCTGCCGGAAGCACAAGGAATGTACTTATTTTGTAGTTTTGCAACGATTAACACCATATATCTTATGATAAGAAAGTTCGATTTCCTCGTTATCGGCTCCGGACTTGCCGGTATGAGCTTTGCGCTGAAAGTGGCGCATAAAGGGACAGTGGCCCTCATCTGCAAGGCAGGGCTCGAAGAAGCCAATACTTATTTTGCGCAAGGCGGCATCGCTTCGGTCACCAATCTGGCGGTAGATAACTTTGAAAAGCATATTGAAGACACCATGATTGCGGGTGATTGGATCAGTGACCGTGAGGCAGTGGAGAAAGTAGTGCGCAACGCTCCCCAGCAGATTGGCGAACTGGTGAAATGGGGAGTAAACTTCGACAAGAAAGACAACGGGGAATTTGACTTGCACAAGGAAGGCGGCCATTCCGAATTCCGCATCCTGCACCACAAGGACAATACCGGCGCAGAGATACAGATCAGCCTTATCGAAGCCGTGAAGCAGCATCCCAACATCACCGTACTTACCAACCACTATGCGGTGGAAATCATCACGCAGCACCACTTGGGCATTATCGTGACACGCTACACACCCGGCATCAAATGCTATGGCGCATACGTGCTGAACGAAGATACCGGTGAAGTGGACACATTCCTCTCCAAAGCCACCATCATGGCTACGGGTGGCTGTGAGGCCGTTTACCGCCACACCACCAATCCGCTTGTGGCCACGGGTGACGGCATTGCCATGGTGTATCGTGCCAAAGGCGCCGTAAAGGACATGGAGTTCATACAGTTTCACCCCACCGCCCTCTATCATCCGGGCGACCGTCCCGCTTTCCTCATCACCGAGGCCATGCGAGGATATGGCGGCGTGCTCCGCACGAAGGACGGAAAAGAATTCATGCAGAAATACGACTCCCGCCTCTCGCTTGCCCCGCGTGACATCGTGGCACGCGCCATCGACAACGAGATGAAGCAACGCGGTGAAGACCATGTCTTTCTGGACGTGACGCACAAAGACGCGGAGGAAACCAAGAAGCACTTCCCCAACATATATAAGAAATGCCTCAGCATAGGCATTGACATCACGAAAGAGTATATTCCGGTAGCACCTGCCGCCCACTACCTTTGCGGCGGCATCAAGGTGGATTTGGACGGACAATCCAGCATCCGGCGCCTGTATGCCATCGGTGAATGTTCGTGCACAGGGCTGCACGGCGGCAACCGACTGGCCTCCAATTCACTGATTGAAGCCGTGGTCTATGCCGACGCCGCCGCCAAACATGCCTTGAGCGTATTGGAGCGTTACGATTTCAACGAGGATATTCCCGAATGGAACGATGAAGGCACAATTTCCAACGAAGAACGTGTATTAATCACTCAAAGCATGAAGGAAGTGAACCAGATCATGGAAGCCTACGTGGGCATTGTGCGCAGCAATACTCGCCTGACACGTGCCTGGAACCGTCTGGATATCCTTTATGAAGAGACAGAGAAGTTATTTAAAAGCAGTAAAGCCACCCGCGAACTGTGCGAACTGCGCAACATGATCAACGTGGGATATCTGATCACCCGCCAAGCCATGGAACGCAAGGAAAGCCGCGGACTGCACTACACAATAGATTATCCGCACGCCGGAAAATAGAGATACCGTCCCCGTAAAGCAATACCCGCCCTCATGGCAGGTATTGCTTTATTTTTTCGTCCAGCAGGTCTTCTTTCAGCAGCCCCATGTTCCGGCGCATCCGTGAACGGAGCACATTCACACTGCTGCGGTTGATGCCCAGCACCAGAGCTATCTCATCCGTGCTCTGTCCCATACATACAAGCATGGCAAACAATTCTTCGTTGCGTGTCAGCCGAGGGTATTCATTCCTCAGTTTCGGCAAGAAAAAAGGATGCAATATGGCAAAAGATTGCCTGAATACGTTTTCGTCTTCTTTGTTCAGCAGATTGCTTGTGGTAAGCTGACGAACGGATTGCAGATTCAGTTCCGCCTCTAACCTTACAGTCTTATCCGTCAGCCATCTGTTTCGTTCTTCAAGTTCTTGCTGCCGCAAAAGAAGTGACCGTATTTCCTGCCTATTCTGCTTTATCTGCAAGAGGGCCTGGCGTCTCCTGATTGCCACATACAGCATATAAAACGCCAACATCAGTATAGCACCGCCAATGGCACAAAGGTTTTCTAATTGAATTTCTTTTAACATTTTATCGTATTTTCATTCCTTTTCCATTCTCTGTATCCCGCTTCTTTTTTCGATAACCACAAAGCACCCACATACAATATAGACCTCAAAAAAAGACAATATACAAATCCGTTTAATCCTTTTTTTTCACCTTTTGGAATGCTTTTTCTACTTATAGCTGCTGCTTATACCCTCTTAACATATACTACAATAATTTTTCATTCCTTTGTATGTCTCTATGAATAAATAAATTAATTATTGTATATTGTTTTGTATATCACAAATATGCACGAATATATCAATATTTCTGCAACTTTGCAAACACAATAATCAACTAATAGAACTACAAATCTCTTATTTCTTTATTGCATGCAGAGGAAAAAGTGAATATTAATCACTCAAAATACGAACCAATACTACTAATAAATAGTTATGACAAAGAGAAAAGTCAAAGAAGCCGGGCTTCTGATATGCCTGCTTCTTATCGCTATGGGAACAAAGGCACAGGATGTGTCAATCAAAACCAATCTGATTTATGATTTTGGTACACTGACCCCCGACTTGGGAATCGAAGTGGGACTTGCAAAGAAATGGTCATTCGACGGTCTGGTAGCCTATGCCCCTTTCAGCTACGACGGCAACAAGACAAAGAAGCATCTGCTAATCCAGCCGGGTGTCCGCTATTGGCTATGCACACGCGGCAGCGGCTCTTTCTTCGGACTGCACGGACACTGGGGAGCCTTCAACGAAGGCGGCTACAAGCTTCCGTTCGGCCTGTTCTCCTCCATACAAGACAACCGCTACGAGGGCAAGCTATGGGGAGGAGGCATCAGTTACGGTTATCAATACCCCCTGAGCAGGCATTGGGCACTCGAAGGCGAGATAGGCGCAGGCTTCAACCATGCCTGGTATGACATCTACCAATGCCCCACCTGCGGTGACAAAATAGGCGAAGGCAAAAAGAACTTCTTCAGCCCCACGAAAGCGGTAGTCAATATCATTTATCAGTTCTAATTCAATCACAGCAATGAAAATATACCAATTAAGGCTGATGGCCGCAACATGTTCTCTGGCGATAGGCCTGAGTGCCGAAGCACTGGCCCAAAACAGCAATCTGAAGAAATTTGAGATAACTTCATCCGACATCTACCGTCGCGGTGACAACTTGGTGGTATCCACAGGCATCGACCTTACAGACGTGAAGATGGAAGCCGAGCGCACCATGATAATCTATCCCACCATAGAGGATGGCGAAAACCGCAAGGTGATGCCCGAAGTCATAGTGAACGGACGGAACAAACACATCTTGTACCAGCGCAATCCCAACAAGACAGCTTATACCGAAGTGCGCCGCAAGAACGGCACGGTGCAGAGCGTGAGCTACAAGCAGGAAATAGCTTATCAGCCGTGGATGCAGAATGCGCAAATGGTGCTCTACGTGGATATATGCGGCTGCGGAGGCAATCCGGAAGAGAACACTGCCGTATCTGTGGCAAACATGGGCAACCTGCCCCTGAACAATGCTGCCGACTGGCTGCCCACAGTGGCCTACATCGTGCCTAATGCCGAGGCTGTGAAGAACCGTGCGGAAAGCGGAAAGGCTTTTCTGGACTTCCCCGTAAACAAGACCAACATCTTGCCCGACTATCGCAACAACCCGCGCGAGCTACAGTCCATCAAAGAAACCATAGATAAGGTGAAGAACGATGCCAACGTGAAGATTACCCACATCGACATCCACGGATATGCCTCGCCCGAAGGCACTTACGCCAACAACGAACGTCTTGCCAAGGGACGGGCGGAAGCGCTGAAGCTATATGTGCTGAAGCAGTATGACTTTGCCGAAGACATCTTCAGTGTAACATCGACTCCCGAAGACACAGAAGGCATGAGGAACTTCATCGCCACATCCACCGCCGACGAGAAGGAAGAAGCCCTGCAACTGATGGACAACGGAAAGGATGCCGACAGCCAAGAAGCCCTGTTGCGCAAACTGAACAGCGGAAAGCTGTTCCGCACGTTGGTGGACAGTTGTTTTCCGGCTCTGCGCCGTTCGGAATACGAGGTTGCCTACGAAGTGAAACCCTTCAGCGTGGCAGAGGCAAAAGAGGTGCTGAAGAACCGCCCGCAGCAACTCAGCCTGCAAGAGTTCTACGCCATAGCCCAGACCTACGAACCGGGCAGCGACGAATATAACGAAACCTTCGAGACAGCCGTGCGCATGTTCCCCGACGATGCCGCAGCCAACCTGAACGCCGCATCCACAGCCCTACGCAAACGAGACCTGAAGGCGGCGGCCAAATACCTGTCACGCAGCGACGCCAATGCCCCCGAAACTCAAAACAACCGCGCCGTGCTGCACTATCTGGAAGGAAAGATTCAGGATGCCAAAGGAGAGTTTGAGGCAGCCGCAAACCGCGGTTCCGAGGCGGCAGCAAAGAACTTAAAAGAAATTACTATCTCGCTAAATAATCAATAAACAAATCTTATGAAATTGAAGAATTTTGCATTCGCCATTATCGCAATGGCGATGGGAGCTTGTTCCAATGAGGACGAAACTCTGACAAACAACGGTATCGCAGAAGGAGGAGATGCCTTTATCTCTCTGAGCATCGCACTGCCCGACGCAACCAACACAAAAGCCATGGACCCCGGCACAGAGGGTGAAGAAGAAGGTACAACCGACGAGAATACAGTGAAAAGCATTCTTGTATTGCTATATGACAACAGCGGTACTCTAAAAGATTCCAAAGAATTCCCCATAGCCGAACTGACATACAGCGGTGACGTTTATACTACCAAGAAATGGCAGGTAAAAACAGGTGAATATAAGGCCGTTGCCATCGTAAACCCGTTGGCCGCCTATACAGCAACCGGCAATACTATAACAGCAACACTGACCACACTGAACGCCGTTCGCTACGAATCAGCGTCCGGCTTGAAAGACAACGGCTTCATTATGACCAATGCGCTGACAACATCCTCTCCCGCCACGCCCGCCAACAATGGCGACTTCTATGCCGACGGCAGTGTGTATGTCAACGTGAACGGCACATCAATGAATCCTACCGAGCTGACCATCAACGTTGAGCGTAGTTTAGCCAAGGTCATGATTACTACTCCCGCCACAGACATGAGCGTAACAGCCGATGCAAATGCGGCAATAGAATTCATCGCCTTTAAGGAAGTGACCCTCAACAAGTCTTATTTCCCCATCAAGAAGCTGACGGCAAACGGTATCAATACAACCAATGATTACATTGTTGACCCTAACTTCGACAACAACACGCCGAACAATGCAGCCGCCAACTTTAGCAATCTTGACATCCGCAATGGCTACAAGGCTTTCAGTAATGGCACTTTCTACTGTTTGGAGAATACCATGACAGCAGCCCAACAACAATTGGGAAACTCAACCGCCATCTACTTCAAAGCAAGATACTATGCTGACAAGAATGATAAAACAGCAAAGCACTTGTACAAGTATCTGGGCAAGGTATATGACAGCTTCACTGCTTTACGGAGTGCAGGCGTCAATTTGACCGGCATCACCGAAAAGACCTATGTAAAAGGAAGCGCCAACTCCAACTACAGCTATACTGAAGCTCAGACTTTGGCAGAAAAAGGCGTGACGGTATATAACGGCGGTATCTGCTACTATCCCTACAAGATAAGACACGTCAAGAGTTCTGCAAACAACGACATCATGGAGTTCGCCGTAGTGCGCAACAATGTCTATAAGTTGAGCATCAACTCCGTAGCCGGCATTGGCAAGGGTACTTACGAAGACATCACCGCTCCCAAAGATCAAGAAGGGACAGACTCCAGCACAGACCCTAAAGATCCGGACAAGAACACTACCATCGACCCCGACCAACCAATTGACCCGGCTGATCCCAATTTCCCCACTGACCCCAGCGACCCGACTACTCCGGGCTATGACCCTGCGAATCCGGGTAAACCGGGCGTTACTCCCAGCACCGATGCCAACACAGAGATGGATGATACCGACCCTGTTCTGAACGTATCTGTAAGGATATTGAAGTGGACTATCCGCAAGGATGCAATTGATATGTAATTTTGTAAATACTGAGATATGAATTTCTTAAAACGGAAACAATTTACTTGGCTGCTACTGGTGGCTGTGTGTCTATTCACATCCTGTTCTACAGTCTTTGATGACCGGGATGGCTGTCCTGTAGGATGCCATATCCGTTTTAAATATGACTATAACATGAAGTGGGCAGATGCCTTTGCCAACGAAGTGAACCGGGTGACGCTCTACGTATTCGACAGCGACAATCACTATGTGACCTCGCTCACCGAAGAAGGAGCCGCCCTGAAGACCTCTGACTACTACATGTCCCTGCAAGTGAAGCCGGGAAAATATACATTGGTTGCCTACGGAGGACTCGACGGTGAGTCCTTCAAGGCCACCGACCTGCAAACGGGCAAGTCCACACCTGCCGACCTGCAAGTGGCAATGACCGGCAGCAGAGAAACCTCTGCAACGGAACTGCACCCGCTGTGGCACGGCCTCAGCCGTTCGTTCACCGTCACCGGAGGGTATCAGGAGCACCTCATCTCACTGGTGAAAGACACCAACACCCTGAAAGTAATGCTTCAGCAAGTGGAAGGCGGAGAAATGGACGCAAGCAAGTTCACCATGACGATAGAAGACGACAACACCGCATTCGCATGGGACAACTCACTCATCACCCAAGGAAGCAACACTGTGTATAATCCTTACCTCACGGGCAACTATGCAGTGACAGATGCCACGGGAACCGGAAACATCGCTTACGGACAGTTCAGCCTCTCACGCCTGATGGCAGACAGCAAAGCCCGGCTGAAGATAGTGAACAACGAGTCGCTGACCACTGTCATTGACATCCCTCTTGTGGACTATCTGCTCTATACCGGCATGGAAGGCAAACCCATCTCCGCACAAGAGTATCTGGACCGTCAGGACGAATATTCGTTCATCTTCTTCCTCGATCCCGACTATCGTTGGATCAAGGTACAAATCATCATCAACGGATGGACCATCCGCATGGATGACATGGACTATCAATAAACCAAACTAAAGAAAAAAGTATATATGCGTAAGCTGAATACTATCACATCTCTTTTCTTCCTGCTGTGCGCAGCCCTCACAGGCTGCACGCAGCAGGAGGAAAATCCTTCTATACAAAACACCGACTTGGTGAATGTAGCCATCCACTTGGGAAGCAGCACCACCCGAAGCTATACAGACACCGAGGGAACCGTAAAGAAACTCCGTGTACTGGTGTTCAACAAAAAGACGGACAACACCTATGAGTTCGAGAAACAGAAAATGTGGACTGACTTCACAAACGAGAACAATGACGAGAACACCATCCAAATAAGCAGCGGAGCCAAACGCTTCTACTTCTTTGCCAACGACGATATGGCAGACTTCCGGCTCCACTCCACCGGGGCAGCCTACAACTTTGACGACGGAGCCACAGCAACCTATACCGAAGATGAGTTGAAAGACATCGTCATTCATCAATTTGAATATAAGGGAACCCTAACATATACGGCAGCAGACTTATTGCCCATGACTGCCATGACAGAGCAGAGCATCAACCGGATGAACGGGCAATATGTTTACACCACACTGACAATAGCTGTGGCGCAAGTAACGCTGAAGATGAAGCTGAATGCACCACTGACTACCGGGGCTACACTGAAATTGGTCTATGCCCGTATCGGTAACAATCCCACCAATGAATATTTCTTCCCGCAATACGAACCGAAAACCGGCAGCGAAACAACCGGAAAGGTGAAGCTCCCCTCTTACGATGCTTCCGACTATAATAATTCAGCGGTATATACCCCTGCCGACTATGTGGACATCACAACCGCCGAACAGGAAATCGCCAATTTCTACGTACACGAAAATCCGTATGGAAAAGGAGGAACACAAGATGGAAGCACACTGGATGACCACACCACCGGCTATCAAGGTTCCTCCAGCAAACTCAACCTATTTTACGAATATACCATGGGTACTGACCACTTCCAAAAGGGAGTATTGAAAGACCTTCCCTACTTGGTGCGAAATGGAAAATTGGAAATTACGGCTACTGTAACACCGCCAAGCAACACATCCGAAACTTACAGTATCATCGTACAAGTGGAAACCCAATGGATCCAAAAGACAGAAGATGTACCCACATTTGAATAAAGACATTTATGTGAAACTCCATACAGACAATGATGAAAACTAAAATAACGATCCGTATTCTTTGCATGTTTTTTGCCACCCTCTGCCTTGCCTCATGTCAAAGAGAGCTTCTTGACAGCCTTGACGGTGGCAGCATGACCCAAATAAGCATCCGCGTGCCCAACATGACTGAAATCACCTCTACACGCTCACTCAGCGCCACACAGGAAAACAGCATTTACAGCCTTTACTTCTTTATCGTAGAGGGAGATGGAACCATCAGTTCCAAGAAATACGTGAAGCTACCCTCCGCGCAAACATCATACAGCGGTACTTTGGATAATTCTGTCATGACCAGCCAAAGTGTCTATGTAGTGGCAAATGCCGAGTTCAGCGAAAACACATTCAACGCCTCTGATTTGAAGAATCAGATGGACGATGTAACCACTCTTACACAGCTAAAAGATATCTATGCCTCGTACGCTGACGGTGAAGAAAACTATAGCCGCCCACAGGGACACTTGCTGATGAGTGGATATCTGAAAAATCCCAGCAATACCAACAACACAGTCATCCTGAACCATGTGGATGCCAAAGTCATATTCAGCATCACTCTGGCAGACAATACTCCCACAGGTGCGGAGTTCACTCCTACCTCCTATCAGATTTTCAATCTGCCCAAGAAGTCTTACCTGATAAACCGGGAACAAAATGCCACTATCGCAGATAACCTCATAAACACGCTTGAGCCTTATGCCACTCCATGGGATGCAGTCAGTTGCACCGATGGGAATGATTACTTCAACTCCGTGGAAGACGAATACTTCAACAAGTCGTGGGATAGCAACAAAAAGCTGACTTCCACCTTTGAGTTCTACATACTGGAGAACCGCAAGACGGCACTCAAGACTACAGGAATCACTTACCCTGACAACTACGCACAGCGTGACAAGAAAGCAGATGGAAACGGAGCTTTTGAATATGCTCATCCCTACTCCACTTATGTAGTGATAAAGGGTATCTATAAGTTGAGTAACTTTGAGTTGGAACAAGCATTGAAAGATGGTACAAACACTGCTCACAACGGCATGGTGTCCCGCTATGCCAATGTGGAATACATTGTACATTTAGGCGACTTTGGAAACTCCGCCACACCGGGCAACACCGATAACTTCTTTACCGAACGCAATTGTAGTTACACTTACAACGTGACGGTGAAGAATGCAAAGAACATTGCCGTAGAAGCAGTGAAGAATGAAGAAAGCCAACCCAGCGCAGAAGGCGTGGTGAAAGACACCTATCTTGCCTTTGGAGATATGGACGCACACTTTGGAAACATGCTGATAAATATAGAGATACCCCAAGAGGAGGATTTCTATACCAGTCCATCCAAATGTATGCTTGCCTCCACTCCCTATACAGACGGCGCACCGGACTACTCGTGGATACAGTTTGCCGTAAACCCTGTGGCAACCCCCACCACCATGCAGACCTATGCCGAAGCAAAAGGAAAAATGATTGCGGGAGCCAAGTTGGTGGACTTCATCTACATGCTGAAAAACAATCCTACGGAACGGGCGAAATACGAAACAGGTGGAAAAATATATTTCACAGCCTTCATCGATGAGAACTATCCGCAAGACAGACTGCGTGATGCTTATTATAATGACTTCTTTATGGCTGGATACGGCCCTACGGACAAGTCTGTATGCACAGGTATGCAATACAACGGTCAACCCGTGGACAGCAGCGACCCCAACATCAGTTGGAAGAAATACATCGATATGTCCAACCGCGAACTGCGCCTGTTTAACCTGCCCTATGACAGCAACGACGGAAACAGCCATTACAGCATCTCGCAGGTGATGATTACACAGAAGTCCATTCAGACGTACTATGACGTAAACAAAACCACTTCGGCATTGGGAGTGGAACACTTGGATGAAACAGGGATATTGGCACGTGGAACTACCGGTCAAGGGAGCTCTACCGATGGATGGACGAATACATACAATGACCTGAATGGCACTACACACCATGCCGTTGCAAGTCAATGGAACAGCTTTTTAAATCAGACTACTCTAAATAGCAACGTGAAACAACTCACAATAAGTACTGCTGCCGGACACTATGCCGCATTGCAGCGCAACCGCGACCTGAATGCCAACGGAACAATCGAACAGAATGAAATCCGCTGGTATCGCCCCGCAAAGAGTCAACTCATCTCTATGTCCCTCTCCGGACAAGCACTGCGCTCTCCCATTTATAGAGGAGATATGACTCCGACGTCAAATGACCCCGGAAGTAATCCATCAAGCGCAGATTATCGTAATGGCAAGAAAATCCACCACTCTTCGAGTACCAATAACATAATGACATGGACTGAAGAAATAGCGTCAAGCGGTGGAAACTCTGAAGCTACATATAACCCTTGTGTACGCACATTGGGAAGTGAGTATAACACTGTGCCACAAACCTATTATACTTTCGATAAGAGCAGTCGCACTGTTGTTTTCGACTACTACAAGACAAGTGTTCTGCGCACCCCCATTGCCAACGGTGAATTGATTCCTATGACCGAATGGGACACCAGTGACCGTCTGCCACTCTACGGGCTCAAAGTGGCCCAAGCCAATGCAACAGGAGATGTAACAATGAAAGGCTTGGATAATAGCACATCGCCATGTAGCACTTACTCTGAAACAGGCACAAGCTATGATGCCGCCGGAAAATGGCGCGTACCTAATCTGCTGGAGCTTGCCATTATAGAAATGATAATCGGTGACGGGCTCAATCAGACAGCATCAACAAATACTCCTATCATGTGCTGCACTAAATTCAGTTGGGCATATACGGACATGACAACGGGATTGGTTTATTCAAATCCCACAGATGTACCCAACAAATCTTTTTATGCCGGAAACGACCACCACTTCCTCTACTACAATAGTAGCAATATCGGATTGAGCCATAGCAATTATGAAAGCAATACGATTGATTCTGATAATGGTCAGAACCACTACTCTCTAAGAGTCCGCTGCGTGCGCGACATTCAGAAAGGCGAACAATAACAACAATAACTTCTTAATCAGTTTCGTATTCAGTAAAAGCTCTTGTCCTGCAAGTCTTGCAGGCAAGAGCTTTTGTCGTTTATCCCTGCATCAGAAACAAGCATCCGCAAGAGAATATCGCACTGAGTTTGCTGAAACCGGATTTCAGTATAACGATTTATTTTGGCCGGATTGATGAAGAAAAGCACAATGTATTTGGGAAATACAATACAAATAGAGATCTCTCCTACTCTTTCTTCCGGTAATACTTCACCCAGTCAATCTCCATCTGCACCGGCAGGTCATCCGGATTGACTTTCCCTACCCAATTGCCTCCAAGCTGCATATCAAGCAAGAGATAGAAAGGTTCGTCAACAAACGGATACTGGCCTTCGGACTGTGCCTTGGGTATGCGCGGATAGGTAAACGTGTGGCGGTCATTGATAAAGAAAGCAAGACTGTCCGCACTAATCTCTACGGCATACACATTATAGGCATTGCGCTTAATGATGCCCGTGGAATAATGCGCAGGATGGGTATCTTTCTTAAGAACATAAGTATAGTGGCTATGCACCGTCTGATAAGCGATACTGTCGAAGTTGAGGTGCTCCATGATGTCTATCTCTCCTCCATTGGGCCACTTGGCTTTATCGGGAAGCATCCAGAAAGCGGGCCAGCAACCGCCTGCTTCACCTAATTTTGCCCGGATCTCGACACGCCCCGGACCGAAAGTAACTTTATGCTTGGTATAGACTCCCCCGGTGAGGTAAGGGGCGGTGTCATTGGGCAGATGTCGGTTACGAATACCCTTCAAAACAAGTTTGCCTTTACGCATGTCAAAACAGGAGTCATCCATCGACATATAGTTGCACCAGTCGGCATTCCCTCTGGGAATTCTGCTCCACCTGCTACTGTCGAGCTGCCTGCCGCTAAAAGTTTCTTTCCATACAAGTGAGCCTTTATGGGTTGTTCCACAGCCATAAAGCACCACAACCAATACAAAGAAAACAATAGATTGACAGTTTCTTTTCATATATCCTTAAATTCTTAGTTAAACAAAAGAAGTTAGTGTGACAAAGATAGGGATTAATGGTATGTTTGTATGGTTAACTCTCGTTAAAGTTCTGTTTTTAAAGAGTTAGTTATCAGCAATCGTAACGTGGAGGTAACTAACGAAGCCGGAAGTACCTTCTTGCGTAAGGTGGAGAATGGGCCTAACTTTGCCACCATAAACAATGATAATAAGAGTAATAATCCTAAAAACAAAAGTAATTATGAAGAACTATCAGAAAGTAAGCGTTGCTCCCGAAGCACGCGTTGAATTGCACGATTCATTAGGACTGACCGGCGCAGAAGTATCCATCAACAATCTCCCGGCAGGCACAGGAGTACCTTTTATCCATGCCCACAAGCTGAACGAAGAAATTTACGCCGTATTATCGGGACGCGGTACAATGGTGATAGACGGTGAGACAGTGGAACTGCAAGCCGGTGATTGGCTCCGCTTGGCTCCTGCGGCGAAACGTCAGTTGTCTGCCGCTGCGGACAGTGCGATAAGCTTCATCTGCATTCAGGTGAAAGCCGGTTCGCTGGAAGGATTCACGATGACGGATGGCATAGTAATGGAGTGATAAGATACATCATCCGGCAAAGCAATACGAAAAAAAGTTCCACCCTTTTTCATTAAGAGTGGAACTTTTATTTTATAGTGGATAAAAGAGGTAACATCCGTGAATAACCTCCTTTTCCGGCATGGCAATATCTTAATAGTTTTCTTTCTTCACCTCGAAGTAAGCTTGCGGATGGAGACAAGCCGGACAAACCTGGGGAGCTTCCTTGCCTGTATAGATGAATCCGCAGTTACGGCATTGCCATACCACTTCACCTTCTTTGGCAAATACGCTGGCCGTCTCAATATTCTTTACGAAAGCACGATAGCGTTCTTCATGTCCCTTTTCGGCGATGGCAATGTTGCGATACATGGCAGCGATAGCCTGGAAACCTTCCTGTTCGGCCACATCTGCAAAGTGAGGATAATCCAATGACCATTCTTCGTGCTCGCCTTCGGCCGCAGCCTGAAGATTCTCAAGCGTAGTGCCTATGATACCGGCAGGATAAGTAGCGGTGATTTCCACCGGACCGCCTTCGAGACACTTGAACATACGCTTTGCATGTTCTTTTTCCTGATCGGCCGTTTCGGTGAAGATAGCGGCAATTTGTTCATAACCTTCTTTCTTGGCTACGCTTGCAAAGTAAGTGTAACGCATACGAGCTTGTGATTCACCAGCGAATGAAGTCAGCAGATTCTTTTCTGTCTGAGTTCCCTTGATACTTTTAGCCATAATTCTTTTTTTATCAGTTAATATAATTACGTATAAGACGATACTGTCTGTCTTGTTCCTTATTTGATATGACAAAATTACGAATTAAGTTCGACATAAGTGTAATCCTTTCCATCGGATTTATCTATCGCCCGATAAGAATTATCTATCAGCACCTCCGGACGTAAGTCCAAAAAGAACTTCTTAATATATTTTAATGCTGTGCAGCCATCAAGTATAACAAAAAACGATAAATTTGTGTTCAATACATCCATTAAAAAAAACGCCATGAAAAAGCTCATTAGAATTTTGATACTGTTGTCCGTACTATTACCTGTTCTCAGTTCGTGCTTTGCAGAACGTTCTGTGACCGTGAGACAAGCCCAAAATAACAAAGACTATACTGTTCACTATCTCTTTGAGCATAACGGATGTAAAGTGTACCGCTTTTATGATACATGGTCTTCCAGCTATGTGTATTTCACAACACAAGGCGATGTTACCAGCATCCGCGACGACTCCACACACCAAAGAACCGCCACATATAGTGTACTGAACGACACGATCAAAGTAAAAAAGGCAGAATAATTGCAACTGTTTGCTTTATTTTACGTAATTTTGCAGTCTCTTTCAATAAGACAAATAACAATAGGTAAAATAAAGATTTTCAGATTGCAAATGAAAGCGTTCGAATTCAAACCGAAGCTGTACACAGCTCTTAAAAATTACTCGAAAGAATTATTCATGGCTGACCTGATGGCCGGTATCATTGTAGGTATCGTGGCTCTCCCGCTTGCCATAGCGTTTGGTATCGCCTCCGGAGTTTCACCGGAGAAAGGTATCATCACAGCCATTATAGCCGGCTTCATCATCTCCGTGTTAGGAGGAAGCAAGGTACAGATCGGAGGTCCTACCGGCGCATTCATCGTTATCATCTATGGCATTATCCAGCAATATGGAGAATCGGGATTGATTGTGGCCACATTGATGGCAGGCGTTATCCTTATCCTCTTAGGAATATTCAAGCTTGGAGCCGTCATCAAGTTCATACCCTATCCCATCATAGTGGGATTCACAAGTGGTATTGCCGTCACCATCTTTACCACACAGATTGCAGATGTATTCGGGCTGACTTTCGGTGATGAGAAAGTGCCGGGTGACTTTATCGGCAAGTGGATGGTCTATTTCCGCCACTTCGACACAGTGAACTGGTGGAATACAATCGTCAGTATTGTCAGCATCTTCATCATTGCCATCACTCCCCGCTTCTCTAAAAAGATACCCGGATCACTGATAGCCATCATAACAGTTACCGTAGCCGTCTGGCTGATGAAAACATACGGCGGCATCGATTGTATCGACACCATCGGCGACCGCTTCAGCATCAAGGCCGAACTGCCGGATGCCGTGGTTCCCACACTGAACTGGGAAGCCATCAAGAACCTGTTTCCCGTAGCTGTCACCATTGCCGTACTGGGAGCCATCGAATCTCTGTTGTCGGCCACCGTGGCCGATGGCGTGATAGGTGACAAGCACGATTCAAACGCTGAACTGATAGCTCAGGGTGTGGCAAACATGGCAACTCCCTTGTTCGGCGGCATCCCGGCCACAGGAGCCATTGCACGCACCATGGCCAATATTAATAATGGCGGAAAATCGCCCGTGGCAGGTATCATACATGCCGTAGTGCTGTTACTGATACTACTGTTCCTCATGCCTCTGGCACAATACATCCCAATGGGGTGTCTGGCCGGTGTATTGGTCATCGTATCTTATAACATGAGTGGCTGGCGCACCTTCAAAGGGCTGATGAAAAATCCGAAATCAGACGTATCGGTATTGTTGATTACCTTCTTCCTGACAGTGATCTTCGACCTGACCATAGCCATCGAAGTAGGTTTGGTGATTGCCTGTGTACTCTTTATGCGCCGTGTGATGGAAACCACTGAAATATCGGTCATAAAAGATGAGATAGACCCGAATGCAGAGTCGGACATCAACAGCCACGAAGAACATCTGACAATTCCTGAAGGTGTGGAAGTATATGAAATCAACGGTCCTTACTTCTTCGGTATCGCCACCAAGTTTGAGGAAACCATGTCGCAGATGGGCGACCGTCCCAAAGTACGTGTCATCCGTATGCGAAAAGTACCTTTCATCGACTCTACGGGCATCCACAACCTTACTACTCTCTGCCAAATGTCACAGAAGGAGAAAATTACCATTGTGCTCTCCGGTGTCAATGAAAAAGTGCATAAAGTATTGGAGAAATCGGGATTCTACGAATTGCTGGGAGAGGAAAATATCTGCCCCAACATCAATGTGGCATTGGAACGGGCTAAGGAATTGCTGTAAAACAGAAAGATAGTCTTAGAAAGAAATATTAAAAAGCATTTAAACAATGTTTGAACAATGACTAAAAGACGAAAAAAACAATCCTTCAAAGGGGTAATCTGTTTAATAGCATTGATATGCATTGCCTGTCTGAGCTATGAACCCATAGCCAAAGCTCTGCACATCAAAGCTCCCGTCACAGCAAAAGGAGTGACCGAAGAATATCCTCCGGAGTGGGCTTCACTGAAAGGTCATTCCCCAAAAAGCATCCTGCTTCCCGCTCCGCTAAAGAACGTTTCCGAACAGATATTGTACCGCGAAAGCTACACTGCATCTTATAACAAGGACTTGAAACTGCCCAACTGGGTGGCATGGATGCTGACTCCTGAAAAGTTGGTAGAACGTGAAAGCCGCAGCGACAAGTTCCTGCCTGACCCTGAGCTGCCGGAAAATGAGGCTGTAACCACCGACGACTATAAAGGTGCGGGAATGGACCGCGGCCACATGTGTCCTGCCGGTGACAGCCGCTGGCACTGGAAAGCCATGCAAGAGAGTTTTTACATGACAAACATCTGCCCGCAAGACCACAATCTGAACCGGGGAGACTGGAAAGAGCTGGAAGAGTCTTGCCGCTACTGGGCACAGAAAGAGGGGAGAATATACATTGTCTGCGGACCTATTCTTTACGACCGGAAACACCGCACGATAGGCAGACACCATAAAATCACTGTTCCCGAAGCATTCTTCAAAGTAATACTTTGCATCACAAGCAATCCACCCAAAGCCATCGGCTTTATTTATAAAAACACATCGGGCAATCATCCTTTGGACAGCTACGTCAATAGTGTGGATGAAGTAGAACGCATTACGGGCATCGACTTCTTCCCCACTTTGCCAGACAATATTGAGAAGAAAATAGAAGCTACGTATGATTTAAATCTGTGGAAATAATCCGAAATCAAGCCTTTTAAAATGCTTCTTCTAAGTACTCTTAATATATACCTTAATTTAAAAACTCATGAAAAACCTTTCAAGCCATTTTTTATTATGTACCATTATCCTATTATCAACTACACAACAGCCTCTCTACGCTCAACAAACGTATGTCCGACCCATTGAAAAAGACTTTGCCGATACCATCAACATCGAGTTCTTCAGGAACATCCCTATTGTGCCTGTTACGATAAATGGCAAGCAGCTACGTTTTATGTTCGACACAGGAGCTTCTTTCTCCAACATCGATTTCAAACTGTTTCCGGAAGACGTACCGATAGTCCGACGAGACAGTCTTACGGATACAAACAATGTGAAACAAGAAATAAAATTTATTGAGCTTTGTGGTTTATCTATTGGAAAGACTCATTTTCCTTGCTATCAAGCTTTTCTCTATTTGTTTGACGAAAGCCCGATGTTCAGATGTGCGCAAGTGGACGGAATGATTGGAGGAGACCTCTTGCAAAAGCTTGCTGTGAAGATTGACAAGGAAAAGAAACAATTGATTTTGACTGACCGCAAGAAATGGTTTAAGACGAAAAAGAAGAAAGAAACTTCCATAGACATGATGTGGAACAGACCATTCATCAAACTGTCTATCGGAGAAATTACAGAAGAAACTGTTTTATTCGACACCGGAGCAAGTGAACTTTATTATCTTTGCAATGAAGTGTTACAACAATTACAAGCATTTGATTCTGAATTGTGGCAAGGAGAAGTCATCAAAGAGGTTCAAGGGTCTAATATATTCGGTGCATACGGATTTGCTAAAATAAACAATATCTTCTTGGTGAAGTTACAGAAATGGAAATTGGACAATGTTCTTTTTAAAAATATATTTACCACCACAAAACATAACAACCACTCAATCATAGGATCGGAATTACTAAATTACGGGCAAGTCATCTTGGACTATCGTCACAAAAAATTCACTTTTCTTCCTTACAACGATGACGATACTATCAACATTGATAATGATAAAGAAGAAGAATTCTGTATCGGTATTGATGAAGAAGGACATCTTATCATCAGCCTGATATATGAAAATTCAGACTTCTACCATCAGGGCATGCGCAGAGGTGACCGTGTCATAGCCGCCAACGGACAAGAGCTGAACGACGACCTTTGCGCTCTGATGAGAATTCCTAATGACGAAATAAAAGAAATGAAATTGATGGATAAAGATAGGGGTATAAAGACCATAAAATTTCCTATACAAGAATCTAACCATCAGTAGGATACACTCACCGGTATCCCCGCTTCCTTTATCAGTCCGGCAATGCGATCCAGTTCTTCACGAGTAGCCTTCTGCAAGTCGTGATCGGGCGTTTCACGATCAATGGTATAAATCATCACCTGCCGAGGAGCTATCTCCTTGACGGCTTCCAGCCAAGGAAGAACAAATTTATCGGATGTATTATCCATATCCTTCCCTTTATAACCTCCTTTTAGGAACATAGTCTGGATGATACAGTTTCCCCCGAAAGCCTTCATGCCCTCGATGATTTCACGGACGCGATAGCGCCTTGTAGGACGATCGAGATCACGAATATAAGCTTCGTCCACAGTATCGAGTTTCAGTATATTATTATCTATTCTGTTCAGGGCCTCGAAAACGGCTGGCTTATGAATAAAGGTGGAATTGCTAAGTACACTGACCTTTGCCTGCGGAAAATATTTGTCACGCAAGGCAAGTGTATCTTCTATTATCTCAGGAAAATGAGGATGGGCAGTAGGCTCCCCATTACCGGCAAAGGTCAACACATCGGGTGCGGGACCGTTCTGTTGCATATCCTGCAAGCGCACTTCGAGGGCAGCACGCACTTCCTCGCGCGTGGGACGTGCCTGTCGGGGACGGAAATCTTCATTGAAACCACACTCGCAGTAAATGCAGTTGAAAGTACATACTTTACCGTCGGCAGGCATAAGATTAATTCCCAAAGATACTCCCAAACGGCGGGAATGGATGGGACCGAAGATGGGAGAAGGATAAATGACTGTCATATTCATGAAGATTTGAGGATTATACATTATTCGTACAAGTAACAACTTGCAGGGGCAAAGTTAACTAAAACTTAATACGCAACTGCATCTGTAAGTCTGTTTTCTTGTTTCCATGTATCAAGTCGTTGCCCGAACCTATTTCTTCTCTGTCCTGATAAACGGTTTGTCCCAGCTTGACAAGCATCATCAAATCCTTGTTCAAATCATAGCGCACATGGGCGGAATAACGAATACCACGACCATAGAAAGAAGGAGTGTGAAAAGTATAGAGTAACCCCTTTTCCGAAGCATAGATACGTGAATCATAATCGTCTGTATGGAAATAAGTACCTTGTACAGACACAGTTAAAGGCATTTTGGAAAAAGTATAAGCAATGGATTGAGTGCATTGCCATCCTTGCTGCCCCTCAAACTGATGTCCCTTTCCATCTTTCTGCCGAAAGTAATTATAATCCATTGTGGTACGGAAAAGAAAAGCTTCTGGTGTATAATTCAAACGATAACGAAAATAATGATGATAAATGGGCAATGTTACCTTTCCACTCGTTTCCGTCACATCCCTCTCTTTCTGCTTGTAGCGATAATTAAAATATATAGACAAGTTCTTGCGAGGAGAATAAACCGCCTGAAACATACCATCCACTCCCTGCGAAGATTTGCTGATGCGATATTTCCACCATGGAAAAGAGAACAAGTCCAATGAAGCAAAAAAACGCCAATATGATAATGGAGCAGCTTCCATTGCCAGATACCAGCCGTTTTCATTTTGTGGTGTACTGCCCTCACCAAATGCCCTCCCAAACATAGACCAATAATCATAGGAATAATAACGATGAACAATCATCAGTTGATAATCTGTGAACAATTTGTATTTCAACTGATTAATTAGTGCATAACCTTTTGTACCCACAGCCGCCTCCCCTACCCATACAAAGCGTCCGAAACGATATTTATAATCCACACCCACATTATGGAAACGGCTTCCATGCAAGTTATACTTGGCATATTTATTCAAAGAAGGTTCATAAGGATAATTGAAAAAGTAATGGATACCAGTGACCCCTACCCTCAATTTACCTCGCTCGTAAGTAAAATTTCCACCTACAAGCTGCATGGAAAAAGCATCGGTTTTCTCTGCCTCCTTTTGTGTACGGTGCAATCCTGTCTTATAAATAGAAGTGATTTCTCCGTCTTTCGTCACTCCGTCCATGGAACGGTGGGAATAGAAGGCAGAAAATTCCAGTGAAGGAAGCAGTTCAACGGTAGCCGCGACTCCACGGAAATAATTATATTCGTCAGTGGAACTATGCTTACGAATACCGCTACCTCTATGTTCGGCAGTAAAGAGAGAAAATGATTTTCCCAAGCGGAAATCAGTACCCAACACCAGTCCCTGTCCGAAGTTCAGGCGATAATTGCCTAAAGCAAGTATCTTCAGCCTACCCATATTCCGGAAAAAGAGGTACGGGGAGTAATAATCATATCCTTTCCGGTCGTGCAAAGCAAACATCGGCTCTCCTGCATCTTTTTCCGCCGTAATCCCCGCATGCAAATAATCACCATAATGAAAACTGTATCGCAATGAATGATAGAGCGAAGGACCAAGATAATTCTTCTCATATCCTTTGCGGGTATAGAAAGGTACATCCAGACGGGTAAGCACCTCATGCCTGCCATACTTCAAGATACTTTTCAAGGCGGGATATCTCCTACTCTCTTCTATCGCCTGTACACGGACAAAAGGCAGCAGCAGGTCGATGGTACGCTTATCCATCTCCTTCACTTGTTGCAATTCGTAAATGGTCTGCATTTGCCCATGAATATATACATAAGCGAGAATATTTTCTATCTGAAGATCGGTAAGGAAAGGAAATTGTTCCAATTGTTGTTTGGTTGCCGCATTGATATTTACAGGTTCCTGTAAATGCCGGGATAGTTCTTCCAACTCATCTTCCCAGTCATATTCTTCTTCACTCTCCGTAGAGAGTTGTTCCAGAGCCTCTTCTAAAAGAGATATGGCCGTATTTTGAGCTTCAAGTATAGAAGTCGTCAGCAACATACTTACAAAGACTCCTATCTTGATGAGTTTCATTGATAAAAGGTCATTTTAGGATTTAAGGGCAGCGAAGTTACCTTAAATAAGTTAATCTGACAAGGAAAAATCACCGGAATGCAACAACATTCCGCAGAATCATGTACTTTTGCAGCATGAACGCAAGGCTTAACATAGTAATACTCATTATATTTCTACTTTCCGGAAACATAGTGTGCCGTGCCCAGCAGCAATCCAAGCAACCCGGCACACAAAAGAATATTTATTTAGTTCCCATGTGCGTTTACGAAGGAGATACTATCCCCTACTATGCTTTGCCCACTGTTTATATATTCAAGCCACTCAAGTTCAAGAACAAACGGGAAATGGCAAAATACACCAAGCTCATCCGTGATGTGAAGAAAGTGCTGCCACTGTCCAAAGAAATAAACCGTGCCGTCATCGAAACCTATGAGTATATGATGACCCTGCCGGGCGAAAAGGCCCGACAACGCCACATCAAAGCTGTGGAAAAAGGACTGAAAGAACAATACACCCCACAATTGAAGAAGCTCTCCTTCGCCCAAGGAAAACTACTGATCAAATTGGTGGACCGTCAGACCAATTCTACCGGATATGAACTTGTAAAAGCCTTTATGGGGCCTTTCAAAGCAGGTTTTTATCAAACCTTCGCCGCACTGTTCGGAGCCAGCCTGAAGAAACAGTACAATCCTATGGGAGATGATATGCTGACGGAACGGGTAATACTGATGGTGGAAAGCGGTCAGTTGTAATATCAACTTCATTGACATATTTAATCATTTTCTTTCCCGGTATTTAAATATTAATCCTTATTTTTGTCAATCACGAATAGAAATAACATCATGAAGCATACTCTAAAGTTACTTATCTTCATTTGTCTTTGCCTCCATTCTTCCGTGTATGCGCAACACGAAATGACAAAAGATGAGATATTGATTATAAGCTCTTATAATTATGAAAGCAGGTATGCTTTCAACCATATTACATCCTTTGTAAATGCATATCTGCGACTGAACGGAAAATACTCGCCCGTAGTAGAATCTCTTGCTTGCCAAGCTTTGGACGACAGATACAGATGGAAGAATGCCATGAATACAATACTTGACAAACATCCTAACGCCAAGTTTATCATTCTTCTCGGACCGGAAGCCTGGGCATGCTACTTATCGATGACAGATGAGAAATACAGAAAAATTCCCATTGGATGCCTCATGGGACAACGGTATGGAGCCACATTTACAGGTGATGAAATTCCCTGTTTGCAAGTAGAGGATGATGATTACAAAGGAGTTGTCGATTTTCGTAAGATGATGAATCGGTTCAATGTCAAGTTTCTCCGCTATTATGAATATGACATTGATTCAGATTACAGGCTGATACGCCATCTTTTTCCAAAGATAAGAAACATAGCTGTCATCAGCGACAATACTTACCTCGGCCTGAGCGAAATGAGAATCGTAAAAAAAACCTTGGAAAATAACTATCCCGACATGACTCCTATCTATATAGACGGAAGCCAGATGAGCCTGGAAGAAGCTTTGCAAGCCATGAAAAATCTACCCGAAAACACAGCAGCCATCCTGTGTATATGGAGATTTGACAAAAAGAATGTAATCTACATGAACAATTCCGAATATCTTTTCAAGAAAGCCAACAGCAAAGTTCCTGTATTCAGCCTTACAGGAACAGGTATAGGTTATTGGAGTATCGGAGGTTCCATTCCGCAATACTATGAAAATATAGGAGAAAGCCTTGCCGAATATATATACCAATTCTTGGATAAGGCCGAAAAAAACATACCCAAAAATGCGCTTTGCTTCCCAAATGAATACTGCTTTGACATGCAAAAAGTAAAAGAATTCGGACTTTCAGAGGAAATGTTGCCCGAAGAAAGCAAATATGTCAACGATACAACAGAATGGGAAAGAGCGTTTGAAACCTATAAATGGTACTTACTGCTAATATTTCTGGTCATTATATTGCTCACTATCGGATTCATCGTCTCTATTCGTTATTCCTGGCACATACGTCTGTTGAAAAACAATCTGATAGAAGATAAGAAACGTCTCCAGCAGTCCGAACATGAACTGCGTCTGGCAAAGGAAAAGGCAGAAGAAGGAAATCGACTGAAATCTGCTTTCATATCGAACATGAGTCACGAAATACGCACTCCTTTAAATTCCATAGTAGGATTTGCAACCATTCTGGAAGAAGAAACAAGAGGGAATGAGAATTTAAAAGAATACGTAAACATCATTTCTTACAATTCAGACTTATTATTGAAACTGATTAATGACATTCTTGATCTTTCACGACTGGAATCAGGACGGCAGAATTTCAACTTCCAGATATTAGACCTGGTTCCTCATTGTGCAAATATCGTAGCCGGATTTCAAACCAACATTGCCAAAGGGATAAAACTGGGCTTCAAACATTCCACACCTACAATCATTGCCGAAACCGATACTACAAGACTGCAACAAGTCCTCATCAACTTGATAGGTAACGCAGTCAAATTTACCCAAAAAGGCTCCATCATATTGGAGGTAAAGCCGAACAACGTGTCCCAAGAATGGATATTTTCCGTTACTGATACCGGATGCGGAATTCCACCCGAAAAACAGAAAGTCGTATTTGAACGCTTCAACAAACTGGATGAATACGCCCAAGGAACCGGTCTGGGACTTTCAATCTGTCAAATTACCATAGAAAATTTAGGAGGCAGAATATGGATAGATCCTGAATATACCAAAGGAGCACGTTTCATGTTCACACTACCTTATAAACATGAAACGACAGATATAAACAAACCATGATTCTATTAATAATATAGCTGTTGATAACTATGTTACTAACAGAATAAATATATCATTAAAACACTGATAACAAATTATTTACTCTGTTGATAACAGAATAAATAATTGTTTATTTCTCTCTTATTCCGGTTGGAGTTCTCCCTCCATAGGAAGTTCTTTCCAACCCTCACCAAAAGCATCATAAGCATCGGTGACTACTACAAAAGCTTTCGGATCAACTTCTCTGATCTTCTGTTTGATGCCCACCACTTCCTTATAGCTCACCACAAGAAACAACATTTCCTTGTCTTCCTTTGTATAAAGACCGCTACTCTTAATGCACGTTGCAGTACGATCCAAATCCTTAATGATATAATCATGCAGGGCAGTGAGCCTCATATCACTGATAACAAACAGCAATTTATCATTCTTCTCCCCGTTGATCACATAAGCCAATACCCTTGAAGTAACAAAAATAGCAATAAGTGAATAAAAAGACAAGTGCCATGAAGGTTGGGTGGCATCATCCGGATTCCCAATACCAAAGCCGATAACCAACAATCCAAATCCCACCACAATGCCATCTACCAACAATATTGCCTTTGAAAAACGTATGTGACAATACTTCTGCAATATCATCGCAACAATATCCGTACCTCCCGTAGTAGCCCGGCTACGTACCACAATGCCACAACCAATGCCTATAACCACAGCACCGATTATGGAAGTCAACATCAGATGATCTGTCATATTCATGCAGCCTCCCAACAACTGTGCAGGATCTAACTGATGAAGCGCTTCCTTAGAAGGGTAGGAGAGGATAGAAAGCATGTTCATGGCAAGAGGAGTGAAAAGTGCAGCAACAATAGTGCGCGCACCAAGTTTTGCTCCAAGCACCAACACTGATATTATAAGCAGGGGAACGTCGAACATATAACCGAATGTACCTACCTGAACGGAAGGAAACAGATTATGAAGCACAATACTGGCTCCATATACCCCGCCCGGAACCAAGTTGTAGGGATTGATAAAATAAACGAAACCTGCTGCCAAAATGGTACAACCCACAAAAATGCCTATCCACGAAGATATTGTCTTTCTCATATTATATTAACTCAGATTTATATAAATATGCAACAAAAATACAAATAATCATCCTAAATAAACGAATAACCAATACTCTTTTCTTTCCACATATTGTTAATATTATGTTAGAAAGCTTGTTAATACCAATATAATAAACAATATAACATACTTATTTACAGTAAAATAAGTATATTCATATCTATATTAACCATCAGTTAATTATCTTTCTAAGAAAAGTCATATAATCGTTTATCAACAAGTTTGTCAGTCCCTTAGCTTCTTAAACAAATCCCAGATTACAATACCCGCCGTAACAGATACATTCAAAGAATGCTTAGTGCCGTATTGAGGTATCTCAATACATCCATGGGAATGATCAATGACTTCCTGCCGCACACCTTTTACTTCATTTCCCATCACCACAGCATACTTTTTCTCCTTGTCCAACGCCAATTCATCCAGCATAATACTTCCCTCGGCCTGCTCTACAGAATAGACCACATAACCCTCTTTTTTGAGGTTATCAACAGCTTCAACAGAGTTTTCAACATACTTCCAATCTACGGTAAATTCAGCTCCAAGCGCCGTCTTATGCATCTCAGGATGAGGTGGAGTAGCCGTAATACCGCACAAATAAATACATTCTATGCGAAAAGCGTCCGAAGTGCGAAACACGGAACCTATGTTATGAAGGCTGCGGATATTATCCAATACAACCACCAAAGGCAACTTTTCAGCTTCTTTAAATTCTTCTACACTGATACGATTTAGCTCCGTTATCTTCAGTTTACGCATAATACTTCTCAATATAATTGTTATTTAATCAATTGCAAAACAATGCGACAAGGAATCATACCCGTCAAATGAAACAATAACCATTATTTCGCCACAAAGATACTCCTTTCCGTTTATATCCCGGTTAATAACCGTTGAAAACGTGTCAATAGGTAAGGGAAACATTTTCAAAAATAATACTTGCATTATTCATTGAAACATATATTACAGCCCTACTACAAACAAAACAAATAAGTTACCATAAACTTTCAAGGAGCATATAAACACATTTTTCAGTAGTCTTTCAGCAACAAATCCCTCTAAAGTTATTAACTTTGCAGTTTATCAACAAGATGTTAATGAACAAGAAGAACAGGGAAGTAAAAGACTTATTATCAATGATTATTTCTCAATACCGAAAGTTGATAACAAATTAATAATGTATTGCCTTGAACTAACAACTTAATAGACAAGAAAAATTGTATTTACTTGTTCACACTATTAACAGGCTATCATTACTATCAAAAGATTTTTAAAGAAAGAAGAGAAATAAAAAATATAATTATGAATAATCTTATAGAAGCTATCAGACAACTGAAAAAGGAGAAGAATGCAGTAATATTGGGACACTACTATCAGAAAGGCGAGATACAGGACATAGCCGATTTCGTAGGAGACAGTCTGGCACTGGCACAGTGGGCAGCTAAGACAGAGGCTGAGATTATTGTAATGTGCGGCGTTCACTTCATGGGCGAAACGGCAAAAATACTTTGTCCGGACAAGAAAGTGCTTGTTCCCGATATGGAGGCAGGTTGTTCGTTGGCGGACAGTTGTCCGGCTGATAAGTTCGGTCAGTTTGTCAAAGAGCATCCCGGATATACGGTGATATCATACGTCAACACGACAGCGGCCGTCAAGGCGGTGACCGATGTTGTAGTAACTTCCACCAATGCCCGGCAGATTGTGGAAAGCTTCCCCAAAGATGAGAAAATAATATTCGGACCGGACAGGAATTTGGGTAATTATATCAACTCCGTCACCGGAAGGCAGATGTTATTATGGGACGGTGCGTGCCATGTACACGAACAATTCTCGGTTGAAAAGATTGTTGAAATAAAACGTCAATATCCTGATGCCATTGTATTGGCACATCCCGAATGCAAAAGTGCGGTTTTGAAGTTGGCCGATGTAGTAGGATCTACAGCGGCATTGTTGAAGTATGCAGTTACTCATCCTGAAAAGAGTTATATCGTAGCCACTGAATCGGGCATCTTGCACGAAATGCAGAAAAAGTGCCCGCAGACAACATTTATTCCGGCTCCTCCCAACGATAGCACTTGTGCCTGCAACGAATGCAGTTTCATGCGCCTCAATACGCTTGAGAAGCTTTATAACTGCCTGAAGAATGAATTCCCTGAAATTGTTGTAAGTACTGAAGTGTCCGAAAAGGCAGTGCGGCCGATTAAGAAGATGCTGGAAATATCTGCAAAGTTGGGATTATGATGGATCTGTTTGGCTATGAATGGGGTAGAGCAAGTTGTGCTATTTCATCAGAAATTTGCACAACTTGTTAGTTGCCACTGCCCGATGGCTTATTTTATTCTTCAGTTCATTTCCCATCTCCGCAAAAGTCTGTGTGTAACCTTCAGGGACAAATATGGGATCATAGCCGAAGCCGGAAGTGCCTTTTCTGTTTTTAACTATTTCACCTTTAACGGTTCCTTCAAACAAATGTTCCTTTCCGTCAACAATCAGGGCAAAAACAGTACGGAATTGTGCTTTTCGGTTTTCTATCCCTTCCATATCGTGCAACAGTTTCTTCATGTTTGCTTCCGAATTGTGTGTGTCACCTGCATAGCGTGCCGAATATACTCCGGGAGCACCTTCCAATGCTTCGACTTCCAATCCGGTATCGTCTGCAAAGCAGTCGGAATGATAATTTTCAAAGATAAACCGGGCTTTTATTAAAGCATTTCCTTCGAGAGTATCGGCTGTTTCGGGGATATCGGCCTTACAATTTATATCTTTCATGCTGAGGAGTTCTATTTTATCTCCAAGTATTGCCGAAACCTCTTCCAGTTTATGAGTGTTGTTAGTAGCAAATACAATTTTCTTTTTCATATTCATTTTACTTTTAATCTGTCGAATCCTTCTCCATACACGCCGATGACGGAACTTTGGGAGATAAAGGCATTTGGATCTATATCTTTCACCATTCTGAATATTTCGATAGATTGACGCTTGTAAGCCAGCACTACCAGTACTTTTACGTTACGTTTGCTGTACCAGCCTATTCCGTCAAGTACGGTCACTCCGCGGTGAGTTTCCTTGGTTATCCGGTCGGCAATCTTCTCATATTCTTTGGAGAAGATAAAGAACTGTACGGATTGACGTGCACTGTTGACTATATAATCTAATACAAAACCGATTACAAAAAGAGTCACGAAACCGAATATAACTCTTCGCCAGTCATGGAATATGAAGTAGCAAGAACTGATGATAATCACGTCACAGGCCATCACCATGCGTCCCAATGTGACATCATGGTATTTATTGATGATGGCAGCTATAATATCAGTGCCTCCTGTGCTGCCGTTGCAGTTGAATACCACTCCCAAGCCAAGACCACACATTACTGCGCCTATCAGACAGGCCATGAAGTCTTGTCCCGGACCTAAAATCTGTGGTGGTGTTCCGTTGGGGCCGTTTACTATCAACTGGAAGAACCATAGCAGAAAAGTCAGCATGAAGATGGCATAGGTAGTCTTGATGCTGAACTTCGGTCCCAGAATTTTGATGGCGAAGGTCATCAATACAGCATTGATTATAAAATAGGAATACTGGATAGGGAAGCCGGTGGCATAGTAGATTATGGCGCCGATACCCGTAGTTCCTCCTGTTGTAATCTGGTAGGGAAGGAGAAAAGTTGCCCATCCAAGAGAGTAACTGATAAGTCCGAGAGTGATGAAGATATAATCTTTCAATTCTCTCATTACTTCCGATTTGGTTGGTTTTGTAATTTGCATATTTGTTATTTTACAACAATGTTTACAATTTTCTTCGGTACAACGATGACTTTAGCCACCGCTTTACCTTCCATCCATTTGGCAGAGCGTTCGTCGGCCAATACAGTGGTTTGTATTGTGTCTGATGCCGCGTCTGCCGGAAATTCCATATTAAAGCGTGCTTTTCCGTTGAAGGAAATAGTGTAGTTGACGCTGCTTTCCACCAAATATTCTTCGTTGCAGGCAGGCCAGTGTGAGTCACATACACTGCCTTGGTTTCCAAGCATTTCCCACAATTCTTCGCATACGTGGGGAGCAAAAGGAGCCAGCACTATGATGAATTGGTTCAGTATCTCTTTCTTGCTGCATTTCAGTCCTGACAGTTCGTTTACACAAATCATGAAAGCACTGATGCTGGTGTTGTAAGAGAATGTTTCAATGTCCCCCGTCACCTTCTTGATAAGTTTGTGCAGTGATTTCAGTTCTTCTTTGGTAGCCGGTTCATCTGTTACGAGACAGTTATCATTGCGGTCGTAGAACAGGTTCCAGAACTTTTTGATGAAACGGTGTACACCGTCTATGCCGTTTGTATCCCAGGGCTTTGACTGCTCCACCGGACCGAGAAACATTTCGTACATACGGAGTGTGTCCGCACCATATTTCTCGACGATCATGTCAGGATTTACAACGTTGAACATGGATTTGCTCATCTTTTCCACAGCCCAGCCGCATACGTACTTGCCGTCTTCAAGGACGAATTCCGCTGTTTTGTATTCCGGACGCCAAGCCTTGAAGGCTTCAGTGTCCAGAATATCGTTTGATACAATGTTTACGTCCACATGGAGTGGGGTAGTGTCATATTGGTCTTTCAGGTTAAGTGAAACGAAGGTGTTGGTGTCCTTGATTCGGTAAACAAAGTTGCTTCGTCCCTGAATCATACCTTGGTTCACTAATTTTCTGAATGGTTCTTCTACCGTGGAAACACCGAGGTCGTGCAGGAATTTGTTCCAGAAACGTGAATAGATCAGGTGTCCGGTGGCATGTTCGGTTCCGCCGACATAGAGATCTACATTCCGCCAATATTCATCAACCTTTTTGTCCACCAAAGCAGTGTGGTTGTTCGGGTCCATATAGCGCAGATAGTAAGCACTCGATCCTGCAAAGCCAGGCATTGTATTGAGTTCCAACGGGAAGATGGTAATATTGTCTATCTTTCTGTTATCAACAACACATCTGTTCGCTGTGTCCCAAGCCCATTTCAAGGCATGTCCCAATGGAGGTTCACCTGTTTCGGTAGGCAGAAATTTAGCTACTTCGGGTAATTCCAAAGGCAGGCTGCTCTCATCTATCATGTAAGGCATGTTGTCTTTGTAGTAAACCGGAAATGGTTCACCCCAGTAACGTTGGCGGGAGAATATAGCGTCACGCAGGCGGAAGTTCACTTTTACGCGACCCAAGTTGTGTTCTTTCACATATACCTTGGTGGCAGCTATGGCTTCCTTGATAGTCAGTCCGTTCAGTGAAAGGTCACAATAGGGTTTAACGCCTTTGCGTGGAGAATTGCATACGATGCCTTCTTTGGCATCAAAACTTTCTTCGCTTACATCACATCCTTCTACCAAAGGACGTATTTCCAAGCCGAAGTGTTTGGCAAAGGCGTAGTCACGGCTGTCGTGTGCAGGTACGGCCATGATGGCTCCTGTTCCATATCCGGCCAATACGTAGTCACTGATCCAGATGGGCACTGCTTCTCCGGTGAAAGGGTTGATGGCATAGCTTCCTGAAAATACTCCGGTAACACTTCGGTCGGCAATGCGTTCACGTTCCGTACGTTTCTTAGTGCGTTCCAGATAAGCATCCACATCTGCTTTTTGTGTGTCAGTTGTCAACTGAAGTACTAATTCGCTTTCGGGAGCCAACACCATGAACGTTACGCCAAACATGGTATCTGCTCGGGTGGTGAAGATGGTAAATTCCCGGTCACTGTCCTTTACTTTGAACTGCACTTCAGCACCTTCGCTGCGGCCTATCCAGTTTTTTTGAGTCTCTTTCAGAGATTCGGTCCAGTCTATGGTATCAAGCCCGTCAAGCAAACGTTGTGCATAGGCAGATACACGCAGACACCACTGCCTCATCTTTTTCTGGATCACGGGGAAACCGCCGCGTTCACTTACTCCGTCCACCACTTCGTCATTGGCAAGTACGGTTCCTAATTGCGGACACCAGTTTACCATTGTCTCACCCAAATAGGCTATGCGGTAGTTCATTAGAATTTCCTGTTGTTGCTTTTCGCCCATGGCCTTCCATTCTTCGGCAGTGAAACAGAGTTCTTCACTGCAAGCCACGTCCAGTCCTTCTGTCCCTTTTTGTGCAAAGTGTTCCGTCAGAAGGCTGATGGGTTTTGCCGATGCACATGTATTGCAATAAAAGCTGTTGAACATTTTCTGGAAAGCCCATTGTGTCCAGTGATAATATTCCGGGTCACAGGTTCGTATTTCACGGTTCCAATCGAAAGAGAAACCTATCTTGTCCAATTGTTCGCGGTAGCGGTTGATATTGGCTTTGGTGGTAACTTCAGGATGCTGTCCCGTCTGGATGGCGTATTGCTCTGCCGGAAGTCCGTAAGCATCGTATCCCATAGGATTCAGTACATTGAAACCTTGCAGGCGCTTGTATCGGGCGTAAATGTCCGAAGCGATGTAACCCAACGGGTGACCTACGTGCAAGCCCGCACCACTGGGGTAGGGGAACATGTTCAGCACATAGTATTTCTGTTTCGTTTCGTCTTCCGTCACTTGGTAAGTTTTGTTCTCCACCCACCGCTTCTGCCATTTCTTTTCAATCTCCCTGAAATTGTATTCCATAATGGTATTTGTTAGTATATTGTTGAAAACTTTGTTGATTCAATAGTTAAAACCGGTTAGTATCCGGTTTATAAACGGTGCAAAGTTAACTGTTTATTTTCAGATTTGTGTTGTGACTGACTAAAAAACATGCTTATCTTTGTCACCCAAAATAAGAATGGAATGAAGAATCATATTTGGCACATCATCGCTGTCCTCACAGTAGGCATTTGGGGACTGACGTTCATTTCTACAAAAGTGCTGATAGAAAGTGGACTTTCGCCGCAAGAAATCTTTCTGATCCGTTTCCTTGTGGCATATGTAGGGATTTGGTTCATTTCTCCGCACAAGTTCTTTGCCGATAATTGGAAAGATGAGTTCTGGTTGTTGGCAGGTGGCATTACGGGAGGTTCATTCTATTTCCTTACAGAAAATACGGCAATAGGGATTACGTTGGTAAGCAACGTGTCGTTCATTGTTTGTACGGCTCCGCTACTCACTACGATTCTTGCCTTGATGATTTACAAAAAGGAGAAAGCCACACGTTGGTTGGTGGCAGGTTCGCTGATAGCTTTGCTGGGTGTGGCTTTGGTGGTATATAATGGAAATTTTGTATTAAGAATTTCTCCGCTTGGTGATTTGCTGTCTTTGTCCGCTGCTTTGATGTGGGCTTTTTACAGTCTGATAATCAAGAAAATTACCGATCGTTATTCTACGGTGTTTATCACCCGTAAAGTGTTTTTTTATGGGGTATTGACGATCCTTCCGTTCTTTGTCATTCATCCGTGGCAGTTCGATGTAGAGAGGTTGCTTCGGCCTGCTATACTGTTTAATCTTCTTTTTCTGGGCGTGTTGGCTTCACTTATATGCTTTGTAGTGTGGAATATGGTATTGAAGCGTCTGGGCACGATAAAGGCTTCCAATTACATCTATCTTAATCCGGTTTTCACATTGGCAGGTTCTGTCCTGTTACTTGGCGAACATCTCACGCCTGTGGCATTGTCAGGAGCCGTACTTATATTGGGAGGAGTATATTTGGCGGGGAAAAAGTAATTTGTATCTTTGTGCAATGCATTAAGAAAGAGGAGGTATGCCTATGATGCGAAAGATAAACTGTTCTTCTCTCGAACTTCGTTTCTATTTGTTTTTGCTCTTGTTTTTAAACGTACAAGTACTTTTTGCGCAGGAAGACAGTACGCGCTTTGTATATGACACGCTGCTGATAAAGCCGGTGGTCGGAGAGCCTCGTATTTATCAGAGAGATGCTTCTTTCGGAATGCTTTTTCCCTTTTCTGCCGGAAATACATTTTCTTCTGCCTTTCAATCAATGGAAGGATCTGTATTCAGAATTGAACAAAATTCTCTCTGTATGCCCTATCAAATCGACCTTTCTCCGCATTTCCGGGGAGATTACGGTACGGATGGTACAATCATGCAATTTCGTCGAGGAGCTTTGCTTGGTTCGGGCGGACAGAGTAGTATTACGGGTATCGGGCATTTTAATGAAGCTTTGCTGTTCTATCAGCAAGCAATCGGACAGAATCTGAAGTTTCAGATCGGTATGGATGCCATGAAGATAAATATGTCTCACATCACCGGGCAGGCATTTACTGCATCGGGTGCGTTGGCGTACCGGGTTTCCGCTGGAATGGCTTTCAGATTTTTCGGTTCGTATGCCATTGGAAATACTTATGGAATAAACACGCACAGCTATGGAGCCACCATGCTGTTCGATGTTTCCAAGCATTTTAATATGGAAGTTGGTGTGCAGCGTTACTATAACTCTATGCGGGGGCGTTGGGAAACGGTTCCGGTGGTCATTCCTGCCTATGACTTCGACAAATTCAAGTTAGTGATGGATGTGGGAGGAATACTTTTCGAGATTCTTCGTAACGTGGTTTTCAAGGACAAAGGAGGCGGAACGATAGCTCCGACACGCTCTCCGACACTGATGAAATAAGATGAATTATGTTTATGTGGTAGATAAATCTGCTTGTGATATTTTCAATGCCGGGTCTTTTTCTCTCTGTCTTTCAGGATAGCCGCCATGTTCTCCTCTGCCCAGCCCAACAGATGGTCTATGCAGGGCAGCAGCGACAAACCGCGTGGCGTAAGGTTGTACTCCACCCGTGGAGGTACTTCGGCATATACTTTCCGGCAGACAAATCCATCTTCTTCCAATGTGCGCAGAGTGGTGGTCAGCATCTTCTGCGAAATGTCCGGTATCTGGCGTTGAAGGGCATTGAAGCGCATCACGGCAGACTGCTGCAAGGTATAGAGCACCAGAAGAGACCATTTGTCACTGATGCGTGCCAGCACATTGCGGATAGGGCAATCGGGAAAAACCTTTTCTTGGGTAATTATTCTCTCCATAATAATTTGATATACAATATTAGGCTACAAAAGTAACCAACATGCCTTAGATGAGCAAGCATTCTCTGAGGTATGTATATTAAAAGAGCTTATCTCCGACACCGGGGAATGCTGCTTCCGACACCGAGGAACCTCACCTTTCCCGGTGTCGGAGAAAATCCTGCTTCAGAACACTTTTTCTTGCTAATCCATCTCAACTGTACATTGTGAATATTAATTTTAGACTATGAAATATTTTTTAACCTTTCATCTATTAATCTTTTGATAATCAGTTGTTGCTTTTCTTTTATATATACAAATACGTTCTGAAAATATTTATCTTGTATAAAAGTGAGAAAATCATTATTTTTATTGTTATACCTTTGCTTCGTGATCACAAAATAAAAACAAGTTCTTATAGACTGACGAGCTTATAGGAATATGAAACACGGACTTTATTTTATTAATTTTAAAAACTAAAACATTATGACAGTATTATTTCGCAAACACTATCGTTTAAGCAATTTATCAGACAAGACTTCTGTAAAAAGGGTATATCCTACTATCACTTATAAGTACAGCAATCCGGCTAAACTAAAGGAAGTATCGAAAGATATAAGTACTATATCTGGTGTGACTGAAGGAATTTGTTACAGTGTGTTGAAAGATTTTCGTTCCTATCTGAAGAAGACATTGCTGGCTGGGCGCATTGTCAATATTGACGGATTGGGGTATTTCTTTTTAGCAGCCCAGAGTAAGGGTACAGATACAGCGGAAAAGTTTACCAGCAATGACATTACGGCGTTGCGCATTTGCTTCCGTGCAAATAGTGATATTCGCATTGTTACATCAGGTGCTACACGTTCGGACGGACTTGTTCTGAAAGATGTGGATCGCATTAACAGTACCGAAGACATTTCTGATGAAGGAGGAAATGCAGGTGGCAGTTCTGGTGCTGACGAAAATGAGAATCCTTTGGGTTAACAGTCCGAAGTGTATATTGGCTAAGAGCCTCTTTTCTGTACAATATGTAGGAGGGAGGCTCTTATTTTGTTATGCGGTGTTATTTCCATACAGAACTGTCTCTGCCCGAACCGATTTCGAAATGGCATTTCACAATACCCAAATCTATCTTGGACATCACGGCAAGCCCGGCCTTTGCATGCACTTTGCCGCTATCTTCCAATATAAGCCTGAAGGCTTGTTGGTTCATGGCCGTAGGAGCCATAAGCGCTGCTTCAACTCCTTTCCTGAACCATTCGGGCATATCTCCCTTGCAGCGGCTGACGGCTTCTACGGACTTACTTTTTCGGGCAATCCCCTGGTTGGAGCCATATCCCAATGCAATGGCCAGATAAATCTTTTCACCGTCTTGCAGGGAGTATGTGCCTTTCACTTTGCTGTAAGTCAGTCCTACCCAACAACTGTTCAAGCCCAAAGTCTGGGCTTTGAGAACTATGCGTTCGCCATAATATCCGCAAGCTTCGTCCTTGTGTTTTCCACCGATAAGTAGCAGGTAGTTCCGTACGCCGGAAAACTTGCCGTATTTTGCCAGGCGGCAACTGAAAGCTTGCGGTTCTTCCGTAACCAGTTGGATGGATAATCCTCCTTCTTTGTTGCATGCGGCAATTTCTTCTAAAAGAGCCGTTTTGGTTTGGGCATCTATCGGCTTGTCCGTGTATGAACGGACAGAATGGCGCTGGCGGATTGTTTCGATATTCATTGTATGTTTCTTTTATTAAGTCACAAAAATAGCGTATTTCTTTCAATAGTCAATACCTAAGTGATATCAAACTCATCCGGTTTATGGTAATAATGGGGTGAGTTCATCTATTTTAGCATCAAAATTGTGCTATAAACAATGCGAAAGCCAATTAAATAGTTACATTTGCGATTCATTAAAACATATTCTTTTTGAATATGTACCAAACATTTGTGATATAGCATGAAGCAGAAACTACTTTTGTCATTTGTCGTGGCTTTACTTTTACTCTCCGGTGTTTCGCCATTGCGGGCATTTGATTTGAAACACTCGCGCGACAGTTTGGAGGCTCTGTTGCAGAAAGTCCCGGAAGATAATGGCCGCCGCCGTCTCGAACTCTTGAACCACCTCTGCGATATTGATTTGTCATTGGGAGACACCACTTATATTTATCCTTGCTGGCAGGCGGCTGTCCGCATGCACGATGTCAACAGTATGGACGACCTGCTGATTCCCCTCGCGATGAGGGCGATGCGAAGAGGACAGGCGGACTCCGTCAAGGTGTGGCAGGAACGGTGCAGGCAATGCTTCGACGGGCCGTTGAGCGATTGCAACTTGGAGTATCTGCAAATGATGCAGGACTTGCAAGACTGGGAGAACCATGACAAACTGTCCCAACGCATAATCAAAGAGCAGATCAGGCTGGATGCCGGACAAAAGCCCTATCAAGCCATGCGCATCCTTTATACTCTTGGCATTCTCTCCAGTTTCGAGAAGTCGGGCAATGCCAAGACTATGCTGAAACCTTGTGTGGAATATATGGACGAGGCACTTGCCATAAGCCGTAGGCAGCCATTCCGTGAAGCGGCGCACTTTACCCGGCAAATCCTGTTGGGGCTGAGCAGCGAGAGCTTGGAATATGCCCGGCAATATCTGTTATTTGTGAAGCGATTCCTCGAAGAGCCCGATATGCGTGAACGTCCGTTCTACTCTCGCCGTGCGCTTATCATGGCATACGAGCGACTCATTCAGAAAGGAAAGGATTTGTCGCGCCAGGAGCTGGACGGATATTACGGAGAAGTATGCAGCCTGATGGAGAAATATCCCAATGATACACCCGTGCCGTTCGATTTCTATCGTGCGCGTGTGCAGTATTATTACCATGATGCCATTGGCGCGCAGGAAGAGGCATTGGCGTGGTGTGATTCTCTGATTGCGATTGCTCCTCGTTGCCATGTCGCCCCTTACGTTTATTATGGGAATAAGATGCGTCTGCTGGCCGCTCTTCACCGATGGGAGGATGCTTATCATTTTTCCAATTTCTATATGCAGGCCAAGGATTCCGTGCAGAATGCCAATAGCGAGAAGAAACTTTCCGAACTGCAGACGCAGTATGATGTGGATACCCTTCGCCGCAAGGAAGAGGCACGCCGCAACCAGTTGATTCTTGCTTCCATTTGCGGAGTGTTTTTGTTGATGGCTCTTGCCGTGTATATTGTTTATTCCCGCCGCCTTTCTGCCAAGAACAGTGTTTTGCTGGAACAGCTCAAGCAATACGCCCTGCAACTGAAAGCGGAACAGGAAAAGCAGTCCGCCCGGCCGGATAAAAAACCGGAAATCTCTGACAGTAGTCCGGATACTTCGGACAGCCCGGAAGCTTCGGAAAATAATGGTGCTGTGTCGGCTTCTTCCTTGAAACTCTTTGCGCGTATCGACAACTTGATGCGTCAGGAAAAGCTATATCTCAGGTCAGACCTCAGCCGTGCCGACTTGCTGGAACGTTTCGGCATGAATAAGAATAATTTGGCAACGGTTGTTATGGCCGGTTCCGGTATGAATCTGTCGGACTATATCAATGAATTCCGTTTGCGTGACGCTTTGTTTATAATGGAAGAATTTCCAGATGTGGCATTGACGCAGATAGCCGATCAGACAGGGTTCGGCACTTATTCTTCATTTTACCGTGTATTCAATAAGCGGTTTGGAGTGACTCCCAAAGAATACAAGAAATATATCAGTTAAGGCAGATTCTGTTCTGCGCCACAGGTTACACCGACTCACACAGGTTTTATAGTTAAAATTCTGTGTGAGTCGGTGCTTTTTCTTTTCCTCTCAAAAAAAAGCCGCATAAGGGTCTTAAATGTTGCCTGATAGGGGTGACAAATGTCCCATAACCGCTATTTATGACCGATTGCAATAATTCTGTGACTGTTTGCAATCTCTTTTGCCGGGCATCCATCTACTTTTGTCGGCATGAAACGCTATAATATATTTGAGCTAAAGGAAACTCGGATTGAAAGACACCCCTTAACTTTCTGGGTGATGGTGATCAGAGATTTGTCTTTGGAGAAGTATCGTGTAGAATGCTGTATGCATCTACATACGGTATTGAAACGTATATCGGCGTATGATACCTTGTTGTATGTGCGTGCTTTTGCCGACATGCACATTGCGATAGGGCACAAACTGTTCCTTGAGAGCTTGTCTATGCATTCGATGGAACGTTGGATACGGTGTGAGAATCCCGATGAAGAGGATTTGAGTACGGAAATGGAGAAATATAGTATTAACCAAATAAACAAAGAACAATGAATGTAATTAGAAAAATGGCTGTTGCCTTAGTGGTGTTTTCAGCTACGTGCAGCGCCAAGCTGTCGGCACAAGAGTTTGTTAACTTTCAGTCCACCGAGACGGGTATCTGTGTCACTGTGCCCAGCGACATGAACCTCGTGAAGCACGATGAAACCATTCTACACCTGCAATCAGATTTAGTTTCACTGAGCATACATCCCATGCTGACCGAAGGCCTGACCGCCGAAGCGATGACAGAAGGAATGAAGAAGACAGCCGCCGCTGCCGGGTTCGACCTCGGCAAGATGACAGCCGACCAATTTGACCACAAGACACTGGAGATGGTTATTTATAGCGGAAAGAACGAAGACGGCGTGGTTTTCGGAGTGGGCGTCATTCAGCCCAAGGAGAATGACAAGGTAGCTTTCCTCATGACACTGACCTATGCGGACGGTGCAGGCGACATAGCAGCCGGAACTATTATCAACAGCTTGGAATTCAATCCGGATGTCATTGAATAATACAGCCGCCATCGAGGCGACACTGGCCGAAATGGAGCAACGTCGCCGGGCTTCCATTTTCCCCGCCATCTGGCAGGGAGCGGCCATCGGCGTGGGGCTTGGACTGCTTGTAGGTCTCTTTGTGGGGGCGATGGTCATCTGTATGGTCATCTGCGTGCCTTGCGGCATCTGGGCTATGTTCTACTACAAACGCTCGCTGCTGAGCGCCATCTATAAGTCAGAGATAATGCCCCGCCTGGTGGCCACGTTAGGCGAAGGAGTCACCTATTCGCCCGAAGGGGGAATAGGTATCGAGTCTTTCCGCAACTGCCACCTCTTCGATGTGCACAGCTCCGATCGCTGCTCGTCCGAAGACTGTGTCTCCGGTAGGATTGGGAAGACCGCCTTCGTTTTCAGTGAGGCATCCTACTCGTATGTTACGAAGGACTCGGACGACGAGGACCAGATACACACCGAATTCTCGGGGATAGGATACCAAGCCGACTTCAACAAGCATTTCAAGGGAATCACGCTGCTCTGCAGCAAGCGTCCGGGACATCTGTCTAAAAGCGAATACCCGGAAGTGAAGTTGGAAAGCCCCGCTTTCGGGAAACTGTTCTCTGTGTATTCCACCGACGAAGTGGAGGCGCGCTACATCTTGTCGCCCGCCTTGCAGGAACGCTTTGTGAAGCTGACGGAGAGCATCCGCCAAAGCAGTGGAGAGGACAAGGTGAAGATTGCCTTCTACGACAGTTGGATTCTGATACTGATTCAAAGCAGCAAGAACCGCTTTGAGGCCAAAATCCTCAGTCCTCTCAAGCTGGAACGCGTGCAGCAGGACTTGGAGGTGCTGCAGGGATTGGGCAGAATCGTGGAGGAGCTGAACCTGAACACCCGCATCTGGAGCAAACAGTAATGACTGACTCAATTCTTGCGAATGGCGAAAATTGAATAACCTTGAAAAAAAGAAGATTATGATTGCAACTATTATTATCGCGGCAGTACTTGTCATTTATCTCATTGCTGCCTACAATGGTCTGGTGCGCCGCCGCAACCATGCCGACAACGCCTTTGCCACCATCGACGTGATGCTGAAGAAGCGCTATGACCTCATCCCCAACCTGGTGCAGACCGTGAAGCAGTATGCCGAGCACGAAGCGGGCGTACTCTCCGAGGTGGTGAAGCTGCGCAACCGCGCCTACAGCGAACTCACCACGGACGAAAAGGTGAAGATGGACTACGACATACGCAGCGTACAACGTTCGTTCAACGTGATGGTGGAGCAATACCCCGACCTCAAGGCTTCGGCCAACTTCCTGCATCTGCAGGGATCGCTCAACGAGACCGAGGAACAGCTTGCCGCCGCACGCCGCACTTACAACGCCTCCGTCACGGACTACAACAACTCCGTGCAGACTTTCCCCTCCAACCTCATGGCCTCCGCCGCCGGTTTCAAGACACGCCTGCTGCTGGAAACGCCTGCCGAGGAACGGGCGAATGTGAATGTGAAAGACTTGTTCAAATAACCCTTGACACGGAAATGTTATGAGTAGAAAATCTATCAGACAAAGAACGCTCTTCATCGCCCTGCTGATATTGTGTGCCTCCGCCTCCACGGCCTTGGCGCAAGAGCAGGCGCAGCCGGAAGAGCGGGTGCTCCCCGCACAGACTACCGTGTGGGAAGCCTACGGGCTCTCCTTCAACTTGCCCCAGGCCATGCGCGAGACGTTGAGTACAGATACGCACTGGAAGCTGCAAGCCTCGGACATGGATCTTGACGTGGTGGTGCTGGACCGCTACACCTACACCGACGAGGAGTTGGGGAAGGAAGTGGTGGAATGCGTCCTGCGCGGCGGCATGAACTTGGCGGAAGCCCGAATCATCAAGTTTGAGAACGGAGCGCTGCAAGGAGGCGGAATCATAGGGAAGAACGAATACGACTCTGATGTCATCGCCTTGTGCGTGGAGAATATAGACACGGCCTACGCATTCCTCATCCTGATACAGAACGCAGACGGGCAGGAAGCGAAGGGGAAAACCGTGCTCGACTCCATCAAACTGCATCCCCCCGGAAACTTAATAGTAAGATAATAAAGACAGGAGACTTACAAATGAAAACGAATACAATCAGAAAAGGACTGCTGCTGCTCTTCCTGCTGCTGGCTCATTGTGGCGGCGGACTGATGGCGCAGACCTTCTACGAGGTGCAATACACCGACAAGCAGGGCTACGACAATTACGGGCTCATGCTCTATACCGACGAAGAGAACTGCACCCTCTACCTGCGCCGCCACACCACGGATGGCAACGATTTCACTTTCCGCCAGTTGGCCTACGTGTCCGAGAGCAACGACAAGGACGAGGAGGACTACTTAGTGATGGCGTGCGAGGAGGACAACACCCCCATCTTCATCTGGCTGTGGGACAAGGAAGAGAGCGAAGAGCAACAGCTTGTGCCCTACGTCACCTTGGACGAGGACGAAGAGCCGGAAGACTGGCTGCGTGCCAAGAGCTTTGTGGAAGCGGGCTTGCAGGCATTGGCTCCCGAATATCTGGAGCAGTTCATCGACCCGGCGAGCGACCTCTTCAAGCAGATAATCGAGGCGCGCAACGAGGCTATGGAGGGCGAAAAGACGGCCGACACCGAAAGGCAGGCTGCCATTGCCAATTTGGGCGACGGTACGGGCATCCACAACTACATCTTAGCAGCAGCGAATGAAGCAGAGATACAGGAAGCGGAGAAACAGAACCCGCAGACGGGCAATGCAGGGGCGGCAGCCTCCGGCAACAAGCAAAGCGGACAGACGAATGGAGACGTGAAGCAGTCTGCCGCTGGAAGTACCTGCAACGTCAGCGACCGCCCCATGATGCACCTCTTCATCGTGGCCAACACCGAAGTGGCGGACATCGGCCAGGCCTGCCGCGTGGACTACAACAACATCCGCAACGAGATGAAAGGCATTGCCCAGTCCATTGGCATCCGTGTCAAGGAATACGACGTGACGGGCGCGGGCTACTCCAAGGAAGGCCTGCAACAGCAGATATCCTCCCTGCGTCCCTCCGCCAACGACATTGTGGTCTTCCTCTACACGGGACACGGCTTCCGCTTCGACGACCAGAAAGACCCTTATCCCATGATGGCGCTCACTAACAACGACTACCAGCCGTTGGAGGGAAACTACGTGGCTCTGAGTGACGTTTACAACGCCATCTGCAAGAAAGGCGCCCGCCTCAACATCGTGCTGAGCGACTGCTGCAACTCCAAGTTGGGCGAACGCCGTCCGTTAGAGGGCAACACGCTCTTCAGCCGCGGCAACAACAACTTCTCGCGCAAGCGTCTGACGGAACTGTTCTTCAACGCCAAAGGTTCGTTGCTGAGCACTGCCGCCAGCCCCGGCGAGTATTCTTGGTGTGATGCCGCCGGAGGCATGTTCACGCTGAGCTTCATCCAGTCCCTGCGCCGCGAAATCAGCGCCATGAGCACGGGTGCGGTCAGTTGGCAGTCCGTGGTGGACAACACGCTGAAGAACGCCCTGCAACGAAGCAGCAACAATGCCGAGGCGCAGAACGGGCTGAAGAAGGTGGCAGTATCTTTTTGAAGGAGTTGTCTTTTTTAAAGGAGTTATCTTTTTTAAAGGAGTTAGAAGGAGTTAGAGGGAGTTATCGCCCGCAAGCGGGCTGAGGAGTTAGAGGCCGATAGTCTTGGTATCAGTTGATAGATGATAGTTAATAGGTAATAAATCATAAGACTATCGGCTTAACTCCTTAACTCCTTAACTTCTTCACTCCTTAACTCCTTCACTCCTTAACTCCTGAAAACAGGAATTTGCGAAACTTGAACTGAGTAATACCACATTTAATAAAATAACAAAATGAGAACAATGAAACATTTTTCTGTAATGGCACTGTTAGCCACCGCCGCCCTATGCGGCTGCACGGACGAGGCGACAACGCCGGAGAACCCTAACTTCCCGCAAGACGGAGTGATGCGCTTCGCTACTTCGGTGAACGATGTACAAACCCGCTCGGGGTATGACAGCGACAACATCACCACGAGAGACCTCTCCCTGTGGGTCACCCCGACTGTGAGCCCCAAAGCGGACTACACCCGCAAGAGCATCATTCTGCACCACACCACCGATGGCGGCTGGGGAACTTATAGCTACCTAAGTGATGTCGGTTCCTATACCCCCACCACCTTGTTGTGGCAGGACAAGACCACTCCGGTGGAAGTAGTGGCAAGCAACTTTGGAGGAAGCTCTCTGGGGGAATATGACTTACAGACGGGAGCCTACATATCGGTAACATCCGTCCAATATTGGGACAGTCACATGACAAATTCCGACTTCCTTTACTTCCGCGGCATCGTGAACCCCACCCTCACCACGGACGAGAAGGCGAGCGACGGCAGCATTACCACCTACGCCTTGAGCAACGGCAAAGTCCGCCTGCCCCTGCGCCACATCAACTCCAAGCTGAACATCACGCTGACCTTAGGCACGGAGTTCAACGCCTCTGCCGATGGCTTGGGAATGGGCACGGACAATCCCCTCACGGATGTAAAGGTGAACAACGTATATTGCGACCGTCAGTTCAACATGGTTACCGGAACATTCGGAGAGTTCAAGGATTATGAAGATAAAGAGGTTACCCCCGGCAGCATCACCCTCACCAGCGGTAACTCCTCCTCCCTCGGCACTTGGGACAAAGCCGCCACTGCCACCGACAAAGCTGTGGCCACCTACGAGTGCATCCTCATCCCGCAGGAGGCCACATTCAGCGTCTCCTTCACCCTGGGCGGCAAGGCGTACAAGTGGACTTCCGCCAATGCCGTCACCTTCGACAGCGGCAAAGCCTACACCTTGGCTCTCACCGTGGGCAAGGATGCGGCAATTGTGAGCGGCATCAGCGCCAAGGCATGGGAAACCGGTACGCCGGGAAACAATGGAAACCTTGAAACCGAATAAATAGGAAACAGAAACCTCTGACGCTCCCAGCCCTTAGAAAGCCGGAAGCAAGACTCGCTCTTTGACGTATTGGAAGGAATAATTGGGGAGAAGCGCACTCGATAGTATCTTAACCTGCTTAATTCATTGTAGGAGTTAAAGGAGTTATCACTTCGTTAGAAGTAAAGGAGTTAAGCCGATAGTCCTTTTTACCGATGTCAATAGTATTGGCTTTAACTCCTAAGCCAACTTGTTGGCTGATAACTTCTTTAACTTCTCTAACTTCTGCATGTGAATTATGCAGGTTAAAAATAGGGTGCACTCTTGCCGCTTGATTATTAATTCAGTATTTTGTGCTGTAATTGATAATCAGAATTAAGAAAGGAGAACAATATGAGTACAGTAGAACTGAGAGCCGATGTCTTTGAACGTCTCAATGTCCTGATGCACAACGCCAACGACGAAGCTTTGATGCAATTAAGCAGTTACCTGCAACGCTTGCAGAAGAAGCTGAAAGGCGAAGAGGCGAAAGAAGACCTCCGTCCCTACACGATGGAGGAGCTGAATGCACGCATTGACGAGGCAATGGCCGAAGAAGGAGGAACACCCAGTGCAGAAGTCTTTACCGAAATGGAACGCAAATTCCCGGAATTGCGCCAACCGTATTCAGAACAGAAAATCAGTGAACGCGTTGCCCGCTTGGGCGTTGACCTCGGCTTGCCTGCCGACTTCGACGAGAAAGAAGAGTACCGCAAACATCTGGAAGAGAAATACGGCGCAGTCTAAGCCTTTCACACCTACCTCCCCCCCTCCATAAAACAAGAATTATTCCGCCCCGCCCCCTGCCACTATCTTGCGCAGGGAAGCGGGGCGGAGTGTTTCCCATTCCTTCCACATACACATACGTCAAAGAACGAGGCTCAATTGAGTTAAGAAGTTAAGAAGTAAAGAAGTCAAAGGAGTTAAGAAGTAAAGGAGTTAAGCCGATAGCATTGAAACCAGTTTCCTGTAATCACAAGCAGGAGTATTCACAAGCAGAACTATCAGCCTTTAACTCCCTGAACGGAGCGAAGCGGAGTGATAACTTCCTCTAACTCCCTTTAACTCCTTGAACGGAGAGATAACTCCCACAATAAAATAACATAGAAAAAAAAAATAAGACGTATGAAAATTACAAAGCATAACATAAAGAACAGCATCGCCTCCCTGCTACGGAGCACGGGCGTGCTGATGATAGCCGTCGGCATGTTGACCATCGCCACCGGCACACTCACCTCGTGCTCCGAGAGCGAACTCGCCGCAGCCCCCGGCAACGAGGCATGGCAGAACGACCCGACAGCCATGAAAGTGAACGCTACCGTGGGTAGCGGCATCTTTAGCCGCAGCAACCCATTAGGAGCTGACGAAGCCACACAAAAGGCGTTCAACAACGGAGACCAAATCTCGATAGCAGCCGGAACACAGGGCGCAGTAACTTACACGCTCAATAATGGCACATGGACTCCCGAAACAGGTAAATACTTGAAATGGGAGACAAATTCAGATCCCATGGAGATCACCGCTTACTATCCCGTGGCTGAGGGTGCATCGGCACAAGCCTTTACCCTGCCTGCCGACCAAGAAGATGATACAAAAATCGTTGCAGCCGACTATATGACCTACGGGGGAAACCAAAGCAAGCCCACAACCGGTGGTGAGCTGACCATGGAGATGGAGCGCAAGATGGCACGTGTGATTGTGAAAATTGCAGGGTTCAACGATCAATATGACGGTACAGTGCCTACCGTAAACAATGTAAGAATCAAATCGGGAGCGGCAAGCTATGCAGCAGGTGCGGCAGAAGGAGATGCTACAGAAGTAACTCCTTTTGTTCAGAACCTCAATGCAGAAGCCGCACAAGTAGGAACTACCTACACCGCCCTTGTGATACCTACCGATAAAAAAGCCGATGAACAATTCATCACGATGACTGTGGCTGGCACGCCGTTGACTGTGAAAGATATTCCGGCAATGGAAGCAGGCAAGAGCTACACCTACAATCTGACGATTGGTAAGGATGCTCTGACTGTAGGCGAAGTGACTGTAACCAATTGGATTACCGAAACCATTGAAGGCGGAGAAGCCAAGCAGGTTTGTATCAGCTATAATTCAACGAGCAAGGTATTAGAAATCGCAACAGCCTCCGGATTGAATCTGTTCAGATGTATGATGAGCTACACTCCCACAGAAGCGGAACTCAGTGCCGCAAATCTCACTAAGGCGCAATATGATGCCATGAAAACTTCAGCCGCAGCCAGCAACTATAACGCTGTGCTCACAAGCGACATCGATTTGAGTGAGTATGATTCCTGGAAATCTATAAATCCGGGATCTTATGCACCATATAAAGGTGTGTTCGACGGACAGGGACACAGTATTTCAGGATTCAAAAGTGATTATAATACGGACACCAGCAAGAGTTACATCGGCCTCTTCGGTTATGCCGATGCTGCCACTTTCCGTAATCTGACCATCGTTGCACCTACGATGGTGACATTCGAACGGGGTGGTGCTCTGGTGGGCACAGCTAAAGCGTGCACCATTTCTAACTGCACGGCTACGGATGTCAACATCACAGGAAGTCAAAATACCGGTTCCCTGATTGGAGTGATGGAGGGCAATGGCCTTGTAGAAAACTGTTACAGTTCGGGAAAGATAACGGGTGTTGCCCAGCAAAGTGCAGTATTGGGCGGTTTGATAGGTACTGCGACAGGCATCGTTCAGCGTTGTGGCTCCACCGTTGAAATCTCCGCTCCGGAGATGCAGCAGATTGGAGGCCTTGCGGGGCAAGCCTATGCATGCAAGTTGGTTGCCTGCTATGCCAAAGGCAACGTTGAGGGGAAAATGATGGTCGGCGGATTAGTCGGCTCCATGTCCGATGCGGTCAATATTACGGGATGCTATGTCACGGGAAACATTAAGGGAAACAGCTATATAGGTGCGCTTACCGGCAGTTATTACGGCAGTACTGCCAATGTAACGGGATTCTATTACGGTGGTGCTTCCGATGCTATTGATCTTGTAGGACGGGTTTATTCATCCGGCTCCGTGATGAAGATTAAATATTGCGCAAGCAAAAGTCGTGGAGGTCTTTTCGGTAGTAATCCCAACATCGTGGATGAAAAAGACGTGTCTCTTTTCATCGGCAATCAGTTCAAGACCACCCTCACCTTTGCCGAAATCCGTGCCGTTGTTGCATCGGCCGAAGCCCAGAGTGTTTGGGGTGGCGTGGAACCGGATGCCGCTTACGTGGATGTGTCCAACGTCCATTACAATCTTAGCGGTAACGATAGCAATGACAGCTTTTGGCTTGAAGGCACGGATGATTCATTGAAATTCAGGTGGGAGTAATAACCTGCCTTGCCCGGTGAACGAAGTGTCCGGTGCGAAAACATCGGACACTCCGGATAGGGACGCTGAAAAGGCAGTGTCGAGTCGGCGACTTGACACTCCCGAGTCGGCGACTCGAGAACGCCTTTCCGGCAACGCTTCCAAATCGTCTGATTATCAATGATTTGTAAAATGACGAAAGATTGATAATAATATATTACAATAACTCTAAAACAACAATTGACATTATGCCTTTTTGGAAAAAAATGTTCAATAGCAATCAGAAGGTTTACTACCCCCGCGCGATAGTGCAGGGCAAACCTGTGGAAACGGAGACCATCGCCCGCGACTTGGCGAAAATCTCCACAGTAAGCAACTCCGACGTGCAGGCCGTGCTGGGCGACATTGCAGGTGTGATGAACACCCGCATGGCGCAGGGCAAGAGCGTGCACATCAAAGGCCTCGGCTACTTCCGCTACGTGCTGGACACGAAGGGCGTGAAGAAGCTCGAAGACTTTGACTTCGGCAAGCAGACGCAGGCCGTACGCATCGAGTTCGTGCCCGAGCGCACCAAGCTCTCCAACGGCACCTACACCCGTGCCCTGGTGGACAGCGACGAGCTGGAGTGGATTGAGCTTTCGCCCGACACTGCCGACCAAGACCCCGCAGGAGGCGACTTCACCGATGGTCCCAACCCCGACGATAATCCCCTGGGATAATCTCGTCTCCCTTTCATTTTGAGGGAGTTAGAAGGAGTTAGAAGGAGTTATCGCCCTTCGGGCTTAGGAGTTAAAAGCCGATAGCCCTGTTGATGAGCTATACTATCGGCCTCTAACTTCCTTTAACTTCCTCTAACTCCTGCTATAAGTCATTCGTTCCCCACCGCGCACAAGCAGCGCAGTGGGGAACGTTTTGTTTTCAGTCGTTTCCAGTATAAATTCCCGCCCGGGTGTACGATGCGAAAACATCGGGCACTCCGGGCGGGAATCCCTTTCCGAAAATATCTTCAGACAGACTGACTATCACTTTATTCTGTTATCTCTATCAGATTTCCTTCCACGCCTGCAATGCAGCTTTCATAATATCCGTCGCCTGTGGTGCGCGGGCCGCTTAGTACCTCATAACCTGCTTCGGCAAGTGCTTTTGTCAGTGCATCCACCTGTTCCTTTCCACCTACACTGAAAGCCAGGTGTATATATCCTGCCTGATAGGCGAGCTTCTCGGTGAGTGCCGTCACTTCCGGACGGTTCATCAGTTCCAAGCGGCTGCCGTCGGCAAAGGTTAAGAAGTAGCTGCGCAGTCCGGTATGTGGATTGTGATACATCGGATTGCTCTGTGCGGAGAAGAAGCGGATGAAGAACTCCTTCGCCGCTTCCAAATTGTGCACGTACATGGCCGTGTGATCTATTCTTATCATCTTTTTCCTTTTTTGATTAATACATGTTGCTTCAGCCACTCGCGCACCGGTTCGTCATACATCTTCAGGCAGGCGTAGGCAACGGCGATAGAGAGGACAAAGATACCTGCGGCTACGAATACGTGCATTTCTGTCGGTGCGTCGGGATGGTTTCGTGCCCAGGCTATCTGCATATATATCAGTGGAAAGTGCGTGATGTATAGCGGGTAGGATAGCTCGCCGAAGAACTTGCAGAGAGCTACGGAGCGTTTGCCCGTCACGTTGCTGCCTGCCCCCATAACCACTATCAGTGGAAACAGGACGAGTACGCTTGCTGCTTCGTAAGCACCGTTCATCCATTGGCTTGCTTCGCCTCCGATGCGAGGTGTCACGAGGATGACGGTTATTAACAGAGAGCACCAGTAAAATCCTCTTTTTACTTTTATCAACTTACCTATGCGAGACAGTAATAAGCCCGCAAAGAATGGGTAAAGCAGTCGGGAAATGCCTATATAGAGTTGGTCGGGCGTAAGACTCCATCCGCCGATAAGCGTGTGGGCGGCTTCTCCCCGTGTGGAAAGCAGACCGAAGGTGTCTATGTTGAATGTAATGTCCAGTGTGAGGCAGGCGGCAAGTCCGACGAATATGCCAAGTGCCAACTTGGAGAAGCGACGGATGAAGAGGGCGTAAAGGATGTTGGCAAGGTATTCCCACATCAGTGACCAGGCGGGACCGTTCAAGCTGTTGGTTTCGCCCCAGCCGCGAATGTCCCATGAAGTGGGGGTGGGAAACATCAGGCAGCCTAAGAATGCCATCAGTAATACTTTCCACCACAGTGTCTCTATGACTATCGGAAAAGCGGAACAAGCGCTGAAATAGAACAGCGAGGCGCCTATAAGCGTACCCATGATCACCATTGGGTGCAAACGCACCAGGCGGCGCTTGAAGAAGTCCCAAGTTGTCATCCGATCCCAACGGTCATCGTATGCATAGCCGATGACGAAGCCGGAGAGGACGAAAAAGAAATCTACTGCCAGATAACCGTGGTTCAATATTTGCGACATCGGTCCTGCAGAGTAGGTTTCGAAAAGATGAAAAGCCACTACGATGATTGCGGCCACTCCGCGAAGCCCGTCCAATATTTCGTAACGCGGCTTGGATGCTAAGTAAGTTGTTGTCTTCATTAAAATATGTTTGATATTATCAGTTTTGATTCGTGTACAAAGTTATGCTGCAATTGCATGGCACATTTCTATTATTGTATCTTAGAATTGTCTTATATTTGCATATTTGCTTCTTGATAGGAATTATTTTATTCAAAATAGAAATATAGTATAATGTCTCAGTCCGATAAACATTCTTTTTTCTTCAACAGTGTTCATTTGACTCCTGAAGAGCAGATAGGGCAGCACGAACAGTCCACGTGGGAATTGTCTTATATCCTCGTCGGTTCCGGTGTGAGGCTGATAGGCGGTACAAAGGAGCCTTTTCAGAGTGGGGAAGTGGTCTTGATACCGCCCGGAATTCCGCATTGCTGGTGTTTTGGCAATAATGTCACTGATACAAGAGGACGCATTGCCAATATCACAGTAACCTTTGGAACTGATTTTCTGGATAATTGTGCCACCGTTTTTCCCGAATTGTGCGGGCATATTGAGGAGTTGAAAAAGAAATCGGACGCCGTGAAATTCGGCAAGGGGAAAGCCGCAGTCATTGCCGGTATTCTTGAAAATATGCGTGACTTGGACGACTCCGGACGCGTTGCGCCGATGATAAACCTGCTCCTGTTGCTTGCCGGTAATGGAATGGAGAGTGTGGTGGGGAGGCATCAGAAGATAGACAAGGAGAAGAACCGTCTGAACCAGATACAAGTTTATGTTGTCTGCAATGTTAAGCGTGATATTACACTGGACGACGTGGCACGCCATGTGGGAATGAACCGGGCTTCGTTCTGTGTGTTCTTTAAAAAAGTTACCGGAAAGACTTTTGTCACTTATCTCAATGAATACCGGGTAGAGATGGCTTGTAGGCTTTTGAAGCTAAAGAAAATGTCTGTTTCTGAAATATGTTATCAGGTGGGTTTCAACAATGTTCCTTATTTTAATAGGGTGTTCAAGCGGTTGAAAGGCATTTCACCGGGTGAATATGCGGTTTCTTCTTGATGGAATGTGGTGTGTATGGGCAAAAAAAAGGAGTACCGCTGTACTCCAACCTTTGTTAACCTTAAATCTAATACTATGAAAAACACAGTGCAAAGGTACGTCTTTTTCGCTAATTTCCAAATAAAGCAAATAATAAAGCGTGTTTAATAACATGTTTTAGTAAAACTGTCGTCTTTGTTAAGGCTTGCTAAGTATTTAAAGGCTCTCCACATCTGTTTTCTAAAAAAGAATTATCTTTGTCTCAATTAAGTTCCTGAGTTATCTTGACCTGATATGTCTGTGGCATCTTGGCTTTTAAACTTAAAAATTAAAGATCTGTTATGAACGAAGATATTGTCCTGACCCCTATGATGAAGCAGTTTCTTGACTTGAAGGCAAAACATCCTGATGCCGTCATGCTGTTTCGTTGTGGTGACTTTTATGAAACGTATTCTACCGATGCGATCGTGGCTTCGGAAATCTTAGGCATTACTCTGACAAAGCGTGCCAACGGTAAAGGAAAAACCGTGGAGATGGCCGGTTTCCCGCATCATGCACTTGATACCTATCTGCCCAAGTTGATACGTGCCGGCAAGCGTGTAGCCATTTGTGACCAGTTGGAAGACCCTAAACTGACAAAAAAACTTGTGAAGCGTGGTATTACGGAATTAGTAACTCCGGGTGTATCCATCAATGATAATGTGCTCAATTACCGGGAGAATAACTTCCTTGCCGCCGTGCATTTTGGTAAGGGTACTTGCGGGGTGGCTTTTCTGGATATATCTACGGGAGAATTCCTCACTGCAGAAGGTCCCTTTGACTATGTGGACAAGCTACTGAATAATTTTGCTCCCAAGGAAGTGCTCTTTGAGCGTGGTAAGCGTCTGATGTTTGAAGGGAACTTCGGAAATAAATTCTTTACTTTTGAATTGGATGACTGGGTATTTACAGAAACTACTGCCCGTGAAAAGCTGTTGAAACACTTCGAGGTGAAGAACCTCAAAGGTTTCGGTGTGGAGCACTTAAAGAACGGTATCATTGCTTCAGGTGCGATTCTGCAGTATCTCATCATGACACAGCACACGCAGATAGGACATATCACTTCGCTGGCGCGCATTGAAGAAGATAAGTATGTCCGTCTGGATAAGTTTACGGTACGCAGCCTGGAATTGATGGGCAGTATGAATGATGGTGGAAGTAGTCTTCTGAATGTTATCGACAAGACTATCAGTCCGATGGGAGCCCGTTTGTTGAAGCGTTGGCTGGTATTTCCGTTGAAGGATGTGCAGCCGATTAATGAACGCTTGAATGTGGTAGAGTATTTCTTCCGTCAACCTGATTTCAAGGAGCTTATTGAAGAACAGTTACATCTGATAGGTGATTTGGAGCGCATCATCTCCAAAGTGGCGGTAGGGCGTGTTTCTCCCCGTGAGGTGGTGGCCTTGAAAGTGGCTTTGCAAGCTATCGAACCCATCAAGGAGGCTTGCGTGCAGGCCGATAATGCCAGCCTGAATCATATCGGTGAGCAACTGAACATCTGCCGATCCATTCGTGACCGTATTGATAAAGAGATTGACAACGACCCGCCGTTGCTGATCAACAAAGGCGGAGTTATCAAATCCGGAGTAAGTGCTGAGTTGGACGAGTTGCGCCGGATAGCTTATTCGGGTAAGGATTATCTTTTGCAGGTACAGCAGCGTGAGAGCGAGCTTACAGGCATTCCCAGCCTGAAGATCGGTTATAATAATGTTTTCGGTTATTATATCGAAGTGCGCAATGTGCATAAGGAAAAAGTGCCTCAGGAATGGATTCGCAAGCAAACTTTGGTCAATGCAGAGAGATATATCACACAGGAATTGAAAGAGTATGAGGAAAAAATTCTTGGTGCGGAAGATAAGATACTGGTACTGGAGACACAGCTTTATACCGAACTTGTGCAAGCTTTAAGTGAGTTTATCCCTGCCATACAGATTGACGCCAATCAGATAGCCCGTTTGGACTGCTTGCTTTCCTTTGCCACGGCGGCACGCGAGAATAATTATATCCGTCCTGTAATCTCCGATGATGAGGTGCTGGAAATACATCAGGGACGCCATCCGGTCATCGAAAAGCAACTTCCGATAGGCGAGAAGTATATAGCCAACGACGTGATGCTGGATAGCACCACACAGCAGATCATCATCATCACGGGTCCAAATATGGCCGGTAAGTCCGCCTTGCTGCGCCAGACGGCATTGATTACTCTGCTGGCACAGATCGGCAGTTTTGTACCGGCAGAGAGTGCCCACATTGGATTGGTGGATAAGATTTTCACCCGTGTGGGAGCCAGTGATAATATTTCTGTCGGTGAGTCAACGTTCATGGTGGAAATGAATGAAGCCGCGGACATTCTGAATAATCTTTCTCCACGCAGTCTGGTGCTTTTTGACGAATTGGGACGCGGCACTTCCACGTATGACGGTATTTCCATCGCTTGGGCCATTGTCGAGCATATTCACGAACATCCCAAGGCAAAGGCACGTACACTCTTTGCCACGCACTATCACGAGCTCAATGAGATGGAGAAAAGCTTCAAGCGCATTAAAAACTATAACGTGTCGGTGAAGGAAGTCGATAACAAGGTCATCTTCCTCCGCAAATTGGAGCGTGGAGGTAGTGAGCATTCCTTCGGTATTCATGTGGCGAAGTTGGCCGGTATGCCCAAAAGCATTGTGAAGCGTGCCGACGAGATACTGCATCAGCTTGAAGCGGAGAATCGCCAGACGGGTATGGTCAGTGGCAAGACTATCACCGAAGGAGCTTCTTCGGCAGGCGGCATGCAGCTCAGCTTCTTTCAGCTCGACGACCCGGTGCTCTGCCAGATACGCGACGAGATACTGAATCTGGATGTAAACAACCTCACTCCGCTTGAAGCGTTGAACAAGCTGAATGACATCAAAAGAATCGTGAAGGGGAAGTAACAATCTGAAAAGCTATTACAATTGGGTTCTTTCTTAACTTGCCTCGTATAGTGAATGTAGCTCAGTCGTATACTGAACCACATTCACTATACGACTGAATTGCTTTCAGCATACGACTGAAACGTCCTTGCTTGAAACCGCTGATTATCAGCGATTCGCAATCGTGTCTTTCCTTGTGTATAAATTCATACAAGCTGCGTGGCATTTTCTCCTCTCTGCCTGTATCGCAGCATCATTTGCTTCCTTTCAATATACCTGTGTCCGTATCTTCGTTCTGTATGCGCTTGGCGGCTGCCTTGCGTTTGCGGCCGAAGTCCATGCCGTAGGTCAGCTTCACCAACAGCATACGCGAAGTCTCGTTAACGTAGCGGTAACTGGTGTTTCCGGCCCGGAGGTTCCAGTTCTCACTGCCTACGCGGTAGTTGTTCATGAAAGGATTGTTCATGGCAAGGCACAGGCTGAAACGCTTCTTGAAGTAGGTCAGGGCGATGTCGTGCAGGTCTTCGCCCAGGGTCAGCGTTTCACCGTAGAGGGTGGGGCGATGGGTGCGCAGGTTGAAGGTGAGGGCCACGCATTTGTAGGCGGCTTGGGCGTTGACCACGGCGTAGAGGTTGGTGTGCGTGTGGTGGTAGTGGGCGGCGCGACTGTCGAAGTAATCCATGCCCACGGCGGCCCGCAGCGTAATCATGCCGTGCATCAACTGGTAGCGGAATTCGTATTCGGCGTTCCACTTCTGCCAGTTGTCTTGGTTGGCCATTTCGCGTACAAAGAGGTTCTGCTCTTGTCGTGTTTGTTCCATGATGGGGTGGTGGCGGTAGTCGTAGCCCAGGTTGAGGGCGGTGTTCCAGTCGGTGCGGTGGTAGTCCAGAGTCAGCCGGTTGCGGTATTCGGTGGAGGGGGTGAGCAGGGCGTTGCCACGGCGCAGTTGGTAGTAGTCCAGTTGTTGCTCCACGCAGCTCAGCTCGGACAGGGTGGGGGCTATGCTCTCCACGCTGCCCCGGTAGCGCAGGGTGAAGCGGTCCGAAGGGGTGAATCCGACGCGAAGAATGGGGCGCAGCAGCAGGCGGTGGTAGGACTGTCCTTGCTGGCTGGCTTGCAAATAAGTGCCGCCCATGCCTGCGGACAGGTTCCACTTCTCCGTCCGGCGGTTCCATTCGGTGTAGAGGTAGAGTTCGGAGTTGTGCAGGCGGTTCTCCGTGTTCCCAGTGCCGAAGTAGCGGTTGTTGGCGTAGCCGGCGGTGTACTTCAGACCGACGCTCCACTTGTCGGTGGCGGTGGTGGGCTTCTCGTAGAGGGCTTCGGCGATGAGGGCGTACTTCCGGCCGTCCACGTTGTTGCTGAGGTGGCTCAAGGCGACATCCTTCTGGCTTATCAGATAGTCCAGGCGACTGTCCGTGTCGGTGTAGCTGCCGGTGAGGTCGAGGATGAGCGTCTGCTGCCGGGGCAGGTTGTGCTGATAGTAGAGGTCGAGGGCGGTGGTGGCGGAGTGGTCGCGGCTGTGGTCGAATAGCATCAGGGGGTCGGCGGAGAGTTCGGAGTTGTAGAGGCGGCTGTCCAGTTCGGTCTTGGGCGTGTTGAGGTACTTGCCGCGCAGGGCCACGTTCAGCATCCGGCTGTCCGTCTTCAGGTAGTTGTAGTTCAGTGTAATCCAGTGATGGTTGTAGTGCAGGCGGCCGGGGATGCCTTCTTCCTGTTGCAGCACGTGGCGGTTGTCATCAAAGCGGTATTCCTCGCGGTTCTCGTTGTAGAACTCCTTGAAGGCGGCATGCAGCATGTAGTAGTTCACACTCCACTCCGATGCTTTGTAGTTGTATTTGCCCGATGCGCTGTTCACGCCATATACCGTGTTCACGGCTTCCATCAGGTCGGTCATGAATCCACCTCCCTGCTGACTCTGCTTCAGCTTGTAGTTGATGACGACGGCGGCATCCTTGAAGCGTGCGCCGGGGTTGTCGTTGTGCTCCACGCGTGCCACTTCGTCGGGCTTCAGGGCCAGGATGTCCTTCAGTTCCACGGGGCGCCCGTTGATGCAGAAGACGGGCGTGCCGCCACCCGATACCTCTACGGTGTTGAAGAGGCTGTTCACTTGCAGTCCGTTGAGCTGCATCTTCTCCAACAATCCTAATGCGTTGGACGACATTTCTTTCTGTTGTGCGGTGGGGAAGTAGATGCTGCGGTCGCCGCGATGGATGCAGGGCGAGGCCTGCACTACGACTTCTTTGGTTTCTACGTCAATCAGCAGACTGTCCGAATGATAGGTTTCTGTTATTTTCTGTGCGTGGGTGGCAGCAATGGCTGCTGCTAATGCGAGGACGATAAGTACGATTCTTTTGTTCATATCACTTTGCTTGTTAGTTTTTCGTTTGAAATCTGTGGGCAAAGCTATGACGGAATCCCGGCAGGGACAAAAAAGTGGGACAGACGGTGGCTGAAAGTGATGCTTGGTGGCGGTTTGGGACGAATGGAGGGATGGATGGCAGGAGATAAGGGAGTGAGGAGTTAAAGGGAGTGAGGAGTTAAAGGGAGTTAAGGAGTTAAGCCGATACTTTGCAGATGGTTTACAAGACTATCGGCCTTTAACTCCCTGAGAGAGCGGAGCGAACGGTAACTCCCTTTAACTCCCTCTAACTCCTATTGCAAAGTATCGGCTTAACTCCTTAACTTCTTTAACTCCTTAACTCCTCACTCCCTTAACTTCTGTTATGAATTAAGCCGGTTAAATCCGAATGCTCTGATAGACGGCAGCAGCATATTGGCGTGATACGGGCACTTGTTCCTGTATGGAATCCAGTGTCAGCCGGTAGCCCTGTCCGTTGCCCGACACATGCTCCACGTGGGCAATGTTTACGATGTAGGCGCGGTGGCAGCGCATGATGCCTTGCCTTCCGCTGAGCTGCTCTTCCACTTGCTTCAGGGTGCAGCGCACGGCCTTGCGCACCGCTTTCCCGTCGGACAGGTAGTGCACGAGGGCATAGTTGCCGTCGGACTCCACAAAGAGCAGTTGGGCGGACGATTGCAGTTCCACCGTCTCCCGGCTGCTTCCCTCCAGGCGCAGGGGGCTGACGGAGGTATCGGAATGTCCGGCGGACGTGCCGGAGGTATCGCAATATGCGGCGGCTTCTGTTGCACCGAACGTATCGGGCGAGTTGGCGGCGGTTGTAATGCCGGACGTATCAGGAGATGGGGCTGTTCCTGTTGAGCGGGGTGCATCAGAGGAACTTCCTTGCGATAGCCCTGACGGTGCTTGCGGAGTGTCTCTTTTCTCCTCTGCCAACTGTTTTTGTGCCAATATCCGGTTCAGCTCTATGACTTCCTGCAGGCGGATGGCGAGTTGGCGGCTACGCTCCATGTAGTAGCCGAAGAGGGTGAGGAAGAAGGAGATGGTGAGTGTGTATCCGCTGTTTATCCAGAAAGCTTTCAGCGTGAAGCGCCCGTCGGGGTAGAACCATCCTTGCCGGATGTCTCCGGCGTATGCCCATGCGGAATAGCAACAGATGAAAGCTCCCATGATGGGACAGATGAGCAGCCCTACGATAATGCTGCGCTTGACATCCCATTCGTCCCGTCGCGGCATACGCAGTACGTAGATGGTCTGTAGGTTGGCAAGCTGATAGGCCACGGCAGCCAGTACGGCATATCCCAGAATGATGGGGTATTTGTGGTGTTCCACCCGGTCTATCCCGAAGGGTTGCAGCAGCGCCATGATAATGGCACAAGCCACTCCGGTATAGAGCATGTAGAATAGGTCGCCGTGCTTCTTGTGTGCGCGGTCAGAGCTGTCTCCTGTTTCCATAAGGCATTTGGGCTATTTCTTCTTTCCGTAGAAGCACATGAAATACACACCGATGATAATGAACGGTACGCTGAGCCATTGCCCCATATTCAGCGTCATGCCATCTTCAAAGTTCACTTGGTTCTCTTTCAGGAATTCTATGAAGAAGCGGAAGATGAATATTTCTGTCAGGCAGAGCCCGAAGAAGAAGCCGCGATGATAGGGTGACGAGGCATTTATCTGCTGGATGGACGACTTGCTTTTAGTGGTGCTGAAGTCGGTTGCCAGTTTTGTCTCTTGTTTTCTCAATCCTCGCTTGTAGAGGTACATCATTCCGAGGAAAAAGGTGAAATAGGCGATTGCCTCGTAAAGTTGTGCCGGATGGCGGGGCAGCATGTCCACGCGCTCGAAGACGAAAGCCCAGGGCACGTTGGTGGGCATGCCGATGATTTCGGAGTTCATCAGGTTGGCCAGTCGTATGCAACAGGCGGTGATGGGGGTGGCTACGGCTATCATGTCCAGCACGTCCATGTAGTGCATCTTCGTCTTGCGGCAGTAGAGCCAAAGGGCTATAATCAGGCCAAGTGTGCCGCCGTGGCTGGCGAGGCCGGTATATCCGGTCATTTTCCAGTTTCCGTCGGGCAAGAGTTTGATGGGGAGTATCATTTCCACAAAGTGATTCTGATAGTATGCCCAGTCGTAGAAAATGCAGTGCCCCAGCCGTGCCCCTATCAATATACCGAAAAAACAGTAGAAGAAAAGCGGCTCGAACTTGTCGTCACCTATTTTCTTGTCACGGTATTGGCGTTGCACGATGAAGTAGGCAAGGGCAAGGCCTACAATCCACAGTAGGGCATAATAGCGAATGGAGAATCCGAATAGCTTGAACAGTTCGGGGTCCGGACTCCAGTTGATGGTGAGTAGTGATAGCATAATTGTTGAGATATTAAGTTTCTGGATGGATTTATGATTTTCTTGAGGTTAAGAGTTTTATAGGTGGTTCTGCTGCAGGCGCTCTTCCAGAATGCCGGTCCAGTCTTCATCGGGCGCCACGTGTAGCCCCTGTATGCCCAGAGCTTTGGCGGCATTGATATTCTTCAGACTGTCGTCCAAAAAGAGGGTTTCTTCTGCCTTCATACGATCTGCCTCCAGTGCTTTCAGGAAGATGTCTGCGTTGGGCTTGTAGGCCTTCATTTCGTAGCTGCAAAACAAGGTATGGAAGTACTCGGTGATGGGCTTGCCATCGGTGCTGAATTGGTTGCTACGGGTAAAGTCCATGATGAAAGGATTGGTGTTACTTAGCAGGCAGATGTGGTAGTCCTTCTTTAGTTCCAACAGGCAGTGCAGGCGTTCCACAGGCACATCGCGGATAAATCCCAACCAGCAGTGCCGGGCTTCTTCCCAGCTTATTTCTTTTCTGCCCGTGGCTTTCGCCATCTTCCGGCAGAATTCTGTAGCAGAGATTGCCCCGGTTTCCACGTCCAGAAAGAAGTCCTTCTGCCCGTAGTTGCCCATGTAGCAGTCGGTATCTATTCCCATTTGGCGAAAACGCCGGTAGGCTTCTTCCGAGTTCTGACGGAACACCACTCCGCCCATGTCAAACAGTATGTTTTTTATCATCTTGCGCTTCTCCTTATTGTTATTTGTTTCCCGGTTTGCTTCATGTAGAAGCAAAGACCGGGTTTACTTGGAGACAAAGGTAGGAATTTTTCTTGTTTGGATGCTCACTTGGATGCTCTATTTGAAGCCTATCTTGTTGCGGGGCTTTTCTGTCTGCTTCTTTTGCATCTGCATTTCGGCAAGCGTTTGATTGATGAGTTCCAGTTGCATTCGGGTATCTTCATTGATGTCGTTCTGGTCGGTGAAGACTTCTTCAATATAGATTTTTAGTTCCTTTACTTCTTGTTCTATATTACTGATGCAGTCGGTCGGTGGAGTGGCTATCAGTTGGCGGACGGCAACGAAAGCACGCATGATGGCGATGTTGACTTCGATGGCGATGTCGCTGTTCAGAACGGAGGAGAGCATGGCGACACCTTGTTCGGTGAAGGCGAAGGGCATATATTTGGGGTGCTGACCACGGCCTCCATTCTTTAAGGACGAAATTTTCGTCCTTAAAGAAATATACTCTTCTTGAGTAAGCTCGAACATAAAATCAGATGGAAATCGTTTCATATTCCGTCTTACACTTGCTTTTAACCGCTTGGTTTCCATTCCATACATCTCTGCCAAGTCGAAGTCGAGCATCACTCTTTGTCCTCTTATCTCGTATATCTTTTGCTGTACAATTGTTGTCAGTTCCATGATTGATTTTATAGGCTTATTATTTGAACTTCTCCGCCACCATCCTGTATGTCGGGATGTCTATCCCTTGTTCCTCGGCGGCGGCAATCATGTCGAACAGCAGTCCTTGCACTTCGCTCTGATGCCCTTTTGCCAAGTCTTTCTGCATGGAAGCGGTGCTTTCGGGGTCGAGCTTGTCTATTACTTTGAGGTTGTACTCTATGATGTCTTCCTTAAATCGGATGCCTAACTTCTGCCCCAAAGCGGCACTTTCACGCGACAGTCCGATAAAGGTGTTGCGCACCTTGCCCGGCTTCTGCACCTCGCCCATCGGCACGTCATAATAGGCTCCGGTAATAGCCATGGCCGATATGAACGACCACTTGACAAACGTGTCCCGGTTGATGTCGTCGGAGATTTCGGCCTTGATGCCGCTTTCCTGCAAATCGCGCTGCACGGCTTCCATTGTTTCACGGGAAACAATTGTTCCACGGTGTGCCCCGAAGACGAGGCGGAATATATTGCCCATCTGTGTGATTTCCCCCCGTCCGGAGACGAAGCCCACGATGTAGATGCAGCCGTCGAGCACCGTTACGCCGGGTACAAGCCGTTGGATGCGGGGGCCTGTGCCGTAAACATTCAGAATAGGGATGACTACCGTATGCTCGTGAGAAGCGCGTTTGATGAGTTCCGTGATGGAGTCCACCGAATAGCCTTTGACGCAGACGAAGATGACGTCTGCCTTATATTTAGTTGACAAGGATTCAGTTGGCGAGTTGACGAGGGAGATACTTATTTCTTTGTCAATTAATTCAGTGTATTCTTCTGCCGTATAAGCGGGCATCTTCAGCGTATGCTCACCCTTCAGGTCACTGTGTAGCAACAATCCGTGCTCACGGATGGCGGCAAGGTGTTCGCCGCGTGCAATGCAAGTAGCGTCTTTTCCCGCAAGTGCGAGGAATGCGGCGATGCTTCCGCCTACGCCGCCTGTGCCTGCTATCAAGTATTTCATATCTTCTTATGGTTTATTGGATGTAGTTTTCTTTCTCCATATAGTAAAGCCCTTCGCCACGGTCGCCGTTCTCCAAGTCTTCCAGCTCTACCTTGAAGATGCGGTAGGGGCGGGCGCTTTCTTTCTTGGGCAGGTTTACGGTCAGCAGGTATGCGTTGCCATATTCGCTTGCGTCGAAGTATTCCTTTATCTCCTGCTTCATCAGGAGGGGGACTTCTTCTCCGTCTATCCAGACAGTGGCTTTCAGCTTGTTGATGGGAGGAGCCAGTAAGCTGGCTTGTGCTTGTTCGCCGATGGCTGATTGCTCGATACCGTTTAGGCCTTCGCCGCGTATGGCCTGTTTTTCACTCTCTTTCTGCCATTGCAGGAAGCGCGTCAGGCTCATGGGGCGCACATATATCTGATAGGCGGGGGTGGCTCCCGGTATGCGGAAGGCGCGCAGCCCGTAGGCTTCCATGCGGTGGTAGCGGATGTTGAGGGTGGTGTCACGGTCGGCCATGAAGTCCCATGCCCAGAACTCAAGCCGCATGTCTGCTTCGGAAGACACGTGGAGGGCGGGAGAGTTGGGGTAAGTGCTCATGCGGATGCAGGCCATGCTTTGGTATTTCCCTTTCGGGATGCGGGCGGTGTAGTTGCCGTCTTTGTCGGTCAGCACTTCCTTTACGGTATCAAAGGAAGGATTTTTCCACTCCACGGTGGCGCTGTCTATCGGCTGTCCGTTGTAATCTGTCACCCGTCCGCGGATGGTCACGGAGTCTTGCTGCTGTGCGTAAGCGACGGTGCTGCATAACAAAAGCAAAAGGGAGATAATCTGTTTCATCATTGTATTGTCATTAGTCATTGTTCTTGCTTTCGGGAGATTTCAGGAGATTTCAGGAGTTAAGGAGTTTAGGAGATTTCAGGAGTTAAGGAGTGAAGAAGTGAAGGAGTTAAGCCGATAGTCTTGTGATTTATTACCTATCAACTATCACCTATTAACTATTAACTGATACCAAAACTATCGGCCTTTAACTCCCTGAGAGAACGAAGTGAACGATAACTCCTTCTAACTCCCTTTAACTCCTAAAAGTGAAACTTGAGGTCTTTATACATTGAACCGGAAGTGCATGATGTCTCCGTCCTGCACCACGTATTCCTTGCCTTCCACGCCAAGCTTTCCGGCCTCGCGCACGGCTGCCTCGCTGCCATACTTCACATAGTCGTCGTACTTGATGACCTCCGCGCGGATAAATCCCTTTTCAAAGTCCGTATGGATAACTCCGGCACATTGCGGGGCTTTCCAACCTTTGTGATAAGTCCATGCCTTGACTTCCATTTCTCCGGCGGTGATGAAGGTCTCCAAGTTCAGCAGGGTGTAGATGGCTTTAATCAAACGGTTGCAGCCGCTTTCCTTCAGACCGAGGTCTTCGAGGAACATCTGTTTCTCCTCGTATGTCTCCAATTCGGCGATGTCGGCCTCGGTCTGTGCGGAGATGATGATGAGTTCGGCCTCTTCGCCCTTGATGGCTTCGCGCACTTGCTCCACGTACTGGTTGCCTGCGGCGGCAGAGGTATCATCTACATTGCAGACGTACAGCACGGGCTTGGTGGTGAGCAGGAACATCTGCTTGGCGCACTGCTCCTCGTCATCGTTCTGCGGGATGACGGTGCGGGCGCTCTGTCCTTGCTCCAGCGCATCCTTGTAGCGGAGCAGGAGTTCGTACTCTATCTTTGCCATCTTGTCGCCACCCACTTTGGCCACCTTTTCTACGCGCTTGATGCGGTTCTCCACCGTATCAAGGTCTTTGAGTTGCAGTTCGGTGTCGATGATTTCCTTGTCGCGCACGGGGTTCACGGAGCCGTCCACATGCACGATGTTGCCGTTGTCAAAGCAGCGCAGCACGTGGATGATGGCGTCACACTCGCGGATGTTGCCTAAGAATTGGTTACCCAGTCCCTCGCCCTTGCTGGCGCCTTTCACCAGTCCGGCAATATCGACAATGTCGCACACGGCGGGTACGATGCGTCCCGGATGTACCAGTTCGGCGAGCTTCGTCAGTCGTTCGTCGGGCACGGACACTTGCCCCATCTGGGCGTCGATTGTACAAAACGGGAAATTTGCCGCTTGTGCCTTTGCGCTGCTCAAGCAGTTGAAAAGAGTGGATTTCCCAACGTTGGGAAGTCCTACGATACCAGCTTTTAATGCCATAATGTTATCTTGTTTTTTTAGTTATTGTTCAGTTAATTGACTGCAAAGATAATGCTTACTGAGCAAACTTGCTATCTTTGCACCACTAATCTACAGAATGGAAAGATATGGAAGAACCGAAGACAGAACTTATTATGTTAGGTACGGGCAATGCCACCGTTGCCCGTTGCTATAACACCTGCTTTGCGCTGCGCACGGCAAAGTCGCTGCTGCTTGTGGATGCGGGCGGTGGAAACGGCATCTTGAACCAATTGGAAAAGGCGGATGTGGCGCTGGACGAGATACACCACTTATTCATTACCCATGCCCACACCGACCACATCCTGGGTGCGGTGTGGGTGGTGCGCATGATAGCCCAGCGCATCAATGCCGGCAAGTATGCGGGAAAGCTCCGTGTGTACGGACATGACAAAGCGTTGCAGGTGCTCGACTGGATATGCCGCATGACGCTCCCCGGCAAGATTGTGGCACGGCTGGGCAAGGACATCGAGCTGCATGAGCTGAACGACGGGGACACTTTTGAAGTGGGCGACCTGCATTTGCAGTGTTTCGACATCGCTTCCACCAAGGAGAAGCAATACGGCTTCCGTGCCCTGCTGCCCGACGGTAGTTCGCTGGTTTGCCTGGGAGACGAGCCTTACAACGAACTGAACCGGCGCTATGCGGAAGATGCCGACTGGATGCTGTGCGAAGCCTTCTGCCTCTATAAAGACCGGGAGCTGTTCAAGCCTTACGAGAAGCACCACAGCACGGCAATGGATGCCGGACGGCTGGCACAGCAACTGCGTGTGAAGAACCTTGTGCTTTATCATACCGAAGACAAGACTTTAGCCACCCGCAAGCAGCAATATACCGAAGAAGCCTCCGCCGGATTTGCGGGTAAGGTTTATGTGCCCGATGACTTGGAGAAGATAATGCTTTCTGCCCCTGCCCTCTACTTGTAGAACGCCTTTCTTTCTTCCTCCGAAACGAGTCTTGATACAATGGCTGCCGATGCCTTAATGATTCCGGCCGGATAGCCGCACAGTCCCAGCACTTTGATGGCATTTCCTTCTTTCACTATGCCGGGCTTCAATCTGTAATCAAAGCTCAGATTGTGGTTGCCCACCGTTTCGCAGAAATGGTAAAGTTCATAATCTCCCTTCAGCAGCTCTGCCAAGCGCAGGTCGTGGGTGGAGGCGAATATCAGGTTGCCCCTTGAAGCGAGTTCGGTGAAGACCGAGGCGTTGATGGCAATGCGTTCCACTCCATTTGTACCTTTAAACAACTCGTCGAAAAGAAGCAGGCAACGTCCGTTCACGCCTTTGTCCAGCGCTTGTTTCACACGTTCGGCTTCTTCAAAGAAATAACTTTTACCTTCGGCCAGGTCGTCTTCGGTATGGATGACGGAATAGAGGCGCATGTTGCAGTTTGTCTCAAAGCAACGGGCAAAGCAAGTGTTCAACGCCTTTGCCGCCAGCAGATTGATGCCGATGGTGCGGATGAAGCTCGTTTTGCCCGACATGTTGGAACCCGTTATCAGGATGGACTTATCAGCCAGAGTAAGGTCATTAGGGATGCAATTCTCAATCAGGGGGTGATAGACCCCTTCCGCATGCAGTTTGCCCTCCGGGAAAGAAGCGGGACGACACCAATACGGCAAACGCTCGCGGAGCAAGGAGACGGAGCAGAGCACATCGAGCAGCCCTACAAAACGGAACACTTTTTCGATGTCCTGTTTCTTGTCTTTGATGGTGATAAAGGAATAGACCGTATTGAGGGCGGCAAGCAGGAAGAAGATGTTCAGTGCTTCCGTCAGCAGATATACGAGCATGGCCGTTTCACTCTCCATTCCGATGCCATAGCGGAACAGACCCAATTTCCGTTGCAATGCAGCGAGGCTCGTCGGCAGACGTTTCATTTCCACACCTCCCACCTCGGAAAAGACGGGCTCTTTCACCAACTTGTCACAAATCTTCAACAACTTATGGAGTTGTGGAACTGAAAAGAAGTAATCCATCAGCTTGTTTTTCTCCTTGAAGTGCAGGTAGGCGTTCCCTATATAAGCTGCCAGCAATAGCAGGAAAGGGACGGGGGAGTAGGGAAAGAGGAATATGCCTGCAAGACAGCACAACGGCAACCAGCGGCAACTTTGCAACAAAAGCAAGTAACGGCGTGAATACCGGTGTCCGTCTTCGGCCAGAATGCCGGGTATGGAGTAAGCATCCTGATGGTTCAGCGGTTGGATGGCCTGTACCAGTTTGCTGCGTAAAGCAGTATCTGCAGACAAGGTTCCAATCAGGTTCTCATGCCGTGCCACTTCGGAAATTCCATCGGTGCAAAGCGCATGATAAAGGTATTGGCGGCCTATGCAAGAGGATGTTTCATCCAGCGCTTCAAACACCTCGTCCATATTCAAATCCCGGCAGGTATAAGGAGAGAGTGCTTCCTCTCCTTGTCGGGCTGTTCTATATTCGTGATAACTCGTCTTGTCATTGCTAACCATATCAACCTTCTTCTTTGTATGTTGTTGCAAACATACGGAAAAAAGGAGATCCCCTGCAATTCTTATTTGCTTTTCTTATTTTTTGCCATAAGTCACCGGATCTTTGTGGAATCCTTCCGGAGCATTAGTGAACTTAGCGCCATCTCTCTGTTCCCAAGTGCGCATTCTCAAGTTCTGTAACCAATCCTTGTTTTCCAATACTTCATTAGGAATCTCTCCGGTAATGTGATTGTTCAACATAGACACTATAGGATAATCATGTTTGCAATATTCAAAAGGAAACTCAGTAAAATCATTGTGGTCTAACCATAGATTACATATTCGGATGTTGCTTGGTATTTTACCACTGAGATTATTTCCAATTAAATTACACTTCATACGCGCTTTTTCTAACCGGTTAATCTCATTGGGAATCTCGCCGGACAACTTGTTGTTAGATAATTCTACTGTAATAAGTTCAGGGGCAAGAAAGAGATCATTGGGGATATTGCCCGATACAGAGGTGTACTGTATGTTTATTTCCTGTAGTTTCTTCAGGTTTGACATTCCTTCCGGGATGTTTCCGCTAATGCCTTCTCCTCTGATATAGAATGTCTCAAGAGAATCAAGTTTGCTTAATGCGGCAGATATGTAGCCCTTTGCTTCGGGTTTACCTTGAGGATTCAGTTTGACATTCGTCACTCTATATTCATTCTTCTTTTTGTCCAGTGCCACGGTCACCCCGGTCCAGGTTCGATAGTCTGTTAGGTCCCATGAATCATCCCAGTGTTTCCCATCGGAGGCCTTATACAGTTCTGTGATAGCTAAGCTATCAATAGAGTTGATGGTCGGTGCATGCCATAATACTGACGGTTTGGAGTTATAGTCATCACAGCTATAGAATAACATTCCTATTGCCAACAGTGATAAGATAATTAGATGCTTTTTCATGATTAAATATTATTTAGTAGGTTAATTTCTATCTTTTTTCTCATAGAAACGTCTGATTTGGAAGACTGATTTATTTTATATGGTTAAATCTTTGTAGCTGATTCATTGGAATATTTTTCAATGCTTCACAAAGTCTTGGATCCCATTCTATTTTAGGAATGAAAGTACGAGTTGAAAGTGTTGTGTCTATCTTTCCTTCAAATTCTGTTACTAAATATAGGTTCATCTTTAGGAAAATATTTTCAGAATTAAAGCACTTGTTTTCATGACATTCTACCTCAGGTACATATACTGTCGGTATGGGACCACCGTACTTTCCGTATATAGCCATAGTAGAATATAGAGTATAATTATCCATCTTCTCATCATATATGGATCCATCTTTTAAGTATTCTCCGTATATTAAGTCGGAAGTAGTAAAACTATTGCCACCGAATCCATTGTATTTTCTACCTAAATTTCCAAATGTATAAAACGTTGGTATCTGAGGCGCATTGACTTCGTGATTCCAATATCGCACTAAATCTATATTAACCCATTGAGACTTTATGTGCGGTACTAATTCTGGATTTATTATTAAGTTATAATCAAATTTAGATATACCTCTCAATTTATAAGTGTACTCTTTAAATGTTGCATCTTGAGGGTCTGGGATGTAATCAGCACGTGGGTCTAAATAAATTATAGGTTGTTCTGTAATATTCCATGTCCCCACTTCGCCTACATAGTCCTTGTTAAAGTTTGCCCTTACAGATTTTGCAGGACTATTGGAGTTGAAAGTTAAACTTCCATTTACAGTTAAATTCCCTTTAGTAGTAAATTCTATATCCTTTGTAGAGGTGGTCTGCCTGTTGAATGAGGCAGTGAGCTTACTAAATATTTTGTTGACACCATATTTAATTAAACCGCCAGCTATTGAAGAAATTAATCCACGCGTGTCCGTCTTTTTAAAGATACTGTCTTCTATATATTCCTCTGCTACTTTGCCAAACATCGAAGATAGGTTTGATGTCAATCCTGATAATGGATTATTGGAACTGTGTGTCAATATTGTCCCATTAGAATAGTTATAGCTATCACCGAAAAGGTTTACATTAGTGGTATTCATACAATGGCTGAGTATTTCCATTTTCAGTTCAGATGTGACATTAGGACAATATGCTAATTGCATTTGGAATCCATTCCATCCAACTGAGATTGACTTAGTATTTGATGATACAGCATTACTACATCCCCAATTCTTTATCCGACTAACGTTTTGCGGAATAGAAATTTCTCCTAAATGATTCATCCACTCTTTTTCTTGGTTGAATGATACCTCCCATGCTCCATTATTGTTGGCAAATAGATTATTTGTTTGATAATAAAATACTTTCAACATACCTGTACGCTGGTTGTACAAAACCATATATCTTAAAGGTTCATCAACCATTTCTATTGTATGGAAGAGGAATTTCCATCCATCTTCTTTTTTTATATCATAAGCAAAATCATAAGGTAGATTAGCATCTGTATATCCATTCTTAATCCAGGGAAGTTTTATTCTCTCATTTAAGACTGGGACATATTCCATATTTTCCCAATCTGTCTCGAATGAATTGCTACGGGTTAATGCTTTGAAGAATTTAGAAGACGGATATACAATGCCGTCACAATTCTCCATTTGCTGTTTCTCCGGTGCTTCTATTTCATTATGACAACTCGTTAAACAAATTGCCAATAATCCTAATAATACCTTGTAGTTCATGGTTTTTTATTTAAGTTAGACAAATAAAAATATTTTCGATAAAAGCACTTTCGCAATCTTTCTTATTTGAGCGCTACAATATATGCATAAATAGTGTAGTAAGCAAATGAAACTAAATAATTCTAAGCATGTTTTATATGGCACAAAGAAAGTCGGGATAACATGTTGGGATTATCCATCGTAACTGTCATTTCGGGGACTCTTTTAATACCTGGTTTGCCCAATGCCTGAATGATGGTGCGGTTTATGTGCCCCGTGCCGGATGCAGGCTGAAAAGATGCGGGATGTTAATGGTAAAAGTATGAAGTATGGCTTATGAATTTTCTGATTGTCCGGCACAATCTCTGTTCGCAGTGCGCGAACGGATAAACGCGGCTTGCGGATGCATATCCGCAGTGTGCGGACAAGTATCCGTGAACTGCGTACAGACCTTTATCTGCTTTCTTCTGTATATATTCTATGGAATATCTGTTTTAGCTTCTCTGTATCCGCAATAATTTTCTGCAATTCTTTCAGTCGTTCAGCATTCTTCCCGTCGGGGAACCAGAGTTTCAGATATCCTCCGGGGGCATACTTCTCCATGAGATGTTTATAGAAACGCTGGTAGTGCCACTCCTCGTCGGCAGTAGGATTTTGTTTCAGTCCGTATTGCACGGTGCGGCGCAGGGTGATGTCAGTGTCTATTATCCGGTCGGCTTCGGCCACGATGCGCCCGTAGATGCTGCGCGGCTCGTGGTCGGTGGAGGCACGGTGATCTTCTACGGCTTCCTTCATAAGCAGAAGTTCTTCCTCTGTGAACCATTGGTGCAGGTTGCTGTCTGCCATCAGTATTTCTCCCGAAAGGATGTGATGCGTGGCACGTTCGCGGCAAAGCCCCGTATCATGATAGGCGGCGATGGCATATACTAAACGTTCGTCCGCTTCGGGATGCCGGCGGGCCAGGGCGAGGCTTTCTTCAATCACGGTGTGCACGTGCGAGAGGTTATGGGCTTTGTCAAATTCTTTGTAGCGGGGAATAATCTCGGTTTCTATGTAAATAAGGAGCGTTTCGGGTATCATGATTGTTCTTTTATGGAGGCAAAGATATATCTTTATTTTTTCAGGTTCTATCCTGTTCCTTCTTTTTTTTACTACTTTTGCGCAACAGCATCCCTGTGGAGCGTTGTATTGTATCGGAATGTCTTGAAGGAGGAAGTCTCTGATAAGCAATAAAACTTCAAGAGGCGGAATGCATCACGTATTCCGCCTCTCGAAGTTTTTAAAGAAAAAGTTGTTGTTATTGTTAGATTGTAAATTGATTCTTTAAGAGAAAAATGCACCGAAGCAGATTACATGCTGGGATTATCCATCGTAACTGTCATTTCGGGAACCAATACGTATTCTCCTTTTTTGTTGCTCCACTTGTAATAGGTAGTGGTAACCGATTTGCCTTGATAAGCATAGCGGATGCACATATCGTTGTGCCATATACCTCTGTCCGCATCCCATTTCATAGCTTCGCTTTCTGTCATGCGTTTCTGGTCGTCATATTTATAATTATACTTCATATAGTTGGCAAGAGTATTACCGTCCATTTTATATACGGTTTGTCCTACCATCACCCCATTCACTTCTTCTGAATTGTAAATGAGATTGCTTTTGTTGTCAGCATATGTACTTAATCCGCAAACTAAGAGGAGTGCTGAAACAATCATTGTTTTTAAAGATACTTTTGTTTTCATGATTATATTCTTTTTGGTTATTGATTTGCTATTTGCTGTCATAATGCTCTTAAATCCGCTGCAAAGGTATGCATTTAATTGACATAAAATCTTATATGGAATTAAAATATATCAAAATGTCATATTATGGAGTTAGGGAATGTTTTCATTTTGGCAAGATAGATGAACAAAAAAATATCCGGCAGAGAACTTGCCGGATATTCTGGTGAGCAAACTGTATTTTAAAAGTTTACTTCTGTTGCTTTCTGATTGTAAGTTAAATAACGTTATTGCTTGGATTAATGTGCTTCCAACCAGTTCTTTCCCCATCCACAATCGGCTTTCAGGGGTACGTGCATGCTATATGCATGCTCCATCTCTTCGATTACAATTTTTTGTACAATCTCCTTTTCCGAAGCCGGAACACTGAAATTCAGCTCATCGTGGACCTGTAAAATCATCTTTGCTTTCAGATTGTTACTTACGAAGCGGCGGTGGATATGTGCCATGGCTACTTTTATGATGTCGGCGGCACTTCCCTGTATAGGTGCGTTGATGGCATTGCGTTCGGCATAGCCACGTACCACAGCGTTGCGCGAGTTGATATCCGGCAAGAAGCGCTTGCGGTGGAAGATGGTTTCCACATAGCCGTTTTCACGGGCTATCCGGATGCTTCTGTCCATATATTCCTTGACTTGCGGATAGGTTTCAAAGTATCCGTCAATCAGTTCTTTGGCTTCCTGACGGGAAACATTCATGCGTTCTGCCAAGCCGAATACAGAAATCCCGTATATAATGCCGAAGTTGGCGGTTTTCGCTTTGCGCCGCATGTCGGCTGTCACGTCGCTGATGTCTGTCTTATATATCTTGGCGGCGGTGGCGGCATGGATGTCGTATCCGCTACGAAAGGCATCTATCATGTTCCGGTCTTCGCTGAGGTGTGCCATGATGCGCAGTTCGATCTGCGAATAGTCGGCGGAGAAGAATTCACAGCCGTCATCCGGAATGAAAGCTTTGCGTATTTCCTTGCCATCTTCATCACGGATGGGAATATTCTGCAGGTTGGGATTGCTGGAACTGAGTCGTCCCGTAGCGGTGACTGCTTGGTTGAATGAGGTGTGGATATGTCCTGTGCGTGGGTTGATCAGTTGTGGAAGGGAGTCGATGTAGGTACTCAACAATTTCTTCAGCCCACGGTATTCCAGTATCTTCCCGATTATCCCGTGTTTGCCACGCAAACTCTCAAGCACCTCTTCGGAAGTGACGTACTGTCCGGTCTTGGTTTTCTTGGCTTTTTCTACAATTCTCAGTTTGTCAAAAAGTATTTCACCGACTTGTTTGGGTGAAGCGATATTGAAGGTTTCATCTGCCAATGCATAGATTTCTTTTTCTATTTCCTGCAGGCGAATCGTGAAGTGTTCTGATGATTGTTTAAGGGCTTCCGTATCAAGGCGTACTCCATTGGACTCTATATTGACAAGCACTGGGACAAGGGGCATCTCTATTTCATGGAACAAATGTTCGCCTCCTTGTTCCTTCAGTTCTTTTTCGAGAATGTTTTTCAGTTTCAGAGTGACATCTGCGTCTTCGCAGGCATAACGGTAAACTTCTTCGGGCGAAAGGTCACGCATGTTTTTCTGGTTTTTTCCCCGCGGACCTATAAGCTCATCAATGTGGATGGTTTGGTAATGGAGATAGATTTCCGCCAGGTAGTCCATATTGTGACGAAGTTCGGGCTGAAGTACGTAATGAGCAAGCATTGTGTCGAAAAGAGGTCCTTTTACTTGTATTTCGTAATTTTGGAGAACAATCATGTCATATTTGATATTTTGCCCGACTTTCAGTGATTTCTCATTTTCGTAGAGTGGACGAAGCTCATTTACTATTTTTAAGGCTTCTTCACGAATGGGAGGAACAGGTACATAATATGCCTGGTTTTCGGCATCACTGAAGCTCATACCCACTAATTCTGCCTCCATTGGTTCTGTTCCGGTGGTTTCCGTGTCTATTGATAAAATTTCGGATGTAATTAACTTTTGAATAAAATCCTTTCTTTTTTTCTCTGTATCAATAAGTTGATAGTCTGTATCCAGCAATTCTAAACGCGTCAGATTTGAATTTTTAGAGCTGTCTGCCCCGTCGTCCGCAAAATTTGCAAACAAATTGCCTTGAACCGGACCGCTTTTTTCATCAGCATTGGTTTTCGGTTGTGCTGCAAACAAAGTTCCGGCATATAGGTCGGGGCTGGCAGATGGAGTTGAGGAGGAGGGTAGGGGAGAATTCCCTTTTTTCAATACCCGATCCAGAAGTGTGCGAAATTCCAATTCCTCAAAAATCTTGCGTAGCTCGTCTTCATTTGCTTCTTCACGAACAAGCGCTTTCATATCGAGTGTGATGGGTACATCGACTTTGATGGTTGCAAGAAATTTAGAAAAGGTTATCATTTCCCGGTTGTTCTCTACTTTTATTTTAAGAGCGCCTTTCAGTCGGTCAGTGTGTTCCAGTAAGTTTTCAATACTTCCGAATTCGGCTATCAGTTTTTGTGCGGTTTTCTCTCCTACACCCGGGCAGCCGGGAATGTTGTCGGAAGCATCTCCCATCAGTCCTAACATGTCGATGACTTGTGCCGTGGACCGGATATCGAATTTTGCTTTTACTTCTTCCACGCCCATCACTTCAAAACCGCCGGTATGTTTGGGACGGTACATAAATACATTATCGGCTACCAGTTGACCGTAATCCTTGTCGGGTGTCATCATATAAGTGGTGATACCACGTTTTCCTGCTTCGGTGGCAAGAGTGCCTATTACGTCGTCGGCCTCATAGCCGGGTACTTCCAGGATGGGGATGCGGTAAGCGCGTATGATGTCCTTTATGATGGGTACGGACAGGCGGATGGCTTCAGGGGTTTCCTCTCGTTGTGCCTTGTATTGTTCATATGCTTCATGGCGGAATGTGGGTCCGGAAGGATCGAAGGCAACGCCGATGTGTGAAGGATTCTCTTTTTTGAGCACTTCTTCAAGTGTATTGACGAATCCCAGGATGGCTGAAGTATTGAATCCTTTGGAATTGATTCTCGGGTTTTTGATGAACGCATAATAGGCCCGATATATCAGCGCATAGGCATCGAGCAGAAAGAGTTTATCGGTTGAATTCATAGATTTATCCTTTTTTTCATGGTAAAAGTACAAAAAAATACCGTATTAACCGTTTTATTACTATTTTTGTAGGCAAATAGCGATGCATGGATAACTCATCACTTATAAAAACTCCGATTTCTGTGGAATTGGAGGACTTCAAAAAACTATTTGATAGTTCCCTTTCCAGTTCCAATCTTTTGTTGAATAGTGTTATTGCGCATATCCGGCAAAAGAATGGGAAGATGATGCGCCCTATGTTGGTGCTTCTGGCAGCAAAACTTTATGGTGAAATCTGCCCTGCAACCCTTCACGCGGCAGTTGCATTGGAACTGTTGCACAATGCCAGCCTTGTACACGATGATGTGGTGGATGAAAGTACCGAACGGAGAGGGCAGCTCTCTGTAAATGCTATCTTCAATAATAAGGTGGCGGTATTGTCCGGTGATTATCTTTTGGCGACGGCCTTAGTGCAGGTGGGGCTGACGCGTAACCATGCTATTATAGATATCGTTTCCTGTCTGGGGCAGGATTTGGCAGAAGGGGAGCTTCTTCAACTGTCCAATGTCAGCAATCTCCAGTTTTCTGAAGATATTTATTTTGATGTCATACGTAAGAAGACTGCTGTCTTGTTTGCGGCTTGCACCAAAGCCGGTGCTCTTTCGGTGGGGGCTGACGGCGAAAGGGCTGAATTTGCCCGTTTGTTTGGTGAGTACATCGGTCTTTGCTTCCAGATAAAAGATGATATATTCGATTATTTTGAAAGCAGGGAGATAGGCAAGCCTACCGGCAATGATATGCTGGAAGGGAAGTTGACGCTTCCGGTGCTCTATGCACTTAACTCTACGGGAGATGAAACAGCCGGTGAGATTGCCGTCAAAGTAAAGAATGGAGATGCCACGGCCGATGAAATAGCCTTTCTGATTGAATTTACAAAGCGGCATGGGGGCATTGAATATGCTTCGCAAATGATGTATGCTTATAGGGAAAAGGCGTTACTGCTTTTGGCTTCCATGCCTGATACAGATGTAAGAACTGCTCTTGCTGCTTATTTGGATTATGTAGTGGAACGGGAAAAATAACCGGCTAAAAAAATATGGTTCTCAAGAATAAAGCCTGATAAGAACGATCTCTTGTCAGGCTTCTTTTTTGTTTGTTGCAATATTGCTTTTAGAAGAATTTCATTTCTTTTCCCTTAATTTCTGAAAGCAGCAAGTTGGCAAGGCGGCTGGTTCCTAAGCGGAACAGTTCATTGTTCAGCCATTCTTCACCAAGCACCTCTTTGACGATGGTATAATATATCAGTGCATCGTTTACGCAATTAATGCCTCCGGCAGGTTTGAATCCCACTTTATTGCCTGTCAGTGTATGGTATTCTTTTATCGCCTGGCACATCACATAAGCAGCTTCCGGAGTGGCAGCGGGTTGTTGTTTTCCTGTAGAAGTCTTGATAAAATCAGCGCCCGAATACATGGATAGGATAGAGGCTTTTTTGATGTTAGAGGCACTTTTCAAGGCTCCTGTTTCAAGAATTACTTTCAGATGGTGCTCTTTGCAGGTTTCTTTGAGTTCCTGTATCTCTTCACACATTGTCTCATAGTCTCCTGCCAGGAATTTACCTATTGAGATGACAATGTCAATTTCGTCCGCACCTTCCATGATTGCCATGGCTGTTTCAGCCACCTTTACCTCAATAAAGGTCTGTGAGGATGGGAAACCTGCCGATACGCAGGCTATGTTTACATCCTCCACTTCCAGCGTGTCTTTCACGATTTCGGCAAAGTTGGGATATACACAGATGGCCGCCACGTTCTTCAAGTCGGGGAACTCTTCATCGAATTGGTTTACCTTTTGTGTAAACTTCATTACGCTTTCATCATTGTCCGTACTGCTCAGTGTAGTGAGGTCAATGCAATTGAACAAGAATTTCTTTACGTCGGGCGTATTGTTGGCAGAAACTTTTTCTGCGATGATTTTAGCTACTTGTGCTGCGATATCGGCATCGTCCAACTGGGTGTTGTACTTTGCCAAGGCAGCATCATACTTGCTTTGGGTAGGTTCATTTTTCTCCATAATCTTTCAATTTCGGGTTGTTGATATGTCTTGTCCGGTCCCGTTTGGTTTTCTTCTCCAGATTGCGCGTGAAAGCCTCGGTCACGTTGACTCCGGTCTGGTTGGCAATGCAGAGAAGTACCCACAGAACGTCTGCAATTTCATCATCGAGATTGTCTTTTTCTCCTTCTTTGAAGGATTGGTCACCATATTTGCGTGACATGATACGAGCCAGTTCTCCTACTTCCTCAGTAAGAACTGCCATGTTGGTGAGCTCGCTGAAATAGCGTACTCCGTATTCCTTGATCCAGGAATCCACTTTTTTCTGCGCTTCTTCTAACGTCATCATTCCTTGTTTTTTGTATCCATGCAGATGGTCACAGGACCATCGTTTAGTAATTCTACTTTCATGTCGGCCCCAAACTCTCCAGTGCTTATTTCTTTGCCCGATGCGTTGCTTAATTCTTTGCAGAAGAGTTCGTACAACGGAACTGATATTTCCGGTTTTGCAGCTCTTATGTAAGAGGGGCGGTTACCTTTCTTAGTGGAGGCATGCAGGGTAAATTGGCTGATAACCAGTATTTCACCATCTACTTCAAGAATGGATTTGTTCATTACTCCGTTTTCATCATCGAAAACACGGAGATTGACAATCTTCTTGCACAGCCAGTCTATGTCTTCCTTTCCGTCGGTTTCTTCGATTCCTACCAATATCATAAAGCCTTTTCCGATAGCTGCTTTACAGGTTCCGTTGATGGTTACGGAGGCGTGTCCGGTACGCTGTATAACTACTCTCATGCTGTTCGTTTTCTTTTTAATGGACAAAGTTACAAATAAATTTGGTTCATCCGAAAAATGGAGTGATAAAGTACAGCAAAAAGATACCGCTGAAGTACCTGACTGAGATGCTCTAAGATCTGATCGGATAATGTTATGTACCCTGTTCCATCATCTTAAATTTCGGGTGAGCCATAAATTCATTGTCTTGCGGGATTGATTTGTCCGGTATTGGTCTCTGCAAAATAGCTCCGGATGATATTGGCTTTTGCTTCTCCTGTAATGGAGGTTAATTCTTCGAACGATGCTTCTTTTATGCGTTTTACGCTCTTGAATTCTTTGAGCAGTGCGGCTTTGGTTTTCTCTCCTATACCTTTTATTTCGTCCAAAGCAGAGGCTGTTTGCCGTTTGCTGCGCTTGTCGCGATGGAAGGCGATGGCAAATCGGTGCACTTCATCCTGTATCTGCGCCAGCAACCTGAAAAGAGGGGTGTTTTGTTTCAGTCCGATGGTTTGTGGCGGAAAGCCGTATAATAGTTCTGAGGTGCGATGTTTGCCGTCCTTGGCAAGACCGGCGATGGGGATGTTTAGGCAGAGTTCGTCAATGACCTCTTTTACGGCGCTCATCTGCCCCTTTCCTCCATCGGTGATAAGAAGATCGGGCAGGGGTGTTTTTTCTTCCACAGCACGCTGATAACGCCGCTTTACAACCTCTTTCATGGACGCATAATCATCCGGCCCTTCTACTGTCTTGATATTATACTTCCGATAATCTTTCTTGGACGGCTTTCCTTTGATGAATACGACACAGGCAGCTACTGCATCCGAACCTTGGATGTTCGAGTTGTCAAAGCATTCTATCTGCATCGGAAGGCGCTCAAGGTGCAGTTCCTGTTGGATTTCTTTTAGAAGGCGCACGGCTCTTTGTTCTGGATTCAGTTTTTCCGCTTGTTTCAGGCGGTCGGCTTTGTATTGTTTCACATTCAGGATGGAAAGCTCCAGCAGTTTCTTTTTATCTCCTCGTTGCGGTATGGTGAATACTACGTCTTTCAACTCCATATCAATCTCAAACGGTACGATGATTTCGCGGGAAAGGCTTTTGTACCTTTCGCGCATCTCGATAATACCTAATGAAAGCAGTTCTTCTTTACTTTCGTTCAGTCTTTTTTTGTACTCGAAGGTGAATGCCTGGTTGATGGCTCCGTTTGTGATATGCAGATAATTGATGAAGGCAGACTTTTCGTCGTTGTCTTCTTCGATGGAGAATACATCGATGTTGTGCAGTACATTGCTTACCACTTCTGATTTGCAACGGTAATTTTCTATGAGCAGATATCTTTCTTTGACTTTTTGTGCTTCTTCATATTTCATGTCGGCAGCAAGATCCTGCATTTGCTGGAAAAGCATCCTTTCTATATCCTGAGTATTCCCTTTGAGAATTTCTTTGATTTCAGCGATGTTTTTCAGATAGTCTTCCTGGGTCTGTTTGCCTATACAGGGGCCTGCACAGTTCTTGATGTGGTATTCCAGACATACATTGAACTTTCCTGCCCGTATATTTTCCGGGGAAAGGTTCAGGGTGCAGGTGCGCAAGGGATATAGATGCTTGATGAGGTCCAATACGGCATACATGGAAGGAATATGGCTGTAAGGGCCGTAATATGACGAGCCGTTACGGATTATTTTCCGGGTTTTGAAGACGCGTGGAAAATATTCGTTCTGCACACAGATGGAAGGATAGGTCTTGTCGTCTTTCAGCAAAACGTTGTACCGGGGTTTGTATTTCTTGATAAGGTTGTTTTCAAGCAATAGGGCGTCTTCCTCTGAATTGACCACAATGTAGCGTATGTCGGCTATCTTGCTTACCAATACTCTGGTTTTGCCCGGCTCATGTTCCCGGTTGAAGTAGGAGGAAACCCTGCGTTTCAGATTTTTTGCTTTGCCTACGTATATGATGACTCCCTCGGCATTCAGATATTGATAAATGCCGGGGTTTTCGGGCAGGTTGGAAACGATCCCTTTCAGATAATCATTGGTCTTGAGTTCTTCCATAAGAAAGTGAAGCGAGTGTTTATAGCGACAACACGGATTCCACTTCGACGTTTTTGCTGAATACATCTTTTCCGTGGAGATCTTTTAGCTCGATGATGAAGTTGACATAAACCTTTTTGGGACTCATCTGCTCCACCAGCTTGCAGGCGGCTTTCATAGTGCCTCCTGTTGCCAAAAGGTCATCGTGCAATAAAATGACGTCATTTTCGTTGATCGCATCTTTGTGCATCTGCACAGTGTCTTTGCCATATTCTTTATCGTAGCTTTCTTCTATTGTTTCGGCAGGCAGTTTCCCCGGCTTGCGGATTGGAATAAAGCCGGCTCCTAATCTGGTCGCAAGAATGGGGCCCATAATAAATCCTCTGGATTCTATGCCTACTACTTTGGTTATGCCTTTGTCCTTATACATTTCGTATAATGTGTCTGACAGTTCTTGCAATGCAGCCGGATCTTTAAATAAAGTAGTTACATCGTAAAACAGGATTCCCGGTATGGGAAAGTCGGGGATTTCCCGAATGCTCTTGATGAGTGTTTCTTTGCTCATAATCAGTTTATTTAATATATTTATTGAATTGTTTGTTTCACGTGGAACTTTGCCTCTTATCGCCCGCAAAGTACCAATAACACGTTGACGTCACTCGGAGATATTCCCGGAATACGGCTTGCTTGGGCTATTGTTTCCGGATCTATCTTTGTCAGCTTTTGTCTGGCTTCTGTAGAAAGAGATTGGATTGAATTATAGTCAAACTTTCCTTTTATCTTTATGCTTTCCAGTCTTGCCAGTTTGTCCGCAATGATTCGTTCGCGTCCTATATATCCTTCGTACTTTATGAGAATCTCCGCAGCTTCGATGATTTCTTCTTTTCTGTCGTTTACTTTATCCAATTCACGCTTGAGGGCACTGACGTGTACAGCCATATTATCAATTGTAATTTGTGGACGGTTTATCAAATCTATCAGTTTGCATCCTTGCCGAAGGGGAGTAGTGCCAAGCTGTTCCAGTATCGGATTGATTAATGTTGGTTTCATCGAATAATCACGTGCAAAGTTTATAATGTGACTGACGGCCTCACGCTTCTGTCTTAGTAACTCATAGCGATCTTCCTTGACAAGTCCCAATTTCCATGCCTTTTCGGTAAGTCGCATATCTGCGTCATCCATACGGAGAAGGATGCGATACTCGGCACGTGAAGTAAACATACGATAAGGCTCATCCACTCCTTTAGTTACCAAATCGTCGATTAAAACACCGATATATGCTTCATCGCGTGCCAGGGTAAACGGCTCTCCGCCATGACAGTTGATGTGCGCATTGATGCCGGCAATGATACCTTGTCCGGCAGCTTCTTCGTAGCCGGTGGTTCCGTTTACTTGTCCGGCAAAGAACAGATTTTTGATTTTCTTCGTTTCCAGCGTATGTTTCAACTGGGTGGGGTCAAAGTAGTCGTACTCTATGGCATAGCCGGGACGGTAGATGATCAGATCTTTGAATGCCGGTATCTTTTTCAATGCTGCAATCTGTATGTCCATCGGAAGTGAGGAGGAAAAGCCGTTCAGATAAAGTTCTTGTGTGGTTTCACCTTCCGGTTCCAGAAATAGTTGATGTTGCGGCTTGTCGGGGAAAGTCACGATTTTGGTTTCTATGCTTGGGCAATAGCGTGGTCCTATGCTTTGAATTTGTCCGTTGAAAAGGGGAGAATCCGGCAATCCTTCCCGCAAGATGTGATGTGTCTCTTCGTTGGTGAAGCAGGTCCAGCAGGGAAGCTGTTTCAGATGGCGGACTCCGGTATTCATGAAAGAGAATTTATGGAAGTCATTTTCGCCGTCCTGAATGTCCATCAGCTCGTAATGCACACTTCGTCCGTCAATCCGTACAGGCGTGCCTGTTTTCATACGTCCGTAAGTGATGCCGTGCTTTGCAATGGATTCAGTCAGTTCATATGATGCGGGTTCGGCCATGCGTCCGCCGGGAAGCATGGTGCGACCTACGTGCATCAGCCCGTTGAGGAAAGTTCCTGCGGTAAGCACAATGCATTTAGCATGGAAGGTAACTCCCCAGAAGGTGACCAGCCCTACAACTTCTCCGTTTTCAACGAGAATTTCACGTACGGTATCTTGCCAGATATGCAGGTTCGGCGTGTTTTCCAATATTTCTCGCCAAGCCCAGATAAACTTATTGCGGTCGCATTGTGCACGCGGGCTCCACATGGCAGGACCCTTGGAACGGTTCAATATGCGAAACTGGATGGCAGTCCGGTCTGTTACCAGTCCCATATAGCCCCCCAATGCATCTATTTCGCGTACTATTTGCCCTTTGGCGATGCCTCCTACTGCGGGATTGCAACTCATCTGCCCGATCTTGTTCATATCCATTGTGATGAGACAAGTCTTTGAACCCATGTTTGCGGCAGCGGCAGCAGCTTCACATCCAGCGTGTCCGGCTCCGATTACAATAACGTCATATTTAAAATCCATTCGTTCAGTGTAGTTTTAAAACCGCACAAAGTTACGAAAAAGTTGCGGTTCTTCATGCTCAGTTCATCGAATGCATCTATATTTCAACTTTTATTATATGGATGATTCTTTAATTTTTTATACTCTTTAGTCTGAAATCATTCTCTGCATTCTATGATGTATATCTTTAAGCTTCTGCAATAACATGCATTTCAACCAGAGAACAACAATTCTGAAAGCAGTATCTTGAAGTGGTATTGCTTTTATTTAACGACGGGAATATCTGCCTAAAAGAGAGCAAAACATTGCCTTAAAACTGTTCTTGCCATATATAAGATGTCTCTTTGTATAAGGCGTTGCTCCGCAACAGTGAGTTCTATTAATTAGCAGTGGTATTTCAATCTTTCTCTTCTTGAGAGGAGAACCCGAAGGGGAAGGTGGTAGGTGAAGCAAGTACTTTTTGTTTGATTGTGTGGAAATTGAGGAGAAAAGATTGTAGATGAGAGGTAGGAAAAGTAAAAAACAACCTACATTTGCCTATGCTTTTTTATATAATTAATGTCCTGATAGTAAATATATTATAAAAATTTAGTAAGGCGTACTCGAAACATATAAACAATGAAATCCGGTAATCATTGCCAATAAGCAACATTTCATCTCTGTATAAGCCTTTATAACTACTTTCCAATAAAAAAATGCTAAGAAGAAAGTATATACGTTCTATTTATTGGTTCAATATTTCTATTAAATTTTTTCGGATCGGCCTATCTTTGCTTCAGTTGAAACTAATAATATGATAGTACCATGAGACGAATTTTCCTCTTATCGTCATTCTTGACGTTGTTTGTAATCGGTAGCTCGGCACAATGGAAGCCGGTAGGTGATAAAATCAAAACAGAATGGGCATCCCGGATAGACGTGATCAATGTACTTCCCGAGTACCCCCGGCCTATCATGGAACGGAGTGATTGGAAGAACTTGAACGGATTATGGAACTATGCTATTATCGATAAAGGAAAACGCATTCCGCCCCGGTTTGATGGGGAGATTTTAGTTCCTTTTGCTGTGGAGTCCTCTTTGTCGGGAGTAGGAAAGCGTGTGAACGAAAACCAGGAACTGGTTTATCAACGGACTTTTGAGGTTCCTTCAGCCTGGAAAGGGAAACAGGTCTTGTTGCATTTCGGGGCTGTGGACTGGAAAACCGACGTTTGGGTGAATGGAGTCAAAGTGGGTAGCCATACTGGCGGGTTCACTCCGTTTTCTTTTGACATAACGGAGGCCTTATCGGTTAAAGGAACTAATAATCTGGTTGTAAAAGTCTGGGATCCTACAGATAAAGGACCTCAGCCGCGAGGCAAGCAAATCAGCAAACCACATGGCATCTGGTATACGCCTGTAAGTGGTATCTGGCAAACAGTATGGCTGGAACCTGTGGCGGGCAAGCATATCGAACATCTGCGCATTACACCCGATATTGACAATAACCTGTTGATTGTGAAGGCTGAGCTTAGTACGGACGCGCTTTCTGGTCTTGTCGAGGTAGGTGTTTATGACGGTGACCACTTGGTGGCTATCGGAAAAAGTGTGAATGCAGAAGCTGTGGAAATAGCCATGCCGGAAGACTCTAAACTATGGAGTCCTGAATCCCCTTTCCTTTATACGCTGAAAGTAGTTTTGAAAAATGACGGTAAGGTGGTGGACAAAGTGGATAGTTACGCGGCTATGCGTAAGTATTCTACTCGCCGTGACACAGATGGAATTGTACGTTTGGAACTGAATAATAAGCCGTTGTTTCAGTTCGGTCCGCTGGATCAGGGATGGTGGCCTGACGGACTGTACACTGCCCCTACGGATGAGGCTTTACTGTATGATGTGCAAAAGACGAAAGAGTTCGGTTTTAATATGATTCGCAAGCATATAAAGGTAGAGCCGGCACGTTGGTATATGCATTGCGACAGACTTGGAATCATTGTATGGCAAGACATGCCGAGTGGCGACCATAGCCCCGAATGGCAGAGCCGCAAATACTTTGACGGCATTGAGATGAAGCGTTCTGCCGAGTCTGAGGCTTATTACCGCAAGGAATGGAAAGAAATAATGGACTGTCTTTATTCTTATCCCTGCATTGGCACATGGGTTCCATTCAATGAGGCTTGGGGGCAGTTCAAGACCTCGGAGATAGCCGAATGGACCAAGCAGCATGATCCGACACGTCTGGTGAATCCAGCAAGTGGAGGCAATCACTATACTTGTGGTGACATGCTTGACCTTCATAACTATCCGGAGCCGGAAATGTACCTGTATGATGCCCAGCGTGTGACGGTCTTGGGCGAATATGGCGGCATCGGCCTTGTGCTGAAAGAACACCTTTGGGAGCCAAACCGCAATTGGGGATATATTCAGTTCAATTCGTCCAAAGAGGCGACGGATGAGTATGTGAAGTATGCCGATATGCTGTACAAGTTGATAGACAAGGGTTTATCGGCGGCTGTCTATACACAGACCACGGACGTGGAAGTGGAAGTGAACGGCTTGATGACCTACGACCGCAAAGTCATAAAATTGGATAAGCAGCGTGTTAAAGATGTGAATACGCGCATCTGTAATGCATTGAAATAGCTATTTTAGTCCACAACTGTATAACAAGGCAAGGCTTATGAAACGGACGATGCTGAAGTTTTTTTTCTGTCTGTGCATCCTGCCGGTATTGCCGGTCTGTGCGCAGAATACTGTTCACTACTATTTCAGAACGATGGATGTCCGGAACGGACTGTCTCAGAACACTGTATATCAGATTCTGCAAGACAGGAAAGGCTTTATGTGGTTCGGCACGAAAGACGGACTGAACCGTTATGACGGCTTGTCTTTTCGTGTGTATAAGAAGGAGAATTCCGGTTTGGGTAAGAACTTTATAACGGCGCTTTATGAAGACCACGAAGGGAATATCTGGATAGGAACCGATGGAGGTATCTTTATCTATAATCCGGTATTGGATTCTTTTACTGCTTTCAATTTGGTAAGTGACCAGGGAACAGTGATTCGTGATTTCGTGACCATGATCGGAAGCGACGAACACTACAATATCTGGATGTCGGTAGAGAATCAGGGATTGTTCTGCTACGAATACGATAAAAAAAAGTTACGCAACTATCTTCATGATTCGGGACTGCCCAATGTCACCCGTTTCTGGATGAATGGGGACACTTGTTGGCTGGCTCTGTATGCCGATAACCTTTATTGTGCCAAGGCTGACTTCGAGGCTCCCTTGCAACCTTTCAAGGATGTGGACGGGAACGAAGTATTTAAAGGAGATATTATCAACTGGCAAGTCAACGGACCGCACAATTGTGTTTATGTAGCCTCGCTCAACGGACTGACCGAAATAAACTTTACCACGGGTAAGACACGCAGGCTTTTAGATACCTATTGTCGCTCCTTGCAGTTTCGATCGGACGATGAATTGTGGGCAGGTACGGAGTTGGGGTTGTATATATACAATCTGACGAGTGGCAAAGTGACTCATCTGACGGTTCCCGGACAGGATGACTCCTATGCCTTGTCGGATAATGCCATTTATTCGCTTTGCTGTGACAAGGAGAATGGTGTATGGATAGGTTCGTACTTTGGCGGCGTGAACTATTACCCGTATCAGTGGACTTATTTTGAGAAATTCTATCCGAGAGATGATCTCAGGCAGTTTGGCCGCAGGGTGCGCGAGATATGCCAGAGCAATGACGGCACACTGTGGATAGGCACAGAGGATAAAGGCTTGTTTAATTTTGACCCGGCAAGCGGGAAGCTGGAACCGTTCGAACATTCTGCCATCTACAAGAATGTGCATGGCCTTTGTCTGGATGGAGACGATTTGTGGGTGGGTACTTTCTCCGGCGGACTAAACCGGGTAAATCTGCGTACCAAGCAAGTGAAGCATTATTCTAAAGGCGAAGCCGACAATTCGATGATGGCCAATGATGTTTTTACGATTTGCCGAACCACTACGGGCGATGTATGGATAGGTACTACCTCTGGCTTGTTGAAGTACAATCGTTCTTCTGATGACTTTACCCGTATTCCGCAGTTGAGGAATATGTTTACTTACAATATCCTGGAAGATTTCAATGGCAATCTGTGGTTTGCGACTTTCTCCAATGGCGTGTTTTGCTATAATGTCCGCACCCGGCAATGGAAAAACTACCTTTCCGATGAACATGACCCTACTTCTCTTTCCTACAATAAGGTAATCAGTATCTATGAAGATAGCAAGAAGCGGTTATGGTTTATGACGCTCGGTGAAGGCTTTTGCCGCTATAATCCGGAGGCGGATAACTTTACCCGTTATGATATGCTAAAAGGTTTTCCAAGCAATACTGTCTATAAAATGGTAGAAGATAAGAAGGGGAATCTGTGGATTACGACGAACCATGGACTTGTCTGCTTCAATCCGGATACGGGAAGCAAGCATGTCTATACCACTGCTAACGGGCTGTTGAGCAATCAATTCAATTTTCAGTCGGGATATTGTGACAGCCGGGGGCGCATTTATTTGGGCAGTATCAACGGCTTTATCATCTTCGACCCGGAGACTTTTGTCGAGAACACTTTTCTCCCTCCGGTAGCTATTACCGATTTTTATTTATTCAATAAGCCGCTGACAGTGAGTAGTCCTGATTCCCCATTGAAAAAAAGCATCACTTATTCGGATGAAATAGAGCTGGATGCCGACCAGAATTCTTTCTCTCTTCAGGTTGCAGCTTTGAGCTATCAGGCTCCCGAAATGAATCGGTTGGAATATAAACTGGAAGATTTTGATCGCGAATGGTATGGAGTAGGGAAGAATTCCATCATCAACTACTCTAATCTGCCATACGGAAGTTATAAATTGCGTATTAGAGGTTCCAACAGTGACGGGAAGTGGAACGAAGAAGAGCGCGTGCTTTTTATACGCATCCATCCTCCTTTTTATCTGTCTGCATCTGCTTATGCTGTTTATATAGTGTTGGCTTTGTGCTCGCTGCTTGCTTTTGTTCTCTATTTCAGAAAGAGAACCCAACGGAAGCACCAGCAGACCATCGAGAAGTTTGAACGGGAGAAGGAACGAGAACTTTATACGGCCAAGATAGACTTCTTTACGAATGTGGCGCATGAAATACGTACGCCACTTACACTGATAAAGAGCCCACTTGAGAATGTCCTGACGTCCAAGTCTGTTTCTGAAGAGATTAGAGATGATCTTGAGATCATGGATTTGAATACAAACCGTCTGCTCGATTTGGTTAACCAGTTGCTTGATTTCCGGAAAACGGAAACACAAGGATTCCAACTGAACTTTGTGGAGTGTGATGTGGTGGATATACTGCATAAAACGTACAAGCGCTTTAGGCCTTTGGCGCGGCAGAAAGAGTTGGAACTGACTATCGATTCTCCCGAAAGCCTGTATGCTTCGGTGGATAGGGAAGGTTTGACCAAGATTATCAGCAATCTGTTGACCAACGCTATTAAATATTCCGATACATACATCCGCATCAAGTTGTTTGCCGAAGGGGAGAGACTGTTCTTTTCGGTATGTAATGACGGAATTGTGGTTCCGGCGGAACTGCGCGAGGAGATATTCAAACCGTTTATCCAATACAAAGCCGGTATGTTGAGCTCCGTACCGGGTACGGGCATCGGACTGGCGCTGGCGCGTTCGCTTGCCGAACTCCATGAAGGGACTTTGTGTATGGAGAATTCTATGAGGAATAACTGCTTCGTATTGTCGATTCCGGTGAAGCATGTACAAACGGTGGCTATCGGACAGAAAAAGCCGATGGTGGCTGAAGAATCTGCTGAAAAGAGGGAGGTGGAAGCTGTTATAAATCAATGCCGTTACACTCTCCTGGTGGTGGAGGATAGTCTGGAAATGCAGGCGTTTGTTGTCAAGCAACTATCGTCGGAGTATCAGGTGCTGACAGCCATGAATGGGGTTGAGGCTATGAATATTTTGGAGGAACATACGGTAAACCTTATTATTTCGGATATTATGATGCCCGAAATGGACGGATTAGAATTGTGTGAACGTCTGAAATCGGAACTTGACTATAGCCATATCCCTATCATATTGCTGACGGCAAAGACCACTCTTCAAGCAAAAATAGAAGGTATGAAGTTGGGTGCGGATGTTTATATCGAGAAACCGTTCTCGGTAGAGTATTTAAGGGTATGTGTTTCTAATTTATTGAGCAATAGAGAGAAGTTGCGTGTTTCTTTTGCCCATTCTCCTTTTGTGCAGACCCATAGCATAGCAATGACGAAGGCGGATGAGGCTTTCCTCAAAATGCTGAATGAAGTAGTGCTTGAGAACCTACAGAATCCGGACTTCTGCCTGGATGATATGGCAGGTTTGCTGAATATGAGCCGTTCCAGCTTGAACCGGAAGATAAAAGGAGTATTGGATATGACGCCGAACGATTACATCCGTCTGGAGCGTTTGAAGAAGGCTGCATTATTGCTGAAAGAAGGAGAATACAAAGTAAATGAGGTTTGTTACATGACAGGATTTAATACTCCCTCTTATTTTACTAAATGTTTTCAGAAGCAATTTGGTATTTTGCCTAAGGATTTTGTGAAATAATATACTGATTGAATCATGAAAATAGAACAATCGTGTCAAACGCTTCTTAAGCATGTTTCAGAGGTGTTTTTTGAATATATAATTGTATAGATTGAAGCGATATTGCTATCTGTTTTGGCTTTATGCAGATATATTTGCATTCGAAAAGGTTAACCGATTTATCGTTTCAAAATCTAATTCTATAAAAAATGATCAAGAAAATCTTATTCTTATTCTTTGTTGTATTTGCAGCTACCGCTTATTCACAGGATGTGATTATCACCGGTACGGTAACAGATACGAATCATGAGCCTCTAACAGGTGTGAATGTAGTAGTGAAAGGTTCTACTACGGGTGCTATTACCGATCTCAACGGTAGTTTCTCTGTGAACGGAAAGAAAGGAAGTACGCTCGTTTTTTCCTATATTGGTATGCTTACCCATGAGGTTGTTTTTAAAGGATCTGCCTTGCATGTCATAATGCAGGATGATGCAAAAGCGTTGGAAGAGGTGGTGGTCATCGGTTATCAGACTGTGAAAAAATCAGACTTGACCGGTGCAGTTGCTGTGGTAGATACGAAGGAAATGAAGAAAAGCGCTGCCGGAACGTTGGTCAGCCAGATGCAAGGTTTGGCGACTGGCGTCAATGTACGTAGTACGGGTAGGGCCGGTGAAGATGCTTCCATTCAGATTCGTGGTGTCGGTTCTTTGAGCAACAATTCTCCGTTGTGGGTGGTTGATGGTATGATTACTGATCCGGGAGTTGATTTTAATCCTGCGGATGTAGAGTCTATCCAGGTTTTGAAAGATGCTTCTGCTGCTGCCATTTACGGATCGCGCGCTGCTAACGGTGTGATTATCGTTACTACCAAAAAAGGGGCAAAAGGTCCTATGAAAGTAAATGTTAGCGTGAAGGAAACATTGGAATGGAGTCCGAAATATGATTTGATGAATGCGGCAGAATACATAAAGTATAATGATATTGCTTACAATGAAGCCATTAAGGATGGTATTGCCAGTGTAACAACTACTCAGAAACATTCAGAGTATGATACCAACTGGCAGGATGCTATTCTGAAAACAGCTTTGGTGCAAGATTACAATGTATCGCTCTCCGGTGGTGGTGACTCGGGTAGCTACTTCTTGTCAGCCGGTTATTATAACAACGATGGCGTTTCATACGGAAATACTTTCGACCGTTACAGTTTTCGTGTTAATACACAAGGAAAGAAGGGCTGGTTCTCTTTCGGTGAGAATCTGGCTTATTCACTCACGAACACTGACCCGAACCAGACAAATACTTACAATGACTTCTTGCGTATGATGCCTACCATTCCTATTTACGATGAAAATAATCCGGGTGGATATGGCTATGGTGATGCTGCCAAATACAATACTTTCGGCGTGAACCCAATTGCACGCGAAAATTTGGAATATCGTCATTACCGTCAGAATCGTTTGAATGGTTCTTTATGGTTGGAGGTGAAACCATTCAGCTTCCTTTCTTATAAACTCAATGGCGGTATCGACCTCTATTTCTACGAGAATTCTTGGTTCCGTGGTGAAGGTAACTGGACTCAAAATCAGGAACATCGTGATCCGGAAGGACAAAAGGCGCGTGATAACACGTACAATATGTTGATAGAGCATACATTGAATTTCAACAAAGATTTTGGTAAGCACCACGTGGACGCTGTAGTAGGTACTACTTATCAGCACCATGAATGGGAAGGACTTTGGGCTTCTCGTCTGAACTTCCCGATGATGGGTGACGGGGATTACTTCACCGTATTGAATGCTGGGCAAAGCAACCAGCAGAATACGAATAGCATTAGTGAAAATGCGATGATTTCTTATTTGGGACGTGTAAATTATATCTATGACGATAAATACTATCTGACCGGAACTTTTCGTCGTGACGGTACTTCCCGTTTATCTAAGGAAAACCGTTGGGGTAACTTCCCTTCCGTATCTGCTGCTTGGAGAATATCAAATGAAGAATTCTTTGATGTACCTTGGATTAGTGATTTGAAGATCAGAGGTAACTGGGGGCGTTTGGGTAATGCTTCCATTGGTGATTGGGATTACATCGGAACGATCAATCAAAGTATTGTAACAGTATTTGGCGGAACTATTGTTCCGGGTTCTACTCAAGTGAAGTTGGTAAATACAGGGCTTATTTGGGAAACTAAAGAAACTGTGAATGTAGGTTTTGATGCCAGCTTCCTTAATCAACGTTTGTCTGTCAGCGCCGAATATTATAATTCAAAAACAAAAGATGTGCTGACTGAGATGCCGATTGCTATTTCTGCAGGCAATCAGGGAGGTTCACCTAAAGCAAATGCGGCCAGTTTGCGTAACCGGGGATTTGAAATGAGTATTGGATGGAAGGATCAATTCTCGGATTTTAAGTATGGTGCATTACTGAATGTGACTACGTTGAGTAATAAAGTTTTGGATTTGGGATATGGAAAGCCTTTTATTGATTCAGGTCAGGCCAGAACAGAAAAAGGCAGATCGTTATCAGAGTTCTTCTTGTATAAGACTGACGGTATTTTCAAAACACAAGAACAGATTGATAATTATGTAACTTCTGAAGGCAAGCCTATCTTAATCAATGGAAAACGTCCGCAGTTAGGTGATGTGAAATATATTGATAAAGATGATAATGGACAGATTACTGCTGATGATCGTCAGTATTGTGGCAGTCCGTGGGCTAAGGTGCAATTATCACTCGTTTTGAATGCAGAATGGAGAAATTTTGATTTCAGCATGATGTGGAACGGACAGTTTGGCAATAAGATTTATAATGTTGCTCAATGGCAAGGTCGATTGTTCTCAGATAATTCTAACTACATTCGTTTTAAGAAAGGTGAAGAACCCTATCAGGTAAATCCAAACTCCAATACACCGCGTATCATCTATGGTGACCAACGTAACTCTATGGATGCAGACCGCTTCTTGGAAAACGGTTCTTACTTCCGTATGAAAAATATCTCTATCGGATATAATTTCAAACAAAAGTGGTTGACTAATCTGGGCATAGAAAAGTTACGTTTGTACGCTACCGGTAGCAATTTGATTACGATAACCGGATATTCCGGTCTTGATCCTGACTTTGTGAATACGAATATCTGGAATAGTGGAACAGATAGCTTTGCGTATCCAAATACCCGTTCTGTGATGTTTGGTTTGGATTTGACCTTTTAACTTATAAATCAAGTATAATAATTATGAAAAAGATATATAGATTAATGCTTGTCGGTACTATGGTTTTATTTTCCGGATGTAGTGCAAGTTTACTGGATATTGATAACCCCAATGAGGCAACAAATACCACATTTTGGAACAAGGAGGAAGATGCTGAGGCTGGTGTAAATGCTTGTTATAGTTTCCTCTATAAAGAGGGAACCTGGATGCGTTGGCTTTCTTTCCGTTATGACTTGACTTCGGACGAAGGATGGAGTTCTTCTCCTTGGATTGAATTAGGTGACTGGACGCGTTTCCTTTATACGAATTACAATTTTTATGAAGGGAATAAAGTACACTGGGAACATTTCTATGTCGGCATTTTCCGTTGCAATCAGGTCTTGACTAATGTGCCTAAAATTGAGATGGACGAAACAACCAAGAATCAAGTATTAGGACAAGCCTCTTTCCTGCGTGCCTTGTGGTACTTCCAGGTAAACTTGTTGTGGGATAAGGGTACGCTGGTTTTAGAACCTGAAGATGCAGGTTATATTCCGACGGATGCTTCTGAACAGGAAATCTGGGATCAGATAGAGAAAGACCTCACTTTTGCTGCTGCCAATTTGCCGGAATCCTGGGATGCTGCCAATTTGGGACGTGCTACGAAAGGTGCGGCCAAAGCATTGCTTGGCAAGGCTTATATGCAGCAACACAAGTATGATAAGGCAAAAGAACAACTGCAATGGTTGATTGACAAGGAAGGTACTTTGTATGGACTTATTGCCAACCGTGAAGACAACTTCACCGATTTGGATGAGAACAACAAAGAAGGTGTCTTTGAAATACAGTTCGATGATCAGAACAAAGGTGGAACAGGTAATGATGCCAGCATGGCATTTGGTTTCCAACGTACACAGTTCTATGCTCCCGGTGGTGACCATGGTACAGGTTGGGGTGACGGAAAAGCACGTCGTTGGTTGGTAGATGAGTTCTTGAAAGAGAAAAGAGCAGATGGTAAAAACGACTTGCGTTTATACAATAGTATTCTCTATAAACACTTTGGTGATGATTTTCCCGATCAATCTAAAAAATATTATGCCAATGCGGATGCTTCGCAGTGGTTCGACGAATGGGGACAAGATTCGGAGGATTGCTACATCCGTAAGTACAATACTTCTTACTATCGTGAACGTGAAGACTATTTTGCACGTAACAACTACCGCATCATGCGTTATGCCGACATCTTGATGAATTATGCGGAGTGTCTGGCTGAAACAAATGCTCCTGTTGCCGATGCTGCCGTTTATGTGGACAAAGTAAGAGAGCGCGCAGGTCTGTCCAAGTTGAAAGACAGTCAGTGGAAAGATTGCCTGAGCTCAAAGGATGCCTTCCTCAAGCGCCTCCAAATGGAGCGTACTTTGGAACTTTGTTTCGAGGGCTGGCGCTGGGCTGACTTGAAGCGTTGGGGCTTGCTTGATTCCCAAGCAGGAATAGATGAGCTGAAAGCCCGTGACAAGGATTTCAATAATTTTGTAGTCGGGAAACACAGACGTATGCCTATTCCAACGGATGAGGTTGAAATAAGTAAGGTGAATGATATTCCGCAGCTTACTCAGAATCCTAACTATTAATAACTAAAGAAGGCTATGTTTGGAAGTGCTTTCTTATTGAGGATGCTTCCGACATGGCTTTTCTTTTCTTACTATACCTTATGCTTGTCTGTCGGCGAAGTATTTACAAACGGGGATTTTTATGTTTCCGATGATTTGGTTCATTGGAGTAAGCCGGTTTATGTTGTAACTATGGATAACGACTGGACAAAAGGAACCAATAAAGAATATGTTATGAAGAATCATTTTATTTGTATGAGTCTGTTTTCGTTGATCGCACTGACTTCTTGCCAGTCGTGTTCTTCGGAATACAAGAATATTGACGAGATTGTCGTCGAGGGAGTTGAAACACCGGTACTTCTCGGCGATCCATTTATTATGTTGCACAAGGGTACTTATTATGCATACGGCACTAATGCTGAAGATGGCATCGAGGTTTATACTTCCGATGATTTGCAGACCTGGAAATATAAAACCATGGCATTGCATAAAAAGGATGTTTGGGCAGACCGTTGGTTCTGGGCCCCAGAGGTTTATGAAGTCAATGGAAAGTTTTATATGTATTATTCGGCTGACGAGCATATTTGTGTGGCAACAGCCGACTCGCCTGAAGGCCCTTTTGTACAAACGAATAAAGCACCTATGATTGCCGACGAAAAATGTATTGACAACTCTCTGTTTATTGATGATGACGGTACACCTTATCTCTTTTTCGACCGTTTCAACGACGGACTGAATATCTGGGTAGCCGAACTCGAAGAAGACCTCATAACCATTAAAACAGAGACCATGCATCCTTGCATCCATGTATCACAAGCTTGGGAGGAAGTATGGCCGCGTGTCAATGAAGGCCCTTTCGTTATAAAGCGTAACGGAGTCTATTATATGACCTATTCTGCCAATAGTTATGAAAGTCCTTTCTATGGCATAGGCTGTGCCACAGCTACCGACTTAATGGGCACTTGGACCAAATACGACGAGAATCCTTTGTTACAGAAACCCGGAGATCTGGTTGGAGTGGGGCATAGTGCCACGTTTACAGACAAAGCCGGCAAACTTCGTCTTGTATTCCATGCCCATAAAGACAAGCACACGATCCATCCGCGGGCTATGTATATCGGCGATGTGTCTTTCGAAAAGGTAGATGGTGTGGATCGTATGAGAATCAGCAAGGAATATATGACTCCTAAAGTAGTAAAATAAAGAAATGAAAATACGTTTATGAAAAAGTTATTAGTCCTATCAGTATTGTGCTCTTTGGTAGCTTGTTCCTCATCGACATTAGCCAAAGAAGACAATAAGGAAGAACAAACGAAGAATGTATACCGGAATCCGGTTATTAATTACAGTCTGCCCGATCCTTCCATTATTAAGGGAGAGGATGGATATTTTTATCTGTATGCCACCGAGGATATCCGTAATCTGCCGATTCATCGTTCCAAGAATCTGGTGGATTGGGAATATGTGAGTACGGCCTTTACCGAACGTACCCGTCCCAACTTTGAAGAAAAAGGTGGTTTGTGGGCGCCGGATATCAACAAGATAGGGGATAAATATGTGCTCTATTACTCTATGTCCGTATGGGGAGGCGAATGGACTTGCGGTATCGGCTGTGCTACTGCCGACAAGCCCGAAGGACCTTTTACCGATCATGGAAAGATGTTCCGTAGCAATGAAATCGATGTGCAGAACTCTATTGATCCTTTCTATATGGAAGACGGAGGGAAGAAATACCTTTTTTGGGGCAGTTTCCGGGGTATTTATGGCATTGAACTATCGGATGACGGACTCTCACTCAAAGAAGGCGCTACGCCTCAGCAAGTGGCAGGAACAGCATACGAAGGCACTTATATCCATAAGAAAGGCGGCTATTACTATTTCTTTGCTTCCATAGGTAGCTGTTGTGAGGGCTTGAACAGTACTTATACTACAGTCGTAGGCCGTTCTGAGAGTCTTTTCGGACCATACGTTGACAAGAATGGCGGACGTATGCTCGACAATAAACACGAAGTCCTGATCCATAAGAATAATGCTTTTGTAGGCACTGGTCATAATTCTGAGATTGTGGAGGACAATGCCGGCAACGATTGGTTCTTTTACCATGCCGTGAGCACAAAGAATCCCGAAGGGCGTGTATTGATGATGGACAAGATTGACTGGAAGGACGGCTGGCCCTCAGTAGAGGGAGCTTCTCCTTCCACAGAGTCCGAAAAACCTGTATTCTAACAACATAAAACAGATATGACTATGAGACTAAAAAGATTGTTTTTGGGGATAATGCTTCTTGCAGGCATTACAAATGTAGGGGCTGTGAATGATGTCCCGGAGGATGTGTCGGCTTCCGTTTCCTTGAAGATTCCGGGAAACGATGCCCGTAACTATCCGCTTACTATTAAGAAGCGGGCCGATGGCATCTATACTTGTCAGGCTGCTGATAAACTGCCGCTAAGTATCACCCGTCAAGTGGTAGAGAAAGACGGGAATCAGCGCATCACAGTGACCCTTAAAGCCCAGGAAAATGTTTACTTCAATTATGGAGAACAGGTAAAGACAGGCTACCGCCATGATGACTGCCAGTTCTATATGCCCGGCTTTTGGTATCGTCGCAACTTGCGCTCACCTAAAGAAGCCCCTTCATTTCATACTTCGGATAGTTGGCTGATACGTGAAGACCGTCTGAGCACTCCGCTCACGGCTGTATTCAGTCCGGCAAACGGCAAGTCGATGTCCGTTATCCGCATTGATAAATTTGATAAAGAAGCATTGACTACGCATAAAGAGGGAGAAGTAATCCTTTCCGGAGAGACTTCCATCGGCTATACCGGTTTTGAGAATGCTGATGGAATAACGGTACTCTCTTATGGTTTTCCCTACAAGGAAGCTCCTAAGACGTACATCCGCAAGCTTACACTGGCTCCTGCTGTTGAGGCTTATCAATTGCTTCGCAAAGGTGATAGTATTTCCCTTACCTGGGAATTGTCAGAAAGAGCTGCCGCCGACTTCTCGGACTGTGTGCAGCGCACTTGGGAGTATTGCTACGATACCAATCGTCCACAGAAAGTAGATACTCCTTATACGGTGGATCGTATGAAAGAAGTCATGAGCAACTTCTTTGTAGAAAGTTATGTAGGCAATACACCTACCCATTATTATTCGGGTGTTGAACTTGAAACCGCCACTTGTGCCAGTACCGATGTTGCTGAAGTAGGTTTTGTAGGACGTACTCTGCTCAATGCATTTAATGCTTTGGAATATGGAGCGCAAAAGAATCGTACAGACTTAGTGACGAATGCCAATAGCATCTTCGATACTTATCTTCAGAATGGTTTCTCTCCGGCAGGTTTCTTTAATGAAGTGGTTCATTATAATCGTGACTTTAAAGAGCCGATTCATAGCATCCGCCGTCAATCGGAAGGTGTATATGCAGTACTGAATTACTTGAACTACGAAAAGCAGCAGGGGCGCAAGCATCCTGAATGGGAGAAACGGATGAAGAGTATGCTCGATGCCTTCCTGCGTTTGCAGAACCCCGACGGAAGTTTCCCCCGCAAGTTCAAAGACGACTTCTCTATCGTGGATGCAAGCGGTGGTAGCACTCCTTCGGCTACGTTGCCTTTGGTAATGGCATCCAAGTATTTCAAAGACAAACGCTACCTGGCAAGTGCCAAGCGTACCGCCGATTATCTGGAAAAGGAACTGATATCCAAGTCTGATTATTTCTCGTCTACGCTTGATGCCAACTGCGAGGATAAAGAAGCTTCACTGTATGCCGCTACTGCTACTTACTATCTGGCTTTGGCCACCAAAGGAGCAGAACGTGCACGCTATGCCGATTTGTCTAAGAAAGCCGCCTATTTTGCCTTATCATGGTACTATACCTGGGATGTTCCTTTTGCCGAAGGGCAAATGTTGGGCGATATCGGTTTGAAAACCCGTGGTTGGGGCAATGTATCGGTAGAAAATAATCATATCGACGTGTTTATCTTCGAATTTGCCGACGTTCTGCACTGGCTTGCCAAACAGTATGACGAGCCTCGCTTCTCCGACTTCTCCGAAGTAATATCTACTTCTATGCGCCAACTTCTACCTTACGAAGAGCACATGTGTGGTGTTGCCAAAGTAGGTTATTACCCCGAAGTAGTGCAACACACCAATTGGGACTACGGCAAAAACGGAAAAGGTTATTATAACAACATCTTTGCTCCGGGGTGGACGGTAGCTTCCCTTTGGGAACTCTTCACACCGGGTCGTGCCGAGCGATACTTGGGAGCATCCAAATGATACAAAAATTTAAAGAATATGAACTACAGATTAGTGACTTTATTAGTCGGGTGGGTGCTATTGGCATCAGCCTGCACAAGCAAGCAGAATGTGGAAACAACTGCTTCGGGCTTAGCCCCTGCTAACTTCCAAACAGAGGTTGATGGCAAGCAAACAAACTTGTTTGTACTGAAAAACAAAAACGGCATGGAAGTTTGTATCACAAACTTCGGCGGACGTATCGTATCAGTGATAGTACCCGATAAGAATGGTGTGATGAAAGATGTGGTATTAGGTTTCGACTCTATCCGGGATTACATCAAATATCCTTCCGATTTCGGCGCATCCATCGGTCGTTATGCTAACCGTATCAATCAAGGCAGGATTACGCTCGACGGTATAGAATACCAGTTGCCTCAAAATAACTATGGTCATTGCCTGCATGGTGGTCCCCGTGGCTTTCAGTATCAGGTCTTTGATGCACGTCCTCTTAGCGATCAAGCTTTGGAGTTGACTTATCTTTCCAAAGACGGTGAAGAAGGTTTCCCGGGCAATCTGACTTGTAAAGTAACCTTTACCCTGACCGATGACAATGCCATCGACATCCGCTACAGTGCCGAAACAGACCGCACTACCGTAGTCAACATGACTAATCATTCTTACTTCAACCTCGATGGCAATCCTTCGGGAACTAACTCAGACTACCTGCTTACCATTGATGCCGACTCTTATACCCCTGTGGACAGCACTTTCATGACTACCGGTGAAATAGCTTCCGTAGAAGGTACTGATATGGATTTCCGTCAGCCCGTTGCTGTAGGAGCCCGTATCAATAATGACTTTGTGCAGTTGAAGTACGGTAAGGGATATGACCACAACTGGGTGCTTAATACCCGTGGCGACGATTCCCGTCCATGTGCTACGCTCGAATCTCCCCTTACAGGCATTGTTCTCGATGTTTACACTAACGAACCTGGTATTCAGATTTATGCCGGTAACTTCCTCGACGGTACGCTTACCGGAAAGAAAGGGATCGTGTACAATCACCGTGCTTCTGTATGTCTCGAAACTCAGAAGTATCCCGATACCCCCAATAAACCGGAGTGGCCGTCAGCGTTGCTAAAACCGGGAGAGAAGTATGATAGTCATTGTATCTATAAATTCTCGGTGAAGAAATAAGAGTAGAGTTGATTGAATACTACGCCTTTACAGCCTCATTGCCAATGCCTTATTCTCTGCCTCTTCCATGATTTCCCGTTCTCCCGGCCCTTTGTCATTGATGCCGCATAGGTGAAGAATACCGTGGATGATTACACGGTATAACTCCCGTTCATAATCATTGCCGGCAAATTGCTCCGCATTGGTGCGCACAGTGTCAAGGCTGATAAAAAGGTCTCCGCTGAGGCGATTCCCTTCACAATAATCGAAGGTAATGATATCCGTGTAGTAATCGTGTTGCAGATATTGGCGGTTCACTTCAAGAATCTTCTCGTCCGAGCAGAAGATATAGGCGATTTCACCGGTTTTTTTCCCGTAGGAGGCGGCAACGGCTTTGATCCATTCCGTCGTTTCACGTTTTTTGATGGCGGGCATTTCCACGCCCTCTGTCTGATAACTGATCATATTATTATTTCTTTATTTCTTTCACTGAAGAGGCTATAAGTTTGGCTTAAAAGAAAAACATATAGCTGATAATGATCGCCGCTATGATGCCGGAGAAATCGGCAATCAATCCACAGGTCACGGCATTGCGCGTTTTGGTGATGCCTACGCTGCCGAAATATACGGCAAGTATATAGAACGTGGTATCGGACGCACCGCGCGCCACACAACTCATCCGTCCCACAAAAGAATCTGCTCCATATTGTTTCATGGTGTCTATCATCAGTCCGTTGGCCCCGCTGCCGCTTAACGATTTCATCAAGGCAGTGGGCAAGGCTCCTACGAAGCCGGTGTCTAATCCGAACAGCCCTGCCACGTGTCCGATGCCGCCCACCAATATGTCCATTGCTCCGGAAGTGCGGAATACTGCGATTCCGACAAGGAAAGCCACCAAATAGGGGATGATGCGTATGGCTGTGGAGAAACCTTCCTTGGCGCCTTCTATGAAGGCGTCATACACATTGATTTTCTTCCATAGTCCCCAAAGGATGAACAGCAGTATGATGGAGAATAGCAGTATGTTGGCTACTAAGGTGGAATATACTCCCATTTCATCGCGGCTTATCCGGCTGAACAGGTAAATGAGTGCGGCAAAGAAAAGGCTGACGCAGCCAATCAGGATGAGAATGGGCTTGTTCAGCAGGTTGATGCGTTGCGCCATGCTGACGGCGGTGACTCCGACAAGCGTTGAGACGGCCGTAGTTATCAGTGTCGGGATGAAGATATCCGTGGGTTGCGCAGCACCCATCTGTGAACGGTACATCATGATGCTGACGGGGATAAGTATCAATCCCGAAGTATTCAGCACCAGAAACATTACCATCGGATTGGTGGCTGTATCTTTCTTCGGATTGAGCTCCTGAAGTTCCTTCATGGCTTTCAGTCCCATCGGAGTAGCGGCATTATCCAGTCCTAACATATTGGCCGACAGGTTCATGAAGATGGAACCCATTGCCGGATGTCCCTTGGGTATTTCTGGAAAGAGGCGGCAGAATACCGGGCTCAGCCACCGCGAAAGTGCATTGATCATGCCGCTGTTCTCGCCGATCTTCATCACGCCCAACCAGAGGGCGAGTATTCCCGTCAGGCCTAAGGAGATCTCGAACGCTGCCTTTGAAGAGTCGAAGGTGGAGTTGACAAGTTGCGTGAATATCTCCGTGTCTCCCGCGAAGATGAGCCGGCAGAGAGCCACGATGAAGGCTATTACGAAGAATGCTACCCAGATGTAATTTAAAACCATGTATTCTTGATGTTTTGTTTCTTGCGGATTAATATTGGCTTTCGTTGGCAAGGTTCCATGCGTTGAGGAAAGACGCCTTGGTGATTTCTACAACCTTTTCCCAGTTCAGGCGGTCGGCGTGGTCCGACGGCTGGTGATAATCGGGATGTCCGTCGGTGTGATACCAGATGACAGGGATGTCGTGCATGGCGAAAGAAGCGTTGTCGCTTCCGCCCACGGGGCGGTCCCAGGCGCGGTAGTCGGGTTGCAACCGTAATTTATATCGCATGATGTCCTGCTTCAGCCAATCACCGAAGGCGGGGTGGGAGGCGGTATAGAAATAGACCACATGCTGCGGTTGTTCGGGCTTGTTGTTGCGCCCTATCATGTCGAAGTTGAGATACCCTTTTATCCGATCCACGGCGGGGAAGTTCTGTACGAAGTGCTTTGAGCCGAGCAAGCCTTTTTCTTCTCCGTCCCAAAAGGCGAAGATGACATTTCTCAACGGTCTTTTTCCGGTAGCCGTGAAGGCGCGTGCTATCTGCAACACGGCAGAGACGCCTGAAGCGTTGTCGTCCGCACCATTGTATATCCGGTCGTTTGCCAGCGTTTCATCTATGCCCAGATGGTCGAAGTGGGCGCCTACGATGACATACTCGTCGGCACGTTCGCCGGGGATGAATCCTAACACGTTGCTCATCGGGAGCGAACGGTAAGTGCCTTGCTTCAGGGCAGCGATGGAGTCGGGGTGCACCTGCCAGCGTCCCCGCTGTTGCCTCTCCTTGCTGCATGCCTCGAAGGGCTGGTAGTAGCCGTCCTTGTCCAACGGGGCTATTCCCGCTTCCTTGAGGCACGACACTATGTAGCGGGCAGCTACCCGCGAACCGTGCATACCCGCCTCGCGTCCTTGCAGTTCGTCGTCGGCCAGAAATTCCACGACGGCTTGGGCCGAAGCGCGGTTGATACTTTGCAATCCCTTCTCGCGGGGAGACTGGGCGTGCAGGGACAGGGCAAGAGACATGAAGCAGAGTGCTCCTAAAAAAGCTTTATGCATAGCGTATGGTTTTAAAGATTTGGAATAACGGTTGCAAAATTAGAGATAACTTTTCATAGTTCCGATAGATTTGTCGTATTTTTGTCCGCCTGCATCAAGGCACAAGTATGTGTAAATCAAGCTGTGAATAATGACAAAGGAAAGAGGAAAAGCCGGGGAGGAGATGCATAATACCCCGATTTCAACGGAAGAAACGGCCGAGGCAATCGCCGTCATCCGGTGTGAGCTGGAAGCGTATATCGATCCGGTAAAAAGAGAATATCTTCCCCGTTTTTTCAAGACAGGGAAGGGGCAGTATGGCGAAGGCGACAGATTTTTGGGCGTAGTGGTTCCGAATACCCGTCTGGTGGCAAAGCGGCATAAGGACAAGCCTTTCGAGGTAATGGCCGGATTGCTGCAGAGCGAGTGGCACGAGTGCCGTCTTTGTGCCTTGCTAATGTTGGTGGAACGCTTCAGGAAGTGTGACGAGACGGAACGGAAAGCCATCTTCGAGTTCTATCTGGCACAGACCGGCCGTATCAATAACTGGGACTTGGTGGATCTGTCTGCCCCCGGCATCGTGGGCGAATACTTGAAGGATAAGCCGCGCGACGTGCTCTATCGCCTGGCGGATAGCCCGTTGCTGTGGGACAAGCGTATTGCCGTGGTGTCCACCTATACATTTATTAAAAACAACGATTTCATCGATATTATCCGCCTTTCGGAGCATCTTTTGTACACAAGTGTACACATAGATGCACACTCTGCACATATTCCTGCACACTCCGTTCGACCCCTTCACGACCTGATGCAGAAGGCCATCGGATGGATGCTTCGCGAGATGGGCAAGCGTGACAAGGATCTGCTGGTGCAGTTTCTGGAGAAACATGGCAAAGAGATGCCGCGCACGGCCTTGCGATATGCCATCGAGAAGTTTCCCGAAGAAGAACGGCGCGAATTCATGAAGCGGTAAGTGGCAGGCAAATACTATTGGCTGTGCTTTCGTCGTAAACGCTGTAGAAACTTAGGTAAGCAACCATTTCATCTCCGGTCCAGTCTTTGGGAAGTTCAAGTACCGATTTGCTGTCAGAGCGTCTGAAAGCCGTAGTGTTGTAAATGGCAAGGTTCTTCTCCTTGTTATACACTAACAGGAGGGCAACGTCAGAGTCCGTTGCATTTCCCTGTCCGCTATTATTCTCCCAAGTGAAAAGTACATTGTCGGCCTCCAGTATTGCAGTGGCTTTGAATGCTTGCATCAAGCTGCCGTGTGATACAAGTACCTTGTTGTAATCAAGTTCCGGCCCTTGTCCATTATCTATAATCGCATTTTTCATGATGTAGGACATGGCGGCGTTGAATGCAGTTTGGTTCGTGGTAAGTTCTCTATAGCCAATTCGCACAAAAGGGGTGATGGTGCGAAGAAAGTCCATGGCTATTGTAAACTTGCCCCGTTGACGTTGTTGTTCTTTGGTGCGCGGATTGGTCATGTGTGTGGGGCGGGAGCGCATATAAGGCACTCCTTTCCAGTTGCATCCTACAAGATTTCCTATTTTCCCGGTGAATTCGCCGAGAGTTCCTTTCTGAATTTTTCCCATGTTCGTTTAGCTTTAGTCGTTAATAGTTTGTTGTTTGTGAAAGTGTGGTGGAGGCTTTCTGTTCCTTTGTTTACTTTATAGTGCAGAGAATGTTTTCTACACTTGTTCTACAAAGGTATGAATAATATTTATCTTTTAGGCCTGCGCTCTGAAGGTTTGTCTTCAATTTCTTCTTTGAGCGTTTGATAGGGGTTTGATTTCCATTCCGCTTCTTAGATATTGCAGGGCAAAGAGGGAACTGAACCGCACCTTCTCCTAACCTATAAGGAAGGAGTATGTAAGGAGAAGGTAGGGAGAAGGTAAGGAGTAGGTAGGGAGTAGGTAAGGAACAGGTAAGGTAAAATGTTTTAGATTATAATCTCTGAACACTGTTTCTTCTTGTATATAAGAACACTTTCTTTGTCTGTTAAATATTACTGTTCAACGGAAAATAGACACTATATGGTGAAAATTGGATATTGAAAATATTTAAACTTATTTTGGATATCAAATAATCCTTCTTAACTTTGTCACAATCTCAGCTAGCCAGTGGGTTAGAGGGAGATTTTTATTATTTTAATAAGAAAAGACGTTTACGAACGTTATCTTCTGACTTCAAATCTCGCAAGTTTGATTCTGGAAGAAGATACGGCAACGAAAGCGTCCACATGGGGTGTTTTATTCAAACATTGCGTTTGACGTGGTGTTCTGTATATACGTCTCGGCGTGGGCTGGCTGAGTTGCTTATCCTTCCAGATGGGCAATGCGAGAGCCTGAAGTCGGGATAAGCGAAGTACAGACTCCCACGTCTTTTTTGTATACTGCCGAATCAGGGGAAGTTCTATAGGCGTTAATCTACATGATAATGCTTAAAAGAGAAAAGTTTAGTAGTGGGTTGGTTGTACATATTTCTGCTAAGATTGTATCATTGTTTTGCTTACTGTTATTTTTAGGGTGTAGTAAGAGTGATGATAATGAGGTGGTGACTCCAGATATTGCTTTAAATAAAAGTGAACTCACTTTGGAAAAAGGTAAGACAGAACGATTGATTGCTTCCTTTACGCCGACTGAAACACTAAATAAAGGACATGTGTGGAGTTCGAGTGCACCTGGTATTGCAATGGTGGATGAGTCAGGAATGGTAACGGCTGTGGAGTCTGGTGAGGCTGTTGTCACTGCCACTGCACTAGTGGGTAAGAAGAAAGCAACTTGCAAGGTGACGGTGGTTGCTAAGGTAGTTAATGTGACAGGAGTATCAATAAAGCCTACGGAGGCAACTATGGTTGCCGGGGATGAACTTACACTTGAAGCAACCGTGGTGCCGGAGAATGCAACTAACAAATCTGTGATATGGAGTTCTGGTGATGGTAAGATAGCGACCGTAGATGCTGCTACCGGTAAGGTGACCGCTGTTTCAGAAGGTAAAGTCTCCATTAAAGCCACTACAAAAGATGGTGATAAAGCGGCATCTTGCCAGATTACGGTAGTGAATAAAGGAGTGGAGATTTCGAAGCCGGAAGTGTCTGACGTTACTTCTATTTCGGCTGTTGTGTCAGGAACTGTTAAGGCACTGGGAGTTAAATTGGGAGAAGTCGGCATTTGCTATTCTACTGCTCAATCGCCAACGGTAAATGATAAAAAGATAGCTTTGTCCGGCGAGAGCCTCTCTTATGCAATGACCAAGTTGGAAGCAAGTACTACTTATTTTGTTCGCATATATGCTATATTGGATGGTGCTGCCAAGTATGGAGATCAGACTACGTTTACTACTGAAGCTGCTGCAGAAATCTCTGCCCCTCAAATATCTTCTATTACTTCAAATGCCGCTTATATAAGTGCTACAATTAAAACTTTCGGCATGCAGACTGAGGAAGTGGGCATCTGTTATTCTACATCAGCAATGCCGACAATTGATAATACGAAAGTGATTATTTCGGGTAGTACTATCGGATATACATTGAATGAATTGAAGCCTGAGACTACTTATTATGTTCGGATATTCGCGAAAATTAATGGAAAGTATTACTATGGAGAACAAGACGATTTTAAAACGATGGGAATCCTAAAGACACATTTCGAAACTACGGACATCTATGCAGATAAGATTTTACTTAAGTCTGCAGCTCCGAGCGGAGTAAGCAAAATTGATATTTGTTATGGTACCTCTCCTAATCCCAGTATTACAGACAATGTAACAACTGCAACTGAGGTAGGTGGAAAATTGTATTTGACTTTGTCCGGGTTAAAAGGTGCAACCACTTATTATATAAGAGCATATTCTCTGAAAAATTCAAGTGTGGAATATTATGGTGATGAGGTGTCGGTACAAACCCTTGGCAATGAATTCAAGATAACCAATAAATATACCAGGTATTCAACGACGGAAGAAACATATCCTGTACATATGACACTTTATACTCTTTTTTTCGACATGACTTATGAAATAATACCTAAAGGTACTTATAAAGTAGATATGACTGGTGGAGGGTATTTGGCGAAGACGGCTGATTACGTTTCATCAATGTATATTGAAAATGGGAGTGGAAAATTCTATTTTAAGAAAGATGGTGGAAAACTGGAATATTCGGGAGCTAATACTTATATCTATTTTTCCAGTGAGACGGATATTCGATTTACCAATATTGATAATAATATTTGCTATCATTATATAATGCGAGCAAGTGATTGGTATGTTCTTTAATAATTTGATATAAAACAAAATATGGGAATTTCACGTCGGGAATTTTTCAAAGAAGCCCTCAAGCGAACTATTCCATTCTTAGGGCTTATTACTGTTCTCCCCATACTGGATAGTTGTGGAAAGGATGATGAACCTCTTGGCTGTAACAATAGTTGTACTGGAACTGCACAAAGCGGCTGTGGCTCATCTTGTAGCAGCAGTTGTGTAGGAACAGCACAAGGTGGTTGTGGAGATGGATGTAAGAATACGTGTAAAGATGGTTGTAATACAGGATGTAATGATACAGCCAAGTCCTCTTCCTGTTCTGACTGCAGTACAAATTGCACTAATGGTTGTAAGGATAACTGTGGTAATAATTGCAAGGACTCTGCAACTTCGTCTTCTTGTTCTGGTTGCGGTAACAGTTGTAACCGGGGATGTGCGCAGAATTGTGACGCGACTTGCAGGACGGGCTGTAGCGTCTCATGTCGTATTACTTGTGACAGAACTTGCCAAGGGCAATGTGTCAACACTTGCTTAGGAAGATGCGAACAGTATTGTTTACATTCATGTACCCATATTTGTATGCAAATGAATGACTGAAATAAATATGATTCGAATTAAAACAAATGATGTATGGAAAGGTGGAATGGCTAAATCCATCACTTTTATCGTCACCAAAGATTGCCAACTTGCCTGCAAATATTGCTATCTCGTAGGAAAGAACTCAAATGAGCGAATGCCTTGGGAAGTAGCCAAGCAGGCTGTTGACTATATTCTCAATCATGAGAATGACTTTGCGGAGGAGTCGGTAGTATGGGATTTTATTGGTGGAGAACCTTTTTTAGAGATAGATCTGATAGACAGAATTTGTGATTATATCAAGATGGAACAGTTTAAGAAGCACCATCATTGGTTTAATTCTTATCGTTTCAGCTTCTCTACCAATGGCATCAACTACCATGAAGAAAAAGTCCAGCGGTTTATAGACAAGAATAAGAACCATCTCAGCATTGGCATTACCATTGATGGAACAGAACTGAAGCATGATATCAATCGGGTGTATAAGGCAAGCGGGAAAGGATCATATCAAGATGTAGTGCGTAATATTCCTTTATGGTTGTCGCAATTTCCTGATGCAAGTACGAAAGTCACCATCAGCAGTGCCGATATACCTTATATAAAAGAAAGTGTTCTTCATCTTTATGCGTTAGGAATCCATCAGGTGAATATAAACTGTGTGTTCGAGGACGTTTGGAAAACAGGAGATGATGCCTTGTTTGAAGAACAGTTGCTGCTGTTGGCGGACACTATCATTGATGAAGGTTATTACCAGGACTACGCCTGTTCTTTTTTCAGTGAACATCTCGGTGTTCCGTTAGATTGCAAATTACAGAATCAGAACTGGTGCGGCGCAGGAATGATGCTTGCCGTAGATGCAAACGGAAACTTCTATCCTTGTACTCGTTTTGCACAATACTCTCTGCGTAACAAGAAAGCTTGGATTATTGGAAATATTCATGATGGTATTGATAAGAATAAGCTACGCCCTTTTCTTATGTTGGATCGCTGTACCCAGAGTACACAGGAGTGCATTGATTGTGAAGTGGCGAGTGGTTGTGCGTGGTGTCAGGGCGAGAATTATGATGCAGCCGATACGCCAACTATTTATCAGCGTTCTACCGCTATCTGCAAGATGCATAAAGCACGAGTACGAGCCAATAACTACTATTGGAGTAAACTTCGTTATAGGCAAGAAGCAGACGAAAAATATAATACCAATAAAATGACGTTATGCTGAAATATTTAGTTGTTCTATTGGACGATACCGCTGTCTCTTATTGCCATTATGACAATCCGAAGACTGAATGTAAACGAATCAGTTTATCGGATCTTGAAGCCGCCATTCTTTGGGCGATGAAGGAGAACTTGATGCTCCAGTTCGTCTATCCTGCTTATGAATTGCCGCAAGAATACACAACTGCCATTGAAACAATGTTTCATTGCAAAATTATGCCTGCGGTTTGTAGCAAGGAAGCAGATATTGTTGTGATGGATTGTTGGGAGGATTTAATGACCTGCCGTTTGAATAAAGATAGAGTTTATGTGTTGAGAACGGGAAAGAAAGATTTCTTTGATTGTCATGACAAAATAGAGGGAGTGTTGACTCAGGTTGCTCGTTTGAACGTTATATTGACAGATGTAGAAACCTTTACAGAGACAGATTTTGATATTTATAAATCAGCATTGGAGACATTTATCCCATCGCTGAGTGATTTATGTCAAAAAGGGGCAATGCCTCAACTGAATCTGTTGACTGACCGCATGATGCTTGATGCCATGAACAATTGTAATGCCGGATGGGAAAGTGTGACATTAGCACCGGATGGGAATTTCTATACATGTCCTGCATTTTATTTGTCGGGTAATGGTTATCCCATCGGTAGCCTTGACAAAGGGCTTTCCATAAAAAATCCTCAATTGTATCGTCTGGAATATGCACCTCTTTGTCGGCATTGCGATGCTTATCAATGCAAACGTTGCATTTGGTTGAACAGTAAAATGACGTTAGAAGTAAATACCCCTTCGCATGAACAGTGTGTGACTGCACATCTGGAACGGAATGTATCGCGTGATTTATTGCAGGAGATACGCCGATTTAAAGATTGCTTTTCAAATAAGGAGATAAAGGAACTAAGTTATTTAGACCCATTTGATATACGAAAAGATTTAAAATGAAATAAGTTATGAAAAAATTAGTTGGAACCGTTACGGAAGAAGAGAAAATAGAGATTCAAACTCTTTTTGAACGCCGCAATGGCTTGAATGAATTGGCAAAGATTGTGACAATAGATAATGAAGCTTTGTATGAGAAACTGGTAAAAGACTTGGGAGAGACTGGACGAAAATTTCAGAATTGGTGGGATTGTATGGCAAACCAATATCAATGGGAAAAGTCAGAAAATGGTAGTTGGGAAATAAATTTCAGTACGAACGAAATATATTTAGTTTATGAGAATTGATTTACATTGAGTATAGAATTCTATCCTTTTAATAACAAAAAACCGTATGGAAGCATTTCCATGCGGTTTCTTTTTGTGGAAGGTTGCATGAAAAAGTCTTTAAATGAGGGCTATCTCAAAATAATTTCTTTATTTTGCAGTAAACAAAAAGCTTTGGAATATGAAGTCGTTGTATATCAAAAACTATAAGAACCTAAGAGAGCTGTCGCTTGATTCACTCGCCCGGGTCAACCTGATAGTGGGGCGCAACAATGTGGGGAAATCTACGTTGCTGGAAGCTGTTTCCATTTATTTGGCAAACGGGAATGACGAGTGGCTGAAAACGATTTTGGATTTCAGGGGAGAAATGGTGAATGTGGATTTCACTAAAGGAGAAGTGGATTCAGCTAAGGTCTTGTTGGAACATTATAGTTCTTTGTTTGTTGGGCGTAAGATGGACTTTACGGATTCTACGGCTATCTCCATTGGTGAGCAGCATGATAAGGTGAACATCAGGCTTGTACATATAGCCGAGGAACAGAGAGAATTGCAGACCAAACGTTGGACTTATAATGATGCAGATATCGAATCAAATAATCATTCATTTCAGTATATAGGTGACGGCTTGGAAGTGTTCTCCGGTTCTGGTTCTCCTGTGATAATACCTTTCTTTCAGCGTAGCGTTTTGGGTAATGTGAAGGATAAAATACCATTTGAATATGTATTGGCAGGGGATTTTTATCTTCGAAGAAGTGTTTTGCTTTTCGACCGTATATCCTTGTCCGACAGAGAAGAATATGTTTTGGAAGCTTTGCGTATTATAGAACCCGGAATTGACCGGCTGAACTTCTTGAATGAAAATGAATATTCCAATCGGCGTGTTCCTTTTGTTACTTTAAAGGGTACGGGTGAACGTGTCCGTCTGAGTTCGATGGGTGATGGTATCAACAGAATTCTTGCAATAATTCTTGCCTTGGTCAATTGCAAGGACGGTGTTTTCTTATTGGATGAATTTGAAACGGGACTTCACTATACAGTACAGAACCGGTTGTGGGAAATTATCTTCATGCTTTCTCAAAAAATGAATATTCAAGTGTTTGTCTCTTCGCATAGCCGGGATTGTATAGACAGTTTCATTGCTGTAAATAAAGAAAAACAAGGGCAGATTATCCGTCTGGATAATAGAAACGGAGATATTGTTGCCGTAAACTATAATGATGAGAAGGCAATGGGATTCATAGCACAAAATGATGTTGAAATACGATAGAGATATGAGTAAGCTAAAAGAGAGTTTCTCTTATTATTTGTTTGTTGAGGGGAAAAATGATCTTCATGTTATTTCTTCTTTATGTGGCTGTCACCATGTGAACCAGAATTTCAATATTAAACCCTGTGAAAGCGTAGAAAATGTTGTCGGATTATTCAGGCTTGCGCTTACCAATCCCTTAGCTTATCAGCGTATAGGAATTGTGCTTGATGCTGATGTGGATATAGAGAAACGGTGGAAACAATTGGTGGATGTATTGAAGGGAAGTGGCAAATATGATTGTGACGGTTTGGAGCTGTCTCCCGATGGCTTGATATTGCATCCGGTGAATGACTATGATGCGATTGTAGGCATCTGGATTATGCCTGACAACACTTTGAAAGGGATGTTGGAGGACTTTGCCTTAAATATGATTCCGGCAGGAGATTCTTTGTTTCTGAAATCTGAAGCGATATTGTCCGAATTGGAATCGACGGGAATCCAACGTTATAAACAAGTTCATCGCTCTAAAGCTAAAATACATACATTCTTGGCATGGCAAGATGAACCCGGGAAACCTATAGGGCAGGCTATTACTGCTCACATTTTGAATCCGGATGCTGAACAGGCAAAGATTTTTGTAGATTGGCTGAATAAGTTATATAATTAATGCGAATCAGCAGTTGAACTCCGATTCTTGTTTTAAAAAATTAGATAAATTGATAAATAAATGCGATGGCAATTTTACCCATCGTATGTACGAGAAGTTCAGATGTTGATCTGACTTTCATCGCTTTTTGAATATTTGTTTTCTCATTCAGCCCGTTGAAAAATGATTCGATGGGTTGTCTGGCCTTTGATACCCTACGGAGGGCTAAAGCATGGAGTTTGATACTGAAGTAATACATGTTCTTTGTAGAGCAGTAACCTTTCCGGTTTTGTTCTTCTTGTTAAATAAATTATGATGTGCTGCAAATATACACATTATGAGTTTACTCCTTGCTGTTTTTTTCTCTTTTGTTTCCCCTTTTATTCGGAGTTGTGAAAAATATTGTCATATTGTTCAAAATAGAGAACCGGAGGCAAGCGGGGCATGTTTCCGGCTTTTGCATCTCTTTAATCTATACATTATGTGTTAAGAGAGATTTTAGTTGAAATGTTTTGTCACGGTTTTCCGTGACAAGCAAAGAAAAGTAACAATGTTTTCATGAAAAATATTGCGTAATGTTATTTATAATCAGTATTATTGTAGGGTGATATATATTTTATAGTCGTCTTGTTTCTGTAATAAATAAGTATAAACATTGTATATTCGTATGAAAAAATCAGACTTTAGAACCGGCCTTGCGGCCGTTCTTCTTCTGGCGTGCTGCTTCCTGGCTTCTCCCGGTGTCCGGGCACAGACGGTGATTCGGAAATCGGACAAGACACGCCCCGCATGGTTGACGGACAAAACGCCTAAAACCACCAATTCAACCTTTCATTATCAGTTGGCGGAAGCTGAAAGCGAAACCTTGGAAGGCGCCCGTCAAGAGTGTCTGACAGTTCTTTCGCGCTACATCGGGCAGTCTTGGAAAATCAGCGGTGAGGCGGAAACCGACATTCGTACGGAAGACCGCAACGGGCAGATAAATACAGCTTCCGTTTACAATTTCCACTATAAGATAAAGGATGAGGAAATCAACGTGACCTCCACCAAGTACGACGAATATTGGGAGTACATCTACTATACTATCCCGGTGGCAGCCGATACCATTGCTACGTATTGTTCGGGGTGGCTGATACGCCCGTCCCGCAGTTCGACCGTCTGCGTTTCACGCGTAAATATGGTGCGCGGGGCATGATGCGCTCGCTTATTGTGCCCGGTTGGGGACAAATGTACAAGGGTAGCACCGTGAAGGGGCTTTGCATTCTGGGTGGAGAAGTGGCGCTTGCTGCCGGCATCATTGTTTCCGATAACCTGCGCAGCTCCTACGTCAAGAAAATGCACGAGCAGCCCAAGCACCAGCAAACTTACAACACGAGGGCGGACAATTGGGAGAACGTGCGTAATGCCTGCATAGGCGGTGCGGCGGTACTTTATGTCTATAACTCCGGCATCCGGCAGCACAGGGCAAGGCAAAAACAGTGCGGTGGTGCTCACCCTGAGCCGCGAGAAGATTACTAAAGACGAGACCACGAACCTGCTTGTGGAAGCCGACGGAGCGTCCGTTCCGCTTGAAGTCAACGTGCTGTTCGGCGACAAGGAAGAAGGCGGCGAAGGGGGCGGCGAAGGCGGTTCCGACAAGAAAGGCTCTTGCAAGGAGATTACCTCTTGCGATTCCGAGGTGAAGATAGAATTTCTGTCCTGCCTGAAGAATGTCGATACCGTTGAGTTCCAGTTTACGATGACCAATAATCGGGAGGACTGGCGAGTGTGGTTCAATCGCGACAAGTCCGGTTCGTTGGATGATAAAGGCAACAGCTATTCCGGATCCTACACGAAGGTTTATGTAGGAGATTCCAATACTTTCGTTACGGGTGGCAGTTCCGTCTCTTTCTTGAAAGGCGCGAAAGTGAAATGCCGTGTCGTGATTCCCGGTATCAAGGATGAAGCCGTCTATCTGCAACGCTGGGAATGGATTATCAGCAGTTCGGAACCTTGGAATCCGCAGACCAAGAAGGTTATGTTTGCGGAAGTGAAGTGGTGAGAGGATGAATGTGTAACCTTAAATAATATACAAGTATGAATGCTTTAGGAAAAAGAATGATGTGTTTTTGCTCGGCACTGTGTGTGCTGTTGATGTTTGCCGGTTGTTCCTCTAAGAAGCAAGGCGAGAGCGCGGCGGGGTCCGACAGCATCGCCGTGCAGGAACAGGATATTCCCGAACCCTTGCAAGGACGCTGGGAAATGTCTGCGATTAAAGACCCCTCGTTCAGAGGGCAGATGGAAGAAGTGGACGGCATAGTTTATTGTATGGAACTGAACCTTTCCGAACGGACTTTTACAGCGGACAATGATTTGCCGAGTGGAAATGGAAAGAGTTATGGTTGGATGGACTTCTCCAATATTTCCCGTATCTATCATTATGATATAGATTCGGTGCGTTATCTGGGACATAATTCTTATAGAGTGGTGTCGGCGGGAGGTTGGGAAGATTTGTCGATAGACACGCTTGTCTATTATCCCGAAACAAAGGCTGTCTATATCAAGAATATGGACTATACTTTTCATCTGATACCGGATGACAAGCCTTTTAATGGCGAATGGGAATACACCGATAAGAATGGTGAGGACTTTTCTACTCTATATTATAAATTGAGCCTGTATAAGAAAATTAAAGCACCTCAGGACAATGAATTTATGGGACAGGAATGTTATGGGTATGGCATTTATAGCAGCGTGGATGATGCTTATTATGTCATCGATTCTATCATTGAAATAAATAAGGATTATGCAAAAGTGCAACGGCGTTTTGCCGATTATCCGGAAGAGGCTCCCCTTGAAATGACATTGAAATTCAACCGTGATGATGGTTCTTTGACTATTGACGGAGAAGTCAGAGTACCTGCCAAACAATGAAAATAGAATATTAATCAACAATAAAACAATTATGAGACATTTTACTTATTTGGGAATGAAATTGCTTTTGGCAATCGTCCTGTTGGCTTCTTGCTCCTCCGGTTATGATAGTGACGTGGATTACTCATTGATGCCCGTAAAGCAGGGTGATAAGTGGGGATTTATCAATGCGAAAGGAGAATATATGATTAATCCTCAGTTTGACAATGTATCCTGCTTTGCAGATGGACTGGCGAAAGTGCGGGCTGACGGAAAAGCCGGATTTATAGATAAATCGGGCAAATATGTGATAAGTCCTCAGTACAGTGGCGCAACGGATTTCTATGAAGACAGGGCTTGGGTGGTGAAACCTATGGGAGCACCGGAATTGATAGACACGAAAGGACGTTCCCTCTTTACGTTGAAGCAGGCACGGTACGTCTATAACTATTCCGAAGGATTGGCAATTGTGGAAGATGACAATGAGAGAGGTTGGGTAATCGATAAAGACGGAAAGAAGGTTTTTGAGTTGCCCGAAGGTATGTCTTTTGAGACAAATTTCGTAGATGGGCTGGCTGCTGTGCGAAATAAGGATTGGAAATACGGATATGTGAACAAGAAAGGGAAAAACGTGATAAACTGCCAGTTTGATGCAGCCTCTTTCTTTTTGAATGGAAAGGCGATTGTTAAGTCGGGCGATATGTACGGAGTTATCGATAAGTCCGGCAAGTATGTGATTAATCCCCAATTTGCGGAAATGAAAGCAGACGGTGACCGGTATGTAATAAAAATGGGGGATTCGTATGGCTGGTGTGACGGAAAAGGTAAGATTATTATCAATCCACAGTTTCAAGGGGCTTATCCGTTCTATCATTCGGATTTGGCGGTTGTTGTCATGGGAAAGAAGGGCGGTTATGTCAATACATCGGGAAAGATAGAAATCAATCCTCAGTTTGAAGGAGTTGTTGCATTTGTGGAAAAGGCAGCTTGGGTGTGGACAAACGATAAGTGGGGACTGATAGACAAGAAAGGCAAGTTTGTGGCAAATCCTCAATTTGACGGGATTCATCCTATACACTCGAAGCTCACGGCACTTTCTACGAAATGGTTTCAGACGGATGGTGGGGACAGACTGCGGTGGATAAACCGACTGCCAAGATAGACTATATGACTTTGCATCTGCAAGTAAAGGAGAAAAAGAATACCCGTCCCTTGTATGATGCTTTGATAAGCTCATTGGGAGGAAATGACGGGAAGCGTGCTTCAGGGCAACGCATAAAGATATCAGCAGGTCCCGGTTACATCACAATCTATGCAAGTGACGATAGCCTTCCACGGGTAGATACGGGCTGGAGTGAATATTGAGAATAAAAGAAAGGACATTCGTTATGAGATATATTATTTGTACGTGGGTATTTCTGCTATGTACTGTGGCGGCAGTGGCGCAAAGCGCCTACGATGAAAGAACCGGCATGAGCCTGTTCAATAAAAGTTCCTATTCGGAGGCTTTGCCCTATTTGCAGCGTGCCGCAAAGTCAGGCAGCCTTGAAGCCGTGGTTGCCTTGGGACAGATGTATGGCGAAGGTTGGGGAGTAGCGAAGGATGAGAAAATTATGATGAACATGTATAATAAGGCTATCCAAAAGAATCATGCCCCAGGATTGGTCTGCTTGGGTCTTTATTATTTCAATGTAAAAGCAAATCTGGAGGAAGCATGTCGTCTATGGACAAAGGCTGTTTCGCTTCGTAGCGGTCATGCCTGTGCTTTGCTTGCATCTTGTTACTATAGTGGGCGTGGAGTTGCTTCGCCAGACACAGATAAAGCTTTTGAATACTATGACAAGGCTGTATCATTTGGATATAACGATGCCTATAACTACATGGGAATAGCATATTTTCAACGAAAAGATTGGGGAAAAGCTTATCGGGCATTAGCAATGGCTTCAGAAAAGGACTGTTTGAACAATGACGGAAAGATGTGTCTTGCCATTCTTTACTATAAGGGAAATGGAACTGGAAAAGATTTACAGAAGTCTTTGAAGCTGCTCCAACAATTGAAAAAAGGTGGTTATACAGCAGCGAACGAAATCTATACAGAGGTAGATGCAGCGGCAAACGTGGAGGTTGCACCTCGCTTCCCTGGTGGAGATAGTGCTATGAAGGCATTTATCAAGAAAAATTTGAATGCTTCGTTGGGTGACCGTTTCGGGGTACATGGCAGTGTCAATGTTTCTTTCTATGTAGATGAAAATGGCAATATTGATTATATTGAATCTACACACCTACATTCCAATCTTGATACGGAAGCCCGCCGGGTGGTTAAAATAATGCCACGCTGGATACCGGGAACTAAAGGAGGCTCGCCTGCCACGTTGAAAACCTGGGTGTCTATATCCTTTTAATACTAAATAGAAAAATGAAGAAAATATTATTGACAGTTATATGTACTTTATGCGCAATGGTGGTGGTTGCGCAGAATGATTATGATACCGAAACAGGTATTCGTCTTTATAAAAATGAGAATTATCAGGCGGCGCTGCCTTACTTTCAGCGAGCTGCAAAGAATGGAAGTTTGGCTGCTTTGGATTTCCTGGGCTATATGTATGAGCGTGGAAAAGGAGTAGAAAAGAACTACGCCATTGCCTTGAACCTTTATAAAAAGGGAGAGGCACGCAATTATGCCCCTTGTCTGACGAATATCGGACGACTCTATCGAGAGGGACATGGCGTAACCCAAAATCTGAATACAGCTTACACCTATTTTATGAAGGCAGCCGAACAGAATAATAGCGATGGGGAATATTGGGTTTATAATGCAAAACAACTTGGGGAAGGCACTGAAAAGGATTTGTCCGGAGCCTTGGCTTATGCGGAAAGAGCTGCCAATCATGGAGAAAAATGGTTATATACCAACATTGGAGATATGTATTATGACGGCGTAGGAACAGATATAAATAAGAAGAAAGCATACGAATGGTACGCTAAAGGGGATGGGAAATATGATAATCCGACCAAGCTGCGGGTGGCGGAGATACTTTATTCGGGTGCAGTGGTAGTGAGTGGTTCGCCCATGCAGCAATCTCTTGCCATTTTGGAAAAACTTGTGGCGGCAGGATATGAAGATGCCCGTTCTCTGCACAATATAGTGAAGGCTGAGTATGAAAAACAGGTGGAGGCCGGCAATAAGGTAACTCCACCCAGAATGACGGATGCGGTTAAAACTTATCTCAGCAATTATCGGAGACCCGGAGCACCTGCAATAGAAAGTGCCGGGCATGGGGAGATACGGATAACTTTTACCGTAACATCAAGTGGAAGCATTTCCAATGCTGTTTATAAGAAACGCGTATTGGTATCAATGGATGAGGCGGCCATGCGAATGATTAATGGTATGCCAAACTGGATTCCGGGAACAAAGGGCGGACATAATACGAATATGAAGGTTACTTTGGGAATTTCCTGGTATCCATCGAAAGAGATAAGAATGCTGTCTTACTCATCAAATTAAAAGCGGAAGAAGATTCTGAAAAATATCCCTTACTTTGGTGATATATTGGTTACTGCTAATCATGTTAGCTGCGTGCGGAAGAATGTGAAAACAAGTGACACAGTTTTTTTACGCTTCCTCGCAAGATTGATTTTTATAATATAATAGTTCTTTTCAACAAGGCTGTGTATGGGATTATCTTTCATATACAGCCTTTTTGTTATTCCTTATGCCGCTTATCTCGAAATTAATTCGTTATTTTGCAAGAAATAGTAACTAACAAAAACAGGTGCTATAAATGGAACAGGAAGATTTCGACATACGCAACCAACAACAACTTTCCAGCAAGGAGCGCGACTTTGAAAATGCCCTCCGCCCTTTGAATTTTGAGGACTTCAGCGGGCAGGATAAGGTAGTGGACAACTTGCGTATTTTTGTGAAAGCTGCCCGCCTGAGAGGTGAGGCACTGGATCATGTACTGCTTCATGGTCCTCCGGGATTGGGAAAGACGACACTCTCCAATATAATAGCTAATGAGCTTGGGGTAGGATTTAAGATAACCTCAGGTCCTGTACTTGATAAACCGGGAGATTTGGCGGGAGTGCTCACCAGTCTTGAACCGAACGATGTACTGTTTATAGATGAAATACATCGTCTTTCTCCGATAGTGGAAGAGTATCTGTACTCGGCTATGGAGGATTACCGTATCGACATCATGATAGACAAAGGACCCTCTGCACGAAGCATACAAATAGATTTAAGCCCTTTCACACTTGTGGGCGCTACTACCCGTAGTGGCTTGCTGACGGCTCCGTTGCGGGCACGTTTCGGTATCAATATGCATCTGGAATATTATGACGATGAAGTATTGAGTGGTATTATCCGTCGTTCGTCCGGTATTCTCGATGTGCCTTGCTCGACGAGGGCGGCGGCTGAGATTGCTTCACGTAGTCGTGGTACGCCTCGTATTGCTAATGCTTTGCTGCGTCGAGTGCGTGACTTCGCCCAAGTAAAAGGTTCGGGAAGCATTGATACAGAGATCGCTAATTATGCACTCGAAGCCTTGAATATAGATAAATATGGTCTGGACGAGATAGACAATAAGATACTCTGTACTATCATTGATAAGTTTAAAGGCGGTCCGGTAGGTTTAACTACCATTGCTACTGCTTTGGGCGAAGATGCCGGTACTATCGAAGAAGTATATGAACCGTTCCTGATAAAAGAAGGTTTCATGAAACGTACTCCCCGAGGTCGTGAAGTGACGGAGTTGGCTTACAAACATTTGGGACGAAGTCTGTACAGTAGCCAGAAAACGTTGTTCAGCGATTAACATTTAATGTAGAGCTATTAGGATGGAGAGATAAATGAAATATCGGGTAAAGAATAGAAATAATAAATAACGTGGCTGGATTAAAAACTTTGGCAAAAGAAACTGCCATCTATGGAGCAAGTAGTATTATAGGACGTTTCCTTAATTATCTGCTGGTTCCTGTATATACCATGGCCTTATCTGCTGAATCGGGCGGGTATGGAGTGGTGACGAATATTTATGCATGGGTGGCACTGGTGATGGTGTTGCTCACTTGTGGTATGGAAACCGGATTCTTCCGTTTTGCCAATAAGAGTGAAGAAGATCCGATGAGGGTATATTCTACTACATTACTCAGTATCAGTATCGGCGCTCTTAGCTTCCTTGCATTGGGTTTGATTTTTCTTGACCCGATTGCCGGTTGGCTGGAATATGGAGAACATCCCTGGTACGTAGGAATGATGATGGTGGTGGTAGCGATGGATGCTATCCAAAGTATTCCTTTTGCCTATTTGCGCTATAAGAAGCGTCCGATTAAGTTCGCCGCATTGAAATTGCTGTTTATCTTCCTGAATATAGCACTGAATCTGGTTTATTATGTTTGGCTAAAAGGGAATGATGTAGGTTATGCTTTCCTATTTAACTTGATATGCACATCGGTAATAATGCTTTGCATGATACCTGAATTCCGCGGCTTTGCATACGTTTTGGACAAGAAGCTGCTGAAACGGATGCTCAGCTATAGCCTTCCTTTATTGGTACTTGGCGTAGCAGGCATCTTGAATCAGGTAGCGGACAAGATTATTTTCCCGTTTGTTTATCCTGATGAGGCGGAAGCTACCGTACAGCTTGGCATTTATGGAGCGGCAAGTAAGATTGCCATGGTGATGGCGATGTTTACACAAGCATTTCGTTTTGCATACGAACCTTTTGTGTTTGGCAAGAGCCGGGAGAAGGATAATAAAGAAATGTATGCGCAGGCAATGAAGTTCTTCATTATCTTTACCTTGTTGGCATATCTTGCCGTGATGTTCTATATGGATATTTTGCGCTATATCATCGGACGTGACTATTGGCCCGGTCTTCGGGTTGTGCCGATTGTGATGGCTGCGGAAATCTTTATGGGTATTTACTTCAACCTCTCTTTTTGGTACAAACTGATAGACGAAACACGTTGGGGAGCTTATTTCTCATTGATAGGCTGCACGATACTTGTATTGATAAATGTATTGCTGATTCCTAAGTACAGCTATATGGCATGTGCCTGGGCCGGTTTTTGCGGCTATGGGGTAGCTATGTTGTTGTCCTACTTTGTTGGTCAGAAGAAATACCCGATCAAGTATGATTTAAAGGCAATTGGTAGCTATATATTATTGGCGGCAGTGCTTTGTGTGGCTGCCAAATATATCCCGATTGAGAATATTTATTTACGTATGTCCTTCCGTACTGTATTATTGCTGATGTTTATTGCCTATATTGTGAAGTGCGATATGCCGCTTAAACAAATACCAATCATCAATCGTTTTATCAAAAAATAGATTATACATGGAGACACCTAACCCGAAAGAAAGAAACACATTTGCTATTAAGAACTTTTTAAAGGAATACCTTGACTTGCGCAAGGATAAAGACAACGAACTCGCAACGGTGGAATCTATTCGTAAAGGAGTTGAGTTCAAGGGGGCTAACCTATGGATTCTGATATTCGCCATATTTATGGCATCGTTGGGCTTGAATGTCAACTCAACCGCTGTAATTATCGGCGCCATGCTTATCTCTCCTTTGATGGGTCCTATTATGGGTGTGGGACTTTCTGTAGGTTTGAATGACTTTGAGCTGATGAAGCGTTCACTGAAAAGTTTCTTGATAACGACCCTTTTCAGTGTGACAACTGCTACTGTTTTCTTTCTCGTAAGTCCCGTTGCCGAAGGGCAGTCGGAATTGCTGGCACGTACATCGCCTACGATTTATGATGTGCTTATCGCCCTGATGGGTGGTCTGGCAGGTGTCACGGCTCTTTCTACCAAAGAGAAAGGGAATGTGATTCCCGGTGTTGCCATTGCCACGGCTTTGATGCCTCCGCTTTGTACGGCTGGTTACGGACTGGCTACGGGTAACCTGATTTATTTCCTCGGTGCATTCTATCTTTATTTCATCAATTCGGTGTTTATCAGTCTTGCCACATTTGTGGGAGTGCGCGTGATGCACTTTCGGCGTAAGGAGTTTGTCGATAAGAACCGGGAAAAGAAAGTCCGTAAATACATTATCTTGATAGCGGTTCTGACGATGTGTCCGGCGGTCTATCTTACGGTGGGCATTGTGCAGGATTCTCTGTTTGAGGCTTCTGCCAATCGTTTCATCAGCGAGCAGCTCTCTTTTGGAGATACGCAGGTTCTCGATAAGAAGATTCATCATAGCGGCAAGGAGCATGAGATCCGTGTGGTTCTGATAGGACAGGAAGTTCCCGAAGCTTCCATTGCCATTGCACGTAGCAAGTTGAAGGATTATAAGCTGGACAATACCAGGCTGATTGTGCTTCAGGGCATGAACAACGAAGCAGTGGATATATCTTCTATCCGCGCTATGGTGATGGAAGACTTCTACAAGAACAGTGAGCAGAGACTGTTGGAACAGAAGCAAAAGATTTCGGCTCTGGAAAGCAGTCTGGAAAGGTATAAATCTTTCGATGAATTGGGCAAAACAATTGTTCCGGAACTGAAAGTGCTCTATCCTTCGGTAAAGACCGTTTCCATTTCGCATGCCATTGAATTGGCTGTTGATTCGGTACAGGCGGATACCGTTACGCTTGCCGTACTGAAGTTCGGAAAACACCCCGATTCACGTGAGAAAGAAAAGATTGCCGAATGGCTCAAGGCGCGTACAGGCTCCAAGAAATTGAGACTGATTGCTGAATAAAAAATACTGGAATGAAACTGAAATTTGCGATTATAGCCGCCTGTTGCCTTTTCACACTGGCAGGGCAGGCAGACGAGGGAATGTGGATGCTGGGTAACCTGAACAGGAAGACGCGTGAATCAATGAAGGAATTGGGCTTGCAGATGCCTGCGGCTGAACTGTACAGCCCCAAACGTCCTTCTTTGAAAGATGCCGTCGTCAGTTTCGGTGGCTTTTGTTCCGGAGTCGTAGTGTCGGAAGACGGGCTGGTATTCACCAATCATCATTGTGGTTTCAGCAGCATACAGCAGCATTCTACCGTGGAGCATGACTACCTGAAGGATGGCTTTGTGGCACGCAGTAAAAGTGAAGAATTGCCGAATCCTGAACTTTATGTACGTTTTCTGCTGAAGCAGGAAGACGTGACAAGGCGTGTGCTCGGCGCCGTTGCCCCGGACATGGATGAAGCGGTGCGCTCTGCTGTCGTGGACTCTATGATGTTGCTTGTCGGTGAAGAGGTGTCAAGCAAAGACTCCACTTTGGTGGGAGTGGTGGATGCTTACTATGGAGGCAATGAGTTCTGGTTGTCCGTTTATCGAGACTATAATGACGTTCGTCTGGTGTTTGCCCCGCCTTCCTCGGTGGGCAAGTTCGGCTGGGATACGGATAATTGGGAATGGCCCCGGCATACAGGCGATTTCAGCGTTTTCCGCATCTATGCCGACAGTAGTAACCGCCCTGCCGATTATTCTCCTGATAATGTGCCTTATCATCCCGAATATGTAGCCCCGATATCACTGGATGGTTACCGTGAAGGTTCTTTTTGCATGACTTTGGGTTATCCGGGAAGCACAGACCGTTATCTGTCTTCTTTCGGTATCGAAGAGATGGTGCAGAATACCAATCAGGCACAGATCGACGTGCGTGGCGTGAAGCAGGCCATCTGGAAACGCGAAATGGACAAACGCGACAGCGTCCGTATCAAATATGCTTCTAAGTACGATGAAAGTTCCAATTATTGGAAGAATAGCATCGGGGTGAACCGGGCTGTGCGGAAGCTTCATGTACTCGACAAGAAGCGGGCGATGGAACAGGAGCTCCGCCGTTGGATCAGGCAGACGCCCGGAGAACAGGAGCAACTGCTTCATCTCTTTTCCGATTTGGAGCTGAATTACAAGAACCGTCGGGAAACCAATCGCGCGCAAGCTTATTTCGTTGAGGCTTTTTTGAATGGCCCCGAACTGATACAGCAGGCATTGTCTCTGCTGAATTTCGACTTTGAAGGTGAAGAAAAGACTGTGATAGCCGGTCTGAAAGCCATTGTAGAGAAATATGCTAACCTCGACCTTGATATGGACAAGGAAGTATTCACGGCTCTGTTGAAGGAATATCGCTCTAAAGTGGATGCCACTTATCTTCCTGCACCTTATCAGGCCATTGATACTTTGTACGGCGGTAACTGCCGTGCCTATGTGGACAGCCTCTATGCCCATTCCGAATTAACTACTCCCCGTGGATTGAAACGTTTTCTGGAGCAGGACAGCACTTATCATATTTACGATGATCCAGCCATTACTTTAGGTATCGACCTGATAACGAAACTGTTTGAGATGAACATGCAGGTGCAGCAGGCATCCGGTGAAATCCAGCGGAACGAACGTCTGCTGAACGCTGCGGTGCGCAGGATGTATGCTTCCCGCAATTTCTATCCCGATGCCAATTCCACCATGCGCCTTAGCTTTGGCACAGTGTGCGGCTATGCTCCGTTTGACGGGGTGGAATATGCTTACTATACAACCGCAAAAGGTGTTTTAGAGAAAGTGAGAGCCCATGTGGGTGATGTTGACTTTGAGGTACAGCCGGAAATCCGGTCTTTACTTTCTTCCGGTGATTTTGGCAGATATGCCGATGAAAAGGGTGAAATGAAGGTTTGTTTCATATCGGACAACGATATTACGGGCGGCAATTCGGGCAGTGCCATGTTCAATGCCCGAGGCGAGTTGCTTGGGCTTGCTTTCGACGGTAATTGGGAAGCTATGAGCAGCGACATCCTTTATGAACCGAAGATGCAGCGCACCATCGGAGTGGATGTGCGCTACATGCTGTTCATGATTGAGAAATACGGAAAGGCGGAAAACTTGATCAAAGAGCTCCTCTTACCCGGTCGTCGAATGCAGAAAGCGCAGCTTTAGCGCCTTCGCCCATCGCAATGATAATCTGTTTATAAGGCACGTTTGACACGTCCCCTGCGGCATATACACCCGGTAGGGTGGTACGGCAGAAGGCATCTGTCTTGATTTCGCCTATCGGAGTTGTATCCAGTGCGTCGCGAAAAGGCGCGCTGTTGGCAGCCAGACCTATTTGTACAAAGATACCGTCCAAAGAATAATCACGTTCTTCATCTGTAAGGCGGTTTTTTATGCGGATGGCTGTTACTTTATCTCCGTTGCCCGTCACTTTCATGGTTTGCGAGGAAGTGAATATTTCTACGTTCGGCAGACTTTGGGCTTTTTCCTGCAATATCCGGTCAGCCTTCAGCGTGTCGGCAAACTCGAAGACGGTTACCTTCTTACAAATGCCTGCCAGGTCGATGGCCGCCTCGATGCCTGAGTTCCCTCCCCCGATGACGGCTACCTCCTTGCCTTGATAGAACGGCCCGTCGCAATGCGGGCAAAAGGCTACACCGCGTCCGATGTACTCTGCCTCACCTTCTACATTGAGCCGCCGCCAACTGGCGCCTGTGGCGATGATTACTGCCGGGGCGATGAATGTTTCTCCTCCTCCGGCAAATATTTTCTTCTCTTTGCCTTGCAGTTCGGCTTTCTCTATGCTGCGGTCTTCAAAGATCTGTATCGGATAATGCCCTATGTGACTCCTGAGTGCATCGGCAAGTTGTGCGCCCGTGGTTTGGGGAATGGAGATAAGGTTCTCTATGCCTACGGTTTCCTTTACTTGTCCGCCGATCCGTCCGGCAACGACAGCCACGCGTAATCCCTTACGGGCAGAATAAATGGCTGCGGAGGCTCCTGCAGGGCCGCCACCAAGAACCAGTACGTCAAATTCCCGGTGAATTGGGCTGTTTTCCGCATCCGGCAGGCTGCCGAAGCTTTTTTCCAACTTCTGTAGAAGCTCGCCTAATGAACCGCGTCCCACATGAAACTGCTTGCCGTTGGCATAGACGGATGGTACGGCTTGTATTTTCAGGTCGTCCGCTTCTTTCTGGAAGATGGCCCCGTCTGTCATTTCATGCGTAATCTGCGGATTCAATAACGCCATGATGTTTAGAGCTTGCACTATGTCGGGGCAGTTGGTGCAGGTCAGCGACACGTAGGTTTGCAGACGGACGGGGCCTTTCAGTGCCCTGATGCGGCGGCTGATGGTTTCGTCCGGCAGATTTTTACCCTTTCCATCGGCATTGAGCACGGCGAGCAGCAGAGAGGTGAACTCGTGTCCGGTGGGGATGCCACGGAATGTTATTCCGGTTTTCCTGCCTTCCTTCAGCAGCGCGAACTCCAGTTTGGGCTCGTCGGTTTCGGTCGTCCGGCAGGACAGTTTGTCGGAACAGCTTGCCACATCGTTCAGGAACTCAAGGAGCTCCCCGGCCTGTTCGTGCTTGGGATGGTAGGTGATGTGGAAGATATAGCGGGCTTCCAATTGCTGGAATACGCTCCGCACTTGGTCTGAAATACTTGTTTCTAACATGATTGATGGGGATTGTTGTTGGGGGGGGATAGGATACGGTTGTTTGTCCGGAGTGGCATTGATGCTTCCATGTTTGGGAACCGTTGGTTTCAAGCTTTGGAACCATCGGTTTCAAGCTTTGACACCATCGGTTTCTGGCCATGAAACCAACGGTGTCAAACTATGAAACTAAGTTGGCACTGCTTAGAGGTCAAATCTTGCCTACAAGGTCGATGCTTGGCTTCAGCGTATCTGCGCCTTTTTTCCATTTGGCAGGGCAGACTTCGCCGTCATGGGTTGCCACGAATTGGGCAGCTTCCACTTTGCGGAGCAGTTCATCCGCATTGCGTCCGATACTGTTGTCCTGTATTTCGGCGATCTTGATTTTACCTTCGGGATTCACTACGAACGTGCCGCGATAGGCCATTCCGTCTTCTTCAATCATCACGCCGAAGCCACGGCTCAGCACCCCCGTCGGGTCTGCCAGCATCGGGTACTTGATTTTGCGGATACTCTCGGAAGCGTCGTGCCATGCTTTGTGTACGAAGTGCGAGTCTGTACTCACAGAATATACTTCCACGCCCATGGCTTGGAATTGCTCATATTTCTCGGCGATGTCCACCAGTTCGGTGGGGCATACAAAAGTAAAGTCTGCCGGATAGAAGAAGAAGATGGCCCATTTGCCTTTTACGTCTTCGCTTGATACAGTCTTGAAGTTTCCGTTCTGGAAAGCCTGAACTTTGAATTCAGGGAGTTGAGAGTTGATAATCGGTTCCATAATTTTACTTTTTATTAGGTTTAGTATTTTGTTTTACCGATGCAAAAATATAGCATTTTTTTCCAGTATAACAAAAAATCCGATTGAAAAGCTTTATGAACCGATAGATAAAATCTATATGGCTATCTGGGTTGCCTTTAGAGAAAGCATTTCTCCGGGCACTGCGCATCGTATCTCTTTGCTTAGTGCTTCGAGCAGAGTATAGCGGATGAAATCCTTGTTGGTCAGCATGACAATCTGCCGTGTGGGACAGGGAATGGCGAAGGGGCGTACCAGTTCCCTTTGGGCGTCGCCCAATTGCAGAACCGCCAGTTCGGGGATAAAGGTGATGCCTTTACCGCTTTCCACCATGCGCATAAAAGTCTCCATGCTGCCCAGATGGTAGGCAAGCTGGCTGGCACGTGCCGCCTTCAGTTGGCAAAAACGTACCAACTGGTCACGGAAGCAATGTCCTTCGTCCAATAGCCAAAGCTGTTCGCCTGTCAGGTCGGAGGTGCGGATTACTTCATTGTTGAAGAGAGGGTTTTCACGCGCCACATAAGCAAAGAATTGTTCGTAGAATAGGGGAGTCTGCCGGAATTCCTCCATTCCTGCCAGACTTGCAACGATGCCTGTGTCTATTTCTCCGGTTTGCAATGCCTTTTTGATGTCGTTTGTCTTCATCTCTACTACCCTGATGTCAAGTTCGGGATATTTCTTCATCAGTTCCGGAAAGAAACGAGGAAGAAGGTATGGGGCTATGGTGGGAAGTATGCCCAGCTTGAAGGTTCCGGTGAGTGAATGCTTTTTTTCTTCTATGATACTTTTTATGCGGTTTGTCTGAACCAATATATTCTGCGCTTGTTCTATGATATGAATGCCGATGGGAGTGGGGCATACGGGTTGTTGGCTGCGGTCGAATATTCTGATATCCAGTTCTTCTTCCAGTTTCTGTATCATGGCGCTCAGGGTAGGTTGGGTCACACGGCAGTATTCGGCTGCCCTGGCAAAATGCCGGAACTGATTGACGGCAAGGATGTATTCTAATTGTTGTAGAGTCATGATGAACAGCTCATTTGAAGGTTATATATAGAATTCGTCTATGCAAAGATAGAAATTATCTGTTTGACGCGCATTGCTTTCTCCCTTATCTTTGCAACACAAAACAAAAGAAATGGAATTTATAAACCTTTTAAAACAATAGAATTATGAAAACTTTAGATTATCTGAATTTGAACGAGAACAAGGCAGCCGGCGTAGTAACTGCATTGAGCCAATTGTTGGCTGATTTCCAAGTACATTATACCAACCTCCGTGGTTTTCACTGGAATATCAAGGGACACGGCTTCTTCGTGCTGCACGAGAAGTTCGAGAGCATGTACGACGATGCCGCCGCCAAGGTGGATGAGATTGCAGAACGCATTCTGACGTTGGGCGGTGTGCCTACCAACAAGTTCAGCGAATACCTCAAGGTGGCCAACGTGAAAGAAGTGTCCGATGTGACTTGCGGCAGCGAAGCCGTTGACCATATCCTCGACACGTACAAGCACTTCATTGCTGAAGAACGCAAGCTCATCGAACTGGCGGACGAGGCTGGCGACGTAGTGACTGCCGACCTGCTTACCGGTTATCTCAAGGAACAAGAAAAGATGGTGTGGATGCTTGTGGCTTTCAGTACCAAGACTTGCGCAAAATAGAGAACAGACACTCAGACATAATCCTTTGATATATAAACAGAGAGCCGTTCAGGATTGCGCTAACGCATCCGGAACGGCTCTCTTTCTGTGAATGTAACTTTATCCCGCTAAAGGAGAATCTTGCAAGCGAGGAGGCTCTGTTTGTGAGCAGCCGGCTGCTTTATTTCTTCTTTGTCCGTTTGGCCCAGCCTTCCTCACTGAAATCGGGTTCGGCATCCTTGAAGCCTTCTTTGTCTTGGAAGAACTGCTTCCAGTCGTCCTTCTTGCCGCGTTGCTTGGTGTAGCCGCGTTCTTCGCGGCTGGGTTTCTTCTTCTCGGAAGGGGTGGATGCAGGCTTGTCATCCTTGTAGCCGCGCTTCTTGTCGCCATATTCTTTCTTGCTTCCGTATTCTTTTCTGCCATCGCCCTCTCTTTTTCCATAGGCTCCCCTGCGGCTGCTTCCTTCGCTGTCGTTCCGGCGTTTGCCTCCGTGGGCTGTGTTGCCGCTTTCTTCACCGGCAATCTCCACAGATACCTTGCGGCCGTTCCAGTTGGCGCGGTTCAAGGCTTTCACCACATTGCCGGCTTCTTTTTCCTCTACCTCGAAGAAAGAGAATTTAGGCATCAGGTCGATGCGTCCCAATTCGATGCGTCCGCGGGTGTTCTTGTTCAGCAAGCCGATAAGCTCATTGGGGAAGAAATTGTCCATCTTGCCGAGATTGATGAATAGGCGTTTGTAGCCCGGTTCTGCCTGACGGTTGCTGCTGCCACGTTCGCCACGCTCTCTGCCCCTTGCGTTGCGCTCGCCGCGCTCGCTGCCTGTGGCGGTTTCTATATCTTCGCGGTTGCGGTAGTAATCCAGGAACTTGTTGAACTCGTGAGAAACCATGCGTTTGATGAGGTCTTCCTTGCTCAGCCAGTCCAGTTTGCGGTAGATGTCGGGCATGAAGGTTTCTATCTCCTCATCGTTCACCTTTACTTTCTCCAGGTCATCAATCACTTTCAGTAATTGCTTCTCGCAGATTTGGTTGGCGGTGGGCATTTCACCTTGCTCGAACTTCTTACCGATGATGCGTTCTATATCACGCATCTTTCCTTTTTCTCGCAGGTTGATGATGGCGATAGATGTACCCGTTTTCCCGGCACGTCCCGTACGTCCGCTGCGGTGGGTGTAGCTCTCTGTGTCATCGGGCAGCCCGTAGTTGATGACATGTGTCAGGTCATCCACGTCCAGACCGCGTGCGGCAACGTCCGTAGCCACTAATAGTTGCAGGTTGCGGATGCGGAATTTCTGCATCACGGCGTCACGTTGCGCTTGGCTCAGTTCGCCGTGCAGCGAGTCGGCGTTGTATCCCTCCTGCATCAGTTTGTCGGCTATTTCCTGCGTCTCCTTACGGGTGCGGCAGAATATGATGCCGTATATCTGCGGGTAGTAGTCCACAATACGCTTCAGTGCGGCATATTTATCTTTGGCATGTACGCAGAACACCACATGCTTCACATTGTTGGTGCTTTCGTTCTTGCGTCCTATGGTGATTTCTTTGGCGTCGTGCAGGTAATTCTTTGAGATGCGTGCTATTTCCGGGCTCATGGTGGCGGAAAATAGCAGTGTGTTGCGTTCTTGCGGTACATCGGCCAGGATGGCGTTGATGCTGTCGGTGAAGCCCATGTTCAACATTTCATCCGCTTCGTCCATCACCACGTTTTGGATGGTAGAAAGGGAGACGGTTTTGCGTTCCATAAGGTCGAGCAGCCGTCCCGGAGTGGCTACTATGATGTGTACGCCTTGCTTCAAGGCACGTATCTGGCTTTCGATGGAGGAGCCTCCATATACGGGTAGCACCCGTAATCCGTTGATGTATTTGGAGTAGTCGTTCAGGTCGCCCGCTATCTGCAAGCAAAGCTCGCGGGTGGGGCAGAGGATGAGGGATTGTGGAATTCGTTTGCTTACGTTAATCTGCTGAATAAGCGGCAGACCGAATGCTGCGGTCTTTCCGGTTCCTGTCTGTGCAAGGGCTACTACGTCATTGTTTTCTCCTAAAAGATAAGGAATCACTTCCTCTTGTACCGGCATAGGGCATGCGTAGCCCATTTCTTCAATGGCACGGCGTATCTCCGCCGACACACCGAGCTCTTCAAATGTCTTCATTAAATCTTTGTATATCTTTATATTTCGGGCACAAAGATAGTGATAAATTAGTGATTAGTCATTAGTAATTAGTGATTTGTTTGTGATTGATGTGTAAATATTAGCTGACCATTGTCTGCTAATCATTCAGTAGAATGTTTTGTAATCTCTTTATTTCCTCCTTGCTCAGTCCGATGCCTTTTTGCAGATAAGTTTCCATGTCTCCGTATTTCCGTTCGGCTTCGTCCTTGGCTGCATTCAGAAAATCTTCCTTTGCCGAGAACACGGTGGTGATGGCCTCCTGTGAACGTGCCGGAAGTTGGTAGGCATATTGTGAAGCGGCGGGAATATTGAAGTAATCGTTGCTGAGGCGGTAATCTTCCATGATGATGTCTTCATTTACGCCGAGGGCGGTAAGTATCAGTGCCGATACAATGCCTGTGCGCCCTTTGCCCGATGAGCAATGGATGGCAATGGGGTAGTTGCTTTTGTCCAGCAGGACTTCGAAAATCAGGCGATATTCTTTGGTATAATTATTTATGAGGTCACGGTTCATTTGCTCTACCATCCGATAGACGGTGTCACTTTTTATTTTTTGCTCCTGAATGCCTTTCAATATATTTTCCATGCCGCCTGTGGCGATAGGAATGTGGATGATTTTGAATTCATTCTGCAAGGGATGCTGCTTGGGAACTTCAGAATTGGCGCGCAGGTCTATGATTGTCTTGATGCCGATGTTTTTGAGCTCCTTACGCGAGCAATCGGGCAAGCTGTCTATTTCGGCCGAACGATAGAGCATCCCCCACCGCATTTCTTTCTTCGTGGTATAGGACGGATAGCCGCCCAAGTCACGGAAATTCTGTATGCCGAGGATATTGACATTGCGTGTGGCTATTTTCACCCGGTATTTATTGCCGAATACAAGTGTATAGTAGTATCGTTGTGTAGGATCGGTAGTGATGACTGTCATTTTCTGGTCAGAGATGTTAGCCATCGCGACGGGGTTGTCTTCAGGAATATTGTTCGGATTTGTGGATGCATATGCTTTCACGTTCCCTTTGATAAGCGGAGCTATTTCCCACTTAACAATGCTGTTTCCTACATTATTTTCCTCACATACAACCGAGATGCGGGGAGCAGTGCCACTGCATGAAGGAAGCAGTGCCACCAAAGCGAGCAAGTTAAACAGATTCTTGTACATAGTGTGTAAACTCTCTAAAGTCTTTAGTCACAAATATATGTAATTTCGGTACAGAGAATGCTTGCGATGCCGAGGTTTTATATTTCTTTTTCTAACATTAATTTTTCTGCAAACTCATTTGATATAGAGTTGCTGAAGCTTTTGCATGTTTCCGCCGCAAATTTCATGCCGCATCGGATGATTTTATCCCATGTCCCTTCGTCCATGTTGTCCAGATCCTCGTAGCGGACATCGTACTTCAGCAGACCGTAGATAATGCCGGCGTTGAAGTTGTCTCCCGCGCCGATGGTACTGACGGCTTCTACCGGAGGAATGGCATACTCTTTCTTTATTGTGTTGGTGCGGAGCGAAATCTCTTCGGCGCCTGCGGTGCACAGGAAATTGGGGCAGTAGAACTGGATTTTGTTCTTGTAGATGCGGTCGGCTTCGCGCATACTATACATGTAGAAGAAATCCTCCTGCGAGCCGCGCACTATGTTTGCGTATTCCAGATTCTCGATGATGGTAGGAGCTAACTTGATGGCTTCTTCCTTGTGTGAAGAACGGAAATTGGGATCATAGTAAACGATGGCCCTCTTTTCACGGGCCTGGTCAAGCAGTTCCGTAACTTTGTCGCGCAACACCGGATTCAGCGCATAGTAAGAGCCTATCACTACGATGTCGTCTTCTTCCAGCTTCGGATAAACAATGTCCAGCCTCTGTTTGGGATAGTCTTTATAGAAGATATATTCCGCATCGCTCCGATCGTTGAGGAAAGCCAGTGATATAGGGGATTTCCCATCGGGAAACACATTGACGTGATCGGTGGGAATATGATTGTCGCGCATGAACTGCAGGATAATATTGCCCACATGATCGTTACCCGTTTCGCTGATGAAGCAGATGGGAACACCGGCCCGCCCCAATGAGACGATGCCGTTGAATACCGAGCCGCCGGGAACGGCCGCTGTGGGCTGGTCATTGCGGAAAATGATGTCCAATATAGTTTCCCCGATGCCGATTACTTTACGCATAGCGATCTTGATTTTTCTCCGAGGTAGCCGCCGTGATGGCGTTTGGAATAGTCTTCGATTGTAAATCCTGTCTCCTTCATGGTTTGTACCACTAATATGTCACCGATGACTGTCATTACAGTAGTCGAAGTCGTGGGAGTCATGCCCAAGGTACACACCTCTTTGGGGCTGCCGGTGCTGAGGCATACGTCAGATTCATGTGCCAGCGGGCTGTCGGGATTTCCGGTGATTACAATGAATTTCAGATTCGGATTCAAGTTATGTGCCAACTGCGTCAGTTCCACAATTTCGCGAGTTTTGCCTGAGTTGGAAATAAGCAGCAGCAAGTCGTTTTCCTGCAATATGCCCAAGTCTCCATGCTGTGCTTCGCTGGGGTGAAGGAATACAGAGGGAATGCCTGTCGAGCAAAAAGTCGTAGCGATGTTCATGGCTATTTGTCCTGCCTTCCCCATGCCGGAAGTCACTAATTTCCCTCTTTTACGATGCACTTGTTCTACGATAAGTTCCACTGCCTTTTCGTAAACGTCCGTCACAGGAATGTTCAGTACGGCCTGTGCTTCTTTCTGTAAGAGCTCTTGAATGGATGCAATCATTATAATTAATATGATATATGTGATTAGTGATTGCAAATATCTGCAATTTTCTATAAATGACAATAAGTTTTGCGGTAATTAAGCTAAATATACCTCGTTTCATTGCGGAGTTATATCAAAAATTGAGAGATCCCCACTTCAGCATCCATTCTGAACGGAGTAAATTAAAAGTTCCTGAGCACCGTCCTCATTAAAAACGGCAGGCTTGCTTTGCACTGACTTCAGTTTGCACTATCTTTGTACCCTCAAATCGTTTGAAAGGTCATAATGAAGAAATTAATAAAAGAAGCGTCCCCGGCTTACAATCAATATACACTGCCCAACGGCTTGCGTATCATCCACGAACCGTCACCCTCCAAAGTAGCTTATTGCGGCTTTGCCGTAGATGCAGGCACGCGCGATGAACTCGAAAATGAGCAAGGCATGGCACATTTCGTGGAGCACCTCATCTTTAAGGGGACGCGCAAGCGCAAGGCATGGCACATCCTGAACCGCATGGAGAATGTGGGAGGCGACCTGAACGCTTACACCAACAAGGAAGAAACCGTGATTTATTCCGCTTTCCTCACCGAACACTTCGGGCGTGCTTTCGAGTTGTTGACGGACATTGTGTTTCATTCCACCTTTCCCGCGCGCGAGATTGAGAAAGAAACGGAGGTCATCATCGATGAAATCCAATCTTACGAAGACAATCCTTCCGAACTGATATTTGATGATTTTGAGGACCTGATCTTCCGTGGACATCCGTTGGGGCGCAATATCCTGGGTAATCCCGAACAACTGAAAAGCTTCCGCAGCGAGGATGCCGCTTCGTTTACTTCCCGCTTCTATCGCCCAGCCAACATGGTTTTCTTTGTATTGGGCAATCTGGACTTCAGGCAAGTGGTGCGTTGGGCGGAAAAGTTATTGTCGGATATTCCTGCCGTCACGGTTGATAAACGCCGTACTCCGCCTCCCCTCTATGTTCCGAAGAATCTCATTGTGCCTAAAGATACCCATCAAGTGCACGTCATGATTGGCGGCCGGGGTTACAATGCATATGACGACAAGCGCACGGCGCTCTATCTGCTGAACAACGTTTTGGGAGGCCCCGGAATGAACAGCCGTCTGAACGTCTCCCTTCGCGAACGCCGTGGATTGGTATATAATGTAGAATCCAATCTCACCGCTTATACCGATACGGGCACTTTCTGTATCTATTTCGGTTGTGACCCGGAGGATGCCGACCTCTGTACACGGTTGGTCTATAAAGAATTGAAGCGCATGCGCGATGTCAAGATGACTTCATCACAGCTTGACGCCGCCCGTAAACAATTGATCGGGCAAATCGGCGTGGCTTCGGACAATAATGAGAACAATGCTTTGGGGATGGGAAAGACTTTCCTTCACTATAATAAATATGAAACCTCCGAGGCTGTGTACCACCGTATCGGACATCTTACTCCGGAGATACTGCTTGAGGTGGCCAATGAGATGTTTGCAGAAGATTACCTTTCTACTCTGATTTATAAGTAGCCGGTTTGTTCCGCATGCTGAATTCGCAGCCACAATATTGCTGGTTATAGAAGCCATGCTCTTTAAGAAGTTCGTTCCGTCGGTCTTGAAGCCCGCCCTTGCGCCAGTTCTGTTCCCAGAATACAGTGCCGGGATAGAGATATGCCGCACGTCTGCCGGCTTCATTAATCTGCTCCAGATTTTTCCATCGGGAGGAGGCAAGGGTAGTGGTAAACACCGAAAAACCATGTTCGGATGCATAACGGGCGGTTTCTGTCAGCCGCAGGATAAAGCACTTCAGGCAGCGGCCGCCGCGTTCCGGCTCATCTTCCAGACCACGCACAATGTTGCGCCAAAGCTCATGGTCATAGTCGGCATCAACGAAGTCAAGCCCCAAATGCTGAACATAACGGACGGCTTCTGCCTTTCGGATTTCATATTCTTCCTGCGGGTATATGTTGGGATTGCAGTAGAATACGGTTGGCCGTATGCCGTTCTCCAGCATACATTCGATGATAGCCGAAGAGCAAGGTGCGCAGCAGGAATGCAGGAGGACTTTATCTTCGCCGTTGGGTGTTGTTATCAGTGGCATAATAGATCATTGTAAATTCTTTATAATCGGTTACCTTTGCAAAGGTAATGTAAAAAGCAGCGCAAAAATGTAGCTTCTTGTATAAATATTATTCAAGCCACACTATTTATGGTAATACATTTGCCTGACCAACGCAGGTTGGAATGGCTGAAAAGGAATAAGTCGTAATTTAAAAATCCGAGAATTTGACCAATTTTCTCTGCCTCCTGATAACTCCCTATCCCCTCCTTATTTCCTCCCTATATTTCTGCTCTCTATAGACACGGAGAAAACAGAGAGTAGGTATGGAGAAAAAGAGGAATAGGACAGAGGGTATAGAGAATTTCTTGCTATATTTGTTGCCATGAAAGGAAAACTGCTGTTTTTTTGTCTTTTCATCGTTGCAATAGCGCAGAATGTGCTTGCTTCGGCTGATACTTTGTCCGTGGCTGCGTTGATGAACACTTTGGATGAGGCTGTCAATGCTCACAAGGATTACGTAGCCGTGCGCGAATCCCGTATTGCCGGACTCAGGAGACAACTGGCTGATGCGGACACGGCAAGCACTGATTTTTTTCGATGGAATGGGGAAATGTATAAGGAATACAAGGCTTATGTCTGCGATTCTGCCATCCATTATCTCAATGTCAATCTGAATTGGGCGGAATGTCGGGGGGATAGGGAAGCCGCCTGCGAAACCCGCCTGGAACTTGCTTACCTGATGGCGTCCGCCGGAATGTACGAGGAGGCGACCGATCTGTTGGCTCGTATAGGTAGGGCCTCGCTGTCTGCCCGCCTGTTGCCCGATTATTACAACTGCCTTTACAAGCTCTACAATGAATTGAGCTTCTATACGCTGGACAATACTTTCAAGAAGCGTTACAGAGCATTGGCGGCATGCTATGACGATTCGCTGATGCAGGTTCTTCCACCTACTGCCACCCTCTGTCTGGAACGGAAAGAAATGCATAAAGCGATGGCGGGCAATATGGATGAGGCTTTCAGCATCAATGATACGCGCCTTGCAGGTGCAGTGCCCAACACGCCTCAATACGCTTTGGTCACCTATCAGCGCTCACTGCTTTATCGCCGGGCAGGTAATCGGGGAGAAGAAAAACGCTTTCTGGCATTGTCCGCATTGACCGATATTCGCTTGAGCATAACAGACCATGCCTCGCTCTGGATGCTTGCACAACTGCTTTATGAAGAGGGAGATATAGAGCGTGCCTACCGTTATATCCGCTTTTCGTGGGACGAAACCAACCGTTACAACGCCCGTAGCCGCAGTCTTCAGACAGCGGGCATCCTTTCGTTGATAGACCTTACTTATCAGGCCATGCGCGAAAGGCAGAACGACCGTCTCAGGCTGTATATCTGGTGCATCAGCGCTTTGACCTTGCTGTTGGTTGCTGCAATGGCCTTTATATACCGCCAGATGAAACGCCTTTCAGTTGCCCGTAATCATCTGGAACGGGCAAACGAGCAGCTACATATCTCCAACCATATCAAGGAAGAGTATATAGGCCGCTTCATGAACCTATGCTCCGTTTACATTAATCGTTTGGATGCTTATCGCCGCATGGTGAACAAGAAGGTGTCTGCCGGGCAGACGGAAGAAGTCCTGAAGATGGTACGTTCCCGTGAAGTGCTTGATGCCGGACTGAAGGATCTATACGAGAACTTCGACAGTGCCTTTCTGCGCCTTTTCCCCGATTTCATCGAGAAATTCAATGAACTACTGCACCCTGAGGACCGTATTGTCCTTCGCAAAGGCGAGTTGTTGAATACCGAACTTCGTATCTTTGCCCTTATCCGTTTGGGCATAGATGACAGTTCGCAGATTGCAGAGTTCCTTCGTTATTCGGTAAATACTATTTATAATTACCGTGCCAAGGTCAAAAATAAGGCTTGTGTTTCGCGTGAAGACTTTGAAACACGTTTGATGATGATACGCTGACAATACGTCAATTGTGCTTCCCGTATCCACTTTTTAGCATCTCCAATTGTGTTTTATCTTATTGCTTTTTAGTATATTAACTGTGCTAATGGCATTGTGCCTTCCACCTATTCATGATTCGTCGGTACGGGACGTTCTAATCTTTCCTAACTTTGGAAAAGTTTAAGTAACCATTAAAGACGATGCCATGAATTTGAAGTTCTCTTTTTTAGTAGGATGTTGTCTGTCTGTCGCGGCAGTTGCCTGCGGCGGTAATCCTGCTCCTGCAGGCGAAGCGCCTGTCAGCCCTGAAGCTCCCGAAGGCGGAGTGACGGCAATCATTACCACTGCCGACCGTACACAAAGTTTTAAAAAGACCACTTTGAAGCTTTCAACCGGGCCTAAATTTGCACCTGTGATTGTATTGAATCCGGCTGTGTGCTATCAGTCGATGGATGGTTTCGGTGCAGCCATTACGGGTTCCACCTGCTACAACCTGATGAAGATGACCCCCACCGACCGCACTGCTTTTCTTACCGGGACTTTCTCTGATAAAGAGGGGCTGGGTTTCAGCTACATCCGTATTTCAATAGGATGTTCGGACTTCTCTTTGAGCGAATATACCTGCTGTGACAAGCCGGGTATCGAAAACTTTTCTTTGCAAAGTGAGGAGACTGACTACGTGATTCCTGTTTTGAAAGAGATTCTGGCCATCAGCCCTGACATTAAAATCTTAGGTTCTCCCTGGACTTGCCCCAAATGGATGAAGGTGAACAATCTGGAGGAAAAGAAACCCTTTGACTCTTGGACAAGCGGGCAGTTGAATCCCGACTGCTACCGTGACTATGCCGCATACTTTGTAAAGTGGGTACAGGCCTTTGATAATGAAGGTATCAGGATTTACTCCGTCACACCACAGAATGAACCGTTGAACAGGGGTAATTCTGCATCTCTGTTCATGGGGTGGAAGGAAGAACAGGCGTTTGTGAGGGAAGCGCTTGGCCCGGCTTTCAAAGCTGCCGGACTGAATACGAAGATATATGCCTTTGACCACAACTACAACTACGACAATCTGCCCGGGCAGGACGACTATCCCGTGAAGATGTATGACGATGAGACGGCTGCCGCTTTTCTGACCGGTGCAGCCTACCATAATTATGGGGGCAACCGTGAGGAGCTGAACGATATCCGCCGTCAACGTCCCGACAAGGAGTTGATTTTCACAGAAACCTCCATCGGAATGTGGAACGACGGGCGCAACCTGACGAAACGCTTGATGGAAGATATGCGTGAAGTAGCTTTGGGAACGGTAAATAACTGGTGCAGAGCCGTCATGGTGTGGAATTTGATGCTTGATACCGAACGAGGCCCTTGGCGTGAGGGCGGTTGCAAAACCTGCTACGGTGCGGTGGATATAGACCCTTCAGACTATAAGACCATTACCTGTAACTCGCATTATTACGTTATCGGACATCTGTCATCGGTTGTCAAACCAGGAGCCCGACGTATAGAGAGCACCGGTCCGTCAACTACGGGTCTGATGTATTCCGCCTTCCAGAATCCTGATGGAACGATGGCTTTTGTGCTGCTGAATGAAAATGAAAGTGCGGCCCGCATAAGCCTGACAGCCGATGGAAAGCACTACATAAACTGTGAATTACCCGGAAAATCCGTGGCTTCCTATCGTTGGAAGAAATAGCGAAGAAGAAATAACATTAACAACAAAAACGATATTTACCATGAAACATCTATTTGCAACAAGTATCTCCATTGCCCTGCTGACCCTGGGTATGCTGGGATGTAGTGAGGGAAAGGCAGAAGCACAGGCCAAGTCCGATGCGTTTGTCACGATTCAGGGACAAGACCTGATAAAACCCGACGGTTCGAAGCTTTTTATTCAAGGCACAAACTTGGGGAACTGGCTGAATCCGGAAGGATATATGTTCAAGTTCAACAAGACTAATTCGGGACGCTTTATTAATGAAATGTTCTGTCAGTTGGTGGGGCCGGACTTTACCGCCGAGTTCTGGAAGGCTTTCAAGGACAACTATGTGACTCGTGAGGACATCCGCTTCATCAAGAACCGGGGAGCCAACACCATCCGTCTGCCTTTCCATTACAAGCTCTTTACAGACGAAGACTATATGGGGCTGACCGCCGCCCAGGATGGATTTGCCCGTGTGGACAGTTTGGTGGAATGGTGTCGCGAGTCCGATCTTTATCTCATTTTGGACATGCACGATGCTCCCGGCGGGCAGACAGGCGACAACATCGACGACAGTTACGGTTATCCGTGGCTGTTTGATAGCGCCGCCAGCCAGCAGCTATATTGCGACATTTGGCGTCGGATAGCCGATCGCTACAAGAGTGAGCCGGTGATCCTCGGTTATGAACTGTTCAATGAACCTATCGCTCCCTATTTCGAGAATATGGAAGAACTCAACGGAAAGTTGGAAGCTGTGTATAAGAAAGGTGTGGCGGCCATCCGTGAGGTGGACAAGAATCACATCATCCTTCTGGGTGGGGCGCAATGGAACGGTAACTTCAAGCCCTTCAAGGACTCCAAGTTCGACAGCAACATCATGTACACTTGTCATCGCTACGGTGGCGAGCCGACAAAGGCTGCTATTCAGGAGATCATCAACTTCCGCGACAGTGTGAATCTGCCGATGTACATGGGCGAGATAGGCCATAATACGGACGAGTGGCAGGCTGCTTTCTGCCGGACAATGCATGAGAACAATATCGGTTATACCTTCTGGCCGTACAAGAAGATGGATGGCTCCAGCTTTGTGGGCATCACTCCGCCGGAGAATTGGGCCAATATCGTTTACTTCTCCGAGGCTCCGCGCTCCACGTACAAAGAAATACGCGAGGCACGTCCCGATCAGGCCATGGCACGCAAGGCGATGACGGATTTCATTGAAGCTTGCCGACTGAAGAATTGTGTGGTGCAGGAGGGGTATATCCGGTCGCTTGGGATGAAGGAGTAGGGCGATGCCACGGCTCTGACCGCACTCTCATTGCGCTTCCCTTCTGTCGTGGGTTGCACTTACGGTTTGTCTGCCTTTTTCCGGGCAGGTGGACAATGATGACATTACGAGAATAACATTACAAATCAATAGAAATCTAAAAATAAAGAGAAAAAATGAAGAAAGTATTATTCAGCTTGGCTCTGGCTGTCACCCTGCCTCTCTCTGCGCAGCAGAAGCCCGTCTATCTGGACGCCTCCAAGCCTATTGAAGAGCGAGTGGAAGACGCGCTGAACCGACTCACCGTGAAAGAGAAAGTGGCGATGCTGCATGCACAGTCCAAGTTCAGCAGCGCGGGTGTTCCCCGTCTGGGCATTCCGGAATTCTGGATGACCGACGGTCCTCACGGCATTCGTCCCGAAGTGCTTTGGGACGAATGGGATCAGGCCGGATGGACCAATGACTCCTGCGTGGCCTACCCTGCGCTGACCTGTCTGGCCGCCACATGGAATCCTGAAATGTCCATGCTCTACGGAAAGAGCATAGGCGAGGAAGCCCGTTATCGCAACAAGACTGTCCTTCTGGGACCCGGTGTCAACATTTACCGCACGCCACTTAACGGGCGCAACTTCGAGTATATGGGTGAAGACCCTTATCTGGCAGGCTGCATGGTGGTTCCCTACATACAAGGCGTGCAACAGAACGGGGTTGCCGCTTGTGTAAAACACTTTGCGCTGAACAACCATGAGGTGAACCGCCACACTACGAACGTGATTGTGGATGACCGCGCCCTCTACGAAATCTATCTGCCTGCCTTCAAGGCTGCCGTGCAGCAAGGCAGGGCGTGGGCTATCATGGGCTCGTACAACCTCTACAAAAACCAACATGTCTGTCATAACCGCTATCTGCTGAACGACATCCTGAAGGGTGAATGGGGTTTTGACGGAGTGGTCGTTTCCGACTGGGGCGGCGTGCACGACACCGATCAATCCATCACCAACGGCCTTGATATGGAATTCGGCAGTTGGACCAACGGACTCTCCAGCGGCGCCAGCAATGCCTACGATAATTATTACTTGGCCATGCCCTATCTGCAACGCATCCGGGAGGGTAAGGCAGGTACAAAAGAGTTGGACGACAAGGTACGCCGTATCCTTCGCCTGGCATTTCGCACCACAATGGATGTGAACCGTCCTTTTGGTTCCCTGCTTTCTTCTGAACATTACGAGGCGGCCCGCCGCATCGGAGAAGAAGGCATAGTGCTGTTGCAGAACAAGAACTCCGTGCTTCCGATAAATTTAGACCGGGCGAAGAAGATTGCCGTAGTGGGCGAGAATGCGGTCAAGATGATGACCGTGGGCGGAGGTTCCTCCTCTCTGAAGGTGCAGCGCGAACTCTCTCCGCTGGACGGCATCAAGGCACGTGTAGGCGATAAGGCTGAAGTGGTTTATGCACGTGGCTATGTGGGTGACGCGACGGGTGAATATAACGGCGTGGTGACTGGCCAGAACCTGAAGGATGACCGCACTCCCGAAGAACTGATAGCGGATGCCGTGAAGGTGGCTCAGGATGCCGACTACGTGATATTTATCGGCGGCCTGAATAAGAGTACCGGACAAGACTGCGAGGATTCCGACCGTGAAGGGCTCGGCCTGTCCTATGGTCAGGATGCCGTCATATCCGCCTTGGCAAAGGTCAACAAGAATTTGATAGTAGTCAATATCTCCGGCAATGCGGTTGCCATGCCTTGGGTGAATGAGGTTCCGGCCATCGTGCAGGACTGGTATCTGGGGTCTGAAGCCGGCAGTGCACTTGCAGCCATCCTGGTGGGCGATGTGAATCCCAGCGGCAAGCTTCCGTTTACTTTCCCCGTGAAGTTGGCAGACGTTCCGGCCCATATTTTGGGCGAATATACCAGTAAGCGGAGTAATGATGTGATAGACATCAAATACAACGAAGGCATTTTCGTAGGTTATCGCTGGACCGACAAGCAGAAGAAGGTGAAACCTTTATTCCCATTCGGTCATGGCCTGAGTTATACCACCTTTGAGTACGGAAAGCCCACCGCCGATAGCAAGACGATGCAGGCCGACGGAACTCTGACTGTAAAGGTTACTGTCAGGAACACCGGAGCTTGCGAAGGTCAGGAAGTCGTCCAGATGTACATCAGCGACAAGAAGTCCTCTCTGCCCCGTCCCGTCAAGGAGCTGAAAGGCTTCCGGAAGATAAAGCTGGCTCCGGGTGAGGCAAAGGAAGTTATCTTCACCATAGACAAGGAAGCTCTCAGTTTCTTTGATGATGCCAAGCATGCCTGGGTGGCCGAACCCGGCAAGTTTGAAGCCGTCATAGCCGCTTCGGCGACCGACATCAAGGGAGTGATTCCTTTTGAATTGAGATAAAATATTGTGTCGGACTGTAGAATCTGTTGCTTCTTTATAAAATAACCTCTCCGCCTGCTTGTTGTTTTTTCGGAATTTATTAGCTTTGTACCATAGTATTCATTAAATAAAAGAATAAAATGAAGAAGTATTTAGCGGAAATGGTCGGGACAATGGTTCTCGTCCTTATGGGCTGCGGCACGGCAGTCAGTTTATCATGTACCTCTGCCGATCCTAATTTGGCGGCTACTGTAATCGGTACGGCATTGGCTTTTGGTTTGTCGGTTGTTGCCATGGCTTATGCCATCGGCGGAATTTCCGGTTGCCATATCAACCCTGCCATTACCCTCGGTTGCTTCTTGTCCGGTCGTATGAACGGCAGGGATGCGGGGATGTATATGCTCTTTCAGGTTATCGGAGCTATCATCGGTTCTGCCATTCTTTGGGTATTGACATCCAACTCCGGTCTTGTCGGCACAGGAGCCAATGCTTGTCAGGAAGGAGTATCTGTATTGGGTGGTTTGCTTGCCGAGATCTTCTTTACCTTTGTTTTCGTGCTTGTAGTTCTCGGCACTACAGATTCCAAGAAGGGTGCGGGAAGCTTCGCAGGATTGGCCATCGGTCTGTCACTTGTCTTGGTGCACCTTGTCTGCATCCGTTATACTGGTACGTCGGTTAATCCGGCTCGCAGCATTGGCCCGGCTCTGTTTCAGGGTGGCGAAGCATTGAGTCAATTGTGGATATTCATCGTTGGCCCGTTTGTGGGTGCTGTTCTTAGTGCACTTGTGTGGAAGGTGATCGGTGCAAAAGAAGGAAAATAAGCGTCTTGAGAGATAGCCTTTTGACAAAAGGCGTCGGTGATACGAATAAAAAGGAAACCCTCCATCCGTTGTTTGATAGCTTCGGGTGGAGGGTTTCTTTGTCCTTTTTATTTAATTACATTGTTATATATCCGTGATTTTCCGTAAGTTTGCACCGATTTCACTAAAAGATATATGATACTATGAACATCAAATGCCTTATCGGAATGATAAGTATGGGATTGTCGCTTTCTTGCACGGAACTGAAGGATGCGCAAAATACTGACGATAGCTATCCCGCCATCTTTCCCGACTATACTTTTACGGCTGTGCCCTGCAATATAGCTCCTCTGAACTTTGAGGTGGAGAATGCGGAGAATGTACGTGCTGACTTCAGTTCTGAGAACACGCACCTGCTGACTGTTACAGGTAAACGTGAAATCTGTATTCCGGAAGATAAGTGGCATGCGATGTTGGAGAAACTGAAAGACAAAGACCTGCAAGTCGCGGTATCCGTGTGGAACGCTTCCCATCCCAAAGGAGTGAAATACAAGCCTTTCACCATCCGTATTGCCTCCGATGCCATTGATGGATGGATCGCTTACCGCTTGATAGAGCCGGGATATGAGGGCTGGAATGCAATGGGCATTTATCAACGCAACCTGACTTCCTTTGAAGAAAAGGAAATCATGACCAACCGTGCGGACAAAGGGAGTTGTCTGAATTGCCATTCATTTGCAGCCTATTCCCCCGATAGGATGATGCTCCACGTGAGAGGGAAAAACGGCGGCACTGCATTGTGGATGAATGGAAAGCTGAGTAAAGTGGCATTGAACCAAATCGGCCCCAAGAAGAACGGCTCTTATCCTATGTGGCATCCGGCGGGGAGGTATATCGCTTTCTCATCCAATGAAACCAAGCAATCTTTTTATAGTGAAGGGGAGAAGCAGATAGAAGTGTACGACCTGCAATCTGATCTCATCATTTATGATACGCAGACCGGAAAGGTGCTTTCCGATTCTCGGTTTATGGAATCGTCGCATTGGGAAACCTTTCCTGCATGGTCGATGGACGGAAAGTGGTTGTACTATTGCTCGGCGCTTGCCAGACAGATACCTGCCGGACTGAAGCAACTGAAATACAGTCTTTGTCGAGTTGGCTTTGACGGGGCTACCGGAATGCTGGGCGAACGGATTGATACATTGTACAATGCGGAACGTGGGGGAGGAAGTGCCTCCTATCCGCGTATTTCGCCTGACGGGCAATATCTGTTATATACGAAAGCTGCTTTTGGAACTTTCCCCATCCATCATCAGGAGAGTGACCTGAAAATGCTAAGATTGATGGACGGCACTGAAATGGATACTGCGATACTGAATAGCGGTGAAGCTGACAGCTATCATGCCTGGTCTTCCAACAGCCGTTGGATATTGTTCAGCAGTCGCAGGATAGACGGTCGCTATACCCGTATTTTCATCGCTTGGATGGATGCACAAGGAAAGTTGCATAAACCTTTCCTGCTTCCCCAACGCAGCCCTGAACATAATGTGTTACGAATGAAGTCTTATAATATTCCTGAATTCATAAAAGGGGAGGTGTGTTTGCCGAAAGGTGAAATGAACTCTTCATTCTTTCCTAAAGACTAACTGTACCTATGAAGAAAATTCTTTTATTCCATTTGTTGTTGGCATGTCCTGTCGTATTTGTGGTTTGGTATGTCGTTTTTCCCAATACTATTTGGTTTATGGAAGGTAACGCCTTCTTTTCCACTGCGCCGGACTTTACTGCGCTGCAACTTTCATTGCCTGCCGATTGGATGAAATACGCGGGTGTCTATTTGCTTCAGTTTTTCTATTTCAGGATGGGAGGAGCGCTGATACAGACTTTGTTTGTGGCAATTGTGCTATTATCATCAGACTGTGTATTGGCATGCCTTTTACGTAACAAGCGATTGCTGTGGCTCTCATTCATTCCGGTGGTCTGGTTCATTAGCGGTCAATTTGCTGACATGACCTTAGTGCGCTCCATAGGATGGTGTACGGTCTTGGTAACCTTGGCTGTTCTTGTGTGGTTATTCACTTTGAAGCGTGGAAAGTGGAATCCAAGTGAACGTGGTTTTCTCTGTTCTCCCTTCTTCTCATACCTTGTACCCTGCTTGTTGTTGGCAGGCGGTATCTTTTATCAGGTCACGGATAAGGAGCAAAAGGAGGCGGAGGAGATTTTCCGTATTGACCATTGGGCCGATGATAAGAATTGGAATGCTATATTGCAGGAGGTAACTCCGGAAGTGGCGCGTCAATCTCAGTTAAAGCTACGTTGGGCTTTGCTGGCGCTTTCTGAGACAGGACGGTTGGCAGAAAAGGTATTTGCTTATGGGGTATCGGATCCTTCCTGTTTCTATTACGAGCGTCAGGACCAGCAATTCTACCATTGTTTCAACATGCAGTTTTATGATGCTTTGGGTTTGGATAACGAGGTCATTCATCATGCCTTTCAGGCGGGGATAGAGGCGCCCAACGGGATGAATTTCCGTTCAATGAGGCGGATAATGGCGGCCAATAGGCGCTTGGGGAATGACCGGATACTTGCCAAATACACAAGTGTGATAAGTCGCTCAAGTTGCTACAATCGGTGGAAAGAGCCAATCAGTGAGCCAACTGCCGACAGAGCAGACGGCGATCAGAATATTTGTTCTTTCTTTATAGGCGCCCGTCCTTTCCTGTCGGATATGGCTCGTCTGATGGATTGCCATCTCGATAGCCGGAAAGTCAGGGATTATCTGCTTTGCGGCCTTTTGATTTCAAAGGATATCGAAAAGTTCTATCAGGTGTTCGGCATGATATATCAGCCTTCACAGGGGCAACTTCCTCGCTACTATGAGGAAGCGTTGGTTGTAGCGGCTACGAAATATCCGGACGTACTTCAGTACTATGCCGTCAGTAGAGAGAAAGTAACAGAATTTAAAGCCTTTCAGACTTTACTGAACGGCAGCATGGCGGATAAGCGGATGCTGGAGGTGAAATACAGAGATTCCTTTTGGTTTTGGCTCTATTGCATGCAGAAAGTGTAGGAGTAATGCAATGAATGCAAACTCTTAGCTTCTTTGACAGTTAAACATGGGTACTTAGTTAAATAGTGACTTTGCAATACCCATTTCTAATCCTCTCAACTCGGCCAGTCCGCGCAGGCGGCCGATGCAGGAATATCCGGGATTGGTTTTCTTCTTCAGGTCGTCCACCATCTGGTGTCCGTGGTCGGGACGCATCGGGATGGAGACGGAACGGCGCTGTTGCAGTTCGAGGAAAGCTTTCATCACGTGGTACATATCTACATCTCCTTCCAGGTGGTTGGCTTCGTAGAAGTTCCCTTCGGCATCACGCTGGGTGCTGCGCAGGTGTACAAAGTTGATGCGATCACCGAATTGCTGCATGATGGCGGCACAGTCGTTGGCACTGCTCACGCCGAGGGAGCCTGTGCAGAGGCAGAGACCGTTGCTTTTGTTGGGAACGGCATCTATCAGCGCTTGGAAGTCGGCGGCACAGCTCATGATGCGCGGCAAGCCGAGAATGGAGCAGGGAGGGTCATCGGGGTGGATTACCAATTCTACTCCGGCTTCGTCGGCCACTGGGCATATTTCCTGCAGGAAATATATCAGGTTGGTGCGCAGACGTTGGGGAGTGATGTCCTTGTAGCGGTCCAGCTCTTGCTGGAACTGTTCAAGAGTGAAGCTTTCTTCCGATCCGGGAAGACCTGCGATCATGTTGCGCACGAGCCTTTGCTTGTCCTCTTCCGTCATTTGCTCGAAGCGGGCACGGGCTTTGGCCTTTTCTTCGCTTGTATAGTCCGCTTCGGCTCCGGGGCGCTTTAGCAGGAAGAGGTCGAAGGCGACGAAGGCGGCACGTTCGAAGCGCAGGGCGCGGCTGCCGTCGGGCAGTTCGTAGGCAAGGTCGGTACGCGTCCAGTCCAGCACGGGCATGAAGTTGTAGGTCACGATGTTCACGCCACACTTACCGAGATTACGCAAACTTTCTTTGTAGTTGTCGATATACTTTTGGAAGTCTCCCGTCTGAGTCTTGATATGCTCGTGCACAGGCACGCTTTCTACTACCGACCAGCGCAGTCCTACGGCTTCAATCATTTCTTTGCGTTTCATGATTTCCTCTACCGTCCACACTTCACCGTTGGGGATGTGGTGCAGGGCATTCACGATGCCGGTGGCTCCGGCCTGTCTGATATCCCAAAGGCTGACCGGATCATTGGGACCGTACCAGCGCCAGGTTTGTTCACATAATATCATATAATATATAGAATTTGGATTTCATTAGTGATGGACTTAGAGGGCGAAGGCGTTGAAACCGCCGTCCACTATGGCTACCGTTCCTGTCACGAAACAGGATGCGTCACTGATAAGGTATTGAATAGTTCCGCAAACTTCCTCGGCACGGCCCATACGGCCGAAAGGAGTCTGGCGGATGACATCTTTTCCGCGTTCGGTGTAGCTGCCGTCGGGATTGGTGAGCAGGCTCCGGTTCTGCTCGGTGAGGAAGAAGCCGGGAGCGATGGCATTGATACGGATTCCTTCACCGAATTTCTTTGCCACTTCCGTAGCCATGAAGGCGGTGAAGTTGCTGATGCCGGCCTTGGCGGCAGCATAGCCTGCCACGCGTGTCAGAGGGCGGAAGGCTGCCATGCTTGAGAAATTGACGATGGCTCCCCGCTTTTGTTCTGCCATCGGTTTGAGGAATACCTGTGTGGGTAATACAGTGCCCGTGAGGTTCAGTTCCAATACACGCTGGAATTCTTCCATCTTCAAGTCGAAGATATTTCCGTCCGGGGCGATGGAAGCTCCGGGCATGTTTCCGCCTGCGGCATTCAGCAAGGCGTCTATGTGTCCGTATGCTTTCAGAATGTCATCGAGGTTCTGTTCAAGGACTTCGCGGTTCAGCACGTCGGTGGTGAGGAACAAGGCTTCTCCGCCTTTCTGCCTGATGTCTGCCGCGAGTGTATTTCCCACTTCCGCCTTGCGGCCGAGAATGACGACTTTGGCGCCTTCTTCTGCCAGATGGCTTGCGATGGTACGTCCCAGGATTCCGGTTCCGCCGGTGATGACTACTACTTTGTCTTTGACGTCGAATAAGTTCTTCATACTATCTGTATATTAAGTTCATTCATGTTCTCTGTGCACAAAATTAAGTATAAATATTTTTATAAGTGCATGTTTGGCATGGAATATTGTTTCAAATGTTCTGTTCACTGTCCGTTGAGAGTGATGAAGGCCGTTTTTAATACCTTTCCTTTATCGCACGCGCTGACAATGACCGGTGCGGAGCTTTTTTTCACGCAGATGCAGGCCCGACCGTTGGCGGCTTGTATGCGGCGTGAACCTTGGGCTGTTCCCTGGTTTTGCAATAGCGCATGAAGGTCTGTACAGCCGAATTCTATGACATCCTTTGCATCGAGGCAGCGTACACCGTCCCGGTCAAGCACTTCGGCTTGCACAAGGAAGTGGCTGCCGGATGCATCCGGTGAGACACTTAGGTGTAATTGCGCCGGCATTCCCCAAGGATGGGTCTGATATTCTTGCCGTATCTTGTCGTTCAGGCGGAGTTTGCCATTGTACCCCACAGCTTCAATCAGGTTGTCCCCTTCTTGCAGCACGGCGTTCCAGTGTAGGCCTGCGGCGGGAAAGTTCCGGCTGTCCCGCTTCTTCTTTCCTACGGATTTGCCGTTGACGAATAGTTCCACTTCGGGGCAGTTGGAATAGACGAGTATTTCTTTCGCTTCTCCCGGTTTGCCCCAGCGCACGGGCCAGGTATGTCCGTAGATGTGCAACATCGGTGTCTTTGCCCAGTAGCTTTGGAAGACGTAGTAACTCTCTTTCGGAGTGCCGTCTCGCTGCACCACGCCTTTTTGGTTGACGTAGGGGATGGGGTTTTCGGGCCGCAACGGGGTAGAGAAGTCCTTGAATGTCCAGAAGGCACTGCCCGTGAGCCACGGCATCTGTTCCTGCTCTTTCAAGTGCCAGTCGAAGAGGCGGATGATGTAGCTCTCGCTCCAGTCTCCGTTACGGTCGGCGGCTTCGATGCTGTCCAACGGGGCATAACCTTGTCCCTTTCCTGCTGCTCCGTTCTCCGTGTGGCGTCCGGCATGGCTGTCACCTCCCCATTCGGCATGGATAAAGCGGGGAGTGGCATCGAAGCCCGCCTTTTCCATCGCTGCATAGTCGCGGAAGCGGCGGCCGTACCAGCCTGCCCAGATGGTGGGAGAATATATGTCCACAATGTCTTTGCAAAAGTCACAGCGGCGGATTACGGTGCAGCGTGACGGGTCAATCCGATGAGAAAGGTCGTGCAGTTCTTTCATGAAGGCGCGTATGCTGTCTTGGCTGAACGTTTCAAAGTCCCCCGGCCAGTCATTCTCATTGCCCATGCCCCAGAGGATGACGGAAGGGTGGTTGCGGTGCTGATGAATCATATTGGTGAGCATGCGGCGTGCCTGTGCCTTATAGACTTCACTGCCCAGCCCGCCGCGACACCAGGGAATTTCTTCCCATACAAGGATGCCCAGTTCATCGCAAAGGCGGAGTATGATGCTGCTCTGCTGATAGTGCCCCAGGCGGATGAAGTTGGCGCCCATCTCCTTGATTTGCTGCATTTCCGTGCGCATCATCTCCTCGGTGAGTGCGGCGCCCACTCCGGCGTGGTCTTCATGGCGGTGAGTGCCGCGCAGCAACAGGCGGTGACCGTTCAGATAGAACGGCCCTTTCTCCTCGAAGCGGAAGTGGCGGAAGGCGAAACGCTCGGTGGTGCGTAGTGTATCCGTGCCGCAGGTCAACTCAAGGAGGCAGGTGTAGAGGGCGGGTGTGCTTGGCGACCAAAGCACCGGGCGTTTCAGGCGGACGTCCGCTATGTGCAGGCAGGTGCTGTTTTTTCCATCAGAGGCAGGGGGCTCATAAGGCATAGGTGTACGGGTGGTTGCGGGGAAGTTCTGAAGCTGCCCGTCTGTGGCATATATTTCCTTGCCGTCCGGGGCAAAGATATGTACGGAGAGGCTGACGGGGATGCGCTCCAAGCCGTTGAAGCGGATGTCCAGTGAGATGTCGCCTTCTTTGCCCTGTTCGTCCGTGCGGGCATCTATGCCGATGTTCTCGATGTGGATGTCGGGCACATATATTAGGTTGACATAGCGGTAGAGTCCGCCGTAGAGGTTGAAGTCCGACATGTCCGAGGGGAGCATTTCCGTGTCCCGGCTGTTGTCGCAACGGATGGCGATGGGAATCTGCCCTTTGAAGCGCTTCATCAGTACGGCATCTGAACGGAATTGTGTTACGGCCTCCGTGATGTCCGCTTTCCATTCGTCATATCCTCCCGTGTGGGAGGCTACGAGAGTGGTATAGACATATACGTCTGTCTTTTGCCCTGCACCCTCAAACTCCAGATAGACGCGTCCGCCGGAGTAAGGATTGTCTATGGGGAGGGAGGTGCGATACCAGCCCGCACCTTGATAATAGTTCACGTCCGGCTCCACGGCATCTTCGGCATTGAAGCAGTGGGGCAGGGTGACGGCAGTCCATAGCGGTACGGCTTCGGGCTTTCCTGCTCCGGGCACGGGGCGCATCACTTCCCAGATGCTGCCCATGTCCTGACGGATGAATTCCCAGCCGTTGGTGAGCCGTTGCCTGCGGTCGGAGGGGACGAGGGCATATATATGGCACAAGGATATGCTTGTCAATAGCAGAGTGAATAGTATTCTGATGGCTTTCATAAGGGCGTATGCTTTATCTGTTGTCCAACACGGCTTTTCTTGCCAACGCTTCTAAGTAGAAGTAGTCGGCGTAGTTCAGCGGCACATCCACCTCGCTGCCTCCGGGGAAGTGCCCCGTGGAGTGCAGCAGCAGGAAACCGTAGTGAGTGCCAGCTTCGGCTTGATAATGCTTGTTCAGGCTGCTCACAATCTTGTCGGCTATGGTGCGGTATTGCTTGCCCTTTTCGGGAGCCACATAGTTGCAAAGCTCGTACAGACCGGAAGCTATGAGGGCGGCGGCGGAAGCGTCACGCGGCACGTCGGCGTTCACCTTCTCCGGGGTGCAGCCGTTCACGGCGGGCATCTTCATGTCCCAGTAGGGGATGAAGTCGGCGGGCATGTTCTTCAGGTTCAGGAAGAAGTCGGCCACGCCTTCGCTCTGCTTCAGGTAGGCGGGGTCGTGGGTGAAGCGGTAGCACATAGCGAAGCCGTATAGCGCCCAGCCCTGTCCGCGACTCCAGAAGGAATCGTCGGCATAGCCCTGATGGGTCTGTTTCAGACGGACGGCGCCCGTTTCGGGGTTGTAGTCCACCACGTGATAGGAGGAATAGTCGGGGCGGAAGTGGTTCTTCATGGTGGTGTTGGCATGTTGCACGGCTACGTTCCAGAATACGGAGTCACCGGTCAGTTGTGTGGCGCGGAACAGCATCTCCAAGTTCATCATGTTGTCAATGATAACGGGATAGTTCCATTTGTCACGGTTGTGGTCCCATGAACGGATGCTCCTCACCTTCGGGCTGTAACGGGTAATCAGCGTGCGGGCGCTTTGCAACACCACATCTTTGTAAGAACGTTCTCCGGTCAATTCGTAAGCCTTGCCGAAGCTGTCGTACATCATAAAGCCCAGGTCGTGTGTGCCCTTGTGCCATTTGGCTTCCTCAATGGGCCACGTCCAACTGATGGCAGACCGACGCCAGAAGTCGTCATGTGTGTAAGCATACATCTGCCACAGCGAGCCGGGGAAGAATCCCGAACACCAGTCGTGGGGATGGATCATAGCAAGCGAACCGTCCTTGTTGATGCTGCGCGGCTCCACGCGGCGGCGGGCGGCGTTGGGTTCCTCTTTCCGTGCCTTGTCGGCGCACTGCATGGCAAATTCTAATTGTCCGGCGGCAAAGGCATAGGCGTTATCCACCTCGGTGGGCTGCACGTACAGCAGGTTGAAGATATCGCGCAAGTTCAGTATGCGGTGTGCATTATAAAGGTTCAGATAGTGCTTTTCTCGTACAGCCTGTTCTTCGTTTTTCTCATTCCCTACGTACATTGCCGTGCGGTAGAGGTCTTTGCAGAAATTCTGCTGTGCGCCTTCCCAGCCGCTTATCTGCTGGTAAGGCCATTCGTTGAGGCTCTTACCCACGTAGGAGGCAAGGAAATCCATTGCTTTGTAGAAGTTGCGTCCGTCTGCAGAGGTGGCGTTGTCAATGGATATATTCAGCTTCTTGGCCATCAGCAGGATGTCGATGAAGTGAGTCAGGTTGTACTGCGAGTAGTGGAAGGCGAGCGTGCGTTTCAGTTCGTGCGGCTGCTTTCCGTCCGGCTCTATCTGAGTGAAGATGCGCTTGGCAGGCAGGGCGCTGATGATTTCCTGAGCTAACTTCCTGTTACCGTTGTAGAGGGAGAAAGCTATGATCTGGGCATCGTAGGCCACGCTGTGGTTGTTGGCTCCGGCGGCTTCCTCCTTGCCTTGTTCGCTGGTCAGCATCCATGTGGTCAGTTTGGCAAACCAGGCTTTCAGCAGCTTGCTGTCCTTCGGGGTGAAGGCTTTGGATTGCTCTAACAGTGCCACGCCGTCCAGCATCTCCACGAAGGAGTAGCTGTCTATCAGGCCGTAGCAGCGGCCTTTGTTTCCGTATTGTCCCGGTATCACTTGGGCATAGTCCAGATTGGGATTCATGCGTGTATCTTTGTTTAGGAACCATACGCGTATCAGTTCTGTGGCTTTCTGTGCATAGCGTTCATCGCCGGTGAAGTACCAGGCCAGGGAAAGGGTGGTGATACGTTCGGCAGTTGCACCGAGGCGGTTGCGGTCCAGCTTGTTTATTTCAGGATTGGAGAGGCCGTCACGGGTGATGTAGGGCAGGCCATCGGGCTTCGTGGGGTCGGGCCAGGTGTATCGTGCCTGACTCATGTAGTCGTGCTTGTCTCCGCTTGCAGGGACTTTCTCTTTCTGCATCACGGAGAGGGGCTGAGCGTCCAGCATCTTGTCTGCTTGTGCCTTCAGGTCTTGACAGGCAGTGGCGTAATAAGGCCGATCGATGGATTGCTTTACTTGTTTCAGATGACTTGCGTCCCATACGGACTGCCCCCACATCGGCATGGCGACCAGCAGTAGGGCGGCAAGCAATTGCACAGTTTTTCTTTTCATGGTGTTATTGTTATGGATTAATAGATTCTTCTCAGCTTGATGCCATTCAGGAAGCAGGTTCCACTGTTAGCTTGGAAGCGTATTTCGAGGCGGTCGGTATCGTTGCTTACAATGTACTTTCTTCGCAGGGCATTGAAGTGGCCACTTTCCCGGCAGGGAGACAGGTTCGCTTCGATGGACTTGCCGTTGGCGGAGATGCCGAAGGAGTTTCCGTTACTTGCGGTTTCTCCGTTGCCGCGTCCCAGGAGGTAGGCGGTGGTGTCGTTCTTGCGGAAGATGTCCGTAAAAAGCAACTCCACTTCATACGTGCCTTGCGGAACATCGAAACGGTAGCCTTCAATGCCTTGTCGTGCGGTCTGGAAAAGCGGGCCGTCGGTAGTATTCCTGATTTCCGTCTGTGTACCTTGTTCTTTGCCGCCGATGTAGCCCCAGCCGCCTTCGGTGTAAGGTTGGTCGGGCAGCCACGCCAGTTGGCTTTCGTCGGAAGTGAAGAAACAGTTGCTGCCTACGTTTACGGCAAGTTCGAGGGAAGAAGTTGCCGGGGCGGACATCGCTTCTTTCAGGTTGGCGGGTATAGCTTTGAAGCTGACTTTCAGCGCATCGTACACCGTGGAAGGGCGCATCCGGTTTGCCTGCATCGGCATGCCGTTGCCCGGCGTGGGGATGCCTTGCGCTTGCAGCATTTGTTCTCCGTCGGTGAAGGGAACATCGAAAACGGCAGTGTAGTTCTCCACCTGCTTTTTTCCTAAAGACAATCCATTGATGAACAATTCCACTTCCGGCAAATTGGTGTAAATCTTGACAGGCTGGATAACTCTTTCTTCACCCTTCATTCTTCGTCCTTCATTTTCCACGATTCCTGTCCGGTGCGTCCAGTCGCGGCTGGCAATGTGCAGCACGGGGATGTCTTTGCGCCAAGCGGCCTTGTAGTAGTAATACACATCCTTCGGCGTGCGGTCGGAGCAGACCAGTCCCTTGTTGTTGATGCGGGGCATGGACTCATCCCTCAGTGCGGAGGAGAAGTCGATGAAATTCCAGTGTGTGCCGCCGCATACGTAGGGTGTATTTTCCAGTACGGGCAGGTAGTGCTCCAGGTATTTCTGCTGGTATTCGATGCTGAAGTCAAAGGCGCGGGGAGTGAGCGAATGTAGTCTCCGGTCGGAACCTGCGCCGTATTCGCTGACAATCATCGGATGGGTGGGGTAGTTGTGGTGCTGTTCTTCGAGGAATTTTTCAAATCCCGTGAGGTCACCGCCATACCAGCCTTGGTAGAGGTTCCAGCCCACAATGTCGGTGATGCTGCCCAGTCCCGTTTTATTATAATCGTCGCTGCCATGGAAGGCCATGGTGCTGATACGGGCGGGGTCTTCCTCTTTCAGTGCCTTCTCCAGCCGGCGGGCAAGGGCGAGAGTACGTTCCAGTACGGGCTTCAGTTCGGCTTCTGTCTTGTAGCGGCGCTGGGTCACGAGCAGAATCTCGTTCATATATCCCCAAGTGATGATGCTGGGGTGGTTGTAGTGCTGGCGAATCATTTCGCGCAGGTTGCGTTCGCAGTTGTCGCCGTAACCCGGAGTGTCGGGCACGATGTCAATGACGGGGATTTCTTCCCAAGCCAGCATACCTATCTTGTCGCACATTTCTAAAAGAGCGTCATCCTGCGGATAGTGCGAGATGCGGATGAAGTTGGCGCCCATCTCTTTCATCAGGTGGAAGTCGCGGCGGTGCATCTCGTCCGTCAGGGCCACACCGATGGGCTTTTGGTCCTGATGGCGGCAGATGCCGCGTAGCTTGTAGGGCTTCCCATTGAGGAAGAAACCCTCGTTGCCGTCGAAGTGGAACCATCGGAAGCCGGTGTAATGCTCGCTTTTGTCCAGTACGGCTTTCGTCTTGCGGTTGCGCAGAATGGTTTCCACCCGATAGAGACTGGGCGTTTCGGGTGTCCAAAGCTGAGGGTGAAGTACGGGGGCTGTTTCGGTGCTGAAAGCGTAAGTCTCATCCGGTTTCAGTTGTATGGATTGTTTCTGTGTTTGCAGGAGGCTTCCGTCCGGTTGATAGACGGAGTGCACCAGTTCCAGTGCGGCTTTTTCGGCAGCGTCGTTCTTCACTTCGCCCCGTATGGATAGGATGGCTTTCTCTTCGGACACTTGCGGAATGCTGATGAAGATGCCGTCCGAGCCATGATTGGTCAGGTTGAAGTGCTGCCGGGGTACGGCAGTCAACCACACGTCCCGGTAGATGCCGCCGAAGAAAGTGAAGTCTCCGGAGATGGGAGCGATGTCTTGGCGGGCGTTGTCCACACGGATGGCTATGACGTTGTTGCCTCCAGATAGGAACGGAGTGAGATCGAGTGTGCAGGCGGTATATCCTCCGGCATGTTCACCGGCATTCTTTCCGTTGACGAAGATGGTTGTCGCTTTACTGGCGGCTTCCATTCTCAGGAAGATCCGCTTTCCCGTCCAGCCTTCGGGCAGGGTGAGTGTCCGGCGATACCATCCTGTACCCCGGTAGTAATCTTTCTCCGTATAGGCATCGGTGTTCCAAGTGTGGGGCAGGTGTATGTTGTTCCATTGGCTGTCGTTGAAAGCGCTGTCCGCAGCAGCGGCGCATTCGCCTTTCAGGAATTTCCAGCCGTCGTTGAGGGTGAATGACTCGCGCTGTGCATGGGCAGGCGATGCAAAAGCCAGAAGGAGTGCGGTGGCTGCACACCACATTGTTGTTCTGTGCCCGTAGTAGGTATGTATCAGCTTCTTCATGGTAAAAGGTAGTGAAATGATTAATGCAAGCAGATAAACAAGAGTGACGGAAGCACAGACCGTGATTCCGGCTCCGCCACTCTGAATCTAAATACAATCTTTTAAACTTTAAAAAAGCATGAAGGCTATTTGATGGTTACTGTCACGTAATAGTTCTCGCTGAAAGCACGCACTTCGTATTCATTCGTTTTCACGATGGTGGTGCTGCTTACATCTGTAGCGTCAATCGTCTTTGCAGGGTCAAAAGTCAATACTCGGAGTTTCCCTTTTGTTCCATTCAAGGCTTTTATATAGACGTTCTGGCTTCCCTTCAGCGCATTTGCCCACGTCATGCTGTAACTGCCGTTGGCATCGGGGATCAATGCCGTGCCGTTGGCATCCACTACCTGATAGTCGGTTCCGCATACCAACTGAGGTTCTGTATTATCTTTGTTTTGAGGAACCGCAGAGGTGTAATAACTCACTACCGGACTGTACGGACGATTGTAGGCGCTGAAGAAGTAGGTAGGAACCTCTACCGTTTCTCCTTGTTTCACATTGTATTGCAACTCGTTGCCGCCGGGATATTTCACGTTGCCCAGTCCGTAGTAATAGATGTGTTCCATTTCCGGATTGTTGTTGCTCCAGTCATCGTCACCGCAACTGCTGAATAAGCCGCAGGCAGCGACCATTGCCAAAAGTATCGTTAACTTTTTCATATTCTTTCTTGTTATATTATACTATTAATTCTTTGCGTTTCCCCAATGAGGGTTCTGTTTCACTTGTCCTCCGGAAGTGCTGATTTCGTAGGTAGGAACCGGATAGAGGTAATCCCTTTCCGGGTCGAAGCTGCGTGAACCGCTTTCTTCAATCACGAAGATGTTGCTTTGGTCGTACAACTTTTCTCCTTTATATTTTCCTTCGGCATCGGTCAGGCGCCCGCCTAATTCTTTCTCTTTCACGGGAGTCTCGTCGGCATTGTAGAGCAGGCCGAGGACGGCTTTGGGCAGTACCTTCTCGGCGGTCTTCCAACGGATGATGTCATCGTAGTGCAAACCTTCGTCGATGAATTCCACCATGCGTTCGCGACGGATCTCATCGAGCATGTTCAGCCCGTTGGCCTGTGCGAAGACGTTGGTCAGCGCTACGTTGAAGCCGGCACGGCGGCGTATGGTATTGACGGTTTCATCCAGCTTCTGGTCGCTGATGTTTCCATTGTATTCATAGAGGGCTTCCGCATACGAGATCAGGATTTCCGCATAACGGATGATCATCTTGTCCAGTGTCTCCTTGCCGTTGGTGGACCATTCGCTCATGATGAAACCTTTCTTGATGGGATATCCGTAGCCGTGTGCCTGGTCATCGGTCTTGAACGGCGTATAAACACCTTTGTACGCACCAGCTTCACCGGCGGCATACAGAGTCATGGCGAGGCGCGGGTCACGGTTGCCGGTGATGTCACTGTACTTCACTTCCGGACGTACTGTCAAAGAAGATTTCTCACGAGGCAGCCCGTCGGAATAAAGGAAGTTGTCCACCATGCTGCGGGTTACGGCGGCGGTGTTCTCCAGTCCGCGTGAATTGTTGTGTGTGATGATGCCCGCATCGTTCGGGCCGTAAATCTTGACGAATACACTTTCCTTGTTCTTCTCTCCTTCACCGGCAAAGAGGAACAGATCTTTGAAGTCGGGATAGAGCGAGTGCTTCTTCTCTGTATAGATCATGGATTCGGCAGCGTCGATGGCTTTCTTCAGGTGGGCTTTGTAGTCGCCGCCGGGTGTCTGGTGGTATTTCTTGTGTGTACCTTCATACAATCCGATGCGCACTATCATGCCGAGGGCTGCAGATTGGGAAACGCGTCCCCAATCGGTTCCGGATAACTTGTCTATTGAGGGCAGATGATTTACGGCAAACTCAAGGTCGGTGTAGCATTGTTGGATGACTTCTTCACGTGGGTCGCGCGCACGTTTTATTTCCGGATCGCCGGTGGTGTCGAATACTTTGAGAATCAAAGGCACATCGCCATATTTCTTCACTAAGTCAAAATAGTGGTAGGCACGGAAGAAACGTGCTTCGGCTGTCCAGCGGTCTTTGGCACCTTGCGTGAGGGGAGCAGTTTCACCCTTAATGATAATGTTGTTGCACACACCGATGCGGTTGTAAGGGTATGTCCAGTCGTTGGACGTGCCGGGCACACTGCGGTTGCCGCTGGATACTCCGTCCTGATTGGGGCCGACTAATTCATCCGAGCGTTTGTCGTGTGAGAAGCCAGGCAAGTCGATATACAGTCTGTTGCAGGCGCCGCGCAGATCGGTTTCCGATTTCCAGAAGTTGGTGTCCGACAATTTGGTTTCAGGCTCTACGTCCAGCGAGCAGCCGGTAAAGAGTAGAGCAACAGTGAATAAAGCAACTATTTTTTTCATGATAATCATTGGAGTTTAGAATGTTACGTTTAAACCGACTGTCCAGGTACGGAAGAACGGGTAAATGTTTCTGTCGGCCTTGTTGCCGATTTCCGGATCGAATACGGAAAGCATGTTGCTGTGCTCCCAGATGTCTTCTCCGGTGGCATAAATTCTCACGCGTTCCACGTATTTCTTGAGAACCGGAAGCGTGTAGCCTACGGTCACGTTTTTCAGGCGGATATAAGCACCGTTTTGTACCCATCTGTCCGAAGTCTTGAAGTTGAAGTCGTTGCCCTTGTATTGGTAGAGGCGTGGCCAGAAAGCGTCTTGGTTGTCCTCTGTCCAGTAATCGCGGTGGATGGTCCACGGCATCATATAGTCCTGATAGAGAGGAGCAACGGCAGAAGGATCGAGAACGACCTTGCGTTTTCCCACTCCCTGGAACATGATGGAGATGTCGAAGCCTTTCCATTGTGCGGCGAGGTTGATGCCGTACAGATAGCGCGGGTTGGAATTACCGAGGCATACCAGATCGCCCGGATCTTCGGGAGTGGCGCCACCTACGCCGATTTCGTGGTCAGGATTGCCCTGTGCCACGTATTTCACGTCACCGCCTGCCACTTTGCCATCGTTGAAGGATTTATAGCCCGGATGGTCTTCCTTATACTTCAGGTATTCTTCGCGGCTTTTCCAGAAACCGTCGGTCTTGTAACCCCAAATGGTATTGAGCGCATAACCTTGCAGCAATTCGATAGAGCCGGCATAAAGGTTGCTGGCGCCGTCATATTCCACCAGTTTGTTGTCACTGTCGGAGATATTGATATTGACTTGATAGCTCACCTCCTTGATCTTGTCTTTCCAACCGATGTTGAAGTCCCATCCCCAAGTTTTCAGTTTGCCGATGTTCATCTTGGGTACGTTGATGCCTATCTGGTGAGGCAATTGGAGGGAAGAAAGCATGTCGTTGTTGTATTTCCAGTAATACTCAAAACTTCCCGTCAGGCGGTTGTTGAGGAGGCCGAAGTCAAAGCCGATGTTGCTTGTTTCAATCGTTTCCCAAGTTTTGTCTTTGGATGCCAAGTCTGCCTGGTAGAACCATTTTTCACCCATATAGGTGGCAGGTATGTCTTTTTGGCTGTTGTTGATCAATGGAATATAATCGTAGAGTCCGAGGATGGCGCCGTTGCCGAGTTGTCCCCAAGAGGCGCGCAGTTTCAACTGGCTTATCCAGTCCACCTTGAACCAGCTTTCTTCGCTGATGCGCCAAGCTGCCGAAACAGACGGGAACGCCTTCCAACGCTTGTCGGGTGTCAGGCGGGAACTTCCGTCATAGCGTACATTGGCCTCCAGCAGATAGCGTTCCTTGAAGTTGTAGTTGATGCGCCCAAAGTAGGACATCATTTTCCACGGTTCGATGTTGTCGCCTATCTTCGTGTTGGTGTTTACGGAAGAATCATAGTAGTTGAACGAGAAGAAGTCGTTGGAGTTCATATTACTGGCAGTGGCATCCATCTCGTCTTTGCGGTATCTTTCGTAAGAAGTACCGGCAAGTATGTTGAAATTGTGCGTGTTGTCCTGCAGGCTGAATGCATAGTTGGCAGTAGCTTCCACCAAATCATGATAATCGGAGTTCTTCTTTTTATAGAGGGAGTTGGGTGTGCCGAAGCTGTTACGGATGCTTTTTCCCAGACGGTCTTTCCAGTACAGGGTGCGTGCCACACTGTTCTCCATATAGTAACCTGCCTTGCGTGAAGCGCTCAGGTTGATGCGGAGCCCTTTTACGATATCTTTGATGGTCAGGTTTGCTTTGCCGGTGAAGGCTTCGTACTTGGTAGTCTTGCTGCCTCCGTTCTTCATGACATCGATAGCGTTTACCTGTAAGTCGCCGTTGTAGATATTGCCGCTTTCATCTCCTTCGGGATTATAGATAGATTGGCGTCCGCGTGCGGAATAGAGCAGGTAAAACAATCCGGTGGAACCATAAGACGGTTGTTCCACTTCGGTGGACTGGTATTGTACGTTCAGACCTAAATCCACATATTTGTTTACGGAAGTGTTGACTTTGGCAAGCAGGTTATAGCGGTCGTTGCTGTCTGTTCCGTATTTTAGCAGTCCATTTTTGGTATAATAGTTGGCAGACATCATGTAGTTCATGTTTTTGCTGCCGCCACTGATGGATATGGAGTGACTCTGCTGCGCCGTACTTTTCTTGGTTCCTTCGGCTACCCAGTTGGTTGCTTCAAAGAGATCCCAACGGCCGTTGGACAACGGTCGTGAATTGAAGTTCGGGTTTCCTACCCAAGATGCTTTTTCGGCAGTCCATTCCGTCTTGCCTGTGGTGGGGATGCGGCTTTGGTCTATAAAAGCCTGTTCTTCCCATGCCGTAAGACGTTCGGGCATATTTCCCGGAGTATTGATGGCGTAGTAGCCGTTGTAGGTGATGCGAGGCTTGCCTTCTGCCCCGTTCTTGGTGGTGACCAATACCACTCCGGCTGCGGCGCGTGCACCGTAGATGGCACAAGAGGCGGCATCCTTCAATACGGAAATGGATTCGATGTCATTGGGATTGACCAATGCCAAATCGCCTTCTATGCCGTCAATCAATATCAGGGTAGCGGTTTCGTTGACAGAAGAAGCACCACGAATCTGCATGCCTGATGTTTCGCTACCCGGCTGTCCGCTTTTGCGGGTGATGCTGACACCCGGCAGTTCGCCTTGCAAAGCAGCAAGAGCATTGCTGGATGGTTTGGCGGCAATCTTGTCACCTTCTATGGCCGATACGGAACCCGAAAGGTTTACTTTCTTCTGTACGCCGTAGCCCACAACTACCACTTCCTGCAACGCCTTGGAGTCTTCGGCCAGCCTGATGACGCCTTTCACGTCAGAGGCTTTCATCTCTACCGTCTTGTATCCTATATAGGAGAATACGATCGTAGATCCGGAAGTTACTTGCAATGTAAAGTTTCCGTCGATGTCTGTGATGATGCCGTTGGTCGTACCCTTTTCCTGAATAGATACGCCGATAAGCGATTCTTGGGTTCCGGCATCTACCACTTGTCCTTTTATGGAGACGCTGTTTTGGGCGAGTGCCCCTAAATTAGAGAGGAAAAGCATGCAGCAGACAGGTAATAGTAGCCGCATCAGTTTCCAAGAATAAATCTTTCTTCTCATAATACATAGATTTAAATATTAATAATTGTGCGTTTAAGCGAAAGCGAAATTAATGATCATATCGGTCGGATATGTATAAATCGTTACTTCAAAGATTTCTCAATGCTGTATTCCGATTACATCAGAAAAAGGAGATTTGGTGATAATAATAGCTGATTATGAGGTGATTCTTATTAAAAAGCATTACATCAGGCAATACTGTTACAGAAAGTCATTATCTTTGCTGTCATAAATCTTAAATGTGGTTGCTATGAAGCGAGAACACTTTTTCTTTTCTCTCCTTTTGTTTTTGTTGGCAAGTGTCTCGGCAAATGCCGGCTGGCAATATCCCGTTACGAACTATACCCGGCATGTTTATCAGGCAGGAACCCAAAACTGGATGCTGACACAGCATGACAACGGATGGATTTACATAGCAAACAACAAAGGTCTGCTGGAGTTTGATGGCACAAACTGGCACACTTATTCCGTGCGCAATGCCAAGTTACGGGCAGTAAAGAAAGGTGATGACGGAAGAATTTATGTCGGTGGAATCAGTCAATTCGGTTATTTTGAACCTGATAAACTGGGCGGATTGCATTATCAGGAGTTGTCCGACAGCCTGCTGACTCATCTCAATATCGGTGTAGTCAGAAACATTCTGGTGGACGGAGCACATGTCTATTTCCAGGCAGACCGTTACATCTATTATCCGGGAGACGGGAAGACTGAATATGTCGATTACAAAAACCAGATTTCCGCTTCCGCGCTTTTCAACCACAAGCTGTATGTTGCTTCGGAAGAGGGGCTGTTTGTACTGAACGGCAAGAACTTTATCCCGGTAGCAGGAACGGAGCAGACCCGTAAGCTCAAGATTGTAGCCATGCTTCCTTATAAGAATAATCTTTTGCTGCTGACGCGCAGTGACGGAATCTTCATGTACGATGGGCTCAACTTGCGGAAATACATTACTCCCATTGAAGATTTTCTTTTGCAGAAGCAGATGTATGGTGCACATGTCCGTGGCTCCCTGCTGGCATTGGGCTCCGTGCAGGACGGAGTATGCCTGCTGGACCTGGAGACAGGAAAGGCGAAGCGGATTTCCACTGACTATGGATTGCAGAATAAAACGGTGCACGGGCTGCTGTTCGATGCGGATGGTAATCTCTGGCTGGCATTGGACAACGGCATCGACTATGTGCATCTCAACTCCCGCCTCTCATCCCTTCATGGAGGCAGTTCGCAGATAGGTTCCGGATATGCTTCCTGCTACTATCGGGAATCCCTTTATTTGGGAACCAATCAGGGTGTCTATCGCACGGCACTCCACGATATTCCGGGGGAGAAAGATGTCCCGATGGAGTTTGTCAGAGGGACGGAAGGGCAGATATGGTCGTTTCTGTCCTACGACGACAGGCTGTTCTGTGCTTCGGATGACGGCGTTTTCTTGATCGGTGACGGCGGCTGCACGGAGAAGGTGGGCGATATCAAAGGTGTGCGTAGCCTTGTGCCCCTACCCAACCGCACTGATGTATTGATAGCCGGCACGTATGGAGTGAACCGGGGGCTTTACTTGCTGATGAAACAACAGAACCGTTGGGTGGTGGCAGCGAAGATAGAGAACTGTGACATTTCTTGCAAAAGTCTGTTGGCAGAGAGTTCCACGCTGCTGTGGGTCACAAACAAGGGGAGGGGCGTTTTCCGACTGTTTCTTTCGGACGATCTGCGCCGGGTGAGGCAGGAAAAGAAATACAACAATTTTCCCATTGACTATGATGCCCATCTCTCGTGGATTGGCAATGAAATAACGGTTGCTTCCCATTACGGGCTGTGGCGGTTCGATCGGGCGAAGGACAGCTTGGTGGAATATCATGAAATGGAGCGTCTGCTCGATGGGAGAGTGGCATATACCTATATATCCGAGGATGCCGGACACAACATCTGGTATGCGGCAGGAGGTATTCTTAAATTGCTGCGTTATGAGATGGACAAGAAGGCGTATCCACGCCGGCCTGAGTGCTTTCTGAAAGGAGCGCTGGTCGAGAACTTCGAGAGTGTGTCAGTGGTGGACGGCAGTGCCTTCATCAGTACGGAAGACGGGTTTTCCAAGCTGGAATTGTCTCCTGTCTCTGCCGAAAGGGATCATTTGTATCTGCAAATTCGCCGCGTATATCTCACGGGGCGTCGGGACTCGCTGATATACGGGCGCAGTTACCGTTACCGTGATGAGAAGGTAGTTATTCCCTACGCATACAATTCACTTCGTATAGAATATAGCGTGAGCGATTATGGTTCATCCCAACCCACTCTTTTCTCCTACTGCCTGAATCGTGATGGTGAAGAAGGCCATTGGAGCGAATACAGTGAAAATTATACGAAGGAGTTCACTGCCCTGCACGAAGGAAAATACACTTTTAGCGTAAGGTTGATGACAGACAGTATTGACAAGCCGTTGGTCACTTCCTTTACTTTTGAGATTCTTCCGCCGTGGTATCGTACTTGGTGGAGCTATCTGGCCTATGCCGTGGCGGCAACTCTCCTGCTGTACTATGTTTACCGGCGCATCATGGACAGCCGCAAACATCTGCTGATGCAGAAAGAGCTGGAACTTTACCGTCAGAAACAGAAATTCAAGAAAGAGAGTGAACTGAAAGACCAGACGATTGACTCCTTGAAAGAGGAGAATTTGCAGTCCGAGTTGCGGCACAAGTCGGAAGAACTGGTACAGACCACCCTGAACATCGTGCGGAAGAACGAGATGCTTCTGGATCTCAAAAAAGGTGTGGACAGCATTTCCCATTCTCTCAACGAGAACGATCCGGCATCGCTCCGCCGTCGGATAGTGCGATTGCAGGGACAGATTGCGACGAACATCGAACATGATGATGATTTGCAAGCGTTTCAAGCCACCTTCGACTCCGTACATCATGATTTCTTCAGGCATCTGGAAGAAGCCTATCCCACACTAAATAATAAGGAGAAACTGCTTTGCGCCTACATTCAGATGAACCTGCTCACCAAAGAAATCGCTCCGCTGCTGAATATTTCCGTGCGTGGCGTGGAGATCAGCCGCTACCGCCTACGCAAGAAGTTGGGTCTGGAGGAGAGAGATAGTTTGGCGGAATTCCTGCGACGGTTCTCCAAATAACTGCTTGTGATGCTATACTTCCCATGCTTTTCCGGTGGCAATATAGCTGCCTCTCTCCTTTTTGTCCGACACCGGGGGACGGGGCATTCAACACCGGGGAACGATGTGTCCGACACCGAGGAACGGGGCGTTCAACACCGGGGAACATTTCCGTACTCCTTATCTGTAAGTCTGCCCCACCGGACAGAAAAATAAGATGGCAGGAAACATCCCGCTTCCTGCCATCCCAAACAACCTTAAAACCTAATAAAACCAATATTCATCAATTTATGAAAGAAAATATTTATCTTTCGGCTGCCTCGTTTGCCTTGATGGGCCATCCCGGATTCTGGTAAATGGGGGAGGTGCTTACTGTTTCACCGTCGGAGGCGGTAATCAGGAAGTGGCTTAGGGCGATGGGAGACAGGTAGTGTGCCTGGCAGAAGAACAGGCCGTTGTAATACAGTCCGCCTTTGGACACTTGGTAGGGGCGCAGGTAGGTGCTCAGCTCCGGTGAGGAGATGGTGTTCTCCTTATCCCCTTTGCCATATACCAGCAGCTTGTCGAACTGCGTGCCCAATTCCGGCTTGTTAGGATTTACCAAAGCGGAGAAGGCCGTCTTGTAGTCTTCGATGATGGGTCCCCACAGCTTGAAGCCTTCTATCTGGAAGCCGTTCAGTTGGTCCATGGCACGCCAGCGCAGGAGGTCGTCATAGCGGTAGCCTTCGCCGATAAATTCGTCGCGGCGTTCGCGGCGGATGTTGAACAGCGTTGCGTCCGTCAGCAATGTGCCTTTAGAGTAAGCTCCCCAGTCGTAGAGGGCTTCCTTGGCCATATCGGTGGCGGCGATGGTCTTGTTGTAGTCTTCGTCCACGCCTGCACGTTTGCGGATGGCACGCCAGTACTTGTCGGCATTGGCATCCAGCGTATGGTTCTTCTCGTAATAAGCTTCGATGTAGGTGATGTAAGCTTCCGCTGCGCGGAACATGACGGCTGCGGTCTGGTCTTTGTTCAAGTCCTGGTCCAGCAGGTCGTGGGAGTAGCCTTTGCCTATCAGATAACCCGTAGCGGTGGAATACTTCACCTGATCGGTATAGATTTCCGGGGTCTTGGAGAACTTTTCGGGAGAAGGGCTGTTGATAAAGGTCTTCACTTCACCCGGAGCTTTCATGAAGAGACGCCAGCGGTCGTCACGGTCAATTTTCGTATCACCAATGTAGTCATCCCCCTTGTAGCCACTGCCTGCGGCATAGACGGGCAGGCCGTTCTTCATCAGGAAGGACTGCTCCATCTGGTGCGTGTAGCCGCGGGCGTAGCCATAATAAAGGTGGTGGTTGTAGTCCGTGCCGATGCTCAGGTCGCGGCTGTAAGGGCGATACATCAGCACCTCGGAATATCCGTTGGGATTGGTGCTGGCAAACATGTCGTAATAATCGTTGGCTGGTTCACTGGCACTTTGCTGAATGGAACTGTTGTTGGGCGTCAACTGTACGGCATCAGCCACTTGCTTGGAAGCATCAATGGCTTGGTCGAGGAAGAATGCCACTTCATTCTCCGCACTTCCGCTGGGGAATTGGTAGCCTTTGTTGTATTCCTTCTCTGCTCCCGGCCATCCGCTGCCGTTGGGCACGAGGGCTGTTCCGGCATGATACTTTTCCCAAGTGGCTTCAAAGAGGGCTACGCGGGCTTTCAGTACCAGTGCCGCATTCTTGGTGATGCGGGCTTTGCCGCCGTCGGGATTGTTGGTCAGGTAGCTGATGGCTTTATCCAAATCTTCGAGGATGAAGCGTGCCACTTCGTTGCGCGGGCGGCGTTCGGAGGCTTTGGCCAGCACTTCCTGATTGTCGGGCAATACTTCCTTGACAATGGGGAAATCACCGAGTTTGCGCATCCGGTAGAAGTATTGGTAAGCACGGATGAAGTACCCTTCACCGATGTAATGCTTGATGTTGGTGGCATCACCCTTGATGATACCTGCTTCCAGGTTCTTCTCGGCATTGTTGATGAAGTAGTTCATCTCGTAGATGCGGTTGAACTCCCAGTCGCCACCGCTTGCGCCGACTTTCCATTCGCCGATGAGGTAACGGTTGTTGCTGCTGCGGGTGGTGGCGTTATCGGTAGCCAGTTCCGCACCGTAAAGATTGTTCAGTGAAGGAAAGTTGTCTGTATAATACTTGATGGTGTAGGCAGCCAACTGGCTTTCTTCTACCAGGTAAGTTTCGGGCGATACGCTTGAAGGTGGTGTGATGTCCAGATAGTCGTCACAAGCGGTTGCTGCCAGCAGGGTGCATCCCATCAGCAGGCTTTTCAGTATATTCTTGTATTTAATAGTTCTCATATTCTGATTGATTCTTTAGAAGTTAACACTTAAACCGAATGATATAGTCTTAGACAGCGGATATACGGTTCCGTTGGCATTCGAGTTGCTTTGATAGCCTGCTCCGCAAGTTTCGGGGTCCATGGTGTCGCTGAGGCTGGTGATGGTCAGCAGGTTTTCGCCGGAGACAAATACACGCAGGTTTTGCAACATAATCTTGTTGACCCATACTTTGGGGAAGGTATAACCTACTTGGATATTCTTTAGGCGCATATAAGCAGCGCTCTGTAAGTAGCGGGTCTGGCATTTGTTGTTTTTGGTGTTGAAGATGGGGCGGGGATAGTAGGCATCCAGGTTTTCGCCAAGCGGATGGTCGCTGGTACGGAAGTAATCGAGGTGATCTTTGAACGAAGTGGACCACCATTCACCGTCGGTCACACCCCAGAAGGCCATGTTCGTATCGCCTGCCCACCAGTCGCGTTTCAGCACGCCTTGCCAGAACATCTGCACGTCCCATCCTTTGTAAGAGGCGTCCAGATTGATGCCTGTCATGAAGCGCGGAGTGCTGTTGCCTATCTTCTTCATGTCGCCCATATCGTCTATGGTGTAGCTGCCGTTGTTTATCTTGCCGTCACCGTTGAGGTCGGCATACATGATGTCGCCGGCAGCCCATCTGTTGCCCAATGCGTCTTGTCCGCCGTTAGGCAAGGTAGCGAGGTGCTCTTGCATCTCTTCGTCGCTCTTGGCAATGCCGATGGTGGTATAGCCGTAGATATTTCCGATAAGCTCGCCTTCTATATATTTGGAGAGGCTTCCGGTGGGATTGCCGTAGCGCAGGATTTTGCTCTGCGAGTCGGAGAGGTTCACTCGGACGCCGTACTTCACGTCGCCTATCTGGTCGCGCCAGCCCAGTTGGAGTTCCCAACCGTAAGTCTTCATATCGGTGTTGTTGGTGGCGGGTACATCCGTTCCCAAGGTGGCGGGCAGCTCTACACCGGGACCCATCATGTTCTCGGTCTTACGGATGAAGTAGTCGAAAGATCCGGTCAGACGGTTGTTCAAGGCGGCTACGTCCATACCGATGTTGGTGCTTTTGATTTTTTCCCAAGTCAGGGTGGAGGTCACCAGCTTCGGAGCTTGCGCTGTGTTCGGCTTGACACCGTTCAGAGGCCATCCGCCGTTGGCGGTTGTCACTGTCAGGGTCTGGTAGCTTGGATAGAGGTTATAGATGTTGGCATTGGCCAGTGTACCGTAAGAGGCACGGAGCTTCAAGGTAGAGATTTTGTCGGCAAGAGGTTCCCAAAAGGCTTCGCGGGCAATGTTCCATCCTAAAGAGAAAGAGGGGGAGAGTGTCCAGCGGTTGTCGCGGCGGAAGCGTGAAGACCCGTCGTAGCGGAGGTTGCCTTCCACTAAGTAACGTCCGTCGAAGTCGTAGTTTACACGGCCGAAGAAGCCTACATTCGCCCATTCCTGCAAGTCACCCTCAATACCATAGGACTTGCTGCTGGTAGTCAGGTTCAGTACCGGCTGGTCCAGAGAAATCATGTCGGCGCGTTGTGCGGCAACGTTACGGTACTTCTGTTGCTCTATCTGCATACCGGCTGTAGCGGCAATGCTGTGTTTGCCTAATGTGATGTTGTAGTTGGAGTAGATGTTCGGGTTCAGGAAAAGCGACTTGTAAGCTTTTTCATATACTTTGTTTTCACTCGGTCCGGTCATGGTGGCGGCATACGTCTTTTCGGGGTTGTTGGCGTAGTGTGAGTAGATAATTTTGTGGTCGTAGTGCACCCAATTGTTATCGCTCTTGAAGTTGAATTCTCCGATGATGTTCCAGTTCTTCAGCGGGGTGACGGTGACGCGCAGTTGCTGTGACAGTCCTTCGCTGATTTCATCCTGACGGCCGCCGTTCTGCAAAGCTTCGATGTAGTTGATGTCGGACATGTAATATCCGTTGGGGTCGTATATCGGACGTACCGGGCGGCAACGGCGTTGTACATTATTGTAGAAGTCGTTCCATAATACACTTGGTCGATCGTATTCGTTGCGGGTGTAACGGCTGGAGTAGTCCAGCTTCACATAGTCCGTGATTTGGGCGGAAATCTTTCCGGTCAGGTTGTAGCGTTTGTTGTGTTCTGTTCCGTATCGTAAGAAGCCGTTTTGGCTCAAGATGTTGCCTGACATGTAATAGGTGAATTTCTCGGTTCCGCCACTGATGCTGGCATTGTGCTCCTGTGCGAAAGAGTTGTCCTTGTAATACTCCTTCAGCCAGTCCACGTTGCCCCAGGTATTGTCATAATCCCATTTGCCATTGGCGTTTGCTTTGGCAACGTTGTTGGGCTCCAGTTTGCCGTCCAAGTAGTCTTTTATATTCTGTTTTTGGACAGGGTCAGTAAAGAGATGTTTACTGGTGTTGTTGAACTGTGCGTCGTCAAAGAAGTTCATGAATTCCCACGAGTTCATCATCTCCGGCATCTTTACGGGTGAGTTGAAGCGGAAACTGTTGTTGTAGTTGATGACGGGGCGGCCTTGTTTGCCGGCTTTCGTAGTTACCAGCACCACGCCGAATGGCGCGCGCGAACCGTAGATGGAAGACGCGGCGGCATCCTTCAGCACGGAGATGCTTTCGATGTCCTGCGGGTTGACTGTGTTTAAGTCGCCTTCCATGCCGTCAATCAGGATAAGCGGAGAGCCGTTGGCGTAGGCGTCACCGTTGGAGTTCTTGCCTACCGTGCCGTTACCACGGATGTTGATGCTCTTGGTGGCGTTCAACTCGCCGCCATGCCCGCTGTTGCTGATGTTCAGGCCGGGGATGACACCCTGCAAGGCCTGCACGGCATTGGCTACCGGGCGTGCTTCGAGGTCTTTGGCGGAGGCGGTGGCTACGGAGCCGGTCAGGTTCACTTTCTTCTGTGTACCGAAACCTACCACGACCACTTCGTCCAGCGTCTTGCTGTCTTCTTTCATCAAGATGGTTCCGCCTACTTTCTGTGCCGGAATTTCCTGTGTGATGTAACCCACGTAAGAAATCTGTACCACCGCATTCGGGGCAACCCTTAATGTGAAGTTACCGTCCATGTCGGTAATAATTCCGTTGGTAGTACCTTTTTCATGAATGGTGACACCAATCAGCGGTTCCTTACTGTTGGCATCTTGCACATTACCTCTGACGGTAATGCCGTTTTGGGCGAATGCCCCTAAATCAGAGAGGAAAAGCATGAAGCAGAGAGTAAGCAACTGCATCAACTTCCAAGAAAAAATCTCTTTTCTCATAATAAGTAGATTTAATTAATTAATAAAAATTAGTGCGTTTAAGCGATGGCAAATGTATTATGATATGGCATCCGCCGTCTTCAATCCGTTACGTCCAAACTTGCTCAAGCGTTGTCTTTGATTACTTCTGCACTTTCATTTACTGTTTTTATAATGTTGATATACAGGGGTATGTTGTGTGATAATGCAAATATTTATGTTTATATAGGCAGAGGGGGGAGTATGCATTTGTGTACCTCTGATAATGGCAGAAGTTACGGCTCTATTATGTACAATATAGGGATGAGCACCTCTTTTATCCTTGTAAAGATATGCTTACTGATAAATAATCCTCATTGATGTTCAATCCTTTCAGGAAAAGACATTATCTTTGTTTCGTCAATGATGCATGAAGTTAACCATTATGAATAAAGAAACCTCTTCCCTGCTATTTCTCCTTTTCTTAGTGTGCGCTCCTCTCAGGGCGGGCTGGCAGCGTCCTGTGACAAACTACACCCGACATATTTATAAAGCCGGTACACAAAATTGGAGCATTCAGCAGCACGACAACGGCTGGATGTATGTGGCGAATAACAAAGGTTTGTTGGAATTCGACGGCGTGGAGTGGAACACCTATCCCATCCGCAATGCCAAGACCCGTGCCGTGAAGATGGGGCACGACGGACGGATTTATATCGGTGGAATGGGGCAATTCGGCTATTTCACCCCCAACCGCCTGGGAGGATTGAGCTATACCTGCCTTTCGGACAGCCTATCTCCCAAGACCAATGTGGGCATTATCTGGAATATACTGGAAGATCGCGACAGGGTTTACTTCCAGTCGGACGTATCTTTTTTTGTCTTGAACAAAGGACGGGTGGAGAAGCTCAAGCATCCGTCCGAAATACAGGCTTCCCTTATCCTGAAGAACCGCTTCTATACGGTTTCTTCAGCCGGACTGATGCAACTGAATGGAAAGAACTTCCAACTGCTTGCCACTTCTCTCGAAATGGGGGCGATGGTAAAGGAGGGCGGACTGCTGCCTTACGGTGACAAAATCCTGTTGGTGAGCCGTCAGAACGGTCTGTTTCTGTACGACGGCACTGCCATCCGCAAGTTTGCCACGGCAGCGGATGACTTTTGCCGGAAAAGCCAACTGTTCTGTGCCGCACTGAAAGATTCGCTCCTGGCACTGGGCAGCATACAAGAGGGCGTGTGCCTGCTGAACCTGAAGACGGGAGAAACCGAAGTCGTCTCCATCGGAAACGGCTTGCAGGACAAGACGGTGCTGAACATGGCTTTCGACCGCGAAGGGCAGTTATGGCTCGGTCTGGATAATGGTATCGACTGCATTCATCTCAATGCGCGCCTTGCGTCGCTCTATGGCGGCAGGGCGGTGGTGGGGGCAGGCTATGCGTCTTGTTGCTATCAGGGGAAATTCTATCTGGGAACCAACCAGGGATTGTATCGCACCGCCGTGCCCACCCGCCTTAACGGAACGGAAGCCACGGAATTCGTGGCAGGCACAAGCGGGCAGATATGGTCGCTACATGAGTTTGACGGCAAGTTGTTCTGCTGTTCGGACAACGGTATCTTCATCATGGCAGGCGAGCACATGGTGCAGCACATAGCCAAGCCCCGCGGAGTATGGGGAGTGGTGCAAGTGCCCGGACGTACGGACGTGCTGATAGGAGGAACCTATGGCAGCCTGTTCCTGCTTAGGAAGCAGGGGACAATGTGGGTGCATGACGTGACCTTGAAGAACTTTAACCACTCCTGCAAGGAGATGCTGATGGAAGATGCCTCGAACCTGTGGGTGGCCAACAAGGAAGACGGTGTGTGCCGCCTCACCCTCTCTGCCGACCTCAAAGAGGTGGTCAAATCACGCTATTACAATCAGAAGGATTTCCCTTCGGGCTATGACGCTTGCCCCGCATTGATAGACCATGAAGTGGTGATAGCCTCCCATTATGGAATCTGGCATTACGACCATGCGCGCGATAGTCTGGAAGAATATCCCGGACTGGAGAAGCTGATGGATGGAAAGACCGCCTATACTTATCTGACGGTAGATTCCCTGCACAACATCTGGTATGTGGCGAACGGATCGCTGAAACTGCTGCGCCATGATGCCGCCTCCGGCGGTTATCACCGCTATCTGAACGAAGTCTTCCTGCGCGGATCGCTGATAGAGAACTTTGAAGATGTGCACTTCTGCAATCGCGGTCAGGTGATAGTGGGTACGGAAGAGGGTTTCTCGCTGATAGACATCGACCGCCTGCGTAAACCACAGCCGCCTCTTACGCTGCAAATCCGGAAGGTCTATCTGACAGGACAACGGGATTCTCTGGTCTATGGACGTAGCTACGTATATGACGACGCGCCGTTGATGATTCCCTATTCACGCAATTCGCTCCGCATAGAATACAGCGCCAATAACTACAACCGTTCCCAGCCCACGCTGTATGCCTATAAGTTGGGCAATGGCAGTGAAGAAGGCAAGTGGAGTGGTTATAGCGAGAACTGCGTCAAAGAGTTCACCGGGCTGCATGAGGGGAAATACGTGTTCAGCGTGAGGCTCTTGGCAGACCATGGGCAGCAACCTGTCATCACGAGCTTTGCCTTCGAAGTGTTGCCGCCCTGGTATCGCACTTGGTGGAGCTACTTTATTTATATGGCGGTATTCGGTCTGCTGGTATTCTATGTCTATTTTCGCATCGCTGCCTCCCGCAAGCGTCTGTTGATGAAGCAGGAACTGGAACTTTATCATAAAGAACAGGAGTTCAAGCAGGAACGCGACTTGCAGGATCGGAAGATAGACTCCCTTCAGGCGGAGAACCTTCAGGCGGAGTTGCGGCACAAGTCGGAAGAACTGGTGCAGACCACCCTGAATATCGTGCGGAAGAACGAGATGCTGCTGGACATCAAGAAAGAAGTGCTGGGCATCTCCCATTCCATCAATGAAGAAAATCTGGTCGCTCTCCGCCGCAAGACGCTCCGCCTGCTGGGCAAGATAGACACCAACTTGGAGCATGACGACGGCTTGCAGGCATTTCAAAGCACTTTTGATTCCGTGCATCACGATTTCTTCAGCAAGCTGGAGGAAGCTTACCCCGAACTCAGCAATAAAGAGAAACAACTCTGTGCCTATATCACCATGAACCTGCTTTCCAAGGAAATTGCTCCCCTGATGAACCTTTCCCTGCGTGGAGTGGAGATAGGACGTTTCCGCCTACGCAAGAAGCTGGGATTGGAAGAAGAGGAAAATCTGGCGGAATTCCTGCAACGCTTTTCAAGGAAGTAAAATATAATTAGTTTTCAGATGCAATCATTTATCAAATAAATTCTCTACCTTTGTTAGCTGACAGAACATTATGTTTTTATGCCGACAAGAAAAACTACATATTGCTTCATTTTCCACTTGATTTTTCTCCTTCTTTTAGCAGGTCATACTGTCTCTTTGCCTGCCCAGAACAATCCTTATAAGATAGCCGATTCGCTTTATCCCATTTTGCAGCGTGCCGAACGTCTGCGTGCCGATGCCCGATGCCTTGCCGTGGTGGATACGCTCTATAATGAAGCTGTCCGGCTGGGCGACAAGAAGGCGCAGTGTCTGGCTCTTACCGTTCCGCTGCGCCATTACATCATAACGGGTGACAACAACCGTATGAAAAAAGCCTCGGAGAAACTGAAAGCCGTATCGCGCGCCAACGACTGCCTGCAATACTATTACTATGCCTGGAATCAGGAAGCCATACAACTGCTGAACAGCGGGCATTCACTTGAAGCTCTGCAAAAGGCGGAGGAAATGAAGAAACAGGCTTTTACGGACGATCATCCCTTTGGCATCTACTCCTGCATCCGCAATATGGGCTATATACAGACCTCCCGCAAGAACTTCAAGCTGGCAAACCAGTATTATCGCGAGGCTTTGGACTATATGCTGAAGAACCTGCCCGACCAAGACCCCGCACCTATCTACAACAATCTGGCGTCTTACTGCCTGGGGCGAGACGACAAGCTGGGGCTGGAATATTGCGAAAAGGGCATAAAGAGTGCGCGGATCACCAATAACCGGATTACGGTCATGCTGATGAAATGCCGTCTGCTGTACTCCATGAAGCGGTGGGATGAGTTCAGAGCTTACTGTGCCGAGACGATGCAGGCGGTTGAGCAGAACAAATATCCACAGACCAGAGTCGATGTGCTCATTGTACAGATATATAGCAGTGTATTGGGCCGGAAGTATGAGGAGGCTCATACCTATGCCGACCTGGTAATGAAGATACATCGGGAAGACGGCATTAAATATCATGCGTTCATTTGCGAGAAAGCCGGCGACTACCAAAGAGCCCTTAGCTATCAGACTGTTTATATCCGCGGCATAGACTCCCTCAGCAATCTGGCGCAGGCATCGGACATAGCCGAGCTCAACGCCCAGATAGGCAACGAACGGCTGAAGCAGGAGAATGCCCGGTTGGATTTGAAGAATGCCGGTCTGCTGATGGAGCAGATGCGTCAACAGATAGCCTTGGATCAGAGCAATGCCGAGAACAGCCAACTGCTGCTGGCAAATCGTGAGCTGGAAGTGCGGAGGCTCAAGGCCGAAACCGAACGGCAGCGGGCTGAGACGGAACGGCAGAAAGCCGAAACCGAACGGCAAAAGAGTGAAACCCGGCGGCAGAAGGACTTGCTGAAGCAGGAGCAGGATGCCTCGCTCTACCGGATGACGATTGCCTGCATACTGATAGTATCATTGCTGGCTCTCGTGGCGTTTCTGATATTCTACCTGCAACGCCGCCGCAAGAGTATGCGCCAGTTGCAGAAGAAGAACCAGGAACTTGCCGTGGCCCGCGATGAGGCACAGTCCGCCAACCGCATGAAGTCACTCTTCATACAGAACATGAGCCATGAGATACGCACTCCTCTCAACAGCATCGTGGGCTTCTCGCAGCTCATCGCCAATCCCGACATGGAATTAGAACCTGAAGAACAGCAGGAGTACAGCGAACTGATAGTAAGCAATTCCGAGCTGCTCACCACGCTGGTCAATGACCTCCTGGGCCTCTCCGAATTGCAGAGTGGCAAGTACGTCACCAAGATTGCTTCGCACAGTTGTGCGGATTTATGCCGTGAATCCATTGCCACCGTCACCCACCGCAAGCCGCAGGACGTGAAGCTGTACTACACCTGCGATACACCTCCGGACTATACCATCCTCACCGACGGACAGCGTGTACGCCAAGTGCTAATCAACTTCCTGACCAATGCCGAGAAGCATACCGAAAGGGGAGAGATACATCTGCACTGTTCCCTTACGGAAGTTCCCGGCAGCGTCACCTTCTCTGTGGCCGACACCGGCTGCGGCATTCCTCCGGAGCAGGCGGAGCATATCTTCGGGCGCTTTGAGAAGCTGGACGACTTCTCCCAGGGCTTTGGCCTCGGCCTTAGTATCTGCCGCCTGATAGCCGACTATATGGGGGCTGCGGTGAAGCTGGATACAAGCTACAAGGGAGGAGCAAGATTCTTGTTCGTGCTGCCGGTGAATGATAACTTGTAGAACCGCATTGCGATTCGTAGACCGGGAGGTAATCGCCCCAATCTTCTTTCGGGCTTCTGCGCACGGATTTCTAATTCTGTCAACGGATTATCTGATGTTTAGTTCATCATTTTAAAATAAATTCTCTACCTTTGTTAGCTGACAGAACATTATGCCTTTATGCCGACAAGAAAAACTACATATTGCTTCACTTTCTACTTGATTTTTTTCCTTCTTTTGGCAGGTCATACTATCTCTTTGTCCGGGCAGAACAATCCCTACAAGATTTCCGATTCCCTCTACACCCTCTACCACCGCCTCTTTCTGCTGCGCACCGACGCGCGTTGCATCGCCCTTACCGATACCCTCTTCCGCGAGGCAGGCAAGCAGGGCGACAAGAAGGCGCAGTGCCTGGCGCTCACCGTTCCCGTGCAATATTACGCCTCTCTCCGCGACTATGCCCATAAGAGGGAAGCCATAGAACGGCTGAAAGATGTGTCGCGTGCCAATGGCTATCTGCAATACTACTATTACGCCTGGAACGAGAAGGTGGTGGATCTGCTCAATGCCGGAAACAGCCTCCGGGCCTTGCAGGAAGCCGAGCTCATGAAGAAGCAGGCTTTCACCGACAATCATCCCTACGGTATATTTATTTGTCTGCGCCAGATGGGGCACATACAGATTGCCCGCCATAACTTTGCCAAAGGTAAGGAGTACTATAAAGAAGCGCTGGACTACATGCTGAAGAACCTGCCCGACCAAGACCCCAGCCGTCTCTACAACGATGTCGCAGCTTGTGACTTGGATGTCGATCCTCGGAATGCACTGGAATATGCCGGGAAAGCCGTGGAATGTGCGCGTACCGATGCTGCACGGGTCACGGCTCTGATCACGAAATGCCGTGCGCTGAGCTGGTTGAACCGGCCGGAGGACTTCAATGCCTGCTATGAGGAAGTCCTCAAGTTGGCCCGGAAGATTCATTATCCCGATTCCTCTCCCGGCATCCTTGCCCTGAATATATACAAGGCTATGTACGACAAGGACTTTGCCCGTGCCCATGCCTTGGCCGACAAGTTTTCGGTCAAAGGCGAATCTCTCATGCGCCATTCCGACATCTGTTTCGATGCCGGAGACTACTTGCAGGCTTACCGCTATTTGCGGAAATACCATGCTTATCAGGACTCCATCAATAATCTGACACAAAGTTCGGACATCGCGGAGTTCAATGCATTGATGGGCAACGAACGGCTGAAATTGGAAAACAGCCGCCTCGACCTGAAGAACGCCGGGCTGATGATGGAACAGATGCAACAGCAGATGACCCTTGAACAATATGATGCCGCCAACGATCGCCTGACGCTTGAGAACCGTGAACTGGAACTGAAAAGCCTCCATGCCGATGCCGACCGCAAGGAAGCCGACATCCGTCGTCAGAAAGCCGAGAATTTGCGACAGAAGGATTTGCTGGAGCAACAGGAGGAGACTGCACACTATCGTCTCATTATTTTCTCTATCGTAATTTTCTTCTTGCTGGCTCTCGTGGCGTTTCTGATATTCTACCTGCAACGCCGCCGCAAGAGCATGCGCCAGTTGCAGAAGAAGAACCAGGAACTTGCCGTGGCCCGCGATGAGGCACAGTCCGCCAACCGCATGAAGTCACTCTTTATACAGAACATGAGCCATGAGATACGCACTCCTCTCAACAGCATCGTGGGCTTCTCACAGCTCATCGCCAATCCCGACATGGAATTAGAACCTGAAGAACAGCAGGAGTACAGCGAACTGATAGTAAGCAACTCCGAGCTGCTCACCACGCTGGTCAATGACCTCCTGGGCCTCTCCGAATTGCAGAGTGGCAAGTACGTCACCAAGATTGCTTCGCACAGTTGTGCGGATTTATGCCGTGAATCCATTGCCACCGTCACCCACCGCAAGCCGCAGGACGTGAAGCTGTACTACACCTGCGATACACCTCCGGACTATACCATCCTCACCGACGGACAGCGTGTACGCCAAGTGCTAATCAACTTCCTGACCAATGCCGAGAAGCATACCGAAAGGGGAGAGATACATCTGCACTGTTCCCTTACGGAAGTTCCCGGCAGCGTCACCTTCTCTGTGGCCGACACCGGCTGCGGCATTCCTCCGGAGGAGGCGGAGCATATCTTCGGGCGCTTTGAGAAGCTGGACGACTTCTCCCAGGGCTTTGGCCTCGGCCTTAGTATCTGCCGCCTGATAGCCGACTATATGGGGGCTGCGGTGAAGCTGGATACAAGCTACAAGGGAGGAGCAAGATTCTTGTTCGTGCTGCCGGTGAATGATAACTTGTAGAACCGCATTGCGATTCGTAGGCCGGGAGGTAATCGCCCCAATCTTCTTTCGGGCTTCTGCGCACGGATTTCTAATTCCGTCAACGGATTATCTGATGTTTAGTTCATCATTTTAAAATAAATTCTCTACCTTTGTTAGCTGACAGAACATTATGCCTTTATGCCGACAAGAAAAACTACATATTGCTTCACTTTCTACTTGATTTTTTTCCTTCTTTTGGCAGGTCATACTATCTCTTTGTCCGGGCAAAACAATCCCTACAAGATAAAAGATTCGCTTTATGCCCTCTATCAGCGTGCCGGAAAGCAGAGTGACACGAAGCTGTGCATCGCCCTTGCCGACACCCTCTATCGGGCAGCCTTGGCTGCGGGAGACAAGAAAGCCCAGTGCATGGCGCGCATTCTTCCCGTGCAGCGCTACTTCTCCCTGCCCGACAAGGAGGCGGAGATGGCAGAGGCGGTGGAACGGCTGAAAGAAGTGTCGCGTGCCAACGGCTACCTGCAATATTACTACTATGGCTGGAACCAGAAGATAGCCCAACTGCTGAACAATGCGCATTCGGTGCGGGCGCTCGAAGAAGCCGAACAGATGAGGAAGCAGGCATTCGAAGATAATCACCCCTATGGCATCTACCTCTGCATCCGCGAGATGGCGAACATACAGTTGGCGCGGGGCAACTTCATGTTGAGCAACCGGTACAACCTGGACGCGCTGGACTACCTGCTAAAGAACCTGCCCGAACAAGATCCCGCACCCCTCTACACTTCCATCTCCGAGTACTACCGCGGGCAGGGACGCGACTACCCCAAAGCACTGGACTATTGCGAACAGGGCATCAAGAGCGCCAAGACGGGCTACAACCTTAGCGAATGTCTGATTCAGAAGTGCCAGGTGCTGTTCGAGATGGGACGCTTCAACGACTTCAACACTTGTTACGATGAAGCCATGCAGCAGATAGCCCGCAGTGAGTATCCCTCGGAGCGAGCGCTCTTGCTCCTTTTAAAGCTGAAGAAATGCGTCCTTGACGGAGACTTCGAGGGAGCGCACAAATATGCCGACCGCATGCTGACCCGGATGGATGCCACGAGGCAACATGCTTATGTTTACTACGAACAGGGCGATTACCGGTCAGCCTATCACACCCTCAGACGTGCGCAGGTGATAGCCGACTCCATCCGTCAGGTGACGCGTGCCTCGGAGATAGCCGAATTCAATGCGCTGGTGGGAAACGAACAACTGAAGCTGGAGAATTCGCAGCTCGACCTGAAGAACAGCCGCCTCGACCTGAAGAACGCTGACCTGCTGTTGGAGCAAGTGCGCCAGCAGATGGAACTGGAGCGACGCAACGCTGAGAACAACCAACTGATACTGGACAACCGTGAACTGGATGTACAGCGGCTGAAGGGTGAAGCAGCCCTGCAACAATCCAAGGCCCAGCAGCAAGCCCTTTTGCTCAAGCAGCAGCAGGAAGCCTCGCACTACCGCATCATCATTTTCTGCACCGTCATCTTTTCGATGGCGGTCTTCATCGCCTTTCTTGTCTATCACCTGATACGTCGCCGGCATCACGTCAGACAGTTGGAAAAGAAGAACCTGGAGTTGTCCGTAGCCCGTGACCAAGCCCAGTCTGCCAACCGCATGAAGTCCATCTTCATACAGAACATGAGCCATGAGATACGCACTCCTCTCAACAGCATCGTGGGCTTCTCGCAGCTCATCGCCAATCCCGATATGGAATTAGAACCTGAAGAACAGCAGGAGTACAGTGAACTGATAGTAAGCAACTCCGAACTGCTCACCACCCTCGTCAACGATCTCTTAGGACTGGCCGAACTGGAAAGTGGGAAATACGTCACCAAGCTGGTTTCGCAACGTTGTAACGAGCTTTGTAGCCAGTCCGTCGCCACCACCATTCACCGCAAGCCGGAGAGTGTGAAACTCTATTACACCTCTGATGTTCCTGATGACTACGAAATCCTTACCGACGGACAGCGTGTACGCCAAGTACTTATCAACTTCCTGACCAATGCCGAGAAGCATACCGAGAGGGGAGAGATACATCTGCACTGTTCACTTACCGAAATGCCGGGCTGCGTCACCTTCTCTGTGACCGACACCGGAACCGGCATTCCCGCTGAACAGGCGGAGCACATCTTCGGGCGCTTTGAGAAGCTGAATGCTTTTGATCAGGGCTTCGGCCTCGGACTGAGCATCTGCCGCCTGATAGCCGATTATCTGGGAGCTGTGGTGAAGTTGGACACAAGTTACAAGGACGGCGCAAGGTTCCTGTTTATCCTGCCTGTCAGTCCCCCTAACCTCCCTGAAAGGAAAGAATAATAGTTTTAGTTATAATAATTCCTTGGTACAGACAGCAATATATCAACCAATAGCCGTATCTTTGTACAACCTTTTGAATATACGCCTCTTATGCCGACAAAGCGCCTTACATATTGTCTCTTTTTCCTGTTCCTCTCTTTGACTGGTATTGGCGTAACATTGTCCGCCCAGAATAATCCCTACAAGATAGCCGATTCGCTTTACCCCTTCTACCAACGTGCCACCCGTATGCGCTCGCGCCCCGAAAGTCTGCTGTCGGCAGACACCCTCTATCATCAGGCTGTGAGGCTGGGAGACAAAAAGGCGCAATGTCTGGCACGCACCATTCCCGTGCAATACTACACCGACCACAAGGATGAACAGGCCCTGCGCCGTGCTGTGGAGGATCTGAAGACACTCTCGCGTACCAATGGCTATCTGCAATACTACTATCATGGCTGGAACAACCTCATTGTCTATCTGCTGAACAGCGAACACTCGCTCACCGCCCTGAAGGAAGCCGAAGAAATGAAGCTCCAAGCCTTCGAAGATCACAATGATTACGGTATTTACACCTGCATCAACTCCATTGCCAATATCTATCAGGCGCGCGACAATAACAAGATGGCTACGGGCTACCGCGAGGAACTCCTCAAATTCATGTTGGAGAAGCTGCCCGAACAAGACCCCACACTGCTTTATCTCAAAATAGCCGCCTACTACCGGACCGATTCGCAGGATAGCAGTAAGGCCCAAGAATACATAGGCAAGGCTGTAAGAAGTGCCAAGACGGAAAGCATACGCATACGCGTGCTGGAGGAAGAGTGTATGTACAGTTACGCACAGAAGCGGCATGATGATTTCAACCGCTACTACGACCGGCTGATGAAGGCATTCGATGGACAGACCGTTGACCCCATCTATCTGAACATTTTGATATATAAGAAAGTGCTGGACGGGGATTATGACGAAGCGCATACATTGGCCAATGACGTGTCAAACATTGCTCAGAGGTGGGCGCTGCACGTTCTGATATACGAGGCGGAAGGAGATTATCAGGCTGCCAATGCCGGACGGAAGGCAATGGCCGAGGAAGCGAAGGAGAGAATAGCGCAATTACAATCTACCGACATTGCCGAATTGAACGCCCAGATAGGAAACGAACGCCTCAAGTTGGAAAATGCCCGTCTGGACTTGAAGAACTCCGATCTTCGTCTGGCTCAGGTGCGGCAGCAGATGGAGCTTGAACGACGCAATGCCGAGAACAACCAGCTCATGTTGGATAATCGTGAACTGGAGGTACAGCGCCTCACTGCCCAGACCAAGTTGCAACAGGCCGAAACCGAACGCCAGCGTGCTGAAGCCGAACGGCAGAAAGCCCTGTTGGAGCAGCAGCGCACTTCTTCACACTATCAGATTATTCTTTTGGGCATTATCATTGCTTTTCTTATTCTTATCCAGTTGCGTCGCCGCCACAACATGATGCGGTTGCGCAAGAAGAACGAAGAACTTGCCGTGGCACGAGATGAGGCACAGTCCGCCAACCGCATGAAGTCCATGTTTATCCAGAACATGAGTCATGAGATACGTACTCCGCTTAATTCCATTGTAGGCTTCTCGCAACTCATAGCCAATCCCGAAATGGAATTGGAGCCCGAAGAACAGCAGGAATACAGCGAACTGATAGTGAGCAACTCCGAACTGCTTACCACCCTTGTCAACGATCTCCTTAGCCTGGCCGAACTGGAAAGTGGGAAATATGTCACCAAAATGGCGCCGCAGCGCTGCAACGATCTGTGCCGGCAGTCACTTGCCACCGTCACCCATCGCAAACCGCAGGACGTAAGGCTGTATTATACTTCCGATGTTCCCGATGATTACGAAATCACCACCGACGGGCAACGTGTACGTCAAGTGCTCATCAACCTTCTCACAAATGCGGAGAAGCATACCGAGCATGGCGAGATACACTTGCATTGTTCTCTCTCGGAGACACCCGGCAGCGCCACCTTCTCCGTCACCGACACCGGAACCGGTATTCCCGCCGAACAGGCGGAGCACATCTTCGAGCGCTTTGAGAAGCTGAATGCTTTTGATCAGGGCTTCGGCCTCGGACTGAGCATCTGCCGCCTGATAGCCGATTATCTGGGAGCTGTGGTGAAGTTGGACACAAGCTACAAGGACGGTGCAAGATTCCTGTTTATTCTTCCGGGATAGTACAACAATAGGGAACTTTCGATATACTTTTATTCAGTACCAGCAGACTCTCCGGCCCCATATTGAAAAGCAGGTCGATAATGCTGAGGTTGGGCAAGAAGCCAAGCCTTTCCTGAAAGACCTGGTAATAGGGCTGCACTTTGAATTCAGGGTCTTCTGCCCGGAAGTCTTTCTTAGGATGGATGCGTTCACGGAAGTCTGCTTCGCCTGCCGTGAGTCCCGTACGGTATTCGGCAGTGCGTTTCATGTCCGGCTGAATATCTATCAGGGAACAGACAAGACGGCAGAGTTCTTCGTTGAAGTCGATCAGAAACTCATATTTTTTCTCATAAAAAGGACGGAAGTCATCTTTATAATACTCAAAGAAGGGAGTGTGGTTATAAGCCGATTCGATGGCATTCCAATGCAGATGCCGCCAATTGCCGTGATCGGAGATACGGATATCACACATGGGGCATTTCAGGCTGTCAGGCTTGACGGTAGGTATGGAAAGTGCCAGTTCACCGTCGGGTGCGGCAATGGTGCAACGGTTGCGGTATGTCTGTTTTGCATAATGGTCGTGCTGCTCCACGAATACTTTATCGTAAGCGGACAGTTTGGTATAATATTGCACGGGAGCCAGATAGGCTGAAGAAAGAAGTGCGGTTCTCATCTGTTGTAATTTTCGGTTTGTAATAAGAGAGCCTTCCGGTTACTTTACTGCTCTCCACATCCTGTTCCACCTATATCCCTTCCAAATCCCCGTATCTTTCTCTTTGGAGAACCAGACGAGAGATGCTTTGCCTATGATGTGGTCTTTCGGCACAAAGCCAAACAGGCGTGAATCGGAAAGGTTGATGGAGTTGTTGGCGCTCATCCAGTAATAATCTTTCGTGAAATAACAATGCTGCACAGGACGGCCTTCTATGTAAAGGGTGTCGTTTTTTATCTCGGCACGCTTCTTTTCATGCAGAACCAGAGTGTTTCGTAGCAAAGTCATGTTCCAGGGATATACGCGTATGGCTTTTCCTTTTCCCGGTACTATTAGGGGCTTCAGAGATGTGGCGGTATTTTCTTCGGTGACAGGCACTATCCAGCAATTGCCGGATAGTGCCTGCTCCAGCAGGTAGTACTCGTAGCGACTGAAACTGCGTACATTTTTTGTGGAGTCCTGTCCCATCACTTTGTTGGGAGTAATGGATAGGATGGATAGGAGTGAGTCCAGTTGGCATTCTTTGCCTTTGGGATAGGCGTAAAGAAACTTTTGGTCGGGCGCATTCTTTTCAGAAGGGATCACGGAGAAAAGTGAATCTATCAATAATGTGTCTCCGGGAATTCCAATGCAACGACTGATGAAAACCTCCCGGCGGTCAATGACCGGTTCCGAAAAATTGGCGGGGTTATTGAATACGAGAATATCCTCTTTCTGCACAGGACGCTCTGCCCACCGATGGTAATCCCATAACCTCATGAACGGCAAGCGCAATCCGTAACTCCATTTGTTCACGATAATGCGTTCGCCGCAATACAGGGAATTTTCCATTCCGGTAGAAGGAATCAGATAGGAAGTTGCCACACATCCCCGGAGCAATACGACTATAAGTATCACTCCGGCTACCATACAGGCTGTCTTTCCTATTTTCATCGTTTCACCCGAAATTGATTTATTTGATATTGTCCACCCACTTGAATATCCTGTTCCAGCGTATCTTTCCGTCAAACCATCCACGGTCTTTGTCCAATGACAGCCACACTACAATGGGTTTACCCACCACATGATCCTCTGGCACGAAGCCCCAGTAGCGGGAGTCGGCGGAATTGTGGCGGTTGTCGCCCATCATCCAATAATAGTCCATCTTGAAGGTATAGCTGTCAGTTTTCTTACCATTGATATAGATGCCGTCCGCCTTCTGCTCCAGCTTGTTTCCTTCGTAGGCCACGATGCAACGCTCGTACACGGGCAGGTTGTCCGAAGTCAGCCGGATGGTACTGCCCTTGGCGGGAATCCATATCGGGCCATAGTTGTCGCGTGTCCATCCGGTGTGCAGGTTCAGTGGATACAAAGGGCCGGAGAAATCTCCCGATTCCATGACGATGTGGCTGATGAGCTTCTTGTTACCGGCCAGCGTGTCATGCATTTTTTTGGTAAGTGGCAGGTGATAGACGGGAGTCAGCCTGCCTTGTTCATTGCGGCGGTCCAGCCCCATTTCCATCAGTCCTTCCTCCCAGTTGAGGTCATTGGTCATCAGCATCTGGTCGTCTTTGCTGATGCCTAACTCACGGAACATGTCTTCCTGGATATACGGTCCGGTAGTCTGCACGAAATAGTTGAGCTGCATCTCTTCCGGATTTTTGATGGCTTTACCGTCGATGTAAACTTGCGTGTTTTTTATTTGCAGTGTATCGCCGGGCAGACCGACGCAACGCTTCACGTAATTCTCGCGGCGGTCAACGGGGCGCACCACGATGTTGCCATACATTTGCGGGTTGGAACGTATGAGGTTGCGTCCGGCGTTATAGTAAAGATCGTAAACCGTGCGTTGCTGTTCGCGTGTCAGGCTGTCCATGCTTACCTTGTTGGGATAGACACGCTGTCCGGCATCGTAGGCAAGGCTGTAAAAGTCTGTCTGTTGGTAGTTGAGTGCTACCGTGTCACCGGCGGGAAAATTGAACACAACGATGTCATTCAGTTTGACTTGGCCGAATCCCGGCACGCGTTTGTATTTCCATTGGGGCCATTCGATGTATGATTTTGTATTCAGCACCGGCAATGTATGTTGCGCCAATGGCATGGAAAGCGGTGTATTCGGTACACGGGGACCGTAACTCATCTTGCTCACGTAAAGAAAGTCGCCCACCAGTAAAGACTTTTCCAGTGAGGAAGAAGGTATCTGGTAATTCTGGAATATGTAGATGTTCACGAAATAGACGGCTACCAAGGCAAAAATGATAGCGTCCACCCAGCTCATGATGCTGCGCACAACGGGATTTCCTGACTTCTTCCAGAATCCCCAGGGTATCTTTTTGCTGATATAAATATCGAAGATGAAAGGTAATACAACCAATCCCCACCAGCTTTTTACCCAAACAAGGAATGCGAGATAAAGCAGGGTAATGATACCGAACTTGATCCATTGAGCATGTGTTGCTTTTCTCATAATGTCTTATTTTAAAAAATGAAACAAATCACTCATTCCTAAGAATCCTTGTTCGCCGACTGTATATTCGGCGGCAAGAACGGCGCCCAATGCAAAGCCTTTCCGATTCTTTGCATCATGGGTGATGGTAATGCTGTCCGCTTCAGAGTCATAGCGGATGCTGTGGATGCCCGGCACTTCGCCTTCACGGATGGAGTTTATCGGCAGTTCGTTGGCCGCATGTTGGGTAGAACCGGAGATGCTTCCGTCCGGGGCAAGGAAAGTTCCTTCCACCCATTTGTCTTTGCGGTCGAGGTTTTCGAGGATGCCTTCGGCAAGAGTGATGGCTGTGCCGCTGGGTGCATCCATTTTATGGATATGGTGTGTTTCGCTCATGGTTACGTCATAAGCGGGAAACCGGTTCATGATCTTTGCAAGATACTTGTTTACGGCAGAGAATATAGCTACTCCTAAGCTGAAATTGGAAGACCAGAACAAGGTTTTTCCGCCTTCCGTACAGAGTTTCTTTATTTCCTCACCATGTTCGGCCATCCAGCCCGTACTGCCCGATACCAACTTTACGCCGGCTTTGAAAGTTTTCATGTAGTTGCCGTATGCTACCAGGGGATTGGTGAACTCTATGGCGACATCAGCGCTTTTGAATGCTGCCGATTCGAAGTCTTCCTGATTGTCAACATCGATGATGCTGACGATTTCGTGTCCACGGCTAAGGGCAATCTTTTCTATTTCCTTGCCCATTTTCCCGTAACCGATTAATGCTATTTTCATTGTTTCTATTGTTTTTATTCAGTTTATCAACAAACTATGGGACGCAAAGATAATCTTTTTCTTACATTTGCGCCCTACATTAACGTCTTGTTAACAATGGAACAACTACTGCATTACGTCTGGAAGCATAAAATATTCCCTTTGCAAATGCTTCGGACAACCTCCGGACAGCCGGTCGAAGTGATAGATCCCGGTTTGCCCAACAGGAATGCAGGCCCCGATTTCTTCAATGCCAAGATTAAGATAGGCGGTACGCTATGGGTGGGAAATGTCGAAATACATACCTTGGCGTCCGACTGGCTGCGGCATGGGCACAATTGCGACAAGGCGTATGACACCGTCATACTGCATGTGGTGGGAGAGTCTGATTGCACTGTCTGCCGCACGAATGGCGAGCCTATTCCCCAAATGAGGCTTTCTTGTCCCGAAGATGTTTGTCTGCGCTATGATGAGTTACGGCAGACGGAAATTTATCCTCCCTGCTACTCCATCCTTTCCTCTCTTCCCCAGTTGGTGGTTCATTCCTGGCTTTCGGCTTTGCAGGTGGAGCGTTTTGAGCAGAAGTCACGTGCCATTTCCCAAAGGTTGGAACGCTGCAATAATCATTGGGAAGATGTCTTTTTCATAACCCTTGCCCGTAACTTCGGCTTTGGACTGAACGGAGATGCTTTTGAATCTTGGGCGAGCAGTCTCCCTTTTCGTGCGATTGACAAACATCGGGACAATCTGTTTCAAGTGGAGGCTTTCTTCTTCGGGCAGGCGGGGTTGCTGGAAGAAGATGAGGCCGAGGGTGAAGCCTATTATCAGAAACTCCGGAAGGAGTTCCGCTATTTGCAGCGTAAGTTCGAACTGCCTTCTCCGATGTCTGCCGATCAGTGGCGTTTTCTGCGTCTTCGTCCCGGGAACTTTCCTCATATACGTCTGGCACAGTTGGCGTATTTGTATCACGAGGAACAGATACTCTTTTCACGCATTATGGAGGCTGATGATACGGAGGCAGTGAAGAAAATGCTGGCTGCCCGTACTTCCGCTTACTGGGAAGATCATTTCAGTTTCAGAAAAGTATCTCCGCGACAGGAAAAGCGGGTAGGCAAAAGCGCTCTGGACCTGCTTGTCATCAATACCGTCATCCCTTTTCTTTATTCCTATGGTTTGCACAGAGCCAGTGAGGTGATGTGCGAACGTGCCACCCGTTTCTTGGAATCTCTGAAGGCGGAGAACAATCACGTCACCCGTTTATGGGACGGTGCGGGCTTGCCTGTCTATACGACTGCCGATTCTCAGGCTTTACTCCAGCTCCAAAAGGAGTATTGTGACAAAAGGGATTGTCTGCGGTGTCGTTTCGGGTATGAGTACTTGAGGCATAAAAGATAAATTCCCGTCTTGTTTTGATAAGGATATCAGCAATATCTCTTATCTTTGCCCCTTGAATAATAATGCATATATATGAAGACAATTCATTGCGTTTTTTGTCTGTTTACAGTGCTTATGCTGACGGCTTTGAACAGCCGGGCGGCCGTAGAGGACTTCAATACGTTCCTCCAAAAGTTTACCACCAGCGCTTCATTCCAGTATTCCCGTATCAAGTTTCCGTTGAAGTCCCCCATCACTCTGCTGAAAGACGATGGCGAGACAGAGCAGACTTTTCCTTTTACCCGCGAAAAGTGGGCGTTGCTGGATGAGGAGACTTTGAAAGAGGGAAAAACCACGGAAGAGGAGGGAGGAGTCTATATCTCCCGTTTTACGGTGAACGATTCTGCACACAAAGAGTTTGAGGCAGGTTATGATGAGTCGGAACCTTCTTTGCGTGTAGTATTTGATCTGGTGGGCGACAAGTGGTATGTCACCGATTGCTACAATGATTGGTACAACTTTGATTTGCCCATCGGCGAACTGAAGGAAACCATCCGTACGGTGCAGGAGGAGAACAAGGCTTTTGAGGAATTGCATCCTTAAGAAATGCATATCAGGGGGACGCAGTCCCCTGTCACTATTTTATCCTTCTTCTGTACGATTTATGTCCCTTCTTTTCCGGAAAGTGAGGTTCCTTTGTAGTGTGCTGATTTTTTTAGAATCATTAATACCTTGAAATATGCGACTACAAATTCTTTTTGCAGGAATCTTTTCCTTTTTGATGTTATTGCCGGTTACTCTGGAGGCACAGATTGTGAAGAATGAACGTTTACTTTCCTTTGAAGAAAGGCGTGTCCCGTCATTTGTCACTGCAACTGATTCGCGGCTGACTGTCAGCAACGAGCATTACAGAGACGGCACGCAAAGCCTGTGCTGGTCTTTCGGGCCGAAGTCTATCCTCTCTATAAAGAAAGACCTGAAGTTTGAGCCGAAAGACCCGACTGGAAAAGATACCTACCTTTCCGCCTTCATCGTATGGGTCTATAATGAGCAGGCACAGGACAAGACCATAGAATTCGAGTTCTTGAGAAACGGAAAGAAATGCACTTCCTTTCCTTTCGGAATCAACTTTATCGGCTGGCGCGGGGCATGGGTGTGTTATGAGCGTGATATGCAAGGCACTCCGGAGACAGGTATGGATGAAATCCGCGTTGTGGCTCCGGAGGTGAAGGGAAAACTTTTCATAGATCATCTGATTACCGCCAGCAAGGTAGATGCCCGCCAGCAGACCGCCGACCTACAAGTGCCTTTCGTGAACAAAGGTACTGATAATCACTGGCTGGTAATCTATGAACACTCTCTGTGGAAACCCGACATTGCTCTGACTCCTGTAACCGAAGCGCAAAGGCGGGATATCCGTATCATAGAAGAACGCTTCCGCAACATGCTTTACACTCCTTCCGTCCTTTCGGAAAAGGAAATGGAAGCTATCCGCAAGAAGTACGATTTTTACAAGATCACCGACAAGAATGGAAAAGTTTCAGGACTGCCTATCTGGTTCGTACGCCAGTCCGAAGCATACGAGCGTATGATGCCCGGCTGGGACAAGGATATGTTCGTCCGGCTGGGCGTAGAAATCAGCGATTACTTCAATTTGATGAAGCGTATTTCCATAGCCTACCACAATACCACGGATGCGGCTTTGAGGGAGGAACTGAAGCAGAAGTTTCTTGCCATGTACAACAATGCTACCGACCAGGGCATAGCCTACGGCAGTTGCTGGGGAAATGTTCATCACTACGGATACAGCATGCGCGGGCTTTTCGTTTCTTATTTCCTGATGAAAGACGTGCTGCGTGAGGCAGGCAGGTTGGAGGAAGCCGAACGCACCCTGAACTGGTATGCCATCACCAATGAAGTATATCCTGAACCCACAGCCAACGGTATTGACATAGATACTTTCAACACCAAGCTGCAAGGCCGCATAGCCAGTATTCTGATTATGGAGGACACACCGGAGAAATTACAGTACCTGCGCTCTTTCACCCGATGGCTGGATTATGGTTGCCGGCCGGCAAAGGGCTTGTCAGGTTCGTTCAAAGCAGACGGTGCTTGTTTCCATCATTGCAACAATTATCCAGCCTACGCTGTAGGCGGACTGGATGGAGCGACAAGTATGATTTATCTGCTGAGTGGGACAGAGTTCAGGTTGTCCGAACAAGCACATGAGACCGTGAAGAACGTGCTTCTCACCATGCGCTTCTATTGTAATCTGAAGCAATGGGCACTTTCCATGTCGGGACGTCATCCCAACGGCAAGGGAGAGCTGATTCCTATGCATTATGCCACAATGGCCGTTGCCGGTACGCCGGACGGCAGACAGAAATATGATCCGGAAATGGCAGCCGCCTACCTGCGCCTCGTGGCTTATACGACTGTTCCGGATAAAGATACTCCCGAATATCTTCCTAAAGCCTCTGCCGGGAAAGAAGCGGCGATGAAGAAGTTGCTCGAAGCGCAGGGATTCTGTCCTGAGCCCGATCCGCAAGGTAATATTGCTTTGGGCTATGGCTGCGTATCCGTACAGCGACGTGACAACTGGGCTGCCGTTGTACGCGGGCACTCTCGCTATCTCTGGGCAGCCGAGCATTATCTCCCTGCCAATTTCTACGGCCGCTATCTGGCTCATGGCAGTATGCAGATTCTGACGGGAAAACCCGGTGAAGCGGTTACTTTTTCTACCGGTGGCTGGCAAGAGGCCGGTTTCGACTGGAACCGCATTCCGGGTGTCACGAGCATCCGTTTGCCTTTCGACCGATTGCGTGCAAAGGTTTTAAACGTGGATCGTTTTTCGGGTATGGAAGAGATGCTTTATTCCGATGAAGCCTTTGCCGGAGGGCTGTCGCAAGCGCGCCTGAATGGGAACTTCGGCATGAAGCTGCACGAACACGACAAATATAACGGATCGCACCGTGCCCGCAAGTCTTTCCATTTTTTTGATGGAACCATCGTGTGCCTTGGTACGGACATTGAGAATACCAATACGGACTTTCCTACCGAAACCACAGTGTTCCAATCGGCTGCCATCACTCCCGATGTCCGCCACTACTGGGACACTTACCGGGATAATGGGCAGACTTATATTGATCCTAACGGTGTGGGATATTGTCTTTCGGAAACTTCGATGAAATCGGCGCTTTTTGAAAAGAATTTCCCGCAGGTAACCGTAGGCGAACGCAGTGTCGAGCCGACTTCGGGCGACTGGGTGTCGTTGGTATTGCAGCACGGCAAAGCCCCAAAGGGAGCTTCTTATGAATATGCCGTACTGCCACATACCGATACGGCTTCTTTGAAAGCATTTGCGCGTAAACCCACTTACAAGGTACTTCAGCAAGATCATAATGCCCATATTGTCCGTTCACTGACGGACAGTCTGACTTCTTATGTCTTGTTTGAAACTCCACAGGAACTTCCCGGAGAAGGCTTGTTGCAGAAAGCGGACACTTCCTGTCTCGTCATGATACGCGAGAACAAGGGCAAACTCTTGCTGACCGTCTCGCAACCCGATCTGGCATTGTATCGTGGTCCCAGTGACGAGGCTTTCGGGGAAGACGGCAAGCGTGTGGAACGCAGCATTTATTCCCGTCCGTGGATTGGCAATGACAGTGAGGAGATACCCGTGACCGTTACTTTGAGAGGTTTGTGGAAGGTTGCTGAAACACCTTATTGCAGAGTGCTTTCGGCAGACGGGAAACAGACAGTGTTGCGTTTTAGCTGTAAGGATGCAGCAAGTTTTGACGTGGAGTTGAAGAAGAACCGTGCCGGAGATTGATGATAACCACACTGCTTCTTGATATACAAAATATCCCCATGTTTTATCCTGAAACAAGGGGATGTTTTCACCTAAAACATCTGGATGTTGTGGGTGTTGGATAGCAATGATCCTCCTGTCTGTTATTGGTAAGATCCGAGCAGATTACTGACGGCTGCCTGATAATTAGCCAGTTTGCTTGTCTTATGGATCGTCTTTCGCGCTTTCTTGTCAGCGCCTGGCAACAGATATTCCCAAAAACTTTTCATTTTCATGAGCAACTGTATGTCTCCGCCTTGTAGCTGTTCTTTATAACTGTTGAAAACTTCGGCATGCAATCGACTTACTTTTCTTGCCATTTCATCGGAAGAGAGGGGCTTTCCCTGAAGGTATTCCAGCGCTAAAGCAGGGCTGGCAAGCAGTCCGCGTCCTATGACGATGCCAGCCAGTTGGGGGAAACGTCTGGCGATGGAATGAATATCTTCCGGAGTGTTCAGATCTCCGTTGTATAGCAAAGGTTTACTGCATCCGTTATAGAATGCCTCAAAACCCTTCAGATCTATTTCCCCTTTATATTGCTGTCTGCCCAGACGGGGATGCAGAATGATGTGTGAAAGGGGTAATTCGTTGAAGATAGGCAACAGGGCGAGGCATTCCTCCGGATTGTCCCAGCCTAACCTCAGTTTGACGGAGAAGCTGATGTTCGGATGTTTCTTTACGGTATCAGTCAGCAAAGCTTTCACTTCTTCGGGATAGGGTAGCATGCCTGCACCATTGTGCCGTTTGGCAAGCATCGGGAAGGGGCAGCCTAAGTTAATGTCCGCTTCCTGGTAGCCTTTCTCTGTGAAAAGGGCTGTTATCCGTTCTGCCTTGTCTGCTTCCGATGCTATGAGCTGGGGGATGAGGTGCAGATCCGGGTTGTTTTCGGGCAGGATGTCCCGGATATCCTTCCTCCGGATTTCTCCGTGTTCTATACGCACGAAAGGAGAATAATAGGTTTCAATGCCACCGAAGATTCGGACGTGTGCTCTCCTGTAAACGGCATCGGTATAGCCTTGCAGCGGAGCGAAATGGATGGGTAATAACTTCTCGTTCATGGCTGCAAATATACGCATTAATATCTCAGTGAAACACTCATTCCCGCCATTTCTTGCCGGGGCATTGTGAATGAGAGGGTGACGGGGCTTCCTTTTCGGACGAGGGTGACCCGTACGGTTTCGGGATTCATGGATTCGCAATATGGATTGGCTATGTTGATTTTCTGCTCATTCTCATCCCATAAAAGTGTGCAGGGAGCATCGACCGACAATATGTCTCCGTTATCTGCCTTCAGTTCTCCGGACTGATAGAATACGGCTTCCGTCAGAGCCAGCGTTTCGTGGCGGACGGCTTGGACCTTTTCTGTATTGGCAAGTATTTTGACGGGGATGTTCTTGGCATATTTCATGGCTTCAGAGGCATTTGATAGTCCCGGATGCACCAGATATGCGTATGTTCCGTCTTGTGGGCGAATACCGTGGCTGATGTTCAGGCTGAATAGTGCTGTGTCGCATGCAATCAGGTATTCTGTGCCAGGCAACAGGTTGAAGTAACCTGTCCGTCCATGTATGATCCAGTCTGCATTTGTCTGTGCCTTATCCTCTTTTAAGATGAATTTTTTGCCGTTCTGCATGTATTGCACCTTGCCGTCTCTGTTACATTGGTTAACGGTGGTAAATACTTCGGCCTTGCCTCCGGGAGTCCGGATGCCCACGCCCAAACATATAAACTCATTGTCGAAATAAAACCAGGATTTTCGGGCTTCCAGACCTCTGCGGTTCAATATCATGCCACATGCGCCGTATATGCTGTCGCTGACGCCACCGGCGAATATGCTGCCATTTCCTCCTCCTTCTCCCCAGTTAGGCACGGGTAAGGGATCGTTGTCCTGTTCGGCAGTGATGCCGGGATACTGGCGGTTGTTGAAGCGCTTGAAAAAGTCGCGGTCATACTCTTTTCCGGTAACGAAGAGGTAGTTTACACCATTCGCCGCATAGTAGTTGAACTCTCCGTCACCGTTTCCGGCTTCATTGCCTACGGTGCGGGTGGAAGTCATGCGCGAACTGGTCATATATCGGGTACGGCGGTGAACCATGTAGTCGAAGCGCCAGAACATGCGGTTACCTTCCAGGCTGTTTTCACCTGCAATGCGTTGCAAGGCGAGTTTGATGTTTTTTCCGGTTTCGGGTTTGCTCAGTTTGTAAACTCTTTCGGTCAGTGCCTTGATGGCGGAAGAGTATTGGTCGGGACTGATGAAACGGCCGGCGTTGTTCGGGTCGTATTGTTTGCTATAGAAGATCCATTGCACTCCGTTTATAAAGAGTTTCTGCAACAGTTCTGTTCCGGAGCTTTGGTATTTGGTGTCTTTGCAGAATTCCAGATAAGAGAGCATGGAGTTGACAAACTCTTTTCCGTAGCTGGTGAAGTAGAGTTGGCGGCCGTTTCCGCAGTGCTGTCCGAAAAGATAGTCGGGCTGAATGCCTTCTACATGTTGTATGGTCAATAGCTGTGTCATTTTCTCTTTGAATTCCTCCATTTGTGCATCATTCCGAGTCAGGATACTCGCTGCAAAAGCCCCCATGATGATGTCTGCACCATTGGCGCCCGTCATGTGTGAGGGAGCTGCGTTTTTGTAGCTCCAACGGAGGTATTCCATCGTTTTGTCAAAAAGTTCTTTGTCCGGCATAATTTCCTTGCTCATAAGGATGACTCCGGCAGACATTTCTTTGGGATAAGGAATGTATCGATACCACCAGTTTTTGGCTTGATGGTCGGTTTCTATCCAAAATCTGAGTCCTTTCAGATAGGCCACTTTCAGCTCCTTCTTGTGATGGTATATGTTCTGTGGATGCTGGTAGGCACAGGCCATGGTTATCAAGTTTTGTAGGTGTTTTCGGGGCGATCCGTCGGTAGTGTGGTAGTTGATGTTCACAAAGGCTCCTTCGGAAGTCATGAGTGCTATCAATCCGTCTATGGTTGTTTTGGAGGGATTCTTGGCGAGATATGTCTCGTACATGCGTGAGTATATGATATCGAAGTCGGAGGCATGTGCTTTTGCACTTATGCTTAGAATAAATATGGCGGTTATGATGATAAGTTTGCTTGGATTCATTGATTTCATAGTTATACTGATTGTGTCGCACATTTGTGCGCTGATTGACAATTGAATGGCCTATGACTTTGCATAGACATGGATTGAAAAGAGGAGGGGAGAAGCCGTGAGGCTCCTCCCCGGCAAAATTGATTAAGGTCTGTATGAATATTAAGGTCAGAAGTATTGTGCCGGTCAATGTCATTCTGTTACTACCACTTTGTATTCGCGTATCACGGATTTCTCTTGTTTGTAGTTTCCGTTTGTACCCACAAAAGTGGCTGTATAGGTTCCGGGTTCGTTGTAAGCATATCTATAGGAATTGAGGCTTTGAGTGACATTCTTTATACCTGTGCCGAAGTCGGGGGAGCATGCGTTTACAACAAAGAGGTTGGATACCAGCCAACTGTACTTTAGGGCAGTGTTTGCATTGGAACTATGTATGAAGAAAGTATTCCAGTCTTTGGCATTCCATATTCCGGAAGTATTGTTGGTGACAGTGCCGTAGGCACGGTTGGCAGTCATGCTTTTCTGGTCGGGCAGATTGTGTCTGTTCAGCATGTTGACGGGTGTAAAGCCAAATGAACCGGCGGCGAATACCGTTTTTTGTCCATTGCTCATACTGTTGACTATCTGCATATTGCTGAATGTGAACTTGCTTTGTGCCACATTTTTGTTTTGTCCCTTGTAGCAAATGGCTATTGCGATTCTTTTGCCTATGTAGGACTTCATGTCGATTTCGTAAGTTTTACTCTTGAGAGTCGTAGGGAAGTCGGTTGGTGGAATAAGCACTTCCCAAGAATGCTGTTCTACCAATATGGAGTCGGAGGTAAAATTTCCTTTTTCTATTCCGGGGAAACTGCTTGACACATACATTGTCAGTATGCCAGCAGGATTTCCGTACTGGGGAGTGAGAGTGAACTTCAAGGTGGAGCTTTCTATCTCACTTTCATCAACAGTGGTACGTTCCCTGTATTCATATTTCTTTCCGTTTTCACCGCTGAAGAAAGTAAGAAAATCAGGATTACCGCTGAAAAGGAACTCCACCGGGGTTCTTTTCTTAGCGGTAATGGTCTGACCGTCGAAGTTAACGCTTTCATTGGTCATGACATTCACATTAAGCTCGGCATCTTTGGTGAATTCGCTTTCGCAGGAAGCAAAAGCAAGGCTTGCTATGCTGGCAGCCATCAAAAGTTTATTTAGTTTCATAATTTTGTTCGTTTTAAAATGATTTTGGAGTGGTGATTACCAGCCTGGATTATTCTGAGTGATAGCGTTATTTACGGACATTTCACTATCTGGAATCGGGAAATAATTGTATGCATCGGTAATCTGGAAATAGGTGTAAACGCTGTAATTGGGTCCTGTCGCCCAGTTGGCATTAGCACCTTGCTGTGCACGTGATGACAATTCATTCATGTTCTTCACATATTCGCCCCAACGGATTAAGTCATAACGGCGTGTGTATTCGAAACAAAGTTCCATGACACGCTCATCTTTCACGGCTTGACGAAAGGCTTCTTTGCCGAGGCTGCCTTCCGGATAAGTGGAGATACCCGCGCGTACGCGCACTTTATTGAGACATTGGTAAGCTATGGTGGTAGGCTGGTTGTTCACTTCATTCTCGGCTTCGGCCACCATTAGCAGGACATCGGAGTAGCGCAGCAAAGGAAAGTTGAGAGAAGTGTAATTCTTGTTCTTCTTTGAACCGTAGAGTTCATACTCTCTACGGTATTTGCCGCAGGCGCGGGAATAGTTTTTTTCGGATTCGGCCTCTGGCTTTTCATAATCTCCGGTTTTCTTAGCCATATTCCCTATACCATAGCTATAAGATATGTCCCAGTATTGCTTCTTTACTTCGGCCATTTTGCCGTATTCAAACTGGCGTCCGGTTACTCCCTTTCCTGATACCGCCGCAATGTATTCGAACGGAGCAATATTCCAGTTCATGCGGTTTATGTCCTTGTTGTTCACATAAAGTTCATATAGTTTCGGTGTTGACCAAAAGTAAGCGTAACCGAAACCAGGGTCTTGTTTATCTATCAGTGACTGGTCGCTTGACTGGTCCGGACATTTGATGCCGATCAGGTTGCCAATGCGTCCTTCCGATCTCACCTCGGAGGTATAATCGCCCGCAAACTCTACTTCCCAGATGCTTTCGTTTTTTCCGGTACTGTTGTATTTGTTGGAACAAAGGTCTATGAATACATCCCAGTAGTTATCAGCCAGGTCGTGTCCCTGTCCCATAACTTTCCGGGCATAATTGCTTGCCTGCTTGAAGTATTCCTTGTTGGCTGTTTCGTTGACTGGGGTTTTGTCACGGAAGTGTTCACCTGCTCTGAACAAATATACGCGTGCCAGGATGCCCCATGCCGTTGATTTGGAAACGTGTCCCGGCTTATAGCCCAATTCGGCCGCTGTACTAAGTCCTTCGGTGCATTCGGCCATTTCCGTAATGATGAAATCATAGATAGTTTGTTTGTCTGTGCGCGGGATGTCCAGACCAGTCACACTGTTGGTTGAAGATGTCTTGAAAGGAACGTCCCCCCAACCTTGTACCAGTGTGAAGTAGTAGTAGGCACGCATAAAGCGAGCTTCGGATTTGTATTGCAAGCGCAGTTGGTCAGAGATTCCGTTAGCCTTGTCTATATTTTCAAGGAATGTATTGGCACGGTCGATTCCGGTATAAAGGGTTTGCCAAAGGTTGCTGAATTGCGGTGAACTTGAATTGGCGTTGTTGCAGGCTATCGCACCGCTGCTTTGGGGATTGCGTCCGCCACCAAAGTGCGATAGGTCATCACCGCATACCATGAACATGTATTCGTTTCCATAGAAGTTCTGTGAAGCCAAAGGGGCATATACGGATGTCAGGAAAGAGGCAGCTTCTCCAGTATTGTTAAAATAAACTCCGGGGGTTAGCTTTGTAGGCTCTTTGTCCAGAAAATCACAGGATGTCACTGCCAGACAAGCGAAAGATAATATAATTGTTTTTAAAGTTTTCATGTATTTTGAATGTTTTGTGAGATTAGAAACCTAAATTAATACCGAAACTGACGGAAAAAGCTCGCGGATAGGACGAGAAATCAAGTCCCGGAGTGAGACCGCCCTCGCGTATGGATACTTCAGGATCGTAACCGGAATAGCCAGTGACGGTCCATAGATTTTGTGCAGCCAGATAGAGGCGTGCATTGTCTATTCTGAATTTCTTCAGGAAGTTTTTCGGTACGTTATATCCCAAAGTCACGGTTTTCAGACGCAGGAATGAAGCGTCTTCCACCACACGTGAGGAGATCACGAGATTGGAACTGGAATTAGTAGCTGCCGGAATGTTGCTGTCCGGGTTTTCAGGGGTCCAGCGGTTGGCGTAGCTGGCATACTGGTTCAGTTCCCTTTTCTTTTGGAAGCCACTTTCAAATAATAAGCGGTTGGCGTTCAGTACATCGTTACCGTAAGACCATTGGAAAAAGATGCTCAGGTCGAAGCCTTTGTACTCGAAGTTGTTGGTAAAACCACCGGTATGGATAGGCAAGCCACGGCCGATCATGGTACGGTCATTGGTGTCGATGATGCCGTCGCCGTTCAGATCTCTGTACTTGGGCATGCCTGGCTGGGTATTGCTTTCACTTACATAGTGGGGGATATTCCCTTTCAGAGAGTAAGTGTTGCCGGACTTGTCAAAATCGCCATATTTATAAGTACCTTCATATATGTAGCCATATATCATTCCCATGGGATAACCTATTTTGGCAATATAATTGGGCTGGCTGTTGAAATTCTGGTCAAACTTGGCTGTACTCAACAGTCCAATCTGGTTTTCGGACAGTTCCAATACTTTGTTCTTGTTGAAGGATATATTGGCGTTAGTTGTCCATTTAAACTTCTTGTTATCTATGTTGATTGTATTCAATGTAAGTTCGAGACCGTCATTGCGTACTTTTCCGATATTCTTTATGGCGGTCAGATAGCCTGACGAATAGGGGAGAGTTGCATCCAGCAATAAGTCACGGGTAGTTTTTCGGTAGATATCGGCAGTCAGAGTGATGCGTTCGTTGAAGAATCCGAGGTCGATTCCGAGGTTCCATTGTTCGGTAGTCTCCCACTTCAAGTCTTCGTTGGGTAATGATATGGGAGCCACGCCTACGCTGGCGTTGTTATTGTCAAATGGATAAACGGTGTTGGGCAGTCCGGTGGTGACATGGCTTTTGATCATGTCTAATAAGGCCAAATAGTCATATTCTCCGATACGGTTGTTCCCCGTAAGCCCCCAGCTTAAGCGGAGCTTTCCGCTTGACAGCCACTTTTTATAACTGGACATAAAGCCTTCCTCGGAGAAATTCCACGCCAGTGAGCCTGAGGGGAAGTAACCGTAACGGTTTTTCTTGCTGAACTTGGAGGAGCCGTCGGCACGGAATGATACGGTAGTGTAATATTTGGACTTATAGTTGTAGTTGATGCGGCCCAAATAGGAGAGCATAGACCAAGAAGACAAGGTGGAAGCACTCTTGTCGAAAGTGCCCTGTCCCATGCCTGCCATGCCTAATGATTCATTAGGAATCTGTTTCATGCGGTATGAGTAAAACTCATAGTCTGAGTTTTGTAAAGTAACGCCGACCATCGTATTCAGAAAATGCTTTTTCCGGAAGTTGGTCTGATAGGTCAATATATTTTCGTTCAGCCATGTGAGGCGTTGTTGGCGTACGACTTCCGCATTCACTTTATCGGTGGAGGTAGGGCCACCGTAACGTGTTTTTGAGTTATTGAAAGTATCTGTATGGCGGTTGTCGTAAGTGTAACCTCCGGAAACTTTTAATTTCAATCCTTTGATGAATTCGTATTCGATATATCCGTTCAATTGGAGGTTGTTGATGTAATACTTGCGGTAGGCATTCTTCAAGTCGGCAATCGGGTTGAAGCGATAGTCATTGGAGGCGTCTACGTCATCATCTATAAGATCTTCGAGAAGGGCACTCAATGGCTTTCCTGGATAATTTACCGGACGATAGCCCCATACACTGTAAAACAGGTTGTTCATGCCCGAATAAGAGCTGGAGGAAGGAGAAGCTCCGTTTTGGATGGAACGTGAGAAGTTTGTGTTGAAATTGACAGTCAGTTTGCCACGCTTGACCAGTGTGTTCATACGGGCTTGTAGGCGCTGGTAGTCAGTATTCAGTAAGATACCTTCCTGATCATAATAGGAAAGGGATGCATTATATCGTATGCCTTCCGATCCGCCCGCCAGGCGTATGTTATGGTTTTGTTGCCATGCTGTACGGAAAATCTCGTTCTGGTAATTGTTCTGTGCCGTACCGCGGTAGTCTTCCGGTGTCCATTGGTGGCCTTCATATAGAGGAAAATATTTTTCGGAGGCTCTGGCAGGTTCCACCTCGCTTTGCAGCTTTACATAATCGTAAGCACTCATCATGTCCAGTTTTTTAGATACTGTGGATATACCGAAACTGCCGTCGTAGGTAAGTTGAGGTCTGCCCACTTTTCCTTGTTTGGTGGTGATGATGATGACACCGTTAGCACCTCGGGCTCCATAAATGGCTGTAGCGGAGGCGTCTTTCAGTACATCGGTGGAAGCGATATCGTTGGGATTGATTGCTGCTGCTACGGCCGGATCTTCTACCGGAAATCCGTCAATGATATAAAGCGGTGTATTGTCTTGTGTCAATGAATTATTGCCACGGATGGTGATGTTCATTGTACTGCCTGGCATGCCTTCACCCGAAGACACGTTTACGCCGGCAATGCGGCCTCCCAAAGTCTGGTCGAATGAAGCGGCAGGGGTTTTCAGCAGATCGTCCATATTCACTTTTGATACAGATCCGGTCAGGTCTTTCTTGCGTACTTCCTGATAACCTACTACCACGACTTCATCCAGTGCTTGTGCGTCTTCTGCCAGCGTGATGTTGAAATGTTTTTGGTTGCCTGCTTTTACTTCTTGCGTCTTATAACCGATGAAAGAAAACTGAAGCACATCGGAAGGTTTTACATTCCGTAAGATGAATTGTCCGTTCAAGTCTGTGGTGGTTCCGTTGGTAGTGCCTTTCACTACAATGCTTACACCTGGGAGTTCTCCCATGGCATCGACAACTTTACCTGTAACTTGACTTCCTGTCTGTGCCTGTACCGTAAGAACACAACAGAGAAAAATTGCCAGCAACATCAAGGTTACTTTCTGTTTCATAAATATTAATTCAGTTAATTAGTTATTAATAAAGGTTGGTCTTGCATTTGGTACTTGCAAAAAACAATTAAACCATGCTGCAAATGTATGTGATAGATATATGATAAATATTGGTTAATTGTTCGCAAATGGTGCGAATTTGTACAAAAACAGCGAGCGGCAAGTTGTCGGTGACTTTAAAGAGATGGAGTAAAGCAAAAGAGAAAAGGTCTTTTAAAAGGCCTTTCCTCTTCTTTTATAGTTGTACTATAATTCTGGTTTTGTTAATAGCCTGCGTTATTGGTCCACTCTGTGAGCAGTATTTGCTGGGAGGGGACAGGGAAGTAGTAATGGCTGTTGGCTTTGAACAGAGAACCTTCCCACTCGGTCGGCTTGACTTCAGATAATTTTTGCAAGCGAACCAGGTCAAACCAGCGTTTCATTTCGGCAAAGAATTCCCAACCCCGTTCATCGAATACCGCATTTATAAAAGATTGCGGATCGGTAGTCTTGGTCAAGCTGCTATGTGCGCGGCTTTGTACCTCTTCCAGAGATTTTCGAGCTAACGGGTCTATGGTATTGGTGGCTCTGACCGAAGCTTCTGCATACATTAAGAGTACGTCTGCGTAGCGGTAGATGCAGGTGATTCCATTGGCCTGTGCGCTTTTGCCGGGAGCACCTTCATTGTAATTATAGTATTTGGAGATGGCGGGCAGTCCGTCGGCGCTTTCTTTATAGTTTACTACTTTACTTTTAGAAACGGGCCATTTGACCATGAAGTTATGGGCTTTACGATCGTCATCGGGGTATTTCAGGTAGAAAGATTCGTTGGCGTAATAGTCGGACCAACCTGCGTTGGGGAAGAAATCTGCCGGATAATATGACTTGCCGTAGTTGCTGGCCGTTTTCTGTTTGGCATTGTGATGGAGGGCGAACAAATGCTCATTTGCTTCTTCCTTTTTGTCTTCCATCCACAGGTTGGCATATTTTTCCGTCAGTTTGAGTCCGGAATTGAGAATGATGTCTTTTGCCGTTACGGCAGCTTTGCCGTAATACTCTTGTCCTTTGTTTAATGGCCATCCTGCCATTGTGATGTAGGCGTCTGCCAAACAAGCCTTCGCTGCCCACTGTGAAGGAGTGGAGCTGAAACCGCTACGACTTTTGGAAGGAAGCCATTCGGCTGCTTTTGTCAAACTTGGAATGATGGCCTTATCATAGATTTCGGCAACGGAAGTACGGGGAACACCCTCTTTTATGTCGGCTTTGGTGAGCATTAAGGGCACTTCACCGAACAAACGCACCAGATAGAAATAAGACAGTCCGCGCATGAAGTATGCTTCACCGAGTACCTGTTGCATTTCTTCGGGTTTTGTGGTAGGAATGGGAGTACCTTCTATTATCTTGTTGGCACTGCTGATGACTTTGTAGAAGAAAATCCAAGGGTTTGAGAAGTCTGCATCATTGCCGGATATGCTCGGAGTAAGCGATTCGAATAAACCTAACGGATTGTTGGCTTTGGTCGGTGAATAAGTAATATCATCTGCTGATACGCTTAATCGTTGCAGACGGGTATTGAAGCCGTAGTTTCCGCCCCACAAATCATGATAAAGGGCAGTTACGCCTTTTGCAGTAGAAGCCACATCTTTGGGATATTCGATGTATTCTTCTTCAGTGATGAAGGATAACGGTTCCTGATTTAAATCTACGCAAGATGCCGTTAAAAGCAAGCTGCTTGCGAAGGTCATGTATAATATCTTTTTCATGTTACTTTTTTATTTATTGGATTAGATTAGAATGAGAAGTTCAGGCCGATTAAATAATTGCGGCTGTTGGGATAAGCGGCCCAATCTACACCTTGTGTCAAGGGTGTGCCCATGGCAGCTTCAGGATCCAGACCTGAATAGTCAGTGATGTGAAATGGATTTTGGATAGAGGCATAGATGCGCAGATTATTGATGCCCATAGCTTTGCAGGTATTTGTCGGCAATGTATAGCCTATGGTGATACTTTTCATCTTGATGAAGCTTCCATCTTCCACGAAGCGGTCGCTGAAAACTTTTAGATCTCCCTTGCCATAAACGAAGCCCGGAATGTCCGTGTTTGTATTTTCTTTGGTCCAGCGGTTCAGGAAAGCCTTTTTGGGAGTCACGCCGAATACGTTTTGTCCGTTGATATTATTATATCCTATTTGGTCAGTGGCATTGTATATGTCAAAGCCATGAAAACCTACGATGAAAAATGAGATGTCAAAGTTCTTATAATTGAAACTGTTGTTCCATCCCCAGTTAAATACGGGCTGTCCACATCCGATGATACTTGCATCATTATCATTGTAAACACCGTCTTGATTGGTATCCAGATATTTGGCATTTCCGGCCTGTATCTTGTAGGTTTCACCCACGGTTTTGCCGTTGGCTTTTCCATTTGCATCGACAAAAGGAGCTTTCACTTCGTTTTCTTGCCATACACCAAGATATTTATATCCCCAGAATGTACCTAACTTTTCGTTTTCGATCATTTGGAATAATTGGTTCTCAAAGTTTCCGGCTTGTTGCTGGCGGTGGTTATAAGTGGGAATTTTATTGAAGGTTCCTTTATTATGTGATAAAGTTAAGTCGGAATGCCAACTGAATGCTTTGCCGGTGATGGGATCGGCGCTTACGGTGAATTCGATACCTGTATTCTTTATTTCACCTGCATTTTTCAATAAGCCGGTGAACCCCATGTGGGCCGGTTGGGCTACTTCAAGGAGGATGTCTTTGGATATTTTACTATACCAGTCGGCGTTTATGCGTAAGCGTCCGTGCAGAAAGCCAAGGTCAACTCCTACATTGAACTGGTCATTGCGTTCCCACTTCAGATAAGGGGCGGCAGGACGTCCCACGGAGTAAGATGTGCTACCGTCGGAATTGACTACTGGAGTCATTTGGGAATAGATGCGGTAGGCTGTCACTGATTGGTTGCCTACGGAACCGTAGCCTACGCGTAACTTTAATTGATCAATTACATCCGTTTCCTTCATGAAGCTTTCCTGTTTGATGTCCCAGGCCAGGGCGGCAGAAGGAAAGTAAGCCCATTTGTCTTTTAAGCGTGAGGAACCATCGGCGCGGATGGAAGCAGTCAGCATATAGCGGTTCATGAATACATAGTTTACGCGCAACATGCCGGACATGAGGGTGGTAATGGAAGCTTCGGAACCTATTCTGGCCATATCGGCTTCAGAATAGCCCAAAGCATTCCAGCCTAAACGGTCGGGATATGCTAAATTGGCAGCTATGCCCGTGTGGCTATAATCATTGCCGTATGCTTGCTCGAATACAGCGGTTGCATTGATGCGGTGGTTTGCATTGAACTCTTTTATATAGCTTAGTGTATTGGTGTTTAACCAACCACTGTTCCAATAGCTGCGGGCTTGGGCTTGTGTTTGGTTGTTCTTGAAATAGTTGTAGCTTTTCTCATTTTCTGCCGAACGGTTTAGGCGGTTCTCGAAGGTCACACCCAGTTGCGAACGGAAACTCAGCCCATCTATGATATCGAATTGTACATAACCTTGCATACGGTTATTGAGGGTTTTGTCACAAGTCTTACTTTCCCAGATCATTCCCATGGGATTATAGCTTTTGTTGCCGTCGGGGAAAGTATTGTTGTAACTTCCGTCTTCTTTTTTCGGCATAATGGTATTAGGGAAATACATCGCTTGTTGTATCAAACCGTCGTATTGGGTGATACGGGGTTTTGACGATTCATTGTAGTAACCGTAGATATTCATTCCCGCTTTTAGCCACTTTTTTATTTTGGTATCTACTTTCAAACGCCAACTGTAAACACTGTTTTCTGATTCTTTAATAGTACCTTGGCTGTTTTCATAGCGCAAAGATGCGAGGAAAGTAGTTCTTTCACCACCACCTGAAACAGACATCTCGTAGTTTTGGGTCAGAGCCGGACTTCGGAAGATTTCTTTGGAATAGTCGAAACCGGGATTTGTTCCGTTTTTGAAAGTCTCCAGTTGTTCTGGAGTATAATATACTTTGGCCGGTTTGCCTTGGGATTCAAAATATTCTTTGCCATAGTCATTGGCCAGTTGAGCATATTCGTATGGAGAAAGGTTATCTGGATATTTGGAAACCGTTTTGAGGTTGGCAAAGGTGTTAAATGATACGGTCAACTTATCTTTGTTGGGAGTTTTGGTTGTGACAAGAATCACACCATTGGCTCCACGAGAACCGTAAACAGCAGTTGCCGAGGCATCTTTCAAGACCTCTACGGATTGGATGTCGGAAGGATTCAAGGATTTCAGGGAGCCGCCGATAAAACCGTCGATTACTACCAATGGACCTGTCTCGGCAGTAATGGAATTGATGCCACGTACACGGATGGTGTTGTCGCTGCTCGGGTCGCCTGAGCCCGAAATTACGGACACACCCGCCATACGTCCTTGCAAGGCATCCGAAACATTGCCGGAGGGGGTGCTCTTCAAGGCTTCGGTAGCTTTTACCGATACTACTGAGCCTGTCAGGTCGCTTTTACGTTGCACGCCGTAGCCAACAACTACTACTTCCTCCAATAATTGACTGTCTTCCGCCAATTTCACATTGATCTTTGTTTTTCCGTCCACTGAGATTTTCTGTGTCCGATAGCCAATATAGGAGAATACGAGAATTGCGTCGGAAGATACGTTGTGGAGGGTGTAGTTTCCGTCAATGTCCGTGATGCAGCCGTTGCTGGTTCCTTCTACTTGGATGGAAGCACCTATTACCGGACCTAAGTTGTCGGTTATTGTACCGGTTACCGTTAGGTTCTGTGCATTTGCCTGTGTGGCAAATAGTACAGAAAGTAGCATGATACCTAAGGATTTTAAAAAGATGGATTTTTGTCTCATAAATATTAATTTAATGGTTATTAATAAAGGTTGATCTCTTGTTTATCACTCAGAAAACAATTAAATCACATTGCAAATGTATGGGAAGAGAGGGGTATAAGCATTAGTCAATTGTTCGCAAATTGTACGAATCCGTACAAATCCGCGAACAATTATCTTACCAGTGTTATTTTCTTTCCTTTTGATTCTTAGCTCCTTTAACGTCTTCTAATAGTGCAGAGAGAGCTTTTGCTTTGTCCGGATATTCTTTTGCTACATTGTGTTTTTCAGAAGGATCGACAGATAGATTGTACAGTTGGGGGTTAGGATCGTTACCTGTTTCCGTCCGGGTCCAGTATTCCAAGGCGGGTTTTTCACTGGGTTCTATGTACTTCCATTCATTTCGGATGATAGCCAGTGTATTATTCAGGTTTTGCTGTATCACATAGCCGCATCCGGCAGTATCTGTTCCCATAAAGTTGCCCGACTGGTCGCGGCTGTCCGGTGCAGTACCCGGTTGTAGGGGATGGTTGAGCAGTGCTGCCAGGGTAGCATAAACATCAATCATGGAGAATAGGGCCTGTTGCTTGCCCGGTTTGATTCCATTGGGCCAGCGTACGATGAAAGGAATGCGCGTTCCTGCATCAAAGGCACTGTATTTTCCACCGCGGTAGTGCTTCATCGGGGTATGCCTGTTCAGTAATTCGCGGGCTTGGTCTTGATAGCCATCGTCAATGACAGGACCGTTATCGCTGCAGAATACGAAGATGGTATTGTCTGCAAGATTCAAACTGTCCAGTGTGTGTATAATTTCTCCGACTGTCCAGTCCAGTTGCAGAATGACATCACCGCGTACACCCAGACCACTTTTGCCGGCAAAACGAGGATGAGGAATACGGGGGACATGAATGTCTTGTGTACCCATATATAGGAAGAAAGGTTCGTCTTTGTGGGCTGCAATGAAGTTTTTGGCTTTGTCGGTAATGATGTCAGCAATGTCTTCGTCTATCCAAAGGGCGGATTTGCCGCCGATCATCCAGCCGATGCGTGGAATACCGTTGATAATGGTATTGTTGTGTCCCTGGCTTGGTTTCATTTTCACGAGTTCAGGATTCTCCAGTCCGGTGGGCCAGTTTCCTACTTTGTGGTCATAGCTTACGGTGATGGGATCGTTCGGGTCGAGCCCGTCCACATATCCGTTTTCGACGAATACACAGGGAACGCGGTCCACGGTGGCAGGTATGATATATTCGTAATCAAAGCCTATATCCTGTGTATTGGGGCTGATGCGGTGGTTGAAGTCTGTACCGTCTTTTGGTCCTAATCCCAGATGCCATTTTCCGATAGCGGCGGTTGCATAACCTTCTTCTTTGAACATATCGGCCATAGTGATGCATGCTGTGTCTATGATCAGTTCGGAGTTGCCGGGAGCGATACCTGTATTTTTCTGTCTCCAAGGATATATTCCGGTCAGTAGCCCGAAGCGGGATGGGGTGCTGGTGGAAGATGTTGCATAAGCGTTGGTGAACTGCAGGCCCTGGCCGGCAAGGCGGTCAATATTTGGGGTGCTTATTTGGGTAGCGCCGTAACAACTCAGGTCACCGATACCAAGATCGTCCGCAATCAAATAGATTACGTTCGGCTTCTGGAGCTGATTGTTTTTGGCTTCTTGTTTGGAAGCATTTCCGCATCCGGCTAAAAGTGCTGCGCTTGGAAGTAGAAGTGAAGAAAGATGTCTCATGTTTTCGGACTTTAAAAGTTTGATTTTTGAGTCCAAAGATAAAGCAGAGTTTGATGATGCATGTGTGAAGAAGTACGGAGGAGGGGAGAAAACGTACAAAAGCGTGGTTGTCCTAATGCAGATGCTTCCGGATATATCTCATCCTTTCTCTTCTTTGTCAGAATCTTCACCTTTGCGATAGGCCAGCGGACTGACATGATATACGTCCTTAAAGCATTTCGAAAAGTAGCGTGATGAACTGAAACCTATTCTGTCAGAGATTTCGGTGATGTTCAGTTCCGGATTGTTGCGCAGCATCAATGCTCCTTTTTTCAAACGGATGGTGAGTATGAAGTCATTCGGAGTCTGTCCGGTGATTGCTTTCAATTTGGTGAACAGGTTGGTACGCGCCATTGCCATCTCGCGGGCAAAAACATTGACATTAAATTCGGTGTCATCCAGATGCTTCTCTATGACAATCATGGCCCGGTCTAAAATTTCCTTATCCATGGGGTTGGTGGCAAGCATTTGTGCAAAAGCTTGTGGTTGCCTGCTGAACTTTTCTTGCAACAGGATGCGTGAATTCACCAAATTGTTGCAACGGGATATCAGCAGGTTGGTGTTGAATGGTTTGGTGATATAGTCATCAGCTCCGATGCGCAGACCCTCGATGTTTTGTTCGATGGCTGTACGTGCCGTCAGCAATACTACGGGGATGTGGCAGGTGTTGAAGTCACTTTTAATATGCTTGCACAGTTCTGTTCCTGACATTTGGGGCATAACCACGTCACTGACCACGATGTTGGGCATTTCGCTATGTACAAGGGTGAGTCCTTGCCTGCCGTCTGAGGCGGTCAGCACTTCATAAAAAGGCTTGAATATGTTTGCCAACATTCCGCGTATGGAATCATTGTCTTCTACAATCAGAATTTTGGCATCCGGTAGGCGTTTGTTTGGGGCGTTTTCTTCCAGTTCGGCTTTCAATAAGGCGTCTGTTTCTGGTCTGGAGACTTCTATTTGATGTACGCTGTCTGCATGTTTGTTGATTTGGGCCTCCTCAAACTGCTCGTTGCCCAGTTGCAGGTTTACAATGAAACTGGTTCCTTTGCCAAGTTCACTTTCCACGCGGATGCCTCCGTGATGCAGTTCGACAATACCTTTGGTCAGTGCCAGCCCGATGCCCGTACCGGTTTTGCCCGAATCGGCGGAATCTATTTGCTCTATCTGGTAAAATCGGTCGAATATTTTGTCTACTTCCCCGGCGTCCATGCCGCTGCCTGTATCGGTTACTCGGATCACTGCATTATCGCCTTCCGTCTTGATGCTGAGGGTGATGGTGTCTTCTGCTACCGTATGTTTGATGGCATTGGAAAGCAGGTTGTTAATTACTTTCTGCATTTGTTTCTGATCGTACCACACTTCCAGACTGTCACTTTCTTTTTCAAAGTTGAAACAGATTTGTTTGGTGCTGGCGTATTCCAGAAATAACAGGTAATTCTCATAAAGGAAGTTCACTATATTGTGTGGGCTTACTTTTATCTTCATGTGGCCTTGTTCCTGTTTGCGAAAGTCGAGCAACTCGGTGATCAGTTCTCTCAATTGGATACTGTTTTTGTAGATACTCAATACCTTATTATATATGGAAGGAGTGAAGTTTTGCAATTGTAGCAATGTCTCCACTTGGGCTACAATCAATGTCAAAGGTGTGCGGAACTCATGTGAGATATTGGTGAAGAAGCGAAGCTTCGACTGGTTCAGGGCTTCTACATCCTGAATATGTTTCTGTTCATACTTCAGGGATTCGCGCAGCTTGATTCTTGATTTGTAAGTACGTACTAAGTACCACAGCAATGCTCCAGCCACTACCAGGTAGATAAGGCAGGCAAGGGGAGTTTTATAATAAGGAGGCAGTACATGGATTGTCAGGTGTACCTGCGGACAGAGACTTTCGCTTTTTCTATCAGGCTTGATAATCAGGTTGTAAGTACCTGCATTCAGATTTGTATAGGTGATGGTATGCAGGCCACGGGTGTTGTTCCAGTCGTTGGAGAAACCTTCCAGTTTGTAGATGATGTCGTCTTTATTGGCAGCTACATAGTTGGAGGTGGCAAACTCGATACTGAACATGGATTGGTTGGCATTGAGGGTAATTTCGGACGTACAGTACAATGATTGCCGCAGGATGCCCGTGTTATCTCCTGTCTTTATCTCCGTTCCGTTCACGATGAGACGTGAAAGGATAATCTTGTATGGTTTCGGCGTAAAGTTCAGTTGTTTTTCATGGAAAGAAATCATGCCTTGTGTGCCACCCAGAAATATCTCACCATCATGAGTCACGCAAAGTGCGTTTTCATTGACGGCTGTCAATGGAAAGCCGTTTTCCGTGCTGTAATTCTGGAATTGTTTAGTCCGGTAATTGAAGATGGAGAAGCCTTCATTAGTAATAAGCAGCAGCTTGCCACTGGTTGGTGACTCTTGCGTCTCGTAGATGCAGTCACTGGCAAGCCCGTTTTGTGCCTGATCGAAGTTCTCGAAATCATTGGTGGCAGGGCGGTACATATCCAGTCCGCTGCCTGAAGTGGAGAACCACAAGTTGCCTTTGCTATCTTGCGTGATGTTGTTCACATTGTTATTGCTGATACTGTGCGGATTGTGCGGATCATGGCGGTAGTTGGCCAGCCTTCCTGTGTCAAAGCGATAGCTGAACACGCCTTCTCCCGTGGCTGCAATCCACAGGGTTTCCTTGTCGTCAAAAGTGATATCCGCCACCATCTTTATTTTCTTGCCTTCTTTGGTGTCCTGAAACAACTGTCGGCATTTTCCGTTTTCAGGGTCGAAAAGGCATATGCCATTCTGTGTTGCCACGATAAGGAAATTCTGGTATGGGGCAATGTCACGGATAATGTCTGATGGAAGCGTTTCGGGGTTGTCGGTTTCCATGCGATAGTGCGTGAAGCGTCCGGAAGGAATTTCCAACTTGTTCAATCCTCCCAGATGAGTGCCTATCCAGATTATCTCTTTGGAAGCGTCGTAATAGAGTGCTTTTATGTTGTTATGCGAAATGCCGTTCGGAGTGTATCCGGTGCGGAACCACTTGAATTCTCCTGTATGGCGGTCATAGAAATTGAGTCCGCCGCCTTCTGTTCCTATCCACAGGTTGCCGTTTTTATCTTCTATGGTTCGTCCCACCACCGGATTGCTTAAGCCGGATTTTTCTGTTGGTGAGTAGGTGTAGCGTGTGTAAATCTCGTATTCGGGATTGAAGTAGTTGACTCCGCCGAAGTATGTACCCAGCCACAGAGTACCTTGATTGTCCTTGACAATACACCAGATGGAAGAGTGTGTCAGTCCGTCGCTCTGTGTGTCACCGGCAGTATGGTTCTGGAAGTATCCTGTATTCTTGTCGTAGCAGTTCAGCCCATTGAAAGTGCCAATCCAGATGTTTCCCAGATTGTCCTCGCAGCATGCCCTTACAAAGTCCGAAGAAATGCTGCGGGAATTGTTGGGATCGTTCCTGAAATTGCTGATTTCCCCGTTTGTCTTTACCCTGTACAGGCCTTCTTTCCAGCTTCCTATCCATAACTCGCCTTTGCTGTCCTGATAGATGTTGGTGATATTTCCTTTCAAGATGGGATGGCTCAGTTCTTTGCTGTTCAAATTCAGTCGATATACTCCATTGCCGGTAGTTCCGAGCCAAAATTGTCCTTTGTCCAGATGCATGCAGCAGATCTCCAGATTCTCGCCTGCCAGTTGGTAGTAGAGATTGAAGTTTCCGGTTTGTTCGTTGTAACGATAGAGTTCGTTCTTTTTTCCAATGAAAAGCCCGTTGTTATAGTAGATACTGCTGATATTTCCCTGTATCAGGGTGGTGAATTTCTGTGTGGCAAGGTTGAACTCAGCTACACCTTCCGTACAGAGCAAGTAGATTTTTCCGTTATGATTGCCTGTCAGACGCAGCACTGTATTGCAGAAGAGACTGTTGGGATCGTTCTTCCTCAGCTTGTAGGTTTGTATATCTTCTCCGTCATATCGGTTCAGTCCTTCACGCGTACCGATCCATAAAATGCCGTTTTCATCGGTATAAAGACTGTTGACGGAGAATTGCGACAAGCCGTCATCTGTTGTCAGATGGCTGAAAGTAATATTTTGTCCTTGCAGGGTTGTGGAGACCATGCATACTGAAATTAGGTATAGCCAGATGATGAACTTCTGCACTTTTGAGGTCTTTATTAAGATTTCAGTCACAAATATATGAATATTTTGTGCAAAAGTTTCCGGTTGTCCGTATGTTTTTGAGGTTGTGTCTGCTTAAATGTATTATTTCGGATGCCTGCTGAACGATATTGGCTTTTGGGAAAATCAAGAAAAGTACAGCCGCATATCTGTAATAAATTGGAGCATGGCCGATGCTCTTTCATTTTCGTAATCAGATATTTTTCTGTATATCTGTATATATTGAAGAATACCTGCTGTGTAGGCATTTTCTTGCTCTACATTTCGCTACTATAGGCAAAGAACAGGATGCTTATGACATCGGTACTTTGAGGAGTGTAAAGGTAGCATTTGTCAACATCGGTTTTCTCTACGCACATGTACTTGTCGGTATAGACGGGCACGATAGCCGTATCGGCTCTCGACATGGATCAATAAAAGGAAGGTGCAGCTTGTCTGTTTAATCATGATTCTTCTATTTTATACAAGATTTCCCAATTATTCATCCCTTTTTGTCGATATATCTGTATAAATGTATAAATTTGAAGGCTCGATGGCTTATTGGCCCTCTCGACAGATTGCAAGGAACATATTTATTGTATAATATTTTAAATCATTTAAGTTGTCATGAAAGACCTTTTATCTATTGTATCTCACTTCCAAATGGAAGGTACAGTTCAAGAAATCAAACCTTTGGGAGCAGGACTGATTAATGATACCTACAAAGTATCCACACTCGAGGCAGAAGCTCCGGATTATGTGCTGCAACGTATCAACCATGCTATTTTTCAAGATGTGGAGATGTTGCAGGCCAACATTGATGCCGTGACCAGACACATACGCAAGAAGCTGGAAGAAAAAGGAGAGGCCGACATCGGGCGCAAAGTGCTTCATTTCCTCTCTACTGCCGAGGGGAAGACTTACTGGTACGATGGTGAGAACTATTGGCGCGTAATGGTTTTCATTCCACGAGCCAAGACCTTTGAAACTGTCAATCCTGAATATTCTTATTACGCAGGCGCTGCTTTCGGAAACTTTCAGGCCATGCTGGCCGATATTCCCGATACCTTGGGCGAGACAATCCCAGACTTTCATAATATGGAATTCCGCTTGAAGCAGCTTCGTGATGCTGTAGCTGCCGATGCCGCCGGACGTGTCAAGGAAGTGCAGTATTTTCTTGACGAGATTGAGAGACGTGCCGATGAAATGTGTAAGGCCGAACGTCTGCACCGTGAAGGTAAACTTCCAAAACGCGTATGTCACTGCGATACGAAAGTGAATAATATGATGTTTGATGAAGACGGGACAGTGCTCTGCGTTATTGACCTTGACACTGTGATGCCCAGCTTCATATTCTCCGATTTCGGTGATTTCCTCCGTTCCGGAGCCAATACAGGTCTGGAAGACGACAAGAATCTGGATAACGTGAACTTCAATATGGAGATATTCAAGGCTTTCACCAAAGGATACCTTGAATCGGGCAAGTCCTTCCTGCTGCCCATAGAGGTTGAGAACCTGCCATACGCGGCAGCATTGTTCCCGTACATGCAATGTGTGCGTTTCTTGGCCGACTATATCAACGGTGATACTTATTATAAGATTCAATATCCGGAACATAATCTCGTGCGTACCAAAGCCCAGTTCAAACTGTTGCAGAGCGTGGAAGAGCATACTCCGGACATGCAAAAGTTCATAGCTTCATGTATTTGAGAAAGTTTTTGACGATGATGGTGGCGGCAGTTCTCTGTGCCTTGCCGTTGTCTGCCGATAATCCCCAAAATAGTAAAATGAAAGAATTGAATGTAAAGAAAGTAAGCGCGGTAAATGTGCCGGTAGAATCGGTTCCCGCTTTGCTGGATAAAGAAAAAGTGGCTTTTCAGCCTTTGAAGTCTGTCAACTGGGAGGCAGCTTACCCTTATTGTCCCGATGTGGAATTTCGTATTGCCCATACTGGAGACGCTTTTCTGCTGAACTTCAAAGTAGAAGAGGCAAGTGTTCGTGCGGTGGCCGGGCATGATAACGGATCTGTTTGGGAAGATGCCTGTGTGGAGTTCTTTTCTATTCCCGCTGCTGACGGCATTTATTATAATATAGAGTGCAACTGTGTGGGAACACTGCTTGTAGGAGCTGGAACTGGACGTGGAAACCGTAAACCTGCTCCGCAAGAGGTGCTCGACAAGGTTCAGCGCTGGTCATCTTTGGGTCGTGAGGCTTTTGAAGAAAAGATAGGAGAATGTACTTGGGAGGTAGCTTTGATTATCCCTTATTCCACCTTTTTCCTGCACGATATTGCTTCGTTGGATGGGAAAACCATCCGCGCCAACTTCTATAAATGCGGTGACAAGCTCCGTACTCCTCATTTTCTCTCGTGGAGTCCAATAGAGTTGCCGAAACCTGATTTTCATAGCCCCAAGTTCTTCGGGACGCTGAATTTGGAATAGGAAAAAAATGTTTGGTCGGAGCCTCGTTCTTCATTGGAGAACGGGGCTCGATTTGTTTTTTGGGTGTATGGATAGTAGATAATTGAATAAAAACAGGTTATATATACTAAAAATCACTATATTTGGCGTCATACCTTACTAAAACGAAAAACAAACTATGAACCAAGAACTAACAATGAATGCCAACTTGCTGGTGGCATTCCTTCAGAAACCGTCTTCTGAGTTCACTAAGGAAGACATTATCAACTTTATTCGGCAGAATGAAATTCGCATGGTAAACTTCATGTACCCTGCCGGTGACGGGCGTTTGAAAACCCTGAATTTCGTCATCACTGATTTGGACTATCTGAATGCCATACTTACTTGCGGCGAGAGGGTGGACGGTTCCAGCCTTTTCTCCTTTATAGAGGCAGGAAGTAGCGACCTTTACGTCATTCCCCGTTATCGTACCGCCTTTGTCGATCCGTTTGCCGAAATTCCTACTTTGTCCATGCTCTGTTCTTTCTTCAATAAAGACGGGAAACCTTTGGAGAGTGCTCCAGAGCATACGCTTCATAAGGCAAGCAAGGCATTTACCGAAGTCACAGGAATGCAGTTTCAGGCAATGGGTGAGTTGGAATATTATGTGATAGCTCCCGATGCCGGAATGTTTGAGGCAACCGATCAACGCGGTTATCACGAATCGGGTCCGTATGCCAAGTTCAATGAATTTCGCACCCGGTGCATGTCTTATATCGCACAGGCGGGCGGACAAATAAAATACGGACATTCAGAAGTGGGTAACTTCACGTTGGACGGTTACGTTTACGAGCAGAATGAGATAGAATTCCTGCCTACTCCTGTGGAACAGGCTGCCGATCAGTTGATGATTGCCAAATGGATTATCCGCAATCTGGGCTATAAGCATGGCTATAACGTTACGTTTGCTCCCAAAATAACAGCGGGAAAAGCCGGTTCGGGGCTGCATATCCACATGCGCATGATGAAGGATGGCAGAAATGTAATGTTAGAGGACGGTGTGCTGTCCGTAGCGGCCCGCAAAGCCATTGCGGGGATGATGGAATTGGCTCCTTCCATTACTGCTTTCGGTAATACGAATCCCACTTCTTACTTCCGGCTTGTGCCTCATCAGGAAGCGCCTACCAATGTTTGCTGGGGTGACCGCAACCGTAGTGTATTGGTGCGTGTACCTTTGGGATGGTCTGCTAAGACCGATATGTGTGTGCTGGCAAATCCTTTGGAATCGGAAAGTCATTTCGATACCGGTGTGAAGCAGACGGTAGAGATGCGTTCACCGGACGGATCGGCAGATCTGTATCAGTTGCTTGCGGGTCTTGCAGTGGCCTGTCGACATGGCTTTGAGTTGGATGATCCTCTGGAGATTGCGGAGAAGACTTATGTTAACGTAAACATCCATCAGAGGGAGAATGAAAGTAAGCTGAGGTCATTGGCGCAGTTGCCTGACAGTTGTGAGGCATCTGCCGACTGTTTGGAGAAGCAGCGTGCCGTTTTTGAACGGTATGATGTGTTCAGCCCTGCAATGATAGACGGGATCATTCGCAAGCTCCGCAGTTATAACGACCGTACTTTGCGTGCCGATTTGGCTGGCAGGCCGGAAGCGATGTTGAAGCTGGTGCACGAATATTTCCATTGCGGGTAGCTGCCTCTTGTTTCTGAACTCCCTTTTTTATAATCCGCAAAGGATGTGACTGTAATATTTTTATACCATAAGAAGATTTACGTCTGAGAGGGATTGAAGTTTAAACCGATTCCCTCTCAGAACGCCTTCTGAGGTGGGGGTATTTCAGTATACGACTGAAATACTTTAAGTATTATACTGAGACTATTTCAGTATACGACTGAGATAGTTTCGGTATAAGGCAGAGGCAACATCATCTTCGAAATATCTTTGGAGGCAATGCTTTCTGTCTATGTTTTGTTGAATTTTCTACATGCGTATTCAGAGGCAGGTAGGGAGTAAAAGTCCCGGTTATCAAATGTCGGTGATAACCGGGACTTTTAATTCTTTGTTACTTCACGATGCCTTTAGAATCTTTGATGAAGTTGATGATATTGCGTATCTCATCACTCATCGGCACTTGGTCTTCAATCTTCTGCAAGGCGTCTTGTATGCTGAAGTTACCCTGGTAAACCAGGCGGTATGCATTCACGATGTGGCGCAGTACTCGTTCCGTGATTGGCACTTCATGCTGATGTTGCAGCACTACAGCATTGACACCGTGATATTCTGCCGGATTACCGTTCATGATGACGTAGGGAGGCACATCCTTTGATATGCGGCATCCTGCCTGAATCAGTACCCAGTTTCCGATATGGCAGTTCTGGTGTATAATGACATTGCTGCTCAGGATGGTGCAGTTGTCTATCCGGCATTCTCCGGCAATGGTGGTCTTGATACCCAGCACGCAATGGTTACCTATCTGCACATCATGGCAGAGGTGAACGCCATCCATCAGGTAGTTGTCATTACCTATGCGGGTAGCGCCATCGGTATAGGTGGCCCGGCTGATTACCACGTTTTCGCGGATGTCATTGTTGTCACCGATAATGAGTTGGCTTTCTTCACCTTCGTAGTGGAAGTCTTGTGGTTCGCTGGCCAGCACGGCTCCGTGGTGTATTTTGTTTCCCTTGCCCATACGGGTTCCGTTTAAGACTTTTGCACCCGACATGATGATACAGCCGTCACCGATTTCCACATCCCCTTCTATATAGGCGAAAGGTTGAACAGTTACATTCTTGCCGATTTTTGCGGCAGAATCTACAAATGCTAATGGACTAATCATGTTTCTCAATGTTTAATTATTCTTTCTCTCTTCCTCCTCCAAGTGCCTGATACAAGTTTACTACTGCCTGTATGCCGGCAAAAGTGTCTGACACCTCTGAAAGCTGTGCGCTGAGATAAGACTGCTCGGCAGACAAAACTTCGAGATAGGTTGACGTGCCTAATTTAAACAATTCTTTTGTATCTTCCGCTGCTTTGCGGGCAGAATTTACTTGGATGGTTCGCGCAGTAGCCTTTTCTGTTTCCATTTGATATTTGGATAGAGCGTTGCTCACTTCGTTTCCGGCTTTCAGCAGAGAAGTCTGGAATTGAATCTTGGCTTGTTCTTCCTGTGCCTTGGCTTGCTTCAGGCGTGCGATGTTGGTTCCGCGATAGAACAGGGGCTGTGTCAGCGAACCGATGGCAGAGGCCAACAATTTGCCCGGATTGACGATAGCAGAACCGGCACTGTTGGTCCAGCCTGCCGAACCGCTTAATGTAATCTGCGGGTAAAAGGCGGCACGTGCGCTGTTGGTGTTGTAATATTTGGATGCCAATGCCATTTCGGCTGCTTTTACATCCGGACGGTTGGACAGTAGCTGCAAGGGGATGCCGACAGAGAACTCTTTGGGCAATTGTTGTGCCTCCAATACGCTGCGCGAAATGCTTTGTGCCGGCTTGTTCAGTATCAGGCACAGCGCATTCTCCGTTTCGCGGATGCTTTGGCGTATATCGGGCAAGGATGCTTTGACCTGCGCATAGGCAGTGCGGCTTTGCTCTACGGCAACTGAAGTAGTGCCGTATATGCCTGCGTCTTTCATGGCCTTTACTGTTTCCATGTTTCTTTTCAGGATGTCAACAGTGCCTTCGGTGATTTGCAGTTGACGGTCGAGCATCAATAAGGTATAATACATGTTGGCTACATTGGCGATGACCTGCGTCTGCACGGCCTGTTCGTGAAAACGGGTTTGTTTTAGGGAAACCTGTGCATTGCGTTTCGGATTCAGTAACTGGCCGAAAAGATCTATCTGCCAGCTTGCCGTTACAGGCAGCGAATAGGTTTGTGTAGCTTTATTCTTGTCCCAACTGCTGACAGTTCCTTGCGGGGAAAGTCCCAGCATAGGGGCGTATGCCAGACGGGCAGACATCAGTGCAGCCTGCGCTTGTTTCACGTTAAGGGTTGCATTGCGCAGGTCGGCATTGTTGGCAAGCGCCTGCTCGATAAGTGTCTGTAACTGCGGATCTGTAAAGACTTTCCGCCAAGGTAGATTGCCGAAGTTGGCAGTGTCTGCTGCAAGGGTGTCGTTTACGGCAGCCGTATCGCGGTACAAGCCTTCGGCAGTGATGTCATCGGGTCTGTCATATGATCTGTAGATATGGCAACTGCTCAGTAGGGCAGTTGCACACATCAAGGTTATTATTTGCTTCTTCATTCTTTGATTTATTTAGTGTATTGCTCAATTTCAGGTTCAGCATCCGAGTTGTCCACATCGGCCCATTCCATCGGTTTGAACTTTTCCTGTAAATATTGGAATGCCACAAATAATGCGGGCACTACGAATATCTGGAGAACCATGCCTATGAGCATGCCGCCGATGGCGGATGTGCCCAAGGTGCGGTTGCCGTGTGCCCCGGCTCCGGATGCCATCATCAGCGGAATCAGACCGACAATCATGGCGAGTGACGTCATCAGGATGGGGCGCAGACGGGCGGCGGCGCCCAGTACGGCAGCCCAGGTGATGCTCATTCCCATCTTGCGGCGGTCAAGGGCAAACTCTACAATCAGGATGGCGTTCTTCGCTAACAGTCCCATCAGCATGATCAATGCAATCTGCATGTAGATGTCATTGGACATGGAACCCATTATCATCTTCATGACGGAGATGTTTCCAATGGCACTCATTCCATTGACGAACAGGAAACTGCCGAGCAGACCGAACGGTATGGACAACAGCACGGAGAGTGGCAGTATATAGCTTTCGTACTGTGCGCTCAACAGCAGGTAAACAAATACGAAGCAGAGTACGAAAATGAGTCCGGTGGTACTGCCGCTGCTTTCCGCTTCTTCACGTGCCATACCGCCAAGTTCGTAACCGAAGCCGGCGGGCAGGTCTTCCTTGGCAACTTCTGCAATGGCAGCTAACGCCTGGCCGGAAGTATAACCTTCGGCGGGTGACACCATTACCTTCATGGAAGTGTAGAGGTTGAAACGGCTGATGATGTCCGGACCATAAACCTTCTTGATGTTCATGAATTGTGAGATGGGAGCCATGTCATTGCCGTTGCGTACTTTGATGTTTTGCAAGGACTCAAGGTTGACGCGTGAATTGGGGTCGGCCTGTACCATTACGCGGTACATCTTGCCGAAACGGTTGAAGTTGGAAGCATACAAGCCACCGTAATATCCCTGCATGGTAGTGAGGATGTCACTCGGACTGATGCCGGCACGTTTGCAGGCAGCCGCGTCGATATCTATCATATATTGCGGGAAGCGTGGATTGAAGGTGGTTTGTGCCGTATTGATTTCCGGACGCGCTTCCAAAGCCGAGATATAAGTCTTTACCACATCATAGAACTTGTCGAGGTCACCACCGGTCTTGTCCTGCATGTTCAGTTCGATGTCACTGGATGCAGAGTATCCCGGAATCATGGGTGGTTGGAAAAAGAGTACCTGTGCCTCTTTGATGACTTTCTGCGCACGCATGTAGAGCGAGATAAAGACAATTTGTGAATTCTGCATTGTTCCGCGTTCTTCCCACGGCTTCAGCTTGATGATGAAAGAGCCGTAGGACGGACCTTGACCACCGATGAAACTGTAACCTGAAATCATGGTGCGTGATGACACGGCGGGATCGGCGGCAACCAGACTATCCACACGAGCGAAGACTTCTTCGGCGCGTTCCTGTGAAGTGCCGGGGGGCAAAGTTACGGCTCCCATAATAGTTCCTGTATCTTCGTTTGGAACCATGCCGGTGGGTGTGGTTTTCATAAAGAAGAACAGTAGGATAATGGATGCTCCCACCAGGCCGAAAGTCAGCCATTTTTTCTGAATGAAGAACAGTACACGTTTCTTGTATTTCTTCAGTACAGTGTCGTAGGCGGTGTTGAAAGCCGTATGGAAGCGTGATATAAGTGTGGATTTTTTTTCTCCGTGTTCCTCATGAGGTTTCAGTAGTAAAGCGCACAATGCCGGACTCAATGTCAAAGCATTCAGGGCTGAAAGCCCGATGGCGATGGCCATTGTCAGACCGAACTGGCGGTAAAACGTACCGGCTGTGCCACTCATGAAGCTGACTGGGATGAATACAGACATCATAACCAGTGTGATGGAGACGATAGCTCCACCCAATTCATTCATGGCATCTATGGAAGCCAGTTTAGCGGATTTGTAGCCCTGATCCAGCTTGGCATGGACTCCTTCCACCACCACTATGGCGTCATCCACTACTATGGCAATGGCAAGCACCATCGCACACAAGGTCAGCAAATTGATGCTGAAACCGATGAGTGAGAGTACGAAGAATGTACCGATCAAAGCTACCGGGATGGCAATGGCGGGAATCAGTGTGGAGCGCAGGTCCTGCAAGAATATATATACCACAATGAATACCAGGATAAATGCTTCTATCAAAGTCTTCAATACTTCATGTATGGAAGCAAAGAGAAAGTCGTTGGCATTTAGTGAAATGTTCACTTTCAGGCCGGCAGGGAGAGTGTCGCTGGTTTCTTTCAGCATGTTTTCTATTTCGGCGATGGTTTGCGTGGCATTGCTGCCTGCCATCTGGAAAACGATACAGGTCACGGCATTGTGTCCGTTCACTTTGTTGTTAAGAGAGTAGGACAGGCGGCCCAGTTGCACATCAGCTATGTCTTTCAGGCGTAACACTTCACCATCGGGCAGTGCCTTGATAACGATATTCTCGAATTCCGTCTGCTGTTGTAATCGTCCGCGGTAGCGGATGGTGTATTGGAAAGTCTGGTTACCCCGTTCGCCGAACTGTCCGGGAGCAGCTTCCACGTTCTGTTCGGCCAGCGCGGCGCTCACATCCGAAGGAATGAGCTTATATTGTGCCATGATATCGGGCTTCAACCAAATGCGCATGGAGTAATCTTGCCCCATCACCATAGCTTCGCCCACACCTTTTACACGCTGGATCTGTGGGATCAGGTTGATTTTTGCGTAGTTCTCGATGAACTCGATATCATGTGTATCACTCTCGTCATAAATGGAGAACACCACCAGCATGGAATTCTGGCGCTTCTGGGTAGTGACGCCCACTTTGGTTACTTCGGCTGGAAGCAAACCTTGCGCCATGGATACTCGGTTCTGTACATTCACTGCTGCCATGTCGGGGTCGGTCCCTTGCTTGAAATAGATGTTGATGCTTGCAGTACCGTTGTTGGCGGCAGTGGACTGCATGTACATCATGTTCTCCACACCATTGATCTGGTCTTCCAGAGGTGCGATGACGGAGTTCAATACGGTTTGAGAACTGGCGCCCGTATAAGTGGCGCTTACCGATACGGTAGGAGGTGCGATGTCCGGATATTGGGAGATGGGCAGGGTCAGCAAGCCAATGATACCCAGTATGACTATCAGGATGGAAATTACCGTTGATAGTACCGGACGGTTAATGAATCTATCTAATTTCATTTCATGAAAAAATTAAGGAGTTATTGGAATGCAGTCTTGAGGTTACCGTTTTTTTGGTCTTGCAGAGCCTTCCGGTATTCTGCTTCTTTGTCGGCAGGGGTAACCGGGGTGATGCTCTGCCCATCCTTCAAGTTCTGTACTCCTTCTATCACAATCTTGTCGCCTGCTTTCAGTCCATCGGTTACATAGTAATACTTGCCATCGTTCAGATTGAATATTTTCACCTCAACATTCTTCAGAGTATTGTCGGGCTGCAAGACAAACACGAACTTCTTGTCCTGAATCTCTGTCGTTGCCGATTGCGGTATCATGATGACATTCTGCATCGGGTTGGGGAAAACAACCTTGCCGGTACTTCCGCTGCGCAGCACATTGTGTTTGTTGGGGAAAAGAGCACGCATCGTAACAGAGCCGGTCTTGGGATCGATGACACCGCTGATTGTCTCCACACGGCCACTGTCTGCATACATTGTTCCGTCAATGAGTTGCAATTGTACGTCAGGCATTTTTGCCAAGATCTCTTTTATGCTGCCGCCCTCACGTATCTGTGCCAGGAGTTGTCTTTCGGTCATGGAGAAGTATGCATACATTTCTGAGATGTCGGCAACGGTAGTCAGCGGATTGGCGACAGAAGGGCTTACCAAACTCCCTACACGGTAGGGGATTGTACCTATTACACCGTCACTGGGGCTGGTTACGCTGGTGTATGACAAATTATTTTTTGCATTTACCAACTGTGCTTGTGCCTGTGCCAGTTGTGCTTTGGCTTGTGACAACTGATTTTCGGCCATTTGCAAGTCGTAGTCGCTGATGATGTTCTTCTTGTTCAGTTCACGTTTGTTGTTTACGGTAAGTTCTTGTGTGTTTACTGCGGCTTTGGCTGTTTCAACGGCAGCTTTGGCCGAGTTTACAGTAGCTTGATACTGCACTGGATCGATACTGAATAGTATTTGTCCTTTACGTACTGATGCTCCCTCGTCCACATGTAATTTGGTGATAAAACCACTTACCATAGGCCTGATTTCTACATCTTGTTTACCTTTAATGGTGGCAGGGTAACTGTTTGTCAGGTTGGCAGTGGTGGTTTTGGTCTCAATCACTGCAAACTCAGGTGCTTTACCCATGTTTTTGTCGCCTTGTCCGCAACTGCTTAACAGCACCAGGCAACATACTGATAATCCTAATCTACTCTTCATACTTTTTGTTATTCTCTGTGTATAATTATATTAATTTGAAGGGAAGTTCTGTGTAGTTCATGATATAATAGAGAGTAAGGAATAACAGGAAACTGAATGTCCTTATTTAGTTTTCAACCGCAAAATTATTCTTTTCTTTGTATATAAGATATGAAAAGCATTCTTTTTTAACTATGTTTCATACATAAGTAAGTGCAAAAGCTTGTTTTTTGATTAAAATACTGTAAAGCATACTGCTAATTAACAGATAACCTTTATTTTTGCAGCATGTTAAACTGTAAACATCCTAATAAAGTGAAATTGCTTTTCCGTCGGCTGATGGGAGGTATCGGCATAGCTGTCGCATTATACTCTTGTGCAAGCGTAGGCCGTATAGAAGGAGGCCCTACCGACGAGACTCCTCCTCGCTTTCTTGCCAGCACACCGTCACCGGGCGCCCTTCATACCAAAAGGAACAAGATTGTAATTGAGTTTGACGAATTCATTAAACTTGATAAACCCAATGAGAAGATTGTAATATCTCCTCCTCAAGTACAGCAGCCTGAAATAAAGGCAAGTGGAAAAAAGGTAGTCATTACCCTTCAAGATACCTTGAAGCCCAATACTACTTATACTGTGGATTTTGGAGATGCCATTCAGGACAATAATGAGGGAAATCCGTTGGAAAACTTTTCTTTTTCTTTTTCTACTGGTGAAAATCTGGATTCTATGGCAGTGGCCGGAACTTTACTGAATGCCGCCAATTTAGAGCCGATAAAAGGTATGCTGGTTGGTTTGCACTCCAATCTCGCCGATTCGGCTTTCATAAAACTTCCTTTTGAGCGTGTGGGACGTACTGACAGTCGCGGGTGTTTCTCCATTCGTGGAGTGAGTGCCGGCAACTACCGTATCTATGCATTGCAAGATGCCGATCAGAACTTTGCCTATACTCAGCCTACTGAAATCATAGCTTTCAATGATTCGCTTGTTATTCCTACCATGGAAGAACGTATTCATCAGGATACGTTGTGGCTTGATTCCTTGACAGTTGATACTATTGTAGAACATAAATATACGCATTTCTTGCCTGATGATATTCTTCTGCGCAGTTTCAAGGAAATTAATTTCTCACAACGTTTGGCAAAGAGCGAACGTCTCATTCCCCAAAAGTTTTCCCTTTATTTTACGGCTCCGGCGGATAGTCTGCCTTTGCTGAAGGGATTGAATTTTGACGAGCACGATGCATTTGTTATCGAACAGGGCACAGGACGGAACGATACACTCCATTATTGGATAAAAGATTCTCTGATATACAGGCAAGATACTCTGAAAATGAGTTTGACCTATCTTTATACTGATAGCCTGAAGCAATTGGTATATCGCACCGACACTCTGAAACTGCTCTCCAAGCTGTCTTACGGAAAGCAGCAGAAGCAGAAACAGGAGGCAAAGGAGAAAGAACAGAAAGACCGGGAAAAAAGAAAGAAAAAGAAGAACGATGAGCCGGAGAAGCCGGACGTTGAATTTTTGCCGATGGAGGTGTATGCACCTTCTGCAATGGATGTATATGATTATATTACACTCACTTTTAATGAACCGGTGGCGGATGTGGATACGACAGCCATCCATTTAAGGCAGAAAGTGGATACCTTATGGCAAGATGTGCCGTTTGACTTTTCCCGCGATTCGATAGATCTGAAGCGCTATAATGTGTTTGCCGAGTGGCAACCAGGTGAAAGCTATGTATTTGAGGTGGATTCCACCGCCATACATGGTCTATACGGACTGTTCACCGATAAGATAAAGAAAGAACTCAAGGCAAAGAAACTGGAAGAATATGGGCAGATATTTTTCAATGTGCACGGTGTGGATTCACAGGCTTTCGTTGAATTGCTGGATGGACAGGATAAAGTGTTGCGTACAGTGCCGTTAGTGGCAGGAAAAGCTGATTTCTACTTCCTGAATCCGGGCAAGTACGGGGCAAGGTTAGTTGATGATGTAAACGGAAATGGCGTGTGGGATACGGGAAATTATGCGGAAAAACGCCAGCCGGAAATGGTTTATTATTATCCGATGGTTTTGGAATTAAAGGCGAATTTTGATTTGACTCAAGAGTGGAATATATTTGAAAAGCCTTTGGATAAGCAAAAGCCGGAGGAATTAAAAAAACAAAAGCCAGATGAAAACAAGAAAAACAAGAAAAAAATAACCGGAATAGCAGCAATAATAATAACAGCCGTAACAGTGGCAGCGGATATAGCTATTAGACAGAAAAGGTTGTTCATCCTATTGTTTGTAGCCATAATGATGTGCTTTGCCATCTTGCCTGCGAGTGCTCAGTGTGCGGCAAAGAATGAAGCTTTCCAGTCCGGTGAGCATGTAATGTATGATTTGTACTTCAACTGGAAGTTTATCTGGAAAAAAGTAGGTCTGGCAAGTCTTACTACCAATGCGACGACTTATCACTCTCGGCCCGCTTTCCGCTTCAACCTGCTTTCTGTGGGCAGTAAGAAAACCGATTTCTTCTTTAAGATGCGTGATACCCTTACCTGCTATGTCAGTGATAAGTTGGAACCTCTTTACTTCCGTAAGGCTGCCGAAGAAGGTAAACGTTATACGGTGGATGAGGCTTGGTTTTCTTACAATGACGGTGTGTCATTTGTGAAGCAGAAGCGTACATGGCGTGAGCCTGTACAAGATCCGCAGGAAATGGAGTACAGTGACAGTCGCTGTATTTTCGATATGCTGAGTATTCTGGCACAAGCGCGTTCCTTTGATCCGAAAAGCTACAAAATAGGAGAGAAAATACTTTTCCCTATGGCAACAGGACGCAAGGTAGAGGAACAAACGTTGATTTATCGTGGCAAGGAGGAAGTTAAGGCAAATAATGATACTGTTTACCGTTGTCTCGTATTCTCTTTTGTAGAGTATAAGAAAGGGAAAGAGAAAGAGGTAATCACATTCTTTGTGTCTGATGATAAAAATCATCTTCCTGTCCGTTTGGACCTGTATCTGAACTTCGGTTCGGCAAAGGCCTTCTTGAAGAGTGTAAGAGGAAACCGTTATCCGATGATGTCAATGGTGGAGAAAAACTGATTATTCCTGCAGTCCGAAGGGTGGATGACTGATATGTAAAAGTAACGATTTTGGCTAATAATTGGATTATTTGTGAAGGTTAATGCTGTTTGCTTGCACTACTTTTGCAGCAGAGAAATAGTAAAACTTTAATAAATGAATCCTTTATTATGAAAGCAGTCCTTATTACATTGGGAGTTTCCCTCCTTGTTTTGGCTGGTTGCACAGGGCAAAAGCAGACTGAAAGCAACTTTATTCAAGAAAACATTGATAATGCTGTGGCTCAGGAAACCCTTCAGACAGACATTATCGAGAAATCCGGTAAAATTCTTAATCCACGCACCATTAAAGATGGCAACATTGTTTACGTACCCATTGATGATTGGTGCTCAGGCTTTTTCCCCGGCAATATCTGGTATATATATCAACTGACGGGTGATAAGAAATGGTTGGCACTGGCAGAGAAATATACGGAAGCCCTGGATTCGGTACAGTATCTCACTTGGCATCATGATGTAGGTTTCATGATTGGTTCCAGCTATCTGAACGGTTACCGTTTTGCTCATAAAGAAGAGTATAAGCCGGTTATTATACAGGCTGCCAAATCTTTGTCAACTCGCTTTCGTCCCGCTGCAGGTGTGCTCCAATCATGGGATGCCGACAAAGGGTGGCAGGCTGAACGTGGTTGGAAATGTCCTGTTATCATTGATAATATGATGAATCTGGAATTGTTGTTTGAGGCTGTCAAGCTTTCGGGGGATTCTACATATTATAACATAGCAAAAAAACATGCTGATACGACAATGGCTAACCATTTCCGTTCTGATAATAGTTGTTACCATGTGGTGGATTATGATGCGGAAACCGGAGAGGTTCGCAAAAAACAGACTGCCCAGGGGTATGCAGACGAATCGGCATGGGCAAGGGGACAGGCTTGGGCGCTGTACGGTTACACCATGTGCTACCGCTATACGCATGACGCTAATTATTTGGAGCAGGCAGAGAAGGTTTACAACTTTATTTTCAATAACAAGAATCTTCCGGAAGATTTTGTTCCTTATTGGGACTTCGATGCTCCCGGTATTCCGGATGAACCCCGTGATGCTTCGGCTGCTGCCTGCACCGCATCTGCCCTTTATGAGTTGAGCACCTATTTGCCGGGTAAGGGCTATAAGAAAATCGCTGATAAGATTATGGAAAATTTAGCTTCCCCTGCCTATCGTGCAAAGGTCGGTACTAATGGAAACTTTATCCTGATGCACTCTGTAGGCAGTATTCCCCACGGGGCGGAGATTGATGTGCCTTTGAACTATGCGGACTATTATTTTTTGGAAGGTTTGATGCGTAAAAAGAATCTGGAACAATGAAGAATTCATACTCTGTTTTATTAGGTGGATTAGGTTTGCTGACCTTGCAGGGGTGCAAGACCTCTCAGGCAGAACAACTCTCGCAGCCCAATGTTATTTACGTCTTCCCTGACCAGTATCGCAATCAAGCAATGGAATTCTGGGGGCAGGAGGGATTTCGTGAAAGGGTGAACTTTCGTAATGACCCGGTACATACACCCCGTCTTAATAAATTTGCGAGAGAGTCCGTGGTATTGACTTCTGCCATGAGCAACTGTCCTCTGAGTAGCCCTCACCGTGGCTCATTGCTCACAGGAATGTATCCCAACAAGAGTGGCGTGCCTTTGAATTGTAATTCAGACCGCCCCATCAGTTCTTTGCGCGATGATGCCGTATGTGTCAGCGATGTATTCAGAAGTGCGGGGTATGATTGCGCTTACTTCGGAAAGTTGCATGCCGATTTTCCTACTCCTAACGATCCGGAACGCCCCGGACACTATGTGGAAGACCGTATTCCCGCATGGGATGCCTATACTCCGAAAGGCCGCCGGCATGGATTTAACTATTGGTATTCTTACGGAACTTTCGATGAACACAAGAATCCGCATTATTGGGATACCGAAGGAAAACGTCACGATCCTCATGAGTGGTCACCTTTGCATGAATCGGATATGGTTGTATCCTATCTGAAAAATGAAGGGAATGTACGCGATCCGAAAAAACCTTTCTTCGTCATGGTAGGCATGAATCCGCCCCATAGTCCTTACCGTTCTTTGGACGATTGTATGGAGCAGGACTTCAACCTTTATAAGAATCAGCCGTTAGACAGTTTGTTGATTCGCCCGAATGCTGATTCAAAGATGGCAAAGGCAGAAAGTGCACGTTATTATTTTGCTTCCGTAACCGGAGTTGACCGTGCTTTCGGTAAGATTCTTGATGCGCTGAAAGACCTTGGAATAGACAAAAATACTATTGTGGTGTTTGCTTCCGATCATGGTGAAACCATGTGCAGCCAGCGTACCGACGATCCTAAGAATTCTCCATACTCCGAGTCAATGAACATACCTTTCATTGTCCGATTCCCACATAAAATCACCCCTCGTGTAGATGATCTGATGTTGTCTTCACCGGATATTATGCCTACTTTGCTGGGGTTGGCAGGACTCTCTCATTCTATTCCTGCAGAAGTGCAGGGACGTAATTATGCACCGCTTTTCTTCGATGAAAAGGCGGATGTTGATCGTCCTACCGGAGCGCTTTACATACAAAATGTGGATGGGGAGAAAGATATGAATGGCAAAGTTCGTTCTTATTTCCCTTCTTCTCGAGGATTTAAGACAGCCCGCTATACATTGGCGCTTTATATAGACCGTAAAACTCACAAGCTTGTGAAAAGCCTTTTGTTTGACGATGAGAAAGATCCATATCAGTTGAACAACCTTTCTTTGGAAACAAACAAAGAGGTGGTGAAAACGTTGTGTGCAGAGATGGGTCAGGTTTTAAAAGAGATAGACGATCCTTGGTATAAGGAAAAGATTCTTTCGGATATGATTCCTTATTAAGATATTCGGATAGTTTTAAGGGGAAATACGAATTGCACGGAAAATTGTGAGGCAATATAAATAAACCTCCAGTTTCCGTGCAATTTGTGGTTTATAAAAAGAGGAACTACTTATTCAGTTTCCACTCGCATCCTTCCTTACCATCCTTTATTTCGAATCCGAGTGCGGTAAGTTCATTACGTATCTTGTCGCTGGTTGCCCAGTCTTTATTGGCTTTTGCCTTCATGCGCTCTTCCAATAGCATGTCCACCACCTTGCCGAAGGCAGCTTCGCGTTCCTCATTGGAGGTGTTGTCTTCCTTCAGTCCTAAGATATCGAAGCAGAAGGTATGGAACATGTCTTCCAGTTCTTTCAGGTCATCGGCTGTGATGCTGTCATTTCCGGCAAGAATGTTGTTCACCATCTTGGCGCCGTCAAAGAGGTGGGCGATGACTATCGGTGAGTTCAGATCATCGTTCATGGCTTCGTAGCACTTGGCGCGCAGGGTCTTTACGTCTATGGTAGAAGTCGTTGCAGGTACAATCTTTTCCAGTCCGTGCACGGCATCCATCAGTCTCGACAATCCCTTTTCGGCGGCTTGCAGCGCCTCGTTGCTGAAGTCCACCGTGCTGCGGTAGTGTGCCTGCAAGGTGAAGAAGCGTATGGTCATCGGACTGTAAGCCTGTTCCAGCAGGGGATGCGTACCGTTGAAAAGTTCTTCCAGCGTGATGAAGTTGCCGTAGCTCTTACCCATTTTCTGTCCGTTGATGGTGAGCATGTTGTTGTGCATCCAATAGTGCACCATGTCATCGCCCTGCGAAGCTACGGACTGCGCTATCTCGCATTCGTGGTGCGGGAAGACGAGGTCCATGCCGCCTCCGTGAATGTCGAAGTGCTCTCCCAAATACTTTCTTCCCATAGCCGTACATTCGGCGTGCCAGCCGGGAAATCCGTCACTCCACGGAGAAGGCCAGCGCATGATGTGCTCCGGTTGCGCACACTTCCACAGGGCGAAGTCGGCGGGGTTGTGCTTCTCGCTTTGTCCGTCCAGTTCGCGGGTAGTGTTCAGCACGTCGTCCAGGTTGCGCCCGGAGAGTTTGCCATACTGGTGGTCCTTGTTGTATTTGGCCACGTCGAAGTAAACGGAGCCTTCACTTTCGTAAGCATATCCGTTCTTCATGATTTCCTTCACCAGTTCTATCTGCTCGATGATGTGTCCGCTGGCGTGCGGTTCTATACTTGGGGAGAGCACGTTCAGTGCTTCCATTGCCTTGTGGTAGCGGTTGATGTAGTATTGTGCCACTTCCATGGGTTCCAGTTGTTCCAGACGTGCTTTCTTGGCTATCTTGTCTTCACCGTCATCGGCATCGTGTTCCAGATGGCCTACATCGGTGATGTTGCGCACATAGCGTACCTTATAGCCTATATGCGTGAGGTAGCGGAATAACAGGTCGAAGGTGATGGCGGGGCGTGCATGTCCCAAGTGAGGATCACCGTAAACGGTAGGGCCGCAGACATACATGCCTACATGCGGGGCATGAAGGGGTACGAATAATTCCTTTTTTCTATCTAAAGTGTTGTAAATGGTCAGTTGTTGTTCCATAACGTTCTGATTTTATTTTCTTTTGAATCACAAAGGTATAATAAATCTGTGAATATTTATTAGCTGAAACCATTTCTTGTGCGAAATTAGTTCTTTGAGTTTGCTCGTTTGAATTGTTTTTTTAAAATTTGTAGATGATAATCTTAAAACGAAATGTTATGAAAAAGTTCTTATCTTTTCTTGTGTGTATTTCTTGTGTCTTATTTGTAATGCCTTCATTGCTTTCACAGAAAAATGTCGTAATAGGAAGTGAACAGTATGAGATGCTATTGGCTAATGTTGAGGCTTTGGCATCTGGCGAGGGAGGGCTTAGTAAGTCTGAGAGTAAAGACTCGGACACGAGTCAGAAAGGACCGTATTGGGTTACTATAAGAGGACAAGATACCTATGCGTATCGAGTAGTGACTGTGACTAATTGTTTCGGACTTGGTGTTGTTGATTGTACTCCGGGTATCAGTGAAGAATGGGTATCAGTTAACTGATAAAGAGTATGAAGTCGAAGATATTGCTAATGGTATGCGCCTTGTCATTTTTTGTTTTTGGTTGTACCAAGAAGAAAACGGATAATGCCGCCGAAATTGTTACCGTTACAGAGGATTGTGGAGTGGTAAATGACACTGCTTTCCTGGATAGCGCATTTCTTTTTATACCTGAGACGAAATCTGATGTCTTGATTCATGGCATAGATAGAGTTATAGAGGATGGAAACCGGTTCCTTATTTTGGATGTACAAATGAAACGGGTGTTTTGTTTCGATAAGTCGGGAAAGCATCAGTTTACGATACATGCGGTAGGAAGCGGTCCCGGTGAATACGTGAATCTTTTTGATATCGCCATAGACCGGAAAGAGGAGAGATTACTGTTGCTGACTTATCCTCCGGCTATTCATTATTACACCCTTGACGGTACTTATGAACGCACCCTCCCCTTGGATGGCATGTGCAAATCGCTAGCTGTGACTGACGAGTATATATATTTGCGGAAGGAAACTTATGCGAACAATCAATTGTCCGATTATTCTCTTCTGACAATAGAGAAGAAGACCGGCCAGCGCCATTCTTTATGGAAACCATTGTCCGAGACAGCTCCTTTCTGTATGTCCGGCAATATGCAGATGACCGGGGAGTCTCCGGTGTACCTGACCCGAAAGTTTGACGATACAATCTATACGATGAGGGGCGACCGGGTGGAAAAAGCATATACGATAGATTGGGGCGACCGGGCTTTCCCCGTTTCTGAAGAAAAACGGACTTATGGATGCGCTGAATTAAATAAAATGTGTATGAAAGAGAAATACGTCTATACGATGACTGACCTATGTGATACTCCGAATTATTTGCTTTTCCGTACCAACCAGCCGGGACTTTATGTCTTGTCTAAAGAGAAAAAGGAAGTGAGTAATTACCGCATAATTATGAATACGGACTATCAGCTTGCCATGCCGAATTTTATTCCGGTAGAGGGCAATCGGAAGCGTGTTTTTTTTGTTTATCCTCCGGATATACTGAAAATGCAGGGGCGATCGGGCAAGGAACATTTGAATGCTAATCTGATTCGTTTGTTGGAACAGGTGTCAGAAGATGATAATCCGGTTGTCTTTAGCTATGTTGTGAAGTAATCCACAGGCTTCGCATACGCCGAGAACAAAGCTACGGAAATTATTTATAATTTTAATTGCATTCCGGAGCAAAATCTGAACCTTATTCCCCCATACGGCAGAAGCAGGCTCTTTATACTATTGAACGGGCATCCCTATACTACCTGAGATTTTCTATGAGGTTTAAAGGGTGAAATATCGCTCTATGGTTATCGCCACTCCATCCTCGTCGTTGCTTGGAGCAATGTAGTCTGCCGCTTCCTTTACAGATGTCTGGGCATTGTTCATAGCCACGCCCAGTCCGGCGTATTTTATCATGCTGAGGTCGTTGTAGCCGTCGCCCATGGCCATCATTTCCTCGCGGGGTATGCCCAGCTTGTTCAGCAGCACGGCAAGCGAGCGTGCTTTGTCTATGCCCAGGGGCACAAGTTCCAGGAAGTAAGGCTCCGAGCGATACACACTGATTTGTGTTTGCAGGCGTTGGCTTAGCTCGGTTTCCGTCTTTATAAGTTGTTCCGGCTCGCCCACAATGAGGCATTTGGGCAGGGGGCGGGGTGTTTCTTGCAGGAAGTTGCCTATGTGGCGTATCTGCATCTTGTTGAGGAAAGCTTCTTTCTGTACGTACGGGTCATCGGGATTTTCGGTCAGGACGAACTCGTTGTCGTAAGTGAGGATTGTTTGACGGTTGTGGGTGGAGGCTTGGTAGAGGATGGGCAGCACATCGTCGGGCAGCAGGTTCTTGTACAGCAGTTCACCCGTGCTCCAGTCTATGATTTCTCCACCGTTGTAGGAGAGGATGTAACCGTTGTGCTCCTTCATTTGCAATTGTTCTGCTAAGGGAGCTATGCCGTAGGTGGGGCGACCCGATGCCAGCACCAGTCGCACGCCGCTTTGTTGCAGTTGCAGCAGGCTGTGGAGGTTGCGCGGCGAGATTTCTTTCTTCGAATTTGTCAGAGTGCCGTCCAGGTCGAGGACGAGCAGGCGATAGTCTTGTCTCATGGCTTGAAATCTATTGTTTTTTTTGATGGGACAAAGATAGAGTTTTCTTGGATGAAATACTATTTTTGTAGAATGAAGTCAAAAGAACATGTACTATTGGGAATGAGTGGCGGCACGGACAGCTCTGTTGCCGCAATGAGGTTGCAGGAAGCCGGCTATGAAGTAACGGGAGTGACCTTCCGCTTCTACGAGGCGGACGGAGGGACGGAATATCTGGAAGATGCCCGTGCATTGGCTGCGAGGTTGGGCATCGGGCACATCACGTATGATGCGCGTGAAGCTTTCCGCGAACGTGTCATCCGCTATTTTATAGATGAGTATCTGGCCGGGCGCACTCCGGTTCCCTGCACCGTCTGCAACAACGAACTGAAATGGGCGCTTTTGGCAAAGATTGCCGATGAAAAGGGTATTTATTGGGTATCTACCGGACATTATGTCCGTAAGGTCTTGCAAGAAGGGAAGTATTACATAGCTCCTGCCGCAGACAGAGATAAGGATCAGTCATTTTTTCTGTGGGGCTTGAAGCAGGACATTTTGCGGCGTATGTTGCTTCCGATGGGGGATATTATTAAAAGTGAAGCTCGTGCTTATGCCGCGGCTCGTGGTTTCCGGCAGGTGGCGACGAAGAAAGACAGCATCGGCGTATGCTTCTGTCCGTTGGATTACCGTTCTTTCCTGAAGTGTGAAGCAGGTGTCCGAAAACTGCCCGATAAAGGAAAATTTGTCGATGAAAAGGGGAATTTTCTGGGGTGGCACGAAGGCTATCCTTTCTACACCATCGGGCAGCGCAGAGGACTGGGACTTCAGTTGAATAAAGCAGTTTTTGTCAAAGAAATCTCGGTAGAGAAGAATGAGGTGATACTTGCCCCGCTTGCTTCTTTGTACAAGCGGGAAATGTGGCTGGAAGAATGGAATCTGGCAGAATACAGTCGCGTGCTGGATGCCGAAGAAGTTATTGTGAAGATACGCTACCGCAAGCAGGCCAATCGATGTAAAGTTTCACTCACTGCCGACGGTTTGCTGCATGTATGCTTGGCAGAACCTTTGGAGGCTGTTGCGGCAGGACAGGCGGCGGCTTTCTATACAGCCGACGGACTGTTGTTGGGTGGAGGAATCATCGGCATGGCAGAATGAATTGCATGGATGTCCGGTCAACGGTTCAGTTCCAGCATTTCCTCTATGTATTCCCTTGTATTGCTGAGGCGTGGTATTTTATGCTGTCCGCCGAGTTTTCCTTTGCTGTCCAGCCAGTCGTGGAACAAGTTTTGGCGGGCTACTATGACCTCAAGCGGTTGCAAGGCAAGGTTGTTCTGGCGTTTAGCCTCATAGTCGGAGTTGATTTCCTTCAGCGTGTCATCCAGTATCTTGGCAAATTTTCCTAAAGAATCCGGCATTTGTGCAAACTCTATCAGCCATTGGTGGCGGCATTTGGCATGTTCGTCCATAAATACGGGAGCGGCGGAGTAGTCTATGACCTGCGCACCGGTTGCGGCACATGCCTTGGAAAGCCCTTTTTCCGCATTATCTACAATCAGTTCTTCGCCGAAGGCATTGATGAAATGCTTGGTGCGTCCGGTGATGACAAACTTATATGGATTCTTCGAAGTAAATTTCACTGTGTCTCCAATCATATACCGCCATAGTCCGGCAGAGGTGGAGATTACCATTGCATAGTTCTTGTTCAACTCCACTTCCTCCAGGCAACAGATGCGGGGAGCATCCTTGCCGACATCTTCCAGCGGGACAAATTCATAGAAGATACCATAGTCTATCATCAACAGCATAGCCGGATCTGCCGGATCGTTCTGTGTGCCGAAGTAGCCTTCGGATGCATTGTAGGTTTCTACATAGTGCATTTTGCTGCTGCGTATCACCTCCTTATACTGTTCGCGATAAGGTGTGAAGGCTACTCCGCCATGAAAGAACACCTCCAGATTAGGCCAGACTTCTTCAAGGCTTTGTTTGCCTGTCTTCTCGAGCAGGTGCTTGATGAGTACAAGCATCCAGGACGGTACTCCTGAAAGGTTGGTGACATTGGCTGTGATGGTTTCATTGGCAATGGCCTCCATTTTAGGTTCGAAATGTTCCATCAGTGCCGTTTGCTTGCTCGGCACACGGACGAAATTCACCAATGGGTTGATATTTTCTATCAGAATAGCAGAGAGATCACCAACAAGACTATGGTTGGTGTTCAGATTCGGAGCATGGCTGCCTCCTAAAATAAGCCCTTTGCCTGCGAAGAAGCGGCTTTCGGGATTTTGTCCCAGATAGATTGCGACGGCATCCTTGCCTCCTTTATAATGCGTGTCATGCAATGATTCCTTGCTCACCGGCAGGAACTTGCTTTTGTCATTAGTTGTTCCCGAAGACTTGGCAAACCAACGGATTTCCGAAGGCCAGAGCAGATTCTGCTCTCCGGCGCGCAGGCGGGTTACGTAGGGCTTTATTTCTTCGTAGGTTTGTATGGGAAGGCGGTTTTTGAAATCCTCATAAGTACGGATAGAGGCATAGTTGTATTTCTTTCCCCATTCTGTATCGGCTGCCGTGCCGACGAGATGTTGCAGCACGCCTTGCTGCAATTTGCCGGCATGGTCGGCATATTGTTCGATTTCTTTCAGACGGGGGGTGAAATATACCTTATTCAGAAACTTTGTAATACTCATCGTTCTTGTTGAAATCTAATTTTAAAGCGCAAAAATAATCTTATTTATCGGCATCTCTATCTTTTTTCTGTTTTTTTTCTATCTTTACGTCCGTATAAGCGAAAAGAAACGCCATTTAAACAAGAATGTTATGAGAATCGGTATTTTGACCTCAGGAGGCGACTGTCCCGGCATCAATGCTACGATACGTGGCGTATGCAAAACAGCCATCAATCATTATGGAATGGAAGTAATAGGCATTCACAGTGGTTTTCAGGGACTGTTGACTAAAGATGTGGAGTCATTTACCGAAAAATCCTTATCTGGTTTGCTGAATTTAGGCGGCACGATGCTGGGAACTTCCCGTGAGAAGCCATTCAAGAAGAATGGAGTGATGCCTGATGTGGATAAACCCGCGCTGATAGAACAAAACGTGAAAGATCTGGGTTTAGACTGCATCGTCTGTATCGGAGGAAACGGTACTCAGAAGACGGCGGCAAAACTTGCGAATATGGGCTTGAATATTGTTTCCGTGCCAAAAACCATTGATAATGACATTTGGGGAACCGACTTCTCTTTCGGTTTCGATTCTGCCGTCAGCATTGCCACCGATGCTATTGACAGGCTGCACTCTACCGCCAGCTCGCACAAACGCGTGATGGTGATTGAGGTAATGGGACATAAGGCGGGCTGGATAGCTCTTTACTCCGGCATGGCGGGAGGAGGTGACGTGATCCTGATACCTGAGATACCTTATGACATTCACAATATTGGCGAGACAATACTGAACCGCCTCAAAAAAGGCAAACCCTATTCCATTGTAGTTGTTGCCGAAGGCATTCAGACAGACGGAAACAAGCGTGCCGCCGAATACATAGCTCAGGAGATAGAGTACGAAACAGGGATAGAAACCCGCGAAACCGTGCTGGGATATATCCAGCGTGGCGGTTCGCCTACACCTTTCGACCGTAACCTCTCTACCCGCATGGGAGGCCATGCTACGGAACTGATTGCTACCGGACAATTCGGGCGCATGATTACTTTGAAAGGGAACGAAATAGCTTCTGTTCCCTTAGAGGAGGTGGCCGGTAAGTTGAAGTTGGTGACGGAAGACCATGACTTAGTTGTCCAGGGACGCAGGATGGGAATCTGTTTCGGATAATCTTTCCGTTATGGCAGTATCTTGTGCGGCAATACCTTCAGCTATGATTTCCTCTGTATGACGCTGATTCTTGGCAGCCTGTATTTCCGTCTTGAAGGTTTCGTCTCCCTTGATTTTTCTTAATGCTATTTGTGCGGCATTCTGCTGTGATTCCTTTTTGGAATACCCCGTTCCTGTTCCTGCCGAAACACCTTCAATACGAATCTCGGTGTGGAACATCGGATTGTAGTCTTTGTCAAGAAGCTGTTTGATAAGCTCGAAAGACACTTCCATCTTGTTCTTCTGGCTCCATTCTATCAGTTTCGATTTGAAGTTGACCTCCTTGCGTGACATCTTGTCAAGGTCTATATAGTGCTTGAATATTTTTTCTTCCATGAACCATTTGCAACGGTCATAGCCCTGATCCAGATAAATGGCGCCTACGAAAGCCTCGAATGCATTGCCATACATATAACTGTTATGAGAAGAAGATCGGCTGGAGTACTTCACTAACTTATCCAACCCGATTTCAACGGCAAGCTTGTTGAGCGTTTCCCGTTGCACGATTTTAGAACGCGTATTTGTTAGGAAACCCTCACGACGGCCTTCAAAGTGTTTATAGACAATATCCCCTACAATGGCGTCAAGGATGGCATCTCCTAAAAATTCAAGCCTCTCATTGTTCAGTGGGCGTCCTTTCTCAGAGCGTATGGAAATGGATTTATGCAGCAGGGCTTGCTGATAAATCTGAATATTGCGGGGAAAGAACCCTAATATTTCGTAAAAACAAAGATAAGACCCTCTATCCTTGTGGAATAAGAGCCTTATCTTGTCTATTTGGTTACGTAACACGATGGACTATTCTGTGTATTTCTTGAAAATAGCACATGCATTATGACCGCCGAATCCAAATGTGTTGGACAGAACTGCGTTCACTTCGCGTTTCTGCGCTTGGTTGAACGTGAAGTTCAGATCATAATCGATGTTCTCGTCGTTATCACCCTCTTCGTGGTTGATGGTGGGAGGCACGATGCCATTCTTGATGGCAAGGATGCTTGCAATAGCCTCTACCGCACCGGCAGCACCCAACAAATGACCGGTCATGGATTTCGTAGAACTGATGTTCAACTTATACGCATGTGAACCGAATACCTCTTTGATGGCTTTAGCTTCCGATATATCACCTACGGGAGTAGATGTACCGTGAACATTGATATAATCTATTTCGTCGGGATTCATTTCAGCATCTTCCAGCGCATTCATCATCACTAATTTCGCTCCTAAGCCCTCCGGGTGAGAAGCGGTCAAGTGGTAAGCATCGGCAGACATACCTGCACCGGCTACTTCCGCATAAATTTTAGCGCCACGAGCTTTGGCATGTTCCAGTTCTTCAAGAACCAAGCAACCGCCACCTTCACCCATAATGAAGCCGTCACGGCTTGCGCTGAACGGACGTGATGCCGTTTGGGGAGAGTCGTTGCGCGTTGACAATGCGTGCATGGCGTTGAAACCACCTACACCACCCGCTGTAATGGCTGCCTCTGCTCCACCGCTGACAATGACATTGGCCTTACCCAAACGGATAAGGTTGAATGCATCGGCAATAGCGTTCGTAGAAGTTGCACATGCAGAACAAGTCGCGTAGTTAGGACCATGAAAACCGTACAGAATGGAAATTTGTCCGGCCGCAATATCCGAAATCATCTTGGGGATGAAGAACGGGTTGAATTTTGGACCCATTTCCTTGCCGTTGACAGCATAGTTGCCAACCTCTTCCTCGAATGTACGGATGCCACCGATACCGGCGCCAAAAATGACACCGATTCTGTTTAAATCCTCATTTTCGACATCAAGACCCGAATCGGCTACCGCTTCCTTGGCCACTGCAATGGCATACTGAGTATATACATCCATCTTGCGGGCTTCCTTGCGGTCTATATATTTGGTGGCATCGAAGCCTTTTACTTCGCATGCAAATTGAGTCTTGAAAAGGGATGCGTCGAAATGAGTAATAGGCCCTGCTCCACTAACCCCGTTCACAAGGTTTTCCCAAAATTCGGGAACACTGTTGCCAATGGGAGTAATGGCGCCAAGACCTGTTACTACAACTCTTTTTAATTCCATGTTATAAACTGATGGATAAGATTACTTAGCGTGTTCTTCGATGTAAGATACAGCATCACCTACAGTACCGATCTTTTCAGCCTGGTCATCAGGGATAGAGATACCGAATTCTTTTTCGAATTCCATGATAAGTTCAACCGTGTCAAGAGAATCAGCTCCTAAGTCGTTAGTGAAGCTTGCTTCGGTTGTAACTTCTGATTCTTCAACGCCTAATTTGTCGACGATAATCGCTTTCACTCTTGATGCAATTTCAGACATAACTTTAAGTTTTTAATTAATAATTAGTTTTATTTCTTTAATTTTGCGGTGCAAAGGAATAAATATTTATCGTTCCTCGCAAATATTTGATGAATTAAATGTAACTTTTTGCACATTTTTCACGGTTTTGTGCACAAAATGGAGGGGTTATGATGAAAAATATCGCGGTTTTAGCTTCGGGAAGTGGTACGAATACCGAAAATATCATTCGTTTTTTTCGGGAAAAGGATTCAGCCTGTGTGCGTTTGGTGTTGACCAACCGGCAGGATGCGCTTGTTTTAGAGCGCGCAAAGAGGTTGGGAGTGCCTTATGCCTGTTTTGCTAAAAATGATTGGGAGAGTGGAGAAGCTATTCTGCCCTTGCTGCAAGAACATGATATTGATTTTATAGTGTTGGCTGGTTTTCTGGCTCGCGTGCCGAATAGCATTTTGCATGCTTATCCCAATAAAATGATAAATATACATCCTTCACTCCTTCCCAAGTTCGGTGGGAAAGGGATGTATGGTGACCGTGTTCATGAAGCTGTGATTGCCGCAGGCGAGAAAGAGAGTGGTATCACTATACATTATACTAATGAACATTACGATGAAGGAGCTGTCATTTGCCAAATAAAATGTTCTGTACTGCCGGGTGATACACCTGATATATTGGCGCAACGCATCCATAAACTGGAGTATGAATATTATCCGCGAGTGATAGAGGAATTGCTGAATACGATAGATTGACCGGTTAATCCATCCTCTTGCCTTTTCCCTGTCTTCTCCTTACCTACTCCCTACCTACTCCCTACCTTCTCCCTCTCTATAGACAAGGAGTAGGTAGGGAGTAGGTAAGGAGTAGGTAGGGCTTTGAAGATAAATAGAACAAAAGAGAATCTTATTATTAATGCAGAAAGCTTATGCTCGCGAAGGATTGACGATATGCAAGCATGCTTTTAAGTGGAAATGCCAGAGAAGGCTTTTACACGTGCTTCAGGATGAAGGCTCCCTCCTCTCTTCGTAGCGGGTAATCTCCGCGTAATTTCTCGAACAGGTCCGGATGCTTTTTCAAGGCCTCGCTGTCTCGGCGCGGGTCGTACATTTGCAAGTACGCCTCTGCCGGAGAGTGCGCGGTGATGACGGGATTTTCCGGTTGGGGAGGAGTAATTAGGTAATCGGCTTCTATGTGGAAGAATCGACACAGCGCATCCAGTGACATACGTGTAGCGTTTGCTTTACCATCGGCAGAATAACCGGCAATATGTGGTGTTCCGAGGAATACTTGGTTCAATAAGGTGGAATTGATGTCCGGTTCATTTTCCCAAACATCGATGATTGCATCCGAAATTGTTCCTTGTTCGAGAGCATTTAGTAATGCATGAGTTTCTATTACCTCACCGCGTGAGGTGTTGATGATGATGGGGCAACGTTTCAAAGAATGGAAAAATGTGTCGTCAGCCAGATGGAATGTTTTGTATTTCCCTTCCTTATATAAAGGCACATGGAATGTGATTATGTCACATTCGTTGGCAAGGGTCTGCAAAGGAGAAAAGCCGTTTCCGCCTTCCCGGTCTGCACGCGGCAGATCGTTCAGTAATATACGCATTCCGAATTTCCGCGCTGCTTGCTCCACTTTGCTGCCCACATTGCCTGCCCCCACAATGCCTATGGTAGTTTGGGACAGCCGGATACTTTTCTGCTTCTGCAGCAGGATCAGGGATGATTGCAGATATTGGGCTACGGATGCCGAGTTGCATCCGGGCGCATTGGCCCATGTGATACCTGCTTTGCGGCAATACTCCGTATCGATGTGATCGAAACCAATTGTTGCCGTAGCAATGAATTTTACTTTACTTCCCTCCAGCAGTTCACGGTTGCAGCATGTACGTGTGCGCACTATCAGCGCATCGGCATCTTTCACCAGAGTGGGAGTAAAGGCTGTTCCGGGAGCATAGACCACTTCATCTGCTATCCGGGAGATAGCCTCTTTTATAAAGGGTATTTTGTCGTCTATAATGACTTTCATGGATTGCCTTATTGAATGTTTCGGACAAAGATAATGATAAAAAGATAGAAACGGTTGCAGGAATTAAAGATATTGTATATTTTCGCCAGTCAGATAAAAAGTTCTGTTATATGTCCCGTATATTGATTGTTCGTTTTTCAGCTTTCGGCGATGTTGCCATGACTGTCCCCGTTATTTATTCACTGGCGGTGCAGTATCCGCAGCACCGGATAACGGTGCTTAGCCGTCCGGCATGGGCTCCTTTGTTTTCGCGGTTGCCCCGAAATGTGGAATTTATGGGGGTGGATTTGAAGAACGAGTATCGGGGATTGGTAGGACTCAACGCTCTGTTTGCGCGACTCAGAACGATGCATTTCGATTGTGTGGCCGATTTTCATAACGTGCTTCGCACCCGCTATTTATGCCTGCGTTTTCGCCTTGCAGGTATTCCTGTGCGGAGCATTGACAAGGGACGCAGAGAGAAAGAAAGACTGGTGAATGGAATGCCTAAGGATTATGCTCCGTTGATAAGCGCTTTTGAGCGTTATCGTTTGGTATTGGAGAAGCTTGGATTGACGTTTAAACTGAATTTCCACTCAATATTTGGCGGAGCGAAAGGTGATGTGACTTTACTGCCCGGATGGCTGACGGAACGCCTGCTTTTTACGGACGGTTCTGCTCTTGAATCCACAAATCCTTCTTTGCTGATAGGTATAGCTCCTTTTGCTGCTCATACGGGGAAGGTGTATCCGCCGGAGAAGATGGAAAAGGTGATTGAATTGCTTCGGGAAAGGAGTAATGTGCGTATATGTCTTTTCGGTGGAAAGTCGGAAATGGAAAAGGAGGTTTTCGGTCGTTGGGAATCTCTTTATTCTCAGGTGATATCTGTGGCAGGACGTCTGAAGCTGGATGAAGAACTGGTTCTGATGAGTCTGTTGGATGGGATGATTTCAATGGATTCTTCTAATATGCATCTGGCGTCTTTGGTTGCTACACCTGTAATATCCGTTTGGGGAGCTACGCATCCGTGCGCAGGTTTTATGGGATGGAATCAACTTGAGGCCAATGCTGTGCAGGTGGATTTGTCTTGCCGCCCTTGTTCCGTCTATGGTAATAAGCCTTGTCGTCGTGGGGATTATGCCTGTTTGCAACGAATCACCCCTGAGAGGATAGTAGATAAAGTTTTAGCTTTAAAGAAATGATAAGAATTTTATATATACTCGTTTTTTGTTTGTGGTATCTGTTGTCCTTGTTTCCGTTGAGGCTTCTGTACCTGCTGTCAGACGGATTATACTTTCTGGTTTATTATGGCATCCGCTATCGCCGTCCTCTGGTGCGCAAGAATTTAACGGAATCTTTTCCGGAGAAAACTCAGGATGAGATTATACAGATAGAGAAGAAATTCTACGCTTGGTTTTGCGACTATGTGGTAGAGACGGTAAAACTGTTTTCGATGAGTAAGAAAACGATGGAGAAGCGTATGCGGTTCAAAGGAATGGAACAGGTAGGGCAATCTGTGGATAAAGGACTTTCGTGTGTAGTCTATCTGGGACATTACTGTAATTGGGAATGGATTACTTCTTTGCCTCTGGCTGTAGGAGACAAAGCCATCTGCGCACAGATTTATCATGTGCTGGAGAACAAGGCTTTTGACAAGTTGTTTTTTTATCTTCGGGGCAGGATGGGGGCCGTCAGCATACCGATGGCTGAGACACTTCGCCGCCTTGTGAAGTATCGTAACGAGAAGCAGCCGGTAGTAATGGGCTTTATAGCCGATCAGACTCCCTTTTGGAACAACATTCACTATTGGACGAACTTTCTGCATCATGATACACCTGTGCTGACTGGCACTGAAAGGATAGCCAAGCAAATCAACTATGCCGTATATTATATGGATGTACGCCGTGAATGCAGGGGCTGTTATGTTGCCGAGTTCAAACTGCTGACGGAGACACCGAAAGAGTATGAAGACTATCAGTTGACAGAGATGTATATGCGCGCTTTGGAGAATACCATCCGGCGGGCTCCCCAATATTGGCTGTGGACACACAACCGTTGGAAGCGGACACGTGCGGAATGGGAAAGAATCATTGACCCCGTCACTAAAAAAATGAGATGCTGACTGTTTCTCTTCATGCATTATTATGAAGCTAAAAATGATTGTTTGTTTTTCTAAAATATTTAATTTTCAGGTTTATGCCTAAAGTATCTGTTATCGTCCCGAATTATAATCATGCGTTGTATCTGAATAAACGTATAGATACTGTCTTAGCCCAGTCTTACCGGGACTTTGAAGTGATTATTCTGGATGATTGTTCTTCTGACAATAGCCGGGATATCATAGAACGGTATAAAAATGAAGAAAAAGTCTCTGCTGTCGTTTACAATGAAGTGAATGGTGGAAATGTATTCGCTCAATGGGATAAGGGTATTTCGATGGCTAAAGGCGACTTCATCTGGATTGCGGAAAGTGACGACTATGCGGATTCTCACTTCCTTTCTGCTACTGTTGCCCAAATAGAACAGAGGAAGGATATTATGCTTGTCTTTTCGGCTTCTTATCTTGTAGATGGTGATGGTGGCATTATGGAACGCGACTGGAATTTGAAATCTTTCCGGTCGCAAGAAGCTTCCAAAATGTATGAAGGCGTATCGTTTGTGAAACACAATATGGTATTTTGCAATCCTGTTTTTAATGCGAGTATGGTTCTTTTTAGAAAATCGGCTTATGAAGCCATTTGCAAGGACTTGTATCAGTACAAGCTGTGTGGTGACTGGCTTTGCTGGGCAAGAATAGCCAGTTTGGGTAAGATTATTTATGTCAATCGCAAACTGAACTATTTCAGGCAGCATCTCAATAAGGTTTCCCCTAAAGCAGAATTGCAAGGATTGTATTATTCGGAAGGGTATAGAGTGATGGAGGCTGTGGCCGAATTGCTGAGCTTTTCTGCCTATCAGCGTTTGGTGATAAAGGCTCGAATGGCAAAACGGCTTTGGGCCAATGAAACGATGTTGCCGGAATATAAGAAAGAACTGATAAAGCATTATTCCGCCCCACTTTGGATGAATACTTTTTTATATGAATTTGATAAGATAACCAATTTATCCACTTTACAGAGAATGATATGATAATTGTAAAAGGATATGGACAAATGTGCAATAATATATTGCAGTATGCTCATGCCTATGCTTTCGGAAGGGAGTATGGGATATTTGTCTTCTCAATGAGATTTTCTTATAAATATCAGTATTTCCGGATTTGCAGGAAATGGTATCACAATTTTGGCAGTTATCTTCTGGCGAAGATGTGCATTGCATTGCGTCTCTTGAAAATTGTATCGGAAGATACAAATCCGCAGGTTGTGGCAGAAGTTCGTAACTCCGGAATAGTGGTTGTGGATCAGTGGGGATTCCGTTTTCCGGAACTGCTCCTTAAATACAGGAGGGAGATTCTGGATCTTTTTGATATAAAATCGTCTATAAAAAGCAGGGTTAATCATTGGCTGGACCAGCATGATGGAAACGATGGTAGGAAGTTATTGAGGCTGGGTGTACATATCCGTCGGGGTGATTATGCTACTTGGCAGGGAGGCAAATATTTCTTCCCGGATGCCACTTATATAGATCTGATTAATCAGTTTTGCCGGATGCATGATGACTGTAAAATTAATGTTTATATCTGTACAAATGATGAAAAGTTATGCCTGGACCAGTACAGACAGGAAATCGGTCATTCTGTTTACCTCTTCCGGGGAAGTGGGGTAGAAGATCTCTATCTGCTGTCTCAATGCGACTATCTGATAGGAGTGAAAAGTACCTTCTCATTGGTGGCCGCTTTTTATAGAGACATTCCTCTTTATTGGATTATGGATAGAGATAAACCGTTCTCTCCTGATAGTTTCCGTTATTTTAAAGACCTTTTTACAACTGTATAAATTATGATAAAAGATAAAGTTTCTGTCATTGTGGCAACATACAACTGGAAAGAAGCCTTGGAACTCTCGCTGGGCAGTTTGCTGAATCAGACTGTTCCACCCGGTGAGATTATTATTGCAGACGATGGTTCAGGTGATGATACAAGAAAGTTGATAGAACGGCTGAAAGCTACCACGGAAATTCCTGTTATACATTTGTGGCAGGAGGATCAAGGATTTAGGAAAACTGTCATTTTGAATAAAGCAATGGCACAGGCTCAGTATGATTATCTTATTCAGATAGACGGAGATGTGATTGTGGAGCGTCATTTTATTCAGGATCATTTAGAGATTGCGGAGCATAATTGTTTTGTTTGTGGCAGTCGTGTTAAGTTGGGAGCTGCTATTACGGCAAAGATATTGGCAAATAGAGGTTTGGAGATCAGCCTGTTTGATATGCCAATCAGTTTTATGCTGAACAGTTTTCGTTCTAAAATCTTGCGTCAGTTTGTAGCTACTAAATATGGCAAGAAGGTTGATCATTTGCGGGGGTGTAATATGGCTTTCTGGAAAAAAGATATTATCACCGTCAATGGATACAATGAGGATTTACTGCAATGGGGACATGAGGACGGCGAACTCGGTTTCCGCTTGTTTTTTGCCGGAGTGCGGAAGAAATTTTTGAAAATGGGAGGCATTGTGTATCACTTGAACCATAAGGAGTCTTCCCGAAGCAATGAAGAATATCATTTGGCAGAGTTGGAACGTACAAAGAAAGAGCATCGTAAATATTGTACTAATGGAATAAACAAGTATCTATGAAACACGATCATTTATGTGCAAGAATCCGGAAGCTCTTTGCTACGCTGGTTTCCGCCCTGGTTCCTCAAAAAGAGTTGCGGCATAAGGTTCGTGACCTGCTTCACCCTTATAATGCTCAAAGAACGATAGCTTACTTTCAGAAAGAATATGTTTGTAAGTTGCAGTTTCCCGACATGTATGCAGAGACAGAACAGGAGGGCCCTTTTTTTTCTCCTTACATTTGGCAATGCTGGCTGCAAGGAACAGAACAGGCTCCGGATGTGGTAAGACGATGCCTGCGGTCTGTCGAAGTGTATAAAGAGGCTGGTCAACAAGTGATTCTTCTCACGGAAGACAATATATCGGATTATTTGGAATTACCTCCTTACATCCTTGAGAAAAGGCGAAAAGGTATTATTCCTGATGCCCAATTTTCGGATATATTACGTGTGTATTTATTGGATAAGTATGGAGGTTTGTGGATTGATGCCACTTGCCTGCTCACTTCTTCTATTCCTGAGTGGGTGTATCGGCAGCCCTTTTTTGTTTTCCAGTCTGCCGGAGAATTTGCTTATACACAGATTCAAAGCTGTTTCCTGTATAGTAGCCGGTCTTCTTGGTTATTGAAGGCTTGGAAAGAAATATTGGACAGTTATTGGAAAAATGAAGATAGCATGATGCATTATTTCCAGTTACACTTGATGTTTGTTGCTCTTGTCACCGATAATAAGTATGCCAAGAAATGTTATGCTACGATGAAGAAAGTGTCCGAAGCGCCGACTAAAGAACTGTATGAGTTGCTTTCGCATCCGACCTGTGATGCAGAGAAACTGAAAGAAATATCAGATCGGTCCTTTGTTCATAAACTGACCTATAAGACTCCTTTGTTCTTTCCGGAGAGTTTCTGATTCCACGATATCTCATCGTTGTTTTGCCGTGATTCCTTTTCGGTGTTGGCGTTCTAATATTTTTGCTACCATTACAAATTGGTAGTATCCGTCTAAACATGCTCTTATGAAGCCGGGAACTCCGTCTCTGAATCCCTGTTTCAGTATATACCCCTTAAAGAAGCGGAATAGAGGGCGGTGAAGGAGAGCAAACACCGTATAATGCTTATGAGCTTTCTTAGTCACTTCATTTTCTGTATAGTCATTTGTTTTTCTCACGATGTCGGAGACAAGGTCATTGGCTAAGTGTTCGAATGCCAGTTCTTTTCTTTTGGGAGGAATTTTATAAAGTGTACCTTTTACTTCCGGTGACACATGGATAATGGGGGGCCAGTATGTTTTCTCTTTTTTGAAGAAACGGAGAATATGGTCAGGATAATAGCAATGCATGAATTTCCCCATGAAATAGTTTTTACGAGGTATCAAAATACCATCCGGACAATCTTCCCGGCTGATGTTGGCATACAGATAATCTCTCAGTTCTTTTGTCACGACTTCATCTGCATCCACCACTAAAACCCATGAGTGAGAGGTTTGTTCAATTGCAAATTGGCGGGCAGGTTCTACTATATTATAATTCTTTTTCTCGAAGGTGACTATTTTACAGCCATATTCCTGGGCTATTTTTATGGTATGGTCGGTGCTCTCCATGTCGCAAACCAAGATTTCGTCAAATCCTTTCACAGATTCCAGTACTTCTTTCAGATGCTTTTCGGCATTATATGTATTGATAACAATGGATATTTTCATGGCAGGTTATTGTTTCATTACTTTTTTGTAAATGCGTATTATCTCTTTGGCTATTTTTTCTGCCTCAAAATTAAGAGCATATTTTTTCCCTTCAGCTATCATCCTTTCCCTGAGGATGGAATCTGTCAGTGTCCGCGTGATGGTTTCTGCCAGTTCGCGGGCATTGCTGGGATTGACATACAAGGTATGTGGTCCGCCTGCTTCTTCCAGACACGAGCCCGTGGCTCCGATGGCGGGAGTACCGCTGTTGAGGGCTTCCAGCAAAGGAATTCCAAAGCCTTCAAATTTGGACGGATAGACGAATGTGGAAGCCATCTGATAAAGTGCAGGCAAGTCCTCAAACGGGACATTACTGATGAGTTTCATGCGGTGTTGTAATCCCTCTTGTCGGAGGAAGGATTCTACCTTGCCGGCATAAGGAGTTCTCTTGCCCACTGCTATTATCTGTACATCTTTTGTCAGAAACGGGAGAGCTTGTGCCAGCACCATCAGGTTTTTGCGTTCCTCAATGCTGCCTACGTACAGAATATATTTAGCGGGAAGTTGATATTTCCGAGTTATTACTTCTCTTTTATCCAGGGATACCGCTTGCTTGAAGCTGTCGTCACAACCTTGATACACCACGTCTATTTTTTCTTCAGGGATGCGGAAGAAGTTTATGATATCACGTTTGGTACACTCGCTGATGGCAATGATTCGGTCTGCATTCAGGCAGGCCTTGCGGAACTTGTATGCGTATATTTTACGGTCGATATATGGATAATATTCCGGATAACGCAGGAAAATGAGATCATGTACAGTGACAATGCTACGTATGTTTTGGGCCGTACGTATGTTTAGGGGCAGTTCGTTGCTTAAACCGTGGAATAAATGAATATCGTCCTTCTCTAAATCGGAGGTGATGCCCCATACGCGCCATAGAGAACGGAATTTTTGCCAGAAGATTTTGTGCGGATAGCAGATTTCGGTATTGTCTTGTAGGAGAGTCTCTCCGATGCATGATGTCTTCTTAGGATTAGGTGTGTATAGCAGGTAGTGCTCATCGGGAGCATACTTTATGAGACTTTCAATGACAAAACGGCTGTAGTTGCCCAGCCCGGTTCTGTTTTGTGCGGCACGCTTGGCGTCGAATCCTATCCTCATGACTGTCTGTTTTTGTGGCAAAGATAAGAATAAAAGCTAAAAAGGTGGAACGAAATCTGTATTACTTGGCATAGAACGGAATATCTTCTTTATATTTGCATGCTCATAATAATATGAACAATATGAAATTGATATTATGAAACAGTTGCGGTGCTTCTGCTATTTCCTGCAGAAACCTTTTTTTAGTAATTATCGTACTCTTTTCGGATTATGGCTTCTGTTGCCGGTGATTGCGGCTTTGCTGAAAATCACGAAGCACAATAACTTCCTTATCTTCAGATACGTATTTTGGCATACGATAGAGCAGAAACCGCTTTATGCAGTCTATGATGAGTATTGGGATACAAATCATTATGGCCCGTTCTTCAGTTTGGTGATAGCGCCGTTCGCTTTGTTGCCGGAGTGGATCGGGCTGCTGTTCTGGCTGGTTACCCTTTCTCTTTCTTTGTATTATGCCATCCGCAAACTGCCTTTTGCAGATCGTAAGCGAATTTACCTTTATTGGTTTTGTGCGCACGAATTGCTGACAGCGCTATTCATGTCACAATTTAATATAGCTATTGCGGCTATCATCATAGCTACTTTCTATTGCATAGAAAAGGAAAAAGACTTCTGGGCGGCCTGTCTCATCATGTTGGGTACTTTTGTGAAGCTTTACGGCATTGTGGGGCTGGCATTCTTCTTTTTTTCCAAGCATAAGACAAAGCTCATTCTGTCATTGCTCTTATGGGCAGGAGTGATGTTTGTTGTTCCCATGTTTATCAGCAGTCCGGACTACATCATTTCACAATACGTAGGTTGGTGGGAGAGCCTTTCGGCTAAAAATGCGGAAAACTTGTTTTCCGGCGGACAGAATATTTCTTTGTTGGGTATGATCCGTAAGATTTCCCAGTGCGCTTCTTATTCGGACATTTGGATTATATTGTGCGGTCTGATTCTTTTTGGCCTGCCCTATCTGCGTATCGGGCAATATAAGTATGCTCCTTTCCGCTATGCACTGCTGGCTTCTGTGCTGATGTTTGTGGTTCTTTTCAGCACAGGTAGCGAGTCGAGCACTTATATCATAGCTTTTGTAGGAGTTGCATATTGGTACTGGTCAGTACCTTGGAAGCGTTCGGGATGGGATGTGGCGTTGATGATTTTCGCCTTTGTGCTGACAAGTATGTCTCCATCGGATCTTTTTCCGGCTTTCATCCGTAAAGAGATTGTACAGCCTTATGCGTTGAAGGCGTTGCCTTGTGTCATAATTTGGCTGAAGCTGACGTATGAGATGTGTGTCAAGGATTATAAGAATATCAGATTTTTAAAGATAAAAGAGTAAATATATGAATTTGAAACAGTTTAGGTCTTTATTTTCCATTCCTTTAGCTTTATGCTTTAATCTGTTGCTGGTTTATGTCTGCTTCATGCTGTGCCGGCTTCTTTTTCTGTGGGTGAACCTTTCTTATTTCCCGGATTTGACGTCCGGGCATTTGTGGGAGATGCTGTGCGGAGGGCTGGCTTTTGATACCTCGGCTATTCTGTATGGCAATGCACTGGTTATATTGCTGACATTATTCCCTCTTCATTATAAGGAGACACCTTGTTATTATTCTGTGGTCCGCTGGATATATGTCGGAATAAATATGCTGATGATCGTGATGAATCTGATGGATACGGTATATTTCCGCTATTCTAATCGTCGTACTACAACTTCTGTTTTCAGTCAGTTTGCCAATGAAGATAATTTGGGCGGTATCATAGGCAGAGAGCTGGTCCATAACTGGTATCTGGTGCTGGTGGCTGTTGCATTGGGATATGCCTTATACAAATTTTACCGTACTCCCCGTCCGGATGCCCGCCGGAGCTTGGCTCCTTATTACCTGACCTGTCTGCTGGCATTGGGGATAGCTGTTCCGTTCACCGTCTTTGGAATGCGTGGGGGAATTGGTCGTGACGTGCGGCCCATTACCATCAGTAATGCAAGTCAATACGTGGATCGTCCCACGGAAACGGCAATTGTGCTGAATACGCCTTTCTCCATTCTGCGCACCATTGGAAAGAAGCCTTTCATCAATCCACACTATTTCTCTGACGAGAAAGAAATGACAGCCTTGTTCAATCCGCTTCACCAACCTGCCGACAGCGTAAAATTCTCCGCTAAAAACGTGGTGGTTCTGGTGTTGGAGAGTTTTGGTAAAGAGTATTTCGGTTCGCTCAACAAGGATCTGGAAGATGGGAACTACAAAGGATATACTCCTTTTTTGGATTCGCTGATAACCAAAAGCCTGGTTTACGAACATTCTTTTGCCAATGGACAACAGAGCATTGATGGGTTGCCTTCTGTCCTTTCTGGTATTCCTCGTTTTGTAGAGCCTTTCTTTCTTACACCAGCGTCGCTCAACAAGCTGTCAGGCATTGGCAGTGAGTTGAAGAAAAAAGGATATTATACAGCCTTCTTTCACGGAGCACGTGATGGCTCCATGGGATTTCAGGCTTATGCCCGTGCAGTGGGCTATCCGGATTACTTCGGACGTGAGGAGTATGGTGATGATAATGACTTTGACGGCAACTGGGCGATTTGGGATGAAGAGTTTCTCCAGTTTTTTGCAGATAAGCTAAGCACTTTTCCCCAACCGTTTTCTGTGGGAATTTTCACTGCTTCCTCCCATCATCCGTATGTGATTCCGGAACGCTATAAAAATGTTTTTCCTGAGGGGCCGTTGCCCATCCATAAGTGCATCCTCTATTCCGATCACGCTTTGAAGCTTTTCTTTGAGAAATCGGCACGCCAACCTTGGTTCAAAAATACCTTATTTGTGTTGACGGCCGATCATACCAATCAGAGTAATCATGAAGAATATTATACGGATGCCGGCCGCTATGGAGTGCCTGTCATTTTCTATACTCCCGATGGTGATTTGCAAGGACATGTCGATGCCATTGCCCAACAGATAGACATTATGCCTACTGTTTTGGGATACTTGGGTTATGATAAGCCTTATGTGACTTTCGGGTGTGATTTACTGCATACTCCGGCAGAAGATACATACGCAGTGAATTATAACAACGGCATCTATCAATACATGAAAGGAGATTATATGTTACAATTTGACGGAGAAAAGTCAATTGCTGTATATGCTTTTAAGACAGACAAGCTCTTGAAAAGGAATCTGATTGGTACAGTCGCCTCTCAAGGCAGGATGGAACTTGAGCTGAAAGCAATTATACAGCAATATATGGAGCGTATGAATGCTGACCGTATGACGGCGGATTAGAAAGAAGGTATTTTACTTCTTTCCGCCGTAAAGTACCGGATTCAGTGACGGATCATTGTACATCTTCATCTGTTTGTAAACCTTCATGTATCTGCGCCCGCTTTCAATATCCGTTATTAATTGGTTGATGGCTGCGGACAGGTCTTCCTGCTGTTCAAGCAGGATGTTCAGTTTTGTCTGGCATTGTGTACGATGCTCCGGTGTGGTATCAGTACGTTCTGCTTCTTGTTGCATGTGGTATATCTTCAGTTCAAGAATGGACAGGCGGTCTATGGCCCATGCAGGACTTTCTGTGTTGATGACTGCGTCCGGCAATACCTGCACTTCTTTATACTTGTCGAGGAAATAGCTGTCTATCAGTTCTACCAAGTCTGTACGATCCTGATTGGATCTGTCAATCCTTCTCTTTAGTTTGAGTGCTTCCACCGGATCTATTTCTGGATTGCGTATGATGTCTTCCAGATGCCACTGTACGGTATCAATCCAATTCTTCAGATAGAGATAATATTCTATGCTTTTCAACGGATACGGGTTACTGATGGGAGTGTCAATATCATTTGTCTTATGATAATCAAGGACAGACTGTACGAAGATGCGATTGCAAGTTTCTGTAAAATTCATAAAGCTATTGTTTTGGGTAGAATGAATAGTTATTAATTAAAGATGCAAAACTATGTAATTATTTTAAGACTTCCAATTATTTATTACTAAAAAAGCCCCATTGCAATGCCTGATATGAATTTACGATTAGGTTAATATTTGTTTTACATGTTTTTTTTATATCATTTAATGCAGTATATAATAATATAATGCATTTACTTTGCAACAGACTTAATGATAAATAATCTGCGTTTTTAGTAATTCTATTGGTAATAAGGCTGCTCTTCCTGTCATGGTTATGCAAGTAATTGCTTTGATACTGATACGGGTGGAGTTATGCTGCTTTTTAGTGAAAGTGATAATGGGTGAGAAATTGGCTATAATTATACCGGCTTATAAGACTCGCTTTTTGAGGAAGACTTTGGATTCCGTTGCAAAACAGAGCTGTCGTGAGTTCACTGTATATGTCGGTGATGACGCAAGTCTTGAAGACATAGGGGGAATTGTCCGTAGTTACAGTAAAGAACTGAATATTGTCTATCATCGCTTTGAGTGTAATCTTGGGAGAAAAGATTTACCGGGACATTGGGACCGATGCATAAGTTTGTCAACTGAACCATTGATTTGGCTTTTTTCGGATGATGATATAATGCCTTCAGATGGAGTGGAAAGAGTGTTAGAGGCATTACGGAAGTATAATGGGAAACCCATATTCATGCGTCTGCCATTGATGGTAGTAGATGCCGATGGTAAGATGGTATATAAAAACCCGCCTTTTGAGACAAAACAAATTTCCGGATATGAATTATTATTGGATAAACTGACAGGGAAGATTAGTTCTGCTGCCTGTGAGTATGTTTTCAGCCGTGATGTCTGGAGGCAAATGGGAGGTTTTGTGAAGTTTCCGATGGCGTGGTGTTCGGATGATGCTACATGGGTGGGATTTGCGAATTATGCAGGTGGAGTTATTTCGTTGCTGGGTAATCCTGTCTGTTGGAGAAATGCGGCAGGCACAAATATTTGTAATTCTGCATGTTTTGACAAAGAGAAATTACGAGCTACAGCTTTGTTTATAAGATGGATAAGAGAGCATTGTACCTCTCACGTGAAGGAGCGACGGTTGCAGGAAGCATTAAGCGCATATATTCATACGGTTTTGTCTCGTTCCGTTCGTTACAATTTCACTTTACTGGATCTTGGGAGGATTTGCTCTATACTTGGTGATTTTAGTTATGCTATGGCTTTACAGGTAGCGTTTCGCCATATTTTCAAAACAAATTTATTTAGAAGAAAATGAAAAAGATTCTTTTTATTATTCCTTATGTTCCCTATCCGTTGGATTCGGGAGGTAATCAAGCATTTTTCAATATGGTGGACTATCTTCGTGATAAGATGTCTGTTTCGGTATTGCTCAATCCCGGCTCAGGTATCCAAAGGGAAAATGTAGAGGCATTGAAGAAGTTATGGCCGAATGTGTTCTTCTACATTTTTACAAAAAAAGAAGTGGAGTGCGGACAACTGACTGTGCGCCACCCTTTTTATTATAAATGGTTGGGTAAAGCGAAAGCTTCTCTTGAACGGAAAATGAGGAGACAAAGAATTGTTACGAAAAGTGTGGCAGAAGATTATGAGGACATCATTCATAGAAAATCAACTCTTTATGTATCTGCATTTGCATGGCTCGATCCGGGATATTTGAAATATGTAAGCCAAATAGCAAATTTGGGGTTTGACATTATCCAAGTGGAGTTTTATGAATTGATTTCATTAGGATATCTTCTGCCGGATAACGTACAGACTGTCTTCGTACACCACGAGCTGAGATACATTCGTAATGAAAATGAGATGTCACTTTTTAAGAGTGTGACAGATGAGGATCGTATGGCATTTTCTGTGGCAAGAGATTTTGAAAAAGACGCTTTATTGAAGTATAAGCATGTCATTGTATTGACGGAGATTGATCGACAGAAACTGGTGGAATTTATGGGACGTGAGGATAATGTCCATGCTTCGCCCGCAGTGGTGCGAATTGAAGATCTCTCTGTGTCCATGTTTGTACCTGCAACGACTCATAGGTTGACATTTGTTGGGAGCGAGGATCATACTCCTAATTTAGATGCGGTTATTTGGTTTTGCAAGGAAATAGCCCCTTGTTTACGTAAAATGGGATTTAACTTTAAGTTTCAGGTGATAGGCCGATGGAAAGGTTCGTGTGTAATGAACTTGCTCACTGTCTGTCCAGAAATGGAGTTGGTGGGATATGTAGAGAACTTGGGTGAGTTTGCCAGAGGGAGTATTGCACTCGTTCCTATTCGTATCGGCAGTGGGATGAGAATGAAGATTCTGGATGCCATATCTGCCGATGTTCCTTTTGTAACTACTTCTAAGGGTGTGGAAGGACTTGATTTCTGTGATGGTGAAGAATGCCTGAAGGCGGATTCCACCACCGATTTTGCCCGTGCTATTGTTCGGCTATCCGATGATTGCGAGTTGCAATTAAATATGTCACTCAGGGCAAAGAACAAACTGAAGGGATTGTACAATCCGCAGCAGATGCTGGAACGGCGTCTGGAAATTTACACTCGCATTAATTAATCGGATCTTTATGTTGAAACAGTTTTTCTCCTTGATAAGACGGTACATCATGCCTTATCGTAAGTATCTGGCTTGGGCGTTGGCGCTTAATTTTTTTTCTCAGTGGTTGAATGTATTCTCTTTTATGGCTATCATCCCCATCCTGAATATTTTGTTTAAGATAGATGCAACAGTTTATGAATATATGCCGATGAGTTGGGAGCATATTGATAAGGATATTCTTGTCAATAATGCTTATTTCTGGATAAGTTCGGTCGTTCAGACATACGGCGCTTTTCTCACTCTTGCCATGCTGGGCTTATTCTTGGTAGTCATGACGCTTTTGAAAACAGCGGGATATTTCGCTTCTTCGGCGGTGATGGTTCCTCTCCGTACGGGGATTGTGCGTGATATCCGTATTCAGGTTTATGACAAAGTGCTGGGATTGCCTCTCAGCTTTTTTTCGGAGGAGCGCAAAGGAGATATTATTGCGCGTATGAGTGCTGATGTCACTGTTGTTGAAAACTCTTTGACCAGTTCCATCGATATGCTGATTCGTAATCCGATAGCTCTTTTGGTTTGTTTCATTACACTGTTCTCGGTGAGTTGGGAGATGACTTTGTTTGTTATTGTCATTCTTCCGTTGGCAGGTTGGGTGATGGGAGTGATTAGCCGTAAACTGAAAAGGCAATCTTCCACTGCACAGGCGCAATGGGGAGACATTATGTCCCAGTTGGACGAAACATTGGGTGGCCTGCGGGTTATTAAAGCTTTTATTGCGGAAAAGAAGATGTCTGTACGTTTTGCGAAGACCAACAATGATTTTAGAAATGCCATGAATGAAATGATAATCCGCCAAAGTTCCGCACATCCTATGAGCGAATTTTTGGGAACATGTATCATTGTGATTGTATTGTTGTTTGGTGGTTCGTTGATTCTTGGAAAAACTTACTCTCCAATGGATGCGGCCACATTTATATTCTATTTGGTTATTCTTTATAGCATCATCAATCCGTTGAAGGAATTTTCAAAGGCTTTTTATAATATACCTCAGGGATTGGCAAGCATGGAGCGTATAGATATGATTCTGAAGGCCGAGAACTGTATTAAAGAGCCTCTTGAGGCTCTGCCGTTAAAGAGCTTTGAAAGTCAGTTGGAGTTTCGTGATGTTAGTTTTAGCTATATCGAGAGTAGGGGAGTGCTGAAGCACATAAATCTGGTAGTGCCCAAAGGAAGGACTATTGCTCTGGTTGGCCAGTCCGGTTCCGGAAAGTCCACTTTGGTTGATTTGGTTCCGCGCTATCATGATGTGACTGAGGGCGCTTTGCTGATAGACGGAAAAAATGTGAAGAATGTATCTGTCAATGATTTGCGTGCATTGATAGGCAACGTCAGTCAGGAAGCTATTCTGTTTAATGACACATTTTATAATAATATTACTTTCGGTGTGGAAAATGCTGCCATGGAGCAGGTGATCGAGGCTGCAAAAATAGCTAATGCGCATGATTTTATTATGGAAACGGAAAGAGGCTACGATACTATGATTGGCGACCGTGGCGGACGTTTGTCCGGTGGACAGCGTCAGCGTATCAGCATTGCCCGCGCTATCTTGAAGAATCCTCCTATTCTGATTTTGGATGAGGCTACCTCCGCACTCGATACCGAGAGCGAACGGTTGGTTCAGGAAGCTTTGGAACGTCTGATGAAATCTCGTACCACCATTGCCATAGCCCACAGACTCAGTACCATCAAGAATGCTGATGAGATATGTGTGCTTTATGAGGGTGAGATTGTGGAGCGGGGCACACATGACGAGTTGATAGCTCTTGATGGTTATTATAAAAGGCTGAATGATATGCAGAGCTTATAGGATTGGTGAGGATACTGGTCTGGTGATATTGGAAAATTATGTCGGATAAAGCCATTTTCTTCTCTTTATGATGCAATATGTGAAGGCTTTTCTTGTATCTTTGCTCCCTCATAACTTATTTAACAGCAAGCAATGAAGGAATTTCTGCAATTAATGCGGCGTTTTGTGTCGCCTTACAAGAAGTATATCGGTTGGGCAATCGTGCTTAATATCTTATCGGCTGTATTTAATGTCTTTTCGTTTACTTTATTGATTCCTATTCTGAACATCCTCTTCAAAACGGGTGGTAATACTCAGGTATATCAATATATGGAGTGGGGAAGCGGTGGCTTGAAGGAGGTAGCCGTGAATAATTTCTATTATTATGTGACTCGGATGATAGAAATGTATGGCCCTTCGATGACCCTTCTTTTCATGGGTCTATTTCTTGCTTTCATGACTATGTTGAAGACTTCCTGCTACTTCGGTTCTTCGGCGGTGATGATTCCTCTTCGCACAGGTGTTGTACGTGATATCCGCGTAATGGTTTATTCAAAAGTCATGTACCTTCCGCTTGGTTTCTTCTCTGAGGAGAGAAAAGGGGATATTATAGCCCGTATGAGTGGCGATGTGGGTGAAATAGAAAACTCCATTACCAGTTCTTTGGATATGCTGCTGAAAAATCCTATCTTGATTATACTCTATTTTTCGACCCTGATTATTACGAGCTGGCAATTGACACTGTTCACTATTCTGGTATTGCCCGGTATGGGGTGGCTGATGGGTAAGGTGGGCAAGAAGTTGAAGCGTAATTCTTTGGAGGCTCAGGGAAAGTGGAGCGATACTATGTCCCAACTGGAAGAAACATTGGGGGGACTTCGTATTATCAAGGCCTTCATCGCTGAAGATAAAATGGTAAACCGCTTCACGGAGTGTAGCAATGAACTGCGTGATGCGACAAACAAGGTTGCCATGCGTCAGGCACTTGCCCATCCTATGAGTGAGTTTCTCGGTACATTGCTCATTGTATTTGTGCTTTGGTTTGGCGGCATGCTGATTTTGGGAGAAACATCTTCCATTGAAGCTTCTACTTTTATTTTCTATATGGTGATTTTGTATAGCATCATCAATCCTCTGAAGGATTTTGCAAAAGCCGGTTACAATATTCCGAAGGGTTTGGCCTCTATGGAGCGTGTCGATAAGATTCTGAAAGCGGAAAATCCGATCAAAGAATCGGCCAATCCTCTCCCTTTGACCGGAATGAAGAACAATATTGAATTCAAAGATTTGACCTTCAGTTACGATGGAAAGAGAGAGGTCTTGAAACATGTCAACCTGATTGTTCCCAAAGGACATACTATCGCCTTGGTCGGTCAGTCCGGTTCGGGTAAATCGACTTTGGTGGATCTATTGCCGCGCTATCATGACGTGCAGTCGGGTGAAATAACACTTGACGGAATTAATATCAAGAACTTCCGCATTCGTGATCTTCGTGCATTGATCGGTAATGTGAATCAGGAAGCCATTCTTTTCAATGATACTTTCTTTAACAACATTGCCTTCGGTGTGGAGAATGCTACTTTGGAGCAGGTTGTTGAAGCTGCCAAGATTGCCAATGCCCACGATTTCATTATGGAATCAGAGAAGGGCTATGACACGAATATCGGTGACCGCGGAGGGAAGCTCTCCGGAGGTCAGCGCCAGCGCATCAGCATTGCCCGCGCCATTCTGAAAAATCCTCCTGTCCTGATTCTTGATGAGGCCACCTCTGCGCTTGATACTGAATCGGAACGCTTGGTGCAAGAAGCATTGGAGCGACTGATGAAGACACGTACTACTATTGCCATAGCTCATAGACTTAGCACCATAAGGAATGCTGATGAAATTTGCGTACTCTATGAAGGAGAAATAGTGGAACGTGGCAAGCACGAGGAATTGCTTGCGAAGAACGGGTATTACAAGAGGCTGAATGACATGCAGTCGTTATCTTGATTCTGTTTTTTCTTTCTACTTTGCTGCCTTATTGTGTCTTGGCTATTTTCTTCCGAAGTCGGCTGGAACTTCGCCCCATTGCTTGGTTTCCCACTTCAGGATGCGTGTGGTATAGCTGTTTTCGCGCAGCCATTTTTCGGCACGTTCTATCAAAATGAACACTTCTTCTGTTTTGGAATTGCGCGGCAGTTTGGTCTTGCATTTTTTCTGTCTCACCCAATTGATGGCGTTCACGCTGTCACTGTATATCGGCATGTCATAGCCTTTCTGCTTTAACAGGGCAAGGCCGTGGACGATAGCGAGAAATTCTCCGATATTGTTTGTGCCATACATCGGTCCAAAGTGAAAGATTCTTTGACGACTGGCTACGTGTACGCCCTGATACTCCATAGCCCCAGGATTACCACTGCAGGCCGCATCTACAGCCAGACTGTTTTCTATGACGGAAGAAGGTAGAGTATCCGAATTGTTTTTTTCTTTGGGCTTTAAATTTTTGCCGATGTATGAATAAGGTGAGGACACAAAGGCTTCTTGTGCTTTTTCCAAAGTGTCAAAGGATTTGTACTTTGCTCCGTTATACCCCTTTATTTGTTGTTGGCATGCTATCCATGTATCATAAATACCCGGTGAAAAACCTGCCCAAACAACATAGAATTTCTTTTGTTTCATAAGTGGAAAATAAGTGGGGACAAAGGTAGGAAAGAATATGAAAAGGTAGAAGTTCTTTCAGAACTTATCTCATATATTTCATAAACAATGCAAATGTAGGCTAATTTTTGAGAGATATTACTATATACAACAGAATATTTATCCAATGAACCACATCTTTTTCTCAATAAATTTCCATATTTCATATACAAACAACCAATTGAGGAATTAAATCAATGTTTATTTTTAAGTTTTACCTTATCATCGGTTCCTCCACATTCTCCGATGAACAATGGCTTTGCAGGTGAAGGATGAAATCTAAAAACAAACATTAATTTCGCCAATAAGTATGGGTAGTACACTTTTTATTAAGTTAAGTTCTGAAAGAACTAAGTCTCTGTTTGAATAATCTAACCTTTAAAAAACTTATTAAAATGCGAAAACAGCTTAGTACAGTTGGAATGCTGCTATTCTTCCTATCAGCAGGGTCGGGAATGGCTTATGCATTACCGGTAGAGAATGCGGTAAGCGTAAATTCTGTTCGGCAGAATGGTACTTGCACGGGCGTTGTCAAGGATGCTACGGGTGAAACCGTTATTGGAGCATCTGTTGTTGTGAAAGGAACCACGAATGGTGTTGTTACGGGTATTGATGGTGATTTTTCACTTAGCAATGTAAAAAAAGGAGATGTTATTGTGATTTCCTTTGTCGGATACATCACCCAAGAAGTGAAGTGGAACGGTCAACCTCTCAATATTCTGTTGGCAGAAGACACACAGACTTTGGATGAAGTAGTGGTGGTGGCTTTTGGTACGCAGAAGAAAGTGAATGTGACAGGTGCTGTCTCTTCAGTTGGAGCTAAGGAAATTGCTGCCCGTCCGGTCAATTCTACTGTTGAAGCCTTGCAGGGAATCATTCCGGGAATGAATATCTCCACAAGTTCGGATGGTGGCTCATTGAAAGGATCCAAAAATTTTAATATCCGTGGTACTGGTACTATCGGTAAGGGTTCTTCTGTGTCTCCTTTGGTCCTGATTGACGGCATGGAGGGTGACATGAACGCTTTGAATCCGCAGGATATTGAAAACATCTCTGTCTTGAAGGATGCAGCAGCATCTTCTATTTATGGTTCACGCGCTCCCGGAGGAGTTATCTTGATTACTACTAAGAACGGGAAGTCGGGTAAGACATCTGTTAATTACAATAATAGTTTCCGTTTTAATTCTCCATTGAATATGCCTCACATGGCTGATTCTTATAGTTTTGCGCTGGCAGTCAATGATCAGTTGGGAAACGGTGGTCAGTCAGCGATGTACAGCCCTACAAAATTACAGCAAATCAAGGATTATCAGGCAGGGAAAGCCACTCAATTCATGTGGCCTACCAGTGCCGGAAGATGGAACTCCTTTGATGATCCCAGTCGCCAGGATGTGATGCCTGCCGGTAACTCGGATTGGTTACACGAACTGTTCGGTAACAGTTTTACCCAGGAACATTCCATCAGCGCTAATGGCGGTACGGAAACTATTCAGTATTATGTTTCTGCCAACTATCTAAATCAGGGTGGCTTGCTGAAATATGGAAATGATGGCAAGCAGCGTTATTCTTTTACAGGCAAACTGAATGCACAGTTGTCCAAATGGCTGAAGATGAATTATAGTATTCGTTTTAATCGTACGGATTATGATTCTCCTTCATTTGCCAGTGCAGGCGAAAATAAGGAAAATGTGTTTTATTTTGATGTTTGCCGCTATTGGCCCGTTATTCCGGTCATTGACCCAAATGGCTTCTATACAGCCGAGTCAAAAATCTATCAGTTGACCGAAGGAGGACGTTACAAAACACAGAATGACGTGATTGCGCAACAATTGCAATTTGTTTTGGAACCAATCAAGAATTGGAAAACTACCGTGGAACTGAATTACCGTTCAAATTACAATTTTGAACATACCGATTATCAGACTGTCTATGCCTATGATGTGAACAAGAATCCGTATGTCATAGCCAACAGTACGTCAGGCGTAAGTGAAAATGCATATAAGAGTAATTTCTTTAATCCTAACATTTTTTCTGAATATTCTTTTGAATTGGAAGGCGGACACAACTTCAAGGTGATGGCCGGTTTTCAAAGCGAGTTATTCAAGCAACGTAATGTGAAAGGCAGTCAGGATAATATCATGGCGGGTATTCCTACTTTGAATACAACGTCGAACAATGCCAAAGCAAGCGGCGGTTATCAGGAATGGGCCACTGCCGGCTTTTTCGGTCGCATGAACTATGACTATAAGGGGCGCTATTTGTTGGAGGCCAATTTGCGTTATGACGGTACTTCCCGCTTTTTGAAAGATAAGCGCTGGAACTGGTTCCCTTCTTTCTCAGCAGGTTGGAACATTGCCCGTGAAAATTTCTTCGAAGGTTTGACCGATAAAATCAACACATTGAAGATTCGTGGTTCTTGGGGTGAATTAGGTAATCAGAATACTGATAACTGGTATCCTTTCTATCGCACTATCGATTATAAGCCGAATGATGGTGGCTGGTTGATAAATGGCGCAAAACCGAATACTGCCGCTGAATCGGGTTTGGTGTCTGCCCTTCTTGGCTGGGAGAAGACTCAGACTTTGGACCTCGGCCTTGATTTAGGATTGCTCAACAATCGCCTGAACCTGAGCTTTGATTATTTCCAGCGTAAGTCTAAAGACATGGTGGGGCCGGGTGAGGAACTACCAGCTATCTTGGGCGCAAGTGTCCCCAATATTAACAATCTGGATATGACTTCTAAAGGATGGGAACTTCAGGTGAGCTGGAGAGATCAGATTAATGAATTCAGATATGGTGCTACTTTTACTCTTTCGGACAGCAAAGTTGTTATTGACAAATATCCCAATCCATCCAAAGACTTGGGACAGACTTACTATGATGGAGCCGTATTGGGAGACATTTGGGGGTATCAGACAATAGGCATTGCCAAAACGGATGCCGAGATGCAGGCACATCTTGCCAAAGTGGACCAATCGGCCTTGGGATCTAACTGGGGAGCCGGTGACATCATGTATGCCGACCTTGACGGTGATAAGACAATCAGTGCAAAAGCCAATACTGCCGACAATCATGGTGACAAGATAAAAATCGGCAACAATACACCTCGTTATAATTTCGGTCTGAATTTGGATGGTGCTTATAAGGGATTTGATTTTAAAATCTTTCTGCAAGGTACGTTGAAGCGTGACTATATGCCGAGTGATGGCTCTACCATGTTTTGGGGTGCGGTAGGCTATTGGCAGACCAACTTCTTTGAGTATCATCTGGACTATTTCCGTCCGGAAGGAACAAACAGCGGCTTGGGAGCTAATGTAAATGCTTACTTCCCGCGACCTTTGGAAAACGGAAGAAACCGCCAGGCTCAAACTGGCTATCTGCAGAATGCAGCTTATTGCCGCTTGAAGAATGTCACTTTGGGCTATACACTTCCTGCGGAGTTGACTCGTAAATGGTCAATCAACAATGTCCGTCTTTTTGTGTCGGCTGAGAATCTGCTTACTATCACCAGTCTGGCCGATACGTTTGACCCTGAAACCGTAGGTGTGGGTAATTGGGACGGGTGTACTTATCCGTTGTCCAAAACTATTTCATTCGGCTTAAATGTAACCTTTTAATTAAATTGATGAATTATGAAAAAATATATTCAACTTTGTGCAGTCGGCTCCTTTCTGATGGGTGGGTTGACAAGTTGCAATGACTTTCTGGATAGAGAGCCATTGGATAAGGTAATCCCTGAAACTTATTTCACTGCCGAGGCCGATCTGGCTGCTTATGCCATCAAGAATTATCAATTCAATACAGTGACAAGCGCTTACGGTATCAATCTATTCGGACAAGATAACAATACGGACAATCAAGTGACAGGCGGTAATGTTGCCTATTGGATTCCGGGAGAAAAGAAAGTGGCGTCTGACCAAGGAGACTGGAAGTGGGGAAATGTACGTTCGTGCAATTATTTCTTTGATCAAGTGCTACCTAAATATGAGGCTGGAACGATTAGTGGTAATCCGGATAATATAAAGCACTATATCGGCGAGATGTACGTGAACCGTGCTTATTGTTATTTCTCTTTATTCACTAAATACGGTGATCTACCCATTGTGACCACGGCTCTTTCGGATGAAAAGGAAGCACTTATGGCGGCCAGTGTGCGTCAACCCAGAAACAAAGTGGCCCGCTTCATCATTGAGGACTTAAAGAAGGCGGAAGCTCTGTTGTTGAACGAGCCTTCGGGCAAGAAAAACCGCATTACCAAGAATGTGGCCTACCTGCTCCACGCTCGTGTGGCTCTCTATGAAGCTACATGGGAGAAGTATCACAAGGGTACGGCTTTTGTTCCGGGAGGAGCTGGCTGGCCGGGTTCTGATGCCCAAGGTTATAACGCCGATGCGGAAATCGGTTTTTTCTTGGATGAGGCTATTGCGGCATCAAAATATGTGGGTGACCAAATGGTGGCAAATCTGACGGAGAATACAGATGCCCCCGAAGGTATGAGCGCTTCCTTGGCTTCTATCAATCCTTATTATACCATGTTCTGTGATGAGGATATGGATAAATATAAGGAAATTCTGATGTGGAAGAAGTTTGATGAAACGCTTCATGTCACAAATAATCTTCAGATGGAACTTGAGCGTAACGGAGGCGGATCGGGCTGGACACGCGGCATGGTCAACTCTTTCTTGATGCGTAACGGACTGCCCTATTATGCAGCCGGTTCTGGCTATAATTCTGATTGGGAGAAACAGGGGGTAAATGCTACTTTGCAGAACCGTGATTCTCGTATCGTTATTTTCACCAAGAAGCCGGGTGATGTGAACTATTATGCTAATGACGGCACGCCCGATCTTTGTAAGATTGACTTCATCTTCGGTGATGCCGGAAGCTTGGCAACCACAGGCTTTATCATCAAGAAAGGGAAGCACTACTCTTCGCACATGGCGAATGACCATGACGCCGGTACATCAGGTGGCATTGTGTTCCGTGGAACCGAAGCTATGCTCATCTATATGGAAGCATCTTACGAGAAGAACCATAGCATTGATGCCTCAGCAGACAAGTATTGGAGAGCTTTGCGCAATCGTGCAAAAGTAGATCCCGATTACATGAAGACTATTAACGCTACCATTATGACAGAGGAGGCTAAAGGTGATTTCGCCGCTTATTCTCACAATCAGCTGATTGATGCGACGCTTTATAATATCCGTCGCGAACGTCGTAATGAACTTTGTGCCGAAGCCTTCCGTTGGGATGATTTGAAGCGCTGGAGATCGCTGGATCAGTTGAAAACGACTCCCTACAGAGCAGAAGGTATGCGTTTCTGGGGTACTGTTTACTCTGAGGATGCTGAACTGATGAAGAAGGCCGAGGTAGGCAAAACAATGTCTGCCCAAGAATCGAGCAATTATATTCTTCCTTTTGAAAAGGTGCTTACCAATAACACTATTTATACGCAGGGTGGATTCTTGTTCACTCCGGCTCATTATCTGGAGCCGATTGGCGTGGCTGCATTCCGTCAGACGGCGACTAATTCCGGAGACTTCAAGACTTCTGTGATTTACCAGAATCCGGGATGGGGCTATGAAGCCTCTGTCGGAGCTTCGAGCGTGGAGTGATGGTAGAAAAATAGTATAAAGTTTAGTACGGAACATCAAGATGGCAGGCTTATCGTGGAAAAATGATCGGGCCTGCCATCTTACTTTTATCTTCTCTGGTACTGAACAACTTCTTTTTCCAATTGTTTCAATTTTGAATAATAGTAAACCAGAAAATCATGAAAAGAACATTTGAAGAAGCCTTGGCTCATCGCCGTACTTATTATTCTATCGGCAGTGATTCTCCTGTATTGGATGAAGAAATAGTGCACGTTGTACGTGAAGCAGTAAAGAACGTCCCGTCAGCCTTTAATTCGCAGTCCACGAGGATTGTATTACTGCTGGGAGATGAGCATAGGAAACTATGGGATATAGTAAAGGCAACCTTGAAGCCACGCATCTCTGCCGAGGCTTTTGTCAAGACCGAAGCCAAGATTGACAGTTGCTTTGCTTGCGGACACGGCACGGTATTGTATTTTGAGGACACTTCTGTCGTGAAGAAACTGCAAGATGCTTTCCCTTCTTATAAAGATAATTTCCCGACTTGGTCACAACACACCTCCGCCATGCATCAGTTTGCCATTTGGACAATGCTCGAAGATCTTGGATTGGGAGCTTCCCTTCAACATTACAATCCGTTGATTGACGATGAAGTACGCCGTGTCTGGAGCCTTCCTGAAGAATGGGAATTGATTGCCGAAATGCCTTTCGGGATGCCAGTGGCCGAACCCGGAGAGAAAGATTTTGAAGATTTGAGTAAACGTATCAAAATTTTCCGCTGATTGTAAAGCTCTCTCAGTTTAGAATTGCTTACCTTTGCCCGTATCTTAAGGGCGCGGGTTGCAAGTCATCGGCTAACTCGTAGCTTGTAACTTGTAACTGCTATGATACGTATTTTCTTGACCGGTTATATGGGAGCCGGAAAAACAACATTGGGAAAGGCTTTTGCCCGTGAATTGAACATACCGTTCATTGATTTGGACTGGTACATTGAAGAACGTTTTCATAAATCTATCCGTGAGCTGTTCATGGAACGGGGAGAGGACTCTTTTCGTGAACTGGAACGGAATATGCTTCATGAAGTGGCTGAGTTTGAAAATGTGGTGATTTCCACAGGTGGAGGTACACCCTGTTTCTTTGATAACATGAAGCGCATGAACGAATATGGATATACGGTCTTCTTGGATGTGCACCCCGATGTCTTGTTCCGGCGTCTCCGGATAGCCACACAGCAACGTCCCGTTCTTCAAGGCAAGACGGACGAGGAACTGCATGCTTTTATTGTGGAAACGCTTGCCAAGCGTGCCCCTTTCTACGAACAGGCACGCTATCATTTTGACGGAAGTCATTTGGAAAGCCACCAGCAGATCACCGAATCCGTGCAACAACTTCGTAACCTTTTGAAACTTTAATTCCTTGTGAATGTGCATTTTTTGCCAAAGATGACAAAAAGTGTGAGATTTATATGTATTTTTGTCCCTTTCTTTGTTGACATATACAGTTGTGAAAAATTGTGAATAATAAATAGTAAAAAAGTAAATCAATTGATGTACTGATGAGAAAATGGCGTATTGAAGATTCAGAAGAGTTGTACAACCTAACAGGTTGGGGCACTTCGTACTTTGGTATCAATGACAAAGGTCATGTTGTGGTAACTCCGCGTAAAGACGGAGTTGCCGTCGATTTAAAAGAACTGGTGGACGAGCTTCAGTTGCGTGATGTGGCAGCTCCTATGTTGGTTCGTTTTCCAGATATTCTGGACAACCGGATTGAAAAAGTGTCCTGTTGCTTCAAGCAAGCTGCTGAAGAATATGGGTACAAGGGGGAAAACTTCATTATCTACCCCATAAAGGTGAATCAGATGCGTCCTGTTGTAGAGGAGATGATTAATCATGGAAAGAAGTTCAATCTGGGGTTGGAAGCCGGTTCTAAACCGGAATTGCATGCTGTGATCGGTGTAAATACCGATCCGGATTCACTGGTGGTCTGCAATGGATATAAGGATGAAAGTTTCATTGAATTGGCTTTGCTGGCACAGAAGATGGGTAAACGTATCTTCCTGGTGGTGGAAAAACTGAATGAACTGAACCTTATCGCCAAAATGGCGAAGCAACTCAAGGTAAGGCCCAATATTGGCATTCGTATAAAACTTGCTTCAAGTGGAAGCGGCAAGTGGGAAGAAAGTGGGGGAGATGCCAGTAAGTTTGGACTGACATCCAGTGAACTGCTTGAAGCGCTCGACTTTCTGGAGAAAAAAGAAATGAAAGACTGTCTGAAGTTGATCCATTTTCACATCGGCAGCCAAATAACAAAGATACGGCGCATTAAGAACGCATTGCGTGAGGCTTCACAATTTTTTGTGCAGTTACACAATCTGGGATTCAACATCGAGTTTGTGGATACAGGTGGAGGCATGGGTGTTGATTATGATGGTACTCGCTCGTCTAATAGTGAAAGCTCGGTAAATTATTCCATACAGGAGTATGTCAATGATGTTGTGTCCACTTTTGTTGACGCTGCCGACAAGCACGGCTTTTCACATCCTAATATCATCACTGAAACCGGGCGTAGTTTGACTGCCCACCACTCCGTACTTGTCTTTGAAGTACTGGAGACGGCTTCTCTGCCTCAAATGGACGATGCTTGGGAGCCGGGTGAAGAAGCGCATGAGTTGGTAAAGGAGCTCTATGCTATTTGGGATAATCTGAGTCAACGCAGTTTGTTGGAACCTTGGCACGATGCACAGCAGATACGTGAAGAAGCCCTCGACCTTTTCAGCCACGGCATTGTTGATTTGAATACCCGCGCACAGATAGAGAAACTATATTGGAGTATCTGTCGTGAGGTCAATACCATAGCCGGTAACATGAAGCATTGTCCGGAAGACTTTCGCAAACTAAGCAAGTTGCTTGCCGACAAATATTTCTGTAACTTCTCACTTTTTCAGTCTTTGCCCGATTCTTGGGCCATTGACCAGATGTTTCCCATCATGCCCATCCAACGACTGGACGAGAAGCCCGATCGTGAAGCTACCTTGCAGGATATGACTTGCGATTCGGATGGAAAGATTGCGAACTTTGTCAGCGCACGTACCGACACCTCGACTTTACCGGTTCATTCATTGCGAGATAAGGAGCATTATTATTTGGCCGTCTTCCTTGTAGGAGCTTATCAGGAGATATTGGGCGATATGCACAATTTGTTCGGTGATACGAATGCAGTACATGTATCCGTCAATTCCAAAGGTTATACCATTGATCAGTTGATTGATGGTGAAACCGTGGCAGAAGTGCTTGACTATGTACAATATAATCCGAAGAAATTGGTGCGTACACTTGAGACGTGGGTGACTCTGTCTGTCAAGGAAGGGCGCATCTCTTTGGAAGAAGGAAAAGAGTTCCTCTCCAACTACCGTTCGGGATTGTACGGATATACTTATTTGGAGTAAGATGATGAGAGAAAAACTGACTATAATTAAAGTGGGTGGTAAGATTGTGGAAGAAGAATCCACCCTTTTTAAGTTGTTGGATGACTTTGCAGCTATCAGCGGTTACAAAGTTCTGGTACACGGAGGTGGGAGGTCGGCTACGAAAATTGCTGCTTTGCTGGGCATTGAAAGTAAAATGGTAAATGGACGTCGTGTCACCGATGTCGAAACTTTGAAGGTGGTGACCATGGTGTATGGCGGATTGGTAAACAAGAACATTGTTGCCGGTCTTCAGGCGCGTGGTGTCAATGCTTTGGGCCTTACCGGTGCTGATATGGATGTGATACGTTCCGTGAAACGTCCAGTGAAAGAAGTGGATTACGGTTTTGTCGGCGATGTAAAACGAGCAAATGGAGCAGCTTTGGGTGAGCTTATCCATAAAGGTATTGTTCCTGTCATGGCTCCACTGACTCATGATGGTAACGGGCACATGCTGAATACGAATGCCGATACCATTGCCGGAGAAACGGCCAAGGCATTGGCCGGACTGTTTGATGTTACACTGGTGTATTGCTTTGAAAAGAAAGGTGTGCTTCGCGATGAGAACGATGACGACAGTGTGATTCCACAAATCACACTTGAAGAATTCAAGCAATATATTGCTGATGGAGTGATTCAGGGGGGGATGATTCCAAAGCTGGAGAACTCGTTTGGGGCGATTGATGCAGGTGTATCTGAAGTTGTGATCACTTTGGCCTCGGCTATAAATAGTGGCGAAGGAACCCGGATAAAAAAATAATTCAAAAAAAACAGTGGTAGCCTGTAACTTTTCGAATACTTAACCGTCAATTTTATAGAGATGCAAGAAATCAGCTTTCGTAATGACATTCTCCCACTGAAGGACAAGCTCTTTCGGTTAGCCCTGAGAATAACGTTTGACAGGGCAGAGGCGGAGGATGTTGTTCAGGAAACACTGATAAGAGTTTGGAACAAGCGTGATGAGTGGATGCAGTTCGGTTCTATCGAGGCTTATTGTCTGACAGTGGCAAAGAATCTGGCGATAGACCGAAGTGAAAAGAAAGACGCTCAGACCGTGGAACTGACTCCGGAAATGGAGCAAGCCTCCGATGCATCGAGCCCTTACGAGAAGCTGGTGATTAAGGAACGCATAACGCTGATTCACCGGTTGATGAATGAACTTCCCGAAAAGCAGAGGTTGATAATGCAGTTGAGGGATGTCGAAGGTAAGAGTTATAAAGAAATAGCGGTAGTCCTGAACTTGACAGATGAACAAGTAAAAGTGAATCTCTTCAGGGCACGGCAAAAAATAAAACAACAGTTTATAGATATAGAAGGTTATGGACTCTAAATATATAGAACAACTCTTAGAACGCTATTGGCGGTGTGAAACCTCCCTTGAGGAAGAGGACAGACTGCGTACTTTCTTTAATGGAAGCAATGTCCCTGGGCATTTACTTCTTTATAAGGATTTGTTTGTATATCAGCAGCTTCAGCAAGGAGAACACTTGGGGGCGGATTTTGACGCACGGGTGCTTTCGGAAATAGAAGTTCCGATTGTCAAGGCAAAACATATAACATTGACAGCGCGCTTCATGCCATTGTTCAAAGCTGCTGCAGTAGTGGCGGTGGTTCTTTCGTTGGGTAGTGTGATGCAGCACTCGTTCTTCTCGGATGTGCGGGAAGTGGCTGCGGCCGATACTATCGGTAAACAGATTACCGCACCCTCGGTTGCCCTTTCGGGCGATATGGCTGTGGCACATGAGAAACAATTGATAGACAGTTTGCATCGTGTGGATAAAGAGAAAGAAATTAAAGAATAGAAATTTTCATTTGCTTTTTAAAATAACATTTTCATTTGCTTTAAACATAATATAGTTAGTGTGCTTTATTAAAACAATCGAAGCGAGGCTGTGAAGTTTCAATTCTCTCAAAATCTTATAAAAACTAACTAAAATAAATGGGACGCCGCGTGATGCAGCGTCCTTTTTATTTTAATATCCGGTTGAGGGGGCGGAAATGACAGAAGACTTCCTCACGGAAGCCTTCTGTCTTGTGTTAGAATTGTCTTTTATATAGGTAACTGTTTAGAGAGAATTTTGTTTAGAAGCTTATTAATCTTAAAACTATTTGATACAAATCAAAGCTTGTATAATCCTTTTTTCGGGTAATCCAGTTCCGGATTACCTTTGTAACCCACACTTCCACTTCCACTGGTACGTACTTTCAGAAAATCGGTAGCGTGGCATTTGATGTCGCCTGAACCTGCTACACTGGCAAAAGCTTTTTTAGCTATGAAGTCGGAGGCAAACAGATCACCAGAACCTGCCACGCTATATTCAGCCTCTTGTGTGTTGCCACTCAGAGTGGCCGTACCCGATCCGGCAATGGAAGCGTTGGCCGAAGTAGCTGTCACATTGCTCAGTTTCATGTCTCCTGATCCGGCAACAGATACTTTGAGGTTGTCACAATTGATATTGCTGCTGTTGATATCACCCGAACCTGCGATGGAGATATTGAGGTCTGTACAAGAAATATTGCTCCCGTTGATGTCTCCTGAGCCTGCAACGGATATTTTCAGGTCATCTGTTTTCAGCCCGTTGGCCAGTTCCACATTTCCTGATCCTGCGACGGAGATGCCGTTTAATTTTTCTGTGGAAATGCGGATTTTCAGTTTGTCATAAGATACGCTCACATTTTTCTTGAAGCCGACGTAAAGCGTATTGTCTTTGACGCGTATGTCCAATAAATCTACGATGTTGTCCGAAGTATATACTTCTACTTTGGGCTTTCCGGATTTCTGTGTATAGGTGACGTCAGGACTGCCGGCTACGTTTAATTTGGTGAAGTTTTCCACTTTGATGTCTTTTGTCACGTAGTTCTTGCTTGCTTTAACCGTCTTGTTTCCAAAGAAATTGCCGGAATGGTACGTGTGCTGTTGTGAACAAGCCGTTGTGCTGAGCATCAGGAAAGTGATTGCGATGAATGTAGTTAAACTTTTCATATTCGTTTCTTTTTTATGATTATCTATTTGTTTATTAGACGTAACTTTATCTGAAAAGGTTGCATGTCGAAATGTTTTTTTTGCAGAAAGTTCCATCGAGACTTAATGCTCAATTCTTGTGCCAAAAACATAAGTCATTGATAGTATGGACGAAATGTATCCGTATGGATGTCCGTTATCGGACAGGTTGTTCGCTTTTGATAAACAATTGCTTGTTTTTCCGACCGATTATTTGTTCATTTGTCCATTCATTTAGAAAAATACAGATGGTAGCAGAACGTATTTTGGAAGATAAAGAGCTCGGATGCTTGCACGTCCGTGTCAATATTCGTGCAAGACGCTTGACTTTTCGTACAAAAGAGGACGGAGTGCATGTTACCATACCTCCCGGCACTACATTGAAAGAACTGGAAAATGCGGTGGAACAATTACGGCCGCGTCTGATAGCGGCCAAACAGAGGCAAGCCCGTCCATTGATCGATCTGAATTACCGGATTGATGCGGAATTCTTTAAATTGACTTTGATCAGCGGGCAGCGGGAACGCTTTCTGTCCCGTTCGGAGCTTGGCAAAATGCAGATTGTCTGTCCTCCGAATGCCGATTTCTCAGATAAGGCGCTGCAAGTCTGGCTTCGTAAGGCGATAGAGGAAGCCTTGCGCCGAAATGCCAAGATTATTCTTCCGCCCCGGCTTTATATGCTTTCCATGCGGCACAGCCTTCCTTATAAGAGTGTGAAGATTAATTCCAGTAGCGGACGTTGGGGGAGTTGTTCGGCCCGTGGCAACATTAATCTTTCTTATTATCTGGTCTTATTGCCCGAGCATCTGATTGACTATGTACTGTTACATGAACTTTCTCACACACGTGAGATGAATCATGGGGTACACTTTTGGGAGCTGCTTGACATCCTGACGGATGGGAAGGCGCAGATGTTAAGAAAGGAATTGAAACAATACCGCACTGATTTGTGATGCTTCTTTAATTTGCAGTTTGTTTTCATTCTTGTGCCAATTGCTTCACTTCTTCTCCATCTTTCTCAAATCTGTATTTTCCACCCTTTTCGCTCAATTCGAAGAGAGAGAGTTTGTCCGTAGCATTGTCCACAATCATCAATGCGCTTTGTTCGGCAAAGCGTTTCACTTCAATGGTGAAAGGCTCTTCTGCGATCCTTTGATTGATGAACAGACTGTCGTTGATAAAGATAGAGGTGGAGTCACCTGTAAATCCTTTGGAAAGAGTGATGGTATATACTTCGCTGAAACTTCTGCCTTCTTCTTTTTTCTGTTGTAGCCTCATACTCATATAGACAAAGATTACTACTACGAAAATCACGGCAAAGGCAAGGATGCCGTTACCTATCATAAACTGTTTGTTGGTGTTCAGCCGGTGTGCCATAAGAGTGTCGTTTTTAAGAACGCCACAAATGTAGTGAATAAATGTGTATCGGGCAAAACTTGTGGAGTTTATGACAGGTTGTTACAAAAAACATTTATATTTGTGGAATATTATACAAATATCTTGATAAATCTGAAAAAATGAAAAGATTCTTTTTTTTGCTGATGGGGCTGTTTGCGTGTGCGATGACTTTCGCGCAACAAGCTCTTTGGGAAGGTGCGTCTGTGGTTTCCCCGGAAGTTCACGACAACAACACGGTTTCTTTCCGTCTGAAAGCACCGAAGGCGGTGAAAGTACAGGTAACTGGTGATTTTCTGCCGACACAGAAAATCAAGACTCCCTTCGGAGAGTTTGACGGGCCGGGCAGTGCCGAACTGACAGAAGGCAAAGACGGCGTGTGGGAATATACGACCCCTGAACCTCTTGCTCCTGAACTTTACAGTTATTCTTTCATTGTGGATGGGCTGAAGATCACAGATCCGGGCAATGTCCACATGATTCGTGATGTGGCCAGCATGACTAATGTTTTCATTATCGGCGGAGAACGTGCCGATTTGTACAAGGTCAACAAAGTTCCTCACGGAACCGTTTCGCGTGTGTGGTACAACAGTTCTTCATTGGGCATGGAGCGCCGTCTGACTGTCTATACACCTGCCGGTTATGAAGTTGGCAGCAAACGCTATCCGGTGTTTTACCTGCTTCACGGCATGGGAGGCGATGAAGAAGCCTGGATTGCTTTGGGACGGGCTGCTCAGATTCTGGACAATCTGATTGCACAGGGCAAGGCGGAACCGATGATTGTAGTGATGACCAATGGCAATGCGGCGCAGGAAGCTGCTCCGGGGGAGTCTTCTCTGGGACTTATCGCTCCTTCCATGAACCAGCCCAAGACGATGGAAGGCTCTTTTGAGACAGCATTTCCGGATGTGGTGAACTTCATCGACAAGACCTACCGCACTGTTAAAAGTAAGCGGGGACGTGCCATTGCCGGGCTGTCTATGGGTGGATTCCATTCTATGCACATCTCCAAGCAATATCCGGATATGTTCAATTACGTGGGACTCTTTTCTGCCGCCATCATGCCGGATAAAGATGTGAAATCGCCTGTTTATGGCAATATGGAGGGCAAGCTGAAGGCGCAGTTCGCCAAGAAGCCTGCTCTTTACTGGATCGGCATCGGCAAGGCGGACTTTCTCTATAAGGCCAATGAGGATTATCGTAAATTGCTTGATAAGAAAGGATATAAATACACCTATTACGAAACAGGTGAAGGCCATATCTGGAAAAACTGGCGTATCTATCTGACAGAATTTGCACCGTTATTGTTTAAATAATATCATTATTTCTTGCGGGATGTCGGTATCTTTGCAAGATATAAAAACCAAAACAAAAACCATGAATAAAAAGTTAATCTTGTCTTTAGCCCTGTCCGGGCTGGTGTTGACCACTGCGGCACAAACCAAAGTTACCCCTGCCATTCCTCAGGATGCAAAGATGGAGCAGCAGATCGAGAAACTGCTCAAGAAAATGACCCTCGACGAGAAGGTGGGACAAATGTGCGAGCTTACCATAGACCTCCTGCAAGATCGGAAGGCAAATCCTTCCAATGGATTCCGGCTGAGCGAAGCGATGCTCGATTCCGTCATCGGCAAGTACAAAGTAGGCTCTATCCTCAACGTTCCCAACGGTATAGCGCAAACTCCCGCCAAGTGGCAGGAGATTATTAAACGTATTCAGGAGAAATCCATCAAGGAGATAGGGATTCCTTGCGTCTATGGCGTGGACCAGATACACGGCACTACCTATACGCTTGGAGGTACTTTCTTCCCTCAAGGCATCAACATGGGCGCTGCGTTCAACCGGGAACTGACCCGTCGCGGAGCCGAAATCTCAGCCTATGAGACAAAGGCGGGAAGCATTCCCTGGACGTATGCTCCTGTAACCGACCTCGGTCGTGATCCGCGCTGGCCCCGCCAGTGGGAGAATTACGGTGAAGACTGCTATCTCAATGCCGAAATGGGGCGCGAGGCTGTCATAGGCTTTCAGGGCAATGACCCCAACCATATCGGAACCCGCAATGTGGCAGCCTGCATGAAGCACTTCATGGGATACGGTGCACCCGTCTCAGGCAAAGACCGCACCCCGTCTTCCATTACGGTGCAGGATATGCGCGAGAAGCATTTCGCCCCTTATCTTGAAATGGTGAGAAACGGCGCTCTCTCAGTCATGGTGAACTCTGCCATGAACAACGGACTGCCTTTTCACGCCAATTACGAACTGCTCACCAAATGGCTGAAGGAAGACCTTGAGTGGGACGGCATGATTGTGACCGACTGGGCGGACATTGACAACCTTTGGAAGCGCGACCACATTGCGAAAGATAAGAAAGAGGCCATCAAGCTTGCCATCAATGCCGGCATCGACATGTCTATGGATCCGTACGACTGGAGATTCTGTCCACTCCTCAAGGAGCTGGTGCAGGAGGGAGAAGTCCCTATGAGCCGTATAGATGATGCCGTGCGCCGCGTATTAAGATTGAAGTACCGCCTCAATCTGTTTGAAAAGCCTTATTACGACCTGAAAGACTTTCCATTGTTCGGCGGCAAGCAACATGCTGCCGCCGCACTTCAGGCAGCCGAAGAATCCTTGGTGCTGCTGAAGAATACGGATGCCGTTTTGCCATTGGCAAAAGGCAAGAAAATATTGCTGACAGGCCCGAATGCCAACTCCATGCGCTGCCTCAACGGCGGATGGTCCTACACCTGGCAAGGCAGCAACGCCGAAGCATGTGCCGAACCCTATAATACCATTCTCGAAGCTTTCACGAACAAATTCGGTGCGGATCATGTGATTTATGAAGCCGGTGTGACCTATAATGACAAGGGCAATTGGTGGGAAGAAAACACTCCCCAAATAGAGAAAGCCGTAGCTGCCGCCGCCAAAGCCGACTACATCGTGGCTTGTATCGGCGAGAACTCCTATTGCGAAACTCCGGGTAACTTAACCAACCTTTTCCTTTCAGAGAACCAGCTTGATCTGGTGAAGGCGCTTGCGAAGACCGGCAAACCTGTCATCCTGATCCTGAGTGAAGGCCGCCCCCGCATCATCAGCGATATAGAGCCGTTGGCAAAAGCCGTTGTTGACGTTATGCTTCCGGGTAATTATGGCGGTGATGCCTTGGCAAATCTCATAGCCGGCGACGCCAACTTCAGCGGAAAGCTGCCTTTCACTTATCCTAAGGAAATCAACTCACTGATTACTTACGACTACAAGCCATGCGAGCATATAGGCAAGCAGATGGAAGGTGCTTATAACTATGACGCTCAGGTTTCAGTGCAATGGGCGTTCGGCTACGGTTTGAGCTATACCACTTTTGCGTACAGCAACCTCAAGGTGAACAAGCCCAACTTCAGTGCCAACGATGAACTGATCTTTACGGTGGACGTGAAGAATACCGGTAACTGTATCGGCAAGGAAAGCGTTCTGCTGTTCAGTAGCGACCTCATAGCTTCGCTTACTCCCGACAACCGCCGTCTGCGTGCCTTCGAGAAGGTGGAACTGAATCCCGGTGAGTCCAAAACCGTTACTTTGAAACTGAAAGCCTCCGACCTTGCTTTTGTCGGTTATGACGGCAAATGGATTCTGGAGAAAGGTGATTTCCGTATCCAGGCGGGCAGCCAGGTGATGAATGTGGTTTGTACGGATACTAAGAAGTGGGAGACTCCGAATAAGCAATGATACATTTTAGACCATAGAAAGAGGGCCGACAGCATGAAACCAAGCTGTCGGCCCTCTTTTTTTAATGTGGATAGTGGGAGAGCAGTTCTTGCCTCTTTATTTTCCCGCGTTGTCTTTCAGCCACTGCATCCGGCGCCGGTCGGGCAGATGTTTTACGGAGAAGTGCTCGAACCGGGCATTGAATCCGCTCCCATCAGGGCAAGCGCCCATGACGCCTACCATTACCGGGCAATTATCCTGTAGCCATGCATTGCGCATCATCATATACTCCTTGTCGTCAAACGAATAGAATACCTCTACTGCATCCAGCCGCCTTACAGCCTTTATCCAGATGAAGGGGACAGGCTTATCCAGCGAGATGATGCTCCAGTCGCTTGTCTTGTGAGTTACCACGGTACTGATATTGTATTTGCCGTCCACAAATTCGATACCGGCTTTGATGTAGTTTTCATGGTCTATGCGCAGCATCAGTCCCGATTGGTCAAAGCGGGTTTTGTAGTCGGCGGATATTTTCACCTTCACCTCAAACTCTCCGCCCCGGGTTGTGTAGAGGAACGGTGCGTCATCTACCGTAAATCCATAGTGGGAAATACGCCAGTAATCACTTTGAGGGGTTACATACATGGAAAGCGCATTGTCTCGTATTTCCCATTTCTCCGGTTCATTGAACCACTGCATCTTTTCTAAACTCTGTGCCATTGTGTTACTCGAAATCCAAATCAGGATGCTAAAAATTAAAAACTTATTCATACGGAATGATTTTGTTTCATGATACATGTGTCTATATGGAGTAATCTTATAAAAGTTTACCTTTACAAAGGTAAACCTTTATGGGACGATATGCAATATTTGTCTGGCTTATAATTCCGATGGTTGCGCAAGAGTATTGCTTTCCGCTTGCATCTCCTTAACTCTTTTCCTGAAACAATAGAGATTGCATGCTTGAGATGTGCATCTCATGTTGTACGAGATGTACATCTCATACTGTTTGACATGCACATCTCGTGCAGCGCGGCATATGATGATCCACTTCATGAAGTATAGACTTTTGTCTTATAAAGCATCATCTTCTGCTCATAAGGCCATTCGTTTTACGTCTTGTGTTGAAATGTTGCAAGGGCGTGTCTGCAATATAATCCCCGTTTGAACCGTTAAATCTTTCTTTTTTTCTCTAATATTTTGTAGTCGAACAGATTATTTATATCTTTGCAGTCGAAAACGGATGAAAGGTGGAGGGGCGATAAAGCTCCTCTTTTTTGTTCCCAATGGTTAATCTATGATAGAAAAGAAAATTGTTTGTCAGATTGTTGACGAGTGGCTGGAAGGAAAGGATTACTTTCTGGTGGAAGTGATCATCAGCCCGGATGACAAGATTTTGGTGGAAATAGACCACAAGGAAGGTGTTTGGATTGAGGACTGCGTGGAGCTGAGCCGCTACATAGAGTCCAGGTTGAGCCGCGAGGATGAGGATTATGAACTGGAAGTCGGGTCGGCCGGCATAGGGCAGCCTTTCAAGGTGCTGCAACAGTACATCAACCACATTGGAAGCGAAGTGGAAGTGCTCACTAAAGACGGCCGCAAACTTTGCGGTGTGCTGAAGGAGGCTGACGAACGGCATTTTGTGGTAACCATTCAAAAGAAAGTGAAAGAAGAAGGAGCCAAGCGTCCCAAAATGGTGGACGAGGACCTGAGCTTTGCGTACGATGAGATAAAATACACTAAATACTTAATCAGTTTTAAATAAGACTATGGCCAAAAAAGAAGAAACTGTCAGCTTGATAGACACATTTTCGGAATTTAAGGAACTGAAGAACATCGACCGTACCACTATGGTAAGTGTACTCGAAGAGTCGTTCCGCAGTGTGATTGCGAAAATGTTTGGCACAGATGAGAATTACGACGTAATCGTGAATCCGGACAAAGGAGATTTCGAAATATGGCGTAACCGTGAAGTGGTAGCAGATGCGGATGTGGAGAATTCCAACCTGCAAATACCCTTGAGCGAAGCACGGAAGATTGACGCTTCATACGAAGTAGGTGAGGAAGTGACGGATGAGGTGATCTTTGCCAACTTCGGCCGCCGTGCCATTCTGAATTTGCGCCAGACACTGGCATCGAAGATTATGGAACTGGAAAAGGACAGCATCTATAATAAATACATTGATAAGGTAGGTACTATCATCAACGCGGAAGTCTATCAGATTTGGAAGAAGGAGATGCTGCTGCTCGATGATGAGGGCAATGAGTTGCTGCTGCCCAAGACCGAGCAGATTCCGAGCGACTTCTACCGCAAGGGTGAGACTGCCCGTGCCGTAGTGGCACGCGTGGATAACAAGAACAATAATCCGAAGATTATCCTGAGCCGTACATCGCCCATATTCCTGCAACGTCTGTTCGAGATGGAAGTACCTGAAATCAATGACGGACTGATTACCATCAAGAAGATTGCCCGCATCCCGGGCGAACGTGCCAAGATAGCCGTTGAGAGCTACGATGACCGTATCGACCCGGTAGGCGCCTGCGTAGGTGTGAAGGGCAGCCGTATTCATGGCATTGTCCGCGAGCTGCGCAACGAGAATATCGATGTTATCAATTATACATCGAATATTCAGTTGTTTATACAGCGTGCCCTCAGCCCTGCCAAGATATCTTCCATTCGCTTGAATGAGGAAGAACATAAGGCAGAAGTGTTCTTGAAACCCGAGGAAGTTTCGCTGGCTATCGGTAAAGGCGGTTTGAACATCAAGCTGGCCAGTATGTTGACCGAGTACACCATCGACGTGTTCCGTGAACTGGATCAGGCGGTAGAGGATGAGGATATTTACCTGGATGAATTCCGCGATGAAATTGACGGTTGGGTAATCGATGCCATCAAGGCTATCGGAATCGATACGGCGAAAGCTGTGTTGAACGCTCCCCGTGAGATGTTGATTGAAAAGACGGACCTCGAAGAGGAAACGGTGGATGAGGTATTACGCATTTTGAAACAGGAGTTTGAAGAGGAGGAGCAGTAATGTGGTAATGGGGTAATATGCTAATGTGCCAATGCAGATAGCATATCGGATGAAGCGCACTTTCTCTTTTTTCTCTGCCAATTAGCACATTAGCATATTGGCGCATTAATTCATTAAATTAGTATGACGATAAGGTTAAACAAAGTAACAAGAGATTTGAATGTGGGAATTACGACGGCTGTCGAGTTTCTGCAGAAGAAAGGATTTACCGTAGAGGCAAATCCGAATACGAAGATTACCGATGAGCAGTTTGATCTGCTCAAGAGGGAGTTTAGTACAGATAAGGACCTTAAAATAAAATCGGAGCGTTTCAGCCAGGAACGTCAGAAAGACCGTAATAAGGCATCTGTGTCTATTGACGGTTATGAGAAGGAAGCGCAGGAAAAAGCGAAACCAGAGGAGATTAAGACGGTTGTTCCTGAGGATGCCCGTCCTAAGTTCAAGCCCGTCGGCAAGATTGACTTGGACAAGCTGAACCGCAGAACCGCCCCTATCCAAGAAGAGGAGAAAAAAGAAGAAGTGGCAGAGAGAGTTGTAGAGGAGAAGAAAGAAACGCCTGCGCCGGTCGTTGTCGAAGCGCCGGAACCGGAACCTGCCCCTATGATTCAGCCCGAACCGGAATATAAGCCCGAACCGGAACATAAACCGGAACCCAAATCCGACCCCCAACCGGCCCCTGCCATTAAGGAAGAGCCCGTGCCCGTTGTTGAGGTCAAAGAAGAACCTAAAAAGGAAGAAATGAAAGAAGTGCCCGTTCAGGCACCGGTAGCTGAAGAAGCTCCGGCCAAAAAAGAGGAAAAAGTAGCAAAAGAAGGAGAGGAAATCTTCAAAATACATCAGCCTGAATTTGTCTCGAAGATCAATGTCATCGGACAAATTGACTTGGCTGCGCTGAACCAATCTACACGTCCGAAGAAGAAATCGAAAGAGGAAAAACGTAAGGAACGTGAAGAAAAAGACAAATTGCGTCAGGACCAGAAGAAGCAGATAAAGGAGGCGATCATCAAAGAGATACGCCGTGACGATAATAAGCCGAAAGACGCTAATGCCGATGCTGGTGCGAACAAGAAGAAACGCGTTCGTATCAATAAAGAGAAGGTTGACATCAATAACGCTTCCAATTTCCAGCGCGGTGGCAATGACCGTTCCAGAAACGGCGGCGCACCCTCCGGTGGAGGCCAGCAAGGCGGCCAGCATGCTGCTGGTGGTCAGCATGGTGCAAACAGCGGTAATAACAACAGAAACCGTAATAAGGATCGCTTCAAGAAGCCTGTCATCAAACAGGAGGTAAAAGAGGAGGATGTGGCAAAGCAGGTGAAAGAGACTTTGGCACGCCTCACATCCAAAGGAAAGAACAAGGGAGCCAAATATCGTAAGGAAAAGCGTGATATAGCCTCTAACCGCATGCAAGAGTTGGAGGATTTGGAAATGGCGGAAAGCAAGGTGTTGAAAATCACCGAATTCGTGACTGCCAATGAGTTGGCAAACATGATGGACATTTCTGTTACACAGGTCATTGCCACTTGTATGAGCGTCGGCATTATGGTTTCCATCAACCAGCGTCTGGATGCCGAGACTATCAATCTGGTGGCTGAAGAATTTGGCTTCAAGACAGAATATGTCAGTGCGGAAGTTTCTCAGGCTATTGTGGAGGAAGAAGATGCAGAGGAAGATCTCGAACATCGCGCTCCGATTGTGACGGTGATGGGACATGTTGACCATGGTAAGACTTCATTGCTGGACTATATCCGTAAGGCAAATGTAATTGCCGGTGAGGCGGGCGGCATCACACAGCATATCGGCGCCTACCACGTCACTCTGGAAGACGGGCGAAAGATTACATTCCTCGATACTCCGGGACACGAAGCGTTTACGGCCATGCGTGCCCGTGGAGCGAAAGCCACTGATATTGCCATCATCATTGTCGCTGCGGACGATGACGTGATGCCTCAGACCAAGGAGGCCATCAACCATGCCATGGCTGCGGGTGTTCCTATAGTATTTGCAATCAATAAGATTGATAAGCCTACTGCCAATCCGGACAAGATCAAGGAAGAATTGGCTGCCATGAACTTCTTGGTGGAAGAATGGGGCGGTAAATATCAGTCACAGGATATTTCGGCAAAGAAAGGTGTCGGTGTTGCCGAGTTGATGGAGAAAGTGCTTTTGGAAGCGGAGATGCTCGATCTGAAAGCAAACCCCAACCGCAATGCCACCGGTTCCATCATTGAGTCTTCACTGGACAAGGGTCGTGGTTATGTGGCTACGGTACTGGTTTCCAACGGTACATTGAAGATGGGCGACATCGTTCTGGCCGGTACAAGCTATGGTAAGGTGAAGGCCATGTTCAACGAGCGCAACCAGCGCATGAAGGAGGCGGGACCTTCCGAGCCTGCCCTGATATTGGGCTTGAACGGTGCTCCTGCCGCCGGTGACACATTCCATGTGATCGAAACTGAACAGGAAGCCCGTGAGATAGCCAACAAACGCGAACAGTTGCAGCGTGAGCAAGGCTTGCGTACGCAGAAGATGCTGACGCTTGATGAAGTGGGACGCCGCCTGGCATTGGGTGATTTCCACGAACTGAACGTGATTGTGAAGGGTGACGTGGACGGATCAGTAGAAGCATTGAGCGATTCTTTGATTAAGCTGTCTACCGAACAGGTACAGGTAAACGTGATCCACAAAGGTGTGGGAGCGATTTCCGAATCGGATGTGTCTTTGGCTGCCGCTTCAAATGCGATTATCGTCGGTTTCCAGGTACGTCCTTCGGGTGCGGCTGCCAAGTTGGCGGAGCAAGAGGGTGTGGATATCCGCAAGTATTCCGTTATCTACGATGCCATCGAGGAGGTGAAAGCTGCTATGGAAGGTATGCTGGCGCCTACATTGAAAGAGCAGGTCACAGCAACCATCGAGGTGCGCGAGGTGTTCAATATCACGAAGGTGGGACTTGTGGCAGGTGCTATGGTGAAGACCGGAAAGGTGAAACGCAGCGACAAGGCCCGTCTGATTCGCGACGGTATCGTTGTCTTCACTGGCTCCATCAATGCTTTGAAGCGGTTCAAGGACGATGTGAAAGAGGTGGGAACCAACTTCGAGTGTGGTATCAGCCTGACGGGTTGCAACGACATCAAAGTGGGAGACATCATCGAATCTTACGAAGAAGTGGAAGTAAAACAGACTTTGTAGTAATATAGCGAAGAACTAAAAAATTTCAGCCGCAGATGACGCGGATGACACAGATTTTCTCTCTGTGCGGCGCGATAAGGAGTGTAGCGCAGCCTATTGATCTGCGTCGTCCGTGTCATCTGCGGCTGAAGCATTATTTACGGATTGAATTATGACAACTATTGACATTCTTATCATCATAGCTTTTGGAACCGGTGCGGTGATCGGTTTCATGAAAGGACTCATCAAACAACTGGCATCCGTGCTGGGGCTGGTCGTCGGCCTGCTGGCGGCAAAAGCTCTGTACGCTCCTTTGGCAGCGAAATTGTGTCCCACGGTGACCGACTCCATGACATTTGCGCAGATATTGGCGTTTGTCATCATTTGGGTGGTGGTTCCACTGGGATTTTCCATAGTGGCCTCCATGCTGACCAAGGCAATGGAAGCTATCTCGCTGGGGTGGCTGAACCGTTGGCTGGGAAGCGGATTGGGGGCACTCAAGTATCTGTTACTTGTCAGCCTGCTGATCGGAGTCATCGAATTTGTGGATGGAGACAACAAGCTGATCAGTCAAACAAAAAAGCAGGAATCTGCGTTATATTATCCAATGAACTCTTTCGGCGGGATATTCCTTCCTGCGGCAAAGCACGTTACCGAACAATTTTTATTGAAGAATCATGCAACAGAAGAATCTGAAAGACAAAAATAAAATACCCATAGCCGGCGGGTCCGGGAAGGCAGATGAGAGGAAGCCTTCCAACGAACTGGTGCGGAAGATTGCAGAAGAAAAGTACAAGTACGGTTTCAGCACCGATGTCCATACGGAGGTTATCGAGTGCGGACTGAACGAAGATATCGTCAGGCTCATTTCGGAGAAGAAGGGAGAACCGGAATGGTTGCTGGAATTCCGCCTGAAGGCCTACCGTTATTGGCTGACGCTGGAGATGCCGGTATGGGCGCATCTCCATATTCCTGAGATTGATTATCAGGCTATCTCTTACTATGCTGACCCTACGAAGAAGAAAAAGGATACTCCGCAGAGCATGGATGAGGTGGATCCCGAACTGGTGAAAACATTCAATAAGCTGGGCATACCCTTGGAGGAACAGATGGCACTGAGTGGCATGGCGGTAGATGCCGTTATGGACTCTGTGTCCGTAAAGACCACTTTTAAGGAAACGCTGATGGAGAAAGGCATCATCTTCTGCTCCTTCAGCGAAGCCGTACGCGAACATCCCGATCTGGTGCAGAAGTATCTTGGATCGGTGGTTCCCTACCGCGACAATTTTTTTGCTGCATTGAATTCGGCCGTCTTTTCCGACGGTTCTTTCGTATATATCCCTAAGGGAGTGCGTTGTCCGATGGAACTGTCCACTTATTTCCGCATCAATGCCCGCAACACTGGGCAGTTTGAGAGGACTCTGATTGTGGCCGAAGATGATTCTTATGTGTCTTATCTGGAAGGTTGTACGGCGCCGATGCGCGATGAGAACCAACTGCATGCTGCTATTGTGGAAATAGTGGTGCATGATCGTGCGGAGGTGAAATACAGCACTGTGCAAAACTGGTATCCGGGTGATGCCGAGGGACGGGGAGGTGTTTACAACTTTGTGACCAAGCGCGGTCATTGCAAGGGTGTGGATAGCAAGCTGTCGTGGACACAGGTGGAAACCGGTTCCGCCATTACCTGGAAATATCCTTCGTGTATCCTTTCGGGTGATAATTCTACTGCTGAGTTTTACAGTGTGGCTGTGACTAACAACCATCAGCAGGCAGATACGGGCACGAAGATGATACATTTGGGGAGGAATACTCGGAGCACCATCGTGAGCAAAGGCATCTCCGCCGGACAGAGCGAGAACTCGTACCGTGGACTGGTGCGTGTATCTGCCAAAGCGGACAACGCCCGCAATTACAGCCAGTGCGACTCTCTGTTGCTGGGTGACAAGTGTGGTGCGCATACTTTCCCTTACATGGATATTCATAACGAAACGGCCATTGTGGAGCATGAAGCCACGACCAGTAAAATCAGTGAAGATCAGATATTTTATTGCAACCAGCGCGGCATTTCTACCGAAGACGCCGTTGGTCTGATAGTGAACGGCTATGCCAAGGAAGTGCTCAACAAACTCCCGATGGAGTTTGCGGTAGAAGCACAGAAACTGCTTGCCATCTCACTGGAAGGGAGTGTAGGGTAAAGGTGTCTGTTCGGAGCAATGTGAAGGAACGAATCAAAATACAGTAACAGTCAAACAGTAAAATAAAAATGTTAGAAATAAAAGACCTGCATGCCAGCATTAACGGCAAGGAAATATTGAAAGGCATCGATCTTGTCATTCGCGATGGCGAGGTGCATGCACTGATGGGGCAGAACGGTGCTGGAAAAAGTACGTTGAGCAATGTTTTGGTGGGGCATCCCGCCTATGAGGTCACTAAAGGTTCGGTCATCTTCAACGGCAAGGACCTTCTCGCCATGCCACCCGAAGACCGTGCCCACGAGGGTATTTTCCTCTCTTTTCAGTCACCGGTTGAGATTCCTGGCGTATCGATGGTAAACTTTATGCGTGCCGCCGTCAACGAGCAGCGCAAGTATCGCCATTTGCCCGCACTCTCCGCCAGCGAATTCCTTAAACTGATGCGTGAGAAGCGCGCTATCGTGGAACTGGACAACAAACTTGCCAACCGCAGTGTGAACGAAGGCTTTTCCGGTGGTGAGAAGAAGCGTAACGAAATTTTCCAGATGGCCATGCTTGAACCCGCCTTCGCCATTCTGGACGAAACGGATTCCGGACTTGACGTTGATGCTCTGCGTATTGTGGCCGATGGCTTCAACAAACTTAAAACACCGCATACCAGTGCCATGGTTATCACTCACTATCAGCGTTTGCTGGATTACCTGAGACCCGACATCGTGCACGTACTGCTTGGCGGACGTATCGTCAAGACCGGTGGACCGGAATTGGCTCAGGAAATAGAAAAGCGTGGTTTTGATTGGATAAAAAAGGAGAGTGAATTATAAATTCATCATTACATAAAATGAGTATCGAACAACAATATATAGACCTTTTCTCCCAGACGGAAGCTACGATATGCCGGCATAGCGCGGAGGTGCTGAATGCACCGCGTTCCGCCGCATTTGCCGACTTTGAACGGCTCGGATTTCCCACTCGTAAGCAGGAGAAATATAAATATACGGATGTCAGCAACTTCTTTGAACCGGATTATGGCTTGAACTTGAACCGTCTGGAACTTCCCGTAAATCCTTATGAAGTATTCAAGTGCGATGTGCCCAACATGAGTACAGCCCTCTACTTTGTGGTGAACGATGCTTTCTATAACAAAACCTTGCCGAAGTCACATCTTCCTCAAGGCGTTATCTTCGGCAGCCTGAAGGAAGTGGCGGAGCAGAATCCCGAACTGGTAAGGAAATATTACGGCAAACTGGCAAATACCGCTGAAGATGGTGTGGCGGCATTCAATACAGCTTTTGCACAAGACGGCGTGTTGCTTTACGTCCCTAAGAACGTGGTGGTGGAGAAGCCCATCCAACTGGTCAATATCCTGCGCGGTGACGTTGATTTTCTTGTTAATCGCCGCGTACTGATTATCCTCGAAGAAGGTGCTCAAGTCCGTTTGCTGGCATGCGACCATGCCATGGATTCCGTCAATTTCTTGGCGACACAGGTCATCGAGGCCTTTGTAGGCGAGAATGCTGTTTTTGACTTTTATGAACTGGAAGAAACCCACACCAGCACCGTACGTATCAGCAACCTGTATGTCAAGCAGGAAGCGGGCAGTAATGTTCTGCTCAACGGAATGACCTTGCACAACGGAACCACTCGCAACACCACACGGGTCACTCTCGCCGGCCGGCATGCCGAGTTGAATCTCTGCGGCATGGCGATTGCTGACAAAAATCAGCATGTGGACAACAATACATCCATAGACCATGCGGCGTCCTACTGCACCAGCAACGAACTTTATAAATATGTTCTCGATGACCGGGCGGTTGGCGCTTTTGCCGGACTGGTACTTGTACGTCCCGGCGCACAGCATACCAGTTCGCAGCAAACCAACCGCAACTTATGTGCCACGCGTGATGCACACATGTACACCCAGCCACAGCTTGAAATCTATGCGGACGATGTGAAGTGCAGCCACGGAGCCACGGTAGGACAGCTCGATGAAACCGCTTTGTTCTATATGAGGCAGCGTGGTATCCCTGTACACGAAGCACGGTTGTTGCTGATGTTTGCCTTTGTAAACGAAGTCATTGACACCATTCGTCTGGACGCATTGAAAGATCGTCTGCATCTGTTGGTGGAGAAGCGATTCCGCGGTGAACTCAACAAATGCCAGGGATGTGCCATTTGCAAATAAAGAATTGATATGGATATACAAAAGATAAGAGCCGATTTCCCCATACTTTCCCGCAAAGTATATGGCAAGCCGTTGGTTTACTTAGACAATGGAGCCACCACCCAGAAACCTCGTACCGTGGTAGAGTCTATCACCGATGAGTATTACTCTGTTAATGCCAATGTGCATCGTGGCGTGCATTTCCTATCCCAGCAGGCCACGGAACTGCACGAGGCTTCGCGTGAGACGGTGCGCAGGTTCATCAATGCCCGCAGCACTGCCGAGATTATATTTACACGAGGCACAACCGAGAGCATCAATTTGCTTGCCTCCTGCTTTGGTGAGGAGTTCATGCACGAAGGGGATGAGGTCATACTCTCCGTCATGGAGCACCACAGCAACATCGTTCCCTGGCAATTGCTGGCAGCCAAGCGCGGCATTACCCTCAAAGTGATCCCGATGAATGATAAGGGTGAACTGCTGTTGGACGAATATAAGAAAATGTTTTCCGAACGTACGAAGATTGTGAGCATTGCCCATGTCTCCAATGTTTTAGGCACAGTCAATCCCGTAAAGGAAATGACTGCCTTTGCCCACGAACAGGGAGTGCCCGTGCTTATTGACGGTGCACAGTCCATCCCTCACATGCCGGTGGACGTGCAAGAACTGGATGCCGATTTCTTTGTGTTCTCCGGTCACAAAGTCTATGGTCCTACCGGCGTAGGAGTGCTCTATGGCAAGGAAGAATGGCTCGATAAATTGCCGCCCTATCAAGGAGGTGGTGAGATGATACAGCACGTGTCATTTGAAAAGACCATATTCAACGAACTTCCCTTCAAGTTCGAGGCAGGCACACCCGATTATATAGGTACTACCGGGCTTGCCAGAGCTTTGGACTACGTATCGCTCATAGGTATGGACCGGATTGCCGCCTACGAGCAAGAGCTTACCGGCTATGCCATGCGGCATTTGAAGGAGATTCCCGGAATGCGCATCTTTGGTGAGGCAGCAGATAAGGGAAGCGTCATCTCTTTTCTTGTCGGTGACATCCATCATTTCGATATGGGTACTTTACTCGATCGTCTCGGCATCGCCGTACGTACCGGACACCACTGTGCCCAGCCGCTTATGCAGTGTTTGGGCATCGAAGGAACGGTTCGTGCCTCCTTCGGTCTTTATAATACCAAAGAAGAAATAGATACATTGGTGAGAGGCATAGAACGGGTCAGACAGATGTTTTGAAATTCAGATGGCGTGTATATACATGATTTTTGAGGGATAATTTGAAAAAATAACGTCATCAAGCATGCATGATAAAATAAAGTTAGTATCTTTGAGTGTTCTCTATTTTTATTAGTCAATAAATTAGCATTGAGCCTTAAAGCCTGCTTTATGATGTCATGGAAAAAAATGTATCTATAACTCCTGAAAAGTTATTTCTGGAACGTTTGCAACAGGGAGATGTTGAGGCTTTCTCTTGCTTGTTCGACCAGTATCATCGCCTGCTATATATTTTGGCTTATCGTTATCTAAGATCGGGAAGGGAAGCAGAAGATGCTGTTCAATACACTTTCATGAAGATTTGGGAGCAGAGAGAATCTTTGAACTTTTCCAACGGTACAAGAAGTTTACTTTTCACGATTATGAAGAATTATGTACTCAATGAATTGCGGCATCAGCAGGTAGTTCAAGAAAGTCACGAAGACATTTTGCATGGTGTTGCAGGAGATGACGAGGGCTTCCTTGCTGCATTAGAACAAAGGGAAACGAAAGAATATCTGCGGAGGGCCATTATTGCCTTACCATTGCAAAAGCGGGAGATATGCAGGCTCAAGATAGAGGCGGAACTGTCAAACCAACAGATCGCTGAGAAAATGAATATCAGTATATCTACGGTCAAATCTCATTATATGCAGGCGATTAAGATGCTAAAAAAGGCCATGGGCAAAATATTGTAAATTTGGCTAAAAAATAATTTTCGGAGAATTCAAATATCTATCCTTTTTGTACATTTGCAAGGGTTAATAAAATAGAATGGACTCATACCATCTATTGGAAACAAGTGTTTCATTAACTAAAAAAGGAAATAGGATGGGTTTTACTCCGGAAATATTAAATGAGTATTTTGATGGCAAATTAGCGGAAGAAGAACGCAAGCAGGTTTTGGCATGGCTATTGACGGAAGAAGGGCAGGCTTTCCTGTCACGTCATATAGACGAAGATATGCTGAGATTGACTGATGCTTCGGACGAAGTATCTTCGGATTATCCCATTCCCACGGAACGCATGAAGAAACGCTTCATAAATAAAATTCTCGGCCATTTCGGAGGGCCGTTCTCTGCTTCGCAAAAAAAGAAATAGCACGTTTACAGAAATAAGGTATTATCGAATTTGCAAACATTGTACACAAGTGTTTGGCGTAATGAAGAAAACTCCTTGGCAATCGGAGATATCGCAACGAGCTATTGCATCCATAGAACAAAGTGTAACTTTTATCCTTTTCTATCACGAACGATGTGATACAAAAGTGGCGGACAACGGGATGTATCGTAAATAAATTCTCTGTCTTACTCATACTTCTCTTGGAGTGAAGTGTTAGCTTGTAATGTAATTGTACAGATATAGTATCTATGCAAGGCTAATGTTAACTTCAAAAACTATTATTTATGAGAACAGAAATCAGATTTAGAAGACTGCTTTTGATGGGTCTGCTTTTTGGAAGTACCTCTCCATTATGGGGTGAGGCTGCCTTGGGGACTGCGAATGAGGAGGCACTGCCTCCTGTTGCCAAGACACAAAAGGATCACTCATCGTCCTTCGGTGATGCGCTTCAACAGGACAAGGGAGGACGAAGCACTGTCAAGGGAACGGTTATTGACTCGAAGGGAGAAACGGTTATCGGAGCGAATGTGGTGCTAAAAGGAACCACGAATGGTGTCATTACCGGTGTGAATGGAGATTTTACTCTTTCGGGTGTGAAGAAAGGAGATATCATTGTTGTCTCTTTTATTGGCTATAAGACGACAGAGGTGGCCTACAACGGCAAGAGGATGGAGATTGTTCTGGAGGATGACAGCAAAATGTTGGGTGAAGTGGTGGTAACTGCTTTGGGACTTTCTAAACAGGCCCGGTCAGTGGGATATGCTACTTCCAAAGTTTCTACTTCGGAGATGGAACGTGCCAGCGCCCTCAGCCCGGTTAATGCGCTGCAAGGAAAAGTGGCAGGTGTACAGATTAATACAGGGGGCGCTTCGGGTATCACCTCTTCTTCTTCCATCACGATTCGTGGTGCTAAATCTATTGACAAAAATAACTCACCTATTTTCGTAATCGATGGCATGATTATTCAGGAGGCTGTGACGGGTAACCTGAATGGCACTGACTGGGGATCGCAGTTGAAGAACCTGAACCCGTCAGATTATGAGAGTGTCACTGTGCTGAAGGGTGCGGCTGCTACGGCACTTTACGGTTCGCGTGGCGCCAACGGTGCGGTCGTGATTGTCTCCAAGGGAGGCAAGTATGGCAAACAGGGACTGGGGATTGAAATAAACCAGACCGTTGAATGGACTGACGTTTACAAATCTCCGGTAACCCTTCAGAACATCTATGGTGCGGGTACTACCTATAACGGTACGCAGGGAGGCTTCATGGCCGATGGTTCTCTGCAGAAGACATCGAACAGTTTCGGTCCCAGAATGGATGGACAGATGGTAAACCAATATCTGCCTAATGGAGAATCCACTCCTTATGTGGCTCATCCCGACAACTGGAAAGAGTTTTATCAGACCGGAATGAACAGTACTACTAACGTAGCCATCAGTGGTGGGGGAGAGAAATCTTCTTTCCGTGTATCTTATGGCTATACAGACAATAAAGGCGTGTTTGTGCGGAATAATTTTCAGCGACATAATATAGCGTTCAAGGGGCTGACAGATCTCAATAAAGTATTCTCCGTAGAACTGGGAGTTAAATATGCATTTTCCAAAGCTCTTAATGGCGCAAGTCAAGGCGGATGGGATTGGGGAAACAATGTGGGTATGATTACTGCCTATAACCTGCCGCGTAACTATGACATAGGCGCGCACATTGCACAATACCGTGATCCGGAGACGCAAGCGGTTGAATCAAGCAGCGCGTTCGGCACTCTCAGCAGTTATCTGCATACACGTGATACAGCCGTCAGAGAACGCTCGGAGCAGTCACTGCTTGCCGACTTGACGTTGCGTGCCAAAATTGCCCCATGGCTGACTGCCAGCATCAAAGGCAACTATAACTATTACAATGTAGGCTATATGGAGAAAAGATTCGGCACGGGTGCAAATTTCGGTCCTTCAGGTTCGGGCTATTATGAACGCAATGGCAGCACGGAAGGCAACTATAACTTCATGGGAATGTTGCAGTCCACCGACAACAAGATTAATATCGGATCAGAAGAAATTTCACTTTCCGCGATTTTAGCTACTGAACTTTATGGCAATACCGCCAAGAATTACTGGAAGAAGGGCACTAATGGCGGTCTGGTGATTCCGGGTGTGTTTGCTTTCTCCAACTCGGTGAACAAGATTGAACCTACATTTAATTATACTCCGCGCAACCAGCAGACATTCGGTGTTTCGGGCATTCTTAATTTAGGATGGCGTGATCAAGTATTTCTTGAATTGACAGCCCGTAACGACTGGTTGTCTTCTCTTACATATCCTTCCTATGTACTCAGCGGTAAGAATAACTATTCCGTATTCTATCCGTCGGCCAATGCTTCTTGGGTGTTTACCGACACTTTTAAGGAAAAACTGCCCGAATGGTTCTCATTCGGTAAGTTGCGTGCCTCACTGGCCCGTGTAGGTATGGGTACGTCCGCTTATGCTACGTCCAATGGATTCGGAGTTTTTGCACAGTCTCCTATTTATACTCCCGACAAAAGTGGCTCGGTCCTTGCAGCTACCCCTAACTTGGGAACAGCATTCAATGAAAACCTGAAGCCTGAAATCCAGCAGTCCATTGAGCTTGGAGCTGATTTGCGTTTCTTTGACGAACGCTTGAGCATAGACTTTGCGTATTATAAGACCAATACATACAACCAGATTATGAGTGTGGGTTCGGTCAGAGAGTCGGGTGCAAGCAGCCAATTGATTAATGCCGGTAACATCCAGAATCAGGGTATTGAAATTCAACTTGACGCTACCCCGATCCGTACAAAAGATTGGCGCTGGTCTTTAGGCGGAAACTTTACGCTGAATCGTGGTAAAATCAAAGAATTGGATGACAATGTGAAAGAATGGAAGTTGATGGACGGCTACGATGCTGCTCCTGAAATCTGGGCCTATGAGGGAGGAGAGTTCGGTGTGCTGACTTCTTACCTCAACTCTTCTTACATGTCTCCTTTGGCTACATTCCAGGGAGCCGACGGCGACCCGCGTAATGGCAAGATGCTTATTCAGTATGATCAGGAATACGGATCCACCAACGGAGTATCTATGTATTCGCCTGTTACATTATATCAGCGTAATGAGGAAGGAGATAGAGACCGCCATATTTTGGGCAAGGTAGAGCCTGACTTCACATTGAGCTTGAATACTTCCCTTTCCTATAAGAATTTTGACCTTTATATACAAGGTGACGGACGTTTCGGAGGTAACTATTTCTCCAACATGTGGAAGTACTCCATACCGAGAGGAACCTTGAAGTCAACACTCGAAGGCCGTGACAAAGAGCATGGTGGTGTTGCGCGCATCAATTATAAAGGTGAGACTGCATACGACGGTCTGCTGCTGGATGCCGTATTTGCCGAAGGAACCAAAGCACCGGTACAAAACGCTGACGGTACTGCCGGCGAATTGGTGGACGTTAGCGGTATGACCTATGCGCAAGCTCTCTCTGAAAAGAATATCCGTCCCGTCATGACGGGGTCGTGGTATGCATGGAATTATGGTTGGGGTATGCCTGCCATGCCGGGATCTATTCAAGATAACACATGGTTCTGCCTGCGTGAAATCTCCTTAGGTTACCGCTTGCCCGAGAATATATGCAAGAAGTTCGGAGCAAATTATTTACGTGTTGGTTTTACCGCCCGTAATATTTGCTATATCATCAATAAATTGACGGATGGCTTGAATCCGGCTTCCATATCAAGTAACAATCCGTTGCAGCCTATGGACATTGGTGGTGTACCATTCTATCGTACGTTTGCTGTTAATTTAACTCTAAGATTCTAAAAACAGATTATTTATGAAGAAGCTGAAATATTTATTCGCAGGAGTCTGCTCCGCACTGATGCTTACAGGTTGTTTGAGCGACTTTCAGGAGTTGAATACTGATCCTGAGAAACTTGGCAATGCCGATCCCCGTAATGTATTTACCGGGGCTACGCAGAATTTTAACAATAGTTCCCGTGCACATCTGACGGGAAAGTATAGTGGCGTAATGGTTTATATGCAATATCTGGTGTCGGCAGGCGGACCATCGAGTGGCAACTACATCTCGCTGTCAAAGCCCAATGAGACTCCTGAACCTTATTCTCCATCTTATGGCGACTACTATGGTGGAGTGGGGCTGAATCTGGATTATCTTATCAAGAGTGTGATTCCGGCACAAGCCGAGGCCGAGCGTTACAGTGACGTAGGGGCTATTGCACAGATCCTGCTTAGCTACAAACAGTGGCAGATTCTTGATACATACGGAGCAGCTCCCATCACTGAAGCCTTCAAGGCACAGAGTGAGGGCATTCGCACGCCAAAGTATGATCTTTATCAGAAGGCGCTGGACGGTACACCCATGTATAAGAAAATAGATTCGGATGTGAAGGGAGCCGTGGGCAAGCTTCAGGCATCGTCTGCCATGCAGTATCCTTTGGGAGCGAATGACTTCTTTTATGGAGGCGACGTAGCCAAGTGGATTAAATTCGGTAACACACTGCGTGTGAAGATGGCTCAACGGCTTGAGAAGGCTGATACTGATTTTTATAACAGTGTCATCAATGAAGTGCTTGCTTCTGCAAGCAACGTGATGGGAAGCAATGCGGAATCGTGCATTTACTACCATCCCAATGACTATAACAACAATACGGATGATATTCAGGGTATCACCAGTAACTATTGTGCCAGCGCAGCTTTTGTCAACTATCTGAAGACTTATAACGACCCGCGTCTCCCTATCATGGTGCGTCGCAATGGATTTGGCGATGGTAACAACAATACGAGTAATGACGAATGGTTTGAAATCTTCAAGAAAGAATATCCCGACTATGAGAATCATTATTCGCAATTCACAGACCGGTATGTAGGGATATCTGCCAATCCGGACAGCGCAAACAGCACTTATCATAAGAATGCTTATTTGACAGTACCTTATCACAAGGCAGACGGTACGGAGGCGAATATGGAAATCCGTATGCACTCTCAAGTGGAAAGCCGTTACTACGTGAAGAATGGTGGACGCAACGGTAACAACAATATGCCGGCACGTGCCATTGAAGCAGTGGAGTATGAGATCAATCAGGATAAGATAGATTGCTTTACCCCCATCCTTACTTACCCGGAAACTTGCTTTATGCTGGCCGAAATAGCCATAAAGAAAGGTGCTTCCGTAGCGGGAAAGGATGCCACCGCTTGGTATCGCGAAGGCATTAAGGCTTCAATAGAGCAATATAAAGGTTGGGCTGCCAACATGTATGTCATTGCTCAGGTTTCGGAGACGGCATCCAATTACAATCCCATCACGGATGCTAAAATTGCCGCTTATCTGGCCCGGCCGGAGTTTCAGACGGCAACGCTTGAAAAAATAATCTCTCAGCAATGGATTAATCTCTACATGCAGCCCGAAGAAATGTGGGCTACATGGAAACGTACCGGTCTTCCACGTTTCAAGGATCAGCCTATACCCGAAGCCGGTGTGGGTTATCTTGAGACCATCCAGACGTCAAGTGTCGATTTGATTATTCCGCGCCGCAATTCTTTGAGCACCCCCAACAGCCTGAATCTTACCAATTACAATGAGGCTGTCAAGATGCTGATGGAAGATTCCGATTATGGTACAGGTACTAACCGTACGGAAGGCCGTATTTGGTGGGATAAGAAATAGTTTCTGTCATAAATATTTGCACTCTCTGAATAACAGAGAGTGCAAATACTTGGTTAAGGGAACATATTTATTAAAAAGAAAAGTCGTGTGAGAAAAGAGTATTTGGTAATTCTGCTGCTGTTTTGTATGACAGGATAATTTGTCTGTCAGACTTATTTGCGGTACAATTGCCCTGCCTCGTCGATGCTGATGCTCTTTCCGTCGGGCAATGTCACGGTTATTTCGTATTTATGACTGATGGCTTCCACTTTGATGTGGCTGTTTTCGGGCAGGCTCCGCACTTCCTTTTCGGTCAGGCAGAAGTCTTTGAGGTTGCTGTAATAGCGGCCGTTCCTGGCAAATTGTTCTTCTTGAGCATAAAACATTGCCCAGAGCAGGCGTTCCACAGGATATGATGCAGGGTAATGGAAGTCCTCGTTGCCATTTCCTGCTTTCTTTTCTGACAGATACACATATCCCCATCTTTCGGGCATGTGCATGGCTACTTGTCCGGTGGCTCCCCAAGTCCAGTTGTCTTCGGGCAAGAACTTTCCCTGTACATCTTTTTTGCGGTTGTATCGTCCGTTTTTGTCAATCTCATATTGCCATTCCACACGTGAGAATCCGATACGCAGGTAATTGCCTGCCTTCAGATAATTGTCGAATTCTGCGGCGATGGCTTTGCGGGGTATGGCCATTTCCACAGTCCATCCTTTGTCCTTGTCATCTGCTTTGTTCACGGTTCCATCAATGTGGGTGGCGATTTTCAGTCCCGGACAATTCCACTGGAACTGAACATGTCCCCGCCGTGGCGAACGGTAGGGCTTTTCTACCGAGAGATCGAACACGGTTCCGATGGCGTTCACCTCTATTTCATAATAATTGTGTGCGTCGCCGGTGGGATCTATGAATACTTCGAAATCGTTATCGTAATATACAATGGTATCCCGTTGCTGCAAGTTGGCCCATACGTGAGGATCTTCCAGTTGGGCGGCAATGTAAAGGTAGTTGTCATCCCAAAGCATTCGTGCTTGGGTATTGAAGCGTGGAGTGGGAAATCCTTCTCCGCTGATGTCCGTGAAGGAGGTGGTAAGCGGGGCGTTTTGCCAGGAAACTTCATCCAGACATCCGTCTATGCGTATGGAGTCTGTCGTCCGCAGGCATACGTAGCCTTCGGGATTGGTAAGGAACCGCTGGTAACGTTCGGTCAGACTCTGTGCCGTTGTGTTCAGGGCTATTGCCATGAGAAAGATCAATGTCAGAAAAAGGCTTCTTTTCATGATGTGGTTTATTTTACGGGGTTAATTAACGGAGATTACTTGTCCCTCGCCACGGTAAAGTTTGATGGGGCCGTCGAGGAGTACGGCAACAACCGTTATCTGTTCGTCCTGATTCTGTTCCGGTAAGTCAATATAGACGATGCCCGGCACTGAGCTCCAGTAGAGTTTGTTGTAAACCTTATAGTTCAGCATGGCTCCGTCTCCCACGACCCATACGCGGTTCACTTTGTTGCAGATGCCTTTCAGTTCGAGGGGGCCGTTCGGGCGGTTGGGGATATAGAGGTACAGAATGTCACCGGTGGTATTCAGTGTGGTATATCCTCCGTGGAAGTGTTCGGCGGGTATTCCGGCACGGGTTTCGTAGATGGCTTCTTTGTGTTTGGAAGTCCAACGGCCGAATTCCTTTAATATTTCCACTTGCGGGGCGGGAATGGTTCCGTCAGCTTTCGGACCGATGTCCAGTAGCATGTTGCCTCCCATGCTCAGACAGTCAACGAATGAGCGTAGCAGCATTTGCGGTGTCTTGTAGTTAGTGTCTGTGTGTTGGTAGCCCCAAGAATCGTTCATAGTGTAGCACAATTCCCAGTATTTGTCTTTGGGACGCACTACGGGCACTCCCTGTTCGGGTGTGGCATAGTCTCCATATCCCTGTATGCGTGAGTTGATGATGACTTCTGGATTGGTGGAGCGCAGCAGTTCCACGATTTCTTTTGATTTCCAGTCTTCGGCCGACTGTTCCCAGTCACCGTCAAACCAGTATAAGTCAGGTTTGTATGCCGTGTTCAGTTCCTTCATCTGGCTCAGATTGAACTTACAGAACGATTGCCATCGGGCGGGATCTTGCCTGATGTCGTATCGCTTGGTGGTCTTGGTCTTGTTGGGGTAGTCTTCACGGCTCCAGTCCAGCAGCGAGTAGTACAGACCCAAGCGTAGTCCTTGGCGGTGCACTTCATCCACAAAAGGTGTCAGCAGATCCCTTTTGGCAGGCGAGGATTTCACGGCACTCAGGTTACCGGCCTTTGTGTTCCACAAGGCAAATCCGTCGTGGTGCTTGGTGGTGATGACCGTATATTTCGCTCCACTTTCCTTGATGAGTTCCACCCATTCTTTGGGGTTGTACTTGCCGGCATTGAAGCCTTTCTGCTGCTTCATGTATTCGTCGTAAGGCAGGTAGTCGTTGTAGAACGACCAGCTTTCCGACACTCCTTTCACGGCGTAGATGCCCCAATGGATAAAGATGCCCAGCTTGGCTTTCCCAAACCATTCCATCCGTTGGTTGTAGGCTTCGGGTGTTTCTCCGGTCAGAGGCGACTGCGCGGCCATCTTTCCTCCCAGGCATAGTAACAGGATGGCGGCCATCCACTTTCTTGTTCTGTTCATTGTCATAGTCTTTAAATAAAGGATAGCAATATGCTTAATAATTCTCATGGTACAAATTTCTGAAAAAAATGTAGTTTCTGCAACTTTTCAGAGGTGCGATGCGTCTAACAATAACAAATAACTTTTAATAAAGAAGAATATCATGTTAGTAACAACAACTCCAACCATTGAAGGTGCACGTATCACCCGTTATTATGGCATTGCTTCTGGTGAAACGATCATCGGGGCCAATGTATTCCGCGATATTTTTGCCAGTATCCGCGATGTGGTAGGCGGACGAAGCGGCTCTTACGACGAAGTGCTCCGCGAAGCCAAGGATACCGCCCTGCGCGAGATGCAGGAAAACGCCCGCCGCATGGGAGCCAATGCCGTGATCGGTGTTGACCTTGACTATGAGACAGTGGGAGGCAGCGGCAGCATGCTGATGGTAACGGCTTGCGGAACGGCCGTGACGATAGAATAACGAATGCGTCATCTGTTTTTCAGTACCCGTACTTCTCTTTTCACAAAAATGCCGATTCATTTGCATCTTTCGTTTCAAATCAATATTTTTAGGCTTTCATTCAACCTTTTAATACGAATAATGCTATGGACCGATTACTTTTCTGGCTGGTTCCGGCCGCTTCCATGCTGGCACTTTGCTTTGCCTGGTATTTTCACCGTGAGATGATGAAAGAGAGTGAGGGTACGCCTCAGATGATTAAAATTGCAGCCGCCGTGCGTAAGGGGGCGATGTCGTATCTCCGCCAGCAATACAAGATTGTGGGCTGGGTATTTCTTGGATTGGTTATCCTTTTCTCTATTATGGCCTATGGCTTCGGAGTGCAGAATGTCTGGGTTCCCGTAGCCTTTCTGACCGGTGGCTTCTTCTCCGGACTTTCCGGTTTCTTGGGCATGAAGACGGCTACATATGCTTCGGCGCGTACGGCCAATGCAGCCCGCAGTTCACTGAATGCAGGCCTGCGCATTGCCTTCCGCAGTGGTGCGGTGATGGGACTGGTAGTAGTGGGGCTGGGATTGCTCGACATCTCTTTCTGGTATCTGCTGCTCAATGCCGTGATTCCTGTAGATGTGATGACGCCTACCCATAAGCTTTGTATCATTACCACCACGATGCTGACCTTTGGCATGGGAGCTTCCACGCAGGCATTGTTTGCCCGTGTGGGCGGTGGCATCTATACAAAGGCCGCCGATGTAGGCGCCGACCTCGTAGGTAAAGTAGAGGCCGGCATTCCCGAAGATGATCCGCGCAATCCCGCCACCATTGCCGATAACGTGGGAGACAATGTGGGTGACGTAGCGGGTATGGGTGCTGACCTGTACGAGAGCTATTGCGGTTCCATTCTTGCCACCGCTGCCCTTGGCGCTGCGGCGTTTATCCATTCGGGAGACACATTGATGCAGTTCAAGGCAGTTATTGCTCCGATGCTGATTGCCGCAGTGGGAATTATCCTTTCCATTATCGGTATTTTCTCCGTGCGTACCGCTGAAGACGCTAAGATGAGAGACTTGCTGAAAGCGTTGGCATTCGGAACCAATCTCAGTTCCGTGCTGATAGTGGCAGCCACATTCTTTATCCTCTGGCTGCTGAGGCTGGACAACTGGATGTGGATATCTTGTTCCGTAGTTGTGGGACTGGTGGTAGGTATCATCATCGGGCGTTCCACCGAATATTACACCTCCCAGTCCTATCGCCCTACGCAGAGGTTGAGCGAAAGTGGGAAGACCGGTCCGGCCACCGTCATTATTTCAGGTATCGGGCTGGGAATGCTTTCTACGGCAGTTCCCGTCATTGCGGTGGTGATAGGCATCATCGCTTCCTATCTGTTTGCTTCGGGATTCGATTTTTCCAATGTAGGTATGGGACTCTACGGTATCGGTATCGCTGCCGTGGGAATGCTCTCTACCTTGGGCATCACTCTGGCTACAGATGCTTACGGGCCTATCGCCGACAATGCAGGCGGCAATGCCGAGATGTCCGGTCTTGGCGAGGCTGTCCGTAAGCGTACCGATGCGCTCGATTCTCTTGGCAATACCACTGCGGCCACGGGCAAGGGCTTTGCCATCGGTTCCGCCGCTCTGACGGGATTGGCCCTGCTTGCCTCTTATATAGAAGAGATCCGTATCGGCCTCACCCGTATTGGTACGACCGAAATCTTCTCCGGTGGTGAATCCGTCTCTGTGCAAGATGCCACGTTCTTCGACTTCATGCATCACTACGATGTGACGCTGATGAATCCCAAGGTTCTTTCGGGCATGTTTCTCGGCAGCATGATGGCTTTTCTGTTTTGTGGCCTGACAATGAACGCCGTAGGACGTGCCGCCGCCCATATGGTGGACGAGGTACGCCGCCAGTTCCGTGAGATTAAAGGTATTCTTACGGGTGAAGCGGAGCCCGATTACGAACGCTGCGTGGCTATTTCCACCAAAGGGGCGCAGCGCGAGATGGTGGTTCCTTCGCTGATAGCGATTGCCGCACCTATTGCCACCGGCCTCATCTTTGGCGTTCCCGGTGTATTGGGGCTGCTTATCGGCGGATTGAGCAGCGGTTTCGTGCTTGCCATCTTCATGGCGAATGCGGGCGGCGCATGGGACAATGCCAAGAAGTATGTGGAAGAAGGAAACTTAGGCGGAAAGGGTAGTGAGGTGCATAAAGCTACGGTTGTGGGTGATACCGTAGGTGATCCGTTTAAAGATACCTCCGGCCCCAGTCTGAATATCCTTATCAAGCTGATGAGTATGGTAGCCATTGTGATGGCGGGACTTACCGTTGCGTGGAGCTTGTTCTAAAAGAATGACACTTTGCCGATGCATTGGCAAAGTGTTGCCACTATACAGGCAAGACTTTGCCACTATATAGGCAAAGCCTTGCCAATGTGGTGGCAAGAAGACGGAACTTGATGCCGTAGTTATTATCTGTCGGCTTCTTTCCCGTAGTCATCATACATCATCAGCAGGTGTGACGAGCTCCAACTGAAATGAGGTGCTTTCAGACGTTCTCCGGTATGAGTTCCGTAGTTTTCGTGGATGGGTGCTCCCTCTTTCAGTCCATTCAGTCGGTCGAATACCTGCAAGGTATATTTGTCGGCCAGCTTGTTGTAGCCATAATTGCGCAATCCGCGGATGGCGAAATAGGTCTGGTCGAGCCAGATAGGGCCGCGCCAATAACCATGCGGATTGTACTTGGGATTGTCTGCTGCGATAGTGGGGAAAGGAATATAGGTAGAGAATTTGGCAGTGTCCTGCAGCGTGGGTAACATTTTATCTACCTGCTCCTGAGTAGCAACTCCAGTCCACAGCGGGGTATATGCTTCGCATCCGGGCTCTTCAATAAATGAATTATCTTTCAGACGGCGGTCACAAAAGAAGTTGATGCTCTTGTCAAAGAAATGGTCGGCAACCTTGTCGCTGTGGTCGGGACCGTCGAAAGATATGTTCAGCAGTCCGGAGAATTTCTTCAGCAGTTTACATTCCAGCGCCAGATAAGCGTTCAGATCCACACTTTCCTGATCCATGCTCCAGGCATTTTCGGCGCTTTCATTCTTCAGCATGACGGCATCATCGAAACGGATGGCATTGTCCATGCCGCTTTCCCAGGCGGCGGCTTCCAGAGTGCCGTCGGTGGAGCCGTATTCGCATATGCCGTTGTGATTATGGTCGCGTTTATTGTACCACCACTTGTAGTATGAAAGCAGTTGGGGATATATTTCGGCTACAAAGGCCGTGTCACCCGTTTGGGTGAAGATTTCATCCACAGCCCAGCATACCAGGGGCGGTTTGCTGTCTCGTGCGTTATTTTCCGACGGATCGGTATAGATACAGTCTATAATCATGCCGTCCGGCTGTTGATAGTCAAACATGGCTCGGATGTTGTTCTTAGCCAGTTCTGGAGCGAATTTAGCAGTGCCGGCACTGAAACGCCAACTGTCCCATGCCCAGAATCCCACAAAATAATCTACCGCATGGCTTGGAATGATACCTTCGTGTAGCAGTCCTCCTCGGTGCGTGCGCCAATTGGAAATGAGTGTGGTTACGGCTTTTACGGCGATACGGTCATATTCAGGTTTCATGTCGGTGCGCAGAATCTTGGTAAGGTAACCTTCCCAGCGTTTAGCATTGGCTTGCAGGGCTTTTCCTGGATGGTTGAGCAGATTGGAGATATTCTGCAAGCGGGCGGTCATCTCTTTTTCCGAGGTGAAGAAAGAGATGGCTACGTTGACAGGGTATTTGGGAGAGTGGATAAGTGCCGTATAGTTGTTTTCTGATCCGGTGAGTTCTACATCCGGGGTGAAGGTCACCGCAACGCTCTCACCGCAGGGATGGCGGGCTATGACGGAGTTTTGTTCTATGGTGACGGTTATGCCTTTGCCCCATTGACTGCCTGTGAGGAGCAGCCCTTTCGTTTTGTTTGATTCGATGCGCAGCAAAGCGGTAGAGGCGTCCACAAAGTTGAGTCGCTGCGTTATATTGCCGTCGGTTGAGTGGGCAGACATGTACAGCTCACCGGGGTAGTAGCAGGTAGAGTCGGGAGTGAATGTTGCCTGATCATTTCCGGCAAAGCTTACAAGTGTGGCGGATTGTGCCATCCACTGGCGTCGGGACATATCCAGGCTGAAAGGGCCGCAGAAACCGTTTATCCATTTTCCTTTTTCGGGAAGTGTGAAGCCCATCCATGAACCGGCGTCCGTAAACCATCCGTAGCATTGGTGCAGAGTGTCGGGGGTATAGGCAATGTCCAAGATGTTATTGAAGGTGTATCTTTTCTCCGCGGTGCTCGTGATGTCGAGGGTGCAGGCTGTGATACCTGTTGCCAGCAGAGCGAGATAAATGAAATGTAAAAACTTATGTTGCATAATCTTTATGAATTTATACTGTATGACTGATTGAACTTTACCGGGGTGTTTCATTTCCATTAAAACCGGATTCTATGTGCCTGTTCTGCCGCATTGTCGCCAGCTCCGAGTGGCTGCAGCGTATAGCTGTATTCCCATTCGTGCGGGGTGATGGTATATTCGGGATGAACTTGTGCTCCCCAGGTGTTGTCACCGCCTACACCCATTTGCTGATAGTCGATGTTGAGCCATACCATATCTTTCTTCAGAATGCTGCCTCCGTGGCGGCGTTCCACTTGTGAGGGGCGATACTCGAGGTCTTCCATCGGGAAATTCCAGGCACTGACGCTCAACGGCTTTTCTCCGGTAATCAGCAAGCCTTCTCCGTCTGCATTACGTAGAGCCACCCAGCGTACATCGCAGTGGTTGGCTGTCTCTTGGGCACGTACATACGGATGGAACTGTTCCCAGACTGTGGCATTATATAGCCCTATCAGTGCACCGGTCTTGCGGTCGGCATAGTTCTCTTGCGGGCCACGTCCCAACCAGGACATCATTTCGTATTCGGCGGGAAGTATCATGCGCATTCCGAAGCGGGGCATCTCATTCAACGGTTTCTTGCCGGGAATGAAGTGCATGCTGACCCGGATGGCTCCATCCGGACGGATTTTGTAGATGGTTTGCAGGGTTGCGTCTTGTGCTTCCATGCGGTAGGTAGCGGTGACGGTAGCCATTTGTTCTTCCTTGGTGACGCTAAAGTCTTGTAACTTGAGACTGTCTCCGGCTGTTTTCCAGATGGCGCAGCGTTCCAGATGTCCATTGGGAATGTCGTTGTCGGTCAGCGGGCGCCAGAAGTTGGGCTGTGGTCCCGATTCCATCATGTCCTTGTCGTTGTAGCACAGCGTCAGAATCTGCCCGTCAAGTGTGTTGAATACTACATGGAAGTTGTCTCCTTCTATATGGAAAGAGTCTCCGCCACGTTCTACCTTCAATGTTCCGTTGATGGAGCAGGCTTCTTTGGCAAGCGGAACAGAAGGTAACAGCCATTGTTCGATGGCGACTTCATGTCCTTTTGGTACAGACGGCGTTTCCTTTTTGGTGAAAGCACGTAGGGTGAGGAAATATTCTTTGCCGTCGGTCGGCAATGCTTTCAACGGTAGTTCAATGTTGGCGGAGCTTCCCGGAGCAATGACCGGGAAGTCCATTTCACCGCTTTTCACCGCTTTGCCGTCACATTCTACCGTCCATCGCAGGATATATCCTTCCAGACCGATGAAGTCGTGCCGGTTGATAACCTTAATTTGATTGGGAGTGAAAGCAAGCGGTTCAAAGTGGATATATTGCAACACTTTCTTCACTTCGTAGATGTGCGGATGCGGAGTGCGGTCTGCTGCTACCAGCCCGTTGGCGCAGAAATTGGAGTCGTTGACGATACCTACGAATCCCATGTCACCGCCGAAAGCCCAGATGTCCCGGCCATTTTTATCCTTGATGGCAAATGTCTGGTCCACCCAATCCCAGATAAAGCCTCCCTGAAGCTGGTCATACTTGTAGATCAAGTCCCAGTAATCCTGAAAGTTTCCTACACTGTTGCCCATAGCATGAGCATATTCGCACATGATCAAAGGACGTGCGTCGCGTTGGTTGATGTGGCGGCGGAGCGTCCAGATGCGTGCATACATCGGGCAATAGATGTCACTCTTGGCATCATAGCCACCGCCTTCGTATTGTACGGGGCGGGTTGCATCCGTTTTTCTGGTGTAGTCATACAGTGTCTCGAAGTGCTTGCCATAGCCGGATTCGTTTCCTAAAGACCAGGTAACGATGGCGGAACAGTTGCGGTCACGGGCAATCATGCGGCTCATGCGTTGCATGAAGGGGAGTTCCCAATCCGGATAATTGGCAAGTGTACCATCCTTGTGATCCATCATGCCGTGGCTCTCGATGTTGGCTTCGTCTATCATATACAGACCGAATTCTGTGCACAGCTCGTACCATTCGGGACAATTGGGGTAGTGGCAGTTGCGTACTCCGTTCAGGTTGAATTGTTTCATTAATCGGATGTCGCGTATCATGGAAGCCACGTCGATGGTACGCCCCTTGTGGGGATCATGTTCGTGCCGGTTCACTCCTTTGAATAGTACCGGTTTTCCGTTAATCATCTGCATTCCGTTACTCATTTCTACCGAACGGAAACCCAAAAGGTGTGTGAAAGATTCCAGAGGCTTTCCCTGTGCGTTGAAGGTACTGACTACCAATGTATATGTATTGGGAGTCTCGGCATTCCATGTGCGTGCGTCGGGAAAGATTTGCTGTGTGGTGAACAAGGTGTCGTTGGGCGAAGTTATTGTCTTCTTTTGAGTGTAGATGGGCTTGCCTTCGTCCAGAACTTTCACTACTACCGTTTCTCCGGCTTTGGGCTGATGGAGGAATACATCAAGTTTCAGTTCACCATCTTTGTAATCGTTTGTCAGCCCGGCAGTCAGGTGGAAGTCCTTGACACGGCTTTGGGGGCGGGCATACAGATAGACGTTGCGTTCGATGCCGCTGTATTTCCAGTAGTCCTGCCCTTCGAGGTAGGAACCGTCACTGTAACGGAAAACCTTTACGGCCAGTTTGTTGCTTCCTTTCTTCAGCAGACCGGTGATGTTGAAATGAGACGGCAGGCGGCTGTCTTCCGCATATCCGGCAAGCTTTCCATTTATCCATACATAATAGGCGGATTCCACTCCTTCGAAATCAAGGAAGATATCCATACCTTCCCAGCCCGCTGGAACGGTGAACTCACGGATGTAGGCTCCCACAGGATTATAGTCGGTCGGTACATGTGGCGGATCGGCGGGGAAAGGGTATCGGGTGTCCGTGTAGATGGGTGCGTCGAATCCTTGCAGTTCCCAGCTTCCGGGCACTTCTATCTTATTCCATTTACGGGTGTTATATCCCGGTTTTTGGAAGTCTTTGGGGCATAGTTCGTTATTCTTGGAAAGTAGGAACTTCCATATTCCATTCAGCGAGATGCGGCGTTCTGTTGCAGGGTTTACGCAGAATCGCATATCGGCGGGCAGGGAACGCTGTTTCATGGCATTGGCCTCATTCGTGAATGGGATAAAGTGTGCATGCATCGGCTCTCTGTTTATTTCGTTCACTTGTGGGTTTTGCCAAGGTTCCTTGTCGGCCAAAGCGCTTGTACAGAATAATGAAGTCAGAAAGATTGTATAAAGTTTGGTTTTCATGATAATCGTTTTTACAATGAACAAAATAAAGTCACAAGGAACGGAACACTGAAATCGACCACAAAGCCGTGGAAAATGGAAACTACCACAAACTGCTGTCCGGCTGTCTGGGTAATGATGGGCAGTGTTGTGTCCATCGTTGTGGCTCCTCCTGCCGAAATAGGCGCAAGATTGCCGAACCAGCGTACCAACAGTGGAGCGCCCAGTAATGTCAGTATCTCACGGCTTATGTTGGCAAGCAAAGCAATCGTACCTAATTCGGCTCCCTTGTATTCTGTGATGAAGATGCTTGAGAGTGAGTAATAACCGAATCCCGAACCGATCGCCAGGCAATCTGTTAAGGATCGGTGTGTCAGGATCAGACTGACGGCGGCGGAACCTGCCAATGTTCCCATAATGGTCATGGCGGGCAGGAATATCAGCCTTGGATTGAGAGAACGGAAATTCTTCAATGTCCGGGGATCATTACCGACACTCAGCCCGACGCTGAACATTAGTGCACACAGGGCATAGAAACTGATTTTGTTGTCCGTTACGGCATTGATGGGTATCAGCTTGTAAGCTCCGCAAAGTGCGCCTGATATAAAAAAACATATTATGACAAGACTTCCTTTCATGCCTGTCCTCCTTCTTTTTTGTACAAGGCTTTCCAGAGTCCCCAAGCTGCAATGACACTTCCCAGCGTTCCGCCTATGGTCAGGATCACGGCTTCCAGCCCGATGGTGTGAAGTCCTTTGATGATTTGTTCGTTTCCTCCCACTTCTATTCCGAGTATGAAAAGAAGTAGCCAGATAAGCACAGTGATGGCTTTGTGAATTCCGTTTAAGTTTCGTCTCCGTAAGAAGTAGCCCAGCAGCATTCCCGTGAGCATCAGTCCGATGATTGTAAACATATTTATGTTGTTTTTGGTGGCAAAGATAGCGTAAACCTATCTTCTTCGTGCAAAAGCTCAAGCATTTTAAAGTTAGACAAGACGGCATTGCTTGCGGGCAAGTGCCGCCTTGCCTTTTCTGTAAAGAGAGAATTTATTTGTCTATTTGATCGTTGGCGTTGATTTCGGTCAATGGAACCGGGTAGAAAGAGTTCTTTGTTTCGTCAAATCCGGCACGTCCGGCATTTGCCAGAGCCGTAGCCAGTTTGCCCCAACGGCGTAAATCGTACCATCGCCAGTTTTCCAGTGGGAACTCAATCATCCGTTCGTGCTCGATTTGTGCGCGTACTTCGTCTTGTGATGTTCCTGTCATGGCGGGCATGTCGCCATGTGCGCTTCTGATTTCATTGATCAGAGGGATGGCCTGTTCGGGATGTCCTTGTTCATTCAGAATTTCGGCTTTCATCAATAACACGTTGGCATATCTCATCAGGGGGATGTTAATGGCGCAATAGTTATTGTTCAGCCCTTCATAGTCTGTCGGCATGAATTTGCGGAAAGCCGGTCTGTCTGATTTGAACCAATCGTCGTAGTTGCGTCCGTAAACTCTGCCGTTTCCATCGTTGAAGTAGTCGCATTGGAAGAAAACACTCTCGTACAGGCGTGAGTCATAGCGTCCGGTCGTTGCTGTTTTACCTTCTTTTTTGAATTCCTCCATCAAGGTGTTGCTTGGCAGGATTTCATCCCATCCCTTAAGTTCCGATACACCTATCCAGCGATGGAGTTGTGTGCGGTAGTTTGCACCATTTGCACTGCTCATGGAAGTCTGTAATTCAAAAACAGACTCCTTGTTGTTTTTATTACTGCCGTCAAACATACTTGAGAATTTCTTTACCAGTCCGTAGCCGGTGACGCTGTTCAGTGCGGCAAGTGCGGCATTCAGGTATTCCGGTTTCTTTTCAGGTTCTTCATAGGCACGCGTTAAGTAAGCGAAACCTAAATAAGCATTTGCTGCCCCGGCGGTGGCACGACCTATGTTGTCGTTGTCGTAAGAGGGAGGAAGTGCAGTGGCTTTCTTCAGGTCTTCTATAATGAAGTCCCAGGTATCAGGGCGTGAAGAAAGCCCTTTGTTCAGTTCTGCCTGGCTGGTGATGTATTTATCCCTGATGATGATTTCTTTCCAGTTCAAAAGAAGTTTTAGATGATAATAGGCGCGCAGGAAATAAGCTTCATTTATAATCTGCGTGCGGATGGAGGGGGAAATACTTCCTTCAGGCATTGCCGCCACTTTCTCTATTACCTGATTGGCAAAGCTGGCTCCTTTGTAGTTGTTCCACCAGTAATTGCTGAACTGTGAGTTACCGTTTGTATATGTGAAACTGTACAGCTCCAGCCAGTTGGGATAGTTGCGGGCATCATTCCCCATGTTGATGATGTCTTCGCGGTAGGCTTCCACCGGCCATTTTACTTCGGCAAACTCCCATGTGTCGATGTAATACTCCAATTGCGAATAAGCGGCCGAGATGCCGGCTTGTGCGTCACTCTCATTGCGCCAGAAACTTCCGGAAGTCAGTTGGTCGGGAGACTCCAGAGTAAGATAATCGTCGCAAGAACTCATGCAGAGCGATGCGAAGCAAAGGCTGGCTATATATATTACTTTTTTCATTTTTGTATGGTATTAAAAATAGGTTAGAATGTAAGTTGGGCGCCCAAGGTGAATGAACGGGTAAATGGATAAATCAGTTTGTCTATGCCGGTGTTCAGTACACTTGCACGTGAGAATTCAGGGTCTATTCCATCGTAACCGGTAATTGTGAAAAGGTTTTCGCCACTTACGTAGAAGCGTAGTTTTTCGATGAATACCTTTTTCATCAGTGCTTTAGGCAGTGTATAGCCTAATTGTGCCTGACGGAGTCTAATGAAATCGCCTTTCTCTATGAAACGGTCGGATTCTTTCAGGTTGCCGTTCGGATCATTAAATATGGCACGGGGAACATCTGTACCCGTGTTCTGAGGTGTCCAAGCGTTCAGCGAGGAGGTCAGGAAGTTGGAGCCGGAGTTCATTCCTTCATAGAAATATTTGTTACCGTTATAAATCTTATGTCCCCATGCACTGCCCAAAACCACGGAAAGGTCAAAGCCTTTGTAACCGGCCGAGAAGTTGAGGTTGACTTCCAGCGTGGGGATACCCGAACCGCAATATACTTTATCGTCATCATCTATGCTTCCATCTCCGTTCACGTCTGCGAAGCGAATGTCACCGCCATCCGCAAAAGGCTGGTATTCTTTCCCGTCTGCATTGACATATTGACGGGCTTCGGCATCACTCTGGAACAATCCATTGGTTTTATAGAGATAAAAAGCACCGATAGGCCTGCCTACACGGGTTTGGGTGGGAAAATGCTCTGTTCCGTATTTCAGCCCTTCGCCGTAGAGAACCTGCCCTTTATCTGCCAGTTCCACTACCTTGTTGTCCGTTGTGCTGAAGTTCATGCCTATGTTATAATCGAAGCCGCCTTTTGCATCGGCCCAATTTACTTCAAACTCTACACCGGAATTACGGATTTTACCCACATTCAGGATTGGATTGTTCATACCCGCAGAGGGTGGGAGTGCTTTGGTTATCAACAGTTCCTCTGTCTGGTTATAATAGTAGTTCATGGCTCCCGTCAGCCTGTTGTCAAAGAATCCGAAGTCGAGTCCGATATTCTTTGTGTCTGTGGTTTCCCATTTTAGCGACCGGTTTTCAAGCCCGCGTGCAATGCTTCCTGCCCATGCATTATCGCCGTTGCCCCTTACATACCCCTGGTACTTGGTATTATAGGTGGAAATCAAGGCAAGGAAATCATAATATCCCAATGCATTCTCATTGCCCAGACGTCCCCAACTGGCACGTAGTTTCAGGTTATTCAACACAATATCTTTGGGAAAGAACTCTTCTTCACTGATTCTCCAACCTATGGCTACCGATGGAAAGAAACCCCAGCGATTGTCGGCGCCGAATTTGGAAGAACCGTCGGAGCGTACGGTTGCCTGGAGCAGATAGCGGTTGTTGTAGTTATAGTTTACGCGGCCGAAGAAAGACACTCGTCTGTAATCCCATTTGCTTCCGTCACCATCAAAAGTTCCACCGGCCCCCGCACCGATCGTAGAGAAACTCGGATCAAGAAAACCGCCCGGTTGTTCGCCGATTACCAACTGTCCGTCTTCCACTTTATAAGTAGTTGTCTTGCCCTCTACTCCGACGGAATTCCACGTGTATCTGCGTGCCATGGTCGATGTACCCGCTACTGCATTGACAGAATGTTTACCGAAATCTTTATTGAAACTCAGTACATTCTCCCATACGTGTTCTTCCCAATAAGATGTGGTTTCACTGTGATATGGATAGTCGCGTTTGGCTTTTACATCGGCAATATAAGCCGGGGTATGGTAGGTTTGGCGTTGATGTTCGCCACGGTAGGCATAGCTTGTCTTGAAACTCAACCATTTGGTGAAATTGGCGGTCAGGGCAATGTTGGCTGTGGTATGATAACGTTTGTCTGTGGATTTTTCATAATATTGGTCAGCCATGACATTGCGGTTATTCGGCAAGTTATCGAAATTAGTCAGCCCGAAGCCATATTCTTCGTTTTCATTATAAATGGGAACCAATGGAGAAATCATATACATTTCTTTTAGTTGGTATTCAGGTTGTTTGCTGTCCGTGAACTTAAATGCCATGTTGGCGTCAATGTCAAAGATATATTTGTTCATGTGCAATTTCAGGCGGGCATTGTCCTGACGATAGTCATTGCCCAGGAAAATGCCTTTATCGTCGGCATGATTGTATGAAACGGAGTACTGGGCATTTTCACTGCCGCCCCTGACGCTGAACATATAGTTTTGGGAAAAGCCTGTACGCATCATAGCGTCTTGCCAGTCTGTGTCGATACCGGTATTTTTAGTCATGTAAGGTTCCAGTTCCAACAGTTGCTTTTTCCATGCGCCGTTTCCTTTCGGGTCATATTGTGATTTATGGTTTGTCACATGAGAGTTCCAGTTCTCATACATCTGTGTATGTACTTTTTTGTATTGATCCGCATCCAGAAGATCAAGCTTCTTCGCCACGTTCGTCATACTTGCATACGCGCTGAAATCTATTTTTGTTTCGCCTTTCTTACCGTTTTTGGTAGTCACGATGATGACGCCATTAGCAGCAACCGAACCATAGATAGCAGCGGCGGCGCCATCTTTCAGGACTTCCATTGCTTGAATATCCTGTGGATTAACAGCATTGATATCACCGGGAAAACCATCAATGATATAGAGAGGCTCATTGTCACCGAATGTTTTTACACCACGAATTTTTACTTGTACGCCTGCACCGGCGTTGCCGCCCGATTTCATAATGTTTACGCCGGCTATTTTACCCTGCAGGGCTTCTGCCGGATTGGTAGTTGTACGTTTAGAAAGTTCTTCGACATTGACAGATGAAATAGCACCGGTCATGTCGCTCTTTTTCATGGTTCCATAGCCTATAACAACGACTTCATCCAGCATTTCTGTATCTTCTTTCAGGATGATCTTCAGATTCTTACGTCCGTTCAAAGGAATTGCTTGAGTGGAATATCCCACATAGGAGATGATTATTGTGGCATTGGGAGAAACGTTGAGGGCGAAATTGCCGCTTGTGTCTGTAATGACTCCATTTGTTGTTCCCTTTTCCAAAACACTTGCGCCAATAACGGTTTCGCCAGTCGTATCGGTTACAGTTCCTGTCAGTTGTATGGTTTGTGCCCATGCACCTGCGGGAAGCATAAAAGCAAAGAGCAAGAGTAGCTGACTTACTCTTTCTTTCAAATAATTACTTTTATTCATCTGAATAAGTTTTTAAGGTTAATATTTTTGGTTTTTCAAAATGCTAAGTTAGGAGGTTATTTCTGCAACAGCTAAAAATAGCGGTCTATAAATGAACTACAAACAAGGGATCACGGTGTCTTTCTGATCTACAAATTATTTTGTAAATCACTATTTATCAGCAAATAGAAAAGGATGTTGTATCTACAAACCGCTACTTTTGTCAGACAGTGAGGAGGGATTATTGTATGTATAATCTTATGTCATTTCGTACGGACATGACACTGTGATGATCAGATGTTTTGCAGATAGTCTGTCAGGTCTTCTTCTGAAGATAAGTTCAGGGATTTGCGCAGGCGATAGCGGTTCATGTTAATGGTCTTGGGAGTTGTGCCCGTCAGCATGGAAATTTCTTTTGTGGAAAGGTTAACTCTTAGCAGCGTGGCGAGATACTTTTCACCTTGTGTCAGCTTGGGGTGTATGGATACGAGCCTTTGCAGGAATTCGTTGTTTTTGTCTTCAATATTCAGTAGCAGGGTACTGTTGCTCTTGTCTCCGTTCTGGCACTGGCTGATGAAGGCGTTGATTTTCCTGAGATGGGGAACCAGATTCTGTGTATCCATCTTGTAACCCTCTTTCACCATGTCGCGTATCTTGTCCAAAAGTTCGTTGCGGCTTCTCAGGAATACAGCGAAGCTGGTGGCTTCCTGACGGCTGTCTTTCAAGGCGTTTTGTACATTTTGCAGTTCGAGTTCCTGCTGATGAAGTTGCAGTTCGGACACTTCCCGTTCCGAGAGTTCCAGACGGTATCTTGTTTCCATAAGTTGCAGATCCTTGCGGCGTTTATACCATTTGTAAAGGAAGATGCCGAAAGCCACTCCCAGCACAAGTACGCTGCCCAGCAGCCATAAGTTACGTTTCAGCAGTTCTATTTTATAAATCTGCTCCCGGCTTTCGGTGGCGTGTTTCTGGTCCTGGATTTCTTTGTAGGATATTTCCTGTTCGATGTTGCGCAGTTTATTGTTGCCTTGCAGTTCTTTGCTGAGGGCATACATCTTGTCCAGATATCGGTAGGCCTGGGCATAGTCTCCTATGGCTGCATATATCATAGACGCATACTCGTAATTGTCGCAGGTCAGTTCGCGGGCGCCTATGTTGCGGGCATATTCGTAGGCGGTGTGCAGCGCTTCCAATGCTTTGTCGTATTGTCGGGAGTAGTAATACTGCTTTGCCATGTTGTTATAATTTTCTCCTAATGACCATTGGGCATCCAGATTCTTATTTATGGCGATTGCTTCTTTGATAAAGGACAGTTTTTCTTCTGCGTCTCCTTGGTAGAGGCAGAGGTTGTTCAGGTTTGTCGCTATTTCTCTGAGGTTCCTTTGGGCGCGGTTGATGGCCAATGCCCGGCGGAAGAATTGTTCGGCTACTGGAAACTCGTTCATGAAGTGATGCATCACTCCCCGTTCGTTGTAGCATCCGGCTACGGAAGCCGAATCCCCTATGGATTTAAAGACAGAGGTAGCTTTATCGTTCAGTTCAATTGCTTTGTTGTAATCTCCCAGTTTGCTGTATATACGCCCCATCAGAGAATGCAATTGGGCTGTTTGTTGCTTGTTGGCGGGGCTGATGAGTTTCCGGGTGTCATACAGGTTTTTGATGCTCAGGTCGAAGTTACCGAGTAACTGTTCTGCCTGGCAATATAGAAGCATGGCTTCGGCATGCGCTTCATCCGGCGTGTCGTCAGTGAATAACGCAGCGGCTTGTGCGGCGTAGTAGGATGCTTGTTTGGGATTGTTATACAAGTATTTTTGGCTCTGTCCTATCAACTCTTGGATTTGCCTCCTGTCTTGTGCCTCCAAAGAAAGGGTTGCAGGCAGAAGGCATAAAAGCAGCAGGTGTAAGGCTTTCTTCATAGTCTCGTTGTTTTTGCAAATTTAATTATTTCCCTCGATATGGTGAAGTTTGCTTCCGAAAAGATTTATCTTTGCAAGGCCTGTCGGTACGACTGCGGGCAATAATCAACTACTAATCTATAATAATAGAAACAAGTGCTATTACCTTATTTAGATAAAGACCTTATTGAAGCCGGCTGCGATGAGGCCGGACGTGGATGTCTGGCGGGTGCAGTCTATGCTGCCGCAGTCATTCTGCCCAAGGATTTCAAGAATGAGCTTCTGAATGATTCCAAGCAACTGACGGAAAAGCAGCGCTATCTCTTGCGTGAAGTGATTGAAAAGGAAGCTTTGGCTTGGGCCGTAGGCGTTGTTTCTCCCGAAGAAATAGACAGAATCAATATTCTCAATGCTTCTTTTCTTGCCATGCACCGTGCCATCGACGGGCTGTCTGTCCATCCCCAACATCTGCTGATAGACGGCAACCGTTTCAAGAAATACCGGGATCTTCCCCATACCACGATAGTGAAAGGTGACGGAAAGTATCTGTCCATCGCTGCCGCTTCCATCCTTGCCAAGACTTATCGCGATGACTATATGAACGGTTTGCATGAGGAATACCCTTATTATGACTGGAATCATAACAAAGGGTATCCTACCAAGAAACACCGTGCAGCCATCGCCGTGCGGGGCACAACTCCGTATCACCGCATGACATTCAATCTGCTGGGAGACGGGCAGATGGCGCTGGACTTTAAATAATGTTTTTCTTTAGAACCATCTGATCTTTCTGAACCAAATGAACGTTCCCGCTGAAAGTAATGCCGAAAGCAGGATGATGAATATGAAAGCATGTGGGAAGCTTTCCAGATGGATGTCCACGTTCATCCCATAAAAGCTGGCTATCAATGTGGGAATCATCAGGGTGATGGAGAGGCTTGTCATGCGTTTCATGATGGCATTCACGTTGTTGGAGATGATGGAAGCAAAAGCATCCATTGTCCCCGTAAGGATGTCACTGTAAATGTTTACTGTATTATATGCCTGTTTTAATTCGATCACCACGTCTTCCAATAATTCCAGATCAAGGTAGCCTGTTCCCTGGAAGATATTTTTCAGCCGTCCTATCATGACTTCATTACCGCGGATGGAGGTATTGAAATAAACCAATGTTTTTTGGAGCTTCATCAGTTGCAGAAGGTCTTCGTTGCGGATGCTCTTTTCCAGCTCCTTTTCGGCGGTGGCTACGTCATTGTTTATTTGCTTCAGATATTTCAGAAACCAGACAGCGGATGAGTAGATAATGCGCAGGATCAGATCCAATTTGTTGTTTACAACAATGCCTTTCCGCTGGGTATGCAGGATGAAGTCCGGTATCAACTCCGTGTGGTGGTAACAGACGGAGACGATAATATCGTTGTTGGTGATGATACCGATGGGCACAGTGATGAAAGGTACACCGCGCTGGTTGCTTTGCATGGGGATGCGCAGGATGGTGAGAAGCCAATTGCCTTCTTTTTCCGTACGCGGGCGTTCATCCGTATCGGCTATGTCTTCAAGAAATGATTCGGGAACTTTCAGAACTTCGGTAAGGAATTGAAAATCATTGTCATCAGGACACTCTACATTGACCCAGCAGTTGGGCTGCCATTCCTTTTTTTCTACGAAGCCGTTTTCGCTGTAAAGATACTTTCTCATTGTTTGCCTCCTTTCTTTAGTTGCGGACAGAGGCATTGCGACCAACGTCTCCGTTCGCTTTAATGGTTAATACTGTTGCACGTTCGTGGGTTTGAATCGTCCATATTTGTTGTTTTTAGAGTTTTAAAGCGCGACAAAAGTACATAAATCATTTGAAACAGTACACTTTAACCGCCGTTTTTTGTACCTTTGCACCGCAAAAAAGGTTCTGTAAACAGAGAACGTTTTTCTCATACGAAAAGTTTGTACAATTATAATCAATTAATATTATGAGTAAGAAAGCCCTTTTAATGATTCTTGATGGCTGGGGTCTTGGCGATCAAGGTAAAGATGATGTGATATTCAATACACCCACTCCCTATTGGGACAGTCTGCTGGCTGCCTATCCGCACTCCGAACTTCAGGCAAGCGGTGAAAACGTGGGTTTGCCCGACGGACAGATGGGCAACTCGGAGGTAGGACACCTCAATATCGGAGCCGGACGTATTGTTTATCAGGATTTGGTGAAGATTAACCGTGCTTGTGCCGATGGCAGCATCTTGAAGAATAAAGAAATCGTTTCTGCTTTCTCATACGCAAAGGAGAACGGCAAGAACATCCACTTTATGGGATTGACCAGTAACGGTGGTGTGCACAGTTCTTTTGACCATTTGTTCAAACTCTGCGATATTTCCAAGGAATATGGCATCGAGAATACTTTCATCCATTGCTTCATGGATGGCCGTGACACTGACCCCAAGAGTGGAAAAGGCTTCATCGAACAATTGACCGCACACTGTGAAAAGTCGGCCGGTAAGATTGCTTCCATCGTAGGACGCTTCTATGCCATGGACCGTGACAAACGCTGGGAACGTGTGAAGGTGGCGTACGACTTGTTGGTGAATGGTGAAGGAAAAGCTGCCTCCGACATGGTTCAGGCCATGCAGGAGTCATACGACGAAGGTGTTACGGACGAATTCATCAAACCGATTGTAAATGTCGGGGTTGATGGAACTATTAAGGAAGGTGATGTCGTTATCTTCTTTAACTACCGCAATGACCGCGCCAAAGAACTTACGGTTGTCCTGACTCAGCAAGATATGCCGGAACAGGGAATGCACACAATTCCCAATTTGCAGTATTACTGCATGACTCCTTACGATGCTTCTTTCAAGGGTCTTCATATTCTTTTTGACAAGGAGAACGTGCAAAACACATTAGGTGAATTTCTGGCAGCCAGCGGCAAGACTCAGCTTCATATTGCCGAGACAGAGAAATATGCTCACGTTACCTTCTTTTTCAACGGTGGTCGTGAAACTCCGTATGATGGCGAAGAACGTATTCTTGTTCCCTCTCCGAAAGTTGCTACATACGACCTGAAGCCGGAAATGAGTGCTTACGAAGTGAAGGACAAGTTGGTTGAGGCTATCAAGACGCAGAAGTTCGACTTCATTGTTGTAAACTATGCCAACGGTGACATGGTGGGCCATACAGGTATCTACGAAGCTATTGAGAAAGCTGTGAAGGCTATTGACGAATGTGTGAAGGATACAGTGGAAGCAGCCAAAGCCAATGATTATGAGGTGATCATTATTGCTGACCACGGTAATGCCGACCATGCGCTGAATGCAGACGGCACTCCGAACACCGCCCACTCTCTGAATCCGGTTCCGTTTGTTTACGTAACAGCGAACAAGGATGCCAAGGTGGAGAATGGCGTTCTGGCCGATGTGGCTCCTTCTATACTGCACATATTAGGTATGGGTCAACCTGCTGATATGACCGGCAAAGACCTGATAAAGTAAAGGTAAGAGCTGTAGAATAGAAAATGCCGCAATTCTCATTGAGAATTGCGGCATTTTTTTGTGTCAGTGATATCCGTTGTCAGAACTTGTATCCTACAAAGATGCCGATATTGGCATTCTTGGGAGAATTGCCTTCCATAAGTTTGCAGAATCCGAGTTGAGTATTGATACCGGCCAGAAAAGAGCCGAACTCAAGACCGGCCTCGATATTGATACCTGCATCAAAACGCTTCAGGTTCAAATCTCCTTTTTTATCGTTGCCGAAGGTGTTGACTTTGGTATTGTCGGAATATCCTGCGGCAGAAGCTGAGATTTTGGTCTTTCCACCTATGCCGTAAGCCAGATAAGGACCGGCAGCTACTATAAGGTTAGTGTTATCCACAAGGTTGAAGCGCAGTTGTACGTCAATAGGCAGTTCCAGATACATCTGGTTGATTTTGACGTCACCTTTTGCAGTGATTCCTTCAATCTTGGCACTTCCGGAATACTTGGCTCCTTTGGTGCTGAAGTACAAAGATGGTTGCAGTGATACCATGTCATTGATTGCGTATTCCATACCAAGACCGATACGGCCGCCCGGTTTGAATTTTGAATTGTCAGAGTTGTCACCGATGTAGGTACTCATGTTCAATCCGCCTTTTACGTTCCATGATACTTGTGCGAAGCCTGCCATGGAGGCTACCAGTGCAAATAGCACTAACATTACTTTCTTTTTCATTTTTCTTTGTTTTTAATTTAGTTGTCTAACCAAGTGTTGTTTAAGTAGTGGCGGCAAAGTTAAGTAATATATTGATAGGTTGTTCTCTGTTCTCTCTTTTTTGCTTATCGGGCATGCCCCGGACGAACGGAAATGTATTATCTTTGTGCCCTCAAACATATAGTCAGGAGAGAAAAATGATACAGATTGGTGATGTAGTAGTAAGCTTCGATGTGCTGCGCGAGAAGTTCCTTTGTAATTTGGATGCCTGTAAGGGAGAGTGTTGCATAGAAGGAGATGCCGGAGCACCGGTAGAGTTGGAGGAAGTGGAGAAACTGGAGGAAGTGCTGCCTGTAATCTGGGAGGAATTGGCTCCCGAAGCGCGTGCCGTGATAGATAAACAGGGTGTGGTATATACTGACTGCGAAGGTGATTTGGTAACCTCCATCGTCAACAATAAAGATTGCGTCTTTACCTGCTATGACGGGAAGGGGTGTTGCTACTGTGCCATCGAAAAGGCATACCGTGAGGGGAAAACGGATTTCTACAAGCCTGTCTCCTGCCATCTTTATCCGGTCAGGGTGGGGGATTATGGTCTTTATAAAGCTGTGAACTATCATCGCTGGGATGTGTGTAAGGCGGCAGTGTTGCTTGGCAGGAAAGAGAATGTGCCTGTGTATAAGTTCCTGAAAGAACCGCTTATCCGTAAGTTCGGCGAGGATTGGTATGCGGAACTGGAATTGGTGGCGGAAGAAATGGGGAAGCAGGGGATGTTGTAGTTCCTTCTTTATGGCAGATATGATTCAGGCACGGATTACGGCCGCACTTCTTTTTGATCCGCGCTTCTCCGTGTAATCCGTGCCTGAAAGAAAACGAAAGGTATGTTTATAACATATACACTTCCTTGTTGTTGAACTTACGCATCTATATTGGCGTACGTTGCATTTGATTCTATGAAATCGCGGCGAGGGCCTACGTCTTCACCCATCAGCATGGAGAATACATAGTCTGCTTCAGCGGCATTTTCCAAATGTACTTGTTTCAGCATGCGGTTTTCCGGGTTCATGGTTGTTTCCCATAACTGATCCGGATTCATTTCACCCAAACCTTTGTAGCGTTGGGTATGGATGGCATTTTCGGAACCTCCGCCGTAAGCATCTATGAACTTCTGGCGTTGCTGGTCTGTCCAGCAATACTCTTTCACTTTGCCCTTGCTGCATAGATAAAGCGGCGGGGTGGCGATGTACAGATAGCCGTTCTGTATTACTTGCGGGAAGTAGCGGAAGAACAGAGTCATGATCAGCGTGTCGATGTGTGAGCCATCGACATCGGCATCGGTCATGATAATCACCTTCTTGTAACGCAGCTTGTCGATGTTGGCTTCCTTGCTGTCTTCGCTGTCCACACCGAAGCGGATGCCCAATGCCTGGATGATATTGTTTACCTCATCACTTTCAAAGGCTTTATGCCACATGGCTTTTTCCACATTAAGGATTTTGCCGCGCAACGGCAGTATGGCTTGGAATGCACGATTACGGCCTTGTTTGGCCGAACCGCCTGCAGAGTCACCCTCCACGAGAAACAATTCGCATTCTTCCGGGTCTTTGCTGGAGCAGTCGGCCAATTTGCCGGGCATGCCGCCGCCGGACATCGGTGATTTGCGCTGCACGGATTCACGCGCTTTGCGTGCGGCGACGCGGGCCGTGGCAGCAAGCAATACTTTATCTACTATCACTTTCGCCTCTTTCGGGTGTTCTTCCAGATAGTTGGACAAAGCTTCGCCTACGGCTTGGTTGACAGCACCGCTTACTTCGTTGTTGCCAAGCTTCGTCTTGGTCTGTCCTTCAAACTGAGGTTCTGAAACTTTTACGGAGATAACGGCTATCAGGCCTTCGCGGAAGTCCTCTCCTGAAATCTCAACCTTGGCTTTCTCCAATGCTTTGCTGCAATTGTCGTCGGCATATTTCTTGAGCACTCTGGTCAGTGCGGCGCGGAAACCGCCTTCGTGCGTGCCGCCTTCACGGGTATTGATGTTGTTGACGTAAGAGTGCAGGTTTTCGCGATAGCCGGTGTTGTACATGATGGCGCATTCGATGGGAACGCCGGATTTTTCGGTGTTCAGATAGATTACGTCATCAAAGAGTGGAGTGTTGTTGCTGTTCAGATAGCGTACAAACTCTTTTACACCTTCTTCGGAGTGGAAATATTCTGTAAGCGGTTTGCCTTCTTCATCCTTCACACGAAGGTCGGTCAGGGTGATGCGGATGCCTTTGTTCAGGTATGCAAGCTCACGCAGACGTGCCTGAAGTGTGGTATGCTTGTACTCGGATACGGTGAAGATGCTGTCGTCGGGCCAGAAGGTCTGCTTGGTTCCGGAGAGGCCCGGTTCACAGAGGCCCATCTCTTTGACGGCATACAGCGGTTTGCCGCATTCGTATTCCTGTTGATAGATTTTGCCGTTGCGGAATACTTGGGTGGTCATGTGCTTGGACAGTGCGTTTACACAGGACACACCGACGCCGTGCAGACCACCGGATACTTTGTAAGATCCCTTATCGAATTTACCGCCGGCATGAAGCACGGTCATGACAACTTCCAATGCGGATTTCTGCTCTTTCTCATGCCAGTCCACGGGAATACCGCGGCCGTTGTCCTGTACGGTGATAGAGTTGTCTTCGTTGATGGTGACCTCGATGTGGTCGCAATAGCCGGCCATTGCCTCGTCGATGGAGTTATCTACTACTTCATACACCAGATGGTGCAGACCGTTCTCGCTAATGTCTCCGATATACATGGCGGGACGCTTACGTACAGCCTCCAGACCTTCCAGTACCTGGATGTTGCTGGCTGAATAGTTGTTCTCGCCGTTTATCTTTTCTTCTTCAGTCATAATCTATTTTCCTTATTGTAATAACAAAGCAAAAGTAGTGAAAATCCTTGAGATTTCACCTTAAACAAGTGGATAAATTTGGGTCGTTTACAGCTTTTTAGCACCGGGAAGTGATAAAGAGAAATCTGTATTCAAGGTAGGGGTGAAACGGAAAAGGCCGAACTAAAAAGTTCAGCCTCTCATATCTTTTGCGCAATAAATCTTTTTAAGCGAGCTTGTTGATGTAAACAGCTAACTTGGACTTCAGGTTGTTGGCTTTGTTCTTATGGATTACATTAGTCTTAGCCAACTTGTCCAACATTTTTGTGATGCTGGGATACATAGCTGCTGCAGCAGCTTTATCTGTTGTGTCGCGAAGCTTACGAACAGCATTTCTCATGGTTTTGCCATAATATCTGTTGTGAAGTCTTCTTGTCTCTTCTTGTCTGATTCTCTTCAGTGATGATTTGTGATTTGCCATCTCGACTAATCTTTTTTAATTCGTTTATCTTTTTATTTGTAGCCCGTGGGGGAATCGAACCCCCCTTTCAAGAATGAAAATCTTGCGTCCTAACCGATAGACGAACGGGCCATCCTTTGTCAAGCGTTTCCGCTTCTGCAAGAGAGTTTATTTCTCGTTTGCGGATGCAAAGGTAGAAACTATTTTTGAACTACCAAAATAATGCAGAAAAAAAATCATCAATCTCTTTGTGTTTGTTCTTTGAAATGAAGTTTTTTCTTTGATAATCAGCGGTGTACGGTGTCGTCCTTTTCTTCGGCTTTTTCTTCCTTTTTTATTCATCTTGTTTCGTACGGCATCTTTCGGGCTTTTTTTGTAGCTTTGTTATCAGATTGAAACCATAAAGTGATAGGGCTATGTTACAAAAGACGCAGGGGATTGTGTTGCATACATTGAAATATAAGGATACTTCCATCATTGCCGAGGTATATACGGAGGTGGCGGGGAGAGCCTCGTTCATGGTTCCCGTGCCACGTTCGCGCAAGGCGGTGGTAAAGGCCGTGCTCTTTCAGCCGTTGGCTTTGGTGGAGCTGGAGGCCGATTTCCGTCCCAATGCTTCTATATATAAGATAAAGGAGGCAAAATCTTCTTGGCCGTTTTCCACGCTTCCCTACGATCCCTGTAAGGCGGCGATTGCCCTGTTTCTGTCCGAGTTTCTGTATCGTGCCGTGCGCGAGGAGGCCGAGAACCGTCCGCTGTTTGCTTATCTGCGGCATTCCATCATCTGGCTGGACGAGTGCAGGGAGGGCTTTGCCAATTTCCATCTTGTTTTCCTGATGCGGCTTTCCCGCTTCCTCGGCCTCTATCCCAATTTGGAGGATTATCACCGGGGAGATTATTTTGATATGCGGAATGCTTGCTTCACATCTCTGCGCCCACAGTTCCATTCCGATTACATCGTTCCCGAAGATGCTTCACGCCTGACGCGGTTGATGCGCATGAACTATGACACGATGCACCTTTTCGCCATGAGCCGGACGGAGCGTTCACGTTGCCTGGCGATTATGAACGAGTATTACCGTCTGCACTTACCCGATTTCCCTGTCTTAAAGTCTCTTGATGTCTTGAAGGAATTGTTTGATTAGTTTCCATATAGCTGATACGCCGGTTGCCATATATTGAAACCGTGGTTTCATATATAGCGGAACTTTTGTTCTTAATATAGCGGGGCTTTTGCCGCTATGTAGCGGGATGTCCGCTTCTTGTGGGTGCGCGGCCGCTTCGTGCTGTTGAGAGGACTTGCCGGGGGGCTATAAAAGATGCCTGCCGCCATCCGCCTGCAACGAGTTCTCCGGCGGAGTACTCTCTTTGCAAGGGGATGGCGGCAGGCGTTTGCGGGTATGCGTTTGCCTTCGCTTCGGCACGCATGGCGTAATCTTATCCCAACAGCTCTTTTACTTTGGCCGAGATGGTGCGTCCTTCGGCAAGCCCCGCCAGTTTCTTGCTGGCCACGCCCATTACTTTGCCCATGTCTTTGCCGCCGGTGGCGCCTGTTTCGGCAATGATTTCTTTCAGGGCGGCTTCCAGTTCTTCGGCAGACATCTGCTTGGGCAGGTAGGCTTCCATTACCCTGACCTGTGCCAGCTCCTCGTCGGCCAGGTCCTGACGTCCCTGTTCCACATAGATGGCGGCGGCGTCTTTGCCTTGCTTGGTCAGTTTCTGGATGATCTTCAGGGCATCTGCATCGGCCAGGGTATCGTTGGCTCCCGGAGCTGTTTTGGCTTCAAGGAATACTTTCTTTATGTTTCTCAATGTTTCGAGGGCTACTTTGTCTTTGGCCTTCATTGCGGTTTTAATGTCTTCGCTGACTTTCTCGAATAAATCCATCTTGCTATTTTATTTGTTTATATAAATCGGTAGTAAGGGTGGCGCGCCGCCGGATTGTAAATCAAAAGGTGATTATTCCCCCGTCGGTTCCATCTTCCTGCGCTTCTTCGGTGGCAAGTATGCCTTCCTGTTCGGCTTTGTTCTTGATATTGTTCAGGGTGCTTTTGTCACGCAGGTAGGTCGGAGTGTTTTCTACCATGCCGATGATGTCCGCATTGTCCATGTCTTCGGGATTGAAGACATAAATATGGCGGCGTTTGATGCGCTGGTAGCGCACGTTGGCATCCTTGCCGTAATATACTTCACGGCGGTTGCGCTTCTGTTCTTCTTCTTCCTCCAGTTCGGCGAGGCGCTGCTGCTCTTCGGCGCTCTGCATGGCGATGCGGTCGTCCATCTCCTTGATGTGGATGTCCTGTATGCCGAATCCGGTGGCAAGCAGGGTGATCTTTACCCTCTGCTCCAGAGCGTCATCTTCGGCCATGCCGAATTTGGTTTCAAAGTCTCGGTTGAAACGGTTCATGAACTCCTTCACTTCGTCCATCTCGCTCATCATCAGTTCGTGGTCTTTGCTGTACGAGATGTTGAGCAGTACCTTTTTGGAGTTGAATATGTCGTTGTTGTTGAGTAACGGCGAGTGTTGTGCATTCTTGATAGCTTCGCTGACACGGCTTTCGCCGTCGCCATACCCTGTGCTCATGATGGCTACGCCTCCGTCTTTCATTACGGTCTTCACGTCGTTGAAGTCAAGGTTGATGATACCTCGCATGGTGATGATTTCGGCTATGCTCTTGGCGGCGATCAGAAGGGTGTCGTTGGCCTTGGCAAAGGCGCTTGTGACAGAGAGGTCGGGATAGATTTCACCCAGTTTCTCGTTGTTGATGACCAGCAGCGCGTCCACGTGTTTGCTGATTTCTTCCACGCCGTCCAGTGCCTGGTCTATCTTCTTGTCGCCTTCCCAGCGGAAAGGGATGGTGACTATGCCCACGGTCAGTATGTCCATGTCTTTGGCAATCCGGGCAATGGTAGGAGCCGCACCGGTTCCTGTTCCGCCTCCCATGCCGGCGGTGATGAATACCATCTTAGTACCGTCGTTCAGCATGTTCTGCACATCGTTTATACTTTCTTCTGTCGCCTCTTTCGCCTTCTTGGGGCGGTTGCCGGCTCCCAACCCTTCGTGGCCTAATTGCAGCTTGACCGGAACCGGAGATTCTTCCAACGCCTTGCGGTCGGTATTGCAGACCACGAAAGCGACGTCGTGTATGCCTTCCCGGTACATGTGGTTCACGGCATTGCCGCCGCCACCGCCTACGCCGATGACTTTGATTATTTTCGGTGAGTCAGTCGGGAAATCGAATTGTACTATATCGTCCATAGCTTTTTATTAATTGATAATTGACAACTGATAATTGACAATTGGGGTTTACTCATTTATGGTTATTTCATGTCGTCATCCGAGAATATTTCCTTGGAGAACTTGTCGAAGGTTCTTTCAAACCAGCTCGGCCCTTCTTTCTTCTTCCGTTTCCTTTCTTCTTTTTCGCGCAGTTCTCTTTCTTTGCGTTCACGCTCCTTACGCTCTTTTTCCTCCTTTTCGCGCTGTGCTTTGGCGGCGCGGGCGGCGGCTTCCTGTTCTATCAGAGTGGCATCGTTCTCGAACATGTTTTTGGGCTCGGCTGCTGTGGCGGGCTGCGCGGTTTTGGCTTCCTGCAGGCAGCAGTTTTCATTGCCGGCGGATAGCAGTCCGAGAAGAGTGTTCTGCATTCCGTCCTTTTTCAGCACGTCAGAATGTCCTTGTATGGTATTGTGCACGAATTTCGCGGTTTTCACTTTTTCAGTCTTGCTCAGTTTGCGGAAGGCTTCTTCGATGTTTTTCAGATTGGAACCTCCGCCGGTGAATACTACTCCCGAAAACAGTTTGTCCTCGTAGCCGGATAGTTGTAATTGGTTCCAGACATTGGCGAGTATTTCTTCGGCACGAGCGCCGATGATGTTGTTCAGCATGGACAGCTCTATGGTGCGTCCGTCCTCCAATGTGCATACGGCAGGAGTTTCTTCTTCCTCTTCTTCATAGAGTATATTTCCGTATTGCAGTTTCAGCTTTTCGGCATCCTCCTCTTCCATCTGCAGCGAGGCAATGTCACGGGTGATGGTACTTCCGCCTAACGGGAGTACGCTGAGATAACGCAGAATGTTGTTCTTATAGACAGCAATGGTGGTAGTGTCGGCTCCAAAGTCCACCAAGGCGCATCCCGAACGCATTTCATTTTCCGTCAATACTGCATGCGCAAGGATTATCGGGGCAATGAGCAGGTCGGCTATCTCGACCTTGGCCTGTTCAAAACTATGCTCCAGATTCTTTTTGAGGGAGGCGCGGGCTACGATGTTCAGGAACTGTCCGGTGATATGCCTGCCCGCCACGCCTACCGGATCGACTTGCAGGTTATTGTCTATTTTATATTCCTGAGGAGCCACATCCAGCACACTCATATCTGCCAGAGGGACTTCGAGGTTCTCGTCGCAGATGGAGTCTATCAGTTCCTGCGAGATAATGCCTTCTTCTTCCAATGTACGGCTGACCGCATTCCTGACTGTGCGCAATGACTGTCCGCCTATGCCTACATATACTTTGGCGATGGAGTTGTTTAACTGGCCTTCCAGCTTGTTGATGATGGAAGTCAGTGCCTGTGCTGTCTTGTCAATGTTGTAGATGGTCCCCTTGTGGATAAACGAGGAGGCGTCTTCACGTGCATAAGCCAACACCTGCATGCTTCCGTCACTGTTCTTCTTTCCTGCAATGCCGGAAATCTTGGAAGAACTCAGCTCAATAGCGGCGATGAAATCTGTTGTTGCCATATCTTTCTGTTTTGATTTCAATGTTTATAATTAATTTCCTTCCCTTTTGGTACAGATGATTTGGTTGCCGAATTCAACGCTGATGCGGGAGTATTTGTTCCAGCCTACTTGGTTCAGCGCTCTTTCATAAAACATCTTCACCCGTTGGAGTTTCTGTTCGAAGCCGTCCAGCTTGCCAAGGTAGATAAGGTGCTCGCCCACCCGGGGCACTAACTCTATGTTTCTGCCCGGAAGGACGTTTATCTGTTCAATCTGTGCATTCCAAAATGGATTCTTCTGCAAAAATACACCAAACTTATATAAATCCCTCATGGCAAACGACTTTTCTACATTTCCGGTCACTATGGCAAGGTGTGCAATGCACTTTGCATCGGGCGGCATCACAGTGCCTTTGTTATCCAGATAATAGTTGTCACCGTTGGCGCTCATCACCCGCAGGATGGGGATGCGCTGGGTCACCTCAATACAAAGTTTGCCGCTGGGCGTTTTGTAGCATTCCACCCGGTCGATGAGGGGATGTTTGGCAAGTTCGCGCTCCAATGTCTTGGTGCGGATGCGGCCGAGGCTTTTCCCGATGGGGGTGATACCCTTTTTATCCAGAAGGGTAGCTACTTCCTTTTTCGTGATGAAGCCGGCATAGACCGTGTCCTTTATGGCCAGCTCGATGTCATGGCACTTCCGGTCGGCGGATTTCCGGTTGAAGGTTGTGACGGCCATCACCAGATAAGCTATGATAAGCAGCAGGACGATAGAAAGCAGAATCCTTTTAATCATATACATTTATAATATAGTGTTTCTTTAACCTCTACTTTAGAAGTCTAAACTTCGGCTTCAGACTGCCCTGCCTTGGCTTCAGACTTCCCTGCCCCGGCTTTTGTGTCATTAAGCCTCTGCTTCAGGAGTTCTGTTATTTGGGGCGTGTAGTTGTCCATGTCGCCGGCTCCCAACACTATCAGCACCTCGATGTGCTTCTCGGCAAGCAGCTTCAGGATATCTTCTTTCCGGCAGATGCACTTTTCGATGCCCGGACGCAGGTTGTCGTAGATCAGTTTGCTGCTGACGCCGGGGATGGGCTGCTCGCGTGCCGGATAAATTTCCGTCAGAATCACTTCGTCCAGCAGGGAGAGGCTGTCGGCAAAGTCCTTGTAGAAGTCACGGGTGCGGGTATAGAGGTGGGGCTGGAAGATGGCGGTGATCTTCTTGTCCTGATACAGTTCGCGGATGGACTTCACACTCTGGGCTATTTCGGCCGGGTGGTGGGCATAGTCGCTGAGGAATACTGTTTCGTCGGTCTTCAGCTTGAAGTCGAAACGGCGGTCCACTCCACGGAAGCTCGCCATGCCACGTTTGATTTCTTCGTCCGTGGCTCCGCTTAGGTGGGCCAGAGCCATGGCTGCTATGCCGTTCTCTATATTGATGCCGACGGGTACGCCGAGCCGGACGTCATTGATGCGGGTGTCCGGGGCCACGAAGTCTATGAAGATTTCACCTCCTCCGATGCGGATATTTTCGGCGTGAAAGTCTCCTTCATTCCGCGAATATGTGTAGGTAGTCACGCCCGGCTGTACATCGGGCTGCAATTCCAGTCCCTTGTGAATGATCAGGGCGCCTCCGGGCCGGATAAGTGTGGTGTAGTGCCGGAAGCTTTCCAGATAAGCTTCTTTGGTTCCATAGATGTCCAGATGGTCGGCGTCTGTGGCGGTGATGACACTCATCCAGGGAGACAGCCAGTGGAAGGAACGGTCAAACTCGTCTGCCTCGATTACGGTGTAGGGGCTGCTTTGAGAAAGCAGCAGATTGGTTCCGTAGTTCTTTGAGATGCCTCCGAGGAAGGCGGTACAGCCCACATGCGACTGATGCAGCAGATGCGCTGCCATCGTGCTGGTGGTTGTTTTGCCGTGTGTGCCGGCCACGCAGAGTCCTTTGCTGCTGCGGGTGATGATGCCCAATACTTGTGAGCGTTTATGTACCTCAAAGCCGTTGTCGCGGAAGTAAGCCAGTTCGGTGTGCTGTTGAGGGACGGCGGGGGTATAGACTACCAAGGTGCTGTTCCGGTCTTTGCAGACTTCGGGGATAAGGCTGCTGTTTTCTTCGTAGTGTATCTGCGCGCCTTCTGCTGTCAGGCGTTCGGTCAGTTCGCTTGGTGTGCGGTCATAGCCTGCCACTGCTTTTCCTTTGGAGAGGAAGTAGCGGATCAAGGCACTCATTCCGATGCCTCCGGCGCCGACAAAATAAACGGATTTGATTGTCTCTATATTCATTGCTTGGTATAAATAACGGTTGTAATTATGATAATATTGATATTTGGGATATCTCTGATCATTGAGATGCCTTTATTATTTGTCTTCAATCATCTTCAGCACTTCTTTGGCAATCATCGTGGCCGAGTCGGGCAGTGCCAGCTTGGCGATGTTTTCGCTCAGGCTTTTCAGCTTTGCGTCATCGGCAATGGTTGCCAATGCCAGAGGTATCAACTCGTTTCCGGCATCCTCGTCTTTCATGTGGATGGCTGCGCCCTTATCGGCCAGTGCCAGTGCGTTCTTGGTCTGATGGTCTTCGGCAACGTTGGGCGAAGGAATCAGTATGACCGGCTTGTGCAGCAGGCAGAATTCGGAGATGGAACCGGCCCCTGCCCGTGAAATCACCAGGTCGGCGGCGGCGTATGCGCTTGTCATGTCTTTGATGAAATCCGTTACGTACAGGTTGGGGATGGCGTTGATATGCGGATGTCTCACCGCTTCTCCCGTAGCGGCGGTGATGGCTTCCTTTACCCGGTTGATGTAGATTTTCCCTGTTTGCCAGATGAATTGCACGTCCGGGTGGTTGCGCACGGTCTCCAGCCCCGTGGTCATGGTTTCGTTGATGGTGCGTGCGCCGAGGCTGCCGCCCAGTATAAGGATTGTCTTCTTGTCCGGGTTCAGTCCGAAGCAGGCTGCGGCTTCCCGGCGTGGGATGGAATGCCCTGTCAGGTTTTGGCGTACCGGGTTGCCGGTCATGATGATCTTTTCGGCAGGGAAGAACTTCTCCATGCCTTCGTATGCCACACAAATCTTGCGGGCTTCCTTTGCAAGCAGTTTGTTGGTGACGCCTGCGTATGAGTTCTGTTCTTGTATCAGGGTGGGGATGCCCATCATGCCGGCCGTTTTCAGGGTAGGGCCGCTGGCATAGCCCCCTACACCTACTGCTGCTTGCGGGCGGAATTTCTTGATGATGCTGCGTGCCTTCCATTGGCTGCGTAGCAGTTTTATGAGCACGGAGAAGTTCTTCCATAGATGCTTGCGGTCAAATCCGGCTATGGGCAGGCCTACGATTTTATATCCTGCGTCGGGCACGCGCTGCATTTCCATTCTTCCTTCGGCTCCTACAAAGAGGATGTCTGCTTCGGGGCGGAGTTCCTTTATGGCATTGGCTATGGAGATTGCGGGGAATATATGCCCGCCCGTTCCGCCGCCGCTGATGATGAGTCTCACTCCTTTCCCCGTGGGGCGGGGCGTAGCTTCACTGCTGCTTATAGAGTTGTCCATGTAAAGTTCCTTTCGTTTTATTATTTTGTTTATATCCAATATCAATCATTCTCCCTTTTTCTTGCTGTGGGGCGAGAGAGGAAGGCGTTATTCACACTCCGCGTCATTCAAGTTCTGCGTCGCTGCCTTACTCAAACTCCGTGTCACTGCCTCACTCAAACTCCGCGTCACTGTTCAGCACTTTTGCAGTAGGGTCTGCTGCCGTCTGTGCGTCATTGCTCTGGGGCTGTGCGGGGCTTTCCGTATTACCGGCCTTTGTCAGTGCCGGCATCGCGAGGGCTTCCTGCGTCTTCTGCTCATCCAGCCTGGCGGTGTAGCGGCTTACGCTCAGTATCATGCCTATATAGGCACAGTTGATGAACGTGGATGTTCCTCCTTTGCTGATAAGCGGCAGAGGTTGCCCTGTGACGGGGGCCAGGCCGACGGCCACCATCATGTTGAACAACGCTTGTGTGACAAGCAGCAGGGCTATCCCTATAATGAGGAAAGCCGGGAAAGTGCGGTCGCATTTCTTGGCGATGCGTCCCACACGCACCAGCAGGCATACGTAGAGGAATACGACGATGACTCCGCCCACCAGTCCCAGTTCTTCGACGATGATGGCGTATATGAAGTCGGAGAAAGCCTGGCTCAGAAAGTCACGCTGCACGGAGTTGCCCGGCCCTTTGCCCACCACGTTGCTGGTGGCTACGGCGATGCGGGCGTGTGCCACCTGTCCGTCCCCGTCTATGTCGAACTTGGCTGCGGGCACTTTCTCCTTGTTCGTGAAGTCGGCAATACGCGACTTTACGGTGGTGAAGCGGTGTCCCATCGGAATCTTTTCGAGGGTATCGTTGGGGGTCGCGAGCAGGAAGGTGACAAACACGACGGCAAAGGCCAGAATGCTTCCTCCCAGTATCAGCAGCTTTCTGGCGGGGATTCGTCCGATGAACATCATCAGATAGACTGTGCCGAAAAGAAGCATCCCCGTTGAGTAATTCTCCGGCAAGATGAGTCCGCATACCACGCAGGTGATGATCATGATGCGTTTGAAGGCTTTCGGGCTGGCTCCGTCCTCGTCCTGCCCTTTGGAAAGGATGAAAGCGGTGACGATGACTACTGCCATCTTTGCTATCTCCGAAGGTTGGAACTGTATGCCCATAAAGGTCATCCAGCGGGCGGCTCCGTTCACACGGTCGCCGGTGGCGAATCCCATCAGCATGACGAAGGCCAACAGGCCGATGGAAAGGGGCAGCAGAAATACGGGGAACACCTGAAACCACTTGTAGGGTATGTTGTGCACCAGTATCACAATGACGGCTCCTACCATGAGGAGGATGCTGTGCTGCGTAATAGGTCCCCAATGGTCACCGCTTTTATAGGTCAGCGTGCTGGCGGCACTGAACACCTCGGTGATGGAGATGAGGCAAAGGAAGAGGAAGATTATCCAGATCACTTTATCTCCTTTGAATATGCTCTTTAATAAATCCAATGCTTCACAAGTTAATAATTAATAATCAAAGTTCCAATTTCAGCTTCCGCTTCGTTCCGGTCTCGGCTTCTGTTCCGTTTTAATTTCAGCTTCCGCTTCGTTCCGGTTTCAGCTTCTATTTCATTTTATTTTCAGTTTCCGCTTCGTCTTATTTTCAGTTTCCGCTTCGTCTCGGTCTCAGCTTCTGTTCCGTTTTATTTTCAGTTTCCGCTTCGTCTCGGTCTCGGCTTCTATCTCGTTTTATTTTCAGTTTCGGCTTCGTTCCGGTCTCAGCTTCTATCTCATTTTATTTTCAGTTTCGGCTTCGTTCCGGTCTCGGCTTCTGCTCCGTTTTAATTTCAGCTTCGGCTTCGTCTCGGTCTCAGCTTCTATCTCGTTTTAATTTCGACTTCCGCTTCGTTCCGGTCTCGGCTTCTGTTTCGTTTTAATTTCGACTTCTACTTTGTTCCGGTCTCGGCTTCTGCTCCGTTTTATTTTCAGTTTCCGCTTCGTCTCGGTCTCAGCTTCCGCTTCGTTCCGGTCTCGGCTTCTATCTCATTTTATTTTCAGTTTCCGCTTCGTTCCGGTCTCGGCTTCCGCTTCGTCCCGATGAGGGCTATTGTGAGACTACTGCTGTCACCTATTGTGAGACTACTGGTCTCTCTTGTGGTGAGACTACTGCTGTCACCTATCATGAGACTACTGGTCTCTCTTGTGGTGAGACTACTACTGTCACCTGTCATGAGACTACTGGTCTCATTTCCGCCCCCTCTTCGGTGTCTCTACAAGGCTCTGGCGCAGGCCTTGAACTGGTCGCCCCGGTCCTCGTAGCTCTTGAAGAGGTCGAATGAGGCGCAGCACGGGCTGAGCAATATGGTTTCGCCTTTCTTTGCCAGACGGAATGCCGCATCCACGGCGTCTTTCATGCCCGTCTGCACGTCGGCCACGGGCAGCCCCAGGCGGTCGAAGAAGCCGTGCAGCTTTTCGTTGTGCAGCCCTAAGTATACTAAGGCGGAGCACTTCTCGCGCACGAGGTCTTCTATCTCGGTGTAATCGTTTCCCTTGTCCTTGCCGCCAAGGATGAGCACTGTCTTGGTGGTCATGCTTTGCAGGGCATACCAGCAGGAGTTCACGTTGGTGGCCTTGGAGTCGTTGATGAAGTGGATGCCGCGCACGTCGCACACCTTTTCCAGCCGGTGCTCCACGCCTTTGAAGTCGGACAGCGCCTTGCGGATATATTCTTTCTCGATGCCCGCAAGGTTGGCGGAGATGCCGGCGGCCAGCGAGTTGTACAGGTTGTGCGTGCCGCGCAATGCCAACTCTTCTTGTTCCATATTGAAGGCGATGGGGGCGTTGATCTCTATTTCACCGTCTTCCACGTATGCTATCGCTCCGTCTTCTTTTACCGAAGCGAAGGGGTAGAGATGAGCCTTCAGGCCATGTTTGGCGAGCTCGCGTTTGATGATGGGGTCGTCGTTCCAGTAGATAAAGGCATCGTCCGGAGTTTGGTTGCGGGTGATGCGGAACTTGGCGTCGATGTAATTCTGCATGCAGTGGTCATATCGGTCCAGATGGTCGGGAGTGATATTCATCAGCACGGCGATGTTGGCACGGAACCGGTACATGTTGTCCAGTTGGAAAGAGCTCAGTTCGATGATGTAATAATCGTGCTTTTCGGTGGCTACCTGCAGGGCGAGGCTGTTGCCGATGTTGCCTGCCAGCCCTACGTTCAGCCCCGCGCTCTTGAAGATGTGGTAGATGAGTGAGGTTGTGGTGGTTTTTCCGTTGGAGCCGGTGATGCAGACCATCTTGGCGTCGGTGTAGCGTCCGGCAAACTCTATCTCGGAGATGACGGGCGTACCTTTCTCCTTCAGCTTCAGTATAAGCGGCGCGTCGTTGGGTATGCCCGGGCTTTTCACCACTTCATCGGCGTTCAGTATCAGTTCTTCGGTGTGATGTCCCTCCTCCCATGCGATGCCGTGTTTGTTCAGCAGTTCTTTGTATTTGTCTTTAATGGCGGACATGTCGGAAACGAACGTGTCGAAACCTTTCACTTTGGCGAGTACGGCTGCTCCTGCGCCGCTTTCGCCGGCTCCTAATACTACAATTCTACTCATATCGTTTTTTATTATCTTATCTTCAATGTTATAATCGTTATCGCCGCCAGTACGATGGTTACAATCCAGAAGCGGACGGTGATCTTTGACTCGTGGAACAGTTGTGTAGGCTTTGTGAACACTACATTGCAGCCGGGCTCTATCAGGTTCATGCCGGTGCGGAAGTGGTCGTGTATCGGTGTCCGCTTGAAGAGGCGCTGTTTCACCCCTTTCCGCTTTCCGGCCTTATAATATACCCGTTGCAGGATGACCGACAGGTTCTCCACCAGGAAGATGCCGCAAAGGATGGGTATCAGCAGCTCTTTGTGGATGATGATGGCATATACGGCGATGAGCCCTCCGATGGTCAGGCTGCCCGTATCGCCCATGAATACCTGCGCCGGATAGGCGTTGTACCACAAAAAGCCGATGAGCGCGCCGATGAAGGCGCAGATGAAGATTACCAGTTCCTGTGAGCCGGGAATGTACATGATGTTCAGATAGCCGGCGTATTCTATGTGGCTGGACACGTAGGCCAGTATGCCCAAGGTCAGTCCGATGATGGCGGAGTTTCCCGCGGCCATGCCGTCCATGCCGTCGTTCAGGTTGGCCCCGTTGGACACGGCCGTCACCACGAAGATGGTGACGATGACGAACAATATCCATCCCGCCGTCTGCGCATGCTCGCCCATGAATCCCACAAGCTCTAAATAGTCGAAGTTGTTGCTCTTGAAGAAAGGTATGGTGGTCTGCGTCGCTTTGATTTCCTTGGCGGCGTGTATCACCTCTATTTGTCCGTCCGGCTTTTGTATTTCTATGTTTTCGCGGATGACTACCTGCGGGCTGAGGTAGAGAGTGAGCCCCACGATGAGCCCCAGGCCCACCTGCCCGATGATTTTGAACTTGCCGTGCAGCCCTTCTTTGTCTTTCTTGAATATCTTGATGTAATCGTCTGCAAAGCCCAGCGAGCCCAGCCATACTGTTGTGATAAGCATCAGCACCATATAGACATTGTCCAGTCTGCCTAACAGCAGGCAGGGGATGAGGATGGCGAATATGATGATGACACCTCCCATGCTGGGAACGCCTACCTTGTTCACCCCGAACGGGTCGATGCTGGCATCGCGCTGTGTCTCGGTAATCTGTTTCCGCTTCAGCAGGTTGATGAACTTGTCACCCCAGATACTCGATATCAGCAAGGACAGTATGATAGCCATCAATGCCCGGAATGATGTATAGCCGAACATTCCCGCACCGGGAACGTCGTATTTGTCTAACCATTGGAATAAGTAATATAACATAACTTCTTAATTTGCGTGACAGGGGGATAATAATCATATTACCGCTTTATCACATTATCACATCATGGCCTTTAACTCTTCTTTATCATCGAAGTGATGCTTCACTCCCTTTATCTCTTGATAGTCTTCGTGTCCCTTTCCGGCCACGAGGATGACGTCTCCCGGCTGTGCCAGCATGCAGGCGGCTTTGATGGCTTCGCGGCGGTCGGTGATGCTGACGGTCTTCTGCAGGTCGTCCTTTCCGAGTCCGGCAAGCATGTCATTGATGATGTCTTGCGGCTCCTCGAAGCGGGGATTGTCGGAAGTGATGATGACACGGTCGCTCAGGCGGGCGGATTCTTTGGCCATGATGGGACGTTTGCCCTTGTCGCGGTTGCCGCCGGCTCCTACTACGGTGATCACTTTCCCTTTGCCTTCAAGCACTCCGTGAATGGCATTCAGTACATTGACCAGCGCGTCCGGGGTATGGGCATAGTCCACGATGGCGGTGAAGCCCTTCGGCGAACGGATGGCGTCGAAGCGTCCGGCCACGGGGTGCAGGGTGCTGAGGGCCACGAGCACGTCTTCCTCCTTCTTTCCTAACAGTACGGCGGCGCCGAATACGGCGAGCAGGTTGCTGGCGTTGAACTTGCCGATGAAGCGCACGGCCAGCTCATGGTTGTTGAAGTCCAGCAGCATACCCTCAAAGTGAGATTCTAACACTTTGCCTTTGAAGTCACTGAGGCTGCGCAGAGAGTAAGTATATACCCGCGAGCGTGTGTTCTGCGTCATTACCAGGCCGTTCTTGTCGTCCAGATTGGTCAGGCTGAACGCACTCTTGGGCATGTCATCGAAGAACTTCTTCTTGGCCTTGAGGTAGTTTTCTACAGTCTTGTGATAGTCCAGATGGTCGCGTGTCAGGTTGGTGAAGATGCCGCCGGCAAACTTCAGCCCGCTGATGCGTTTCTGCGCGATGGAGTGGGAGCTGACTTCCATAAATGCGTATTTGCATCCGGAGTCGGCCATCTCGCCTAACAGACGGTTAAGGGTAATCGGGTCGGGCGTGGTATGTTCGGTAGGTACGGGCTGGTCGTCGATGTAGTTGCATACGGTGGAGATCAGTCCCACTTTATAGCCGAAGTAGCGGAATGTATTATATAATAAGGTGGCGATTGTTGTTTTCCCGTTGGTTCCGGTCACGCCTACCAGTTCCATCTTGGATGTGGGATCGCCGTAGAAGGCGGTGGCCACTTTGCCCACTGCATCTTCGCTGTCCTTTACCTGAACGTAGGTTATGCCGCTTTTCTGTTCTTTGGGTAAGTCTTCGCAAAGCACCGCGATGGCTCCTTTCTCTATGGCAGCAGGGATATAGGCATGGCCGTCGGTCTGTGTGCCGCGCATAGCCATGAACAGATGTCCGGCTCCAATCAAGCGGGAGTCTATGTTCACTCCTGTTATTTCCAAATCCGTACTTCCGGTTATATGTACCGGCTGTATCGTTTTCAACAAATCACTTAATTTCATAAGCATGTCTTCTTATATTTTATATCATCTCTATCTGTTAATTGCCCATTCTCAACAGGATGGTCTGTCCTTTCACTATTTTGCTTCCTCCTGCTATCGACTGGCTTTTTACCCGTCCTATGCCGTTCAGTCTTACGCGCAGTCCTTTGCTTTCCAGCAGATATACGGCGTCCTTTGCTCCCATGCCGATAACGCTGGGGACAGCATCCGGAGATTTTCCCTGGCTTTGCAATATCACGGCAGACGGGGCAGCCTGTACATGTCCCCACAGGTTTTGTCCTTTCTCTCTGCTGAGTTGGTGCTGTGTGGGGATGTTCAGTGCATTCAGTGCATACAGTGCCTCGTTCAAGTCTCCGGACTTTACGTCGGGAATGACGTTCGTTGTGCTGTCTATGGCGCTGCGCAGATCGAAGCGCAAGTTCTTGGCATAAACTCTTTCCGCTATTTTTCCGAACACGCTGCCTGCCATCAGACCTCCCGAAGCAGGAAGTCCCGGCTTCTGTATGGAAACGATGCAGCTATATTTAGGCGCTTCGGAAGGGAAGTATCCGCAGAAGCTGACCAGATAGTTCACACGGCCTGACTTGTAGCCTGCAGCTCCTTGTGAAATCTGTGCAGTGCCTGTCTTTCCTGATACGGAGAACTGCTTGCTTCCCGCCGGCTTTGCCAATCCTTCGGATACTACCTTTCGCAGAATTTCACGAATCTGCGTCAATGTGCGGTCGGAGCAGATTTTGGAATTGATGATTTCTGTGGGGTATTCTTTAATGATTTCACCGTCTTTTACTGCCGCTTTGACAAATTTCGGGCGTATCATGGTTCCATTGTTGGCTATGGCGTTATAGAAAGTCAAAATGTTCATTGGCGGCACTTGGGTTTCATAGCCGATACTCATCCACGGCAAAGTGGTTTTGGCGAAGTAGCGCTCTTTGGGGCCTTTTATGTTAGGCTTTCCTTCACCCGGAATTTGCAGGTGCAGCGGCTGATCAATGCTCATGCGCTTTAATCCGTCCACATATTTTTGCGGGTTGTCTTTGTAGTGTTTGTCTATAAGATAGGAGACGCCGACATTGGAAGATACTTCCAGTATGCGGGTTACGTTGATTTTCCCGTAACCGCCGCGATGCCAGTTATGGTCTCTCATCTTACTGCCGTACATGTTCATAATGCCGTTGCCCGTATCCACTTCTGTGTCGGGAGTGATTTTCCCATCTTCAAGCGCCACCATGATGGAGGCGGTCTTGAAGGTAGATCCGGGCTCCAGCATGTCGCTGATGGCATTGCTGTTCATTTCGTAATAATTTCCGTCATCCGCTTTCATCATGTTGACGATGGCTTTCACTTCTCCTGTGGCAACTTCCATCAGGATGGCAACGCCTACGCTGGCATTTATTTCCTTCAGTTTGTCCACCAATGCTTTTTCACAGATGTCCTGCATGCCTACGTCAATCGTGGATACCACGTCGCAGCCGTCTATCGGGGGCAGATCGACGATATTCAGGTATTTGTTCATCACCTTTTGGCGGTGGGTGATGCCGTCCCGTCCTTTCAACAGGGTGTCGAATGCAAGTTCAATGCCATTGCGGGCTCCCAGTGCGGTGTCGGCATAAAGGCGTCCCAGGGTTTGGGCTGCCAATGAGCCGAAAGGTTTTTTGCGCTGATTGTATGCCTGCTCATGGAATCCCCCTCTGTATTTATTCAGGTTGAACACGGGCAGTCGTTTTGCCTCCTTGTATTGTATGTATGAGATACGTTTCGGGTAAATAAGGAAGTTGCGGCTGCCTTTTTTCCGTCCGTTCAAAAGATGTCTTTTGAATTCCGCGGCGCTTTTGTCCGGGAATATATGATGCAGCCCTTCACAGATTTCACCCAAATGGTTCATGAGCATTGTGTCTTTCTTCTCGCCACCTGCCTTGAAGTCCATGTAGATGCGGTATTCGGGCAGTGAACTTGCCATCAGTTTGCCATCCGATGAAAGGATGTTGCCGCGATTGGGCTTTACGGTCACGTTCTCTTTTACGAAACGGTCTGCCACGTCCTGCCAGTATTGTCGTTCGGCAAACATAATCATTGCGCCCTTTACGACGATGGCTATCCCCACCAGTCCCATCAACAGGACGACGAAGAAATAACGGGTCATTATGTTTTTTTTGTTTACAGCCAATTTGGTTTATTTTTTTAACGATTCTACTTTACTGCTGATTACTGTCTGTCTGTTGTCAGTTTCCCGACTTCCGTATCAGATACGGTGGGTTGGTGGAAGTCTGCAAGTCGCTTTCTTTTGTTGCGATGTACTCCTCTATGCGCGACTGGCGGCTTCGTTCCATCAGTTCGGAGCTGCGGGTCAGGGCATCATATTTGATGTCCGTAAGCTCTTTTTTGAGCTTGTCCACCTCTATCATCTGCTGTTGGCATGCATATCGGTTATGGATGTAAAACAGGATGAGAACCATGATAAGAACCATCAGCTTGGTCTGGCGTCGGAAGAAATCAGTGGCCAGGATGTCACCGCCGATGATGTTCTTCAGTGAGGTGCGTCTCTTTATCTTTTCTTTTTGTCCTTCTTCCATGGTCATTTCCTTTCCACTTTTTCTGCTATTCTCAGCTTGGCGCTGCGTGAGCGCGGGTTGCGTTCTATTTCGGCTTCGTCGGGAACAATCACCTTGTTGTTCACCAATCTGAAGGGGGTCTGCACGTTCCCGAAGAAGTCTTTCTCTGCCTTGCCTTCCACATTTCCGGTTTTCATGATGTTTTTTACCATGCGGTCTTCCAGCGAGTGGTAAGTGATTACCACCAGACGGCCTCCGGGCTTCAGGGCCTCGGTAGCTGCATATAGCATCTCTTTCAGGGCTTCCATCTCGTGGTTCACCTCGATGCGGAGTGCTTGGAAAACTTTGGCGAGTTCTTTCTTCTCACGTTCGCGGCCGAACAGGGGCTTGATGATGTCCAGAAATTCGCCGATGGTCGTAATTTTTTGTGCGGCGCGTGCCTTTGCGATGACGGAAGCTAACTTGCGGCTGTTCTTCAGTTCGCCGTACAGATAGAAGATGTCTGCCAAGTGTTCTTCGCTGCAATTGTTCACCACATCGGCGGCGGTTGTGCCGGCACGTTTGTTCATGCGCATGTCCAGTTCGCCGTCGAAGCGGAAGGAGAATCCCCGCTGGCTGTCGTCGAAGTGATGTGACGATACGCCGAGGTCGGCGAGTATGGCATCCACTTGTCCGATGCCGTGATAGCGCAGGAAGTTGTGCAGATAGCGGAAGTTGCTGCGCACAAAGGTGAAATGCGGGTCGTTTACGATGTTGCGTTCGGCGTCCTCGTCCTGGTCGAATCCCAACAGGCGGCCGCCGTCTTTCAGGCGTGTGAGTATCTCGCGCGAGTGCCCGCCGCCGCCGAAGGTGACGTCCACGTACGTTCCGTCCGGCCGGATGTTCATCCCGTCCACGCTCGGCATCAATAATACCGGAATATGATATGTCTGTTCTTCTTTCATCTTTTCTTTCGCTTCTGATTATTCGTTGCCCGGTTCTTCGCTTTCGGGCGGGTTTCCTCCCAATATGTCCTGCAATGCCTCGCTGAATTCTTGGGGCGTCATAAAGGGTTGTTCGGCACGCTCCTTGGCCCAGATTTCGATGGTGTTGTCCATCCCGATGAAACGCACTTCGTTTTGGATGCCCGTCATCAGCAGGTAGCGTTTGGGCAGCAAGATGCGTCCGTTTCCGTCGGGAATCACGATTTCCGCATCGCTTACGAACTGCCGGAAAATGGCCTGCTGTTTGGCGTTCCACTTATTCAGCCTGCTTCGGAGCTGGTTTTGTGTCTCGAACCAGATACTTTCAGGATAGAGCACAAGGCAATCTTGAAACACGTCTTTGCGCAATATCAGCCTTGCTTCCGAAGCGGCTTGCAGTTGCTTCCGAAAGCAGGAGGGGATGAAAACTCTTCCTTTTGCATCCGTCCGGGCTTCTATATTACCTAAGAACTGTATCATCGTCACATTATTATAATAAACGACTGTAAAAGTACACATTTCCCCACAATTCCCCACAAGCTTTTAACAAAAAACTTGCAGAGAAGTTTTCAACATCCTGTTTATAGCTTATTCCTTTGAAAATGAACGGTGTGCTGTGAGGCTTTGGTAGTGGGGGATTGCGGTGCTTGTGGCTGTATATACTTCGCGGCTGCATCTATATATGCAATCTGTTGCATCTATATATGCAACGCGTTGCATATATAGATGCAGCATTGGCGGTATAGAGCGAAAGTTCTGGGAGCGAAAACCGTTCTTTTTTTTATGAGTTTTCTTCCCTGTACTGCGTAGGGGGGCATCCCATGCTTTGCTTGAATGCCGTGCTGAAATAGCGTGGGGTGGAGAAGCCGGTACGGTCTGCAATCTCATTGATGCTCAATGTGCTTCCGGTCAGCAGTTCGGCGGCACGGCCTATACGCATCTTGTTGATGTAGTCGTTCGCTCCCATGCCGGTCAGCGCCTTCAGCTTGTTGTAAAGGGATGATCGGCTGACTCCTAATTCGGAGCATAGGAAAGGGACGCTCAACCGTTCTTCGGCGAGATTGTCGGTTATCAGTTTGTTCAGCAGATTGAGGAATTTCTCGTCTGCTGCGCTGAATGTGCTTTCTTGGGGTGGTGGCGGTGTGTGTGCACCTGCATAGCGCACTTTCATCCGTTCCCGGTTCTTCAGTTGGCTGTGTATGGTGATGTACAGCATGTTGACATCGAACGGTTTGGTCAGATAGGCGTCTGCGCCGTTCTTGTAGCCGAAGATCTGGCTTTCTTCATCGTTGCGGGCTGTGAGCAGTATGACGGGGATATGGCTTATCTTCAGGTCTTCTTTGATCTGCTTGCACAGCTCATAGCCGTTCATGCGCGGCATCTGGATGTCGCTGACAACAGCGTCCGGGGGTGATTCACGGCAAATCTTCAGGGCCTCTTCACCGTCGTATGCCACTTTTGTTTCTTTGAAACAGCCTTTGAGGGCGGCGGACAGATATTCGGTCAGGTCCTTGTTGTCATCCACGATGAGCAGTGTGCGCCCCTGGGTATCCTCTTTGCGGGGCATTCCGCCGGGAGTGCTCTCTGTCTCTTGTGTGGGAGCCAGCAGCTCGTTGAGATAGGGGCGGGGCTGCAACGTCACTTTGCCGGGTTGCAAGTCTCTTGGCAGTTCAAACCAGAAAGTGGCTCCGGGCATGTCGCCGTGGTCGTATGCGCCTATACTTCCGCCGTGCTGTTCGGCCAGGATTTTGGAGTATGAAAGGCCTATGCCCGTTCCGGGGCGGCTGTTGTTGCCCTGGTAAAACCGGGTGAACAGGTTGTCGATGTCCGTTCCCTTCAGGCCGGGGCCTTCGTCGGAGACGGAGAAGCGCAGGCGGGTCTTGTCGTCGGACAGGCTTGTGGCTATGTATATCCGCCGGTTCTCGGAACTGTATTTCAGGGCGTTGATCAGTAGGTTGATCAGTATGGTGGTGCATTTCTCTTTGTCGAATTGCAGGCTTTCCGCTTCATTGTCAGGTTGATATACTATGGAGATGTGCTTCATGTCGGCCTCCGGCCGGAAGTCTGCGAGAAGCTGCTCTATCCAGGGATTCAGTTCCACGGTTTCCACATTCAGTGTGCTGTGCCCGGCTTCCATCTTGCGTACGTCCAGCACCATGTCCAGGAGTTTCTTCATGCGCCCCGACTGCCGGCTGATGTTTTGTATCGTCCGGTATTTATCGTCATCGGGCGACAGCGAGTCCAGCAACTGCCTCAGCGGAGCATGTATCAGCGTCAGCGGTGTGCGCAGTTCGTGGTTGATGTTGATGAGGAAGCGCACCTTTTCCTCATATACCTGTTGCTCGTGCTCCTTCATCGCCCATTTCAGCTTGTTCTCTTTGCGGCGCAGCAGCAGTAAGAAGATGAGGGCGGTGCACGAGGCGGCCGACAGGATGCAGCATGCCACGAACCATCCCGATTTGTACCAGGGCGGAAGCACTGTCAGTTCCATGATTTGATAATCGTCTGTCCATCCGCCTGTGCGTGTGCTGCAGGCCGCCATTACCTGATAGGTTCCGGCCGGAAGGCTGCTCAGTGTCAGTTCCGGCAGGTAGGAGTAAGTCACTTGTCCCTCCATGCCCCGCAGTGTGTATCGGTAGATGGGCTTACGGAAGATGTCTTTGTCGTGGGCGATGATTTTTATGGAAATGGGCCGGCTCTGTTCCCCCACTTGCAGGCTGCGTTTACCGATGATCAGGCTGTTCATCCGTTCTCCGCCTATCAGGATGTCCGCCAGTTCAAGTACGGGTGGTGAGGTCTCGTCTTGGGGAAGGTGTTTGTTGATGCAGAGCAATCCGTTTACAGTCCCCATATAGACATCGCCTTGTAGAGACAGGAGGCGCGGCTTTTCCAGATATTCATTGGGGATTACTCCGTCCGGCTCTCCATAGAGGATGAATTCTCCTTCATAAACCAGATGGGCGAAAAGCTTGTCGTTTGTCCCTATCCATACGCGTCCCCGTTTGTCGCAGACTATCGAGGTGATTTCGCTTATCAGGCTGTTGGGGATGCAGGCGTGCTTCTTTTTTGCGGGCGAGAAGTAGCTGAGCCCGTGGTTGCTTCCTATCCAGAAAGTTCCGTTTTCATCGGCGGAGACGGAATTGAGCGTGGTGTCTCCCTGGCAACTGTATAATGTCTGAAGCCTGTTGTTGCGGGCATCTATGCGATAGATGTGCTTGAAGTCGTGCATATAGGTCACCATGCCGTCGCTGTATATGGGCAGGATGGTTCCGATGATATTTTTGACATCTCCGCCTATGGGGGTGAATTCTTTCCGCGCCGGATTGTAGCTGTAAGGCAGTTCAGACAGCAACAGCACGGTTTCGGCAGTGTTCCGGAACAGGTTTACGGCTTTTCCCTGCTGGCACAGCAGGGAGTTGATGCTGTCGTTGACGATGACCAGCGGGCGGTATCTCTCGGTCTGCTTGTCAAAAAAGAAGAGCCCTTTACTGAACAGCGACACCAGCAGTTGCCTTTCGTCCATTCCGGTGATGGAAGCCACTTTATCTCCCCAGGAGGGCAATACGTGGTGGAATTTCTTGGTACGCGGATTGAACCTGTTTATTCCGCCCCCGTCTGTTCCTATCCAGATGTCTTCTTCGTCTCCTTGGTAGAGGCTTAGGATTGTTTTCTCGCTCAGCCCGTATTCTATTCCCGGCAGGGCGTCCGCATAAATCTTTATTCCTACTTCCTTGATGTTGATCAGGCCGCCCCGCACGCTGCCTGCCCACATGTTGTTGCTTGAATCGGCGTACAGGCAAAGTATGGAATTGGCGGGCAATGAATAGGGATTTCCGGGAACGTGCGACAAGGCAGACATGGCATCGGTTTCCGGATTCAGGATGTAAATGCCTTCGCCGTCCGTGCCTATCCATATCTGTCCGTCGCATTCGGCCAGGGAGAGCACGACATTGGTTCTTAAAGGAGAGTTCTGCGTCTGGTATGAGTGCAGCAGTCTGCCCTTGCGGTCATAGCACTTCACGCCCTGATGATAGGGCGCTACCCATATATTACCTTTGGCGTCGATGAGTGTGGCCATCAGGCCTTTGCTCTCAAAGGGGACGGGACGGGTCTTTCCGGTGGCTATATCCGTAAATAGCGCATGACCCCACCGGTTGGTGCACAGCAAGGTTCGGTCGTCCCATTTCTGCAAGCCGGTGATATTGTATTTACTGTCGGACATCAGCGAGCACAGATACTTGGTACGGCGGTCGGCATAACTGTGTTTGTATAGCTTTCCGTTACCGCCGAACAGCACACCGTCTGCCCACAGGCAAATGGAAGACGCGAGTACCGGATTGTTGTCGTTGTCGCGTGCCTGCGTAAATTCGTCGTTCTGATAGTTGTAGTAGAATAGGCCTTTGGACGTGATGGCCCAGATGGTGTGCTCCTTGTCTTCGACGATGTGGGTGACATTGTCGTGCAGGTATTTCTTCAGTTCATATCCGTCAAAACGGCCTATGCCCGATCTTGTTCCTATCCAGACGTAACCTTTGTCATGGCTTACGGTCAGGCATCGGACGGAATAAGACAGTCCGTTTCGTATGTCTATTCGTTGGAATGCATATTGTTTGCTTCCTGCCGCCTTGCTTTGTGGAAACAGCGACAGCAATGATACCAGTACGGCTAACAGAATTCTTTTCATGGGCTTACGCAAAAGATCGGAACAAAAGTAGGCTTTTGTCGTGAACGAAACAAAACAAAATGTATAATCTTGCCGGAGGAGACTCCAATTTTGGCTATTTTAAGTTCCGGTTTTGACTATTTGCCCGCTGCAGAAGGACTTATAGCCAAAATTGGAGTTTAAAATAGTGATTTTTAGACAGCGCATGTCTGACAGCGCTTCTATATTTGCCTCAAATTAAAGTTAACAAAAGTCTTTATTTAAATTTAATTCTATGAGACAGAAATTGTTGAATGTATGTTTGGTATGCCTGTTCTTCCTGATGTCGAGTGCCTCTGTGACGGCACAGAATATAAAGGTGACAGGTAAAGTGATTGACAGCACCAACGAAGGTGTACCCGGTGTCAATGTACAGGTAAAGGGAACAGCCATGGGTGTGATTACCGATATTGACGGTAATTATAAAGTAGATGTTCCCGGTTCCAAATCCGTGTTGGTTTTTTCCTTTATCGGCTATATATCGCAGGAAATCACCGTAGGAAACAAGAAGGTAATCAATGTAACTTTACAAGAAGATACCCGGTTGTTGGACGAGGTTGTCGTGGTGGGCTACGGCAATGTTCGTAAAGGCGACCTTACGGGGGCTTTGAGCAGTGTGAGGCCTGATGCCAATGACGCTGCCAAGTCATCTTCCGTCGATAATTTGTTGAGTGGCAAGGTTGCCGGTCTGGTGGTCAGTTCCGCTTCCTCTACTCCGGGCGCCGCTTCGTCGGTCACGATTCGTGGCGCAAGTTCACTTCGTGGCGACAACCAACCACTTTATGTAATTGATAACATCCCTCAAGCCTCTACCGGAGAGTTCGCTTCTTCGGGCATTTCGGGTGACTTCCAGATTAATCAGGATCCGCTTGCTTCTCTCAACCCTGCGGATATTGAAGACATCACCGTACTGAAGGACGCTTCTTCCACCGCCATCTACGGTTCACGCGGAGCCAATGGTGTAATCCTTATTACTACCAAGAAAGGAAAAGAAGGTAAGGCAAAGGTGAACGTCTCTGCCAACTTCACCATTGCCAATGCTGCCAACCTGCTGAAGATGATAAATCTGAACGAGTATGCCGGATATATCAACTCCAGAATAACTTCGCAGGACGTTCCCTTCCATCAGGTAGGCGACGAAATGAGATACGTGTTCAATGACGCGTTGAGCAAATACGATCCCAATGATCCCGAAACGTATCGTGTGGTGTCCGAACGCAACTGGCAGAAGGAAATCTATACTTCCGCTTTCTCGCAGAATTATTCTGTGTCCCTGAATGGCGGTACGGGAAAGACTACCTACTATATTTCCGCAGCTTTTAAGGATATCAACGGTACGGTGAAAAAGACCGGATTGAAGCAAGGTGACTTGCGCGCCAACCTGAATACGGCATTATCTAAAACCGTGGATCTGAAGCTGATGCTGGCAGGTTCGCTGCGGCAGAACGATATGATGGCCGGAGGCAATACTTTGGGTGGTGCAACGGGCGCCGTTTCACGTACCGCATTGGATTATGCTCCTTTTGAACTGCCGGCGGATGATCCCAGCCTTTCTAATGAAACCAGGACTACAGTCTTCAGTTGGCTGAACGACTATGTGGACTTGACCGACGACAAGACTTTTCTTGGAAGCTTGGATCTGTCCTGGAAGATAAGCAAGTTCCTTACTTACAATCTGCGTGCAGGCGGTAACGTAAACATCAACAACCGCAAGCGTTGGTATGGTCTGGAATTGTACCAAGGTATGAATAACAACGGATATCTGGCAACCACAGACTTGAACAAGAATAATTTTTCTGTGGAGAATATCCTGAACTACAATACAAAACTCGGCGCCATAGGCGCATTGGACGCTACCGCCGGTGTTACTTACGAAGACTACAATTTCTTGAGCAAGAATGTGATTGGCACAAAATTCACAACTTACGAATTCCGTGAAAATGGCATGCACATGGCAGGAACCAAAGATTATCAGCAACCTGTACAGAAAGACTATCAGTTGCTTTCTTACTTAGGTCGTGTCAATGTCAGCCTGTTGGATAAGTATCTGGTCACAGCTTCGCTGCGTGCCGACGGTTCCAGCAAATTCGTCAAATCCAACCGTTGGGGCTATTTTCCCTCCGCATCTTTGGCATGGCGTATGGAGCAGGAAGAATTCATGAAAGATGTTTCGTTTGTGGATCAGTTGAAGATGAGACTGAGCTATGGTGTCACCGGTAACCAAAGCATTGATCCGTATTCCACATTCTCCATGTACGGGCAGAATGCTTCGGGAAATGTCGTTTATGCCGAATCCAACGGCAATATCCTTTCCACAATGATTGTGACCAACTTGTCCAACAACGGCTTAAAGTGGGAAAAGACAGCTTCATGGAATGTCGGCATCGACTTCGGCATTCTGAAATCACGCCTGACCGGTACATTGGATGTATATCAGAAGAAGACCACCGATTTGCTCATTTCAAGGACATTGCCGGGATCGGCCGGATTCTCTTCCACTTATTACAATCAGGGCTCTTTGACTAACAAAGGCTTTGAACTCTCTTTGAACGCACGTATCATTGACGTGAAAGACTGGAAATGGAATCTGTCGGGAACCTTCGGCATGAACAAGGGTGAAATCGGCGACTTGGGATTGCTGCCCACCTCATTCGGCTCCTTGGGCGAGCGTGTAGGTTATCTGGGTAATTCCTTGGGCGACCATTTTGGCGTAGGAAACATCTTCCTGGCCGGTGAAGCTCCGGGGCTCTTCTACGGATATGTGACGGATGGCATTGTACACACTGCCGATGTGAGCGCCGACGGTGTGCAATACACAAAGAAAGACGGTTCGGTAGCTCATTATAAGACTGTAAACGGCACTGCTCCCAAGGCCGGCGATGTGAAGTTTGTGGATCGAAACGAAGATGGAGTGATCGATACGAACGACCTCGATATCATCGGTAATCCCAATCCCGACTTCACCTATGGTTTCCAGACCAATCTTTCCTGGAAGAATCTTACGCTGTCTGCCGCTTTCATCGGCGTGCAGGGACGTGACATCCTGAATACCGGTAACCGTTACATCAATACCCCGGGACAGCGTTCCAACAACATCACTCAGAAAGCTTACCAAGGCATGTGGACTGTCGAAAACGAATCTAACCTTTATCCCGGTTCCACCTATCAGGTACAGAATATGGTAATGGATCGTTATGTGGAAAACGGCAGTTACCTGCGCTGTGAGGATATCACGCTGAATTATACGCTTCCCAAACAACTGATCCGCAAAGTGGGTATGCAGAATGCTTCCGTCTTCGCTTCCGTGAAGAATGCTTTCGTCATCACCGATTACTCAGGATATAATCCGGAAGTGAACTCATTTGCCTTTGACGGGCTGCGTCCCGGCATAGACATGAACTCATATCCCACTCCCCGTTCCTTCATCTTTGGTTTGAACATTACTTTCTAACTTTAATACCGATTACAATATGAAAAATTTGAAATACTATATTTGCTCCTTGGTGCTGGTTGGCGGGCTGACATCATGCGATACATTGCTGAATGAAAAGCCGTTGTATTCACAGAACTCATCCGTTGTATTCTCTTCTGCAAGCAATGCGGAACTGGCGTTGCTGGGATGTTATGGATACATGGCCGCACCGAACGGATACGGACAGATGTGGCAGGAGGTGATGCTTTCTGCTTCAGGATTCGGTTTTGCCAATCACAATGGCAGCGATCAGGACGTGAATGTGAATCTGAACACTCCGGTCAGCAACTCGCTTGTGTCTTACGCGTGGCAGGGCATGTATAAAGTGATTGCCGAAGTCAATGCTTTCCTTGAGAGCCTGGATAAAAGCGGGCTCAGTGCCGATGTGAAGAAACAATATGGCGGTGAGGCCAAGTTTCTGCGCGCCGTGGCTTATTACAATCTGGCGACTGTGTTTGGCGATGTTCCCTTGAAGACTATCGCATCTTCATCAGAAGGTATTGCCATTGCCCGTTCGCCGAAAGAAGATGTTTTCAGGCAGGTGGTGGCCGATTTGACAGACGCTTCCGCCATTTCTGATACGAAAGTTGACGGACGTGCCAATGCTTGGGCAGCCAAAGCCTATCTCGGCAAGGTTTATCACAAGATGGCCCGTCTCGGAATAGACACCTCCGCCAATCTGGAGAAGGCAAAGGCCGTGTTCGATGATGTATATGCGAATAGCGGTTATGCGTTGGAGCCCAAGTTTGGCAGTCTCTTTGCGGACAATGTACGTGGCTCCAAGGAGTCTGTTTTTCAGTTGAACTATACTACGGAGTCCACTGTGATCTACAATCGTGCCTGCAATCGTTTCGCGCCTTCTCTTTCCACCACCGGCATTTCATGGAGCACTTATCGGGCTTCCAAGGCTATCTACGACTTGATGGAGGGCACATATCCCGATGATCCCCGTATCGCTGAGACTTTCCAGACCAGATGGCGTACACGCGGCGGAAACAATCAGGCGAATCCGAAAACCATGGTAGGCGACGAACTTTGTGCAAACGACTCTACTTATCTGTATCCGTATGTCACCTATACCGTGAAAGGTGATTCCATCACGAAGAACGGCAAGGTGGTGGCAGCGAGACAGCACCTCATCAAATTGCCTTATGGAGAGTTGAGCAATCCCAGGAATCCGAGTGTCAGTGAGCTTGCTAACTATGAGAAAACTCATGGAGAAAGCCCGGACAATCAGATAATTTCACGCATTGTGACAGAGAAATTCGCCAAAGAAGGCAATCAGAACAGTTGGCCCGCTTTCCAGAAGTTATACGACCAGAATCAGGTGGGCACACGCAGCCACAAGAATCTGATTGTCTATCGCTATGCCGAAATGCTGCTGTTGATGGCAGACGTTTACAACGAATTGGGCAATACTGCGAAAGCCGTATCATTGGCCAATGAAGTGCTGGCACGTGCCCGCAACTCCGGCAAGGGAACTGCTTCCGAGCCCAAGGACTGGCCGGCATCGTTGGGCAAGGACGAGGTTACGGAGAAACTTTATTTCGAACGCATCTTCGAGTTCATCGGTGAGCCGAACATGTACGAGATGGTTCGTATCTGTGGAACGGAATATTTGAAGAAAGCGTTGGAATATCACAACAACCATGAGATCACGAAGGCTTCACAGGCACGCTATGCATCGACCAACAATGCTTGGCTGGACCAGTTGTTCAACGGCGGAAACCTGACGGATGACTTTTTGAAGAAGAATCTCCTGCTGCCTATTCCGCAGAGTGAGATTGACGCTAATTCCGGAATAACCAATAGTGACAATAATTATGGCTATTGATGGGCTTGGTTATAGATACTTTTTATAGATTTGAAGAAATTTTGGATGCAGGGCTGTTTTAAACCCTGCATCTATTATTCATTTTTTATTAATTGCTTTAATTATGAATGCTTTACAATCAGGCCTACTCTATTCCCTGACAGGCGTCGCCACCGTGGCGTCCCTGCCGTCTTGCACTTCCCAGAAAAAGGGAGAGGCACAGAAACAGTACAACATCGTGTATATCATGACGGACGACCATACTGCTCAGATGATGAGCTGCTATGACCGCCGTTATATGGAAACTCCCAATTTGGACAGGATAGCTGCCGACGGGGTGCGCTTCACCAACAGTTTTGTGGCCAACTCCCTGAGCGGCCCCAGCCGTGCCTGCATGATTACGGGTAAACACAGTTGCGCCAATAAGTTCTACGATAACTCCACTTGTGTGTTCGACGCTTCGCAGCAGACCTTCCCCAAGCTGCTTCAACAGGCGGGATATGAAACGGCCGTTATAGGCAAATGGCATCTGGAGAGCCTGCCCACAGGATTCAACTATTGGGAGATAGTGCCCGGACAAGGCAGCTACTATAATCCGGACTTCATCACCCAAGACAATGACACGATACGTAAGCACGGTTATATCACCACCCTTATCACCGATGACGCCATAGACTGGATGGAGAGCAAGCGGGACAAAGAGAAGCCTTTCTGCCTGCTGATACACCACAAGGCTATCCACCGCGACTGGATGGCCGACACCTGCAACCTGTCACTCTACGAGGACAAGACATTTCCCCTGCCCGACAATTTCTTTGACGACTACGAAGGCCGTCCGGCTGCCGCTGCACAAGAGATGGGCATTGTGAAGGACATGGATCTGATTTATGACCTCAAGATGTTGCGCCCCGACAAAAAGAGCCGTCTGAAAACCATGTACGAGAATATACTCGGACGCATGGACGAGGCGCAGCGTGCCGCATGGGATAAGTTCTACGCTCCCATCATAGAGGACTTCTACAAGCAGAACCTTCAGGGCAAGGAGCTTGCCAACTGGAAGTTTCAGCGCTACATGCGCGACTACATGAAGACGGTGAAGTCACTGGACGACAACGTGGGCCGTGTACTCGACTATCTGAAGAAGGCCGGGCTTGACGACAACACATTGGTGGTATATACCTCCGACCAGGGATTCTACATGGGCGAACACGGATGGTTCGACAAGCGCTTCATGTATGAGGAATCCATGCGCACCCCTCTCATCATGCGTTTGCCCAAGGGCTTTGAACGGAAAGGAGACATCACCGAGATGGTGCAGAATATAGACTATGCGCCCACGTTCCTCGAACTGGCCGGTGTGAAGGTTCCCGACGATATACAGGGAGTGTCTCTGCTGCCGTTGCTCAAAGGCGGGAAACCTGCCGGATGGCGGAAGGCCCTGTACTACCACTTCTACGAATATCCTGCCGAGCACATGGTGAAGCGCCATTACGGCATACGCACCGAACGTTACAAACTGATTCATTTCTACAACGACATCGATGTATGGGAACTCTATGACCTCCGGAACGACCCTGCCGAGATGCACAACATTTACGGACAGCCGGGAACGGAGAAGACCGTGGAAGAACTGAAAGGGCAGTTGGCTGCGCTTCAGGAGCAATATAATGATCCGGTACGCTTCTCTCCTGAGAGGGATCGGGAATAACCAATCAGAAAACAAGACCTTATGAAATATCTCTACTCGCTGGCCTGCTGCTTGCTGCTGATGCTGGGCAATGTCCGGGCCGATAACTTGACACAACCTTTTTCCATCGTTCCCTGCCCGGCAAGCATAGTGCCGGGTACGGGATATTTCCGCTTTACCGCCAACACCGTTTTCACTGCCGCAGATGAAAGGCAGGCCGTGGAGCTCAGGCAGTTTGCATCCCTTTTTACCCGTGCGGCAGGCTTCACTCCCCGTGTGAAGGTGGGCGGCAAGGGCGGTGAGGTGCGGCTGCTTACCGATGCTGCTTTGCCCCCCGAAGCTTATCGCCTGTCCGTTACGGCAAAAGGGATACGTGTGCATGCTTCGGGTGCACAGGGCTTCTTCTACGCCTTGCAGAGCATCCGGCAACTGCTGCCGCCCGCGATAGAGGGCGGCGTGGCACAGCCCGACACCGAATGGCTGATACCCGCCATGACCATCACGGACAGTCCGCGCTTCGGCTATCGGGGGCTGATGATGGATGTGGCACGTTTCTTCACCCCCAAGGAGAATCTGCTGCGCATCATTGACTGCATGGCGATGATGAAGCTGAACAAGCTGCACCTGCATTTGGTGGACGACAACGGATGGAGGATTGAAATCAAGCGCTACCCGTTGCTTACAAAGATTGGCTCACGCCGTGTGGATCACCGTGACAAGCCCTTTCCCGAACGCCGCAACCCCCGTCAGGGACAGCCCACCGTGGAAGAGGGCTTCTATACGCAGGATGACATCCGTGAGATCGTGACGTATGCCACGGCACGCCACATAGAAGTGATTCCCGAAATAGAGATGCCCGCCCACAGCAATGCTGCGCTGGCGGCTTATCCCTTGCTGGCCTGCCCGGTGGTGGACAAGTTCATCGGTGTGCTTCCCGGCTTGGGCGGAAACCATGCCGATATCATCTTTTGTGCGGGCAATGACAGTGTTTTCAGCTTCTTGCAGGGAGTGATAGACGAGGTGGCTGAACTTTTCCCTTCCCGTTACATCCATCTGGGCGGCGATGAAGCCTGGAAGACTCACTGGAAGGAATGCCCCTTGTGCCAAGCCCGCATGAAGGCCGAAGGCCTGAAAGACGAAGAAGCCTTGCAAGGCTACTTCATGGCACGCATGGCCCGCTATGTGCAGAGCAAGGGGCGTGAGGTGATGGGCTGGGACGAGCTGACCAATACCGACATCCCCGAAGATGCCATCATCTTCGGCTGGCAGGGCTACGGACAGGCGGCGGTGAAGGCAGCGCGGCAGGGACATCGCTTTGTGATGACGCCCGCACGCGTACTTTACTTCATCCGCTATCAGGGGCCGCAATGGTTTGAGCCACTGACTTACTTCGGCAATAACACGCTGAAAGACGTGTATGACTACGAGCCGGTGCAGAAGGAGTGGACGTCCGACATCAGCCGGCTGCTGATGGGTGTGCAGGCTTCGCTCTGGACGGAATTCTGCAACAATCCCTATGATGTGGACTATCTGCTTTTCCCCCGTCTTTCAGCACTGGCGGAGGTGGCATGGACAAGGCCCGAACGCAAAGACTGGCCCTCGTACCTCAAGGCGATGGATCGTCTCAACGCACACGTCGAGGCAAAGGGAATAACCTGCGCGCGCTCCATGTACAATATACAGCAGACGGTGACACCCGCGGACGGACGCTTGCAGGTATCGCTGGATTGCATCCGTCCCGATGTGGAGATACGCTATACCACCGACGGAAGCATGCCCGCGGCGCAATCGGCCCTTTACACAAAAGAATTGTTCTTTGACGCCGCCTGCACGTTGCGGGCCGCCACCTTTGCCGGCGGCAGGCAGATGGGATGTACGCTGGAGTTGCCTGTCGGCCGCAACAAGGCCACGGGCAAACCGATACGCGGAGCAGGAGCCAACGGGCTTTACACTTTGGTGAACGGTGTGCGCGGAAGCCTGAAATATACCGATTCCGAATGGTGCTCGTGGGCGAAGAACGATACCGTTTCTTTCACCATCGACCTTGAGAAGCCCGAAGCGGTGAGCCGTCTGACGTTGGGCACGATTACCAACTACGGCATGGCGGCACACAAACCTGCGAAGATAGAGGCATGGCTCTCGGCCGACGACAAGGACTACCGAAAGGCTGCGGAACGGACTTTTGACGGAGCAGACATCTTTCGCGAGGGCACTTTCAAGGAGGACGTGACTTTGGACATAGACCACACGGCACGCTATGTCCGTATCGTGGCGTGCGGTGCGGGCCATTGCCCCGCCACCCATGTACGTCCGGGACAAGAGGCGCGCATCTACTTTGACGAAGTGATGGTGGAGTGACGCTCGATTAATATTGAATAAGCTCTTAAATACAATTATCATGAGAAGAACCTTTTTACATTTGATGATGACATGCTTCATCCCTGCCGCCGTCATGGCACAGACTGTGCAGACCGTGCAACCCGAATGGCAGAGCCAGTATGCCGTGGGACAGAACAAACTGGCGCCGCATACCTACGTATGGCCCTATGGAGAAGCCTCTGCCGTGCGCGACGGCAACTATGAACAATCGCCCTGCTACATGAGCCTGAACGGTACGTGGAAGTTCCATTGGGTGAAGAATCCGGATCTCCGGCCGAAAGATTTCTATAAACCGTCGTTCTACACCGGAGGATGGGCAGACATCCAAGTGCCCGGAAACTGGGAACGGCAGGGTTACGGTACGCCCATCTACGTGAACGAAACCTACGAATTTGACGACCCCCTGTTCAACTTCAAGAAGAATCCGCCCCTCGTGCCCTACAAGGAAAACGAGGTAGGCTCCTACCGCCGTACTTTCACCCTGCCTGCCGCCTGGAACGGCCGCCGCGTGGTGATCTGCTGCGAAGGGGTGACTTCGTTCTACTACATCTGGGTGAACGGCCATCGGTTGGGCTATAACCAGGGATCAAAGACACCCGCCGAATGGGATATCACAGACTACGTGAATCCCGGCGTTGAGAATACCGTGGCTCTCGAAGTATATCGCTGGAGTGCCGGCTCTTACCTGGAATGTCAGGACATGTGGCGGCTGAGTGGCATCGAGCGCGACGTATATCTTTACAGCACTCCCCGCCGGTTCATCTCCGACTATAAAGTGACCGCCTCGCTCGACAAGAAAGAATACCGCGAAGGCATCTTCGGCCTCGAAGCTACCGTGGAGGGCAGTGCCGACGGTGTTTCCTCTCTGGCCTACCGTCTGCTGGACGCCGACGGAAAGACCGTACTGGAGAGGGAACAGCGCATCAAGAGCCGTGGCCTGAGCAACTTCCTTGCCTTCGACACCGAATCCTTGCCGGATGTGAAACGCTGGAGTGCCGAGCATCCCAACCTCTATACATTGGTTCTTTCGCTGAAAGACAATGCCGGGAGGGTGACACACCTGACGGGTTGCAACGTGGGATTCCGCACTTCCGAAATCAGGGACGGCAGGTTCTGCATCAACGGTGTGCCCGTATTGGTGAAGGGAGCCAACCGCCACGAGCACTCACAACTGGGGCGTACCGTCAGCCGTGAACTGATGGAGCAGGACATCCGCCTGATGAAACAGAACAACCTGAATACAGTGCGCAATTCGCACTATCCCACACATCCCTACTGGTATCAGTTGTGCGACCGCTACGGACTGTACATGATAGACGAGGCGAACGTGGAATCTCACGGAATGGGCTACGGACCCGCGTCATTGGCCAAGGACAGCACCTGGCTGCCTGCCCACATGGACCGCACGCTGCGGATGTACGAACGATCCAAAAACCATCCTGCCATCGTCATCTGGTCATTGGGCAACGAGGCCGGAAACGGCATCAACTTTGAACGGACATACGACCGGATGAAGTCTGTTGACCCCACGCGCCCCGTGCAGTATGAACGCGCCGAGCAGAACTACAATACGGACATCTACTGCCGCATGTACCGCAGCGTGGAAGAACTGAAGGCATACGCCCGGCAGACGGAGCCGAAAGTTTACCGTCCCTTCATCATGACCGAATACCTGCACGCCATGGGCAACAGCGGCGGAGGACTGAAGGAATACATGGATGTGTTTGAGAATGAACCCATGGTGCAGGGAGGCTGTATCTGGGACTGGGTGGATCAGTCGTTCCGTGAGGTTGACGCCGACGGACGCTGGTACTGGACCTACGGCGGTGATTACGGGCCGAAGAACGTGCCAAGCTTCGGCAACTTCTGCTGCAACGGGCTGGTGAGCGCCGCGCGTGAGCCGCATCCGCACCTGCTTGAAGTGAAGAAGGACTTCCAGTACATCAAGACCTCTTTGGAGGACAGCGGAAACCTGACTTTAAGCATAAAGAACTGGTATGACTTTACCGACCTCGATGCCTATACATTGCACTGGCAGGTGGTGGGCGACAATGGGAAGACACTGGCCGGAGGAACACGCAGGGTAAGTGCCGCCCCGCACACCACGGTCAGAGTGTCGCTTGGCGCAGTGCGTCTGCCTGCCGATGTCCGTGAGGCTTACCTTAACCTGAGCTGGACTCCGGTCGATGCGTCCCCTTTCATCGCGACGGATCACGAAGTGGCGTATGACCAGTTTGTCCTTGCAGGCAACCGTGGCCATAAGGTTCCGCAACCTGTGCTTTCGGGTGAAGTGAAGATAGACGTTGACCCTGCAACGGGCAGTCTTCGCTCTTATACATACAAGGGCAATGAGTATCTTCTGTCGCCCGTGGCATTGAGCCTCTATCGCCCTGTGACGGATAATGACAACCGTGAAAGGCAAGGCGGTGCAAGGGCATGGAAGAAGGCGGGACTCGACAAGCTGAAGCAGCGTGCGCTTTCCGTAAGGAGCACTGCCCGTGGCAGCCGTGCCGAAGTGGAGCTGCTGAACGAGAAGAATGACAGGATAGGCTCGGCCTCGTTTGTCTATACGCTGAAGAAGGACGGCACGCTGGAGGTGCAGACGCGTTTCGCGCCCGACACCGCCGTTGTGACTTCATTGGCGCGTGTGGGAATCGCTTTCGAGATGCCCGACACTTATGGCAAGGTAAGCTATCTGGGGCGTGGTGACCATGAGACATACATTGACCGCAACTGTTCCGGACGCATCGGCATCCACCATACGGATGTGGAACGGATGTTCCATTACTATGTCCGCCCTCAGGCCACGGGCAACCGTACGGATGTGCGCTGGATGCAGCTTGCCGACGAGGAAGGCTACGGACTGGACTTCCGTAGCAGCACACCGTTCCAGTTCAGTGTCATTCCCTTCACCGACAAATGTCTGGATGCAGCCACGCATATCAATCAGTTGAAGCGTGAAGGCAGGCTGACGGTTCACTTGGATGCGGAGCAGACGGGCGTGGGTACGGCTACCTGCGGGCCGGGCGTATTGCCACAGTACCGCATACCGGTCAGGGAGTTTACATTCCGCTTCTCTATCCGTCCGTTGAAATAATAATTGCCTTTTGAAATAATGATTGTATCTTTGCCACTGAAATAAAAGATTACTCATTTACTAAAAAAAACACCATGAAACATTTTCTTCTGACCTTCAGCCTCCTGCTTGCAGTCCACACGGGACTGCAGGCGCAGGAGCGCTCTTTTGAAAAGCATGTGACTTTTCCCGCAGGCGCCACCGCCGTCCGGAAGCTTGACATGGCTTCCCGGCTGGTTCCCACCCCGCAACAGTTGGAATGGCAGCAGATGGAACTGACGGCCTTCCTGCATTTCGGCGTGAATACCTTTACCGGGCGCGAGTGGGGAGACGGAACCGAAGATCCCTCTGTCTTCAATCCTACGGCGCTGGACTGCGAACAGTGGGTGCGTGCCCTCAGGGATGCCGGATTCAAGATGGCGCTTATCACTGCCAAGCATCACGATGGCTTCTGCCTCTGGCCTACTAAGACCACCCGGCATTCTGTAGCCTCGTCACCCTGGAAAGACGGAAAGGGAGATGTGGTGCGCATGCTGCGCGACGCCTGCAAGAAGTATGGCATGAAGTTCGGTGTCTATCTCTCTCCGTGGGATCGCAACGCGTCTTGCTACGGTGACTCTCCCGCTTACAACAGCTTTTTCATAGAGCAGCTCACGGAGCTGCTTACCAATTACGGCGAAGTGCATGAAGTGTGGTTTGACGGCGCCAACGGTGAAGGTCCCAACGGCAAGAAGCAAGTTTACGACTGGGATGCCATCCTGAAGACAATTCACCGCCTGCAACCCAAAGCCGTTACGGCTATCATGGGCGATGACGTGCGCTGGGTAGGAAACGAGAGGGGTATCGGGCGTGAAACCGAATGGAGCGCCACGGTGCTTACCCCCGGCAGCTATGCCCGTTCAGACAGGCAGAACAAAGAACTGGGCATCAGCGGAACAGGCAGGGACTTGGGAAGCCGCGACCTCGTGGCACGTGCCGGCGAGATGTTCTGGTATCCTTCCGAGGTGGATGTATCCATTCGTCCGGGATGGTTCTATCATGCCGACCAGGACAGCCAGGTAAAGTCGTTGCCCCATCTGGCGGACATCTATTTCAAGTCCGTGGGATACAACTCCGTGCTTCTGCTGAATATCCCCCCCGACACGCGCGGCCTTATCCACGAGAATGACGTGAAGCGGATAAAGGAACTTTCTGATTACTTGAAATCTACCTTCGCCCGCAATTATGTTCGGAAAGGGAATGCCGCATGGCAGGGTGCTTCGGGTGCGGCCCGCCTGTACGATGTACGGAAGGCAGCCCTTGTGAATACTTTCATGATACAGGAAGACATCTCGAAGGGACAGCGGGTGGAAAGTTTCCTTGTAGAAGCCTTCAACGACGGTGCATGGCATCATTTGGCCGAAGGGACAACGGTAGGCTATAAACGTCTTGTCCGTTTCTCCGATTCACGTCCGGAACGCATCCGCGTCACCGTCCGTTCGGCCCGTGGAGTGGCAAACATCTCTGCGGTGGGCCTTTTCTACGCCGAGCCTCTTGAGGACAGTGGCACGCAAGTGCGCACGAGTGACATTGCTACGGACGGATGGCGTGTGGTGGGTGAAAGCGCAGAAGCCCGCATGGCCATCGACGGAAACCGGAAGACGGTGTGGAGCGCTTCTGCCCTTGAGCCGCTGGTGGTGGATATGGGGCAGGAGCAGCAGGTCGGCGGATTCTGCTACACTCCTGCGGAAGCTGAAGACCTGACGGGAACTATTTATAAGTATGCTTTCTATGTCAGCCTTGACGGTAAGTCTTGGAGCAGGTGCGACGCAAACGGGGAGTTCAGTAATATCATGCACAATCCCGTTCCTTATTTCGTGCGTTTCGGCAAGACATATCCTGCCCGTTATTTCAAGCTGGAACCGCTTGCCGAGATCAGCGGCAAGTCTTGCGTCTCTGTTGCCGAAGTGGGTATTCTTGTAGAAAAGGACAGCTTCTGACGTGGCACGGATGCACACGCTGAACGCCGGTATTTAGCGGCTGTGCTGCATCTATATGCGCAGCGTGCTGCATCTATATATGCAACGCGTTGCATATATAGATGCAGGTAACCGGTTGCTAAAGGCAGAAAATCCGGAGTGCGCGGCTTCTCCGCCGTCACACGAAATCCTTTAAATCCTGTTGCAGCTTCTGGCGGGTGAAGAAGATGCGGCTCTTGACCGTTCCCAAGGGCAGTCCCAACTTTTCTGCAATTTCACGGTACTTGAAACCCGACACGTGCATGGAGAACGGCACTTTGTACTCGCGCGGCAAGGCATTGACGATGCGGCGCATCTCTTTCAGGTCGTAAGCGCTTTCGGTATTTTCGTAAGCGGCGTCGCGCGGCAGGTTCAGGTGGTAGAGGTTGTCCGTCTGGTCTATGAAGATCTGGTCGCGCACCACCTTGCGGTAGTTGTTGATGAAGATGTTGCGCATGATGGTGTATATCCATCCTTTGAAGTTGGTTTCGGGTATATATTTGTCTTCGTTGTCCAGGGCTTTCAGGGATGTTTCTTGCAGCAGGTCGTTTGCTTCTTCGTGGTCTGAGGTCAGTTTGTATGCAAAGCGCAACAGGTCGTCTTGCACTCCGACAAGATCCTTTGTAAATGTCATACTGTTCATAAATGTGCGATGTTTTAACGTTACTTGTTTGTTTAGTTTCATGTATCTGCAAGTTTACGCAAGTTCTTTCTTCCCGGCAGGCCGATTTTTACCATTATTTAGGGTGAAAATTGCCAAATGATAGATATTAGGTGCTGTTTGATAGATTTCGGGTGCAGTTTTCTTGCCTTTTCTTGCAATTAATTAAAAAGATGCGCTAATTTTGCGCATTCATTTTATCGAAAGAAGAATGGCGGACGACTCTTTATTTTTGATTGATATAGACAAGATACTTCGGGAAAAAGCCCCGAAGCAGTTTAAGTACATCCCTAAGTTTGTCGTTTCTTATCTGAAGCGGATTGTGCATCAGGAAGAGCTGAATGTCTTTTTGAAGGAGTCGAAAGACAAGACCGGAGTGGAGTTCCTGAAGGCGTGCCTTGATTTTCTGGATGCCGCAATCGTGGTGAAGGGGGAAGAGAACCTGCCTTCCCGGGGGCTGTGCACTTTCGTGTCCAACCATCCGTTGGGCGGTCAGGACGGTGTGGCTCTGGGATACGTGCTGGGCAGCTTCTACAAGGGCAAGGTGAAGTATATGGTCAATGACCTGCTGATGAACCTGCGCGGGCTGGCTCCGCTGTGCATCCCCATCAACAAGACGGGCAGGCAGGCCAAGGACTTTCCTAAGATGGTGGAGGCCGGCTTTGCCTCGGACGACCAGTTGATCATGTTTCCTGCCGGATTATGCTCCCGCAGGCAGAACGGCGTTATCCGCGACCTGGATTGGAAGAAGACATTCGTTGTGAAGAGCGTGGAGTCCCGCCGCGACGTGGTTCCCGTCCACTTTGAAGGGCGGAATTCCGATTTTTTCTACAATCTTGCCAATCTTTGCAAACTGCTGGGCATCAAGTTCAACATCGCCATGCTTTATCTGGCGGACGAGATGCTGAAGAACCGTCATAAAACATTTACCATCACTATCGGGAAGCCCATCCCGTGGCAGACCTTCGATAAGTCGAAGACGCCTGCCCAATGGGCGCAGTATGTGAAAGATATCGTATATAAATTATAAATTCAGAAATTAAAAAGTAAATAAAGATACTCAATTCAAGAAGTATGGAAGATATTATTGCACCGATAAGCAAGGAACTGCTGAAAGCGGAGTTGACCGAGGAGAAGCGTTTGCGGATGACCAACAGAAGTCACAACCAGATATACATCATCACCGCCCAGGACTCTCCCAATACGATGAAGGAAATCGGACGTCTGCGCGAGATAGCGTTTCGTGCGGCGGGAGGAGGAACGGGCAAGCCGCTGGACATTGACGAGTATGACATTATGGACAATCCCTACAAGCAACTGATAGTATGGAATCCGGAGGCCGAAGACATACTGGGCGGTTACCGCTACATATTGGGCACGGATGTCCGTCTGGACGGTCAGGGTGCTCCGGTACTTGCCACCGCGCACATGTTCAATTTCTCGGACAAGTTCTTGAAAGAGTATCTTCCCACCACCATCGAACTGGGCCGGTCGTTTGTGACGCTGGAATATCAGTCCACGCGTAGCGACAGCAAGGGCCTTTTCGCGCTCGATAACCTGTGGGACGGGCTGGGAGCGCTGACAGTGGTGATGCCCAACGTGAAATACTTCTTTGGAAAGGTGACCATGTACCCCAGTTACCATCGCCAGGGACGTGACATGATACTCTATTTCCTGAAGAAGCACTTCGCCGACAAGGACAATCTTATCACTCCGATGAAGCCCCTGCTTCTGGAGTCTGATGAGAAGGAACTTGCGGCCTTGTTCTGCAAGAGCACCTTTAAGGAAGACTATAAGATATTGAATTCCGAAATCCGCAGGCTGGGCTATAACATCCCCCCGCTGGTCAACGCTTACATGAGCCTCAGCCCCACGATGCGCATGTTCGGCACAGCCATCAACTATGGCTTCGGCGATGTGGAGGAAACCGGTATCCTGATTGCGGTGGATGAGATATTGGCCGAGAAGCGGATTCGCCACATCCAGTCGTTCATCGAGAGCGAGCCGGAGGCGTGCAAACTCACCTCAGGAGCCAATGAGGTAATCTTCAAAAGCAAGTGACCCGTCTGCAACGGCAAAATCACACGGCCGGCAAGCTGTTGCCGTTTATCTTCCGGTACAAGTCGAGCGCAAAGACATCCGTCATTCCGGATATATAGTCCAATACCGCCTGTATTCTTTCGTAGAGTGCAGGCGCTTTTACATTGTATTGGCCCGAAACCCGGTTGATGAGCAATTGTGAATAAGCCTTCTGGGGCGAGCGCACGGCATCTATCATCAGTTCGAGCAGCGTGCTGATGATACGGAAACCGGCAAGTTCGATGTCGAGGACATCGCGCGAACGGTAAATCTTCTCGAAAGACACTTCGGAACAGTGCCCGTAGGCAGCGGCCGGCAAGGCGGAGATGTGCCCGATGAGGCTCCCTTCGAGTTCTCCGGCCAGGATTTTTTCTTCATTGGCTACGAAGGCTTTCACGCATTCCCTGATCAGCAGGCCTATCACGCTGGAGCGCAGGTAGGCTATCTGTTCGTTGGTGTCGCTCACTATTTCCATTGTCTTCAGCCGGCGTGTCCTGCTCTCGTCGGTGAAGTAGGAGAGGAGAAGCTCCTTGGTTTCCTGTGTCGTGAGGATTTTCAGTTTGTGCGCGTCTTCTATGTCCATCATCTGGTAGCATATGTCGTCGGCGGCCTCTACCAGATAGACCAGAGGATGGCGGGCGTACTTCAGGGGAGAGTCGTTCAGCTTCTTCATGCCCAGTTCTTCCGCAATCCGGCTGAAGCTTTCTTCTTCGGTGGTGAAGAAGCCGAACTTGGACTTCCGTCCTGCCAGACTCGACGAGAAGGGATACTTCACGATGCTGGCGAGGGTGGAATAGGTAAGGACAAAGCCTCCTTTCCGCCGGCCTTCAAACCGGTGGGTCAGCAGGCGGAAAGCGTTGGCATTCCCTTCAAAGTGGATAAGGTCTTCCCATTGGGCAGGGGTAAGCTGTTCGCCGCCCGGTTGTCTGTCTTTGAGCGACATCCCTTTGCCTTCGGAGAAGAAGGTGGAGATGGCGCGCTCTCCCGAATGCCCGAAAGGGGGATTCCCAAGGTCGTGGGCCAGGCAGGCGGCAGAAACGATGGAGCCTATTTCCGGGACAAAGGAATCCCGGAGTTCCGGACTGCGGGCAAGAAGCGCTCTGGATACATCGTTTCCTAACGAACGCCCCACACACGATACTTCCAGACTGTGCGTCAGGCGATTGTGCACAAATATGCTGCCCGGAAGCGGAAAAACCTGCGTTTTGTTTTGCAATCGCCGGAAAGGGGCGGAGAATACAAGCCGGTCATAATCCCGTTGGAATTCGGAACGGTTCTCGATGCGTTCTTCATGAAACTCTTCGAGTCCGAAGCGTTTGGCGGATATAAGCGTATTCCAGTTCATCATTTTTATATTCACGTTTTTTAGGATGTACGGTTGGAGCTACCTGTCTTTTGCCGTCCGTAAGTGCAGCAGAAAGGCATCAACTTCCTGTCTTTCTCATTATTTAACTGCAAATGTATGACTATTTGATTCAAAATCTGTATTTTCGCCCGTTAAATAGTAAGACAAAGTAATATCAACTGTAAATCGCACATCGTAAAGTCGTGAATAATATGAACGTACAAATCATCAATAAGTCAAAACACCAGCTCCCTTCGTATGCCACCGAGCAGTCTGCGGGTATGGACATCCGCGCCAACCTCACGGAGCCGGTTTCCCTGGCGCCCTTGGCACGCTGTCTGGTTCCTACGGGGCTTTATATCGCATTGCCGGAAGGCTTTGAGGCGCAGATACGTCCGCGTAGCGGCCTGGCCCTCAAGAAAGGGATCACCGTGCTGAATTCTCCGGGAACGATCGATGCCGACTATCGCGGTGAAATCTGCATTATACTGGTCAATCTTTCTTCGGAGACTTTCGTGATTGAGGACGGGGAGCGAATTGCCCAGATGGTGATAGCACGCCATGAGCAGGTTTCGTGGACCGCCGCGGAAGTGCTGGACGAAACTGGGCGAGGCTCCGGCGGATTCGGGCATACAGGTAAGGAATGAATTGCTATCGTCTCGTTTCAACGGATTAAGAATTTATAGATAAATTGATGGAAATCAGGAAAAAAATATTCATCGTACTATTGGTCGGTTCCTTTTGCCTGTCTTCTTGTGGGGCATTGATTGGTGGAGCAATAGGCGGTGTGGTTGGTGGTGTAACCCCTATTGTTACAGCCAATGCCACGGTCAAGAAGGAAAAGAAGAAAGAAGTCAGCAAGAAACCGGAGCCTCTCTTGCCGCAACTCACCGAAGAGCAGCAGCGCAAATACGACTACTTCTATCTGGAAGCCATCCGGCTGAAAGTACAGAAGAACTATGGTGCGGCTTTCGACATGTTGCAGCATTGCCTTTCCATCAATCCCAATGCTTCATCGGCTTTGTATGAGGTGGCGCAGTATTATATGTTCCTCAAGAAACTGCCGCAAGGGCAGGCGGCCTTGGAGAAGGCTGTGAAAAACGATCCCGATAACTATTGGTACAGTCAGGGATTGGCCGGTTTCTACATGCAGCAGGATGAGGTGGAAAAGGCTGCCACGCTGCTGGAAGGAATGGCAACTCGCTTCTCTGCCAAGCTGGACCCTTTGTACAGCCTGCTCGACATCTATAACCGTCAGGAGAAGTACGACAAGGTGATTGCCACCCTCAACAGGCTTGAGGCCAGAACCGGCAAGAGCGAGCAGTTGAGCATGGAGAAATTCCGTATCTATCTGCAAAAGAAAGACAGCAAGAGCGCTTTCCGCGAAATAGAAGCTCTTGTGGAGGAGTATCCCATGGACATGCGCTACCGGGTTGTGTTGGGAGACGTCTATATGCAGAACGGAAAGAAAAAAGAGGCCTATGACATCTATCGGCAGGTGTTGGAGGAAGAGCCTGAAAATGCGCAGGCCATGTACTCTCTGGCCTCTTACTATGAGGAAACCGGACAAAAGGAACTGTATGAACGCCAGTTGGATACGTTGATGCTGAACAAGAAAGTGCCCTCGGATACCAAACTGAACGTGATGCGCCAGTTCATCATGCAGAATGAGCAGGAAGGCAAGGACAGTACGCGTGTCATCACCTTGTTCGGCCGCATCATGGAGCAAGATCCCGATGACGCCCAGTTGCCGATGCTCTATGTGCAGTACCTCTTGGCTAAGAATATGAATAAGGAGGCCCTGCCCGTCTTGAGGCAAGTGCTGGACATCGACCCGGCGAATACGGCTGCCCGCATGATGCTGATTGGCGACGCCGCGCAGAAGGAAGACGCTCCGGAGATTATCCGCCTTTGCGAAGCCGGCATCGAAACCAGTCCCGATAAACTGGAATTCTATTATTATCTGGCTATGGGCTATGCCCAGACAGAACGTACGGATGACGTCATAGCCGTTTGCCGAAAAGCCTTGGGACATGTGAATGCGGACAGCAAGAAGGAAGTCGTTTCCGACTTTTATGCCTTTATAGGCGATTCCTACCACACCAAGAAGCAGAACAAGGAGGCGTATGCCGCCTATGATTCCGCCTTGGTATATAATCCTTCGAATATCGGCGCACTGAACAATTATGCCTACTACCTCTCCGTGGAACGCCGCGACCTGGACAGAGCCGAAGAGATGAGCTATAAGACGGTGAAGGCCGAGCCGGGCAACTCCACCTATCTCGACACCTATGCATGGATTCTGTTTGAGAAGGAGAATTATGCCGAAGCGCGTCTGTACATTGACGATGCGATGAAAAGTGACGGGGCAAAGAGTGATGTGATCGTGGAGCACTGCGGTGACATTTATTACATGACCGGTGATGTGGACGGTGCTCTGAAGTATTGGAAGCAGGCTTTGGAAATGGGCAGCAAGTCGAATACACTGAAACAGAAAATAGCGAAAAAGAAATATATAGCCGATGAAACCAAGAACAACGATAAATAGGAAGGCGGCGGGGATAGTCCGCCTTTGCTCCTTCCTGCTCTTTACGGCCCTGTGCTTTGCGGGATGTAAGACGGCCCGGCAGGGAAGTGCATCCTCCGTGGCATCTTCCTACCTTTCTTCAAAGGTGCAGCTCACCGTTCCGCACAAGGACGCCGTTCTCACCGTGAACGGAACCATGAAGCTGAAAAGCGGTGAACGCATGCAGCTTTCTTTCCTGATGCCGATTATTCGCACCGAAGTGGCGCGGATGGAGGTTACGCCCGATGATGTCCTGTTGGTGGACCGCATGGGCAAGCGCTACGTACAGGTCACGCGCAAGGAACTGAAAGATATATTGCCCAAGAAGGCTGACTTCGCACATCTGGAGAAGCTGCTCTATGCCGCTTCGCGCCCTAACGGCAAGAAGGTGCTGACCGGAAAGGAACTGGGCATCCCTTCCATGGAAAAGGGGCAGATAGAACTTTATGATTTCTCGGACAGGGAGGTCTCGATATCACCTACCCGGCTTTCCGCTAAATACAGGAAGGTGGAACCGGAAGAACTGCTGGAGATGCTGATGAGCCTGACGAGCAGCCGGTAGCCTTGATTCTCAATCTTTATAATTCTCGATTTATGAAACGTCTCCTCTGTATTCTGATAAGTTGTTGCTGTCTGTTGATGCCGCTTCTTGCCCAATCCAACAAGCTGATCAAGGAACTGGAAGGCAAGCGCGGGGCTTTGCAAAAACAGATTGCAGAGTCGGAAACACTTCTGAAAACGACAAAGAAAGATGTCGGCAGCCAGTTGAACGGCCTTGCCGCGCTGACCGGCCAGATTGAGGAGCGTAAGCGATATATCCTGACGATAAACAACGATGTGGAGTCCATAGATCGTGAGCTGGTATCCGTGGAACGCCAGTTGACGCGTCTGCAGAAAGATCTGAAAGAAAAGAAGCAGAAGTACGAATCGTCGGTTCAATATCTTTATAAGAACCGTTCCATCGAAGAAAAACTGATGTTTATTTTCTCGGCACGCAGTCTGGCGCAGACTTACCGGCGTTTGCGCTATGTGCGTGAATATGCCACCTACCAGCGCCTGCAGGGTGAAGAAGTCCTGAAAAAGCAGGAGCAGGTGAACCGCAAGAAAGCGGAGCTCAGGCAGGTGAAAGCGGCCAAGGAGGGGTTGCTGAAAGAACGTGAGGCGGAAAAGGCGAAACTGGAGGCGCAGGAGAAGGAGAAAAAGGTGCTCGTGGCCAATCTGCAGAAGAAGCAGAAGGGCTTGCAGAATGAGCTTGGCAAGAAGCGCCGCGAGGCCAACCAGCTCAATGCCCGAATAGACCGCCTGATAGCGGAGGAGATAGAAAAGGCGCGTAAGCGTGCCGAAGAAGAAGCCCGCCGCGAAGCTGCCCGTGAGGCGGCTGCCCGCAGGAAGGCGGGTGAGAAGGCGGACAGGGCGGCAACAGCCGGAACTTCGTCGGCAAAGCCGCGTCCCGCCCCATTGGAGTCTTACACCATGAATAAGGCCGACCGTGAGCTTTCCGGCAGTTTTGTGAATAACCGGGGCAGGCTTCCGATGCCCATCACAGGCGCCTACATCATCACCAGCCACTACGGTCAGTATTCCGTGGAAGGCTTGCGCAACGTCAAGCTCGACAACAAGGGCATAGACATCCAGGGCAGACCCGGGGCGCAGGCCCGTGCCATATTCGACGGCAAAGTGGCCGCGGTCTTCCAGTTGAACGGTTTGTTCAATATCCTTGTCCGCCACGGAAATTACATTTCGGTCTATTGCAACCTGTCGTCAGCTTCTGTCAAGCAGGGAGACAACGTCACCACCAAGCAGATACTCGGACAAGTCTTTTCCAACGGATCGGACAACGGGCGCACCGTGCTGCACTTCCAGCTACGGAGGGAGAAGGAGAAACTGAACCCTGAACCGTGGCTGAACAGATAAGGAAGTGCATTACTGAACCGTGGCTGAACAGATAAGGAAGAATATTACAGATCTTTGAAGCTTTTTTCCTTTCTGTATTCCGAGGGAATCATGCCCATGATGCGCTTGAAGGTGGTGCTGAAATTTCGGGGATGGTTGAATCCTACCTTCTCCGCTATCTCTGCTATGGTCATTTCCGTATTGGCCAATAGCGAGCAGGCCGAGTCAATCCGTTTCTTTGTGATATATTCGTTCACTCCCATGGGCAGTGTCTCTTTTAGTTTGTTGTAGAGTTTGGCTCGGCTCATTCCCATCAATGAGGCTACTTTGTCCACTCCCAAGTTGGGAACGTTCATGTTGTCGTTTACCACTTTGTTCAGCTTTATCAGGAATTCTGCTTTTGCATTGCTGTCTTTTCCGTTACCGGGCTTTTCCGAAGTGGTTATGTCGGTTCCCGAATAATGCTTTTTTATGATATTATGGTTATACAGGAGGTTTTGGATTTGAGCTTTCAGTAATTCCAGGTCAAAAGGTTTGGCTATATAGGCATCTGCTCCTATTTTGAAATGTTTCTTCAACTCATCTTCCCCGGCTTCTGAGGTTAAGAGGATGATTGGAATATAATTTAGAGATTCGTTCTGTTTTATTTTGCTGCATAGTTCCAATCCGTTCATCCGTGGCATCGTCACGTCGCTTATGATAAGTTGAGGCAGCCTGGATACGATGACGGGAAACGCGTCCATGCCGTCGTGTGCCGTATATACTGTTCTGAATATGCTTTTCAGGTTGTCCGACAGGTAGTCGCATAAGTCAGGGTTGTCTTCCACAATCAGGAGGGAGTCATATACCGAATCATCTATGGGTATGCTGTTGTTCCGGCTTTCGTTTTTCGTGAGTGTTTCGTTCAGGTAAGGTTTCACCGGACATTCCACCGCGAAGGTTTCTTTGTCATAAGGCAGTGTGAAGTAGAATGTCGCTCCCTTGTCGTCATTGTTGTATGCGCCGATGTCACCTTCGTGCATCTTGACAATCTGTTTTGCATACGACAGGCCTATCCCGCTTCCGCCCTTGGAGCTGTCACTTTGATAGAAGCGGTCAAACAGGTGCTGCATATCTTCTTCATTCAGCCCTATTCCTTCGTCTGTGATGCTTATCCGTACATATTTGTTGTTGCTTTCGATAGTGGTGGATAGCGTTATGCCGGAGTATGGGTCGCTGAACTTATAGGCGTTTATCAGCAGGTTGTTGATGACAATCTCGCATTGCGCCGGGTCAAAGGCCACTTCTCCTATCCGTTCGTCCAGATTCAGCGATAGTGTGATATTGCGTTCTTCGAGTTCTATGGAGAAGTCTTCTATCAATGAGTTTATCCATGAATTCAGCGGGACAGGCGACAGGTTGAGTATATTGTGTCCCACTTCCATTTTGCGCATGTTGAGAATCATGTTGATGAGATTGCGCATTTGCAGTGATTGCTTGAAGATTCTTTGAACCTTCCCTTTCAGGGATATGGGCAGTTGGCTGCTCTTCAATAATTGTTTGAGGGGTGAGTAGATCAGGGTGATTGGAGTGCGCAGTTCGTTGTTTATGTTGATGAGCATTTGTACTTTCTCCTTATAGACAGCCCTTTCGCGGTCTTTGAGCTTTTGTTTTACCCGTTCGTCGCGATAGTGCAGCGCATAGGCTGTAAGGCCCAAAGAGACGGCCGTGACAAGGAGGATGAACCAGTAGCTGAGCCACCAGGGAGAAAGAACCTTTATGCTGACAATTTGGTATATTTTGCTCCATTTGCCGTCGGGTTGCAGGTATTGGGCTTTGACGTTGTAACTGCCGGAGGGAAGGGTCTGCAATGCCAATACCGACTTGGAAGACTGGGTATAGCTGTCATTGAGGCCGTCAATGTAATAGCGGTAAATCCTTTTCCTGAATATGTCCGCTTCTTTTACAAGGGTCTGAACTGTGATTGAGGCAAAGCCATGGGGCACTTCTATTTGCCATTTGCCGTTATGCCTGTCGGGGTTTGCCTTCATGCCGTTCAGTGCGATCTCCAGCAAAGAGATTTCGGCTTCTTGGGTCTCTTTGTGTTGCACGTGGAAGGCGTTCGCCATGATTCTTACCAGACCGGCGGAACCGCCCAGATAGACCTCGTTGTTCTTGGTCACTAAGACAGGTTTGGGCAGAAAGTCATTTGGAATGACGCCGTCCGTTTCGCTGTAAACCGTAAAAGCGTTCTCTTTTTTGGAATAGGCATATACACTGCCGAATGTTCCCATCCAAAGGATGCCGTTACGATCCATGATCAAGGATGTGACGATTTCGGTCTTATCGGGAAGCTTTACATTCCTTGTTTGTCTTGTGCCGAGGTCTAATACTTCCAGGCCATTGTAAGAAGACATCCATAGGAATCCTGCGGAATCCAGGCATGCCGCCAATATCGGGCTTTCATTTTCGTACAGAATGCCTGCCTGTTCTGATTTTATATCGTAGGTTGTGATGAGACGGTTGTTTCTGAAGCAGCTTTTCCCGTCATACTGCCCTATATGGATCCATGAATTGTTGTCGGGTATATTGTTGGCGGCATTCTTTATCTCTTCCAGGCGGTTTGCCGGTATGTTCAGTTGATATATGTATCTGTTGTAGATGCGTATGATGCCGGATGCTTCCCGGTACAGGTTGTTGGGAATCCCTGAGTAAATCAGCCGTTCGGCGGCCAGGGTGTCCAAGGAAATCTTGTTCTTGTATCGGCCTGTCCGCATGTCGAATACATAGAATCCTTTTTGATAGATTGATACCAGGAGCTCTTGTTCTGAATAGGGGCATAGCGATATGATTTTTTCGTTCAGTGTTTCCGGATAATGGCGGAATTTTCCGTCAGCCGGATTGAAGCTGTTCAGTCCTCCTCCGTCTGTCCCGATCCAGATGAGGCCGTCTTTGTCTTCCAGCAGGCATAACGGGCATTTCTCGGAGAGGCCGAAAGGATTGCCTTGGGGAGTGCGGGTATAGGAGGTTATGAAGTTTTCTTTTACCCCTAACAGGCCGTCCCTCACCAGCCCTATCCACATGTTGTTGACTCCGTTGCACAGGCATGAGACGGAGTTGGATGGAAAGTTCTGGCTGTATTTGTTGGAGAATACCCGGATTGAGCCCTTCTGTAAGTCCAGTATGTTCAGCCCGCCGCCGTCGGTTGCCAGCCATAGCGCGCCGTTTCTCTCCTTGATGTCCAGTATCACGTCGTTGCTTAAATCTGAATTCCGCGTAGAGTAGCTCGACAATGTCCGTCCGTCTTTGCCGAAGCAGAAGATGCCTTTCCCGTATTGGGAAATCCAGTAGCGGCTTTGTGAGTCTTTGAAGAAAGTATATACTTTCTCTCCATTTCCAAAGGGCGGTTCCTTTATCTTTCCCGACTGCTTGTGCACCAGCTTCAGCAGGCTTTTCCCTGTCAGTGCCATATAGTAGTGGCTGTCGTAAGAGCTTAACCGTAGCAGAATCTCGCCGGATTCTAATGTCAGGGTCTTTACGATGCTGCCCTTCCGGTTGAGATATAGCAGTTTCCCTTTGGCGGCCAGCACCATCGAGTCTCCTTGCATGGTGAAGGAATATGCCTTTACGGTGGTTCCTTGATGGGAGAGGGGCTCGAATTTGTCGTTCTTGGGATTGTATAGGCAGCATCCTTGCGGCGAGAGCACGCAGATGTTCTGCTTCCCGTCGCCGTTTACTTCATGGATGGATTGCTGCATCGAGTTGTCGAGTGATGGAATGGGGTATCGCTTCAGCCTTTCGCCGTCAAAGCGATATAGGCCGTAGTCGGTTCCCACCCACAGGAAGCCGTTGGAGTCGTCGTATATGGATGTGACCGAAGACGGCAGTCCCTCTTTTATGGAGATCTGCTTGAAGTACAGTCCGGGATTCGGATTTGAGCTTGCCGATGCCCCAAGCCCGTGCGCGGGCAGCAGCAGGAGCAGCAGCAGTATTGGTAGTATCTTCATGGTATCCGGTATTTGTTTGCAGGCAAAAATAGTTCTTTTTGGGCATAAATGGCGGAAAAGCCATGATTGTTGTCATGGCTTTTCCTGAAGAGAGCGTTTTTTTTGAGATTTAGTCTCGGATAGGGGCGTTGTATTGGTCTTCCAGATCAATCAGTTCTTTTTTCAGCTTCTTGATGAGGGGCTCCATGCCCTTTTCTTCGTAAAGGTTGTGCATTTCCGCGGGGTCTTTCTTCAGGTCATACAGTTCCCAGCAGTCTATGTCGTTGTAGAAATGAATCAGTTTGTAGCGTTCGGTGCGGATGCCGTAATGCTTCTTCACCGCATGTTCGGCGGGATATTCATAGAAATGATAGTAGAGCGCCTTCCGCCAGTTCTTTACTTTCTTTCCCTTGAGCAGTGGGAGGAACGATACTCCGTGCATGTCTTGCGGAGTCTTTACGCCGGCCAGGTCGAGGATTGTGGGGCCGTAGTCGATGTTCTGCACCATCTGTTCCACATCTCCGCGCTTTCCGCCGGGCAGGTGTACAAGCAGTGGGGTGCGGAAGGATTCCTCGTACATGAAGCGTTTGTCGAACCATCCGTGCTCACCCATATAGAATCCCTGGTCGGAGGTATATACAATCATTGTATTCTCCATCAGTCCGTTCTTCTCCAGGTAGTCCAGCACCCGGCCTATGTTGCGGTCCACGGAGTGGATGACACGGAGATAGTCGTGCATGTACTGCTGGTATTTCCATTCGGCCAGTTCCTTTCCCGTCAGGCGGGCTTCTTTGAATCTCTTGATTACCGGGTCATAATGTTTGTCCCAGGCGGCTTTCTGGGCCGGCGTCAGGTTGTTGTACATTCTCCGGCCGGCAGCTTCGAGGCCGGTGTTGGTGTGTATCTCGTTCTCTTTGTCGGCCATCTTGAGGTCATATACCAAGTCCATGTCCTTGATGATGCTCATTTCTTGTGTAGAGGCGGCTATTCGTCCTTCGTACTTGTCGTAGAAGTTTGCGGGAATGGGGTATTTCACGTCATTATAGAGGTCGAGGTCGCAGGTGTCGGGCATCCAGGTGCGGTGGGGCGCTTTGTGGTGGATGAGGAGGCAGAAAGGTTTGTCTTTCTCCCGTTTGTTGTCCATCCAGTCTATGGCCAGATCCGTGATGATGTTGGTGGCATAGCCTTCCCGTTGCTGGCGCTTGCCGTTGTTGATGAAGGTGGGGTTGTAATAGTCGCCTTGGCCGATGAGTATGTCCCAGTAGTTGAAGCCTGTGGGCGTGCCTCCCAAATGCCATTTTCCTATCATTGCCGTCTGGTAGCCCTGTGCCTGGAGCAGCTTGGGAAAAGTCTGCTGGCTGCCGTCAAAGGTGCTTGTGGAGTTGTCGGTGAATCCGTTGGCGTGGCTGTGCTTGCCGGTGAGCATGCAGGCACGGCTGGGGCCGCTCAGGGAGTTGGCCACGAAGCTGTTTGTGAAGCGCACGCCGTCGGCGGCTATCCGGTCGATGTTGGGCGTCTGTATGAAACGGTTGTCATAGGCGCTGATTGTCTGGTACGAGTGGTCGTCGCACATGATATACACCACATTCATGGGCTTCCGGTCCTTTTCTTCTTTCCGGTCTTCCTTGCCGGTGAAGGAGGACAGGGAGGCGATGGCCGTAGTGCCCATCAGGGAGTAGAACGCTGTTGTCTTCAGTCGGTTCATGTCTTTTGCAAGTTTATTCATCGTTTTCTTTATAATTATTCGCTGTTTCTTGGTCTGTACATTCGTTTTGCTGCATCTATATATCGGGGCGGCTGCATCTATATATCCAGCCGGCTGCATATATAGATGCGGCCGGCGGGATATATAGGCTTGTTTTCACTGCATTTCTATGCAGTGCTTTGCCGTGGTCACCATCCCGGATTCTGAGTCCACTGCTGGCCTGTCAGTGAAATCATGCGTTGCTGGATGGGCAGCAGATAGTCACGATCCGTATCAAATTGCCAGCCGTTGGGGTAGTTCTTGGTATTGAAGGGGATGATATATCTCAGGGCGCTGCCTGCGGTTCCTGTAAGGAAGAGGTTGTTGCCCGACGCTTGGTCGTAAATCAGGTTGGAGCCATAGGCTGTCTCCAGATTGCTGCCGGTGAACAGGGCGCCGGTGGGTGTCTTGCCTACAATCAGCTCGTCGGCGGCAGCCCATCTCAGGATGTCGGCCAGTCTTCTGCCTTCGCAGGCTTTCTCTATGCGGCGCTCGCGGCGGACGGCTTGGATGTATTTGTCCAGGTTCTTGAAGGGGTAGTCGGCGGCGGTGTTGTATTCGCGGTCAAAGTCCACGTCCGGCATGCCTGCGCGTTGGCGCAGCGGAGACAGGGCTTCGATGATGGTGGCGGCGTTGGCTGCTCCGTCCATCTCGGCCAGCGCTTCGGCATAGTTCAGCAGGATGTCGGCATATCTGAACTGGATGGCGGGAGCCTGGCTTTTGCCTTCACCGTCCACTGTGGGGCTGTAGGTGGTATTGAACTCCATGTACTTCAGCATGGAATATCCGGTGGTGTTCTGCTGGTAGCTGTTGCCGTTCAGGGGCGGCAGTGTAAAGGTGGTTCCGTCGGGTTTCATCATCTGTCCCGGAGTGCATACGGTCTGTGCCAGTCGCGGGTCGCGTAGGGTCGCGCTCAGTTCCGTGCCGTATGTTTTCTTGGCTTCTGTCTTCTCGCTGCCTGTAAAGGGGCGTCCGTCTATTGTCAGATAGTCATCGACCAGGGAAGCCGAGATGCCGGTGAGTCCGCCTCCGGCATTGATGTAGCGGGTCACGGAATGGCCGATGTTGTCGGCGGCGTTGTACTTCTTCCACCACAGCACTTCGGGATTCGAGGAAAGGTCGAGCGTGATGAACAGGTCTCTGTAACTTGTCTGCCGGTTGCCCGTGGGGATGCTCCATACCTTGCGGTCCATGACTTCCTTGGCGGCTGCGGCCGCTTGTTTCAGGTAGTCGTTTATCTTGGCGTCGGTGACGGCTGTGTCGTAGAACTTGTCTTCCTTGGCCTTGTGGTACTTCTCCCAAGTGGCTTCAAAGAGGGCTACTTCGCTTTTCAGGGCGCGTGCCACGTCTTTGTGCACTCTCATCGAGGCGCTGTTGGCTTGGGCGTTGAGCAGCAAGGCGGCTCTGTCCAGGTCGGCCAGGATGCTGTCGGCTATCAGGGTGCGGCTGTCGCGCGGGCGCTCCATCTGTTCTTGCGAGGGGTCCAGCACTTGGTTTACCCAAGTCAGCGGGCCGTAGTTGACGAACATCTGGTAATAGTACCATGCGCGGAAGTAGTAGGCTTCGCCCTTGCATTGGTTCAGGGCGCTGCCTGCGTCCTTGCAGTTGTTCCAGTTGTTTATCAGGAAGTTCAGGTTGCGGATGTAGGTGTAGTTGGTCAGTTTCACGGCGTCGCTCAGCGATGATTCGCCCGCCAGACGTGTGTCAACGGAGTTCAGGATCATGTTGTCGCTGTTGTTGTCGCCAAAGGCGATGCCTTGTGCCGACCCCACGCCGCCGGGCTGTGTGCGCACTCCCGTCTCGTAGAACTGGTTCAGGTACTTGGTTATTTCGGAAGTTGTGCCGAAAAAAGTGGTAGAGGTGGACAGCTCGCCTTCGGGCACTTTGTCTAAGTCGTAGCAGCCGGTCAGTCCGAGGGTGATAAGCAGTGCGGCTATTATATTTTTCTTTTTCATACGTGCGTTATAATTATAAGTTAACAATCAAACCGAAAGAAATTACTTTGTTCATGGGATAGTTCTTGCCGCCTTCGCTGGTGTAGTCATTGCTGGTGAAGATGGCTTCGGGGTCGAACATGTCGGCCAGCTTGGTGAAGGTCAGCAGATTCTCGCCTGATACGAATACCTGTGTCTTGTTCAGTCCCACTTTCTTGGTCCATGCTTCGGGCAGGTCGTAGCTGATGGTCAGGTTCTTCAGGCGGCAGTAAGCGGCATTCTGCATGTAGCGGTCGCAGGCCTGTGAGGTCTTGTTGCGGTATTGCGCAATGGCTCCCGCACCTGCTGTGTAGGGCTTGGGATAATATGCGCCGGGGTTGGATTCGCTCCAGTAGTCAAGGTGCTGCTTGAATACGGTGACCTGTGCGTAAGGGCCGCATCCCCAGAAATATACGGATCCGCCGGGATTCCAGTCGCGTTTGCCCACTCCCTGAAGCATCATGCTCAGGGTCAGTCCCTTCCACGATACCGAACCGTTCAGCGTGTATTGGTAGCGGGGAGTGGTGTTGCCTATGACGGTGAGGTCGCCCATGTCGTTCAGCGTGTTCTTGCCGTTGTTTATCGCTTTGTCGCCGTTCAGATCCAGATAGCGGACATCTCCCGGAGTCCATTTCTGTCCCGACAGGTAAGAGAGGTTGTAGGTAGAGTTGTATGCGTCCGCCTCTTCCTGTGTCTGGATCAGTCCGTCGGCACGATAGCCCCATATTTCGCCTACCTTGCGGCCTGTGTACCAGTTGCCGGCGGGATCTGTTCCGGTGGGGTTCTCGTATGCGGTCACTTCCGATGTGGCGTCTGCCAATGACGCTCCTATGGTATAAGAGATGTCTTTGGTTATCTTTCCTTTGTATTGCAGGGTCAGTTCCCATCCTCTGTTGCGCATGCGGGCATTGTTGGTATTGGGCACGGTGGCGCCGAAGATGTCGGCCAGGTCGGCCGACGGGCCTAACATGTCTTTCGTGTCGCGCTGAAACACGTCAAACGTACCGGTCAGGCTGTTGCCGAAGAAACCGAAGTCTATTCCGATGTTCTTGCTTTCCACCTTTTCCCAAGTGGTGTTGGGATCTACCACACCGGGAGCGTTGATGTACATGTCGCGGCCGTCGGCAAAGTAGTAGTTGCCCATGTTGGTTACGCCCATCGTGGAGGCGAATGTATAAAGTCCGGCTCCGCTTTGGTTTCCCAACAGACCCCAGGATGCGCGCAGCTTCAGGTTGGACAGCACTTTGGAGGTTTTCTCCATAAACTCTTCTCTTGAGATGTTCCATCCCACGGATACGGAGGGGAAGAAGCCCCAGCGGTTGCCCGATGCAAAGCGCGAGGAGCCGTCATAGCGTCCGTTGGCTTCTATCAGGTATAGGCCGTTGTAGTCATAGTTCACTCTTCCGAAGAAGCCGCGCGTGGCCCATCCGTTGCGGGTATCGGTGATGTTCTTGTTGCCGGTGGCCAGGTCTAAGGCCGGATTGGTGGTCGAGATGAGGTCGGTAACCTTGTTGTACAGGTAGCTGTAATGATAGTCTTCTTCCTGATAGCCTCCCATCAGCGTGAAGTTGTGCTTCTGCGCGATGCTGAAGATGTAGTTGGTGTACAGGTTGATGGACTGATACCTCCGTTGATACATGGAGCGTGTGAAGCTTCCGTTGTCGGCGATGCCAAGCTCGCTGCGCGTGCCTTTATAAGTTGTCACGCCGTCGGCGCCTACAATCTGCGGAGCCACGTTCAGGGCCTCGTATTCCTGGTTGGTGTGGCGGTAAGTGTAATCAAAGAAGATTCTCCAGTTTTTGACGGGCTGCGCTTCCAGTCCGCCGGTCAGCGTCATGTTGTCTCTCTGCGTATCGGTGTAGGTTCCGCTTTGCAGATAGGGAATCATGGTAAGCTCGGTGAAGTTTCCGTTGGGGTCAACAGGGCTTACCGTGGGGCGGAAACGTGCCAGTGAGTGATAGAATCCGTCGGACAAGCCTCCGTTTCCGAAGGGGGTCTTGCTGTCGGAGTGCACAAACTTGGTGTTCACCTTCATCTTCAGCCAGTCGGTGAGTTGCGATGCGATGCTGCCGTTGAAGTTATAGCGTTTGTAGCTGATGTCGGCATAGCGCATGATGCCGTCTTCGGTATAGGCTCCTCCCGATACGTAGTATTGGGCTTTCTTTCCGCCTCCGCTGAGGCTCAGGTTGTGGTTTTGCTTGAAGGCGGCATCCTTGTAGTGCAGCTTGAAGTAATCTACGTTGCCCACTCCTTTTGCCGTGTTCTCGAAAGCGCCTATCAGGTTGTTCTGTCCGTTCAGTTCACTCCAGCAGTCTATGCCGGTAGGGTCTGATACGTATTGCTTCAGCAGTTCCAGTTTCTCTTTACTATATTGCTGCGTTACGTTGGCATTGGCGCATCCGGCGTTGAAGTATTGGGCAAAGTCATAAGCGTTTGCCATTTCGGGCAATACGGTAGGTGAGCTCCAGCCCACTGTGCCTTGGTAGCTGACACGCATCTTCCCGTCTTCGCCTTTCTTTGTGGTCACTAAGATAACGCCGTATGCGGCACGTGCGCCGTAGATGGCACAGGCTGCGGCATCCTTCAATACGGAGATGCTCTCGATGTCGTTGGGATTTACGTCGGCCAGGCTCATTTCCACACCGTCCACCAATACATAGGGATTGGCTGTGTTGGCCAGGTTGCCTTGCCCGCGCAGGGTCAGTGAGGCTTCGGCTCCCGGACGCCCCGAACTGCTGTTGTTCACCGTAAGGCCCGGAACCAGACCTTGCAGGCTTTGTGTGGCATTGGCTACCGGTCTGTGGCTCAACTCATCACCCTTGACAGAAGAAACCGAACCGGTGAGGTTCACTTTGCGCTGCACGGCATAGCCCACTACTACCACTTCGTCGAGGGCTTCGGAGTCTTCCGGCAGAGTTATCTTAATGTTGTTGCTGCTTCCCACAGGTACAATTTGTGTCTTGTAGCCTATGAAAGATACTTTCAGGGCAGAGCCTTGCTGCACATTTTGCAGGGTAAACTCACCATCCACGTTGGTGATGGTTCCGTTGGTGGTGTTTTCCACTATCACGTTCGCACCGATAATCGGTTCTCCGCCTTTGTCTGTAACCGTACCTTTAAGGGTGACAGATTGCGCGAATGTCATCGTGCTGAAAAGAAACATCGCGAGGGTCAATAGACCGGCGATTTGTTTGTACCTCTGTTTCATCGTTTGAGAATTTAAAGTTAATTTTATCTATAATTAAGCGCAATAAGCTTAATTCGGCGACAAAATTATGGCTGTAAGCCTCACCTTTAGGTCTGCAAACGTCTATATAAAGTCTTTAATCGTATAAATAGAGCCGTTTCAAGATGGTATGGAGCGTATGGCACACTCCCCTCCCATCTTTGCCCTTTATATCTCTTGGCTTCCGTCCAGCAATTCCAGATACGTGCTTATGGCTTCTTCTATTTCCTTGATGAAGATAAACTCATCGGCGGTATGTGAACGGCTGCTTTTGCCCGGCCCCATCTTCAGTGAGGGGAACGGCATCAATGCCTGGTCCGAAAGGGTGGGCGAGCCGAAAGGAGTCCGCCCCAGGGAGACGGCCTTTTGTACCAGCGGATGGCGGGGCGACACGTGCGAGGAGCCCAGGCGGAACGAACGGGCTTTGGCCTCGCTGCCGATGTGCTTCCTGATTTCGGCAAACAGAGCTTCGTTGCTGTAACATTCGTTGCTGCGGATGTCCACCACAAAGGTGCAACGGTCGGGGATGACGTTGTGCTGCGTGCCGGCGCTTACCATTGTCACGCTCATCTTTACCGGCCCTAACAGGGGCGATTCTTCGGGAAAGCGGTAATCGCGGAACCAGGCGATGTCCTTCAATGCTTTGTATATGGCATTGTCACCTTCATTGCGGGCGGCATGCCCCGATTTGCCGTATGCCGTGACGTCCAGCACCATCAGTCCCTTCTCGGCAATGGCGGGCTGCATCTCGGTGGGCTCGCCCACGATGGCAAATGTGATGGGAGGGAGTTCGGGCAGAACGCATTCCACTCCGCCAGCACCCGAAACTTCCTCTTCGCAGGAAGCGAGGTATATCAGGTTGTAGGCCTGGGTGGTGCGGCATAGTTGCAGGAACACTTGCAGCAGGCTCACCACGCTGGCGCCGGCGTCGTTGCTGCCCAGTCCGTACAGTTTTCCGTTGGTTTCGAGCACCGGCGTGAACGGGTCTTTCCGCCATCCGGCGGCGGGCTTCACGGTGTCGATGTGCGAATTCAGCAGCAGTGTGGGCTTCTGCAGGTCAAACATGGGGCTGAGAGACCAGACGTTGTTCCCTTTCCGCCCGGTTGCCATTCCCTGCGTCTCGATATAATTTTGCAGGTAGTCGGCCGCCTTTTCTTCGTCGCGGCTCAGGGATGGGATACTTATCAGCGACTTCAGCAGTCCGGTCGCTTCGGAAACTAAGGTGGGTAAATCGTAGTTCATGTTCTAATAAAATATAATCGGAATGCAAACTTACGAATAAAAAGAGAAAGAAGTGTTGCATTATCTTCTATTTAAGCAAAAAAGAGTGTGCAAGGAGGCGGCATGGTAATTTCCTGTTTTCCGCTTTGTTCTTGCACACTTTCCAATCCTGACACATTCACTCCATAGAATCTTTATTTGATGGTAGCTTCCAGTTTGCAGTCATTGCAGTCACTACTACACGTCACTTTTATACTTCTTCCGTCTGTTATACTGTCATCCGAACTATCGATAACCGATGCGACCTTTACCTGGCACGGTTTGCAGTTGCTGGCCGACTTACAGACGAATGATATTTCTTTGGCATTGCCATTGCTTCGGGTGGTAGCATTTTCAATGTTGAGCGTTGTTTGGTCTTCTGATATGTTCCACTGCGTGTCTTCCGTAGAACAGATGTCGTAGATTACGGCATTTACCGAAGCGTCGGCAAGCACATTGTCGCTGTTGGTCTTTGCGTAGTTGGAACTTCTTCCGTTGCTCAACTGATAGGCAATGAGGGCCAGATAACCATCGTTGATTTGTGTGTACTCGATATCCGTGATTTTGAAGTCCAAATCTTCGCCATATTGTTTGGCTATAATCAGGGCTGTCTCTTTGTTGAGCGCTGCCATGTCTTTGGCTATCAATTCTCCATTGGGCGCAATCAGTGAGACGTTTGTCTCTTGAGAAACGGGACTTTCGTCTTTATTGCCGCATCCGGCCATGAAGGCGGTTGCTAACGTTAGAAATGTGATAAATACATACTTCTTCATAATACTTGTTTTTTTAAATTATTTAATTGATATGTTGAACTCCGCTACCATTGGCAGCGTATCGGGATTGGTGTTGAAATATATTTCTCTGTATAGCTCACCCTTGTCTTCCGCTTTCATTAAGAAATGATATTCTGTTGACCGATGTGGCAGTATTTGGCTGTCGTAACCGGGAATGCTTTTTATGCAGTCACAACTTGGCTCAATGCTTGTTATGGGTATAGTGCTTGAGCTGCGGTTGGTTATTTTTACGGATATCCGGATTGTATCTCCTTTGTGGTAATACTGTTTGTTTAAGTTTGTTGTTATTTGGAGTGCGGTTTTTCTTTGTGGATTCAAAAAATTGTAGGCTTCCTGTATTAGTGGTTTGAAGATAGGCGCATACTGTCTGTCGGAATATCTTGTAAGGAACTCTTTTGCCAAGGTCAAAGTAGAGTCCTTGGGTGCGAATGATATTGTGTATTTGAATTTCAGATAGAGACCATAGGGATATACTGTGTCTTTCATAAGGTGGTTTAGGCTATTGTATTTCTCTTTGTCTGTAAGGAGTGTGTTTTGCCGTATATCTATGATTTGTTGAATCAAGGAACAGATCTTAGTTCCTTTTGCGGTGATGACACTATTCTCTTTGAATCCGAAATTGGTGTATGATAATCCATTAGCAGTTGTTGGTGCAACGGTGAAGTTGATGGACTCATCCGCGTACTTGGATATGCCGAAGACAATATTCACCAGATTTCCCGTATCGTTGAATGATAAAGTAAATGGTACTTTTTCTGTTCCTAACAGGTGTTTATACCAATGGTTTTGGGGGATGCCTACATTTATAAAATTCCACAATGTCTTTTTTGTCTCGTTTGGATGAATGATTTTATCTTTGTATTTCTGCAAATCATAATTGCTGTCCACCAAAATGATATTGAAGCCTGCTTTGTAGGCTGATGCTTTTTCTTTTATGGCGTTATACTCTTCATTATAATAGATTTCGGTTTTGCGTGGCGTTTGTGAACAAGCACCATGTAAGACTAACCCGGCGAAAACCATTATCAGGTAACTTTTCCCTTTCATCTTTTTATTATTGTTGTTTATTGACGAGACAAAGTTATGGCTTCCGTTCAAGAAAGAATGTGTAGCAGATGTGTAGTTTTTCAGTAAATGTGATATGCACTATGTGCTGATATATAGTGATATATAGAATATGCAATGAGGAGAAGTGTGTAATTTGGGCTGAGAAAAGTTTAATAAGATTGGAAGTTTAATAGTTTTGGATGTATTCTTTCAGCTTTTGTTTGCCGTTTGCCAGATTCATACGTTGTACTATCAATTCGCTGCGTTTATACATCATGTTGGAAGTTCTTCCCATGACATGGGCTATGTCCGAGTATTTGAATCCGGATTTCACAAGGCAGCAGAAACGGATATCTTCCGTTTTCAAGGAGGTAAATTCTTGTTGGAGACGGGCAGTGAAATTGTCCGTGACTTTGTTTATTGCGATGAACAACTCATTCCACTTTTCTTCGGAGAGCAGTTCTTGGGTACAGACGTCCTTTTTGTTTTGTTCTATCAATAGTACTATCTCTTTATGGATGGGGGTATTGGCCATATATTGCATGAACAGCCGTTGTTGGTTCTGGGCCAGTTTGTCCATTTCTGTTATAAGGGTGTCCTCTGCGCACTCGTTTCCGGTGGGAGAGGATATGGTTGTGCCTTTTCTGAAGCTTTTTCTGACAAGGAAAATCAGGGCGCAGATGATGATTATGAATAGGATTCCGATGGCAAGATAAAGTGAGGTGGATGGGGTGGAGACTTTTGTGGAAGAGGGATAGACGATGAGCGAGTCGGTGTAGAACGTGTATCCGTCTTCTTGCTTCACGGCGAAAGCTGTGCTGCATACTAAGGATTTAAGGATGGATATTGTCATAATCATTCTCTACTCTTTTCTTGCTTAATGTGCGCAAACTTACGGATAAATTTTGAAAAAGCAAGATAGTTTCAACTGAAACCACTACCTTTGCACCGTATTAACTAATTCATAAAGTTATGACATATCATCATTTATCCGTTCTGGTGCATCGCCAGGCGGAGAAGTATGGAGACAGGGTGGCCTTGAAATACAGGGACTATGAGAAATCACAATGGATATCCATTACATGGAACGAATTCTCGCAGACGGTGCGCCGGGCTGCCAACGCTCTGGTGGCATTGGGAGTGGAGGTGCAGGAGAATATCGGAATCTTCTCGCAGAACAAGCCCGAATGTTTCTATACGGACTTCGGTGCTTTTGCCAACCGGGCGGTGACGATACCTCTGTATGCCACCAGTTCGCCGGCTCAGGCACAGTACATCATCAACGATGCGCAGATACGCTACCTGTTCGTGGGCGAGCAGTTTCAGTATGACGCCGCTTTCAGCGTGTTCGGCCTTTGCCATTCGTTGCAGCAACTGATTATCTTTGACCGTGCCGTGGTGAAGGATCCGCGCGACATGACTTCCATCTATTTTGACGAATTCCTGGCGGCCGGTGAAGGCTTGCCCCACAATGACGTGGTGGAAGAACGCACCGCCGGCGCTTCGGACGAGGATTTGGCCAACATCCTCTACACTTCGGGAACCACGGGCGAGCCGAAAGGTGTCACGCTACACCACTTCAATTACCGTGAGGCGCTCCGCATCCACGACATACGCCTGCCTTTCATGACCGACCGTGACGTCTCCATGAACTTCCTGCCGCTGACGCATGTGTTCGAGAAGGCATGGTGCTACCTTTGCATACACCGGGGCGTGCAGATATGCATCAATCTCCGTCCGCAGGACATCCAGACCACCATCAAAGAGATACGGCCCACGCTGATGTGCAGTGTGCCCCGCTTCTGGGAGAAGGTCTATGCCGGCGTGCAGGAGAGGATTTCGCAAGAGACCGGCCTGAAGAGGGCGATGATGCAGGATGCCCTGAAGGTGGGCAAAGCCCACAATCTGGACTATGTGCGTGCGGGAAAGACGCCGCCCGTGATGCTTCACCTGAAGTATAAGTTCTACGAAAAGACGGTCTATGCATTGCTGAAGAAGACCATCGGCATAGAAAACGGAAACTTCTTCCCCACTGCGGGCGCGGCGGTTTCTGATGAGATATGCGAGTTTGTGCATTCGGTGGGCATCAATATGATAGTGGGCTACGGGCTTACCGAATCCACCGCCACCGTTTCCTGTTTCGAGAACGAGGGATTTGAGGTAGGGTCCGTCGGCTCCCTCATGCCGGACGTGGAAGTGAAGATAGGCGCTGACAACGAGATACTGCTGCGGGGCAAGACCATCACTGCCGGCTATTACAAGAAGGCGGAGGCCACTGCCGCCGCCATCGACGCCGACGGATGGTTCCACACGGGCGATGCCGGCTATATGAAGGGCAAGCATCTGTACCTCACCGAGCGCATCAAGGATCTCTTCAAGACGAGCAACGGCAAGTACATCTGTCCGCAGGCGTTGGAAACGAAGCTGGTCATCGACCGTTACATCGACCAGATAGCCATCATTGCCGACCAGAGGAAGTTCGTATCCGCCCTCATCGTGCCTGTCTATGGGCTGGTGAAGGAGTATGCCAAGGAGAAAGGGCTTGAATACAAGACGATGGCCTCCTTGCTGGAGCATCCCAAGGTTCAGGCTTTGTTCCGCGCCCGCATCGAGACTTTGCAGCAGCAGTTTGCCCATTACGAGCAAGTGAAGCGTTTCACCCTACTGCCCGAACCGTTCAGCATGGAGCGCGGCGAACTGACGAATACCTTGAAGCTGAAGCGTCCGGTTGTGGCCAAAAACTACAAGGAGCTCATCGACCGTATGTACGAGGAGTGAACGGTACATAGTGCTTGAACAGAATCATTACAAGAGATGCGCTTGAGACGGGGCACTGTAAAAGGAACACTGTGAGAAGGACATCCCGAAGCGTTACGGATTGTAACCGATAAATATAAGAAGAACCGTATCATTACTCAAAAACAGAGTTGATACGGTTCTTTTTTATTTATCGCCTTTCCGGGGTCAATATCCGAAGATGTCTTCCTGTGTCAGTTCCGTCACCGGGGCCACTTTGTTCAGCGCTTCCATATCCAGTTCTTTCTTGTCGCCGAGGATGGCGTAGTTGTAGGTACGTCCTTTCACCCATTTCTGCTGGAAGTCGGCAACGTCCTTCAGCGTCATGCCCTGTATGTCGTTATATACCTTGATGCGTCCGTCCGTGTTCTGGTTCAGGTATTGCGCGCTGATGAACGACCAGATGACACTCATCTTTGTGATGCGGCCGGTGCGCAGGCGTGCTATCATGCCGTCTTTAGCCAGTTTCAGCGCGGCTTCGGACTGCGGCATGTTTTCGATGATGTCGTTGAAGGTCTTGATGGCATCCAGCATCTTGTCGTTTTGCGTGGCAATCTGCGTGGTGATGTAGTAGCTGTCACTAAGGTATGTCGGGCCGATGACTCCTGCCCATGCGGAGTATGCCAGACCGCGGCTCTCGCGCATCTCCTGAAACACGATGGAGTTCATGCCCCCGCCGAAGTATTCGTTGTAGAGCTGGCGGGCGGGATCAATGTCCGGGTTGAACTTCTCTCCCCGGTTGGAAATCTGCGTCATGTAGATTTGCTTGGCCTCGTATGGGGCAAGGTAGATCTTGGTTTCCGGCGTGAGGAGTGCCTTGAAGTCATTTCCGGCGGGGATGTCTGCCAATTTCTTGGGTGTCTTGTGCTCCTTGTTTACCACGGCGAGCAGATCCTTTTCGCTGCTGGGGCCGTAATACAGCACGCGGTGCTTGTAGGAGGTCAGCCGGTGTATGCGGTCCACCAACGTCTGGGGGTCCATGCCGTTCAGTTCGGCTTCCGTCAGCAGGTTGGTCGATGGGTTTTTGGGGCCGTAGGTCACGTAAGCCATCAGTCGGCGGAAGTTCTGCATCTGGTTCAGCTTGGCATCCTTGCGGGCTTTCAAGATGTCTTGCGTCATGTTGGCGTAGGCCTTCTTGTTTACTTGCGCGTCGGCCAGCAGCTTTTCAAACAGGGCTACGGCGGCAGGCATGTTCTCGTTGAGTCCGGACAGGCTGACGTAGGTGCGCCGGTCGCTGGGATAGACGCTGAAGCTGCACGCCAGGCGGTAGAACTCGCTTTTCAGTTGTTCGGGTGTCAGGTCCGATGTGCCTAAGTATTCCAGGTATTGGGCGGCGGTTCCTAAGGCCTTGTCGTTGTTGTTGCCCATATCGAAAAGATAGGTCAGCGTGAAGATGTCGTTGTCGGTATTCTGCTTGTAGAGCACGGGGATGCCCGTGGCGCTTTTCAGTTGTGCCAGGTCTTTGGTGTAGTCCAGGAACTGAGGCTCGATGGGCGCTACTTGGCTGCCCTGTATTTCCTTCAGGAAGTCGCTGGTGTGGTCGCGGTTCATCACTATGGGAGTGATCTGCGGTTTGGCTATCTTCTTTTCGTTGGGATCTTTGCCCTGTTTCTTGTAGATGACGGCCAGGTTGGTGTCCTTCAGGTACTTCCGGGCAAAGGCCACGATGTCTTCCTTGGTAAGCCGTGACACGCGGTCGAGCATGTTCACTTCGTCGGCCCAGTCGCTTCCGTTCACAAAGGACTGCACAAACCAGTCGGCGCGTCCGTTGTTGCTGTCAAGCTGGTAAAGCTGTTGCAGCTTGAAGTTGTTGATGTTGGCTTTCAGTATCTTCTCGTCGAAGTCTCCGTCGCGCAGCTTCTTCACTTCACCTAACAGCAGGTCTTTCACTTCGTCCAGCGTCTGCCCTTGTTTGGGGCGGCCTTGCATCATGAAGGCGCTGTAATCGGCCATCGTCATGGGGTAGCAATAGGCGCTCAGTGTTTTCTGCTGCTGCGTCAGGTCGAGGTCGATGAGGCCGGCCTGTCCGTTGTAGAGGATCTGTGAAGCCACTTGCAGAATCTCCGCCTCACGGCTGGCTGCTCCGGGGAAGCGCCATGCGAGGGTCACGCTTTCGGCGTCCGGGCCGAGAATGGTGCGTACTATCGGTGCGGAGATTTCCGTTTCTTCTTTCGGCAGGTTCAGCCGTGGCAGGTCGGCGTTGGGCTTCAGCGAGCCGAAGTATTTGTCGATGGTGGCAATCATGCGGTCGGGATCAAAGTCTCCGCTGAGGCAGATGGCGATGTTGTTGGGCACATACCACACTTTGTGGTAGTTCTTGATGTTGGTGATGGAGGGATTCTTCAGGTTCTCTTGTGTGCCGAGCACGGTCTGCGTGCCGTAGGGATGATGTGGGAAGAGTGACGACAGTACGGCCTCATATACCTTGCGCGGGTCTTTGGTGAGCGACATGTTCTTCTCCTCATATACCGTTTCCAGTTCGGTATGGAAACCGCGTATCACGCAGTTCGCAAAGCGGTCTGCCTGTATCTTCGCCCAGTTTTCCGTCTGGTTGGCGGGGATGTCCTCGGTGTAGCAGGTCACGTCGAAAGAAGTGTAGGCGTTTGTACCGTTGGCTCCGATGGCGGCCATCAGCTTGTCGTATTCGTTGGGGATGGCAATCTTGGAGGCCTCGTATGAGAGGCTGTCTATGGTGTGGTATATATTCTTGCGGGCAGTGCTGTCCGTGGTTTTGCGATAGATCTCAAACTGCTGTTCTATCCGGTCGAGCAGGGGCTTTTCGGCGGCATAGTCCTGCGTGCCGAATTTCTGTGTCCCTTTGAACATCAGGTGCTCGAAGTAGTGTGCCAGGCCGGTGGTTTCGGCAGGGTCATTCTTTCCGCCCACGCGCACGGCGATGTACGTCTGTATGCGCGGCTTCTCCTTGTTCACGGTCATATACACTTTCAGCCCGTTGTCCAGCGTGTAGATGCGTGCTTTCAGCGGGTCGTTGGGAACGGTGGCGTAGCGATAGTCCTTGGGACCGGCGCCACTCATGCTTGCGGCCGCCACGAGGAACAGCGACAGGCATGTGAGTCGGAATAGTTTATTCATAAGAATACCAATTAATAATATGTTGGCTACAAATTTATGCGTTTTTCTCTAAAACCGTTGCCACAATCACTGATTATTTCATTGGCTTGCTGCATCTATATATCCCGCTTGCTGCATCTATATATCCACCGTCCTGCATCTATAGATGCAGCAAGCTGGATATATAGATGCAGGTCACCCCCTTCCGGATGGTAATGCAGGGGCTTTATCTCTCTGCTGCATTTATGTTGAAAAGCATGTTGGGAGGTTTGAAGATTGCCTGGAGAGGTCGAAAAAGTGGCTGCCTGTCCTGTTTTGTTGTTTTTTGAACCCGATATGATGGATTTTAAACCTTCTCGTTTATCAATACCCTTAATATTACACATTCTTTATAGTGAAGACTCCTTTCAACAATCCGGTATGGAATGAAGGGAGGTTTTCTTATCAGCCTTTATTGTTAATGTAATATTGTGAGCGCCTATGTAGAAAGAACAAAGAAGAATATCCCGGATTGGCGGTAGAGAGTGCACGCCGATCAAAAGAAACGGACTTTCGGGAATCTGTTTCTAAACAGAATTTTTATAATCTAATATTATTTCCAGGAAAACTTATGAAAAAGAGATTTATGTTAACTCTGGCTTGCCTGATGGCGGCCATTGGCTGGATTGCAGCACAAAACTCCGCTATCAGCGGTATTGTCATATCCGCCGAAGACAATGAACCCGTTATCGGAGCTTCTGTATCGGTAAAAGGTACTACCGCCGGTACGGTGACTGACGTGGATGGCAAGTTTACGATTACAGACGCGCCCAAGGGTGCGACGACGCTTCATGTGTCATTCGTAGGAATGTTGTCGCAGGAAGTGGCCATCACTCCGGGAACTATCCGCGTGATTTTGAAGAACGATGCCAAATTGCTGGACGAGGTTGTAGTGACGGCATTGGGTATCACGAAAAAAGAAAAGTCGCTGACCTACTCCACACAGGTTGTCAACGGTGATGAATTGATTCGTGCCAAAGACCCCAATATGATGAATGCGCTGGCCGGTAAGACGGCGGGTGTGCAGATTAATAAGAGCTCATCCGGACTGGGCGGGTCTGCCAAGGTCGTTATCCGCGGTAACCGTTCGGTGGGCGGCAGCAGCCAGCCGTTGTATGTGATTGACGGTGTGCCTTATGGCTCATCGGTCACGGAAACCGTTTGTACCACCACGGGAGGTTCTTCCAATGACCCTAACCTGGATCGTGGCGACGGCATCTCCAACCTGAATCCGGACGACATCGAGAGCATGAACATCCTGAAAGGCCCTGCCGCAGCCGCCCTTTACGGTAGCTCTGCCGCCAACGGTGTCATCATCATCACCACCAAGAAAGGCAAGGAAGGACGTGCAAGCATCACGTTCAACACCAGCACCACTTTGGATAATGCCACTTATGGCATTCCCGATTTTCAGAATGACTATACGGGTGATCGCCTCAGTTGGGGCAGCAAGCTCACAGGTGGCAGCCCCGACTATGTAAAGGAATTCTTCCGTACCGGTGTGACTACCATCAATTCCCTTTCCCTGAGCATGGGTACTGACGTGATGCAGACCTACTTCTCATACGCCAATACTTACGGCAAGGGTGTGGTGGACAACAACAGCCTGGTAAAGCACAACCTGAATTTCCGTGAAACAGCCAACTTCTTCAACAAGAAACTCACGGTGGATGCCAATATCAATGCCGTCTATCAGAAGGCCAACAACCGTACTTCCACCGGTGGTTACTACATGAATCCGTTGGTAGGTCTCTATCACTTCCCCCGTGGCGGTGTGGAGGGTGGAAAGGACTTTAACTACTACAAAGATAACTACGAAGTGCTGGACGCGAGCCGCAATATGATGACGCAGAACTGGTATGGAGGAGCTTTGAGCGAGATGGAACAGAATCCCTATTGGTTGATAAACAAGGCTCCCAACGGTGACGAACGCTATCGTGCCACTCTTAACCTGAGTGTGAAGTACAAATTCAATGACCTTTTTTCTATCCAGGCCCGTGGTAATGCCGACTTTGTGGCCGACCGCCGTTTCCTGAAAGAGTATGCAGGCACTTCTGCCGTCATTGCCGGTGTGAATGGCCGTTATCAGGCCAATGAATCTACCGGCCTGACTACCTATGGAGATATCCTCTTTACTTATCAGCAGCAATTCGAAAACTTCTCCGTGAATGCCTCTGTCGGCAGCAGTATCAATGACTATTATGGCAAGGGTACAGGCTTTGACTCTGGTGGCACAGGCGTTTTGTATTTGCCGAACATCTTTACCATGCAGAATATCCGGCTGAATGATGGCTTGCTGAACGATTGGCAAAGCCATACACAATCCCAGTCGGTGTTTTTCACCGGCCAGGTTGGTTTCAAAGACCAGGTCTTTCTGGATGTAACGGCGCGTAATGACTGGACTTCCTCTTTGGCCTTCACCAAATATAAGAACAAAGGTTTCTTCTATCCTTCCATCGGTTTGACGTGGATTATGAGCGAAACATTGAAACTGCCCGAATGGATCGACTTGGGCAAGATTCGCGGTGCATGGTCTGAGGTTGGTAGCGGTCTGGGCTCTTATACCTCTAATCCTCTGCACTCTGTGGCTTCCAACGGTACGGTAAGCTTCAATACGGCAGCGCCGTTTGCCGACTTGAAGCCGGAGCGTACACGTTCCATCGAATTCGGTACGGAATGGCGTTTCTTCGACAGCCGTCTGGAGTTTGACTTCACTTATTATAAGACGAACACCAAGGATCAGTTGTTCAACCTGCCCGCACCTTCCGGCTCCGAATGGAACACCTATTATGTAAATGCCGGTGACATCCAGAACACGGGTATTGAAATCATGTTGGGCGCTACTCCGGTGATGACGAAAGACTTCCGTTGGAAGACCAACATGAATTACTCTCATAACCGCAACAAAGCCAAGAAACTGGTAGATGGCTTAGGCTATTTCCTCTTTGGAGGCAATGATATCCAGAACCGTTTGGAAGAAGGCGGCTCCTTCGGTGATTTCTATGGTAACTCATTCTCGCGTGATGACGAGGGCAACATTGAATTCGATGCGAAAGGACTGCCGATAGTCAACAAGAGTGAGATTAAGAAGTTAGGCAATCCGAGCCCCGACTTCAATCTTGGATGGGGAAATACATTGACCTATAAGGACTTCTCTCTCTATTTCCTGATTGACGGACGCTTTGGCGGAGATGTATTCTCCATGACACAGGCCGATCTTGATTACCAGGGTGTGAGCAAGGTGACCGGTGATGCCCGTAACCAAGGTTATGTAGAGTTTGCAGGCCATCAGATAAAAGATGTGGAAGCCTTTTATAACCGTGTAGGCAACCGTAACGGCTGTGCCGAATATTATGTATATGACGCCACCAACATCCGTCTGCGTGAAGTGTCACTCTCTTATACTCTGCCCAAGTCCCTGCTTGCCAGGCAAAACGTCATTAAGGATGCTCAAATCTCTCTGACCGGACGCAATCTGTTCTTCTTCAAGAACAATGCTCCCTATGATACCGATGGCTTGATGTCCACCAGCAACAATCTGCAAGGCATCGATTCTTTCGGTATGCCGACCAACCGTTCTTTCGGCATTAACGTGAAACTTAATTTTTAAATGAATCAGCAGTATGAAGAACATATTGAAATATACAGGCGCCGCTTTGGCGGCAGTCTCTCTCCTGACAGCCTGCACAGGCGCTTTTGAGGATATGAATACAAATCCCAAGGGAGTGACCGATGACGAACTGAAACAGGACAATAACTTTGTCGGCATGCACTTTCTGCCCATGATGCAGTCTATCTACTTCAACAAAGGCAATGGAAACTGGGAATATCAGTTGATCCAGAACCTGAACGCCGACATTTTTTCCGGCTATATGGCAAGCGGAAGCAACTTTGCCGTGTCAAACAACAATATGCACTATGCTCTCAATCATGGATGGAATGATTATTGCTGGAACTACGCTTACAATGAAGTGATGTCCCAGAACCTGAAAGCACATAATAAGTGTGTCGCCGATATGGATACCTACGCTCACTTTGATGCCATCAACACCATTATTCGCGTATTGACGATGTCCCGTCTGTGCGACCAGTACGGGCCTATCATCTATTCTGCTTATGGTCAGTCGATGACGGGAGGCACGTATGACTCCGGACAGGATGCTTATAAGCAATTCTTTACAGAGCTGGCGGCAGCCGATGCCGCGTTGGGCGAGGCCTTGAAGAAATCAACGGCATCTTTCGCCAACTTCGATATGGCTTACGGAGGCGATTTGGCAAAGTGGGCGAAGCTGGCGAACTCCCTGCGCCTTCGTCTGGCCATCCGCATAGCCAAGTACGATGCGGCAGAAGCCAAGAAACAGGCAGAGGCAGTTGTGGCAGATGCCAATGGTCTGATTAAGGACAATGCTGATAACTTCACTATCAGCAGCACTACTTATAAGCATCCGCTTTATGCGATGACGAACTCTTACCATGACATTCTGCTGAATGCCAATGTTTCTTCCATTCTGAGTGGTTACAAAGACGCGCGTCTGGAAAAGATGGCATTGCCAAACGAGGCGGGGAATTTGGTAGGAATACGTAACGGGGTGGATCACCTTAACGACTATACCGGTCAATACAAGTCTCTCAATATAGCTTCCATGCTGAACGTCGGGGAATATACCCCTGTCATGCTTTTCTCTGCCGCCGAGACTTATTTCCTGCTGGCCGAAGCCGCCCTGCGCGGCTGGAATGTGGGAGGTACTGCCGAAAACTTTTATACGAAGGGCGTACAAACTTCATTTGAACAGTGGGGCGCCGACATGGGCAGCTATCTGAGCAGCTCCAATAAGCCCGCTGACTTTGTAGATGCCTTGGTTCCTGAATACAACCATGCCGCCGTAGAAACCGCTACCCCCAACTGGAGCGATGCCAAGACCGATGAAGAACGTTTGGAAAAAATAATCGTCCAGAAGTGGATTGCTGTCTTCCCCGAGGGTATGAACGCTTGGGCGGAATACCGTCGTACCGGCTATCCCAAGCAGTTCCCTATCATGCGTAATGACAGCCAGGGCGACCAAGCCATTCCTACGGAACTGGGTGTGCGTCGTTTGACTTATACGGAGAGCGAGCGCGATAACAATCCTACCGGTTATGCCGGAGCTTTGCAGAAATTGGGCGGTTCCGATACGGGGGCTACTCGTATTTTCTGGGATGTAGATGCCCCTAATCTGTAATATATCGACTTAACACACCTTCAGGTGCATCAGAATGTACGGCATTGCTTGCAGCACTCCGCTTCTGATGCACCTCTTTTTTTAGTATGATTGCGATATAGCCCTTTTCGTCAGATAGTACACCCCTTCTGACGAATATTGAACCCGTTTCAGACTGTTCCTCCCTAATATTGCAATCTGATTATAATTAACCCTAAAAACACCATGAGAATGAAATCTTTGGCGGCAGGTATAGGCATCTTCCTTTGCTGTGCGCCGCTTCCCGCCCAGGAACTGAAACTTCGGGCAGACAACATCGACGAGATTGTAAAAGCTATGACTCCTGAGGAGAAGGCTCTCCTTGTAGTGGGACGCAATGACTACACCTTTGGCGGATACGACAATCCCAAGGAGTTTGTGCGCTTCCTCTCCCCCAGCGTGTCGGGCTACACGCAAGGTATCCCGCGCCTCGGCATTCCGCCCACGGCACTGGCCGACGGACCCGCGGGTGCGGTCGTAGTGACACGCCCCGACAACAAGAAAAGCTACTATGCCACCGGTTTTCCCGTGGGCACTTCGCTGGCCTGCTCCTGGAACACGCAGCTTGTGGAAAGCGTAGGCCGGGCGATGGGAAACGAGATACTGGAGTATGGCGTGGACGTGATACTTGCCCCCGGTATGAACATACACCGTTCTCCCCTTTGCGGACGTAACTATGAGTATTATTCCGAAGACCCTGTGGTGACGGGTAAGATAGCAGCCGCCTTTGTGCGAGGCATACAGGGCTGCGGCGTGGGAACCAGCATCAAGCACTTCGCCGTGAATTCACAGGAAACCAACCGCACCGAGGTGGACGAAATCGTATCGCAGCGTGCCTTGCGTGAAATCTATCTGAAGGGGTTTGAGATTGCCGTGAAAGAAGCGCGCCCCTGGACGGTGATGGCATCGTACAATCGCCTGAACGGCCCCTACACACAGGAAAGCCCCGAACTGCTGACCACCGTCCTGCGTGACGAGTGGGGATTTGACGGTATCGTGATGACCGATTGGATACAGAAGCGGAACACGGCCGCGCAGATAAAGGCAGGCATAGACAATCTGCAACCGGGCTATCAGGTGCAGTTGCAAGACATCAGCCTGATGTTGAAGGACGGCCGCCTCACCATGCCCGACCTTGATGCATCTGTGCGCCGTATGCTGCAATATATCGTGAAGACTCCCCACTTCCGTAATTATAAGTACAGTGACGACCCCGACCTCAAGGCGCATGCCGCCATCACCCGCAGCTCTGCCACCGAGGGCATGGTGTTGTTGAAGAACGCAGGCGGCGTGCTTCCTCTGAATAATATCAAGAAAGTGGCCCTCTTCGGGCTCTCCTCTTTCGACTTCATGGCAGGCGGAACCGGATCGGGCAATGTGGTGAAGCCCTACGTGGTGGATCTTCAGCAAGGCCTGGCAAACGCCGGGCTGGAAGTGACGGGCAATCTCAAGGAGATGTACACTGCCTATAAGACTTTCTGCCGTGCGCAGTTCAAGTGCGACCGCAATCCCGCCGAACGTTGGTACGTGGAGCCTTCCATTCCCGAACTGTCTCTCTCGCGCACCTGCATCGAGAACCAGGCGCGTGAGTCCGATATCGCCATCCTCACCCTCGGCCGCCAGGCGGGCGAGGGACGCGACCGCCCCGTGAAAGGAGGCTTCAATCTTACTGCGGTGGAGCAGAATCTGCTCGTCGAACTCTGTGAGGTCTATCATGCCGCAGGCAAGAAGGTGATTGTAGTGCTTAATGTAGGCGGCGCCATTGAAACCGCCTCATGGAAAGGATTGCCCGATGCCATCCTTCTTGCCTGGCAACCGGGACAGGAGGGAGGCAACTCTGTGGCCGACGTACTGCTGGGCAAGGAAAATCCCTCCGGCAAACTGAGTATGACCTTCCCCATCTCTGTGATGGATATGCCTTCTTCGCAAAATTTCCCATTGGGCGATGAACGCCGTCGGGGGGAGGATGGCAGTCGCAATAACGTGGACTACACGCTCCACAAGGAGGGCATCAACATCGGTTACCGCTATTTCAGCAGCGTGGGACGTGAAGTATCCTATCCTTTCGGATTCGGGCTGAGCTACACCGCCTTTGCCTATTCCAAGCCTGTGGTGAAGCCTGTTGCAGACGGATTTTGCGCCGGCATCACGGTGACCAATACAGGCAAGTGTGCCGGTAAGGAGAGCGTGCAACTCTACGTCTCTGCCCCCGCCGGAGGAATGGAGAAGCCTGCCCTCGAACTGAAGGCCTTTGCCAAGACCCGCCTTTTGCAGCCTGGCGAGAGCGAGACACTGACCTTCGAGGTATCGAAGTACAGTCTGGCCTCCTTTGATGAGTCCCGTCAGAGCTGGGTGAGTGCTGCCGGAAGATACATCGTCCGTTTCGGCGCTTCTGTGGACGACATCCGCGGCACGGGTTATTATAATCTTGCGAAAGAAGCCGCCTGGCGGGTGCATGATGTGCTGAAACCGACGAAGGCGCTGGACTGACATCTTGAATAATGCCGGTTATTGTTGCAATACTGACTTAAACACATATATATAAGTATCATGAAAAAACTTATTACCTCATTCTGCTTCCTGTCCGGTTTGTTCTGCATCCCGGCAGTACCCCTCTGCGCACAGGTGAACGAGCAACTGAAAGCAGACATCATCCGCACGGGCTATGTCTCTTGTTGGCTGATGTTGGTTTCGGAATTTTAGGAGGACGCGGTTATGAACAATCCTACGAATGTGAATACCTCTGCAACCTACTCGCGTCGCAACCTTGCCATAGACATGCTGCGGGCGTTGACTATGTTCACCATGATATTTGTGAACGATTTCTGGAAGGTGCACGACATACCTCGCTGGCTCGAACATGCCGGATATGGTGAGGACTTCATGGGGCTGGCAGATGTCGTCTTCCCCTGCTTTCTTTTTGCCGTGGGTATGTCCATACCCTACGCCATCGAACGGCGATATGCCAAAGGCTTTTCGGCAGAATCTACGTTGGGACATATCTTCTTGCGCACCTTTGCCCTGCTGGTGATGGGCGCTTTCATCACCAACTCGGAGTACAGGCTCTCGCCGGAGGTTCCCTATCCGATAGGCGTTTACTGGTTCTTGATGGCAATCGGCTTTATCGGTGTGTGGAACAGATACCACGAAGCCGTCTCCCGTAGGCGGAAAAGCCTGTTCTGTGCCTGCAAGACAGCCGGGGTGCTGGTGCTTCTCTACTTATCGCTTACTTTCCGCAACCCGGATGGAGGTGTGTTCAGTGCGAGCTGGGGCATTCTTGGCGCAATAGGCTGGACATATTTAGTGTGCGCGCTGGTTTATATCTTCTGCCGTGACCGCTTGCGCTGTCTGCTGTCCGTGTGTGGGGCTTTCATCCTGATATGTCTGCTGGACACACCTCTCCGTGAGGCGTTTGGCGGTGAATCCATCCTTGCCTTTCCCGACCGTAATTTCTACCGGGGTATGCTGAATATACTGCACATAGGCAACGGAGCGCTGCCTGCATTCACGATGGGTGGCATTATCCTCTCCGTTGTCAGTGCCCGCTATGCCGACAAGAGCGAGAGATGGAAACTGTGGAGCACGGCTGGGACAACAGCGGTGCTTCTGCTGGCCGGTGTTGCAGCGCATCAGTTTTGGATTGTCTCCAAGATAGGGGCCACGCCTCCGTGGGTATTCTGGGTACTGGCACTTTCTGTGCTGCTTTATGGCCTGCTGAATTGCCTGGCTGCCCGTAACCTTACGGGATGGTTCGTGCTGATACGTCCTGCGGGCACGGCTACGCTCACTACCTACCTGATACCTTATGTATTTTATGGCTTTGCCGACGTGACCGGCGTTATCTTGCCGGACTGGTTCACACATGGTGTGATGGCATTGGTGAACTGCACCTGCTTCGCTTTTGCTGTGATCGGCGTTACGTGGGCAATGGAGAAACTACATGTTAAACTTAAAATATAGAAATAGAATGAAGAAGTACCTTTTACCGGCGTTCCTGCTCCTGTTTGTGGCAGTGGGCGTCTTTGCCGGCCGCAAGAACACAAAGGCAGCGGCTATAACCGGTGAATATCCCATGTTCTGGACATGGCTGGACTATCGTTCCGGCATGAATTTCGACTCCATCTGCCAAGTGATGAACGACGTGGGCATGGACGGTATCATGCTGAATGCACCCACGCCCGACGATTACCGTATAGCCATCCCCATAGCCCACAAACACGGCATCGAAGTCTATGCCTGGCTGTGGACGATGAATCTGGAGCACGACCGTGACAAGATTCTGAAGGAACATCCCGATTGGTTCAGCATGAACCGCAACGGCAAGAGCCTGGCGGACACTACGGCATACGTAAACTATTACAAATTCCTTTGTCCCGCCCTGCCCGAAGTACGGCAGTTCATCAAGGAGAAGATAAAGGCGTATTGTGAGGTGGAAGGGCTGAACGGCATCGCCATAGACTATCACCGCTTTGTGGATGCGGTGCTTCCCACCACCCTGTGGCCCCGTTACGGCATTGTGCAGGATCGTGAATATCCGGCATGGGACTATGGTTATCATCCCGCCATGCTCAGGAAGTTCAAGGAGCAGTATGGCTATGACCCGCGCGAGCAGGCAGACCCTTCGCTCGATGTGAAGTGGCGTCAGTTTCGCTGTGAACAGATTACGGAAGTGGCGAACATGATAGCCGAAACAGTACATTCTTACGGCAAGAAGATGGCGGCTTCTCCCTTTCCTACACCGAAGATGGCTTCGCGCATGGTACGTCAGGACTGGAAGAAGTGGAATCTTGACATTGTGTTCCCAATGGTCTATCACACTTTCTACACAGAAGATGTCAGCTTCATCTCCGACTGCACTATCGAGAACGTGCGCGACAAGAATGCCATGACTACCCTCTATTGTGGAATGACTGCTACCAACGGGCCGGAAATGTTCCGTTGTATGGACGCCGCCCTTGATAACGGGGCGCAAGGCATCGCTGTCTTTACGGTGAACAGCCTGCGCTCTCCCGAGGTGCGGCGGCAGTTCAAGGCCTATGCGGACAGTGCAAGAACCGTGCGTCGGGCAAATGGCGGTGTGCTGAAAGCGGTTCACTCCACGGTGGCGGATGCCAATCCATTCAGTCACCAAGGCGTGATGAAGTTAGTGCGGCAACGCATGCGGCAACTTGCGGCCAAGTCGGCGGGCAAGACGGAACTTGCACCCCTGTCTCTTGGCGAGTACGAGGAAATGGATTCTTATGATGCCACACGTCGTTACCGGGTGGTGGACGCTAACAGTAAGACCGCTTTCTGCGTGACATTCTATCTCTATGGCGATGTGCTTTCCGGCTGGGATGTGACGGTGTCCGATGCCTTCTGAGGCATTTCATTGCTTTTACGTCTCACTTATATTAGGCTGATAGCTGTGTGTTTTTCTCTTTTTTTTCATACCTTTGCGGCTCGAAAGACAGAATTTGAGGAAAAGATATGATTACCGCAGAACAACTGAAAGATATCAAAGAACGTACCGAAGCGTTGAACCGCTATCTTGACATCGAAGGCAAGAAGATTCAGGTGGAAGAAGAACAGCTACGCACCCAGGCTCCCGGCTTTTGGGAAGACCAGAAGGCGGCCGAAGCCCAGATGAAGAAAGTAAAGGGCTTGCAGCAGTGGATATCCGGTTATAACGGAGTGAAGACACTGACGGACGAGGTGCAGTTGGCGTTCGACTTCTATAAAGACGAGCTTGTGAGTGAAGAAGAAGTTGATGAGGCCTTTGCCAAAGCGTCGGCCGCCGTCGAGGCGCTCGAACTCAAGAATATGCTTCGCGAGGAAGCCGACCAGATGGACTGCGTCCTGAAGATCAATTCCGGCGCCGGCGGCACGGAAAGTCAGGATTGGGCCAATATGCTGATGCGCATGTATCTGCGCTATGCCGAGACTCACGGCTACAAGGCCGCAATAGCCAACCTTCAGGAAGGTGACGAGGCGGGCATCAAGACCTGTACCATCGAAATCTCCGGCGACTATGCCTACGGCTATCTCAAGGGGGAGAACGGTGTGCACCGCCTGGTGCGTGTTTCTCCCTACAACGCCCAGGGCAAGCGTATGACTTCTTTCGCTTCCGTGTTCGTCACTCCGTTGGTGGACGATACCATCGAAGTAGATATCAAAGTAGCCAACATCTCGTGGGATACCTTCCGATCCAGCGGGGCGGGCGGACAGAACGTGAACAAGGTGGAGTCGGGCGTGCGCTTGCGCTATCAGTTCAAAGACCCTTATACCGGTGAGGAAGAAGAAATCCTGATCGAAAATACCGAGACGCGCGACCAGCCCAAGAACCGTGAGAATGCGATGCGGCAGTTGCGCTCCATCTTGTACGACAAGGAGCTTCAGCACCGCATGGCGGAACAGGCTAAGGTGGAAGCGGGTAAGAAAAAGATAGAATGGGGCTCACAGATACGTAGCTATGTCTTTGATGACCGCCGTGTGAAAGACCATCGCACCAATTTCCAGACCAGTGACGTGAACGGAGTGATGGACGGAAAGATAGACGGCTTTATCAAGGCATATCTGATGGAGTTTGCGGGAAGTGCCGAGTAGTGCCGTTCATGATAATTAAAGCGGAATGATTCTTGCTGCAGGATGGACGATGCGGATGTGCTACACATCCGCATCGTCTATTATCAAGAAGCGGTCCCTAATTCCCATGAATCTTTCCATTAGTAGCAATCACGTTTGCTATCTGCAAGGGGTACATGCCTTCGGGCAAGTCCTGCGCCGCGCCGCCCGCCGGTTCATCGTTGGCACAGGGGTGAGCATGAGGCACACTAAATTAAATTTGTTCCTTCATTCGTATGCGTTCCTACCGGCATATTGGGAAAAACGAACGTCCCGCCCTTCTCCTTGCGGTGAGAGGGGCGGGACGGGAAACTTTCTTTGTATCTTTTGATGAATATCAGTCTTGCATACTGTTCTTGTTATCTGCCAAGTCAAAATAGAGCAGACGTGTCATTTCGCCATCGTCTTCTTCCAAAAGCGGAAGAAAGCCGTTCTTTTCGTAAAAGGGCATGGCGGAACGGTAGGCATCCACCGTGACGAAGCGGCATCCAGTCTTGTTGTCGAAGATGAAAAAGGCTTTGATGAAGTCTATCAGGAAAGCGCCCAATGCTTTTCCCTGATAAGTATGGTTCACTCCCAAACGGCAAAGCTTGCTTGCCGGATAGCTTTTCATGCGTTTCTCATTAGGAAAGCGTTTACGGCGAAATCGGTTAAACTCTGTTTTATCCGTAAAGTCGGACAATGATACACGGTCGTTTGCCAGACTGAAATAGGCGGCTACTTCTCCGGTTGTCTTATCCTCGAATACGTAGCTCACAGCCAGTAGCGCTTCCCGATAAAACAAGGACTCATTTAAAATAAAATCGTTCAGATCTGCGTCTCCGCAATCGAACGATTCTATTCTTTCATCAGATTCCAGTTTGCGAATCTGAAACGTGGATTGTATGTATTCGTTAGTCATCTTTCCCTTTTTTGAAGATACTCATGGCTATACGATAATGTTCGCGCACGCGCTCTATTTCTTCCTTCGGCACGGTGCGTTTCTGCTTCATCCGCTCCTCAAACCGCCGGGCATCATTGCCGAAGAGTATCGGAGTTTCTTTGATGGGTCTTGCCATAACTGTTTTCCTTTCTTTCTGTTTACGTGTGCAAAGATACGCACAATTCCTTGCGGCACAAAGAAATGCAGTGGAAAGTTTCTCGTTTCCCAATATGTCAAAAAGCGTTTCGTAGCCTTGTTTTCAAGCATATATCTCAAAGGCCTTTTACCAAAACTTCATTGCCTGTTTTTGGGATATTAGGGAATCTGCTTATTTGGCAATCTGTATAAGGGTCATCACTTTGTGTAGTGAGATCCACGGTCGTTGTCCCTTCTTTGTTCACCATAATCGTAAAAGAGTACATCCTCCCGGCTTCAGTAGTTTCAATGGCAGTCGTTGTGGCAGAAACGGTATTGTCCCCGGCGGTAATCTCGAAGCAATCGGCGGCAAGCGTAGTTCCGGGCACAATGTTGGCTTCATAATAAGTCTCGCCGTCGTAGGTGGCCTTGCACATGGTGATAGAGCCGTTGCCCGTACCGGGGATGACTTCTCCATTATCGCTGATGGTGCAATCGGTGTATTGGTTCTTTATCGTCACGGTGGCATCACTTGTGGAATGCCAATAAAGTCCCTTGCCACTTACGAGGGTAAGGCTTGTTTTATCGCTATCCGGCGTATATTGTCCTTTTGTCGTATAGGACGTACCGTCAGCCTTTGTACCACTTAGCTGCACCGTTATTTCTTCACCGCCTTCCCATAGGCTGCTCTTTCCGTCCGCACTTTCCGTCACACGGCTTTGCGGGCTGTCTGCGCCCCACGGCTCGGCACTGCTTTCTGCTGTTACGCTCACGCCTGCTATCTGCAAGGGGTACATGCCATCGGGCAAGTCCTGCGCCGCGCCGCCCGCCGGTTCATCCTGCGAGCAACCACCCATTATCAAGACGGAGGCCAGCAGCTATATTGTATGGAAAAGAATGTTTCTGTTCATTCGCTTACATTATTATAGATGGTTCATTCTACTTTTAGTCTTACTTTGTCATCTGGCAATACATCCCGTCTATCATGGAAAGGAACTGACAGCGTTGGGCATGTCCGTCGGGATGCTTGTAGCCCACGTGCATCCAGGTAGGCACTCCCTGCTTGTTCTCGCCCTCAGAAATGAGTTGGTCAAACGGATGTCCGGCGGACAGAAACCGACGGCAGAAATGCTTGAACTCCACCATCTTGTTGGTTTTCATGGCAGGCGTATCCGACTTTCCATATACCGGAACCAAGTCGAAGGCATAGCCGTGGCAATGCGCGGAAGTGGTGGAGCCGCCCACCGCTTTGTTCAGTGCCGGGCCGCGATAGCCCGAGGAAATGCGGATGCCGGGCGTGCCCAGTCCATTCTCATTGCAATGCTGTTCCCACGCATCGTGCAGCGAGTCTATCAGCGTTTCTATACTCTCGATGATGTGCGCCTTGTGTTCTGTACCCGGTGTATTGTCTATGCCTTTGGCAATCGCCGTATTGGAATGTGTACAATCCTCCATTGTAAAATGTTTCATAGCTCAAATCTTTAGCTGTTTATATTTAATTTGTTCCTTCATTCGTATGCGTTCCTACCGGCATATTGGGAAAAACGAACGTCCCGCCCTTCTCCTTGCGGGGAGAGGGGCAGGACGAAATAATGGGGGGGATGAAGCAAGGTTTACAGCAAATCCGTAATGGCTTTTGCCGGAATGCCCAACTTGGAGAAGGCGAACATCTTTTTTCCCAAGTCCTTCAGCGAGGCTCCGATGTGGTACACATCCGTACTGTCTATTATCAAAAAGCGGTCGTGGGCTTTTTTGTAGGCGTGCACCGCTATCGGAGGATATTGGCTGTTGTGCCGCTCCAAGTCCAGTTGAAGCTGTCGGCCTATTGTCTGTGTGTAGATGTCGGCTGTCACTCCGTTGTTCCGCTTGCTGAACATCAGTAGTACGGATTCGTCCACATAGTTATCTATCAGCAGGATGGACTTCTTTGCCGTCCGTATCAAGTCTGTGGCGAACTTGTAGGCATCGAACAGTTGACCATCGTAGAAGATACCCTCTATGGGTGGCAGCGAGGTGCGCACGAAAAATTCTACTTTATCTGTCAGATATTCAATTTGTTTATCATGCTTTTGAAGTCTTGTATCCATCTGTTCCAACCGATGATTGACAGAATAACCTTTCAGCAGATATTCTTTCAATACCATATTCGCCCATTGACGAAATTGCGTACCTCGGTAGCTCTTGACACGGTAGCCTACGGAGATGATAACATCAAGATTGTAATAATCCACCTGATAGCTTTTGCCATCGGAGGCAGTGTAGGCAAATTTTGCCCAAACTGACTTTTTCATAAGTTCACCTTCCTTGAAAACATTACGAATATGCTTGCCTATCACGCTAATATCTCTGCCAAACAATTGCGACATTTCATCGATTGACAACCATACAGTCTCGTTTTCCAATCGCACTTCCAGTTTCACCTCGCCATCGGGCTGATAGAGTATGATTTCCCCTTGATTCTCCATTTATAATGTTTCTGTTTTGTTCGGTGGGTAAAGGTAGTATATTTTATCTGCCTATCAGCCAATAGCTATTGCTTTCTTTCTTTATTTCGTTTTCCCAACATGTCAAAGAGCGTTTCGTAGCCTTGCTTTCAGGCATCTATCTTCATTATCTCTTTGTTTCTTTCAATTTATACTTTCATTCGTATGCGTTCCTACCGACATATTGAGAAAAACGAACGTCCCGCCCTTCTCCTTGCGGGGAGAGGGGCGGGACAGGAATAGATTATTATCTTTCTATATAAATCAGGCTTGTGTATCGGCCACAGTTTCCAAGTCAAAATACAGCAGGCGTGCAGTATCTTCCTTGTCATCATCATTCAAAGCCACAAAACCATTCTTCAGATAGAACGGAACTGCGTCCGCATAAGCATCCACCGTCAAGAAACGGCAGCCGGTCTTATTGTCTGTTATGAAGAAACTCTTGATAAAGTCCACCAAATAAGAACCGAAGTGCATACCTTTTGCCGAAAAGCTGACTGCCAAGCGACATAGTTTACCGGCAGGATAACTCTTCAGCCGTTTATCGTTGACAAAGCGATGCTTGCGGAAACGGTTGAACTCCGTTTTGTTCTCAAAATCACTCAATGAAACACGGTCGTTCGCCAAACTGAAATAAGCTAATAGTTCTCCTGTCGGAATATCCTCCAAGATATAAGTGACCGCCAACAATGCCTTGCGGTATAGGGAGGCTTCTTTTAAAATGAATTCATTCAAGTCCGCGTCTCCGCAATCGAATGACTTCATATCTTCATCCGGTTGCAGCTTACGAATTCTTACTTGCTCGTAATTCATCTTCGTATTTCTTTCCGTTTTCAAACCACTGCATCACTACGTGGTAATGCCTTAGCCTTCTTTCTCTTTCTTCCGGAGATTCTTTGGGCGGATTCTTCATCCGTTCCTCAAACCGGCGGGCATCTTCACCAAAAAGTATAGGTGTCTCTTTTATCGGTCTTGCCATCGTTGCTTTCCTTTCTTTTATTGAACGTTGCAAAGGTAGTGCATAATGAACGAACCGCCAAAGATACAATACATTATATTCTTTTTCCCGTATCGTTTTCCCAACATGTCAAAGAGCGTTTCTGTTTTTTTCTTATTTAATCCCTATATTGAATGCTCTACCATTTCAGTATGAACAGTTTTAACTTTCTTATGTCTGCCATAATTATCATTTTTAGCTATTACTGATTTTGTTCCATCGGGTTACAAATCCTGATACTCATGATCGGCGAATTACAAATTCGCCGGAACGGGCACTGCTGACAGCTTGTTGCAGCCCTTTCAGTATATCTGATAGTGCGTATTTCGGTTTCTTACTGAATATTCCGACGGTTATCATCTTTAAAAGACATTCATTCTTTTGTGAATATGACGTATTTGCACTATCTTCGCACTCAAACAAAGCGTGATAATGGAAATTACTTTTGAACAAGAATATTTGCGCGATATGTACCGCACGGGGAAGTCAACCGACAAAAAACATCGGTTTCAGCCTGAAATTATCCGCAAATACAGAAAGGTTGTCGATATTATGATAGACCAAACTGACACCTCGGATTTAAGAAAATACAATGGCTTGAATTACGAGCAACTGAAAGGAGACAAGTCCGGGCTTTCTTCCGTAAGGGTAAACGACCAATACCGCATTGAGTTTGAAGAAAAGACCGTTGGCGAACAAACCATTGCCTCGATTTGTAATATAACAGAATTGTCTAATCATTATAAATAAAGAAATTATGATTACTATTAAAGGGGTTGCCCCAGATATGATTGCAAACAACATTGAGCCTTTCGAGCCAACCCACCCGGGCGAAGTTCTGAAAGATGAGATAGAATACCGTGGCATTTCACAACGCAAACTTGCCGCAGAAATGGGTGTGTCATACACGCAACTGAACGAGGTGTTGAACGCAAAGCGTCAGTTGACCGTGGAATATGCCTTGTTGATTGAAGCCGTATTGGATTTGCCTGCCGAGCCCCTGATTAAGATGCAAGCACGTTACAATATGCTTACCATGAAGCGCAACAAGACCTTCGCCCAACGTCTTGAAAAAATCCGCAAGGTTGCGGCAATGCTGTAAACTCAAAAAATCCGATTGGATTGACTATGAGGATTTTTAATCCGGATTATTATTTCGGATAACAACCCCTGATACTCACGACCGTTGAATTGCAAATCGGCGGGCGGAATGACTGCCAACGAAGCATAAAAATAGAAACGGAATGATTGGTTATTTGAATCTTTAGGCTATATTTGCGCTATTACTTTCATCAGCATTTGGGGATATGGAAAATCCGTGGGTGATAGCTTCTGTAATAGTAGCATCAGCCGTCACATTAATAACCGGTCTTTGGCTCGTAAAGACTAAAAGCGGAAAGGAGGAGTGAATATGGGAGCAATAGCAGTTTCAGTATTTGTTACGATTGTAGCCATTATCGGTGCGATATACTTCAAGCACCAAGACAAGCAAGCCGGAGCATGAAGCTCCGGCTTTTTCATTATAAACTCTGATACTCAATCATTCGGATGACATACCCGGAAGGACGACGACGACATCCGCCGGGACGTATGATATATACGGAAGGACGGACAGAGGAAAGGCGGACTACTGAGCGAACATAATCAGGCTGCATTGGGTACGACCGAACCCGGACAGATAGACGTCGTCTTTCACAAATGTCAACGCGTCAGCAGAGTTAGGTCCAGCAGGACTCCGCAACCAATACTTGCCCCTAATGCCTGCTTGGTAGAAGACGTAGTAGCCTGTTGCAGGCAAGAAAAAGTATTTGTCGATATCTTTTGCTGCAGGACGACCAGGCGTAGCGGAAACTTTATTCTTCAATTCTGTATCCGAACTTAGATTTATATGTTGCATCTTCATCAGCCACAAGCCGGAATGATAAGTAGTTGTTGTACCATTGCTCCCACTAAGAGTGAAAGTCTGCTGATTTTCACCTGCATCCCCTGCGTCCCAATAAACACCTGCAGTCAAATACTTACAGGCCTCATCCCAAGTAATAGCGTCCTTACAAGAGTTGATGGCTATCTCTTTCTTTTCGAATTCGTCAAAACTCTTGTCGGGTGTCCAAGAAGTATCATCATCCCAATAGAAGTAATTAGCAATGGTAAATCTACCTACGAAATTAGCCGGTCTCTCCGCTGCAATGTCGTAGGTATAGCAATTCGCTGCTTCCATTGTCAGGTTGGTTGTGTTATCGGCACTCTTGGGAGTATAGTAGTAGATGCCGACATTGGGTACATCTATCTTGACGAAGTTATCGACTACTTGGCCGGGCAGCAGGAGCACTTCGTAATACTCTCCGTTTTTGTAGGGAGTAATGTCTTCGGCTACGGCATCGGATGCAGCTTGAATCTCTCCATTGGCGTAAGTGGTCTTGGCAATGCCTTTTACTGTGACGGTGGGGGTCATGTCTTGCAGTTTGGCGATGGGGTTGATGCCTTCTTGTGTGATGGCGTTTCCCGTCAGCTTGAAGCGGAACTTTGCCAACTTATGCGCGAACGGCAGTGATGGCGTGGTGTTAAAGGCGGCCGTTGCGGTGGCCTTCAGCACGTAGGGCAAAGCACCGGATTGGTCTTTCAAGTAGTCGGAAGTGGCAGAAGCAGGATACCATGCGGTGATGGTCTGTCCCGGTGCGTTGCTCTGCCAATAGACGGGCGTGTTTGCGGCTTGTGCATTGATTGTGCCATCAGCTTTTAGGGTATATGTACCCACTGTGCCGTTGCCTATCTGCACTTTAATTGGGTCGCCATCCGTCCACTTGCTGCTATGAACACCGTTGTCGTCATAATCAGATACACGTGTTTGCGGTGTTGCCACCACTTCGCCCCGCGTGGCGGTGAAGGTCAGCGGATACATGCCTTCGGGCAAAGTTTCCACGGGGTTGTCCGTCATGTCTTCGCTGCTGCACGAGGCAAGCGTGGCGGTGACGGCCATTGCCAGCAGCACAATAGCGCGGACGCTGCGCCTGCGGACAAAAAGAGAGAATGTTTTCTTGTTCATATACGCTTAATTTTAGATTTCGTTCCTTATTAAGCGTTCTGTATGAAAGGGGGAGTGTTGGAGGAGGGGCTATTCGTCCGCTTCGTCGTCTACAATCGTTTCCAAATCGAAATAGAGCAGACGGGTGTCGGCATCGGCATCTTCGTCGTTCAAAAGGATAAAGCCATTCTTCAGATAAAAAGGTATCGCATCAGCGTAAGCGTCTACGGTAAGGAAACGGCAGCCGGTCTTGTTGTTCACTACAAAATAGCTTTTAATGAAATTCAAAAGAAATGAGCCCAAGTGCATTCCTTTCATTGATGAGCTAACTCCTAAACGGCATATTTTCACAGCAGGATAACTTTTCAGACGCTTCTCGTTGACAAAACGATGCTTACGGAAACGGTTGAATTCTGTCTTATTGGCAAAGTCCGTCAAAGACACCCTATCATTCGCCAAACTGAAATAGGCAGATACCACGCTGCTGTCTTGTTTGCTTTCCACGATGTAGCTGACCGCCAAAAGAGCTTGCCTATAAAGAGCTGATTCCTTCAAAATAAAATCGTTCAAATCTGCGTCTCCGCAATCGAACGATTTCACCGTTTCCTTTCGTTTCAATCTACGTATGTCATACGCAGATGCAAGCTGTATTCTATGTTGCTGCTCCATGCTGATTTATACTTTTAGCATCTTCATTGCAGTTTCATAGTCTTTCAGTCTTCTTTCCCGTTCTTCCTTTGTTTCCTTTGGGGGATTCTTCATCCGTTCCAAGAATCGGCGGGCATCTTCCCCGTAAAGTATCGGGGTTTCCTTAATCGGTCTTGCCATTTTGATTGTTCTCCTTTCTATTGGTTTTTGTTTTCCAAGACAAAGGTAGGCTTTTTTTCCTAATCTCCAACACAATCTTTCAAAGAACGCTTGTTATTCAACTATTTGTGTGCCACCGGCAGCGGCGAAGCTGCCCGTGTGCTACCTTGTGGGGTTGCTCGCTCCGGGCTTGCGCACTAAAGTGCCCGGCGATGGCTGTGGATTGTAAGGCTTTATTATTGCATTTCGGCGTTGCCAGTGCCTGTTTTTGGAGTCCACGGAGTGATTGTGGAAGTTATGTCCAATGAGGTCAGATTAACCGTTATCGTATAGGTGTAAACATTGCCGGAGGTAAGTGCAACACTGTTGATGGGATTACCACTACCGTCTTTCAGGTCTTTTGAAGTCAACACTCCGCCATTTGCCAACGTCACTTCAATGAAACTGGTTTCAAGTGTCTGCGGAACAACGATGGCACTTCCTGATAAGGCTGAATTGGTCTTGGCCTTAACGATGATGCCTTTAGCATCTCCGCTGGCTGTGGCTGCTATAGTTCCGGCACTCGGATTCAATGTAGTGGAAGGTAGCACATTCTTCAATGTCACAACGGCATCGGTTAAACTCGGTGCTCCACTGCCTTGCACCAATGTTATGGTGACCTTGGAAAGTAGATGTGTGAAAGTAAGTGTGGTGGGTGAACTGGTCCGGGCTACGGGATTCTGTGCAGGCTTTCCATACATCAAGTCACTCGCCTTGTAGTTCGCATCATCGTTTTGGTTTTCTTCTACGCTGAAAGTAAGGCTTGTGGCAGCGATATCAGTTACCTTTCCCGACGGGTAGTAGGCATAGATATTCACGCCGTTGCCACTGGCGGGGAAGTAGGGCTGACTGCCGGTGGGAGCACCCATTACACCATTGCTCCCCGTTGTATAAATCAGGGGCTGGCCATAGATAGTGGTAGTGGTAGCATCCTGCCCTGCTTGCGTGTTTTCACTGATAAACACATCAATTTTCTCTCCGCTGGCAAACTGGCTGCCTTGGATGTCGGTGGCAGCACGTGTGTCGGTCTGCTGCACCGTCAGCCCGCTACTCAGGCGGATTTCTCCTGCCCAGTTATCGCTCTCATCGTCATTGTTGCACGCTGCCAGCACCGTTGCGGCAGCAGCCATCATCATCATAAATTTTGCTTTCATTGTCTTTTTACATTTAAAAATTAGGGAAAATATTATTCTGTTTTTAGTTTCTCTTTTTTCCGGTTTCCTCAACGGGTTAACTGTAACCAGTCTCCTCTACCGGTGGTGTGGTATTATTCCGCACTGCCCGTCTCGCCTTCTTCACCGTTGCCCGCAGTCCAGTCGGTGACGGTGGAAGTCACGTTGACGGCGGTCTTGGTCACGGTAATCTTGTAGGTGTACTTCATGCCCGCCTTATACTCTAAGGACAGCTTGGCACTGTGAATCTCCCAAGTGAACGGCGTGTCGATGCCTTCCAGCGTGAAGCGCAGGTACATGCCCTCGGTGGAAGCATTGGGCAGCACGATGCCCTCGGCGGAGGTTCCGTCGGCATTGGTCAGCAGGGTGATGTCTTTAGGCTCTGCCGGAGTAGCTACGTTCACGTTGCCGCCATTCACCACGTCGTAAGTGGCGAGGACGGGCTGGTTGGTAATCTCCACTTTCAAGTCTTTCATGTCCTCGGCGGTCAAAGATGTGCCGTCGGGCAGGATGGTCATTTCCAATTTCACTAATTTGTGGGCGAACTCGAATGCTACGTCCGCATCGTTCTTGTTCTTGCCCGTCACTTTGGCGGCTCCCATCAGGTCGATGGCTTTCTGTGAGGTCTGCGTAGTCACGTCCACCGGATAAATGCCGTTCGCAATGGTTTCCCGGTAGGGATAGTAGGCGGCGAAGTCTCTCGTATCTCCGTTTATCGGGAAATAGATGGTGTTGGCGGCATCGGCCTTGAATGTGCCGCTTGTGCCGTTTTTTTCGGTGGTGTACTTGCAGTTCTCCGCTTCCGCCGTCTTATCGTTCAGCATGTAGATGCCGATGGCATCACCGCTTTCCCAAGTGTTGTTGTAGGCACGGGTTTGCATATGGATGCCGCTGCTCACTTGCAGAGCCACGCGGTCGCCACCGTTCGGGGGCGTTCCCTCGTTGTCGTTGCCGCAACCTGCCATCAGCAGGAGGGCGGTTGCCATAAAGATGTTCTGTTTATTCCTTCTCATATTTTTTATTATTTGGTTTTTATTCTCTGTTATTTGATTTCTAACTATCACCTAATTCAAGTTTTGCAAGTTCCTGTTTTCGGGAGTTAAGGAGTTAAGAAGTGAAGGAGTGAAGGAGTGAAGGAGTTAAGCCGATAGTCTTGTGATTTATTACCTATTAACTATCATCTATCAACTAAAGAAGACTATCGGCCTTTAACTCCTCAGCCCGCTTGCGGGCGATAACTCCCTCTAACTCCTTCTAACTCCCTTAAAAAAGACAACTCCTTCTAACTCCTAAAAGTTTTGCTACTTGCGAAACTTGAGTCAGTTTACCGTAATGCCCCCGTTATCCACCGTGTTCCAGTCGCTGATGGTGGCGCTCACACCCAGCTCGGCGGGCAGCGTCAGCGTGGCATCCAAAAACAACGGCTCGATTTCTCCGCTGCCGAAGTTCTTCAGGGCTTCGGTGAGGTCGGTCTTGATGGTCTGCACCGTGCCGTTGGTAAGGGCTACGGCGATGTTCAGTTCCTGCTTCTCACCCGTCATTACGCCGAGCAGTCGCAACGAAGCCGCCAATACCGGATTTCCCGTGGCGCGGGTTGTTTTGCAGGCGACAGACGGCGATGCCGAAGTCCCTGCACGTGCCTTTCCGTAGGCGGCAGTCCCTAATGTGAATACGGGGACAACCGCCTTTCCTTCCGTTGCTGCCACGTTTCCGGTAGTCAAATCCACGGACGGAGCGATACCCGTCAGCGTGGCGGTGGTTCCGGCTATGCGCTGCTCGTCGCCGTTGTTCAACTTCAGCGTTAATGTCAATGTGCGGATGTGCTGCATCATGGGTACGGTCACTTTCAGCGTATCATCCTTCGGTATAGTCAGCTCTTTGGCCGCCGAGAACAGGAAGCCCGGCATGGGGTTCAGCGTTCCGTCTTCCAATGTGTTCACCGTGGCGGTGGTCCCATTGATGGTGATGCCGTCCGCTTGGTGATAGACTAACAGATGTTGAGTGCTTGGGGTAAGCAGCGACTTAAAGAGGTTCGTTTCGCCGCTTACCGTCTGCTCCTCGCCGCCCGTGCTTCTTGTGGCAGGCTCCACGCTGCCGATACGCAGGATATAGCTTTCCGGCAGCACGGCATCCGAGGATCGCCCCGTCCAGTCGGTGGTAATCTGCACCGCACCCTTGTCGGGATGCGGGGTGTTGTAAAGCTCGTCCTTCACGCAAGCGGTCTGCAAGAAAACCGCCGCTAAGGTAATCACTGCGGCACATGCGGAGAAAACCGTTTTACGAACAGCGTTTATTCTTGATGAGCGTCCGTTTTCTGTCATTCTTTTCTGTATTCTTTCCATATATCTCTTCTCCTTTTCTTTCAAAACAGTTTCCACATCAGTGTCACTCCGGCAGATACCGGGCCCCACCGGTTCTTGCTTTCGCTGCCTTGCTTCACCCTCACGCCATCGATGACCACGTACTCGTCATAGTCGGTACGAATGTAGCCCAAGCCGAGCGAGAAGTCTATTGCAAGTGCACGGCTCAGCGGCAACTGCCATCCGCCCGTGATGCCGCCGCCCTGCAAGTCGCCCTGCTTGCCTGTGTCGCCAAGCTTGTAGTTGAACTCTCCGAAACGGTACATCGCTCCGAGATAGGCGCGTTTCTCCTTACCTATATAATAGCGCACTTCGGGCGACACGCGCCAAAGGGCATAGCGGCGGTTCTTGTTGTCCCAGCTCCACGAGGTCCGGCTTCCGTTTACTAAAATGCCCACGTTGCGGTTGATGCGCCACTCCACGCCGAGGTCGGGGGTGAGCGTAGCCCAGCGCAGCAGGTTGGCACGGAGAGCCAATGTATAGGGGGTGGCTTTCAAATCTGCCAAGACAGAAGAGGACTCGGCGGCTTTCAAATCTGCCGAAACAGAAACGGTGTTTTCCGAAACGGATGCATTTTCCTCCGGCTCTTTCTCCGTAACCGCTTGTCCGGCCACAGCCGAAGCGTTCTCTTCTTTCGGCTGCACCGTCGGTTTGTCTGCATCTTCCGTAAGAGTAGCCGGGAAGATGATTCTCACCGTCACAAAGTCGCCGCCTTCGGCATGGTTGCGGGTGATGAAGCACTCCTCACGCAGCCCGTTGTGCAGTATTAGCAGTTCACTTTTCACCCGGTTGGAGCGCAGCTTCGCCACGGCAAGGTTAGCCTTTGCGCCCGCAAGGGAACTGCAATATCCGTCCACGTGGAGGGGCAGCCTGCCGTCCGCGATTTCCTGCCGGTATTGCCCTACAAACCGGGACAGGCGTTGCATCTCGGACAGGTTGTCCTTGTAGGGAATGAAAAACACGTCTTTCTGGGGTACGAACCGGAATTCGTACACGCTGTCCGCCTCTGCGCTTTGGCTTTGCGCCCGCAAGGGCAGCACTGACAGCATGACAAGCGGCAGCCACATCATTCTTTTCAACATTCTATTTATGATTTGGATAAATTCAGCAGGAGACACGGGGGCTTTCATCCGGTTCACGGCGGGACGCTTGTGGGGAGGCGCAAAATCCTTCACGCCGGGATAGGCACAACTTCCCGCTATGCCCGTTGTCACTGCACCCGCTGTTAGGACAGGGCAGTTAGAAAGTGTTGGATGTAGGAGAATACCTCTGCTATTAGAAAGTGGAAGGGCTTGTTTTTCAGCCGATTTTTTATTATAGAGAGGTGGTAAGAATGTGTGTGTGTGTGTTTACACAAATATCGGAAACCGCCAAATTATCAGCGACATATTTTTCCTGAACAAGAATATATTCTATTCCTGCAAGAGAATTTCTGCTGTATGTCATTGTTCCGTTCATCTTTGTTTCCGCCCTTTTCACATGTATGAAGAATGAGCTTGGGGCATAGTTGTCGGTAAAGTAAGTAATGAAAATATTGTTAAGCAACTTTAGCGGCTTATTTAACATAAAAAAATCTCTTTTTGTTCTAAAAGTGTTCTATGCTGTTGGTGCATAAAGAGAATGTGGAAGACCTTTTTTATCGGGTTCTTCCACATTCTCCGGTTCTTGTCCGCGTTTAGCGCATCGTTGCATGCACTCCCAACGTGCTGGCGATGGCGGCAATAATGGTTCCTATTACTTTAAGGATAGTCTTCCAGTTTTCTTTGCTTATTTTCATGATGTCATGGTGTTTTTGGGGTTCGTTATAATTCTTTTGCCACGTCAAAGCACGGGCACTGCTTCGTCCATTCGCATGCTTCCACTGTTCCGTTGCCGTCGAGGTCGGGGCTGAGGTCACGGTGTCCGCAGAGGCGGGCGTTGCGGAACTGCTTCAGCAATTGGTGTATCAGCAGGCGCAGTGCCCACCGCTGTTCCGGCGTGCGGGTGTCTTTGGGGTTGCCCTCTGCATCCAGCCCGCCTTCATAGCAGACGCCTATCGAATGTGCGTTGTGTCCGCGGCAGTGCGCGCCGGCCAGTTCCAGAGACCGCGTTCCGAGCACGGTTCCGTCGCGGCGGATGTAGTAGTGGTAGCCCGTGGTGCTGAAACCGCGGCGGCGGTGTTCGGCTTCGAGGGCTTGGAGGGTGAGCGCGTGTCCCTCACGCGTGGCGCTGCAATGCACCACGATGTAGTTGATTTTTCGCATGTCGATGATGTTTTTTTGATGATTGGTGTTTGATGTTCTGTCATTCAAGATTGTCGGTGTTTTGCCGTTGTGTTGTGTCTGCCTCCGTTTCTTGTTCGGAGGGGAGTGGCGGCCGTGTTAGCCTAATGGATTCTCGTTCTCGTCACCACCGCCCGAACCGCTGCCCGATCCGCTGCCTGTGCCTCCTGCGGCTGTGGTGTCTTTCAGGTCGAAGCGCACGCACTTCACGCCGCTGACCAGCGAACGGGTGGATACACTGCCATTGGCCTGGCGGGTGGATGCAGGCAGAAACCGCACGTGCAGCGAGGCTTGTGTAGCCGATACCTTGGTCTCGTCGGCCACGCCGTTCTGGGTGGATTTCATCACGAGGCGGAAAGTACCGAGCCCGTCCAGCGTCACGCTTTCGGACGACTGGAGGTGGCGGGTGAGCACAGTCACCAGGTTGTCGATAACGTTCTTGGAGTCACCGGTGGAAAGAGAAGAAAGCTCCGCTATTTCACGGGCCACCTGGGTGGTTCCCACGTTTCCCGTCAATATCACGCGGGGATAGAAAAGCTTCTGGCCTGCCTTGTTGGCAAGGATGGACTGGAAAGATTTGTAAATTACTGGCATAGTCGTTTTGTTTTTAAATTGTTAATGAAATGTTTTTATGTTGTGTATTTAAGCTTAACCACATTGCAAAGATAAGGCTTTTTGCAGAGGGATGCAAATTAAAAACGCCGTTTTTCTTCATGTTTTTGCCTCTGAATGTTCACGTATTTAAATCTTTGTGTTCCCCTGTCTTAATCGGTGCGTACTTTCGGCCTGCTTTGTTCTTCTGCTTCAGCTTGTGCGTACTCTCGCTCTGCTGCATACCTCTTGCTTCAGCCTGTGCGTACTTTCAGGAACTTCCTTTGGGATAGCACAGGCTCAGCAGATAGCGTCCCGGCTGGCGTATCTTGCCGTGGTCGCTCCGCAGCGTGGAGAAGCCTTTCCACATGGGATGCCCGATGGCGCCGAAGTTGCTTTTCAGAACGAGGGCATACTGTTCTGCCGCAGGAATGCGGAATTGGCGCAGGCTGAGCAGAAGCCCTTCCAGATTGCGCGGCGTGCCATCCTGCGGAGGCTTCATCTCGCAGATCTTCTTGAGATATTCCTCCTCTGCGGACGAAGAGTCCGCAACCTCAGAAATTCCCCCCTCTGCTGTGCCGGGGGCCGAAGGAGGGGGATATGCTTTGCTTTGATGTGCTATGCTGTGCTGTGCTATGCTATGTGTACCCGATGTTACATTTTCGGGCGTTTGCGTTACATTTCCGGGTGTTTGCGTTACACTTTCGGGAGTAGAGGGCGATGTGCCTTCTTCCGTTTTTCCGGCGGACGGCTCCTCGTCTTCTTCCTCATCCGTGAGGCGATAGAGGGGGTCGATGAGCGTAGATCTCCGGCGGCGGGTGCTGAAGATGTACTGGCGCTGTATCTCGGCGGAGGTCAGTATGCCGTACTTTTCAAAGAGGGCGGCGTCGAATATGCCGTACTCCACGGCCAGGGCGAGTATGCGCCGCACGTCTTCCTCGTTTTTCTCGTAGAGGCAGGAGGAGATGTCTTCGTAGAACAGGTTGTCGGTGCGCACATAGTAGCCCTCGCCGGCATAGATGCACGACAGGGCGCCGAGCAGGATGGCCAGGGCGCCGTCGCCCTCGCGCTTCATGATGCGGCGCGTCAGGCGGTCGTGTATGAAATCGGTGTTCAGGGGGAAGTAGTCGAGCCCCCGTCTTTTTACTCTTGCCATAGGATCGAGGTGTTAAGGGTGGATGGTCGGGAGGATGGATTCTCTTTCAGACGCTCGCGCTTGCGCTCCACGCTTTCGCGCACCACCTGCTTGGCGTGCAGGATGAGCAGGAGGCGGAAGGGGCGGTCTGCCAGGCGGGTGATGACGGGATAGCGGCACGCTTGTTGTCGTTCTTCTTCTCCGGCCTTGGTGTCCTGTGAAGATCGGTAACGGTTGTGGCTGAACGAGCGGCGGCATTCCTTGCAGTAGTTGTCCGGCAGTTGTGTGCGCTTGTCGATGTAGAAGGCCTCCACGGGCAGTGGCCTGTGGCAGCATCCGCAATGGCGGACGTTTTTTTCGATGTTCTGTTGCATGTCTTTCTTTTCTTTGTTGTAAATTATTGATTCAGTAGGCGTGTCCGCATATCCTGTTCTCAGGTGTCTGTGGGCGGGGTGTGCTGCATCTATATATCCGGCGGGCTGCATCTATATATCCGGCAGCCTGCATCTATATAAGAAGCCTGCCGCAGCTATGCGGCTTGCGGCGAAGGGCCCGGCGGACTTCTTTTTGTAAACATTCCGGTTTGCAGGGCTTTGCTGCCGGAGAAGGGGGGAGGCGTGTTTTCCATAATTATCCATCTTTATAATTTGCATTTATAAAACAAATGCGTACTTTTGTCTCGGCAAATATAAGATGATTTTTATATTGAAAACAAATGTTTTCAGGATGAAATTATTAAAAAGTTTGCAATCCTTTGTCAGTCAGCCTCCAAGCTGTTTTGAGAAGTTTTTACGGAAAGAATTTTTATATATCAACCAAACCATCCAAAGAGATGAACGAAGAAAAAGACCGGATGTTCTGTGCCGCCGAAATAGTGAAGCGCGCCAAGTTGGAGAAGAATTTTAAGACGGACAGTGAGCTGGCCGCCTTTTTAGGTATTTCACGCTCTACGTTGAGCAACTGGATTGCCCGCAACAGCATCGATTTCCCCTTGGTGTTGGGCAGGTTTGGCGATGTGGACTACAACTGGCTGCTGACGGGAAACGGAAGCCCCGCCCTTCGCCCCGCATTCTGCGAAAGCCCTTTGGCGAGGGGGGAAGTCGAGCTGATTCACAATCCCAAAACAACGGAGGCTTTGGACGACCGTGACGTTTCACTATACGACATCTCCGCCGCCGCCAACCTCAAGACGCTGCTCACGGACAAGTCTCAGCATATCTTAGGCAGCATCCGCATTCCCAACGTGCCCCGTTGCGACGGCGCCGTCTATGTGTCCGGCGACTCGATGTACCCCATTCTCAAGGCGGGCGACATCATAGGCTTCCGCAGCATACAGGACTTTGCGAGCGTCATCTTCGGCGAGATGTACATCGTCTCCTTCCAGCGCGACGGCGACGAGTACCTCACGGTGAAGTACGTCAACCACTCCGATGCGCCCGACTGCCTGAAGCTCGTCAGCTACAACCCCCACCACGACCCCATGGACCTGCCGCTGAAGGACATCAACGCAATGGGCATCGTGAAGTTCTCCATCCGTAAGAACCTCATGATGTAGGAGGGGAGGAAAGATGTCAGTATAAAAAAATCTCCCTCTTTCATTTGCATTCTTCCCGAATTTGCTTTTACTTTGTTCATCGTTGCGTTTCTCTCAGGAGAAAAGGCGATTAGGATTGTTGAACTTTAAAACTATCAAGAAACACCATGAACAAGAACAAGAAAACAATGCACAGCCGGAAGGAAGAAGAACAGGGCAAAAGAGTGATGATCACCATCGGCATCATAGCCGTGGTGCTGGTGATAGCCATGTTGGTGGGCTATTCCGTGCTGGGCAAATAAAAGAAACGGAGCGTATGCCGCAAGAGATAGAACGCAAATTCCTCGTGACGGGAGAATACAAGTCACAGGCCTGTTCGCAGAGCCGCATCAGGCAGGGGTACATCAGCAGTGCGCGCGGGCGCACGGTGCGTGTCCGCATCCGCGACGGCAGGGGCTACCTCACCATAAAGGGAGCTTCCGACGCATCGGGCGTCAGCCGCTATGAGTGGGAGAGGGAGATCCCTCTGCGCGAGGCCGAAGACCTGATGCTGCTTTGCGAGCCGGGCGCGATAGACAAGACCCGTTACCTTGTGCCCTGCGGCCGCCACACCTTCGAGGTGGACGAGTTCTATGGCGACAACTTAGGGCTGACCGTGGCCGAGGTGGAGCTTGCCTCGCCCGACGAACCTTTCGAGAGGCCCGGCTTCATCGGGAGCGAAGTGACGGGCGACGTGAGATATTACAATTCACAGTTGATGAAACACCCGTTCAGGGAGTGGTAAGAGGAAAGGGGCATGGCTTCCATAAACAGAAAATCACCCTCGTCACAACTATCGTGGCGAGGGTGATTCTGTATAGGCAAAAGCGAGTCTCTATATGTGCTTTATGGGCAGAGAATCTCTTATTCGTTGATTGTACAGATGCTTACACGGTTCCAGTCGGCTTCTTCAAACATGTTGCCTACGCCCTGTCCTTCGGCTTCGATGCGGCCGGCGGCAATCTTGTACTTGCTTATCAGTGAAGATTTCACGGCTTCGGCACGCTGCTTGGCGATGCGTGCGTTCACCTCGGCGCTGCCTTCGGGTGAAGCATAGCCTTTGATGACAACCTTGGCGCTCTTGTGGTTCTTCAGGTAAGTGGCGATGCGCTCAACGTTGGGCAGTTGTGAAGCGTCGATGGCAGTCTTTCCCTGACGGAAAGTGATGACGGACTCCAGAGAGTGCTTGCTGTTGTCGATGGTTTCTTTCACTACCTGCGGAGCCTTGTTCTTCTCGGCGTTCAGTGCGTTCTGCAGATTCTCCACATCCTGACGGCTCTGCTGCAATGCGGCGGCTGTGTTGCCGGCTTCCTGACGCAGTGCGTTGATCTGTGCGTTCAGGCCGTCAACCTCTGCCTGATTGTAAGGCTTCACGCAAGTGAAGTGATGCTGGCCGTTGCTGCTCTTGAAGTGGTACACCAGTCCGGCAGTGATTTCCCATGCGGCCTGGTTGGCGTTGAAGCGGATGGAGCTGTTGTCCTTCTGGTGCAGGTCATAGACCAGCGCCGGGCGGAGGGCTACCGTCCAGGCCTTGCTTTCGCCCAGGTTGAAGTTGAGGTTGAAGCCGTATTTGGCTGCCAACGTGTTGCGGTCGGCGCCGTTGGCGGCGTTGTTGATGTATCTCATCCAGCCGAAGCCTGCGAGGGCTTCCACTTCAAACAGGCGGGGAGTGCCTTTATATCCGGCGAACAGGTTGTTCAGGTTGATGCGGCCCAGCAAGTTCAGGCTTGCATTGTCAAAGGCAGTGCTGCTGGCGCTGGTATTGATGCTTCCCATAACTTCACCCGTCAATCCCAAAACCGGAGTAACCTGCTTGTTCAGGTTGAGGCCGATGACCGGACGCATGTTGTTGAAGAACGCGCTGTGTGTCAAAGGAGTGGTTCCGCCGACGTTGATACCGATAGACCAGTTGTCTGTGAACTTGTTTCCTTCCACTGCTGTCTGTGCAGAGGCGCTGAGCGTGAATGCGCAGACTACTAAACCTACTAAAAATCTTTTCATAAATCTTATGTTTTAAAATTCGGGCGGCAAAGTTATGGAATAAATCCAAAGAATCAAGGGTTAAGTGGCAAAAACTCTGTCTTATGTGACATTTCAGCGAATTATTCCTATATTTGTTCCATTGATAACCCGAAGATTTATGGAAAGACTTTATGAATATCTGCCCCGCGAACTGGTGACCTTCGTCCTTGTCACCGTATTCTCCTTGCTTATAGGGCTTTCGCAACGCAAAATCAGCTTGAAGCGCGAAGGCGAGACCACGCTTTTTGGAACCGACCGCACATTTACCTTTATCGGCATACTGGGCTATCTGCTCTATATCCTCGACCCTGCCGAATACCGCCTTTTCATGGGCGGAGGCGCTGTGCTGGGGCTTCTGTTAGGGCTGAACTATTACGTCAAGCAGTCGCAGTTCCACGTGTTCGGAGTCACCACCGTAATCATCGCCCTCATCACGTATTGCATCGCGCCGATAGTGGCTACGCAGCCTTCGTGGTTCTACGTGATGGTGGTGGTCACCGTCCTGCTCTTTACGGAATTGAAGCACACCTTTACGGAACTGGCGCAGCGCATGAAAAACGACGAGATGACTACCCTTGCCAAGTTCCTCGCCATCAGCGGCATCATCCTGCCGATGCTGCCCGATGACAATCTCATTCCCGGCATCAACCTCACGCCTTACAGCATCTGGCTGGCCACGGTGGTGGTGTCCGGCATTTCCTATCTTTCCTACCTGCTCAGGAGGTATGTGTTCCGCGAGTCGGGCATTCTGGTGTCGGGCATCGTGGGCGGGCTGTACAGCAGCACGGCCACCATCTCCGTGCTGGCGCGCCGCAGCCGCAAGGCTTCCGCGCAGGAGGCTCCCGAATATGCGGCAGCCATGCTGCTGGCGGTGAGCATGATGTTTCTGCGCTTCCTTATATTGATAGGTATCTTCAGTGGTATGATTCTGGAGGCCGTTTACCCCTATCTGCTCATCATGTCGGCGGTGTCGGCCGGTGTGGCGTGGTTTCTGCACGGCAAGCGCAGGCGGGTGGAAGATGCCGGACGCGCGGAGGAAGAAGAAGACGGCAGCAATCCTCTGGAATTCAAGGTGGCGCTCATCTTTGCCATGCTGTTTGTCATATTCACGGTGTTGACGCATTATACACTGGTATATGCCGGCACGGGCGGACTGAACTTGCTCTCTTTCGTGTCCGGCTTCAGCGATATCACCCCTTTTATCCTGAACCTGCTGCAAGGCACAGACCGGGTGGCAGTGTCGCTTATTGCGGCTTGCAGCATGCAGGCCATTGTCAGCAATATAGCCGTGAACATGTGTTATGCGTTGTTCTTCGCCGGCGGAAAAAGCCCCCTGCGCCCGTGGGTGCTGGGCGGATTCGGATGCGTCATTGCGATGAATGTCTGTTTGTTGATTTTCTTTTATCTACTGTAAATCTGCTCCTTTTTCGCTTTTTTAACTCCGTAAGATTCGTAATTGTAAGAAAAGAACATACTTTTGCCACTTTACTTGTGACAAATCTTGTACGGGAAGCGTCTGATACCAAGACAATAATTGAGAGTAATCACTAAATAGAAAAACGCAATGAGAATCAAATGGACTGTGCTACTGTGGATGCTGATGGTATCCGGGCTGACAGCGGCGCAAAACACGGCAAACATTTCTTTTCAAATCAAGGGAATTTTGCTTGACTCGCTCACTCAAGAGGGAGAGCCTTATGCCACAATCAAGATCGTAAAGAAAGAAGCACCCGCAAAGGCTTTGAAAATGCTGGTGACGGACATGAAAGGCCGCTTCCGGGAGAAAGTGCCCGGTTCGGGCGACTTCGTGATGACCATCTCCTCTGTGGGACGGAACAGCATCGTGAAGAGTTTCTCCGTGCAGCCGGGTGAGAAGGAGGTGGATTTCGGAACGCTCTACGTTACGGACGCTTCCAAGGAGCTGGGTGAGGTGGAGATTGTAGCCCAGAAGCCTTTGGTAAAGGTGGATGTGGACAAGATAGAGTATAACATAGAAGACGATCCCGACTCGAAGACCAACTCCGTGATAGAGATGCTTCGTAAAGTGCCCCTTGTGACGGTGGACGGAGAAGATAACATCAAGGTGAACGGCAGCAGCAGCTTTAAGATACACGTCAACGGCAAACCCAACAACATGATGAGCAGCAACCCCAAGGATGTGCTCAAAAGCATGCCCGCCAATACCATCAAGTACATAGAGGTCATCACCTCGCCCGGAGCCAAATATGATGCCGAAGGCGTGGGAGGCATCCTGAACATTGTGACCGTGGGCGGCGGATTTGAAGGATATACCGCCTCCTTCAGCGGGCGCGCCGGCAACAGGGGGCTGGGTGCAAGCACATGGGCCACCATCAAGCAAGGCAAGCTGACGCTGACCGGCAATTATAGTTACAGCTACAACGACTCTCCGGCTTCCTACTCGGAAGGCCAGCGCGAAGACTATGGCTCCACCGACAGGAAGTATCTGGATTCTGAGTATTCCTCGAATTATAACGGAAGCTTTCAGCATGGAGACGTGGAGGCCAGTTATGAGATAGATACGCTGAGGCTCATCACCATGTCGGTGGGTATGTATGGCGGCGGAAGCAGCAACGATTCGGAAGGCGGCATCGCCATGTGGAATGCAGCGCGCGACACAAAGGCTTACAGCTACCGCAGCCTGACCGAAGGAGACGGCTCGTGGTACTCCGTCAGGGGCAACATAGACTATCAGCGTACCTCGAAGCGGAACAAGGACCGCATGCTTACGCTGTCGTACAAGGTCAATACCCAACCGCAGGAAGACGACAACTATAACCGCTATCTGGACCGCTATCAGGTTCCCGAAGTCTTTCAGCTATACAACTCGCACACTTTCGGAAAAACAAATACCACGGAGCATACTTTCCAGGTGGATTATACCACTCCCATAGGCAAGTTGCACACCGTAGAGACGGGCGTGAAGTACATCATCCGCAACAACGTCAGCAAAAACACCTTCGAGGAAGACAAGAGCAGTGACGGCAACGGCCAGTATGTATATAACGAGGGGCGTAGCAGCCATTACAAGCATCTGAATGACATTGTGGCGGCCTATTTAGGCTACACGCTGCGCTATAAAGGCTTTTCCTTCAAGCCGGGGCTGCGCTTTGAGCATACCGCGCAGGATGTGCGCTATATCGTAGGCGTGGGCGAGAACTTCAAGGTGAACTACAACAATCTGGTTCCTTCCGTGTCATTGGGATTCAAGTTGAGCCAGACCCAGACGTTGCGCGGAGGATATGACATGCGCATTTACCGTCCGGGCATCTGGTCTCTGAATCCTTATTTCGATGACAGAAGCCCGATGTCCATCAGGCAGGGAAACTCATCGCTGTCAAGCGAGAAGAGCCATGCGTTCAGTTTGAATTACAGCAGCTTTGCGGCCAAGTTCAATATCAACGTAGGATTGCGGCATTCGTTCAACAACAGTGGAATCGAGAGCGTGAGCCGCTTGATAGGCGAAGGCGGTGAAGATTTTGACAACGGAAAGCACCATGCTTCCGAAGGAGCTCTTTACAGCACGTACCAGAATATAGGTAAAAGCCGCCGTACGGACATGAATCTGTATCTCAACTGGAATGCGTCATCCAAGACCCGTCTTTACGTCAACGGAAGCGGCGGTTATTCTGACCTGCGCAGTCCTGTGCAGAACTTGCACAACTTCGGCTGGCAAGGTTCCATGTATGCCGGCATACAGCACACCTTCCCGTGGAAGTTGCGTGCCAGCCTGAATGCGGGCGGAAGCACACCCTACATTTCTCTGCAAGGCAAGGGTAGCGGCTACAACTATTATGGCCTGAGCGTGAACCGTTCGTTCCTCAAGGATCGCCTGACGGTGAGTGTCTATGGCTCCAACCTGTTCTCCGAATATATTAAATTTGACAATAAGACTTTTGGCGAGAATTTCTATTCTACCAGCAAGAGCCGTTATCCCAACCGTTCGTTCGGCATGAGCATCAGTTACCGCATCGGCAACTTGAGAGCCAGCGTGAAGAAAGCGGCCCGTTCCATCAACAATGACGATGTGAAAGGCGGCGGTGGCGGCGGTGAAGGCGGCCAGGGAGGTGGCAATTAATGCCTTGAACCGGATAAAGAGATAAAAAGATCTGAAGCGGACAAGCGGAAGCCCCCATCATGATGATGAACGGGACTTCCGCTTGTCTGCTTTTAGGATTGGTGGCGAATAGCCATAAAAAAAGCCCACTAAAATGACCGTTTTAGTGGGCTTTTGTCTCTATAAGACTGAATATGTGTGCGGGTGATAGGACTCGAACCTACACGTCTCACGACACCAGATCCTAAGTCTGGCGCGGCTGCCAATTACGCCACACCCGCGTAATATTCTACTAAGCGGCGGCAAAGATAGGAATATTTTTTATTCCGACAAACTCTTTGGGTAATAAAGTGACTTAATGGGCTGTTTTCAGCAGCTTCCGCGCTTCCTCGATGATGGTGTCTGTTCCGCCGGGTTCGTCTTTTTCCTTATCCATGTCTATTTTTACGTCCGGATCAATGCCGAATTCGATGTGCCGCTTGTCTGCATCCAGATGCGGACTGGCGGAAAAGCGCACTCCCCATCCGTTGGGAAGTTCGGAAGAAAAAGGAAGCCCTGAGCCGCCTCCTGTTTTGTCACCTACCAAAGTGACGTTGGGAAAGTAGCGCATGGAATTTACAAAATCGTTGGTGGCGCTGTAAGAGTGGCGGTTGGTCAGCACGGCTACTTTCTTTTGCCACCGGATGCTGTTGGAAGGTTCTATATAGACGGGCGCAGGCTCTGAAAAGTCGCTGTGCCCTGTGCCTGTCTTGTGTTGTATGTAGCTTGTCAGCACTTTCTCGTTGGTGAAGCGCTGGGCCATGAGAGTGGCGTAGTTCAGGTTGCCGCCGCCATTGTTGCGCACGTCGATGATCAGTCCGTTGCAGGCGGAGAGATAAGAGAGTATCTCGTCCAGATTTCCGTTGCCGATGCCGCTGGAGAAGTCTCCGTAATAGATGTATCCTATATTGTCTTCCAGTATGGTGTATTTGGCTCCTCCGGCTATGCGGTAGTTGCGCCCGAGATACTGTTCGATGATGCTTTCGTTGAAGTTGCGCGGATAATCCAGATACCAGTCCCAATAGCGTGCCATGTTGGAGGAGCTGTACAGGTTGACATGCCCGTCCTTCAGTTCGGCAAGCATGTTGCCGAGTATCTCGAACAGGCCTTCATTGCTCATGTTGGGGGTGATGAGCGGCCGGTATTTGTCATGGATGGCATCCCAGTCTATCTGTTTATAGTCGAGGAAGCAATATTGCTCGTCGATGATTTTCCATAATGCTTCGAAGTTGCCTTCGGGGGTATTGTCGAATTCTTCCTCACGGATGCAGCCGGCAAGCCACGGCAGCAGGCAGAGAAGGATGAAGCAGGCGCTTAGAATCTTTTTCATAAGTAAATGAACAAAACAAGTTTATAATATTCGGTATGCCCTTATTCTTTTCCTCGGCATCGGGATGCGTCAGTGACGGGGCTTTATCAGGTAGAGCTCTTTTACGAATCCCACCATGAACGCATGCGAGTAGGTATGTGTCTTTATTCCGTTCACTTTGGACTGTTGCGCGTCCCATATATAAGCAAGGCGCATCTTGACCTGCCCCACGGGAAAATCCGCGGTCAGCATTTGCCTCAGTGAAGGCTGGTTGTGCAATGAGGTGAAGTTGATGACTCCGTCCCAATGTCCCAAAGAGAATATCTCGTAGTAGGACTGTCCGTAGTTGGGCATGAACATGACGCCTGCCAACGGTAAGTTCAATTGGTAGCGCAGGGTCAGCGGGCGGTTTTTGACGCGCAGATTCCAGATGGCCATGCCCGAAGCGTCGAGGTTGATGTAGGCGCGCGCCTGGGCAGGGTTGTTGCCGTTGCGCAGGTTATAGACAAATCCGCCGTTGAAGTCTGCCACTCCGCCGGCAAGCAGCTTGAAGTTGCTTGTAACGTGGAAATTGTAGTGCAGTCCGTAGTTCCAGTTTGTCAGTACGGAAAAGGTGTTGTTGTTGTCTGCCCGGTTGTGCGTATATCCTAAGTCTGCCTGGAAGAAAGTCTGTTGTGACAGGTTGCCGTCCATCAGCCGTGTCATCCGTGTGCTTTCGCGGGAGACACGGAAGTCAACGCCTTTATATTCCTGTGGTGACAGATAGGTGTCGAATACATTGGTGAAACCTGCTCCATATAGGGTGGCGCGGGTGATGAAGCGGTTTCCGGCGGCGGAGTCTGTCCGGAGTTCCTTCAAAGTCCGGCTTTCTGCATCCAGCTCTTGCGGTTCCTGGCTTTCCGCTGTCTGTGCTAACAGCGTTCTGCCCGGCAATAACATCAAACATCCGGTTATGATACAAATCCTGTAAATCTTCATTCCTCCTTCTTATATATTATAAAGTATGATCCTGATACGGCATGGCTTTAAAACAGTTTCATCTGTCCGGTCATTTCATCCAGAATGTCTCCTTCGCTTTTTCCGTGGTCAGGGTCCAGTATTTCCGGTTCTTCCGGCTCTTCTTCTTCCTGTATTTCCGCAGCCTGCTGTATATCCGGTTGGCGGGTAGGCTCCAGTTCGTTGATTGTTTCGATGGCAAAGGTTGTCAGGCGTTTGCCCTTAGCTTTGAAGCCTTTCACGGAGATAAACTCGTCGGCTTCCACGATCATCGGTTCGCGGAAGTTGTCGTGTCCGCCGAAAACCACTTCCAGGCGGGGATAGCATTCGTCGGTCAGCAGGATGAGACCGGTATCCTTGTTGTCGCCCAGATAGTTCTGCTTGCGCGAGGTTGCCTCGAAGCAGAAACGCTTGATATACGGATAGTTCTGCTGGTCGGCATCATAGAGGACGGCAGTCCATACCTTGTTCGGGTCATATTTTTCCAGTACGCGGATGCTGTCTTCGTAGTGATTGTTAAGGTCGAAGTTGGTGGTATAGAATTCACCGCTGTTCAGTACCACCAGAATGGTTTCGTCACTCTGGAATTCGCCGAGGTATTCTCCGCGCTCGTCGTAGTTGAGGCGCAGCACGTCGCGGTCAAACCACACCTTGCGTCCGCCCAGGGTAGATCCGCCCCGTTGCTTCAGGGCTATTTTGTGTACCGGGTTGCGGGTAAGTATGTTGCCCATTGCCTGGCGTCCCTTGATGTTGATGGCGCTGAAGTCTTCTTCAAAGATGATGCGGCGTATGCGCGGGTTGGGTTTCAGGGTCACCTTGATGACTTCGGCCTCGCCGTTGGGATTGGCGGTGAAATAGGTGATGCGTGAGTCGGGCGTTCCCTGTGTGACGTCGTATTCGCGGTCGCGCACCACGCTGGTCACGGCAAAGCGCTTGATGTAGCTGGTTCCCTCCTTGCCGTCGCGGTAGCACACGTTGTAGATGGTGCGTTTGTCGTTCTTCTTGAATATATTGGCATAGAGTATGTTCTTTCCCACAAATTTCTTTTCGGAAACCGGGGTGATGATATACTTCCCGTCACGGAAAAAGATGATCACGTCGTCTATCGGCGAGCAGTTTCCGATGAACTCGTCTTTTTTCAGTCCGGTTCCAATGAAGCCTTCTTCACGGTTGATGTATAGCTTTTCGTTTGCCTCGATGACTTTGGTGGCCTCGATGGTGTCGAAGCTGCGCAACTCTGTGCGTCGCGGGAAGCCTTTACCGTACTTGTCCTTCAGCATGCGATACCAGTCAACGGTGTATTCCACGATATTCGCCAGATGGCGGTCTATCTCCTCGATGTCGGACTTCATGCGGGCTATGAGTTCTTCCGCCTTGTCGGAATTGAACTTGAGGATGCGCGCCATCTTGATTTCCATCAGCCGGAGGATGTCTTCCTTGGTCACTTCGCGGATGAAGGTGGGGTAATAGGGTGTCAGGCGCCGGTCGATATGTTCGCAGGCTGCATCCATGCTTTTCGCCTGCTCGAATTCCTTGTCCTTGTAGATGCGTTCTTCGATGAAAATCTTCTCCAATGAAGCAAAGTGCAAGCTTTCGCGTATCTCGTTGCGGCGGATTTCCAGTTCCAGCCTAAGCAGGTCCAATGTGTTGTCCACGGATTTTCGCAAAACGTCGCTCACGGTGAGGAAATGCGGCTTTTGGTCGTCTATCACGCAGCAGTTGGGTGAGATGCTTACTTCGCAGTCGGTAAAGGCATAAAGCGCGTCTATCGTTTTGTCGGACGAGACGCCTGCCGCCAGGTGTACAAGTATCTCCACGCTGCCGGAGGTGAGGTCTTCCACCTTTCTTATCTTTATCTTCCCTTTTTCGCTGGCTTTTACAATGGAATCGCATACGCTGGCAACGGTTTTCCCATAGGGTATTTCTTTGATGGCAAGCGTCTTGTTGTCTATCTTTTCTATCTTGGAGCGTACACGTACCGTGCCTCCGCGTTCGCCGTCGTTGTACTTGGATACATCGATGCTGCCGCCTGTCTGGAAATCGGGATAGAGTTTGAAGCCTTCTTTGTGCAGGTAGCGGATGGAGGCATCACACAGTTCGTTGAAGTTGTGGGGCAGTATTTTGGAGGACAGCCCTACGGCGATGCCTTCCACTCCCTGTGCCAGCAACAGGGGAAACTTGACGGGGAGTGTCACCGGCTCTTTGTTTCGTCCGTCGTACGAAAGCTTCCATTCGGTGGTTTTGGGGTTGAACACCACGTCAAGGGCAAATTTGGAGAGGCGTGCCTCGATGTAGCGGGAAGCCGCCGCACTGTCGCCTGTCAGGATGTTACCCCAGTTTCCCTGGCAGTCCACTAACAAGTCTTTCTGTCCGAGCTGCACCAGGGCATCGGCAATGGATGCGTCTCCGTGCGGGTGGAACTGCATCGTATGCCCTACAATGTTGGCTACCTTGTTGTAGCGTCCGTCCTCCATGCGCCTCATGGAGTGCAGGATGCGCCGTTGCACAGGCTTCAGTCCGTCCATGATGTGGGGCACGGCACGTTCCAGAATCACGTATGAGGCATAGTCCAGAAACCAGTTCTGGTACATCCCGCTTAGCTGGTGCTTTACGTTGGTGTCTTTGATGTCTGCAGGTTTGTAATCCGAATGTTCTTCGTTGAAATCTTCGCTCATATTTGTCAGGGAATTGTCTATTCTATGATATTGCTGATTTTTCAGTTGCAGGCAAAAATACAAATTTTATCGGGAAAACCTGCAAAGAAATCCGATAATGCTTGTGTATTCGCTGTTTTTGCCAGTCACGGTGAATTTAGGATGTCTTGCCTCGGTCTCTCTGCTTTATGCTTTATATTTATTGGGGTAGAGACAATTCCGATTAACTATGTCCGTTCTTCAATCGTTTCTGCTCTTTCTCGAAATTTTCAATGAAATGAATCTCTACGGGTGAGAGATCCAAGCGGCTACGCTCCTTGAACTTGTCATACTCTGCTTCGGCTTTCTCTTTGGCCAGTTCTGCCGATACATAGCCGGCATGGGTCAGCAGTTCCTGACCGGACAGATGCAGGAAGTCATCGAGTTTCTGAATCCAGTCGCGCATATACATGGGCTTGTGTTGCTTGGCTTGCAGTTCGGCAAAGTCCAGATAAAGGCTCACGATGCGGTTCAAGGTATCCAGTTCATCATTGTTCAGATAATTCTTGGCTATCTTGGCATCATCACGTTTGGGCATGGCTCCCGTCCATGAGGTTAGTCCCATAAAGTCTTTGTCGGCATTGGCACGCTCGTAGATTACTTCGGCGGCTGTATGTCCGTGTGCCGAGAAGTGCATTTTGTTTTGCACAGTCTTGAAGAAGAGTTGGGTGGACGATGCGCGGGGGTCGTAGTCGATGCTGAGGGCATAGACTTCGAGTATCTTGCGATAGAACACTTTCTCTGAGGAGCGTATATCGCGAATACGGCTCATCAGTTCGTCGAAATAATTGCCGCCGCCCGCGTTCTTCAGCAACTCATCGTTTAGGGCAAAGCCTTTCACCAAATATTCACGCAATACTTGGGTCGCCCAAATACGAAACTGAACGCCACGATGGGAGTTGACGCGATACCCGATGCTGATAATCATGTCGAGGTTGTAGTAAGCTACTTGGTGGACTTGTTTCTTTCCTTCTATCGCACCGTGTTGAGTGGTTGTTGCAAAAAATGCAACTACCACTTTGGCATCCAATTCTCCACTATCCAGCACATTCTTGATATGGCGTGAAATGGTGGACTTGTTGCGCTGAAACAACTCTGCCATTTGGTCGGCGGTGAGCCAAACGGTGTCTTGGCTGAGTGTTACTTCTATCTTCGATTCCCCGTCTTGGGTTTGATAGAGAATAATGTTGCCTTTGGGTTGTTCCTCACTCATAGTTGTCTTCCTTTTTCTGTTGCAGGCAAAAATACAAATTTTATCGGGAAAACCTGCAAAGAAATCCGATAATGCTTGTGTATTCGCTGTTTTTGTCGGTTGCATTGAAGCAATCTTCAGCATGATGAAAAGAAAAAACCGTCTCAAGATGCATCTTGAGACGGTTTCCTGATTTAAATAGATTATGAAAAGGATGGCAATAAGCGGATTGCCGTCACTTACTTGCAGACGTTGAAGTCAACGCCGTTTTTCAAAGTATTTCCATCCACCTTGATGGTGAAGTTTGTGCTGGCTACAACTCCGGCAACCGGTTCTACCAAGCCGCACCATTTGCATCCCCCGACGTAGGTTCCGCTGAGATAGCTGGATTTTTGCTGGCTGATGACTTTGCCGAAATCCAGTGCCGTCTTTTCTGCATCGGTCAAGTCGTCGGTTGTACAACTGTTTATCAGGATTTCACGCTTGTAGTCCACGGCTATGTTCGCAATGTCACCGATGAACTTGGATACATAGCCGCGGTATGCTGTTGCATCTTTGTTCAGGGCCAGAGTGATGCCTGATGTTTTGCAATTGGTGAACGTGGCGCTGTCGTACATGGAACCCACCAAACCGCCATAGCTGTAAGAGGCGGAAATGGAAGCTTTGTTCACTTCGCATCCTGTCAAGGTTACTTTGCTTGGGTCGCCATCGGCGGCGGATTTCTCGATGTAGCCAATCAATCCTCCGACGCGGATGGAAGTTTTCCCCTGTGCCGATATATCGGCATTCTTGACGATACAGTCGGTGTAGGTTGTATTGCCTTTTGAGTAGCCCACAAGTGAGCCTACCCATTTGGGTGAACCTACCGGCTTGATGGATACGTTCTCCAGCGTGATGCCTTTGACGGTGGAAGCTCCATATACTGCGGCAAACAGTCCGATGCAGGCCTGCGGGGAGAATGTGGTCTGCTGTTGGTCCAAGATGTACTGACTCATGTTCAGGTTCTTGATGGTATGTCCTTGTCCGTCGAAGGTTTGGTCTTTGAGCACCATGCCCAGCCAAGGCTTATTGGCAAGGTTGATGTCGTTGCAAAGCACGGCTTTGGCATCTAAGGTAGCCGGAAGATTGCCTGCTGTTGTCTCTGTCGGAGCTGCTTTCGATTGGAAATAGGCCAGTTCAGCGGCAGTCTTTATCTGATATACATTGTCTATCTTGCTCGGCTGTTTTTTGCTTGTTCCATCCCAGCCGGCCGACTGTATGGTGGTAAAGAGGTTGTAGTCTTTGCCGTCTGTTAATGTGCTTCCGGCTACTGTGACTTTACCTCCGTCCACACAGGCGGGCAGGAAGATGTTGCCGCTTGTCAGTGAGTAGTGTGGTGCATTGCTTATGGCAGCGGCTTTAGTGGCTGCATCGGCAGTCTTGGAATAGCTGTATTTTGCCATATCGCTGTACCCGAATGACGCTTCTTCTGTCTTGGTGAAGTTTCCGCCTGCTACGCTGCACTGGCTGTCGATGGTGATGGTGTTAGAGCCAATGTTCACTTCTCCGATGAACTTCGACATATAGCCTGCCCAATATCTGTAAGGAGCAACGAAAGTTGTGTCGGAAAACGCCCCGTTCAGCGCGGCCGATTTCGCATTGACGGCCAGGGTGATGCCTTCTGTTTTACAGTTGACGAAGCTTGCGCCCTTCTTTTGGATGGAGCCTACCAAACCTGCCAGGCAGAAGCCGGCTTTGATTTTGACGTTTTTGGCGCTGCAATTGGTCAGTGTAGGGACAGCACTTTCATTTCTTAAGAAACCGATCAAGCCGCCTATGCGATAAGAATTGTCCGATTCGCTTTCAATCGTTACATTCTCCACATGGCAGTCTGTGAAGGCAGCTCCTTGTGAGAGTCCCACCAAAGCGCCGCTCCATTTGGCATTGGCGCCTGCGCCTTCGGCCTTGAAACCGTTTATCTTAACGCCTTTGATGATAGAACCTAATTTGCTGGCTGCAAACAATCCTACACAAGCTTCGGGGGTGTATTTGCTTGTTTCGCTCAATATATGTTCCGTTACCAGAATGTTGGAGATGGTATGATCGCCTCCATTGAAAGTCTGGTTTTTATCCAAAACCATGCCTACCCAGGGCCGGTTGTTAAGGTCGATGTCGGCGTAGAGCGTGGGTGAAGTGGTGATGGTGGCGGACAAGCCTATGCCGGTGGTACTGACGGGAATGTCCGTGGACTGGTAAGCAGCCAATTGTGCGGCGGTATAGATACTTTCACGCTTGGCGGTTTTTGAAGTGCCGTCCCAAGTGGCGGTGAACTTGAAGTTGGCGGGCGTATCTACCTTTTCAATATCTGCTGCATCGAAAGATGCCACTTCTACTGTTGCATTATTGTTGGTGTCACGTATCAGTTCCTTCACTGTTCCGTATATCACCACATTGCCGCCTGCAATGATCAGCTTCTCAACGGTAACGCCTGCCTTTACTACCAGCGTATTGGTGGCTGTCTTGGCAATGATGGTATTATAGGTAGTACCTTCCGTTCCGTTTGCATCCAGTTCTACGGTTGTCTTAGGCATGGTGATGGTGATGCTGGGAGCCGTACTTGCTTCTGTTACTTTGGGGATGGCTACGGTTACGGTGTTGACGGCAGCAGTAGGAGTTGTTGTTGCAGTGCCGCTTTCCTGCAATACCAAAGGCTTAGTCGCTGTTGTTGTGGGAATTTCTTCTAAAGACAACGTTACGTTAGAATTCTGTACAGCCGGAACTTGTAGCGCAGTAGCGTCAGAGGCTGTTGCGTCAATCTTTGCGGGTACTGCTATCTCGTTGGTGATGGGAGTTGCCGGAGCCTCAGTAGGTAGCGCGCTTGATATGGCATCACTGATGCCTTTACCTGTTGCAATACCGGCATCAATTTTTATGTAGCCGAAGGCTGCGGTGAGCATACCTGCCCGGGTAACGGTGACGTCCTTCCATTCTTTCGGAGTGTAAAGTTCCTTATCGCTCTCACCTAACAGTTTTGCGGAAAGTGTGGCGTATGTACCTACGGGGATAGGGATAAAGAATGTAGTGGGATTCCTGTCTGCCGTGAAGCTGAGTGTGACAGTGATGGTCTTGCTGTTATTTGTATCATCAGCTACTGCCAAAACAGGTTCCGTGTCAGTGGTACTCAAGTTTGCCGTGGCAGTGCCTGCAATAGCCTTGTCTGCCGTGATGACGAACTTCTTGGCTGTACTTCCGATAGCGCTGCTGATTTGCAGTTTCAGCAGTCCGGCCAGATGCTTGAAGCTGATGCCATTGCTGTATGTGGAGGCATCGGCATACATCGGCCCGTTGCTGGCCTCTGTATAAGCAAACTCTTTGGGCAGGGTGGTGGTTACGGTAGCGCCGCTTAGCTGCATGCCTGCCTGATAAGGATATACGGCGTAAGAGGTAGTGACACCATCGTCCAGAGTTCCCGTGAACGATGCTGTGGTGCTTGAGCCGTCGGCAGAGGTGGTGGTGAATTGTGCCACCGCCGGTGTAGTATTTGCAGTAGTTGTGTAGAACAGTCCGAAGGTGTCATTCGTGTTCCATACTACATCACCGTTATCTTTCACCGAGGTACGTGTTCCGGCTCCCGGAGTCTCGAAAGAAGCATTGATGGTGGTGTTGCCGATTGGGGCTTTTCCGGTTAAATCTTCTTGGCTGCAACTCAGTGCGGTCAAGGCAGCCACTGCCATGCAAGTGGCTTTCAAAGAACTTTGTAGTTTCAACATAATTCTTCCTCCTTAGTTTTCTACGGTTAAAATGTCGTTGATCATGTCTTCCAAGTCACTGCCGGATGCGGAGTTGTAGCTGTGGTTTCGGCCGGTGCTGCTTAGAGGGGTAGATGTGTAATTTTCGGTTGAACCGCTGGCCACCATTACCGCTCCCTCATTTTCAATTTTGATTACTTCGATAGACGGGGCTATATAGGCTTCTCTACCGTTTTGCATGTTTTGTTTCATACACAAACTATTTAAAGTTGAACAATAAAAAACGTGAGTAACTTTATTTGTATATTCTCCATTCAGGCCTTCGCATTGCCCGGTATCTGAATATACAACAGTTACTCACGTCGTTTGTGTATATACCATTCCCCCTGCGGGAGAAAAACATATAAACATAGACGTGAGCATCCTTGTTGTTATCTTCAGATACATTTTCAAAGTTGCGAAGTTTGAATGGAGAAGATAATTTCCAATTATGCTCTTACTAAAATGTAATGAGTTCGCTACGCTTTAGTGAACTTGCCACAAATATAGTTATTATTCCTTTAGTTGTATCATTTTTTTCTATCTTTTTTTATTTATCTGATTTTGGTGCGCTGTGGCGGACTTTTACTTCAGCTTCATCAGTACGGGTTGCTTCACCGTTCTGACTTCGGTTTTCGGTTTTTCGTTCAGTTGCTCGAAGATGACGATTTTGTTTTCGCCCTTCTTCAGCCATACCCCCGGTATGTAGAGGGTCTGCTGCGGGCCTGCCTGCCAGTAGCGGCCTATGTTGATGCCGTTGACGAAGATGATGCCTTTCCCCCAGTCCTCCATGTCGATGAAGGTGTCGCCGGTCCGGTTCAAGGTGAAAGTTCCTTCGTAGGCCACGGGGCTTCCTTTCAGTTTGCCGGCCTGTGCGGAGGTGTTGGGGTATGCGTTGCGCCCTGCCTTGGCCGCTTCGGGGGCTTTGCTCATGGGCAGCGGGTACATGTTCCATCCGCCGGTGATTTCCTTGCCGCCGATGGTGACGGGGCTGATGATGCCTTTCGTGTTGTGCACTATCTCGCTGCCGTAGTTGATGCGTCCCATGTTCTCCACAAGTATCTGCAGGGTGGCGTTGAAGGGTACGTCTATCTCCATGGAGTAGGTCTGCGTGTTGCGGTTCAGCACTCCCGCCTTTTCACCGTCTATATATACCACTGCATAGTCTCTCAGTCCGTCTATCTGCAAAGTGCCGCCGATGGGCTGGTTGAAGTGGCGGGTATAGAGCACGTATCCGTAGCCCTGGTTCAGTTGCTCAAAGGTCATCGGGGTGTCGTTTACCGTCGGTTCCGTCGTTTCGGTGTATGCAAGCATGTCCGTCACTTTGTCCAGCTTGATGGACGGTATCTCTATGACAGGCATCGGGGCGGGGGCGGCGGGCACGGGATACTTCACATACCGCTTGATGACGGCGCGTATGGAGTCGTATTTCGGTGTCACCCATCCGGCTTCGCTGATGGGGGCGTCGTAGTCGTAGCTTGTCAGGTCGGGCTGTATGTCGCGCTTCTTGTCATAGTTGGCGCCGCTGGTGAAGCCGAAGTTCGTGCCGCCGTGCACCATGTAAACATTGAACGACACGTCGTTCTTCAGATAAGATTCTGTGGTGCGGGCCACGCTTGAGGCGGACACCTGCGGAAACGGTTCGGCCCAGTGGGACAGCCAGCCGGGATAGAATTCGGCCACCATGTAGGGGCCTTGTCCGCCGTGGTACTGGTTCACCACTTTCTTCAGGTTGGCGATGTCCGTCTCACCGTTGGCCGTGGGCAGCGCGCCTTCCGTGCTGCCTCCCTCGAACAGCCAGCTTCCGTCCGAGGTGAACAGGGGCACGTCGAAGCCTGCGTCGGCCAGTTGTTGCTTTATCTTGGCGTTGTAGGCGCGGTGCTCTTGCAGCGTGATGTCCTTGCGCTGGGCCACGTAGGAGCCGAACTCATTTTCGCACTGCACCATGACGATGGGGCCGCCTTTGGTGCACTGCAGATGTCCCACCTCTTTGTAGAGCCGCTGTATGTAGGCTTCGGTGTGCTTCAGGAATTGGGGGTTGTCTCTCCTGATTTCCATTCCCGGCACGTTTTGCAGCCACCAGGGATATCCGCCGAACTCCCACTCGGCGCAGACGTAGGGGCCCGGCCGCAGGATGACCATCATGCCCTCTTCGCCGGCCGTCTTGATGTATTCGGCCAGATTCTTGTCGCCGGTGAAGTCCCACTTTCCGGGCTCGGTTTCATGGTGGTTCCAGAATACGTAGGTGGCCACGGCGTTCAGTCCCATGCCTTTCATCATCTGCAGGCGGTGTCGCCAGTACTGGTGCGGGATGCGGGCATAATGCATCTCGCCCGAGAGGATGGGGGTCTGCTTCCCGTTCAGGTAGAAGTGCCCGTCCTTGATTTCAAACGGATTTTTTGTCTGCTGGTTCTTTTTCTGCGCCATGCCTCCCAATGGCAGGAGGAGCATCAATAACAGGTAGAAGAATTTCATTCTCATGGTAAACTTTGAATATGTGGTTAAAAGGTTTATGTGAGGCAAAGATAAGGGCTTCTTTTCATAAAACCGTGTATTAAAACGTTAATTTGCAAACACGGGCGGGATATTTTATATCCGTCGGGCCCGGCGTTTGCGCACGCTTTTCCGGGCTGTATGCTCCGGCCTTGCTGCATCTATATACGCAGCGCGCTGCATATATAGATGCAGCAAGCGGGATATATAGATGCAGGTAGGCCTCTGTTACAGGCATTTGCGTCCGTCACGATACACGGCCGATAAGATAAATTAATACCCTCCGTGACCTACTTACGATATAAATCCCTATCTTTGTGCCGCTTTACGGCAGAAAACAAGAATCAATTTAATTTATATACAACAGAAAATGGCACAGGAAGACGTTTTTAAGAAACTCGTTTCACACTGCAAGGAATATGGTTTCGTATTTCCCTCCAGCGATATTTATGACGGATTGGGAGCTGTATATGACTACGGCCAGATGGGTGTGGAACTGAAAAATAACATCAAACAATACTGGTGGCAAAGCATGGTGCTGCTGCACGAAAACATTGTGGGCATCGACTCCGCCATCTTCATGCACCCCACCATCTGGAAAGCCAGCGGGCATGTGGACGCTTTCAATGATCCCTTGATAGACAACCGCGACTCCAAGAAGCGTTATCGTGCCGATGTGTTGATAGAAGACCAGCTTGCCAAGTATGACGACAAGATAAACAAGGAAGTGGCCAAAGCCGCCAAGAAGTTCGGCGAGGCTTTCGACGAGGCGCAGTTCCGCAGCACCAACGGCCGCGTGCTCGAACACCAGGCCAAGCGTGACGCCCTGCACGAGCGTTACAGCAAGGCGCTGAACGAGAACAATCTGGAAGAACTCCGGCAGATCATCATCGACGAAGAAATAGCCTGCCCCGTCAGCGGAACCAAGAACTGGACGGAAGTGCGCCAGTTCAACCTGATGTTCTCTACCGAGATGGGCTCTACCAGCGACGGAGCCATGAAGATATACCTGCGTCCGGAGACGGCCCAAGGCATCTTTGTGAACTACCTCAACGTGCAGAAGACCGGCCGTATGAAGATACCTTTCGGCATTGCCCAGATAGGCAAGGCTTTCCGTAACGAAATCGTGGCGCGCCAGTTCATCTTCCGCATGCGCGAGTTCGAGCAGATGGAGATGCAGTTCTTCGTGAAACCGGGCACGGAGCTTGAATGGTTCAAGACCTGGAAGGCCACCCGCCTGAAGTGGCACAAGGCCTTGGGCTTCGGCGACGACCATTACCGCTATCACGACCACGACAAACTGGCGCACTACGCCAATGCCGCCACGGACATAGAGTTCCTGATGCCTTTCGGCTTCAAGGAGGTGGAAGGCATACACAGCCGTACCAACTTCGACCTGTCGCAGCACGAGAAGTTCTCCGGGAAGAACATCAAGTATTTTGACCCCGAAACCAACGAAAGCTATACGCCCTTCGTCATAGAGACCAGTATCGGCGTGGACCGCATGTTCCTCAGCATCATGTCCGCTTCCTACTGTGAAGAAACGCTGGAGAACGGCGAGACGCGTGTGGTGCTGAAGCTGCCCGCCGCGCTGGCCCCCGTGAAGCTGGCCGTCATGCCGCTGGTGAAGAAAGACGGACTGCCCGAAAAGGCGCGTGAAATCATCGACGACCTGAAGTTCCACTTCCACTGCCAATATGACGAAAAAGACTCCATCGGCAAGCGTTACCGCCGTCAGGATGCCATAGGCACTCCCTACTGCGTGACCGTGGATCATCAGACACTCGAAGACAACTGTGTGACCTTGCGCAACCGCGACACCATGCAGCAGGAGCGCGTGGCCATCTCCGAACTGAATAATATCATTGCAGACCGTGTCAGCATCACATCCTTGCTCAAGACACTGCAATGACCCCGACAAGTAATCAACAACAATAATAATTGAACCGAATGAAAAGACCATCCCTATTGTTTTTGCCTCTCTTGCTGCTTGCGGCAGGTATGCTTGTATCTTGCGACGAAGTGACGGAGGCAACCAAATATGATAACTGGCAAGAACGCAACGAGGCTTTCATCGACTCGATAAAGGCGAAGACCGGTGACAGCTATGTGGCCACGCCGGATGCGGCCGATGCGATGGAACTTGATAAACTGTATGCCATACAGATACCTACGGGCGGAACCACCGCTGGCTCCCAATATGTGTATTGCAGGAAGCTTGTGAAGAATGCGCAGGGTGAACGCCCGTTATACACCGGATATCATTCGACGGTCAAGGCGCATTACTACGGTACGTTGATCAACGGCGACAGGTTTGACGGCACTTTCGAGGGATACGGCGCTCCGGATGCCCGGATTCCGCTGGATGCGCTGAAAGAGCCTACCTCTTTCGAGTCACCTGCCACCTTCGCCGTGTCGGGTGTCATTGCCGGATGGACGTGGCCTTTGCAGTACATGCGCCGGGGCGAGCGCTGGATGCTCTATATCCCTTGGCAAAGCGGGTATGGCGCAAGCGGAAACAGTTCTATCCTGGGATATTCGGCACTGACGTTTGACTTGATGCTGACCGGTGTTGAATAAAAAAAGCAAAGGAGGGTTTCGATACACCCTCCTTTGCTTTTTTACAGTTCCTTTTTACAGTTCCTTTTTACAGTTCCTTTTTACAGTTCCCTTTTACAGTTCCCTTTTACAGTTCCCTTTTACAGTTCCCTTTTACAGTTACAGTTCCCTTTTACAGTTCCCTTTTTACAGTTCCCTTTTACAGTTCCCTTTTACAGTTCCCTTTTACAGTTCCCTTTTACAGTTCCCTTTTACAGTTCCCTTTTACAGTTCCCTTTTCAGCGCCTTTACCCAAATTCCGTAACCTTTCTCATTCAGGTGCAATCCGTCGGTTGTGAGGTCTGCACGCAATATGTCGGTTCCCTTCTCTGTGAAAAGGGGGAAAAGATTGATATAGGTGATATTCTTCTCCTTGGCCAGTACCTCCAGCCGGGAATTGATTTCCGGTATCATGGCTGTCTTTCCCTCAAGCCTCTTGTAGCGCCCGAAACTCTCGTTGATGGGCAGCAGGCTTTGCAGGCAGAGCTTTGTTTCGGGAGATTCTTTGCGGATACGCTCCACCGCCGTGCCGATCATGTCTGCTATGCTGTCTGCCGTAAGGCCGTGTGAAACGTCGTTGACACCGATAAGCAGGAACAGTTTTGCAGGGTGTCCGGGCAATATCTGATGCAGCCGGTCACAGACTCCGGACACTTCATCGCCGATGATTCCACGGTTGCGCACATTCTTCTTTCCAAGGCGTTCGCCCCAGTCTCCACCCCCTTCGGTCAGGCTGTTGCCAAGCATTACGATGTCTTTCGGAGTGATGGCAGGTTCGTCCATGAACCGGAGAAAGCGCTCGTAGTAGTGGTCTGTATATGTGCGTGCGGCGGGACAGATGGAGGCCGCCACTGCATTGGCCACCAATGAGCGCAGACGCACCACGCTGTGCCCGTCTGCGGGATGCACCGCATTGGTCAGCAGTATCACGGAGGTGTCGTTGTCCGGGTCGATGACGATGGAAGTGCCCGTATATCCCGTGTGGCTGTAAGTGCCGGGGCCGAAAAAGTCTCCGTTGTTGGAGGCATAGGCCGTGAAGCAGTCCCAGCCGAGGGTACGTCCCAAAGTGGCTGTGGCGCGGGGTACAGTGCGCATCGCCTTTACGGTGAGTGGGCTCAGTATGCGGTGTCCGTTCCATTCCCCTCCGTTCTGCAGGGCGGCGCATAGAATGGCAATGTCTTCTGCACAAGAAAATACGCCGGCGTTGCCGCTGATACCTCCGTTCAGGATGCGTGCAAGCGGATCGTGCACCTGTCCGCAGAGCACCTGCCCGTCCGGTTGCTTCTCGGTGGGGGCTGTGTCTTTCGGCGGCAGCGGGCCGGTGTTTGTCCATCTGCCGTCTTTGCCGCGCTTGCAAGGCAGGTAGTCAGTGTGTGCCATGCCCAATACGCCGAACAGGTTTTCGCGGGCGAAATCACGCAATGATTTTCCGCTTACCGCCTCTATGATATGCTGCAAGGTGATAAAGTTGAGGCAACTGTATTGGAAGCCGGTCTGCGGCTTGAAGTCGCGTTTGCAGGTGGCGATGTATTCCATCAGCCCTTCGGGGGCGGGTGAACCGTATTTTTTCTCCAATTGGGCGACAGGGGCATAAGGAGGAAGCCCGGAGGTGTGCGTCATCAGGTCGGCGATGCGGATCGTCTTGTTGTCCTTGCCGTCTTCGCTTTCCCAGTTCCTGAAACCGGGTATGTAGAGGCTGACGGGGTCCTGCATGCGCAGCTTCCCCCGTTCGGCCAGAATCAGGACACAGATGGCGGTACTCATTGATTTGCTGCACGAGGCCATGTCGAATACGGTATTTGTGGTCATGGGCTCCGCGTCAGGATAAATGCGCCTGTTGCCGTAAGCTTTCAGGTAAGCCATCTTGCCGCCCCGCACCACGGCAAGCACAGCGCCGGGGATGTCTTTGTGGGCAATGGCCGTTTCAATGGCTTCGTCGGCGTACATCAGCTTGCGTGAATCCATTCCCGCCTGTTCGGGAGCCACACGCTGCAAAGGCTGGGCGGTGGCGGTATGAAGGCCGAGGAGAAGAAAAAGGAAAAAAGAAAATGTTTTCATGCCGGATGTTATTTAAATGATTCTGTACTATACCGTTTTTTCCCGGTAGGCATCCACCGCCTTCTTCACCGACCCATGCATCAGCAGCAGTGCTTTGGACTTGCCGTAGTCCAGGCCGAGCTCTTCTACGATCATGCGCGTGCCGCGGTCTATCAGCTTTTTGTTGCTGAGTTGCATGTTCACCATTTTGTTGCCTTTTACGCGCCCCAACTGTATCATGACAGAGGTGGTGATCATGTTCAGAATCATTTTCTGCCCAGTGCCCGACTTCATGCGTGAGCTGCCTGTCACGTATTCCGGCCCCACGATCATCTCGATGGGAACATCGGCTTCGGCGGCCATCGGAGAGCCGGGGTTGCTGGTGATGCAGCCGGTCAGGATGCCGTGTTCGCGCGCCTCATGCATGGCTCCGATCACGTAGGGGGTCGTGCCGGAGGCCGCAATGCCGATCACGGTATCTTTGTCCGTAACGTTGTGTTCCGTCAGTTCTTCCCAACCGCGGTGAATGTCGTCTTCCGCATTTTCCACAGGATTGCGCAAGGCTGTATCGCCGCCGGCAATCAGACCGATGATCAGTGTGGGGGGCATGCCGAATGTGGGGGGGATTTCCGAAGCGTCGAGCACTCCGAGGCGTCCGCTTGTGCCGGCGCCCATGTAGAAGATGCGTCCTCCCTGCTTCATGCGGGGTACAATCCGTGTCACTAACTTCTCTATCTGGGGAATCGCCTTCTGTACGGCAAGTGCCACTTTCCGGTCTTCCGTGTTGATGTCTTCTAAAATTTCACGTACCGACTTCTTTTCCAAGTCATTGTAGAGCGAAGCTTGCTCTGAGATTTTTACGAATGCCATAGATGTTGATGATTTATGCGTGATATTTGATCAGCCCTTCCATGGGGCTCTTGATTACGGTTCCGAGCCGCACGTCCAGTTGCTTTGCCACATCTTCCAAGACTTCCTTGTAGTGGAAGGCTACCGAACCTATGAAGTGTGCTTTGTTGTGCCGGTAGTCGTACTGCATGATATTGCGCCTTAGGAATGCCTCGAAGCTGCCGGCCACCACCTTATACACGCAAGGCTGATCCAGATTCTGCGCGAGGAACGGAGACAGGCTTGCCAGAAAGCGGTTTGGAAACGGCTTCCGGTAAACGCGGTCTATTATCTCGGCAGGGGTCAGATTGAATTGCGTGAGGAATTTCTCTTTCAGCTCCGCTGTCATCTGGTTTTTGAGGATATCACCCACTAACAGCTTGCCCAGGCACGCCCCGCTTCCCTCGTCTCCGAGAATGAAGCCCAACGGCGATACATTGCTCACGATTTCCCTGCCGTTGTAGTAGCAGGAATTGGAGCCTGTGCCCATGATGCAGGCTATTCCGGCGTCATGCCCGCAAAGTCCGCGCGCAGCCGCCAGCATGTCGGTGTTGACTTCCACATTGTCGCCTTTCACTTTCAGGTGCTTGGTTATGGCACGGTGCACCATGTCTATTTTGTCGGGAAATCCACATCCGGCCCCGTAGAAATAGACAGCTTCCGGTTCGTCGGTCTTTAGTTGAGGCAAGAGTGCCGCCGCTATTTCGTTACTGATTTCTTCTTCCGACTGAAAGAAAGGGTTTGTTCCTTTCGTGAATATCTGTTGGAAGACCACTCCATTTTCTACAACACACCAATCGGTCTTTGTAGATCCACTGTCTGCTATTAGAATCATGTCTTTATGGTTGTTTTCTATATTTTGATGTATATTTTCCGTTTGTATAGCTGATATCCGATGCACCAATTGATTGCTATGAATGCCAAGGCATAGGCCAGCGATCCGCCGGTTTCACCGAACAGGGGTGCGAGAAGCACGTCATACAGAATGCCGTGTATGGTGATGCTGCCCCCATCCCACGGGAAGCTGACAACACCGAAAAGTATGGCAAGCACATCGCCCGCCACATACATGAACAGTGGGTTTACACCGAACGACTCGAAGAAAACGCTCCACTTCCTGTATCCCTTCACATCGACAATCCATATAAGCAGTGCCAGGAAGCTGGAGGCCATTCCGCAAGTGACGAGCACGAAGGTAGGCGACCATATTTTCTTGCTGATGGGGCATCCGTAGCTCAGCAGGAAACCTGCGAAAGTGAGGATGGCGCCTGTGAGCAGCAGCTTGATGAGGTGTGAATCGAGCACTGCCATGCGGTCTGCCTTGGCATTGCGGTCGTCACCAAGCATCATGCGCCCCACGCAGAAGCCCAACAGCACGTGGGCAATGGATGGAATGGTACTCAGAAGCCCTTCCGGATCGATGCCGTTGTCCTTGTACATGTGTGCGGGAGTCAGCACGGCACGATCCACGACGGACAGTATATTGGTTTCGTTGTAGGCGAAGCCGTTGCCGCACATCAGCAGAATGAAATAACTTATCAGCAGGCCTGCTATCAGATAGGGGATATGCCGGTGTTTCATGGTCAGGGCAATGATGGAGGTGGCTCCGTAGCATAGTGCCAGCCGTTGCATGACGCCCAAGATGCGCATGCGGTCGAAAGTCCATACGGAAGCCCACAGGTTTTCGCCGAAACTCAGTTCGCCGGGGGCGGCGGCCCAATAGTAGCAGAGCCGTGCAAACCATCCGATGGCAAGGCCGATGAGGAAGATGATGGCCGTACGTTTCAGTATCTTGAGGGCGGCCGAACGGCTGAACTCGAAATCGTACTTCTTCAGGGAGATGTAAGTGGAGATGCCCATGATGAACATGAAGAAGGGGAAGACGAGGTCGGTAGGAGTAAGCCCTATCCATTCGGCATGTTCCAGCGGGGCGTAGATATGCCCCCAGTTTCCGGGATTGTTGACCATGATCATGCCTGCGATGGTAATGCCCCGGAGGATGTCGAGGGCAAGGATGCGTTTGCTCGTTTTTGGATTATTCATTATAATACATGTGTTAAGTTGATTATTTGCTATTCATTGCCGGCATCGGCGGGCCTCGTGCACTCGTCCACCAGATAGACGATGGAGACGTAGGGGATACCGGAGTTTGTTGTGAGTCCTATTTCGCAAGTACGGCTGTTGGAGTAGCCTGTTTTCACGCCTGACGCTTCCACCTGCGGACGGAGCTTGCGCAGGGCGTAGGCGTTCAGTTCGGGATGAGTGAAGCCGCGGTCGCCGGCAAAGCCGCAGCAGCCTACTTCTTCGGGCACGAGGACGCGGGTGGAGCAGAGGCCGGCAAGGGCGGTAATGGTATCCGCAAGCCCCATTTCACGCATGGAGCAGGTGATGTGGACGGCTACGGGACGGTCGGTGGGAGTGAATGTCAGTTTGTCGCGCATGAAGGTATAGATGAATTCTGCGGGCTCGTACAGCTTCATCTTCTTGATGTGCCGGCGCATGCGGTGCAGACAGGGACTTTGGTCGCAAAGGACGGGATACAGGCCTTGTCCGCTGGCCTCCCACAATGCTGCTTCGAGTTCTTCCGTCTTGCGGTCGGCAATGTCGGGCATGCCCTTGCTTTCCCAGATAGTGCCGCAGCAGAGCCGTTCCATGTTCTTGGGCAAGATGACCTCGTAGCCGGCCTTTTGCAGCAGCGAAAGCATCTTGCGGGCCAACGGCTGCTCTGCGGGTGACTTTCTGGCCTGCCCCATCGTCTGGTTGATGCAACTGGGGAAGTAAACGACCTTGGGAACCGTGCCGCCCCGAACGGAACGGCGGGTGCTTTCCGGGCTGTTTGCTTCCGAGTATTTGTAGGCCTTCGGCATTGCCGGTGTCCATAGAGGTGCGTGCAAGACGTTGTGCATGGTCTTGGCGAGGGCGCTCATGGCTTTTGTCCCCAGCAGGGAATGGGCGGTGTCGGCCAGGCGCAGTACGGGACGTACAGCACTCTTGATACCGGCGAAGTGGTTGGCCGCGAAGCTTCCGGCCTTATATCCGAGACTGCCTTTGGGCAGTGCCTCCTGCCGGATGAGGTGGGTGAGGTCACCGGTATTGATCCCCATCGGGCACGACATGGAGCAGAGTCCGTCTCCGGCGCAAGTCTGGTTGCCGGGGTAATCATATTGGCGTTGGAGTATGGCGAGTTGTTTCTTCATGCCGGCTTGCTTCAGCAGGGACATCTCGCGCTGTGCCACGATGCGCTGGCGCGGGGAGAGGGTGAAACCGCACGAGAGGCAGTTCACTTCGCAGAAGCCGCACTCTATGCACTTGTCGGCGGCAAGGGGCGGGCAGACGGCGACAATTCCCAGTCCATAAGGATTACTTTGCAGTTGGTATCCGATGGCGCGGTGCTCCTCGTCAACGGATATGGCGGGCAGATACTTGAAGCCCTTGATATGGCATTGGGGGTCGTCATTGAAGATGACGCCGGGGTTCAGCAGCCCTTCCGGGTCGAACAGTTCTTTCACGGCTTTCATTGCCCGGTAGGCATCGTCTCCCCATTCGTAGCGGACAAAGGGGGCCATGTTGCGGCCGGTTCCGTGCTCGGCTTTCAGGGAGCCGTCATATTTATCCACTACAAGGGTCTTGATGTCTTCCATCAGGTCTTTGTAGCGGTCCACTTCGTTCTGGTTGCTGAAGGACTGGTTGATGATGAAGTGGTAGTTGCCTTCGAGGGCATGCCCGTAGATGCAGGCGTCGTTGTAGCCGTGGCGGGCAAGGAGTTGCTGCAGGTCGGCGGTGGCTTCGGGCAGGTCTTCGATATGGAAGGCGACGTCTTCGATGAGGCAAGAGGTTCCGGGCTTGCGTGTGCCGCCCACGGAGGGGAATATGCCGGAACGGATGGCCCAGTATTCGGAGTATTCTTCCGGACGGTCGGTGAAGTGCACGGGGATGTAGGTGTCGAAACTTGCCAGACAGGTTTCGATGGCGGCGATGTTCTGTCGCAGTTCTTCGGGTGTGTGCGCCTTGGTTTCGGTCAGCACGGCGGTCAGCCCGGTCTCGTCACCCGGCTCCACGCCGGGGAGGGCGGAGGAGGCTACTTCGCCTTTGTATTTCAGGAATACAGGATCATTGACGGAGGAGAGGCTTTTGTAATCCAGCATCTCGGCGCTCTTTACGAGTTGAGAGTTGAGAGTTGAAAGTTGAGAGTTGGGAGTTGAAGAGAGTTGAGAGTTGAGAGTTGAAAGGGGAGAGTTGGCTGCGCTGTGTTGCGTGGCGCTTTCCTCGCATTCCGCATGGTTACTTTCAACTTTCAACTCTCCACTCTCCACTCTTGAAGCTTTCCACTCTTCACTCTCAACTTTCAACTTTCCACTCTCCACTCTTGAAGCTTTCAACTCTCCACTTTCAACTTTCAACTCTTTCCCCTCTCCCCTTTCCACTCTTTTCATGGCTACCACGGCGCGGCTTGCCTCCTTTATGGTCTTGAAGTAGAGCATGGCGCTTGCTTTGCAGGGGTAGTCGTATTCGGTCTTCATGGTGACGCGTGAGAGGAAGGCGAGAGTACCTTCGGAACCTACCATGAGGTGGGCGATGATGTCGAACGGATCGTCGAAGCGGACAAAGGGCAGGAGGTTGAGCCCGGTTACGTTCTTGATGGAGTATTTGTGGCGGATGCGTGCGGCCAGTTCTTCATTGCCGCGTATTTCGTCGCGCAGTTCGCAGATGCGGCGGATGAAGTCGCGGTGGGTGACTTCAAAGGAGGCGCGGCTCACAGGATTGCCCGTGTCCAGCACGGTTCCGTCTGCCAGCACGATGCGGGCGGAGAGGAGCATACGGTCGCTGTTGGCGTGTGTGCCGCAGTTCATGCCCGAAGCGTTGTTCATTACGATGCCTCCCACCATGGCGCTTTTCACACTGGCGGGGTCGGGGGCGAACTTGCGTCCGTAGGGGGCTAACAGCTCGTTGACGCGCTGCCCGATGATACCGGGTTCGAGGGTGATCTGTTCGTGGTCGGCGGAAATGGAATACTGTTCCCAATGCTTGCCGGCCACGATGAGGATGGAGTTGCTGATGGCCTGTCCGGACAGGCTGGTTCCTGCCGCGCGGAAGGTGACGGGCAGGCTGTAGCGGCCGGCCAGCTTCAATAGTCCGGCCACTTCTCCTTCTTCTGCCGCATGGATTACTATCCGGGGGATGAGGCGGTAGAATCCTGCGTCTGTACCCCATGTCAGCCGGTGGAGTTCGTCGGTGTAAATCCTTTCTTTCGGAATGAATCGCAGGGCTTCCCGCGAGAAATCTGTGTAACTGTCTTTTACCATGATAAATGTTCCTTCCTTTTTCTTGTATATATTCTTTTCTGTTCTTGCATGCCTCCTCAGGGGTATCTGTGGGGCGGTATCGGAGATCTCCTCGGTGAGATACGTATGTCAGCACCCATGAGATACGTATGTCGTCACCCATGAGATACCGTATGTCATCACCCATGAGATACGTATCTCATGACCGGTGAGATACGTGTGTCTCTGCCTCCTGTCCCGGTGTCAGAAAATCTGCCTGATCCCTATCTGTATAGATAGTGCTTCTTCGACAATCTTCTGAAGTCTTCCGCATCCTTATACCAATAGTCGCGTATATCTTCCCAGCGATTACGTTTGGAGAAGCGTTCGCGTATCTGCCGTGAGCCGCACACTTTGTCGAACATCGGGAAGCGTCCCTTGTCGGCGTGGTCAAAGACGGCACGGTCCGGATAGAGTGCCGCCGCTTCCTGCATCACCAGGAATTGCAGTTCGCTCAGGGGCGCTTTGCCAAAGTCCGTGATGTGCACCTGCACCCCTTGCAGCAGTTCTCCTTTCCCCACGCTGTAAAACGGTTTGAGGTACATCGGCCTGAAGACGACGCCCGGCACGTGCAGGCTGTTCAGCCTCCCTGCCAGCTTTTCCGCTTCCATCCACGGGGCGGCAAACATCTGGAAGGGTATGGTGTAGCCCACGCCGATGGACATGTAGCCCAGTTCGCCCAAGATGCCGCTGACGGGATAGAAAAATGCGGAGTGCGGGTGCGGGATGTGCGGGGAAGAGGGGACCCATTGCAGTCCGGTCTGTGTGTAATCCATCTTGCGTTTCCAGCCTTTCATCTTCACCACGTGCAGATTGCACTGCCGTCCTTCCTTCAGCATCCTCTCGCCATTGAGCATCAGTGCCAGTTCACCGCAAGTGAGGCCGTAAAGGTACGGAATTTTGAATTGGCTGACAAAAGAAATGCAATCATCTTCCGTCAGGTTTCCTTCAATCTTCAGTCCGCCCACGGGATTGGGGCGGTCCAGCACGATGAACTCCTTGCCGTTCTCGGCAGCCGCTTCCATGGCCAGCCCCATGGTGCTGATGTAGGTGAAGGAACGGCAGCCGATGTCCTGAATGTCATACACCAATACATCGACGTCTTTCAGCATCTGCGGTGTGGCCTTGCGTGTCTTTCCGTAAAGGGAGTGGACGGGCAGTCCGGTGGAGGCGTCTTTCATGTCCGCCACATGGTCGCCCGCATGTACGTCGCCGCGCACGCCGTGCTCCGGGCCGTAGAGGGCGACGAGGTTCACGTTCGGGGCTTCATGCAGTATGTCGATGGTGGACTTCATGCGGTTGTCCACACCGGTGGGATTGGTAATCAGCCCCACACGTTTGCCTTCCAGACACCGGAAGTTCTGTTCCTTCAGCACTTCGATGCCGGTTTTCACTTTTATCTTTTGTGCCTGCAATGCACTTCCGCAAAGGAGGCACAGGAGGCATATTGTAATAGTCTTTTTCATCGGTAATCATTGATCGTTAAACATATTGTTAGCTTAAGGGAGTTATCGTTCGCTTCGCTCGCTTAGGGAGTTATCGTTCGCTTCGCTCGCTTAGGGAGTTATCGTTCGCTTCGCTCGCTCAGGGAGTTATCGTTCGCTTTGCTCACTCAGGGAGTTATCGTTCGCTTCGCTCGCTTAGGGAGTTATCGTTCGCTTCGCTCGCTCAGGGAGTTATCGTTCGCTTTGCTCACTCAGGGAGTTATCGTTCGCTTCGCTCGCTCAGGGAGTTATCGTTCGCTTCGCTCTCTCAGGGAGTTATCGTTCGCTTCGCTCTCTCAGGGAGTTATCGTTCGCTTCGCTCGCTTAGGGAGTTATCGTTCGCTTCGCTCTCTTAGGGAGTTATCGTTCGCTTTGCTCGCTCAGGGGAGTTAAAGGGAGTTAAAGGGAGTTATCGCCTGCCAAGGCAGGCTTGGGAGTTAAAGGCCGATACTCTTGTGGATTCATTAGTCATAGGTTCTCAATCTCAGAACTATCGGCCTTTAACTCCTTAAGAGAGCGAAGCGAACGATAACTCCCTTTAACTCCTTCTAACTCCTTCCCCCTCTAACTCCTTCTCCCCATAAACTAATGACCTCATAAGAGTATCGGCCTTTAACTCCTTAAGAGAGCGAAGCGAACGATAACTCCCTTTAACTCCTTCTAACTCCTTCCCCCTCTGACTCCTTCTCCCCATAAACTAATGACCTCATAAGAGTATCGGCCTTTAACTCCCTGAGTGAGCGAAGCGAACGATAACTCCCTTTAACTCCTTCTAACTCCTTCCTTCTGACTCCTTCTTCCCATAAACTAATGACCTCATAAGAGTATCGGCCTTTAACTCCCTCTAACTCCTTCTAACTCCTTCCCCCTCTGACTCCTTCTTCCCATAAACTAATGACCTCATAAGAGTATCGGCCTTTAACTCCCAAGCCTGCCTTGGCAGGCGATAACTCCCTTTAACTCCTTCTAACTCCTTCTCCCTTTAACTCCTTCCCTCTGTTTCACTTCTTCCCATATTCCGGATCTATCTTCCGGTCAACGAAGTAGGTGACTGCCAGCGTGGCCAGACAGCAAGCCATCACCATCCAGAAGAAGTTGACGTATCCGATGGCTTCCTCGATATAGCCTGCCACGAATCCCGGCAACATCATGCTCAGTGCCATGAATGCGGTACAGATGGCGTAGTGCGATGTCTTGAACTCACCTTCCGAGAAGTACATCATGTAGAGCATGTAAGCCGTGAATCCGAATCCGTAGCCGAACTGCTCGATGGAGACGGCTATGCTTATCAGGGTGATGCTTGCAGGCTGTGCGATGGCCAGATAGACGAAGGTGAGGCAAGGCAGCGTCATGCAGGCCGCCATGAGCCACAACGAGCGCTTCAGCCCCCGGCGCGAGGCATAGACGCCGCCCGCTATGCCCCCTGTCAGCAGGGCTATGACACCGATGGTTCCATATACGATGCCCACCGTGTCCGTATCGAGCCCCAGCCCGCCGTTTGCAGTGGAATGTACTAAGAAGGGCTGGCACATCTTGATGAGGAAGCCTTCGGGCAGGCGGTAGAGCAGCATGAAAGCTATGGCCAGCAGCACGTTGGGCTTCTTGACGAAGGTGATGAACGAGTTGGCCAGTTCTGCCGCCTTTGATTCCCGCGGCGCACCTGCCTGTGCATGGTCTGCCGGCGTGCGTGCCTTGTCTGCCCCGGAGCGTGGCAGGCAGAAGGTGTGGTAGAGGGTTATCAGCCCGAACACGACGGCGGCGCAGCCCAGTGTCACTTGCCAGGAGAGGGGGATGTTTCCGGTGCTCTTCTCCAGCATGCCGGCTATGAACACCAGTATGCCTTGCACGAAGACGGAGGCCACGCGGTAGAATGTACTCCGTATGCCTATGAAGGCTGCCTGGCTGCCGGGGCTGTGCACCAGCATGTAGAAGCCGTCGGCGGCAATGTCGTGTGTGGCCGAGGCGAATGCGGTGATGATGAACAGCACCAATGTGAAGGTGAACATGCTTATCGGTGTCTGCCCGGATGCTATCGTCTCTTGTGCGGGATGGGGCAGGCTGACCGTCAGCAGCACCATGAGCAGTGCCATCATAGCCTGCATGGTGACTATCCACCAGCGCTTCGTCTTTATCACATCCACGATGGGGCTCCAGATTCCCTTCAGAAACCACGGGAAGTAGAGCAGCGTGGTGAAGAAGGACATGTCACCGTTGGGAACTCCCATCTTGGTGAACATCATCACCGAAATTGTGTTGACCACAAAGTAGGGAACCCCTTCTGCAAAGTACAGTGTGGGAACCCACCACCAGGGACTTTTCGCTCTGGCATCGTAATTTTTCTCTTTTATGCTGTCCATGATATTTGGTTTATTGTCTTGTTATTCATACAGTCTGTCGATGCTTGCGCCCACATAGTAGTGCAGCAGTATCGCATCGTACTTATAGCCCCGTTCGCCCATCACGGCGGCGCCTATCTGGCACAGCCCCACACCGTGTCCCCATCCGGCTCCGGTGAGGATGAAGCGTGCGGGCACTGTCTGCACTCCGCAGCCCTGAGGCGCATCCTTGTCTATGGGCAGGCTCCCTTCCTTGTCTGTCACAAATGCCGAGCTGTACAGGTGAGAGGCGGAAAGTATGCGGCGTATTTCCAGTTCCTTTCCGATGACGAGTGTCTTCTTTGTGCCCACGATCTTCAGTTTCCATAGTCGCCCGCTGGTTCCCCTGGCCATGGGTACGAGGTCGATGATTTGTCCGTAGTCGATGCCTGAGCGCTTCAGGATGAGGGCCGAAAGCTCCTCTTGGGTGTATTCCACTCTCCACCGGTAGAAGTCCGTTGTCTCCCGGTCGTAGTTATTGAGTACCTGCGCGAGAATTTGCTTGTCGGCAGTGTTGCAGAAGGCTTGGGGAGAGGTGCGTATCCAGCGTGCGGCCTCGGCTTCTTGCGTGAGGTCGGGCAGGTCGTTGCAGGGGCTCGCGGCTTCGGCTGCGGAGCCGGCGGCTTGGGAATGGGGGAGGCGGAAGTCACGTTGCTTCAGCAGGTAAGGATGCTTCACGTCTTCCCAGCAGTATTGGAACTCTTCGAAGGCGCCGCCGCAGCATTTGGAGAAGCGGGCGTCACAAATCTTCCCGCCATACGTCAGCACTTGTCCGCGGGTGGCGGCGATGGCTTGCTTCACGATTTCGGTGGATGCGCGCGTGATGCCCTGGTAGCGTTGGCAGTGGTCGTCGGCACAGACATCGAAACGGGTATGGTCTTCGCGGTCGTACCAGCGGATAAACTCCTCTCCGCTTTGGGAAGGGGTGGGGCATGCTGTTTGGGCATGGGCCGTTTCCTTGTCTTTCTGTATTTGTGCCAGCAGCCAGCTCCGTGAGATTACGGCGTGCGCCTTCAGCAATTCCAAGGAGGCGGTGGCGCTCATCTCGGAGGAGATTACGCTGGTAAGGTAGTCTTCTACGCGGATGACGTTGACGGCGGTCAGTTTCCCGTCTTCGGCAATGAACTTCAGGGAGCCCCGGAAGCGTTGGTTTTCTTGGCGCTCCCAGTGGAAGTTGATGCCTATGGTGACATTCCGCAGTTCAAAGCAGCCGGTACTTTCATCGGCGGGGCTGAATTCCAGTTCATCGAACTCGCGGTTGTTCCAGAGCACCTTGCCGTTGCCTGAAGTCACCGCCTGCACCTCTTCTGGGAGGATGGGGGTGGAGGAAGCGTCCTCGCGGCAGTGCTTATGCAGCCGATAGGGGGTGGGAAACGAGAATTCTATCCGTGTGCCGGACATGATGCCTACCCGTACTTCGGGCTCTTCCGCCCGGCGGTTCTCCATGCCGCCGCCTTTTGCCGTATTGTCCTTTGCTCTGCTGTCTTGCGGGGAGGTGGCAAGGGTTTGTATCTGTTGGCGGATGCGTTGCCTCAATTGTGCAGATTCTGCGGCGGAAAGGCATACTTCGCCTAAGATTCCCGCAATGTCTTCCGCCGTTATCTTGACGAAGTCTTTCTCTACGGGCAGTATGAACACACCGCCCAGGTCGACGGATGCCGGACTGCTCAGCAGGTTGGCGTCGCCCTCTGCCGCATAGCAGGCGGGGCGGTGCTTGGCGCGCGCAAAGACGAAGACCGTCCATTGTCCGGCTTCATGCGCGGCCAGCAGGTTCATCATAGGTTCTTCTTGGCCGGGCATCATGGGGAGTGCACGGCAAATGATGCCGAACAGTTCTTCGGCCGCGTCTTTGCTGGGCGACTGAATGACGAGGGTGTTGCGGGGAGCGTCGTCCAGATGCCAAAGCACGGCATTCTTGTAGCAGGCAATCTTGTCCGCCACTTGCCCCCTCCAGTCCTTCTCGATGGGCATGAATCCTCTGCTGCCTGCCTGAAAATGGGCATGGTCGGGCGCGGAGGCGCCGCACCGGGGGCCGTTGTAGAAAACGGTGTAGTCAGGCAAGGCCTGCGCCAGATCCAGCATGTGCCCGAAACGTGCGGCGATGCGTTGGGGCACGTGCGCCGTTTCGGGTATCGTCAGATGGCGTGGAAAGATGGGGAACGGGTTTACCAATATCTGGTAATGTCCCCCGAAAGGTATGCCTTGCTGCATGGGGGGGAGGTTCTCCGGGCACAGGAAGCATTTCCGCTGCTTGATGGACCGGGCATCTACCTTGGCTCCGGAAGACACGATGCGGGCGGGGTTGAACTGTACTTTATAGGGAATGCCGCAGACGTTCAGTTCCTTTGTCCGTACTCCCGAAAGTGCGGCGTAGTTGTCTTGCGCCATCTTCCACGAGGATAGTTGCTCTGTAAAGAATTCTTGTATTGTTGGGCTCATAGCTTTGTTTCTTGTAACTAATTGATGTCTAATGCTTTGCCTTGCACCGGAAGGGGCTTTTGCTGCATCTGTATATCCGGCTTGCTGCATATATAGATGCAGCCGCTTCGGTATATAGATGCGGCGGGCTTCATCTATATGTGGAGTTCGGCTTTGCCGGCGTGTCCGGATTTTTTTGGAAATCTGCCCCGTCTCTGTCCGGTCATCTCTGCCTGTTCAATGCGATACGGGCTTTCAGTTCCCAGGTGCGGATGCGGTCTTTATAGAGATTGTGCGCGTTCATCTTCACGATGTCCAGCGAGGCGTCCGAGTTGTCGTCCCAGCGGCGGCAGAGGTAAACCACGTCGTAAACCCGCCCTATCTGATACCGGCGCGAGAAGTTCAGCCCTAATGCATAGTCTTCGCCATAACTGGTGTTGGGCACTTTCACCTGGCGCAGCACCGGAGTGTAGAAGGCGCGGGGAGCGCCCAGACCGTTGATGCGCAGCGCATTGTTGCGCCCGTTGTGGAGTGTCCATTCTTTGTGGTCGATGATGCCCGGAGCAATCATGTTCATGTCGAAGTCCGTCATCATGTAAGTGCCCACCACCATTGCGCAGTTCTGTCGGTAGAAGGCGCTGACCATGACGGCCAGTGTGTTTTCGTCCTTATATACATCGTCGCTGTCCAGTTGCACGGCAAACTTTCCGCATTGCGGGTGGTGTACGCCCAGATTCCAGCAGCCGCCTATTCCTAAGTCGTTGCGCCGGGGGATGAGGTGGATGAGGCGTTCGTCATCCTTGAATTCGTCTATCGCTTCGGTTGTGCCGTCCGTAGAATGGTTGTCGATGACGATAAGGTTGTATTTGAAGTCTGTCCTCTGGCTTAGCGCGGAGCGTATGGCGTCGCGGATGGTGCGTATGCGGTTTCGCACCGGGATGATGACAGAAGCTTCGTATTCGAAGTTGCCTGCGGAGAATTCGATCCGTTTGAACTCCGGTTCCAGATATCCGCCGATCTCTTTCAGGTGTTCGGTGCAGGCTTCCTCCATTTCAATCTGGCGTTCACGGTTCTTGGGGTCCACGTAGTCGAAGATTTTCTCGCCACTCTTGCGTGTGTCGTTTTCCACTTCGCTGTACAGGTATTCGTTGATGTGCACCAGGTCGGCTTTTTGGCTCAACTTCAGGCGGAGTTCATAGAGCCCCGCAAAGTTATATTCCGACTTTATGCGTCCGGCTGCCTCCTTCAGCTTCGCGGTGTCGAACAGCAGTACGGAGCCGAAGTTGAAGTCATCTCTCAAAGAGCCCTGCTGATAGTCGATGACCGGAGCACCCGTCTGCCTGCCGCCGGCAGTCTGGTAGTGGTCGGCATATACCATGCCGGCGTCCGAGTCCTCCAGGATGCGCATCATGCGGTCCAGGGCAAACATGCCCATCTCAAGCGTTGTCTCCTTGGTGTAGAGCAGAGTGTAGTCGGCCGTGGCCGAATGGGCCATCATCTGCATCGTTATGCTGCTGAAGGGATATTCCACTCTTATGATTTTGCAGCAGGGCAACTCTTCGGGGGCGGTGTCTGTGGCTATCAGGAAGATTTCCTCCACGAGTCCCGTGGCTTGTAGTCCTGCGATGGTTTTCTCTACTTGTTCTTTTCCCGCATAAGGCAGGAAGCAACTGATCTTCTTCATTGTGTATTACGTTTTTTTTTAAGTATATTAATTCATTGATTTGCCCTCAGCAGCCCCACCTCTCCGCTTGTGGCCGTGAACAGGATCTCCTGCCTGTTCAGTGGAACTACGGTGCTGATAAGTGAGTTGCCTGTCTTGTGTTTCCACAGAACCTTGCCTGTCTTGCCTTCCAGTGCGAAGATAAGGCCTTCTTTGGTACTGCCAAACATTACGCCGCCTTTTTCCACCTGCATGGACGGGGCGTGCTCATAGCCGAAGCCTACATCCGATGCCCACAGTTCCTGCGGAGTGTTTTCCATGGCAGAGTAGCAGACGATGCTGTCGTTCATTGTCTTGCTGTAAACACGTTCACCGTCTTCGGACAGTCCGATTGTTTCGCGTACTGCAGACCGGAAGGTGCGCCACACCGTATCGCCTGTCTTGATGTCGATGGCGGTCATGGCGCGCTGCGGATCTGTGATAAACACTTTTCCGTTTGCAGCTACCGGCCATACGGCGGCAGGCGAGAAGTGCATGCGGGTCAGACCTCCGGTCCACCTCCACAATTCTTTGCCGTCCGTCTTGTTCAGGGCATAGAGTGTATTGTCCCATGCGCCGAAGATAACCTTGTCTTCGGTTACCAAAGGCTTGGTTTCGATATAGCCTCTTATGCCTGCGCAGGCCCAGATAACTTTGCCTGTATGTATGTTTATGGCACGGAAAACGTGGTCGCTTGCACCGATATAGGCAATGCCGTCCACGATGGTGGTTGCTCCGAGCACCGGCTCTGCGGCCTCCACCTTCCATAGCAGGTTTCCGTTCCTGGCGTCCAGCCCGTAGATATTGCGGTCGGCGGAGCCGAATACCACAATGCCTTGGCTTGCGGCGGGAGTTCCTACGATACGTCTGCCCGTCCCGAAGCTCCATTGCTGCTTGCCGCTTTTCAGTGCATAGGCCGTCAGCCGCCCCATGTCATCGCCTACAAACACTTTGTCTCCGTACACGGCCGGTGAGCAGTAAATGCCCGCACCGGTCTGTACGATCCATTGTTCCTTTACTTCCGGAAATTCGTTGTTTACCGAGAAGTCCGGATACTTTTCCGCCCTTCCGCCGTGGTCGTAGTAAGGTTTGGTCAGAGAGAAGGCAGCCCATTGTTCTCCGGGCTCTCCGATGCGCCGGGCATATACCCGGATGGAGTCGTCTGCCACTTCGTAGATGCCATAGCCGGGCTTTCCTTCTTTGTCGCGCAGATTGCTGCGCATCAGGATGCCCGGAATACCGTCGTAGCACAAGTTACGGTTGCTGTGATAGTGTCCGCCGATAAACAGGCGCACGTTGTAGGGGCGTACAGCATCTGTCACTTCATACCAGTTATCCACATCTCCTTCTGTCAGCGGGTAGTGGGTAACGAGTATCACCGGCTTGTCCTTTCCGGCCTTTTCCATTTTTTCCGTCATCCAGCGTATGTCTTGCGGCACTACGTGCCCGTAAGCCATGCGCATCAACGGCCCGGAGTTGAATCCGAGGAACAGAATGCCTTTGTGCTCGAATTCAAAACGCTCGCTGCCGAATATCTCGCCGAAAGCGGTGCAGCCCGAATCGCTCCACTTGGTTTCATGGTTTCCAAGCACGGTGTAATAGGGCACTTTCAGCAGGTCGAGGCACGATTTCACTTTCTTCATGGTGGCGCGGTCTCCTTCTTCGGTAAGATCTCCCGTGACCAGGACAAAATCTATGCTGTCGGTGGCGTTGATCTGTGCCACGGAACGCAACAAATCCTCCGTAGGATTCGGATTGTAGGGGCTGAGGTGGAGATCCGTCAGTTGTGCAAAACGGAACACCTGTGGATGATTATCTCTGTTCTCGTTGAAAAAGTTCAATACAGCGCCCATCAATGCTTCTCTCTCGGATTCGCTGCGTACGGATTCAAAGGGGAATCCCAATACGCATGTCTTGTATGCGCCGCTGTAAGCTACACCGGCACTGAGGTTGTTTTCAGAATAGCGCATTATGGTATAGGCTTCCTTGTCCGACGGTTCAATGGCATCCGGAGACTCTACTGCATAAGAGTCCGGATTCAGCTCATTGTGGTATGAATAGTCTCCGGCAAGGGCGGTGAACGGAGAAGCCACGCACTTCACCTTGCCCGTTGTGGCGGCTTGTCCCGCACGCCATTTGTACTTCAGCACTCCGGTCGCAAATTCCTTGTCTGCCTCTTCTGCATCCGCAAGGCGGTTGTCCCACAGGTCAGTACCGACATAGGCTCCGGACACAAAGATATTGCCGCCCCGGTTGCAATAAGCGGTGACAGCTTTCTGCATCGGTTTGCTGAATGTCTTGAATTCCAACGGCACTGCACCGCCCCTGCCCATTTTGGTCTGGCATTCCTTGCCCAAGATGAGATCGGTGTATTTATAGTCATTCAGGGAGACCTGCCCGTCTTCCACAGCCTCGTCGCTGCCGGAAACAAACGAATAGCCGGCTTTCAGGATAGCTGCGCCATGTATGGCAGGATAGTCGAACGTATTGCCCGCGATTATCCGGTTTTCATAATTTCCATAACTGTCACCGAAACCGGAAGCGTCATCGTCCATCCAGGGAACGGAACGGCGGAATTCTTTCATTTTGCCGATGTAACTGATGTCCTTGACGTAGGGCACTCCATGATCCACGTCATCAAGGAATCCGGCAAGCAAAGTGTCGGCAGGTGCGGGAGCCACAAAATCGGCGGGTGCGCTGATGCGGTCGAATCCGTTAATCACCAGCACTGTGCCTTTGGCATTGACGGCACGCCCGGCCGACAGTATTTCGGAAGGGAAGCTCTCGCCGCCTTTATTTACCGCGGTGACTTTGTAGCTGCACACCATTCCCGAAGGAAGGGCGGTGCGGTAGCTGTTCTTATCCACCAATATGCCATTGTCAAAGTCGCCGTCACCGATACGGGTGTAAACAATGTATTTCTCTGCCGTCGCGGTAGGTTCCAGAGGATCGGGCACGGGTTGCCAGGTTAGTTCGACTTCATCTTCACCGATCATGCGCAGTGACATGTGATCTACCGGCAGTGGTTGTACGGCATAATCCATGTTGTGCTGTGAGCAGAGAAATTGCAGCATTCCCTTATAAATGGCACGGCTCACGGTGAAGCGGAAACGCGGATCCAGCCCGTAGCGCATATCCGCAAAATTCTGATGGGAAAGCAATTCCAGCAACATGGTGGGTACGCGCGGCACGCGGGCTTCGTAATAAGACTGGTTCCACATACCGCGGCGGGTCCAGCGGGGCTCGTAAAGACTGCGGATGTCCCGTACGATGTTGGACTGTATCAGGTCGGTCAAATCATGTGACAGGTATCGTGACGCTCCGTTGGCGAACATTTCATTATAAGCGTTGGTGCAGTAGATGCCGAGTGTTCCGATGATAGAATCATTCAGGGTAGTGCCGGCATCGGAATGGAATGCAAAGGCCATATCCACAGGTATGTTCAAACCTTTGTCGGCAGGATTGGCGGCAGAGCCACCGGCAAGGTAGTTCACCCAGAGTCCCCGGCATTTGTAGTCATCGGTATAATCATTCTTGCCCCGGCTTTCGGAATATATGCTGTCGGGTATGCCTGCCCATTGCAGCCAGTAACGGGCCGCTTCACAGAAGCGGGGGTAAGCGCTGGTTTCATACGGATAGTCTGTCTTGGTTCCGGCATCAGATATGCGGCGGGCTATATTCCCCATGCCTCCGCCTATCTTTACTGCATCTGCCGTTACGGTTTGCCCTGCTTTGGCCGAACGATTGCTCAGGGTCACTTTGTGCCCGTTGCCTTTTCCGGCGTCAAAACCGAATGTGCCGAGGTAAATCCACGTACCTCCGCCCATTTGCTGGTTTACCTTAAACTGAGTGACACCGCCTTTATGATATACCGTGTAAAGTGCATCGTCTGTACTGTTCGGAAGGGTCTGGTAAGATACGTATATGGCATACCGGCCGGCGGCCGGAATTTCCGGAATCCACTCTGCCGTACTTTCTTTTCCTTTCCTGATTGTCTCGATGCTACGGTATGTACCTTCTTTAAATGGATTTTCAAAGTTGATGTATTGGCTCCGTAGCTGGGCAAAACCTTTTCCGTTTCCTTGTGTCCATCTTTTGCCGGCCGCATTCTCAGTATAAATGGAACGGCTGTCCGGGCTGCCGTCGTTGTCGATGATTATTTCTGCTGTCTGGCAGTCACGCTCGCGGGGAAGCAGCACATTGGCGCCTGCGTTTTCCAGCATCGGCACGAGGAAAGGGAGTACATAGCTTTGGGTGTATAAATCTTCTACTGTCTGGAAGATCCGTGCGCGCTGCCATTCCCAGCGGGCAAGTTTGGGCTCGTAATAATAGCCGTGGCTCTGCCACAAAGCGATGTGGCGGTTATGCAGCCCGTTTGTGGGAATATAAGGCGTGGAAATATCCGTTACCAAAGGCTTTGTTGCGGCGTGCCTGAAAGTTTTCGTTTTCTTGTCTTTCTTCTTGCGAAGGGCTTGCGGAATCAACTCCTCGATGCTGCGTTTGTTTGTGCGTATTTGCAGTTTGTATTTGGCAAATTCGGCGGGCAGCAAGGAACTTACACCCCTGTAAATTTGGGCGACGTTGTCTTCCCGGAAAGGAATATAGGCGCAATTCATGTTGGCGAATAGCTGCAAAGTGTTGCCTTCTATGGCTACTGAGTCAATGTCTATGCGCCCTACGGAAATTTCTTTTCTTGCAGTGGCATCCAGAAATCTTCCGATCTCCCGGCGGATCTCCGTCGGAAGTTCCCCGGCGCCTCCCGTTTGGGGGAGAAGGGAGGCGCCGAGCAAACTGATAAAGAAAAGAGGTCTTACATTCATGATGATGCATTAAGTTAATGATTCTTTTTATCTTTTGTGATCAGCAGGCAGAGTCCGATGAATGTGAACAGTGCATTGAATATCAACAGTTCGTAGCTGAACTGATATCCTCCGAACCAAGCTTCCGAATTCTTCTGGAGGATGAAGCAGAGGATAGGAGAGGCGATGGCTGCCAATGGTATATATTTGTCACGCACTTGCCGTTTCATGAAAATGCCGAATGCGAACAGGCCGAGTATCGGGCCGTAAGTATAACTTGCTAAAATATAAACAGCGTCGATGACGCTTGTATTGTTGAGGAGATTGAAAACAAAGATGGTAATGCCCATGATTACAGCCATGCCTGCATGTACCCTCTTGCGCGTTTTTACAACTTCTTCTTCTGTTTTTCCTTTTGCTCCAAGAATATCGACGGTGAATGAGGTGGTCAGTGCAGTCAGTGCGGAGCCGGCGGCGGAATAAGCGGAGGAAATCAAGCCAACGATGAATAATATTCCTACAATGGCAGGAAAATAACCGCCTGTGGCTATCAGCGGGAAAAGCTCGTCTCCTTTGGTGACTTCAATCTGGCGGTTTGCCGCGAAGATATAAAGCAATACTCCTAACATGAGGAATAACAGTATCACGAAGAATTGTGAGATAACACTGGTAATCATGTTCTTCTGTGAATCCTTGAAATTTCTGCAACTCAGGTTACGTTGCATCATGTCTTGGTCCAGTCCTGTCATGGCAATCATGGTAAAAGCGCCTGCCAGGAATTGTTTGAGGAAATATTGTTTGCTGTTTATGTCATCAAAGAAGAATACGCGTGACATCTCGCTGTCGGCAATGGTGCTTACCATGCTTGTGAACGACAGATGGAGGTCGGATGCGATGTAGCCAATGCAGAGTATGACGGATACTACCAGACAGAATGTTTTCAGGGAGTCTGTCCATATCAGGGATTTGACACCGCCACGGAAAGTATAGAGCCAGACCAAGGCCATCGTGACGGCGACATTCAGGATGAAGGGGAGCCCGAAAGGCTCAAAAACCAGCAATTGCAGCGTCAGGCATACGAGGAACAGACGCACGGCCGCACCCAGCATTTTGGAGATGAAGAAGAACCATGCTCCCGTACGGTAAGAAGCCATTCCGAAGCGGTTTTCCAGATATTCGTAAATCGATACTAACTTCATGCGGTAGAATAAGGGAACCAGTACGAAAGCAATGATAATTTGTCCGGCAATGAATCCCAACACCATCTGCAGATAGCCGAAACCACTGACGGATACCATGCCCGGTACGGATACATAGGTCACTCCCGAAATGGCGGAACCGATCATGGCAAAGGCTACGACATACCAGGAAGATTTACGGTTGCCTACGAAGAATCCTTCATTGTCCGCTTTTCGGCCTGCAATGTAGGATATGATGAATAATACCGCAAAATAGGCGGTAATGGTGATTATGACTGAGAATGGACTCATCGTTTAACGGTTAATGTTTTAATAATTAATTGGCTGAATCTCGTACAAGCCCTGCTTGGCAGAGAATCTCACTCTTCATAAAGCAGGTAGGGCTTGCGCTGTATCTTGAATTTTTCTACATCCTCTTTCCATATTGCTTTGATTTCATCGGCGCTTCTTCCGTCTTCTATCATCCGGCGTACATAGTCTGTGCCTACCAGTAACTCGAAGAAAGAACGGAAAAAGTGGTCACCCATATTCAGATTTCTGTATGCGTCGATTATATAGCTCAAATCAATTCCGCGTTTCCAGATTTCTTCGTCACTCATATTGCTGAGGTTTACGCCATGGCACAGCTTGTTCAGTTGAGGCGGATTCTTTGCTCCCGGCATGCTTCGGGGAGTGAAACTGTAACTGTAACCTGTCATGTTGGGATGCCCATATACTTGGAATGGAAGGTCGGTTCCTCTGCCTAAACTGACGGGTGTGGCTTCGAAATAGCAAGTGGACGGATAGAGATAGACCGACTTCATGTCGGGGAGGTTGGGAGACGGGGGAATGGGCAGCTTGTACACGGTTCGGTGTGTGTAATTTTTGCAGGGGATAACTGTCAGGTCGCATACGCGTGAGGCCGGCAACCAGCGTTCGCCGTTCACCATCAATGCAAGTTCGCCCAATGTCATGCCATGTACGATAGGAATCGGCAGCCAGCCTACTCCGGATTTATATTTCATATCCAGAATGGGCCCGTCCACATAATGTCCGTTCGGGTTAGGACGATCCAAAACAAGGACTTTGCGGTTGTATTCCGCACATGCATCCATCAGCCTGCACATGGAAGCATAATATGTATAAAACCTCAATCCTACATCTTGTATGTCCACAATCAGGATGTCGAATTTGCGCATGGAGGTGTCACTGGGTTTGCCCAATTTGCCGTCGTACAAAGAAAGTATAGGCACACCGGTCTTCTTGTCAACAGAGCTGGACACATGTTCGCCTGCATCCGCGTCCCCTCGAAAACCGTGTTCCGGTGAGAATATGGCTACCACGTTGAACTTGTTTTCCAGCAGGATGTCCAGTAAGTGCTTGTTTCCTATCATTCCCGTGTGGTTGGAGAAAATTGCGATTCGTTTGCCTTTCAGGATAGGGAAATATCCGGCAGTCTGTTCATCACCCGGAATGACTCGTTCTTCTTGTGCCCGGCACAAAGCAAGACCACATAGCATTACAGCCAAAAGCAGCAGTTTCTTCATAATAGTATTATATAAGGAGGATATTACTTGCAACAAAGATAGATTATATTTTAATATCAAAAACACTTATTTGATTATTTTTAGAATTATCAATCTTAATTTGCAGATTATGTATGGAATACCCTTGGCCGGATACCGGTAATATGGAAAACGCCCATCCTTACATCTCTATGTGGTATGAGAAGGATGGGCGTTCGGGAGATTGAATAATTGGAAAAGAACTTTTGTAACGCTCTTGACCAATTGCTTGGCATTACCAGCCGGGGTTCTGCTTCATGTTTTTGTTCAAGGTCAACTGTCCGGTAGGTATCGGATAGAAGTATTGCTTGGCTTCATAGGCACGTGGCTGGTTGATAGTATTGGAGCCGATCATATATCCGTTACTGTTGATGTCTGATCCTGAATCAACTACTCCTTTCAGGTTTGCCCCCAAATAGATGTCGGGATTCTTAGAGGAATCGAGCAGGTCAAGCTTATGCCAGCGGACAAGATCCCAATAGCGGGTCCAGTTGTCAAACATTAGTTCGCAACGGCGGCAACGGCGGATTTCCCAAATCAAATTACTGACGTTCATGTTATTGGCATTGTCTTTTTCCGGGGTTAATGACATGTCTGGAAGTCCGGCACGTGCCTGTAGCTTATTGATGCTTGCATCAAGGTCGGCCTGGGTCAATGTTCCTAACTCGGCTTTGGCTTCGGCAAAATTCAAATAAATGACAGATAACCAATAAAGCGGGCAATCTGTATATTGCTTGCCGATATTGTTACGGTCATTGACTATCAATTCGTCAGGATTGTCATATTTGGCCACGCCATAGCCTGTAGTGGATGTAAACGGCTTCACACCGGCACGGCTGTAAGGATAGTTCTTGAGGCATAATACCGGGTCGAGCGTTTCGGTTAAGCGTTTGTCACGGTTTGCCAGCATGGCAACAATGGAATAGTTGCCGTCGGCATCACGGACCGCTGCATCGTCTGTGTTCATCGAGGTTGTTGCTTTAGGTTTGCCATCAAGGAACAGGTAACTGTCGAAAGCATTTTTTGTCATGCCGTTCGTTCCACTGGTATTGACCGTGTAGTCAATGGTAGAATGCATCAGTGTGTTCTGTGAATAAGGCTTGAAGAAAATCATTTCGGGATTCTTGCTCAAATCGGTGGAATTGTAGTTTCCTTTGTAGCTGCTGTTTAATGAATATCCTTTATTCATTAATGCTTCACAGGCAGATACACATTCCTGCAGATATTTCTTGGCACGCGGTTCATCGGCCGCTTTGCCGGCATTGTCTGCGGCGTTGCGATATCTGCTGTACGTACCCTCGTATAGAGTGATGTCCGCTTTCATTGCCAATGCCATATCTGCCGAGAAACGTTGTTTATTGTTTCCTGTAATATGGGCTGCCGCATAGTCCAAGTCATTGAGTACGCTGTCCATTACAATATCACGGTCTGTGCGTGCACCATAAACTGCGTCTGTCTGACTTGGGTCAATGACAGTATTAATCCATTGGACATCACCATACATGCGAACCAGTTGATAATACTCCCATGCACGGTTCAAACGTGCGATGCCCTCATAATTGGCTTTTGTGGAAGCATCAAGTGAAGATACTCTTAATCCTTCAAGAATGTAGTTGGCCCGGCGGATTTCCGTGAAAGGCGACGACCAGTTGGTAGATTCGGCTACAACATTGGTGTAGGTCCAGTTGTTATCTTGATAACTTACCTGGTCATCGCTCAATGTCTTAAAATAGAACCAGCCTCCACTGCCTGAATTTCCATAACCCGAATAATTATTGTAAAAAGTATTGCACTGGTTATCAAGATTGCTTGTATTACTCCAATACGCTGCGGTATTGGTAAAGGCATCCAATGGTGATTTGTCAAGCAAGTCATTGCAGCTTGTTAATGCCATTAAAGCCATAGCTCCGTATGTAAATAGTTTTTTCATCTTTCTTAATCTTTTAGCTGTTATTACAATGTTACCTGAATACCGAATGAGAAGGTACGTGTGATAGGAGCCGTACGTCCCCAACCGCCATAAGAAAGACCGTCTCCGGTACTGATTTCGGGGTCAACAGGGAGATCATTCCCTTTATGAAGCAGGAACAGATTGCTCCCGCTGAAATAGATCCGTGCTTTTTCAATAAAAGCTTTACGGGTCCAGTCTTTAGGGAAAGTATAGCCTATGGTAACGTTCTTCAGACGAAGATATGACATGTCCGTCAGGTAGCGGCTTTGCGGATAATAGTTGTTTGTTCCATTGGCAATACCTGCCACGGTTCCTTTAGTGTCATTTCCCGGATAAAGCCGGGGGTAGGTATTGTTTTGATTGATTTCATAACCGGTCACGGTTTTCCAATCGTTGGTGTACAATACCTTGTTATAGCTTGTCTGATTGTCATAAACAGCCAAGTCGGCACTACGCATCAATGGAAAATTCATGGATGAGATGGTCCAGTCTTCACGTTTGCCCACACCTTGGAAAAATAAGTCCAAGTCGATACCTTTCCAAGTACCTCCGAGGTGGAAGCTGTATTCATAACGTGGCAGTGAATTACCGATTACCTTCAAGTCTCCGTGGTCATCGGCTGTACCCTTTCCGCCGTCTATTGTTTTTGAGCCATCCAGATCTTTAAATTTGACGTCACCCGGTCCATAATGAAAAGACCCCTGCTCCAAACCGGATTGACTGGCGATTCCTTCTTTGTAGTTCCATGAACCATCTGCATTTTGGCTTGTGAAATCCGATTCTTCAAAATAACGCTCTGTCTCAAATCCCCAGATGTCACCGTAGGTTTTCCCTGTGTAATAGGTGTTCAGTAACTTTGAATCGTTGTTCCATTTGGTGACTTTTGTCTTAGAGTCACTTAAATTGAAGTTTGCATAAACATCGAATTCTCCGAATTTGTGACGCCAGTTAAGATTTAATTCCCAACCACGTGTGCGCAGTGTTCCTGCGTTGTCATAAGGAGCAGTAGCACCGATTGAATTGGGCAATACTTGCGCAGGTGCAAGCATATCGCGGTTTTCACGTTGATACCAGTCAAAGCCAAGTGTAAGTTCATCGTTCAAAAAGCCTAAGTCAATGCCGATGTCAGTGGTACGTATGCGCTCCCATGTCAGTGAGCTGGAAACCAAAGTCGGCATATTGTACATAGTCAGCAGATTGGCATTTGCACCGTTACCGTCAGCCCAATATACATAACCTGTGGAAGAATTGTTGAGACGTTGGGTAATCATTTGTTCAAACATATAATCTCCGACGGCTTCATTGCCGATTTCACCGTAAGAAGCACGTAGCTTGCCATTATTTACGATATTCTTTAACGGAGCAAAGAAAGCCTCTTCGGAGAAACGGTAACCCAAAGATGCGGACGGGAAAAATGCCCAATGGTCACTGTGGGGGAAGCGGGAAGAACCGTCATAGCGACCATTCAGTTCCAACAGGTAGATACCTTTATAGTCGTAGTTGAGGCGGCCAAAATAACCTGCGGAAGCACGGGATGTGTGTTTCCAGTCAATCTTCTGCCCGTCTTGGTTGGCCAAGTTCAACTCAGGATACGATTCGTCATAAAGTCCTTTGCGATAGCCATAAAGATAAGTGTAATCCACCTCTTCGGCATTTGCACCTACTTTAATATTCAGATTGTGTTTTTTCCCAAACGTATTGTTGTAGTCAGCGTAAGCATTTAGTGTCCATGTGTTTTGCTTGGAATTATCTCTCCAAATGGCAGATGAACCTTTTGAAACTATATACGATGGCTTGGTTCCTCCCCAGTTGACGCCATAGACAGAAAAGTCCTCAGAACCACTGTTCAGGTTTTCAATGGCGTATGTGAAGTCTGCATTAAGAGTCAGCCCTTTAATCACTTCAGCTCTCAGGAAGGCGTTCATACGGGTGAGGTCTGTAACTTCCCGTCTGGTAGAGGCTTGTTTACGCATGGCTATTACACGTGTATCTACGCCATCCATGGTTCCGGATGGAATGAAGAAAGAGCCCCAACGCCAAATGTACTGGTAGGTACTGTTGTAGGTATCAGGACGTTCATAAATTTTGCGTGAATAGTTGATGCGTGCACCTACTTGTAGCCAATCGTACAGGTCGGTTGTTACATTTACAGAAGCATTGTATTTCTTTAATTCATCCGGGCGAATTTTCATGATGCCTTCTTTGTCATTGTAGCCAAAAGACAAATAATAATTTGTTTTGCCTGAAGTCCCTTGTATGGATATGCTGTGACTTTGTGAAGGAGCTGCTTTTGAATAGAATATGTCTTGGATGTCATAATCGGCGTAATGATAAGGTGTCCCGTTTATGGTAGTATAATCACCTACATTGCTGTCATTTTGGTAGGTTCTCATTTCTCCATATCCGATTTTCCTGTTTCCATTTTGCTGTGCCCATTTCTCTGCATAGGGCAGTAGTTTGTCAAAATACATACCGAATAGCTCTACCTCATATTGGCCTGAATTGGCTTTGCCCTCCAATGCCATCTTTAGTTGGGTAGGTACATTCGGGTAATCAGGTAGATAAGTGGATTGATCCCACGCGAAATTATTGTTATAATTTATGGTTACTTTGTTGGTGGCTTTGGCACTTTTCGTCTGTATCAGGATGACACCAAAAGCGGCACGTGTACCGTAGATAGAGCTGGATGCTGCATCTTTCAAAACCGAAATGCTTTCAATATCTTGTGTGTTGAGGAAAGAGATGTCGTCCATCGGTACTCCATCTACCACAATCAGCGGGTTGCTGACTTCTGAATTGCTCAATGTTCCTACACCACGGATGCGCATGGAGGCACTGCCGTTGATGTCACCGTTGGTGGTAGTTATACTTAGTCCGGGAACGGCTCCTTGCAGTGCTTTCGATACATCCTGTTGCGGTCGGCCAGCCATTGTTTTATTTAAATCAACGGAAGTAACCGCACCTGTCAGATTTGCTTTTTTTTGCACGCCATATCCCACAACAACCACTTCATCCAATAATTCAGTGTCTTCCTTTAAGATGATTTTCATGGTTGAGGTAGCTTTTACTTCTTGGGGTTGGTAGCCAACAAATGATACCTTCAGCGTTGCCCCCGGCTTTACACTTAATGAAAATTTTCCATTTGTGTCTGTAACTATGCCGTTGGTCGTTCCTTTTTCTACTACACTGGCCCCGATGACCGGTTCACCCCCGGCATCTACTACAAGCCCTGTAACAGTAATGGTTTGCAGTTGCTCTGTTACTTTTAAAATGCCATTTGAAGCAGCCGGGGCGGCAACTGTAAAATTGCCGCTGCTTAATAACAGTGAGCTGATAGCCACTGCCGTGAGGAGTTTACTATGCGCTGATCCTCGTTTTTTGTGATCTTCATTCATAAGTAATTGATGATTTGATGTTAATTAATAGGTTTCTCTAAAAAATGAGATATAAGACAATGGATTGAGATAACTGCAACTACCTCACATTAAGACTGTTTTTAGCCATAGGCATTTTTTTATTTAAAGGTTCATAACTTCTTATATTATCTCTCTTTTTCTTTACTACCAAGTTCTCGTGGAACTTGGTGTATGTTTATTGGTAATAAACTTCTCCAATTAATTGTCTTTGTTGGTTGTCTTAAGAGATAAAAAACTTGTTATTAACAAAGGCGTCGAAATAATGTGGAGACAACTCATCCCCTTCGACTTAGCAAAGATATGTTTTTATTTAATATCATGAACACTCATTTGCATCTTTTTAACTTTATAATTATAGTTTTGCAAACATACAGTTCCGACACCTTATTAAATAGATGTTTAAGGTTCTTCAATATTTAGCGAGTGGAATTCAATCAAACCGTTCATTGGGGTTTCTTCGATAACATCCAACTCGATTCCAAACTCATGGGCAACTTCGCGCAAAATATCAGCATAACTGTAGGCCAGGGAACCGACAAAACGGATAGGATAGTTATTATAGTCATATTGACATACATTCCGAGTGAAGAAACTTCTCAAGTTATTCGTTATTAGCTCAAATACGTAATCATCGTTGGTATAATCCGCTAAAAAATACGATATAGTAGATAAAAAACGGTTGGGGAATGGACGGTTATATACAGATTCCATCACTTCGTTAGGGCTGATGCGGAATTTCTCGAAAAAATCCGACATTATATCCTTAGGAGCCAGTCCCTTTAAAACGTCTGATAAAAAATATTTCCCTAATACAGCACCACTGCCTTCATCCCCCAGAATATATCCTCCTGCTTTTACATTTTTCACTATAATTTTTCCATCATAAAAGCATGAATTGGAGCCTGTACCCAAAATACAAGCAATACCGGATTCACATTTGAACAAACCACGAGCGGCAGCGAGAAGATCACTTTCCACTTGAATTGGAGTTTTAAACTGTGCTACTAATGAAGCTCCTAATACATTCTTTTTTTCATAAGAAGTACAACCTGCTCCATAATAATATACTTGCTCTAATTTTTTTTTAAAAAACACTTCAGGCAATCCTAATCGCACACTTCTACTAATCTCCCTCCTGGTCTGGAAAAAAGGATTGAGCCCTTCCGTGAAAACACGCTGTATGAGGTGGCTGTCCTCAACCAAAGCCCATTCTGTTCTCGTGGAACCACTTTCTGCAATTAGTTTCATAGGTAGTTAGTTTTAGAATTGAATACAAATATATAGCATTTTTTAATCTTCCCAATGGCTATTAGTAAAAAAAACATTTCCATTTGCAATATTCTACTAAAAGCTTCCATGTATTTGCAATACCCATATTCTATCAATTCTTGTTTCATCTCCATGCGAAATTGATCTATCCTTGTTCTTCATAATTTACTTTTGAAGGGAGTATGCTCTTTTCTATCTATATTCACAGTAGGTTAGAACTCTGAAGCAATATCGAAAGATAGGAATCATTATTTCATCAATCGATGATCTATCAAGTTCCACGAGAACTTGGCAGTAAAGAAAAAGAGATATAATATATAAATCGTAAACCTTTAAATAGAAAATATGCCTATGAGAACTTAAAAGTTGTTCGGAGTAGCTTCAGCTATTCCAATTCGTTTTCCCTTCTTACCCTAATTTTGAAAAACTATTTTTTTAACAACAAAATCATCAATTACTTATGAATGAAGATCACAAAAAACGAGGATCAGCGCATAGTAAACTCCTCACGGCAGTGGCTATCAGTGCGCTGTTTTTAGGCAGTGGCAATATGATGGCTACTCAAACGGCATTTGCCGATACTCATGGAGTATTAGAGCAGATGCAATCTATTTCTGTGACTGTCACGGTGGTAGATTCAAAGGGTGAACCTATAATCGGCGCCAATGTCATTGAAAGGGGTACGACTAATGGTGGTATCACAGATCTGGATGGTAAATTTAAAATGAAAGTGAAGCCCGGAGCCATGATACAGGTCTCTTTTGTGGGCTACCAAACTCAAGATGTGAAAGCTGCTCCCAATATGAGAGTAATCTTGAAAGAAGATGCGGAACTTTTGGACGAAGTTGTGGTTGTTGGTTATGGTTCACAGAAGAAAGTGAACTTAACGGGTGCGGTTGCTTCAGTAGATGTTAATAAAACCATTGATAGTCGTCCCATTACTGATATTGGTCGCGCTTTACAAGGTGCTGTTCCGGGATTAACGGTAACTACAAATTCAGGAGAAATAGGTGGTGCTCCTACCATTAAAATTCGTGGTAGTGTTGGTTCGCCAAATGGTAGTGCCAACCCACTTATTTTGGTTGATAACGTAGAAATCACCGATATTTCATTGGTAAATCCTGATGATATTGAAAGTATCTCAGTATTGAAAGATGCTTCTTCTGCTTCTATTTATGGTGCGCGTGGAGCTTTTGGTGTAGTACTTATTACTACCAAGTCCAAACAAAAGCATGAACGTCTTTCTGTGAAGTACACCAATAACTTTGCTTGGCGTACACCGACCGTGACTCCGAAACAATTGCCTGGATGGCAACAAGCCGACATTAACCTGAAAGGTGTGCAGAATGGTGTAACTCCTGCTAATAGTTATAGTGTGATTGGTAATCTCGTTATAGATGAAGCGGGTGTTGCCAAGATGAAAGAGTATTGGGATAAGTATGGTTTTGGTAACCAATTTGGTTCTGAAATAGTAGAAGGTCGTGACTTTGATTGGGACGGAACAGGTATGCACATGTACCGTACATGGGACTGGTACGATATGTACATTAAGAATTGGATGCCGCAACAAAGTCATAATGTTTCATTAAATGGTGGTAACGGAAAAACCAACTATAACATTTCTTTGGGCTATATTCATCAAGAAGGTTTGACTAAAATTAACTCCGATGAGTATACACGTTACAATGGAAATATTTCTCTGAATTCTGATTTGAATAAATATATTTCTGTTCGTGCAGCAGTGATGTACACTCGTGCAGACTACGATAAACCTTACAATTACAATTCCGATTTATATGATGCCATGTACTACCTCTACCGCTGGCAGCCGGTCTATCCGTACGGAACTCTTGATGGAAAGGAATTCCGTAGTGCATTGACCGAATTGAAATCAGCTCCAATGCAAACCAAAGAACGTGAATATGTGCGTTTAAGTGGTGGAGCTACAATTAAACCTATCGAAGGGTTGACAATCGATATTGATGGTATATATAGTTCAGTGGAGACACGTGAACATAAGTATGGCACACCTGGTTTGGTAGCTGGATATAATGTATTTACCGCCTATAACTCATTGGAGGCTTTTAAGAACTCGTATTCTAATTATGTAGCTGCTTCCCATGATTTTGTACAAATGATAAATGGACGTACTGAAACTCTGACTGGTAACTTTGTAGCAACCTATGGTAAGCGTATCAAGGATCATGACTTTAAGGTAATGGCTGGTTCGAATATTGAAAAGAGCGAATACAAATACTTCTGGGGAAAACGCATGCGCTTGCTGTCTACAGAAAAGCCGGAACTAAATATGGCTACCGGTGACCAGACTACAAGTAGTGATCATACGTGGTGGGCTGTAGCTGGTTTCTTCGGTCGTATTAACTATTCATATAAAGACCGTTATATGTTAGAATTGAATGGTCGTTACGACGGTTCGTCACGTTTCCCCTCAGGACAACGTTTTGCTTTCTTTCCATCAATGTCAGTTGGTTACCGTATTTCTGAAGAGGCTTTCATGCAATCATTGAAACCTTATCTTAGCACATTGAAATTGAGAGGATCATGGGGAACTATCGGTAACCAGGATGTTGGTACAGACCGTTTTGTTTCTACACTTTCTACTGCCCAGGATAGTTGGATTATTGATGGACAGAAAGTTCAGTCTACCGGAATGCCGACAATTGTATCTTCGGAATTACATTGGGAGAAGGTTTCTACTCTTGACTTCGGTTTTGATGCACGTCTCTTCGATGATGCTTTGGGGGTGACTTTTGACTGGTATAATCGTAAGACAACTGATATTCTTACCACTGCAAATGTTCCTTGGACATTAGGAGCTACCGCCCCCTATCAAAATATGGGAGCTATTGAAACTCCGGGATGGGAATTAGCAGTTGATTATCGTCATAGTTTTAAAAATGGTCTTACAATCGGTATTGGAGCTTCTGTTTCAGACTACACGACTAAAGTTACCAAGTGGACAAATAACACTCGTATGCCTGCTTATGGTGGCGATGGTACTGGCTGGTGGAGTACTACTTACTATCAGGAAGGTATGAGACTCGGTGATATTTGGGGACTTCAATTTGACCGTTTCCTTACCGATGCAGACTTCAATGCAGATGGTACTTTGAAGAGTAATATCCCTGACCAAACTCAGGTATTCCCAAAGAATTATCGTTTTGCTCCGGGTGATGTGCTCTATAAAGATCTGCCTGGAAAAGATGGAAAGACAGATGGCAAAATTACCAAAGGAACTGCTACTGACAATCCCGGTGACATGAGCGTTATCGGCAATGCTTTGCCACGCTATCAAGTAGGATTTAATTTTGATGCCGCTTATAAAGGATTTGATTTTAATATTTTCTTCCAAGGCGTATTGAAGAATAATCTTTGGGCTGCAGGTAATCAGGTTCTGCCGGGCTTCACCAGTGGTGAGCCCTATTATGAAGGTGCGGAAGATTACTGGACTCCCGAAAACCAGAATGCATTCTATCCACGTCCCATGACTTACGGGCAAGCAACTACGGGTAACTATCAGATCAATGACCGTTATATGTTGAATATGGCATATTTGCGCTGCAAGACATTGACCGTGGGGTATTCTTTGCCGAAAACCCTGCTTAGCAAAGTGAAGATACAAAATCTACGCATCTACTTTACCGGTGAAAATTTGTTTACTATTAGTGGTATCAAACCGGATATTGACCCGGAAATTGGTGTTCGCTATGTCGGTTCTTCTGCCGATCAACGTAATTTCGGACGTAGCTATCCGTATCAAAAATCAATTTCATTTGGTTTACAACTCAGCTTATAATCATTATATAACATACAGATTATGAAGAAAAACATATTATATATCAGTTGTGCCCTGTTACTGGTAACTTTTACTGGTTGTGAGGACTTTCTTGACAGGGATCCGCAGAACAAACAAACCAATGATACATATTGGTTAAATGAAACGTCTTTGCGCACGTATGCGCAGGATTTCTATTCAAGCTATTATACTGGTTATGGAACTGACTATACCATTTTTGGTGGATACTTTTCCGGTGATAACTTCACAGATGATTTTTTAACCCTTGGAGGTGGTTATCGTAACTTCCCGACGTCAGCTACTACTGACTCGAATGCAGAAGGAACTGAAAAAACAAATCCTTGGAGTGCGGGCTTTGATGTAGTGTATAAAGCTAATGTCATGATCGAGAAAATTAAAGGTATGAGTATATCTGATGAAGCCAAGAATCATTGGACAGGTATAGCGCGTTATTTCCGTGCCATGGCTTATAGTACAATGACGAAGCTTTATGGTGGAGTGCCCTATATAGATAGAGTGCTTGATCCGTTTAAAGATGAAGAAGAACTTTATAAGGATCGTGACTCGTACCTGACTGTTGCTCAAAAGATACTGGAAGATTATCAATATGCATTGACAAATGTGCGTGTTGACGATACTAAGCGTCAGGTTAACAAATATGTAGTAGCTGCTTATATGTCACGTGATATGTTGTATCATGCTACTTGGCTGAAATATCATGGTACTACCGTTGGACCGGAGTCACAAAAGGTATCTGATGCTGACTTGAAAGCATTCTTTCAAGGTGCGATCGATGGAGCGGAAGTTGTGATGGGAAATAGTAAATTTGGAGTTGGAAATGATTATAATGCCATTTTCTCTACAGATGACTTAGCGGGCAATCCGGAAGTGATTTTCTATCGTGAATATACTTACGGCGTACAAGGCAATGCATTGATGTCATACAACGCTGCTGAAAATCTGAATGAGTTGGGTAGTGTTACTGAAAATGCAGTTGAGAGTTACCTTTGTAGTGACGGTTTGCCTATTGGACAGTCTCCTCTCTATAAAGGTGCTGAAAATCCAAGTATAGAGAATACATTCCAAAATCGTGATCCGAGATTGTACCAGACATTGGTAGATAGCTTGCGTATCTTCAACTCAGGACTTAGCCCCATGGCTGCATCACCTACTGGTTATGCTCCAAAAAAATTCTTAAATGAACAATGGTATGCGGAAGGTTCTCCTTATACGAAAAATATCTATAGTCCTGCAGATGCTCCGACTATTCGCTATGCGGAAGTTCTCCTTAATTATGTGGAAGCACGTTACGAAATAAGTAAAGTGGGTGGTACTGCTTTTGCGCAATCAGATTTGGACAAGTCGATTAACAAACTTCGCGGCCGTAAATTAACTAAATGGGGCGAAAAGCCGTTAGTTGAACGTAGTATGCCTGTTGTGACTTTAAGCGGAAGCAATCTGACTGTAAAAGGTGTGACGATAAATGATCCGGCTCGTGATACGGATGTTGATCCTATTCTTTGGGAAATTCGCCGTGAACGTCGTATGGAATTAATTATGGAAGGTCGTCGTGGTGAAGATCTTCGCCGTTGGGCTAAGTATGAGTACCTGAATTCTGAGGATGAGTCAGGTAATCCTGATAAGACTTTCCTCGGTGCATATATAAAGGTAGCAGATTACCCGGGTATTAAGACCGGTCAAAGCGGTGTACATCTATTTGATCCGGCAGATCCGACAAATGCCAATCCTTCTCAGGGCTTTATCTGGTATTTGAATCAAAAGAATATTCGCATATTTAAGAAAGGTGAGTTAGACTCAGAGCGTTATTATTTGCGTGCTATTCCAAATAGTCAGATTGTGACCTATAAAGATAAGAACGGTAATAAGTATAAATTGACGCAAAATCCAGGATGGTAATTAATGTATTGATTAGTAAGGTGTGTGTTGTCGTGATGCACACCTGCTTTTACCATGTTTAAATATATATATTGAGTCATTTAATTTACTAAAAAACTATGATTCAAAATATGAAATGGTGTCTTGAAGCCCAAGACACCATTTCACCAATTATAATATGACGTTTTTACTCTTCTATTACAGTGCTTTCTCTTTCACCAGATATTCTGCAATTTGCACTGCATTCAGTGCAGCACCCTTCTTGATTTGGTCACCTACAATCCAGAAAGTCAGTCCATTATCGTTAGTGAGGTCCTTACGAATACGGCCTACATAAACGGGGTCTTTGCCTGCAAGGAACAGCGGCATCGGATATTCTTTTTCTGCCGGATTGTCCATCAATACAAGACCTTCTCCCTTTGCAAATGCCTCACGCGCTTCTTCTACGGAAATGGGACGCTCTGTCTCTACCCAGATGCTTTCGGAGTGTGAGCGCAATGCCGGAACACGTACGCAAGTTGCACTGACCTTGATGTCGGAGTGCATAATCTTACGAGTCTCATTGAACATCTTCATCTCTTCCTTGGTGTATCCGTTTTCGGTGAAAACGTCAACTTGGGGAATCAGATTGAAGGCCAGTTGGTAAGCGAACTTTTCTACTTTTACAGGTTCGCCTGCCAATACCTGGCGGTATTGTTCATACAGTTCGTCCATGGCGGCCGCACCCGCACCGCTGGCTGCCTGATAGGTGGACACGTGTACGGTTTTTATGTGAGAAAGCTGTTCGATGGCTTTCAGTGCCACTACCATCTGGATGGTAGTGCAGTTGGGGTTGGCGATGATGCCGCGCGGACGGTCTTTCGAGTCGGCGGCATTCATTTCGGGTACAACCAAGGGCACGTCGGCATCCATACGGAAAGCGCTGGAGTTGTCAATCATCACGGCTCCGTGTTTGGTGATGGTTTCGGCAAACTCCTTAGAGGTACTTGCGCCTGCGGAAGTGAAAGCGACATCTACCCCTTTAAAGTCATCGTTGTGTTGCAAGAGTTTAACCTCGATCTGTTTACCGCGGAAGGCATATTTAGTACCGGCACTGCGTTTAGAGCCGAACAATACTAACTCATCCAACGGGAAATTCCTTTCATCGAGCACTCGCAGGAATTCTTGTCCCACGGCTCCGCTTGCTCCAACAATAGCTACTTTCATTTTTCTTTTTGTTTTAATAGGGTTTATAAAATGGTACATACTATCTCTGTAAAGATAGAATTGCCTGCAAATTTATAACAAATTGCTGTATAGCACCGCATAAAGTGAAAACTTTTTCGTTATTTTGCGCTCAAATACCTAAAATTTGCAGCCTATGGATTGGTTTGACTTCAGCCTGAAACTTCCGGTTACCGACCCTACTTGGATATTTCTCCTTGTATTGCTCATCATATTGTTTGCCCCTATATTATTGAACAAGCTCCGTATTCCTCATATCATCGGCATGATACTGGCAGGATTGGTGATCGGGGAGCATGGATTCAATATCCTGGTGCGCGATAGCAGTTTCGAGCTTTTTGGAAAGGTGGGACTGTATTACATCATGTTCCTTGCCGGATTGGAGATGAACATGGGGGACTTCAAACAAAACCGTGGGAAGGCGCTGGTACTGGGCCTGCTGGCTTTTATCGTTCCGATAGGCATAGGCATGGTCACAAACATGGCATTGTTGAAGTATGGCGTGGTGACTTCCATATTGCTGGCCAGTATGTATGCTTCGCATACGCTGGTGGCTTATCCCATTGTCATTCGTTATGGTGTGTCGAGGCATCGCAGTGTCAGTATCGCTGTGGGAGGTACGGCCGTAACGGACACACTCACCTTGCTGGTATTGGCCGTGGTGGGAGGGCTCTTCAAAGGAGAGTCCGATGGCTTGTTCTGGATTTGGCTGGTAGTCAAAGTCATATTCCTGGGTGTTTTGATCGTATATTCCTTTCCGCGTATAGGACGTTGGTTTTTCCGGCGATATGATGACAATGTGATGCAGTTTATCTTTGTGCTTGCCATGGTGTTTCTGGGAGCCGGTTTGATGGAATTTGTGGGAATGGAAGGAATTCTGGGTGCTTTCCTTGCCGGATTGGTGCTGAACCGTCTTATTCCGCATGTCTCCCCCCTGATGAATCATCTGGAGTTTGTGGGCAATGCGCTTTTCATTCCGTACTTCCTGATCGGTGTGGGAATGCTGATAGACTTGCACGTGATTTTCGGTCGCGGCGATGCCTTGAAGGTGGCGGCTGTGATGATTGCCGTGGCGCTGACGGGAAAATGGATTGCCTGCTGGCTGACTCAGAAGATTTATGGGATGGGGGGTGTAGAGCGCGAGCTGATGTATGGATTGAGTAATGCACAGGCTGCAGCGACCCTGGCGGCCGTATTGGTGGGGTATAACATTATCCTGCCCGGCGGGGAACGGCTGTTGAATGATGATGTTTTGAACGGTACGGTTCTGCTGATTCTTGTGACTTGCATCGTGAGCTCTTTCATCACCGAACGCGCTGCACGTAAGATAGCCATGGACGAGGCGCATCTGGAGGAGAACCGTTCTGCGGAAGGGGAGAGGATACTGATTCCCGTGGCCAATCCCGATACGATTGAAGATCTGATGAACTTGTCTTTGGTGATACGTGATCCGAAGCAGAAGGATAATCTGCTGGCCCTGAATGTCATCAACGACGACGGCAGTTCGGAAGTTGCGGAGCTTAGGGGCAAGCGACATTTGGAGATGGCTGCCATGATAACGGCTTCGGCGGATGTTCCGTTAAGGCAGATTACCCGTTACGACATGAACATCGCCTCCGGCATTATCCATACGGCCAAGGAGTATGAGGTTACGGATGTCATCATAGGCCTGCACCGCAGGATCAATATCGTGGATTCATTCTTCGGCATGCTTACGGAGAATCTGCTGAAAGGCTTGCACCGGGAGGTGATGGTTACCAAATTACTGATGCCTATCAATACGATAAGGCGGGTAATCGTCGCAGTGCCTCCCAAGGCGGAATACGAGGCAGGCTTCCAGAAGTGGCTGGAACATTTCTGCCGTTTGGGGGGGACTTTGGGTTGCCGCCTGCACTTTTTTGCCAATGAAGAAACCACGGCTCACCTGCAGGCGCTGGTGAAGAAGAAATACGGACAAACCCTTACAGACTTTTCACGTCTGGATGATTGGGGAGACTTGTTGCTGCTGACGGGGCAAGTGAATTATGATCATTTGCTGGTGATAATCAGCGCGCGCCGGGGATCCATTTCTTATGACAGCTCTTTTGAGAAGCTGCCGGGGCAGATCAGCAAGTATTTTGCAAACAACAGTTTGATTGTCTTGTATCCCGATCAACTTGGTGAACCTCAGGATGCGGTGTCTTTCTCCAATCCTCGCGGAAACAATGAATCGCAACATTACGAGAAGGTGGGCAAGTGGTTCTATAAATGGTTCGGGAAGAACTGAACTTAGTAATTAACGGTTAGTGACTTGAAGATGGGAGATTGGAAACAGAGAACCCGGCTCTTGCTGGGAGATGAGAAAATGGAACGCCTGCACCGGGCGCACGTACTTGTTGTGGGACTGGGTGGGGTAGGCGCTTATGCCGCCGAGATGATATGCCGTGCCGGGGTGGGACGGATGACAATTGTGGATGCCGATACGGTGCAGCCTTCCAACATCAATCGCCAATTGCCTGCCTTGCATTCCACGATGGGTAGGCAGAAGGCGGAAATTCTGGAGGCACGTTTCAGGGATATAAATCCGGAGGTGCAACTCCGGGTGCTGCCCGTGTTCCTGAAAGATGAAAACATCCCTGAGTTGCTCGATGCGGATGCGTATGATTTTGTGGTGGATGCCATTGATACGCTTGCTCCGAAGTGCCACCTGATAGCGGAGGCGATGAAACGCCGCATCAGGATAGTGTCGAGTATGGGAGCAGGGGCAAAGAGCGACATCACGCAAGTGCGTTTTGCCGACATTTGGGATACCTATCACTGCGGATTGAGCAAGGCGGTGCGCAAGCGGCTCCAGAAGATGGGCATCAAGCGCAAGCTGCCGGTAGTGTTCAGTACGGAGCAGGCAGACCCCAACGCCGTTATCCTGACCGAAGACGAGATGAATAAGAAATCCACCTGCGGCACGATAAGCTATATGCCTGCCGTCTTTGGCTGCTATTTGGCGGAGTACGTGATTAAGAGATTGTAGTGCCTGCACGGCATCCTCTTGCCCCGCCCTGATATTCTTATTAATGCTGAAGCGTCCCTTATCAATGCCGCAATAATGCTTTACCGGCAGTGTACTGCCACTATATTGGCACAAAAAACCGCCACTTTATCCTCATTAAGAGAAATAAAGTGGCAGCTTCCTGATAAACACTGTATTGTCTATCGATGTCCTACTTTCCTATTGCTTCATTGTAGTCCGTCTCATTTGCCGGGATTATCCATTTCCAGAAGGTGTCATCGGCATTGGCGCCGAGCGTGCCCGATATGGTGGAGATGAACGAACCGCCATTCTGCAAAGAGGTGCGAACCACCGGCTGATGCCAGCGCTTGCAGTCGAACCAGCTATGCCCTTCGCCCCATAGTTCGAGGCGGCGGTAGCGTACTATCTCATTGAACAGGGCTTCGCCCGTCAGTGTGCAGGTATATTCGGGGTCACGGCCGGAAGTCTTGTTCAACTCTATCAGGTTGGCTTGCGCAGCCTCTGCATGGTCGAGGAAGTAATTGGCCTCCGCTTCTATCAGCACCATTTCGGAGGAACGGATAAAGGGCACGCAACCGGCGTTGTAGGCTGTACCGTTGCTGGGTGTGGAGAACTTCAGTGCCGTGTAGGGGAAGATGATGCGGGCGGATATGCTGTATCCGCCGTTGGCCTCGGCAAAGTCGGCGGCATAGGCTCTGGTACGCGCATAGGCAGGATAGCTGGCATCTTCCTTATTGATGGCCAAGGTGGTGCGGTTGACACACCTGAACATGCCTAAGTTGGCATCGTCCGTAAAGTTCAGGCTTGCCGCGTCTTCGCCCTCTCCGCAATAAATGCCTTTGTGGATAAACAGTCCCTTGCGGATGTCCGTGTCAGGGAAGTCGTCTATCAGCTCACGGTTGGCAACCGGGGCACGGTAATAATTCATGGCATCCGAGCCGTTGTATGCCATGAAAGTTTGGAAAGCATAATAGCCTATATTGTCGCTTTCGTTGGCAAAGGCTCCCCAAAGCCATTCATCGTTGGCGGCGTTGAAGCCGCTTTTGTATTGGGCAACGGTCATCAGCGGATGCCCTGTGCGTGCCAGTTTGGCTTGTTCCAGTGCGGTGGCGTAGTCTTCCTTGTTGAGTGCGGCGCGGGCATACACGGCATGTGCCACGGCGGCATCGGGTAGCTGGATGGTGGTCACGTCTGCCATGTTATAGACTTCCTTCAGTGTCAGCCCGCTTTCGGTATAGAGATTGATTGCATCTTTCAAGTCCTGATAGACCTGAGTGTAGCAGTCGGCGAGCGAGGATAGCGGTTGGCTTCCGTTCGATGTGTCCAGACGAAGCACCACGCCGTCGGCGGCTCCTTGGTTGCTGACGTCCCATGCATCGCAGTACATCTCTATCAACCGGCTGTAAGCATGCGCCCTGAAAGTCAGGATCTGCGCTTTCAGAAACTTCCGTTGGTTGTCGTCTCCGGCAGCTTGGTCGATATTTTCCAGCAAGGTATTGCCGTTCATTATCAAGGTGTAGTAATAGGTCCAGGGCACGTAGTCCCAACGGGCTGTGTTCTGGGTGTTGAACACTCCGTTTTCTCCGTTCTTAAAGCCGGATTCGTAACGGGTGTAGATGAAGTCACGCCCCACGCACTCGCCTATATAAGACATTACGGTAGCTTCGCCATTGTAACCTGTACCTGCCGCCATTTGCATGTACATGGTGCGTGCCATGCCGTTGATGGCCAGCTTGGCATTGTCAACGAATCCGTTGATTTCTCCGGCGCTGCCGCCGGTAGTGGGGTTCTGTGTCAGCCAGTCGCTTTGGCAGGCGGTGGTGAGGCAGACCGACAATAAAAGGTAATATATCTTTTTCATTGCTGTTTCGTTTTTTAGAATTTGATGTTGGCTGAGATAGAGAATACGCGTGCCGGAACGTAGGTCACCGCCTGGGTTCCGCTGAAGCCGTACTGAGGGTTCAGTCCCTTGCGGGCTGTCAGGGTGAAGGCATTCTCCACGCTTCCGGTGAAGCTGAGGCCTTGAATGCCCATACGCTGAACCAGGCTTTGTGGCACGCGGTATTGCAGGCTGATGTTCTTCATGCAGAAGTAGCCGGCATCCACTAAGAAGCGGGTGCTGGAGGGGCTGGAAGTGGTGGCGAAATAGGCGGCTTCTTTTGATATGTCTATACGCGGAGTGCCGTTGGCATCGATGCGGGAGGCCGAGGTGCTTTCTTCCGTGATGCCTGCGGGGGCTGCTGTCCATGCGTTAAGCAGGTCTTTGTGCAGGGCGCTGTACTTGTCTGTGTTGAACAGGGCCAGCCAGGCATAATTGCTGTCGAATATCTTACCTCCGATGGACCATGTGCCCAGCAATGACAGGGTGAAGTCTTTGTAGTTCAGTTCACTGCTGATGCTGCCGTAGCAGTCGGGCAGGGCGGAGCCGGACCAGTCTTCCTTGCCATAAGTGGCATTGTAGGTATAGTATTCGCCGTTGTCCAGTTGGAAGATGTTTCCTTTTGCCAGGTTGGTTTCGGTGGCTTGTTCCGGGTCGGCAATGTAAACTCCCCGTCCGTTGGCTTGGTCCACTCCTGCCCATTGGGTCATGTAGAACTCATAGATGCTGTGTCCCTCGGAGAAACGCTGTATTCCGTTGGCTATGTCTGTGTGACCGGGCAGTGTGGTGATTTTGTTGCTTGGCAGGGTAAGGTTTACGCCTACGTTCCATTTCCAGTCTTTCTGTGTCAATACATCTGCATTGACGGCCAACTCCCAGCCGCGGTTGGATACATTGCCTACATTGCGGTTTACCACGGACATGCCGGTATTAGTGCCGCCACTGGCAAAATATATGTCGGTGGCTCCGGCGGACAAGGGATTGAAGACGCTGAACAGCAGATTCTTGGACTGGCGGTCATAGTATTCTAACGTTACATTCAGCCGGTTGAACAGGCGGGCTTCTACGGCCACATCAAAAGTGGCGTTCTTCTCCCACGTAAGTGCCTCGTTGTAGTTCTGCTTTACGGTCAATGCTCCGAAGCCTCCATATCCCACGGTATATCCGCCGTAGATGGCCTGATAAGGGTAGAAGTTTGTGCTGGTATTTGATATTTCGTCATTACCCGTTTCACCGTAAGAAGCACGCAGCTTCAGAGAGTTGACGGCGGTGACGGGTTGCATAAAGGCTTCGTTGCTTATCAGCCAGGCGGCTCCTACGGACCAGAAGTTGCCCCAAGGGTTGTAAAAGCGTGACGAGCCGTCGCGACGGAAAGAGGCTTCGGCAAAGTAGGTGTCGGCATAGTTGTAGCGGGCGCGCATCAGATAGCTTTCGGTGGTATATTCCGACTCGCCGCCGGATACAGTGTTTGCGGTATTGAAGTTGCTCAGCTCAGGAAATACCATATCCATCTTCTGTCCCATTTTAATGGCGTTGTCGCTTTCAAGGTGTAGCTTGTAGGCTTCATGCGCAAGGAAAGCGTCTATATGGTGCTTGTCAAAATCGTGCGCCCAGTTCAGCTCCTCGGTAAAGCGCATTTGCTTGAAGTTGGAGAACGAACGGGTGAGAATGCCGGTATTCATGCCTTCACCACTCACCGCGTTTTGATATTCGCGCTTGTTGTTGGCAAAAGAATAGAGGTTGCCGCGAACGGTGAAGTTGAAATCCTTCAGGAAAGAGATAGTGCCATATACATCGCCGTTCAATGTGGTACGTTTGGCTTTGTGCACATTGTTGTACATCTCGTAGATGATGTTCCGGTTGCCCAGGTAGGCTTGGTTCAGGTTGTAGGTCGGATTTCCGTCACTGCCCAAAACAAGGCTTCCGTCTTCGTTGTGGGCGTAATAGGAGTAGATGGGCGCCATGCGTTCCAGCGTGACAAATGGGTTCTTTACGCTTGTAAAGCCGTCTGTCGAATAGTCCAGATAGCTGCCCTCGGACACGTTGCCGGACAGGTTGATGCCTCCCTTGAACCAACTGTTGGGGCGGAAGTTCGCTTTCAGCCGTGCCGTGGTGCGGTTCATGTCGGTAGTCTTGATGTACCCGTTCTCGCTCAGATAGCCTGCCGATGCGTAGAAGTCGTATTTCTCCGTTGCGGCGCTGGCGCTGACGTTGTATTCCTGGCGGTAGCCGTTGCGGGTGATGGCATCCATCCAGTCGGTATCGTTATAGCTTGGCAGCATGTTGGCAACCAGGTTTCCATTTCCGTCAAACACTTCAGCATCGGCGCGGTCAAAGACATTGACACCCATATTCTTCACCAGATTGGCGGTGGTAGTGGCTGCGGCATCGGCTGCCGTCATGTTTTTATCAACCATATAGCTGCGTTGGGTAGCTTTCCAGTAGGTTTCCATCCAGTCTTTCACACCCATTTTCTCATAGCCGGGAAGTCCGCGGCTGTAAGTGCCCTGCTTGATGTTGGCTTCCACGCTGAGGCGGTCGCCCTTACCTGTTTTGGTGGTAATGAGGACAACACCGTTGGCGGCTCGGTTACCATAGAGGGCGGTGGCAGAGGCATCTTTCAATACACTGATGCTGGCAATGTCGTTGGGATTGATGTCACTGAACACATCGCTGTATTCCAGTACCAGTCCGTCCAGCACAATCAGTGGGGCGGAACTGCCGTTCACGGAGCCCAGCCCGCGGATGGTCATGCTGAACCCCGGATGGTTCATGTCACCCATGTTGTTGGCTATCTGCACACCGGGGGCTGCTCCTTCAAGGGCGCTGAGTGGAGTGGTAAGCGCACGCGATCGCAATGCCTTTTCATTGATTTGTGCCACCGCACCCGTCAGGGCTTTCTTGGAGGAATTTCCGTAGGCCACTATCACCACTTCGTCCAGCATCTGGTTCTCGGCCTGCATTACGATTTCATTGTAGGCTTTCAGAGGTATCTCTTGAGTCTTGTAGCCTATTGAGGACGCTTGCAGCCGGAGAGAGCTGCCGGATGAAAGGTTCTTGATGTAGAACCGTCCTTCCAAGTCGGTGATGCCTCCATCGGTAGTTCCTACTACTTTTACTAAGGCTCCGACAATCGGTTGGTTATCTTCTGCCGAACGGACTATGCCTTTGCACTCCGTAATCTGTGCCCGGATGCTTTGCCCCACCAAGAGTAGGAGTAATGCCAACAGGCTAAAAGTTCTTTTATACATATTTATGTTTTTATAGTCTCTGATTATTTAATAATAAAGGAGGCCCGGACATTGAATGAGGTCAATGTCGCTTCCAGTTGTTATCTTGATCTGTTTATCGTCCGGGCAATCTTGTGATTCGCTCTTTCAAAGCGTTTCTGTTGATGGGTTTCGGTTTATAAGCGTTGAAGCTTTTCGATGCCTTGTCGCCACTTTCGGGCATCAGTCTTGCAAAGCCGGTAATGGCATTTAGAGGAGTCCTTATATCATGGCCCATGTTGGTCCCGAAGGCAGTTTGCTTAGCCTTCTCCAACTTTTGTTCTAATTGTTGGTAGTCAGGTGTATTATCCATGCTGTTTGCTTATGTTTTGTTGGTGCAAATGTATTAATAAACTTTAAGAAGAATACTGTATATAGTAAAAATTAACACAGTAATGCAATGAGATAAGTGCGTTCTGCCGAATATTTCCATACTTTTGCCCTCAATATAGGTGACAAAAAGTTTAATTAGGCAGATTATGATTCAGTTGGACAATATTGCGAAAAGTTTTGGAAGCTTGCAGGTGCTGCGCGGCATCAGCCTGAAGATAGAAAAGGGAGAGATAGTCAGCATTGTCGGGCCCAGCGGCGCGGGGAAAACCACCTTGTTGCAGATTATGGGCACACTGGACATGCCGGACAGCGGTTTGGTGACTATCAATGATACGTCGGTAAACCGTATGGGTGAAAAGCAGCTTTCCGCATTCCGCAACCGGCACATCGGCTTCGTCTTTCAGTTTCACCAACTGCTGCCCGAGTTCACGGCTTTGGAGAATGTGATGATACCGGCCTTCATTGCCGGGAAGGGACAGCAGGAGGCGAAGGTGGCTGCCACGGAAATCCTTGAATTTATGGGGCTTGCGGACAGGGCTTCGCATAAGCCTAACGAATTGTCCGGAGGTGAGAAGCAACGTGTGGCCGTGGCCCGTGCGTTAATCAACCATCCTGCCGTGGTGTTGGCGGATGAACCTTCGGGCAGCCTTGACACGCATAATAAAGAAGAACTGCACCGCCTTTTCTTTGATTTGCGCAACCGCTTCGGGCAAACTTTTGTCATCGTGACGCACGATGAAGGGTTGGCACAGACAACGGATCGTACTATACATTTGCTGGATGGGAATATAACAGAGCCGACATTAGTCTCATAATATCGTGTTTTTCAGTTACTCAAACCTTTTTTTTAATATAGAAAATCTTTGGGTAGTTTTTCAGATTCCGTCTTGAAACAACCTCACGTGATGAATGTTCAGTTTTAAAACATACTCATAACCGGGTTGATAGTCAAAGTTTTCTATTTCGACTGAGAAAGCTTTCCATTCTTCATCGCTCGAAGCATTCTTGACAGCATACAATGAATCGCATACATGGTGCTCAATGTTAGGAACTACTCCAAACAACTTTTTTGAGGCGATGATAATAGTACGTTCACTATCCCACGCTTCGTCCTTAGGAACAGCGTCATTGCCACATCCCATAATTGTCAGCACAAGAGCATTTAGAAATAAGAATAAAAGTTTTTTCATAATACAATTGATGATTTAGAAGGTTTATATTGCATTGAAATCTTATGCGGAAGATTTTTTTACAATATAAGGAGATATTTCATAAAACATGACCTTTTGAATAAATATTTAACATGTTTTATAGAGAACCTTTTGCGCAGGGTGATGCATTAAATACCGTATCATTCTTCTGATACACCCATGTTCCTACAAAAACATCATAATTTGCTTGAGAAAATACTTCTATACAAGCAAATACAAGGATTAAAATCGCACTAATTCGTTTCATCTCATTCTTTAGTCATTATAACATCGGCAGGTACAGAGAATCCTCTGGGTGTCATATCTTCACCCGATCCTTCCAGTATGGCCCATAGACCATCTTCTTCATCCAATGTCCAATGAAGCTTATTAGGAGCAATAAGTCTCATTTTTCCACCCGGTATTCCTTTACCATTTATATGCTTTTTGCGTTGGTCGTAGAATGTGAAACCTAAGTAATTAGGAGTATTACTGGAGGCATCAATATATATATTATATGAAGGAGCAGAAGTGGACATCTTAACATCCCATATAGTCGGTAACGTTTTTATATAGTTTTCCTTGACTATTCCTTTTACGCAAAGATAATAACCGCCAAAAACATTACTATAAGCCGCTATGGAAGTTTTTACAATACCTTTTTGCAATTTAATCCTAAATACCGTATCATTCTTCTGATACACCCATGTTCCTACAAAAGCATCATAATTTGCTTGAGAGAATACTTCTATACAAGCAAATACAAGGATTAAAATCGCACTAATTCGTTTCATCTCATTCTTTAGTCATTATAACATCGGCAGGTACAGAGAATCCTCTGGGTGTCATATCTTCACCCGATCCTTCCAGTATGGCCCATAGACCTTCTTCCTCATTCAATTCCCAATGCAGCTTATTAGGGGCAATAAGTCTCATTTTTCCACCCGGTATCCCCGTACCGTTTATATGCTGCTTGCGTTGGTCATAAAAGGTAAAGCCTAAATAATTAGGAGTAATACTAAATCCATCAATATAGATATTACCTGATGGAGCAGAAACACCGGCATCCCATGTTGTCGGCATTGTTTTAATGTAATCTTCCTTCACAACTCCTTTTACGCTGAGATAATATCCTCCAAAGATTCCGGGTACATCTCCCATTGTTCCAAATTCCATTGTACCTTTTTGCAATTTAATCCTAAATACCGTATCATTCTTCTGATACACCCATGTTCCTACAAAAGCATCATAATTTGCTTGAGAAAATACTTCTATACAAGCAAGTACAAAGACTAAAATCATACAAATTCGTTTCATAATCATTTTCATTTAGTTGGTTAATTGCAATTATAGTTTGAAATACCTGCACTTCCGTTACTATCCTTGGCTTGCCAATTGCTTAAAGCGGCATCTCCGTTATTGTCATAGGATGCAGCACTAAATAATACATCTAAGCCTGAAACCGCTTTTTTTAAAAAGTCTATGAATTTGGCTATAGCCGTATCAACGCCATTAGTATTCTCTATTTCGTGCATCTTATTATAAGCTATCTTTATTTTAGGATCATACAGTATTTTTTCCGCAAAGCCCTTGAATGCTTCTTCCGACGTAATCACCATCGTGAAACATCCCATACTACTGATTACCCCATAAGAGAAGTTTGCCACATCTATTTGCCCTTTCTTATATCTCGTAGCCAAGACTTTCAAGTCTGCAAAAGATGGAATGCATGAACCGGTGGGATGGCTGTGATACTCTTCTGTAATCTTCTTGCCGGTCAGGTCGGGGTATTTCATGCTTTTTGCAGTCCTTTCTGATGGAGATATGTATTGTTTCGTTGTGGTCTTTATCCATCCGTTCTCGGTGTCGCCGGTACGATAGTTTTTTGTTGCATTGAACAGACTGTTTGCTTTAGCCTTGAATGCGGCGTCATTTGACAATTGGTTTGCCGCATTGCAGGGTGATCTGTCTTCGTTCTGTTTGGCAGAGTTGTTTCCTCCTCCACCACCGTAGTAATCATTTTCCATATAACCGTTCCCAAATGCGCTGCTGCCGCCTCCCCCCGGTTTAAACACATCGAAGTTTTCGGCTATGCAATAAATATCGACTTCATACCAGCAATAATATCCTTGATCGGTTTCATATTCTCCGGCATACGATATAATATGGTTGCAGTGCTCGGTGATCGTTCCACTGATCGAACGGGTAGAAGCCAAGGGCAGTTCCGGTACAATGGAGAGTCCGCTTGCCGGTTTTTTCTGTAATGCATAGATTGTGAAGTAGTCGAACATCCAGTTTTGCTCTACACGGTCGTTTATGGTGCGCGTCATAATCTGTCGGGTAAGTATCCGGTAGGTTGTAGTATCCTTACTTTTGTTTCAACCGATCGGCTATCAGGCTGAGCCGGTGCTCGGCTCCGGACGTATTGAAAAATCTTTCGGTTTCGTTACCGATGTCTGATTCCTGCTCTGTGCAGCACAACAGGAAGGCGGCAAATAGAGATAATAACGTTAATTTGTTTTTCATGTCGATGTAGGGCTTGAATTGTTTTTCTTGGTATAGAAAGTCTTTGGGAAGTTTATCTGGCTTTTTTTTACAATATAAGGATATGTTTCATAAAACATGACCTTTTGAATAAATATTTAACATACGTTATGGAAGGGATTCTGTGCAGGGTGCTAAGTCCGAATGTTATTTTTATGGTATGGGTATGATGCGGAAAGTCGTGCTATATATCGGGCTTGCTGCATCTATATATCCAGTTTGCTGCATCTATAGATGCAGCACGCCCGATATATAGATGCAGCACGCTGGATATATAGGTGCGATTACTTGTCTGTTATTTTGCCATATACTTCCTTGGCAATGTCCGTGGCATCCCCTTCAGGCTCTGCGGAGTACGGATTGTGCTGTCCGGCCCAGTTTTCTTCCAGTGTATAGAAATCTGTCTCTTTCGGAGCGTTGCCGTTCAGTGTGCTGCGGAGTTCGTCAAAATAGGCTTTCCAGCGCATGTAGTAGAAGTCGCGCAGCAATCCGTTCCATTCCTTGTGCGCATAGTCGTGCAGGCCTCCTTCGTTGGCGGCTGTGCGGTTGCCCCAGGTGGTGATTTGCACGCGTGCATTCCATTCGTACAGGTCTTTTTGCGCATCTGTTTCACCCATGTTGCGGGCATAGTTTGTCCATGTGCCCAGCCTGAACTCTCTGCGCGTGCCCAGCAGTTTGTCTTGTAGTTCTATCAGTTCGAGGAAGCGGGCGGAAGCTGCTTCAAACAGTTGTTTGTCGGCTGCCTTGTAGGCGCTGACTACGATGGGGTAAACCAGCCTTCCTTTTTCGGCAACGGCCTGGCGAACCACGTCTATCAGGTCGTACTCGAAATTATTGTTCCCGCGAAATTCTTCGGCGGCTTCTATCATTTTGCCGGCCGCGCGGATGATGTCGGCCGGTGCATAGTAATCTTTCATTTCCGACCAGGAGGAAACCTGATATGCTTCCAGTGACGGGCGGGCGCAGAATACGGATTCGTGCGTTCCCTGCTGTGTGGAGGCGTTGGGACTGTTGTAGATGGTGTTGCTCAGTTTCAGCCAGGCTTCAACTGTTTGCGGGGTGGTTTTGCCATAGCGTGCCTTGAGGTAGCTTTTCAGCCACTGGTCTTTGGAGATGCGCCGCCCGTGCCACGGCAGTTCGCACAGCAGTTCGTACATCACGGGATTGTTTTCAGAGCCTTCCATGGTGAGGCCTACACCTTGCAGCGTGCCGCCAAAGGCACTCTCTCTTGCTTTGTAGAATTCATCGATCACATGTTCCATCTTGCCGTACAAGCCTACGTTGCCGCCGAAGTTCAGCAGCATGCAGTAGATCCATCCGTGCCGGCCGAAACCTTGCTTGCGATACCAGGCGGATGCAGGGTCGCCCCATTGGGGACGGCTTTCCGAGTAGAGGTCGAGCACTATCATGTCGCCCTCCGGCAGATTTTTTATCATGTTGTCGTAGGGGCATGCTCCCCATGCCTGAGCCACCCACACCGCTTGGGGATTGGCTTCCTTCATCGCATCGCGTATGCTCTTTCCGGCAGCGTCAAGATCTACGCCTTTCGTGTTTCCGCCTTCGTGGAAGGGGTCCATGCTGTAATAGTTTGCCTTTCCGTAGAGCCGGGTCATCTCCTTGTAGTAGAGGCGGGCGATGCGGCGGAAATTCTTGTCGGAAGGTTGCAGAAAAGCCGGCCTGCGGTAGCCGCACCATTTTCCCGGATCGGCGACGTCGAGTCCTAATTTCTCTTTGGCGTTGGCGGGAATCATGCCCGAATAGCCGGGAAGCACCGGTTCTATGCCGTATTCACGCATGCGCTTCAGTATGCGTTTCTGTAGCTGTTCCTGATGGCTGTACCATTGGTCGGGATTAGGCCCGCCCCAGCCTTCAAGGTTGTTCATCAGCCACCATGCCTGGAAGGCGGGGCCTGCCACAAATTCATTGACTTCTTCTTTGCTGTAACCTAACCGGGAAAGTACATTGCGCCATACGCTTCCCGTTCCTACAATGCTTAGAGGCAGGTTGATGCCATGCAGCGCCATCCAGTCTATCTCTTTTTCCCATCGCTCCCAATCCCAGAAAGCCATGGTGTACGAATAGGTGCAGTAGTTCAGGTTGTATCTGTACTTCAGGTCGGTGTCGTGCCGTTCCTTTTCAGGAACGGGGGGAAGGCTGTCGGGAAGTTTGGCCTGCATGTTGTTCCAGCACAAATGAATCCCCGCATGGTATTTCAGATACCAGTTGATGCCCGTGGCTATGCTGACGTAGTTGTTGCCACGGACCACGACTTTGCCTTTCTGCCGGTCCAGCTCAAAGAAGTCCTTGTCCGACTTCACTTGTTCGATGACGAATTTCCGTGATGCCCCTTTGTCGATACGCTCCAGCAAGCCTTGTATGGGCGAGGTTGCATGGATGTGGATGCTTGTCAGCAGCAACAGGAAAAGAATCTGTTTCTTCATAATTATAGTCTTTATAGTTTGTAATGATCTGTACCGAACGCCTTTTCTTCGCTTTTTGCAAAAATATATAAAATATGGTAGAATACGATAACAGGTTACTCAAAACAGACGTAAGGACTGATTCTTTCCAAATCTGTTTCTGAGAACTCTTCGTAAAGGGCAAACGGTTTGAGGCTGCAGAGCACACCTTTTTTCTTCCGGTACTCCACAAATGCTTTGGCTTGATAGAAGTTGATGTATGGATGGCTGCGCAGCCCCTCTATACCGGCGCGGTTCAGGTTGATGCGGCGGAGTTCCCTGCTGTCTATGTGAAACCACGGTTGCAGTTGCTGATAGTTCAGACGGATTTCCTGCAACTGCTCAATCCGGCAGAATCCGCCTAAACGTTGGCGATAGCTTGCAATCAGGCGGGCGATGTTGCTGCCGATACCCGGTATTTTTTTCAGTTCTGCGGTGTCGGCACGGTTCAGGTTGATGACGGTTCCGGGAGGATATTTATAATTCTCCGCCTGCCGGTTTCCGATGAGGCTTTCTGTTGCAGGTGCGGCATACAGAGGACGGGGCATTTCCCTCGTCAAGTCTTCCTCTGCGATACGGAGGCAGGGAAGAAGTGCCAGATATTGCTTTTCCGTCAGTCCGTATATCTTCTTGAAATCTTCCGCTTTGCGGAACTTGCCTCCCCGGCTGCGGTAGCGCAGGATGTTCCGTGTCATCCAATCCGGCAGGCCTAAGCGACGGAAGGTAGTGGAGTCGGCCGTGTTGGGATTGAAGGGGAACGGCGTGACAGCCGCCCTCCATGCGGTGTTGCCTTTGTGAGAAGGTTGTTGCTGCCGTTTCTTTTCTTTCTGTACGGAGGCCATGAAAGATTGATATTCCGCGATGGCGGTGGTCTATTTGCGGAGGTCTTCTTTGCCGGCTGCCTGTCGTTTCCTTTGGTAAGAATGGTAATATCCGGCAAAGAATACCAAGACAATGATGGCTGTCAGAACCAGTATGCCGCGTCTCTCGCCTCGCGAGAAGTAAAGGAAGTCTCCGAACGGGATTCGTGTTCTCACTCTATCTCAACAGGCCCAGTTCGTTGATGAATATAATTGCAATGCCTATCGGGGCGATGAATTTCAGAATGAACAGCAGCAGCCTGTATATATGTACTTTCAGTGTTCCGTCATTGCTGATTTCCTCCCATACAATCTTCTTGTCCAGATACCAGCCGGTGAAGATGGCTATGAAGAATCCGCCTGTGGGCAGCATGATTTTGGCGGTCACGAAATCAAAGAGGTCGAACAGGGTCATGCCGAATATCGTGTACTCCTTGCCGGCTCCTAAAGAGAGCGAACTTAATGCTCCCAGGAAGATGCATCCCGCCGTGACTAACTTTGCGGCTTTGCCACGTGTAAAGTCAAACTCTTCGTGCAGATAGGCTGTGGCTACTTCGTGCAGGGAGATGGTAGAGGTCAATGCTGCCAATGCCAACAGGACGTAGAACATCACAGACAGCAGGACAGCCAGCCAAGGGACTCCGCCGAATGCTTGCTGGAAGACATTGGGCAATGTGATGAATAGCAGGCTTGGACCTGCATCCGGCTGAATGCCTACGGAAAAGGCGGCGGGGAAGATGATGAAGCCTGCCAATACCGCCACTAACGTGTCGATGGCGGCAACGTTGAATGAAGTCTTGGAGAGGTTGGTGTCGCTCCTGAAATAAGATGCATACGTGCAAAGGCATCCCATCCCCAAACTCAGCGAAAAGAACGCCTGCCCCATGGCTCCTAACAGTACATTGCCGTCCACTTTGCTGAAGTCGGGCTTCAACAGGAACTCAATGCCCGCGCCTGCTCCGGGCAGTGAGACAGAGCACACGGCAAGGATTATCAGCAAGATGAAAAGCATGGGCATCATGATTTTGGCGGATTTCTCGATTCCCTTCTCCACGCCTTTCACAATGATGAAGTGCGTGGCGAGCAAGAACAGTACCATCCAGAGTACAGGCCGCCACGGATTGCCTACAAAGCTGTTGAAGGAAGAGATGAAGTCGGCGGCCGATTTTCCGGCAAAGCCGTTGGCGGCAGCCTCTCCGATGAACTCAAGCGTCCATCCGGCCACTACCGAATAGTATCCGAGTATCAGGAATCCGGTCAGCACTCCCATACGTCCTATCCAGCGCCACAGTGTGCCGGGAGCTAACTTTTGATAGGCTCCCGCTGTGTTGGCGCGCGAATGTCGGCCGATTAGGAATTCGGCAATCATGATGGGGATTCCCAGTATAAGCACGCATGCCAGATAGATAAGGATGAATGCGGCTCCCCCGTGGTTGCCCGTTTCAAAAGGAAATCTCCAGATGTTGCCCAAACCGACTGCCGAACCTGCCGAAGCAAGAATTACACCTATTTTGCTCCCGAAGTTGGCTCTGTCATTTCTTGTCATAAACCGTGGTTTTTTCGTACAATTCGTTATTAATGCTTACAAGGAAGCGCAAATATAGAAAACATTCCGTACTTTTGCATACAAATCGTTTGTTATTTAGCCGTATGTTGTATTATATCATCAAGAAATACCCTTTGTCACTCTGCATTATCCTTGCAGTGATTTATCTCTCATTCTTCAAACCGCCTACAACGGAACTGAATACAATTCCGGGCATAGATAAGGTGGTACATGTCTGTATGTATTTCGGCATGTCGGGCATGTTGTGGATAGAATTCTTGCGGGCGCATCGCCGCGACGGTCAGCCTTTGTGGCATGCGTGGGTGGGCGCGCTGGTCTGCCCCGTCATCTTCAGCGGAGTGGTGGAACTGTTGCAGGAATATTGCACGACCTATCGCGGTGGCGATTGGCTGGACTTTGCCGCCAACACCACAGGGGCAGTGTTGGCATCTCTGATTGCTTATTTCATTTTGAGGCCGGTGATGGCGGGAAAGTGATTTACAGGAAATCTGTTATCGTGCCCAACTTGATTCCATTGGAGCCTTTTATCAGGATAGTCTTTCCGGCCGGCCGGTCTTTTTGCAATGCCTCGATCAGTGCAGAAGCATTGGGACAGGTGAGATAGCCATGCCGGGTGGCGGCAAATTGCTCTCCTACAAGAATGACATTGCCGAATCCGCATTTCTCCAGATAATCTACTATCTTCTGATGTTCTTCGGCGCTGTCTTTCCCTAATTCGCGCATATCTCCCAATATCAGCATCTTGTTTTCGGCCTGCATGTTGCGGAAATTGCTGATGGCCGCCATCATGCTGGTAGGATTGGCATTGTATGCATCGACAATCAGGATGTTGTCTGCGGTCTTTTTAAGCTGCGAACGGTTATTCTGCGGAACATATTCGGCCAGGGCTTTGTCTATTTTTGCAGGTTCCACACCGAAGAAGCGGCCGATTGTAACGGCTGCCAGAACATTCGGGAAGTTGTATTCGCCGATGAGTTGCGTCTGCACTTCATGGCGTTCACCTTCTTTGCCGGCTTTCCATTTAAAAGTCAGGTAAGGAGAATTGCCGGTGATGCGGCCATTGACATACAGTTCGTCTTCCGTGCCGTAAGGAATCATGTTCAGCCCCCAGGCTATTTCCTTCAGATACGGATTGTCGTGATCGATGAAGATGGTGGAGTCGCCCCGGCGACGCAGATAGTCATATAGTTCTCCCTTGGTCTTGATTACTCCGTCGAAGGAACCGAAACCTTCCAGGTGGGCTTTTCCCACATTGGTGATGATGCCGTAATCCGGCTCGGTTATCTCTACAAGTTCCCTGATGTCACCGGGGTGGCTGGCGCCCATTTCTATGACGGCAAGGTCGTGGTGGGCTTTCAGACGCAGCAATGTCAGGGGCACGCCAATGTGGTTGTTCAGGTTTCCTTGCGTGTAGAGCACACTGTGACCTTGTGAGAGCACGGCAGCCATCAACTCTTTCGTAGTGGTTTTGCCATTGGTTCCGGTAATGCCGATGATGCGTGTGCCTTGCTGGTTACGATGGTAATTGGCTAATTTCTGCAAAGTGCGGAGGCAGTTGTCCACTAATATATAATGTGTGTTTCCGGCGGGTGCGTATTGGGCTTCGTCCACCATGGCATAGGTGCTGCCTTGTTCCAGCGCCTTGGCTGCAAAGGCGTTGCCATTGAAGTTGGCGCCTTTCAGGGCGATGAAAAGTGAGCCTTGCGGACAGTTGCGGCTGTCGGTGGTGACGCAGGTACATTCTAAGAATATCTGATAGAGAGAAGTGATGTCCATAATCTTCTTGTTGTTTAGAAATAGACCGCAAAGATAGAGTTTAATTTGCTACATTGATTTTTGGAGAAGACTATTTTAATAGGCTAATATGATGATTCACGCTTTAACGGCAATGTCAGTACGAAGCGGCAGCCGCCGGTATAACTGGAGTCCAGTGTCAGGCTTCCGCCCATCCGGTCGGCACAGGTGCGCCCGATGGAAAGCCCCAGTCCGGTTCCCTGTGCAAAAGTGTTGATTTTAGTGAATCGCTCGAATACAAATTCCTGCTTGTCCTTGGGGATGCCGATACCCGTATCGGTGACGGTGAAGAAGATATGCTCCTTGTCTTGGGCCCACTTCAGGATAATTTCTCCCTTTTCGGTAAATTTGGCGGCATTCCTCAGCAGATGCAGCAAGATTTGAGAAAGGCGCATCGGATTGCTGTAAAAGTAGAATTCTTCCGATTCCGTATGCAGATTAAGACTGACACAAGGCCTGAGGTGGGGAGCTATGTCGGCAACGCACTGCCGGCAGATGGCAGTGGCATCCACTCCGGTGTTGGTTTCTATCTCTGTGCCACTGTCCAGATTGGCAATATCCAGTACATCGTCCACCAAGTGCAGCAGGTTGTTGCTGCCTTGTTCTATAATTTCGGCAAACTCCTTAGTGTCATCGTTGTCCTTACTCATGCTGCTGATGATTTGCGAGAATCCTACAATGGAATTAAGCGGTGTACGTATCTCGTGGCTCATGCTCTGTATGAATTCCGTTTTCATATTGCTGGCTTTTTCGGCCAGTTCTTTGGCTTGCAGCAGTTCCTTTTGCGAGAGCCGCAACTCCTTTTCCGAAGCCATCAGCTCTCCGTTTTTGTCAGACAGTTGCCTTTGCGAGTGGCGCAGCTTGCTGTTGAGCATCCGTTCTCTGTACAAGACGATTCCACCGAATGCCAACAGGATGGCGAGGAAGAAGATGATGCGTTGCTTGTTGGCAAGCTCCCGTTTCTGTATTTCTTGTTGCAATTCTCCCTTTTCGGTGTTCAGGGTTTCTACATTCAGCATGGCTGCATATTCACTGGCGGTGATGTCTTCTTGTATCTTGTACAGGGAGTCTCTCTTGCTTATATAGAGCTGATAGTAGTCCGCCGCCTTTTTGAAGTTGCCCATGTGGTGATAGATTTCCGCCTGTTTAACCAGATAGTTGACGTTCAGGCTGATGTTTTCCACGGCTTCCGCAGGAAGTTTGTGAATCTCCAGAGCCTTCTCGTATTGACGCGTCCGGATGTAGTAGTCACTTAGAGTCTCTATGTAATCACGTTCTCTTTGGGGCTGCAATTTATGCTGGTCTAATATCTGCTTCTCCTTCTGTATATATTCGTATGCTTTGGCATGTTCGCCTGAATGGAGATAGACAATGGCATATCTGTTGTACAGATAGAACTCCTGTTCGTCGCTCCTTATGCATTTCCCCGCTTCTTCCATCGCTTTCTTCGCCGCGTCTGTCTCGCCAAGTTGGGCCAGACAGCGGCCTAAGAATGAATAAGCGGAGGAGAGGTTGAAGGTATCCATCTTGTACTTCTGGATGATCTCTATTTCTTTCTTCTTGTTTTCGGCGGCGAGCTTTAAGAGGTCTTTTGTTTCGTAGATGGAGCTCAGGATATTATATCCGTTGGCTATTCCGCCGGGATAGTTCCGGGCTTCGGCGTCCCTCATCATTCTGTCGGCTTCGTAGAGTGCTGTGTTGTATTGTCTTTGCTTGATTTCGTAGCTGATGAGCCGCTTGCCCCATGCGAAGAAGTAATATTTCAGTTGATTGGTTTCCACAGCGAACTTCTTCACCACATTGACGTAGTACACAATGCTGTCTTTGTCATTCCGAAAATAATGATAGTCCAGCTTGGTGGAGAGGGCCACGGCTTGCATCCTCACATCTCTCTTTTCTCCGGCCATGCGGTACAGGGTGTCGCACATCTGCATCACCGCGGCATCGTTTACGGAAGCCTTGCAACGCATGTAGTAAGCGTACAGTGTGCTGTCCACGTCAAACTCTTTTGCCACATCCTTCTGCTGAGCATGAAGTACGACGCTGCAGTTCAGGATGAACACGAGGCACAGCGCGCAACGTAATATATGAAGAAAGTGTGTTTTCATTTCAAAAAACAGATACAACTTTTCGCAAAGATAGCTTATTTTGTGAATGATTTGTATCATCTGCCACTTTTTTGTTTTACATTTGCAGAAGTCTATAAAAGAAAACTATTCATGGATGCACGGAAAGCAAGTTACATAAATGTCAACGGTCAGTTGCTTGACCTTTCTATGCCTTGTGTCATGGGCATATTGAATGTCACACCCGATTCTTTTTATGAAGGCAGCCGCATGCGGACGGAAAAAGAGATTGCATGCCGGGTGGAGCAAATCATCGCCGAAGGAGCCGTAATGATTGATATAGGGGCTTACTCGTCACGTCCCAATGCAGAGAACGTATCGCCCCGGGAAGAAATGGAGCGTTTGCGCATGGGACTTGGCATCCTCCGCAATGTACAGCCGGAAGCGGTTGTTTCTGTCGATACTTTTCGTGCGGACGTTGCCCGCATGTGTGTGGAGGAATATGGAGTTGCGATTATCAATGATATCGCTGCCGGAGAGATGGACGCCGACATGTTCCGTACCGTTGCCCGGCTGAATGTACCCTATATAATGATGCACATGCAGGGTACTCCGCAAAATATGCAGCAGCATCCTCATTATGACAATCTGCTGAAAGATGTCTTCCTGTATTTTGCGCGCAAGGTGCAGCAGTTGCATGATTTGGGAGTGAAGGATATTATTCTGGACCCCGGATTCGGCTTTGGCAAGACGGTGGAACACAATTATGAACTGCTGGCCCATCTGGAGGAATTCCGTATTTTTGAGCTGCCTTTGTTGGTGGGAGTTTCGCGCAAGTCGATGATTTATCGTTTGCTGGACATTACACCTCAGGAAGCGCTGAACGGAACCACTGTGCTGGATACCGTATGCTTGCTGAAAGGAGCGAATATACTGCGCGTGCATGACGTGCGTGAAGCTGTGGAAACGGTGAAAATCGTGGAAATGATGAACAGATGCGGAGACGGCACATTTCATCATGCTACCTGCGAAAGATGAATTATTAATCAATAAATTCCGAACAACGTGTTTTTTGAATTTGGCATAAAAGACTTTATAGATATACTGCTGGTGGCTCTGCTGCTGTATTACACATACAAGCTGATGAAAGCTTCCGGCTCCATCAATGTGTTTACCGGGATTCTGGTGTTTATCCTGATTTGGCTGGTCGTGTCGCAGGTGCTGGAGATGAAGTTGCTCGGCTCTATCTTCGACAAGCTCGTCAATGTGGGAGTGCTGGCGCTTATCATTCTGTTTCAGGATGAGATACGGCGCTTTCTGCTGACACTCGGTTCGCATCAGCACGCCAGTGCGCTGGTGCGCTTCCTGACAGGCAACAAAAAGGATAAATTGGAGCATGAGGATATCATGCCGATAGTGATGGCATGCATCGGTATGGGAAAGCAGAAAGTAGGTGCTTTGATAGTGATGGAGCATAACATGCCGTTGGATGATGTGGTACGCACGGGCGATGTGATAGATGCTAATGTCAACCAACGTCTGATTGAGAATATTTTCTTTAAGAACAGCCCTTTGCACGACGGGGCAATGGTAATCAGCAAGAAGCGCATCGAGGCGGCGGGATGCATTTTGCCCGTATCGCATAATCTGGATATTCCGAAAGAGCTGGGATTGCGTCACCGGGCGGCAATGGGCATTTCCCAAGTATCGGATGCACATGCAATCATCGTCTCGGAAGAGACGGGAGCTATTTCAGTAGCTTATAAAGGACAGTTTTACCTACGCTTAAATGCAGAGGAACTGGAAAGCCTTTTAACAAAAGAAATTTAAAAGAAATAATGGCTTTTTATTGAATAGATAACTAAAAGAGAATAAGTATGGATAGACGAAATTTCTTACGCACAGGTGGCCTGGCGGCATTAGGATCGCTGGCGATACCTTCTTTGGCCGTGCCGGCATCGGTACGCGAAGCCTTGGGAGGTGCGGACAAACAGTCTGCAGTCGCTTTGGCAATGGTTCATTTTGGAGTCACAGAAACCGACCTGAAGAAAGTGATGGCCGCTGCTTTGGAAAAAGGCGGTGACTATGCCGACCTTTATTTTGAACATACATTTAATAATAATGTCAGCCTGATGGACGGCAAGGTAAACAGTTGCGGTTCCAACATTGACTTCGGTATGGGAGTACGTGTCTTGGCAGGCGACCAGACCGGTTATGCTTATGTAGAAGGCGTCACCTTAGATGAAATGCTGCGGGCTGCACGCACGGCGGCCCGTATCGCTTCTTCCGGAAAGGCCGGCAAAGCTGTGGGACTGACGGAAAAAGCTATTGCCAAGAGCCGTTATACCGTTGCCCAACCGTGGGAGGACATAAGTGTGAAAGCCAAAATACCTTTTCTGGAGAAGCTGAATGAGAAAGTGTTTTCATTGGACAGCCGGGTGCGCAAGGTGCAGGCATCTCTTTCGGATAACACTTCGCATGTATTGTTTTGCAATTCGGAGGGCGTGAGCTATTACGATTACCGTCCTATGGTTTCCTTCGTGGCCGTCTGCATCATGGAAGAAAACGGCAAGATGGAAAACGGCTTTGCCAGCCGTTCCTATCGCAAAGGATTTGAGTTCATGACGGATGATATTGTGGAAGTGCTTGCACGCGAAGCCGTGGACAATACGGCAGTCTTGTTCAAGGCCATCAAGCCCAAAGGAGGGGAAATGCCGGTTGTGATGGGTGCGGGAGGCTCGGGAATCTTGCTGCACGAAGCTATCGGACATGCGTTTGAGGCGGATTTCAACCGTAAGCGTACTTCTATCTTCTGTGATCTCTTCGGGAAGAAAGTTTGCAATGAGCACATCAATGTGGTAGATGACGGTACGATTCCTTTCAATCGGGGCTCTGTGAACTTTGATGACGAAGGCGTGGAAGGACAGAAAACCTATATTGTGAAAGACGGCATCCTGACCAGCTATCTGCACGACCGTATCAGTGCCCGGCATTATGGCGTGCCTCCTACCGGAAACGGGCGGCGTGACACATTCCGCAACACCCCCATTCCTCGTATGCGCGCCACCTATATGGAAGCAGGCAATGTGAAGGAAGAGGACATTATTTCTACTGTGAAGAACGGTATCTTTGTAGATCAGTTCACCAACGGCCAGGTGCAGATCGGGGCTGGTGACTTTACTTTCTTCGTGAAGTCAGGCTATCTGATTGAAGACGGTAAGCTGACGCAACCTGTCAAAGACATCAATATCATCGGTAATGGCCCGAAGGCTTTGGCGGACATTACGATGGTGGCCGACAATGACAAGATAGACAATGGCACATGGACTTGCGGCAAGGACGGACAGGCTTGTCCGGTTACTTGTGGCATGCCGTCGGCATTGGTCAGCAAACTGACGGTGGGAGGAGAATGACGAACTGAACTTTAAAAATTAGAATGACATGATTACAGACGAAAATAAGAAACTGGCACAGTGGGCAATGGACTATGCCCTGAAAAATGGCTGTCGGGCAGCCAAGTTGGTGCTGTACACCAATTCCAATTCTTCTTTTGAATTGCGTAACGGCAAGATAGACCGTTTGCAGCAAGCAACAGAAAACGGATTAGGGCTGAGCCTCTACGTGGATGGCCGTTTCGGGTCTTTTTCTACTAACCGCCTGGACAAGAAAGAACTGGAAACTCTTATCACCAACGGTATTGAATCCACCCGATATCTGGCGGAAGATGAATCGCGGATATTGGCCGATCCGGCACGCTACTATAAAGGCGGAAAGCCCGATTTGCAGCTTTTCGACAAGGAACTTTATGATATCAATCCCGATGACAAAGTAGCACTTGCCACGGCAGCGGCTGAGGAAGTGATGGGCAAAGATGACCGCATTGTTTCCGTAGATACTTCTTATGGCGACGGTGAGGGATCTTCTTACCGCTTGATAAGTAACGGATTTGAAGGCGAATCAAAGAGTACATGGTTCTCTGTTTCCGCCAGTGTATCCATAAAGGGTGAAGGCGAAGCACGACCTCAGGATGGATGGTATGATTCAGCCTTGTTTTATGACAAACTGGCCAAGACAGGAATCGGAGCCAAGGCTTTGGAACGCGTTCTGCGCAAGTTGGGACAGAAAAAGGTGAAGTCGGGCAAATATACGATGGTAGTCGATCCTATGAATACGGGCAACTTGCTCAGTCCTATGCTGAACGCATTGTATGGATCGGCCTTGCAGCAGAAAAACTCTTTCTTGCTGGACAAACAGGATGCCAAGGTAGCTTCCGAACTCTTCACCCTGCGCGACGAACCGCACATTGTCGGCGCCAAGGGTTCACGCTATTTCGACAGCGAAGGTGTGGCTACCCAGCCGCGTGCCATCTTTGACAAAGGGGTGCTGAAGACTTACTTCATCGATACCTACAATGGCAAGAAAATGAATACGGCTCCTACCATCAGTGCGCCTTCACATCTGATTCTGACGCCGGGCAGCAAAGACTTGAATGGATTGGTGGCCGATGTCAAATTGGGAATCCTTGTTACCGGTTTCAATGGCGGCAACAGCAACAGCAGTACCGGAGACTTCTCTTACGGCATAGAAGGCTTCTTGATTGAAGACGGCAAACTGACACAGCCGGTCAATGAAATGAACGTGACGGGCAACATGCTTTCTTTGTGGAATTCTTTGGTTGCCGTAGGCAATGACCCGCAGAACCGTTCCTGGCAGATACCTTCGTTGGTATTCGAAGGAGTCAACTTCAGCGGATTGTAATGCTAATTCAGCATCAGGCTCATGTATGGATTGAGTGGTGCGAATATCTTTTCGGTGAGTTCACCGATTGTAAGTGCCAAGTGGCTGCCGGGCAGACGCTTGGCACTTGTCATACATTTACCGTTGTTCAGGTAGTAATAGCCGTTGTTGGCAGACAATTGCCGGTCTGACACTTCTATCTGCATTTCGTCTTTCGGAAAACGGGAGGCATACAACTGCAACACCTTTTTGGCATTGATAATCCGTGCCATTCCTGATGTCTGCCGCGGCAGTCCTTCATCGGGAGGCAATAGCTGCGTCATGCGGTTGCAGCCGGTATGCTGCCCGATGGCATGCAATAGGCTGTATTCCGTTTCCTCGTTTTCTGTCAGAAGTTCATTGATGATGATGCCTTTTTCTGTTTTATAGACTATTGCTATTCCCTCTGTCTTTCGGTTTGACTTGGCTGCGAATAGAGTGCCCTCACTGACGGCAAGATCCGCCATGACAACCATGAAGTCTTCCGGGGAATGCCGGATATAGCAAGGGCGTTCGGCAAGTTTCTTGTTCAAATAAGAATAGATGTCTTTCTGGAATCCGGGTATAACGCTGACTGTTATTGCTTTGGCAGGGGCAAGTTCCGGCACGATAATTTCTTTCGTCGAGTTTCTAAATACGGGGGCGTATCCCATGCCTGCATAATAGTCGAACAGCCAAGGTTCTGCCGGTATCAGTGTGCTGAGGAGGACTTCGCTTTGTTGCATTCGGGCAAAAGCCTGTGACAAGAGTTGCCGCATCACTCCCTTGTTCCGGAAGTCGGGGTGGGTGCAAGCACCGGATATGTAGGATGTGGATATCTGCTTGCCGCAGAAACTCATCGGATAAGGAATCATCTGGAGGGCTGCGATCACTTCGTCTCCGCTTTCGATAACGATGTTGCTTTCGTTCTTGTAGCGCATCTTGAAGTACATTTCGACGAATTCTTTGCTGTCGTTGAAACACAGCTTCCACAAGCTCTCTGTTTTTTCTTTCATTATGTGCATATTCAGGCTTTCATTCGTTTGTTTCTGCAAAAGTATCTTAAAAAACGCATGGACGGAACAATTTTATCTAATAATGTTTGTAGTCTCATGCTCTTTTAGGTACTATTGTACATTCTAACCGATCTATTAACTTTTAAATCTATGTGTTATGAAAAACAAACTGTTCAGTCTTTTGGTTCTCTTGTTTGCCTGCCTTCCGTTGTTCTGCCAAAACCGATCAAAGCCAATGGTTGATGCGGATGGCGTTTACCTGGTTACCGAAAAAATGCCTGAGTATCCCGGCGGCGTTTCGGCCATGATGCAGTATCTGTCATCCAATATCAAGTATCCCGTGGAGGCACAGAAGAAAAACATTTCCGGACGTGTTATGGTGCAGTTCGTAATAATGGAAGACGGAAAGCTGAGCCGGATAAAGGTGATAAAAAGCCTTGACCCTCTACTGGACGAAGAAGCCATGCGTGCGGTAAGAGAGATGCCGGCATGGTCTCCGGGAATGCAGGATGGCAAAAAAGTAAAGACACGATTCACGATACCCATCTCGTTCAATCTGGATAAAGCAGACCGGACTGTCCCTTCAGCTAAATTGGTGGTGCAAAGCGGACAGCCGGTAAAGAATAAGACGATGCAGGGAGTGTGGCAGCTATGCCGGGTAGATTCCGTTGAGTTGGGCTACCAGATATCACTGCTCCCGGTCCTGAAAATCTTGTCGGACGGCAATACATTTATGAATATCGTAGTCCAAGTGGAAATGGGAGGCTCAATGATTCTGGCTCAGGGCGAATATGAGTTGCCGTCGGACAATGTATATGTGGAGAAGCTGGAAAAATCGGCTTTCCTCTCTTTCCAGTCAGGCACGAGCAACGAAATCACAGTAGAGCGCCTGCATGACAATCTGATAAAGATGACGTTCAAAGTACCGGGACGGGAACAGCTCGGAACGGAATATTGGCACAGAGTGCCGTCACCGGATATAAAAGTGATGGCTGATTGACCGTGTCATCAGCCATCGGAATGTCACCACTTCACCATATCCATCGGATGGCTTTTGAGACAGGCCATGTATTTTTCGAGGATGGTCACCGGCTGGTAAGAAAGCTTGGCTTTGCGTAAACCCTCAATACCCAAGTCTTCTTCCCGGTTGATGTAGGTATATTGTTCCGGAATATGGTTGGCGAATTCATAATTAATCATGGCGTATGCGCCATCAACGGCTGTGTCCGCCTTCTCCACATGCACGCCGAAGGTATCCTGATTGATGGGCATTCCGAAGGTGAACGCTACGATTTTGCCATCCACATGAAGAATACCTCCGGTCAGGCCGAGCGCATCGAAGTTGTGCAAAGCATAAATCAGGGCACGGCGTTCATTTCCCGTCCCTTCCTGCTGGTCGCAATTATTTGCTTTGCACCATTCTGCCTCCAGATCCAGGCATTCCTGAATGCGGTCGGGGGTAATGGGAGCATATTCGTAATTATAAGTACGCTTGAATTTATTCACATGATTTCGTTTGGACTGGAATCTTTTTCCCGAAAGGGTGGCAAGGTCGCTACGCATGTAAATGTAGTCGGCATAATCACGGTCGGCCGTAAACTGGAATTGTCCGGGCATGAATGCCTCCAACTCGGAGCACATCCCGCCACAGATGCCCAGCAGACACAAAGGAGCGCTTTCGCGGCAGGCATCTTCTTTTAAAGCGTCCAGCGCTTTTCCTAAATCACCGTTGCCAATGGGCATCATATATACAAGTTCTCCTTCTGCCCAGAATTTTAATAAAAGAAAGCCATCTTGTATGGCAAACTTTGTATCGTATAAGAAGCGCCAACTGCAAAGATTGGAAAATGAGAGGTCGCAATTCTGTCGTGGGCTGCTTAGTGTGTAGGAAGTTATCAGTTCTTTATCTTTTAACTCGATATCTCTGAATGGTATCATAGGTTGTTTTTATATGGTTACAATTATAAATAACAAAAATAGAAAGGTTTTGTTAGAGTAACCCCAATAATCGTAAAATTGTTGGTGTAAGCAAGGCGGTCAATATTCCGTTCAGCGTTAGTCCGAGGCTGGCAAATGCTCCGTATTTGCTGCTTATGTCCATTGCGGTGGAAGTGCCTACGGCATGAGCCGCGGCCCCCAGTGAGAGGCCTTGTGCCATAGGGCTTTCTATATGGGTCAACTTCATGGCTTTTACTCCCAATATGCCGCCTAACAGTCCCACGCAAACCACTACGGCGGCTGTCAGCGAAGGAATTCCTCCCAAAGACTGGGCTACTTCCATGGCTATGGGGGTGGTGACCGATTTTGGCGCCAGCGAGTATATCACCTCATCGGAGGCTCCCATCAGTTTGGCTATCAAAACCACAGAGACCACTCCGGCAATGCATCCCGCCAATTGGGACAGCAAGATGGGCAGCAGTTGCTTCTTTATAGTTTCCAGTTGCAGATACAGAGGAACACCCAGTGCCACCACTGCCGGCTTTAGCCAGAATTCTATCAGATGTCCGCCCCTGTTGTAAGTCTCGTAGCTGATATTTGTCATTTTCAGGAAAATGATGAGAACGGCAATTGTGAGCAAGATGGGATTGAGCAGCATGATTCCTGTCTTTTTTTGCAGGAGCTTGGCCAGGAAGAATATTCCGAAAGTGATGGCCAGCAGGAAAAAATCATTTTCTAAGAAGTTCATTTGATTTTACGTGTTAATTGGTGAACCCATCCGGTGACTACAAGCACCAGCAGGGTGCTTACTAATGTGGCGATGGCTATCGGCCAGAATTCGGCGGCGATGATGTCGAAATAGAGCATGAGGGCTACGCCCGGAGGGACGAAGAAAAATCCCAGATTGGCCACCAGAAAGTCGGACATGCCTTGCACCCAGTGCAGTTTAATCCAACCCAGTTTAAGGAAAAGGGTGAGTAACAGCATCCCTATGATGCTGGAGGGCAGCTTGACGCCCGTGATGAAAACAATCAGTTCACCCAAAGCCAAACATCCGAAAAGGATGGCGCATTGACGAATCATAATTACTATGTATTATACCTATTGATTTATACTCTGAAAACGGGGGCAAAGGTAGGCATTCTTCGCATTACTTGTAGCGTGGGCGGCTATATTTATTCCGAAGAAAGTGTTTTTTTGCACGCAGTGCGAGACTGTCCTAAAATGTCTTATTTAAGGATAAACAACCTATATGGTGAATAAGAGGAAATGAAGCCGGTTTGGGCTCTTTGTTAGCGCCTTTTTGCTATAAATGTCGTATGCTTTTTTCTGTTATTCTGTTGCTTTTGTTAAGGTAATTTGTTCTATATTTGCGTCTGTCTTATGAAATATATAAATAATATTCAAAAAAGAAAGACCTTGAAACTGAAAAATCAAGTAACATGAAAGAGAACAAACAAAACGGCAGACTATGGAACATCCTGTTACTGTTCCTATTTCTGAGCCCACTTACGGCCGAAGCCCAGAACAAGATTCAAGTGACTTCTTTTCATCGTATGGAGACGGATGTCACCGCACGTGTCACTGCACCCAAAACAGACCAGAACGGCGAGGTATGTGCTCTGATTCGCATTGTCACCACCGCCAAAGACCTTATGTTCGAAGCCGATGCTCTGGGCATTGCGGCACGTGAAAACAAAACCGGAGAAATCTGGCTTTACCTTCCTCATGGAGCTCGCCGCATCTCCATTATGCACAATGACTATGGGGTGCTTCGCAACTACTTTTATCCCGATATCATAGAGAAAGCCGTGGTTTACGAGATGGAACTGAACGCAGGCGACGCTATGTCAAAGACAACGGTTGATACCCATACCCAATTGCTCGTGATGCGCCCTGAACCGGCTACGGCCGATATCTATATCGACAACGAGAAGGTTCCCACCGAAAACGGTCTGTTCACTGCCACCATGAAGAAAGGCACGCACTCCTACCGGGTGGAAGCGCCCATGTATGCCACCGAAGCGGGCATGGTGGACTTGGGAGGCGAGCAGAAAGTGATGAGCGTCAACCTGAAGCCATGCTTCGGCTATTTGGAAGTCTTTTCCCTGCCCGAACAAGATGCCAAAGTGTTTGTCGATGGTCGGCAGGTGGGGGACACACCTTATAAAAGTGACCGCATGCCTCTCCGCAGTTACAGGATAAGAGTGGAGAAGGATTTGTTTTTCCCGATGGACAGTCTGGCAGAGGTGGTTGCCGGAGAAACGGAGACGCTTGTCTTCAAGATGGTTTCCACCCTCAAGCCTCGTGCCCTGCGCAAGATGCTGGTGATGGCCGATGCGGGCTATCAGTCCTCGCAAGTGTCCTATGGTGGCATGATAGGATTTGTCCGCGAGAATGGTGCTTATGTTCGTTTCCGTAGCGATTTCGGTTCTGTCTCCTCTAAGCTGGAGTGTGACGATACGGGTGCGTTGACTTCCGGAGGCGAAGGAAAGCCCTATTATAGCACGGGAGTGGAGCATAAGTCCCGGATGTCGGTGGTAGGCGGCTATCTCCGTCATCTGTGGAAACCGTTTTATGGTTATGTAGGTGTCGGTTATGGTCAGCGCACGCTTGCCTGGGAAACGGTGGACGGAGAAATGGTCAAGAACATCGACCGTTCCGCTTCCGGTGTGGCGGGTGAAGCCGGGCTGCTGGTCAATGTGGGCAAGTTTGCACTTTCTGCGGGTTATCATACCGTCAACTTCAAATGCCATGAAGTTGGAGGAAGTATAGGCATCATGTTCTGAATACGCTATTTCTTAAACTTATATATTTATGCACAACAAACTATTACTTTTAGCGGGCAGCTTGATGTTGCTCTGCTTCTCCGGCTGTAGCAAGGATTCTGCACCGGACAATGAGATGCCGATTCTGGCTACCGGCGGGGCTACAGATATTTTTCGCATAGGCGCAACGCTTTCAGGAACCTTGCAGAAGAAAGATGGAGCTATGGTAAAAGATTATGGAATTTTAATTTCTGAGCTGCAAAGTATGGTAGAATATACTGAATTGAAAGCCTCTTCTACAGAGAATAGTTTCAAAGTATTAGCCCAAGGGCTAAAGCCAGGTACGAAATATTATTATTGTGCTTATGCCAATAGCGGTTATAGTATTGGGCGTGGCGAAATAAAGGAGTTTACAACGACCGAAAGTAATGTTCCTGTATTTGGAGAATTGAGTCTGGATGGAAAGGATGAAAAAAGCTTCACGGTTTCTACTACAATTCTTGATGAAGGTGGAAGTGAACTGTCTCTCTCTGGCTTTTGTTGGAAATTGTTTAAAAATGATTCTGATGTCCCTACGGTGAAGGATGATGTGTGTAATGCATCAATGCAGGACGGTGTTCTTTCTATGCGTTTTAAAGATTTAATACCAGACAAGGATTATTTAGTTCGTGCTTATGGTATTAATGCAAAAGGTGTAGGTTATAGTAAAATGATGGTTGTATCAACTAATAATACGAATCTTCCAACTATATCTAGTATTGCATTGTTGGACTCCACGGCAGTAAGTCTTAATGTAAAGGCCAGCATTTTGAGTATGGGCGAATCAGAGATTACAGAAATGGGATTTTGTTGGAGTACAAAAACAGAAGAGCCTACCACGAATGACATGAAATATAATGCTATTGACCAAAAAGAACAGCCTTTTTTTACACATCTTATTTATGGTTTGCTCCCTGAAACAACATACTATATCCGTGCGTATGCGGTAAATAGTCGAGGAATAGGTTATGGGGATACTTATCAGTTTGTGACAAAAGAAAGGAGTGAACCGGGCATCTATACATTGGCAGACTTGTTGGACTTCCGCGATAGAGTTAATAACGGGGGGAGTTTGGCACTTTATATGAATGAAGATAAGGTGATTAATCTTTATTCAGATATTGATTTGGAGAGCATAGAAAATTGGGAACCAATTAAGCATATTGAAAGTGGATATACGTTTGATGGCCATGGCCATGTGCTGACTAATCTCAAGATAACTGAATATAGGCAAGAATGGAGCTATTATGGTTATGGTTTTATAAACCAAAATTGGGGAACGGTGAAAGATTTGCATATTGGTGAAGGAAGTCGTATAGCCTATACTCTCTATGAAAGTAGTAAAATGCCTGTTACCGACATGGGTGTGATTGGCACAATGAGAACTCCCTTTGGTCGTCCTTTGGCAAAAGTCATTAATTGTACATCAGCAGCAACAATCAAAATCATTTCGGACAGTGGATTTGATCACTTGAATATCGGTGGTATTGTTGGACAGAATGGTGCTAGTGTTATTCAAGGGTGTTCCAATACGGGAACGATTGATTGTACGAGTAAAAGTGCAGCGATAGGAGGAATATGTGGAAGCAACTACGACAAAGGAGAAATATTAGGATGCACCAATTGGGGTGCTATAGGTAAGGGCTATGAATGTTGGAATTTAGGTGGTATTGTTGGCTCTGCTCCTCATGGCAGCATTCAACAGTGTGTTAATATGGGGCAACTGAATGGAGGACCGGCGAATGCATGTGGAGGTATTTGTGGTAATGCAACTTATACTTCTAATAGTGGTGCTAAAGAGGTAGTGACCATTAATCAGTGCCGGAATGAGGGTGAAATTTTGAACGGTAAAACAAATGTAGGTGGTATTGCCGGATATGCAGATGCTTGTGTCACTAATTGTAGGAATATTGGGAATATTATATCTTCTGCGGTTTCCATTGGTAGTATTTGCGGTGAGGCAGAACATGAAAATACCTTCACGGGTAATATAAATGAAGGTACGGTAAATGGTGCTACTGGAAAAATGATTGGGATGGATCTTAGAGGACCGTCTCTTGAAAAGGCGATAATTAGTGATATAACTCAAACTGGTGCTCATGTTACAGCGAAGATACTGGATATAGGTGGGGCGGAAGTTAAAGAAAAAGGTTTTATTTACTACTATACAATATCTGAGTATGATTCTGCTATAAAAGTGGAATCTACTGTTGAGGGGAATCAGATTATTGTCTCTTTGAATAATTTGTCTCCTGGAACTAAATATTATATTTATCCGTATGCAGGAAATGGGACTGGGAAAGGGAACTTTAAATATAATTATGGTGAAAGAGTTAGCTTTACTACTTTACCATAATGAAATGTAAGGCATTGTTTCCCAAAGCTCTAAATGTGCAATTTGCCTTTTGAACCGTATGTCACGAATAAGGCCGTTTCTTCCAGAGCTCCGGCTGTATATAGCATAGGCGGCACTGCCCGTACCAGGAGCATCCGTGCCATTGGTGGCAAGCCAAGCATTGACGATATGTAGCCTCACCCGTTGTCATCGGTGTCCATCCGGATTCGGCGCTTACGTTTAGTCCCGCTTTTTGTCAAAATAATCCTCTGTGCGGACACATAGGTATCCTTTTTGAAAAAAAGATACTGACAGATGACACGGTTAGAAATATTTCTCTACATTTGCAACGCATAGAATGTTTGAATATTTAATAACAATACTAATCATTAAAAGAAGAATTACGATGAAAAAGAGTTTGTTTATCAGCGCTCTTGCAGCGTTTGCCATGATGCTTGTCATCAATGTTAGTGCACAAGAGAGAGCGACGGGAAAAGACTTCAAGGAATTGAAGAAACATGAGAAAGTTCTGGATAAGGGCTTGCAGAAAAAAGCAGTGAAAGAAGCGCGCAAGCAGGCCAAAAGTCTGGAAAAAGAAGGCTTCAAGACTCCGGTGGGCAGGCTGCCTTTGGCTCAACAACTTGAGGCTGCATGGGAAAAGCAGGCCGAACTCGATGTCAATGGAAATCCGTACTGGTATATCGCTTCTTCAAGAATTGTCGGCGCCAATCAGTCGTCTGCTGCCTTGCAGGCCACCAATGCCGCCAAGATAGACCTTGCCGGACAGGTACAGACCAAAGTGTCCCAATTGATCGAGGCTAAGGTGGCCAATGATGACATGGGGCAGGAAGAGGCCGCCAGCCTGTCAAGTGTGGTGGCTTCCAGCAAAAGTGTTATTTCCGCAACATTGGGACGCACGGTTCCTTTGACCGAAGTTTACCGGACGTTGCCCAACAAGAATGTGGAAGTCATGGTGACATTGGGTTACGACATGCAGTCTGCCAATCAGGAAGCCATCAAGGCCATCCGCAAAGAACTGGCCGGAAAGTCCGAAGAACTGGCCAAGGCATTGGATAAATTAGGGTATTAACCCCCGACGGTTTGCTTAAATTAGATTTCATGATGATACGGAAAGTGTTGCGCTTATTATGACATGATACTTATCAAATGATACGTTTTTTTATTAACTTCTCTAAATCTGTAAAAACAAGATGAAGAAGATGAAAGCATTGTCAGCAGCTTGCATCGCCGGCTTTTTGTCGGCGATGCCTCTTTGTGGGCAGAACATAGATAAAGAGTTCGAGGAATTCGAGAAAAAACAGCAGTCGGAATTCGAGGAATTTAAAAGTAAGGCGGACGCGGAGTTTGAAACCTTTCTGCGCGAAACGTGGCAGAAGTATGAAGCATTTGCACCGGTTCCGGCTCCGGTACGTCCTGAACCGCCTAAACCGGTGATATTTGACAAGACGAAACCATCCATGCCCCCGATGGCAATCAAGCCGGGTGCGCTGAAAGTGCCTGAGGCTCCTGTCCCTACTGTGGGCGATAAAGTTCCTGTGGGCGAAAGACATCCCGTCTTGCCGTTTATGGAAGATAAGCCTGCTCCCGGAGTGTATGTGCCCGGAAAGCCTTATACGCCTGTACTGGTGGCAGCTCCGGTGGTGAAGCCCGGAAGAACGGTGCTCCGCACCCCGATAGATTTTTATGGAACAGATTTTGAAGTGGCGACGGATGTGATTGAGGATTTTACATTGTCGGGAGACAAGGAAGCCAACGTGGCGGATGCCTGGAAAGGATTGTGCCAAAAGGATTATGAACAGTTGCTGAGTGACTGCATGACCCTTAAAAAAGAAAGGAATTTGAGTGATTGGGCTTATCTGCTCTTTACAAAGCGGATAGGTGAGCAACTCTACGGGAAGGAACGTACCGGCGAGGTCGTTTTCCTGCAAATGTTTCTACTCTGCAAGTCCGGCTATAAAGTCCGTCTGGCCAAGATAGACGATGGATTGAAACTGATGATTGCCACGGCAGGAACGGTCTATGCCACGCCTTTCCTGAAAATGGACGGTGACAAATACTATGTTTTCGAGCCGAACCCGAAAGGCTCTAAAAGCCTTTATACCTATCGCCAGAACTTTGCGGATGCCAAGAATCTGGTGTGCCTGAATATAGAACGCATTCCGGAATTTTCCGTGGAAGAACAGGAACGTGAACTTTCGCCTTCGGGCGGTGCGCTGAAGGTGCGGACGGTGGTCAACAAGAATCTGATGGATTTCTATCGTGATTATCCTCAGTGTGACGTGGTGATTCATTATAAAACTCCGATGAGTGAGGAGTTGCGTTCTTCCCTGTATCCGCAGTTGAAGAAAGCCGTTGAAGGAAAATCACAGAAAGATGCAGCCAACCTGCTGCTTAACTTTGTGCAGACTGCTTTACAATACAAAACGGACGGTGACCAATTCGGTTACGAGAAACCGAATTTCCCGGACGAAACATTCTATTATCCATATTGCGACTGTGAAGACCGTGCCATGCTTTATTCCATTTTGGTAAGAGATTTACTGGGATTGGAAACGATTCTGCTGGACTATCCCAACCATATAGCTTCCGCCGTACACTTTACCGAAAACATTCCGGGAGACTGTGTCGTGCTGGATGACGGTACTGAATTTCTGGTTTGTGACCCTACATATATAGGAGCTCCTATCGGAATGTGCATGGATCAATATAAGAATGTGGGACCGGAAGTGATCCGTTAGTGTTAAATATTACAATAATTGCAATTCAGGGTGATTTTACACTCTGAATTGCAATGTAGATATTGCAAAATTGTGTACTTTTGCGGCGTGAATGACACATGCCACCGATCTTTATACACAATTAAAATATCATGCAGAGATTAATTAACGAAATTCTTGAACGTGCGAAAGCCGATCGCCAACGCATTGTTCTTCCCGAAGGTACGGAAGAACGTACATTGAAAGCTGCCAATCAGATTCTGACTGACGGAGTTGCTGACTTGATTATCCTTGGAAATCCCTCTGAAATAGAGGCTTGTGCCAAAGAGTGGGGGTTGGGAAACATTCAGAAAGCCACTATTATCGACCCCGAAAACCATCCTAAGAAAGAAGAATATGCACAGTTGCTTTGCGAGTTGCGCAAGAAGAAAGGCATGACTATCGAAGAAGCCCGTAAGTTGGTGCTCGACCCGCTTTATTTGGGCTGCCTGATTATCAAGAACGGTGATGCCGACGGCCAGTTGGCAGGAGCCCGCAATACTACCGGCAATGTTCTTCGTCCGGCTTTGCAGATTATCAAGACTGCCCCGGGCATTACTTGTGTCTCCGGCGCCATGCTGCTGCTTACTCATGCGCCCGAATATGGAAAGAACGGTATTTTAGTGATGGGAGATGTTGCCGTGACCCCGGTTCCCGATGCCGGCCAGTTGGCGCAGATCGCCGTTTGTACGGCACGTACGGCTCAGGCTGTGGCAGGACTTGATCCTAAGGTGGCATTATTGAGCTTCTCTACCAAGGGGTCGGCCAAACACGAAGTGGTTGATAAGGTGGTTGAGGCCGTGAAGATTGCCAGAGAGATGGCTCCTGACATTGCCATTGACGGTGAATTGCAGGCCGACGCCGCATTGGTTCCTGAAGTCGGTGCAAGCAAAGCTCCGGGCTCTCCGATTGCCGGACAGGCAAATGTTCTGATTGTTCCGAGTCTTGAAGTGGGAAACATCTCTTATAAGTTGGTTCAACGCCTGGGACATGCCGATGCTGTGGGACCTATCTTGCAGGGTATCGCCCGTCCGGTGAACGATTTGTCACGCGGTTGCTCCATCGAGGACGTTTATCGCATGATTGCAATTACTGCCAATCAGGCAATCGCAGCTAAAAATAACGCCAAATAACTTATAAATCTGAATATACAATGAAAGTCTTAGTATTGAACTGCGGCAGCTCGTCCATCAAATATAAATTGTTTGATATGGATCATAAAGAGGTCATCGCTCAGGGTGGTATTGAAAAAATAGGATTGAAGGACTCTTTTCTGAAGTTTACTTTGCCTGACGGCAAGAAGAAAATCCTCGAAAAAGACATTCCTGAACATACCGTAGGTGTGGAGTTTATTCTGAATACACTGACCGATGCGGGATATGGAGCAATCAAATCTTTGGATGAGATTAATGCCGTAGGTCACCGTATGGTGCACGGAGGAGAGAAGTTCAGCAAATCGGTATTGCTGACAAAGGACGTTTTGGATGCTTTTACCGCATGCAATGATCTGGCTCCTCTTCACAATCCGGCCAATCTGAAAGGCGTAAATGCAATCTCCGCCATTCTGCCCGATGTGCCGCAGATAGGTGTTTTTGATACCGCTTTCCATCAAACCATGCCTGACTATGCATACCTGTACGCCGTTCCTTACGGTTTGTACGAGAAATATGGCGTACGTCGCTATGGCTTCCACGGGACTTCTCACCGCTATGTGTCACAACGCGTTTGTGAATTCCTCGGTGTACAATCCGAAGGAAAAAAGATTATCACCTGTCACATAGGTAACGGTGCTTCCATCTCTGCCATTAAAGACGGTAAGTGCATGGATACCAGCATGGGACTGACTCCGCTTGAAGGTCTGATGATGGGTACTCGCAGCGGTGACATCGACGCGGGTGCGGTGTCGTTCATTATGGAAAAGGAGAGCCTGGATGCCAATGGTGTTTCCAATCTTCTGAACAAGAAAAGCGGTGTGCTGGGCATTTTCGGGGAATCCAGTGATATGCGCGACTTGGAGGCTGCCGTGGCGGCAGGCAATAAGAAAGCCATTCTGGCGGAAAATATGTACTTCTATCGTATCAGGAAATATATCGGTGCATACGCTGCTGCCCTGGGCGGTGTGGATATTATCGTGTTTACCGGCGGTGTAGGTGAAAATCAGGCGAGCGCCCGTTGGGGAGCATGTGAAGGCCTGGAATTCATGGGTGTGAAGCTGGATGCCGGGAAGAACAACGTTCGAGGTGAAGAAACGGTTATTTCTGCGGAGGACTCCAAAGTGAAAGTCGTTGTGATTCCGACGGATGAAGAATTGGTGATTGCTTCGGATACACTGGCCATTCTGAAGGCCGAGTAATCCCGAAATCATATTCCTGACCGGGTAAGATAGAAAGCCGGAGGCAGCGAAGCTGTTCTCCGGCTTTTCATTTTTAACAGAATCTTCATCACTTAATGCTTTAAAATCTCTATCTTTGTTAGCCTTTTGATAGATATAGGCATTTTAAAACAATTCTAAATAAATGGATAAACTTTTATGAAACGATTAATGTATCTGTTGTTTTTTGTACTGTTGACGGGCGCTGCACATGCTCAACAGGCAAAATATGTGTTTTATTTCATCGGTGATGGAATGGGAGTAAACCAGGTGAACGGTACAGAAATGTATCTTGCCGAGAAAGAAGGGCGTATCGGTATAAAACCTTTATTGTTCGCTACATTTCCCGTAGCCGGTGTGGCTACCACTTTCTCCGCCACCAATTCCATTACCGACTCTGCGGCTGCCGGAACGGCTCTTTCCACAGGAGTGAAGACTTATAATTCCGCCATCTGTATGGACGGTGACAAGAATGTTCTCCAGACGGTTGCCGAAAAAGCCAAGAAAGCAGGAAAGAAAGTCGGTGTCACCACCAGTGTAAGTGTGGATCATGCCACTCCTGCTTCATTTTATGCGCATCAGCCCAGTCGCAGCATGTACTACGAAATAGCTCTTGACCTTCCGAAAGCGGATTTCGATTTCTATGCAGGCAGCGGCTTCCTGAAACCGACCACGACTGCCGACAAGCAAGAAGCTCCGAGCATTTTCCCTATTATCGAAGAAGCTGGTTATACCATTGCCAGAGGGCTTGAAGAATATAAAGCGAAAGAAGCAGATGCCAAGAAAATGGTACTTATCCAAAAAGAAGGTGCAGAACCTTCCTGCCTTCCCTATGCCATCGACCGCAGAGAAGGTGACCTGACCCTGGCCGAGATTACGGAAAGTGCCGTATCCTTTTTGACAAAGGGAAGCAATAAGGGCTTTTTCCTCATGGTGGAGGGCGGAAAGATTGACTGGGCTTGCCACAGCAATGATCCTGCCACGGCTTTTGAGGAAGTAGTGGATATGGACAATGCCGTTAAAGTGGCTTATGAATTCTATAAGAAACACCCCAAAGAGACGCTGATTGTGATTACTGCCGACCATGAAACCGGTGGTCTGGGGCTGGGGACTTCCAAGTATGAACTGCACTTGAAGTCTTTGACTAACCAGAAAGAATCACAGGATATGCTTTCACGTTCCATTACCGACTTGCGCAAGATGCGTAAAATCATCAATTGGGAAGAAGTGAAGTCTCTGCTTGGCGAGAAGATGGGATTCTGGAAAGAATTGCCGTTGACATGGGAACAGGAAAAGATGCTCCGTGATGCTTATGAGGAGTCTTTCGTAAAGAAAAATGTGGTGTTTGAAGAAAGTCTTTATGCCAAGACCGAACCGCTTGCAGCCGCAGCCCGCAAAGTGATGAGCCAGATTGCTATGGTAGGATGGACAAGTCCTAACCATACAGCAGGGTATGTGCCGGTATATGCGATAGGAGCAGGTTCAAACCTGTTTGCAGGCAAGATGGACAATACGGATATTCCGAAACGTATAGCAAAAGCTGCCGGATATAAATAATCCCTTGGGTAGCTTTGGAAAGAAAGAGGTTGTTTTCGAGAGAAGGCAACCTCTTTCTTTTGAAGTCTTACAAGATTGTTTCCCCTTCAATGAATTCTTCCAGAAACAAATTCTCGCCGTCGAAAACGGCATAGGAGAAAAAGTTTATCCAGTCTCCTAAAATCAGGACACGTGCCGTGGAGCTGAGCATCAAGTCAAGTTCGATATGGCGATGCCCGTAGATGAAGAAATTGATGTTGGGATGGCTTTTCAGATACTCTTTGGTGTAGAGCACTAAATATTCCTTATTCTCCCCCATGTAGTCGGGCTCTTTTCCATCTATTCTTTTTTGGCGGCTGTGCTTGGCCCATGTCAGTCCCAACTCCATGCTCCAGCGGGGATGCAGAGCAGAGAAGATGCATTGCAGTGTGGAGTTGCGGAACATGCTGCGTAGAAATTTGAATTTTTTGTCAGGATCTCCCAGACCGTCGCCATGAGCAAGGTAGAACTCCTTACCATAGATTTCGGTAGTAAGCGGTTCGCGATGGATGATGACACCGCATTCCTGAGTCAGATAGTCACCACACCAGATGTCGTGGTTGCCGGTGAAGAAGTGCACTTCCACTCCCATATCTGTCAGTTCTGAAAGTTTTCCCAAAAAACGGGTGTAGCCTTTGGGCACTACTGTTTTGAATTCGTACCAGAAATCGAACATGTCTCCTAACAGATACACGGCGTGCGCTGTGTGCTTTATACTGTCTAAGAAGTTGACCAATCTCCGTTCCTGGGTGCGTCCGTGCTCGATGGCACGTGAACCCAAGTGGGCATCTGAAAGGAAATATACATTCTTCATAATAGCATTCTTATTCTGTGGTCTGCCTAAAGGAATCCCAGTTCCAGTTTGGCTTCTTCGCTCATCATGTCCTTGTCCCATTCGGGCTCAAAGACAAGGTTGATGGTGGCGGATGTCACTCCGTCGATGGACTCTATCTTTTGGCGTACATCTTCCATGATGAAGTCGGCTGCCGGACAGTTTGGGGCAGTCAGTGTCATGTCGATGGTTGCTTCTCCATTGTCAGAGATGTCTATTTTATAAATCAGTCCCAAGTCGTACACGTTCACCGGGATCTCCGGATCAAATACGGTTTTGAGCATGGCTACTATTTTTTCTTCTGTTTCAAATCGGGTCATACGCGTGTGATTCTGGATTTAGTTTGGCAAAGCTAAAGAATTTAATCGAGACTACAAAGAAACGGGAGGGGAGCTTTATGGCCTGTTGTCGGGAACACTTCTTTTTCTACCGTTTCCCGGATTACTGACATGTGTTTCAGCCTAAGTACTTATGAAATAAACAGATGATTGATATGTTGAGATATTTATATAAGTTCTTCTTGAACTATATTTACTTTATAAAACAAGATATTGGTTGCAAATATACAATTTATTTTAAATATAAGAATATTTAAATGAACTTTTAATAATTTTCCTATTCTCATCTTTCTACTTTTGATTAATTAAAACATTTTATTTCCATTATCTGTCATATTTCTCTCAGGAATTGCGAATATGATAGTAGAATAAAAGAATGTGTTTTCCTCGAAAGGGGTACTCTTTTCTATACCGGTTTTTCTATGCCAGGAAACGCAATAACTTATTTTTTTGTTTTGATTTCGGATGAAAATCCGAACTATATACACTTGGTATTTACTATCTCCTTAATTTATTCAAAATGAAAGCCGAAATGAAATTATGAAATACATTCTCAGGTAGTTCTTTTTCAGAATAGATACTTCCGGGAGTGTATTTTTCATAATGAAGATGTCATCATTTTATTAAGTTCAAGAAGAACTTGGTTTATCTCTTTAAACGCATTTAAACGCAAGTTATATAGTTAACATTTTTATTAATCTTAATCCACATCGAGAAAATGAGAAAAACTTAGAAAACACTATCTCTTCAAGAAACAATTAAGCAAAAAACTTAGAAAAAACAAAACCTTTAATTAGTAAAAGTATTATGAGAAAAAGAATACTATTGGTAGCCCTTTTGGGAGGATATTTCCTTGGGGCACAAGCAGTAGAGGTTCCTGTTACGAATGAATCGGCCATTGTACAGCAAAGCGGAAAAGTGCAAGGCGTGGTGGTCGATGAGACAGGAGAGCCGGCCGGCGGCGTAACTATCCGGATAAAAGGCAAACCCGGACAAGGAACGGTGACTGATATTAATGGTAAATTCAGTATCAATGCTTCCTCAAAAGATGTCTTGGTTATTTCGTTCATTGGCTACACTACTCAGGAAGTTAAAGTAGGAAATCAGAAGAATTTGCAAATCAGACTGAAAGAAGACAATGCCCTGTTAGACGAGGTGGTGGTTACAGCTTTTGGTACAGGACAAAAGAAGGAAAGTGTTGTGGGCTCTATACAGACTGTACGCCCCAACGACTTGAAGGTTCCATCCTCTAATCTGTCCAACTCTTTTGCCGGACGTCTCTCCGGTGTCATAGCCTACCAGCGTAGCGGACAGCCGGGAAGCAACGGCTCCGATTTCTATATCCGTGGTATTTCCACTTTAAGCGGTATGACTTCACCGCTTATCATTCTGGATGGTGTAGAGGTGAGTTCGGCGGACTTGAATGCGCTTGATCCCGAAATCATCGAAGGCTTTTCTATTCTGAAAGACGCCACTGCCACCGCAATGTATGGTACACGCGGTGCAAACGGTGTGATGATTGTGACTACAAAAAGCGGAGCCGACCTGGAAAAACCTATTATCGGCGTGCGTGTGGAAACCAATATCACTACCCCGACCAAGATACCGAGCTTTGTGGACGGATATCGCTATATGGAACTGTATAATGAGGCCGTCAACAACGAAAAAACGGGTAATATCCTCTATACGCAGGAACAGATTGACAATACACGTAGCGGCGCAAATCAATACATCTGGCCTAATGTGGATTGGTATGGATCACTGTTCAAGGATATGGCTTTCAACCAAAAGGCGAACTTCAACATCCGTGGCGGTACGAAGAAGATCACTTATTTCATGAATGTAGGAGCGAACCACGAAACGGGTATGTTGAAGAACGAAGCGTCCAAATACTTCTCCTATAAGAACAACATTGACCTGATGAAATATACCTTCCAGAATAATATTGACTTTCACATGTCCAAGACTTCAACCATCTCTTTGCACCTGAATGTGCAGTTGAATGACTTGACGCAACCTAATACATCGGTAGGTAGCCTCTATTCGGCCGTAATGAACTCCAATCCGGTGGACTTCCCCATTGCTTATCCGGCAGACGGAGTAAACAACTGGGTTTATTGGGGTGCATACGCCGGTGGTAACGATCAGGGAGCAGTGAACCCTATGGCAAGCTTGACCAACGGCTATACCGATATTTTTGAAAGTACCGTGATGGCGAACATTGATTTCGAGCAGAAGTTAGATTTCTTGCTCAAAGGTCTTCGTTTCAAGGCTTTGTTCTCTTATAAGAATTACAATAAGACTACTACCAAACGTTCGCAAGGCATCAACCGCTATACTTTGAGTGGATATACGCAAAATGCAGACGGCACTTATGATTTGAATGTGACTCCTTTCGGTTCGTCCAATCCTACAAAGCCGGTATTGAGCACTACCTCGGAGGTGGGTGGCGATCGCCGTATCTATTTCCAGTCTTATCTGGACTATAACCGCAAGTTTGGCGACCACAATGTCAGCGGAATGGTGCTTTGGAACATCGACCAGTACGACAACAATGCTCCCTCTGATTTGGTGGCTTCTCTTCCGCGCCGCAAGATGGGATTTGCCGGACGTGCGTCATACGACTATGCCAACCGCTACATGCTGGAGGTGAATGCCGGTTACAACGGTTCCGAAAACTTTGCCAAAGGGCATAAATGGGGCTTCTTCCCCTCCGTTGCCATAGGATGGAATGCCAGCCAGGAGCGCTTCTTCGAACCGCTGAAGGATGTCATTTCCAGCTTGAAGCTTCGTGCTTCCTACGGTTTGGTAGGTAATGACCAATTGCTGAATTCAAGTGGCGCCCTTATCCGGTTCATCTATATGTCCGACATTACGTTGCAGGGTGACAATGCGGGCTTCATTACCGGAGACAGGCAGCAGGTTTCCTTGAATGGCCCGGTATATACCCGCTATCAGAACAATGACCTGACGTGGGAAGTAGGCGAGAAGCTGAACGTGGGACTCGACCTGCAACTGTTCCATGCCTTGAACTTCACGGTGGACGCTTTCCGCGAAATCCGTCGCGACATTTTCCAGCAACGCTATTCTATTCCTAACTATCTGGGTACAGCAAGCACGGCTGTTTACGGCAATCTGGCCAAAGTGAAGAATTACGGTTTTGACCTGTCATTGGACTATGGCAAGCAGATAAACAAGGATCTTGCCATCCAGTTTAAGGGAACATTCACTTTTGCGCGCAATGAGATATTGGAGTATGACGAAGCTCCGGGCGTGCGCCCTGCACTTTCCAATGTCGGAAAGAAGCTGAATACAATCTATGGTTATGTGACCAACGGACTGTATATTGACAAGGCCGACATCGCCAACAATGCCACCTCTACATTGGGTAACATAGCCATTGCTCCGGGTGACATCAAATACGTGGATCAGCCTGATAAAGACGGCAACTATGACGGAAAGATCACCAGTGACGACCGTGTAGCGATGGGCTATCCCACGGTTCCTGAAATCGTTTACGGTTTCGGCCCGTCCATCTCTTACAAGAATTGGGACTTCTCCTTCTTCTTCCAGGGTGTGGCCAACACTTCGCTGATGATATCCGGTTTTGCTCCTTTCGGAACACAGTACAACCGTAACGTCCTGTCGTGGATTGCCGATGACTACTGGTCTGCCAGCAACCAGAATCCCAATGCCGCCTATCCGCGCCTGACCAAGAACGACAATAATCACAATACCCAGGCATCCGACTATTGGCTGCGCAACGGCGCTTTCCTGAAGCTGAAGAATGCGGAAATAGGCTTTACTTACAAGAAAGCCCGGTTCTACGTAAGCGGTGTCAATCTGCTCACCTTCTCACCGTTCAAACTGTGGGACCCTGAAATGGGTGGAGGTAAAGGATTGAGCTATCCTACACAGCGCACTTTCAACATCGGTTTCCAATTGTCATTTAAATAACCTCCTAAAACGAACAGATATGAAAAAGTTCAATAAAATATTTATCGTGATGGTCTGCTTGCTTTCGGGATTTATGTCCTCCTGCGACTATCTGGACGTAGTTCCCGACGAGAAAGCGACCGAGAAAGATGCCTTTGAAGATAAAGATGCGGCCAAGCGCTTCATCTATTCATGCTATGCATACGTTCCCAATCCGAGAAACGGTACGGGTTCTTTGGATCTCTTTACTGGCGATGAAGTGGTGACGGCATTCGAGCACGAGACGTTCGCCGCTTTCCCCAAAGGCAATTATTCGGCTTCAAATCCTGTAATTTCATACTGGAACTCATTGTTCCAGGGCATCAAGCAATGCTACATCCTGCTGAACAACATAGATATGGTTCCGGCACTGGAAGCATCCATAAAGGCGGACTACATTGCGCAGGCCAAGTTTCTGATAGGCTACTATCACTTCTTGCTGGTGCGCAGCTATGGCCCTGTCATTCTGGTAAAGGAAGAACCCTCACTTGTAACTCCGGCCGATCAATATGCCGCCCGTTCACCCTACGATGAGTGTGTGGACTACGTGTGCCAGATGCTGGACGAAGCGGCTGAAGGCCTGCCCGCCACCCGTCTCAATGAGAACTACGGATTGGCTACCAGCGTAGCGGCCAAAGCCATAAAGGCCAGAATGCTGCTTTATGCCGCTTCTCCCCTGTTCAACGGTAACAGCGAGTTCTATGCCGACTTCAAGGATAAAGAAGGAAATCCGTTGATGCCCCTCACTTACGACGCCAACAAGTGGCAGAAGGCAAAGACGGCCTACGAAGATGCCATCAAGGTGGCCGAGGCCGCAGGATATGCCCTTTATAATAACACTGGTTATATGCTGAACGGATATGACAACCTGGAACCCACCGACCCCGTGCAACACACTTTGCGCTATACGGTCATCGAACCTGCCAATAAGGAAGTTCTTTGGGCGGACTGCCGTTCGGAAGGTGCATACAGCATACAGAACAAGTCATTGCCGTTCTGCAATGGTTCTGCCTATAACGGTGTGTCGCCTACACTGACCATGCTGAAGCGTTTCTATACCAAGAACGGACTTCCCGTGGATCAAGACCCGGATTTCCCGAAAGGCAACGGCATCTTTGAAGTGACTACTCTGGGTGAAGAAAATGCCAATATCGGCGATCCGGAGGCCAAGACTATCCGTTTCAATCTGGATCGTGAACCCCGTTTCTACTCATGGGTGGCTTTTCAGGGAGGCTTCTATGAAATTATGAGCGCTTCGGACGGTAACGGCGCTTACCAGAACGATGCCAGCTATAACAAGTTCAGTGATGATGAATCAGGCAAGTTGGTGTGCGATTTTGTCATTGGCGGCAATACCTCACGCCAGCCCAAAGGAAGCAGCTTGCGCACCAACAACTATTCTCCTACCGGCTACCTCAATAAAAAGGGAGTAGTGCCGGGCTATAATGTGCGCACTTCATTATACTATCCTCCTTTCTATCCGTGGCCCGTTATCCGCCTGGCCGAGCTTTATTTAGGATATGCCGAGGCTTGTGTGGAATGCAACAGTCTGGACTTGGCCAAGACCAACTTGGACAAAGTGCGTACGCGTGCCGGCATTCCTACGGTAGAAACCTCCTGGAACGGTATTGCTACTCTGGACCAAAGCAAACTGCGCGAAATCGTCCGTCAGGAACGTACCATTGAGTTCTATCTGGAGAACCAGACTTTCTGGGACTTGCGCCGATGGAAACAAGCCGAGCAATATTTCGGCGTGAAGGTTAGGGGCATGAATATCATAGGCAACACCATTGACGCGTTTGCCCAGGAAACGGAAGTTTCCTTTGAACGTAAGTTCGAGAGCCCTACCCAATACCTGATGCCTGTTCCGTTGACAGACATCAACCGAAACATGAATCTGGTTCAAAACCCCGGTTATTAATTAAAACAAAATGAAAATGAAGAAAATACTTAAATCTTATGCCGGGCTGCTTCTGTTTGGAGCTGCCTTGGCCACCGCAAGTTGCAGCAGTGACGATGGGGGAGTAACTCCTGCCGAAGTCACTAACCTGACAGCAGAAAGCACTTCCGGGCGCATCGTATTGCGCTGGACTACTCCCGCAGAGAGCAACATCCGCTATGTTGAAGTGAAATATCACGACCCGTTGCTGAAGAAAGACGTGATGCGTGCAGCGAGTGCCTATGCAGACAGCATCGAGATTCCGGACACCCGCAAGAAGTATGGTGAATATCAATTCACGGTGCAATCCGTAAGCGCAACGGGCGACAAGAGCAGTACGCAAACCATCTCCAAAGCTTCGGAGGCTGCGTTGCCCACTTATGTGAATACGCAGATAGCTCTGACTGCCGCCGATTTATCAACCAATGCGCAGGAACCCTCTGAAGGGCCTATTGCCGATTTGCTGGATGGCAATACCGGAACTTTCTTCCATACTGCATGGAGTGTTGCCGTTTCCGGTAAGCACTGGATGCAGGTCAATCTGAAACGAGAGATTACGGGAGCTTATAAATTCTTTTACGCGCCACGTGCCAACGGCAACAATAAACCGACGGATTTTGATTTGATGGGCAGCACGGATGGAGCAGACTGGTTTCTGGTAAGGAACTTTACCAAAGAAGCCGATGGCCTTCCTGTCACTTCTACCGGAACTTACACCTCAGAGGTATATAACGTGGAAAAGCCATTCAGCCAAATCCGTATCGTAGTCAATACGACCAATAACGGCACTGCATACTGGACGATGTCCGAATTCAAGTTCTATTCGGTTTCCATCGAAGATCCTGAAGCAGCAGATTAAGATTTACCATTGACAAATTAGTAAATAACTGACCTTTAATTTAAATCTTTTAAGAGAGGGGCGCAGGTGCTCGTGAGAGTGTCTGCGCTCAATTTTTTACTAACTTTTTAAATTGATTCTTATGAGAAAACTTATTGCTATCGTAGTTTTATTGTTGTTCTCTTGAACTGGAGTTCATGAAAGGAGAACTGAAAGAGGTAAATGCGATAACCAGAATTGGAAAGAACGTATCGTTTAAATAAATATTAAATATGCAAATCCGTATGAAACATCTATTATTTTTATCCTTTTTGTTTGTCGTTTCTGTCGTGTACGGGCAGAATCGCCCGGACATCCCTCATCGGACTTATGCCGAAGAGTTGAAGTTTTATCAGGAAAACTTTGGAGTATCGGAATTTGATTTCCGTTATCGCTATCCGGAAACAGGTGCTGAATTCGACTATTTCCGCTACCTTTACTCGGACGATTGCCTGGGAGATACCTTGGTAGTGAATGGTAAGACGTATTTCTTCAGTCAATCTTCCATGAAACAATTCCCTGAGTATATGTTCGGTGAAAAGGATTGGGGAGCAGTAGAGGCTTTTCCTAAACTTACCACTTCGGGCTTGAGTGACAAGGGCTATGTACTCCACTTCAAGATAGGTGAGGACAAGGTGGCTTATGTGGATAGAGTTACTTACAATGGTTATATCTATCCTGACAGCATGAAGCTTAGTCCGATGGATATGCGGAAGATTGCGGCTCTGACGGGTAGCGAGCTGACAGGCAGCCGGACTATCCGTGCCAACTGGCTGAACGGAAACTACCGCATGAACGACATGCAGATGCTTACCAGGGCACAGAGTTATACAGGAGAACGTTATGTGGCGGTATTCAAAGCCGGGAAGCTGACGGATATACGCATTGACAAGGAGAAGGATCGCAGCAAAATTCCGGTGGTGGACTTAAAGCAGAAGCCGGACACGGTATGGATGCGCAATTATGTTCCGGAATACGTTTATTATGTACAGCCTGACAAGACCGTGAAAGGAGAGAAAAGGACTGCCGCAGCGCAACGGCTGAGAAAGAAAATTATGGGCACTTATAAGAAGGAACCTTTTCTTGATGACTATTGTGTGAAGGTTTTGCGTAAGATGGGAGTTCAGGAATCACTGACATCGGACGAAAGAATACTGGTAGGCGAATATGCCTGCACGATATCACGGGAATTGAATAATGACACGGTGGGTATCAATGCGTGTATGACGCAAAATAGCAATACGTCCTATAAGCCAGACTGGACGTATGAGGACAAGGGTACTGTAGTCTTTGTCATCAGGATGGCAAAGTTAGATCAGGCTGATTTAACTCTTGAGTATGATTTCTCGGACAAGGGCACTTGGAAGATAGAAGATGGATTCTTGCTGGAAACGACAAATGGAGAATTTGAATGCAAGTTCGTCAAATCCAATGCGGAAGCAGATCTGGCTAAAATGCTTGTTGAAGTGATGAAAGCCAATGTGCCGAAAATGGTGATGAAGCAAGCTTCCGGTCGTTCGAGAATAGCGGAACTTACCGGCGAGAAGCTGGTCATAGTGAAGGATTGGGTAGAATTTACTCTGACCAGAATTGGAAATTAAGATTGGATAATTGATAGAATATGAGAACCGCTATTTACATGCTATTATTGGCAGTCTTCACGGGCTGCCAACATAAGGGCAAAGAAACGGTAGCAGAGGCTGCGGGCAATGTAGCAGATACCACAGTTATAGAATTGACTATTGATCCGGACAAGATTCCGGCCGTTCCTTTTGACAGCCTTATGGACGATGTGAAATTCGTTCGTTTACAGACAGACGACAGGTGTCTGGTCGGTGTTGTCGATCAGTTCATCTGTACGGATAATTATATCTTTATAATGGATAGGGAGTCGGCAAGGGCTGTCTTCTGTTTTGATATGCAAGGACGCTTCGTCAGAAAAATAGGACGGACAGGAAGTGGGTCGGGAGAGTATGTCCGGCTATGCAACATCGCCTTGTCTGCCGACAAAGAGCATCTGATAATAGTAGATTGGGCAGGCAAACTATTGTATTATGATTTTTATGGTAATCTTGTAAAGGCTGTCAAAGTGGATATAGGCAAACTCCCGTTTGATAGTATAGAAGAGATAGATAATCAAATTATCGCTGCCTATTATAACATAGGTTGTCAGGAAGAAGATGAAAAGCCAATGCTAACTGTAGCCAATTCTACTGATGGGGATATTCTGTATAGGACATTCCCTACTTACCAAACCAAGCTGTTCCGAATGAATAATGGCATGTTCCCGTTCCGGAAATATGGTGGTAATGTATATCTCAATAAATCATGGACACAATCGTTCTATAAGGTAGGGGCAAATGGTTGCACGGAACTTTATCGCCTTCATATTGCAGGAGGGGGATATCCGGAAATCACTGATGAAATTAATGATGATGCTTATATAGAACTTTTAAATAAAACGACTATTTTGCATGATTATGTTTTCTTGAAAGATGTTTCGGTGTTCTTCTTCTCACCTCCCAAAGTCTATTGGCATCCATTCGTTGTTTACTTTCATGAGACAGGCTCTATGCTTATATGTTCCGGAAGCTATACAAATCCGTTGTTTGAGTTCTATTCAACTCTTAATACCCCTTTGGTTCGTCAAGGTGATAACACTTATGTCGTTCAACATTCGGCCGGTGACGTCTTATCTAAAAAAAAGAAAATATTCGGTAACCCGTTGATACAAGACGATACTTTGGAAAAATTGTACAATGGATTGACAGAGGATGAGAATCCGGTATTCTTCTTTTATCAACTGATGAAATATCGTACTATAAAAACATTAAATAATAAATAATAACTTAAATGATTATGAGAACAACAACAATTACTCTTGTTTTGACGCTTTTTACATTCTTGGCAGGATACGCCAATGATAAGCAATCGCTTACACCGGACGAAAAGAAATTGGTGGGTGAATACTATGGTCTGAAATCACAAAAGCTCGATAATGACAGTGTGGAAGCCAGCGCATTTATTATAATGAAAAGCAATATGCGTTATAAATCAGACAGAACGTATGAGAAAGAAGGTACTATGACATTTGTCTTCAAAATAGGGTTGTTGGGTCAATCTGATTTGACCGCTGAATATGAATTCTCGGAGAAAGGAAGCTGGAAGATAGATGCCGGATTCCTGCATGAAACGGCAGATCCGGAAATGAAATATAGATTTGTCAAGTCTAATGCGGAAACTGATACGGCTAAACTAATTCTCGAATTAATGAAGACCAACCTGGACAAACAGAAGGTTTCAATCGCACAACCTTCTGACAGCTCTAAAATAGTAGAACTTACCGGTAAAAAATTGGTCATAGAGCAGGATGGCGAAAAATTGACTCTGACCAGAAAGAAATGATGATTGACATGGGAAAGATTCATTCCGGAATATTCGTATTATTGATACTTGCCTTGGCGTCTGGTTGCGGCAATAAAGATGTGGTGACTTTATCTTACGAAGAACGAGGAGAAGGGAAGCACATATACATACCTGTCACAATTGGGGGCGAAAAGTACGATTTCATATTTGATACAGGATCGGATGGCTCCGTCCTCGATTATCCGGTTGCATGGAAATCGGGTATTCGTCCCACTCACAAAGCTCTGCAACGTTCCAATTATTCCCTTACTAAAGAGTTTAAGGATGATGTCTATTTTGCCACCAAAGATATCTATATCGGCAAAATGAAATTCGATTCCGTCATGTTGCACTTGGACCATTATAACCACTCTCTTATAGCTGACTTTTGGGGAATGGATCATGATGGAATATTGGGCACTAAAGAAATTGAGAGTAAGAATTGGTTGTTTGATTTAGAATCGAAGACGGTTACTATCTCGAATAAACCGATACGGGAATCCCGGATAAAAAGCCCTTTGGCTCTTTGTCTGGACGTAAATCCCGATTACTCCAATATGAACGTGGATATATTGCTTAATGACTCTTTGCTGAAAACTTTCTTGTTCGATACGGGATATCCGGGGAGAGTGTCTGTGATTTTTAATGATAAGGCTTATCCAATGCGGTTTGGCGTGAGCATTGCAGATTCTCTGCGAAGCATTGTACAAACAATCACTCCTCTTGATTCAATTGCTCTGTTGGCCGACAGGTTGAAGATAAACAATCTGAGCCTTGACAGTCTGGTTATTCTGATTGCGGATAGATATGAAGAGAAGATAGCTCCCGAAACCTCGTATAAATTCCTGAATTTTATAGGACTTTCATTCCTGGACTATTTCAGATACATGCTTTATGACAGCCGTGCAAGGCAAATCCGGTTCTACGGCTATCATGCAAACAACCAAGGAGAGAAGGATTTTATAAAGGCATTAAAACGTAAAGAATGACTTAAATAATAAATAGTAACTTAAATGATTATGAGAACAACAACATTGATTTTTGTACTGACACTGTGCTGCACACTGCTGATGGGCTGTAAAAGCCCAACTTCCCCTCTTACGCAGGAAGAAGAAAAGTTAGTAGGCAAATATTATGTCACCATGTCAAAGGATATGGAAAAGACCGATGAAGCACCGGCAATGTCCGTAATGCTGGAAGGCTATACCCAATACGGTTCTGACAGAACGTGTGGGATGGAAGGAACCGCTATGCTGGCAATCAAGGCTCTGGATGAATTGAAACAGCTTACCGTAACCTTGGAATATAGCATTACGGAAAAAGGGACCTGGAAAATAAAAGATGGATACATAGAGGAAACGCCAGATCCTGAAAGCGTTGAATGGAAATTCGTAAAATCGAATGCCGAAACAGAAGAGGCGAAAAGGTTTGTGAAGCTCCTATATACTAACACTCCCGTAGCGGCTTTTAAGATGAAAGAATTGTTTATGCGGTCGGAAGACAGCAATGCTAAAATAATAGAGCTTACTGATGAAAAATTGGTTGTGGAGCAGGATGGAGAACAAATGACTATGATTAGAAAGAAATAATTCCCAACGTTTCGGCGAGTGGGGGATTACAGTAATCCCTCATCGCAGAAGCTGTAATATCTTCCGTCCGTAATGATGACATGGTCTGTCAGGCGTATGTTCATGGTATGGGCGGCTTTCTTTATGAGTTCCGTCAGGTGTTTGTCTTCCATGCTGGGGTGTGGGCTTCCCGAAGGATGATTGTGGATGAGTGCTATTTGTGTGGCGCGCTGTAGAAGCGCCTCGCGCAGAATGGTGCGTACATCGGCAGTGGTCTGGTCAATGCCACCCCGGCTGATACGCACTTTATCTATCAGCTTGGAGGCCTGGTTCATGAGTAGTATCCAGAATTCTTCGATGGAAAGATCGCAGAGCAGGGGATGAAACAGTTCGTAGATGTCTGCGGAAGAACGGATGGTGGCACGTTCCGGCCGTTCTTGCTGCTTGCGGCGTTTGCCGAGTTCCAAGGCTGCCATGATGGAGATGCTTTTGGCCGGGCCCAATCCTTTGAAACGGGAGAAGTCGTGCACTTCCCATTTGCCGAGTCGGTTCAGGTCGTTCCCGCAATCGGATAGCACCCGTTGCATCAGGGTTACGGCACTCTCTTCCGTGTTGCCGGAGCCGATGAGGATGGCTAACAGTTCGGCATCACTCAGGGCTTCCGCCCCTTTTTGCATCATCTTCTCCCGTGGGCGGTCTTCTTCTGCCCACTGATTGATATTGAGTTTCTCCATAAATAGTTATCTATTGCCCTCTTGCCCGTTGTGTGCTATTTATAGAAGTTCTTTTTGAAAGCCTCGAATTCATTCTTCCCAAGTATGCAGCGGTTCCACCAGGCACGCCAGAAGCCGGTTCCGTATCCGATAAGCTGGATAAAGGCGGCGGCGATGGAATAAATACCGATGCGCAGGCTGTGGTTCCGGATGGTTGAGTCCGTGCATACCAACAAGGCATACAATAAAATCGGTGTCAGGCTATATAGGCAGAAGGGAGCGCCCAACAATAGCAGTGCTACTCCTAAAGTGAATGCGGCAGGAAGCAGGTGGACGAGTTTCAATGATTCGGGATATTTCTTGTACAGGTTGATGCGGGCGATTCCTGAATTATGTACCTGCTTGAAGAATTTCTTCAAATCTGTCCGGCGCTTGTGATAGACCCACGCACCGGGAAACAACCGGCATGTATATCCGCCCTTGAAGATGCGGATGCTGAAGTCGATGTCTTCTCCGAAACGCATCTTGGAGAATCCACCCAAAGCTTGATATACTTCCCGACGTACTCCCATGTTGAAGCTTCGCGGATAGAACTTGTCCAGCTTCTTCTTTCCTCCACGTATGCCTCCGGTGGTGAAGAAGGAGGTCATGGAGTAGTTGATTGCTTTCTGTATATCCGTAAAGGAGGAATGTGCGCGGTCAGGGCCTCCGAAGGCATCGGCGGGAGATGCTTGTATCTCTTGTTCTATTGCGGCGAAATAGCTTTCGGGCAGGATGCAGTCTGAATCGAGTATAATCAGATAATCTCCGTTGCTTTGCTCTGCACCGTAGTTACGGGTCTGCCCGGGACCGGAATTGGGCTTGTTGTAGTAATGTACGTCCAGCTTTTCCCGGTATGTTTCTACCACAGCTTTGCAGGGGACGGAAGAACCGTCCTCGACGATGATTACTTCGAAATCCTTGAAACTTTGCCGGGTCAGGCTTTGCAACAGTTCGTCCACTTCGTCAGGACGGTTATATACGGGGATTATGACAGAATATCTCATATCTCTTTTTATGCTTACGGGGACAAATATACATCTTTATTTGTCGATAATTTCTTCAATAGCCTTTTCTTTTGCTGCATTTTGTGTGATAATGCCTCGAACGGGGGAATAATAAAACAGCTTGTCCGATATATTCGGACAAGCTGTTTTGCCATGTGGTAATTTATATAGTTTATGCCTTTATGCGCCCCACGTAAGAGCCGTCACGGGTATCTATTTCAATAGTCTCGCCTTCGTTGACGAACAAAGGAACGCGAACCGTTGCGCCCGATTCTACGGTAGCGGGTTTCAGGGTATTGGTTGCCGTGTCGCCTTTCAGTCCCGGTTCGGTATAGGTGATTTTTTGTTGCACCTTGACGGGGATGTCGGCATAAAGGACGGTTTCGGTCGATGCGTCTGAAACGACATCTACAATCATTCCTTCGAGCAGGAAGTCCACACCGTTGATCAAATCGTGCGAGATGGGGATTTGATCGAAAGTTTCCTGATTCATGAATTGGTAATTGTCACCGTCATGGTAGAGATATTGATGGGGGCGGCGTTCTACACGTACGTCTTCCAACTTTTCACCGATATTGAAGCGACGTTCCAATACGTAACCGTTGACAACGTCTTTCAGTTTGGTACGCATAAAGGTGTTACCTTTTCCCGGCTTTACATGCAGGAAGTCAATACAAAAATAAAGCTTGCCATCCATACGGATGCAAGTCCCGATTTTAATGTCTTGGGCATTAATCATACTTATAGTCTTTATAATTATTATGTTAGAATATGCTTTTTTGGCGCAACTTTGCAGGTGCAAAAGTAATGGAAATCGGTAAAAAACACAAAACTTTTGAGAGAAAATGAGTTATCTCTTGGTTTATTTGAAAAAAGTACCTATTTTTGCAGCCCGAATTCGTGAGAATAATAACATAAAACAAGATACAGTAATGAAAAGAACATTTCAACCCTCTAACAGAAAGAGAAAAAACAAACACGGTTTCCGTGAGAGAATGGCAACAGCAAATGGTCGCAGAGTATTGGCGTCACGCCGTGCCAAAGGACGTAAGAAACTGACTGTTTCTGACGAATACAATGGAGTGAAGGCATAAGCCCCTGTGTTAAAAGAAAAAAGGCCGCAAAGGATTGGTGACAATGTTTTGCGGCCTTTTTTATCGTAAAACTTATCCCCGGAATGTGCCGTAAATTGTCTCATAACAATGACTTTGGATAAAAACTTGTCACTTCTCCGTGTACTCTGTACTGAAAATCGTATCTTTGCCCCTGATAATGCACTATATTATGACAATAAAAGAATTTTTCTCTTTCCGACAGAATAAATACTTCTGGATAAACATCATTGCGATGGTTATGGCAGTGGGATTGGTGCTGTTCGGAGTTCTGAAAGCGCTTGATATATATACGCGTCATGGAGATGCAGTGGTAGTTCCTAATGTGAAAGGAATGGGAATGGAAGAGGCGGAAAAAATGTTTCGCAATCATGGATTGAACTGCATCGTTTCGGATTCCGGCTATGTGAAGACAATGCCTGCCGGGTGCATCCTCGAATATAATCCTGCTGCCGGACAGAAGGTGAAAGAAGGTCGTACCATCTATCTTACCGTCAATGCCAGGAGTACCCCTTTGCAGACAGTTCCCGACGTGGCGGACAATAGCTCGCTGCGGCAGGCGGAAGCGCGTTTGTTGGCTGCCGGTTTCAAGGTGGCCGAAGTGCAGCATGTGGCTGGAGAACGAGATTGGGTATATGGCGTGAAATACAGAGGACGCCAGCTTGCTATCGGTGAGAAAGTACCTGTCGGTGCTGCCTTGACGCTGATGGTAGGCGGAGGTGGAGAGCTCCCTCAAGAGAGTGACTCATTGGAGACGAAGCCGGTCGAAACCGCCCCTGAGTCTGCTGCGTCCGGTAAGTCTGCGGCAGACGAGTCATGGTTCTAAACACTTTACGGACAGTAAAAGTAACTTCAGTCGTAAACCGTCAAATTGTACATAAGCAGATGATAGAATTGCCGGACGAAATAGAAAATGATGAGTTGGATGACATAGAACCTGTCGGTGATGAGGCGCAACTCTATGAACACTTCCGGGTAGTGGTGGATAAGGGACAGGTGATGATGCGTGTAGATAAATATCTGTTCGACCGCCTGACAAACGCTTCCCGTAACCGTATTCAGAAAGCTGCCGATGCAGGCTTTGTTATGGCTAACGGAAAGCCTGTGAAAAGCAGTTATAAGGTGAAACCGCAAGATGTCATCACAGTGATGATGGATCGTCCGCGCTATGAAAATGAAGTCATTCCCGAAGACATTCCCCTGAATATAGTATATGAAGACAAGCATCTCATGGTAGTGAACAAGCCTGCCGGACTGGTTGTGCATCCGGGGCACGGCAACTATCATGGCACTCTTGTCAACGCCATTGCCTGGCACATGAAAGATAATCCTGATTATGACGCCAATGATCCGCACGTGGGACTTGTGCACCGTATTGATAAGGATACTTCCGGACTTTTGGTGATAGCCAAGACACCGGATGCCAAGACCAATCTTGGCAATCAATTTTTTAACAAGACCACTAAACGTCGCTATCGTGCCTTGGTATGGGGGAATGTGGAACAGGATGAAGGAACCGTAGTGGGCAATATCGGCCGTAATCCCAAAGACCGTATGCAGATGACTGTACTTCCCGATGATCAGGGAAAACATGCCGTCACCCACTACCGGGTATTGGAACGTTTGGGGTATGTTACACTCGTGGAGTGCATACTTGAAACAGGACGTACCCATCAGATCCGTGTGCACATGAAGCACATCGGACACATCCTTTTCAATGACGAACGCTATGGCGGCCATGAGATACTGAAAGGAACCCACTTTGCTAAATACAAACAATTTGTAAACAACTGCTTCGATACTTGTCCACGGCAAGCGTTGCATGCCATGACACTGGGATTTGTGCATCCCGTCACAAAAGAGGCGATGGACTTCACCTCGGAATTACCCGACGACATGGCCCGGCTGATTGATAAATGGAGAAGCTATATCAGTAACAGAGAATTAGAATGAAACGTACCATTGCAATTGTAGGAGGAGGCGATACTTCCGAATACCATGTTTCCCTGCGCAGCGCGCAAGGCATTTACTCCTTCATCGATAAGGAGAAATATACATTATATATTGTGCAGATGCACGGCCTTGACTGGCATGTCTTGCTTCCTGACGGCACAGCGGCTCCTGTGGATCGTAATGACTTCAGCTTTATGCTGGATGGGAAAAAGATTGTGTTCGATTTCGCCTATATCACTATTCATGGCACTCCGGGTGAGGACGGGCGTTTGCAGGGGTACTTCGACATGCTGCACATTCCTTATTCCTGCTGCGGTGTGCTGGCAGCTTCCCTGACTTATGACAAATTTGCCTGCAATCAGTTTCTCAAGGCTTTCGGAGTACGTATAGCCGAGTCGTTGCTGCTGCGCAAAGGACAGACGGTTTCCGATGAGGATGTCATTGAAAAGATTGGTCTGCCTTGTTTCATAAAACCAAGTCTTGGAGGGAGCAGTTTCGGCGTGTCGAAGGTGAAAAAACGCGAACAGATACAGCCTGCCATAGCCAAAGCCTTCGAAGAAGCGCGTGAAGTTGTGGTGGAGGCATTTATGGAGGGCACTGAGTTGACTTGCGGCTGCTATAAGACAAAAGATAAGTCCATAGTATTCCCCATCACTGAAGTGGTGACGCACAATGAGTATTTTGATTATGAAGCCAAATATAATGGTGAGTCGGATGAGATTACTCCTGCCCGAATCCCCGACGGACTGCGTGACCGTGTGCAGAAGCTGACTTCTGCCATCTATGACATATTGGGAGCGCAAGGCATTATCCGTGTGGACTATATCGTTACCGAAGGAGAGAAAATAAATTTGCTGGAAGTGAATACTACTCCGGGCATGACTCCTACCAGCTTCATTCCGCAGCAAGTGCGTGCCGCCGGACTGGATATAAAAGATGTGATGACAGATATAATAGAGAATCAACTAATGACGACAGACTTATGAACGCAGAGTTTGATGAAATCCGTCCTTATTATGATGAGGAACTTCCACAGATTTATGAGGAGCTGATTGCCGATCCGGCATTTCGTGAAGCTGTCTCTACGGTGATACCCGATGTCCCGTTCGACGCACTGGCACAGAAGATGCGGGCATGCAAGACAAAGAAAGACTTTCAGAAAGCTTTTTGCTATGGCCTCTTGTGGAAGATAGCGAAAGAGGCTACGGATGGGCTGACGCTCAATCATACCGCATTGCAGGATACGTCAAAGGCATATACTTACATATCCAACCACCGCGACATCATACTCGATTCCGGTTTCCTTTCCATTTTGCTGATAGATTTGAATCTTGATACGGTAGAAATCGCCATTGGCGATAACCTGCTTATCTATCCGTGGATCAAGAAATTGGTACGTGTCAATAAGTCCTTTATTGTGCAACGCGGATTACCGATGCGGCAGATGCTTGAATCTTCGGCACGCATGTCGCGCTATATGCATTACACGATTGCACAGAAGAAACAGTCCGTTTGGATAGCTCAACGCGAGGGGCGTGCCAAGGATTCTAATGACATTACGCAGGACAGTATTCTGAAGATGATTTCCATGGGTGGTGAGGGTGACATTATTGACCGTTTGATGGAAATGAATATTGCACCGTTGGCCATTTCGTACGAATATGATCCTTGTGATTTCCTCAAAGCGTGGGAATTCCAGCAGAAGCGAGACGTGCCCGATTACAAGAAAACGACGGCCGATGACCTGAGAAGCATGCAGATCGGCTTGTTCGGTTTCAAAGGACTGGTACATTTCCAGACGGCGGCTTGTATCAATGATGAATTGGGACGTATGGACCGTTCGCTTCCTAAACCGGAACTTTTCAGCCGTATATCGGCTATGATAGACAGGCGCATCCATTCCAATTACCGGATTTATCCGAACAATTATGTGGCATACGACCTGCTGGAAGGCAATGACGGTTTTGCCCGTCATTATACGGAGGAGGATAAGCGGCGCTTCCTGGTGTACCTTGAGCAGCAGTTGGCACGTATTGAGATTCCCAATAAAGATATGGATTTCTTGCGTGGGAAAATGTTGTTGATGTATGCCAATCCTTTGAAGAATTACTTAGCGGCAACGAATGCCTGAACTGTGGTTCTGGCTAAACTATAAAAGTATGATTAGAGGTAAGTGTTTTTGGTGTTTTTTGTCCTTGTCTGCCTGTCTGCTGATGGCCTGTGGTGGCGATGAATATCATTATCCGTCCGTGAAGTTGGAGTTTCTTACAGCTTATGCGGGGGCGGATGGCAGTTTACAGTCTATCCGGACAGATGAGGGTAAAGCTTATATGGTGGTTGAAGATGCGGCGAAGTTTAGTATGAAAGCAGATTCATCGGCCCGTATTGTCAGCAACTATGAACCGATGGTTGCGGCTGACGGCACTTCCGGTGTGAAGTTGTATGCTGTGAGGTATGCGGTTTCACCTGTTCCCTTGCCTGCCGCGAGATTTGAAGATGGTGTCAAGACAGATCCTGCCGACGTGTTGAGTATCTGGATGGGATTGGACTATCTGAATATCATTCTGAACGTCAAGGCTCAGGGAGGCAGGCATACATTCCATTTTGTGGAGAATAAGGTTGTTTCGGATGCGGACAGCAAAGAGGTAAGTCTCACTCTTTTTCATGACGCAAATGGGGATGTGGGTTATACACAGCGTGCTTACCTGTCTGTTCCTTTGCGGCAGTATGCGACCGGTGGTGTAAAGAAAGTGACAGTTCACTTCAGCTTGTGCACAGGCTCCGGCAAGATAAAAACCTATGATTTATACTATGTTCCTATCAATTAAAACAAAACGCCCTATGAAAGCATTGTTTGCAGGTATTTGCCTTTTCTTTTCCGCATTCTTCTCTTGCCAGCAGAAGGGAGGAGAATTCCAGACCGTTTCTGCGGATAAATTTGCCGAACTGATTGCTGATCCTGAAGTGCAGCGTCTGGATGTGCGCACGCTGGCCGAGTATTCGGAAGGACACATTTCCGGCAGCATCAATATCAATGTGCTGGACAGGGATTTTGAATCAGTGGCCGATTCCGTTTTGCGGAAAGACAGGCCTGTCGCCCTTTATTGCCGCAGTGGCAAGCGCAGTGCAAAGGCGGCTGCCGTCTTGGGCAGTAAGGGCTATGAAGTCTATAATCTGGATGGGGGAATTATGGGCTGGAAAGAAGCCGGTAAAGGAATAGAGAAATAAAAGAGGAGGGTGTGCCGAAACCCCTCGATAGAAGAGGAGTCTTGACACATCCCCGTGTTTATTAGAGCCTCTGAACCGATGTCTTTATAGACCTTCAATAAGCCTTTTCAGTACCACAGTGGCAGATATTTCGCGGTTTGCGGCTTCGGGTATCACGATGGATTGCGGGCTTTCAATGACGTCGTCCGTCACAATCATGTTGCGGCGCACGGGCAGGCAATGCATGAAGTAGGCATTGTTGGTAACGTTCATTTGGCGTTCGCCAACAGTCCACTCGCGGTCTTTGCTCAGTATTTGTCCGTAGTTGTCGCCTGCATAGGCGGCCCAGTTCTTGGCATAGACGAAGTCCGCGCCTTCAAATGCTTTCATCTGGTCATATTCCACACGGGCATTGCCCACGAATTCGGGAGCAAGCTCATAGCCTTCGGGATGTGTGATCACAAAGTCATAATCCGTGGCATTCATCCATTCGGCAAAGGAGTTGGGAACGGCTTGCGGCAGCGGGCGCGGGTGCGGCGCCCAAGTCATCACCACCTTAGGGCGTGAAGTCTTTTTATATTCCTCGATTGTGATGAGGTCGGCAAAGCTTTGCAACGGATGGCGTGTGGCGGCTTCCATCGAGAATACCGGTCGGCCGGAGTGCCGGATAAACTGATTCAGTATCACCTCATTGTAATCGTATTCCTTGCTCTCGAAGCGGGCAAAAGAACGTACTCCTATCACGTCGCAGTAGCAGCCCATCACCGGAATGGCTTCTAACAGATGTTCGGGCTTGTCACCGTCCATTATGACTCCCCGTTCGGTTTCCAGTTTCCAAGCTCCCTGGTTGATGTCAAGTACCATTACATTCATGCCGAGGTTCAGGGCGGCCTTCTGTGTGCTGAGGCGGGTGCGGAGGCTGGAGTTGAAGAAAATCATCATCAACGTCTTGTTGCGTCCCAGTTCCACGTATTTGAAACGGTCTTTTTTAATCTCGAATGCTTCATTCAGTGCAGACTTCAGGTTGCCGATGTCCTGCACGCAGGTAAACTTCTTCATAATAATCCAAATGTGTTAATGCGGCTGTGCGCCGCCGGTATGCATGTTAATTAATTCTCTCTGATTTGCCCTGTCCCTTCGATAATCCACTTGTACGTGGTGATTTCCTCCAGCGCCATGGGCCCCCGGGCATGCAGTTTCTGTGTGCTGATGCCTATTTCGGCGCCCAATCCGAATTGCGCTCCGTCTGTGAAGGAGGTGGGGGCATTGACATATACGCAGGCGGCATCTGCTTCGCGGTAGAACCATTCGCCGCGTGCCTTGTCTTCCGTAATGATGCATTCGCTGTGTTTGGAACTGTACTTCCGGATATGTGCCATCGCTTCTTGGGCAGATGCCACGGTCTTGATGGCCATTTTATAATCCAGGAACTCCTTGCCGTAGCAATCTTCGGTGGCGGGTCGCAGTAATTCGGTGGGATATTTGCCCTGCAAGGCATTATAGGCAGGTTGGTCAGCGTAAATCACTACATCATGCAGGTGCAGCGGTTGACACAGAGCCGGCAGATCGGTCAGGCGGTCAAGGTCAACGATAAGACAGTCCAAGGCATTGCAAACGCTGACGCGCCGTGTCTTGGCATTGTTGATGATGGAGGCGCCCATCTCCACATCTCCGTAACGGTCAAAATAAGCGTGACAGACGCCTGCACCTGTCTCAATGACAGGAATGGTGGCATTCTGGCGTACAAAGTTGATCAGACTGCTGCTGCCGCGCGGAATTATCAGATCCACATAGCCGTCGGCGTGCAGCAATGCGGAGGTGGATTCGCGGTCGGAGGGGAGCAGTTCCGCGATATGCGGGTCCACATCGAAGCGTTTCAGCACCCCGTGTATGACGTCGGCAATGGCGCGGTTTGAATGATCCGCATCGCTTCCGCCTTTCAGAATGCAGGCATTGCCGCTTTTGAGGCAAAGCGAGAATACATCGAAACTCACGTTGGGGCGGGCCTCGTAGATGATTCCGATTACGCCGAAAGGTACGCTCACTCTCTTTATCTTCAGTCCGTTGGGGAGTACGCTTTCCTTCAGGATACGTCCAAGCGGAGAAGGGAGTGCGGCTACCTTGCGGATGTCTGCTGCAATGGCTTGCAGGCGGGCTTCCGTCAGTTGCAGGCGGTCATACTTGGGATCGGAAGAATCCATGCGTTCCAGGTCTTTCAGGTTTTCGCTCAGAATGAAGTCCGCCTTTTCTATGGCAGCGTCCGCAACGGCGAGCAACACCCGGTTGATTTCTTTGTCGCTCAATGACAGTAATCGGCGGCCGGCTTCTTGTACAGAGGCAAATGTCTGGTTTAAATTCATCTTGTAGGGTAATTATATCTGTTTTATAATGCGTATTTCTATTCTATATACAGATAATCGTAGTGCACCACCGGTTTCTTGCCATGCTTGCCCATTGCTTCGCGTGCCTGCATGGAGTCACAGTTTGCTTTTCCCACGCCGACGGGGTTTCCTTCAAAGTCCACGATCCGCACGATGTCGTCTTTCTCGAATTCTCCTTCGACGGCGGTGATGCCTATCGGCAAGATGCTGGCGGCCTTGTCGGCGAAAAGTATCTTCGTGGTGCAATCGTTGATGTGAAGTTCGCCCTTGGCAAAGCCCTCACTGTGGGCTATCCACTTTTTCACACTCGAAACCGGATTGGCAGAGGGGATGAAGCGGGTGCACACGGTATTTTCGTTTCTTATTATATCCACGAGGATGTTGTCCCGTTTTCCGTTGGCAATGATGACGGTGATGCCTTCATCCGCCACTTTGCGGGCAATGTTTGTCTTGGTCAGCATGCCGCCCCGGCCGAAGCTTGACTTGGAAGCCTGTATGTAGGACGAGAGGTCCTTGCCCTGTCCTATTTCACGGATGACAGTGGAGGCGGGATCGGCGGGAGGACCGTTGTAGATTCCGTCAATGTTGCTGAGGATGATCAAAGCTCCGGCATCCATCATGGAGGCTATCAGGCCCGAAAGTTCGTCGTTGTCAGTAAACATCAGTTCGCTTACGGAGATGGTGTCGTTTTCGTTGACGATGGGAATCACGCCGTTTTCGAGCATGACGCTCATGCAATTCTTCTGGTTGAGGTAGTGGCGGCGTGTGCCGAAGTTCTCTTTTGTAGTGAGTACCTGCCCTACGGGGATGCCGTGTTCGCGGAACAGTTCATAATAGCGGTTGATGAGTTTGGCCTGTCCCACAGCCGAGAACAGTTGGCGCTGATCCACGCTGTCCAGCTTCTTGGCGGGGCGCACTTCGCTCCGTCCCGAAGCCACGGCGCCGGAGGAAATGAGTATGATTTCTACGCCTGCCTTGTGCAGTTCGGCTATCTGATCTGTCAGTGCAGACATGCGCGTGACGTCCAGTGTGCCGTCACGGCGTGTCAAGACGTTGCTGCCTATCTTGACAGCTACTCTTGCGAAAGGTTGTTTCATATTTGTGATATGCCCGGTCGGGGCGGTTTAATCTCCGTCTTTGTTTTTCTCGCGTTCGCGGATTACTTCCATTGCCGCTTCATAGTCTTCTTCCCTGACGAGGATGGCCACATCAATGGCGGTAGGGGGCAATATTACATCTGCTATCAGGCTGTCTTTGGCCATGGAGTCGATGCCGTTGCTTGCAAGTTGGGCTTTTACGAGTTCGGCCTCCCACGGTGCTCCATTGAAAACTTCAATGAGCTTGCTTTTATCATCTTCTTTCATATCGGTATGAATTTAGAGGTTTGGTAGGGCAAATATGCCACCATTTCCATATATAACAATCGCAAAGGTAAAGAAGTTTTTTGGCTTTTCCTCTTTTATGTTTGGATAGTTTCAATAGGAATCCATATCTTGGCTTTGTCTTTATGCCATTGCTGCAAAGATGCGGGCAGATTTGAAAGAGGTGCTTCCCCTGTTCATCTTCCTTGGTGTTATTGCATGAGATGCACATCTCACATTGCACGAGATGCACATCTCATGCAGTACGAGATGTGCATCTCATGCAAGGACGGATGTATCTCTCCTTTCACATTCAGTATTCCAGTGAGATCCGTTCCACTTTTATTGCTTCGTTCAGGAAAGTGGAGGCCGATTCGGTGAATTTTTCTTCGGCTTCGGTGGTGCGGTAAACGCATCTTCCTCCTTTGGTGCACTTCTTGTCCATTTCCGGGTGGCGCCGGAGATAATCCTTCAGGCTCTCTGCCACCAGTTCTCCCTGCGTTACGGTAGTGATGCCTTCAGGCATATACCGGCGGATTTTGGGCAGCAATAGCGGATAGTGCGTACAGCCTAAGATGACGGTATCCACCTGGCGGTCTTTGGCAAGTAATGAGTTGATGTATTTGCGGATGAAGTAATCCGTGCCGTCTCCCTGCGCCTCGTTGTTTTCCACGAGATATACCCACATGGGGCAGGCTTCCCCACTCACCCGGATATCGGGGAAGAGCTTGTGTATCTCCAGTGGATAAGATCCTGACTTGATGGTTCCTGCTGTGGCAAGCACTCCTACGTGGCGGTTTTTTGTGATGTCTCCTATTCGTTCCACCGTAGGGCGGATAACTCCGAGCACGCGGCGCATCGGGTCGAGGTGCGGAAGGTCGTTTATCTGTATGCTTCGCAGAGCTTTGGCCGAGGCCGTGTTGCAAGCTAATATTACAAGATGGCAGCCCATCTCAAACAGTTTGGTGACTGCCTGCAGGGTGAATTCGTACACAATCTCGAAAGAACGGGTTCCATAAGGGGCGCGGGCGTTGTCACCCAGATAGATATAATCGTATTGGGGAAGCGCCTCCCTTATTTTGCTTAAAATAGTCAGCCCGCCGTAGCCGGAGTCAAATACGCCGATGGGACCGGGAGTGGAAGGTAATGTCTGTTTCATGTTTATTTGGAAATTTTCTGCTCCACAAAGATAGTGCAAAAAATAAAAAGGCGCAGACGAAAAGTCTGCGCCTTTTTATTTTTTGCAAGTTTGTTATTTGATGCCCAACTGTGTCTTTACTTTAGCTGTCACATCCGTACTTTGCGTCCCTACAAAGGGTATGGCTGTACGTGCCAGGTCGAAAATGTAGATCACGCCTTCTGCCTTGCCTACAGCCTGTATGGCTTCATCCAGTTTCTTGTAGATGGGGGTCATGGCATCTTGCTGTGCCTTCTGCATGGCTTGGTAGGCTTCCTGCTGGAATGCTTCCTGACGTTGTGCCATTTCATTGATTTCTTTCTGGCGGCGTTCAAGGATGTTCTTGGGCAGAGAGTCCTGCTGTTGCAGCAATTCCTGATATTTTCTGTTGAATTCTGCCTGAGAGGTTTCCATCTCTTTCTGGTACTGCTTTGACAAAGCGTCTAAGTCAGCTTGAGCCTTTGTAAACTCAGGCATGACGGAGATAACCTCTTGGGAATTCATGTGGGCGAACTTAGCTTGTGCCATTGCTCCTAACGGGAGGGCGAACATAACTACGAGTAGTGCGATTTTTTTAAGCATAATGTTTAATTATTTATTTGAATGATTATTTGTTTATAAATTTAGATTCGTTTGGCAAATGTATGAAATTAATTTGAATATCCTAATTTTGCAAGCACTTCATTGCTGATGTCGATGCTTGGGGAAGCAAAGATGATGCTTGTTGCGGAGGCGCGGTCCACTACCATCGAATAGCCTTTCTGCGTTGAAATCTCCTTTACGGCATTGTATATTTCGTTCTGTATCGGGCGCATCAGGCCTTCACGCTTTTTGTAGAGTTCACCTTCCGGGCCGAAATATTGGCGGCGCAGTTCGGATGCGGATTTCTCTTTTGCTACGATGGCTTCTTCTCTTTTGCCTCTCTGTTCTTCCGATAGGGTGGCTATTTGGGCCTGATAGTCCTTATACATCTTCTTGGCTTCTTCGGAAATCTTTTCGACTTCGCTCTGCCATACTTTGGAGGATTTGTCCAATAGTTCGTTGGCGCGTTCGTAGGCCGGAATATTCTTCAGGATGTATTCCATGTCTATCAGGGCAAACTTCTGTGCGTTTGCCGCCATGCCTGCGGCAAACAGCAGAAACAGGATTAATAAACTCTTTTTCATAACATAACGCTTTTTTATTGTCAATTATCAACTGTCTGTTGTAGCTTAGAATTCTTGTCCTAAGATAAAGTGGAATTGGCTGCCACCATATTGTTTGGAGCCGAATACTTTATCGAAACCATAAGCCCAGTCAATACCCATCATACCGATCATCGGGAGGAAGATGCGGACACCGACACCGGCTGAACGCTTCAACTCAAACGGGTTGAATTTATTGATGTCGTGCCAAGCATTACCTGCTTCTACAAAGGTCAGCGCATAGATGCTGGTGCTTGTTTCCAGCATCAACGGGTATCTCAGTTCCAGTCCGAGGCGGGTATAGGCATAGCCTTCATTTCCGTACGGGGTTAATGAACTGTTTTCGTAACCACGAAGGGCGACGCTTTCGGTAGCATAGCTGGAATAGCCGGTCATACCGTCACCGCCCACATCAAAGGTTTCGAACGGAGATTTCTTGTATTTGTTGTAGTGTCCCAACAGACCGAATTCTACACGTCCCATAATTACCGGAGTGCGTTTTACAGTCATCGGGTCCATCAACGGAATATAGACTTTGGATTTGAACTTCCATTTATGGTATTCTACCCATTTGTGCATCTTGTTCATGTCGTTCTGGTTGCTGGTGCTATACTGACTGTAGTCCTTGCCATCGAACAGGGAGTAGGGCGGGGTCAGTTGTACGGATAATGAGAACTCCGAACCACTGCGCGGATAAATCGGGTAGTCGATGGAACTGCGTGACAAAGTCAGATTCAAGCTCAGATTATTACATTTACCATTGGTGACAGGAAAATATTGCCAGTCGCTCAGGATGTAGCGTTGGTATGACAATTCCGCTGTAAACTGGAAGTAGTCATCCGGCCATTTCAGGCGTTTACCGAACATTGCTGAGAGACCGTACATCTGGATGGATTTGTCGGGGTCGTAATAGTTTTCGTAGTTGTTGTAGTTGCCATAATTGTACATGCCATAACCATACATTCCGCTATAATAGCTGTTGTAATAGTTGTTTCTGTATGCCGAGTTATAGTATTGGCTGCTGATGTCTGTTTGGCGGGAGTAGAACGCTGAGACTGAGAAAGCATTAGGGCGTTTGCCTCCAAACCACGGATCGTAGAACGAAACACTGTATGACTGGTAGTATTTGGCATTGGTCTGGCCGCTGATGGTCAGTGTCTGTCCGTCACCTTGCGGAAGTATTCCGCGGTAGTTTTCGCCCGGATGCAGCAAGTTGGCCAGGGAGAAGTTGGTGAACTTCAGACTCAGTTTTCCGATGATACCCGTTTGCCCCCAGCCGGCAGAGAATTCTACCTGGTCGTTTGCTTTGGACACAAGGTCGTATCCTATATCCACGGTTCCGTCTTCAGGGCGCGGCTTGATGTCCGGCTTTATCTGTTCTGCGTCAAAGTGCCCCATCTGTTGTATCTCACGCATGGATCGCATCAGGTCATCGCGGCTGAACAATGCACCGGGGCGGGTGCGCAGTTCACGGCGTATCACATTTTCATACAAGCGGTCGTTGCCGTTGATGCTGATCTTGTTGATAGTGGCCTGACGTCCTTCATAAATACGCATTTCCAAGTCGATGGAGTCACCCACGATGTTCACTTCTACCGGATCGAGGCTGTAGAACAAATAACCGTTATTGTAATAGAGGTTACCGATGGCATCTTCATCCGTCGAGGTACGCTCTTCGAGTAGCTTCTGATTATAGACATCTCCTTTCTTCATGCGGAGCATGAGGTTCAGGTTTTCGGAAGGATACAGTGTGTTGCCTACCCATGTCACGTTGCGGAGGTAGTATTTCTGTCCTTCTTCAATTTCCATGAAGATGTCAACGGTGCGGTCATCGTAAGGCTTGATGCTGTCTTTTACGATCGTTGCATCACGGTAGCCCAATTCATTATACTTGTCGATGATCAGTTGCTTGTCTGCCTCATAGTTCTCTTCAATGAACTTCTTTGTGCGGAATATGTTGAGCAGCTTATTCTTCTCATTTGTTTTCTTCATTACGCGTTTCAGCTTCTTTGCAGTGAGTGCCTCGTTGCCTACAATGGTGATCTCGTGTACTTTTACTTTCTCCTTCTTGTCGATATTGACCTCAACTATAACTTGGTTCTTGTTGTCCGGATCATCTTTCTGGTTGATCATGATGTCTGCATTCTTGAAACCTTTGTCGTCAAAGTAACGTTTGGCCAGTGTTTTGGCGCGGTCTATTATATTAGGAGTAATCTGCCCTCCCTTTATCATGCCTATTCTGCTTTCCAGGTCTTCACGTTCGGATTTCTTTACGCCGTGATAACGGATGTCGGAAACGCGGGGACGCATGGTGAGATGAATGGTCAGCCAGATTCGGTCGCCCTCCATTTTGTCGGCGGTTATCTCTACATCGGAGAACAGGCCGTGACGCCAATAGCGCTTACAAGCCTGCGTGATTTCATCTCCCGGTATGGTGATTGTCTGTCCTTTGGATAAACCGGATAGTCCGATGATTACATAGTCCTCGTAATTCGGGGCTCCTTCGACTTTGATGTCTGCTATTTCATACTTCTTAGGTGTCCCATTATAGAGGATAACCGGTTTTTCGGTTCCATTGGTGTTGTTCGCATCCTGCGCAGTAGTTGTCAGTACGCAGCCAAAAAGGCAGATAAACGTTACGAGTATGGAGAAAATACGATAATGCATCTTTTTATTTACTGTTTTACAAATTACAAATTACTATATATGTGTCCGTTGACTTAGCTGATTTGCTCACTGGTTTTACCGTACCTGCGCTCGCGTTTCTGATAGTCGCAAATGGCTTTGCAAAGCTCCTCTTCGCGAAAGTCAGGCCAATAAGTATCGCAGAAATAGAGTTCCGAATAAGCGGCTTGCCATAGCAGATAGTTGCTGAGACGGATTTCTCCTCCGGTGCGTATAAGCAGATCCGGGTCCGGCATGAAATTGGTGGTCAGGTGCTGTGAAAACAGCTTGCTGTCGATTTGATCAGGAGCCAATTTCCCTTGTTGCGCCAAAACCGCTATCTGCCGGGTAGCTTCTGTTATTTCCCAACGTGAGGAATAACTGAGCGCCAATATCAGGCTCATGCCTGTGTTACGTGAGGTGTGTTCCACGCAAGCGTTTAAACGTTGCTGTACATTCACCGGTAATTTTCCTATATCTCCGATTACCCGGAATCTGATGTTGTTCTTCATAAACGTTTCTTCTTCGATGGAGTCGAAAAGAAGTCCCATCAAAGCGGCCACTTCATCGGAAGGTCGGTTCCAGTTTTCAGTAGAGAACGTGTATAAAGTCAGATACTTGACACCAAGCCTTGCTGCTTCTTCGGCAATGATATGTACGGTTTCCGCGCCGACCTGATGTCCATAGCTGCGCTCGTGTCCGCGCTGCTTGGCCCACCGTCCGTTACCGTCCATGATAATGGCTACATGCCGGGGCATCCGGTTAAAATCAATTTGTTCTTTATATAGCATCTTTTTTAGTTGTTACATTCCTTTCTGAGCTTCGATGCTGCAGAGCCGAAGAATGGGCGGACAAAAACAAGGAATCAGAGACAACAGAGCCGTACTCATTGTTCTTTGAAACCCAGTCTGTTGAGGCGACCACGCCATACTTCATTCTTGGTGTTGTTACCGCCAAATACAATCCAGATAAAGTTGTCTTTGTCTATTGTCATGGAATAAGCCCCCTTGTTTTTGAACTCTGCAGGTAGCAGGAATTTCTTTTTTGTCTTATACCATGCGATACCCGCTACAGAAGAGTAAATGGCATCTAATTCACCTCCAAAGCCGTAAAATGTTCCACCGTAGTACATGATGGAAGGATCAGTCATTCCCGGATAATAGGAGTTTGATGTGGTGGCCAAACTTGCCCACCCTTCACCATTCATTGAAAACCAAGGTGTGGTTTTGTTGTCGCTGCCCGAAGGCATGCCTACAACCACAGCTTTATTTACCCCGTTGGCGGTAGTAAGGATTGTTGAGTATATATTTTCCATTGGGAACCCGTCGGGAACCTTCTCGGCAGTGCTCCATGTAATTCCATCTTTTGTGGTACAGAAGTGGTTTGTGCCGTCACTGCTTTTATGAATGCCGACCATTGTGGCAGCCGTGTCGTCTGTGTCATTCTTTGGGAAGCAGGCAATCAATGCCTTCATGGGAGAAACGGAACTGCCTTTTTCCCACGTTGCTCCGTAAGTTGAGGAATAGAGCTCCCCACTTTCGGTAATCATGTAAAGCTTGTTTTGGAAGTTTATGACAGATGTCAGCTTTGCATCCGAAGGGAGATTGGCAACTGCCAGCTCGCTCCAGCCATATTTGTACAGTTCTGTGGATGTCTTGTAGGCAGTAGTGTTGGACGTGTACACCAATAACTCGTTATTGAGAATGACCGATCTCTGAGTTCCCTGAGTAACAGCATTTGAGAAGATGCTTCCTTCGTCTTTCATGTTTTTCCAAACCAAGGAGTCGGGGTCTTGCATGTGTACGTTTACTTTTAGAGTGTAATCACGAGTTGTCACACCGTCGGGAGCATGTATCTTGAACTTCATCCCTCCGTCATTATTCATAGCGGGTAGCAGGTTTACGGAATCTTTTGTGAGGAACAGTGTGTCTGTAAGCCCGGAAGTGATCCATCCTGAAACAGTCATTGTATCAATCAAAATACGGTCAATGATAGTGTCGGAACCCACAGGAAGCGAGTCTTTGTTGTAGATTAATCTGTTGAGCTGGTCAATTGTAAATTTATAATATTTGCCATGTATGGTATCTATACCGAAAGCATGTACAATAGCATCGGAGCTTAACTCGTAATTGTCGTCAGATTTAAGGCATGAACTTAAAGCTATTGACACAATCAGAAAAACCACAATTACAGATAAAAACTTTATTCTCATTTGAAAGTTAGTGTTTATTTACAAGTTGCAAAAATAGGAACATTTTTTTCTATAAACAGCTTTGCAGGGAAGTTTTATATAAAATTATAGATAATATGCCCCTTTTTCTCGATAAAAAAGCCCAAATATGAGGCTATTGACTGTTTTTTACAGTTGTATAACAGCGAAAGTTCCTACCGAAAGATTGCTTGATGACATAAGGATTCTTACCGCTTATTTCGGGCGCTTTAACACCGGAGTGGAGCAGGATCGGAGCTTCTTCTACGAATATTTCATCCCATATTCCGGTGTCTATGAATGACTGTAACAAGATGCTGCCTCCTTCTACCAAGAGTGATTGGAGTCCGCGCGTATATAATTCTTCCATAATTTGTGGCAGGATGTCTTGTTGATAGTTGATAGGGAGATATTCTACATTAGGTAACAGATCGTGCGGAGTTTCTGTAAACACGAGAGTGAGGGTATCTCCGTCAAACAGGTGCAGGTCGGTTGGCAGGGCCCGATCCTTGTCCAGTACGATGCGTACTGGGGGATGCCCGTACCAATGGCGTACATTCAGGCGGGGATTGTCCAGCTTTGCGGTGTGTGTGCCCACCATGATGGCGCTGTGTTCTGTCCTTTGCTTATGTACCAGCATGGACGTGAACGGACTGGACAATACAACCGGATTTCCATTTGTGCGGTAGCTGTCAATGTATCCGTCTGCCGATTCTGCCCATTTCAGCGTAATGTAGGGGCGTCGCAGTGTGTGGAAAGTGACAAACCTGCGGATAAGTGACTTGCATTCCTCTTCCAATACTCCCACGATAACTTCCCTGCCGGCATCTTTCAGCTTTTGTATCCCCCGGCCTGCCACCTTGGAAAAGGGATCCATGCAACCGATTATGATGCGGGGAATTTGTTTCTCGATAATAAGGTCTGCGCAAGGAGGGGTTTTGCCATAATGAGAGCAAGGCTCCAGACTGACGTAGATGGTGGCCCGTTGTAATAATGATGGGTCTTTCACGGAACGTATCGCATTGACTTCAGCGTGCGCCTCTCCACAATGCACGTGATAACCTTCACCGATAATTTTACCGTCGCATACTATAACCGCCCCTACCATGGGATTGGGGGCTGTATTACATAAACCGTTTTGTGCCAGTTGGATGCAGCGCCGCATGTATTTTTCTTTCATATCCATATTCTCTTATTCTTGTTTTTTGTCATTTCACATCTATGCCCTCTCTATCCTCTCCTTGCCTTCTCCTTATGTCATTGCTTTCTATAGACACGGAGAAAACAAGACATTGTAAAGGGCCGGATACGGTATTTCGAAACTTTTTGCTACTTTTGCAGCCTGAATTCATTTTTATGAACCTTACGACTCAACATATCCGTACTGAATTGGAACGATGCTATTCCGCGCAGGAAGCCGCTTGCCTCTCACGTATCATTTGCTGTGAGATGTTGGGGCAGAGCACGGTCGATTATTACCTGGGCAAAGATATGATTTTATCTTTAAAGGAAAAACAGGAATTGGATGGCATTCTTTCCCGTTTGCGTGATTTTGAACCGATACAATATGTACAGGGAACCACCAGCTTTTTGGGGCGTACATTTAGGGTTGCTCCCGGTGTGCTGATTCCTCGTCCGGAGACGGAAGAATTGGTGGAGATAATGCTGAAAGAAATACCGGCCGATGCACGTATTCTTGATATCGGGACAGGCAGTGGCTGTATTGCGGTTTCTTTGTCAAAGGGACTGCCTTGTGCACAAGTGGTGGCTTGGGACATTTCGGAGGAAGCGCTTGCCACAGCTCACCGGAACAACGATGCTTTGCAGGCTTCCGTACAGTTTGCTTTATGCGATGTGCTGACTTGTTGCCCGGATCAAGAGGATCGTTATGACGTAATAGTCAGTAATCCTCCTTATGTTTTGGAAAAAGAGAAGCTGCAAATGGAACGTAATGTGTTGGATTGGGAACCCTCTTTGGCTTTGTTTGTTCCTGATACAGACCCGCTTCTCTTTTATCGCCGCATCGCCGAACTCGGACAGAAGTTACTGGTGGCGGGAGGTAAACTTTATTTTGAAATAAACCGGGCTTTTGGAGAAGCTACTGTTGCCATGCTTGGCGGGCAGGGCTATGCAAATGCCCATATATTAAAAGATATTTCCGGTAATGACCGGTTTGTAATTGCAGAACGATGATTGAAATAACCGAAACAGAAGCCTTGAACCGGGTAGCGGCCTATTGTGCTGCTTCAGAGCATTGCCGGGCAGAAATAGCAGAAAAGTTGCAACGGTGGGGGATAGCCTATGATGTCATAGACCGTATTTTGAAGCGTTTGGAGGAAGAAAAGTATATTGACGAAGAACGCTTTTGTCGTGCCTTTGTTCGTGATAAATACCGCTTTGCCAAGTGGGGAAAGGTAAAGATAGGGCAGGCCTTGCAATTGAAAAAAATATCTTCCTCGGTTTATTATTCTTATCTTAATGATATAGACGAAGAAGAATATCTTTCCATCTTACGTGATTTGTTGATCTCAAAACGGAAAAGTATCCATGCGGAGAATGATTTTGAATTAAACGGGAAATTAATGCGTTTTGCTTTGAGCCGCGGATTTGAAATGAAAGATATACGTCGTTGTATCGACATTTCCGATGAAAATGAGTCTTCTGAGTGAAAAATATTGGTATTCTCTTTTCTATTCTCATTCCCTTTCCGTACTTTTGCATCATATTTATCATAATAGTTAGTTTGCTATGAAAACTTTAGAAAGATTGTTTGCAGAAAAGTTGCTGAAAATTAAAGCGATTAAACTACAACCGGCAAATCCTTTTACTTGGGCATCCGGCTGGAAATCTCCGTTTTATTGTGATAACCGCAAAACCCTTTCTTATCCTTCTCTCCGTAATTTTGTAAAGATAGAGATTACGCGTCTGATTTTGGAACGTTTCGGACAGGTAGATGCTATTGCAGGCGTAGCGACCGGGGCTATCCCTCAGGGAGCTTTGGTAGCCGATGCATTGAACCTGCCGTTTGTATATGTGCGCTCCACTCCGAAAGACCATGGACTGGAGAATTTGATTGAAGGTGAACTTCGCCCCGGCATGAAAGTCGTGGTGGTAGAAGATTTGATCTCTACCGGTGGTAGTAGCTTGAAGGCTGTAGAAGCAATCAGACGTGACGGGTGTGAGGTTATCGGCATGGTTGCCGCCTACACTTATGGTTTCCCCATTGCCGAAAAAGCTTTCAAGGATGCCAAAGTACCTTTGGTTACGCTGACGAATTACGAAGCGGTGATGGAGGTTGCTTTGCGTACGGGATATATCGAGGAGGAAGATGTGGAAACGCTGAACGAATGGCGTAAAGATCCTGCGCATTGGGAAACCGGAAAATAAGGTTTGTTTTAAATGATATAAGCTTGATGAAAGAGCCATTCGGATAGATTCTGTCCGGATAGTTCTTTTTGTCTTTTTAATTCAATTGGATTATGACGAAATTTGAGAGTGGGGTGAAAGTGATTACAGCTTCGCAAGAGGCTGTTTATGAGAAACTTGCTGATCTGAATAATTTGGAGAAAATAAAAGATCGACTGCCGGAGGATAAGGTGAAAAATCTGAGTTTTGATGCTGATAGCATGACTGTCGAGGTAGCTCCCGTAGGAAAAATTACTTTGCAGATTGTAGAGAAAGAACCTTGTAAATGCATTAAGTTCGGAACAACTACCTCGCCACTGCCATTCAATTTGTGGGTGCAGATTGTACCCGTCACCGATATGGAATGCAAAATGAAACTGACTATCGGTTTGGAATTGAATCCGTTTATGAAGGCCATGGTGCAGAAACCGTTGCAAGAGGGATTGGAGAAAATGGCGGATATGCTGGCCATGATACAATATTAACAATTAATTATTAAACGAAGTGACTCAGAAACTTTGGGAGAAATCCGTTCGGGTAAACAAGGATATTGAACGCTTTACGGTAGGACGTGATCGTGAGATGGATCTTTATTTGGCAAAGCATGACGTGCTGGGTTCGATGGCACACATCACGATGCTTGAGAGCATCGGCTTGCTGACTAAGGAAGAGTTGGAGCAGTTGCTTGCGGAGTTGAAGAATATTTATGTTTCTGCCGAACGGGGAGAATTCGTGATAGAAGAAGGGGTGGAAGACGTGCATTCGCAGGTGGAATTAATGTTGACACGCAGCTTGGGGGATGTCGGCAAGAAAATTCACAGTGGGCGTTCACGTAATGATCAAGTGCTGCTTGATCTGAAGCTTTTTACCCGTGCGCAGATAAAGGAAATAGCGGAGGCGGTAGAACAATTGTTTCATGTACTTCTGATGCAGAGTGAGCGTTATAAGAATGTCTTGATGCCGGGATATACTCATTTGCAGATTGCTATGCCCTCGTCTTTCGGACTTTGGTTTGGGGCGTATGCGGAAAGCTTGGTGGATGATATGTTGTTTTTGCAGGCTGCCTTCAAGATGTGCAATCGCAATCCGTTAGGATCGGCGGCAGGTTACGGTTCTTCTTTTCCGTTAAACCGTACTATGACTACTAATCTTTTGGGATTTGACTCTTTGAACTATAATGTTGTGTATGCTCAGATGGGGCGTGGTAAGATGGAACGTAACGTGGCTTTTGCCTTGGCAAGCATTGCCGGAACAATTTCCAAACTGGCTTTCGATGCATGCCTGTTCAATAGCCAGAACTTTGGTTTTGTGAAGTTGCCGGATGATTGTACTACCGGTTCCAGTATTATGCCGCATAAGAAGAATCCTGATGTTTTTGAACTGACACGTGCCAAATGCAACAAGTTGCAATCATTGCCACAACAGATTATGATGATTGCCAATAACCTTCCTTCCGGTTATTTCCGTGATCTACAGATTATAAAGGAGGTATTTTTACCGGCGTTTCAAGAGTTGAAAGATTGCTTGCAGATGACTACCTATATCATGAATGAGATTAAGGTGAATGAGCATATTTTGGATGACGATAAATATCTGCTTATTTTCAGTGTGGAGGAGGTGAATCGCCTGGCTCGTGAAGGTATGCCTTTCCGTGATGCCTATAAAAAGGTAGGGCTTGATATTGAAGCCGGACATTTCTCGCACGCCAAAGAAGTACATCATACCCATGAAGGCAGTATTGGAAATCTTTGCAATGATGAAATCTCTGCATTGATGCAGCAAATTGTAGATGGTTTTAACTTTCATGGAATGGAAGCCGCAGAAAAAAAATTACTGGGACGATAGTCGTAAAGTATTTAAGTCTCACTTTGGATGCAATACTTTTTGAAGGAAATATTTGGTGGGAAAGGGAAAACTGTTTATCTTTGCACCCGTTCTCCAAAAACCTGCGGAAATAGCTCAGTTGGTAGAGCACAACCTTGCCAAGGTTGGGGTCGCGAGTTCGAGTCTCGTTTTCCGCTCTCCTTCATAGGATGCTCGAATGGTGGAATGGTAGACACGAAGGACTTAAAATCCTTTGGCCATTGCGGCTGTGCGGGTTCAAGTCCCGCTTCGAGTACAAGAAGAAACGCTAATTGCTTTGTTTATAAGTGATTGGCGTTTTTCTTTTGAAATAAATGCGACTAAAATGCGACTTCATTCTGTAAATGCTATCTTTGGGGCGTAAAAAAGGTGTTACCTACCTTCGCAAGCAAGTAACACCAATACGATTTAAAACACCATTATGGCATTTCTCCACAAAGATACGAAATGATTGCATCATATCAAAAAAGGAGTCCCATTTCCGAAACTCCATTATCCAATTAGTACGAAGCTCTCCAGTATCGCTTCAATTCGCTGCCCAAATAAAACTTACGCATATTCGAGCGTCTTATTCCGCACTTAATAAAACCTTGCTTTGTATGTTTTAACAAGGTATCTCTATTTATTTGGAGCACCTTTGCCGCTTCGCCCAATGGGTATCTCGCATTGTCTGAAATCTGAGGTTCTTCTACTATCATGGCTCAATCCTCCGACAAACGTTCTTCATTCAGCTTCTTATGTATGAGTTCTCCGGCAACTTTAAGGCAGAGTTCGATTGAGTGGTTAATGCTCTTTGATAGCTCAATCATTGTTTCATTGTTGATGTCCTCACTCTGTATCGCTACGCTTGTTTTCTCGTCCAACAACGCTAAATCAATAGCCGCCATGTGCAAATCTTTAGCAGCAGGGGAAACGGTTGCAATACCTTCCAAACACTCTTTTATAAAATCTACTCCAGTCTTCATAATACTTTCTTTTTTATTTTTAATAATACGTGATTTAACTTTGATGGTGCAAATGTAAGCCAATAGTTTTACATTTCATTATTATATGTAGTTTTGCAAAGGAATTAATACTTATAGTTATGATAGATAGATTAATGATTAAAGACGCTATGAAGCGTAACGGCACATCTGTAAATGAAGTGGCAGATAAAATGGGAATATCACGTGTGACGTTGAGCACTCACATTAACGGCAATCCATCTACAGAGATTCTTTTGAGGATAGCGGATGCAATAGGTTGCCCGATAACAGAACTGTTTGAGCATCCAAAGAAAGACACCCTATCAATCACCTGCCCCAACTGCGGAAAGGATATTAATATTAAAGTGGAATAATGTGAACGAAAGGATATAGATTAGTTAAACTAAAAAAATGGCTTGATAAAGTTTCATTATCTTAAAACATTTACTATATTTGTCGCATGAAACGTAGCATAAGAACATACGGGGGATATTTTGAGGATTTTATGAAAACCTTGAAAGAAAAGGAGCAAGAAAAAATACAATACGGATTGCTTCTTCTGAAAACGCAAGACAGACTGCCAAAGAAGTTTGTGAAACTTGTAAAAGAAGGGCTTTATGAACTCCGTACAGAATACAATGGAAACATTTACCGGGTGTTCTTTATATTCGATAACGGGCAGATAGTCATTCTTTTCAATGGCTTCCAAAAGAAAACCCAAAAGACACCATCAAACGAAATAGAAAAAGCATTAAAAATAAAGGAGGAATATTATGCGGACAAATAATCATCAAATAGTGGATTACGATGTAGTTCTCGATGCCAAGTTCGGCAAAGAAGGAACTCCCCAACGCATACAAGCGGAGGAAGATGCTTACAATTTCTATACGGGGCAAATCCTTCTTGACGCACGTAAGGAAGCTAAGGTAACACAATCGGAACTTGCCAAGCGTATCAATTCAACCAAATCTTATATATCACGTATTGAGAACGGAGATATAACGCCAAGTGTAGGCGTGTTCTACCGTATCATTGATGCTCTCGGTTTGAGGATTGATATTGTTAGACCAATCATGTGACAATTGAAATAAATGCACTATCTTTGTAGCGGAAAACCTAAGAATGTGATAGTCTTAGGGTTTCAAGGGATGTGTTACGCGTAATGGCGGCTCGGATCGCTCCTGCCTCGGCTTTTGTCGGGGCAGCGTATTTAATAAAAGTTGTGAACAGCAACACACATTTATAACAATATCCGTATCTTTGGAGTGCCGGGAAACGCCCGGTTATTGCTATTTTCAGGTTTACAAAAATGAGTTTTGTCTGTGTCTTTGATAAGGAACTGACGAAAGCCACCACTACAAAGAAAGTAGCAGTGGCTTTTTCAATTATTGATAAAATCTATTTCCTATTTCTTTCCGCAAATCCTTTCAGTGCATTTATAAGTTCATCCTCTTTATCTTCTTCGGCTGCTATATTTTGCGTTTCAGCCACTTTTCTTTGTACCATTGTTGCAACAAAACCGCTAAATTTGCCCTCTTTGGGGTATTCAGATGGAATATATCCAAATGCTTTATCTACTGCTTTCATGTTCATTCCGATTTTAATCGTTCAAATTCATCATCAATCTTAATATAATATCCAATTACTTCTTCATCGTAACTATCAATATAATCACCGTATCTGTTTGAAACAACGGTTACGCTGGAATGTGTCCGACAAACATATTCTGCGATCTTCGTTGTTGACATTCCATTTTTGCGGGCGATGTAATAAAACAGCCCCCTTGCCAAATTCTTCATGTAGGACTTGCCGCTTCTTCTTAAATCATCAATCGTCACACCTGTAACATTGGCAACTGCTGCCGCAAGTATATTCAATTCTTTGTTATCCATAATTACAGATTGTTGAAGTTAATTGTATTATCTACTTTAACGGTATCTTCTTCGTAGTAGAATAAATCAAAAATAGAATGATTTACCTTCATTGCCTTGTGTAAGTCGTTCAGAAGTGGAAGCAATAACTTTGCTTTCTCATAAACTTCAATTCCATGTTTGTCGGTTAAATAAAACTTTGATTGCTCTTCTAAAATGGCTTCCCAACCATCCACAAAAGCTGCCTTGCCGTCTTTGACTTCAAACAAAGAATAATCTACTTCAATGTCGATGCTTGGATTTGTCTTTGCTTTGATAGCTTCATCTTTAGCTGCTTCAAAATCGCCCAATATTTCGGCTTTCATTTTCGCTCTCATCTGCTTACTCAGTCCTTCAATTCCTACAAGAAGCTCCGCTTTGATTTTCTTTTCTGCGGTTGCTTCCATACATGGAACGGAAACTTTGTTTGCAATTGGATTCAGCGTTACACCCATCGGGATAATCATCTCATCTACGAGATTGCAATCGCTAACTTTGTATTTGCATCCTAAAAATGCTTGCAAATGGAATGTGTCGACTTCATAATCGTGCGCATTTAAAACGTTAATAACTCGTTCTGCGTGGACCAATGCCCGGCGATAAGCCAACATCAAATCACTTAATTTCTCCTCATCCATCGTGAGGAAAATTTTCTTTTCTTCTTTCTTTGCCATAATTTCTTTTGTATTTTTATTGTTCAATCTGCGATTTATCGTATATCACTTCTACCGTTATATCACCGCTGCCGTCAGCATCAAAGTAGGTTTCATCTGAAACGGTCCTTTTCGCTTCTAAGCCAGTTCCCTTGTCAAATAGTCTATCTACAACCTTAATACGGGATAGTAGCTTCTTGCCGCTCAAAAGAGCCTTTACTCTGTCTTTAACCCCTATTTCCATTTTCAATTATATTTAAAATGATTTCTTCAAGTTTTTTAAGTTGATTTTCATCGAGCCTATCAACCGCCTGTAATAGCGCATCCGTCTCGTCTTGGATAGAGACTTCTTTCTTCTTCGGAAGAATGTAGGATATAAACTTCTCCACTATCTTCAATCTCTCCACGGCGTCTATTATTTCTAAATCCTCCCGTATTTGTTCGCGATTTTCATTAACGAGCTTTTCAATCCAACTCCTTAAATCAGCAGTAGCCCGATTGGGCGTGCCCTTCTGTCGCCCGCCCATCCTGCCTTTTCCATCGTTCTTAAGTCTTGCCATAACTATATAATACTACTTTAGTTTACTTTCTCATTGATTCCCCAGAAAAGAGTATCGGGGTAGTTATCGCTCTTAATCTATCGAGCGTTCTTACACCGTACTTTTGGGCGAGTTCTTCAACGGTGAAGTTTGTACTGACTACAAGAAAGTGACCTCTCTTCTCTGCGGCATCTACAAGCTCCGGGAACGCCCATCGCTTTTCACCAAATCTAATAGATTGATTTTCCACCCCTATGTCGTCGATATATACAAAGTTCTGATTTTTCAGTGCATCTATCTTATTGTTAATCTCGATTGAGTCAATGCAAGTCAAATTCTTGTGATAATAGAAATTTAACACAACTGGCAATATCTTACCACAGATAAGCGTCTTTCCCCTTCCACAGTTTCCTAAGCAAAGTAAACCTTTGCCATGATTGTTTTCAAGCCACTTAGCCGCCTCGTCATATTCCGGTTGCCATTTGGCGGCATTGCCAGTAAAGTATTTAATACCTCGCCAAAGAACGTCCTTTGCATTTGGTATTTCCATTTGAAATACGTTAGGGTTTGGGTTAAAACCTAAATCTTTCATGTTTTCAATCGTGTTTTTAAAATCTTCTGTGTTCATGTTTACCATAAGTTTTTATGTTCGTCTTTGAATTTGTCTATGTTGTCGTTGTGTAGGATTACCCCGATATCCCCCTTATTCATCTTCTGCCGTTTCTGATTTCGCTGCCATGTTCTTACCGCCGCTCGCCAATCTTTCATTGGGTTTTTCCCTACTCGCCATCCGTTGGCATCGTAGTAGTCTATGAATGATTGTGCATCGATTGAATATTTCTGTTCATAAATATATTCTTCTACATCTTTGAATGTTGGTTTGGAAAATCGGAATGATTTTCCAATAGATGATTTATCATTTACATTAGGTTGTTTTTCGGTTGGTTCTTGGTTAGTCCTTTTTCCTTTTCTCCCACTGGAATTGTTAGAATTTCCGGTAGGAGCACCACCTTTGCAGCCGTTGTTATACCTTCGCCAATTTGCATCAATAATAGGTCGGATAATTGAAAACAAAGCCTTAGGAAATCCAGTTAAATTAGGCTCTACCATATCAAGACTATAATCGGAAATTGCCTCATACATTATCAGCTTATCGGCATCAGACAGTTCGCTCATGCTTTCTTTGAATGACCGATAAAAATAAATGTGTCTCTCATCTCATTTCATCAATTGTTCAACCTCAGATAATCGGTATCTCACTTTTCCACCTATCTTTAATGTTTTCAGATATTCCTCGCGATTCCATCGCCACAAAGTTGAGCGGTCAACGTGGAGCATTTCTATTACTTCTTCTACTCGAAGATACTTCTCTTTTTTCTCTTCCTTTGGCTCGGAAATAATTTTCAATTCCTCAAAAAATTCTTTCAATTCAAGTGCATTTACCACTAATTGCACATTTGCGCCACAACTTACTAATTCGCTTATTTTCATATCTCTTTACTTTGTGTTTTTATTTGTTATTGCAAATGTATTCTGAAAAAAAAGAAAAAATGAAAAAAAATACAACTCACTATGAACAGATCCCCCACTTTGTATGAACAGCTTAATTTTACGCTATTAACCTAATGCCTTTGAATTTTGGCACAAAAAAAGACCGCCTAAAAAGACGGTCTAATCTTATTTCTGATATGTATATTATTCTTCTTTTCTTCTTTCTTGTATCGCCACATACCCGATTGCATTACGGTTAGGCAGCTTCTTCTTTTCAGAAAGTTCAGTGAGAGCCATGTAAATATCATCAAGTTCTTTACGAGTGTCTTCTGATAGGTCGTTGATAGCCGCTAAGGTATCTTCGCTGCTATCTTCCAATTCTTTGACACGCTGTTTAAGTTCCTCCAACTCCTTGTTTGTGTTGACTTGTGGAAGTGCCTTGCGAATGGCTACAAAGGCTCTCATTATTGATATGTTCACGCTTATTGCTATGTCGCTGTTTAGAACGCCCGATAGCATTGCCAATCCTTGTTCAGTAAAGGCAAAGGGAAGTTTACGAGTACCGCCCCAGCTTGAAGTCACAAATTGTGATTTCAAGTTTCCCCATTCATCTTCTGATAGCTGAAACATGAAGTCGGACGGAAACCTTTTTATATTTCTCTTTACTGATTGGTTTAACACTCTTACTTCTACTTGGTAAAGCTCTGCCAAATCTTTATCCAACATTACTTTCTGACCTCTTATCTCGTAAATCTTGTTTTGGATTACTGCTATTTCCATAATATGCGGTTGTTTGAAGTTCCGAATTGGAATTTCAAGTTTTTATTCAAGATGCAATTTTGGCATCTTGGTTATTTTAGTCTATGAGTGATACAACTTCTTGCTTTACTTTATCGTCAATGGCTCTGTATCGGGCAAAAGCCTTGCTCCCTTCTGCGTGGCCCGACATTGATGCAATCAAATTAGGGTCTTTCACTTTCTGATATAGGTTGCCGACAAAGCACCGTCTTGCCATGTGGGATGAGGCTACCTCATTGATAGGTCGCTGAACTTCTTTCCCGGTAACACTATCCACAACAGTAACATTGCGGGTAACACCGCATACCGTGAATATCTCTCTACAAAGATAAGATTTGTTGGTCGCATTTCAAAAGTTTCGTGCGACTAAAATGCGACTTTATGCGACTTTTTGCAATTTATAGCAATAGAGCAAAATTCGTAAACCTCTGAAATACAATTATATTAGTTGAATGGTGTTTTGCGTTGTTTTATATCTTATATTCCCGCTTCGAGTACTTATTCAAAGCCTCGTAAACAAAAGTTTACGAGGCTTTCTTTTTGTATCTCATCGGTTTAAACTGTTTTAATGAAAAATTGGACGTCTATTGTTAAAGCGGTAGCCGATGCCTAACATCAGATAGTTAGGTTCGTGGAGATCTCTGAGGTTGTATCCAATATGTAGGAATGAGTTGCGTGATACGTCTATTTTCAAAGCCAATATCTGATAGAAAGATTTCATGTCACCGCCGCCATGCAATACATTGGCGCCGAACCCTATGCCTATGGTAAAGTAAGGCATTACAAATTCTCCGCGTGCAGATAGACCAAGAGCCAGTTGTCTGCCGGCTGGTGGAGTGTGAAACTGGTCGGTATTGGATTCTGCATTGATATTGGCGCTGCTGTCATACACTCCATCCAATGCTACGCCTGCCCGGAATTTATACCCGAGGTTATACATCGGCGCTAAATTAAAACCGAATACGGGATAAGTGCCGGGTGCAGGGACTTGCCCGCCGGGGACATTTACAGCTTTCTTGCGCCATGAACCGAATAGGGTCAGATCGTAGCTGATATGACGAGGAAAGTGTGGTGCTGTAAGATATTTCCGGTTTTTTCCCAATTCCTCTTTTATGCGGTTGAAGTTATACGCCAGCCCTATTTTGCAATCTACTGTGTTCAGGCCCGAATTGGGATATTGGGTGTTTCCATTGGAAAAGTGGCTTCCTGTAGCTCCTATCATTAAATCGAATTTGGGTGAAAGCACCCAATTCAGATAGATATTGGCATTGAGATAAGCATTGACATTCGAACCAACGACTTTGTTTTCCGGATTAGTGTATTCATCATAAGGCTTCCATCCTGCCGAAATACCGAAATTCCATTCATAGTTGAGTGATAATCGGGGAGAGAACTTGGCAATATTTCCTCCTTGAAATAAATAGAGTGCGACAGGGCTTCCCAGCTCTTGCCGATTGCCGAAATTGAAATATCCCAATCCTATACCTTGGTAGGCGTCTATGTATGTATGGCTGGCAGCAGTATGTGGCCGGAGTTTAAACGAATATTTCAAATGACCGGTATAGACGTTTTTCAGCTCCTTCATTTGAAGATTCTGTCCTTTCAGAAAAGGATTGGTCGGAAAAATATAACCAGCACGGCCTTCTATTTCCAACCGATGGATGAAATGTCGTACAAATGAAGCCGTATCGGTTGCTCTTTCCGGATAACTATCGGATCTCAGTTTCTGTGCGTATGTAATATCAGGCAGGAAGAGTATCATTACAAAAAGGGTTGCCATCTTCCAAGTCTGTATCTTATTTTCCATCTGTCATGCCGATTTTTTAAGTATCTGATAAGCATGCTGATTGGTCATGCTTATCAGATGTTGGATACTCTACTGTTTTTCGTCGTTCTTACGGATTTCTACGCGGCGGATTTTACCGCTGATCGTTTTCGGCAGTTCATTCACAAACTCGATGACACGCGGATACTTGTAGGGAGCCGTCACCTTTTTTACATGGTTCTGCAACTCCTTGATGAGATCTTCGCCTGCTTGTGTTTTGTAATTCTTTGCCAATACTATGGTGGCTTTTACCACTTGCCCGCGAATTTCGTCAGGTACTCCGGTAATGGCGCATTCCACCACGGCAGGGTGTGTCATCAGGGCGCTCTCTACTTCGAACGGACCGATGCGGTAGCCACTGCTCTTAATAACATCATCGGCACGGCCTACGAACCAGTAGTAACCGTCTTCGTCGCGCCATGCCACATCGCCCGTATAATAGATGCCGTCATGCCAGGCATCTTCGGTCAGTTCAGAGGCACGGTAGTATTCTTTGAAGAGACCCAGCGGTTTGCCTTTGTCCGTGCGGATGACGATTTGCCCTTGCTCTCCGTCTTCAGCAGAACGTCCGTCGGGTGTCAGCAGATCGATGTTGTATTGTGGATTGGGCACTCCCATGCTTCCCGGCTTCGGTTCCATCCATGGGAAAGTGCCGAGGGTAAGAGTAGTTTCTGTCTGCCCGAAGCCTTCCATCAGGCGCAGGCCGGTTATCTTCTTGAAGGTCTCATAGACGGAAAAGTTGAGTGCTTCGCCGGCGGTGGTGCAATATTCCAATGAAGACAGGTCATACTTGCTGATGTCTTCTTTGATGAGGAAACGGTAGATGGTAGGCGGTGCACAGAGCGAGGTGATGTGGTAATCGTGTATCTTGCCCAATATGTCGGCGGGTGTAAATTTCTCGTGGTCATAGACGAAGATGTTGGCGCCGGCTATCATCTGTCCGTAGAGTTTTCCCCATACTGCCTTTCCCCAGCCGGTGTCGGCAATGGTGAGATGCAGGCTGTCACGGTGCAGGTTGTGCCAGAAGCTGGCGGTGACAATGTGTCCCAGGGGATAAGTGAAGTCGTGCGCCACCATCTTGGGCTCACCTGTAGTACCGCTGGTGAAGTACATCAGCATGGTGTCCTCATTGGTGTTGGGATGTTCGGGTTTCACAAAGGCGGGAGCGTTTTCCACTCCCCGGTGGAAGTTCTCGAAGCCATCCGGCACGTCGGGGCCGATGCTGACCATTGTCTTCAGACTGGGAGACTGTGGCAGGGCGTCCATGATATGCTTGGTGATGATTTCTTCGCCGGCGCAGACTATCATCTTGATGTCGGCGGCATTGCAGCGATATACGATGTCTTTTTTTGTCAGCAGGTGAGTGGCGGGAATAACCACCGCACCGAGTTTGTGCAGGGCGATGATGCTGAACCAAAACTCTACACGACGCTTTAGGACGAGCATTACCATGTCACCTTTGCCGATCCCCAAACTTTGGAAGTAGGCGGCGGTACGGTCGGTTTCGGTCTTGAGGGCGGAGAAGGTGTATTGGTGGTGCTCGCCTTTATCGTTGGTCCAGAGCAGAGCTTTTTTCTCAGGTTCTTCCGTTGCCCAGGCATCTACTACATCGTAGCCGAAGTTGAAATTCTCCGGTACGTTTATCTTTAAGTTTTTGATAAAGTCCTCTTGAGAAGTGAAGGACGTTTGTGCTAAAAATCTTTCTACCATAATTACTCATTTGTTACATAATGACTGCCAGGAATTTCACGGTCTTTCCGTCCAGTGCCTTCATTCCGTGGGGCAGTTTGGAGTTGAAGTACAGGCTGTCTCCCTCATTCAGTATTAACTCTTTGCCATCGATGCACAGCATCATTCGCCCTTCCAGCACGAGGTTGAACTCTTGTCCGGCATGGCTGTTGTAGTGCATCGGTTCATTGTCCGGTTTCGGCTCCACGGTAACGATAAACGGGTCGGCGCTACGGTTGATGAAACCTGCTGCCAACGACTGATACTTGTAGGCTTTGGTGCGCTCGATGCTTGTTCCTTTTCCGGCACGTGTCAGGAAGTAGGAGCTCATTTTGGGCTCTTCGCCAAACATCAGTGCATCCAATGCGACACCGTAGTGGCGGGCAATCTTTTGCAGCATGCTGACAGAGATATCGAATTCTCCGGTTTCGGCAAGGCGGTATTCTTCAGCAGAGAGGTCGCAGTCGCGGGCAATGTCTTCGGCAGTAAGCTCCAGTACGTCACGCAATCCGCGCAGGCGCTCGGCAATTTGTTTAATCTGTTCGTCCATACTATTTTGTAAGTTATTAGTTTGATGAATGTTTTTTAATGTCTTTAAGCACTTTTTCCTCTATCCCGCTATTTCCAGCCAGAACCAGAAGGTGCTGCCCTTGCCCAAGGTGGAATCCACTCCGATTTTTCCATGCATGCGGTCGGCCAGCATCTTGCAGATGCTCAGCCCCAGTCCCGTGCCTTTCACCATGGAGCCAAGCTTCTCGAAGCGGTTGAAGATTTTGTCCAATGCTTCGGGTGGCATGCCCACTCCGGTATCGGTTACGGTGAATTTCACCCCTTGATCCACTTTTTCATAATCCAGTGTGATGCTCCCCTCGGAGGTGTATTTTATGGCGTTGTTCACAAAGTTCGTCAGTACCTCTATCAGCCGTTGGCGGTCTTGATGCAGGCGGATGGACTTACCTTTGGGCACATACACCAGTTTGGTGGGCAGTTCCCTGAACCGGGGCTGATAGGATGAGAATATCTCTCCCAGCAATTCTTCTACACCGAAGTCGGTTTCCGTGAATTCCACACAGCCCGACTCCAGTTTGCTCAGGTCCAGAATGTCGTTGATGAGTGTCAGTAGCTGTTCGTTGTTCGACCTGATTATCTTCCCGAATTCCCGCTTATCTTCCGGACTCAGGTCTTCTGTCACGAGGATGTCGCTGAAGCCCACGATGGAGTTGAGTGGCGTGCGTATCTCGTGGCTCATGTTTGCCAGGAAGGCGCTTTTCAGTTGGTCGCTTTCTTCGGCCTTCAAGCGTGCCCGATGCATGTCGGTCACATCGGTCAAAGTGCCATAGTAGCCTGCCACCTTGTCTTCGGTATCTTTTATGGCGATGCACCGGCTTTCCATCCACTTTATTTTGCCTCCCGGTGTCTTGAAGCGCAGGATGTATGAGAAGTCTGCTCCCTGTTCCTTACTCTCGGCAGCCAGTCGGTTGAATTCGGGTCGGTCTTCTTCGTAGATGCAACTGCGGATGTCGAAGTCGGGGTCATCCACATCCAGTTCTAACAGCGTGTGTATCTCTTCGGTGTGCATGTGCTTGCCTGTGCGGAGGTCGATGCTCCACGAGCCTACTTTGCCCACTTCCTGCGAGAAGCGCAGCATGCGGTCGGTCTGCTCCTTTTCGGTTTCGTCGATGCGGGTGATGCCATATTCCGTCAGCGTGCCGTTTTCGTCGAAGAAAGGCATCTGAATGAAGTTGTAGTAGCGGTAGTCCATGCTGTTTTCCCAAGCACAGTGGCAATGGAACTGCTGCATGTCCGTGCAGAGGCCGGCGCTGCGGCCGAGGTATTGGCTCACGGTGTCCTTGTCGTTCGGATGCGTGAAGCGCAGCAGGTCATCGGCACTCATGTCGGGCGAATATTCGTCCAGATAAGGGTCTATGTTGTGGAAGATGCGTGTATAGGGATTGTACTTCCACAGGGTGATGCCGCAACTTTTGTTTATCTGGTGCGTATGAGTGGCATATCGGGTGATTTCGTGCAGTTGTTCGCGCTCTTGCGTGATGTCGCGACAGATGAAGATGTAGCGTTTTATCTCGCCGCTCTCATCGCGCACGCAGGATGGCACATAGTGCAGGTAGATGTAAGGAGTGTCCGGCCCCATGTAGTGGCGGAACACGTAAGGCTCCATCTTGAAGGTGTGGTTCCGCATTTCCTCGATGAAGTGTCGGGCGGTGGACTGGTCGTCGGGATGGAGGGTCTTGATGTACTCTTCCATGTTGAGAGACCGGTATAGGGGGTTACTGGAGCCTTCATTGTCGGACACCAACTCATCCTTTTCCATATCATACTCCCAGAGTGAGATTTTGTATTTCTCGTTCAGGGCTTGTATCTGCTTCATGCGGTCTTCCAACTTCTGCCGTCCTTGCACCTCGTCGGTCATGTCGCGCATCTTGCCGCTGTAGGCTATCACTTCGTTTTCGGGACCGTGGTCGGGGACGAGTGTCATCACTTCATGCCGATAGTCCGGGGTGTTAGGGTGGAGGATGCGGAAGCGTACTTCCAGAGTCTCGTCTGCTAAGTTGCATGCCTTGCGGAAGGTCTCGGCCAAAGCATCCCGGTCGTGCGGATGCGTCCGTTGAAGTATGTCCTCCACGGTCCACTCTATGGCGGTGGTGTCGCCGTTGTCCGTGTGCTGCATCTGTTGTATGACGCGTTTGTGCGGGTTCAGCAAGATGCGTGTCAGGTGGAAGTGTTCGTCCAGAATGTACAGTTTCTTTTGGAAGCGCACGTTCTCTCGCTCGCGCAGGGTATCTTGGGTGATGTCTCTCACTAAGAGCAGGTTCACGATGAAGCGGCCTTTGCGGTCTTGTATGGGGATGTAGTTGATGTCGCCCACGAAGAAGTGCTCGATGTTCTCCTGACAGAAGGGCATTCCCGCTTCGCCGTCCAGTTGGGTGCTGAGGGTATAGGTGAAGGGGCGGTGCTGGCAGAAGGCCTCCCGGTGCTCGTCATTATATACGTAGTATTGGATGATGTTCACCTTGTGGATGTCGCAGTGGAACTTCTCCCGGCTCATCAAGATGGCAAGTTCGTTGGCGTTGAGCACCTTTCCCTCGTTGTCGAAGGTGAGGAAGGCGTAGGGCAGTTGGTTGAATATGCCGGTAAACTGGTTTATCAGTTCCGTCTGCTTCTGGTGCTGCTCCACCTTGACGGTGATGTCGCGCCGGGTGCAGAGCATGTAGTCCATGTTGCCCTGCGCGTCGGTGTGGCGCATGAAGCGGATGTTGTAGTGGCGGTAGTTGCCGTCGGCATCCTTCGTCCGGAAGTTGCCTTGACTCTTGCTGACGGTTCCCGCCAGTATGTCGTTGTATATCTGCACGTAACGGGATGCGTCGTCGGGATGCATCAGGGTTACGGCTGTGTCAAAGTCCATGTTGGCGTGTTCCAATCCACCCTTCTTGTAGATGTAGAATTGGTTGTCGCTTACGGTCAGTATCCATACGTCTATCTGCGACTCTCCGACGATGAAGTCGAGGACATCTTCTGTCAGTTCCAAATGGTTGGTGTTCATCATGTCAGACGCTTTTTTTGATAGCCTTTATCAAGGCGGAGGAGAAGCCTTCGTGCTCCAGCTCGTTGATTCCCCGAATGGTGATGCCGCCGGGGGTACACACCTTGTCAATCTCCACACTGGGGTGCGTGTCGTTGTTCAGTATCAGTTCTGCCGCGCCTTTCACCGACTGCGCCACCATCTTCATTCCGTCTTTGGGGTAGATGCCCAGTTCGATGCCCGCTTGCATCACTGCCTGGATGTACTTCAGCGCATAGGCTATGCCGCAGGAGGTCATGGCGGTGGCGGCTGCCATCTTCTCCTCGGGCAGCCACATGGCAAGCCCCATCTCGTTGAAGATGTCCAGCAGCAGTTGCTTCTGCTCAGCCGTGGCATTGTATCCGGTGAGGAGCGTCATGCTTTGCAGCTCGCTGATGGCGGTGTTGGGGATGAGGCGGAAGATGGACTGCCGGATGTTGCCGATGTATGCCGCCAACTGTCCGCAGGCAATGCCTGCCGCTACCGACACTACGATGGCGCCGGGCTGTATGTCCAATTCGCTGATGACGGCTTCTATCAGCCACGGCTTCACGGCCAGTATTATCAGGTCTGCTCCGGTGGTGGCAGTCCGGTTGTCATTGGTTACGTGCAGGGTAGGGAACTCGGCTTTCAGCTTATCCAGTTTTCCCTGCGAGGGGTTTGCCACTGTGATGCTTGTGGCGGGGACAATGCTGCCTTTCGCCAGCCCCCGGGCAATGGCGCCTCCCATGTTTCCGGCTCCAATGATTGCTACTTTCATGTCTGTTATGTTTTTTAAGTACGTTGTTGTGTGGCAAATATAGTCATTTTAGTATTGCAAAGGGCAGTTGAAGGGTGAAAATGTAAGTCACGGGTATATATATTGGAAAATAGTTCGCTCCCTTACGCAGTAATGTTGTACTTTTGGCATTTATTAGCAAGAAATCACGGGCGTGTGCCTCTGGTACGATTAATACAATAAAGATTATGAAAAGCGTAAGATTAGCGGGAGTCCTCTCCATGCTGTTGGCTTTGGTCTGCTTCTCCGGTTGCTCGGACAGCGACGAAGGCATCTATTTCACCCAAGACGAAGTGGTGCAAGGGGATATCTTGACGGGCAAGCAAGTCAATATCGGAAATTCCCTTACCGTCTATACGGGAATGGGCAATGAAGTTTATGTGCAAGGTGGCAGCGGTAACCTTTCAGCGGTTTCGGCTGATGAACAGGTGGCTACGGTGGAGGTGATTCAGGGGCTCTTTGATGACTCCAAGTATCCGCGGTTGCGAATAATGGGAGTCAGCGTGGGCAATGCGGCAGTCACGGTAACCGATGAACGGGGAAATACCGCCACGCTCCAAGTAAAGGTGGAAGACTCCGAGACGCTTTGGAGCAGCTATACCTACCAAAAGACGAGCCTGATAGAAGACGTTTGCCGTGTCACCGGGGTGTCCGATGAGGCTGCCGGGGCTATCCGGTCCGATATCCTTACCCGCAAGAACAAGGAATTCCGGTTCGTGTTTAAGGTTCGTTCTATATCGGCAGGCTTGCCTTCAATGTCTAAACTGTCTGTCAGGGATGCAGAAGGCAACCAACTGTATGAGTTGTCTGACGGGTATCTCACTCAAAAAGGACAACTTACCTTTGGTATAGTGAACGCCGACGGTGTGCCGGAAAAAACCTATACATTCTCCCTGATTGATGACGAACAAGGGCGGTGGTTGGTAGAAGACTTGACCTATGACTACAAGGCGCAATATCCCGGTGTGCAGGTGGAACTCCGGAGACTGGTCAAGAAAATCGGGTGACGCAATATTGCGCCTCCGCTTTTGCCCGTTATCATCTTAATGCCTATATTTGCGCTTCCTTCAGTACGAACTTAACCCCTGAAACGCCCATGAATACCGAATTCGATTACAGCCTTGTACCTTCGGGCTATGCCCACTGCTTCAATGCCTCCTGCCCGCGCGGCGGGGAGTGCCTGCGCCACCTGGTGGCTCTCCATGCTCCGAAAGAAAAGGAGCTCGTCACCTGCCTTAACCCCGCCGCCTATCCCAAGAACGCCGTGCAGTGTCCGTACTACCGTTCCCTGGCCAAAGTGCGCCTGGCATGGGGCACGTCCGTCTTGTGCAACCAAGTGCCCTATGGCATCGGTCGCGGACTGATGTCGAGCGTCCGCCACTCCTTCTCCAAAGCCACCTACTATCGCATCTTGCACCACGAACGCCCCCTCTCTGTAGAGGAGCAGCAGATGATAACCAACCTCTTCCGTCGCAGCGGTGTGGAGACGGAACCCACCTACGATTATTACACCGAAAATTACGACTGGAATAGGTAACTCCTACTTCTCTTAGTATGAACGACTTAATGGTTCCACCATTTTTCATTGAGGTGGAACCTGTTTCCCATAACGAGTGAAGCCAATTCCATCCCGGATGGAATTGGCTTCACTCGTTATGGGAAATCCCCTCTTGTATGGGGAGAGAGTTCATGCTCACGATATTGTAATGGCGTAATGCCGGTTTGCTTCTTGAAATATCGGACAAGATAGGATGACGATTGAAAGTGCATCCGTTCTGCAATCTCCGCAACGGACAAAGAGGTGTATTCCAATAGACTCTTTATTTCCTGCAAGGTTCTGTCGTTGATGTAACCTTTCACATTTGTGCCTAAAGCTTGTTTGGCTATTTTATTCAAGTAATTGGGAGTTATACAGAGCCGGTCTGCATAGAACTGTATGCCACGCTGCTCTGCAAAATACTGTTCAACCATTTTGGTGAAAGGTTCCACATATCGGCTTAGGGACGTTTCATTTTCGGTTGATACCACCCTATCATCGGCTCGCCTTAGCAGTACCAACGTTTCATAGAGCATCGCACGCAATACGTGTTGGTCTATTTCCGGCAGGGATGTTCTTCTCAAATTGGTCTCATCACCATGTATTTCGTCTTGTATCTGCTTCATCACGAGGCACACTCTCTCAAAAAGGCTGTCACCAAGATAGTAGAATGAAGAACGGCGGTTACGCTGCAAATAGGAGAATTTCTGCAAGAACAACCGGTCTTTGAAAAAGGAAAGCAGAAACTCCTCCTCAAAGACCAAAGCATATCCTTGTAACTGCGTGTCCGGATTCCAATGCCAGACATCACCCGGAGTGCTGGTTATAAGTGTTCCTTTCATTGCTATGACAGAATTATCATTAAGACCAATTTCTTCCTGTCCGTCGGTAATAAGTACCACGGAATAAAAAGTATAGCGGTGAATAGGCAGTTTCATGATTCCTGCCTTCATATAATGTATGTCGATGAGGTCAATGAGCAGTTCGCCGCCGTATTTTCGCTTAAAGAACTTTAATACAGGTATCTTCTCCATAAGGGCAAAGGTATTGAAACTTTTGCAATTGAAAAACCGGGAGTCCCGAAAAGTGACATTTCCGTCTCTTTTTGTCTTGCAATGATGAAGCGTGGATGCCGTACTTTTGTACTTAGAAACTAAAAAAACATTAGAAGTATGGAAGAGACTATTTACACGCTTTTCAAAGAACAAGTTCTGACAGGGGCTGATAAGCCGGCGGTGACGGATGGAATACGAAAAGTGTCATTTGGAGAGCTGGATAAGATGGCAGATGCGATAATCGCCGAGTTCCCGGTAGAAAGCCCGAAGTTTGTAGGCATCGTGATGAACCACAGTGTGGAGATGATAGCAGCAATATTTGCTGTTCTGAAAAGCGGGGCGGCGTATGTCCCCGCAGAACCGACATTCCCGGTGGAACGCATCAGGTATATGATGCAAGAGTCGGATGTTGATTTCATAATCACCCATCGTGAATATTCGGAACTGTTGGACGGGATGCCTCAGATGTTTATCGAGTGCGGATTGGATGCGGAACAATCCGACATCGCTGTAACGGCAAAAGGAAACTCGCAGTCACTCGCCTATGTACTTTATACATCGGGGACGACCGGAGCACCCAAAGGAGTAATGGTCGACAACAAGAATGTGTGTCACTATGTGCGTGCTTTCAAGAATGAGTTTCATGTGAAAGAAGGAGACGCGATGCTGCAATATTCCGTCTGTTCGTTCGACATCTTCGTGGAAGAAGTATTCACCACGCTGCTCAACGGTGCGACACTTGTCATTCCACCGGAAGAAGCAAAATCGGATATTCGGAAACTCATGCGGTTTGTAGAGGATAACCGTGTTACGGAAATAAGTGGCTTCCCCTATCTGTTGCTCGAAATGAATAAGTTGGAGAGTATTCCTCCTTGCCTCCGGCTACTTATCAGCGGCGGTGACGTACTTCGGGCTTCCTATATCAGTCGTCTGGCAGATAAAGTGGAAATCTACAATACTTATGGCCCGTCCGAGACAACCGTTTGTGCCTCTTATTATAGATGTAACGATGTGAAACCTCTTGCCGATGGCACTTATCCGATAGGGAAAGCGGTATTGGGAACAACCATCGAAATTCTGAACGCTCATTTGCAACCGGTAAGAGATGGAGAAATCGGTGAAATAGGTATCTTCGGTGACGGTATTTCACAAGGGTACATCGGGCGAAAACCGGAAAATGCAAATTTCACCTATATGGCAGACGGCCGTCGTGTCTATCGCAGTGGAGACCTCGGTTATCGGTTGCCCGATGGAAATATCGCCTTTCTGCGCAGGAAAGACAAACAAGTAATGATAATGGGCAAGCGTGTGGAATGTGACGAAGTGGAGAATGTGCTTTGTGCCTGTCATGAAGTGGAGCGTGGCGTGGTCTGTCCTTACACGGACACACAAGGATTATCCTATCTTGTTGCTTACATTGTGCCACGTACCTCCTTGTCTATCGAACACCTGAAGCGGAATTTGTCCAAGTATCTGACTTCGTTTATGATTCCCGAATATTTTGTAGCCATGCCGGCAATGCCGCTGACCACAAACGGTAAGATAGACCGGAAGGCGCTGCCCGTCATCTTGAAGGAGGGGAGCTTATGAACGACATCGCTATTACAAGAAGTGACAACATTGATTTGTTGATGTTCTGGAGAATGAAAGTGCTGCGTTGCGTGTTTTCCATTCCCGAGGGAGAGGATACCACCGAATTGGAACGCAGCAACCGAGGGTATTATGAACAACACTTGGCAGACGGCAGCCACATAGCTTGCACGGCAAACGTTGCAGGTGAAGTAATCGGTTGCGGAGGCATCTGCTTCTACGACGAGATGCCTTCGCCCGACAACAGAGACGGTCGCTGCGCTTATCTGATGAATATTTACGTGAGTGAGCCTTTCCGTAATCAAGGGGTAGCCAAACGGATTGTCCGCTGGCTTGTGGGGCAGGCATTGGCGCAAGGCGTAGGGAAGATATATCTCGAAACCTCCGATATGGCACGTCAATTGTATGGCGACTTGGGCTTTAATTACATGAAGAATATGATGAAGTTGGAAGCATGATGGAAACTGCGCAAACTCACTCTCCCATGCGGAAGTCGCTTACATTGTCATGCGTCAGGGAAACGTCCTCGAAGCGGCTGGTACAGCTACCCTTCTGGGGGCACTGACTGCTGATGCCCAGATAGATGTCCTTCGGATAATAATTCTTATAGAGGCGCACCATGTGCCATTCCTTCCGGTCGGTGGAGTAGTAGCTGGCTATGGTTCTGGTATCGGATGATATCTTCAGATAGACCGAGGCTACATCTAATTTGTCGTGGTTGTTGTCGTCGGAAGTCCCTTGCGTCCTTACGGAAACTATGCGATGGTTGCCATATTCATCTTGCTCAAAAGCAAGCTTCTGCCAGAGAGAGTCGTTGGCATACACAAAGAGATCGGCTGCATTGTACAGCCCTTCTGCCGTGAACTCAGGCGTAACCCGCGCCACCAGCGTGAAAGGACGGGTGTTGTCCACCGGGACAAGCAGGATGGGGAGGGTGGTGTTCGAGAGTTTTCCGTCAGGGTCGCAGAAGAAGTCGAGCTTTTCGGCACAATGAAACTCCAATGCGCCGTCGTCAAGCAGCTTTACGCAGTTCTCCGCTCCGTTGATGGCATTGGTGAAGGTGATGTTTCCGGCACTGACCTTGCAGTCTGTAATCTTGTTCATGACGGTTTCGCTCGCTGCCTGCGGTGTTTCGTCGTCAGACTTTGCCGGACTCTTGGGTTGGCAAGAAGCCAATATCAGGCTTCCTGTGAGAAACAAATTGCACATAGTACTACTTTTCATTGTTCATTCTATTTTAAAGGATTATTTTTGCTGCAAAATAAGGTCTTTTCCACTATTCCCGCAATGGTGAAATATAACCAAATGCACAATGAAAGAACAAGAACTGAAAGAACTGCTGACCGGGCAATCCTTTGATACCGGAAACGAACGGCTTCACACTCTGAACACCGTGAGGGGCTATGCGCAGGCCTATGCACAAGCCACCAACGGCATTGCCGTCATTTCCGATTTCCAAAGCAAGGCTTGTTATATCTATTCAGGAGCGTTCGGGCGCATATTGGGTCTGTCGGAGTCGTTCATTGATGCTGATACGGCGTTCGAGGACAAGATTTTCAATAACATCCCCGATGAGGAACTGTTGCAGAGGCATATACTCGAACTCCGTTTCTTTCACTTCCTGAAGAGCGTGCCCGCAGCCGAAAAGACAGACTATGCGGCCGGTTGCCTCATACACTTCCAACGGGCAGGGCAAGCGCCCTTGCCTGTCTATCACAGCACCCGCTACATAAAGTTGGACTCCAACGGCAATGCGTGGTTGGGGCTGTGCACCTACATCCCGTTCCGGAATGGACAAGGCGCTGTCAATGAAAGTATCATAAACACCTCTACCGGAGAGGCCGTCTGCCTGATGCAATGCGACAGTCGATTGCTCAGTCAGCGGCAGCTTGAGATAGTCTCTTTGTTGGCCAAAGGCTATGGCAGCAAGCAGATTGCGGATAAGTTGTGTATATCTGTCCATACGGTGAGCCGCCATCGCCAGGACATTCTCTCATTGCTCAATGTCACCAATACCGCCGCTGCGGTGGAGATAGCCTTGCGGATGAACTTGATTTAGCAAAGTAATCTTTGTTTTTCAGTTGGCTTCATCATTGTTTTTCATGCGATTATTACAATTAATTTCTATTTGACGCTATTCTGCAAATCACTTAATTCTTTATCAGTCATTTGTACGTATATGGACACCCCATAGATTTCTCTGTTATTACTTCTTACTCCCAGCGAATGTAGCATACAAAAACTGGGTTGGCTTCCTTGAGTCCAACCTGTTATCTGAAGGTATGTGTCGGAATCTAATAACAAAACAGTTCTTGATGTACCATTATATCTTTCATTGAAACTATATGATATGACGTTCTTCTTAACCGCACCGGCTTCTGCATCTGAATGATAGTATGTTGTCAATTGAGTTTCATTGTCAAAATAGTAATAAGTAGGACTTGCTCCATACATGTTACTATAATACTCGTTTGAAAGTCTTTTCCCATTCTCGTCAATTTCCCACGTGCCATAGTTTTTCCAACCATGTCCAATGAACATTTGGTTAAAATTCTCTTTACTTATTCCTCCACCGTCTCCGAAACATTGTCCATTATCGTCATAGTCATAATTACTGCCATGATTATCCAAAACAGTTTCCCATTCCGAAGATAGTGTTACCTCGTCTTCATCGGAACATGCTGTGAAGGCGAATGATGCAAATAGGACTAATGTAAGTCCGATAAATGATTTAATATTCATATCAATTTAGTTTTAGTTCTTATTAAATGCTTTCCTATTGACATTACTGTATGAGTGCAATGTTATTTTAATAACTTTCTATTTTGAACTGTTATTTTAGCCATTATATAAATTTTGTTGTAAATATACCGCCTTTTCTCTATACAGATAGAATAAAGTAGAATTATTTAATTCATTAAGAATGCATTAAGTTTAAAAAGGCATTTAGTAGAATTTTCTTGAATACAAGCAGCCCCGCCACGGAGATTTTCATCTCCCGGCAGGGCTGCACTTTCTTTATATCGGCAACTCTTTTACCCGTTCGTTGCTGTTTGTTGTGGGTGGCTTATCCTTTTCTTTTGCGGGCAACGAATTCATCGAAGAACGCTTCCCGGTAGCTGTTGCCGATGGCTATCTCGTGGCTTTTGATAAAGAGGTCGTTGTTGTCGAAAGCTTCGATGTGCGTGGTGTTCACGATATACGATTTGTTCACTCTCAGGAAAGTGCTCTTGGGCAGTAGGTCGTACATGGCTTTCAGATTCATCCGGGTGATGATGTGCTGTTCTTCCAGTTGCAGAATCACATAGTCTTTCAGTCCTTCCACAAAGAGAATGTCCTCGAAGTTCACTTTGAAGTACTTCCGGTCCGACTTCACAAAGAAGTAGTCGTCGTCGGCAGGCTCTATGTGTTCCTTTTCCTCTTGCAGCAGCAGTGAATGGTAGGCAAGCGCCTTTTCTGCCGCCTTCTTGAACCGCTCCGGCTCTATGGGTTTGATGAGGTAATCTGTGGCATCCACCTCATAGCTGTCAAGGGCGTATTCCGAATAGGCGGTGGTGAAGATGATGAGGGTTCTTTTGGAGATGGTCCGGGCAAACTCCAAGCCGGTGATGCCGGGCATCTGTATGTCGAGGAATATCAGGTCTACCGTGTGTCCCTCCATGAAGGAGGCTGCCGAGGCGGCATGGTTGAAGCTTCCGGTGAGGTTCAGCCAAGCTATGTCCTTCACCAGCAATTCGATGGCTTCGCGTGCCAACGGTTCATCATCTACGATTATGCAGTTCATAATGTCAGTTGTAAGTTTACTTTATACTCGTCTTCTGTTTCGTCTATTTCCAAAGAATATCTGTCCGGATATAGCAGTTCCAAACGACGCTTTATGTTCTTCAAGCCCAGTCCTCCTGCCTTTGCCGTACTTGTCTCGGCTTTCTTCTTCGGCTTGGAGTTGGTGCATTGAAAGGTGAGTTGCTGCTTCCACATCTTGAAGGAAAGGTGTACGTAGGAGGTGTTCTCATTGTCCGGGTTATGCTTTACGGCATTCTCCACAAAGGGAATGAACAAAAGCGGCGGCAGGTATATCCTGTCTATGTCCCCTTCTTTGGAGAGGGTGTATTCAAAGTGGTCGCGTCTCACCTTCTCCAGATTGAGGAAGTCGTTGAGGAAACGGATGTCGGAACTCAACGCGACTTCATCCTCCGAACTGCTGTTGAGTTGATAGCGCAGCATGTCTTCCAGTTTGAACAGCAATTGTGAAGCTTCTTCCGGGTTCTTCTTGAGAAGGACATTGGCGTTGTTGAGCATATTGAAGAGGAAATGCGGGTTAATCTGCCGTTTCAGTTGCTTTAACTCAGACTGTAGGGTGTTCGACTCCAGCTCACTGATGCGCTGGTTGTAGCCCGCCCAGTGGCGTAGCAGCAAGAAGGTGGAAGTCCCGGCAAGCATCAGACCGATGGCGAGTGTAGAAGAAAGAAGGTTCAGCGATACCAAGCCGGGGCTCAGGATGGTTTCGGGTGATTGGGAATCTAATACGTTGGCCTGCAATGCAAAGACTCCCGCCAAGATAAAGGCCGTAGTACATGCTATGCCGGCGAGATACCTTTTGTATCTCTCCTTTTCCAGATAGCGGGGAGCCAATACATAGAGATTGAAGTAGATGCCGCAGTTGACGAGCAGGTAATAGCTTGCCCAGGCGATGGTGTTGCCGGACTGGCCGCATAGCTTTGCCTCTCGGTCCAAAGCAATGTTGAGGGTCATAATCAGAATGACGGATTGCAGGATGAGGTGTCTGTATATTCTGAGCCGGGGGCTTGTGAACAAGGAAGGGACTGTGTGCTCTCCGGGGTGTTGGGGTGTCGATGTAGGAGTCATTGCTTCAGATTCAGGGTGAGTTGATGTGCCGTTGTGATCAGGGAATAGCGTTTCGCATAGAGTATGTCTATCCGTTGAATCACTTTGGAGTAGTCTATCCGGTCGAATAGGGGGGCCGGACGGCTGTTGCAGCAGAAGGTGATGCCGTTGTCCGTGGCGGTAAAGTCTATTGTCAGTGTCGTCTCTTGGCTCATTTCGTATAGCCGGATGATGGCGGCTTGTACAAAAGAGATGAAAAGCAACGGAGCCACCAGGATGTAGGCGACATGCTGGTCTTCCTGCACCGTGAACCGGAATGTGTGTGAGTAGGCTTGCTCTAAGGCTAAATAGTTGCTGAGGAACTTCACTTCACTGCTCAGCAGCACTTGCTCCCGGTTGCAGTCGTACAATTGGTAGCGTAGCAGTTGGCTCAGCTTGATGAGCATGTCCGAAGCTTGGCCCGGCTGGTGCGTGGCAAGCACGCCGACACGGTTCAATACGTTGAACAGGAGGTGTGGGTTGACCTGTTCCTTCAGCCGTTCCACTTCTGCTTGCGCATGTCTTTTCTCCAGTTGTTCCACTCTTTCGCTCTCCGTCAGCCAGTGTCTCAGCAAGATGGTGACGGCTGCTCCCGACAGGCTCAGGAAGACCAGTGCAAAAGCCGATAGGTTGTTGAGGTAGATGCCGGGGAAGTCATAAGATTCATTGGAGATGTTGAAGTGGGTTAGCAGATAGCGTTCTTCCACCGTTTGCAGGGCTACTAACAGGAAGACGGAGATGGTCAGCAGAAGCGTGTATCGCGCATATTCTTTTTTCAGCAGATAGCGTGGCAACAGAAAGTAGAGGTTGAAGTAGCCGGTCAGCAGGTAGCTGAGACACAGCAGGAAGGCTTGTAGATAGACCCGGCTCCCCAAGATGTCCAACCCGCTTCGGAAAGTCATGAAAGCTTGGTTCAAGGAGATGACAATGATAATGACCACAAGCAGCAGATGTCTGGCCGGCTTGTAGCCGGATTCTACCAGGAATTTGTGCAGAAAGGAGGTCTTGCTTGCTGTGTCGGGATGGTTCATTCCTCGTCTTTTTTTATGCTGTGCCAAAAGTACTACATTTATCTCTTAAAACTCTATTTTATAGTAGATATTCGGCAGGGCGGTCATTTGTTTGTTCTCGTCTATCTTTCCGGTCTTCAGGTTGTAGGAGTGCCCGTAGTGCTCTTGGTAGCCGGTCAGGTTCACCAATTTGATGGCAAACTCATGCGTACATTTCTTCTTGTTTATTTTGTAGCTGGCGGAGAAGTTTGCCAATAGCATCGCTCCATATTGCTGGCTGTAGGCTCGTGTCTCGTCATATTGCACTTCCTTGTCGGGATGGGCTAAGGTGGCATCCGCATCTATCGGTGAGTAACGGTCGCCTCCCTGCAGGGTGATTTTAGCGTTCAGGCTCAATACGTTCTGCTTGCCCGGTCCTGTCATCCATTCTTTTCCGCCTAACAGGTTGAGAATATAGTGGCGGTTGAATTTGGTGTTGTGCCACACTTGGTCTCCTCCGCAGTAGCGGGAGTCGAAGAAAGAGCCGGTGAACAGATAGTAGTATCCCCGGTCGAGGTATCTCTCCAGAGTGATATCTACCCCCATATTCCGCCCTTTTCCTTTGTTCACCAGGGCATCTTCGATGTAGAAATCGGTGCGGTTCAGTACGGAGTAAGAGTCGTTGGGCCTTACCGGAACGTTGAACAGCCTTTGGAAGTAGGGCTCTATCTTCAGCGTCATGTTGTCTGAGATTTTATAGTCGAAGGTCAGCATGAGGTGGTGCGCTTTGGTGAAGTCCAGTTCCTTGTTCACCGGGCTTTCTCCGGTTTGGGGCGTGCGGGTGTAGTACACGTCCATCTTTTCCATCCGGCTATACAGACCGTAGGCCATGGCAAAGGATGTCTTGGCAGATGTCCGCCACTTCAGACCCATGCGCGGTTCCAGTGTCCGGTGCTTGTCCAGCATCAGCATTTGCGCGTTCAGTCCCAAGTTCATGGTCACGCTGCCTATGGTGATGGAATTGCTGGTATAGGCAGCGAGTAGGCTGGTGTTGCCACTGCCCAGTGAAATGAGGTTCATGGGTTGGGCTATGTAGGGTGCGATACTCATCTGCGTGTTGTAGAACATTTCGGTGAAAGTAAACCCGGTCTTGCTGATGAAGCGTGCATTGAACTTATGGTTGTAGGCCGAAGTGACTATCAGGTTGGTGTTCTCCCTTTCCATGTCCAGGTTGGGGGAGGCTTTCAGATGGGTATCGAATGTTTCGGCAAAGGCGGTGCTTCTGAAATAAGTGGCAGCCAGCGTAGTCTTCAAGAATCCTTTTTCATTGATGGGGTAGCGGTGGCTGAGGCCTCCGGATGCCATGTATTGCTTCATCTTGGACTGTGAGCTGTCATCCGTATATTCCCATTTGTCCACATCGTTTTCTTTGTCACTTCCGTATTTGTCTATCAAGCTGGAGCCCCAGATGGAGAAAGAACCTGCTTTGCGGGTAGGGAAGTTCAGCTTGAAATTCAAGTCCTGATAGTCGAAAGCTCCTCCCAAGTCCACTATGCCGGTGTTGGTCAGCAGTCCGGTGGCCGAGTAGCGATAGTTCACGATGTACGATGCCCGGTGCTTCTTGCTCAATGGCCCTTCCGAAGCGAAGTCTATGCCCAATACGCCTATCTGGAATGTATTTTCCATCTTGCGGCTGTTGCCGTTTCGCAGTTGCATGTCGAAGACACCGGATACGGCATTGCTGTATTCTGCCGGAAATGCCCCGGTGAAGAAGTCGGAATTGCCCAATACATGATTGCTGAGCGAGGAGAGTATGCCGCCTCCTAAGGTGGCGATGTCTGCATAATGGTTGGGGTTGGGAATCTCCACGTCTTCCAGCCTCCATTGCAGCAGGTGTGGTGCATTGCCGTGAATGGAGATGCCATTGTGCGATACGCCGGACGATATTCCGGCAAAGGAACTTGCCAGACGTGCGGGGTCGTCCAATCCTCCGGCATAGCGGGATGCCTCTTCTACGCTGAACATACGTGCCCCGGTCAGTGCCATCTTGTTGAGCGCCTGCTCTTTGTTGACTTGCGGGCGCACTACGATTTCCTTCAGTTCTTGAGTGTTTTCATTCATGGTGATGGATAGAAACACTTCTTTGGCGGAAGAAACCAATACTTCGCGCACCAAGCTGGATTCATAGCCTATGAAAGAGGCTTTCACCGTGTGGCGTCCCAAGGGAATGCTTTTCAACAGGAAGTTGCCCACGCTGTCCGTAACGGTTCCCTTATCGGGCATGTCCGTCAGTTGGATGGTGGCGTAGGCAATGGAGATGCCCGACGCTTGGTCGGTTACAGTGCCTCTGATACTTTGGCTGAGTTGCTGGGCGAGGGAGGGAAAACTGAAGAATATCATTAATAGATATATTCCGATTCTTTTGGTGATAGAGCGCTTCATATCGTGTTTGGTACGTCTTCTTGTCTTGTTCATATTTTCTTTTGGCTTTTTAATGACAGACAAAAGTAGATATTGCCGGCAGACGTTGAGGACTTTGTATATCAAAGCGGGTGGTTTGTATATCAAACGCTGTTTTTGGGGGCTGTAACAAGAGAAAGTAGGGGGAAAAGGAGTTGTATCAATTATAGACAAGCAGCCCCGCCACGGAGATTCTCATCTCCCGGCAGGGCTTCACTTTCTTTTGCTGATTATTGATTGATGCGCCTTGCCGACAAGTGCTGCAAGGCGTGTGGGGGCGGCTTACGCCAATACCTTCTTGAACCGTTCGAGGAACAGGTCGGCTTCCTCCATGCTGAGGCAGAGAGGGGGCAACAGTCGGAGTACGTTTGTACCACTGACGCCTGTAAATACGTGTTGTTCCTTCAATAGCTTCAAGCGAAGTTCCTTGATGGGTTCTTCAAACTCCAAACCTATCATCAGTCCCATGCCGCGCACGTCCTTGATTTGCGGGAACTTCTTCAGTTCCGCTAACAGATAGGCGCCTACTTTCCCGGCATTTTTCACTAAGTTGTCCTGTTCCATCACGTCCAGAACAGCAAGTGCTGCACTGCAAGCCAAGTGGTTGCCGCCGAAAGTCGTACCTAATTGTCCGTACACCGGCGTGAACATCGGGCTGATGAGTACGCCTGCCATCGGGAAACCGTTACCGATGCCTTTGGCTACGGTGATGAGGTCGGCCTTGATGCCATAGTGCTGGTGGGCGAAAAACTTGCCACTACGTCCGTAGCCGCTTTGTATCTCGTCCAATATCAATACCGTGTTGTGGTCCGTGCAGGCTTGGCGCAGGGCGTGCATGAATTCTGCGGTAGGCAGTTGTATGCCGCCTACGCCTTGTATGCCCTCTATGATTACGGCGCAGACATCACCCTTTGCCAATTCAGTCTTCATGGCTTCGGTATCGTTCCACGGCAGGTAAGTGACGTGTCCGCAGTCGTTGATGGGAGCGATGATTTTGGGGTTGTTCGTCACTTCCACCGCCAACGATGTACGTCCGTGGAAAGCTTTGGAGAAAGACACCACACGGGTGCGTCCGTTGTAGAACGAGGCAAGCTTCAAAGCGTTTTCGTTTGCCTCGGCGCCACTGTTGATGAGGAACAGGGAATAGTCCTCATAACCGCTGATTTTGCCCAGTCGCTCTGCCACCTGCTGTTGCAGCTTGTTGATGACGGAGTTGGAATAGAATCCTAATGTGCCCACTTGTTGGCTTATCATCTCCACATAGTGCGGATGTGCATGTCCGATGGAGATGACAGCATGACCGCCGTAGAGGTCGAGGTACTCCGTACCTTGTTCGTCCCATACACGGCAGCCTTTCCCTTTGACGATGTTGATGTCAAAAAGGGGATATACGTCGAATAGTTTCATTCTTCATTAAAAAGCGGAAGGTTTCAGCTTGAGGCCTACTGTCTCTTCCAAGTTAAACATTAAATTCATGTTGTGAACCGCCTGGCCACTGGCTCCCTTCAGCAAGTTGTCTATGCAGGAGATGACGAGCAGCTTGTCGCCATGCTTCTCCAGATGGATGAGGCATTTGTTGGTGTTCACCACTTGCTTCAGGTCGATGTTCTTCTCCACGATATGCGTGAAAGAGTCCTTTGCGTAATATTCCTCGTAGATGCGGGTAATCTCTTCGAGAGAAACTTTGGTCTTTACTACGATGGTGGCGAAGATGCCGCGCGGAAAGTCCCCACGATAAGGGATAAAGTCTATCTCCGAGTCGAAGCTGTTCTGCAACTGCTTGAGTGATTGCTTGATTTCGGGCACGTGCTGGTGCTCGAAGGCCTTATATACGCTCATGTTGTTGTTGCGCCAACTGAAATGGCTTGTCGCACCCGGCTTCACGCCTGCGCCGGTACTGCCCGTGATGGCGTTCACCATTACGTATTCGTTCAGCATCAGGTGCTTGGCAAGCGGCAGTAGCCCCAATTGGATGCAGGTGGCAAAACAGCCCGGATTGGCTACGTGTTTCGCGGTGCAGGTGGCGCGGCGGTTCAGTTCCGGCAGTCCGTAGATGAAGTCGTGGTCGGGTGAGGCTATGCGGTAGTCCATAGAAAGGTCGATGATTTTCAGCTCCTCGGGCACGTTGTGGCTTTCGAGGAACTTCTTCGTGTCGCCGTGTGCGGTGCAGAAGAAGAGCACGTCAATCTCGTCCAACGGCAGTTCGTCGGTGAATACTAAATCTGTCTCGCCGTACAGTCCTTCGTGTACGTCGGTGATTTTGTTGCCGGCGTTGCTTGAGCTGTTGATGAATACGATTTCCGCTTCCGGGTGGTTCAGCAACAGACGTATCAGTTCACCTGCCGTATATCCGGCTCCGCCGATGATTCCTACTTTTATCATGTCGTTCTTATCTTTTTTCCGGGACAATAAGCCACATTATTAAATATACCGGTACTCCTGCAAATGCAGTGAATAGCGTGAGTAGTGCATAGCCGATACGCACCATTGAGGAGTCAAGTCCGAAGTATTCTGCCAGTCCGCCGCAAATGCCGACTAACATTTTGTCGCTGCGTGAGCGTGTGAGTTTTTTGTTATTGTCCATGATATTCGTTTCCTTGTTAATTAAATTTTTTCGTCCTTGTGGTTGGAGTAATATGCCCGCAGAGCCGTGGAGGTCACTTTGATAAAACCTTTGGCGTCTTCGGCAGTCCAGCCTTTCTGCCTTTCGCCATATTCGCCGAATTTATTCTTCACAAGGTCGTCTTTGCTTTCCACACCTACGGTAGAGAAACACAGTGGGTGAAGTTCCAGGATAGCCGTGCCATTCACATTGCGCTGCGAAGATTCCAGCATGGCTTCGATGTCACGCATTACCGGTTCCAGGTATTGGCTTTCGTGCAAGAACATGCCGTACCAGTTTGCCACTTGGTCTTTCCAGTACTGCTGCCATTTGCTTAAAGTGTATTTTTCGAGGAACTTGTGCGCTCCGATAATCAGCATGGGTGCGGCAGCTTCAAAACCTACACGGCCTTTGATGCCGATAATCGTGTCGCCTACGTGCATGTCGCGTCCGATGCCGTATGCTGCACCAATCTCTTCCACCTTCTGTATGGCCTTGATAGGGTCATCAAATTTCTCGTCGTTCACGGCTTTCAGTTCACCTTTCTCAAAAGTAAGACGCAACTGTTCGCTGCCTTCTTTGGTGCAGTGCTTCAGGTAGGCCGTTTCGGGCAATCCCTGTGCAGAGTCCAGAATCTCACCGCCACAGATGGAAGTGCCCCACAGACCTACATTATAGGAGTATTTCAATTTGGCGAAGTCGGCGGCAAAGCCATGTTTATTCAAGTAGTCTATCTCCTCTTGGCGGCTCAGCGCCATGTCGCGTGTCAGGGTGATGATTTCCACTCCCGGAGCCATTACCAGGAAAGTCATGTCGAAACGGATTTGGTCGTTGCCTGCACCGGTAGAACCGTGGGCGATGGCATCCGCACCTATTTCATTGGCATAGCGGGCAATGGCAAGCGCCTGGAAGATGCGTTCGGAGCTTACGGAAATGGGATAAGTGCCGTTGCGTAGTACATTGCCGAATACCATATATTTCAGGCTCTTCTCATAATATTCCTGTGTTACATCAATAGTGACATATTCTTTAGCACCTAATTTGTAAGCGTTTTCTTCATTGGTTTTCAGTTGTTCGGGACTGAAACCTCCGGTGTTGGCACAAGCCGCATATACTTCGTATCCTTTTTCTTTGGCAAGATACATCACCGTGAACGAGGTGTCCAGACCGCCGCTGAATGCGACTACCACTTTTTTCTTCTTTGCTTCCATATCCTTGTATTTTTAAATTTTATCTTCTTCGTGCAGTTTCGGGTCGTAAAGCATCGCCGTGCAGATGCAGAACTTGCGCTTTTTGGTTACCAATATATCATGGTTGATGCAACCGGCGCAACCTTTCCAAAATGCTTCGTCATCGGTCAGTTCGTTGAAGGTGACGGGTACGTATCCCAGTTCGGTATTCATCTTCATTACGGCAGCTCCACTGGTCAGACTGAATATCTTGGCGTTGGGCCATCGCAAGCGTGCCAATCGGAAAGATGCTGTCTTGATTCGTTTGGCTAATCCCAGTCCCCGGTAGTCGGGGTGAACTATCAGTCCCGATGTAGCCACATATTGCTTATTGCCCCAGCTTTCTATATAAGTGAAGCCTGCAAAATCATCTCCGCAAAGGGCGATAATTGCCTTTCCTTCTCTCATTTTAGTAGCTACGTATTCGTGTGTGCGTTCTGCGATGCCTGTTCCGCGTACCTTTGCAGCCTCCCGGATGGTATCCAAAATTTTATCCACGTAAACTTCATGTGAGGCGTCGGCCACCATCACATCAATTTGTTTAGAATTCATTTTTTCTTAATTAAAATCTTTACTATCGTTTGAGTTTACTTACTTTACATTCGGAATGATTTGTGACAGAAATGCACGAACCTCCTCATGGGATGCTGCTTCATGTACCACCAACATGATGGTGTCGTCTCCGGCAATGGTTCCTAAGATGGCGGGGCATTCGCGGTTGTCTATGTCGTAAGCCATACTGCTGGCATAGCCGGGACGGGTGCGGATAACAGCGATATTACCTGAGAATTGAAGTGAAATAAACCCGCTGGTCATCAGCATTTCGCTTGCACTTTGGTCGTTGGAACGTTTGTACATGATGTTGTTGGGCAATACATATACATATTTACCGTTCATATTGGCTGCTTTGGCAACTTTCAGTTGCTTCAGATCGCGTGATAAGGTGGCTTGCGTCAGTTCAAAGCCTTCTTTTCCCAAAGCCGACAGCAATTCTTCCTGAGAGCTGATGTCCTTGCTTGAAATAATCATCTTGATGGCATCTAACCGATTGGCTTTTTTCTTCATATTTCCGTATAATTATTCTAAGAATGGCGCAAAATTACAGAATATTTTGGATATAATATACAAAAAGGAAGAAAAATGTAGTATTTTTATTCTGATTATGGACGAGGTGGTGAAGATAAGTACGACAACGCCGATTCAATTGTCACACGGGTTACTCCGGAGGTCTTCATCATATTCTTTAACCGCATTCCGGGAACGAAGATCAGTTTTTGCCGATAAACTACATCTGCTGTCACAGCCTTTGCCGTGTCTTGGCTTCTACTGTTCAGGCCCGGACGAATGCTGCCGAAATCGCCCAGTCTAATAGTTGTACCAATGCTTGCATAGGTGCAGAGTACGTCAATCATGCCGTCGAGGACAGCTTTCACAATGCCTCTGGGCACAAAATCCTGACTGGTGACTTGGTCGCATAATTTATCGAAATCAATGTCGGCTACTGAAACTGAAGTGGCTATATTTATATTGGGAAATGAAGATATAAATTTATTTCCCATTTCTTTTGTCACAACCGCCATTACCGCATAATCATATAATCTGCCAACTTAATGTTTATTTTTTATTGTAATGTCCTTTTGCAGAGACTACTGTTATAAAGATATATGTATATATTATATATACATATTCATTTAATGATAAGGGAAAAAGCACTTTATGTCACTGCTGCCGCTACTGTCACTGCAATACACGTTTTTCTGCGTTCATGGGTGCAAAAGTAGTGAAAGGACAAATTAATCACTATATTTGTTCCCTTAAAATAGCAAACCGTAAGCATAACCGGAAGGGTTGACCGCTGTTCTCTTTTTGTTTTTTCAAACAGATTCGGGTGCAAAAGAAGATTTTTTGCTAATTTTGCTATTGTTGTTTATTTCATTGAGTAAATCTTTTTAATTCTACAATGGATAGAGCATGTTTTGAACGCATATATACCGATTACTATAAAGTTTTACGCTTCTTTGCCATGCGCGTCGTCGGCGACATGCCGCATGCCGAGGACATTGTTCAAGAAGTTTTTACCCACTGTTGGGAAAACCGGGAACAGATAGACGCCTCCATTCCTATAAAATCCTACCTGTACACGTTGACCTATCGTCGCGCCCTTGACCTGCTGAAATCGTCCCAATATGCCCGAAAAGATTTGTCGGAGGATGTCTCTTACCTGGACAACCTGCTTTTCACCACGTTCACCGCAGACGAGCAGTTGAGCACGGACGAGATAAAGAAAGAGATAATACTTTGCGTGGAGCTCCTGCCCGATAGGTGCAAGGAGGTATTCATGATGAGTCGTTTTCAAAACCTTAAGAACCGCGAGATAGCCGAAAAGCTAAACATTACGGTGAAAGCGGTGGAGAAGCACATTTCGAAGGCGCTTAAGGATATTCGTGCCCATCTTTTGCGGAACGGATATATGCCTGTGGCTGCTTTCATCCTTTCACTACCCTCTATTATTACCCCCCCCCCATATTTAATTATATTTAACAAATTCCGAATCGGAAAGTGACTAATTCCTGCACCGCCTCATTGGTTTTCCTCTCCGGTTCAGAACTTTCTTCAATCCTAAACGCTACACTTACCGCTTGATTGCCGTTGCAAGCATTGTTTCTACAGGCATCAAGGCATGTGCTCCCTTCCTGCAACGATTCGCTCTGTCCGGTGACACACGCACGGCCTCCTCTCCCTGTAAATCGGGAAAGCATGTTTTGTATCTGCAATGTCCGTTTATGAGTATTACAGATTTCCGGCAGGTGCACCAAAAATAATTCGCAAACTGAGGTAGGGTATATCCTTTGTGAATCGTGATAATGGAAATCAGTTAAAAAAATAGGTATTATGCAACAGAATATGACAGACTGCGATGTACTCATCCTTAATTTTCTGGAAGGTAACATCGAGCCGGAAGAAGAAGAGAGGCTTACACAATGGGTAAGGGCATCGAAAGAGAACGAAGACTACTTTGTGCAGATGGCGAAAGTGTGGGAAGAATCGACCATCGAACTTCAAGACAAAGCGGCGACCCGGAAAGCTGCGAATATGTTCTTTGCACGAATGGAGGCAAAGAAACGCCGCAAGCTGTATCGGTGGATGGCAAGTTCGGCAGCGGCAGTGCTCCTTCTGCTGCTGGGATTGCAGATGTGGGACGTTGAACTTGCGTTCGGTGAGCGGATGCTGACCGTTGTCACTTGCGACAGTAAAAAAGAGGTCATCCTCCCGGACAGCTCCATAGTCTGGCTCAATGCCCGAAGCGAGCTGACGTATCCGAAGAAGTTCGGCCGCAAACGGCGCAACGTGGCTTTGAAAGGCGAAGCTTTCTTTGACGTAAGGAAAGACAAGAAGAGACCCTTCTCGGTGAATACGTCGACGATGACCGTAAGAGTGTTCGGAACCACTTTCGTAGTCACCGACAGGAAAGAACTGCCACATGCTGAGGCCGTATTGGAGACGGGCAAGATTGACGTGACGGTGAAAGAGACGGGACGGAAACTGGAAATGCAGCCCGACCACCAGCTTATCTACAATAAAAAAGAGAAATCCACGGAAGTGAGAATGGTAAATGCCTCGGCCTACACTAACTGGCGAAAAGAACATCTCCTGTTTGAGAATACGCCGCTAAAAGACGTGTTTATTCAGTTAGGCAAGTGGTATAACATAAGCATTTCGTGCAAGACGTGCTGCCCGCAACTGCTGAATACCCCGGTATCTTTCACACTCGACAATGAAACCGTGGACGACATCCTGAGCATCTTGCAGAGCATCACGCCCCTGACATGGAAAAGAACCGGAACCAACGAAATAACAATCGAATAATAACCCCCTTAAAACCTGAATGCCTATGAAAACATAAAACGAAGAATATATAAAAAAATAAGGAGCGGATGCCTTCACCTATCCGCCCCTCGTTCTAACTATTTCTTCCACTCTTGCCGAAAACCGAGAGAGCGCAAGAGGAGGAAGCTAATTACTCAACAAAAATAAATAAATAGTATGAATTACACAGGAAAACAGAACGACTTTTCATTCTGTTGCAAAAAAATAACGTTTTGTACACAATTGTGCATCCTGATTATAGGCCTGTTTGCCTCCACTTTCTGCATGGCGGCCGTGGCCAAAGACAACCGGATAACCCTAAAACTGAATAATGTAACTGTCGTAGAAGCCGTAAGGGCAGTCGAAAAACAATCTACCTACAAATTTGTGTATAACAATGCCGATGTGGACGTTTCGCGCAAAATTAGCGTAAACATAGAGAAAGCAACCGTGGAAACGGCGGCTAAAACCATTTTTGCAGGCTACAATGTGAATATCAAAGGAAAAAACGTAATCATCACCTCTTCGAAGAAAGCCGGAACAAATGCCAAGCAGCAATCTTCGCGCCGCAGCAAGGTGATAGGCGCAGTGGTAGATGCCGTGACGGGCGACCCGCTGACCGGCGCCTCCGTGCTCGTGAAGAACGCCACTCCTCCCTACGGCGTCACGGCCGATGTGGACGGAAAATTCGAGCTTTCGGTATCGCCCGACGATGTGCTGGTGATCAGCTTCATCGGCTACCTATCCAAAGAAGTAAAAATAGGCAACCAGAAGGTACTCAGCGTCTCCCTGTCGGAAGACGCGACCACGCTGGGAGAAGTGGTGGTGACGGCCTTCAATATGGGGCAGAAAAAAGCCACCATGACGGGCTCGATACAGACACTGCGCCCCAGTGACTTGAAAGTACCGGCAACGAACCTCTCCACCGCCTTTGCCGGACGTCTTTCGGGTGTCATCGCCTATCAGCGTAGCGGTGAACCGGGAGGAAACGGCGCCGACTTTTTTGTGCGTGGCGTTTCCACCATGAGCGGCGCAACCAACCCGCTCATCATCCTCGACGGGGTGGAGGTGAGCAAAGCTGACCTCGACGCACTGGACCCGGAAGTAATCGAAGGCTTTTCGGTATTGAAAGACGCCACCGCTTCGGCTATGTATGGTACGCGCGGAGCCAACGGAGTGCTCATCATCAAGACCAAAAGCGGTGCCGACCTCGACAAACCGGTGATAAGCGTGCGTGTGGAAGGCTATGTGAACAAGCCCATCAACGTGCCGCAAGTGGTAACTCCCGTCACGTTTATGCGCATGTTCAACGAAGCGGTCACCAACCAAGGAACCGATGCGTTGCTCTATTCCGAAGACAAAATTAACGGAACGATGCAAGGGCTCGACCCTTATCTCTATCCGAACGTAGACTGGTATAACGAGCTGTTCAACCGCTCCACGTTCAACCAGAAGGCCAATTTTAACATCCGCGGGGGTACGAGCAAAATCACCTACTTCATGAACGTCAACGCCGTGCACGAAACCGGTATGCTGAAAGGACGCAGCAAAGACTTCTTCTCGTTTGACAACAACATCAGCTACATGAAGTACGCATTCCAGAACAACATTGACTTCAACCTCTCCAAGACCGCCAAGATAGGGCTTAACCTCAATGTGCAGCTCAACAACTTGCATGGCCCCATTACGGCCAGCGACGGCGGTGGTGGAGTGGGCAACATCTTCAACGCTATCATGCAGAACAACGCCGTCGATTTCCCCATCCTTTATCCGCAAGGCGGCGACCCGTGGTATCATTGGGGAGGCACAAGGATAGGCTCCACCCCGATAGAAAATCCCATGGTGGTGGCCACAGCGGGCTATAAGGACATGTTCGAGAGCACCGTTGTGTCCATCCTCAACTACGAACAGAAGCTCGACTTCATCACCAAGGGGCTGGGATTTAAAGTGCTCTTCTCGTTCAAGAATTGGAACCGGACAACGAACTACCGCTTTCAGGGTGGCAACAGATACGTTCTTGAAGGAGTAGAGACCGATGCCGAAGGAAACACAGTATACATTCAGACCCCCTTGGACGGAAACCCCTCCAAACCGAGCCTGAATGCCGGTTCGAGCGTGGCCGGAGACCGTAGCTACTATTTCCAGAGCTACTTAGACTACAACCGTTCGTTCGGCAATCACAACGTGTCGGCCATGCTGCTCTACAACATGAGCGAGTACAACAACAACGTGATAGGCAACAATAACCTGATAGGCTCGCTCCCTAAACGCAAGCTCGGCTTTGCGGGACGTATCACTTATGATTACGCCAACAGATATCTGTTCGAGGTAAATGCCGGATACAACGGTTCGGAAAACTTTGCAAAGGGACACCGTTTCGGATTCTTCCCTTCCGTGTCGGCGGGGTGGAACGTCAGTGAAGAGAAATTCTGGACCCCCCTCAAATCCATCGTGTCCAATTTCAAAATCCGCACTTCCTACGGATTAGTAGGAAACGACCAGATCGGCGGTGAGCGCTTCATCTACATGGGCATCGTTTCATTGAACAATACACCGGGCTACATCACCGGCTACGACGACGCCCGGACGGGAGAACGCAAAGGTCCCAGCTACTCGCGCCTGCAAAACGATAACATCACTTGGGAGATAGGGCGGAAATACAACGTCGGGGTGGACTTGCAGTTTTTCAACTCGCTGAACCTCACCATCGACGCCTTCAAGGAAATACGTAGCGACATCTTCCAGCAAAAGCAATCCATCCCGAACTCGTTCGGCACAGCCGACACGAAAATCTTCGGAAACTACGCCAAAGTGAAGAATTGGGGTATAGATGCTTCCGTGGACTACGGGAAGCAAATCACCAAAGACTTCTCCTTACAGTTCAGAGGTACGTTTACCTTTGCCCGCAACCGGGTGCTCGAATACGATGAGGCTCCCATTTTGCGTCCCGCCCTACGCCAAGTGGGCCGCCGGCTGAACACTTACATGGGATACGTGGCCGACGGACTTTACATCGACGAGGCGGATATAGCCAACAACCCCACTTCCACGCTGGGCAACATCACCATCGCTCCGGGCGATATAAAGTATGTGGACCAGCCCGATGCCGACGGCAAGTATGACGGGAAGATTACCTCCGACGACCGGATTGAAATAGGACACCCCCATGTTCCGGAAATCGTATATGGTTTCGGCCCATCCATGAGGTATAAAAATATAGACCTCTCGTTCTTCTTCCAAGGTCAGGCCAACGTGTCGCTCATGATGAGCGGTTTCTACCCGTTCGGCACACAGGAAAGACGCAACGTGCTGCAATGGATAGCCGACGACTATTGGAGCAAGGACAACCAGAACAACCGTGCCCGCTATCCGCGCCTGACGCATCATTACAACCAGAACAACCAGCAAGGATCCACGTATTGGTTGCGCAACGCTGCGTTCCTGAAGCTGAAAAATCTCGAAGTGGGCTATACGTATAAGGGCATGCGCTTTTACGCAAGCGTAACCAATTTGTTCACGCTCTCCGGTTTCAAGCTCTGGGATCCCGAACTGGGAGGAGGAAGCGGAATGAAGTATCCGTTGCAACGCACGTTCAACGTGGGTGTGCAAGTCCGGTTCAATGATAAATAAGTTTTGCATCTTTTAAAAATAGACATATATGAAATTATTATTCAAAATATTTGCCCTGACACTGGCCATGCTATGCAGTGTATCTTGCGATTTTCTGGACGTAGTGCCCGATGAGCGGACTACGGACACCGACACGTACACAGGACGCAACAACGGTATCGATTATCTGTATTCCTGCTATGCCTACCTGCCCAATCCGGCCAACACACCCGGAGGGTTAGACCTGCTCACGGGCGACGAGGTGATAACCGCTTTCGAGCACGAAACGTTCGCCGCTTTCCCCAAGGGAAATTATTCGGCCTCCTCGCCGGTTATTTCATACTGGAACACTTTTTTTCAAGGAATACGCCAGTGCTACATGTTCATGGAAAGAATAGACAAGTTTCCCGACACCACGGATGCCGAAAAGAACGATTATCGGGCACAGGCCAAATTCCTCATCGCCTATTATCACTTTCTGCTTTCGCGCGCCTACGGCCCCATTCTGCTGATTAAGGAAACACCGTCGACAGACATTCTTGCCTCTGAATATCCCACCCGTGTGCCTTACGACGAGTGTGTGGCTTGGATTTGCGACCTGCTTGACGAAGCTGCCAAAGACCTGCCTGCCAAGCGGGACATAAAGAGCCAATACGGATTGGCCACCAGCATCATGGCTAAATCGGTAAAGGCCAAAATGCTGCTCTATGCCGCTTCGCCCTTGTTCAACGGAGGCATTGTCGATTTCAAGGATAAAGAAGGTGTAGCACTGATGCCCGCTACATACGATGCCCAGAAGTGGACGAAAGCAAGGGAGGCTCTGATGGAGGCCATCAAACTGGCCGAGAGCAATGGACATGCCCTTTACGTCAACGACGCCTATCGGGGCGAAGATGGTTCGGCAAACAAATTTCCGGACAAAGGCATCGTACGCCGCATGCGTACCCTGACCCTTGATTGGAAAGGATCGGAAAATCCTGAAGTGCTGTTTGCTGACACGCGAGGAGAAGGTTACTATGATATACAACTGAAATGTTCGCCTAAAACGTCCGCGGACCAAGGCGCCAACGGCGTGTCGCTCACTTGGATCATGTTGAACCGTTTCTATACGAAGAACGGGTTGCCGTGGGATGAAGATCCTGAATTCAAGTCGAACGACAAGCTGGCGGTTGTCAGCATAGACGCCGATCATGCCGCCTACGGCAAGGAGGGAGAGAAGACCATTGCCTTCAACCTCAACCGCGAACCTCGCTTCTATGCTTGGGTGGGCTTCCAAGGCGGATACTATGAAGTGATGAACGGCGACGACAACGCATACCCCATTCCTTCCTACATGAGCGAACGGGGACGCGTGCTCCTGAACTTCCTGAAGAATGGCAATCAGGGACGCAAGAATCGCACCAACAACTATTCGCCCGGCGGATACCTTAATAAGAAAGGTACAGATCCTAACATGGTTATGAAAAAAGGAGGCCCCAACCGCACAGTATATCCGTGGCCTGTCATCCGTTTGGCCGACCTCTATCTGGGCTATGCCGAAGCATGCGTGGAGACGGGCGAACTGGATGCCGCCAAGACTTACCTGAACAAGGTGCGCACACGTGCGGGCATTCCCACCGTGGAGAAAGCATGGGCGGGTGTGGCCGAACTCAATAAGGACAAACTGCGCCAAATCGTGCGTCAGGAACGCCAGATAGAGCTTTATCTCGAAAATCAAAACTTCTGGGACATGCGTCGCTGGATGATTGCCCAAGAAACTTTCAGCAAGAAAGCTCAGGGACTCAACATCGAGGGAAATACCATCGACGACTTTGCAAAACTCAGGGAAATCCCTTTCGAGCGCAAATTCGAAGCGCCGAAGAACTATCTGTTGCCCATACCGAGCGATGACGTCAACAGGAATCCCAAACTTGTGAACAATCCCGGTTATTAACGCTTAAATCCATTTTATATAAGATATGAAACTTTTATTTTTGTATGCCTTTGCAGGAGCCATTGAGCTGCTTGCACTTACGAGTTGCCAGAAAGAAGATATGGGCCCACAGCCTGTGGCAATCGAAGCTTCTTCCCTGACTGCCGAGTCGCAGGAGGGGGCCGTCAAAATAAGCTGGAAGATTCCGGAAGCGGCCAATTACGAATACATCCGGGTCACTTATACGCATCCCGGCACGGGCAAGAAGCATATTCGTCTGGCCAGCGTGTATGCCGACCACATTGTCATCGACGGATTGCTGAAACGCTACGGACCTATCGAGTTCAAGCTGATGCCCGTAACCGCCAAGGGACGCGAAGGAGAAGTGCGCACCATAACTGCCGAGTCGCTCGCTCTGCCCAAGAAAACCAAAGTGATTTCCGACTCCAAGGAACAGATGAAGATAGACCCCACCCGGATATGGGCGAGCAACCCGCAGCAGGACAACGAAGGATTGGTGGCCAGCTTGGTAGACGATAACTACAACACGATTCTGCACTTCAGTTGGAGCAATCCCAAGCCTTTTCCGCACTACATCGTGATGGAGATGCCCGTAAAAACCAATACGTTGAGCTTCTTCCTCAAAAACCGTACGAATGCCAACAACAACAATCGCCCGAAAAGAATGAATCTGTGGGTGAGCGAAACTTTCGACGGAGCCACTTACAATCCGGCAGACTTCAATGCGCATAAGGTGGCGAAGTTCGAGGGAATGCCCGAAGGAAGCGGTAGTGAAGTGGAGTCTCCGGGCTACATTCTTCCGTCCGCAATGCAGTATGTATGGTTCGAAGTGCTTGAGCCTCACGGTGGCGAGTTGTGGTTTTCTCTGGCCGAAATCAAGCTGTACAAGTATAAACTCGAAATGTTCGACCCCGAGACGGGAGAAACAACCGTATTGTAACGCCTGACAAAATTCTTGAGGGTGTGCCGGAGTGAAACTCGCACAAGAAAGGCATAAAAGCGTTCTTGGCGCACCCTCTCGACTTTGACGGGCTTTTATTTTACAACCGCCGCAATTCCACTGACCTGACATCTTTTTTTTCTCTATCATTCGAAGCCTTCATTGTCGCCATGAACCTGCCCAAGTTCTCCAAAAAAATAACTTTGACGGAAAATCGACGGCTCGACGGCTAAAAAATATATTTTTGCAGAATCATATCAAAAAAAGTAAAACCTATCAAGAACGAATCTACATGAAACCAAGCATTCTATTTTCGTGCCTCTTATCCGCTTTCCTGGCGTTTGCGTGCAGCGACAAGCAGGAAGACGAGATACCGTCTCTTACCGTCGAGCCGAAAACGGTGAACTTTGCTGAGACGGCTTCCTCATTCGAGGTTCAGATAAAGACGAACGACGGCCATTGGACAGCCGACGTCCAAGGCGACGCCGGAGCATGGCTCCATACGCAACGGCGAGGCTCCATACTGAGGATCAACGTGTCCGCAAACGAGGGAGACGAGAAACGGCACGGAGAAATCAAGGTGACGGTCGGCCGTCTTTCCGAAATCATCGTTGTGGAACAACTGGGCATGGCTCCCGCCCTGCTGCTCTCTTCCGGGATGTTCACCGTCGCAGCCGGCGGCGGAGAGATAAACCTGGAAGTGACGGCTAACGTGGAATACGACATCAGCATCCCGGCGGATGTAGCCTGGATTAAGCCCATGGCCGATACGCGCACCGCAGGAATGGTGAAGAAGGCGCATCGCTTCAGCGTGTCGTTCAATGTCACGGAAGCGGCGCGTACCACCGAGCTGGTTGTAAAGCAGAAGGACGGAACACTGGAAAAGCGAATCCCGGTGACGCAGAAAGCGCAAACGGGCTATGCGGGCGAGAGCAACGGCGACATCAAGGATGACGTGAAAGTGCCCGTGAGCCATGCTAAGGCAAGCTCTTTCCAGCCGCAAGGCGGGGAAATCGAAAAATCGTTCGACGGCGATTACAACACCCTGTACCACTCGTCGTGGAGCAATCAGGGAGACCATTATTTTCCCATTACGCTGGAGTATTTCTTCGAGAATCAGGAAAGCATCGACTACCTGATTTACTATCCCCGCGCCACGGGCTACAATGGTCATTTCAAAGAAGTGGAGATTTGGGCGTCCACGCAAGCCGCTCCCAATTATGCGAAAGTGAAAGACTATGATTTCAAAGGCTCTTCGGTGGCGGCGAAAGTCATCCTGGACAAGCCTCTGATAAAGCCGTTGTCCGTGAAGTTTGTCGTGAAATCGGGTCACGGAGACGGGCAGGGGTTTGCCTCGTGCGCCGAGATGGAGTTCTATCGCCACAACCTCGACAACTTTGACCCGCTTACGCTGTTTACCGACCTCACCTGTTCGGAACTGAAGCCCGGCGTCTCGCTCGAAGAGATTGAGAAAGTGCCGAACAACCTCTATCGCAACATTGCCTACTATCTACACAAAGGAAGCTATCCGCACGAGTTTCGCATCCAGAACTACCGTGCTTGGCCGCATCCCGATGACTGGGCGGGCACGAACAAGACCTCCACGTTGAGCCTGCTCGACAATCCTACCGGCATCAGTGTCGATGAGAACGACGAGCTTATCGTCTTCGTAGGCTCCACCGGAGGATATGAACTCGGCTTGAAAGTACAGAATCTGAACAAACCCGGAGGTGACGGTTATGGGAATGCGTCGTACTATTCGCTTTCGGAGGGAGTGAACAAACTGAAAATGAGGAACAGAGGGCTGATATATGTATTCTATCATACCCCCGATTATCAGTCGGCGCCTCAGGTCAAGATTCACTTTGCCACCGGAAAGGTGAACGGATATTTCGACTCGCAGAAGCATCAGGCGTCCGATTGGCAGAAGTACCTCCATGCAGCCGTCGATGAATATTTCGACGTGTTGGGCAAGCACGCTCACCTCACATTCTCCACCGCACACTTCAAGACCTATGCGGCCAACAATGGCAAGCAACTGATTGATGCTTACGATGAGCTGGTGCGTCTGGAGAAAGAGTTCATGGGACTGATGAAGTACAATCGTCCCACCGTGAACCGCGCCTATTTCCATGCCATGTATCACTCTTATTTCTACTCCACCTCCTATCGCACGGCCTACAATGTGACGGGCGAAAACGAACGTCGGACGTTGCTGGACGTGAATGAACTGAAAAAATCACCGTGGGGGCCGGCACACGAGCAAGGGCACTCGTTTCAAACCCGTCCCGGATTTAAATGGCACGGCATGACCGAGGTGACGAATAACGTCCACTCCCTCTACGTGCAAACCGAATGGGGAAACGCCTCGCGCATTGAGTCGGAAGCGATGGGGCGTTTCAACAACCGCTACGAGAAGGCTTACTACAACTCGTTCGTGAAGCATGTGCCCCATCCCGGCGAGGAAGATGTCTTTTGCAAGCTGGTTTCGTTGTGGCAGTTGCAGCTCTACTTCTCTAATGCGCGCGGCAAGACGGACTTCTACAAAGATTTGTATGAAAAGATACGCACCTCGCCTGACCAGCCGGATCCCGGAGCCCAGCAACTGGAATTCGTGAAGATGGTGTGCGACATTGCGCAGGCCGACTTGACCGATTTCTTCCGGAAGTGGGGCTACCTGTCGCCCTTCGACGGCGAGATAGACGACTACGGGAAAAGACGCTTCCTGCTTGAGCAGAACAGGATAGACAAAGCCGTGGCCGAGATAAAAGCTAAAAACTATCCGTCAACCGGCGAAAAGATAGAGTATATCTGTGATTCTAACTGGAAGGTATTCAAGGATCGCTTGCCCGTGCATCAAGGAACTGCCGTGAAGAGCGGTAAAACCATTACCATGACAGGCTGGCAAAACGTGGCTGCCTACGAAGTGTATGATGGCGATACGTCGGTATTCGTGTCCAACAGACCTTCTTTCAGTCTGGATACAGAGGTCGGCTCCGGCATCAAGGTGATGGCCGTGGCCTACGATGGAAGTAAGACGGAAGTGAAATTCTGACGACTATTCTTTAGGTCTGTGGCAAAGTTAGAGTGGCTTTTCCACCTGTGGTTGGGCAGCAAGTTCCGCCATCGTTTTGTGACGATGGGGCTGGAACGGAAGGCATCCCCTTATGCTTCGCGCTCCAAACTGACGGAGGAGCAACGGATTATTCATAAATACGGATCGGGTAAGGTGGGGTTTATCTGAAACAATAAAACCTTGCAACACGGACGGAGTAAAATAAAAAACAAAAAGGTCTGACTTTCAAAAAGTCAGACCTTTTTGTCGGAATGAGGCGACTCGAACGCCCGACCCCTACGTCCCGAACGTAGTGCGCTACCAACTGCGCTACATTCCGATACCTTTCGGAAAGTGGTGTCACCAGGAATCGAACCGGGGACACAAGGATTTTCAGTCCTTTGCTCTACCAACTGAGCTATGACACCTTTTTTGTTTGCGGGTGCAAAGATAAAGAGATTTTTTTATACTACAAGGCTTTTGAGGAAAAATATCTAAAAAAGGTGTCACTCTCCGGAAAAAGGGACACCTTCTTTAAAAGAGGATAGATTAGCTTGTTTCAGAATCAGTCGATATTCGGGTTGATGCTATGCCAATCTTTGATTGGGGGCAATACGCCCATACTGATTACTTCATCACGCAGTTTGCAGAGGTGTGTGTAACTTTCTTGCAGTTTAGCTTCTTCTTCGGGAGTGCCGTTCAATTCTTTATAGTGTACACCCTCTTTGGTGATTTCGGTTTCCATAGCCATCATAATGTGGTTGAATCCGTGGCTGTGCACGTATGTACCGGCAGGCCAGCGGAAAGATTTTCCTCCCATGGCGGCTGCAATCATTTCGATGGATACATAAGACGGGCTTTGGAAAGATGAACGTCCGCGTAAGGCGATGATGTTGGCTCCTCCTTTGGTTACTTTTTCCTGTATCTCTGCCCATTGCTCTTTGGTCAGGTCGGGAGTGCCGATGATTTCCGATAACGGTTTGCCATCTACTTTAGCGGTAGATGCATATACTGCCATCTGTTCTCCGTGTCCGCCATAAGTGCGGCAGTTTTCTATCTTATCCGGGGCTATGCCGAAATGTTTGGAGAGTTCGCTGCGCAAGCGGGTGCTGTCGAGAGCTGCCAATGTCGTCACTTGAGAAGGCTTTAAACCTGAATATAATAAGGTGATCAGGCCGGTGATGTCTGCAGGATTGAAGATGACGACCACGTGCTTCACGTCCGGACAATAGGTCTTTACGTTTTTGCCAAATTCTTCGGCAATAGCAGCATTACCTTTCAGTAGGTCTTCGCGGGTCATGCCAGCCTTGCGAGCTGCGCCACCTGAAGATACTACATACTTGGCATTGGTCAGCGCTTCTTTGATGTCTGATGTAAACGTCAGGTTCAGTCCTTCAAATCCACAGTGAAACAACTCCTCCGCCACACCTTCCAGCCCGGGGGCATATGGGTCATACAAACAGATGTTAGGGGTGAGATGCATCATGATTGCCGTTTGCGCCATGTTGGAGCCGATCATACCGGCAGCGCCTACAATTGTCAATTTCTCATTTGTTAGAAAATCCATAATCTTTTATATTTAAAGGTGAATAATATCTTGCTCCATTGATAATCATGTCACAAAGATAATCTCTTTTAAGTGGAGTTGTTTATAGAAAAAAGTTATCTTTTAGAGCAAAAAGTTATTTCTTCCTCTTGAATAGGCATTTAGTTGCCAATTATTATATCGTATTACTTATATATCTGCATAGGCATAATACACGATAGCTAACTGATTCGGGCACTGCGCGCCCGGCTACACACTTCAATGCACGGTTCCAATCATCCCTTTTTCTCTCATAATGCGGTTTTTGGCATCTGTCAGGCTTTCGGCATATTTGCTGTCGTGCACGTAAGGCCCCAGCAGATAACCGTAGCGATGCTGCATTCCGTTGCAGAACGGAGGTTTTGCTCTTGGAAGTTTGATTATGACACCTCACCGCCTATTTCAACAATTTATATTTGCCAATCAATGGCAACTCTTTCGCCCGTCCGTTTACGGCATTGATGATGCCGATAACGCATAATACTGCGAATACAACGCCTACCAGCCCGATGATGCTTACCAAGAAGTAAAGCCTCCACGAGATAGCAAGAATAATACTGCTCAAAATGCTGTATGCCACACCGTAGAGGATACAGGCGATGCAGAGTATCAACCCCTGATTGGCGTGATAGCGGGCGAATGGCGAATCTTTGGCGGCAAGAATCGGTATGAGTACCAGTATGCCGAGGTAGGCCAGTACCCCCATCGCCTTGTTCTTCTCCACGTCTGCGGGGTCGAACTGCGTTGTGGTGTCCGCCGTGTTCATCGTTTCGGAAAATTTGGTTTCCGTACTCTGTTGTTGCTGCCGGTTCTCTTGGGCTGCGGATGCCCCGGCAGGTGTACCGCACGAAGGACAGAATTTAGTCCCGTCGGTAATTTCAGTTCCGCATTTGCTGCAATAAGCCATAGTTTTGTTTATTAAATTGTTTATATTTCCATTTATTCACCCGCTGTTTCCATAGCCCGGTCGAGAAGTGAATCTTTGATACCGTCCAGTCCGCCCAGACTGCCGAGGAACAATCCGGCGACGAGCGTGAGAAGCACAGTCAGCACGATGCCTATCAGCATCAGCACGAGCATCGCTCTTGCCAGGTTGGTCTGGTTCACCTTGCGGCAACCACCGCACGCCCAGACAATCAGCAGAATCAGGTTCACTATCGGAATCAGCATCAACAGGAAGATACCGATAAATCCTCCGGTTGACATGGGAGCATAACGGCTGCCCGCAGGCGGAGGTGTCACAACACCCTGCACGGTCGCTGCCGCAGGCGCCGCTTGCCGCTGTTCTACTTTTATCTCTTGTTGCGGTGGCGACACCTCGGTCGCCCCGGCTGACGGTACGGGTGTTCCGCATCCGGTACAGAAACGTACCCCGTCCGACAGCTTCATTCCGCAGTTTATGCAATAACTCATTTTGATTCAGGGATGTTTTTCATACGCTTTGTTTTTTATTCGGCCCCCACCGCTTTCCGCGCTTTCTCCATGAATTCGCCGAAGCATTTGGAATTGGGACGCTCTTCCGTCACTCTCTTGAAATGTGCCCACACCATCATGGCAGCACTGCCCTGCGCCTGCTGCTTGATGCCCATGCGTGCCATTGGGTCTTTGATGGTGGAAAGGCGTAGTTTGGCGATGGTGAGCCGCGCGTCGTCGGCTTCCTCGGCGTAGGAAAGCAGGCTTTGCAGGCTTTCGCGCGCCGCACCCACATAATGCAGTTGCCATTGCTGGTCTCCGGCTCTCCCTCCTGGCGCATAGGTGTCCTCGGCGAGTCTTGCCTGATTCTTGCCATGAACGTCTTTCTCTATATGCTGCCATTTATTCCAGTATTCCACCATTTTGTCATAAAGCCCTTTCGCGTTGTTGTCATAGGTTTCTTGCTGCTCCTTCCGCAGTCCCTCGATTCTCTTCATCACCTGTTGGAAACGTTCGTCGTAGGCGGCTATCTTGGCTTCCAACGCGGGTATTTGCGCCTCGGCATCTTGGCGTTTCGTTGTCTCCGCCTGCTCTTTCGGGTCGTAGTGCATACCGTATTTCGAGGGGTCGAGGGGCTGAATACCCAGTTCCTTGCAGCGTTTGGTGATGAAGGCTTCCGACTGTTTGTCGCTCATGCGTTGCAGGTTGGCAAATTCCTTATCCGTCAGTTTGTAGTGCGTCTTCATGTCCTGCATCATGCGCTGGATATTCGCCATCTGTTTCTCCGGGTCTATCTGGACGTTTTCCTGACGTTCGCGTTGCGCTTCCTGCTCTTGCTTCTCCATTTCTTTGAAATCAATTTCCTTGACTTCGAAGGCTTGCTGCTGTTCCATCCATTTGCCCACGGCGATGTCTAACTGCTTGTTTTTCTCCACGTCGGCGGGCATCTTGCAATTCGCCATTGCCGCACGGGGCGACATCGGGGCTTGCGCCACGGCGGTTATTGCCGCAAGGCATAATAATGTTGTTAATATGCTTATCTTTTTCATACTTTTTATTTTTAAGTTTATCAGAATAATTGAATCGGCGTCCAACCTTTTTCCTTCATGATGCGGTCTTTTGCTTTATACATTTCCTCTGCATTGGGGCCGCTGTGAATGAAAGGTTCAAGCACGTTTCCGTCGTAGTCGATAATGCCGAACTTTCCTTGTGTCTTCTCCGCTTTCAGCAGGCAGCAATCCCTAAAAAAGGAGAGCCACAGGTAGTCGCCCGACAACAGCACGCGCCCCTTGTTGTCTATCATGCAAGCGCTTCTATACTCGTCCTTTCCGTTCCAGATATGCGCTATCGCCTTGTCGTCGATACTGAAACACATAGAGGCGTTGTCACGGTTCCAAGTTATCCCCGCTACGCCCGAGTTGAAATTCGAGTATCGGTCGGGTTCAACCATGATTTCGCCTAAACTATTGATAAATCCTCTGTATCGGGGTATGGGACCTCCATTAAGCGAACCCACATCGACCCGCCGCACGCCCTTCACCTCGGGGCACACATGGCGGTAGAACCGTTTACCCACGCAGTATTGGCGTATCCGCTCCTTCAGGGCGGCGGGGTCGGAAATGCCTTTGCCGGAGGCTTGTTGCCCGACCGTTTCGTCAGCTTTCGCCATGTCGGCTTTCGCTTTGTTGAATTGGGCAATCGCCTTTTGATAGTCGGCTTCGGATATCGCGCCCATTTTCCGGACTTCTTCGAGTTTCTGCAACGAGGCATCGAGATTGCTGCTGTTGTTCTTGTGCATGTCTTGCGCTTCGGTTGCCAAAGTCTTGTTGGCGTGCTGCCGAAGTTGCATCAACAGGCTTACAAATTCCTCGTCGTTGGCGGTTTCTTCGGTTACCACGCCTTCCCGTTCGTAGTTTCCCTTTTCCGACAATGTTGAGACATCAACCACCCGAAGTTGTGCATGCACCGCTGCTGTCGGTACTCCGAAAAGTGCCGACAACAATAGCGTTTTCAATAGTATAGTGCAACGATACATGGCGGCTTATATTTTCACGAATTCTACTCTTCGGTTCTTGGCACGTCCCTCATCCGTGGCATTATCGGCAATGGGGGTGGTTTGACCTTTGCCGGAGGAGGTGAGGCGGTCGGCGGCGATGCCCATTTCCACTAACTTATCGACGATGGATTTCGAGCGGGCTTCGCTGAGTGTTTGGTTGCTCGTGGCGTTGCCGGTGCTGTCGGTGTGTCCCTCGACGGAGAATTTCAGCGTCGGATTCTCGGTCATCAGTTGCACAATGCGGTTAATCTCACCCATCGATTCGGGTTTGATGACGGACTTGCCCACGTCGAAGGTGATGCCGTAGGTAATGAACTTGCCGTCGCTCATCATGCGGTCGTACAGGGGAACAGCGCCTTGGGCAATGCGAAAATTGGTAAGGGCGGCTCCTGAAGCGCTATTCATCGGGAAGTCGGAATACATGAAATTGGCTGGCTGTTTCATGTTAGGGATATTCGCAATACGCACCCCGTCGATATACATCTTGAATGCTCGCTTATTGAACGACATCGCCAAATGATGCCAACCGCCGGAGGTGATAAGATCTTCCGTTTTAAATTCTCCCTCGATTCTTTCATTTGAAGGAGAATAATAATCCCAAGAAACAACGTAATTCACACGACTATCAATCTGAAATTCCATCACAGGTCTTTTACCAGCATCATAAAAATACATTTTATACCATTGGTTGCCTTCTCTGCGTGGAGCCATTAGAATATCCATTTCGATAGTGAATTTCTCAGGCAGATAATTTGTCATGTCTTTCATCAATGGTACAATTTCCGCATTGACTCCCGGATCACGGGTAACAGCTTTCTTACCATTAACCATAGAAATTTCGCAACTTCCTTTTTTCAAATCCCACATCGAAGGAAATTCGCCTAATTGTTCATTATCCATCAAATCCTCGAAAATAATCTCATCGCCCGGCACGAAATCGCTCTTGGCATAAGTCATTTCAAGAGATTGCCCTTTCTGTTGCTGTCCGCCGTCCTGCGCCACCTGCTCGTCGGCATCCTGTCCGGCATCGTTGTTCTGGGTTTTGGCCTTCTTGCCTTTGCCCGTTACGGCATCTTCCGCCTTGTCGAAAACCTTGTCCACGGCTTTCTCCGCTTTCTCCTCCACTTTTCGTTTGGCCTTTTCTTCGACCTTTTTACCTAACCTGTTGAGCCACCCCTGCGAGTAGGCTTCCGTTGCGCTTCCCATTATAAAGAGCAGCAATGCCAATGTAATGATTCGTTTCATGTTTCCTTTTTTTATGTTCAACAATTCGTTTTTTCGTTGTTGAACAAAGTTATGGGAAATGTAACCTTTGGGAGATAAAAGGGGAAAATGATTTGTCTAACTGTGGCACGGTTAGACAAAATAGCCGGAAGAGGAGTTATTTCTTATGCGAATTGAGCCATTGGGACGGTGTGATACCCTCGCATTTCTTGAAAGCGTTGTAGAATGTCGCGCGGGAATTGAAGCCGCAGTTGGAAGCTACAATGTCGATTGTCTGATTGTTCTCCTTATAATCGGTAAGCAATTCTTTCGCTTTCTCGATTCTCATTCCATTCACCAACTCGAAGAAATTCTTACCTGCTATCAGATTGATTGCTTTAGATAATTTGTTTAACGATATTCCGGTTTCTTTCGCCACATCCTGCAATGTCAAATCGGAATTAAGATAGGCCTCCGATGCTTTGAGGTGTTCTACAACGGCATCGGCATACGTCTGCAACTGTTCCCTATTGACCGTAGCATCATCATTGCACTTGCTGTTTGCCGGCTGCACAACCTCTGCCTGCACTTCCGAGAATGTCAGTGTAGGCGGAACGTTGGCCGTCTTCATGGCATGGAATACCAAATAGCCCATTGCAACGATGTTCAGCAACTGTATCAGCCACGCATCGGTGCGCGGCCAAAGGGCGTAGCACACGAATACGGCCATGAACAGCCCGGCAAACAGCATCATGAACTTCGGAATCCACAGCTTGGAGAGCCATTCCGCTTCGGAAAAGTTCTCACGGATGATTTTTCCCGCCCGATGCAGATAAACGAATATCATCGTGAAATAGACAAACATCTGCGTAAAGACCACCACGGCATTGACATCACCCAGCCAAGTATCATCGCCCGTGTTCTCGTGAACCATAAAGTTGTATCGCTCTGCGGACGGAAGCGAAAGCATATAGAGGAAATAGAGCGCCAAGCACCCCACGGCAGGCAGGAAGTGCAACAGCCTTGCCGGATGGAACTTGAACCGTGCATTGAAATTGCGGTAGGTGAACAGCCACAACAAAGGCATCAGCATCGTATTGACCGAGAAAGAGAACGGAGCAAACCACAGAGCGATGTCATACCACCCCTCGCTGCGGCAGAGGTTATAAGAGTAGGTCGGAATGGTCGTCAGCACGATGATGGCGGCGGCATATGCGTTCTCGCCCCGGAACTTCGTGGCAGCTAACAGCAATACGGCCAGCAATGCCATTACAAAGATTGCCGAAGTATTGACAATCGCAATAAATTCGTTGTATCCCATAGCCTGTGATTTTAAGATAAGGCGTAGCGGGACATCAAGAAATGTGCATATTCTCCTTGTTTATTGCACTGAATTCCTGGTAGATGCTTCTGCCGTTTATGATGCCCCACTGTTGTATATAACTTTAGCATGTTGTCACTTTACAAAGGTATCCTTTTTTGTGATATACACCAATGTTTATAAAATTTTTATTGTAGGGCTATTTGTCTTTATTCTTCGAAATATCGATTACTTGTTCAGCTTTATCTGATCATCACCTAAATCGCTTGTTTACAACCTTCTTCTTTATCTTACACTCTGTCTCATTTTTATTTCTTATCTTTGTACCCAAAGTAACAAAGTTATGAGCATTGAGTTAGGAAAGTACAATACACTGACAGTAGTAAAGGAAGTCGATTTCGGCATGTATCTGGATGGCGGTGAAGAAGGCGAAATTCTGCTTCCGTCCCGCTATGTTCCTAAAGACTGTAAGGTGGGAGATGAATTGAACGTTTTTATATATCTTGATAATGAAGAACGTTTGGTTGCTACAACGCTGACACCCTTGGTACAGGTAGGGCAGTTTGCCTATTTGGAGGTGGCATGGATAAATCAGTACGGTGCTTTCCTTAACTGGGGATTGATGAAAGATTTGTTCGTACCTTTCCGTGAGCAGAAAATGAAGATGCAGGTGGGTAAGAGTTACGTCATCCATGCACATCTGGATGATGAAAGTTATCGTATCGTAGCTTCGGCTAAAGTGGATCGTTATCTCTCCAAAGAAAAGGCCTCCTATGAGCCGGGACAAGAAGTGGATGTTTTGATTTGGCAGAAAACGGATTTAGGCTTTAAAGTGATTATAGAGAACCTGTATGGTGGTCTGTTGTACGATAGCGAGATATTCCAGCCACTACACACAGGCATGGTGTTGAAGGCTTATGTGAAACAAGTGCGTGAAGATGGTAAGATAGACTTGGAATTACAGAAAGCGGGGCCTGCCAAAGTGAATGATTTTTCTTCTGTTTTGTTGGATTATATCCGCAGGCAGGGTGGGCGAATCACTTTGAATGACAAAAGCCCGGCGGAAGATATTTATGCTGTCTTCGGAGTAAGCAAGAAGACCTTTAAAAAGGCTGTGGGTGATCTGTATAAGAAACGTCTGCTTATATTGGATGAAAACGGCATTGAGATTAGGAATTAGTCTGCGGACATTAGGAATTTCCCTATTCATAAATAGAGACAATCATTAGGGAGGGGGGATTTCTTCTCCCTATTTTTGTAGTATAAAAAAAAAGAATACCATGATACGTCATTTAATGTTAAGTATTTGTCTGGCTCTATTCGCATTTTCAGACGCAAAAGCGGAATCGGTCGATGGAATTCGCATAGAAAGCCCTTATCGGAAGATTGTAGTAGTGGTGGACGGTCAGCCGGTTTGTTTGCCCACATTCAGTTGTTTCGTTGCCAATCTGCGAGGAAGTTACCGGGTAGAAATTTATGCAGCAACCTCTCGTGGTGAGAATCTTCGCAGAGAAAACCTTTTGTATGATGAATGTGTGAGTTGCTTCATTGGCGAGGTGACAGAAATATTTATCCCGGGTGGCAGACCGATGGGAGGAAAATGGCATGATCAACTTGTGATGTCCTCTTCTGCTTTTGAACAGTTTATAGAATTGATGAAGAAACAGGTTTTCGATTCCGACCGCAAAACGGTACTTGACCATGCTTTACAAACTTCTTGTTTCACTACTGATCAGTGCATCCGTCTGATGGAGTTTTACAGCTTCAGCAGTGAAAAGAAGGAGCTGATGAAGAGGATGTATCCTAAAATAGTAGATAAGCCGAATTTTTATTATGCGATAGATAAGCTGGACTTCTCGACAGATAAGAACGAGATAAGTGCCTTTATCAGACAATATCATGCTACAAATAACTAAAATCGAATGATTATGAAACGGATTATATTTGTATTTATCGCCGTTGTAATGAGTACAGTTGTTTACAGCGCGGCCATGAGTAACAGTAGAGTGCGTAAGGAAACCCGTTTCCTTACGGACAAGATGGCTTATGAGCTGAATCTGAATACAGAGCAGTATAATGATGTATATGAAATCAACTATGATTTTATCAATGCCATACGTTTCTTGATGGATGATGTGCTTCGGGGAGAGGAATGGGCGTTGAACCGCTATTATGATTATTTGGATGTGCGTAATGATGATTTGCGTTGGGTGTTGAGCAGCCGGCAATACGGCAGTTTTATGCAGGCTTCCTGCTTTTATCGTCCGGTTTATGTAAGTGGCGGGCGCTGGGAGTTTCGTGTTTATTTGAATTATACCAACCATAATCATTTTTACTTTCCGCGTCCATACCATTACCGTACATATTGCGGCGGGCATTATCGTACTCATTATCCTAATATGAGCTATTACCGGGGACGTTATAACCACTCTGCTTACAGTGGAGCATACCGCATCCGGGATAACAGATCATATCGTACTACCCGTCATTCTGATTTCGGTTCGGTAAATATTCGTCCGGATTCCGGTGTCCGTCCTTCCGGAACTACCCGAACGGGAAATTATAGTAGGGGTACAACTCGTCGGAGCAGAGTAAATACAGAGTCCGAAGAAGGGAGGAGTTCTTCTTCTGGCGTCAGGAGATCGAGATCGGAAAGCAACACCCGTCGCAGTAATTTTTCCGAAATACGTTCTTCCGAAAGAGAATCTTCGCATTCTTCACGGTCTGTGGAGAGAAAGAGGAACCGATGAGGTGAAATATTCTTTTGCCGTTCCTTTCAGTACCAGTTTTTCGATGTTTACCAGTGAGGCTTCCGCCTCACTGATTATTCCTTTCTTCACCAGCCTTTCTGTAATCAGGCGAAAATATCCTTCCTGATTATCTTTCAGTCTGCCATCTCCGGTAAATGAATTTTTGAAGTGTTTGGGCTTGGGGATGATAGATGCAAGGAAGATGCATTCTTCTATGTTCAACTGCGAAGGATATTTATTGAAATAAAACTCGGATGCTTCCCGTATTCCGTAAATCATCGGTCCCCATTCTGCAATATTGAGATACACCTCGTACATTCTGTCTTTTGATGTCAGCCGTTTTGTTTCTATCAGCCATACTATAAGTGCCTCTTCCAGTTTCCGGGCGATATTCTTGCTCCGGTTCAAAAAAATGTTTTTTACCAGTTGCATGGATATCGTACTTCCTCCCCGTGCAAAGCTGCGTACTTTCAGGTCGTGGATCAATGCTTCACGCATGGCATCGGGCAGAAACCCCCGGTGATAGAAGAAAGCGCCGTCTTCACTTTGCATAACCGACATTTGGAGTAAAGGAGGGATGCTGTCCAGCGGTGTGAAACCTTTCCAAGACGGACCGACGGGGAAAGTGCGTACCGGTTGTCCGTTTTCATAAGCCGTATATTCAAATTCGCCGGACATTTTGCGAAGGTCTGTTTTGCCGTAACTGAGAATCCGGAAATCTTTTTCATTCAGAGACGATTCCAGTTTCATGCTGTCCGGATGTGCGAAGTCCACATCCAGCAGAAAATGAAAGGCCAATTGTCCGGAGGTCCGGATACCTTCCAGATTGTCAAACAGCCCCTTGGGTAGCGAACGGAACAGCTCTTCTGCCGGGAACCACGGCTTATGGACAGAGGCGGTGAGGTGTAGTGCTTTCTCCAGCGCATTGTCTCTTTTCCATCTTACTCTCAGGTAAGGATGAAAAGTTAGCGAGTTGAAGCGGATGAGACTTGTGCTGTCCAGCTCTATAACCTGTGAGGTGATGTTCAGATGGAAGTCTAATTTCCCTTGATTCAGATTGATGGTTTCCGGAGAAAGGCGTTTGTGGTATAGGTGTAGGCCGCGTACTTCGGATTGTCCGGTGAGGCGTGCCTTCTCTCCTTCCGTCTTCCCTTGTGAGAGACTGCATACAAGGCTGTCAAATTCTATTTCAGCACCCAAACGGCGGTGGACGTAAGGAATTCTCAAGTGTGGAGCCGAGATACTGATACTTAGCTTTCGTGCAGATGAGTTTATTTCTCCTATTGTATGCCATTGTTGTACAATGGTATCTTCAATGACAGAAATATCGGATCGGAACCGATTCTCGAAAATACTGAATTTCGGAATGCGGAAAGTGACAAAATTATGGTTTTTACGTTCGCTGATGCAGAGGTCGGTCAGTTCTCCGTTGGCGGGGAGTATGCCGAACAGCAGATTCAGAATCGTATTGGTGCGGCGAGCATAGTTGCTGGTCTTTTCTTTCTCTGTGTGGGCAATATTCCTGTCGGCATCCGGTGGAAGGAACAAAAAATCGTAATTTGCAACGGAATCCCGCTTGATGAAGTTGAGCTTCAATCCGTCCATCCGGACATCTTTTACGTTGATATTGCCCCAAAGCAGTTGCCACAAACCTATACGAATATCGAGCGACTGCAAAGAGAGTAGTGTGTCGCGATGTTCGGGAATCACAGACAATCCTTTGAGGCAGACGGTGCTCAAACCCTTCATGGCTAAGTCGGCATAAGATACATTCAGTCCATAGCGTGTTTCTATACGGGTGATATGTTTGTCCGCCATCCGTTGTAATAGAGTGGTGCGGCAGACATACAATGTTGCCAATGCCAGCAGAAACAGGAGACTGCATCCGGCCGTTGCTTTAACAATTATTCTTTTGGTCATTTCTTTTCTCTTTTTTCTTTGGGAATATCCGCAAACCATGTCCATACCGGTATGCCTTATGGTTTCTTGAAATATTAAAACTCCCCTCTTTTTTCCTTCGGAAAATATAAGAGGGGAGAATCAAACACAACAACTAAATTTCATATTTGAAATATCATGCCATAAGCTGATTTTGGAACACTTTATTCAATGGGGACTCCTTTATAGAAATCCAGTATCTTGGAGCTGAACAGATAATCGTATTTGGCCTGCAGTTCGTCAGATTGTGCTTTCATCAGGTTTTGCTTGGCCTCATTGTACTCTACGGCATTGGCTTTTCCATTCTCGTATTTTTCGCTCATCAGTTTGAACGATTCTTCGCTGGCAAGGGCTGCGGTATGACTGCTGGTGTATTTGCTTTCGGCTGCTGTCGCTTTGTACCATGCCTGTTGTATCTCCTTGTAGAGTGTTTTCTTGGCATTATCCAACTGCAAAGCATAATTTTCGCGTTGCAGGCGTGCCGTGCGTACACGGTTGCGGGTGGCAAACCGATTGAAGATGGGAACGCTGAGGTTAAGTCCCACATACTTGCTGAAGTTGTCACTCATCTGCTGGCTGAAAGTGCGGTTGATGGTGGAGTAGTAGTTTGTGCCGAGGCTGCCATTCAATGACAGTTGCGGATAGAAAGCGCTTTGGGCAATGCGTATGTTGTGCTTGCTGCCTTCAAGACGGTATTGTGCTGCTTGTATGGACGATTTGTTTACCAAAGCTGTCTGGAAGATGTCATCCGGAGGTGTCAAAGGTGTCAAGCTTGGATTGACAGCGGGCGATTCCAGAGTGAAACCTTCCGGAGTTTCCAGTTCTATGAGCTGGCTGAGATCGAGCAGGGCCAGTTTGTAGTTGTTTCTTGCTTGTACGGCACTCATTTCGTCCTGCGCCACCCGCGACTTAGCTTCCGCCACCTCTGCTGGGGATGCTTTGCCCAGCTCGGCCAGGCGGTTGATACGGGCATATTGCTCCTTGCTCAATTGCACCTGTCCCAAAGCCACCTGATGCAGTTCCTCATTGAACAATGCTTGTAGGTAGGCCGAGGCTATATTGATGGAAATATCTTCTTTGGCTTTTTCAAGATCGGCCATGGCAGCTTTCAGGTTCAATTTAGCCAATGCGTATTGGTTAGGAATTTCCAGGCCTGTGAAAACAGGGATACTGGTGCTGAGGTTCATATTTGTCCCGTTACTGCTGGTATTGACATATACGGTAGAGTAGTCACCGGTATTTTCATTTTTGACGGCGGTCTGCGTACGTCCCCAGTTCCAACTTTGACCGGCGCTGCCATTTAAATTCGGGAGTCGTGCCCATTTAGCGGTATTGACGTCCACGGCGCTTTGCTCGGTTGCATTGGCGGTTCTGCGAATGTCGATATTGTGCTCGATGGCATAGTCGATGCATTGGCGTAAAGTCCAGCGTTCTTGAGCCTGTGCCGATAGGTAACAGGCTGTGACAAGACAGAGGAATATCTTTTTGTTCATAATGTTTCTCCTTTAAGTCTGTTTAAAGTCATTTGTCTTTTTTCTCGGCTCCGCGCACCTTGTCTTTGGCGGTGATTCCGCTTTTGACAGCAATCTTGATGCCGTCGCTCATGCCGACTTTGATTTGTCGGCGCTCGAATTTCTGTGTCGGCACGCTGTCCGTCAGTATATATACAAAGGTACTGTCACCGCTGAATTCAACCGTACTTTCCGGCAAGGCCAGTGTCTTTTGTGCGCGTTCCAGTACAATCTCGGCATTGGCGGAGTAGCCCGAACGAATCTGTACACTGTCCGGTGCGGCTATCGCAGCTTTGATTTCGAACTGGTTGGCGCCATTTTCTTCTACACCCTTTGGAGAGATGTACTCCAGTACGGCGTTGAAGGAAACGTTTTGCAAAGCTCCGATGGTCAGCTTCACAGGCATACCTTCGTGTACGCGCCCCACTTCGGTTTCGTCAATCTTTCCTTTGAAGATAAGATCGTTCATGTTGGCTATGGTGGCGATAGTTGTTCCGTCATTGAAAGTGTTGCTCATGATTACGGAGTTACCCACTTTGATGGGGACGTCCAGAATCAGACCATCGATGGTGCTTCGGATAAGTGTGCTGCTGAAAGAGGCGCTGTTCTTGGTGATGCCTTCCTTCACGATTTCCAGATTGTCTTTGGCAGTCTGCAATTCTTCGCGTGCCTGCTTCACGGTCACTTCGCCCTTCTCGTATTCCTCACGGCTGATGAGCTTGTCTTTATATAGCTTTTCTATGCGCGAGAAGTCGGTTTCCGCTTGTGTGGCACTGATTTTGGCGAGACGCACGCGGCTTTCGGCCGAGTTCAGGGTTCCCAATTCGGGAATAACTTTTACTTTGGCTATCACTTCACCTTGCCTGATGCTTTGTCCCGCTTCTTTATATACCTCGGAGATGATGCCGGAGATTTGAGGCTTGATAAGAACTTCGTCTCTCGGTTCTACTTTTCCGGTGGCTACGGTTGTCTTTTCAAGGTCGGCCACTTCAGCATTGATGGTTTCATAAACAATCACCTTGGGTTGCGACTTTTGATATAGGAACACGAATGTCCATACAAACAGTGCGGCAACGATGACCAGTGACGCGATTTTCAGATACTTCTTGGTTTTCATCTTAATATTTTTTTATATTTGTTTATTCTTCATTTTCTATTCTTTCTTCCATGCGGGTTGTCTTCGGGGCAGATTTTTATTCGTCCCTGATGGCTTCTATCGGCTTTATTGCCATAGCCCTGTAAGCGGGCGCCAGTCCGGCAAGCATACCTAAGGCTATAAGTAGCAGGCATGTGCCTATCGCCAGCCCGAAGGATACCTGAAAGTGTGTCTTTATCACTCCTGGATCGTTTGTGGCAGTTTCCAGCACTTGCAGCACCAGTACGGCAAAAGAAATACCCGCCATGCCGGCTGCGGTAGTCAGTACCATACTTTCAGAGAGAATCTGTTGCAAGATGTCCTTGGGTTGTGCACCTATGGCGCGGCGGATGCCTATTTCCGTGGTACGCTCCTTTACGGTGACCATCATGATGTTGGATACACCGATAGCTCCGGCAAACAAAGTGCCCAAGCCTACCATCCAGATCAGGATATTCACACCGGACATCAGGTTATCCATCATGGAGAACATCGCTTCTGCATTCAGAAACATGATGGCCTGCTTGTCGTCCGGTGAAATGTAATGCGCTTCCTTTACAAGACGTTCCACTTCCGGCTCCACATCTGTCACCTTTACGCCCGGTTTCATGATGAAACATACTACATCCAATTTCCCCCCCAGATTGTAGGTCTGCTGCATGGTGGTAAAAGGTAGCACAATAGCTTCGGAAGCCTGGCCTTGGATGTTGACATTGCCTTCGGAAGAGCACATTCCGATTATCCGGTAATAAATGCCATTTACCCGGATATACTTGCCACAGGGATCTTCTCCCGATTTAAAAAGGCTCTCGTAAACACGTTTGCCGATTACGCAGACTTTGCGTGATTCTTTGATGTCAACGTCGTTGATAAAACGCCCGTAAGTTATTTCCTGGTGCTCTATCTGTTCGTATTCGGGGTAAAATCCTTTTACGCTACATTCATATTTGTTTTCTCCGTAAACCGCAGTCTGACTCCAAAGAGCAAATGAAGGCGTGGCAAGTGCTATGCCGTCCACACTGCGTACACGGTCCACATCTTCCATTTCCAAATCCCACCATCGTCCTTTACGAAAACCTTTGTAAGCTTCACTCGTCTTCTGTGCAGCGATGAAGCCGGAGTTGGTGGCAAATCCTTCGAACTCCGATTGCAGCTTTTCCTTTAACCCTTGCCCGCCGCCTATGAGTGCTACGAGCATGAAGATGCCCCAGAATACACCGAACGCTGTCAGCAGGCTTCGTGTCTTGTTTCTTGTTATCGTGATAAGGATTTCCTCACACGTATCTAAGTCTATTCTCATTTTTTTTATGTATTAGCATTTTATGGAATGGGTCAGTCTGCCCTTAGCGCTTCTATCGGACTGATGCTTACTGCTTTCTTGGCTGGGAAGAATCCTGCCAGTGTGCCGGCTATGATTAATGTCAGTGTGGCCTGTATGGCAATGCTCAGATCTACGGTGGGATTGGAGAACATGGTCTGCTGAAACAAGCCTGCATCCATTGTCTGGTTGCCGAAAGCCGTGTTCATCCATTCTGTTACCCCGATGCCGGCTACCATACCGATGTAGCCGAATAGGGTGGTGATGGTGACGCTTTCCACTATAATCAGCCAGAGGATGGAGAACGGCTTTGCCCCTAATGCCTTGCGAATGCCGAACTCGCGGGTGCGCTCTTTCACGGTAATCAGCATGATGTTCGATACGCCTACAATGCCGCTTAGCAGTGTGAAAATACCGATGACCCAGATGGCGGTGCGCAGCACGCCCATTGCGTTTTGTGTTTGCAGGTAGTTGGTGAAGCGGTTCCATACCCAGATGGCGCTTTCGTCTTCCGGGTCAAAGCGGTGGTTGGAAGCCAGCGCCTTGCGGTAACTTTTCTCGAAAGCTTCGTTGCTCTCCATGCTGCTCAGGTTTTTGGTGGTAAAGATAATGTTGCTCAGCTTGTCTCCTTTGCCGTAGATGGTTTGCAAGGTGGAGAAGGGAATGTATGCTTCGTTGGCATCTCTGTCTCCCTGATCATCGTACAATCCCACTACCTGATAAGCCACTCCATTGGCATTCACGAATTGCCCGATAGGTTGGGTATGGCTTTTTCCGAACAGTATATCTGCCGTTTTCTTGTGCAGGATGATAATCTTGCGGCGATCTTTCAGGTCATTTTGGTTTATGAATCTCCCACCGGCGGTCTTCACGGTTTCCACTTCCGTATAATTGGGGTGGACTCCCAGCAGTGAGATGTTGACGTATTCCTGTCCGAAGTTGATGTTCACATTGCTTTGTCTCACGGTGGCGCCTGCGCTGATGACGTTATCGGGAAACAACTTTTCCGTGGCGGATAGATCCTTGTTGTCCAACTGTATGTTGCGTCCTTCTTTCAGGCCGTCGTACGATTTTGTGGTCCATCCGGGGAAGATGCGGATGGAATTCAGGGCGCGTTCCGAGGAGTTCTGCTCGAAGGCATGTATCAATCCGTTGCCGGCTCCAAGCAATACGATGAGCATGAAGATGCCCCATGCTACCGCAAAGCCGGTCAGAAACGTACGCAGTTTATTGCGTTTAATGGTTCCGTATATTTCTTGCCAGAGGTCTATCATAAGTCTGTTTTTATTTCATATATCCATTCTGTCCGAAAGGACTTGCGTCGTGGTTCAGGTTCTCCTCGATGCTTCCTATCACGCCGTCCTTGATATGGATGATTTTATCCGTCTGGTTGGCGACACCACTCTCATGAGTGACGACTACGATAGTCATTCCTGTTTTGTGCAGGTCTTTCAGAATTTGCATCACTTCCACGGATGTTTTACTGTCCAGTGCTCCGGTAGGTTCGTCGGCAAGGATAATCTGTGGCCGGGTGATAAGTGCGCGGGCAATGGCTACACGCTGTTTCTGCCCACCGGACATTTCATTGGGCATGTGGTTTGCCCACTCCTTCAGTCCCAGACGGTCAAGGTATTCCAAAGCCATTGCATTGCGTTTGCGGCGACCCACTCCCTGGTAAAAGAGGGGGAGTGCAACATTCTCCACTGCATTTTTGAATGAAATGAGGTTGAATGACTGGAAGATGAAGCCGATCATGCGGTTACGGTATTCTGCCGCTTTCGTTTCACTGAGATTCTTGATAAGAGTACCGTTGAGGTAATACTCGCCGGTGTCGTAATTGTCCAGAATGCCTAATATGTTGAGCAGTGTGGACTTTCCGGAACCGGATGCTCCCATGATGGAGACAAATTCCCCTTTCCCTATATTGAGGTCGATGCCTTTGAGTACATGCAGAGGTGCTCCGTTGTTGTAGGTCTTGTTGATGTCTTTTAATTGTATCACGATATGTCCTGTTTATGACTTTATTCTTATGAATTTTCAATATTAGACGCAGGGATGTTACTAAAAGTTGCATATCGGGCAAACTTTTTTAAAAAAAGATTTTGCAGTGTCGTTTTTCTTTGTGACTTTTGTAACCATTATTATTATTAACTAACTCTTTAAACAAACGTAATATCATGAATTCAAGCATGGAAAAGCCTTATGTGGTAGGCATTGACATAGGCGGAACAAATACCGTCTTTGGTATTGTGGATGCACGCGGAACTATTATTGCAAGTGGCTCTATCAAAACAGGAGCCTATGAGCAGGTTGAAGAATATGTGGATGAAGTATGCAAGAATCTGCTTCCTCTGATTATTGCCAACGGTGGTGTGGATAAGATAAAGGGCATCGGTATTGGTGCACCAAATGGCAACTATTACAGTGGAACCATCGAATTTGCCCCGAACCTTCCGTGGAAAGGAGTGATTCCTCTGGCTGCCATGTTCGAAGAGCGTCTTGGCATTCCCACTGCATTGACCAATGATGCCAATGCAGCCGGTATCGGCGAGATGACCTATGGTGCTGCGCGCGGTATGAAAGATTTCATCATGATTACTCTTGGCACGGGTGTGGGTAGCGGTATCGTCATCAACGGCCAGATGGTTTACGGTCACGACGGCTTTGCCGGAGAGTTGGGGCATACCATAATCCGTCGTGAAAACGGCCGTCTTTGCGGATGCGGGCGTCACGGCTGTCTGGAAACCTATTGCTCGGCTACGGGGGTAGCCCGTTCGGCGCGCGAGTTTCTTGCTGCCCGTACGGAACCCAGTTTGTTGCGTTCCATACCTGCCGAGAACATCACTTCCAAGGATGTGTATGACGCCGCCGTCAAAGGTGACAAGCTTGCGCAGGATATCTTTGAATTCACGGGAACGATCTTGGGTGAGGCTTTGGCCGACTTTATCGCTTTCTCCAGTCCCGAAGCCATTATTCTGTTCGGTGGTTTGGCTAAGTCCGGTGAATATATCTTCAAGCCCATACAGAAGGCGATCGATGCCAATATACTGACAATTTACAAAGGTAAAACCAAACTGCTGGCTTCCGAGTTGAAGGATTCTGACGCTGCGGTGCTGGGAGCCAGTGCACTGGGGTGGGAATTGAGAGACATCAAGTAGAAAAGGCTCTTTTCCCCGTTGTTATACAAACATAGATGAAAGGCTGTTGGCAGGAAGTTTGTCAATAGCCTTTCATATATATGCTTGGGCTTATAAAGTTCCTTCAAATGTCACTTTCCCATTCATTTCTGCGAGGTCTGTTTGGTAAGAAGCTCCTAAAACCTTCATGTACAGGCTGCAGATGCGGTTGAGTATGGATTGTTCCTCGCTTTCCATGCTTTGTGCGCTTAATGGTGAGTTTTCAACGGTCACTTTCCATCGTTTGCATTTTCCTCCGCCGTCTTCCACGTTCAGTATCATTTTTTCTGTCCATTGCGTTGTTCCTTCAGGAAGTTGCACATAAGAGGGTATCTGTATGGCTGAAACCAGTGTCTTCAGCATTCGTTGCAAATCGTGTTCAATCATGACAGGGGCGGCGCACGTTGTTTCAAAGGTTATCACGCAGCGTTTGTCGTCGCTGTTCTGGAGCTGGAATACAGCTTCGCGGCATACCTCTGCCAAATCAAATGAAGTTATCTGATATTTCATCTTACCCGACTCCAGACGTGAGAGGTCGAGTACATTGTTGACCAGATTCATCAGACGGTCAGAGTTTTCTTTCAGGATGGTGCGGATTTGCCGGCGTTCGTCGGTGTCCAGTTCGCTGCTTTGAACCAGAAGTTGGGAGAATCCGATGATGGCGCTGAGTGGTACACGTACATCGTGGCTGATGTTCCGCATGAACGACTCTTTCATGTGATCTGTCTGTTCGGCGTCTTTTTTTGCATCGTCCAATAGGTGGAGGGCATGCAAGAGCGCACGGTGTACCTTGAGGATGCGGTAGGTGATGAATACGATAAAGATCAGTATGGCCAATGCAAAAAAGGCCATCAATGCACTGGCGTATAGCACAACGCGCTGGTGTTCCATCTCCGCTTCCGTCCAGCGGGCATTTTGCAGCATGGCTGCCCGGTTGTTGGTGTCCATCAGTTGCTGCCGTTCGGCCTGTATTTGTGCAAAGTCTTTCATCAGGGGGACGGCTTCCTCGTATCGGTGTAGGGCAAGCAGTGCGCGTATGCGGTTTTCTTTGGTGATATACATGGCTACGGGCAGGCTTTGCCGTTTGTCGGCTTCGTCAAAGTAGCTCATGCTTCGTTCATAGTTGCCTGTTTCGGCTTCATATAGTCCCCAGAAGATATTGTAATAGAGGTACGAGCCTATCATCATGTCCTTGTAGTAGTATTGGGTAGCTTCGTCTAACCAATGCTTGCACAAGTCCGGCCGGTTGTCTTCCAGGTGGCAGAATGCGGCGAACACGCAGTTGTATAGTGCTACATCGTAAAATGAGCGCGGAAATTTACTGTCGGGAAATTGCGACCGGTATGTAGCGATGGCCTTCTCATAGTAGCGGGCTCCTTGGGCGTAGCAACTGTCGTTGAGGTAGATGTTTCCTATGGTGGCGTAGATGGAGGCTTCGTCTGACACAGCCAGTGATTTCAGGCTCAGAGCCTTGTTGTAGTAGTCCAGTGCCACCTCATATCGTCGGTATCTCAGTGAGACTTCCGCCAGTTGCGAGTAGGCCAGCGCCAGTCCTTTGGGCGAATGCCGTTGTTGTGCCTCTTGCTCCATTTTGAGGCTTTCTATCCGCGCCAATTCCAGATTGTTTTGTGAGATGCATACAGAGGTATAGTTACGCCATGCATGGAAGTAATAGCGGTTTCCTAAGTTGGTGGTGTCTGTCAGGGTCAGTTGTTTCACTTTCTGGCAATAGTAGTGCACGGAGTCCAGCAGTTGCCGGCTTTGGAAGTAAAGTTCCTGTTGATACCATCCGCTGTATATGAGCTCCTTGTTTTTCAGCTTGGTGGCGTCCTTTACCAACTGCCGTGTGACTTTCAGTATTGCCGGAGTGTTTCGGTTCTGTGGAAAGAGGTTTTGGAGCACCCTCAGTCTTGTGGTGTCCAAAGGCATGCGTAGCACTGTTTGCAGCATGCTGTCCACTGATTCCGAGGTGTCAAGCTGTTGCGACCGTGCGGTTTGGAGGCTTGTGACGAACAGGAGTGCCGTTAACATGAATCTCAGCGGAGAGCGTCTTGAGTTCCGCAGTGCGGATATGCAATGAATGGAAAGTATGTGTGGCTGCGTCATAGTGCTTATTCTTTAAGGATGGGGTGAGTGAAGAAAAAACGTGTCCCGCTTGTATAGTCGGGGTCTATGCCGATGTTTCCACCCAGATACTTGATGATGATTTCGCAGATGGAGAGTCCGAGACCGGTTCCGTCGGCATGCTCGTTCAGCTTCTCGAATCGGCCGAACACTTTCGACTGCTGTTCAAGCGGGATGCCGCATCCGGTATCGGTGACGGTGAAGTAAGCCTTTTCTTCACGCAGCTCTAACGCCAGTGTGATGCTGCCTTGCTTGCAGAACTTGGTGGCGTTTACGATGATATTGATGAGCACTTGTTGGAGACGTTGCGAGTCGGTGTTCAGTGGGAGATACTCAAGCTCTGTCTTGAAAGAAATTTCCGCATCCGTTTGTTTGATTTGCTGGATGGATTCTACCACGCCGCGACATAAGGCCACTGCATCCGTTTTTTCCAGATTGAACTTCATATTGTTGAGGTCGAGTGTGGAGAGATCCACCACATCGTCTATCAGCTTGATGAGTAGCTGTGAGTTCAGTTGGATGATGTCGTTGAACTGCTTGCACGAATCGGCGTCCATGTCCATCGTGCAGAGGATGTCCGAGAAACCGGCCAATGCATTGAGTGGAGTGCGTATTTCGTGGCTCATGTTCGACAGGAAGAGAGCCTTGTTGGCGGTGGTGCGTTTCAGCTCTTGAATCTGGAGTGTCACCTTTTCCTTGCGTTGCTTCAGTCGTTTCACTCTGCGCGATGCCAACAGATAGATGGCGGTGAAGAAGATGCAGAGTGCCAGGGCTCCTGCCAGAGTTTGGTGCATAAGGTGCGACTTCAGTTGCGCGTTCTGCATGTGGAGCTCTTGCAACTGTATGGAGTCTTTCAGCAGCTTTACGTCTTGCAAGGTTGATTCTGTGTGCAGACTGTCGCTGAAGTCATGAAGTTGCTTGTAGTAGATTGCCGCTTGTTGATAGTCTTTTCTTGCGGTGGCCTGCTCTGCCCGGCGGTGCAACAGGAGTATGGTCTTGTCGGTGGTTATGCTGCCGGGCTGGGCATTGCTCTGTGCACCGGTCTGTATAAACGGCAGGCATAGTAGTAAAAGCAAGTAGTAGGCGTGTTTCTTTTTCATAAACGAATCGTTCCTTTATATCGTTTGATTCCTGACTTTGTTAGCAAAATTAATGAATAATAAGGATACTACCTATTATTTGGAAAAAGAATTTATATATTCAATAGAAAATCCTCTGCCTGTATAGATGTGGCGAGCCGGATATATAGATGCGGCAGGCTGGATATATAGATGCAGCAGGCTGGATATATAGATGCAGCAAGCTGGATATATAGATGCAGTTTGCTTATTGTTATATTGCTGATTGATAGCTGATTGCTCCGTGCCGCCAAACGCTTGCATTTGGCGGCACGGACACCTGTGTTTATCTTGACAAACACAGGTGTTTATAGTGGTGAATACAAGTGCCAGATCGGGCAGCCTTTATGTCTGAAAGCGCTTGAATGTCTGTTTTACCAATTGAATGTATATATATAAGGAATATAGATGATGACTTCTGTGCCTTCGTTTTCGCGGATATCGAATGTGATGTGTTCCTTGTTGCGGGCATTCATCAGCATGAGGGTCTGGTAGATGACTTTCAGGCCTGTGCCGGTGCTGTTGTTGCCGGCGGGCCGGAAAGGCGTGTACTTCAGTCCGTTGTTTCGGACAGTTATTTGAGTTCCGGCATCCATTTTCTTGATGGAAAGGTCGATGACGCCGCCTTGCTCCATTCCCGCAAATCCATGTTTGATGGCATTCTCCACAGGCGTCTGGATAATCATGGAGGGTACTTGTACACTTTCCGTGTCCACCTCGCTGTCTTTGTGGAATCTGAAGCTGAAGTGGCTGCCTGTGTCTTGCAGCAGACTGACATAAGTGGTGACGAAGTCCAGTTCATCGGTCAGGGAGATGGCGGGCCGGCCGGATAAAGTCAGTCCTTTTCTCAACAGTTTGGTAAGTTGCATCAGGCGGTTATATTCCGTATCCGATTCAGGGTGAGAGTTGATTTCTCGGTTCAGTACATTGAAGATGAAGTGGGGAGATATTTTCTCGCGGATGTTTTGCATCTTCAGTTTGCTGATTTCGTACAGATGTTGCTCGAATTGATACTTGCGTTCTTTCTTCATTCTCTGCAGGTAACCGATGAAGTACACCACAAGCCCGATGAGAATTATAGCACCTGAGGCGATGCCCAGACGGAGAAGCATTATCTTGTTTTCCTGCCTGCCGATGGTGATGCTTTGCCTCAAGTGTGTGATGTCATTCTGGTAACGCATACTCAAGTCCGCTACATATTTCTTCTGTCTGTCGCTCCTGAGCGAGTCTTCTATCCCGATATTGCTTTCCAGAATGGAAAGAGCCTTCTCTGCATTGTGCGTTGTCTTATAGTATTCGATGAGGGCGGAGTTGCGGAACTTCCGGTAGTTGATCTCGATGCCGGTGTCCGGTGCTTCTTTTTCAAAACGCCCGACGAGGTTCCGGGCTTTTGGCAGGTCATTGGTCTTGAGTGCCAGCCACAGTTGCATACTCTCTAAGTAGTGGCGTGGGGTAATCATTCCCAATTTCTCGAACCGTGCCATGGCTTCTTTCAGAAAGCCGTCCGCACAATTCAGGTTCTTTCCCGATTGGATGGCAAGGTCTGCATAGTTTGTCTTTACCAGAGCATCCTCATAAGGCATCTTGTCTTTGCATGGCTCTATCATCTGATATACTTTTGTCATGTATTCCCAAGCCTGATCATATTTCCGCTGATAATAGTAGTAGTTTATATAGTTGTTGAACGCGAGAAACTGTTCTTGTACGGAGAGGCTGTCTTTCATGCGGTAGGCTTTGGCAAGATATTCTCCGGCTTGGTCAAAGTCTCTTATCGAAAGATAGCTGAATCCGAGGGCAGAATAACAATTGTACTTGTTCGTTTCCGGGATGGCGAGCGAGTCGGCTACAAACAGCCCTCTCCGATAGAAGTAGGCCTGCAAAGGAAAATCGTTCTTCATGCCGTAAAGGTCCCCTATCTTGCAATAGATAGAGGGAATCCATTTTTTGTACAGCCCCTGCATGCTGTGTTCCACTACCTTCTGATAGTTGGCGATGGCCGCATCCGGCTGTTGCTTGTATTGGAGGATGAGGCCCCGGTTATGGCCGGTCAGGGTCAACATGGTGTGGTGCAGTGTGCTGAGGTGGGACAGGCGTGAGCAATAATCTTCCACCTCATCAATGTAATGCATGGCCGAGTCCAGCCCCACGCAATTCAGCATCAGCGACGAGCGAACGGCTTCCGCAAAGTAATATTCGGCACTGTCTTTGGCTTCTTTCTGCGCTTTTTCAATCAGTTTCTGCGCTATTCCCGGCTTGGCTTGTAGGATGGAGTCTTCCGCCATTTGCGAAAACCTTACAGATTCAGAGTTAAGAAAGTTGTTTTCATTGTTTCCGCAGCCCGATAATAAGATTGAAAGGAGGCAGGCTGCTCCTGCATAAGATATGAGAGTCTTTTTTGTCATGGTTTACTTTTATTTGACTCGGTTTATCCGACTGTGCAAAAATACGTTTTTTTATTGAACATCTCATCTTTTTGGGATTAGTCGCTCATTTTAGCGCATAAAATACCTGTTTTGCCGTATAAGAGTTTCCGGGCATAGCTTGAATGCCTTCTTTTGCAGACTGTGGAATTTGTGCATTACGTTTTGAGATGTTACTTTTGCGTGGAATTTAGTTAAAAGAGCCGATAATGGAGAATATCTATAAAGTTGTGATAATAGAAGATTCGGAAGAAGACTGCAAGCTTTTGGAGGACAGTTTGCTGGAATACGGCTTTTTTCGGATTGTGGGAAAGCTGTCTTCCGGTTTCACTGCCCCCGCCTTTATACGAGACGCGCAACCCGATCTGTTGTTTATGGATGTGGAACTGCCGGGTGTAAGAGGATATGAGGTCTTGGGCAAACTGCACGGTCTTCTCACTTGGGATATGGAAGTTGTGTTCTATACGGCTCACCCGCAATATATGATTGATGCCATACGCATCTCTGCTTTTGATTATCTTTTAAAGCCATTTGAAAAGAAAGACCTTGACCTGATAGTCAACCGTTTCATCCAGGCCAAGATGGAATGCCGTTCTCTTTCCTTGCGGCAGCTTTCGCCGGAAACGCAGATGGCCGGAGACAAGGCGACATTTACCATCCAGCTTCCTACCGGCGACATACACATGCTTCGGCTCACCGATATCGGCTATTTCAGATTCAATGCGCTGCGCCGTTGCTGGGAAGTTTTCCTCTATACACAAAAACCGTTAGTGGTACGTTCATCCATCAATGCGGCGCAGATACTTAGTTTCTCCTCACAGTTTGTGCAGATTCATAAATCGTATATCGTCAATATCCGCTATCTGGCAGTTATTCATGGTGATGTCTGTATCATGTTTCCGCCCTTCAATAAAGAGGAACTGCCCATTTCGAGCAAGTATAAGAAAGAATTGCAAAATAACTTCATCCAGTTTTGAGAGATTTGCGAGTGGTGCGCTTGCACGATAGCGATATTATTACGTATCTTCGCACGTTGAAACAGAGTGCCTCACGTCAATAGCCGCGAGATACACACATACACACATTTATCTACAAGACAATGAAGAAGTCCGGATTTTTATTCCTTCTCTTCCTTTGCATGGCATTGCCCTCGAAGGCTGTTCTGAAAGAGAAGGATCTTGCCCGTACCTTAGGGGTGCTGAAGGCAGAGTTGGAGCGCACTTATCAGGAACAGAAGGTGAACTTGCTGCGCTACGAGCAGATGACGCAGATGCAGCATGCCAGGCTGATAGAGTTCATGCAGCGCAGTGACCAGATAGCTTTGATGCTCTATTCGCAAAAATCGGACTTCACCTTCGACCTCACCTATGCCTGCCAGGAGGCCACCGAACAATACAAGAAGCTGCGTGCCACCAACCTGCCCTACGACAAGATAAAGGATCGCATCATGGAGGAAGTGGCCCGCTACAACGGGCTGATAAGATCATTGGAAGAACTTCCTCCCGCCATAGGCAAGGACAGCCTTCCGCCGCCGCCTCTTGCGGATGCCCACGACAGCCTGTTTGTGAACATGTCCGACAGCTTGCTCCACCGGCACATTCATCATTCCGATGACGTGCATATCTTTCTGCTGGACGACCGGCAGAAAGCCGACCGGGAGCTTTGCCTGATATTCGCCAAGGCCATACGCAACAATATGATTCGTCTGCAGAACGCCATCCTGCAGGACAGCCGGCATTATGCGCAGGTATCCGAAAAGCTGAAGACACTGAACGATTATGCCATGAAGCGCTACGAGTCCTTGCAGCAGAATATCTTTGTGAATGGTGGAGACAATTATTTCTCGATGCTTTCCAGAATAGGCCGCAATTATAAAATGGCGAAGAAAGATGTTAGCGACAAATATATGCCTCTGAAGGAAAACCGCATTGCCGATTCGGAATGGCGCGGCCCTATTGTTTTCAGCGTGTCGTTCTTCACCTTATTCTATATACTTATCGCCACGCTGTTGAGCAACATCATCATGCGCTGGCTGCTTCCCAAACGCATCCGGGTTTCAGAGGCATTCAGGACGAAGCGGCCTCTGCTGATGTTGACGGTGGGGGTGGCCATTTTTGCTCTTGCCGTCATGGTGGCGAGAATCTCTGTAAAGCAGAATTTTGTGCTGATGGCCTGCGGACTGCTGATTAATTTTGCCTGGCTGCTGGCTGCCATTCTGCTCTCACTGCTCGTTCGCCTCAAAGGGAAGCAGTTAAAGTCCGGTATAAAGATTTATGCCCCCTTTCTGTGGATGGCGTTTCTGGTCATAGCTTTCCGTATTATCTTGATACCCAATAATCTTGTCAATCTGATTTATCCTCCCATTTTGCTGGGCTTCACCTTCTGGCAATACTGGGTATTGAAGCGCCTGAAGACGAAACTGCCGGGCAGCGACATGGTTTATTCCGGAGTGTCTATGGCCGCAATGGTGGTGGCATGCCTTGTTTCGTGGAGTGGATATGTATTGTTGGCGGTGCAGATTATGATTTGGTGGATATTTCAGTTGGCGGCCATACAGACCATCACTTGCTGTTATGACTTGATGAAGATGTTCGAGGCGCACTATATGGTGAAGAAAATACTTGCCATGTACGGTGCTGATGCTTTGAACAAGGGACGGTTGCATTGGATGACTGCGTTGCGCGGCGGCGAGTTCATTCATAAGACATGGTCCTATGACTTTGTGAACCGTGCCTTGATGCCTATCTTGGCTGTCATTTCCGTTCTGGCAAGTATCTATTGGGCTGCCGATGTGTTCGATATGACTGCCGTATGCCGCAAGATCTTCTTCTTTAATTTTGTGGACGAGAAAGGAGTCATACAGTTGTCACTCTTTAAAATCAGTTTGGTGACGGCTTGCTGGTTCTTCTTCAGTTATCTGAATTATGTATTCAAATCCTTCTATAAACATTATAAGACGAAGCGGTCGAGGGAGCAGAATTATAACCTGACACTGGCGAGCAATGTGATAGCCATTTCCGTATGGGGAATTTATTTTATCTTTGCATTGGTGCTGCTGCAAGTACCCAAAAGTGGCATTTCATTGGTAACGGCAGGTCTGGCTACAGGCCTCGGTTTTGCCATGAAGGATTTGCTGGAAAACTTCTTCTATGGCATTTCGCTGATGACGGGTCGCGTACGGGTGGGCGACTATATCGAATGTGACGGCATTCTCGGTAAAGTGGAAAGCATCACTTATCAAAGTACGCAGGTAGTGACATGGGATGGAAGCATCATCGCTTTCCTGAATGCTTCACTTTTTAACAAGAACTTCAAGAATCTTACCCGCAACCATAGCTACGAACTGGTAAAAGTTCCTATCGGTGTGGCCTATGGCACTGATGTGGATGAGGTGCGTTCCATGCTTACATCGGCTATCAAGCCGCTTATGGTAAAGAATGCCGATGGCAGGCAGATAGTCAGCGGCAAACAGGGAGTGAAGGTTGCCATCAGTGACTTTGGCGACAACAGTGTGAATCTCTTGATTGTATTCTGGGTATTGGTGGAAGAAAAGGTTGGCTTCGTCAGCCGGGTAAATGAGGTTATCTATAATACGCTGAATAAGAACCACATTGAGATACCTTTCCCGCAGCGGGATATTTATATAAGGAAGATGCCGGATAAAGAGTAAATAAAAAAGGGAAAGCGCCTGAAGCGTTTTCCCTTTTTTATTTCGAAATCAGAATATAACAGATTAACCGTTAACTCTTTTTTCTTTAATTCTTGCTTTCTTGCCGGTAAGTGCACGCAGGTAGTACAATTTAGCGCGACGAACTTTACCCACTTTGTTCACTTCGATGCTGTCGATAGCCGGTGATTCAATCGGGAAAATACGTTCTACGCCAACAGTACCGGACATTTTACGAACTGTAAAACGCTTCTTTTCACCATGTCCGGCAATCTTGATAACAACACCACGGTACAACTGTACACGCTCTTTGTTACCTTCGATGATACGATATGCTACTGTTACAGTGTCACCCGCCTTGAAGTTTGGGTGTTGTTTTCCAGTGGCAAATGCTTCTTCTGCAATTTTAATTAAATCCATTGTTTTTTTATTATTAAATTGTTTGATCGTTACAACGCAACATACCAGGCTTCTCTCTGTTTGTCCTGACAGCGATTGCGCGAAAGCGGCGCAAAGTTATGGCTTTTCTTTTGATTGACAAAGAAATGCAGGCTTTTTCTTTTGTTGTACATTTTTCCTCTATCTCTTTTGCTTCAAGGGAAAAGAAAAAGTATATTTGTGGCAATTTAAAATGGAACAAAATGAAGAAAACTTATTTAAAACTCCTTTCAGGGGTTACTTTGGCTGTATCTCTTTTGTTGACTTCTTGTCATTCTGCTTATGAAGTAACGAAAGCAGAAGGCGAAATAGTGCCCATCAATGCTGTTTGGGATGCAAAGCCGGATGCGGAGGCGATGGCACTGCTTGCACCTTACAAGGCTAAAGTGGATAGTGTGATGTATCATGTGGTGGGAACTGCTGAAATTTCGATGGATCGTTCCAGACCGGAAAGCCTGTTGTCAAATCTGATAGCCGATGTTCTTCGTGAATCGGCGACGGTGGTTTTGGGGAAACCTGCGGATATGGGGATGGTCAATATCGGCGGTATTCGCAGCTCTTTGACCGAAGGGATCATCACAACGGAAAATATTTATGAGATCCTGCCATTTGAGAATTCCCTTTGTGTATTGACAATGAAAGGTTCCGTGCTGAAGCAACTGTTCGAGAATATAGCGGCAAGGGGAGGTGAGGGTGTAAGCGGAATCCGGCTGCGGATCAGCAAAGATGGTAAACTACTGCAAGGTTCCATAGGCGGTAAACCGGTAGAGGAAGACAAGACTTACACGGTAGCAACCGTTGATTATTTGGCGGATGGGAACGATGGAATGATAGCTTTTCCGCAAGCGGACAAGAGAGAATGCCCCGAAGGCGCCACTTTGCGTGGCTTGTTTATGAAATATGTGGAAAATCGGGCCGAGGCGGGAAAGAAGGTTACTTCCCGTATCGAAGGACGGATTGAAGTTGAAAACTAATAATAGAGAAATAAGATGAAACATATATATTCCTTGGCAGTCTTGCTGCTTTTCTCCCTCTCTGTATCGGCGCAGACGGGTAAACAATTAATCATTCTTCAAACCAGTGATACGCATAGCCGTATAGAACCTGTCAGTCCGGACGCTGCTGATACCTATGCCGGGATGGGCGGAGTGATCCGCCGTACTTCCTTTATAAAAGAAATGCGTGCTAAGCATCCGGATATATTACTCTTTGATTGCGGTGACATCTCTCAGGGTACGCCCTATTATAATCTTTTTCAAGGAGAGGTGGAGGTCAAGATGATGAATCTTATGAAATATGACGCTATGACTATCGGAAATCATGAATTTGACTTTGGATTGGATAATATGGCGCGATTGTTCCGTATGGCTGAATTTCCGATAGTCTGTTCCAATTATGATGTCAAGGGAACTGTACTCGAAGGTCTGGTGAAACCTTATATTATATTAGAACGTAATGGCTTGAAAATTGGTGTCTTCGGATTGGCTCCCCAGTTGGAAGGATTGGTGCAGGCCGATAAATGTGAAGGCATTGTTTATAACGATCCGGTGGAAGTGGCACAGAAAACGGCGGATTACCTGAAGCTTGAAGAAGGGTGTGATGCCGTCATCTGTTTGTCCCATTTGGGAATCCGCGGCTCCGGTGATGCCTGCGATGAAAATCTGGCAAGTAAGACACGTAACATTGATGCTATTTTAGGCGGGCACTCCCACACATTCATGCAAAAACCGGTGAATTATCTGAATGCCGACGGTAAGGACGTACCTGTATTTCATACCGGTAAGAATGGGGTGTATGTAGGAGAATTGACATTGACATTGACAAAGAAATAATAGTAAGTCGGTCATTATTTAAAAAGTGACAGAATAAATTCATGAAAAAATACACTTTCTTTCTATGGATAACGGGGCTCCTTCTTGTGAGCCCTTTAATTCATGTTCAGGCCTATCCCTCCTTGCTGCCTTCTGCTTCGGATGACCGAGGCTGTCAATGGGCCGACTCGGTTTTGTCTCGCATGAGCATGCAAGAGAAAATAGGGCAGTTGATTGTAGCCACTATTCCGGCAAAGGCTGATAAGGAGAATAAGAAACAGATACAGGAGTTGATCAGGAAATATAAAGTCGGCGGTCTGCTATTTGCGGAAGGCACACCCGAAGAACAAGCTATACTGACAAATATGGCTCAGAAAGCTGCCACTGTGCCTGTCATGGTTGCTTTCGATGGCGAACAGGGCTTGTCTGCATGGTTGAAGGGTGTTCCGGACTATCCTCGTAATGCAGCATTGGGATGTATTGAGGATGATAGCCTGATTGAAGAATATGGGCGTGAAAGAGCGCGCCAGTTTCGGGAATTGGGGATAAATATCAATTTGATTCCCGTTGCAGGTGTCAATGCGGATCCGTTGATTTACGTGCACCCTTTCGGCGAGAATTCCGGAAGTGCTGCCAGAAAGGCGGAGGCGTATGAACGTGGATTAGTAAGTGGCGGTATAATGGTGGGATATTCTTCTTTTCTTTCACCTGCTGTCGGCGAAAAGCGAAAGGAGGAGTCCGCCTCCGGGGAATTGACCTTTGCGAATGTGCAGGAAATGAAAGGGGTGTCGAATGCGGCTCGGATAACCGCTAAAGCATTGCTGGCAGGAAACGATATGCTGTTGACACGGTTTGATACAAAGAATGCCGTAGCCGGGTTGATGGAAGCAGTTCGTTCGGGAGTTCTCAGCAGTGAAATGCTGGATGCCAGATGCCGTAAGGTATTGATGTGTAAATATAAGCTGGGGCTGGCGGTTTGGTCTGGACTGCGTGTCAGTGGAATGAGCTACCGCATCAACACGGAAAGAGCACAATTGCTGGCTACGCGGTTGCGCCATTCGGCTGTGACGCTTCTGAACAATTACTTTGATGTTCTTCCTCTGTCTCCGAACTGCGGGAGCATTGCACTGCTGAGTTTGGGCGACGGGGGTGGGGACACCTCTTTTGGGGAAGCGATGAAGAAGCATGCGGATGTCAGTAACTTCTGTTTGTCTTGGAATGCGGACGAGACGGCGCGTGAAGAAGTGAGGCGCAAATTGATGGCTTACCGCAGGATAGTGATTAGTGTCACCGGTTCGGCTTACATCAGTGACAAGGATGTGAAGTTCTTGAACGAGCTGGAATTACAGGCTCCTTTGGTTTATGCTTTTTTCACCCCTTATCGTACGTTGTTGTCTTTGCTTCCGGCTTTGTCGAAGGCAAGCGCCGTTGTGCTGGCTCATTCTGCCGAAGCCGGTTTGCAGCAGTATGTGGCAGATGTGTTATTTGCCAAAGCCTCTGCCGTGGGAAAGACTTCCATGAGTATCGGCCGGACATTTCCTGCGGGAACAGGTTGTGATATCGTGCCGGGAATGAAGCCCGGAATCGCTGTCCCGGAGGATTACGGAATGAAATCGTATATCTTGCATGGTATTGACAACATCGCTTGCAGTGGAGTGGCGGCAGGTGCTTATCCGGGTTGCCGGATTATGATTCTGAAAGACGGACATACCGTGTATGACAAGGGATTCGGAACCCATTCGGATAAGGATACGACCACGGTACGCCCTGACGATCTTTTCGATCTGGCTTCACTGACCAAGACTACAGCGACTCTGCTGGCCGTAATGAAGCTCTATGATGAGGGAAAATTAAAGCTTGAGGACAAGGTTTCCGAATTCCTGCCTTTTTTGCGTGGTGGCAACAAGAAGGATATCACCATTCGCGAGTTGCTTTTACACGAATCCGGTTTGCCGCCTTACCTTCGCTTCTATGTAGATGCCATTGATCCGAATTCTGTTCATGGACCTTATTCGCAGAGTTGGATAGATGAATGGCATCGTACCCAAGTGAGCGAGCACAGCTATTATTGTTCGGACTTCAAGTTCAGGAAAGGCCTGATGTCAGATAAGCCAAGTGCCGTTTACTCTTTGCATGTGGCGGATGGTATGTGGCTGAATAAGGATTTTAAGAATACCATTCTCCAGCGTATAGCCCGATGTGAACTGGATGGCAAGCGCTATGTTTACAGCGACTTGGGCTTCGTGCTTTTGCAACAGGTAGTGGAGGCAATCGTGCAATTGCCGATGGATCTGTATCTTGCCAGGGAATTTTATGCTCCGATGGGGTTGCAGCGTACCATGTTCCTGCCTTTGCGCCGATTCTCTAAAGAGGAGATTATGCCGACGGCCTCCAATGACTTCCTGCGCCGGCAAGACCTTTGCGGCTACGTGCATGATGAGACGGCTGCCTGCATGGGCGGTATATCCGGCAACGCCGGTCTCTTCTCCACAGCCGATGAAGTGGCGAAAGTCTATCAGATGCTGTTGAATGGAGGTGAGCTGAATGGCAAACGTTTTCTTAGCGAGGCTACCTGTCGCTTGTTCACGACGGAAAGATCCTCTGTCAGCCGTCGCGGATTGGGCTTCGACAGACCGGATGTGTCGGCTGTGCAATACAGCCCCTGTGCGGCTTCGGCATCGGCGGGGGTGTATGGACATACCGGTTTTACCGGGACATGTGTCTGGGTGGATCCTGAAAACAAGACGGTGTACGTGTTTTTGAGTAATCATCTTTGTCCGAATGTATGGAGCACAAAATTGGGCGATATGAATATCCGTACCGATATTCAGGAACTGATATTTAAGAGTTGCACTGAAAATAGGGGACTAAATTGAATATTAAAGATGAAAAGAATATTTCTGTTTGCATCCATTCTTTTGTTTTGTTGCGGGCACATGGCTTTGGATGCGCGCCATATACCCGTGCCTCCTGCTCCCGTTCCAGCAGCGGAGCCTTCGTTGGTGCATGCTTTGCAAGATGATGCCCGCTGCCGTCAATGGGTGGACTCCGTGCTGAAGCGTCTTACTCTGGAAGAGCGCATCGGGCAACTTTTTATTTATACCATCGCTCCCCATCCCAATAAGGCTACCCGGAAGTTGTTGCGTACCGTGGTGGAAGACTATAAAGTGGGCGGACTGCTTTTCTCCGGAGGACTGATGTCGAACCAGGCTGTGCTGACAAATGAGGCGCAACGTATGGCGAATGTCCCTCTGATGATCACCTTCGATGGAGAATGGGGATTGTCCATGCGTTTGAGGGGTACACCCGGTTTTCCCCGGAACATGGTGTTGGGATGCATTCGGAATGACAGCTTGATTTATGAATATGGTCGTGAAATGGCTCGACAATGTCATGAGCTGGGGATACAGGTGAATTTCGCACCTGTAGCCGATGTGAATATCAATCCTCAGAATCCGGTGATTAATACTCGTTCTTTCGGTGAAAATCCCGTCAATGTGGCAAAGAAAGTGATAGCCTATTCCAAAGGGCTGGAAGATGGAGGAGTGCTTTCCGTGTGCAAGCATTTTCCGGGACACGGAGATACGGACGTTGATTCACATAAGGCACTACCTACTTTGCCCTTTACCCGTGAGCGATTGGACAGTGTGGAACTATATCCTTTCAAGGAAGCTATCCGGGCCGGACTTGGAGGTATCATGGTGGGGCATCTTGAGGTTCCTGTCTTCGAGGTGCATGGCGGACTGCCTTCTTCTCTTTCGCGCAGTGTGGTATATGATCTGTTGACGCGTGAACTCAAGTTTCAGGGACTCATCTTTACCGATGCCCTTGCCATGAAAGGGGTGTCCGATAATTCTACCGTCTGTCTTCAGGCATTGAAAGCCGGAAATGACTTGCTGCTTGTGCCACGCCGCATCAAGGAGGAAGTGGAGGCGATACTGGATGCAGTGAAACGGAGGGAGCTAAAGGAAAGCGACATTGAGGAAAAATGCCGTAAAGTGTTGATGTATAAGTATGCTCTGGGGCTGACCCGGAAACCTTTCATTCATATTTCCGGTTTGGGAACCCGCATCAATACCCCCCGCACACGTGAGTTGATACAACGTCTGAATCTGGCCGCAATCACAGTATTGGGCAATCAGGACAAAGTTCTTCCTTTGGATCCTGCCATAAAGGAGGTGGCTGTACTCAATGTCGGAGATTCCAGGGAGATACGACCTTTCATGAAGGAACTCTCCCAATTCACTTGTCCGGCAGAGTTTCAATTGGAGAAAAATCCGGGAGAGCAGTCTTGTAGATACTTGCAAGATACATTGGCACAATATAAGCGTGTTTTGGTATGTATCACGGAACACCGTTTGGCTCCTTACCAGACTTTTTTCGCAACTTTTGCACCGGACGTACCGGTGACTTATTTGTGTTTTATCCCCGGTAAACAGACATTGCAGATTCATCGTGGCATTTCGGCCGGTAAAGCTATGGTGTTGGCACATTCTTCCGATGATGATGTACAAAGGCAGGTCGCCAAGATCTTATATGGAAAAGCGGTGGCCGACGGACGGCTTTCTGCCGACATCGGTGGTTTGTTTGCCGCAGGTACGGGAGTGACTTTAGGCCCGAATAGCACACCGCATTTTATTCCTGAGGAATACGGTATGAACTCACGTATCCTTGCACAGATTGACGGGATAGTGGAGGAAGGACTGCGTGCGGGCGCTTACGCAGATTGTGCGGTAGCGGTGCTGAAGGATGGCAGAGAGATGTATAACAAGGCATTTGGTACGCATACCGGCGATGTATATGATCTCGCTTCTCTGACAAAGACAACGGCTACTCTGTTGGCTGTAATGAAATTATATGATAAGGGGCGACTTAGTTTGACAGACCGTGTATCGGATTATTTGCCTTTCCTGCAAGATACGGACAAGAAGAACATTACAGTGCGCGAGTTGCTGCTACATGAGTCCGGATTGCCCTCCACACTGTTGTTTTATCAGGATGCGATTGATAAAGGCAGTTATTCGGGCTCACTGTTCAAAGGCAAGGCGGACAAGGCCCATCCGGTACGTGTCGGCAGCCAGACATGGGGTAATTCCAAATTCCGTTTCCGTAAAGGGCTGACTTCGAACCTCCGTACGGCAGAGTGCACTTTACAGGTATCGGATAGTTTATGGTTGAACCGTTCTTTCAAACATGAATATTTACGGAAGATTGCAGAGACACCTTTGAAAGACAAGCGCTATCGTTACAGTTGTGTAGGGTTTATCGTATTACAACAGTTGGTTGAGGCGCGTGCAGGAATGCCGATGGATGAGTTTCTTGCTAAGGAGTTTTATATTCCTATGGGACTTAAGAGAACCGGTTTCTTACCATTACGCTTTCTGAAGAAGGAAGATATTATACCTTCTTCCATAGATTCTTTCCTGCGGAAGACAACGCTTCAAGGCTTTGTGCACGATGAAGCTGCCGCTTTTCAGGGAGGTGTTTCCGGCAATGCAGGGCTGTTCTCTACTGCCGGGGAAGTGTCGCGCATATACCAAATGATTCTGAATGACGGTGAGTTGGATGGAAAACGATACTTGAGTAAGGAAACCTGCAAGCTTTTCACTACAACTGTTTCCCGAATCAGTCGCCGTGGTTTGGGATTTGACAAGCCCGATGCCCGAAATCCTCAAAAAAGTCCTTGTGCAATTTCAGCGCCGGCTTCTGTATATGGACATACAGGCTTTACCGGAACTTGTGCTTGGGTGGATCCGGATAACGGGCTGGTTTATGTTTTCTTGAGCAACCGCATCTATCCGAATGTATGGAATAATAAACTGATGAGTCTGGATATACGGAAAAGGATACAGGAGACAATATATAAAGCAATGGAAAGCGGCAAGTGAACGGATTGTAGCTATAAAAACAAAGAGCATTTCCGGTTTATATCGGGTTTGCTCTTTGTTTTATTTAAAAGGTATATTGCAGTCCTACTTGCAGCCTGCGCCAATTGGCATCTATGATTCCTCTTCCCTCTCCAATAAGCGCACCTTCATGTTGCTTGTATGGAATGAGTATTATTGCATCCATGCAGAATATAGACAGCAAGGCTGCAAACATTAATGTTTTAGCTCTCATAATAGTTTTTCTTTTGAATTATTATTTAGATGAAGAAAATCCCTCCCCTCACCACAGATATTTGTAGCGAGAGGGGGGATTTAGGTGAAATGGGAGTCTTGGGACATCCCTGCTCTTATTATTCTATCGCACCTGCGCTGGCTTGTGTTGGCCAGTAAGGATTCTGGTAAATAACAGAGTTTTCGATGGTGTTGTCTGGCGAGGTAAGCTTCATGTCGTCAGTGGAAATAGGATATAAGTAGTGAGCCTTTTTCCAAGTATAACCATCCCAGACAGGATTATTTTCTTTGATGATACGATAAGGACGAAGATATTTGCTGTCTGCATGGTTAGAAACGTTAGCGTCACTCTTACCTGCTGCCTGTTCTATCAATTTAGACGTTCCGTCCTTTTCGTCTATGTAGCTTTCTGATTGATACATAGATGTCCAGAAGTTGACTCCTTCGGGGATGTATGCTCCCATGTTGCCTTCGAACAGTGCATCGTAGGCTCTCCAGCGGTGCAGGTCATCTTCACGGAAACCCTCGCCAATGAATTCGCAACGGCGCTCGCGGCGGATATTATACAGTGTCTTATCCACCAAGCTACTGCCCGAATACTTGGCCCAGTCCGGCTCTTGTGCCAGATCGGTAGCGTCAATCGTCTTTTGGAAATCGGTATCTATACCGGCACGTTCGCGGATGGTTTTCCAGTATGTAGTGGCCTTGCCGTCCAGCGTTCCGTTCTTAACGTATTCTGCTTCGATGTAGTTCAGGTAAGCTTCAACTGCACGGAATAAAACCAAGCCATTGGTTCCTACGACACCATTGCTGATTTGACTTTGGTCATAAGTGAAATGCTTGCGGATACGGAAGCCCGTGCGGTCACGGTGTTCGGTCAAGCCTACTACCAAAGGAGCTTCAAAGGTGGAATAGTTGTCGCCGTTGTTGTAGAGCAAGGTGCTTTCGCCGAACAAAAAGAGTTGCAAGCGTCCATCACGATTAGCCTTTTGCTGGTCGATGGTTGCGTCTCCTTTATAGTCTGAGCTGGCATATATGGGTAGGCCGCTTTCCATCAAGAAGGCATTCACATAGCTTTTGGTCATACCGTTATTTCCACCTTCCTGAATATAGGCATTCCATCCGTTAGTGATGCTTTCTGCAGAGTTATAGTCTCTCCACATCAACACTTCATCCACTGTGCTCGGATCGGGCATGCTGAACATGTTGTAGTACGGATTCCATCCGTCGATAACTCCCTTTTCGGGATTCATCACTCCATTATTCTTTGTCAGTTCGTGTGCGTCGGCTACCGTGGCAGCAGCAGTCATGGCCTTAGTCAGAAAATAATCAATTTCAGAGTCGATGCTGAAGGTTTTTCCACTGTTGTAGCTCATGTTTTTTCCCGGCCAAGTGTCATCACCCGGCACGCGTCCCGTTCCTTTATGATACTTCTCGAAAGTACCTTCATACAATGCCACGCGTGATATCAACAGGTTGGTCATCTCGCGGTTGATGCGTACTTTGTTGAATTTGTCTGTGGGATTGAGGTACGTAAGAGCAGTTTCAAGGTCACTGATAATGAAACGCGCCACTTCGTTGCGGGGGGCACGTTTGCTGGCTTCCATCAACTCTTCGGAATTGTCTTGCAATACCTTTGTGATGATGGGATAGTCACCAAATTGCTTCAACAGGTTGAAGTAGGTGATTGCGCGCATGACGTACATTTCGCCAATGTATTGCTTGATATTGGTTTCGTCACCCGAAATGGTTCCTGCTTCATATTTCGGCAATACTTGCTCGAAGAAATAGTTGCAGACACGAATCATGGAGAAATTTAAATTCTTGGCGGTAGGAACTAACCATCTGCCCTCTGAATAGAGTGATGTATTGGCTTCGCCCACTACCATGTTGTCTGTGTCACCGTCATCGTTGATGGGACCTGCATTGTAGCCTCCGTAATTGGAGAATACAGATGTGTAATATGCGATGGTGTAGGCACTCAACTCAGATTCGGCCTTGAAGTATTGTTCGGGTGTAATACTTGTAATCGGTTCCCGGTCAAGGAAGTCGTTGCAGGATGTTGTCATCAATACGCTTGACAAAGCTATTGCATATAGATGTATCTTTTTGGATTTCATATATCTTTGTATTTTAGAAGTTAACATTTAGTCCGATAGACAAAGTCTTGCACAAGGGGTATAGCTTACCGTCACCATAATCGCCGCCCAAAGTTTCGGGGTCGAATATGCCGGTGATATCAGAGATTGTCAACAAGTTGTCTCCGGACACATAAATACGTACGTTTTGCAAGCCTGCTTTTTTTACCCATGTCTTGGGCAGAGTATATCCCAATTGGATGTTCTTGAGGCGCAGATAAGCTGCGTTTTGCAAGTAGCCTGTCTGTACATATTGGTTTTTGACTCCGTCAAAGCTGGCACGTGGATAGTAAGCGTTAAGGTTGGCTCCCAAAGCATCACCTTCCGGACGCCAGAAATCCCAATGCTGTTTGAATCCGGCTGATTGCCACATACCGCCTGATGCTCCCCAAAAGTACGGGCCACTCAACCAATAGTCTCTCTTAGCAACACCTTGCCAGAACATGGAGAAGTCAAATCCTTTCCATGCGGCATCGAGAGTTACACCGAAATTATAACGGGGGGTAGAATTACCTATAACTCTACGGTCGCCCGGATTCTCTAAGGTATTGGCGCCGGTGCTTACTTTGCCGTCATTGTTTAAGTCGGCATACATGATGTCACCTGCACTCCATCCGGAACCCCAAGTAGGTTTGTTGTTCTTTAAGTGCTCGTCCATCTGGGCTTGAGTTTGTGCTATGCCTACAGTGGTGTATCCCCAAATCTCGTTCATCATTCGTCCGGCATAATACTTGTCTATATCGCCTGTTTCATTCGGATATCTCAGAATTTTGGATTGCCCGTCAGATAATACTAATTTCACGCCGTAGCTGAAGTCCCTGATGCGATCTCTCCAGCCCAATTCCAATTCCCATCCGTAAGCTTTCATGTCGGCGTTGTTCACTTTGGGGGCACTCGTTCCCAAGGCAGAAGCCAGAGTAGGAGCCGGACCTATCATGTCGTAAGTATAACGGGTGTACCAGTCGAATGAACCAGTCAGACGGTTGTTCAATAATGCCCAGTCGAGACCGATATCCCAAGTCTCTACTGTTTCCCAAGTCATGGCCGAACTTACGATGCCCGGAACATAAGCCGTATTTTGTTTGACACCGTTTACAAGCCATCCGCTGTTGGCGTTGCCTGTTTCTAATGTCTGGTAAAAAGGATACCATGCTTTTGTGTTAGTGTTTCCCAACTGTCCCCAAGAAGCACGTAGTTTCAATGTGCTGATTTTGTCAGCAAGCGGACTGAAGAACTCTTCACGCGCAATGTTCCAGCCGGCGGATACTGAAGGGAAGAATCCCCAACGCTTGTCGGCAAGGAAGCGGGATGAACCATCGTAACGGCCGTTCAGTTCCAGCATATAACGGTCTTTATAGTTGTAGTTGATACGTCCGAAGAAACCGGCGATGGCTGTATGCTCGCGGCCTCCGGATACACGGGCTTGGTCAGTTGTTTGGCTCAGCCACGGTGTACTGATGTCCAATAATCCGTCACCTCTGCCATTCATCGTGTCGTATTTTGTCAATTCGGCGTTAAACCCACCCATCACTTTGAAGTTATGGTCACCGAAGCTCTTGGAATAATCAGAATAGATGTTTGTAGTGAAGTAATCTTCTGTATAGCGATATTCATACACACGGCTTTGCCCGGGAGTGTAAGAAGCACCACCGTCCCAGCTTATGGCATAGGGATTTCCGTCCACGTCATGCGCATATACCGGCAACACTTCGTAGTGCTGGTTGTAGTTGTAGGTTCTCATATTACCTTCTACATTGATGTGCCAGTCTTTGAGAGGTTCGAAAACGAAGGCTAATTGCTGTGTATAATAGTTCTTCTTCTGTTGCTGAACACCACCGTCTTCCATCTGTATGAGTTCCATACCTTCCTGAATATAGCCATTGGGGTCGTATGCAGGACAGGTCGGCCAGCGGCGGGCGATGTTGTGGAAGAACAGGCCGGTCATGTAGGTAGGACGGCTGTAATCTTCACGCGTCCACTTACCTGTATAGTTCAAAGTTACCCAATCAGCCAGTTGCGCTGATATTTTGCTGTCTAAAGTGTAGCGTTGGAATTCATCTTTTCCGTGGCGAATCAAACCGTTCTGATCCATGAAACTGCCACTGATACGGTAAGTCAGTTTCTCATTGCCACCGCTGATACTCAGATTATGCTCGTGTGAAGGAACCCAGTCTTTGTAGTTTTCCTTGAACCAATCAGTGTTTGCGTTGGCGCCACTATAGTTAGCCCATTTATTATTGGTTTGATTCTTCACTGTGCCATAGCTGATCTCGCCATTCTGGTATTGCCGGATGCGTTCCATTACCTCGGCGCTGAATACAGCACTTTGTCCTGCATTGGCTGCTGCGGCATTGAAGTATTGAGCAAACTGATACGAGTCCATCATTTCCGGAACTTGAAGTGCGTCAGTGAAGCGTACATTTCCTGTATAGCTTACATTGGTTTTACCTTGTTTGCCACTCTTGGTTTTGATCAGAATGACACCGAAAGAGGCGCGTGCTCCATAGATGGAAGCTGAAGCGGCATCTTTCAGAACAGATACGCTTTCAATATCGTTGGGATTGATGGCATTCATGTTGCCTTCAATGCCATCAATCAGAATCAGCGGACTGGCAGATGAACCGTCACCGATAGAACCCGCACCACGAATGTTTACGTTCATGGTATTGTCCAGTGTACCACCATTGGTGTTTACCGAGAAGTTCAAACCGGGAATAACACCTTGTAAAGCTTGTGAAACATTCTGCACCGGACGGTTTTCGATGACATCGGCTCCTACCATGCTGACAGCACCCGTCAGGTTTGCCTTTTTTTGAGTTCCGAAACCTACAACTACTACTTCATCCAAAACTTTAGAGTCTTCCTTCAGGATGATGTTCAAAGGAGTTCCTTTCCATTGTACCTCTTGTGTAGTGTAACCTACGAATGAGATAACCAATGTACTTCCCTTAGAGACATTGCTTAAAGTGAAATCACCGTCGATTCCTGTGATAGTACCATTACCGGCACTTCCTTTTACTACTACAGATGCCCCGATGATGGTTTCACCTGTCCCGTCTTTTACAATACCGGTACATTTACTGCTTTGCTGTACGGCTTCCACACCCGCTACCTTTTCGCCGGATGATGCGTAAACAAATCCTCCGCACGTTGTCGTGAGGAGCATTAGCATACTAATTGACCTTAGATGTTTTAACATAAAAATACAGTTTAATTATTAGTAAAAAAACACTTAGAGTTTTAAAGAACTAAGTTCTTTGAGAACAGTGTATTGAACTTATATTTTTATGTAAAGGATATTATGGAACGATATATATGGAAATATTAAGTATTGGAGTTACCAATATGCTACTGTTTTGTTCTTGTTTTTTGTGGCAGGTGTTTCGGCAAAACGTAATTACCATTCTTTTCTTGGCATGTTTTATTTGATTCTGTTCAAGCTATTTTTTATTATATAGAGTTTTATTTGTAAAAAATACATTTAATTGTGTACTATTTGATTAAAAAACGTATATTTGCCCCGTCAATCTTAATTTCATTTAAATGAAAGGTTCTCAAAGAACTTGGTTATATGCAGGGATATAGTTTTTATCCATAATGAAAGCATATATTCAAGTCTCATAAAAGTTCTTCAATGAATGTTTTTCACCTCTTTTACAGTGCTTGAATATATGCTTTCATTTCTTCTTGCTTCAGAAAATAGAAATATGGTATTTCATGAATATTTCTGTATCATGTTACTTCTCTTTTATTATCCGTGCCGTCCATCCTCCTCCTGATGCCATGTATATGTCCAGTGTGTCATTTGCCGTAACGTTTCGTACTTCCTTTTTATAATCGGTAGCATCCCGGTCGGCATTGATGCCATCGGAGAATATTTCGGCTTTAAAGTTGCCTTCTCCGAGGAAAGAGAGGCCGATGGTGCAATGGCGTGGAGTCCAGTCTGTCATGGAAGCTATGTACCAGATATTACCTTTACGGCGTGCCAGTGTGATATATTCGCCTACTTCGCCGCCCAATGCTACGGTTTCGTCAAATACGGTGGGTACTTGGGCTATGAAGTCTGTGCATTCCTGTTCCTTCTCATATCTGCTGGGACTGTCTGCCAGCATTTGTAAGGGAGCCTCAAAGACTGTGTACATAGCCATCTGATGGACACGTGTTCCCTGGCTCATGGGATGGTCATTGACGGCCCGGAATGTTTTGCGGGTTGCATTTACCATGGCTCCCGGGGTATAGTCCATAGGCCCCGTCAACATACGGAGATAGGGTGCGGTAACGTCATAGCGTGGAAAATTGTGCAGGGGAGATCCGTTTGCGATGGGCTCCCATTTTGCATTCTCCAAACCTTTTACTCCTTCAAAGTTTACAACATTGGGATAGGCCCGCTGAATGCCACAGGGCTTCAATCCATGTAGGTCAAGTAGCATCTTATGCCTGGCGGCGCAGGCGGCAATCTGTTCTACGGAAGCAATCAACGGCTGGTCATCGCGGTCGAAGAAGTCTATTTTGAATCCTTTGACGCCCATCTCCGAATAGTGGCTGAATGCAGCTTCCGTCTCCTTGGCTGCATTGCGCCAGCTTGCCCACAGAATGACTCCAATCCCTTTTTGTCTGCCGTAGGTTACCAATTCCTCCAGGCAGATTTCCGGATTCAGTTCTTCCAGCAATGATTCTTTGCCACTCCATCCTTCATCGATGATAATGTATTCCAATCCGTTTGCAGAGGCGAAATCAATGAATGCTTTATAAGTCGGTGTGTTCATGCCGGCTTTGAAATCTACTCCGGTCAGGTTGCAGGTATTCCACCAGTCCCATGCTACCTTGCCCGGTTTTATCCATGAAGTGTCTTTGATGCGACAAGCGGGGGCGAGGCGCTGTGCCATGTCATTATCGGCAAGTTGCGTATCATTGGCAGTGACGAGAACTACACGCCAGGGAAAAGAACGGCTGTCCGGTATGCGGGCTATATAGTCGGCACGCCGGGTCGGTATCAGGTTCAGACTATTGTGTCCGCCAATGGCTTCTTCCAGCGGATAGGGTGCAAAAGCAGCTTGTAATCCCTGCTTTGTCTGTTGATTGACCGTGAGAAACATACCAGGGTAATTTTCTAATCCGGCTTCCATGACAACGACTTTCTTTCCTTTCTCCAAATCTATCATCAGTGGGGTGATGGCAAGCGAGTCCTGATACATTTCCGACAGTGATGTCTCATTGTAGTAAGATTCAAAAGAAAAGCAGTAGCGTTCGCCGTTGCGGTTGTCGTTTACATAAGGAATAAATGCCTTATAATCACGGTCAAAGTTGAATTCCGCCGTTTCACTTTCTATAATGAACGGCTCTTTCTGCCCGGAGATGAAACGGTAGGCAGCACCATCGTTATAGGTGCGGAACTGCACGCTGTATCCGCCACGGCACTTCAGTGTAAGTTGGTTATAGATGTCTGTTACATTGGCTTTTTTGTAAAAAGGCGTAGGGAAAGATGATTCCACCGACTTGCGTTCGGCATGGGTCACTTTCATGTTTTTGCCGAAGGTGATCTCTTTGCCTGCACTTTTCAAACTCCTTCCTTTCAGTGTTATAGCGGAAGGCTGGAGCACGGTTGTTCCGTCATGTTCTATCTTCCAGTTGAGTGTTTCTCCGGTTTTCACTGTGACGGTCAGTTTCCCGTCAGGGGAAGCCAGTTGGTATTGCTGTTGTGCGCGGGCGGTTTCCGGACATACGCACAGAAAACAAAACAGGTATATTACAATGCTTTTCATGTTTTGGTAATAGTTATAAAGGGTGGTTTATCGGACTATCATATTTATCTTTTCCACTTCTTCGGCAGAGAAATCCGTATTCTTGATAGCCTTCAGGTTATCCTCTAATTGTGTCACGGAACTTGCTCCGATAATGACGGAAGTCACCAAATTGTCTTTCAATATCCAGGCAAGTGACATTTCGGCAAGCGTCTGGCCGCGGTGGATGGCTACATCGTTCAGTGCTTTGATTCTTCTCAGGACGTCTTCTGTCAGTGCCTCTTTCTTCAAAGAGCCTCCCTTTGCCATGCGCGATTCTTGTGGGATGCCGTTCAGATAGCGGCTGGTCAGCAGGCCTTGAGCCAAAGGAGAGAAGGCGATAAAGCCGCAGCCGTTCTCTTGGGCTTGCCGGAGGATACCTTCTTCTTCCGGTTCACGGTTGAAGATGTTGTATTTGCCTTGATAGAGCAGGCAGTGCACGTCTCTCTCCGCCAGATAGCGGCAGGCGGTTTCGGTCTGCTCTTTGGGGTATCTGGAGATGCCTACGTAGAGGGCTTTGCCTTGGCGCACGATGTCCACGAGGGTTTGCAGAGTCTCCTCAATCGGAGTGTCCGGGTCGGGGCGGTGGGTGTAGAAGATGTCCACATAGTCCAGATTCATACGCTTCAGACTTTGGTCGAGACTGCTCATCAGATATTTGCGTGATCCCCAGTTGCCGTAAGGGCCGGGCCACATGTCATAGCCCGCCTTGGTGGAGATGAATAATTCATCCCGATAGGGCATAAAGGATTTTTTCATTATCATTCCGAAAGTTTCTTCGGCAGAGCCATAGGAAGGGCCGTAATTGTTGGCAAGGTCAAAATGCGTGATGCCCTTGTCGAAAGCATAATGGGCCATAGCCTGGGAGTTGGCGAATGTGTTCACGTCGCCGAAGTTATGCCATAGGCCTAAGGAGATTTCGGGCAGCAGGATGCCGCTTTTCCCGCAACGGCGATATTTCATGCCGTTGTCGTACCGTTGGGGCAGTGGGGAGTAAATGGGATTTATCATATCTGAATTATTTAGAGTGAATCTTCGGTAGTATCTTCTGTTGGGAGCAACGGGACAAATGTACGCAAAATCTTCAGAAAAAGTTTTCTCTTTGTTTATCTAAAACTGATAGATAACAACTTATGTGCTTGTCGAAAACAGAATGATACTATCATCGGATAAAATAATGCTACCGGATGTCTGGTGAACCCGTTATCTTTGCCCAAGCTTTAAATCAAGCCGGAACTTCCATATAAAACATACGTTCAATGAAAAACAAACTAATTTACAAAGACTCTGCGGCTCCCGTGAAAGATAGAGTGGAAGATCTTCTCGGACGGATGACGCCGGAGGAGAAAGTCGGTCAGATGAACCAGTTCGTCGGTCTGGAACATATCAGGGCAAACAGTGCCGTGATGACCGAGGCTGAGTTGAGGAACAATACAGCCAATGCCTTCTATCCTGGTGTTACGGACATGGACGTGGCCGCATGGATCGAACAGGGATTGATAGGTTCTTTCCTTCATGTGCTCACCCTCAAGGAGGCCAACTATCTGCAGTCCCTTGCTATGAAAAGCCGCCTGCAGATTCCTCTCATCTTCGGCATCGACGCGATTCACGGCAATGCCAATGCCCCCGACAACACCGTATATCCTACAAATATTAATCTCGCCTGTTCCTTTGATACGCTGATGGCTTACAGGATAGCCCGTGAGACAGCCAGAGAGATGCGTGCCATGAACATGCATTGGACGTTCAATCCGAATGTGGAAGTGGCCCGTGACGCCCGTTGGGGACGTGTGGGCGAAACCTACGGTGAAGATCCCTACTTGGCGGCACTGATGGGGGCACAGTCAGTAAGAGGATATCAGGGAAGCCTGAACAGCAGTGAGGACGTGCTGGCCTGCATCAAGCACTTTGTGGGCGGAAGCGAACCTGTCAACGGAACCAACGGCTCTCCGGCGGATTTGTCCGAACGAACGCTCCGCGAAGTATTCTTTCCGCCGTTTGAGGCCGGTGTAAGGGCAGGAGCCATGTCACTGATGATGGCGCATAACGAACTGAACGGTGTACCCTGCCACAGCAACAAGTGGTTGATGACGGATGTACTGCGCGGTGAATGGGAGTTTCCCGGTTTTGTGGTCAGCGACTGGATGGACATTGAGCACACTTACGACCTGCATGCCACGGCCGAGAATCTTAAGGAAGCCTTCTATCATTCCATCATGTCGGGCGTGGACATGCACATGCACGGCATTCATTGGAACGAGATGGTGGTGGAGCTGGTTAAGGAAGGCCGCATCCCCCAAGCCCGCATTGACGAGTCGGTACGCCGCATCCTCGGTGTCAAGTTCCGTCTCGGCCTTTTTGAACAGCCCTATGCCGATGAAGCTGAAACCATGAAGATACGTCTTTGCGGCGAGCACCGTGCCACGGCTCTGGAGGCCGCCCGCGACGGCATTGTCCTGCTGAAGAACGAGGGAGTGCTTCCTTTGGACGCTTCCCGCTACAAGAGGGTGCTGGTGACGGGCATCAATGCCGATGACCAGAATATCCTCGGTGACTGGAGTGCCCTGCAAAAAGAAGATAACGTCGTCACCATACTCGACGGGCTGAAGATGGTGGCTCCTCCCGACACGCTATTCGACTTCGTGGATCAGGGCTGGAACCCCCGCCACATGACTCCCGCGAAGGTGGACGAAGCCGCCACCCGTGCCCTGAGCGCCGACCTGAACATTGTGGTAGCCGGCGAATACATGATGCGTTTCCGCTGGAACGACCGCACGGACGGTGAAGATACAGACCGCAGCGACCTCGACCTGGTGGGCTTGCAAGAGGAGTTGATCCGGAAAGTGGCCGCTTCGGGCAAGCCCACCGTCCTGGTGCTGGTGGGCGGACGTCCTTTGAGCATTCGCTGGGCTGCCCGACATCTGCCTGCCATCGTAGAGGCATGGGCTCCGGGCATGCAGGGCGGCAGGGCTGTGGCCGAAATCCTGTATGGCAAGGTAAATCCCTCCGCCAAGCTGGCGGTTACCATTCCGCACAGCGTGGGGCAGCTTCAGATGATTTATAATCACAAACCTTCTCAATATTTCCATCCCTATGCGGCGGGCCGGCCCAGTACGCCACTTTATCCCTTTGGCTACGGCCTGTCTTATACCACCTATCGGTATGATGACCTGCAGTTGAGCCGGACGGAGATTGGCGTTGACGGCAGTGTGGATGTCAGCGTGCAGGTGACGAATACGGGCGGACGCGACGGTGTGGAAATTGTGCAGCTTTATATACGCGACAGGTTTAGTTGCGTCACTCGTCCGGTGAAGGAGCTGAAGGACTTTGCCCGTGTGCCTCTGAAGGCGGGAGAGAGCAAGGTGGTCAACTTCAGGATCACTTCTGACAAGCTTGCCTTCTATGACATCAGTATGAAGAAGATCGTGGAGCCGGGCGAGTTCATCGTCATGGTGGGCGCTTCTTCCGATGACAAGGATCTGTTGAAAAGTTCGTTCCGAGTGATGGAATAAGGTGTGTCATATAACTTTTTTTGCCATGAACAGAAATATATTTATCTTTCTCTTAGTTTTTCTTCCCTGCTGCCTTTCGGCGCAGCCGGTTCGCGAACGTATCTTGCTGGATGAGGGCTGGCAGTTTGCCTTGGGCAACGCTTCCGATCCTGCCAAAGACTTTGGTTGCGGCACAGAATACTTTAATTATTTGACGAAAGCCGCTTCTATCCATAACGCTGGCCCTTATTCCATGAAGTTCGACGCTTCGGGTTGGAAGAAGGTGAATCTTCCTCATGACTGGGTGGTGGACTTGCCTTTCGATGCCTCCGCAAGCCACAGTCATGGCTACAAAAAGGTGGGATATCAGTACCCCGAAACCAGTGTGGGGTGGTATCGCAAGCTGTTCTCCGTTCCTCAGTCGGATCGGGGCAGGCATCTTTATCTTCAGTTTGACGGCATCTTCCGCGACGCCCGCATTTGGGTGAACGGGTTCTATCTGGGACACGAGCCAAGCGGATATGCCACGCAGACGTATGACATCACCGAGTATCTGAACTATGGCGGAGACAACCTGATTACCGTCCGTGCCGATGCCACCCTCGAAGAAGGATGGTTCTACGAAGGTGCGGGCATCTACCGTCATGTTTGGCTCCACAAGACGGCGCCGCTTCATGTGGCTCCTTTCGGCACGTTTGTTTACACCACTTCCGCCGATATCTGCGAGGAAGCCCTTGTACATGTGGAGACGACGGTGGCCAACTCCGGATTGCTGCCTACTGCCGACTATCGCTTGCGCCACACGCTTCTCACCACCGCAGGAAAGCCGCTGGCGCAGACTGAGGTAAGGGGAAAAGGGCTGCTTGCCAAAGAAGAACATAGCACCGAGGCCTCCTTGCATATCAGCGCCGCCGCACGGGGGCGGGAGAAGAATGAGGACTATCATCTCTGGTCTCCCGACGCACCTTACCTGTACACCATGCAAACCGAGGTTTACTGTGGAGACAGCCTTGTTGACCGCTATTCCACCCCGTTCGGCCTCCGCCACGTCCGCTTTGATGCCGACCGGGGCTTTATACTGAACGGTAGGGCTCTGAAGCTGAAAGGCGTGAACATGCATCAGGATCATCCCGGCGTGGGTGTGGGCATTCCCGACGCCTTGCAGGCATACCGCCTCAGGCAGTTGAAGGCTTTCGGCTGCAACGCCTACCGTTCTTCCCACAATCCCATGACTCCCGAAATGCTGGATGCCTGCGACAGCCTTGGCATCCTTGTCATCGAAGAAAACCGCCTGACTGGTGTCAATCGTGAGCACATCCGCCTGCTGGATCGCATGATAAAGCGTGACCGTAATCATCCCTCCGTCATCCTTTGGAGTGTGGGAAACGAGGAGTGGGGCATTGAGTGGAAAGAAAGCGGAACCCGTATTGCCGCGTCCATGCGTGAGTATTGCCATCGTCTCGATCCCACGAGGCCGATGACCGTGGCCTCCAGCGGCGGCCCCGCCATACTGCTTCCGGCAGATGTGGCAGGCTACAACTATATCCTCCAGAATCCGGTGGAGCAGCATCGCAAAGACTATCCCGCACGCTGTGCGCTTGGTTCGGAAGAAACATCTGGCTGCGGAACACGCGGCGTCTATTTCGACCTTCCTGCATTCTCCGGCCGAATGGTGGCCCATAACCGCAAGCCGAACGGACCGGACAGCCTCCTGAACTGCATAGAACGCGGCTGGAAGTTCTACGACGGGCGGCCATATCTGGCGGGGCTTTTCTACTGGACGGGGTTTGACTACCGTGGAGAGCCCAATCCCATGAAATTTCCCGCCACCGGTTCGCAATTCGGCATTCTGGATTATTGCGGTTTTCCCAAGGATGAGGCTTTCTATCTGAAAGCCTGGTGGACGGATGAGCCTGTGCTTCATCTGCTTCCCCACTGGAATCTGCGGGGACACGAGGGTGACAGCATCGACATCTGGGCATATAGTAACTGCGATGAAGTGGAGCTTGCCGTAAACGGCAGAAACTTGGGACGTAAGCCCATGCCTGAGAACGGTCACCTTTCCTGGAAGGCCGTTTATCATCCCGGCGCGCTGAAAGCCACGGGTTACAGAAGTGGAAAAAGGGTGCTTGTGCGCAAAGTGGAGACGGCCGGTGAGCCTGCCCGTATTCTTCTTGAGGCCGACCGCACGGTCATTAAAGCCGATAACCGTGACGTGGCGGTGGTTCGCATTGAACTTCGGGACAAAAAGAAGCACTTTGTTCCCGATGCCTGCGATGAACTGACTCTCACGGTCTCCGGTCCGGTACGCATTATCGGAGTAGGGAACGGTGATCCTGCTTACCGGGACACGGAACGTCCTGCGGATGCCGATGCCCGTACTTGCCGGGTGAAGACCTTCAACGGACTTGCGCAAGTGTTGCTGCAAAGTACCGGAAAGGCGGGAGAAGCTACGCTGACGGCAGGCTCGGAAGCCTGTCCGGAATCTTTTCTTGTCTTGAAGCTGCAAGAGTAATGTTTGTCTGCCGGAGAGTATGTCTTTCATCTGTCCGGGCATAACTTTTCTTCTCTTATCCCATAGCCTCCCGGTGCATGAGATGCACGTCTCGTATAGCTTGAGATGCACATCTCGTGATGTATGAGATGTACATCTCGTGTACAGCCGGGCTATGGTTGCGGCTGTCGGGCAGGCTACCTGCGCTGTGCGGAGCCTGTCTTTTCCGGGATGTAGCCTTGATTTATAACAATTACTACCCCTATTTGCAACAAATAATGCCATGTGGAGATAGAAGAAAGTACGTATCTTTGCAATATGATACTTTTTTAACCAATCATTATGGAGAACCAGAATTACATCATGAGGGAGATTACCCCGTTGTCGGACCGGGATTGCTTCTACATTGCCGACCGTCATAAAACAGAGTTTACCTATCCTATTCACTGCCATGTCGAGTACGAACTGAACTTTACCGAACACGCTTCGGGCGTGCGGCGCGTAGTGGGAGACTCGGCCGAGGTAGTGGGAGATTATGACTTGGTGCTGATTACCGGCAAAGATCTGGAACATGTATGGGAACAACATGATTGTGTGTCCAAGGATATCCGTGAAATCACCGTCCAGTTCTCGCCCGACATGTTTTCGGGATGTCTCATCAACAAAAATCAGTTTGACAGCATCCGCCGGATGCTTGAACGCGCCAGGTGCGGGCTTTCTTTCCCCATGCAGGCCATAATGAGAGTCTATAACCGGCTTGACAAACTGGCTTCCGAGGAGCAAGGATTCTATGCGGTGATAGACTTCCTTAAGATACTTTATGAATTGTCTCTGTATGACGATGCACGGACACTTTCTTCCTCTTCTTTTGCCAAGATTGAAACTTTCTCGGACAGCCGCCGGGTACAGAAAGTGCAGCGTTACATCGCAGAGCATTACCAGGAAGAAATCCGTTTGGGGGTCTTGGCCGATATGGTGAGGATGACACCTGTATCCTTCAGCCGCTTCTTTCGTTTGCGCACCGGCAAGACGCTCTCTGATTACGTCCTGGATATCCGTCTGGGATTCGCCACCCGGCTGCTGGTTGACTCCACACGTACGATTGCCGAGATATGCTACGAGTGCGGATTCAACAATCTTTCCAACTTCAACCGCATGTTCAAGCGTAAAAAGGAATGTTCGCCGAAGGAGTTCCGTGAAAACTACCGGAAGAAGAAGGTCCTGGTGTGATAATGACCGCAATGTGATAATATAGTATTGGTATTCCTCGTACCAAGAGGCTACTTTTGCCACGAAGCAAGGAATTTCCGTATTGTAGAACTTATACTTAAAATTGATATCGTGAAAAGACTATTTGCATCTTTACTGTTTGTCTTGTGCATGCTTGCGGCATCTGCACAGATCCGTGGAAATGAAATCCGCGTGCTCGTTTCTCCCGACCGTGCCGACTGGAACTATCGTCCGGACGAAAAGTGTACGTTTACCGTCCGGGTACTGAAAGCGCAGAATCTTCTGCCCGGAGTTACGGTTGACTACGAACTGGGCCCCGAAATGTATCCTGTGGAGACAAAGAAAGCGGTTGTCCTGAAAGACGGCACGCTGAAGTTGCAGGCAAAACTGAAAACACCGGGCTTCCTTCGCTGTAAAGTCAAGGCATACGTGGACGGACATACCTATGAAGGACTTGCCACTTCGGGCTATGCCCCCGGACAACTGCAACCCGTCACGGAACTTCCCGCCGACTTTCGCGATTATTGGGAAAAAACTCTGGAAAATGCACGGACCACTCCATTGAATCCGGTGATGACCCTGCTTCCCGAACGCTGTACGGAGACGGACAATGTCTATCAGGTCAGTTTCCGGACAAAGGCTTGGGGCGGGCGTTTTTACGGCATTCTCAGCATACCCAGGAAAGAGGGAAAATATCCGGCCTTGCTGCGCGTGCCCGGCGCAGGTGTGCGTCCCTACACGGGCGATACTTATACGGCTCCGGGCAAGGTGATTACGCTTGAAGTGGGTGTACACGGCATTCCTGTCACCATGCAGCAGTCTGTATATGATGCTTTGGCGGACGGTGCGCTGAACAATTACTGTACGTTCGGCCGTGACAACCGGGATGCTTTCTATTATAACCGTGTCATTGTCGGTGCTTTGCGTGCAGTGGACTTTATATGTTCCTTGCCCCAGTATAACGGCAGGGCGTTGGGTGTCACCGGTTCCAGTCAGGGAGGTGCGCTTTCCGTAATCACGGCCGCCCTTGACCCGCGTGTCACTTTCTTTGCGGCTGTACATCCGGCTCTGTGCGACCACGAAGCCGCTTTGAAGAAGCGTGCCTGCGGCTGGCCCCATTATTTCTACTGTAACGGGGCTCCCGATGAAAAAGAACTTGAGACGGTGCGTTACTATGATACGGCCAATTTTGCCCGCCTGCTGAATGTGCCGGGATGGTTCAGTTGGGGATACAACGATGAAGTTTGTCCGCCCACTTCCATGTATGCCGCCTACAATGTGATTACTTCTCCCAAAGAGCTGCATCCCTATCTTGAAACCGGACACTACTGGTATCAGGAGCAATGGGACGAGTGGCTGGAATGGCTGAGAAAACAACTTCAAAATCTTTAATACCAATAATATGAAGCAATACATTTTCCTTTTGGCCATTCTGCCGGCTCTTTTCATGGCATGCGCTTCGGGGCCGGAACATCCGTTTATAAAAGTAAATGCCGAAGGTAGGCTGATCCGTGACGGCAAGCCCTATTACTTTATTGGGGCCAACTTCTGGTACGGGGCCATTCTCGGTTCGGAAGGTGAGGGCGGCAATCGGGGGCGCTTGCACAAGGAACTGGATTTTCTGAAAAGCATTGGTGTTGACAACCTGCGCGTTCTGGTGGGGGCCGATGGCGGAAATGGCGTGAAAACCCGTGTGGAGCCTTCTTTGCAGACAGCTCCCGGCGTCTATAATGATACCATACTGGCCGGGTTGGATTATTTTATGAACGAACTGCGCAAACGCGACATGACAGCCGTGCTCTATCTCAATAATTCTTGGGAGTGGAGTGGCGGTTACTCCGTTTACCTGCAATGGTCGGGGCATGGTGATGCCGTGGTTCCTGCCGTGGATGGCTGGCCGGCCTATATGGAATACGTGAGGCAGTTTCATCAATCAGACAGTGCGAAGGCCTTGTTTGCCGATCATGTCAAATATATTGTCACGAGAACAAATAGGTATAATCAGATAAAGTATGTGGACGATCCCACCATAATGTCTTGGCAGATAGGCAACGAGCCTCGCGCTTTCTCTGACGCCAACAAGGAGCCCTTTGCCCGCTGGATGGCCGAGGTGGCCGCACAGATAAAATCTCTCGATCCCAATCATCTGGTTTCTTCGGGCAGTGAAGGGGCATGGGGATGTGAAGGGGATATTTCTCTCTATGAGAGGATTCATGCGGATGCCAACATTGACTATCTGAATATTCATATCTGGCCATACAATTGGGGATGGGTGAAGGCAGACAGCCTGACGGAACTTCTTCCGCAGGCCGAAGAGAATACAAGGAAGTACATTGACGAACACATGAAGATAGCCGTAAAGTATCACAAACCCATTGTGCTCGAAGAATTCGGATTTCCCCGCGACGGATTCAGCTTTTCCAAGGATGCCTCCACCACTGCACGCGACGCCTATTATGGCTATGTATTCGACCTCATCCGTAAGGAACGTGAGAAGGGCGGACTCTTTGCCGGATGCAACTTCTGGGCATGGGGAGGCTTTGCCGGACAGACTTCCGGGCATGTGTTTTGGGAGAAAGGAGATGACTATACCGGTGATCCTGCACAGGAAGAACAGGGCTTGAATTCAGTATTTGCCACCGATGGTACGGTTGAAATAATAAAGAAGGAAAATGGAATGCTGAAATAGCCGGTTATCGGGAAATGCTTTTTGGCACACTTGTTGGCGGATGTTAAGGAAGTATCATTATGAGATAAAATAATGTCTGTTTATTCTTGACTGAAAGCTTACATTTGCATATCCCAACGAAATGAAAGATAATAACTAATAGTGTTTAACCAATTAAAAGAATCTAAGAAAGCCTATGAGAAAGGAATGATTTCGATATTCTACTCACCTCTATAATTAAGGTATGGTAATTTCCTTGAAGAAGAATTGTTCGACCTTATAAAAAAACAATGGCAGTTGCCTTTTTCCGAGGCAATGCTAAAACATTAATCTAAGAAAAATACAAGTATGAATTTGAGTTTCAGAAAAACAGCACTGCTTGTGGGTATTTGTTCAACTGTCAGTTTGACCTATACTCCACGGCTTTTCGCCGCATCATCCGATGCAGTTGAATCTGTACAACAAGCAAAAAGAATCACAGGTACTGTAACGGATGCATTGGGCCCGGTTATCGGAGCCAATGTACTGGAGAAAGGGACAACGAACGGTGTCATAACCGATATTAATGGCAATTTTACCTTGAATGTACAACCGGGTGCTACTCTCGTAGTCTCTTTTATTGGTTATCAGCCACAGGAAATAGTGGTAGGCAATCAGTCGAAATTTAATATCCAATTGAAAGAGGATACTGAAATGCTGGATGAAGTAATCGTAGTGGGTTATGGTGTCCAGAAGAAGAAGTTGGTGACCGGGGCTACGGTTGAAGTGAAAGGTGAAGATATTGCGAAGCTGAATACCACCCAGGCTTTGGGCGCGTTGCAGAGCCAGTCTCCCGGCGTAAACATTCAGGCGGTGTCCGGGCAGCCGGGCGACGGATTTAAGGTAACTATCCGTGGTGCGGGTACTAATGGTGACACCAAGCCGCTTTATATCATTGATGGTGTGGGCGGTGACATTAACAATCTGAATCCGGCGGATATTGAGCGTATTGATGTACTGAAAGATGCCGCATCTTGTGCCATTTATGGTGCTGCCGCTGCCAATGGCGTTATTTTGGTAACCACCAAGCAGGGCAAAGAAGGCAAGATTCAAGTAAGCTATGACGGCAATATCGGTTGGCAGAATGTATATAAGATGCCCGATCTGCTGAATGCAAAGCAATACATGGAGGTGCAGGATATGGTGCGTTTCAACAGTTCGTCGGAACCACGCGACTGGTCCAAATATATAGACACTGATTTGTTGGCGGCTTATAACAATGGTTCTAATGCCGGAACAAACTGGCTTGAGGCCATCCGCAACAAAAATGCAGTGACTACCAGTCATGCATTGAATATCACCAGTGGAACGGATCGTACCAAATTTTCTACGGGTCTTGGTTATCAATATCAAGATGGCGCGTTCGGTAATATGGTTAAATCAGATTTTCGCCGTTTTACGCTACGCATAAATTCAGAGCATGTAGTTTATCGTAATGATGATAAACTGGATGTAGTTAAGATCGGTGAAAATATATACTATCAGCACTCGCAGAAACAAGGTCTTGATAATGGCAATCAGTATGGTAACATGATTTCTAATATGCTTCGTGCCAATCCATTGGTTCCCCTTTATAATGCTAATGGCGATTACTTTGGTTACGAAGACTTGAAGAATTCCGGAACTGAAGGATGGTTTAACTACAATTCGTACACGACCAATCCGATTGCTTCTATGATGAACTCTCAAAGCGCCAACAACAAAAGTGTAAACTTCAAATTGAATGCGACAGGCTATTTGGAAATACAGCCCTTTAAAAATTTAATATATCGCGGACAGCTTAATTATAACCAAAGTTCATGGTCGTGGCGTTGCTATCTTCCTGCATACAAGCTCAATGATCAAGGTGACAGCCGTGCGGCAGATGAAGCTACTAATAAGACTGGTTTAGGTTGGGGATGGAGCACCACTAATACGTTGACTTATAAATTTGATCTTGCGGAGAAAAATCATTTTGATGTATTGATTGGTACGGAATACGGAGAATCTCGTCCTGATTTTGGATTTGAACTGGAAGGTAGGGCCTCTAATTCTGTATTTGGAGATATGAATCATGCCTACATGAATTTTATGAAAGACAATACAGCTAAAGCTACGGTATCTGGCAAGCCTTATGGTGATTCAAGAAGTATGTCTTATTTCGGTCGTTTGAATTATGATTTCAATGAAACATATATGTTTTCGGCCATTATCCGTGCCGATGGTTCTTCTGTGTTTGCACCGGGTAAGCGCTGGGGATATTTCCCTTCATTCAGCGCAGGTTGGGTAGTGTCTAATGAAAAATTTATGGAAAAGACCGCTGATTGGTTGAGCTTTTTGAAGATTCGTGCCGGTTGGGGACAAAATGGAAATAAGAATGCAGTGGACAATTTTGCTTATCAGGCTACATTTGCTTATGATGCATATAGCAACTATTCTTTTGGCAACAATAAAGATGGTTATACTTCCGGTGCTTCCCCTTCCCGTCTGGCCAATGAAGACATTACATGGGAAACTTCGGAGCAGACTAATATAGGCCTTGATGCCCGCTTCCTCAATAACCGTTTTGGGGTAACGTTCGATTGGTACGAAAAGAAGACCAAAGATTTATTGCTCAAGGTTCCTGTAACTCCTACAACGGGCTTTTCCGAACAGTTGAAAAATGCCGGTACTGTACGAAACAGAGGAATTGAACTTGCGCTTAACTGGAATGACAAGATTGGTAAAGAGTTTAATTATGGTGTAAGTTGGAATATGGCTATGAACAGTAATAAGGTGACAGAGGTTAATAGTACCCGGAAATACAACAATGGCGGAAGTGATTTGCTTTCTCAGGGAACCGGTTATATGGCTCGTTTTGAAGAAGGTCATCCCATTGGTTACTTCTGGGGGTATAAGACAGACGGCGTCATCCAAAATCAGGCTGATTTGGCTGCTTATGTTGCTACACTGAAAGATGGAAATGCTGCTAATTCCAAGCAGGGGGCCAACCTTAAACCTGGTGATTTGAAATTCGTGGACTTTAACGGTGATGGTGTTATCAATGATGAGGATAAGACCGATCTTGGTAATCCGCATCCGGATGTTACTATGGGAATCAGCTTGAATGCTTCTTATAAAGGATTTGATGTTTCGGTAACAGGCTTTGCGGCTCTCGGACAGCAGGTGGCTCGTTCTTATCGTAAATTTACAGACGGTGAACAAGAGAATTATACTACTGAAGTCTATGAATATTGGCATGGAGAAGGCACTTCCAATAAATATCCGCTGATTGCCCGCATGAATGAAGGCGCTAACTGGCAGACCATCTCTGATATTTATGTTGAGAACGCAGATTATTTCCGTCTGCAGAATTTAACTGTCGGCTATGACATCAAAAAGTTATGGAAGTCTTGCCCGTTCCAGCAATTGCGTATATATGCGGCTGCTCAGAATCTGTTTACCATTACCGGTTATAAAGGTATGGATCCCGAAAATGGCAGGGCTATCAATGATAAAGAGCCTTGGATTACCGGTGTTGATTTGGGCAACTATCCCCAACCCAGAACTTACATGTTGGGTGTTAATATTAAATTCTAATTGGAGAGAACACAATGAAAAAAATATCATATTTATTAGCGACTACTTGTGTTGCACTGAGTTTAGGCTCTTGCGATATTAATAACGTGGAGAATATGGGAGAGCTTTCAACCGAAAACTTTCCGGTTTCGGAGGCTGATGGTATTGCTGCATTGGCCGGTATTTATCAGAATCTGAATGCAGTACATGCTTATCCGCACGAGTCATTCTTGTTTTATGCCATGTTGGCAAGTGATGATGCTCTTGGTGGAGGCGGAACCAATGATAAATTGGTGCAGGCGATGGATTTGATTACCAATTATAATGCTGATATGACCAATCATTTTTGGGAACTCCGTTATCAAGGTATTAACCGTGCCAATACATTGATTCAGGCATTGCCAAACACGGCCATGTCCGAAGAAACCAAGGCACAGATATTGGGTGAAGCTTTATTCCTCCGTGCTTTCTATCATTATGAACTGGCTTCCATGTATGGCAATATTCCTTTGATGACCGTTCCTACGGGAGAACTGGTTAGACAAGGTGACGTCAAGGTGCTTTGGGGACAGATTCTTCAAGATTTGCGTGATGCGATAAAAATGATGCCCAATGTGCGTAAAACGGATGGCCATGTGGACAAATATACAGCAGAAGCCATGTTGGGACGTGCGTGGCTGTTTTATACTGGTTTCTATTGCAATGGAGAAACTCTTTCAGATCTTACCAGCACCAATTATAGCCCGCTTACAGAAGTGGCCATGCCTGACGGGACATCATTGAACAAACAAGAGGTTATAGGTTATATTGATGATTGTGTAACTAACTCAGGTTATTCTTTAGTTTCTGATTTCCGCAATTTGTGGGCATATACCAATAAATTCACAGTAGAGGATTATGAATATACAAAAGGTAAAAATCTGAAATGGGCGGAAGATGACAATGCGGTTAATCCGGAATCCATGTTTGCTATCAAGTTCAATAAGTTGGCAGATTGGCAGACAACCATTGGTTATGCCAATGGCATTGCATTATACTTTGGTGTTCGCGGTGGACAGGATTATGCAAATACATTCCCTTTTGGTCAGGGATGGGGAGCCGGCCCTGTGGCTCCTAATCTTGTAAATGACTGGAAAAGTGCCGACCGTGACGGTAAGGATGTACGCAGAGAGGCAACGGTGCAAGACTGGACTGCAAGTTCCAGTTATACCTATGGTGGCTGGAGTGATTTTGTGCAGGAAACAGATTACTATGGAAAGAAAATATCACCGATTTCTTGTGTGAATGATGGATCCCAAGAAGCGCAGATTCCCGTGAAAGATAATCCATACGTATGTTGTTTTGAAAACTTGATGTATGGAACTGATATTTGGTTGCAGAAGCCTAATAATATGCAACTGAATAATATTCACGATCTCGTCCTCATCCGCTTTGCCGATGTACTGTTGATGCAAAGTGAGTTGAAGGAAGATGTGGCTGGCATTAATAAGGTTCGTGAGCGTGCTGGTTTGGCGCCTGTAGCTGCCTATTCGCTGTCTGCTTTGCAGAATGAGCGCCGTTGGGAGTTGGCTCTTGAAGGCATTCGTTGGAATGATATACGGCGTTGGCATATTGCGGCTGAAACTCTTGAGAGGCAGCTAAACCAGCCTGTTTACTATTGTGGTAATGCGGAGAAGAATACACCGCATAATGGTGGATATGCTACCCGCTACAATGCAACTGCCGGATTCCAGAAAATGCCTGAAAGCCAAGTCGCTATCGGTAGTGTAGAGCAGAATGCCGGTTGGACAGGGGCTGACTCTGAGTATCAGGGCTGGAAATAATCATGTTTAATATTAACAACGAGAAAATATGAAAAAGATATTATTTGCGGTATCGTTATTTGCCGTGTTGTTTGTGGCATGTGACCCGGCCATTGACGAAATTGCTATGGACGCCAATGTGACCGCAGAAGAATTAACTAATAGCTTTCAATTGGTTCCGAAGAATGCAGGAAACAATAATATTACAGTGAATTTGAACACTACCCGTTATGTGAAGGTGTACTCGGCGGATAATGATGCTCTTATTGTAGAAGGAACTCAGCCCAAAATTCAGGTTGTACCTCCTGCTCGTGAAGTGAGCTATTATATCTCTACCATTAATCAGGATGGTTCTGTCATAAAGTCTTCTTCTAAGTCGGTTCAGGTAACAGAGTTTACGGATTTGCCAGCAATTTATTATCAGATATTTGGCGCAGATTTAGGAACTACTACTTGGACTTGGGATGACGGACTTGACCGCTATTGGGGAAATAGTGGTTGGGGAAGTGGTAATACCGGCCCTTCTTGGTGGGGAGCGCCGGATAACACGACTATTGATGAACAGGCTGTTGGCAAAGGTATGCCTAATGATGGTCTCGGCGCATGGTTCTCTATAAGTTTAAGTGAAGGTGTTAATACAAGTCGTGGCGAGAAAGGAACAGTCAGTGTTTCTGCGGATGTTGCTGCTGCCGATTGGGATTTGGGTACGATGAAGTTTTCGGGAACAGTACCTTTGTTGGGCGTATTACCTAATGATAATAATCAGCGTTGCTATACTTATCAAATAATAAAGGCTGATGGTGACCATCTGGTTTTGGCTGCTGCATCATCATCTGGTTGGGAAGGTTGGTTCTTCTGCTATAAGAAGATTTCCAATAAATAGCTTTTAGTAAGTAAACAATAATTGCTGTTTACATTTTAGGGGTTGTTTGTGATGCTGGGGCACTGTAAATAACCGGATAGCATAGTTGTTTAATGATTGAATCAAAGAAAGGCGGATCGTGAGATTCGCCTTTCTTATGAATAAAACTTAAAAGAAAGTATTATCTTTTGTTTGTCTGATACTGAAGTAATTGATTATAAACGATTATCTTTGGCAAAGCTTTGATCTGTATGGTGGCGAAGACGCTTGGCAGGAAATAAAAAATGGAATCGGGAATGGAATCTTTTTTACGAAATATATGGAAAGCTGGTTTGTCGTGTCTTTTGGGTGCGGCGGCATTCTTTTTTTGGTGTAATGTTTATCCAGCTCATCTGTCTTATCAGGAGCAGTTTCAATTGTTTTTGTTTGATGCGGATTATTGGCAGGAAAGAGTGGCTGTTCCGGGTGGAGTGGCGGATTATGTTGCGGAGTATCTGACCCAGTTTTATTATCATGTTTGGGCTGGAGCGTGCATCTTGTCCATCCTGTTCATGGGTATGCAGCTTTTGGTGTGGAGGCTGATGAAAGAGCTGGGTGCTGTTGACGTATATTATCCTTTAAGTTTTCTGCCTGTCATAGTCCTGTGGCGCTTTATGGGAGATGAGAATGCCATGTTGTCGTTTGTTATTGCCCTATTGATGGTTTTGGTGGTTGCTTGTATTTATTCCGGTCTGAAAGGAAATCGTATTCGTCTCTTTTATATATTGATTGTCCTTCCATTGCTTTATTGGGTGGCAGGAGCCGTACATTTCATTTTTATGACATGGGTGATGGTTGGCGAATTTACGGACAGTTCAAAGAGGAAGAGTATTCTGAACGGTGTGGGGATGGTTTGCTGCATTGGATTGCTTGGAGTGGCTTGCCCATTGCTGGCAAGCGTATGGGTGCAATTCCCCATATACCGTTTGATGGGAGGCATCAACTATTATCGTTTCCCTATTGTTTTTCTTTGGCTTGAGATAGCGATTTCTATATTATTGGCAGCGTTACCTTTTGTAGTGGTGGCATTGCCTGTGGTGAAGAAAAAGATATTCCGGAATGTTGCTTTGCAAGTGTTGATGCTGTCGGCAGGTGGCTATTTTTTTATACTTGCCGGTTGCGATATGGATAAGGAAGAAGCGTTGGACTATGATCGTTTGGTGCGTAATAAGCAATGGCGGAAAATTATAGAAAAGGCAGAGATGAAAACTCCAACCTCACCATTCAGTGTGACTTGTTTGAATCTTGCTTTGGGGAAGACCGGACAACTGGGTGACAGGATGTTTGAATTCTATCAAAATGGGACAGAGGGATTATTGCCTGGATTTCAGAGAGACTTTACATCCCCTTTACCTGCAAGTGAGGCATTTTATCATTTAGGAATGATAAACACGGCACAGCGTTTTACATTTGAAGCTATGGAGGCAATTCCTAATTTTCGTAAAAGCGTTCGGTGCTTCAAACGTCTGGCGGAGACGAATTTGATTAATGGACATTATGAAGTGGCGGCAAAATATTTGCGTGCTTTGAGGAAGACATTATTCTATAAAAAATGGGCGGAAGATACAATGACTTATCTATATAATGAAAATAAAATCAATACACACAAGGAGTGGGGCTGGTTGAGGCAGGTGCGATACACCGAGGATTTTTTATTCAGCGATCGCGAGGTGGATATTATGCTGGGGCTGCTGTATCGGCATAACCATCGAAATCGGATGGCATTTGAATACATGTTGGCGTATGTAATGCAGCAACGTGATATAGATCGTTTTATGAAATATTATCCTCTGGGTAAAGATGCCGGTTATGACCGTATTCCGCGCAGTTATCAGGAGGCATTGGTATATGTATGGACGCAGACACATAAAAATTTTCATGGTATGCCGTGGAGCATATCTCAGCAAGTAATGCGGGATGTCACGGAGTTTGCACAGATTTATATGTCCAGGCAGGATGCACAAAAGACATTGCAGCTACGGTTTGGCGGTACGTATTGGTACTATTTGTTGTTTAAAAAGTGAGAGTGAAAATGAAGAAGATAATTGTTTGCATACTATTGGGATTGTGGTTGGCGTCCTGTGGTGATTCGGTGACTTCACCTGAAATTGTGGATGAATGGCCGGATATTTATCCTGACTATATAGGGGTAACAATACCCGCTACCATTGCCCCGATGAATTTTGATTGCATCGATGGAGAGTATGATGGCATAGATGTATCAGTGGTCGGAGGAAAGACTGGTAAGATACATTTGAATGATAAAATTATATCATTTCCCAGAGATGCATGGCATAAACTTCTGGATGAGAATCGTGGCGATAGCCTTCTGTTTGTGGTAAGTGTCAAGCAAGGTGGAAAATGGAAACAATACCGTCCTTTTCCCATGTATGTCAGTCCTTATCCCATAGATTACGGGATTGTATATCGCAAAATAGCTCCGGGATATGAGGTTTACAGCAAAATGGGAATTTATGAACGGAATCTTTCTACTTTTGAAGAACGACCTCTATTGGAAAACACAATGGTTACGGGTATGTGCTTGAATTGTCATGCCTTCAATAAAACAAATCCTGATCATTTGAGCTTGCATATACGGGGACGGAATGCTGCTACCTTGATGCAGGTAGAGGGGAAGTGTGAACTTCTGAATACAAAGACTGATTCTACACTTTCAGCATGTGTCTATCCTTATTGGCATCCGGGTGGAAAATATATTGCATATTCGGTAAATAATACACGCCAGGCTTTTCATTGTGCCAAAGAGGAACGCATCGAGGTGCTGGATCTGGCATCGGATATTTTGGTGTATCATCCTGAAACACATGAGTTGTTGCGTTCTCCGTTGTTGCAGAAAAAAGAAGCTTTTGAGACTTTTCCTGTATTTTCTCCCGATGGAAGAAAATTGTATTTCTGTTCGGCTGAAGCCAAGCCGATACCAGAACGGTATAAAGAGATACGTTATAGCCTGTGTAGTATAGAGTTCAATTCTCAAGACGGCACGTTCGGAGAACAGGTGGATACATTGGTCAATGCGGAGGTGGTGAAGAAAAGTATATCTTTTCCAAGGCCTTCCTATGATGGTAAATACATTATGTTCACCTTGTCTGATTATGGTAATTTCTCGATTTGGCATAAGGAGGCTGATCTATGGCTGCTGAATTTGCAGGATGGCTCAATGCGTCCAATGAAGAATGTGAATAGCGATGATACGGAAAGTTTTCATAATTGGAGTAGTAACTCACGTTGGTTCGTGTTCGGCAGTCGTCGGGGCGATGGCTTATATACTCGCTTATATCTGGCTTGTATTGATGAGAACGGACAAACCGGCAAACCGTTCTTACTGCCTCAAGAAAATTCCTGGGAGTATTATGACCGTTCGCTTTATTCATATAATGTACCTGAGTTTACGAGTGAACCCGTCAAGTTGGAAGGACGGAGAATAGAGCGTGGCATTGTTTCAGACAAGCGTATTGGGATAAAGGTGAGGTGATGGGTTGTTTTTCGTGTTTTTCTTTTTTATATAGTAAAGGGATAAAATCATATCATTCTCGTGTGTCTCGATCGCTTATCTTTGCGTCATTATTAAATACTGTTTATGAAAAGCATGGATATGAAAAAGATTGGTGTTGCGGTTGCAATGGCAGCGACCGGTTTGTTGACCGCTTGCACCTCAAGTTCAAAGCGACAGATGACAGAAGGCTATCTGACTGCGGCACGTACATCAGAAACGGGGAAGCTGTTGGCTAATTTGAAGCAATCCTGGGCAAAGGGCATTATGTTCGGGCATCACGATGATACGGTGTATGGAATAGGTTGGGAGGGCGATGAAAAACGCTCGGACGTGCAGAGTGTATGCGGTGATTATCCGGCAGTTATCAGTTTCGATTTAGGAGAGTTGGAACTGGGCGGTGATACTAATCTGGATAAAGTGCCTTTCGATAAAATCAGAAAAGAAATAGTCTATCAATATCAGCGTGGCGGTATGATTTCACTGAGTTGGCACGCTTGCAATCCCAAGACGGAGGGCGATGCCTGGGATGTGAAGGACTCGGCGGTTGTTAAGTCGGTATTGCCGGGTGGAATCAATCATGTAAAGTTTGCCGGCTGGCTGGAAAAGGTGGCTGACTTCATCAATTCGCTGAAAACAACCGATGGTGTGAAAGTTCCAGTTCTTTTCCGTCCGTGGCATGAACATACGGGAAGCTGGTTTTGGTGGGGTGAATCACTGTGTACTCCCGAAGAGTACAAGGGCCTGTGGCACATGACAGTAGATAGCCTTCGTGCACATGGAGTAAATAATGTCCTTTATGCCTATTCGCCGGGAACTGAGCCGAAAGATACCACAGAATATTTGAAAAAGTATCCGGGTGATGGATTGGTTGATATTGTAGGCTTCGATATTTACCAGTTTCACCGTGATGTTTTTCTGACCGGGCTCGATAAATCTCTTTCTATTGTAGATAGTGTGGGCAAAACACATGACAAGGTGATTGCCGTTACGGAAGCAGGCTATGAAGGTATTCCTGATGCGAGGTGGTGGACGGGAACTTTGCTTCCTGCCTTGGAACGATATCCGGTGGCTTATGTATTGGTGTGGCGCAATGCCCGTGAAAAGATCACCCATTACTATGCTCCCTATCCGGGACAGATTTCTGCGGCAGATTTTGTGGAATTCTACAAGAGCCCTAAAACGCTGTTTGCGGCAGACGTGAACTTATATCAATAACAAACCTGATAATGACATGGAATTATTTAAAGAGAAAATAGCGGAACTCTTTCGGAAGCATGAGGAGTTAGTTACGAGAAAGAATGTTGCAGTGGAAGATGGGAATGGTATATTTACACGTTATAAATATCCCGTAGTGACGGCAGCTCATACACCCGTATTCTGGAGATACGATCTGGATGAGAAGTCAAATCCTTATTTGGTGGAGCGTATCGGAATAAATGCGGCAATGAACTCGGGCGCTATCAAGTGGAATGGAAAATACCTTCTGATGGTACGTGTGGAGGGAGCCGACCGCAAGTCTTTCTTTGCAGTGGCAGAAAGTCCCAATGGAGTGGATAATTTTCGTTTTTGGGATTATCCGGTGACGATGCCCGAAAATGTGGTTCCGGCAACCAATATCTATGATATGCGCCTTACCGCACACGAGGACGGTTGGATTTATGGCATTTTTTGCGCGGAACGCCATGATGACGGTGCGCCTGCAGGTGACCTGTCTTCTGCCACGGCTACGGCTGCTATTGCCCGTACCAGAGATCTGAAAAATTGGGAGCGCTTGCCGGATCTGAAAAGCAAGAGCCAGCAGCGTAACGTGGTGTTGCATCCTGAATTCGTTGATGGGAAGTATGCATTATATACCCGTCCGCAAGATGGCTTTATTGATGCCGGAAGTGGCGGTGGTATCGGTTGGACACTGGTGGATGACATGACCCGTGCCGAAGTAAAAGAAGAAACAATCATTGACCGACGCTATTACCATACCATCAAAGAAGTGAAGAACGGTGAAGGGCCACATCCCATCAAGACTCCGAAAGGCTGGCTGCATCTGGCGCATGGAGTTCGTGGTTGTGCCGCCGGTTTGCGTTATGTGCTCTATATGTATATGACCTCATTGGAAGATCCGACCAGGCTGATTGCGTCTCCTGCCGGTGCTTTCATGGTTCCCGAAGGTGAAGAACGGTTGGGTGATGTAAGTAATGTACTTTTTACCAACGGATGGATTGCCGATGAGGATGGAAAGGTTTTTATCTATTACGCTTCTTCGGATACGCGGATGCATGTGGCGACTTCTACTGTTGACAAATTGGTGGATTACTGCATGAATACTCCTGAAGACGGATTGCGTTCGTCGGCTTCTGTGGAGACACTGAAGAAGTTGATAGACAAGAATCTTAAAATAATGATTAACCGCTGATCATTGAACGATATGCCAACATTGAAAGAGAAAGTGGGTTATGGGTTCGGGGATATGTCTTCCTCTATGTTTTGGAAGATATTTTCTTATTATTTGCCGTTCTTTTATTCGAATATATTCGGTCTGAGTCTGGCCGATGCGGGGGTGCTGATGCTGGTCACTCGTGTTTGGGATGCAGTGTCCGATCCCATGATGGGGATTATTGCCGATCGCACTGATACGCGTTGGGGTAAATACCGCCCTTATCTGTTATGGATTGCCGCTCCCTTTGCCCTTGCGGGAATATTGCTTTTTACAACTCCCGATATGGGGGTGACGGGCAAACTTGTTTGGGCCTATGCCACTTATATCCTGATGATGACTGTATATACGGCAGTCAATGTGCCTTATGGTGCAATGTTGGGTGTGATGACCGATGATTCAGACACGAAAACGGTCTTTTCCTCCTACCGCATGTTTTTTGCCTACGGAGGCAGTTTCATCGCTTTGGGCGCATGGGAGCCGCTTTGCAACTGGTTCAGATCCATGAAATGTAACACTGCGGAGAGTTGGCAATATGCCATGATGATCATTGCCATGCTCTGCTTCCTTGGCTTTCTGCTTTGTTTCTTTACGACGCGTGAACATGTCAAGAACGAAGCCGCCAAATCAATAGGGAAGGATGTGAAGTCACTTGTCCGCAATTCGCCCTGGTGGATACTGAACGGGGCAGCTTTGCTATCCAATTTCTTTAATACGGTGCGCGGCGCCACTGCTGCATATTTTTTTAAGGATTATATCAGCGAGGATGCCTTTCTTAGCTTCGGTATTTTCAACATCGTGCTTTATGCCGGACTGTTCCTCATGGTGGGCGAAGTCTGTAACATGATCGGAGTAGCATTGGCTGTTCCCTTTTCTCTGAAGTTGGGTAAGAAGTCAGCCTATATCATTTCATTGGTTTCTTTGGTTATGTTCAGTGTATTGTTCTTCTTTGTGCCCAACAATGGTTTTGGTTGGTGGCTGATGATGGCTTTCCAGGCATTGATTTCTATTTGCACGGGCATCATTTCTCCGCTTGTCTGGAGCATGTATGCCGATGTGGCGGACTATGCCGAGCAGAAGGATGGCACTGCATCGACTGGGCTGATTTTCTCCTCTGGTTCGATGGCGCAGAAATTTGGCGGCGCATTTGCGGGTTGGGCTGTGATGTCCTTGCTGGCATATTTCGGTTACGATACTGCCGAGAATGCCGTGCAGACACCCGAAGCGTTGAATGGTCTGAAATATTTGATGAGTTTTATTCCTGCAGCCATTGCTGTACTTTCCATTTTGGTCTTGTTCATTTATCCATTGGATAAGATGCGGATGGAGACAATCAGTGCGGATTTGAAGGCAAGAAGAAAAAGAGTAAATAGAGAAGTATAATGGATGTACAGAAAATGAAAAAAGAGATGGAAGAAGAATTGACGGACAATATTCTTCCATACTGGATGACGGAAATGACAGATAAGGAAAACGGAGGTTTCTATGGGCGCATCACCGGACGGGAGATTTTGATACCGGAAGCTGAAAAAGGGGCTGTTCTGAATGCACGTATCTTATGGACATTTTCGTCTGCCTATCGTATATTGAATAGAGAGGAGTATCTTGCCACGGCAACGAGGGCAAAGCGCTATGTTATTGATCATTTTTATGATAAGGAGTTCGGCGGGGTTTTCTGGTCACTTGATTGCAAAGGGCATCCGTTGGATACCAGAAAGCAGATTTATGCTTTGGGCTTTGCCATCTACGGTCTGAGCGAATACCATCGGGCTACCGGTGATAAGGAGGCTTTGGACTATGCCATCCGTCTTTTCGAAAGTATCGAGAAGCATAGTTTTGATTCTGTGAAGAACGGTTATTGCGAGGCGTTGACTCGTGATTGGAAGGAAATTGCCGATATGCGCCTGAGTGATAAGGATGAGAATGAACGCAAGACGATGAATAGTCACTTGCACATTCTGGAACCTTATACTAATCTGTTTCGGGTGTGGAAAGACGAGCGTCTGGAAAAACAGATCCGCAATCTGATAGACATTTTTACGGACAGGATATTGAATGTCAAGACCGGACATCTCGAACTGTTTTTCAATGACGATTGGGTGAGCAAATGCCGAACTGTTTCTTATGGGCATGATATTGAAGCTTCATGGCTGATTCACGAAGCTACCTTGGTTTTGGGTGACAGGAAGATGTTGGAGAAGGTGGAACCGTTGGTGGAGTACATGGCAGCGGCTGCCGATGAAGGCCTGACAGACGAGGGAGGTTTGGTTTACGAAACCTTTCGGGACAGAGGGCTGACCGATGCTGACCTCCATTGGTGGGTGCAGGCGGAGAATGTGGTGGGATATGCCAACCTGTATCAATATTTTGGTGATGAAATAGGCATGCAGAAAGCGTTCCGCTGCTGGGAATTTATAAAACGGCGTCTTATAGACCATAAAAACGGTGAATGGCATTGGAGCATACGTGCGGACGGAACGGTGAATACGGATGATGACAAGGCGGGCTTTTGGAAATGTCCGTATCATAACGGGCGTATGTGTATGGAGATAATCGAACGTTTTTCATAAGTAATATTGTAACAGGCATGAAACGATTGGTGAGTTTTGGAATTGTTTTTTGGATAGGAACTGCGTTGTATGCACAGTCTCTCTGTCCGGATTTTAGTAAAATGAATTTCGGGTGTGACGGGAATAGCATTACGGCAGGCAAACAGTGGTCCGAAACGGTAGTCAGTTTATTAGGTTTTGCCACTCATCATAACGTTGCAGTAGGTTCTGCGACATGGGCGTGTCATGCGGACACGCAGGACTACGGGAGCAAGGATTTTGCAGGTATCTCTGGTGGCTGGCAGCCTACGGAGGACAGGCGGGAATTGCAAATGCGGCATAACAATGTGGCGAAAGTGCATATCCAGAAGTTTTTGGCCGAAGTGGAAAGTGGTGTCTATCCCGTACCCGATATATTTGTTTTCTCAATGGGAACGAATGACAGCAATCCGGGCAGTGCCGAAGAAGCTTTGAAAGGAAAGACGCTGGACGAGGTGGACGTCACCACGATGGCAGGCGGTGCACGTTGGGCTATCCAGACCATCTTGCAGCACTATCCGGGATGCCGGGTTTTTGTATGCACACCGATACAGACCGGAGACGTGGAGCACAACAAGAAGAATTTGCGGAAGATAACCGTTCTGCGTGAAATCTGCCGGGCGTTGTCTGTACAATTGATAGACTGCTACTCCAATAGCGGCATAACCGAAAAGATGGAGATGCCTTCCGGACGCGGCCGTTACCTGCGCGATGGGCTTCATCCCGACAGGGAGGGACAGGTTTTGATGGGTCGCTACATAGCCAAGGAAATAAGGAATAACTTCTTTTAGAGCCTGCTACCTGTAAAAGTTTAAAGGACGTGCCGTTGGTTTCTGTGAAAACAGCTATATTTGCACACTCCTGTTTTTACCGTTTGTCACTTTAAACTTATGATAGAAGATGAATAGGATACTGATCATTGATGATGAGGTGCAGATTCGTACTCTGTTGGCACGCATGATGGAACTGGAAGGCTATGAGGTATGCCAGGCTGGCGATTGCGGTTCTGCTTTGCGGCAGTTGGAAAAGCAAAAGCCGGATGTAGCCTTATGTGACGTCTTTTTGCCCGACGGCAACGGAGTGGACCTGGTGTCGTCCATAAAGAAGGCTGCTCCTGGTGTGGAAGTGATTCTGCTGACTGCACATGGCAATATCCCGGATGGAGTGCAAGCCATCAAAAACGGTGCTTTTGATTATATTACCAAAGGAGACGACAATAATAAGATAATTCCTTTGATAAGCCGTGCGGTAGAAAAGGCACAGATGAATGCACGGTTGGGGAAGCCGGGAAAGAAAGCGGGACTGATGTACTCTTTCGATTCCATTCTCGGAGAATCCAAGGCTTTGAAAGATGCCGTTATGCTGGCCCGGAAAGTGGCGGGTACGGAAATTCCCGTATTGCTGACAGGAGAAACAGGTACGGGCAAGGAAGTATTTGCCCAAGCCATCCATTGTGACAGCAAGCGTGCCGGGCAGAATTTTGTGGCGGTAAATTGTTCGTCGTTCAGTAAGGAACTACTTGAAAGCGAGATGTTCGGATATAAGGCAGGTTCTTTCACGGGGGCTTTGAAGGACAAAAAGGGGCTGTTTGAAGAAGCTGATAACGGTACTATGTTTCTGGATGAAATAGGAGAGATGGCTTTTGAACTTCAGGCCAAACTACTGCGCATTCTTGAAACGGGAGAGTATATAAAGGTAGGAGATACGAAACCAACCCACGTCAATGTACGTATTATTGCCGCAACCAACCGAAATCTGTACGAAGAAATTGCTTCCGGACGTTTCCGTGAGGATTTATTCTACCGTTTGTCTGTCTTTCAGGTTCATTTGCCACCGTTGCGTGAGCGTACGGGTGACATACGGATTTTAGTAAGAACCTTTGTAGAAAATTTCTCTTCCCGGTTGCAAAGGCCGACAGCGGAAATTTCCTTGGCTTTTCTTGAGACGCTGGAGCACCAGCCGTGGAAAGGAAATATCCGCGAACTGCGCAATGTGATAGAGCGCAGCCTGATTGTCTGCGAAGGAGAACGGTTGGGCGTGGAGGATTTGCCTCTTGAGATACAGAATACTCATTATGGACAGTCCGATGAGACATCTCCTGACAGCCTTGAACTGTCTGCTATGGAACGCCGCCATATTGCCCGTGTACTGGCATATACCAAGGGCAACAAAACAGAAGCTGCACGGCTGTTGAAGATTGGGCTGACTACTCTTTACCGGAAGATCGAAGAATATAAGATATAAGTCTGATTCCACAATGAATTATCATTTATGCCGGAATCACTGCCGATAGAGTCCCGATATTATCTTCTTTCCTCCCTTTCATTTTGGTAATTCCCTCTTTTCATTTTGGAAAGGTTTCTTTTCTTTCCTTTTTTCAGTGTTTTTTCTATAAGGTTCATGGTCAGATTGTTGTATCCGCATGTCTGTTTCTGGCACACATTTGGTATATAGATAGCAGATAAAGACGGACAATAATTTTTTAAAAGGTAAAAGAATATGGGAACAATGTTATCATTTATTTTCTGCTTGTCGAACGGTTTGTTCGCTTTCTGGCTCTTCGGGAAATTTGTGGATTGGTTTGGCAGGATTTAAAGCGAGGGAATATGTACACGATTTTGTTTGTACTGGGTATTGCAGTGTTCGGGTACTTGATATATGTACTCGTGGAACCTGGGAAGTTTTAAATACTTGAACGAGATGAATACGGAAATTTCAGGTGTGGTTTTGCAGATTCTTTTGATGGTGGCATTGTCTTATCCACTGGGAAAGTATATTGCAAAAATATATAAAGGAGAGAAGACATGGTCGGACTTCATGAAGCCGATGGAGAAATTGATTTTTAAAGCAGGGGGCATTGACCCTGAGGAAGAGATGGACTGGAAGCTGTTCTTGAAAACTTTTTTGATGTTGAATGCTTTCTGGTTTGTCTGGGGTATGTTGTTGCTGGTTACCCAACACTGGCTGCCCCTGAATCCGGATGGAAACAGTTCTCAGACTCCCGGTCAGGCGTTCAATACATGTATCAGTTTCTTGGTAAACTGCAATTTGCAACACTATTCGGGTGAGAATGGCGTGACGTATTTCACTCAACTATTTGTTGTCATGTTGTTTCAGTTCCTCTCCGCCTCTGCGGGTATGGCCGCTATGGCGGGCGTCATGCAGTCTATGGCTGCCAAAACTACAAAGACCATAGGCAACTTCTGGAAATTCATGGTGCTGAGTTGTACGCGCATTTTATTTCCGCTTTCGTTAGTTGTAGGCTTTCTTCTTATTACGCAGGGAGTTCCGATGGGATTTGACGGAAAGATGGAGGTGACTACTCTGGAGGGGCAACGACAGATGGTTTCGCAAGGACCGGTGGCGGCCATTGTGTCCATCAAACAGTTGGGAACGAACGGTGGCGGCTATTTCGGCGCCAACTCATCGCATCCTTTGGAAAATCCCACCTATTTGTCTGATGTGATAGAATGCTGCTCCATCATGCTTATCCCGATGGCAATGGTGCTGGCTGTGGGCTTTTATACGAAGCGGAAGAAGTTGGCCTATTGCATTTATGGAGTGATGCTCTTTGCCTGTTTGTCCGGAATTTGTATAAATATTTGCCAGGAAATGCAGGGTAACCCATGCCTTGATGGACTGGGTATTGCGCAGGACAATGGGGCGATGGAAGGCAAGGAAATTCGCTTTGGGACGGCTTCCACTGCGTTGTGGAGTATTGTCACTACAGCTACCTCCAATGGTTCGGTCAATGGTATGCACAGCTCGATGATGCCCCTGTCCGGTATGATGGAAATGCTGAATATGCAGGTCAATACTTGGTTTGGCGGAGTAGGGGTGGGATGGATGAACTATTATACGTTTATCATTCTTGCAGTGTTCATCAGCGGCTTGATGGTGGGACGTACCCCTGAGTTCCTGGGTAAGAAGGTGGAAGCGCGGGAAATGAAGATTGCAACGGTAGTAGCTTTGCTTCATCCGTTTGTGATTTTGACTGGAACCGCTTTGTCCTGCTATCTGCTGGTGCATCATCCGGAATTTGTGGTTGGTGAGGGCGGCTGGTTGAATAGCCAGGGTTTTCATGGGCTGAGTGAGCAGCTCTACGAGTTTACTTCATCTGCAGCCAATAACGGCTCTGGATTTGAGGGTTTGGGTGATAATACGCTTTTCTGGAACTACGCATGCGGATGGGCACTTATTCTGTGCCGTTTCATTCCAATTGTAGGACAGGTGGCCATCGCAGGTTTACTGGCAGAAAAGAGGTTCATACCCGAAAGCTCCGGCACGCTTAAGACCGATACGCTGACATTCGGTGTAATGACTTTTGTGGTTATTTTTATTGTGGCTGCTCTGGCATTTTTCCCGGTTCATGCCTTGAGCACGATTGCCGAACATTTTTCGATAAATCGATGATGAGTCGTATGCTGTCGGTGAAGTGCTTGTACCCGGAGGGGCAGCTTCAGGGATTTAGCTTGTAAGACTATACTGCTGAAAGATGAAAACATGGGGCGTTTTCTGAAAAAGGTTCCAGGTGTTGTAATCACTGCGTATAGGAGTGAAAAGAATAGAGTCCTGATGAGACTGGTGATAGGCACAGGGCTTTCAGGTACGTCATATTTATGTCTATATAATGAGGTATGAAAGATAAGAAATCAGCTTCTTTGTTTCAGAAGGAGCAAGTAATGGAAAGTTTGAAGCAGTCGTTCGTGAAATTGAATCCGCGAGTGATGGTAAAGAATCCGATAATGTTTACGGTGGAGATTGTGACGGTTGTAATGCTCGTTGTTTGCCTTCTTTCGGTGGTAGTTGCGTCGTACGGTGGATTTGGATATAATCTTGTGGTGTTCGCCATTCTGTTTGCCACTATGCTGTTCGCAAATTTTGCCGAGGCTATTGCCGAGGCGCGCGGCAAGGCGCAGGCAGATAGTTTGCGTAGAACCCGTGAAGATACTCCTGCCAAGGTATGGGTAGAAGGTAAAGTACGTACTGTCAGTAGCTCACACCTGAGAAAAGGTGACTGCTTTGTTTGCGAGGCTGGTGATACGATTCCTGCTGACGGCGAGATTGTGGAAGGTCTGGCTTCTATTGACGAGAGTGCCATAACGGGTGAATCTGCACCGGTAATCCGCGAGGCTGGCGGTGACAAGAGTTCGGTGACGGGTGGTACGAAAGTGCTTTCTGACAAGATAAAGGTATTGGTCACTCAGCAGCCGGGTGAAAGTTTCCTCGACAAGATGATAGCGCTGGTGGAAGGGGCTACCCGACAGAAGACACCAAATGAGGTGGCATTGACTATTTTATTGGCCGGTTTTACGCTTGTGTTCGTTATCGTGTGCATGACATTGATACCGTTTGCGGACTATACTGATGTGGATCATCCCGGAACATATATTTCCATCGCATCTGTTATTTCACTGTTTGTTTGCCTGATACCTACTACCATCGGTGGCTTGCTTTCTGCGATAGGAATTGCAGGGATGGACCGTGCGCTCCGTGCCAATGTAATCACGAAATCGGGCAAGGCAGTGGAGACGGCGGGAGATGTTGACACTCTGCTGCTGGATAAGACTGGCACAATCACTGTCGGCAACCGCAAAGCCACGAAGTTTCATATTCTTCCCGGTACTGACGAGGACGCGTTTGTGGAGTTCTGCTTACTTTCCTCGCTTTCGGACGAAACACCGGAAGGAAAATCCATCATAGAGTTAGGTTGCGGATGGGGTCGCCGCATCCGCGACCTGAATGCATCCGTAGCCCGAATGGTGAAGTTTACAGCCGAAACCAAATGTTCCGGTGTTGACTTGCAAGACGGGACACAAATTCGAAAAGGAGCGTTCGATGCGATCCGCAGGATTGTGGAAGAGGCAGGAAACGACTTTCCGAAGGAGGCCGATGATGTAATATCCGCGATTACCGGCAGCGGTGGCACTCCGTTGGCAGTCTGCGTCAACCGCAAGGTGGCCGGTGTCATCGAATTACAGGATATTATCAAACCGGGTATTCGCGAACGCTTTGAGCGCCTCCGAAAAATGGGTGTGAAGACAGTGATGGTGACGGGAGACAATTCGTTGACTGCTGAGTATATTGCCAACAAGGCGGGTGTGGATGACTTTATCGCCGAAGCCAAACCGGAGGACAAGATGGAGTATATCCGGAAAGAACAGCAGGGCGGCAAGCTGGTAGCTATGATGGGTGACGGCACGAACGATGCCCCCGCACTGGCACAGGCGAACGTGGGCGTGGCGATGAACAGTGGCACGCAGGCTGCCAAGGAAGCTGGAAACATGGTTGATCTTGACAATGATCCAACAAAGCTGATTGAAATCGTGGAAATAGGCAAGCAGTTGTTGATGACACGCGGCACGCTGACCACTTTCTCCATAGCAAACGATGTTGCCAAATATTTCGCTATCATTCCGGCATTGTTTATGGTTGCTGTTCCCCAATTGGCTCCGTTGAATGTGATGAGGTTGCATAGCCCTGAAACGGCCGTTCTATCAGCAATCATTTTCAATGCCATCATCATTCCTGCCTTGATACCTTTGGCTTTGAAGGGAATCCGTTACAAACCAATAGGGGCGGGTGCTCTGCTTCGCCGCAACTTGCTGATTTATGGTGCGGGCGGTGTCATTGTCCCGTTTATCGGCATCAAGCTGATAGATATGGCGGTCAGCTTATTTTTCTGAGTAAGTGCGCTGCAAAATAATGATACATATATTCCCGTTATATACTAAACTGTTTTAAAAAAAGGAAAATGAAAACCCTTTGGAAATCGATTAAAGTCACACTCGCATTCTGCGTATTCTTTTTCGTGTTCTATATTTCTTTTTTGTGGACATTTGCATTCTTTGTCGGGACCGGAAAAGGCAATGCCAGAGTGGCTGTCCTCGACGGTAAGGTGGTGGGAGCCATCAATGTGGGCCAGATGTTTACAAAAGATGTTTATTTTTGGGGACGACCATCTGCTGGTGGTTATGCCGCCGATGCTTCAGGAGGTAGCAACAGGGCTCCTACGGATGATCGATACATCGCAGAGATAGAAGCCCGCATAGACCACTTTTTGCTACATCACCCTTATCTGTCCCGCAAGGATGTGCCTGCTGAAATGGTTACTTCCGGCGGATCAGGCCTTGATCCGGACATCACTCCTACCTGTGCTTATATCCAGGTGAAGCGGGTGGCGCGAGCACGGGGGATGAAAGAGGCGGACGTAAGGGCTGTTGTTGAAAAGGCAGTGGAACGACCGTTGCTTGGACTGTTTGGTACGGAGAAAGTGAATGTGCTGAAACTGAATATTGCTTTGGAGGAAGCAGGGCGATGAGCAGGGAAGAAAATGTCCGGCACTTCCTCGACCTGATAAGAGAATCACGACGAGGCAAGTTCAAAGTTTATATTGGCATGATTGCAGGGGTAGGCAAGTCCTACCGTATGCTTCAGGAGGCGCATGACCTGCTGGACAATGGAGTCGATGTAAGGATAGGATATATCGAGACGCACGGACGTGCCGGTACGGATGCACAACTGGAAGGGCTGCCCGTCATCCCCCGCCGCAAAATCTTTTATAAAGGCAAGGAACTGGAGGAAATGGATTTGGATACCATCATTCTGATGCATCCCGAAATAGTGGTCGTGGATGAACTGGCGCATACCAACGTGGAAGGCAGCCGTAATGAAAAGCGCTGGCAGGATGTGATGGAACTGCTTGAAGAGGGAATTAATGTAATTTCCGCAGTCAACATACAGCATATTGAGAGCGTCAACGAAGAAGTGCAGAGCATTTCGGGTATTGAAGTGAAAGAGCGAATTCCGGACAGTGTGTTGCAGAAAGCGGATGAGGTGGTGAATATAGATTTGACCGCTGAAGAACTGATAGCACGTTTGAAAACGGGCAAGATATACAAGCCCGAAAAAGTGTCCGTAGCTCTGAATAATTTCTTCAGGACGGAGAATATTCTTCAGTTGCGCGAACTGGCACTGAAAGAAGTTGCCATGCAGGTGGAAAAGAAGGTGAAGAACGAAGTGGTGGCTGGTGTGGGAGTTCGCCATGAGAAATTTCTGGCATGTATCAGCAGTCACGAGAAGACGCCGCGGCGTATCATCCGTAAGGCGGCGCGCTTGGCTACACGTTACAATACATCGTTTGCGGCCCTCTATGTGCAGACACCACGCGAGAGTGCCGACCGCATCAACTTGGCGAGCCAGCGTTATTTGCTGAATCATTTTAGGCTGGTGACCGAATTGAACGGGGAAGTGGTTCAAGTGCAGTCGGGGAATATACTGGACGCTATTGTCACGACTTGCAAAGAGAGGCAGATAACGACAGTGTGCATGGGCGGTCCCTCTTTTCCTCTTTTGCGATCCTTGTTTATGATATTGAAATACAGAAAATTTATGGATGATTTGGCACAGGAAAACATAGATTTGATTATACTTGCATAAATTTCTAAAGTACTTGGGACATTATGAATATTCGTACGAAATTGATACTTGGTGTGGGATTGTTGACAGGGATGATTATCTTACTTGTTGCTCTTTCCGTTGTGAATCTCCAGATATTGACGGCCACGGAGCCGGACAGTCCCGCGGCTATGCCCGGACTACAACGCGCTCTGCTGTGGATTTCCGTAACGGGAGGGGTCTGTATTTTTGCCAGTATCGTGTTGCTGTTTTGGCTTCCGCGCTCTATTAGCAAGCCCATTCAGGAATTGACGCATGGCATCCTTGAAATAGCCAATCATAATTATGGGAAGCGACTGGACATGAGTGGACATGAAGAGTTCGATGAAGTGGCCGGTAGCTTTAACCGCATGGCGGAACGGCTGGCCGAATATCGTGCCAGCACTTTGAATGACATCCTTGCCGCAAAGAAGTTCCTTGAGGCGGTGGTCAACAGTATCCATGAGCCTATCATTGGGCTGAATCGTGAATATGAGATTCTTTTTATCAATAACGAGGCACTGACAGTGCTGAATCTGAAACGTGAAGAAGTGATCCGCCGTTCTGCCGAAGAGCTTTCGCTAAAGAATGATCTTCTGCGCAGACTGATACGGGAATTGATCGCTCCAAGTGAAAAGAAAGAGCCTCTGAAAATTTATGCAGACAACAAAGAGAGTTACTTTCAGGCGGCTTATATCACCATTATGAATAAGGATGAGGATATGGACGAAATTCAAAATCTGGGTGAAGTTATCCTGCTGAAAAATATCACCGAATTTAAGGAATTGGATACAGCAAAGACTACTTTCATCTCTACCATCTCCCATGAACTGAAAACACCGGTTTCTGCCATTCTTATGAGTTTGCAATTATTGGAGGACAGGCGTGTAGGAACATTGAATGATGAACAGGAACAACTGTCAAGGAGTATCAGGGACAATGCAAACCGCCTGCTGGGCATTACAGCCGAACTTTTGAACATGACGCAGGTAGAAGCGGGCAAACTGCAGATGATGCCGAAAATAACAAAGCCGATTGAACTTATTGAATATGCTATTAAGGCCAATCAGGTGCAAGCAGACAGATTTAACATACATATAGAAGTGGAATATCCCGATGGGAAAATTCCGAAACTGTTCGTTGACAGTGAAAAGATAGCCTGGGTGCTGACTAACTTGTTGAGTAACGCCATTCGCTATTCCAAAGAAAACGGACGTGTAATCATTGGTGTCAGCCATGAAGACGATTTTATCGAAATGTATGTGCAGGATTTTGGCAAAGGCATTGATCCTCGCTATCATCAAAGTATCTTCGACCGTTATTTTCGGGTTCCTGGAACAAAGGTGCAGGGAAGCGGTCTTGGTTTGTCTATTTCCAAAGATTTCGTTGAAGCGCATGGAGGTACGTTGACTGTCCAGAGTGAGCCAGGTAAAGGCAGCCGCTTTATGCTTCGACTGAAGACCTGAAGGGGCATAAATAAAAAAAGACCGCCAAGAGTGGAAGCCTCCCAACAGTCTAAATCCTTATCAGTAGCGGGACCCGGGATTGAACCGGGGACCTCATGATTATGAATCATGCGCTCTAACCAGCTGAGCTATCCCGCCATCATTTCTTGATTGCGGGTGCAAAGATATAGCTTTTATTTTAACTACCAAAAAAATATAGGGATTTTCTGTTGCTTGTTGTGCTTACATAAAAAAGGCCACAAAAGATGGATGCTTTAATTGTTTGTTTTTTTGTGTACATTATCAATGAGTTATAACTGTTGCATGAGGTTTATCCAAATAAATTTAATGAATTATTTTTTCTAATTAGAAAAAAGTATTTACCTTGGCTGACGCAATAAAAAGCAGAATAGACTATGGAAAGAAAGAAAGTACATTTGGAATATCTCTTGAATGCGACTTCTAAAAGTATTCTTTGGACAGCAATAAGCACTCCCAACGGCTTGGAGGCCTGGTTTGCAGACAGGGTACAATCAGACGATAAAATCGTCACTTTTTTTTGGGGTAAGACTGAAAAGCGTGATGCTGAGATTATAGCTGTACGTGCTTATTCTTTTATCCGTTTCCGCTGGCTGGATGATGAGAACCCACGCGAATATTTTGAATTAAAGATGACAAATAGTGAGTTGACGAATGATTTCGTATTGGAAATTACGGACTTCACTGATGAGGAGGAAGTTGCCGATTTACGTGAATTATGGGAGTCACAAGTCGATACTTTGCGTAGAACGTGTGGTTTTTAGTTAACTTTCAATTAAATATTTCCCGTACTCCCTTTTTTGTGCTACTTTTGTATCCTTATTGCATGAAAAGAGTAAAATGCTGCGTATAAAAAAGTTAGATATATTTGTTTTAAAGAGCTTCTGTATGCTCTTCATGGGAACCTTTTTCATTTGTCTTTTCATCTTCATGATGCAATTTTTGTGGAGATATGTAGATGAATTAATCGGGAAAGGATTGGAAATGACTGTGCTGGCACAGTTTTTCTTTTATTCGGCGCTGACGCTGGTTCCTGTCTCACTGCCATTGGCTATTCTGCTGGCTGCTCTTATAACTTTCGGAAATTTTGGAGAACGTTTTGAATTGCTTGCTATGAAGGCCGCTGGTATCTCATTGCTCAAAATCATGCGTTCCCTCATAGTCTTTATCGCTCTTGTAAGCTGTGTTTCCTTTTATTTTCAGAATGTCATAGGGCCGCAGGCACAGACAAAGTTGTGGACCTTGCTGTTGTCCATGAAGCAGAAGTCTCCGGAAGTGGACATTCCGGAAGGTGTGTTCTATGATGAAATAGAAGGCTATAATCTGTATGTGAAGCATAAAGACCGCAAGACAGGTATGCTCTATGATGTGCTGATTTATAATTTTGAAAAGGGATTTGAGAATGCACAGATTATCAAGGCTGATTCCGGAAAACTGGAAATGACGGCGGATAAGCAACATTTATATCTGCATCTGTTTAGCGGTGAGCAGTTTGAAAATCTGAAGTCTCAGAACATGAACCAGCAGAATGTTCCTTATCGGCGGGAAGCTTTTCGTGAAAAACATGCCATCATTGAATTTAACTCTGATTTCAATATGGTGGATGCCGGTATCATGAGCAATCAGTCCAGTAGTAAGAACATGAGGATGTTGCAGGCAAGCATTGACTCTATGACGGTTTTGAGTGACAGTGTGGGGAGAAGTTTCTATAAAGAGGCGATGGCGGGAACCTATAATGCGGCATCCGGTCTGAGCAAAGAAGATACTATTAGAGTGGAGAAGGCTCGTTTGGGCGATTATAATGTGGACAGTTTGTTTAACATAGCCACGTTGATGCAGAAACAGAAAATAGTCTCTGCTGCGGTCAGTCGTGCGGAGAGTGCCGGAAATGATTGGAATTTTAAAAGTGTCAGTATCTCTCAGACAGATGACAGTCTTCGCCGCCATTACCTTTCTTGGCACGAGAAGCTTACGCTCTCATTTGCATGTCTTATCTTTTTCTTTATAGGTGCTCCGCTTGGCGGTATTATCCGTAAAGGCGGTTTGGGTATGCCGGTGGTGGTATCCGTCTTGATATTTATAATATATTATATCATTAATAATACGGGCTATAAAATGGCTCGTGACGGCAAGTGGATTGTTTGGACAGGAATGTGGACCAGTACTGCGATATTGGCGCCGTTAGGAGCTTTCCTTACCTATAAATCCAATAATGACTCAGTGGTGCTCAATGCCGATGCTTACGTCAACTGGTTTAAAAAAACAGTAGGCATTCGCAGTATCCGCCACATGTTTCGCAAGGAGGTTATTATTCATGATCCGGATTATGCGCGCTTGCTCGGTGACTTGCAAGTGTTGTCTGCAGATTGCCGTGCCTATGCGGAGAGGAAAGCTTTGAAACGGGCTCCTAACTATTTTTATTTGTGGATGAACGAAGCGCAGGATATTGAAATGGAGGAAATCAGTGAACGTATGGAGGGGCTGATTGAAGAAATGTCCAATACGAGGTCGGTTCCTCTGTTGATGACATTGAATAATTATCCCGTCATTGCTGTTCATGCACATGTGCGTCCTTTCCGCAATTATTGGCTGAATTTGCTCTGTGGAGTGGTCGTTCCGGTAGGCTTGTTTTTCTATTTCCGTATTTGGGCATTTCGTATTCGTTTAGATAAAGATATGGAAAGGATAGTCAAGACGAGTGGAGATATAATCAAAATTATAGAAGACAATCAGAATAAATAAAAAAACAGATATAATTATGGAAAATGTAAAGTTGGATACAATAGAGGGAGCCATTGAGGAATTCAAGGCCGGTAACTTTGTGATTGTGGTTGACGATGAAGATCGTGAGAATGAGGGTGATTTGATTATTGCGGCAGAGATGATTACGCCTGAAAAGGTTAATTTCATGTTGAAACATGCACGTGGCGTGCTTTGTGCTCCGATAACAGTTTCACGTTGCAAAGAACTTGATCTGCCGCATCAAGTGACAGACAATACATCCGTACTGGGTACTCCCTTTACTGTGACTGTTGATAAATTGGATGGTTGCAGTACGGGTGTTTCTGCAGCCGATCGTGCGGCAACTATCCGGGCATTGGCAGATCCCGCCTCTACTCCTGCTACGTTTGGCCGCCCAGGGCATATCAATCCGTTGTATGCGCAGGAAAAAGGTGTATTGCGTCGTGCAGGACATACGGAGGCGGCTATCGATATGGCGCGTTTGGCAGGGCTTTATCCGGCGGGTGCGTTGATGGAGATTATGAATGAAGACGGAAGCATGGCACGCTTGCCCGAACTGCGTAAAATGGCCGATGAATATGGTTTGAAGTTGATTGCTATCCGTGATTTGATAGCTTATCGTCTGAAACAGGAATCCATCGTAGAGAAAGGAGTTGAAGTTGATATGCCTACGGAATACGGACATTTTCGTCTGATTCCTTTCCGCCAGAAATCCAATGGTCTGGAACATGTGGCTTTATTTAAAGGAACCTGGGCATCGGATGAACCTATTTTGGTACGTGTACATTCTTCTTGTGCAACGGGTGATATTTTCAGTTCCAAGCGCTGTGATTGCGGAGAACAGTTGCACAAGGCTATGGAAATGATTGAGAAAGCGGGGAAAGGTGTAGTTGTTTATTTGAATCAGGAAGGACGCGGTATAGGCTTGATGGAAAAGATGAAGGCTTATAAATTGCAAGAAGATGGTTTGGATACAGTGGATGCTAATATTTGCCTCGGTCATTTGGCCGATGAACGCGATTATGGTGTAGGTGCTCAGATCCTTCGCGAAATAGGTGTCCATAAAATGCGTTTGATGACTAATAATCCGGTAAAGCGTGTGGGCTTGGAGGCTTATGGTCTGGAGATAATGGAAAATGTGCCCATTGAGTCAACTCCAAATCAATATAACGAACGTTATTTGCGTACAAAGAAAGAACGTATGGGGCATACACTCCATTTTAATAAGTAACTGTCTTTTTGTTTTATTATATCAGAGAAATTTGCTTATTTTGTAACCAGATTTGCATAACAACCATTAAACAGTAATAAAATGAACCAATTATCAGATCGTTTGAACAGTTTGTCATCTTCTGCGACGCTGGCTATGTCTCAAAAGAGCGCGGAGCTGAAAGCCCAAGGCGTAGATGTAATTAACCTGAGTGTGGGTGAACCCGATTTCAACACCCCTGATCACATTAAAGAGGCGGCGAAAAAGGCGATAGATGACAACTTCTCTCGCTACTCTCCGGTTCCGGGCTATCCGGCTCTACGCAACGCTATCGTAGAGAAATTAAAGAAAGAGAACAGTCTGGAATATACGGCTGTGCAAATATCTTGCGCTAATGGTGCAAAACAATCTGTTTGTAATGCTGTTTTGGCATTGGTGAATCCGGGTGATGAAGTGATTATACCTGCTCCCTATTGGGTCAGTTATCCCGAAATGGTGAAGTTGGCAGAAGGTATTCCGGTTATTGTGGCTGCAGGCATTGAACAGGATTTCAAGATTACTCCCGAACAGTTGGAAGCGGCTGTCACTCCAAAGACAAAAGTCTTGATTCTTTGTTCTCCATCCAATCCGACAGGTTCTGTATATAGTAAGGAAGAATTGGCTGGATTGGCCGTTGTATTGGCTAAATATCCGCAGATTATTGTTATTGCCGATGAGATTTATGAACATATCAACTATATCGGCAAGCATCAGAGCATTGCACAGTTTCCCGAAATGAAGGAACGTACGGTTATAGTAAATGGTGTCTCCAAGGCTTATGCCATGACAGGTTGGCGTATTGGTTTTATAGCCGGACCGGAATGGATTGTGAAAGCATGTAATAAACTGCAGGGGCAATATACTTCAGGCCCTTGTTCTGTGTCACAGAAGGCAGCAGAAGCTGCTTATACAGGTTCACAGGCTCCCGTAGAGGAAATGCGAAAGGCATTTGAGCGTCGTCGCGACCTGATAGTGAAGTTGGCTAAGGATGTTCCGGGATTTGAAGTAAATGTGCCGGAGGGTGCTTTTTATCTGTTTCCGAAATGTAGCTCTTTCTTTGGGAAGTCTGCTGGTGATCGTAAGATCGGAAATTCGGATGATTTGGCTATGTATCTGTTGGAAGTAGCTCATGTAGCATGTGTGGGTGGTACATCTTTCGGTGCTCCCGAATGTATTCGTATGAGTTATGCTACCAGTGACGAAAATATTATAGAGGCTATTCGCCGCATCAAGGAAGCGTTGGCTGAACTTAATTAAAAATAAGTACTGATAAGAAATTGTTAGAGTTTTCTTATCGGTATTGTATTGAAATCATCCCTTAAAAAAAGTAGAAAGGCTCGGTTTTTAAAAACCGAGCCTTTCTACTTTTTTTAAGGGATGATTTATTATTCTCCCGGATGAATTGCTTCAGACGGACAAACATCTGCGCAAGTACCACACTCTGTACAAGTTTCAGGATCGATAGAATAGATATCGCCTTCAGAGATAGCGCCTACTGGACACTCGTCAATGCAAGTACCGCAAGCAATACAATCGTCACTAATTACGTAAGCCATTTTTTAATTTTTTAATTATTAGTACTAATTCGTTCGGCAAAAATAGTGGTTTTCTTAATTAGTTGTTATCAATCTTGATTAAAAACGTTTAATTTGTATGGTGTCTAAATAAGAGGTTACGAAATCTGTTATAAATGAGGTGGTTGTTTGCCTTCAGGCAGTGTTGGGTAGGTGAAAGTAATGGCTTCTATTTTATTATTACTATTCTTTTCCATTTTATATGTTCCTCCGAAATGCGCAAAAAACAGTTGGTTTATCTTTTGGCGTGTAAGAACCTTTTGGTTGGTGAATTGGGAATTTGCCATAGGAATGTTTTCAATCCGGCAGGTAATGAGGTTATCTTCGGGCTGATAAACTAAACTCATCCTCGCTTCATACGGTTCTTTGCAATCATCAGGAGAGAGCAGCATACCTGATACGATTTGGGTCAGTCGATTTATGTCTGCATGTATACGTGCGTCTCCGGTTTCGGCATCAAGCTGCAACTGTACGGTTTCTCCGCCGTGCATCTGCACGGTGTATTTAAGGTCATTGCACCAATCTGCTACATTGCAATCCTGTAATTGAAACTTCATCATGTTGGCTTCCAGACGGGAGAGGTCGAGGACATCGTTCACCAGTTGAATTAATTCGGTAGAATTGGTTTGTATGATTTCAGAGTACTCATTCCGTTCTGCTTCACTTAGATTAGTGTCCGTGGACAACAGTTGTGAGAAGCCTACTACATTGTTTAGCGGGATACGTATGCTGTAGCTCATATTGGAAAGAAAACGGCTTTTGGCTTCATTGGCTTCTTCTGCAATACGGGTGAGGTTGCGCATTTCTTTTTCATCTCGTTCCAGATGTTTGCGACTGCTATACATGCGGATGTTGAAAAGTAGGAGCACGATGATGACAATGATGAATGTAATCAGACAGATGCGGTGGAACATGGTTCGCCGTTGTTCTTTCTGAAATATCAGTTTGTCCATGTTATACATACTTTGTATCTGTTCTATCTGTGAAGCAGAAAAAGCAGTGTACAGCGAATCTTTGGACTTGGTTATCTGTTTATAGAGAGGAAGTGCTTCGTCCGGGCGTTTCATTTTTACCAATAAGTCTGCTTTCTGAATGCCATAAATTTGGGCGTCCTCCGGTGAGATGGGAGCTATGAGTTGGATAGCTTCATCCAGACAATTTAAAGCTTTCTCGTATTCTTTGGTCAGTTGGTAATATTCCGCATAAGCTCCTAATCTCAGCAGTCTGTAAGGCAAGAAAGAAGAAGTAGTCAGATATTTGTCTGAATTTTGCAAATGTTCCCATGCTTCTGCCGGGTGTTGGATACGTGTGTAGTAGAAAGCATATTGAATTTCTATCAGCAGATAGAGATTAAGGTAACCGTTTGTCATGCCGCTTGTTTTTGCCAATATCCTTTTGATGCTATCCAAATCTGTCAGAGAATGATATAATTTATCGTTGTCACGCAGGTATGAATATGCCAGTACGGCTTTGGTCAGCAAGTCCATCTTGTCCAGAAAGGTGTCATCAGGTTCTGCCAGTTCAAAGGCTTTGTTCAGTGCAGCCATCCCCTCTTTGTAGCGTAGTGTGTTGAAGTATCCCGTCGATAGGCAGAGACAGGCTTCACGCATGCCGTTCCGGTTGCTGAGTTTTTCGGCCTTATCATACATGTCCTGAGCTTCTTTAAGTGCCTGTTCTATTTTCTGACTGATGATATAGAATTCAATCATCATCTTTTTCCCTTTGAAGTAGTGGTTGTAGAAGCAATTTTTTTCTGCTATCAGTTCAAGTCTGTGCATCCATTGTTCTGCGTGTTTTTGATCCAGCTTGTTGTAGTAATATACTACATGTCCATAAATTGCAGCACTTTGGAAAAGAATGTTCTTTTGGGCAACAGCTTCTTCCAGCAATTTGTTTTCGTAGTAGATGAATGTGGGGGATATTTGATCCAGCAGTGCTATACTGTACAAAAGCTTCAGTCTGGTGGTATCGGGTGAAGAGGTGAGATAGAGATGCAGCAGACTATCTTTGGTTTGTTGACCCGGATTCTTAGCGTGTAGTGAGGGAGATAGCCAGCAGATGGAGAACAGTATTATAAAGAATATCCTTTTCATATCTCTGTCTCCTTTCTTTCGCTTGTGCATGTTTGGTTGATGGGATGAGTGAAGCAGAATCGGGAGCCTTGTTTGTAATCGGGATCAATCCAGATTTTACCGCCGATATGTTCGATGATAAGCTGGCAGATGGAAAGTCCCAAACCGCTGCCTTGCATATTCTCATTCAATTTCTCAAATCGTTGAAAGATGGTGGCTTGTTTGTTTTGTGGAATGCCACATCCAGTGTCTGTTACAGAAAAGAAAATCATATTTTCTGCTTCTTGTTTCAGTTCTAAAACGATGCTACCCTCCGGAGTAAACTTAGTCGCATTTATCAGCAGGTTTATCAATACCTGCTGTAAACGCGAGTCGTCCGTTTCTATGATCATCTCTTTCAGGTTTGTGGCAAACGACACTTCGGCTTGTGTTTGTTTTACTTTGCTTACGGTATCTACTACATTTTGGCAGATGCATATCGCGTCATGTCTTTTTATGCTGAACTGTAATTTTCCGAATTCAAGGCTTGACAGGTCTATAACATCATTGATGAGTTTCAGTAACAGTTCGGAATTTTGTTGGATTACCTCGTTGCATTGACGGCGGGTTTCTGAATCAAGGCCGTCTTCCATCAGTAATGAAGAGAAACCGGACAATGCATTGAGTGGTGTACGTATCTCATGGCTCATATTCGAGAGGAATACGCTTTTGGCACGTGTCGCATTTTCAGCATTGGCCCGCGAGAGAGCCAGCTTTCGGGTAGATAGAACCACTTTTTCCCGTTGTGTTCTGAGTCGGACGGCTAATAGGGAAAATAATACCAATATAATTATGCTGCCAATCGTAATGCTGCTCACAATCTTGTTGTACTCTTCATTGCTGGCAACTGCAAGCTTGTCAACCTGGTATTTTGCCTTTATGGCATTGATTTGCCGTATATAGCTTTGTGCAGCAAGTGTATCTATCGGAGGGTATAGCTCTTGATAAATGTGGCAGGCTTCCATAGACATGCCCTGTATTTTATAGAGGTAGATTTTTTCTAATGATGTCCAACGGTAATAGGTGGAACGTTTGTTGTTGGCATATTCTTCTTGTAATTTGGAATAAATATTCAGGGCCTTTTCCCAATATTGTTTATTCCAATTTCCCATAGCTCGGTAATAGGCAGCGGTGGTATAATCTAAATGGAAACGGTAAAATCTTTCGGGATGTTTTTTGTAAATGGAATCTGTTTTATACAAATGGCCTGCTGCTTCATCCAGATAATTTTGTGAGAGATGCCCGTGAGAAATAGCATAATTGGCTTTCTCTATGTTGAAAAAGAATTCCGTGGGATAATCCGGTTTTTGTTGAAGGATGTCTTTCAGCTCATTTAGTATCTCATGTGCCTCTTCCAAACACCCTTTTCGTTGCAGCACATTGGATATTTTCAGTAGAAGTCGTGTCCTGTACGGGTGTTTCGAGGAAATAAGTGACAGTTCGCTTAACGCATCTTGATAAGATTCCAAAGCTTTGTCATACAGATCGGCAATGGTGTTATAAGCATCTCCGATGGCCTGATTGGCTACCACTATACCGAATTGGTAGTTCAGGTTTCTTGCACCCTCATACATTAATTGTGCAAGGTCTGTTGCCAGGCCGACATCGCCTCGTAGAGTATAGGCATTTGCTAACTGGAGCTGTAGCAAAAAATAGACTTCTTTATCTTTATGTTCGTCCGCTTGTATGCTGGGAAGGAGTTGCTCGCTCCAAAGAATCACGCTATCCAACGGGGTGGAAACATCATAAAGAATTTGTCTTTTTACGAATGATTCCAGTATCTTTTGTTTTCCTTGGTTGGTTACTGCGGAAGCAGTAAATACAGAAGCAAACAGCATCTGCCCGAATATCGCCAATGTAATTACTTTCATCCCTTGTCTATTTGTTTGCCTCTTTTGAATATTATTGGCAAAAATAAACATTTATCCAATAATAAAAAATTAAATACACTGATTTTCTTCTGATTAGAAAACAATAAATATCGGCAGACTTCGGAAAGGGCTAAATAGAGTTAATAGAGCTCCAGGCCGAATTCGTTTTTCAGTTCCATCAAGGCATTGTTTTTTTGTGCCATCATTTGGAACTTTTCAACTCGGCCGTACGCCCGGACCTTTTCTGCGGGGGCACTGACGCGTACGGTCATGGTGACTTTTCGGTTTTTCAGGCGGATGCGCAAGTAATCCTGCAAAGCAGGTATCATAGATATAAAATCTTTGGCAATGATTTCGTTATCTACTACTGCTTCAAAGGTAGTATCATTCAGCAAGGTGACATGCATGTTTTGCATACGTTTGGCGATGGCAACCTGTTCCTTAGGCATACGTCCGGCATACTCTTGCCAATAATAGTTTATGTCTCTTTCGTTGAATATGAAATCTTCCTCAGTCTGGGATGTTTGTGGTAAAACTGTGGGAATATCTGTTTTTTTTTGTTCTTCTTCTGCATGAGGGCGTTTTATGGAGACACCCAGTCCGGACATTTTCATCACCGGAATTTTCTTTTCTTCTCTGCCTTGTGCTATCAGTACGGCAGCAGGAGTATCGTGTGTTGTAGCAGCATTGCCTATTTGGGTGACTATCGGCTTGGAACTGTTATTTGTTTGTATGGCAGATTCAGGTTGCGTAATCGGCTTGGCTGCTGGTTGCTGATGAAGTGTAACTGGGGTGGCCTGTTGCGGCTGTGCTGCGGCAGGTTGTGTAAATACGGGTTTTATGATTTGTTTAGGGCTGCGCCCACCCGAAGTATCGTCACCTTCGGTGGTGAGTTGGGCTACCTGTATAAGAGTCAACTCTACAAGCAGTCGTTTGTTCTTGCTGGTCCGATAATTCAGGTCGCAGTCATTGCACAATTTCATGGAACGGTACAAGAAAGGCAGAGGACATTTCTGTGCCTGTACCCGATATCGTTCGCGAATGCTTGCACCGACTTCGAGCAGTGACAAGGTTGCCGCATCTTTACTCACCAGCAGGTCGCGCAGATGAGAGGAAAGACCGGTGATGAAATGACTGCCGTCAAATCCTTTGTTCAGTACATCATTCAGCAACAGCAAAGCATCGCTCACTTTGTTTTCGAGGAAGAAGTCGGTCAGTTTGAAATAGTATTCGTAGTCCAGTACATTGAGGTTCTCAATCACGCTTTGGTAGGTGATATGTCCTCCGGTGAAACTTACTACTTGATCGAAGATAGACAAGGCGTCGCGCATGCCTCCGTCCGCTTTCAGGGCAATGACATTCAGGGCTTCCGGTTCGGCGGTGATACCCTCTTTGGAAGCTACGTAGGCCAGATGTGCCACGGTATCTTCCACACCGATTCGGCTGAAGTCATATATCTGGCAGCGAGAGAGGATGGTGGGCAATATCTTGTGTTTTTCGGTGGTGGCAAGGATGAAGATAGCATGGCGCGGTGGTTCTTCCAGCGTTTTCAGGAAAGCGTTGAATGCGGAAGCAGACAGCATGTGCACCTCGTCGATGATATATACTTTATATTTGCCGATCTGTGGTGGGATTCTTACTTGCTCTACCAATTGGCGGATATCGTCCACCGAGTTATTGGAGGCGGCGTCCAGTTCATGGATATTATACGAGCGTTGTTCGTTGAAAGCTGTGCATGATTCGCACTGGTTGCATGCTTCACCGTCGGCAGTCGGAGTCATGCAATTGATGGTTTTGGCAAAGATACGTGCACACGTGGTTTTCCCTACGCCTCTCGGTCCGCAGAAAAGGTAAGCGTGAGCCAGCTTTCCGGTAGCTATGGCATTCTTCAAAGTGGTGGTCAGGGCGCGTTGCCCTACCACAGACTCAAAAGTCGAAGGACGGTATTTTCTTGCTGATACGATATAATTTTCCATGTCAGGGATCTTTGTTTATAGTGTAAAGATTGTGCAACCCGAATGCAGAAGTAGGTTCGCTTTCTTATGCTGAGGCGCAGCATGTCTTTGCTTTTTGTGCAAATGTACACAAAAAAAAGTTTTTTTTCAGTTATTCGTCTTATCTTTGTGCACACTAATCATTAATCATTGAATCGTCATGGACAAACTCGCTTCTCTTTGGTCTTTCGTCCGCAGGCATAAGTATCTGATTACGTTTATGCTCTTTGTGGTTATTGTGGGTTTTCTGGATGAGAACAGTATTATGCGTCGTTTGGGATACGCACGTGAGGAGAGCCGGTTGCGCGGTGAGATAGAAAAGTATCGCAAGGAATACGAGGAAAATACGGAACGGCTCAATGAACTTGCCGTCGATTCCGGTGCTATTGAACGGATTGCCCGCGAAAAGTACCTTATGAAGAAGCCTAATGAAGATATTTATGTATTTGAAGAAGACATAGAAGAATGAAACAACTGATCCCTGTTCTTTTTATAGTAGGAGCTGTTATGCTTTTGGCTGGTGCTGCCGTTTATATTACCGGATGGGCATTTGCACCTTATATATATACTATTGGTGCTACTTTAGTAGCTTTGGCGCAGGTCAATTCTCCTTCTGAGTGCAAGAGTCTTGCCGTAAAACGCTTACGCCGTCAACAGGTTTTCGGAGCATTGCTGCTGGTGTTGAGTGGAGCATTCATGCTTTTTACACATGGCAATGAGTGGATTGTTTCTTTAACGATAGCTGCCATACTCGAACTTTATACATCTATCCGCATTCCACAGGAAGAAGCGAAAGAGGGGTGAGCATCATTCCTTCCGGACTGCTTCTGCCTCTCTACCCGCCGGTATTTTACAAGGATGATTTTTTCCCCGTTTGCATGTATTATGGAGGTGTGCAGGTTTGCTTAGTCATGTCTTTATGCGAAAGTATATACTGTTCGTCATCCGAATTAGCCCCTGAATCTATTTCGCCTTGTTTTGATGTTTCATCCTTTCACTTTTTTTCTTGCTGTCCGTGTTTTAGTTGTTTTGGCTGAAAGAAAGTCTGTTTCCCTTTTTTCAAATCATTCAGGGGTGGGGGATATCCTACTATTGCTTTCATGGTTTCACTGTGTGTACTTTACTGCCTCTCTACTTTGTGTTTTTAACCTTCAGCTCCACGCTTCTATCCCTCAGCTTCATGTCACCGAAAGTCTGTGAGAGCATAAAAGATGAGTGAGGGAGTGAAAGCGGCGAGACTAAAAAACGAACCCTTTTTGAAGGCAGTGCCGCGTGTTGTCAGATACGGGCACTAATCTTGCCGGCCACAAGAATTTATCTCGTCAGACATTGGCATTTATTCTGTCGGCCACAAGTATTTCTTGTGATAAATGCAAGTGTCTGACAAACAGCGATATTTAATCAGCGTTTTTGCATCTATATATCGCGTTTCCTGGATCTATATATCGAGTAACCTGGATCTATAGATGCAGTCCGGTGGATATATAGATGCAGGTAGCCCGATATATAGATGATATATTCTTCTCTTTTATCTTACTTTCTTCCTTCCTTTTCACCCCGTTTGCGGCTGCATGGATCTTTTCCCGTTCCCCCCGATTCCCGTGCCTGCTTCTTCCCTCCCCCTTCGCCCGCTTTATATATATAATGTGTCCCCTTCTTCTTTTTTTAATCTTCCTTTTCCATCGGCATAAAACCATGTCTTCCCTCTTCCTTTGTCAATCAGCCTGTTAGGTGTTGTATTGAAAAAAACTTCAGAAAAAGGTTTGGATATATTTGTTTCGTGTTTGTAAAATCTCTACTTTTGCACCCGCTTTCCAAGAGACGGGGAGCCTTGAGATTGACATTCTGAGAGAGACGGATCATGAGGGCAGTCCCTTTTTCCCTTTCCCCTCCCTTTCGCAAAGAGAGACGACGAGGAGAAAGAAAAAAAAGAAAAAAACTTCAGAAATATTTGGAGCATATACTTAAAAGTTCTTACCTTTGCATCCGCTTTCCTAAAGAAAGCCGATTTGAAACAAGCGATCTTTGAACAGATTTACATAAACAATACAAGTAGTACAAGAGCAAGGCACTTGACTTTTTTTATAAAGACGAGTGTCTTGGGTATAATGAAAGAACCGTCAATACTTATGATAAATAGGTAAAGATAAACTTTTAATAAACCGAGCGTCCTGAACAGAGCAAAGACCGGCAGCAATGCCGATTGACAATACTTTTACAATGAAGAGTTTGATCCTGGCTCAGGATGAACGCTAGCTACAGGCTTAACACATGCAAGTCGAGGGGCAGCATTGTCATAGCAATATGACAGATGGCGACCGGCGCACGGGTGAGTAACACGTATCCAACCTGCCTTCCACTCGGGAATAGCCTTTCGAAAGAAAGATTAATGCCCGATGGCACTGAAAGAGGTCATCCTTTTTCAGTTAAAGAATTTCGGTGGAAGATGGGGATGCGTTCCATTAGCTTGTTGGCGGGGTAACGGCCCACCAAGGCATCGATGGATAGGGGTTCTGAGAGGAAGGTCCCCCACATTGGAACTGAGACACGGTCCAAACTCCTACGGGAGGCAGCAGTGAGGAATATTGGTCAATGGGCGAGAGCCTGAACCAGCCAAGTAGCGTGAAGGATGACTGCCCTATGGGTTGTAAACTTCTTTTATAAGGGAATAAAACGGGCCACGTGTGGCCTTTTGCATGTACCTTATGAATAAGGATCGGCTAACTCCGTGCCAGCAGCCGCGGTAATACGGAGGATCCGAGCGTTATCCGGATTTATTGGGTTTAAAGGGAGCGCAGACGGGGTCTTAAGTCAGTTGTGAAAGTTTGCGGCTCAACCGTAAAATTGCAGTTGATACTGGGGCTCTTGAGTGCAGTATAGGCAGGCGGAATTCGTGGTGTAGCGGTGAAATGCTTAGATATCACGAAGAACTCCGATTGCGAAGGCAGCCTGCTGGACTGTAACTGACGTTCATGCTCGAAAGTGCGGGTATCAAACAGGATTAGATACCCTGGTAGTCCGCACAGTAAACGATGAATACTCGCTGTTGGCGATACACAGTCAGCGGCCAAGCGAAAGCGTTAAGTATTCCACCTGGGGAGTACGCCGGCAACGGTGAAACTCAAAGGAATTGACGGGGGCCCGCACAAGCGGAGGAACATGTGGTTTAATTCGATGATACGCGAGGAACCTTACCCGGGCTTGAATTGCAGAGGAATATGTAGGAAACTATATAGCCGCAAGGTCTCTGTGAAGGTGCTGCATGGTTGTCGTCAGCTCGTGCCGTGAGGTGTCGGCTTAAGTGCCATAACGAGCGCAACCCTTATCTATAGTTACCATCAGGCAATGCTGGGGACTCTATGGAGACTGCCGTCGTAAGATGTGAGGAAGGTTGGGATGACGTCAAATCAGCACGGCCCTTACGTCCGGGGCTACACACGTGTTACAATGGGGGGTACAGAAGGCAGCTACACAGCGATGTGATGCCAATCCCAAAAACCTCTCTCAGTTCGGACTGGAGTCTGCAACCCGACTCCACGAAGCTGGATTCGCTAGTAATCGCGCATCAGCCACGGCGCGGTGAATACGTTCCCGGGCCTTGTACACACCGCCCGTCAAGCCATGAAAGCCGGGGGTACCTGAAGTGCGTAACCGCGAGGAGCGCCCTAGGGTAAAACTGGTGATTGGGGCTAAGTCGTAACAAGGTAGCCGTACCGGAAGGTGCGGCTGGAACACCTCCTTTCTGGAGCGACGCTCAATCAAAATCTTCGATTTTGAAGTTCAAAGTTCAAAGTTGAAGGTTGAAAATTAAAAGTTGGTTCTTTCAGTGATACTGACATCAGAACCTCTTCGTACTACGCGTACTTGTTTATTATGATATAATGAGAAAGAAGAAGCCGAGCCGTAAGGCGAGGTTGAACTCGACAGTCCTATAGCTCAGTTGGTTAGAGCGCTACACTGATAATGTAGAGGTCGGCAGTTCAACTCTGCCTGGGACTACGTAAAGAGTTAGAAGTTGACAGTTCAAGGTTGATGGTTATTGTAACTTTCAGCTTTCCACTTCCACTTTCAACTAAAAAACGGGGGATTAGCTCAGCTGGCTAGAGCACCTGCTTTGCACGCAGGGGGTCAACGGTTCGAATCCGTTATTCTCCACTCAGCGACAGTCTTAGTGTGATTGATTTTTGAAACTTTCAACTATCAATTCTCAACTATCAACTGTTTGCAAAGCGAACTATGACATGATGTAACGAAAAAAGTAAAGTAAGAGCTGAAAGTATATATCGACCATACGTGATCGGTAAGACAAAAAGTAAGCAAGGGCGCATGGCGGATGCCTTGGCTCTCGGAGGCGATGAAGGACGTGATAAGCTGCGATAAGCTTCGGGTAGGTGCAAATGACCTTTGATCCGGAGATTTCCGAATGGGACAACCCGGTTAGTTGAAGACTAACCATTCTGCATAGCAGAAGGCTAACGCAGGGAACTGAAACATCTTAGTACCTGCAGGAACAGAAAATAAATAATGATTCCCCCAGTAGTGGCGAGCGAACGGGGAACAGCCCAAACCATACATGTTACGGCATGTATGGGGTTGTAGGACCACGTCGTGGGACGAAAGTTGGTGAGTGGAATGATCTGGAAAGTTCAGTCATAGACGGTGACAACCCGGTACACGAAGCCGACCGAACCTTAGTGGTATCCTGAGTAGCGCGGAGCACGAGGAATTCTGCGTGAATCTGCCGGGACCATCCGGTAAGGCTAAATACTCCCGAGAGACCGATAGTGAACCAGTACCGTGAGGGAAAGGTGAAAAGCACTTCGAACAGAAGAGTGAAATAGTTCCTGAAACCATGCGCCTACAAGCGGTCGGAGCACCTTTTGGTGTGACGGCGTGCCTTTTGCATAATGAACCTACGAGTTACTTTTTCCGGCGAGGTTAAGCGACTCAGTCGCGTATCCGAAGCGAAAGCGAGTCTTAATAGGGCGTATAGTCGGAAGGAGTAGACGCGAAACCAAGTGATCTACCCTTGGGCAGGTTGAAGGATGGGTAACACCATCTGGAGGACCGAACCAATAAGCGTTGAAAAGCTTCTGGATGACCTGAGGGTGGGGGTGAAAGGCTAATCAAACTTGGAGATAGCTCGTACTCCCCGAAATGCATTTAGGTGCAGCCTTGACTTATACTGGTATGAGGTAGAGCGACTGATAAGATGCGAGGGCTTCACCGCCTATCAAGTCTTGACAAACTCCGAATGCGTACCAGTTCTATGTCAGGAGTGAGGGCATGGGTGCTAAGGTCCATGTCCTAAAGGAGAACAATCCGGACCAACAGCTAAGGTCCCGAAATGAACACTAAGTTGAACTAACGAAGTCAGATTGCTAAGACAGCTAGGATGTTGGCTTGGAAGCAGCCATTCATTTAAAGAGTGCGTAACAGCTCACTAGTCGAGGAGTTTGGCGTGGATAATAATCGGGCATAAGTGTTCTACCGAAGCTTTGGGATGAGAAATCATCGGTAGGGGAGCATTCCACTCGGCGTTGAAGGCGGGGCGTGAGCCCTTCTGGAGCGTGTGGAAAAGCAAATGTAGGTATAAGTAACGATAAAGGGGGTGGGAAACCCCCTCGCCGAAAGACTAAGGTTTCCTGATCAACGCTAATCGGATCAGGGTCAGTCGGGTCCTAAGGCTCAGCCGAACGGCGAGGCCGATGGCAGAACCGGTTAATATTCCGGTACTACCTTCAGGAGTGACGTGGAGACGGAGCAGTGACAATGCCGCCATCTGACGGAATAGATGGTTGAAGGGTGTAGATGTTGATTGTGCCAGGCAAATCCGGTGCAAGAGTCGAACCTGACAGTACGGAGCGTTCTTCGAACAATCCGATAGCGCATGTAATCATACTCCCGAGAAAATCCGCTAAACTTCATCCTGTTGGTACCCGTACCGTAAACGGACACACGTAGTCGGGTTGAATATACTAAGGCGCTTGAGTGAATCACGGTTAAGGAACTAGGCAAATTGACCCTGTAACTTCGGGATAAAGGGTCCTCACAGCAATGTGAGGCGCAGAGAATAGGTCCAGGCAACTGTTTAACAAAAACACAGGGCTATGCGAAATGGAAACATGAGGTATATAGCCTGACACCTGCCCGGTGCTGGAAGGTTAAGAGGAGATGTCATCGCAAGAGAAGCATTGAATTGAAGCCCCAGTAAACGGCGGCCGTAACTATAACGGTCCTAAGGTAGCGAAATTCCTTGTCGGGTAAGTTCCGACCTGCACGAATGGTGTAATGATCTGGACGCTGTCTCAACCGTGAGCTCAGTGAAATTGTAGTATCGGTGAAGATGCCGATTACCCGCGATGGGACGAAAAGACCCCGTGAACCTTTACTATAGCTTAACATTGAATTTGGGTGATTGATGTGTAGGATAGGCCGGAGGCTTTGAATCAGGTACGCCAGTATTTGTGGAGCCGCTGTTGAAATACGGCCCTTTGATTATTTGAGTTCTAACCCGCTGATGCGGGGACACTGTTTGGTGGGTAGTTTGACTGGGGTGGTCGCCTCCAAAAGTGTAACGGAGGCTTCTAAAGGTGCCCTCACGACGATTGGTAACCGTCGGCAGAGTGTAATGGCATAAGGGCGCTTGACTGGGAGACTGACAAGTCGATCAGGTAGGAAACTAGAGCATAGTGATCCGGTGTTTCCGTATGGAAGGGACATCGCTCAAAGGATAAAAGGTACTCCGGGGATAACAGGCTGATCCCTCCCAAGAGCTCATATCGACGGAGGGGTTTGGCACCTCGATGTCGGCTCGTCACATCCTGGGGCTGGAGAAGGTCCCAAGGGTTGGGCTGTTCGCCCATTAAAGTGGCACGCGAGCTGGGTTCAGAACGTCGTGAGACAGTTCGGTCTCTATCTATCGTGGGCGTATGAAATTTGCGTGGCTCTGACACTAGTACGAGAGGACCGTGTTGGACTGACCTCTGGTTTACCGGTTGTGCCGCCAGGTGCATTGCCGGGTATCTAAGTCGGGATTGGATAAGTGCTGAAAGCATCTAAGTACGAAGCCAGCCACAAGATTAGATTTCTCAGGGTCGTCAAAGACTATGACGTTGATAGGATGCAGGTGTACAGGCAGCGATGTCACAGCCGAGCATTACTAATTGCCCGTTGACTTTTTGTCTTCCGTAGTATGGGGGATATATACGTTCAGCATATCGTAATGATTAATTACGCATGACTTTACTTTTTGCATCATGTCTGCCTTATTCAGGTGACTACAGCACCGGGGTTCCACCTCTTCCCATTCCGAACAGAGAAGTTAAGCCCGGTCACGCCGATGGTACTGCGTAACAGTGGGAGAGTAGGTAGTCGCCGTTTTAGAGAAGCCCCCGTATTCCGGAAAGAATGCGGGGGCTTTATTTGTTTATGGAAAGGCAGGAGAAGAATTTTTCAGGATGAAAATCATATAAAAGTGAAGTTTTTGCTTTAAATGCTACATAATGAGGATAATTATTCGTATCTTTGTCGCCCGAATAAATAAAAGAAGCTTTGGGAAAGTTTGATAAATACAAAATAGATTTGAAAGGGATGCAGGTAGATTCTCTGAAATATGAGTTCTTACTGGACAATCTTTTTTTTGCCAATATTGATGCTCCGGAAGTTCAGAAGGGGAAAGTCAATGTGGAATTAGTTGTAAAAAAAACATCTCGTGCTTTTGAATTGAACTTTCAGACAGATGGATTTGTGTGGATACCATGCGACCGTTGTTTGGATGATATGGAACAGCCGGTCAGTTCTACTGATAAGTTGCTGGTTAAATTTGGTCATGAATATGCTGAAGAGGGTGATAACCTTATCGTTATTCCTGAAGAAGAAGGAGAAATTAATGTTGCATGGTTCATGTATGAGTTTATTGCTTTGGCTATCCCGATGAAGCATGTACATGCTCCAGGAAAATGTAATAAGGCGATGAGCAGCAAACTGAACAAGCATTTGCGTACAACTTCTGATGATGACATGGCGGAGGATGGTTTTACTCCTGAAGAAGAAGTGGAGCTGATGAATGAAGAAACGGAAACGCCGGTGGATCCGCGTTGGGACGTATTAAAGAAAATATTAGATAACAATTAAAGATTAAAAGAAAATGGCACATCCTAAGAGAAGACAGTCAAAAACAAGAACTGCAAAGAGAAGAACTCATGATAAAGCAGTAGCTCCTACACTGGCTATTTGCCCGAACTGCGGTGAATGGCATGTATATCATACTGTATGTGGCGCATGCGGCTACTACAGAGGTAAACTTGCAGTTGAAAAAGAAGCGGCTGTTTAATTGCAGGCAGTTTGACTAAAACTTATACTTGAATAGTGGGTGTCTAAAAAGATTTGTTATTTGAATGAGCAAATCTTTTTAGACTACCGTTGTTTAAGTGTTTCTATAAGAAAACAAGATTTTAATGGAAAAAATAAATGCAGTAATTACAGGAGTCGGCGGATATGTGCCCGATTACGTCTTGACAAATGACGAAATCTCAAAAATGGTAGATACCAATGATGAATGGATTATGACCCGTATCGGAGTAAAGGAAAGACATATTCTGAATGAAGAAGGTTTAGGAACTTCGTATATGGCTCGTAAAGCGGCCAAGCAATTGATGCAACGTACAGGTTCCGATCCCGATGACATTGATCTGGTGATTGTCGCTACTTCTACTCCCGATTACCAGTTTCCTTCTATTGCATCTATCTTATGTGATAAGCTTGGCTTAAAGAATGCTTTTGCTTTTGATTTGTCGGCTGCTTGTTGCGGGTTCCTCTTTTTGATGGAAACTGCTGCAAACTTTATTCGTTCTGGAAGATACAAGAAGATTATTATCGTAGGTGGAGATAAAATGTCGTCGATTGTGAATTATAGTGACCGTGCTACTTGTCCGATTTTCGGCGACGGAGCAGCTGCCTTTATGATGGAACCGACGACGGAAGATGTGGGTGTTATGGATGCTATCCTAAGAACCGATGGCAAAGGTTTGCCTTTCCTGCACTTGAAAGCTGGAGGATCGGTTTGTCCTCCTTCTTATTTCACAGTAGATAACCATATGCATTATCTTTATCAGGAAGGGCGTACAGTATTTAAGTATGCTGTTTCTAATATGTCTGATGTCAGTGCAGCGATTGCAGAGAAGAATGGTTTGACAAAAGAAACCATTGATTGGGTGATTCCGCATCAGGCAAACCTTCGTATTATTGATGCTGTGGCACATCGTTTGGAAGTTCCTCATGAAAAAGTCCTGATTAATATAGAACGCTATGGTAATACAAGTGCCGGTACGCTGCCGCTTTGTATCTGGGATTTTGAAGAGAAACTGAAGAAGGGTGATAACCTTATCTTTACAGCGTTCGGCGCCGGGTTTACTTGGGGAGCCGTTTATGTGAAATGGGGATATGATGGAAAGAAACAGTAACAGCTTGATTGCGGATTCTGATAAAGTCTTTGCTGAACATATAAAAATAAGAAACGCATCCTATCTTGATTCGATGCGTTTTTTTGTCTCAATCCAAATACATTGAAGTTATGCATAAAGCCGGATTTGTAAATATCGTGGGTAATCCTAATGTAGGTAAGTCCACATTGATGAATGCTTTGGTAGGTGAGCGTATTTCTATCGCTACTTTTAAGGCACAGACTACCCGTCATCGTATTATGGGTATTTATAATACGGATGATATGCAAATTGTGTTTTCGGATACCCCGGGTGTTCTGAAGCCAAATTATAAGTTGCAGGAATCTATGCTGAACTTTTCGACTTCGGCATTGACGGATGCAGATGTGCTGCTTTATGTTACTGATGTGGTTGAAACTCCTGATAAGCACAATGATTTTGTGGAGAAGGTAGCCCAAATGGAAGTACCTGTATTGCTGCTTATCAATAAGATCGATTTGACTAACCAGGAGAAACTGGTAGAACTGGTAGAAGCATGGAAAGAATTATTGCCTAAAGCGGAAATAGTACCAATTTCTGCTACAACGAAATTCAATGTGGACTATGTCATGAAGCGGATAAAGGAGTTTTTACCTGATTCGCCGCCTTATTTTGGCAAAGACCAGTGGACGGACAAACCGGCACGTTTTTTTGTGACTGAGATTATCCGTGAAAAGATTCTGCTATATTACGATAAGGAGATTCCTTATTCGGTAGAGGTAGTGGTGGAGCAATTTAAAGAAGAAGCGAAGAAGATACATATTAATGCTGTTATCTATGTAGAACGTGATTCGCAGAAAGGTATTATAATCGGTAAACAAGGGAAAGCTTTAAAGAAAGTTGCAACCGAGGCACGCCGGGAATTAGAAAAGTTCTTTGGGAAAACTATTTTCTTGGAGACGTTTGTGAAAGTTGATAAAGATTGGCGCAGTTCGGATAAAGAATTGCGTAGCTTTGGTTATCAACTGGATTAAGAGTTATTCATACGACTGTGATAGTCGCAAAAACAAAGAGTGTGAACTATGGGAAATTTAGTTGCAATAGTAGGACGCCCCAATGTGGGAAAATCTACGTTATTTAACCGTCTGACAAAAACACGTCAGGCAATCGTGAACGAGGAAGCGGGAACTACGCGTGACCGCCAATACGGAAAAACCGAATGGCTTGGACGTGAGTTTTCGGTGGTAGATACTGGTGGCTGGGTTGTGAATTCAGATGATGTATTTGAAGAAGAGATACGAAAACAAGTACTGATGGCTTTAGATGAAGCCGATGTCATACTATTTGTTGTGGATGTGATGAACGGTGTGACTGACCTGGATTTGCAGGTAGCTACCATTTTGCGTCGTTCCAAAAAGCCTGTATTGTTGATTGCAAATAAGACTGATAATAATGAACTGCAATACAATGCCCCTGAGTTCTACAGTTTGGGATTGGGAGATCCTTATTGTGTTTCGGCGATTACAGGCAGTGGTACTGGAGATATGATGGATCTTATCGTCAGCAAGTTCAAAAAAGAAACCGATGAAATATTAGATGAAGATATTCCTCGTTTTGCTGTGGTAGGCCGTCCTAATGCCGGTAAATCTTCTATTGTAAATGCATTTATAGGCGAAGATCGCAATATCGTTACTGAGATTGCAGGAACTACTCGTGACTCAATTTATACCCGTTATAATAAATTCGGTTTTGATTTCTATCTGGTAGATACTGCTGGTATCCGTAAGAAAAATAAGGTGAATGAAGATCTGGAGTATTACTCAGTAATCCGTTCCATTCGTTCTATTGAAAATTCGGATGTGTGTATCCTGATGCTGGATGCCACCAGAGGTATTGAAAGTCAGGACTTGAATATCTTTTCTTTGATTCAGAAAAATGCCAAAGGTTTGGTAGTGGTTGTGAATAAGTGGGATTTGGTGGAGGATAAGACTGCGAAGGTGATGAAGACCTTTGAGGATGCTATTCGCAACCGTTTCGCTCCTTTTGTGGATTTTCCCATTATCTTTGCTTCGGCATTAACTAAGCAGCGTATCTTGAAGGTGCTTGAACAAGCTCGTAATGTTTATGAAAACCGTATGGTACGCATTCCGACCGCCCGTCTGAACGAGGAGATGTTGCCACTTATCGAGGCTTATCCCCCTCCTGCTATCAAGGGCAAATACATTAAGATAAAATACATTACGCAGTTGCCTAATACGCAAGTACCTTCATTTGTATATTTTGCAAATCTTCCGCAATATGTAAAGGAGCCGTATCGCCGTTTTCTAGAGAATAAAATGCGTGAAAAGTGGAATCTGACCGGAACGCCCATAAATATATATATAAGGCAAAAATAAAATGATGATAATCTGTTTGGGAAAATGATGAAATATTGTTTCTCTCATGAAAGAGTGCGAAAAAGCATACTTGGATTTTCGCACTCTTTCTCTTTTTTGTGTATTTCCATTAAAGGATTATAGGGATGTGTACTGTAAGTTATTTTACATACACTTGCCAGAAAGAGTTACTGTTTTAGTATAGGAGTTATGAGGGAAAAGACAAAAGCTGAAATGCTGGTGGTTGATGACCACAGTCTGATAATAGAAGGTATTTGCAGATTGGTGGAGAAGTTGCCTGAAGTAGTGGTAGCCGATGCCGTAACCTCAGGAGAAGAGGCAGTTACCCTGATAGCCAGGCGTGACTATGACCTCTATGTTCTGGATGTGGGAATGCCGGGAATGTCCGGCTTCGAGTTGATTGTCCGGATAAGAGAAATTAATGAGAATGCGCGGATTATCATTAATACGATGCATGAAGAAATCTGGATGGTTAACCGTTTGGTACAAAGTGGAGTAAACGCAGTCATTTTGAAAAGCTCGACAGCTTCGTATCTGATTGATGCTGTACGCTGCGTACTGCAGGGAAATTCGTATGCATGTCCTCGTTTTGCTTCCATTAGTCGGAAGTTGTGCCGTACTTCTCCCGAATTGCAACAGAAAGATGTTCCCACGCGGCGCGAACAAGAAGTTTTGCAGGCTGTGGCTAAGGGGCTAAATACCCGTGAAATAGCTGATTTGCTAAAAGTATCAGAAAATACTGTGGAAACTTTTCGTAGAAGATTAATATTTAAGTTTGATGCTAAAAACGCCATTGATATGGTGTTGAAAGCTGTTTCTCAAGGTTGGATCATTGTAGAATAAATCATAAAAAATGCAGTTGTCATGGTTTTCCGTGATTTTTTTATTGAACAGTTTTGTGTAACTTTGTAGCGTAATTGAAATTGTGTTTTACACTTTTACGTGAAGTAGTGAAGACAATTAAAATATATCGTGATGATATAGGTCAATTCTATTAACTGGTTTTATGAGTATGAGGTGTCCGGAATTTTATTCCGGACACCTCTTTTCTTGGCTGTATAGAGGCTTTTGTTAACCTTATCCTTCTATATTCTGTATTTCCACTTCCTTCACTTTACGGAACAACTCGGATGCGAAGATAAAGCTGTTCAGACGTTCATTGGTTGAGGTGAATATATCATCTTTGCTACCTTCCCATTCTTTATGGCCTTCGTAGATATAGATGATTTTCTCGCCGATGCCCATTACAGAATTCATGTCGTGGGTGTTGATAAGGGTGGTCATATTATATTCACGGGTAATGTCTTGTACCAATTCGTCGATGACCAGAGACGTTTTGGGATCCAGACCGGAGTTGGGCTCGTCGCAGAATAAATATTGAGGATTCAAGGAGATGGCACGGGCTATTGCGACGCGCTTCTGCATGCCCCCACTGATTTCTCCTGGAAATTTGTCTTTGGCTTCGATCAGGTTGACACGTTCCAGGCAGAACATTGCGCGGCGAGTACGGTCACGCAGTGTATCGTTGCTGAACATATTGAGTGGAAACATAACATTGTCCTGCACTGTCATGGAATCAAAGAGTGCGGCACTCTGGAAAATCATTCCCATCTCACGGCGCAGTGCTTTCTTTTCATTTTTACCCATGGCAAGAAAATTGCGGTCATCATATAATAATTCTCCTTTTTCGGGAGTGAGCAGACCAACGATACACTTCATGAGTACAGTCTTTCCTGAGCCACTCTGTCCGATAATGAGATTGGTTTTCCCGTTTTCAAAAGTAGCATTGATATTTTTCAGTACCTCTTTTTCTTCAAATGACTTGCAAAGTCTTTTCAGTTCTATCATCTTGTTGAATTTTGAATTGTGAATAATTTCATCCCATCAGTAACTGAGTCAAGATGAGATCGGCAAACAAGATAAGTACGCTGCTACATACTACGGAGTCTGTGGATGCCTTGCCTACCTCTATGGAACCACCTTCCACAGTATAGCCGAAGAAGGCAGATACACTGGCTATGATGAAGGCGAAGAACAGCGATTTGATGATGCCGCACCAGATGAACCATTCTACAAATGTGTATTGCAAGCCGTATTCCAAATCGACTGCCGACATGATACCGCCGAACCAGCAGGTACAAAAGGCGCCGATGATACCGGCAAATATACTGAATGTCACCATCAATGGAATGGTAGTAACCAAAGCCGATATTTTAGGAAGTATCAGGTAGTTGGCGGAGTTCACTCCCATTATTTCAAGGGCGTCTATCTGTTGGGTGACTCGCATGGTTCCTAATTCGGACGCTATGTTAGAACCTACTTTTCCTGCTAATATTAGGCACATGATGGAGGATGAGAATTCCAGCAGCATGATTTCGCGGGTGACGTAGCCTACTGTCCATCGGGGCATAAAAGGACTTTCGATATTCAGTTTGATCTGTATGGTGATGACAGCTCCTATAAAGAACGATATCAGGAGTACGATGCCGATGGAGTTCACGCCAAGCTGCTCCACTTCGTTGAGATATTGGCGGAAGAACATACGCATGCGTTCCGGACGGGCGAAAACACGTCCCATCAGTATGATGTATCTTCCCACTGTTCTGAGTGCTTTTATCATAACTCGTAAGTATTTGACTGCAAATGTACTCATTTCAGCTTATTTTTGCTACATTTGCGGCAAAATAAAGCAAGTATGGAAGAAAGCAAAATGGTACTTCGCACGGAAGATTTGGTGAAAAAGTACGGGAAGCGTACGGTGGTGAGCCATGTTTCCATCAATGTGAAGCAGGGTGAGATTGTAGGCTTGTTGGGGCCGAACGGCGCCGGAAAGACAACTTCGTTCTATATGACCGTGGGGCTGATAACTCCGAATGAAGGACGTATCTTCCTGGATAACTTGGATATAACAAAATATCCGGTATATAAGCGTGCGCAGACGGGTATTGGTTATTTGGCACAGGAGGCATCTGTGTTTCGTCAAATGAGTGTGGAAGACAATATTGCATCTGTACTGGAGATGACCGACAGGCCATTAGACTATCAGAAGGATAAGTTGGAAAGCTTGATAGCCGAATTTCGCCTTCAGAAAGTGAGAAAGAATAAAGGTAACCAGTTGTCTGGTGGCGAACGTCGCCGTACAGAAATAGCTCGTTGTCTGGCCATAGATCCTAAGTTTATCATGCTTGACGAACCGTTTGCGGGTGTGGATCCTATTGCGGTGGAAGATATCCAACAGATTGTGTGGAAGTTGAAAGACCGTAATATTGGTATTTTGATAACCGATCATAACGTGCAGGAAACATTGAGCATAACAGATCGTGCCTACTTGTTGTTCGAAGGAAAAATCCTGTTCCAAGGTACACCGGAAGAGTTGGCAGAGAATAAAATTGTTCGCGAAAAGTATTTGAGTAATAGTTTTGTGCTCCGTAGGAAAGACTTTATGAAATAATTGGTTGCAGCCAAAAAAGGACCGCCAATGGCGGTCCTTTTTATTTCTCCTTATATAATTAAAATTTAGGAGGTCTTGCTTCTTTGACTACCATTTGACGTCCGAAAAATTCAGCTCCATCCAGTTCTTCGATAGCTTTGGCAGCAGCTGCTGCGTCTTCCATTTCAACGAATGCAATGCCTCTAAAACGTTTCGTTTCGCGGTCAGTGATAAATTTGATAGAAGTTACGGCTCCGTACTCTTCCATGGCCTTTTGCAGGTCGCTTTCCTTAACACGGTAGTTAAGGTTTCCAACATAAATGTTCATAATGAAAAATGTAAAATAAATAAATGAATAAAACTCTCTTGGAGATAATGGCCGAATAATAACAGGGATCACAACGACAGAGAGTTTACAAAAACGTTTTTTAGACGGAAGTAAAAACCATGTAATGGAAATCGAGAAACTAATGCGCCATCATTCCGCGACAAAGGAACATATAAAATTCGAATAAACAATACTTTTCCTTCATTTTTTTTGAATCTGTCCTGCTTGTCTGTTATATACTTATCTGATAGATTCTCTCTCTGGCAGGTACTTTGGTGTATTCCGGACGTTGGATGCAAGTGCAACATGGTATTGTGAAAAGTGTGAAGATTCGACAGATTCCTTTTTGCTTATGTTGGACGACACTGTCCATGTTATGTGAAAACTAAATAATTAGGCTATGTTTTTTTGATAATTGAAAGAATAACGCTAATTTTGCACGCTCATTTGAGATGTGGAATAAAATATAAATCAAATAAATAATTGTCAGAATGAACGTTTCATTGCAAAACATTGACAAAGTAAGCGCTTTGCTTACTGTAAAGCTTGAGAAAGCAGACTATCAGGAGAAGATAGACAAATCGTTGAAAAACTTCCGTCAAAAAGCTCAGGTTCCCGGATTCCGTAAAGGAATGGTTCCTATGAGTCTTGTTAAGAAAATGTATGGAAAGTCTGTATTAGCCGAAGAAGTCAATAAATTACTTTCCGAATCAGTATATAAGTACATTCAAGATAATAAGGTGAACATCCTTGGTGAGCCCCTTCCCAATGAAGACAAACAGAAGGAAATAGATTTCGATACGATGGAGGAATTCGAATTCTTGTTTGACATTGCTTTGGCTCCTGAATTCAAGGCTGAAGTCTGTGCTACCGACAAGGTAGATTATTATACAATCGAAGTTACAGACGATATGATTGAAAATCAGATAAAGTCTTATACTCAACGTAGTGGTAAGTATGACAAGGTAGATGTTTACGAAGACAACGACATGCTGAAAGGATTGCTTGTCGAATTGGACGAAGAAGGCAATACTAAAGAAGGAGGAGTTCAGGTGGAAGGCGCCGTGATGATGCCGTCTTATATGAAGAATAATGATCAGAAAGCCACTTTCAAAGATGCAAAGGTCAACGATGTGCTTGTATTCAATCCGAATACGGCTTGGGATGGCAATGCTGCCGAACTGGCTTCCTTACTGAAGATTGATAAGGAAGCTACTACTGAAATTAAATCCAACTTCAGTTTTCAGATAGAGGAGATTACACGTTTTGTACCTGGTGACCTGAACCAGGAAATTTTTGATCAAGTATTCGGTAAAGACGTTGTGAAGAATGAGGAAGAATTCCGCGCCAAAGTAAAGGAAAGCATTGCTGCGCAATTTGTAGCAGACAGTGATTATAAATTCCTTATTGATATGCGCAAGGCATTGATGGAGAAAGTAGGTAATCTGGAATTCCCAGATGCACTGTTGAAGCGCATCATGCGTCTGAACAATCCGGAAAAGGACGAGGCATTTGTAGAAGAAAATTACGACAAGAGCATTGAAGAACTTACTTGGCATTTGATTAAGGAACAATTGGTGAAAGCCAATGACATCAAGGTTGAGCAGGAAGATATCACAAACATGGCTAAGGACGCTACTCGTGCACAATTTGCACAATATGGTATGTTGAGTGTGCCCGAAGAAATTCTGGAAAACTATGTCAAAGAGATGTTGAAGAAAAAAGAAAGTATTGAAGGGCTGGTGAACCGCGTGGTTGAAAGCAAACTGGCTGCTGTTTTGAAGGCTCAGGTGACATTGGAGAACAAAAACATTTCATTGGAGGAGTTCAATAAGATGTTTGAATAAGAGATTTAGCTGGAAAGCGGCTGGCTTTTATAAAGAAACACAGAGTTTGACAAACTATAACTCTGTGTTTTTTTGTGTCTCTGTGTTCTTTTTTGTTTCTTTGCATCCACATTATATTAAACTAAAACAGAAAGAAAAATGGATGATTTCAGAAAATATGCTACCAAGCATTTAGGAATGAACGGCTTGGTGTTGGACGATGTGATTAAGTCACAAGCCGGGTATTTAAATCCTTATATCTTGGAAGAACGTCAGCTTAACGTTACACAGTTAGATGTGTTCTCTCGTTTGATGATGGATCGTATCATTTTCCTTGGTACACAGATTGATGATTATACTGCCAATACTTTGCAGGCACAGTTGTTGTATCTGGATTCTGTAGATCCGGGCAAGGATATCTCTATCTATATCAATTCTCCTGGTGGATCGGTATACGCCGGATTGGGGATTTATGATACCATGCAGTTTATCAGCAGTGATGTGGCTACAATCTGTACGGGTATGGCAGCCAGTATGGCGGCTGTGCTCTTAGTGTCTGGTGCTGAGAGTAAACGTTCTGCCTTGACACACTCCCGTGTCATGATTCACCAACCGATGGGCGGTGCGCAGGGACAGGCTTCGGATATCGAGATTACGGCACGTGAAATCCAAAAGTTGAAGAAAGAACTTTATGCCATTATTGCCGATCATTCGCATACAGACTTTGATAAGGTCTGGGCCGATTCTGACCGTGATTACTGGATGACGGCGCAAGAAGCCAAGGAATATGGAATGGTAGATGAAGTGTTGATTAAAAAATAAATATGGCAGATTCAAGAAAAAATAAAAACAGATGCAGTTTCTGTGGACGCTCTGAGGATGAAGTAGGTTTTCTCATTACAGGAATGAATGGCTACATCTGTGACAGTTGTGCTACCCAGGCATACGAGATTACTCAGGAAGCTATGGGAGGAGCTAAGAAGGGCACTGCTACAAAGCTGAATTTGAAAGAACTTCCTAAACCGGTAGAGATAAAGAATTTTCTCGACCAATACGTTATTGGACAGGATGATGCCAAGCGTTTCTTGTCAGTGTCAGTGTATAATCACTACAAGCGGCTATTGCAAAAGGAAAGCGGTGATGATGTGGAAATCGAAAAATCGAATATCATTATGGTAGGTAGTACCGGTACGGGAAAGACCTTGCTGGCGCGTACGATTGCTAAGTTGCTCCATGTACCTTTTACTATTGTGGATGCAACCGTCTTGACAGAGGCCGGTTATGTAGGTGAAGACATTGAAAGCATTTTGACCCGACTATTGCAGGTAGCAGATTATAATGTGCCGGAGGCCGAACAGGGTATCGTATTTATTGACGAGATAGATAAAATTGCTCGTAAGGGTGATAACCCTTCCATTACTCGGGATGTGAGTGGTGAAGGTGTGCAGCAGGGATTGTTGAAATTGCTGGAAGGAGCTGTAGTAAACGTACCGCCTCAGGGAGGGCGCAAGCATCCGGACCAGAAGATGATTCCGGTAAATACAAAGAATATTCTGTTCATTTGTGGCGGAGCTTTTGATGGCATTGAAAAGAAGATAGCTCAACGCTTGAATACCCATGTGGTGGGATATGGAGCAGTACGCAATACGTCTGTCATAGATAAGAACAATATGATGCAGTACATTGCTCCACAGGATTTGAAGTCGTTCGGTTTGATTCCCGAAATCATCGGTCGTCTTCCGGTATTGACCTATCTGAATCCATTGGATCGTATGGCTTTGCGTGCTATTCTTACAGAACCGAAAAACTCCATTATTAAACAATATATCAAGCTGTTTGAGATGGATAATGTGAAGTTGACTTTTGATGATGCCGTATTCGAGTATATTGTGGACAAAGCTATTGAATACAAGTTGGGTGCTCGTGGTTTGCGCTCCATTGTGGAGACAATCATGATGGATGTAATGTTTGAAATTCCATCTGAGCACAAAGACAACTTTGTAGTGACACTGGATTATGCAAAACGCCAGCTTGAAAAGGCAAATATGGCGAGACTTCAAAGTGCTTAAAATGAGAAGGTAATGCTTGAAAGGAGCGACTTTTTTGCTTTTTATTGAAAATATTAGGCGGATTATGCTTGAAATTTAAGAAGTTGTTTATAACTTTGTTAGAGTTCTTCAATAAGAATAATTGCCGAATGGCACAAATTAAAGATTACTCTATAAACAACAACCTAATGAATCATGGCAGGGAAGAAAACCAATTTGACAGACCAGTTGAAGGAATACTTCGGGTTCGACACATTTAAGGGAAATCAGGAAGCAATAATCCAGAACCTGCTGGATGGGAACGATACTTTTGTGTTGATGCCCACCGGTGGAGGTAAATCATTGTGCTATCAATTACCCTCCTTATTAATGGAAGGTACAGGAATTGTGATTTCACCGTTGATTGCCCTGATGAAGAACCAGGTCGATGCGATGCGCAACTTCAGCGAGGAAGATGGCATTGCTCATTTTATTAATTCTTCTCTGAATAAGGGAGCGATAGATCAAGTGAAATCCGATATTGTTAGTGGTAAGACCAAGTTGTTGTATGTAGCTCCCGAATCGTTGACGAAAGAAGAGAACGTTGAGTTTCTGAAGACGGTAAAGATTTCTTTCTATGCCGTGGATGAGGCGCATTGTATCTCAGAGTGGGGGCATGACTTCCGTCCGGAATATCGTCGCATTCGTCCTATTATTAATGAAATCGGAAAAGCTCCGCTTATAGCGTTGACTGCGACTGCCACACCCAAAGTGCAGCATGATATTCAGAAAAATCTGGGTATGGTGGATGCGCGGGTATTCAAGTCGTCATTCAACCGTCCAAACCTATACTATGAGGTACGGCCCAAAACCGCTAATGTGGATAGGGATATCATCAAGTTTATTAAGAACAATTCTGAAAAGTCAGGTATTATTTACTGTCTGAGTCGGAAGAAAGTAGAAGAACTTGCTGAAATCTTGCAGGCTAACGGCATCAATGCCCGTGCATATCATGCCGGAATGGACTCGGCTACACGAACGCAGAATCAGGATGATTTCTTGATGGAAAAGATAGATGTGATTGTGGCTACCATTGCTTTTGGTATGGGCATTGACAAGCCGGATGTACGCTATGTGATCCATTATGATATTCCGAAAAGTCTTGAAGGATATTATCAGGAAACCGGACGTGCCGGTAGAGATGGGGGAGAAGGACAGTGCATTACTTTTTATACGAACAAGGACTTGCAGAAACTTGAAAAGTTCATGCAAGGCAAGCCTGTAGCAGAGCAGGAAATAGGCAAGCAGCTTCTGTTGGAGACGGCTGCGTATGCCGAATCTTCCGTATGCCGTCGAAAGACATTGCTTCATTACTTCGGTGAAGAATATACGGAGGAGAATTGTGGTAATTGTGACAACTGTTTAAATCCAAAAAAACAAGTGGAAGCTCAGGAATTATTGTGTACCGTTATTGAGGCGATCCTCGCGGTGAAAGAAAATTTTAAAGCGGACTATATTATAGACATAATACAAGGTAAGGAGACTTCGGAAGTGCAGGCTCACCTGCACGAAGAGCTCGAAGTGTTCGGTTCCGGTATGGGGGAAGAAGACAAAACGTGGAATGCCGTTATCCGTCAGGCTCTTATAGCTGGATATTTAAGCAAGGATGTCGAAAATTATGGTTTGCTGAAAGTTACGGATGAAGGTAAGAAATTTCTCAAGCATCCCAAGTCCTTCAAAATTGTGGAAGACAATGATTTTGAGGAGGTAGAAGAGGAAGCTCCGGCACGCGGAGGCGGTGCTTGTGCGGTTGATCCCGCATTATACTCCATGCTGAAAGATCTACGTAAAAAACTGTCCAAAAAACTGGAAGTTCCTCCTTACGTTATATTTCAGGATCCTTCTCTGGAAGCAATGGCAACTATTTATCCTGTGACATTGGATGAGTTGCAGAATATTCCGGGGGTCGGAGCAGGCAAGGCGAAACGTTACGGTGAAGAATTCTGCAAGCTAATAAAGCGCCACTGCGAAGAAAATGAGATTGAACGGCCGGAAGACTTGCGTGTACGTACCGTAGCCAATAAATCAAAGATGAAAGTAGCCATTATACAGGCTATCGATCGTAAAGTCGCATTGGATGATATTGCTATGTCAAAGGGCATTGAATTTGAGGAGTTGCTGGATGAGATAGAAGCGATTGTTTATTCAGGAACCAAACTGAATATTGATTATTTTCTGGAAGACATTATGGATGAAGATCACATGCTGGACATCTATGATTATTTTAAGGAATCCACAACGGATAAGATTGATGATGCTCTGGATGAATTAGGTGATGATTTTACGGAAGAAGAAGTGCGTTTGGTACGTATTAAGTTCATCTCAGAAATGGCAAACTGATCACTCTTTTGGCAGATAAAAATAGAAAAAATATTGCGTGCAAATATAGGGAATGGAATAAAAGCCGTATATTTGCACGCAATAAATTTTAAACGCATAGCCCTATGTCATTTATTGCTGATAAGATTGTAATGGATGGGTTGACGTACGATGACGTATTGTTGATTCCCGCTTATTCTGAAGTCTTGCCCAAAACAGTCGAACTCTCGACTAAGTTTTCACGAAACATTGAGTTGAAAATCCCGTTTGTAACTGCTGCTATGGATACGGTTACCGAAGCGAAAATGGCAATTGCAATTGCCCGCGAAGGTGGTATTGGTGTAATCCATAAAAACATGTCTATTGAAGAGCAGGCACGTCAAGTTGCCATAGTGAAGCGTGCGGAAAACGGTATGATTTATGATCCGGTAACTATCAAGAGAGGCTCTACGGTGGCCGATGCTTTAGATTTGATGGCTGAATATAAGATCGGTGGTATTCCGGTTGTGGATGATGAAAGATATTTGGTGGGAATTGTCACTAACCGTGACTTGCGTTTTGAGAAAGATTTAAGCAAACGCATAGACGAAGTGATGACTAAGGAGAATATAATCACTACCAATCCTACCACTGACATGGATGCCGTTTCACAGATTCTGCAGGAGCATAGGATTGAAAAGTTGCCGGTAGTAGATAAAGATAACAAACTGGTAGGTTTGATCACTTATAAAGACATAACCAAAGCAAAAGATAAGCCGATGGCTTGTAAGGACGCCAAGGGACGTTTGCGTGTTGCCGCCGGTGTAGGGGTTACGGCTGATACTCTTGACCGTATGCAGGCTTTGGTAGATGCTGGGGCGGATGCCATTGTAATTGATACGGCGCATGGACATTCTATGTATGTAATAGAGAAACTGAAAGAAGCAAAGAAGCGTTTCCCAAATATTGATATCGTGGTTGGCAATATAGCTACGGGTGAAGCGGCAAAAGCCTTGGTTGCTGCGGGTGCTGACGGAGTCAAAGTTGGCATCGGCCCGGGTTCTATTTGTACTACTCGTGTTGTTGCCGGTGTGGGCGTTCCACAGTTGTCTGCTGTATATGACGTAGCGAAGGCTTTGAAAGGGACAGGAATACCTTTGATTGCCGATGGTGGTTTGCGCTATTCTGGTGATGTCGTTAAGGCTTTGGCTGCCGGTGGTTACAGCGTGATGATCGGTTCGCTGGTTGCCGGGACAGAAGAATCTCCGGGTGAAACAATTATATTTAATGGACGTAAATTTAAGTCTTATCGCGGTATGGGCTCTTTGGAAGCTATGGAGCATGGATCTAAGGACCGCTATTTTCAAAGTGGAACAAGTGATGTGAAAAAACTGGTTCCAGAAGGAATTGCCGCCCGTGTTCCTTACAAAGGAACTTTGTTTGAGGTGATTTATCAGTTGGTCGGCGGTTTGCGTGCTGGCATGGGATATTGTGGCGCGGCCGATATCGACAAATTGCATGATGCTAAATTTACTCGCATTACAAATGCCGGTGTATTGGAGAGCCATCCGCACGATGTAGCCATTACCAGTGAAGCTCCGAATTATAGCCGTCCCGAATAAGGATATATAAAGTAAAGATGCCCGGAAAGAGTAGGATGCTTTTCGGGCATTTTTATATCTTTGGCATGTGACATTGAGAAATCATTTCTGTAATGGTTTTATTCTATTCAAAACGATGATTATGATAAAGAATGGCTTGGCAATTGTATTTCTGTGCTTAAGTTTGGCGACGGCTGTTGCTCAAGATCCTGTATTGATGCGTATCAATGGGAAAGATGTTCTCCGTTCGGAGTTCGAGTATGTTTATAATAAGAATAACAAGTCTGCAAGTGCAAGGCAGGTGATGCCAAAAAATTATGTAGGGACGTTTATTGATTACAAGCTTAAAGTTGCGGAGGCAGAAACTGCCGGTATGGATACGACATCGGCTTTCCGGGATAAACTGGAGGCTCGTCGCCGCTGGTCATCCATATCTTATTTGGTGGATGAAGAGACGGAGGAGCGTATTGCACATCGATTTTATAACAGGCTAAAGTTTGCCAGACAGGCAGGGAAGGTACGTGTCAGTCATATTTTTAAATATCTTTCCCAGAATATTTCCGGACATGCATTGCATGAGATAGAGGCTAAAATGGATTCTATCTATCAAATGCTCAGAAAACAGGGGAAAAATGCGGATTTTGATGCCTGCGTGGTGGATTTTTCAGATGAAAAAAGTGAGTTTTGGGTAAGCTGGTTGCAAATGCCTGCCGAATTTGAAGATATTGTTTTTGGCATGCAGGTCGGTGAAATCTCACACCCGTTTTTTACTCCGCAAGGCATTCATATTGTAAAAGTTCTCGAACGGAGAGAACTTCCTCCATTTGAAGAAGTGAAGGAAGGTATTATGCATAGTCGGACATATCGTTATGAGATGGATGAGGAGATGGATGCTTTGGTGGAAAAATTGAAGAAAGAATACCATTATATTCCCGATCAGGCTGGAATGGATGAACTTATATCCAAGGGAAAGACAAGCCGAGTATTGTTTATTTTCGGGGGAAAGACATATACCGGTAGAGAATTTACCCGTTTTGCGGTGGCTCATCCTGGAGGTGTGCGGCGTCAGTTGAGAGAATTTGTTATGAAATCCGTCTTAGATTATGAGAATAGTCATTTGGAACAGAAATATCCTGAATTTCGTTTGCTGATGCAAGCATATAAGGAGGAATTACTGCTACATGAAATTACTGACCGTGAAGTTTCGGAACGAATTAAAATGGATGAAGCCGGTTTGAAGGCTTACTTTGATACCCATCGTTCCGATTATTATTGGAAAGAACCTCGTTATAAAGGAATTGTGTTGCATTGTACTACCAAGCGTGTAGCAAAACAAGTACGTAAATTTCTGAAACAAATCCCTGAAAGTGAATGGATGGATGCCATCCGGTTGACTTTTAATGCCGAAGGTACTCCTGAAGTGCAGGCTGAACAAGGTCTTTTTGCGTATGGAGACAATGCCTATGTCGATGCTCTGGTGTTTAAGGGGCAAGAGGCGACTCCTATATTGTCTTTTCCTTTTACTGCTATCCTTGGGAGAAAAGTTAAAGGGCCGGAGGAATTTCATGAAGTTAGTGAACGCCTTTCAGTTGATTATAGAAACTACCTGGAACAGCGTTGGGTGGCTAAACTGCGTGCTTCCGCTAAGGTTGAAATTAACCAAGAGGTTTTAAAAACCGTTAATAATCACTGATGCAACCAATTAAAGCGCTATCTTCGTACTTTAAAATAAAGTAAATCCCAGTTGCTAATGCGAACAACCAGCTTCTTGCTTTTCATTACTCTTCTCTGTATGGCGTGTAGCGAGCAACACGACCATAAGGGACGGACACCATTAGTGGAGTTGGATGGAAATTTTCTTTATCGGGAAGATTTGCAGGCGGTACTTCCTGTCGGTTTGTCAAAAGATGACAGTTTGTTGTTTGTAGAACATTACATCCGTAACTGGGTGGAAGACATTTTGCTTTATGACAAAGCGCAAAGCAATATCCCCAATAATGATGAAATTGAGAAACTTGTGGAGAATTATCGTAAAGCATTAATTATGCATACTTATCAGCAGGCATTGATACATCAGCGGTTTTCGGAAGAAATCTCAGAAAGAGATTTGGCAGATTATTATGAAAAGAACCGGGAGCTTTTCAAAGTAGAGCGTCCGTTGATGAAAGGGCTGTTTATTAAAGTTCCCTTGACTGCTCCTCAATTGGCAAATGTCCGGCGTTGGTATAAAACGGAAACACAAGAGGCGGTGGAACATCTGGAAAAGTACAGTTTACAGAATGCGGTGAAATATGAGTATTTCTACGACAAGTGGGTATCTGTTTCGGAAGTGCTGGACCTGATACCATTGAAGGAATCTGATGTGGATGAGTATCTGAACAGGAATCGCCATGTTGAATTGAGCGATACTGCCTTTTACTATTTTTTGAATGTGAGCGATTATCGTCGGATAGGAGAGCAGGAACCGTATGAATTTGCCCGGACACAAGTGAAAGACATGCTACTGAACGTAAAGCAAGTGGAGTTTATGGAGCAGGTAAAAGATGACTTGTATCAGCGAGCTGTAAAAAGAGACAAAATTAAGTATTATTAGTATAAGACACCAAGAATGAAAAAGTGTATGAGCTTTAAGTTTGTAGTTTTATTTGCCTTGACACTATTAGCCGGTTCTACCGTTTATGGACAAGACAACGTGATTGACGAGGTAGTTTGGGTAGTAGGCGACGAGGCTATATTGAAGTCCGAAGTAGAAGAAGCACGTATGAGTGCATTGTACGAAGGACGCAAGTTTGACCGTGACCCTTATTGTGTGATACCAGAGGAAATAGCAGTTCAAAAACTGTTTCTTCACCAAGCTGCACTTGATAGTATTGAAGTCGCTGAAGCCGAAGTGCTCCAGCGTGTGGACTACATGACAAACATGTATATTTCAAACATCGGTTCGCGTGAGAAGATGGAAGAGTACTTTAATAAAACTTCCAGTCAGATTCGTGAGACTTTGCGTGATAATGCCCGTGAAGGTTTGAAAGTGCAAAAGATGCAACAGAAACTTGTAGGAGAAATAAAAGTGACTCCTGCTGAAGTACGCCGTTATTTTAAGGATCTGCCTCAGGATAGTATTCCTTATATTCCTACTCAGGTAGAAGTGCAGATCATTACTTTGCAGCCGAAGATTCCTCAAGAAGAAATAGAGGATGTAAAGAGGCGTCTGCGTGAATATACCGACCGGGTCAATAAGGGTGAAAGTTTTTCCATGTTGGCTCGTATGTACTCTGAAGACCGCGGATCTGCCATTCGTGGTGGTGAGATAGATTTTTCGGGTCGCGGCATGCTCGATCCTGCTTATGCGAGTGTAGCCTTCAACTTGCAAGATCCCACTAAGGTATCCAAAATCGTGGAGTCGGAATATGGATTTCATATCATTCAGTTGATAGAGAAACGTGGTGACCGCATCAAGACCCGCCACATATTGCTGAAGCCGCATATCCCCACAGAGGCTTTGACTGCAGGTTGTGCGCGTCTGGATTCTATTGCAGATGACATCCGTAATAACAAATTTAGTTTTGAAGAAGCAGCTTCCGTACTTTCACAGGACAAGGACACTCGTAACAATCACGGCCTGCTGCCCAATCCTAACAGCAATACTTCCAAGTTTGAAATGCAGGAATTACCGCCTGAGATAGCAAAAGTCGTGGACAAGATGAAAGTTGGAGAAATCTCAGAGGCATTCACTATGATTCCTCAGAAGACCGGTAAGGAGGAATGCGTGATTGTGAAGCTGAAAAGCCGTATTAACGGACATAAGGCAACGATTGCGGATGATTATCAGAATCTGAAAGATATAGTGTTGGAGAAGCGTCGTGACGTAGTGTTGGACAAGTGGATTCGTGAAAAGCAGAAACACACTTATGTGCGCATTAAGGACAATTGGAAAAATAATTGTACGTTCAAGTATCCGGGGTGGATCAAAGACTGATCCGGAGTAAGTTACATAGACTTTTGTATGCAAAAGAAAAATACGAGAATGAGTTTTCTGAACAGGCATAGATACCTATTGGCAGGTATTCTATGCCTGTTTGGCATGTGCCTGATGAATGGTCAGGACAGAAAGACGAATACCAAAGCTCCGGACAGTAAGAATACAGTAGCTGTTGCGCAGAAGAAAAACGGAATTCCCGAAAAGAAGAAAACGCGCGTAGATTTGTTGTATGCCGACGAGGCGCAGGCCGATAAACTGTTGCGCCCGGATGTGCAGGTACTTATCGGATCGGTAAGGCTGAAACATGACAGTATGTACATGTTCTGCGACAGTGCCTTGATTTACGAAAAAATCAATTCGGTTGAAGCTTTTGGTAATGTTCGTATGGAGCAGGGGGATACTTTGTTTATTTACGGTGATTATTTGTACTATGACGGAATGTCGCAACTGGCAATGTTGCGTGAGCATGTGCGTATGATCAACCGTAAGACGGTGTTGACTACTGACAGCTTGAACTACGACCGTCTGTATAACTTGGGTTACTATTTTGAAGGAGGTACGCTGACCGATGAGGAGAATGTCCTTACTTCGGAATGGGGCGAGTATAGCCCGGCCACTAAACTGGCTGTTTTCAACCATGATGTGAAGCTGGTCAATCCCAAGTTCACATTGACTTCCGATACCTTGAAGTACAGTACGGCATCCAAAGTTGCCACAATTTTGGGTCCCTCTGATATCATAAGTGATAAAAACCATATATATTCTGAGCGCGGCGAGTATAATACGGTTACTGAACAGGCTGAATTGCTTGACCGTTCCATATTGACCAATGAAGGCAAGAAGCTGACGGGCGATAGTCTTTTCTATGACCGTAAGCTGGGATATGGCGAGGCTTTCTACAATGTCCAGATGAATGATACCGTTAACAAGAATATGCTTACGGGTGATTATTGCTTTTACAATGAACTTACCGGGAATGCTCTGGCAACCAAACGTGCCGTGGCAATAGATTATTCGCAGGGTGACAGTCTGTTTATGCACGGTGATACTCTGAGGCTGCTTACTTATCATCTGAACACGGATTCCATGTATCGGGAGATGCATGCCTATCATAAAGTTCGTGCCTACCGCACAGACGTACAGGCTGTGTGTGACTCTTTGGTGTATAACTCCAAGGACTCCTGCATGACTATGTACTATGATCCTGTGTTATGGCATGGCAGCCAGCAATTATTGGGGGAAGAAATAAAGGTTTATATGAACGACAGCACCATAGACTGGGCGCATATCATTAATCAGGCTTTGGCTGTGGAACAGAAAGACAGCATTCATTATAACCAAGTGACCGGTAAGGAAATGAAAGGCTTCTTTATCGGCGGAGATATGCGCCGGGTGGAAGTGAATGGCAATGTGCTGGTTGTGTTTTATCCGGTAGAGGAAAAAGACAGTTCTCTGATTATGATGAACTATTCGGAAGGCAGCTTCTTGAGACTGCTTTTGAAAGACAGGAAAATGGAGCGAGGCTCCTTTATCGGTAAGGCCAACGGGACAGCTTATCCTCTGGATCAGATACCGTCGGACAAATATAGATTGCCGTCTTTTGTCTGGTTTGATTATATTCGTCCGCTTAATAAGGAAGATATCTTCAATTGGAGAGGTAAAAAGGCCGGTGAAGTATTACAGAAGAGTGATCGCAAACCTGTAACTTCACCAAGGAATATGCATATAAAACGTAATAATAAATAGATGCTATGGGAATGTTTACAATGCGCAAGCCTCGTGGCTTTAATCATCGCTATATCTATGTGGATGAGCGTAAAGAGAAGTTGGCGAAGATGGAAGAAAGTGCCAAACGTGATTTGGGGATGTTGCCCGAAAAGGAATTTTCTCCGGAAGATATCCGTGGGAAGTTTATGGAAGGAACCACTCATCTGAAACGTCGGAAAGAAAGTGGGCGCAAACCTGTCCATCTGGGAATCATCCTGATTGTCATAGCCATCCTGTGCTATCTGTGGTATGCCATCAGTACGGGAGTCATTTAATTCAACTTGTTTATGAGCGACATTATTCATTTGCTGCCCGATTCGGTTGCCAATCAGATTGCTGCCGGAGAGGTGATACAGCGTCCGGCATCTGTCATTAAAGAATTGGTTGAGAATGCGATTGATGCCGAGGCGCAGGAAATTCATGTTTTGGTAACGGATGCAGGTAAGACTTGCATCCAGGTGATTGACGATGGAAAGGGCATGTCGGAAACAGATGCCCGTCTTTCCTTCGAACGTCATGCTACTTCAAAGATACATGAGGCTGCGGATTTGTTTGCATTGCGTACGATGGGCTTTCGTGGAGAGGCTCTGGCGTCCATAGCAGCAGTGGCGGAAGTAGAATTGAAGACACGTCCTGCCAGCGAGGAACTGGGAACTCGTTTGATGATTGCCGGTTCCAAGGTGGAGAGTCAGGAAGCTGTATCCTGTCCCAAGGGAAGCAATTTCTCCGTGAAAAACCTGTTCTTCAATGTCCCTGCCCGCCGGAAGTTCCTCAAGGCCAATTCTACGGAACTGAGTAATATCCTGAATGAGTTTGAGCGCATTGCACTGGTTCATCCGGAGGTGGCTTTCTATCTGTATAGCAACGACACGGAGCTGTTTAATCTTCCGGTCATGCCTTTGCGCCAGCGCATCATGTCCGTGTTCGGTAAAAAGTTGAACCAGCAATTGCTGGCGGTAGAAGTGGATACGACCATGGTGAAGGTTTCCGGCTATGTGGCCAAACCGGAGACGGCGCGCAAGAAAGGCGCACATCAGTATTTCTTTGTCAATGGACGCTACATGCGTCATCCGTATTTTCACAAGGCAGTGATGGATGCTTACGAACAGCTTATTCCGGCCGGTGAACAGATTTCGTATTTTATATATTTTGAAGTCGATCCTGCTAATATTGATGTGAACATACATCCCACAAAGACAGAAATAAAGTTTGAAAATGAGCAGGCTATCTGGCAGATATTGTCTGCTGCCGTGAAGGAGACGCTGGGACGTTTCAATGCCGTGCCTACCATCGACTTTGATACGGAAGACATGCCCGACATTCCGGCTTTTGAACAGGCTCGTCCGATAGAGCCGCCCAAGGTACATTATAACACTGATTTCAATCCTTTCAAGACATCTTCTGCGCCTTCATCCTCTTATGGCGGTGATTACTCTCGTCCGAAGATGGAATGGGAAGGGCTTTATGCCGGTGTCGAGAAGGCCAGCAGGATGAATGAACCGGTGGAGGAAGAATTGTTTTCGGAAGATGGGCGGGAGGCTCCTTCTGCTCCTTTGGAGGAAATGCCGGATGGCGGAGGAATGCCTTTTCTTCGAGAGTCGGCCGGAGATACGGTATCTTCTTCTTCTCTCTACGGAGATGAACCTGTCATTGAAAAGGGAGGGCGGCATCTGCAATTCAAAGGTCGTTTCATCCTTACTTCCGTAAAGTCGGGGTTGATGCTGATTGACCAGCACCGTGCACATATACGTGTCCTGTTTGAGCGTTACCTCGGTCAGATACGCCAAAAGCAAGGAGTTTCGCAAGGAGTTCTGTTCCCTGAAATTGTTCAGCTTCCGGCTTCAGAGGCTGCTGTCTTGGAGGATATTTCGGGCGATTTGGCAGCGGTAGGGTTCGACTTGAGCCCTTTGGGTGGAGGAAGTTATGCCATCAACGGCATACCGTCCGGCATTGAGGGACTGAGCCCGGTGGATTTAATCCGGAATATGGTGCACACGGCTATGGAAAAGGGCAATGACGTGAAGGAGGAGGTGCAGACGATTCTTGCATTGACATTGGCACGTGCGGCAGCCATTGTTTACGGGCAGGTTTTGAGCAATGATGAGATGTCGAATCTTGTGGATAGCCTGTTTGCCTGTCCCTCTCCTAATTATACTCCGGACGGGCATACGGTATTGGCCACAATTAAGGAAGAAGACATTGAAAAGCTTTTTGCCAAATAGCGGGTATTCCCGATAGATAATCGAGGGGGGATGTGTCAGGGCCTCCCCTTTTATGGGGATCACGAGGGTGTGTCGAAACAAGAATGACTATAATACTTGAAAGGGTCGTGTCATTGCTCAAAACGGAGCTTGATACGACCCTTTCTTCAGTCTCTTAGTATGCTTAGATTGCTAATTAAAGTTTCCGGTGCTTACTCTCCGCTGAACTTCCTTACTTGTTCGGCTATCAGCTCTTCGTCGTCAAAGTAGTTTATTTTCATTGCCTTGCGCACGTCGTCCAAAGTTGAGGCTGCGGCTTCTCTTGCCGTTTCACAGCCCTTCTTCAGCATGTCGTAGATGGCGGGGATGTCTTTCTCGAATTCCTTGCGGCGGTTGCGGATAGGCTCCAGTGTTTCCTGCATAATCTCGTTGAGGAATTTCTTTACTTTCATGTCACCCAGGCCGCCACGCTGGTAGTGGGCTTTCAGCTCGTCCAGATTAGGATATTCGGGCAGGTAGAGGCCGAAGTGCTCCGGGCGGCAGAAGGCGTCAAGGTAGGTGAACACGGTGTTTCCTTCAAGCTTTCCGGGGTCTTGCACGCGCAGATGGTCGGGATCGGTGTACATGCTCTTCACCTTTTTCTGCACTTCGTCGGCCGTGTCCGAAAGGTAGATGCAGTTGCCCAGGCTTTTGCTCATCTTGGCTTTGCCGTCGGTTCCGGGCAGGCGGAGGCAGGCGGCGTTTTCGGGCAGTAGTATTTCCGGTTCCACGAGGGTTTCACCATATATATAGTTGAAGCGGCGTACTATCTCGCGGGCTTGTTCCAGCATCGGCTCCTGGTCTTCGCCCACGGGCACGGTGGTGGCGCGGAAGGCGGTGATGTCGGCGGCCTGGCTGATGGGGTAGGTGAAGAAGCCTACGGGGATGCTTGTCTCGAAGTTGCGCATCTGGATTTCGGTCTTTACCGTGGGGTTGCGCTGCAGGCGGCTCACGGTGACGAGGTCCATGTAGTAGAAGGTCAGTTCGCAAAGTTCGGGTATCTGCGATTGGATGAAGATGGTGCTCTTCGTCGGGTCCAGTCCGCAGGCCAGATAGTCCAGCGCCACTTCGATGACGTTCTGGCGTACCTTCTCCGGATTCTCCATATTGTCCGTCAAGGCTTGCGCGTCGGCTATGAAGATGAAGGTCTTGTCGTACAAGCCGGAGTTTTGCAGTTCCACTCTGCGTCTCAATGAGCCTACATAGTGTCCTATGTGTAGGCGTCCTGTGGGGCGGTCGCCCGTAAGGATGATTTTTTCTTTTGCCATATATCTTTTTAAAATTAAGTCCACTGAAATTCTTCGGCAAAGATATTGATAATTATCGTAACCTCAAGGGATGGGTGATTCTTTCCTCTTGATGTACACGCGGTGACTGCCTCGGCCGCTGATGCCGATGCCGCTGTCCGGCTGCGAGGCCCATCGGCGCAGTTCGGTGGCGGCGGAGGTCTGAAGCAGTCCCGTCAGGTGGCGATAGGTCTGCACGCTGAGGTACGGATTCTCCTCCAGATAGGCGCGGGCGAGGGCGAGGCGTTGTTCGGGGGTGTATTTGCGCGACGAACGGGCGGGCTTCCAGGGGGCGCGTTCCAGGTCGCACCAGCGGTTTGTCTCTTGCACCAGTTCCTTGTCCGCGCGGAAATTGACGCTGCCCACGCGCAGGCTCTGGGCGTTTCGCTTCGTGGCGTTCCGGTCCGTTTCTTCGCGTTCCTTGCCCGCGCGCAGGGCCAGCGAAGGGGTGAAGATGCCGAGCCCGTCTATCTTGACTGAGCGTCCCATGCCCATCTCGTGGGCGATGGCTTCGCTCAGCTCGCAGATGACGCCTTCGGTGATGCCCTTGGCAAAGCCGGTTCCTTTGGCGATGTACTCTGCCAACTGCCGTGTGTTGGTCTGTCCGGTCAGCACCATCTGAGGATAGGTGACGGTCTTGCCTGTGTCCTGCAGGTCAGGCATTTCTTTCATGATGTAGCGTGTGCCCATGGTTCTTGTTCTTTATTTATGTGAGTCGGGAGTTTTCTTCTCAGGGAGTTATCGTTCGCTTTGCTCTCTCAGGGAGTTATCGTTCGCTTTGCTCTCTCAGGGAGTTACCGTTCGCTTTGCTCACTCAGGGAGTTATCGTTCGCTCTGCTCACTCAGGGAGTTATCGTTCGCTTTGCTCTCTCAGGGAGTTATCGTTCGCTTCGCTCTCTTAAGGAGTTATCGTTCGCTTTGCTCGCTCAGGGAGTTACCGTTCGCTTTGCTCTCTCAGGGAGTTATCGTTCGCTTTGCTCTCTCAGGGAGTTATCGTTCGCTTCGCTCTCTCAGGGAGTTACCGTTCGCTTCGCTCACTCAGGGAGTTAAAGGCCGATAGCTCTGAGATTGAGAACCTATGACTAATGAATCCACAAGAGTATCGGCCTCTAACTCCTCAGCCTGCCTTGGCAGGCGATAACTCCCTTTAACTCCTTCTAACTCCCTGAGAGAGCGAAGCGAACGGTAACTCCCTCTTTCCATAATCCTTCTCCATGCCTGTGAAGACTTCTCTCCGTAGGCAGAAATTCTTCTCTTCTTGCTTTCCGATACTTTGATCGAAGTCTTCGTCTCTGTAAACGAAAGCTTCGTTTTAAGAAACCGTGGTTTCATCTGTAGGAATGAAACCTGCGTCTTGAATCTGCCTTTGCGCAAAGATAACTATTCGTACCTACCGAAGCAAGTTTTCGTCCGCATATCTTTGTATTATGATTGTAACTTCCCCTTAATGGCTTTGCGATGTCACAATCATACTTTTGCCGCCGTAAACAGTTTTTTCAATAAAAATTGGTATAAGGCGCAAAGAAAAGCAAAGTTCTACATAAATAAATGCAGGTCAGCATCTTGTATGCAGGGCGGGTTGAAGCAAGCTTCGGCATAAAAAGCCTGAAAACACCCCTTTCGGACAAAGTTCGGCTACTAAACAGCTACCGGTTCCGAAACGGGGTATATACGGCATAACAAGTTCTGTTTCATCGCTTTGCCTTGTTTTGCATAGCTCTTGGTAAGAAATAAGTAACTACCTTTAGAAACGAAAATTTTAGAGTTATGGAAACAAAGAGAAGTACGTTTGCGACCTCGTTCTACATCAAGAGATCCGCAGTGAGAAACCGGGACGGGAAAGCCCCCATCATGGTGAAAATCTCCGTTGACGGGGATGACAAGGCGGTGGGAACCAAGCTGTTCGTCACCCCCGACCTCTGGGAGAACGGCAAGGCGAAAGGCAAGTCCGCCGAGGCAAACGAGATAAACGGGCAACTGAAGGAGGTCTCCGCCCGGCTCACCAACCACTACCACCGCATCCTCCGGGAAGAGGATTTCGTCACCGCCGAGAAGCTGCGCAACGCCTTCCTCGGTGTCGGCGTGATGGAGAACTGCATACTGAAAGACTTCGAGAATATGAACAAGGAGTTCGGGGCGATGGTGGAGAAAGGGCAGCGAGCCAAGTCCACCTACAACAAGTATCTGGCTGTTTACAACCATTTCAAGACCTTCCTTTGGGAGAAGAAGAAGCGCACCGACATGGCTTACAAGGAGCTGACCAAGGAGATCATCGCCGATTTCGACAAGTACCTGCGGGTGGAGAAGGGATTGAGCGCCAACACCCTCTGGATATACACCATGCCCCTGCTCAGCCTGACCGACAAGGCGTGGCGGCGGGGCATCGTCCGCACCGACCCCTTCGGCGAGTACAGCCTTGAGATGCAGGAGACCGACCGGGGCTATTTCACGGAGGAGGAGCTGCGCACCTTGGCTAACGCCGTGTTCGTCAAGAAACAGACCAGCCTCGTGCGGGATATGTTCCTCTTCGGGTGTTTCACCGGGCTTAGCTACATTGACATAAAGACGCTCACCCATGACAAGATACAGCGCATGGACTTCGACGGCGAGGAATGGATCATCACCCGGCGCACCAAGACCCGTGTGTCGAGCAACGTCCCTCTCATGGAGATTGCCAAGGAGCTGATAGAACGTTACAAAGGGCTTGCCGGGGGCGACCTTGTCTTTCCCATGCCCAGCAACAGCGTGTGCAACAGGCACCTCAAACAGATAGCCAAAGCCTGCGGCATCCACAAGGAGATCGGCTTCCACCTAAGCCGCCACACCTTCGCCACGACCGTCTATCTCTGCAACGGCGGCACCATCGAGGCACTCTCCAAGATACTCGGGCACAAGCACATTTCCACGACCCAGATCTACGCCGAGGTGACCAACAGGATGGTCAGCTCCGATTTCCGGGCGATCTCCGGCAACCTCGCCGCCATGCAGCGGAGCGTGCTGGAGAAGAAGGACAGGAAACAGGACGGGAAGCGGGTGCGCCGCTCCCTCCGGGAAACGGCTTGACGCCTTTCCCCGGCGCAGAATGCGGCAAAGGCAGGAACTTCCGATGCGGTGTTCCTGCCTTTGCTGCATTTCCCGATGCACACCCCCGTGCGTTTATGTTGGACTTTTCCCCCGTTTGCGCTTTGGGCGCATGTCCACGTAGTTCTCCTCCAGCATACGCAGCAGATCCGACTGGCGGTAGAGCGTCTTGCCCGGCAGCGATATGTACGGGATCAGCCGCTGCGTGCGGTAGTCCTGCAACGTTCTCGGCGTGATGTGCAGCAGCCTGCACACGTCCTCGCCCGTGAGATAGACCTCGCCGTTCATCGCCGGGCGGAAGTGCGCCGTTACCGTGTCAAGGTACCTCATGCCTTCCTCCAGTGCCTCGAAGTACGCCCGTACCTCTTCCGTGTCCCTTGTGATCACTTCCATCTCACTCGTCCTCCGTCATTTCCCGGCTCATGGCTTCCACGAACGCCTCCACGTCCTCCGTCCGGTAGTAAATCTTGTGGTTGATCTGGCTGTACGGCAGCAGCCCCCGGTCACGGTAGGTCTGCAATGTCCGCTTGCTGATGCCCAGTTTCTCGCACACGTCCGCCCCGTCCATCCAGTTCATCTTTTCGGGCGGTCGGTAGCGGGCGCAAAGCTCCCTCACGTGCTGCGAGAAGCTGCCGAACCGTTCCTTCATCTCCTCGAAGGTCTTTTTCTCGATGCTTACTATTTCCATTGTCCCGATACGTTTTTATTGTTATACTTCCCTGCAAATATACCGGTCTGTATATGTCCGTGTATCAAAACCGTACCGCTTGTCCTCGTTTTGCTTCACGTTTGTAGCCTTGTCACGTTCCGGGCGGTGAAAAGCAGGGAGAAGCTCTACATATCCGCACGCCCTTCCGCATATTTCCCGTCTCTTCCGCTTGCCGTGTGCCGGACATTTCGCATATTTGTAACCGACCAAACATCATCACTATGGACGAGGCTGTCTTTATCGCACAATACACCTTCCTTGCCACTCCTGCGGTCATCGAGGAGGAGAGCCGCATCTTGGGCAAGATCGCACGCCGCCTGCGCTGCGAGTACGTCATCCGTTTCGAGGACGACGGCAAGTTCTATTTCCTGCTGGAGACCCGTTCCGGCTACGAGGAGCATTTCGCCCGGTGCGGCTGGTACGTCGTCAGCCAGACCGACTTCAACAGCCGCCTGACCATCGGCATGGGCTTGTACGAGAGCGGGAACTTGGCGGGCTTCATGTACAGGCTTGATTCCGGCAGCTGTATCCGGGCGATTCAGGAGAACAGGCATCGTGCCGCTTGGATTATAAATTAAGCGTTATTTATTCCTAAATATCAGCACTTTCTGAAATTTTGGCTTTGCATCCGTCACGCTTTTAGTCCTTAAAAGCTGTCTGCTGTTGTCCGGTGTCTGTCTGCCAACATCTTGGGTTCAGATGTCCGCATTATTTTTGGATTATGCAAATCGTTGAAAATAAACATTCTAAGGTTATTGCAAGGTGCAAGCTATATATAAATATATACTTGTACCTTGCAATAAATTTCAATACTTATTTTTCCGTCTATTTTCCATTATCGTTTCAAAATTTTCTTGCCCCCATTGTTTCAACTGCTCTAAATAAGGGATTAAAGTTTCTCCAAATTCAGATACATAATATTCCACTTTGGGTGGAACTGTGGGATATATTTTTCTATTTACCAATCCGTCCGTTACCAATGACCGCAAAACAGTAGATAGCATCTTTTCCGATATAGAGGGGATTGTTTTGTATAGTTCATTGAAACGTATTACTTCATTCTCATGTAGCTTCAATAAGACAACTAAAGCCCATTTGTCACCCAGCCATTCCAGTATAGGGGAAGCAGAACAATAATCGTAATCTAACTTTTTTCTCATTTTTCTTTTATCCAACAAATTGATATACAGGAAAACTAACCTAAATGTAAGTTGCTGATAACCAAGATAGTTCTTCTTTTTTTTAAAGAGACCTATTAACTTTGCTGTCGCAAAAATAAATGTTATGGACTATAAAAGCAAAACGGCAAACGACAAAGAAATATCCATCTATTATTTCTCCGCCACAGGCAACAGCCTGAAATTGTCGCAGGATATTGCGGCGGCTTTTGGAGGAGCCGGGCTGTTCAGAATGACACCGTCAGCTGGAATCACCGCATCGGACTCCCGAATCGTAGGTTTTATATTCCCCGTATATATGGGCGGACTGCCCGGCATTGTCCGCCGGTTCTTGGAAAGTTATCCGTTCAGGAAAGGCGTGTACTATTTCTCCATAGGCACATATTACACGTACAAGGGCTGTGCGGTGTCCGTTGTGGACAAAATCATGTCCGGCAAAGGCGTGCGTCTGGACTATGGCTACAACCTGCCCACCGTAGGGAACTGCCTGAAGGAATACGAGGTATCTTCAGTAAGGAGGACGAAGATACTGGAACGGGCGGAGCTTTACACTTCACGAATAATCGACGACTTGAAAAAAGGCAAACGGAAAAAGCCTTTCCCGTATTGCAGGTTATCGGATCTGTTGCACAAAGGGCTGTTCAATGCCTTTTTCAGTCGCTCGCACTTGAACTTCTCCTTGGAAAATGGTTGTATGGGATGTGGTGTCTGCGAACGTGTATGTCCCGTGAACAATATTACGCTGAAAAACGGAGTGCCCCGGTGGGGAACCGGTTGCGAGGCTTGCCATGCTTGCGTACACTGGTGTCCCCGGAATGTCATTCAGATCGGGAAGTCCAAAGGGCGGCTGCAATACCATCATCCAGCTGTAAAAAGAACGATGCTGTACCGTGTGGAATGATGGGTTCCTATGCTGCGTATCCAGAGATTCCGGTCTGTTTCCCGTTTGTAGGATTCCACCGGAACCAGCCCGTTCTTGCGTTGTTCATGCCGACAGGTCATAGAAACGATATGGATGACCTTACGCATCCTTGCCATCATCTGGAAGAATCGGCGCATGTATTGGAATATCCTCATGCGTCCCTCTTTGCAGGTTATCGTGAATGGTCTAACTCGATGTACCAGCCTTCCTTGACAGGCTTGTACAACGTGGTGTCGTTGTACGTCCTGCGGTAGATCTCGTTCAGGTCGCCGTGTTCGGTGATACGGATATTCCGGCGGCTTTCCAATCCGGGATCGTAAATGAAACTCTTGGACGTTCCCGCATCCACGATGCCGTGGGAATAGTACGGCATAACGAGGCTCACATATACCGAATCCGCCGTTTCCCATTCCCTGCGGTCAACAAGGACAAGACCGCATCCAATCTCTGACAACAGGGAATCGAGCTGTATTCGGTCTGGCTTCAGCAGCCCATATACCGGGAGGTTTTCTTCGTCATTCGTTTCATGGGATGTATCGCTTTGCTCTGTTGAATCAAGTATAATGACCTCTTCCGGAGAAAGCGGCGGGTAGTGGAAACTACCTTCTGAACTCTCTGACATGATTTCGTACACCTTGCGGAACGCCGCCTCGTGCGTGGCGAAGTGGCGTATCATTTCCTCGTCGCTCGGTGGCATGGGCGGCTCTCCGCAGCTTGCGGCAAACAGGCTTGCTAAAAGCAGGATTATGGCGGGTGTTCTCATATTCTTATGTAGATGATGTTTGGCAGCGTTTCGCTTTAAGCGGCAGTGCTGTTTGTTATCTAAATCTTAATGTCTTTATTGGCAAAATCAAGGCACTATTTCGTAAACGGTTCGTTCGTTGTTCCTGAAAATGGTCTGCTCAATCTGTTTTCCGACCTTTACGATGCTGTCTATGTCAGCATTGACTTTCAGGCTAAGGACGGGAGCGTATTTCAGATGTTCGTAATCGACCGGAGTATTGTTATAGGTTGTTTCGACAATAGGATAATTATGTTCCTTTGCGAACTGTTTCAAGGTATCTATGTAGGGAAGCTGCTCTTTACCCATAGCTTCAAAATCTATGTAAAACTTTCCGTTCTCCAGCACAAAGTAGATGCAGTCCACACCATTGGAACAAATACCTATAAAATCATAATCAGTATTTCCTGCCTGCACGTTTCTCAATACATCCGGCAGTTTGTCTATCGTAATCCGGGCAGCAACCGGGATATTGGAGTTTATACCGTCGTTTTGCGTCACTCGTTTATTCCCATGCCCGCAACTCAATAAACTTAAGATAGAAGTAAATATTCCCATAATTTTTAAGAATCTCATAGTTTTATGCTTATTATTAAATAGATAACATGTAATTATCAGCGGTTTTCGCTGTTATTTTCTTATTTAACTATCTCATTATCACTTTCAAGAATATCATCCAATGGAGTGCGGATGCTGCTCTTGAAAGTGTCGGCTATATGCACGTACATTTCCGTCGTTTTCAGTTGGTTGTGCCCCAACAGCTCTTTCACGATTTTCAAGTCCGTGCCTTGCTCGATCAGATGCGTGGCGAACGAGTGCCGCAACAGGTGGGGGTACACCCGCTTGGTGATTCCGGCTTCCTTCGCCGCCTCTTTCAGCTTCTTCGACACGATGCTCTCCGTAAACGGCTCACCCTTGTACCGCTCGAAGAGCCATTCCTGCGGCTTGTACAGCTTGGTGTACTCGGTCAGCTTCCTGACAAGGGGCTTCGACAGCAGCGTGTAGCGGTCTTTCCTCCCTTTGCCCTGCCGTACCCGTATCAGCGAACGGCTCACGTTGATGTCGTGAGGTTTCAAGTCCAGCAGCTCGCTGATTCTCAACCCGGCGGAGTAAAGCAACGAGAACATGCAGAACAGCCGGATGTCCGGACCGGTTGCGTCAAGGATGGATTTTATCTCCTCCTTGCTCAGCACGTCGGGCAGCGTCCGTTCCCGTTTGGCTCGCTTTACCTCGTAACATTTCCGTTCCTGTCCCAGCACCTTCTCGAAATAAAACTTGATCGAGTTGATGCGCAAGTTCTGTTGGCACGACGAGATCCCCCGTGTGTCAATCAGGTGTACGATGTAGGCGTTGATTTCTTCCGGTCGGATGTAGCGGAGGTTTCTTCCCGCAAAGTATTGCTGGAACTCCCTGAAATAGGCAGTGTACGCACGGACGGTATGCTCGCTGTACCGCAGTTGCCGCAGCGTTTCGGCATAGCCGGGCGGGATGGCGGGGCTGGTTTTCCCGTTTTTCTTGGGCAAGGTGTTTTTCAGGGCGGAGTAATTGATATACGCCGTTTCCACATGGCGGTCGAAAAAGCCGGACAGGTCGAAGCCTTCTTCCGGCAGGTAGGCTCTGTCGCCCTCGAACCGCACACCCTTCTCTTTCGACAGCGACAGCCGGATGGCATCGTCCTCGTCGAACTCCACTTCCACGTATTTCTGCCCGTCACGGATGGCAGGTGAAAGCGTTATTCTCGGTTTGCTCTGATAGACTTTCATACGCATCGCATGGGTGGCAATGACAGACCGTGTCCCTCATTACCCATATTTTACAAATATAGAGAAAACAACGAATTATCGCCGTTTCCCGGAGGAGAAAAATGCGTGCGGGGCATGATTTTTTGGTATTTTTCACAGGAAAGGGCTGCGACAAACCTGCGAACCGGACGACAAGTGCGGACAGCCCGCCCCGGAGTTGCACGTTCCCCGTGTTTCTCCCTCTATATTTACGCCCGGTTTCGTTTGAGAACCAATAGTATTCACCATTTAAAAACATTAGATTATGGACGAACGACCGGACAGCAGCCAGCAGTTGATGGACATCCTGCTCGTCATGGACGAGAAAGGCACGCTCCAAGCCGTCAGCGGAGTAAAGGACGGCGAGTTACAGACCAAGAATCCCTTGGAGGACAACAACGACCTCCTGCGGGTGGATCGCCACGGCGATATGTTTTCGAATTTCTTTTCCAACCTCTGGAACCAGTTGAAAGACCCGACCCGCTTCCACTTCTTCCGTGTGCCGGAAGAGGAGGTGCAGCGGGTAGCCGCCGATTTCCGGCAACGGGAGAGCCAGTCCGTCAAGACGGGCGAGCCGCTCGTTGCGCAGTACGAGGTGCAGCCGCCCGTGCAGGCGCAGCAGCAGACCCAAGCCGGGCAGCAGCAACAGCCGGAGGGTGCGCCGCAGCAGTCCGCCGGGCAGACCGAACAGAACCCGCAGTACAAGTACCGCCCGGAGGACATCGACTGGAACAGCCTCGCCGCCCTCGGCGTGCAGCGGGAGCAGATCGAGGGCAACGGGATGCTCGACCAGATGCTACGGGGCTTCCAGACTGACAAGACCGTCCGGGTGCATTTCCACTTCGACGGCATCTCGCACAGCAACGACAGCCAGCTCTCGCTCAAGCCCGGCACGGACGGCAGGCTGACCGTGTGCAGCCACGGCATCCTCGACCCGGAGAAGATGCAGAAGCAGTTCTTCGGCTACGACATCACCGACTCCGACAAGCAGGTGCTCCGGCAGACGGGCAACATGGGACACCCGGCGACTGTCACCAACCGGGCGGGCGAGCAGGTCGAAGCCCTTGTCAGCCGCAACCTCAAGACCAACGAGCTGGTCGCCTTCCCGCTCTCCAAGGTCAATATCCCGGCGGAGAAGAACGGGCATACCTTCACCCCGGACGAGATAGCCCGGCTCAAACAGGGCGAGGCGGTGGTCTGCCAGTTCCTTTCCAGAGCCAAGGAGGGGGAGCAGCCCAAACTCTACCCGGCTCCCGTGCAGTTCAGCGCAGCCAAGATGCAGATCGAATTTCTTTTCGGCGACCGGGGCAGGCTGGCGATGGATGCGTACAAGGCGAACCTGAAACAGACCGCCAATCAGGAGGTGCCGAAGACCTTCCGCAAGCAGGAGCTTACCGAGAAGTCCCGCCTCGAACTCGAAGCCGGGGGAACGGTCAAGGTTTCCGGCTTGGTGGACAAGAAAGGAAAAGCCTACCAAGGCTACATCACATGGAAGCCCGGCGAGAAGCCCGCCTTCATGTTCCCTAAGGACTACAAGGCGGCGCTCGAAGAGGGGCGTGTCAAGCCCGCCGTGGAGAACGAGGTGCAGGTGGCGGTCAATTCCGAGGGCAAGACCGTCGAGGCGACCCGTAACCTGAAAGAAGCCCTGCAATCCGCACAGCAGCGACCCACCGGGGAGCAGAAACAGCAGCAGGAGCGCAGGCAGGAGCAGAAAGAGGACCGGAAACAGGAACAGAAGCAGGAGCAGCCCGACAAGCCCAAGCGCAGCCGGGGTGTCCGCCGATGATTTCCCCCGCCATTCTGTAAATGAATTACCCGGTTATCCCGTCGCTCGGACGGGATAACTTTTGTCAAACCGTTAAAAATCAAAGAAATATGATTACAGCAGTCATCGCTGAAAAGCCTTCCGTAGCGAAGGATATAGCAAACGTGTTGAATGTCCGGGAGCGGCACGATGGCTACCTCTCAGGTAACGGCTACCTCGTTACCTGGGCGTTCGGCCATCTCGTCCAGCTCGCCATGCCCGAAGCATACGGCTACACGGGCTTCCGGCGTGAGAACCTGCCCATTCTGCCGCAGGAGTTCAAGTACATCCCCCGCCAGATACGGGAGGGCAAGGAGTACAAGCCCGACCTCGGCGTGCTCAAACAGTTGAAGGTCATCAAGGAGGTTTTCGACCGTTCCGACCGTATCGTCGTGGCGACCGATGCCGGGCGTGAGGGCGAAGCCATTCATCGGTACATCTACAATTACCTTGGCTGCCGCAAGCCCTGCCTGCGCCTCTGGATCTCCTCGCTGACCGACCGTGCCATCCGGGAGGGGCTGGACAACCTCAGACCCGGTAGCGACTACGACAACCTCTACCGTGCCGCCGAAGCCCGTGCCATCGCCGACTGGGAGATTGGGCTGAATGCCACCCAAGCTCTCAGCATCGCCGCCGGGCAGGGCATCTACTCCCTTGGACGGGTGCAGACGCCCACCTTGATGATGATCTGCTCCCGTTATCTGGAGAACAGGGATTTCACCCCGCAGACCTATTTCCGGCTGAAGATCACGGCGGAAAAGGACGGCACGCCTTTCGCCGCCATCTCTGAATTGCGTTACGAAACCCTTCCGGCGGCAAACGCCGCCCTCGCCGCTGTAACCGCAACGGGGACGGTGCAGGTTGCCGACGTGCAGCGCAGGGAGGTGAGCCAAGAGCCTCCCTTGCTCTACGACCTGACCGCCTTGCAGAAAGAGGCGAACGGCAGGTACGGCTTCTCGGCGGACAAGACCCTCTCCGTCGCCCAGTCGCTTTACGAGAAGAAGGTGTTGAGCTACCCCCGTACCGGCTCCCGCTACCTCTCGGAGGATGTGTTCGACGAGATACCCGACCGCATCGCCCTGCTGGAGCGGTACCCGGCTTTCTCCACCCATGCCGCCGCCCTGAAAGGGGCTTCGCTCAACCGCCGCAGCGTGGATGCGGGGAAAGTTACCGACCACCATGCGCTCATCATCACCGAGTGTCTGCCCGGCGAGCTGTCCGCCGACGAGCGCACGGTGTACGACATGGTAGCCGCCCGCCTGCTCGAAGCCTTCTCCGCCCGTTGCCTCAAGGACGTTACCACCGTCTCTTTCACGGCGGGGAACAGCGTGTTCACCGCCAAGGGGACGGTCGTCAGGTCCGCCGGATGGCGTGCCGTGCGGAACGAGCGGGACGAGGACGACGAGGGAACAGCCGCTTTGCCGCCCTTGCAGCCCGGCGAGGCTTTCCTCCTGCAATCGGCGGAGTGCGTGGAGAAACAGACCAAGCCCCGTCCCCTGCACACCGAGAGCAGCCTCCTTTCGGCGATGGAGCATTGCGGCAGGGAGTTGCGGGACGACGAGCTTCGGGACAGCCTGAAAGGGAACGGTATCGGCACGCCCGCCACCCGTGCCTCCATCATCGAGACCCTCTTTGCCCGTGACTACGTGCGCCGGGAGAAGAAGAGCCTCGTGCCGACCGACAAGGGGCTTGCCGTGTACCAGATAGTGAAGGACAAGCGCATCGCCGATGTCGAGATGACCGGGCAGTGGGAGACCGCCCTTGCCAAGATCGAGAGCGGGGAGATGAATCCCGACACCTTCCGCAAGGGCATCGAGGTCTATGCCGCCCAGATTACCGAAGAACTCCTGCAAGTGCAGGTATCGGTGGCGGACGGCGGACATATCCCGTGCCCCAAATGCCGTTCCGGTCGCATCCTCCTTTACCCGAAGGTCGCCAAGTGCAGCAACGTCGATTGTGGGCTTACCGTCTTCCGTGGCAAGGGGGAGAAGCAGCTCACCGACAGCCAGATTGCCGACCTTGTAACCAAAGGCAAAACATCCCTTATCAAAGGATTCAGGAGCAGGGAGGGTAAGCCCTTCGATGCGTACCTCACCTTCGACAAGGACTTCCGCATCGTGTACGGGTTCCCGCCCCGCACGGACAAGCCCAAAGGAAAGGAGCGCAGGCGATGAACGGCATCGGTTGGATCACCGTGGCGGAAGCCGCCCGGCTCTGCGGCACGGACGAGCTGCGCATCACCCTCTGGATGAACGGCAACCACATCGCCTACGCCCGTTTCGACGGCATCCTGATGATCGACGGCGCATCCCTTGCCGCCCTGTTCAGCCGCAACCGGGTCGCCACCATCTACGAGGATGTGGCGCAACAGCGGGGCAAGCCCGGCAGACCGGGCAGGCTCCGCCGCCTGCTCGACACCCCACTCGACACCTTCGGCTTGTCGCAGCGCATCGTCCGGGCGTGCCGGGAGCTGGGCGTCTTCACCGTGGAGCACCTGCTCGTCCACCTCCGCCGCTTCCGCTTCTCCCGCCTGTACTGTGTCCGCAACTTCGGCAGCGGATCGGCAGCCGAGACCCTCCGGCGGCTCCGGCAGGACGGCTTGACAGACAGCGGCAGCCCACGGGATTTCAAGGTCTTGTACCCGTAATCCCGGCAATATTCACTATCTTTGCCAGCCGATTATATAAGAAGGCGGATTTGTCTTTCCCATAACCGACTGGCAAATACTCGAAAGGATTTCGAACCTATTCTGTTCATAATATGAAGCGTTCCATTTCCCTTTAAACAGCCTTTTTACAGCTCAAAAAGGGTTAAATGCTTGAATTTGTGGACATATATTCGAAAAATATTGTATTTTTGTACCCGAAAATAGGACGACAATGGCTAAAAAGCACTCATTATCTGTTGAAAACATAGATCAGGTTGCTATTGATTTTATAGCGACAAAACCTTCATATTCAATCAAAATAACAGATTGCCAAGAAGGTAAATTAAAAAAAATAGCAATAACTCATAATAAGGAAACTGGTATCTTAAACTGTTTTATTAATGGCGGGCAAGTTTCTTATAGTACGCAAGGAAAAGCACATTTAAAAGGAATATGTGAAGAATGTTGGAACGTTATCCTTCAAAATACTTCAATTCCTTGCCCTGATAAGAAAAGCTTTACGGCAAAAGGAATAAGTGAAGAAGATTTTGATGCTTTTATAGATGTATTATCGGAAAGTGATGAAATCGAAATAACTACGGTCAATACAGATAACAATCCTGCTATCAGGAACCAATATCATTTAAAGGGGAAATATGATGCCAAGGTATCTATTATTTTTTATAATAATGGGACTTTATTTTTACAGGGAGCTGTAACAGCTTTTTATATTGAGCTTATTACAGAAATAATGGAGACAATATCTTCTGTTCCAACCGAAGTAATGGAAGACTTCTTGGCTATTCAACCTTTAGTAGGATGTGTGATAGAAAAAGATTTGAATAAGCATTTCACGAAAACTGAAAACATTGAAGGAAGTATTCTTGAAGATTTTCTGAAAACATCTATTGCTCTTGCTAACTCCGGTGTTGTGGTTGATGATTACGGGTGTTATACATTCGGTATAATGAAGGCTTTGGATGGCTTGATTAGCAAAAGACTCTTGGAAGACGCACCGGATTTTAAAGATTATGGTACATATTTTGAGAGAGGTAAAGATGGAAACTACCATTTTTTGGAGAATGTGGGAACTTACAATGGTAATCCCTCGTTAAAAAGAGCATTGGAAAAGGCGTATGACTTTTATAACAAGAATCGGCATACAACTTTCCATATTGATCGCAGGAACTTAGAAACAAGCAGAACCTTATATTATGATGAAGCGGTGAACATAATAAAGGATGGACTTGTTATTATAAATGACTTATGTACTAATTGGTAAAGAAATGAAGACAAAAGATTATCAAATAATCTCTTTAGGAGAACGAAGTTTTTTAGTAGTAGTTCTGTCATTGGAAATGACGGATTACTATTGGACTGCTCTCCAATCAGAATTGGCAAAATATAATGTTGCCGATGCTGAAGTTTATTTTGATTTTCTATACCGTAACGGATTAAAAAATAGATTTTTCAAAACTAAGCTCATGGGAGTTAGTCTATTGAATAATTCTTTGAGAAAATGTAAAGCTACACAAGAGTGTATTAGTGCTTCTGATAAATTCTTTACTTTGCATAAGGATGTGATTGAACATAGCGTATTATCGTCTATTCAAAAAACATTCTTTAGAAAGAAATTAGACAGAACTAATATTCTTCCGACAAATGTACTTTAACATTATAAAGGAATTAATATATTAGAACAAAAGGTGCATCATTGATGCACCTTTTGTTTATACTTCAAATTTAGGCATCAGTAAGACCTAAATTCAACATATCTTTGTCATTCCAACTATTTCCGTTATCTTTGCACCAGTAGAACCTGCCAAGCCTCTTGATAATGCTCAAATCGGCGGGTCGTTTTTTTATAACCCGTCATCCTTTCCTGAATGACCCAAGCCACTTTTCAGTGGCTTTTTGCATTTCATGGGCATACCCTTCCGTACACCGTCCGGATTTTCCCGTCCTCCAATACCTTGCTCGACCGCACGACCCACGTCCTGCCATCATTCAGCCCGCACTCCAGTGCCTTCTCGCCGCCGCCGACCAGTACCGGCACGGTTATCACCACGATTTCGTCCGCCAGCCCGTTATCCAAGAGCAAAGCCCCGGTTTCCGCTCCGTAAGCCGTTACCGTACCTTCGCCGTCCGCTTTTATTCCCCGCAGTTCCGCTGCCGCATCCCCTGTAACAAACCGCACCCGTTCCTTCTCCGTCAGGTCAATACAGCCGTCCGTCACGACCAAAGTCTCTTTTGCCGTGAGCGGCCAGCCCAGATGGTTCAGGTAAATGCGCAGGTAGGTTTCCTCGTCGATCAGCACGCAGCCGGAGGCGTCCACCGCCGCATCGAAATACTTGTCCGATCTGACCGGACAACCGTCAATGGATTGGTACACGTGCAAGGTAATCTGTTTCATATCAATGTATTTTTAAGGATTATGTCCGCCTCGCACCCAAAAGAACAGCGTGAACTCACGCTATTCCGAAGTAAAGGTACTGGTATTACCCGATAAGCAGAATAGGCAAGCCCACGCCGTATAAGCATACAGCATGAACATTGCGCCATTCGTCTTGCTTATCAAAAATTACCAGTTTTTTACTTCAAGACGTTCAGCGAACGTACAATATGTATATCAATCCCCGCCTGCTTCCAAGCCGGGCATGAATCTTCTATGTCACGACAGAGACCGTGCCCGAGAGCACCGCCTTCTGTCTTCGTATGGCAAAGATACGGAAACTTCCCGAATAACAAAACAATAGCCCCGCCTAATCTCACGATCCGGCAGGGCTTCATCCACTAAAAGCACCGTCAGAAAAATGTCATTCTCACGGGAACAGCCCCCTTTTCCTGCGCCTTTCCTCTTTCCGGGCTTCCTTCTCCTTGCGTTTCGCAGCCCGTTCCTTCACGTCGGCGAAACGGGTGCGGATGAACTCGTGCACGTCCTTCGTGCGGTAGAACACCTTGCCGCTGATGGTGAAGTACGGCAGCACCCCGATGGCACGGTAGCGTTGCAGCGTGCGGATGCCCACCTTCAGCAGCAGGCACAGGTCTTGGTTGTCCAGCACCTCCTCGCCGTCGAGCGTGTTGTTCTTCTTCAGCACCCTTTCCAGCAATTTCTCCGTCCGGTCGAAGCGTTCCATGATGCGCTCCATCCAGCCCTCAAACTCTTCCCTGTCCGTGTACATAGCAGTCGCCCTCCTTTTCGATGATTTCCTTTTCCCGCATATAGCGGATGTAGCCTTTCGCCGTCCGTTCCTTCACTTCCAGCATCTCCTGTATCAGCTCGCACAGTTCGATGTAGCCGTACTTCTCCTGCCGGGCGAACGCCTCCCGTGCCATCTCCGCCAGCTCCTTCTCCTTGCGCTTCTCTTTCTCCGCCCTCGGCTTCTCGCCCACATAGACGGGCATCCCGGCTTGCTTGTCCCATCTGAACTGCATCAGCGGAATATCCAGCGGGCTGCCGTCCCTGACCTTCAACGCCTTCACCACCGACACCTCCGGGTTCTCGTCCTTCTCGATGGAGAGGATGGCGGCGGACTTGCGTTGCAGCTCGCTGCCGAGGTGTCCCCGCAGCTTCAGTCCGTTCGGCACGAAATGCACCACGGCGGCGATGCACGTGCGGTAGATTCCCGCCAGCCGGTAGATCTCGTCAATCAGCGCCACGCTCTCCGCCTCGTCGTTGGCGCAGCGGATCAGGTCTGCCACCCCGTCGATGACGACCAGATGGATGCCCCCGTGCAGGTAGTGGTACCGGTCCATGCTCTGCACGATGGCGGTCAACCGCTCGCTTCTCGACATCCCTGTCAGGCAGTACACGTGCAGGTACTCCGGCATCCGCTCACGCCCGGCACGGCGCAGCAGCCGCCCCGTGTTCTTGTGGAGCTGTTGCTCGCTCTGTTCCGTGTCGTAGAGCAGCACCGCACGCCCCTTGCGGTTCGGTTCCACCCGCACCCCCAAGAGATCGGCGTCCGTCTCCCGTTCCATGATCGCCCCGGCGACCAGTGCGGCGGTGTAGTTGCTCTTGCCCGTCCCTTCGCCGCCCGTGATGCAGAGGATGTTCTCTTCCGAGCCTAACGGCACGTCCCCGGCGGTAACGATGGCGACCGCCTGTTCGGGCGGGTGGTCATAGTCGATCTCGCACGATTTCAACATCGCCAGCGTGTCCCCGTACAGCGTGTCGAGCAGTTTCAGGAACAGCCCCATCAGCTCCTCCCTCGTGTGCCCGGCTTTGAAGTAGTCCGTCACGTCCTTCTCCGCCTTCGTCCCCGGCAGCGGCAGCACCAGCCGTTTCACCCCGTACTCCGCCAGTTGCGCACGGTGCTTCTCCGAGCATTCCAGCCCCGTCTTGTCCGTGTCGTACAGCAGCACGATGTGCTTGAAGCGATAGACCAGCTTGCGCACGGTCTTCGCCGGGATGACCGAGGTCTCCGAGTTGAAGCAGATGGCGTGGAAGCCGTGCGCCGCCAGCGTCAGCACGTCCTTCTCGCCGCCCGTGAGGAAGAGCAGGTCGCCCTTCGAGGGCAGTTGCTCCAGCCCGAAGCAGTAGTTGTCGCCCGTGTGCCCGCCATAGACGAAGCGCACCTCTGACATCGGGCGATAGACCTTCACGCCCCATTTCCCCCTGTACCCGAACATCGGTTCCGCCGGGGTGGAGCTGAAGCCGAACGCCTTGCCCTCCCTCGTCTCGCCCCGGTACTCGGCGAGCGATACCGTCCCGTAGCGGCGCAGCACCTCCACGGTGATGCCCGATGCGCCCCAGTAGGCAAGCTCCGCATCCGTAAACGGCTTTTCCGTCGTCCGGTAGGGCTTCGGTTCGGGACGGTCAAAGGGCGCAGCCGCCTCTTCCGTGTCCGTTCCGGCTTCCCCGGCACCGCCGCCCCTTGCGCCCGGCACGAGCCGCAATCTCCGGCAGCCCCCGGTTCCTACTGTCCCGTCGGTCGGGATGTCCCCGTCCAGTCCGAGGCACAGCTCCCGGTCGATGGTGTGCAGCACCTCCACGAAGTCGGCGGCGTTCCGGCAGTCCAGCCCTTTCAGCTTCGCCACGAGGAAGAAACAGTCTCCCGAATAGTCCCCGTTGCCGAAGTCCTTCATCCGGTACGTACCGCTCCGGCGGTCGTAATACACGTTGCACGAAGCCTTGCTGTCGGCGTACAGCGGGTTCAGGAAGTTCCTGCCCACCCGCCACTTCACGGGCAGGTAGTGGCGGAACACGTCCAGCCCGTTACTGGTTCTTGCCAGCACTTCTTCCTTTCTTACCATAGCTGCCGTTTTTTCGGTTATGCAGGGGATGTTCCGCTATCATCCGGTCGATCTTGGCGGCGGGCGTCTCCACCATCCACCGCTCACGCAGGCTCTCGACAGCCTGCCGGGGATAGCGTATCTGCCGCCCGATCATCGAATAGGGAATGATATGCTTCTGGCGGTAGCGTTGCAGGGTGCGGTGGCTGATGTCCAGCGCCTCGCACACCTCCTTGTGCGTCATCCACTTCGGGTCGGCTTTCCGTCCCTTGGTCGCAGGGCTTTCCGCTTCCTCTTTCCGTTTGCGCTCCGTTTCCTCCCGGTTCCGGGATTCCTCCACGTAGGCGGTTATCTTCTCGATCTTCTCCACGAGCAGGCGGTAGGCGTTGCTCTCGATGGTCATTATTTCCATTGTCGTACTCATTTTTAGGTTTCTGCCGCAAATGTCGCCCGATTCGCCGGTTTTTCCTGCCACTATATTAGCACCTTGGCAAAGATTTTTTTTTCGGGGCGCATTTTCGCCCTTGCCACCGTTCCGGGCGGTAAAAAGGACCGAGACGGGGTAAAAAAGAGCGTCCGGAAGGCTCTTTCCAGCCCTTCGGACGCTCCCTTCCCGTGTCCTGCCGTCTCTGCCGCCCCGTTGCCAACTTGCTACCGGCTATCCATGTCCCGCATCTTTTTCAGCAGCCTCTCCTTCATCTCGTCCAAGAACGCCGTCGGGTTCTGTTGCCCCCGCAGCCTGCCGAAAGCGTGGTACACGTTGCCCAGATCCACGTGGAAATGCTTCTCGAACAGCGCAGCCAGCTCGCCGATCTCGGCGTTGCCCTCGTCCACGCTTCCCGTCACGTGTATGCCATAGACGAGCAGTATGGCGGCAACCTTCGTGTTCGTCCAGCGGTGTTCCTTCTCCGGCACGGCTTCCGTCTCCGTCCCCTGCGCCGCACGCTCCATCCGGCGGCTCAGGTGTACCAGCAGCATCTCCACCGAGATCAGCCGTGCCGCCAGTATGTCGTAGCCCGTGGAGAACTCCGCCTCCTCGTCCAGCACGAAGCTGCCGCTCTCGGGGCTTAGCTCGCCCTTCGCCCGCAGGAAATAGTAGCTGTCCCGGTACGTCGCCCCGCTGTGGTAATACTGGTAAAAGGGCAGGTAGCGTTCCATCATCCGCTCGGCACGCTCCATCGCCTTGCGGTAGTACGGTTCGGCGACACGCAGGCAGGCGGGGCAGCCGCTCTCTATCTGGTACACCCGGTAATAGTACAGCAGCCTGCCCGTCAGGGCGGGCTTGTAATACTTGAAGTAGAGGATCTCCTTCGCGTCCCCGGCGAACGGATGGGCGAGGGCGTACTCCTTCAGTTCCCGGTTCTTGCCTTTCAGGTACGAGACCATCTCACGGCAGACGCCTATCACCTCCTTGCCGTCCATGCCGGGGGCTGTGGTCGCCATGCGCTGATCCACCTCCTTCAGCAGCCCGTTAAAATATTCTTCCATATAAATCTTGTTTCATGTTGTTTATAAGGGCGCAAAGTTAGCGGACGGCAGGGAAACGGACGTTCTGAATCCTCACCGCCGGATTCGGATTGTCCGCCAATCGGCTCCGGACGGTCGGTTTTTCACGGCAGGGCTGGAAAAGGGAGGCTAAACGGTACGGGCGCACCGGGCGATTTCACGGATTTCGGCAGGAGTAGCCTTCAGGTGCTTCTTGCAGAAGTCCCACAGGTAGCTCGGAGTGGCGAAGCCGCACACGTCGGCGATCTCTTGAAGGGGCATGTCCGTGTCCGCCAGCAGGGAGGTCACGTGCGCTTTCCGCTGTTCCGTCAGCCAGCGGTGCGGAGTGGTGTTCAGCTCCTCCTTGAAACGCCGTCCCAGCGTATTGACCGACATGGCGCATTCCCGTGCCAGTTCCTCCACGTTCTTCACCTTGGGCAGAGCCAGTGCGATTTCTTCCCGGAACGAGCAGCCCCGCAGGTGCGGCAGGTACTTTTCCACCTCCTGCAAGTCCGCCCCGCTGAACATCGGCGGTATGCCCTTGCGGTACTCGGACGCCCGTTCACGGCGGAAGCGGAACAGCAGTCCCGCCAGACGGTTGCAGAGCACGTTCAGGTGCGGGTATTCGTCGTAGGCGTTGATGCTTGCCTGCATCCGGCAGAGGAACAGGAATCCTCCGCAGTCCCTTTCCCGGAAATACGCCTCCGCCGTTTCCAGCAGGAAGTCTGACGAGCTTCCGTGGCGGTGATAGGCGACCAGTATCAGCAGCCCGGCTTCCTCCTTCACCCGGTACGAAAGTACGGGGCGGTGTTCCCGCAGCAGCTCCACCAGCCGCACCATCCGTCCATTCTCCTGTGCGAGCCGTTCCGCCGCAATCCATGTCACCGGACGCTCCGCATCCGTTTGCGGCAATACCTTGCGTACCTTTTCCATCCATTCCCGCCATCCCTCCCGGACGGCTTCATTCATTAGAATTAGTGTAAGATTCTGTTTCATTTTGTTTCAACACGATATTAAATAATACAAATCTTACACGAAATTACAAATTGTTTGCAATAGATGTCCTGCCGACACCCCGTATCGGTCACGATATTTCCTTGAATTACAGATTCGGATTTTGCTCCATAGGTTCGGATATTCAGTCGTGAAAAACAGAAAGGCTGTGCCGGTTCCACCCGCAGAACGGCATGACAGTAAGCAGGGGGAGCCGGAAGAAAGTCATTCGCCGGTTGGTGAGTGCGTCTTTTCCACGGGATATTTACCGTCCCGTATCTCCTGCAACCTTTCGATCAGCGGTTGCTCCTTGGAATGGTTCTTTTGTTCGGCTATAATGAAGAACGATGCAAAACTGCCGATAACATACAGCCAGAACAGGCATTGACCGAGCAATTTCCGGTATTCGCCCATTGTCTCGTACTTCGCCTGCATCGCTTTCAGCTTCGCAGGACGGTAATACAGCTTTCCGGCAATCCAGATAAAAGGGGCGAGCGTCGCTGCGGCGAACAGGTAGGCAACCGGGTTGAACCTGCTCCATTCCACCTTGTCCGTCAGGGAAGAGAACCAGCCCGTCAGCATATCCCATCCCCATGCCTCGAACAAAAGATGGAGAGCCATCAGGTTAAGAAACCACAGGATTGCCATCGTCCACGTGGCATTGGAGATAACCGCCTTGTCTTTCCTTGCACGTTTGTTCTTGCTCCAGAAGTAATACATCCAGTATGCCGGTTCCTTGAACATAGCTTCCTCCTTTCCTTGTTTTCCGCTTGCTTATCCCGTTACGGAGAACAGCAACAGGGCGCATCCCGTTGCGGCGGCAACGATCAGCCCCAGCCAGAAACGGTAACTCCTTTCACCCAGCGTACCCAGCCAGAAATTCCCTTCCCAACTTCCCGGACGGGAGTACGTCCACCGCCATCCGCAGACAATCCCCACAAGCCACAGCAGCAGGATTCCCGCCACGATCAGGTAGCCGTACCTCGGATGCGCCTGCAACCACTCCGGCAGACCCTCCATAAACTCGCTTATCTTATCGAACCATTCCATAGCAATAACAGAAAAAGCCTAATTCATACCTTACGGACGAACCGTTATACATCAAAGCAAAAATAGTGAAAAGTCCAATCACTCAAAAAGTTTCACCGCAAAAATCTTTTCCGTTTGGAAGAAATACGTTTTATTTGCACCTATATAGCCGCAACGTATGAAGAAAGCCTCCCCACATAAAAGAACCAGTCGGCCGAAGCTCCCCGGATTCTTCGACCACCTCTTTTATTGGACGTGGCGCAGTTGTCGGCACGGCTTCCCGGATCGTAGTTTTGCGGTCATCAGTGTGGTCCAGTTTGCCTGCCTCCTGTTTCCTGTCGCCATCGCTTTACAGTTCTTGGGCACTCCGGCTGTCCGCTTCCTTTACGAAACAGACGACCGCCTTACGCTTTTCCCGCTGATACTGCCGTTCCCCGTATTGCTCTGGAGGAATATGCGCATCTATACCGAGGAGCGTTACCGCATGATGCACGACTATTACGGGGCGTTCCATGTATCGGTGCGGCAACGCTATCGCCTCCGTTTCCTTGTCTGCACGGTGCTTGCAGTCCTTGCCATCCTGCTTGAAATACGGCTGTTCACCCTTTATCATGACCGCTGCACGGCCATATCCTCCGGCAACAGCCATCCCGCAAGCCTCTATGTCCCATACCGGTATGACAACGGCAACGACCCCGTGCAGGAAGGCGTTTACCGCATCGTCGATGAAAAAGGGCGTATCGGATATGCGGACGAGCATGGCAATACCCTCATAGAGCCACGCTTCGCTTTTGGCTTTCCTTTCGAGAACGGGAAGGCGAAAGTAACCGACACGGGAGAACAGAAAGAAGTTCCCAGTTCGGATGGGGAATACCACTATTGGGAAAGCGATGATTGGTATTACATCAACCGCAAAGGGCAAAGGATTGAATAAAAGCCCCAAGACTGCCCTAAGCCCGACATTCCAGCCACCCCACCTGCCAAGCCCTTGCAGGGCAAACACGAAGCCGCCAAGCCCTATCGGAACATCCCGTTCATCCCACCTTTCCCCCGAAACAAACACCAAAACTCAAAACCAACTCATTTACAGCAACTTAAAAGAATGTCGGTGCAAGCCGCAAAACAGCCCTGTGTGGCTGGTGCAAGGTGCAGCTATATATATAAATATAGCTGCACCTTGCACCACAGAAATACACACTGAAAATCAACACCTTACACTTTTGGTAAAACCACGGGTGCAACCTCGTTTTTTGCACCACCTCCTGATTTTATGCTTTTCCTGTAATCCGGTAATCCCGAAAAATAAAAAATCCCCGAAACATTTCCCTTTTTCGGTCAAAATCCCTATATTTGCATCAGTTCCAAGAGCAGAGCGAAGCAATGCAGCGAAACCCGCACAGCTACCAAATCGCTACCGGCTACCGAACTTTCTACTCTTTAAGTCTTATCTACCAACCGATTACAAAAAAACGATTGTTTTTTACATAAAAAGGTAAAAGATTTATGAAGAAGGTAAAATTATTTGTTTTAAGTGCCGGCTGCGCGCTGTTGGTTGGCATTGTGCCGCCGCTTCCGGCCTATGCAGTGCCGGTGGCCGACAGCGTATGGCAGCAGAATGGACGTACCGTCACTTGCTATGTGAAGGACGCTCATGACGCGGTGATAGGCGCCAACGTGCTGATAAAGGGAACCGCCAACGGCGTGATTACCGATGTCAACGGCAAGGCTGTGCTGCAGAATGTGACGCCGGACGCCACATTGGTCATCTCCTATATAGGCTACGTTTCGCAGGAGGTGAGGGTGCAGGGCCGGAGCAGCTTCACCGTCGTGCTGGCCGAAGATGCCCGGGCACTGGACGAGGTGGTGGTAGTGGGCTACGGTACGCAGAAAAAGGTCAACCTGACCGGCGCCGTGGAGCAAGTGACCGGTGACGTGTTTGAAGGCCGTCCCACAGCCAATGTGGCACAAATGCTGATGGGAGCCGTGCCTAACCTTAATATATCCTTGTCGGACGGAAAGCCCAACCGTTCTGCCTCTCTGAACGTGCGCGGCACGACATCCATCGGGCAGGGCGGCAGCGCGCTTGTCTTGATAGACGGCGTGGAAGGTTCCATCGACATGCTGAACCCGAACGACATCGAGAGCATCTCTGTGCTGAAGGATGCGGCAGCTTCTTCCATCTACGGCGCACGCGCCCCTTATGGCGTGGTGCTGGTAACCACCAAACATCCGGTGAAGAACAAAACCAAGGTGAGCTACTCGGCCAACCTGACGCTGCAACGACCCACTTCCGTGCCGGATATCGTGACCGATGGTTACACTTGGGCCGAGCATTTCTACGAAGCCTATTATGGATTCCAGCGTTCCACCCCGTCGGGCATCAACAAGTCACAGCAATTTTCCACCGCATGGCTTGAGGAGTACAAGAAGCGCAAGGAAGAAGGAAACCTTGGCACGGTGGTCAGCGACGGCTCTTGGGGAACAACTAAGGGACGCTATGTCTATTTCAACGACCAGACCGACATCTATGGCACACTCTATAAGGACAATGTGTTTTCGCAGACGCACAACCTTTCCGTGTCCGGTTCCGAAGGCAAGTTCGACTACTTCCTCTCCGGCCGATATTACGCTTATGATGGCTTGTTTGACAGCGATACGCAGACCGACAGGTACAAGAAGCTGAACATGCGTGCCAAGGTGGGCTACCAACTCTATGATTGGCTGAAGATCGGCAATAATATGGAGATTGCCCACGACAACTACTACAATCCGGTGACTTACTCGGAAGGAACCGGCAACGTATGGCGTAACATCGCCGACGAAGGCCACCCCTCTTCTCCGGTCTTCAATCCGGATGGAACCATGAGCTACAGCGCGGTCTATTCGTTCGGCGACTTCCTTTACGGCAACAGCGGACGCAAGACGAAGAACAACCTGACCCGCAGCACCACCAGTCTTGCCGCCACTTTTCTGGACAACAAATTGCGTTTCAATGCCGACTTCACTTACAGTGACCGCAATTACTACCAGACCATCAAGCGTGTGAAGAGCAAATACTCTCGTACGGCAGGGGTGGAGGAAACCATCTCCGGAACCCAATCCTACATCAGCGAGACGCAACGCAACGTCAATTATCTTGGCACAAATGCCTATGGCGAGTATGAAGATACCTTTGCCGGAAAACATTACTTCAAGGCCATGTTAGGCTACAATTACGAGCAGTCTCAAACCAAGCAGCTTTATGCCTACAACGACGACCTGCTGACGGAAAATGTGGAGAACATCAATATGGCGATGGGTACGGACAGCAGAAGCATCACTTCTTCTTGGAGCAAATGGCGCACGGTAGGTTCTTTCTTCCGCTTGAACTATGGCTATGACAACCGCTATCTGCTGGAAGTGAACGGCCGCTATGACGGTTCTTCCAAGTTCCCCGCCAATCAGCGTTGGGCATTCTTCCCCTCGGTGTCTGCCGGATGGCGTGTCAACGAGGAACATTGGTTCAAGGTGGCCCCCTCTTTGGTGTCGAACTTGAAACTCCGTGCCTCATACGGTTCGCTGGGCAATGGCAATGTGTCGGCCTATTCTTATGACGAGTCTTTCGCTTTCTCCACCAGCGGACGCATCTTCAATGGCGTGAAACCCCGCTATACATCCATCCCGAGCGAAATACCCGAATCGCTGACTTGGGAAACCTCGCAGACGTTTGATGTGGGCGTTGACCTGGGCTTCTTCAACAGCCGTCTGACGATGAGTGGAGACTACTATGTGCGCAAGACCAAAGATATGTACACACAAGGCCCCACGTTGCCCGATGTATTCGGAGCCACTTCCCCGAAAGGAAACTATGCCGACATGAGCACACGCGGATATGAAGTCTCCGTGGCATGGAACGATGCCGTGGAGCTGGCGGGCAAATCGTTACATTACTACGTCAAGGCCACATTGGCCGACTACCGGTCCACGATAGATAAGTACAACAACAGTACCAAGGCGATAGGCAGCAGCAACAGCCCCAACTATTATGAAGGTATGAAGATAGGTGAGATCTGGGGATATGTGTCCAATGGCTTGTGGCAGTCACAGGCGGACATTGATGCAGCCGAAGCCGCAGCCAAGGCCGCCGGACAAAAATACTACATGCCGGGCATACAGACCGAGAAGAACTACAAACTCTATCCCGGAGACATCAAGATTGAAGACCTGAACGGCAACGGATATATTGACCGCGGTTCTGGTACGGCCGATGATCCGGGCGACCGTAAAATTATCGGTAACTCCGAACCGCGTTACATCTATAGCTTCACTTTGGGTGGAGATTGGAACCGCATCTTCTTCAGCGCCTTCTTCCAGGGGGTGGGTAAGCAAGACTGGTATCCCAACGGTGAGACTTCGGCCTTTTGGGGACAATACAACCGCCCTTACAACCAAATGCCCAAATGGCATCTTGGCAACTATTGGACAGAGGACAACACCGATGCCTATCTGCCGCGCTACGCCGGATATTACCGTCCGGCATATTCGGGGGGAAGCAATGCCAACACCCGCTACTTGCAGAATGTGGCATATCTCCGTCTGAAGAATATCCAGATAGGTTACAATCTGCCGGAAGAATGGATTAAACCCCTGAAACTCACGGCAGCCAGCATTTACTTCTCCGGTGAGAACCTTTTCACGTGGTCACCACTCTACAAGCATAGCCGGGATCTTGATGTCACCAATATCTACGGTTCGGACGCAGATCTCTCCAGCTCCAATGTAGGAGACGGAAACAACTATCCCACCATGAAGAGTTTCAGTATCGGTGTTAATTTAACTTTCTAAACAGACTATCAGAATGAAGAATATAATCTATAAATATGCGCTGATTGCTCTCTCGGCAGTTGCCATCAGCAGTTGTGACCTTACCGAAGAACAGCAATCCACGGCCGGGCGCTCCATGGTCTTCGGCTCCGAATCGGGACTTGCGGCTTATACCTATTCTTTTTATGACCAGTTGCCGGACTATGGCAATGCCTTCAAGCAAGATGCTACGGCTGCCGACTTTGCTGCCAAGAACTCTACGGGAACCTACGAAAGCGGTGCTTATACCACCAATACCTCTACCGGTTGGAGTTGGTCGGCTCTGCGAAACATCAACTATTTCATCAAGTATAACACCAATGAGGCAGTCAGCGAGGTAGTGCGCAACAACTATACGGGCATTGCCCGCCTTTTTCGCGCCTACTTCTACTTCGACAAATTAGTGACTTACGGTGAAGTGCCTTGGATAGATGAGCCCATTGCCAGCGATGACAGTGAGAAACTTTATGCTCCGCGCGACACACGCGATGTCATTATCACCAAAATGATAGAAGACCTGGACTATGCCTTTGCCAACATTACGGCAAGCGGAGTTACAGGCAACTCAAATACGGTGAACAAGTGGACGGCAGCCTTTTTGAAGTCTCGTGTATGCCTTTTCGAAGCCTCCTGGCGCAAGTATCATGCCGGAACAGACTATGTGAAGAATTGCACCATCACGGCCGATGCGCTTTTTACCGAAGCTGCCGATGCGGCCAGATTGGTAATGGACAGTGGTGTGTACAGCATCTATACCGGCACGGCCTACGCCAATGGACGCGGTTCCTATCGCGAGCTCTTCATCAGTGACAACACGGTGGTTCAAGAGGTGATACTGGCCTGCTCCACAGACAAGACCTTGCAGATGGGCGAGCAGAACTGGTGGTACAATTCATCTACTTATGGTCCTCACTTGTGCATGACCCGTGTGTTTGCCAAGACTTATTTGAATCGGGACGGCAGCTTCTATGACGAGAAGAATTCCGACGGCTCCTACAAAACTTTTGTGGAAGAAACCGCCGGGCGTGACACCCGTCTGAACCAGACTATCCGCGGTTATGATTACACCCGCAAGGATGCGAGTGGAAATTATGTGGCGACAGCCGCCAACTATACCGGACATACGCTCACCGGCTATCAGTTCACCAAGTATGTGATGGATGATGTATCCTATGACGACGGTCGCAACAATGACAATGATATTCCTATCTTCCGTTATGCCGAGGTGCTGCTGAACTATGCCGAGGCCAAGGCAGAACTGGGCATTCTGACTGATGCGGAATGGAAAAACACTATCGGAGTTCTGCGCCGTCGTGCCGGCATCACCGGGGGAGACCTTGACAAACTGCCGACAGTTACGGATGCTTATCTGCAAAAAAACTATTACCCTTCCATTTCCAATCCCGTGATTCTGGAGATACGCCGCGAGCGTGCCATCGAGCTTTGCTTGGAAGGCACTCGCTTGAACGATCTGAAGCGCTGGGCTTGTGGCAAACTGTGGGAAACGAACGAATGGACCGGTGTCTATATCCCGGCTCTCGACACGCCTCTCGACATGAACGGTGATGGAGTGAACGATGTCTATATCACCAAAGACACCAAGTATTCTGGTGAATACAACTCTATCCTCGTGAAACTGGGCTCTACGCAGACTGTTCAGGAATTGGCCGATGACCCAAACCATGGATATATCTATTGGTATCACATCACTTCGCGCGTCTGGAACGATAACATGTATCTGTATCCCATTCCGCAGGAAGTGCGCAACATTAACGGAAGTATCACGCAGAATCCGGGTTGGTAAATGAGATTTATGGATTATCAAATTATAAACTATATTGGCATTGTGCATTATGAATGATATGAAAAAACAGTTATACTCTCTTTTGTTCTTTTTTGTACTGCTTTCTTGTGGTGGTGAAGGCTTTGCAATGTCTCCCGCCAAGGGAGATGGTAAAACAACCTTTGTGGCAGCTTCTTTCAATATCCGCATGGATACTCCGAAAGATAGCGTCAACGCCTGGCCCAACCGTAAAGAGTTGGTGAAGGCTCTTGTCCGTTTCCATGATTTCGACATCTTCGGTGTGCAGGAAGCTTTCCGCCACCAGTTAGACGGCATTCTGGAGTTGAACGAATATGCCGGTATCGGTGAAGGACGTGACGGAAATGATGAAGGTGAGCATTCCGCTATCATCTACAAGAAGAGCCGTTTCACTTTGTTGGATAAGGGCGATTTCTGGTATTCCGAAACACCGGACCGGATAGGGCTTGGTTGGGATGCTACCTGCTGCAATCGCATTTGCTCTTGGGGAAAGTTCAAGGAGAACAAGACTGGAAAGGAATTTTATTTCTTCAATTCCCATTTTGACCATCAGGGAGTGGTTGCCCGCAGGGAATCTTCCAAGTTGCTGCTGAAGAAAATCAGGGAAATTGCAGGAAATACTCCTGCATTCTCTACCGGTGATTATAATGCGACTCCCGATTCCGAGCCCATACGGATTATAGTATCGGATGGATTGCTTAAAGATTCATATACCCTCAGCGAGCAGGCTCCATACGGAACGGTCGGTACTTATCAGGGCTTCAAGAGACTGGCAAACTCGCAGTCGCGCATCGACTATGTGTTTGTAACCAAGGAAGTGCGTATCTTGAAGTATGGCACACTCAATGAAGTGCCCAATGGAAAGTTTCCGTCCGACCACTTTCCTGTCATGGTGGTTGCGGAACTCTGATTTTGCACTGTGATTCAGAATGATATTTTTGTATTTGTAAAGAAGTATGGTTTTCTTGCAAATGCAAAAATATTATTCTGATTAGTTTGTTCTTCTCGTAAATAAGTCGTTACTTTGCATAAATTAAAAAACAGCAATGCAACCGCAGGAAATGAGAAGTAAATACAATCTTCGTTCGAATGAGTTCCATTCGGAAGCTGTTGGGCTCTCCATTTCCTCAAACGATATTTTAGTTCTTTGGTAATGCGTTAATCCTTTATTGGGGTAACGCATTTTTTTTATGCCGGAACGTAAGGAAGAAACTTAATGGACAACAACAAGAGAATATGGAAAAGAATTTAAAGAAGGTGCTGGTCTTGGGCTCAGGTGCACTTAAGATCGGCCAGGCCGGAGAGTTTGATTACTCCGGTTCGCAAGCGTTGAAAGCTTTGCGCGAAGAAGGAATCGGTTCCGTTTTGGTAAATCCGAACATTGCTACTATTCAAACCTCGGAAGGTATTGCCGATAAAGTCTATTTCTTGCCGGTGACTCCCTACTTTGTAGAAGAGATTATCAAGAAAGAACAACCGGACGGCATCCTGTTGGCATTTGGCGGACAGACGGCTTTGAACTGTGGTACTGAGCTTTATCGGAATGGCGTACTCCGGAAATACGGCGTGCGTGTATTGGGTACTTCAGTAGAAGCTATCATGTACACCGAAGACCGTGACCTCTTTGTGAAGAAGCTGGATGAAATTCCGATGAAGACCCCGAAAAGTCATGCCGTGGAGAGCATGGAAGATGCGTTGGAGGCAGCACGTGAAATAGGCTATCCGGTGATGGTGCGTTCGGCTTATGCTCTCGGCGGATTGGGCAGTGGAATCTGTCCGGACGAAGAAAGCTTTATTAAGCTGGCCGAAAGTTCTTTTACTTTCTCCAAACAGATATTGGTGGAAGAATCCCTGAAAGGCTGGAAGGAAATAGAGTTCGAGGTAATCCGCGATGCCAACGACCACTGTTTCACTGTGGCAAGCATGGAAAACTTCGACCCGCTGGGCATCCATACCGGTGAGTCTATCGTGGTTGCTCCCACTTGCTCGCTTACCGACGAACAGGTGAAGATGTTGCAGGAACTTTCTACCAAATGCATCCGTCACCTCGGCATCGTGGGCGAATGTAACATTCAGTATGCGTTCAATGCCGAGACCAACGACTACCGCGTAATCGAGGTGAACGCCCGCCTGTCCCGTTCTTCTGCATTAGCCTCCAAAGCCACCGGTTATCCGTTGGCGTTTGTGGCAGCCAAGATTGCATTGGGCTATACGCTCGACCAGATTGGCGAAATGGGTACTCCCAATTCTGCCTATGAAGCTCCCCAACTGGATTACCTCATCTGCAAGATTCCCCGTTGGGACTTGACCAAGTTTGCCGGTGTGAGCCGCGAAATCGGGTCGAGCATGAAGTCGGTGGGTGAGATTATGTCCATCGGCCGCACATTTGAGGAGATTATTCAGAAGGGCTTGCGCATGATAGGGCAGGGTATGCACGGCTTCGTAGGCAATGACGATGTAGAGTTCGGAGACTTGGATTACGAACTTTCTCATCCCACCGACCTGCGTGTGTTCGCCATTGCCCAGGCTTTGGAGAAAGGCTATACAATCGACCGTATCTTTGAACTGACGAAGATTGACCCCTGGTTCCTCGGCAAACTGAAGAACATCGTGGACTATAAGAATAAACTCTCACAATATAATAAGGTGGAAGATATTCCGGCCGACGTGCTGCGCGAAGCGAAAGTGCTCGGTTTCTCCGACTTCCAGATTGCACGTTTCGTGCTGAGCCCGGAAGGCAATATGGAGAAGGAAAACCTTATGGTACGCGCCCGTCGTAAGGAACTGGGTATTCTGCCGGCCGTGAAACGCATCAATACCATCGCTTCCGAACATCCGGAACTGACGAACTACCTCTATATGACGTATGCCGTACAGGGCTATGATGTGAACTATTATAAGAATGAGAAATCGGTGGTTGTGTTGGGTTCGGGTGCTTACCGCATCGGCTCTTCCGTAGAGTTTGACTGGTGTTCGGTGAACGCCATCCAGACTGCACGCAAGCTGGGCTATAAGTCTATCATGATCAATTACAACCCGGAAACCGTTTCTACCGACTACGATATGTGCGACCGTCTGTACTTCGACGAACTTTCTTTTGAACGTGTGCTCGATGTTATCGACTTGGAACAACCTCGTGGTGTTATCGTATCGGTAGGCGGGCAGATCCCCAACAATCTGGCTATGAAGCTCCATCGCCAGTCCGTTCCCGTGTTGGGTACTTCTCCTATCTCCATCGACCGTGCAGAGAACCGTAACAAGTTCTCGGCCATGCTCGACCAGCTTGGCATCGACCAGCCGGCTTGGCAGGAACTTACCAGCCTGGAAGACGTGAAGGGCTTTGTTGAGAAAGTGGGTTATCCTGTATTGGTTCGTCCGTCGTATGTGCTCTCCGGTGCTGCGATGAACGTATGCTACGATGAAGAGGAATTGGAGAACTTCCTGAAAATGGCTGCCGAGGTTTCCAAAGAATATCCGGTAGTGGTTTCTCAGTTCCTGCAGAATACGAAGGAAATAGAGTTTGACGCTGTGGCTCAGAACGGTGAGGTAGTGGAATATGCCATCTCCGAGCACGTTGAGTTTGCCGGTGTACACTCCGGTGACGCTACGCTGGTGTTCCCGGCACAGAAGATTTACTTCGCTACGGCACGCCGTATCAAGAAAATCAGCCGTCAGATTGCGAAGGAACTCAATATCTCCGGTCCTTTCAACATCCAGTTCTTGGCTCGCAACAACGAAGTGAAGGTTATCGAATGTAACCTGCGTGCTTCACGCAGCTTCCCGTTTGTGTCTAAGGTGCTGAAGCGCAACTTCATCGAGACGGCTACGCGGATTATGCTGGATGCTCCTTATAGCCGTCCGGATAAATCGGCGTTCGACATCGACTGGATTGGCGTAAAGGCCAGTCAGTTCTCTTTCTCCCGCTTGCACAAGGCAGACCCGGTATTGGGTGTGGATATGTCATCTACCGGTGAAGTGGGCTGTATCGGTGACGACTTCTCCGAAGCGTTGCTGAACTCCATGATTGCTACCGGCTTCAAGATTCCGCGTCCGGAGAAGGGTGTGATGTTCTCTTCCGGTGCAATGAAGTCAAAAGTGGATTTGCTGGACGCAAGCCGTATGCTCTTTGCCAAAGGATATAAGATTTACGCTACGGCAGGTACAGCCGCGTTCCTCAATGCGCATGGAGTGACTACCGAACCGGTATTTTGGCCCGATGAACGTCCGGATGCGGCAAACAATGTGATGAAGATGATTGCAGGGCATAAGTTTGACCTGATTGTCAATATTCCGAAGAATCACTCGAAGCGTGAGCTGACCAATGGTTACAAAATTCGCCGTGGCGCTATCGATCATAATATTCCGTTGATTACGAATGCCCGTCTGGCAAGCGCGTTCATCGAAGCATTCTGCGAGATGAAGATGGAGGATATTCAGATAAAGAGTTGGCAGGAATACAAATAGTGCTCTGCCTGAACGGAACATGGAAATTAGAAGGATGCCGAAATCAACCGGCATCCTTTTTTTTATCAAAAGACCACATCTCCATTTTCTACTTTTAGAGAGGGTTCCAGCAAAACACATCCTTGTGCCGAATTAGTACCAAGAATTCGGACTTCACTTTTTACTGAACCAATATGGATGGCCGGGAGGTTGACACAGCAAATGACTTGTTTCCCTACAAGGTTTTCCTCATTGTATAAGTCCGTAATTTGTGCTGACGTTGATTTAATCCCGATTTCGCCACCAAAATCAATATCAACCTTATATGCCGGTTTTCGTGCGCGTTTGTTAATCTCTACATGAACGACAGTTCCTGCACGCATTTCGATTCTGTCGAAATCTTCAATTGTTATTTCCATTATTCTTTTTATTTATTCGGGCTTCCATTGTTCGGCCTATCCGCAGGCAGCTTTCGGGTCAATAGGATGCCAATTGTTGTTCATCTTGATTTATTCTCCTTTTGGGGTACAAATATAGGTGTTTTTAGGAATGAAAAAGGAATACGGACAGTTAAAGTGCCTGATTCCCCTTGCCGATTGGCCTTTATTAACATAGGCAGACATTCAGAGAATTATCAGGAAGTTGAAGGAATATCTGTATAACCATTTTCCTTATGGGGGGACTTGATTCTCGATACGGATGAAGCGCTGTATATAGGACTGTCTTCATTTGTATTGGGAACCATCCTCTTTCTGCATGTGACAGATGCAACGGAAGCAACAGGCAGAAACAATGTGCGTTGGAAATTGGGTGTGAATGGAATTTTTCTTACTTTTGCTCTCCGTGCAAAATGCCGGTTCACGGCATCATTCAGTGCCGGAACCCATGCTTAATATAAAGGAGACAAGGAACTATGACTGAAACAGAAAAGATGAGGAGTTTGCAATTGGCCGACATGTCCGTGCCGGAGATACAAATGAAGTTTGAACATGCCAAGCGCTTGCTGGCAAAGATGTGCACCATGACTATCTATGATGAGGCTTACCGTGGATTGTTGGAAGATTTGATACCAAATATTCCCGCAACGTCCGTTGTGTGTCCGCCGTTTCATTGTGACCACGGTGATGGCATCCGCTTGGGTGAACACGTGTTTATAAACGCCAACTGTACGTTTCTTGACGGTGGCTATATCACGATTGGTGACTATACTTTGGTGGGGCCCTGCGTACAGATATATACTCCGCATCATCCGATAGATTATGTAGAGCGCCGCACTCCGAAAGAATATGCCTATCCGGTGAAAGTAGGAAAAGACTGCTGGATTGGTGGTGGAGCTGTTATTTGTCCCGGAGTAACTATTGGTGACCGTTGCATCGTAGGTGCGGGGAGTGTCGTTACGAAAGACATCCCGTCCGATTGTGTAGCGGTTGGCAATCCTGCGAAAGTGATCCGTCAAAACGAAGTAAAAAAATAATAAGCTAATTGCTTGAAATACAATATATGGGTGCATTTAATAAAAAAAAGATTAGAAAATAGTACACGAAAGTTTTGGTAGTCTCAAAATAAGCTGTACCTTTGCATCGCTTTTGAAACGGAAGTGTAGGGGCGTTTAGCTCAGCTGGTTCAGAGCATCTGCCTTACAAGCAGAGGGTCGGCGGTTCGAATCCGTCAACGCCCACACAAAAAAAAATAAGCACTTTCGTTCATCAAAGGGCGTTTAGCTCAGCTGGTTCAGAGCATCTGCCTTACAAGCAGAGGGTCGGCGGTTCGAATCCGTCAACGCCCACTTCATTTTAATGAGGATTGATAATTAAAAATCATAGTCTTGCGAGTGATCGTAGGGCTATTTTTTTTATCTGTTAACTTCCTTTTCTTAATTTCTTTTCTCTTTCTATCTTATAACTCAGAAAAAAGCAGTAATTTTGCAGTCTGATAATTATCATCATAAATACGACGTATGAAACTTGATTTACTTACTGCAATCTCTCCGATTGACGGTCGTTATAGGGGTAAGACGGATGCTCTGGCTGCCTATTTTTCTGAATTCGCACTGATAAAATATCGTGTGCAGGTTGAAGTGGAATATTTTATAACCTTGTGCGAGCTGCCGTTACCCCAATTGAAAGGAGTGGACAAAGGGATGTTCGAGACTTTGAGAAACATTTATCGAAACTTCTCCGAAGCTGATGCCGGTCGTATCAAGGATATTGAGGGTGTGACCAATCACGATGTAAAAGCTGTGGAGTATTTTCTGAAAGAAGAATTTGACAAGTTGGGCGGAATGGATGATTACAAGGAGTTTATCCACTTCGGGCTGACTTCGCAAGATATCAATAATACTTCTATTCCTTTGTCCATAAAGGAGGCTTTGGAAAAGGTGTATTATCCTCAGATAGAGGAATTGATTGCTCAACTACGCATGTATGCGGAGGAATGGGCCGGTATTCCGATGCTTGCCAAGACACATGGGCAGCCGGCTTCCCCTACTCGTTTGGGAAAGGAGATAATGGTATTTGTCTATCGTTTAGAACGTCAGTTGGCAGTATTGAAGACAAGTCCGTTGACTGCTAAGTTTGGCGGTGCTACAGGTAATTATAATGCGCATCATGTGGCTTATCCGGAATATGACTGGAAAGCATTCGGTAATAAATTTGTTGCGGAGAAGCTGGGCTTGGAGCGTGAGGAATATACAACTCAGATTTCCAACTACGATAATCTGTCTGCTATCTTCGATGCGATGAAACGTATTAATACAATCATGATCGATATGAACCGTGACTTCTGGCAGTATATCTCTATGGAATACTTCAAACAGAAGATTAAAGCGGGTGAAGTCGGTTCCAGCGCAATGCCGCATAAGGTCAATCCGATAGACTTTGAAAATGCCGAAGGTAATCTGGGCATGGCGAACGCTATTCTTGAGCATTTGGCGGTGAAGCTTCCCGTATCCCGCTTGCAGCGTGATTTGACGGATTCTACTGTCTTGCGCAATGTCGGTATGCCGTTCGGACACATCATAATTGCTGTCCAAAGCTCATTAAAAGGTTTGCGCAAATTGTTGCTGAACGAGCCTGCCATTTATCGTGATTTGGATAACTGCTGGAGTGTAGTGGCTGAAGCGATCCAGACTATTCTGCGTCGTGAGGCATATCCGCACCCTTATGAAGCACTGAAAGCATTGACCCGTACTAATCAGGCTATTACTGATACTTCCATTAAGGAGTTTATTGAAGAATTGAATGTCAGCGAAGATATAAAGAAAGAATTGCGTGCGATTACTCCCCATACATATACAGGAGTATAAATGGCATAAGAAGACCGGGAGGGCAACTTTCTATCCCGTAATTTGTTATAGACTATATACTAATAATGCTATAAGTGAGACAAAATGAATGGCCGTGAGGCCAGTAGGTTTAATTTTATTCGAATAAAACAATGAGTACAGAAAACGAAACTTGGCGTGAAGCTTCTTCCTCAGAGGAGAACTCAGGAGCCGGCCGTGATGGTAACCAGTTTGACAGAGAAGGTGGATATAGCCGTCCGTCCTACAACCGTGAAAGCGGCGAACGTCCTTATCGTCCGCGTTACAGCAGTGAAGGCGGTGATCGTCCGCAGCGTCCTTACAACAGCGACCGCCCTTATCGTCCGCGATTTAATCCTAATGCGGAAAATGGTGACCGTCCACAACGTTCCTATAATAGTGATCGTTCGTATGGCAACAGTGACCGTCCTTATCGTCCGCGCTACAACAGTGACAATGGTGATCGTCCGCAACGTCCTTCTTATGGAAGTAATATGGGAGGTGATCGCCCTTATCGTCCGCGCTACAATGATGACAATAGCGATCGTCCGCAACGTCCGTACAGCGCTGATCGTCCGCAACGTCCGCGTTTTAATAGTGAGGGCGAAGATCGTCCGCAGCGTCCTTATAATAATGATCGCCCCTATGGTGGCGACCGTTCGTATGGTAATAGTGACCGTCCTTACCGTCCTCGTTATAACGGTGAAAACAGTGACCGTCCGCAACGTCCTTATGGAAACAATGCAGGTGGTGATCGTCCTTATCGTCCGCATTACAATTCGAATGGTGGTGGAAGGTCCGGCGGGTATGGTAACAGAGACAGTTATAGCCGTCCGATTCGTCGTTCTGCCGATTATGATCCTAATGCAAAGTATAGCAAGAAGAAGCAAATTGAATATAAAGAGCAATTTGTTGATCCTAATGAACCGATTCGTTTGAATAAGTTCCTGGCCAATGCAGGCGTTTGCTCTCGTCGTGAAGCTGATGAGTTCATTACAGCCGGAGTAGTTTCCGTAAATGGAGAAGTGGTTACGGAATTGGGTACAAAAATTAAGCGTGGTGATGAAGTGAAATTCCATGATCAGGCGGTCAGTATCGAACGTAAGATTTATGTCCTATTGAATAAACCGAAGGACACGGTTACTACTTCTGATGACCCGCAGGCTCGTCGTACCGTGATGGATCTTGTGAAAGGAGCTTGTGAAGAACGTATTTATCCCGTCGGTCGCTTGGATCGCAATACCACTGGCGTATTGTTGCTGACAAATGATGGCGATCTGGCTTCTAAATTAACGCACCCCAAGTTCCTAAAGAAGAAAATATATCATGTGCACTTGGATAAGAATCTGACAAAATCTGATATGGAGCAGATAGCGGCCGGTATTCAGTTGGATGATGGCGAAATTCATGCAGATGCTATCAGTTATACGGACGACTTCAAGAAAGATGATGTTGGCATTGAGATTCATTCTGGTAAGAACCGTATTGTACGCCGTATTTTCGAGTCATTGGGATATAAGGTCGTAAAACTGGATCGTGTTTATTTTGCCGGTTTAACTAAGAAAGGCTTACGTCGTGGTGAATGGCGCTACCTCTCGGAAGCAGAGGTGAACTTCCTGCGCATGGGATCTTTTGAGTAATATATAATAAAGGTATAAAAACTGTTTTATGGAAAAGATTAGTAGAACAAAGATTATTGACTTGTTGAAGCGTGAGGATTTTGGCGCTATGGTCAATGTGAAAGGTTGGGTTCGTACCCGCAGAGGTAGTAAGCAAGTAAATTTTATCGCGCTGAATGATGGTTCTACAATAAATAATGTGCAGATTGTAGTGGATCTGGATAGCTTTGAAGAAAATATGCTGAAGGATATCACTACCGGTGCTTGCCTAAGCGTAAACGGTGTATTGACAGAATCCGTCGGTTCCGGTCAGAAGGCTGAAGTACATGCTCGTGCAATAGAGGTGCTTGGCGCTTGTGATAATGCATATCCATTGCAGAAGAAAGGGCACTCCATGGAGTTCCTGCGTGAGATAGCTCATCTGCGTCCCCGCACGAATACGTTTGGCGCAGTATTTCGTATTCGTCACAATATGGCGATGGCCATTCATCATTTCTTCCATGAGAGAGGATTCTTTTATTTCCACACTCCTATTATTACGGCCTCTGACTGTGAGGGTGCTGGGCAAATGTTTCAGGTGACTACTAAGAATCTGTATGACTTGAAGAAAGACGAGAACGGTTCTATCATTTATGATGATGACTTTTTCGGGAAGCAGGCAAGTTTGACAGTTTCCGGTCAACTGGAAGGCGAACTTGCCGCTACTGCATTGGGCGCAATCTATACGTTTGGTCCTACTTTCCGTGCGGAAAATTCTAATACTCCTCGTCATTTGGCTGAATTCTGGATGATTGAGCCGGAAGTGGCTTTTAATGATATTGTGGATAATATGGATTTGGCGGAAGAATTCATTAAGTATTGTGTGCAATGGGCTTTAGACAATTGTGCCGATGACGTGAAGTTCCTTAATGATATGTTTGATAAAGGTTTGATTGAACGTCTGCAAGGGGTGCTGAAGGAAAAGTTTGTCCGTCTACCTTATACGGAAGGTATCAGAATTCTGGAAGATGCCGTTTCCAAGGGACATAAATTTGAGTTCCCGGTATATTGGGGTGTTGATTTGGCTTCTGAGCACGAGCGATATTTGGTGGAAGAGCATTTTAAACGTCCGGTTATATTGACAGATTATCCCAAAGAAATCAAAGCTTTTTATATGAAGCAGAATGAAGACGGAAAGACAGTACGCGCTATGGATGTATTGTTCCCGAAGATTGGTGAAATTATTGGTGGTTCAGAGCGTGAAGCTGATTATGATAAGCTGGTGACACGTATTGAAGAACTTCATATTCCAATGAAGGATATGTGGTGGTATCTCGATACACGTAAGTTCGGTACTTGTCCTCATTCAGGTTTTGGATTGGGATTTGAACGTCTGTTGCTGTTCGTTACGGGTATGACGAATATTCGTGATGTGATACCGTTCCCGCGTACCCCGCGTAACGCGGAATTTTAATCATTCTGAGGCGGAATATTAATCAGATAAAAAAGCTTGCACAAACTTTGGGTTGTGCAGGCTTTTTTTATTCCTTAAAGTGTTATATTCCCAAAATAAATCTTTATATTTGTGTCAACAGGAATGACGTAACGTTAACCAATATCATAAGAATATGAAAAGGAAGTATTTCTTTACCATGCTGGCGGTGATGCTGCTTGCGGTAACAGGAGCTGCGGCTCAGGAAAAAGCCGAGTTTAAACCTGCAAATCTGGCGGGAATCTGGCAGTTATGTCATTATGTATCTGAAATCCCGGATGTTCCCGGGACGTTGAAGCCGAGTAATACTTTTAAAGTGTTAAGTGATGATGGTCGAATCGTCAACTTTACGATACGGCCTGGTTCGGATGCCATTATTACCGGCTATGGAACTTATCAGCAAATATCTGATTATGCTTATAAAGAAAGCATTGAAAAGAATATCCATTTGCCTATGCTTGATAAAAAAGATAATGTGTTGGAGTTTGAGATGGGTGAAGGTGGTGTGATGTATCTGAAGTATTTTATAGAAAAAGATTTAAATGGGAATGAACTGAACTCTTGGTTTTATGAAACCTGGAAGAGAATTAATATGCCTGCTAAGTTCCCTGAAGATATTGTCAGATAGTGTCATGGTATCAACTTTATTTTGTCTTTGCCACGCTTTGGGAAAGCTTTATCTATAAAAAAATAAGTTGTGAAAGATTTTATGAGGTTATTTTTCGGGGAGTTCCCATTGCTCTGGAGAATAACCTCTTTTAGTTGTATATCAGCCAAGTGGCTTTCTAAAAAAAAACAGAAAACGTTTGCCAGTTCTAATAAAAACCGTACCTTTGCAAGCCGATTATTATCTCATAAGGATAAGCAATTAATTCATAGCAAGTTAATCTTCCTTTGTCCGGGGGGATTAACTCGTGGTGAAGAAAATATTTAGTAGTAACATTTAAAAAACAATTAAGAGTGGATACTTTAAGTTACAAGACCATTTCTGCAAACAAAGCTACAGTGACTAAAGAATGGGTCATTGTTGACGCTACAGACCAAGTATTGGGTCGTCTGGGCGCAAAAGTTGCGAAACTGTTGAGAGGAAAGTATAAACCTAACTTTACTCCTCACGTAGATTGTGGCGATAATGTAATTATTATCAATGCCGACAAAGTAAAATTAACCGGTAACAAATGGAATGACAAGGTATATTTGTCATATACTGGCTATCCCGGTGGTCAGAGAGAAATTACTCCTGCTCGTTTGCAAGCAAAACCGAACGGTGATGACAAGTTGCTGAGAAAAGTAGTAAAGGGTATGTTGCCTAAAAACAAGTTGGGCGCTAAATTGCTGGGTAATATGTATGTATATGCCGGCGGTGAGCACAAACATGAAGCTCAGAGCCCGAAATTGATTGATATTAACGCACTTAAATAAGAGATAAATGGAAGTAGTAAATGCATTAGGCAGACGTAAAAGTGCAATTGCACGTATTTTCGTAAGCGAAGGTACTGGGAAGATTACTATTAACAAGAGAGACCTCGCAGAGTACTTTCCATCAAGCATTCTCCAGTATGTAGTAAAACAACCGTTGAGCAAACTGGGTGTAGCTGAAAAGTACGATATCAAAGTAAACCTCTGCGGTGGTGGTTTCACCGGCCAGTCTCAGGCTTTGCGTTTGGCAATTGCTCGTGCGCTGGTGAAAATCAATGCAGAAGATAAGGCTGCTCTCCGCGCTGAAGGCTTTATGACTCGTGATCCTCGTTCTGTTGAACGTAAGAAGCCGGGTCAACCGAAAGCACGTCGTAGATTCCAGTTCAGTAAACGTTAAGAGTTGGAGAACGGTTGGGGCGGACAAGTTGCTTAAATTCTCGACTTTCACCTCTCAACTCTCAACTGAAAAAGCGTTTAGTATCTAAACTACCGGGACTCTTTATTTAGATGGACTACTCGGCGGTTGGTTTAGGAAAAACAAAAAAGAAAGTAAACGATTTAAAGATTAGAACAAAATGTCAAGAACAAATTTTGATACATTATTGGAAGCCGGTTGCCACTTCGGTCACTTGAAAAGAAAGTGGAACCCTGCAATGGCTCCTTATATCTTCATGGAGCGTAATGGTATTCATATCATTGACCTCAATAAGACGGTTGCTAAAATTGACGAAGCTGCTGAAGCTTTGAAGCAAATCGCTAAATCAGGAAAGAAAGTCCTGTTTGTTGCTACTAAAAAACAAGCTAAGCAGGTGGTTGCCGACAAGGCTGCATCTGTAAATATGCCTTATGTAATCGAGCGCTGGCCGGGTGGTATGTTGACTAACTTCCCGACAATCCGTAAGGCTGTAAAGAAGATGGCTACTATCGATAAGTTGACTAATGATGGTACTTATTCTAACCTCTCTAAGAGAGAAATTCTGCAAATCTCTCGTCAACGTGCTAAGTTGGACAAGACTTTGGGCTCTATCGCTGACCTGACTCGTCTTCCTTCTGCTTTATTCATTATTGACGTAATGAAGGAGAATATTGCAGTTCGCGAAGCCAACCGTTTGGGTATTCCGGTATTTGGTATCGTTGATACTAATTCGGATCCTACAAATATCGACTTCGTTATCCCGGCAAATGATGACGCTACCAAATCAGTAGAAGTAATTTTGGATGCTTGCTGCGCTGCTATGCAGGAAGGTCTGGAAGAACGTAAAGCTGAAAAGGTAGATATGGAAGCTGCCGGTGAAGCTCCTGCTAATAAAGGCAAGAAGAAGACTGCAAAAGCAAGACTCGATAAGTCTGACGAAGAGGCAATTAATGCAGCTAAAGCTGCTGCTTTCATCAAGGAAGACGAAGAGGCTTAATCATATAGTTGAGAGTTGAGAATTGAAAGTTGAGAGTTACTTTACGGCAATTCTCAATTCTCTATTCTCAACTCTCAATTGTTTTATAAAGATATTATTAACAATTAAAATATAAAGATATTATGGCTGTAAGTATGGCTGATATAACCAAGCTCCGTAAAATGACCGGTGCTGGTATGATGGATTGCAAAAATGCTTTGACTGAAGCTGAAGGCGATTTTGACAAGGCGATGGAGATCATCCGTAAGAAGGGACAGGCTGTTGCTGCAAAACGTTCAGATCGTGAAGCCTCTGAAGGTTGTGTCTTGGCTAAGACTACCGGTGATTTTGCCGTTATTATTGCTTTGAAATGTGAAACAGACTTTGTGGCTCAGAATGCTGATTTTGTAAAATTGGCTCAAGATATTCTTGACCTTGCTGTTGCTAACAAGTGCAAAACTTTGGATGAAGTGAAAGCTTTGCCGATGGGTAATGGCACTGTACAGGATGCAGTGGTTGATCGTAGTGGTATCACTGGTGAAAAAATGGAACTTGATGGCTACATGACTGTAAAGGGTGCAACTACCGTTGTTTACAATCACATGAACAGAAACGGTCTTTGTACTATCGTTGCCTTCAACAAGAATGTGGACGAGCAATTGGCTAAGCAGGTAGCTATGCAGATTGCTGCTATGAATCCTATTGCTGTTGATGAAGACGGTGTTTCTGAAGAAATCAAGCAGAAAGAAATCGAGGTTGCTATTGAGAAGACAAAAGCTGAACAAGTACAGAAAGCTGTAGAAGCTGCTCTGAAGAAAGCTGGTATCAATCCGGCTCACGTGGACAGCGAAGACCACATGGAAAGCAATATGGCTAAGGGTTGGATCACGGCTGAAGATGTAGCTAAAGCAAAAGAAATCATTGCTACTGTTTCTGCTGAGAAGGCTGCTCATTTGCCCGAACAAATGATTCAGAACATTGCTAAAGGTCGTCTGGGTAAGTTCTTGAAGGAAGTTTGCTTGCTGAACCAGGAAGACATCATGGATGCCAAGAAGACAGTAAGAGAAGTATTGAAGGAAGCTGATCCTGAATTGAAGGTTGTTGACTTCAAGCGTTTCACTTTGCGCGCTGAATAATTCTATTCCGATTATAATATGAAAACGGTCGCACGGGATATCCGTAGCGACCGTTTTTTATACTGTTTTATTATATCGAAATGCATTATCTGTTTTGAGGTGATAGTTTTATCCCACAGGTTTAGTCTGTGTGTAGCCTTCTTTCTTCAATAGTTCCAGTACTTTCTGTTTGAAGTCACCTTGCACTATGATTTCTCCATCTTTGGCACTGCCTCCTACACCGCATTTGCTTTTCAACAGTTTCCCTAATTCTTTTATGTCATTATCAGTGCCAACAAAACCGGTAACTAAAGTTACCACTTTGCCACCCCGGTTCTTCCGATCCAGTTGCACGCGCAGATGTTGTTGGGCAGGTGGGAGGGTATTTGGCTCTTCGTCATCTTCCATTTCGTAATTATAGTCCGGGTTTGTGGAATAGACCACATTTAATCTTTCTTTCCAATCTTTATTTTTCATATTCATCCTATGTTAGCTGAATCAAAAGTAATATTTTGTGTGGAACTCTGCAAACTTTTGCTGCTTTTGTAGTTTAATAATAAAATATCCTCTATAGCTTGTGTCTGCTCTTGTGTAACACTTTTGTGGAAATTATGTTAACTTTCTTCAGCCTGAACATTGTTTTGCAGAAAAAGATGTATTTTTGTCAATCCGTAACCTAAAAGAATGAAGAGAATGACCGCGAACCAAGCAATTCAACAAAAGGATAGCATGAAAGTGCCGGAGCCTACTTTGCGCAGGTTACCGTGGTACTTATCAAATGTAAAGTTGCTGAAGCAAAAGGGCGAACGTTTCGTTTCCTCCACTCAAATATCAAAAGAGATCAATATAGATGCTTCTCAAATAGCAAAAGACCTGTCGTATGTAAATATATCGGGACGCACGCGTGTGGGCTACGAAGTAGATACGCTGATAGCGGTGTTGGAGGACTTTTTGGGATTCACTAATATACATAAAGCTTTCCTTTTTGGTGTCGGCAGTTTGGGAGGAGCTTTGTTGCGAGATTCAGGATTGAGTCATTTCGGACTGGAGATTGTGGCTGCTTTTGATGTGAATCCGGAACTGGTGGGCACAGCACTGAACGGAATTCCTATTTACCACTCGGACGAATTCGAACGGAAGATGAAAGAGTATAATGTCAATATCGGTGTGTTGACCGTACCTATTGAGATAGCACAGCGTATAACAGATACCATGATAGTGGGTGGTATTAAAGCTGTATGGAACTTTACTCCGTTCCGCATCCGTGTTCCCGAAGATATTGTTGTTCAAAATACTTCCCTGTATGCCCATTTAGCAGTAATGTTTAATCGTCTGAATTTTAACGAAATCAAGTAATGAAGATTATAGCTGTAGGAATGAATTATGCCCGGCATAATGAGGAACTTGGACATAAGGAGGTAAACAAGGAGCCGGTTATCTTCATGAAGCCTGATTCGGCCATATTAAAGGATGGAAAGCCTTTTTTTATTCCAGATTTCTCAAATGAAGTTCATTATGAAACGGAAGTAGTGATACGTATTTGCCGTTTAGGAAAAAATATAGCACCTCGGTTTGCGCATCGTTATTATGATGCGGTGACTGTTGGGATCGATTTTACGGCACGTGATCTTCAGCGTAAATACCGTGAAATGGGTAATCCGTGGGAGCTTTGCAAAGGATTTGACAATTCTGCTGCTATCGGAATGTTTGTCCCTTTGGAACAAGCGGGAGGAGATGTGCAAAATCTCAATTTTCATCTGACGATTGATGAGAAAGAAGTACAACGTGGTAGCACTTCGGATATGCTGTTTGGAGTAGATGATATAATTGCTTATGTCAGTCGGTTTATGACGTTGAAAATAGGGGATTTGTTGTTTACAGGCACTCCAATGGGCGTGGGGCCCGTCAGTATAGGCCAGCATTTGCAGGGATATCTTGGGAAAAGTAAGTTACTCGATTTTTATATACGTTGAAATACGGTATAAATAACGGTAAGATAAATTAGAAAGAAAAATGAAAATACGTATAGGCTTTGGTTTTGATGTTCATCAGTTGGTGGAAGGGCGTGAATTATGGTTGGGAGGTATTCGTTTGGAGCATGTGAAAGGACTGTTGGGGCACTCTGATGCAGATGTGCTTATTCATGCCATTTGCGATGCATTGTTGGGAGCAGCGAATATGCGCGACATCGGCTACCATTTTCCTGATACAGTTGGTGAGTTTAAAAATATTGATAGTAAGATATTATTAAAACAGACAGTAGAACTGATAGCTACCAAAGGTTATTCGGTGGGTAATATTGATGCTACCATTTGTGCGGAACGGCCCAAATTGAAAGAGTATATCCCTGGGATGCAGCAAGTTTTGGCTGCGGTAATGGGCGTGGAAGAAGATGATGTTTCCATCAAGGCCACTACTACGGAGAAACTTGGTTTTACGGGTAGGGAAGAAGGTATTTCTGCTTATGCCAGCGTGCTGATTACTAAAAATACAGACTGATTGATTATCAAAGAATCTTTTCAGTCGGTCTTAAACTTAGAAACTAAAATGAAGAAGATTTTATTAATTCTTGGTTTAGTGCTTTTGCCCGTCCTGTTATGCCGGGCACAAGTTGCGCCTTTGAAGTTCAATAAAAACGGTGAGTTTAAAATCGTACAGTTTACCGATGTTCATTTTAAGTATGGTAATCCAGCTTCGGATATTGCCTTGAGGCGTATAAATGAAGTGCTTGATGCAGAACGCCCCGATCTGGTAATCTTTACGGGTGATGTGATATATGCTGCTCCGGCCGATACGGCTATGCGTACCGTGTTGGCCTGCGTTTCTTCTCGTAAGATCCCTTTTGTTGTAACATTTGGCAACCACGATAATGAACAAGGTAAAACGCGTGCAGAGTTGTATGATGTTATCCGTTCTATGCCCTTCAATATGCAGCCCGACCGTGGCGAGGCGGAATCTCCTGACTATATTCTTACGTTGAAATCCTCGGATGGTAAGAAAGAAGCTGCTTTACTTTATTGTTTTGATTCCCATTCTTATTCTAAGTTGTCGGATGTGAAGGGGTATGATTGGCTAACTTTTGATCAGGTGAATTGGTATCGTCAGCAAAGTGCTGCTTATACGGCAAAAAACGGTGGAAAGCCTTTACCGGCTTTAGCTTTTTTTCATATTCCTTTGCCCGAATATAATGAAGCCGTTACGGATGAAAATACCATATTGGTAGGTACTCGTATGGAAAAGGCCTGTTCTGCTGCTTTGAATACAGGTATGTTTGCAGCCATGAAGGAGGCAGGCGATGTGATGGCTACTTTTGTCGGGCATGACCACGACAATGATTATGCAGTGATGTGGAAGGGAATCCTGTTAGCTTACGGTCGCTTTACTGGGGGAAATACTGAATATAATCATTTGTCCAATGGTGCTCGCGTTATTCTGATGAAAGAAAAAGTCCGTACATTCACTACTTGGCTTCATTTAAAAGATGGTGAGATCGTTGATAAAACAATCTATCCGGATAGTTATGTGAAAGATGATTGGCGCAAACGTCCATAAATAATTTCCTTGTCTATATATTTATTTTCTTAGTGTGTTGTCCTGTTCTTAATCTTCTGCATTTGTATCCTGCATTTTTCGCATCTATATACCCACTATCCTGCATCTATATATCGCGTTACCTGGATCTATATATCGAGTAACCTGGATCTATAGATGCAGTCCGGTGGATCTATAGATGCAGGTAACGCGATATATAGATGATATATTCTTCTCTTTTATCTTACTTTCTTCCTTCCTTTTCACGCCGTTTGCGGCCGCATGGATCTTTTCCCGTTCCCCCCGATTCCCGTGCCTGCTCCTTCCCTTCCCCTTCGCCCGCTTTATATATATAATGTGTCCCCTTCTTCTTTTTTAATCTTCCTTCTCCATCGGCATAAAACCATGTCTTCCCTCTTCCTTTGTCAATCAGCCTGTTAGGTATTGTATTGAAAAAAACTTCAGAAAAAGGTTTGGATATATTTGTTTCGTGTTTGTAAAATCTCTACTTTTGCACCCGCTTTCCAAGAGACGGGGAGCCTTGAGATTGACATTCTGAGAGAGACGGATCATGAGGGCAGTCCCTTTTTCCCTTTCCCCTCCCTTTCGCAAAGAGAGACGACGAGGAGAAAGAAAAAAAGAAAAAAACTTCAGAAATATTTGGAGCATATACTTAAAAGTTCTTACCTTTGCATCCGCTTTCCTAAAGAAAGCCGATTTGAAACAAGCGATCTTTGAACAGATTTACATAAACAATACAAGTAGTACAAGAGCAAGGCACTTGACTTTTTTTATAAAGACGAGTGTCTTGGGTATAATGAAAGAACCGTCAATACTTATGATAAATAGGTAAAGATAAACTTTTAATAAACCGAGCGTCCTGAACAGAGCAAAGACCGGCAGCAATGCCGATTGACAATACTTTTACAATGAAGAGTTTGATCCTGGCTCAGGATGAACGCTAGCTACAGGCTTAACACATGCAAGTCGAGGGGCAGCATTGTCATAGCAATATGACAGATGGCGACCGGCGCACGGGTGAGTAACACGTATCCAACCTGCCTTCCACTCGGGAATAGCCTTTCGAAAGAAAGATTAATGCCCGATGGCACTGAAAGAGGTCATCCTTTTTCAGTTAAAGAATTTCGGTGGAAGATGGGGATGCGTTCCATTAGCTTGTTGGCGGGGTAACGGCCCACCAAGGCATCGATGGATAGGGGTTCTGAGAGGAAGGTCCCCCACATTGGAACTGAGACACGGTCCAAACTCCTACGGGAGGCAGCAGTGAGGAATATTGGTCAATGGGCGAGAGCCTGAACCAGCCAAGTAGCGTGAAGGATGACTGCCCTATGGGTTGTAAACTTCTTTTATAAGGGAATAAAACGGGCCACGTGTGGCCTTTTGCATGTACCTTATGAATAAGGATCGGCTAACTCCGTGCCAGCAGCCGCGGTAATACGGAGGATCCGAGCGTTATCCGGATTTATTGGGTTTAAAGGGAGCGCAGACGGGGTCTTAAGTCAGTTGTGAAAGTTTGCGGCTCAACCGTAAAATTGCAGTTGATACTGGGGCTCTTGAGTGCAGTATAGGCAGGCGGAATTCGTGGTGTAGCGGTGAAATGCTTAGATATCACGAAGAACTCCGATTGCGAAGGCAGCCTGCTGGACTGTAACTGACGTTCATGCTCGAAAGTGCGGGTATCAAACAGGATTAGATACCCTGGTAGTCCGCACAGTAAACGATGAATACTCGCTGTTGGCGATACACAGTCAGCGGCCAAGCGAAAGCGTTAAGTATTCCACCTGGGGAGTACGCCGGCAACGGTGAAACTCAAAGGAATTGACGGGGGCCCGCACAAGCGGAGGAACATGTGGTTTAATTCGATGATACGCGAGGAACCTTACCCGGGCTTGAATTGCAGAGGAATATGTAGGAAACTATATAGCCGCAAGGTCTCTGTGAAGGTGCTGCATGGTTGTCGTCAGCTCGTGCCGTGAGGTGTCGGCTTAAGTGCCATAACGAGCGCAACCCTTATCTATAGTTACCATCAGGCAATGCTGGGGACTCTATGGAGACTGCCGTCGTAAGATGTGAGGAAGGTTGGGATGACGTCAAATCAGCACGGCCCTTACGTCCGGGGCTACACACGTGTTACAATGGGGGGTACAGAAGGCAGCTACACAGCGATGTGATGCCAATCCCAAAAACCTCTCTCAGTTCGGACTGGAGTCTGCAACCCGACTCCACGAAGCTGGATTCGCTAGTAATCGCGCATCAGCCACGGCGCGGTGAATACGTTCCCGGGCCTTGTACACACCGCCCGTCAAGCCATGAAAGCCGGGGGTACCTGAAGTGCGTAACCGCGAGGAGCGCCCTAGGGTAAAACTGGTGATTGGGGCTAAGTCGTAACAAGGTAGCCGTACCGGAAGGTGCGGCTGGAACACCTCCTTTCTGGAGCGACGCTCAATCAAAATCTTCGATTTTGAAGTTCAAAGTTCAAAGTTGAAGGTTGAAAATTAAAAGTTGGTTCTTTCAGTGATACTGACATCAGAACCTCTTCGTACTACGCGTACTTGTTTATTATGATATAATGAGAAAGAAGAAGCCGAGCCGTAAGGCGAGGTTGAACTCGACAGTCCTATAGCTCAGTTGGTTAGAGCGCTACACTGATAATGTAGAGGTCGGCAGTTCAACTCTGCCTGGGACTACGTAAAGAGTTAGAAGTTGACAGTTCAAGGTTGATGGTTATTGTAACTTTCAGCTTTCCACTTCCACTTTCAACTAAAAAACGGGGGATTAGCTCAGCTGGCTAGAGCACCTGCTTTGCACGCAGGGGGTCAACGGTTCGAATCCGTTATTCTCCACTCAGCGACAGTCTTAGTGTGATTGATTTTTGAAACTTTCAACTATCAATTCTCAACTATCAACTGTTTGCAAAGCGAACTATGACATGATGTAACGAAAAAAGTAAAGTAAGAGCTGAAAGTATATATCGACCATACGTGATCGGTAAGACAAAAAGTAAGCAAGGGCGCATGGCGGATGCCTTGGCTCTCGGAGGCGATGAAGGACGTGATAAGCTGCGATAAGCTTCGGGTAGGTGCAAATGACCTTTGATCCGGAGATTTCCGAATGGGACAACCCGGTTAGTTGAAGACTAACCATTCTGCATAGCAGAAGGCTAACGCAGGGAACTGAAACATCTTAGTACCTGCAGGAACAGAAAATAAATAATGATTCCCCCAGTAGTGGCGAGCGAACGGGGAACAGCCCAAACCATACATGTTACGGCATGTATGGGGTTGTAGGACCACGTCGTGGGACGAAAGTTGGTGAGTGGAATGATCTGGAAAGTTCAGTCATAGACGGTGACAACCCGGTACACGAAGCCGACCGAACCTTAGTGGTATCCTGAGTAGCGCGGAGCACGAGGAATTCTGCGTGAATCTGCCGGGACCATCCGGTAAGGCTAAATACTCCCGAGAGACCGATAGTGAACCAGTACCGTGAGGGAAAGGTGAAAAGCACTTCGAACAGAAGAGTGAAATAGTTCCTGAAACCATGCGCCTACAAGCGGTCGGAGCACCTTTTGGTGTGACGGCGTGCCTTTTGCATAATGAACCTACGAGTTACTTTTTCCGGCGAGGTTAAGCGACTCAGTCGCGTATCCGAAGCGAAAGCGAGTCTTAATAGGGCGTATAGTCGGAAGGAGTAGACGCGAAACCAAGTGATCTACCCTTGGGCAGGTTGAAGGATGGGTAACACCATCTGGAGGACCGAACCAATAAGCGTTGAAAAGCTTCTGGATGACCTGAGGGTGGGGGTGAAAGGCTAATCAAACTTGGAGATAGCTCGTACTCCCCGAAATGCATTTAGGTGCAGCCTTGACTTATACTGGTATGAGGTAGAGCGACTGATAAGATGCGAGGGCTTCACCGCCTATCAAGTCTTGACAAACTCCGAATGCGTACCAGTTCTATGTCAGGAGTGAGGGCATGGGTGCTAAGGTCCATGTCCTAAAGGAGAACAATCCGGACCAACAGCTAAGGTCCCGAAATGAACACTAAGTTGAACTAACGAAGTCAGATTGCTAAGACAGCTAGGATGTTGGCTTGGAAGCAGCCATTCATTTAAAGAGTGCGTAACAGCTCACTAGTCGAGGAGTTTGGCGTGGATAATAATCGGGCATAAGTGTTCTACCGAAGCTTTGGGATGAGAAATCATCGGTAGGGGAGCATTCCACTCGGCGTTGAAGGCGGGGCGTGAGCCCTTCTGGAGCGTGTGGAAAAGCAAATGTAGGTATAAGTAACGATAAAGGGGGTGGGAAACCCCCTCGCCGAAAGACTAAGGTTTCCTGATCAACGCTAATCGGATCAGGGTCAGTCGGGTCCTAAGGCTCAGCCGAACGGCGAGGCCGATGGCAGAACCGGTTAATATTCCGGTACTACCTTCAGGAGTGACGTGGAGACGGAGCAGTGACAATGCCGCCATCTGACGGAATAGATGGTTGAAGGGTGTAGATGTTGATTGTGCCAGGCAAATCCGGTGCAAGAGTCGAACCTGACAGTACGGAGCGTTCTTCGAACAATCCGATAGCGCATGTAATCATACTCCCGAGAAAATCCGCTAAACTTCATCCTGTTGGTACCCGTACCGTAAACGGACACACGTAGTCGGGTTGAATATACTAAGGCGCTTGAGTGAATCACGGTTAAGGAACTAGGCAAATTGACCCTGTAACTTCGGGATAAAGGGTCCTCACAGCAATGTGAGGCGCAGAGAATAGGTCCAGGCAACTGTTTAACAAAAACACAGGGCTATGCGAAATGGAAACATGAGGTATATAGCCTGACACCTGCCCGGTGCTGGAAGGTTAAGAGGAGATGTCATCGCAAGAGAAGCATTGAATTGAAGCCCCAGTAAACGGCGGCCGTAACTATAACGGTCCTAAGGTAGCGAAATTCCTTGTCGGGTAAGTTCCGACCTGCACGAATGGTGTAATGATCTGGACGCTGTCTCAACCGTGAGCTCAGTGAAATTGTAGTATCGGTGAAGATGCCGATTACCCGCGATGGGACGAAAAGACCCCGTGAACCTTTACTATAGCTTAACATTGAATTTGGGTGATTGATGTGTAGGATAGGCCGGAGGCTTTGAATCAGGTACGCCAGTATTTGTGGAGCCGCTGTTGAAATACGGCCCTTTGATTATTTGAGTTCTAACCCGCTGATGCGGGGACACTGTTTGGTGGGTAGTTTGACTGGGGTGGTCGCCTCCAAAAGTGTAACGGAGGCTTCTAAAGGTGCCCTCACGACGATTGGTAACCGTCGGCAGAGTGTAATGGCATAAGGGCGCTTGACTGGGAGACTGACAAGTCGATCAGGTAGGAAACTAGAGCATAGTGATCCGGTGTTTCCGTATGGAAGGGACATCGCTCAAAGGATAAAAGGTACTCCGGGGATAACAGGCTGATCCCTCCCAAGAGCTCATATCGACGGAGGGGTTTGGCACCTCGATGTCGGCTCGTCACATCCTGGGGCTGGAGAAGGTCCCAAGGGTTGGGCTGTTCGCCCATTAAAGTGGCACGCGAGCTGGGTTCAGAACGTCGTGAGACAGTTCGGTCTCTATCTATCGTGGGCGTATGAAATTTGCGTGGCTCTGACACTAGTACGAGAGGACCGTGTTGGACTGACCTCTGGTTTACCGGTTGTGCCGCCAGGTGCATTGCCGGGTATCTAAGTCGGGATTGGATAAGTGCTGAAAGCATCTAAGTACGAAGCCAGCCACAAGATTAGATTTCTCAGGGTCGTCAAAGACTATGACGTTGATAGGATGCAGGTGTACAGGCAGCGATGTCACAGCCGAGCATTACTAATTGCCCGTTGACTTTTTGTCTTCCGTAGTATGGGGGATATATACGTTCAGCATATCGTAATGATTAATTACGCATGACTTTACTTTTTGCATCATGTCTGCCTTATTCAGGTGACTACAGCACCGGGGTTCCACCTCTTCCCATTCCGAACAGAGAAGTTAAGCCCGGTCACGCCGATGGTACTGCGTAACAGTGGGAGAGTAGGTAGTCGCCGTTTTAGAGAAGCCCCCGTATTCCGGAAAGAATGCGGGGGCTTTATTTGTTTATGGAAAGGCAGGAGAAGAATTCTTCAGGCTGCCAGTCTTTTCTCATCCCTTACTTTTTTCATTTCCACAGATTCTTCTTATTATATTTGTTATCCTCTTGTTATCTTTATGGCACAAAAAAAGGATAAATGATCTGTTTTAGAAACGGATCATTAATTCTAATACAATTTTGTCTTGTTCTGATTCTTTGGCTATACTGTTTTGGGCATAGAAATATTTCTCGTAATTTAACCGTAAGTCAGTGTGAAAAGCTTTACTTAGGCTGAAAGTGATGCCTCCCGTCAGACGTTGGCGTTTATAGTCAGTGATGGTTAGTTTGCCTGTTTCATTATCGGTGGTCTTGGCATCACTTTGGTCGGTCATCATGTCATAGCGTAGCAGGAAAGACATTTTGTTGAATAATTTACGGAGTGGTAGGTCGTAATTGATGAAAGTATTTACAGCTTGAACATCTCCGAATGCATTGTCGCAATATCGTTTATATAAATACTCTCCTTCGATATGAAAACGATTGAATTCATAATACACACCGGCATCATAAGACTGCATGCGCACTTCTTCAGGCTGAATACTTTGTACGCTCAGTGTGAGATTTAATCCTTTAGTAAAAATGAATTGTGCTTTGGCGGAGTAGTTTATTTCTTTATGCCATACTTTTTGGTTAGTCAATCCCGAACCGTTATAAAATCCTCCTTCTATAATAATCGGCATATCTGTGGGTAAGGTGTATCCTAATGTGAGGCCTACGTCGCGTACATTTCCTACTTGCTTAGCGATAAATGAGCGATTGGCAAAATATTGTTGATGTGGTGATCTGTGGGCATCTATGGTGAACGGAACACGCATCTGGCCGGCGGTTACCGTAAGCCCTTTGGTCGGGAAAAGACGTGCATAAGCATCCAGCATTTTGATTTGCCCTTCATCAGAGAGATCGATTTCGGCTTTATAGGCAACAACAGGGAGTATATTTCCTGTTACACTGATACGTGCATTCCTTACTTCAAAACGTCCGGCCCCCATTGTTGTCTGGTATTCGTACTTGGAACGGATGGTTCCGTGCACTTCCGGCAGATAGTCTTGTGTTTCCATCTTTTCCTTCTCTATTTTTTTTCCATCTTCACTTCCTGAGTATTCTTGGGCATTTGCGGTCAATGATAGTAAAACGATGGACAGTATCAGTGTTCTCTTTTTCATAATTTGTTGTCGTTGATTAATTTTAGTCGCAAAGTTCGGACATAAGTGTTGTGTTTCCATGTCATATATATTTCATTTATGTTACTTTTTGAAAAAGATGCTTAATGTGAAGGCATGCTAAAAAGACATCTTTTTCTGTCTCTTCTCCCTGAAAACCTGTATTTTTGCAAAATAATGAATAATCTTCTAACATGAATGTATTTGAGAAACGGGTGTTGGTAGGTATGAGTGGTGGCATAGACAGCACCGCTACTTGCCTGATGCTGAAAGGGCAGGGCTATGAAATAGTAGGACTTACAATGTGGGTATGGGGTGATGAACCTGTTGAAGCCGGACAACTTGCCGATAGCATGGGCATCGAACATTATATTGTCGATGAACGTGAATCTTTTCGCCGGATAATCGTACAGAATTTTATTGATGAATATAGCGGAGGACGTACTCCGAATCCTTGTGTAATGTGCAATCCCTTGTTTAAGTTCCGCATATTGACTGAATGGGCGGATAAATTGTGCTGCAAGTATATTGCTACCGGACACTATACTCGTTTGGAGGAAATAAATCATAAAATATATATCATAGCCGGAGATGATGACAAGAAGGACCAGTCTTATTTCCTCTGGAGGCTTGGGCAGGATGTGTTGAAGCGTTGCATTTTCCCTTTAGGAACTTATACAAAAATACAGGTGCGTGAATATTTGCGGGATAATGGATATACCGTCAAGGCAGAAGAAGGTGAAAGTATGGAGGTGTGTTTCATCAAAGGTGATTACCGGGATTTTCTGAAGGAGTATTCTCCTGAAATAGACAGTGAGATAGGGTCTGGGTGGTTTGTCAATTCAGAAGGTGTGAAGTTGGGTGAGCACAAAGGTTTTCCTTATTATACCATCGGGCAGCGGAAAGGACTTGAAATAGCTTTGGGAAAACCTGCTTACGTTTTGAAAATTAACCCGCAGAAGAATACGGTTATGTTAGGAGATGCTGAACAGTTGAAGACCAGATATATGCTGGCTGAACAGGAAAATTTGACAGATGAAGGGGAGTTCTTTGAAAGTGATGTACTCACAGTACGCATCAGGTATCGCAGTAAACCTATTCCTTGTACTGTGAAGCGTCTGGAAGACGGCCGTTTGCTGGTGCATTTTCTAATTGATGCGTCAGCTATTGCACCGGGACAATCTGCCGTTTTCTATATCGACAAAAGAGTGGTAGGTGGGGCATTTATAGCCTCTCAGAGAGGGATTGGAATGTATCTGGAGAATTGAAATTTAAACAAATAGATGACTGAAGTTAATTAAAAACAGGGAAATTAATGATGAAGAAATTAATAGTTTTTGTGGGTTTGGTATTGTTGACGGTAAGCGCGTCTGCACAACGGGATACGCTGAAGTTTCGGATAAGTCTTACTGATAAAGCTGCCACCACTTATTCCATCGATCGTCCGGAGGCATTCTTGTCTGATAAAGCGATTGCACGCCGCCGGAAACAGAACTTGCCGATAGATTCGACCGATTTGCCGGTATGCCGTAAATATATTGATGCAATTCGTGGTCAAGGAGTTCGTATTGTAGCAACCGGAAAATGGGAGAACTTTGTTACGGTATCTTGTAATGATTCTGCATTGATAGCCCGTATTGCAGCAATGCCCTTTGTGCGTGCAACAGAGAAGGTATGGACGGCTCCTCATACAAATCAGCCGGATTTTTCAACAGAAAGAGATTCTCTGATAAATACACCGGTTGTGCATCCGGATAGCATTTATGGTCTTGCTGTCAGTCAAATACAGCTCAGTAATGGTGATAAGCTGCATAGTGCCGGTTTTAGAGGACAAGGAATGACGATTGCAGTGATTGATGCAGGTTTTCATAATGCTGACAAGATTAGTGCCATGAGTAACATCTGTATTTTGGGGACAAAAGACTTTGTGAATCCGCAGGCTGATATTTTTGCGGAAAGCAGTCACGGTATGATGGTACTTTCCTGCATCGGTATGAATCAGCCCGGTATAATGACCGGTACAGCTCCAGAAGCTTCTTTCTGGCTACTTCGTAGTGAAGACGAGTATTCGGAGCATTTGGTAGAACAGGATTATTGGGCTGCCGCGGTCGAATTTGCTGATAGTGCGGGTGTGGATGTGCTTAATACTTCATTGGGATATTATTCTTTCGATGATAAATCCAAAGATTATAAATATCGTGATTTGGACGGATCTCATGCTTTGATGTCACGTCAGGCGTCACGCATAGCAGATAAAGGTATGATACTTGTTTGCAGTGCGGGCAATTCGGGAATGGGTTCATGGAAGAAGATTACGCCTCCGGGAGATGCCGAGAATGTTATAACTGTGGGGGCTGTTGATAAAAATGCGCTGTTGGCTCCTTTCTCATCCATAGGCAATACGTCGGATGGCCGGATAAAGCCTGATGTCGTGGCGGTCGGTTTGGGCTCTGACGTGATGGGGACGAATGGTAATCAAGGAAAGGCGAACGGAACCTCATTTTCTTCACCTATCATGTGTGGCATGGTAGCTTGTCTGTGGCAGGCATGCCCTAAGCTGACGGCAAAGGAGGTGATAGGACTTGTGCGGCGCTTTGGTGACCGTACGAATTATCCCGATAATATCTACGGCTATGGCATTCCTGATATGTGGAAGGCGTATCAAGATTATCAGAACGGACAAAGCAAATAACGGAAACTCCTTTTATATAGCAATAACTATCTGAAGAATGATATGGATGCTCTCTCTTTATACGACCTGAATGCTTTGGTTCGTCATAGCATAGAACAATGCTTGCCTGATGAGTTTTGGGTACAGGCGGAACTTAGTGATGTACGCACCAACAGTACGGGGCATTGCTATTTGGAATTTGTGCAGAAAGACCTCCGTAGCAATAATTTGATAGCTAAGGCCCGTGGCACTGTTTGGGCAAATGTGTTCCGCTTGCTGAAACCTTATTTTGAAGAAACTACGGGGCAGGCTTTTGTCGCAGGTATCAAAGTATTGGTGCAGGTTACGGTCAACTTCCATGAACTGTATGGATACAGTCTTGTCGTCCAGGATATTGATCCCACTTATACATTGGGAGACATGGCACGCCGCCGCAAGGAAATATTGAAGCAACTTGAAGAAGAAGGAGTGCTTACGCTTAATAAAGAGTTGGAGATTCCCCGTTTGCCACAGCATATTGCAATTATTTCTTCGCCCACGGCTGCCGGATATGGCGATTTTTGCCATCAATTGCAGAACAATCCGCGGGGGTTCTATTTTTATACAGAATTATTTCCGGCCTTGATGCAGGGTGAACGTGTGGAAGAATCTGTTTTGGCTGCCCTTGACAATATAAATGCTCGTTTGTCAGAGTTTGATGTCGTTGTCATCATCCGTGGTGGAGGGGCGACTTCCGATCTTTCAGGTTTTGATACCTATTTACTTGCAGCCGCTTGTGCGCAATTTCCGTTGCCGATTATCACCGGTATAGGTCATGAAAGAGATGATACTGTGATTGATTCTGTGGCACATACCCGTGTGAAGACTCCTACGGCCGCCGCCGGCTTTCTGACGGAATGCATGAATAACGCTGCGGATGAACTGGATCTGCTTGCTGGTCGTCTGCAAGAGGGTGTCAGGAATTTGTTGATGCATGAACGGCATAAATTGTTTGCATATAAGAATAGTATTCCTTCCGCCGCTTATCGCCGCATATCGGAAGCCAAATTGGCTTTGCTTACCGCGCATAGAGATATAGAGCAAACTGTGACTTCTTTTTTATCCCGCCATCACCATCGTTTGGAGCTATTGCAGCAGCGATTGGCGGATGCTTCGCCCGAAAAACAACTTGCCCGCGGTTACAGCATTACTTTGAAGGATGGCAAGGTTGTGAAAAATGCGAAACTGCTGCGGACAGATGATGAGATTGTGACCCGTCTTTATGAAGGAGAATTAACCTCAATTGTAAATCATAGATGAAATATGGTAACAAAGAAAAAAGAAACATACTCCCAAGCCATGGCTCGACTGGAAAAAATCGTCAGCCAGATAGACAATAATGAATTGGAGATAGATGTGCTTGCTGAAAAAATTAAGGAAGCAAACGAGATTATAGCGTTTTGCAGTGATAAATTGATCAGTGCCGATCGGGAAATAGAAAAATTACTGTCGGAGAGGAAGGAATGTGAAGAATAAAAGCTATTTTTGTTGCAAAATGTATTAATAAGGTAACTAAATACTTTGAGATATGAAAGAATTGGATTGGGCTAATCTGCCATTCGGATATATGAAGACAGATTACAATGTGAGAGTTTACTATCGTAACGAGCAGTGGGGCGAGTTGGAAGTTTGCAGTGAGGAGACTATCCCCATGCACATGGCCGCTACTTGTTTGCATTATGGGCAGGAAGCATTTGAAGGTTTGAAAGCTTTCCGTGGCAAAGATGGCAAGGTCCGCATTTTCCGTCTGGAAGAGAATGCAGCCCGTTTGCAGTCCACCTGCCGTGGCATTTTGATGCCCGAACTCCCTACTGAACGCTTCAAAGAAGCGATTCTGAAAGTGGTGAAGCTGAATGAGCGTTTCATTCCGCCCTATGAGTCGGGTGCTTCCCTGTACATTCGTCCGTTGTTGGTGGGAACCGGTGCGCAAGTGGGGGTGCATCCTGCCAATGAATATCTGTTTGTAGTATTTGTCACGCCGGTAGGCCCGTACTTCAAAGGTGGCTTTTCTACCAATCCGTATGTTATCATCCGTGAGTTTGATCGCTCTGCTCCGCTTGGTACGGGAATATATAAGGTAGGTGGCAATTATGCCGCCAGCTTGCGCGCCAACAAGAAAGCGCATGATTTGGGCTATGCCTGTGAATTCTATTTGGATGCCAAAGAAAAGAAATATATTGATGAATGTGGTGCTGCCAACTTCTTTGGGATCAAAGACAATACTTATATCACTCCGAAATCTACTTCCATTCTCCCGTCTATTACCAACAAGAGCCTGATGCAGTTGGCCGAAGATATGGGGATGAAGGTAGAACGCCGTCCGGTTCCTGAAGAAGAACTTTCTACTTTTGAAGAAGCCGGTGCTTGCGGCACGGCGGCTGTCATCAGTCCTATCGAACGCATCGATGATGTGGAAAACGGTAAGTCTTACGTCATCGCCAAGGATGGCAAACCGGGACCTGTATGCACTGAACTTTATAATAAGTTGCGCGGCATCCAGTATGGTGATGAGCCGGATATTCATGGTTGGGTTACAATTTTGTAGAAGTGTCCCGCAAAGATAAGACAAAGACCCGCAAGCGAAATGCGGGTCTTTTTTTTCTCTTTCACGGGATATTCCCTACCTTTGTCGGGCAAAAAAGAAAATTATGGGAAAAGGAAAACTGGAAAAATTTGCTGACATGCGTGATTATCCGCACGTGTTTGAGTACCCTTATTCGGTGATTGATGATGTTCCATTTGAAATGAAAGGGAATTGGAATCGAAACTTTTTCAAGAACAATCACCCGATAGTGCTTGAACTGGGATGCGGACGTGGTGAGTACACGGTGGGCCTGGGTAAGCTGTTTCCTGAAAAAAACTTTATAGGTGTGGATATCAAAGGGGCCCGTATGTGGTCGGGTGCTACGGAGTCTTTGCGGGAAGGCATGAAAAATGTGGCTTTTCTGCGTACGAACATTGAAATTATAGACCGCTTCTTTGAACAGGACGAAGTGAGTGAGATATGGCTTACTTTCTCTGATCCGCAAATGAAGAAGGCAACCAAGCGGCTGACTTCTACTTTCTTTATGGAGCGTTATCGCAGATTTCTGAAGCCCGACGGGATTATCCATCTCAAGACGGACAGCAACTTTATGTTTACTTACACTAAATACATGGTGGAGAAGAACAATTTGCCCGTCGACGTGATGACCGAAGATTTGTACCATACAGGATTGGCTGACGAAATTCTCAGTATCAAGACTTATTATGAACAACAATGGTTGGACCGTGGTTTGAATATCAAGTACATCAAGTTCCGTCTTTCGCAAACAGGCGAGTTACTGGAGCCTGATGTAGAAATAGAATTGGACGAATACAGAAGCTATAACCGTAGTAAGCGCAGTAGCTTGCAAACCGGTAAATGATTGATTTATCATTCGATGGGTATTGATGCGATGATAATCCTATATTGCATTATCGCATCATCTGTATTTATTCTTGCACAAAGCGCAATAGAGCCGTAGCTTCTGCTATCATTAAAACTATTATACTAAAAAAAATATTATGACTTTATATCCGAAACTGATTCTTGATGCGCTGGCAACAGTGCGTTATCCGGGTACTGGAAAAAACCTTGTAGAAGGGGGAATGGTAGCCGACAATCTGCGTATCGACGGGATGAAAGTCAGCTTTTCGCTGATATTCGAGAAACCGACCGATCCGTTTATGAAATCAATGGTGAAAGCCGCTGAAACGGCAATACAGACCTATGTATCTCCTGAGGTAGAAGCCGTGATTTCCACCGAGAGCCGTCAGGTTGCCCGTCCTGAAGTGGGCAAGCTGTTGCCTCAGGTAAAGAATGTGGTTGCCGTTTCTTCTGGCAAGGGGGGAGTGGGAAAATCCACCGTAGCGGCTAATCTTGCTGTATCGTTGGCCAAGCTGGGCTATAAAGTCGGTTTGCTGGATGCTGATATCTTCGGCCCTTCCGTTCCCAAAATGTTTAAAGTGGAAGATGCGAAACCTTATGCCGAAAACATAGGTGGGAGAGATTTGATTATCCCGGTAGAGAAATACGGCATAAAGCTGCTTTCCATCGGTTTCTTTGTAAATCCCGAACAGGCCACCCTGTGGCGCGGGGGTATGGCGAGCAATGCCTTGAAACAACTGGTGGGTGATGCCGACTGGGGAGAACTGGATTATTTCATTCTTGATACTCCTCCTGGAACGAGCGATATCCACTTGACATTGCTGCAAACGCTCGCCATCACCGGTACGGTGATAGTCAGCACTCCGCAGCAAGTGGCGCTTGCCGATGCACGGAAGGGGGTGGACATGTACACCAATGATAAGGTGAACGTACCCATCCTTGGATTGGTGGAAAACATGGCATGGTTTACGCCTGCCGAATTACCGGAGAACAGATATTATATTTTTGGAAAAGACGGCTGTAAGGAACTGGCCGAAGAGCTGAACGTGCCTTTATTGGGACAGATACCCGTAGTGCAAAGTATTTGCGAGAGTGGTGACAATGGCACTCCGGCTGCCCTCGATGAAAACTCCGTAACCGGTCGCGCCTTTTTGCAATTGGCTGCTGCCGTGGTTCGTCAGGTTGATAAGCGGAATATAGAAATGACACCGACAAAGATTGTGGCAGTACATAAATAATCTATCTTGAAAAGGAGTTGCATCAAGGCAACTCCTTTTCTTTCTTTCTTTCATTTATTCATTCTGTCAAGGCCTATTGTACTCTGAACATGACAGGAATTGTGTATCTCACGTTTACGGGCATCCCTTTTTGTGTTCCCGGTTTCCATTTGGGCATAGAGCCTATTACTCTCAAAGCTTCAGCATCCAGCAGAGGATCTACTCCTTGGGCAACTTTGAGGTTGGTGATATTGCCTTCTTTGTCTATAATCATTTGCAAGAGTACCCTTCCTTGCTTACCTGCTTTTTGGGCTTCTGCAGGATACTTGGTGTTTTTGGAAAGGAATTGCATTAAGGCCGCTTGTCCTCCGGGGAATTCTGGATTTTTTTCTACTATTTCATAAACATCACCCTTGGCGCTTGTTGTGGCTGGCTTGGCAGGTTTTTGTAATCTGAACATGACAGGCACAATGTATCTCACCCGCACTGCTTTGCCGCGTTGTTTCCCCGGTTTCCACTTTGGCATTCCCGTTATCACGCGGATAGCTTCTTTGTCCAGATATGGGTTCACGCCGCGAGACAGCTTTACGTTGGATATACTTCCGTCTTTTTCCACTATGAACTGTACGTTGACCCTTCCTTGGGCTTTGGCATCTTGGGCTTCAGTGGGATATTTTATGTTTTTACTCAGATATTTCATCAGGCCATTTATGCCTCCGGTAAATTCCGGCATAACCTCTACTGCTTCAAAGACCACGTCTTCGGGAATCGTGTCTTTGGCGGCAATTGGTTGTTCCATCTTGAGGTCCACAGCCTTTATGACTTCCGTTGCTATCTGTTTGGTGGTGCGTGCCACGGCTTCGATATTGCTGACAATCATAAGTAAGGCTGCCAAAGGAAGGAACATCAGGTATTTTGCCCTTCCTATCTCTTTTGTTCTCTTTTTGTTCATCATCTTGATTCGTTTTTTTAATGGTAAAACATTGAAATTGTTATAGATAGTTGCTGCAGCCTTGTGATGTGATAATCCCAGCAGATGATACTGGTAGGTTTTGGAGTCATAGCCGTTTTCCAAAACGCGGGCATCGGCCATGTATTCCAGATTAGTGCGTACTTCTCGCTTCATGAGCCAGGCAAAAGGATTGAACCAGCATAGAATGCAAGTCAGCTCACTGATGACTACATCAATGGAATGCCATTGACGGGCATGTGTTAGCTCATGGGTCAATATTTCATTGAATTCTTGTTCCGTATGTGAAGTCGGATATATGAAGATCCAGTGAAAGAATGAAAAAGGGCCTTCCGCCTGCGGAAGTAAATATATGTAGGTGTCGTTGGCGCGCAAGGTACGGCAGTGGAACGCTAATCGGACTATGCTTGCCAATTGAGTAAAGAAGCGTATTCCCAAAAGTATGACTCCTCCCCAATAAACAATGCCTGCAAATGCTAAAATGCTGTCTTCCCGGTTGGGTGCGACCCGTGTGTTTATCGTGAATTCCGGCAGCACGATGTTGGCATATAGATCGGCCATTGCTACCATGGGCTCTTGTTCTGTAATCCAAGTTTGTATGTTCAATAACGGAATGGCTGCCGAGACGGCAAAGAAACAAAGTAATGCCGCTCTGCGCCATCCGAAGAACGTGTCTTTGTAGAAGAACAGCCGATAGAATGCGTAGAACAGTGCTATCGCTACATTTACTTTCAGAAAATAGGCTAACATATATATGGTGTATGGGTTATTGTTCCTTTCCTTTTTCTATCATATCTATGATGTCTTTCAAGTCATTGGCCGAGATTTTTTGTTCTTTGGCAAAGAATGAGACCATTTCCTTGTAAGAGTTTTCAAAGTAGTTGTGTACAAAGCCACTCATAAAGGTACGTTTATATTCACTTTCCTTGATCAGAGGGGTGTACAGATAGGTGTTACCTATGCGTTTTGCACGGACATATCGTTTACGCTCCAGATTTTTCACGATGGAGGCTACCGTTGTGTAGGGTGGTGTCGGCTTTGAGTACTTGGCGACGATGTCTTTTACGAAACAACCATCCAGTTCCCAAATGTAGAGCATTGCTTCTTCTTCTTGTATAGTTAACTTTTCCATGGATAAAATGTTTTAATGAATTCAATGCAAAACTACGATTCTTTCGTAAGACTGCAATATGCATTGAGTTAAATGGTGTGAATAAATGATTTTTTGATGTGTGAAGATGAATTCTGAAGGAAAAAGCAGAGGAATTTTACTAAGAATCTGAGAGAAGGTTTATTTTAATAACTTTGAGAAATGCAGATAATCATAAAAAACATTACAGATATTGCATTTTAATAATATATTTCAGTAACTTTGTTCAAAAATATGCATATAAATGGTAATTTGCAATAAATAGGAACAGATGCATCGGCAAAATAATATAACTGATATGGATGAGCGTTCTTTCAGGCGTTTTGTCGAATTATATTCCAGCGATCTGTTGTATTACGCACGTTATCTGGTCCATTCCAAAGAGGCGGCGGAGGAAATAGTGAGCGATGTATTCTTTGAGGTTTGGCAAATCAGAGGGAAACTGACCAAGATAAAAAAAGAAAAAGCCTGGTTGCTTACTATCACCCATAATAAAGCGATCTCCTATTTGCGTAAGAATATTCTTCCTGCTTCCTCCGTTTCGTGGGATGAATTGGGAGATCACACTATTCCCACTGATTTGCAGACACCTGATGAATATTTGATTAGTCAAGAAGAAATGATTCGGATTAATGATGCCATTAATGGTCTGCCTCCCCGATGCAAACAAGTTTTTGTATTGGCAAAGATAGAAAAACTCCCCTATAAAGAAATAGCCGATATTTTGAATATTTCGGTAAAGACCATCAATATTCACATAGCCAAAGCCTTAGAGCTTATTTCTTCGGCTTTGAAAAAATAAATCTTCCCCAAATCCATTTTAGGGATAGGAGATTTGAAAAAACACTGCGTCATATAAATAACACTGTCATACAGATGAAAGATAAAAAGAAAGAAGAGAGCGATAAGTACGAATGGTTGGCATCCATTTTGGATGACCGTTCTGCTTTTTCCGGTGGAGAAACCTCCCGGCCGGAAGAAGAATTGCAAAAGTTGATTTTCTTATGGAATGATTGTGAACCTTCCCGGATGGATACGGACGAAGTGTGGAACAAGACACTTCAGAAAATAAAAGAGGAAGAAAGCAGACAAAAGTTCGGCGTCAAAACACGCCTTTCCTTCAATCTGTATGCTGGATTGGTTGCGGCATCCATAGCTCTCTTGCTGGGTCTTTTCTATTTCTTCAATCATGGAGGAAGGGAAATTGAAGATGAAAAGATGAAAATGGAACAATTCTTACTTGCCAACAAAACCGCTGAGAATGTGAAAGAAGTTACTTTGGTCGTTTCAGATAAAAAGAAGGTAGAGATAGCTAACAATGCCAAGGTAGCTTATACGCAGAACGGGCAGGTACAAGTAAACTCAGCCAAACTGGACGAGGCGGTTGTTGCCGAAGAAGCAGAAAAGGAAGAAGGGGCTGGAGAGTACAACCAAATAATAGTTCCGAAAGGACGTCGCTCTATGATTGTGCTTGCTGACAATAGCCGGATATGGATAAACTCTGACAGTAAGGTAATTTATCCGCGTACCTTCAAGGGTAAGAAAAGGCAAATTTTTGTAGAAGGTGAAGTCTATCTGAAGGTGGCGCGCGATGAGAAGAAACCTTTTGTGGTTGGTACTTCTGCCTTTGAAGTAGAAGTGCTGGGTACATCTTTCAATGTAGCTGCTCGTAAAGGCAGTACGCATGCAGATGTGGTTTTGGTCGAGGGAGTTGTTGATGTAAAGGATCATCAGGAAAAACATATAAAGATGCAGCCCAATGAACGGGTGGAGTTGAATCAGGCAGGCATTTCGAAGAAAGAGAAAGTAAATGCGCTTGATTATATTCATTGGGTGGATGGCGTATGGGTGCTGAACGGGAAACCTTTGAAAGAGGTACTTCAGTATCTTACGGAATATTACGGGCAGTTGATAGTTTGCCATCCTTCCATAACGGATATTCCTTTCTTTGGAAAACTTTATTTGAACGAAGAATTGGATGCGGTGCTGGAATCGATTAGACAGACCTTGCCGTTGGCATTCGCTTCTCGAAAAGATGCGGTTTATATAGACAGCATTTAAAGAAAAACATATTGTTAACCTTAAAATTGTAAGAAAATGAAGCAACAGAAAAAGCAAACGTAAAACAACCTTTCAAAAGAGAAAAAACAGTCGGACATTACTCGCGATATTGTCCGACTGGAATTGATTTCAATAAATTCATTTTATTTAGTAACCAAAATCATTACGAAAGTATGAAAAAAAAGATGACTATTGGATGGATAAATGGCTGTTTTATGCCTATTTATCTATTATTAGGTGTTTTTTTAGCAATGGAGGGAAGTTTGTTCCCCCTTCATGCCGCAGACTACCGCGGTTCAGAGAATGAACAAAGAGTGGCAATAACACAGACAGTGAAGCAGGTGCTTGGCTACATCGAACGTAACAGTAATTATGTCGTTCTGTACTCCAACAATGTTTTGTCGGAATTAGAAAAAAAAGTTTCCGTTAACACGAACGGGAAAGCGGTAAAGGAGATTCTGAATGAACTCTCTTCTGCAACGAATCTGGAGTATAAAATCAATGCCCGTCAGATTACAGTGGCAAAAAAAGCTCCGATTGCTGTTCCTCAGCCTCAACAAAATGCTATCATCAAAGTAACAGGCCAGGTTGTTGACGAAAATGGGGAAACAATTCCCGGCGCTAATGTTGTTGTAAAAGGCAATGCCGGAATTGGGGCAGTGACCGATTTGGACGGTAAATTCACGCTGGACGTTCCTCAAGGTTCTGCATTGGTAGTATCTTTTATCGGATATGTATCACAAGAACATGTCGTGAAAGCAGGAGAAAAATTGATAGTGAAGCTACTTCCTGACGCTCAAGCACTGGATGAAGTTGTTGTTGTGGGCTATGGCGTGCAGAAGAAGGAAAGCTTGACGGGTGCGATGCAGACTGTAAGTAGCGGAAAACTGAAAGACATCACTACTCCTTCTGTAGAAAATATGCTGAATGGTAAGGTAGCAGGTGTATATGTTGCTCCGGGTTCAGGTCAGCCGGGTGCTTCGGGCGCAGTAGTCATCCGCGGACAAGTAACTCTGAATGGTACAACTTCTCCGTTGTGGGTTATCGACGGTGTGATTGTAGGTTCGGATGCCGGACAGTTGAATCCGAATGACATCGAGACTATGACCATCCTGAAAGATGCTTCTTCTACCGCTATCTACGGTTCGGAAGGTGCCAATGGTGTAATTGTTGTCACTACCAAGAGTGGCAAGACCGACAAGATGAGCGTCAATATTTCCGCCAAAATGGGTATCAGTAGCCTGAACAACGGTAAGCTGGAGATGATGAACGGTGCGGAGCTTTATGACTTGTACAGTAACTTCTCCAATTCAGGTGACATCAGCTTCCCGCGTTGGAGTTCTGATTTGCGTAACAGTAATTTCAGTTGGTGGGATTTAGCTACCAAGACAGGCTTTACACAAGACTATAATGTATCTTTGCAGGGCGGAAACGAGAAACTGAATTCTTTTGTTTCTGTCGGTGTATATGATGAAAAGGGTGCAGTCAAGGGATATGACTATACGCGCTATAATTTCCGTGCGAAGACCGCTTATAAACCGTACAAGTGGTTGACGGTAAAGCCTTCATTGTCCGGCGCACGTCGTGACATCAACGATACGCAATACAGTGTAGGAGCCATGTATTCCATGTTCCCTTGGGACAGTCCTTACGATGAAAATGGTGGTTTAGTGCCACATCGTAATTCCGGTTGGGTAAACAATACGGCAACCAATTACTTGCTTGACCTTAGCTATGGCGATAAGTCCAGCTCCCGTTACTTGGAATTCATGGGTAATTTTGATTTTGACATCAAATTGACTGATTGGCTGACCTTCTCTTCTATAAATAGCTATAAGTACATTTCTTATGCAAGCGAGTCCTATACAGCCCCCCGTTCCAGTGGTGGTGAAAGTGTACAAGGACGCGTCACTGACTATAGATGGGAAGTAGCGCGTCGCTTTACCGATCAAATTTTGCGATTCAGCAAGAACTTTAACAAACACTCGGTGCAAGCATTGGCTGCACATGAGTTCAAGGACTATTGGAGCAAGACACTTGATGCTTATGGGACAGGTCTGATTTCAGGCTTTGAGGTATTGAATGCAACAGCATTGGCTGAAAAAGCCAAAGGTGGAATTTCCGAATGGGCAGTGGATTCTTACTTCTTAAAGGGGAATTACAGCTACGACAACAAGTATTTAGTAGAAGCTTCTTTGCGTCATGACGGTGCTTCTAACTTCGGAGACAATAATAAATGGGGTAATTTCTTTTCTATCAGTGCTGGTTGGAATGTCAATCGTGAAGAATGGTTCAAATGGGATTTTGTTAATAACTTGAAACTTCGTGTCTCTTATGGTACTGTTGGTAATCGCCCGGATGCTCTTTATCCGCAATATGACCTCTATTCTGTTTCTTCCAGCTATAGCTACGACGGTGTTCCTGGTGCCTTGATTAGCCAGATTGGAAACAAAGATCTGACTTGGGAAGAAACAAGGACTATCGGTGTAGGCTTGGACTTGTCCATGTGGGAAGAACGTTTCCGCTTCACTTTTGATTGGTACACAAAGAATACGGACAACATTCTGTATGCAGTGCCCGTTTCAGGTCTGACTGGTGTTACAAGCATTTACAGAAATGTAGGTAAGATGGAAAACAAAGGTTTTGAGTTCTCTATTGGCGGTGATATCATCCGTACCAAAGACTGGTTATGGAGTATTGATGGTAATTTGGGACACAATAAGAATCAACTGAAAGATCTTTATCAGACTCGTGCCGCTGATGGTACAACCAGTACTGCAAGATTGGTTATTGGTGATGGTTCCGGCATTGCAGGCAGTGCACAGCGGGTTTTGGAAGTAGGGACTCCTATCGATACGTATTGGATGCCGGAATGGGCTGGCGTAAATCCGGAAAATGGTGCACCGCAATGGTATGATGCCGATGGTAATAAGACCAGTGCATACGCGGATGCCGCTTACCGTAAGTGCGGTACTGCCAATCCTAAGATTTTTGGTGGATTTTCTACAGCCTTGAGATGGAAAGACATCGATTTCAATGCCGTATTTGGTTATTCATTGGGTGGACATATCTATAACTATTCTCGTCAGGAATATGATTCGGATGGTACGTATACTGACCGTAACCAGATGAAGTTGAAAGATGGTTGGACGCGTTGGGAGAAAGCGGGAGATATAGCAACTCATCCGGTAGCTTCTTACAATAACAAGAGTAATTCTAACAAGATGTCATCCCGCTACATTGAAAGCAATGACTTCTTGAAATTGCGTTCTGTCAGCATAGGTTATAACCTGAAGTTGCCCCAATATTACATTCAGAATATGCGTATCTTCTTTACGGGTGAGAACTTGCTGACATTCACGGGCTATTCAGGTGTTGACCCGGAACTTCCGGCAAGTGATGGCGCTGTAATGGGAACTACAGGACCTTCTGTTTATCCGTCTGTACGGAAATATATGTTTGGTATTAATCTCACATTCTAATAAGGAGACAGATATATGAAAAAAATAATTCTTATCATATTGGCGGTCGTATCGTTCACGGCTTGTGACATTGACCGCCTGCCTTACGGCTCTATGGCGGCAGAGGATGTTGCCTCAGATCCTAACTCTTCGCTTGAATCTTTGTTGAACGGCTGTTATGCACAGCTCAAACATTGGGCTGACCCCATGCACCGTTGTGGTGAATATGCCGGTGATAACATGATGATTCGTGGCTCATCTACCGATGCTTTCTATGAATTCATCTCATTCAGCCGCACGCCGCAGAATTACCGTTTGCAGAATTTCTGGGACTACAGCTATAAAGCCATTGCCCAGAGTTCCAATATCATCAATATGATAGACGAAGGACAAAGTGATGAGGTGGACAACAAATTGGGTGAATGCTACTATATCCGTGGCATGCTCTATTTCTACCTTTGCCGTGCTTACGGCCGTCCTTATGCGCAGAATCCTGAAACCAATCTTGGTGTGCCCATCGTAAACGGCACTCCTTCTGATATCAGTAATCTCAATCTGCCCGACCGTGCTACTGTAAAGCAAACTTATGCCCAAGCCATCACTGACTTGCGCAAGGCGGCAGATATGATGACTATAAACAATAGTGCAATCTTTGCATCGAAGGAAGCTGCGCAAGCCATGCTTTCACGTGTTTATTTGTATATGAGCGGCACATACGAGAATCCTAATACGAACTATGCGGATTCTGCAATTTACTTTGCTACGCAAGTCATCAATTCTGGTAAATACTCTTTGCTGTCCCGTTCGGACTTCATGAAGTACAACACATTTGTGCCGGAAGACAATAAAGAGACGATTTTTGCCATCAAACGTGTAGCGTCCGAATACTCCGGTTATGACCACTATTATGGTGTAGGCGGTATGTATGCCAACATTGGCGGCATGGGCTGGGGCGAAATGTACGCCAGTGCCAAATACATCGACTTGCTGAATGAGACAGGACGCAACGATTGGCGTGAAGATCATTATAAGATGGTGGATGCCCGTGCTGCTTTCATTGAGCCTACTTACGATGATGCCAAAACGGAAGTGTTCCGCTTCATCAAACCGACGCTGCCGTTGGAGGTGAATGTCTCTATGGATAAACTGACCGGATACAATTATGTACAAGCCAACTTCGTGGAAGAAAATGGCAAGTATTATGCGGTAGAAAAGAATGTGACGCAGTATAAGGTAAAGGCAGATGACGCTAACAAGTTGGAAGCCTTGAAGGATGCTGCGGGGAATACCGTTACCAAGGACAATAAGTATGAACTGGAAGTGGTAGATTTGGAACAGGGTCGTTTCAAGATACTTAATTACAATGTCGGTACAAACGTTACCAATGTACTTACTGACTTGACGGGTATTGAAGATTACTTCATTTCTTTGAACCGTGTTTATCCGCAGTTCTATATCACGAAGTGTTCTCGTGAAGGTGAGGATTCTCATTTGCATTCTCCCATCATCTCCCGTTTGAGCGAAATCTATCTGAACCGTGCTGAGGCTTATGCCAAGCAAGGTAAGTATGCGGAAGCGCTTGCTGACCTGAATCTGATTCGTAACCGTGCCATTGTAGGTGGTGGATATGCCTCTTTGGATGCAAGCAATGCCAAGACACGTATTGACAAGGAACGGCAGTTGGAGTTGGCCTATCAGGCAGAACGCAGTTACGATGTATTCCGCAATGGTGACCCATTGGTGCGCCGCTATCCCGGACCGCAAAGTCAGCTTGAAGACATTCCCGCTACAGATTATCGTGTTGTTTATTACATTCCGCAAGATGCAATAAATTCATATCCGGGAACATTGACGCAGAACCCGACGCACAACTAAAACCGCATTCTATCTAACTAATCTAAATCAATAAATGTAAGAGGACTTACTTGCTTTGTTTCATGGAAATATAGTGGGTAAGCCCTTTTTATGTAAAGTCGCCTCCTTTCTTACTTTCAATGGTCAAATACTGTGAAATTCAAGTGTTTTATTTAGATGGCATTATTTAAAATCCTTAGAATGTAATATCTTTGATGCGAAAATTTATGTAAATCAATCTCTAACCTGTAAATTTAAATTATAGTATGAACAAATTGTTTTATGATTCAAGGGGGTGGAGGGTGATTCCGTTCGCTCTCATTTTGCTTTTCCTCTCCCCTTATTGGGCAACACAAGCTGTATGTGGAGAGAAGAGTTCGGTTGTGGTAACACAACAACTTCCTCGGCTTGTGAGCATTGTAAAAATCAATCCCACTACTGTTGAAGTTTTATTTTCAAATCATCAGCGTATGACTCTTGATTTTTATGGAGAAAATATTTTCCGTATGTTTCAAGACAATAATGGTGGCATACTCCGCAATCCAGAGGCAAAGCCCGAGGCAAAAATTCTGGTGGATCAGCCACGTAAATCATTGACTTTGTTGGATGTGAAGGATGAGGTTGGCTCGGTGAGCATCCTTACCGGAAAAATAAAAGTGGAATGGAGCAAGAGCAGCACTTTGATGAAAGTTACTAATCTGGAAACTGGTGCTGTTGTGCTGGAAGAGTTTGAAGCCGTCTTTTTCGATAAGGAAAGAGTTGTCTTGAAACTGAAAGAAAATCCGCAAGAGTACTTCTACGGTGGCGGTGTGCAGAACGGACGTTTTTCCCATAAAGGTAAAGTGATTTCCATTGAGAATCAGAATAGCTGGACTGACGGGGGTGTAGCATCACCTAACCCGTTTTATTGGTCAACAAATGGCTATGGCATTCTGTGGCATACCTTTAAAAGAGGCGTCTATGACTTCGGATGTGAAGAAAAAGGTGTCGTGAAATTGTCCCATCAGACAGATTATCTGGATGTTTTTGTCATGGTGGATAATGGTTTCATATCCTTGCTGAACGATTTTTATCAACTGACGGGACATCCGGTACTGATACCCAAATTCGGTTTCTACCAAGGACACCTCAACGCCTACAACCGTGACTTTTGGAAAGAAGATGCGAACGGCATTTCTTTTGAAGATGGGAAGCGTTATAAAGAAAGCCAGAAAGACAACGGTGGCATCAAAGAGTCGCTGAACGGAGAAAATAATAACTATCAATTTTCTGCACGCGCCGTGATAGACCGCTATAAAAATCACGATATGCCTTTGGGATGGTTACTGCCGAATGATGGCTATGGAGCTGGCTACGGGCAGGCGGAAGCTCTGGATGGCAATATTCAGAATCTGAAGAATCTGACCACCTATGCACACAGAAACGGTGTGGAAATAGGTTTGTGGACACAGTCTGATCTTCATCCGAAAGCTGGTATCAGTGCTTTACTTCAACGTGATATCGTGAAGGAAGTGCGCGACGCTGGAGTGCGCGTGTTGAAGACCGACGTTGCCTGGGTGGGAGCCGGATATTCTTTCGGACTGAACGGCATCACGGACGTGGCACAAATCATGACTTACTATGGTAACAATGCCCGTCCCTTCATCATCTCTCTTGACGGGTGGGCGGGTACACAGCGTTATGCGGGTATCTGGTCAGGTGATCAAACCGGTGGAACCTGGGAGTATATCCGTTTCCATATCCCTACTTATATCGGCTCCGGACTTTCGGGCAATCCTAATATTTGTTCTGATATGGATGGCATCTTCGGTGGAAAGAATCTGGCTGTGAATATCCGTGATTTTCAATGGAAAACTTTTACACCCATGCAGTTGAATATGGATGGTTGGGGAGCCAACGAAAAATATCCTCATGCTTTGGGCGAACCTGCCACTTCCATCAATCGATGGTATCTGAAACTGAAGTCAGAGATTATGCCGTATGCTTATAGTATTGCCAAAGAGTCCATAAACGGGCTGCCCATGATACGTGCTATGTTCCTTGAATATCCCAATCCTTATACGTTAGGTAAAGCCACACAATACCAATTCCTTTATGGACCTTATTTTTTGATAGCTCCTGTCTATCAGGAAACTAAGCCTGATGGGCAAGGTAATGATATCCGCAATGGTATTTACTTGCCTGAGGGTGAATGGGTGGATTATTTCTCCGGGGAAATTTATCAAGGTGGACGCGTTATCAACAATTATGCTGCACCGCTTTGGAAATTACCTGTATTTGTGAAGAACGGAGCCATCATTCCTATGATATCTCCCAATAACAATGTTCAAGAAGCAGATAAGGGGCTTCGTATATACGAACTTTATCCCTATGGGCAGAGTTCATTTACTGAATATGACGATGACGGCACGACCGAAGCGTATCGTTCAGGCGAGGCTGTGACTACTCTGATAGAATCAACTGTCGGTGTAAAAGGAGATGTTACTGTTACTATTCATCCTGTCAAAGGTAACTTTAGTGGTTTTGTAAAAGAGAAGGCTACTGAATTCAGAATAAATGTTACCGGGAGACCTGAAAAAGTTTCGGCAATCCTTGGAAGAAATAAGATGAAACTTACAGAAGTCGGAAGTATGGATGAGTTCCTTCAAAAAGAGAATGTGTATTTCTATAATGCTACACCTGACCTGAATAAGTTTGCTACTAAAGGAAGTGAATTTGAAAAAGAGGTTATTACAAAGAATCCTCAACTTTTTGTCAAATTGGCGGTCACCGATATTACGGCAAACCGAACTGTGCTGAAGATTGACGGTTTTATTTTTGCTCCGACGGATAATAGTAAAGTAATGTCAGGTTCACTTTTTGCTCCGAAAGCGCAAGTTACAGAGGAAAATGCGACTGCCTATACTCTGAAGCCAACTTGGAACAAGGTGAATAATGCTGACTATTATGAGATAGAATTCAATGGGATGAACTATAGCACCATCAAAGATACAGAACTGTTGTTTGAGGACTTGAATGTAGAAACTACTTATGACTTCAAGATACGTGCGGTGAACAAAGAGGGCTGGTCTGAATGGTCGGCTTTCAGTGCAACTACCAAGAAGGATCCGTTGGAGTTTGCTATCCGTGGAATTACCGGTGAAACAACGGCAACGAATCAGGGGCGTTCACTTCGTCGTTTGTTCGACTTTGAAGAAGGTGAACTTTGGCATACGGAATATAATAAAAAGTCTGTTCCCTTTGAGTTGATAATGGATTTGAAGTCCATCAACAAGATTGATAAATTTCATTATCTTCCTCGTGAGAATGCCGGAAACGGAACCATTTTAAGGGGAACTGTATTTTATAGCATGGATAAGGAGAACTGGACTGAAGCGGGAGCTTTTGAATGGAAGCGTAACAATGAAGTAAAGGTCTTTGCTTTTGCACAATCTCCGACGGCACGGTTTATTAAAATAAACGTTGTGGACGCAGTAGGTGATTATGGTTCTGGACAGGAAATTTATGTGTTTAAAGTGCCCGGAACGGAAAGCTATCTGCCGGGAGATATCAACAATGATAAGTTTGTGGATGAAAATGACCTGACCTCTTATGTCAACTATACTGGTCTTAGACAGGGTGATGCTGACTTTGAAGGATACATCAGCAACGGTGACTTGAATCGTAATGGCCTGATAGATGCTTATGATATATCTGTTGTAGCTACACAACTTGAAGGGGGAGCTGACGGTGTAAGGGGTGAGACCGTAGATGGAGATATCAGTATCAGTACGGCGAAACGTTCATATATCAAGGATGAAACGGTTGAGGTGCTGGTGAAAGGCTCAGGTCTGCGTTTTGTCAATGCCATCAGTTTTGCTTTGCCTTACAATCCGGTTGATTATGAGTTTATCGGTGTACAATCATTGGGCATGAAACAGATGGAGAACCTTACCTATGACAGACTTCATACTAATGGAATCAAATCTTTGTATCCTACATTTGTGAATATTGGAGAACATGAGGCATTGGAAGGTAACTGTGATTTGTTTGTCATCAAACTGAAGGCTCGGAGAAATGTGAAATTCGACTTGAAAGTGATAGATGGATTTTTGGTAGATAAGAATCTGAGTGTCCGTCACTTTTAAAAAATGAGTATGGATTTGTTAGGTTGACAAAGAATCCATAACTTTGCGACATTAATTAGATTCATTAGATTACTAACTTTAAACTTTTTAAATCATGAGAAAAATTGGAACTTTTGCGTTGGGCGTATGTTTCGCATTGGGTGTATGTTTCGCTCAGACTGCCATTGCTCAAACTTCGCAGGAAGGAACTCCTTGGAATTGGAAGAAGGGGACTATTGTCGTGGAGACACCTCAGCGTCCAGCCGGACAGAAAAGTGTGTTGGGATTGACTGTCCCAAAAATGGATGTAGTTCGTGTAGGATTTGTAGGTTTGGGTATGCGTGGTCCCGGTGCAGTGGAACGCTTTACTTACATTCCGGGAACTCAGGTTGTGGCGCTTTGTGACTATGTGCCTGAACGTGCTGAGAGATGTCAGGAGATTCTGAAAAAGGCTTCTATGCCGAAGGCTGCTGTTTATTCGGGGGCTATCGGTTATGAGGAGCTTTGTAAACGTGAGGATATTGATTTGGTTTATATTGCTGCCGACTGGTTACATCATTTTCCCGTAGCTAAGTGCGCTATGGAGCATGGCAAGAATGTAGCTATTGAAGTACCGTCTGCCATGAACTTGGAAGAATGCTGGGCCTTAATTAATCTTAGCGAGACTACTCGTAAGCATTGCATGATTTTGGAAAACTGTTGCTATGACTGGTTTGAAATGAATACTTTGAACATGGCGCAACAGGGTGTATTTGGTGAGGTTATTCGTGCGCAAGGTGCTTACATACATAATCTCGACCAGTTTTGGGATTATTATTGGAAGAAGGATTCTGACGATAAATTGGGATGGCGTTTGGAATATAACATGAAGCATCGTGGTGATGTATATGCAACTCATGGTCTGGGACCTGTGGCACAGGCGCTTGATATTCACCGTGGTGATCGCATGACGACCTTGGTGGCCATGGATACGAAATCTGTCAATGGTAAGGCTTTGGTGGAGAAGAGGGCTGGAACATGCGGTGATTTCCGTAATGGTGACCACACCACTACTTTGCTTCGTACGGCCAATGGAAAGGTTATTGAAATTCAGCACAATGTGATGACACCGCAACCTTACAATCGACTGTATCAGCTTACAGGTACTAAAGGATTCGCCAATAAATATCCGGTAGAAGGTTATGCTCTCGATGCTGCACAGTTGACAGCTTCCGGTGTACAGCCTAAGGTTGATGATTTGAATTCTCACGGCTTCCTGCCTGAAACAGAGATGAGTGCTCTTGTGGCAAAATACCAGCATCCTATATTGAAGAAATACGGTGAGATGGCTAAGGAAGTTGGCGGCCATGGCGGTATGGATTTTATTATGGACAGTCGTTTAGTATATTGTCTGCAAAATGGTCTTCCTCTTGATATGGATGTTTATGACTTGGCTGAATGGTGTTGTTTGGCAGAGTTGGGTGAGCTTTCTATGGATAACGGTTGTGCTGCCGTGGAATTCCCGGATTTTACTCGTGGAGAATGGAACATAGTAAAAGGTTATAAGCATGCTTACGCAAGTCCTGAAGATGAGGCTGCTTCATTGGAAAAGGCCAAGGCCTTTACAATTCAATTGAAAGAAAAAGGAGCGAAAGAGTGGGCTGCTCAAGCAAAGAAAGACAGTAAGAAGAAGAAAAAATAATAACCTTTCTTCCTTTATGAATGGAAAAGCTCAAGAGTAGTAAAATCAGCTCTTGAGCTTTTTTTATTGGAATTATGTTTTGTTTGTTATATGGGGCATATCCGTACCGGATAGTCTGGAAATCGATTAATACGGAAGTCTTGAACTTGTGGATGATGGAAGTGAATCTGACGTGCCATTGATGTACGCTTGTTTCCCCCATAGTTTTGTAGATTGTGAAATTTGTTTTTTTATAGTGCGATGTCTGTTGGATTACCATGTTGGGACGAATCTTTTTCAGCATTACGCATTATTGTAAAAAAATAAAAACGAAAGCTAATCAGTTTGAATAAGAAGCAGTTTCAAAGATTTTATCTGTTTGACTATGCATGGTGTTTATTTGGCTAATTTAAACTTTATATACTTTGCGGGATTTTTTTCATCCTTTCCTTTTTCTTGTATTTAAATTAACTTATATTTGCCTTTAATTTAATATTTGGTATCAGCAGAATGTTCGTCCTTTTTTTATTTACATAAATCATGTTTATTATGTTAGGAAAGAAAAAGAATGAAGATTATTCTGCAAAAGCAGTAAAAGTCAGTGCTGACGGATTGACAACAATAGCACAAGGGACAATAGTGACAGGTACAGTTACTGTTGAAGGGAATCTACGTTTGGATGGGACGGTTGATGGAAACATTTCCTGCAAGGGGAAAGTTGTGATCGGCCCACAGGGAAAAATCAAAGGTGATATAACATGTGATGCAGCGGTGTTGCATGGTATGTTGCAGGGAGATATCCATGTGACGGAGGAACTGATAATGAAGTCGGGGTGTATAATGAATGGAGATGTTTATACATGTAAACTTGAAATTGAATCAAAAGCCCGATTTAACGGAACATGCAATACTACGGAAAAAAGTATGCCTGTGGAAGGAAAAGCGGCCCTTTCTGGAAAACACGCACAAGAAGGCTGATAATCACGGTATTTATACATTAATAAGACATTAGTAATCCTTTATTTAGGTAAAAGTTTCTAATGGCAGCAAAGTTATCTAAAATATAAAAGATAATGATGCGAATGGTTTGTTATGGCACTATGCTTTGACTGCTTGTGGAAATTATAGTATATGTACGAGTATAAAAAGTATAATAACTTAATGTGTAACTAAAGCAGACTTAAAAATGAAAGAAGAACTTTTAACACAATTTATGGAGAAGCTAATTGTCAAATTAAAGGAAGGACAGCGTGATGGTACGGCTCATGTATATAGAAGTACTTTGAATAGGCTGAGAAAGTTTGTGAATGGGCGTGAAATAAGTTTTAAACAGTTAACTCCGGAATGGTTGGCACGGTTTGAGCAAAGATTGTTGGCAGATCAGCTAAGTTGGAATACAATTTCCACATATATGCGTATGCTGAGATCTGTTTATAACCAGGCTTTAGAATGTGGTATGGCCATTTATGTTCCACGCCTTTTCAGTAAAGTACATACAGGAGTTAATTGTCCGGTAAAAAGAGCTGTTTCACCAGAAGTAATATGTCAGCTAATGACGGCTAAAAAAAAGTTGCCCGAAAGACTTTCTTTTAGCCGTGACATCTTTGTTTTATTGTTTTTGCTTCGTGGAATGCCATTTGTCGATCTTGCTTTTTTACGCAAGTGTGACTTGCAAGGAAATGTCATAACCTATCATAGACATAAGACGGGGCGCAGGATGTCTATTGTTGTTTGCCCGGAAGCAATGGAAATAATCGGAAAATATAAGAATGTTTTTCCCGATACTCCTTATCTTTTCCCTATTATCCTAAATCCTGGGAAAGATGAATATCGGCAATATTCTCGGATGTTACGTTTGGAAAACCATCGCTTATTGCAAGTAGCCCGTTCCTTGCAAATAAAAGAACGATTAAGTACTTACACTGCCCGCCATACATGGGCAACCACAGCGCTAAGACAAAATTATAATTCCAATCTGATATGTGATGCAATGGGGCATTCTTCTGTAAAGGTTACGGAAACATATTTTCAACCTTTTAAAGAAGCTGAAATTAATCGAATGAACAAATCTCTCATTACATATATTTTATCGAGAAATTTATAGGAGGAAAATAGACAATTGCTGATTTAATAGATTGATAATAAGAACGGTATAATCCCGTTACTTTGCAAGTAACAGAACTGTAATTGTGCGGCAAAGTTAAATATTATATTTTGAAAGACAAATAATATACCTATTTTTTTTCAATAAATATTAAAATCACGAACAATTTAAGATAGCTCCTTTCAGCTATAAATAATAATCGAACAGTCCATCTTTATAGGTTCAAAGGTGGATACATGCTTTATTGTCTCAATTCAGATTAGAGATTCATTCTATAATAAACTTCTTTTAAAGACTCCTCTTTCTCCTTCTTTCTGTGCATTCCCGTTACTTGCAAAGTAACGGGAATGCACGAAGCTTCTAAATTGATGAAGTTTTAGCGTAACATTTTGTTTATACCAATTATTAATGTGAATTTTTAATTTTTTTTATTATGAAAAGAAAAATTATTTTAGTATGCTCATTATTCGCTGTAATGGCGTTGGGCGCATGTTCAGAAAAAAATGATCCCTCAAATGAGAATGGGAATGGAGATGCAAAATCTAAGCTTGTTGTACAGTTGAATTTTGCGGGTGTTGATAATAAAGGGGTACAGACGAGAGCTCAATCTACTGCTGTGCCTGCAACCTCATGGTCTAATATCAAACAAGTACAATTTTTACTTTATGATGCAACGACCAATAATATCCGCTTTTCTGCAATAGCAACTCCGGCGAGTGGTAGCAATACCTTTACATATACGGATATACCGGTTGGTACATATAAATTGGTTGCTATTGCAAATGCAAAAAGTTCAAGCGATAATATCGTGACCTCTTTGGATGGCGGCGCTACGGCAATGGAATGGGATATGTGGAACGTGCGTCAGAAAAATGCGACAAGTCTGGTAATGACTCACAAAACAGGTACATTCCCTGCTTTCTGTAACACGGAACAAACCACTGCTGGTAATACGGCTTATTTGGAACCTTCTGAAATCTTTATGGGGTCTGAAAATGTAGTTGTGGCTACTGGAACCACTGCTAATCCTACGGTTTCTTTGACGCGTGAGGTGTCTTTGATGAGGGTTCGTCTGAATGTGAAAGAGGGGCAGAATGGTGTAGATAATGACGCGTCAGTGGATTATACCCAGAATGCTTCTATCATGATTTATCGTTTACCTGAAAAAATGGGTGTTCTGGCAGGCAATGACGGTGGTGTGGCTGCTACTTCAAATGAACATTACGTTTTACCCGTTTCTGGCTCAGATGTATTTAAGACAACTAATCCGACAAGTGGTTATACCGGTACTGTTTTAGGTGGTAATTATACAATGTGGAGAGACATTGTGGTATTTCCTAATAATGGTGGGCGTGTTAATAATGGTTTAACTACTGCTAATGCCGATGCTGCGCGCCAATATTTCATTGTTATTTCTGCAACAGGTAAACCGGGACATGTCCTGGCTGACGGAACCCAGTTGTCTACCAATACTACAGTATATTGGCAGGGTGTAGTGAAAGAAAATTTTGTACCGAATACCATTCGTGAAGCAAACCTTACTTTACGTACAGGTGGTACGACTGTTGTTCCCGTTACTCCTACGACATATGGTGACATGACTATTACAGTCAGTGAACCGACTCCGTGGAACGGCAATATCGTAGAATCTTCTATTATTATGTAATTTTCCCGGCTGTAGTTTGGGGGCAGAAAACGGAATAAGAAAACGTTCTGCTCCCTCTATGGTCCGCTTGTGATAAAATAAACTATAGAATATGAGAAAAAACAGACTTCTCATAGTGTTATTTATTGGTGTAACGGCTTTGTTTTTGACTTCATGTACATATGACTATTTTGAAGATGAAACTAATTATCAGGTCTTTGTGCCTGAGGTCCTGAATAAAACAGTCAGTGATTGTCGTGTATTGGTTTATAACAATGCCGGAGTATTGGTAGGTACACGTTATGCAACTTCTCCTTGGGATGAAAATCCCCGTATGGCAATGGGCTTATTTGGTTTTAAGTTACAACCAGGTGAGTACAAAGTGTATTGCTATACCAATACGGATAGCATCTCATTTGTAGATGAACAGCATTTGGAAAATTCTGCTTTTGTTTTGAAAAGCAGTTCTTCCGGACAACACCATTATGTACAGCCTTCGGATATGCTATTTCAGAAGTTTGTACCTGTTATTGTTCATCCGGGTATCTTAAAAACTGATACTGCGCATTTGGAGCGTTATACAGGTCGTATTACTGTGCGTTTCAAAAACTTTCCCGGTGATGTGTCGCGCATAAAGAAAGTACAATTATTGGCAGAAGGAGCATCGGTTATGCAGTATCTCAAAAATGATACTTTGACTTCACGATTGACTTCGGATGACCGAGTGTACCATTTAGGCGAACTGCCTGTGCAGGAAAGTGCCGGAATATTAGAGGTCGATCACCGTTACTTGCCTTCTTTAGAAGGAGAACCTATGAGGTTGAACTATACATTCCTTGGAGATGACGGTGCTGTCATTAATAATTTGCCGGTTGAAGTGAAAGACAAAAATACCGGAATGCCGATGAGATTGCTGTATGGTCGGCGCATCATTATTGAAATAGACTCTTACACTGTTATTAAAATATCAATTGTAGGATGGAATGAAGATATAGAGGGTGGAGATACAGACTTGGAATGATATATATTAAAATAAAAAAGAGAAGAATCATGAAACCAGTTATACGACATATTTTAAGTCTTACCGTCTTGCTTTGTTTTATCGGCGGAGTACAGGCACAAAGTGTCAAGATTAATATTCCTTTATGGTTGACAGGATCACCTAATGTTGGTTTTGAATATACGTTGACCAGACAAATTACTGTGAATGGAGAAGTGTCATGGTTGCCGTACTTGTTTAAAAAGCATGAAGAGGTTTTTCGTGCTCTTCAAGCTACGGCGGAGGTACGTTATTACATAAATCCACGTAACTTTTATACTAATGACTCATGGGATGGCTTTTATATTGGTCCATATGCCATGTATGGCAACTTCAACATAGGTTTGTTAGAACACAATGATCCGTTACAAAGTTTCCGCCGTAAGGGTTGGGGAGTGTCAGGAGGTATCTCTACCGGGTATAAATTTGCTTTCAATTCTCGTTGGGGGTTAGATTTGAATATCGGTATAGGATATGCCCACCTTCAATATGATAAGTTTTATTTGGGAGGAGAATATGTGGACTTCCCTTTAGAACGGAAAAAGACAAAAGCTTGGATTGGACCGACAAAGTTTGGCATAAACCTTACTTATAATATATTCCGCTAATGTTACTGATAAAAAGTTGCTGAAAATGAGAAAGAAGAAGTTACAAATTCTCCTGTCTGCTGCTGCATTCCTTTTCTTAATGGAAGGGGGTACGCCTTCTTTTGCGCAGGAACGGAAAATAGGACGGGTAGAACGACGGGCAGATCGTAATTTTATCAGACAGAAATTTGATAAAGCGATGACTCAGTATGAGACAGCTATTAAACGTGAGGAGAACATTGAATCTCGGGCTGCGCTTCATCTGAAGATAGCACGCTTATACTTTATGGTTAGGGAATACGCCCGCGCATCCGAACATTATAGTAAAGCGATGGAGTTACGCCCGGATTTGCTCGGAGTGGATGATGTCTGTGAATACATAGATGCTCTGCGCTTTCAAGGGCAAGCTCGTCAGGCAGAAGCTATCTGTTTGGATAATGCCTATAAAGATGTGTATAGCCGATATCAGCGATATCAGAATACATTGGAGGCACTTGCTATGCAACATTCTGTACAAGAAGATCCGGGATTTTCGGCTAAACGGTTGTCTTTGAATACGGACAATTCCGAATTTTGGATTGGCAATTATGGTGAACAACCTTTTTATGCTATTAGTTACAGCAATTTCAATGATCCAGGAAAGTTGTTTTTTCACCGCACCCATTATTATGTGTTGAATGAAACTGATAATCCGGAAACAGCTTTTCGTAAACCACCGAAATATTACGATTATTTCCGCAAGATTCCGGCAGATTTACAGAATGGACCGGTAGCTTTTTCACCGGATATGCGTACAATGGTAGCTACTGTCATAGAGTATGATAAAAAGAAAACAACGGTAGAAATGGCTGATAAGAAATTCCGTCCGTTTCGTACAAAACTTTTCTATTCTATACTGAAAAATAATAAGAAGAGATTTACCAAATACGCTCCTGTCTTTCCCCAGGAGTCTATGGCTTCATATGCCCATCCATACCTCTTGAATGATGGCAAATCATTATTGTTCACTTCGGATATGCCGGGAGGTTATGGTGGTTTTGATTTGTATATCACTCATTGGAATGAAGAAAATCAAACATGGGGAACTCCTCAAAATTTAGGACCTCAGGTTAATACGGAAGGTGATGAAATTTTTCCTGTTGTTTATAAAGGACGCCTTATTTTCTCCTCTAATGGATTGCCGGGATTTGGTGGATACGATTTGTTCAGTGTCTTTTTTGATAAGGACGGGGTAGTTCCGGGTGGTATTAATCATTTCCCTTATCCGGTAAATTCTGTTTTCAATGATTATTATATGTGTCCGCTTGACTTACGGACTGCTTATTTTGTATCTGATCGTGAAATGGAGTCCAGAGATGATATCTATTATTTGCGTACAGTGGAAGATTTGGGCACTCAACATGGAAAACCTTTCTACGGCATGAGTGAGGAGAATGCAATTTTAGGAGGAGCATTATTGTTGAATGGAACTACTGAAAACGTTCGTCCGGAAACCATTACATTAAAGCAATATGCACCGGAAGGTTTGCTGATGACTCTTTATTTTGATTTTGATTCGGATGCATTGACCCCTGAGTCTGTCCAACGCTTGGAACGTTTTGTAGATGAGATGGGTACTTACGATTTCTCAGAGCTGAGGTTTGATGGTTTTGCCGATGAGATAGGTAGTGACAGTTATAACTATAGATTATCGGAACGCAGGGCTGAACAAGTAGCTGATTTCCTGCGTGCTCGCGGCATAGATGTGAATTTTAACATACAAGCCCATGGCAGGATAAAACTTTCTCCGGAAGAAGTGAAAGAAGAAGTTGAGAGCTATCGCTGGCCGGAAGGAGGCATTGACTGGATACAAGTTAATCGTCGGGCAAGACGCGTGGAAATATATAATAAGAGGTAGAAATATAATAAAAGTAACGATAATATGAAGAAGACAAGAATTCATAGAGTGTGGTTATTACTCCTGCTGATTACCATGATCTGTTCGCAGGTAAGAGCCCAATATATGCCGGTGGTTTTTGATAAAAAGTATGGTGATAAAAATCAGATACAGCAGATTTGCCCACTGTCCGGTGATGAAGTGGCTATGATAGGTAAAGAAGGGCAAAAGTACAACCTGACATGGGTGGGGCGAGAAGGTGAGGTTGTTTTCTCGTTGCCACTGATTGGATTTACGAAGGTAAACGAAGTTACGGGATTGGACAACGATTGCATCTTGATTGTCGGTCAGTCTGCTGTGCAGAATACTAAAAACAGAAAAGACCGTGTTACTTTGAGTGGACGGGCGATTATAGTGAACCGTAGCGGACAGCTTGTGAACAATATTTATGCCGGAGCTCAGGGTAGCGATTTTCTGAAAGGAGCTTTATTGCGTAGTGGATCACTTCTTTTGTCTGGAACCGAGCCCAAAGGAACAAGTGAACGTCAGGGAATACTTCTGAAGACTGATAAATCAGGTAAGGTCATTTATCAATATAAGAATGTCGATAGCGGTTATTGTGATCAGTTTGCCGTATTGGGTAATACCACAGAGTATGTTTGTGCGGCCTTCTCTGGTGACAGAGATAAAGAACAGACTGTCGTAGTCAGATTAGATGACAAGGGAAAGCCTTATTATATGACAGTTATTCCAGCAAAGAAATATACGGTAACCGGATTGAGTGCGAATATCAATGACGGCTCGGTTATTATTATCGGTAACTCACAGTTGGAAGGAGGTATTATTTATAAGATCCGTCCGGAAGGTGATATTGTTTTTGGGAAGACGCTGATACCTGCTAATGACGGAAATGCGTCATTAAAGCATCTTTTGGTAGCCCGTAACGGAAATGTGCTGGTAGGAGGAAGTGGAACTAAAGGCTATTATGCTCTACTGCGTAATGACGGAACAGCTTTGTATTCCGGTTCATCCAATGGTAGCGTCAGAGGAGTGGGGATGAACCAGAATACCGGTGAGTCGGTGGTTACCACTTATGACATGAATACACGTCGAGGGACATTTGTGCGTATCCAACCGACCGGAAAGGCCGAGTTTGACCGTACTGTTGAAGGAAATTTTGACAAGATTAAAGTGACGAATAACGGTGAGGTTCTTCTACTCTCATCGGATGAAGGCAGGGTTTGTATGTATTCTGCTGCTGGTGAAAAAGAGTTTGACCGTTATGTTACAGATAATAAACCGACTGTTTTCCGTCAGGCATTAACAGCAGCATCCGGTGAACTGCTTTTCTTAGGTAATGGAAGCCGTTTGGTTAAACTGGGGCATGGACTTTATGTTTCGGATCTGAAGATAACTAAGCCTGTAAACGGAACTGCCACTGCTGTATTTACAGTGACATTAACCGGTTATTCTACGACAAAGGAAGGAGCACCTATTCCGGTTAATGTAGGATATGCTACTCGTGAAGTATCGGCTACTACTGCGAATAATTTCACGCCGGTGAAAGGTAAGTTATCGTTTACTCCTTCGCGTGGAACGGCCGACCGCTATTTGGTGAAACAAGAAATAGAAGTGCCGGTGAAAGCGAATGATTTGATAGAGGGAGTAAAAACCTTCGAGTTGCTTCTTTCTGACGTGCAACAGAGTTATTTAGTGAAACCCGTTGGAAAGGCGCTCATTGAAGATCAGCAGGCAGTTGTGAAGTTAGTACGCACAGAGCGTGGCGAAGAAGGTGCAAAAGATATTCTGTATGAACTGGGCCTGTTCAAAACCGATGGTACTGCTTTGACAAATGCAACCGGTGCTAATATTATAGTGGATGGTACTTATGGAGAAGGTACAGCCGATGCGCTTGATTTTGATATGGGGCTGACTCCAAGGGTCGTTTTTGCCAATGGCTCTCGGAAATCTTCATTCAGTGTCAAAACTTTGGAAGATACCCGTTATGAACTTCCCAAGACTGTGGTGGTGAACTTCAATAAAGTACACAGCCTGAGTGGTTCTAATGTTTCATTTGATGGCGAATTATTGAGTTGTAGCGGCATAGTTGCTGACCAGCCTGCGCGTTTGGCTATTACTTCGCTTGGCGATCACAGAGTAAATAATAACGTAGTATCCGGATTCTTCACCGTCTCCCTGTTGCGTGCCTCAGATGGGGCATTGCTGACCAATGCCACTGGCAGTGATATTATAGTGAATTGTGTTGCGCTTCCCGATGCTACGGCAAAAGAAGGTAAAGATTTTGTTTTCACAAACTTGCATGATCTTCGCATAAGTGGTGACGGCAACCATAGCTCGGCTAATGTAAATGGTGTGGTATTGTATAGCATGGATAATGCGGAGAAACAAGTAAAACTGAAGATCAAGTCTGTGAATCAGCCTATCGGTGCACAACCTATAAGTGTATCGGCAGAGGAAAGCACAGCAGAATTTACAATCCGGAAATAACATATTCCTTTGAGATAAGAATATCTTGTGATTTGCGGGATATTCTTATTCTCTTTGAAATAATGGCTGAAAAAGGAAAACTATGACAGGAAAAAAAGTAAATATATTATTAGCATATCTGTTGCCTCTTCTGATATTTGCCTGTACAGATGACAAGGAAACTCCGAACACAACGAACGGTAATCCTGCCTTGACATTTGTGATGACAAAGTCTTTGGGAAATATTATCAATAACACTCAAGTCTATCTTTTCGATGGAGAGGGGGCTGATGCAGGAAAATTCAGACAGAAGGTTCCTGATATAACTTATGGCGCAGATCGTCTTACAATGTCTGTTGCTGCAGGAAAATGGGATTTTATGTTGGTTAGTGCCGATACGGATATAAGTGGGCAAGTGATTCAGCCTGTTCGCGGACAGGCACGTTCAGCTTTGAAAATGTGGGAGACACATTCTTCAGGTGGAATTCTGCCATCTATGCCGGAGTTGCGTACCGCTTATCTTGCCGGGCAACGGGTTATTGCAAATCAGGCAAATACAGCTACTGAAACAGCTTTGTTAGCTCGCAATGCCGCTTTGGTAAAAGTAGAGATAGCTGATGCAGGAGGATTGGACGTGAATGGAACCCATACATTGAAGTTGACGAATGTGCCTACAACTCTTAACTGGGAGGGTGGATTGTACCCTGACAAGAACAATCCGACTGTAAGTACGGATCCTATGACGGGTACTTTGACTGTACATAATAATACCTCACAAAGCGGACATCAATATAGTGATGCTTTAAGTTTCATTATTCCTGCACACAAGGGAAGTGATTATTTGAGTACCTCTCCTGTTGATACTACTACAAGCCATTTGAAATTGAGTGTAGATTTGGCTTGTGAAGGAGGAACCCGTTTCCAAAAGACAGATGTGGTGATTCCTCGTGTACCGCGTGTAAATGCTACCTTGCTCGTGCGTATTTTTTTAGGAGGCAAGCTTGATGTATCTACGGATATTCTGGATTGGGAAGACAAGGCATTGAATGCTGATTTGTCACAAACATTGCTTTATACAGATAAGGCCGAAGTAGGATTAGCATTTAAAGATACGATACATATAAATACTAATGCGTCGGATTTTACGGTAGAGAAGGCAGCAGATGCTGATTGGATTACATCCGTGAAAAAGTTAGGCAACAATGCTGTTGAAATTACCGCTAATGTGGATACTTATGTAGATAATACTCCGCGTAAATCCTACATTACCATTAAAGCTAATAATGTGTCGAAGAAGATTCCTGTCACTCAAAGACCGGATAGGGGAACTATTAAAGTCAGCGCTAAAAAATTGCAGTTTAGCCCTCCTCATCCTACTGCTTCTCTCTCCGTTCACTCAGTTGGCGGAAATTGGAGAATCCTTGCACAAAGTCCTAAAGCAACTGCTACTGTTTCTCAAGGGACAAAAGGAGATACGCCTGTTAGTTTTACAAGGACTTCTACTGCTGATGATTCATTATATGGTGAATATTATGGAGATGACCAAGTTGTATTTAAAAATTTGACGACTCTTGATACAGATACAGTTCATTTAAGTAATTTATTTATTGGTATTGTTGATGATTTAATAGAAGTTGCGCAGCCTATAACTCACCCTGACACCACATGTACAGTAGATAATGTAAAAGTGTATGGTGGACTTACTCATGATTTGAATATTATTAGCAAACCAAGTTGGATACATCCCGCACCAGAGACAGATTATAATCCTGCAACGGGAATCTTTACTTTTGTTTGTGATCGTGAACCTAATGAGGAAGAACGTTATGGAGAAATTATCCTTGGACATGCTGATGATCCTGATTATACAGTTAAAGTTTCGGTTCTTCAGGATATAATTGTACGTATTCCTGAGTTTAATTATTTTGTTGTACAATTTGTTTGGAGTGCGAATGATGTAGATGTGAAAGTTGGGTTTACAGGAAATCCTACATCGGTTGTCGTAAATGGTATTACTTATAATACAAGCTCAGTTAATTCATTCCAAGACAAATGGGTCGGCTGGGGTTTGACTGGTACAGTTAATTATAACAGCAATACATTGTTGCAGTGGGGTGGTGATGCTCAGAGTGGGCAAGGAGAAACGGCTTTCTTTAATGCACCGGTAATCAACTCTGCTCCTTATCCGGGACAGCATGGCGTAGCACCTGATGCACCGGGACTGTTGCCGCGTACAGTAACTTTACAAGTGAATGCCGGATGGTATAGAGGTGGTGGTATTCCTATGACTTGTAATATCTATGCTTATTTAGGAGGTACAATGAGTCATGTGGGAACAAACTTTGTCAATCAAGGTGGAACGTTAGTTTATACTTCTACGAATGTGTTTAAAGTAGTATCTTCTGGTAGTCATCAATATGATCATATCTGTGATATTGTGTATGACCGTAAAAAGCATACTGCAAAGATAAACTGGACTGGAACAGTATGGACTGGAACTCGTTCAATACAGGTTCCTATGAGGCCTGTAGAAGAAACCTCGAAACCTCACTGGACTCCTACCGTAGTCAATACCTATTCCAATGGTTATCGAGGAAAGAAGGAATAACTTTAATGTGTATGATGAAAAATGTGCTATAATATGAAAATACAATATATTATATATGTACTAATAGCTTTTCTGTCTCTTTCGTGCAGTAACGAAGAAAGCGACAAGCAACAAACACTTTATGGCAAGGTAGATGTCACCGTTTCGGTGACATTGCCTCAGCCGGAGTCTGTAAATGCTTTCACTCGTTCTTATACAGATACGGATATCAAGAATGTAGATGTATTGGTATTCAATAAAGACGGTAAGTTTATGGAGCGTGTGAAGGTGGAAGGTAATCAGTTGACTGCTACGGCTACAGGAGTAACCTTTACTGTGCGATTGAATGCTACTTCTGAGAAACGTATTATTCATTTGGTTACCAATGGTCGTACAGCAGATGGTGCAACGGATCGTTTGAACTTTAATGATTTGAATGTGAATATGGCAGAAGCAGCGGCTATATCTTCTTTGCATACAGCTTCACTTGAGAATGTGAACAATGGAGAAAGCACTTTAGTGAATAATGTGATGCCTCTGGTTATGTGGGGACGCTTTGTCTTGGATAATGGAATTAATATTATTACGACCGCAAATAATGTAAAGCTTTTGCGCTCTGCTGCCTGTATTCAGGTGAAGAAAGCTGCTGGCAGCAGCAGTAACGGATTAAACGATTTTGTGATTGAAGGCATCACTGTACATAAAGGAAAGTCTTATGGCTTCTTGGCTCCTGCAAATTGTACAGGAGCTGTAAGTACGCCTGCTACTGCAAATCCGGTCACCGATAGTAACTATTTGGATTATAATAAAGGATGGGTGCATGCCGCAGAGCCTTCTTTATATATTTATGAACGCAATTGTACCGTCTCTGATTATATGGCAGTGATACTTAAAGGTAAATATAAAGAGAAGCTGGGATATTATAAAATAGTAATGACCGATGGTAATGGAACTCCTCTGAATGTTGTACGCAACCATCGCTACATCATTACCATTGTCGGTGTCAATGCTCCCGGATATGCAGATGTGGCAACAGCAGTGGCTTCTGCCCCTTCGAATACTTTGAAGGTGGAGTTGAAGGATGAAGATATAGACTTTTCATGTATTGTTGCCGATGGGCAACATCAGATGGCTTCGTCAAATAATGTTTTTGAGCTATATGGCAAAACAGGTGGAACTACATCGGCTACCGGGGTAGAAATCTGTACAGTGTATTCCGATCGTGGCCTTTCGCCTGTTTTGTCGGCTCCTGGTGCTACCTGGCTTACTAACTTGAGTGCCCAGGCTTTGGGAGGTAATAAATACCGGATAACCGGTGATTTTACATCTTCGGGCAATAGCCCTGTTACTACGACTTTGACGATGACATGTGATAATCTCTCTTTGCCGGTTGAGATTAACTGGAATCCTATAATATCAAATCAAAAAGATAATGACTCTTATGTGTTTGATTTGATTAAATCTACTGATAAAAACTGGAATATACGGGTGGTGAATCCATCTTCTGCAACCGGGCTGTTTTTACATCCTTCTTCTGCCGTTCCTGCTGGCTATTCGGGTGATGGTATGCTGTCTGAACTTAGCAGTAAGTATAGCGCACATGCATACTTGCATGTAGTTATTGGAAGTAATAAACGGGGTAGTGTGCAGAAGGCCTCCGTTTCCGGTGGAAAGGCAATAGCCAGTAAAATAATGATTGTTCAATAAGACAGAAAGAATGAGCTTGGAAGAGATTTTGCAAAAGGAAGAAAAGAATGTGGATTGCATTTTTTTGTACCAGGAAGACGGGGCATGGTATGCGTACGAGCATTCTGCTTTTTATTGTTATTCTCTTTTGGGTATATTGGAGATAGATTGGCTGTCTTCGCCGGCCGATCCCTCTGAATATAAAACCATCAGGGTACGTGTTTCCGAACCGGATAAGTTTTTGTGTACCCCTCTGTTGCGTTTACTTCATAAAAAGAAAACAGAATATGTCATCTTATGTAAAATCTCATGTGGCGGTTTTCATTATTGGCGAGCTCAGTTGCAGATGAAGTTTCATGCTTTGCAAAAAGAGTAAGAATAATTTCCTGTGATACTCTTTGAGTATTTAGTGGATTTGGCCTGTGAAGGTCGTTTTATATGTTTTGTTTGTTACCCCTCACATATTTTAGCGAAAATATGTGAGGGGTGTTTTTTTCTTTTATGGAGTTTTGTTTTATCACTCAGCCATTCTCTTATGCCTTTTGTATTCCTCGATCACATGTTTCCTGCTTTGCAGTATCTGTCGGCGATATACCAGACATGTAGTAATGAAATAGATGCCGGTTTGAATCCATAAAGCCTGATATTCTGCTGATACTTCATTGAGGGTAGCACCCATACTGTTGATGCGTACATATCCGTTGATTCCGAATGTAGAGGGGAAAATATAAGAGAAATATCTCCAGAATGCAGGCATGGCAGCACCCGGCCATGAAATGCCGGAAAGGAATAGCAGAGGTACGGAAGTGAAGACAAACAGCAGCATGCACGTTTCACGGTTACGAATGGCAATGGAAGCTGTCATGGCAAAGAATATGCAGGCTGACAAGTAGGGCAGAGTAAACAGTGTCAGCACTCCGGGCATGGCTATTTGGTTGAGGCTGAATAAGTATGGCACTACACATTCTATATAGACCGTGACCAAAGAATATACCATGAAATAGCTCAATCCTTTCCCCATGACAATACGCAGTGTGCCATTGTAATGGCGGTTGATGGGAACCAGATCCCTGAACCTGTTTTGCTCGCGGGCAGTACCGGCTGATAATCCAATGCCCAGTAGCAGTGTTTGCTGGATAATCAGCATCAGCACGGCAGGTATCAGGAAAGCGGCGAAGCCGTTAGTAGGATTGAAAAGAGTGACGTCCTCATACTCTATGGGGTAAGCTGTAATCTCATCCTGCCGATCGGTTGTATTGCCGGTACGCTCTATCTTGATGTCGGCATTCATGCCCAATGATACATTGGTGTTGGCAGTCAGCAGGGCTTTGTAATAGAGCAGCCCACTCATGTCACAAAAAAGACTGACCTGAGTTTGTTTGCCTCGGGTTATATCATCACTGAACGAGGCGGGTATGTAGATGATGCCATACGCTTTCCGGTCTTTCAGCATCTGTTTGGCCTCTTCCATGTCAGAGCAATAGGTCACTATATTTACCTCCGGACTGGCATTTACTTTCCTAAGATATTCGCGGCTGAGTGAAGTGCGTGAGTTATCCACCACTGCGGCCGGTACTTCACGTATGGTCTCGTTGGTGTAAATAAAGGCATATATCAGCGGATAGACCAGAGGAACGAGCACGAAGAATATGAGCACTCCCTGGTCACGGAAGGTTGTGCGGAATTCACGTTTCCAGATATAGAACAAATCGTATATACCTTGTGTTATTTTCTCTCTGAACGTCAAATCTTTCATTATGGCATGTATTTATAGTAAACCAATGCTTCTTTCAGCCGGCGGGCTACGAGGAAAGGAAGCATCATAAAAATAAGCAAAGCCACATAATTGATCCATGAGTAGATCATCGGGTAGCCATTGAGTGCCTGATCTACGTAAATCAGAAAGTAGTGGCGCAGAGGAAACAGATTTGCCAATGCTTGCAATACAGGGTGCATGGCCATGGCCGGGAATGACAATCCGCACATGGAGAATGAGAGTACACCCCACAGGGAAGCAAAACTAAGTCCTAACCGCAAAGTTGGCAAAGTACCTATCATCAGTACGCCCATGCCTTGCGATGCCAAAACCAGACAAAGGGTGGCAAGAAGCATAGGGAGGATACCGCTGTTGCAGGGGAAGTGCAGATAACCATACAGATATACATTATACAAGATACCCATCAGAAAAAAAATGGCTGTATGCGGCAGAAGTTTGCCACCGAGAGAAATCCAGATCGAATCGTTTCCTGCATGAATCCATTCGCGGGCAGTGCGGTCTTTTATTTCCACGCCGATAGAGTAAACGGTTACCATGAAAATAAGCAGCATCAGCACACCGGGGGCAAAGGTATTGCACAGATATACGGAATAGTTCAGCCATGGGTTGTTTAATGGATGAGTATCTATAACAATCGGTTGGAGAAATGCCATAGCCTGGCTTTCGGTAACACCTTTGGCATACAAACTTTTGCGTGCTGCTGCTCCGGATGCAAGTTCACTCATCATTTTCATGTCTTTGAACAGCAGAGAACCGGCGATCAGTAAGGTGTTGTTGGTGTAAAAAGACAATTTGGGCTGCCGTCCGGCTTGGGCTTTTGCGGAAGTCCCCTGAGGGATGTAGTAGAATCCGTAAACATCTCCCCGTTGCATGGCAGTGCGTGCTTCGCCGATGGTAGGATAGTGAGCCACGATGGCGGTTTGTTCAAAGGCATCCAGATTGCGGACCAGTTGCCGGGAGGTAGTGGTCATATCTTGATCCACTATGCCTACGGGCATGTTGGTAGGTAGTCCGGAATCCATCAGCGTGGTGAAGAATATATAGCAGAACAATGGAGCTATAATCATGCAGAACAGATATAGCGGACGAGAGACGAGACGGCGGAATTCGCGTTTCATCACATTCCATAGGGCTATATATTTATTCTCTCTTTCTGGCATCTTTCAAGTTTTTTACTGTCATTCCGATGGCTATGCCATCACAATTGTCTTATATTCATTTTTTGAGTATGACAGACATTCCTGGTCTTAATCCTTCAGCTTTTTCTTGAGGGGAAGCTTTTATTTCGAATGTCTTCAGATCGAATTGTCCGGTTGTCTTGGTTGCTTTCCAGGCAGCGTATGTACCGAGATCTTTCATGTAATATACTTTCAATCTGATGCTCTTTTCAAGTGCCGGAATATATGCGTCAAATTCGGTATTCATTCCCAAACCTTGCAACAAATCCTCGCGAACATTGAATGTCACCCACATGTCATCCAGTATGGCAATGTTCATGATAGGGGCGCCTGTCCCTACCAGTTCACCCACTTTGGGGAAGATTTCGGAAACTTCACCTGCGGTTTGCGCTATCAGATAAGTCTCTTTTATATACGATTCCACTTCGGATACAGCTCCTTTGGCGCGCTCTACCAATGCTGCGGCTGCGGCTTTGTCTTCACGCTCCGCACCGTTTCTGGCCATATCATATTGGGCTTTGGCTGCGTTTTCAGTAGCCTTGGCCGCATTCCTCTGTGCAGTTACTTCATCAAGTTTCTGGGCAGACATCACTCCCTGGTCGTACAGGTTCTTCACACGTTTGTAAGATTTCTCTGCAATGTCAAGTCCGGCTTGCGCCTTCTGCCACATTTCATAGGCAGCCTGTATCTGCTCGTGGCGGGCGCCTTTCAAGGCTTTTTCATTTTGGGCTTTTGCGGCAGCTTCGGCAGCGCGTGCCTGCTCCAGCTTGGCTTGTACGTCCGGAGCTTCCAAAATGGCAAGTGTGTCTCCTGCCTGGACGCTTTGTCCTTCTTTGACACGAAACTCCAGAATACGTCCCGGAACCTTGCTTGATACGCGATATTCCGTTACCTCTGCCTGTCCCTGCACAATTTCCGGTCCTTTGCGCAGCATGAAGAAACCTACAATGGCAACTACGGCTATAACCCCCGTCAATGTGAGGAACGCCAGTAGCATGTTGCTGTTTTGTGATTTTGTATCCATTTTGTTATTTTCGGTTTAACTCCCTCCGGTTTCTGCCTGAGGAGGGAAATACTTTAATTTATATTTTTCGATTTTTTTTGTGGGGGATATGCATGTCCGTTCTTATCTCTCCTTAGGGGAGCGAAGGATTTAATTGTCCCGTTGCTTTTTTCAGATATATTTCCGTCAGTTTTACGTCTATCTGCGCATCTATTTTTTCCGATTGGGCAGAAAGCCATGCTGTATGGGCTTCAAGTACATTGCTTGCCGGAATCACACCTTCTCCAAAACCGAGGGTGGCATATCTCAGGTTCTCATCCGCTTTTTCCAGATTTTTCTTGGCCATAATCAGCTTCTTGGCTGCTTCGTTGACTTTAAAAGCTGCTTGGCTGACTTGCAACTCTATTTTCTCCTTGGCATCATCCAGTTGGTATTGGGCGATGCGAGCTTCAGACTTGGCAGCTTTTACTTTATAAATCCCTTCTCCCCAGTGCCAGATGGGGAGAGATACCATGACACCGACATTCCACATGCCCTTGAATTTCTTTTCGAAACTGTTGAAAGCAGAGGGATTGGTAGCCATATAGCTTCCCATCAGTGCAACAGATGGGAGGTACTCTGCACGCGCTACGTTTACTTTCTGCTTATAGATTTGTGTGGCAAGTTCCAAACTGCGCACTTCCGGGCGTGTGGCATATACAGTATTAATGTCGATGCTTCCGGTTACTGTCATGTCAAGCTTCAGATCACCTTCCTGCTCATCTTTCAGTATAATAGGAGAGGTAAGATTCAGCCCGCATAGCTGGCAGAGCAACATCCTGCTGAGGCTCAGACCGTCAGTAACTTTGGTCAATGTCATTTCTGCCTCGTTTACTTTTACCTTGATAGATAGCCCGTCGGCTTTGGTAGCCACTCCTTCCGCTATCATCTTCTCAACGTCACTGTCCAACTTTTGTAATAGTTCCAGATACCCTTCTGCCAGTTTCTTTTTGCTTGCCAAAGATACCACCTGCCAATATGCCTGATCTGTGCTGAGAATGACCTCCTGCATGCCGTTGTCGTGCTGTTGGCGTGCCAGTTCTTCGGCATATTTGGTGATTTTGTTGTAGGCACGAATCTTTCCGCCCATATATAAAGGCTGTGTCAATGTAAGGGCGCCTGCATACATATTGCGGGTATCCGTGCGGAAAGCATCGACAATAGAACTACCGGCATCGTTAAGAGCACTGGCCATGCCTTGTCCGAACTGTCCCAAAAGACCGGCCAGTTGAGGATTCTGCTGTGCGATGATTTGTGCTGCCTGCTCCAACGGGCCACTCAGCGTAGTACCTATTCCCGACAAAGCGCCTTTTTGTGCATCGCTCAGTATAGATAGTTCTTTTTGGCTGCGCATATATCCACCAGTAGCCGAGATGTTGGGAAGGTAATTGGTGAATGCCGCTTTTTTTTGGTAATGTGCGGCATTGATTTTCTCCCGGCTTATCAGTAGTTCTTTGTTGTTGGATATTGCCAACGCGCGGCAACTATCCAAACTCAATGCTTCCTGTGCGGCCATAGGGAAGGCTGAACAAACCAACCAAATGAAACAGAAGAACTTTTTCATGGAATCTATTCATTAATAATGATGATAAAATGATCGTTTGCGTAACGACAATAATTGCATAAACAACGATGCAAATGTATGGGCTTTCTGTGATACGGCAAAATTATTTAACCAGTTTTTATAATAATGGCTCTATGAACGATCAGTTCAATGTAAACGATTGTGAACCGATCATCGTACCGTCCGCAAAGATGTCCACCCGGTAATTGCCTGCATAAAGGTATTCTTCTACATCCCAGTAAACGGTTACGGCCTGTTCTTCACCGTTGTATTCAATGTATTTCTTGATAGAGTAGGGCAAATTGCGGTTCTCGTAGGCGAAAGTATTCGACGGGCTTTTGGTCAGCACATCGTTGTCGGGCTTGGTGATGCGGATATAGAGGGTACGCTCGCCGGTTTCGGCCGTGATATTCTTTACGATGGAAAAATTAATCTTGAACTTTACGATGTCCTTTACCTTCTTGGCTGTCTTGCCCCGCTTATTGGCGGCCTGTATGGAAATGTTGGTCGCATCCAGTTGGGCGGCCAGAGTCACTTTCTTGTTCAGGTTCTTTTTCTCTTCGGAGAGATTGCTGATTTGGCGGGAAGCGGCATCGTACTTCTGTGTCACATCGGCGATGATTTCTTTTTGATGGGCTGTCAAGCGGTTCAGGGAGTCTATTTGGTTGATGTAGCCTATCATGACTTTGCGCAAGGAAGCCAGTTCGTTTTTCAGTCGTCGAATCTCAGTGGCATTGCTGCTTTTTACGGTACGCAACTCTTCGAGCAGGCGTTGCGTTTTCACCTGCTCTTGCTCCAGAAGGACTGACAGAGAGTCGTTGGAGACTTTAAGCTTCAGTTCGTCATATTGCTGGGCGAAGTCGGTATATTGGTTTTCAAGGTCTTCTTTGTCCAGTTGGAATTCCTGTGTCAATTCTCTGTTGGTTTTCTTTTCGGATATCAATAACACGGTGACTCCTATCAGTAGCGATATGAGTAAGCTTCCGGCTACAATAAGAAGTGTATTTTTTCTTGCTGCCATTTTTTTGTTTTTAGAATTATGATTTTAAAAGAACAATTACCAATAGGTTGAATCTATTTTGTCGCAAAAATAATCATTAATCGCTAATGGGCAATCTTTATTCTCATCTAATTTTTCAGGCTCCCTTAATCCGGTAGGGGATGTGCGTAATAATGTGGAATCCGATAAATAGACTAAATTGTTTATCTTCTTGTTCCCTTATGTCTGCTCCCTATCTGCTCCTTACCTTCTCCTTACCTTCTCCTTACCTACTCCTTGTATTCTTTCTCTATAGACACGGAGAAAACAGGGAGTAGGTACGGAGAAGGTAGGGGGAAGAACAAAAGCAGAACGTGATTGAAATACTTCTTCCGTTCCATCAATCCACCTTTAACTAAAATTATTGCGGAAATATTTCTTTAATTACGAAGTTCGCTGTACTTTTGCATCATCTTTAAGAATACTTATAAACAAAAACTTTAGAAATTATGTCAAAAGTAACCGTAGTAGGTGCAGGTAACGTAGGTGCTACATGCGCTAATGTGTTGGCCTTTAATGAAGTGGCTGATGAAGTGGTAATGCTGGACGTGAAAGAAGGCGTTTCAGAAGGTAAAGCAATGGATATGATGCAGACTGCTCAGTTGCTGGGCTTCGACACCACAATTGTTGGTTGTACTAACGATTATGAAAAGACTGCTAATTCAGACGTTGTAGTTATCACATCGGGCATCCCCCGTAAACCGGGCATGACTCGTGAGGAGCTGATCGGTGTGAACGCAGGTATCGTAAAGTCGGTTGCGCAGAACATCCTGAAATATTCTCCCAACGCTATCCTTGTTGTTATCTCCAATCCGATGGATACCATGACCTATTTGTCATTGAAGTCTTTGGGCTTGCCGAAGAACCGTATCATCGGTATGGGTGGTGCTTTGGACAGCTCCCGTTTCAAATATTTCCTGTCTCAGGCTTTGGGCTGCAATGCCAACGAAGTAGAAGGCATGGTTATCGGTGGTCACGGTGACACTACCATGATTCCGTTGGCTCGTCTGGCTACTTACAAAGGACAGCCGGTAAGCACGCTGCTGAGCGAAGAAAAACTGAACGAAGTGGTAGCTTCTACTATGGTAGGTGGTGCTACATTGACTAAGTTGTTAGGTACTTCTGCATGGTATGCTCCGGGTGCGGCAGGTGCTTATGTAGTTGAGTCTATCATCCACAACCAGAAGAAGATGATTCCTTGTTCAGTATATCTGGAAGGAGAATACGGTGAATCAGACATCTGTATCGGTGTTCCCGTAATCCTTGGCAAGAACGGTATCGAGAAAATCGTTGAACTGGAACTGACTGCTGACGAAAAAGCTAAATTTGCTGCCAGCGCTGTTGCCGTTCACAAGACGAACGCTGCTCTGAAAGAGGTAGGTGCTCTTTGATTGAGGCAACCTTAAAAGCATAAGCAAACCTCACGGCTCTCTTCAATGACAAGAGACGTGAGGTTTCTTTATTTTACCTTTACTTAAATGTCATAGTATGAAGAAACTACTACTCAGTATAGCCACCATTTGCCTGGCTGCTTTTGTCTCTGCCCAGGACTCTCCGCTTTGGTTGCGGAATTGTGCCATTTCTCCGGACGGAACCGTTGTTGCTTTCACCTATAAGGGAGATATTTATACAGTATCCGTCACCGGTGGGCGTGCTACGCAGATTACTACCAATGCGGCTTACGATACTACTCCTGTATGGAGCCCTGACAGCAAGTGGATAGCCTTTGCATCAGATCGTTTGGGAAGCATGGATGTTTATCTCGTCTCTAAGGAGGGAGGTGAACCTCGCCGTCTGACCACGCATTCAGGAAGCGAAATGCCCCTTGCGTTCAATGATACCGGACATATCCTTTTTTCCGCAGATGTTATGCCTTCTGCAGAGGCTATAACATTTCCTTCCAACGGGCAGTTCCGGCAAGTCTATCAGGTGTCTGTGGAAGGTGGACGTCCGGAGCTGTTTTCTTCCATGCCGATGGAGTGCATATCCATCAATAAGGACGGAGAGATGCTTTATCAAGATAAGAAGGGCTATGAGGACTATTGGCGGAAACATCAGGTATCGCCTATTGCCCGTGATGTATGGATGTACACTTCGGGTAAGAATCCTGCCTATCGGCAACTGACTACTTTCGGAGGAGAAGATCGTGAGCCGGTCTGGGCTCCTGACGGGAAATCATTCTATTACCTAAGTGAAGAAAATGGAACTTCCAATATCTATCAGCGTGTTCCCGGCGATCCATCGGGCGTACAGATTACGCACCACACCAAGCATCCGGTGCGCTTCCTTAGCATAGCTGCCGATGGCAGGCTTTGTTATGGATTTAACGGAGAGATTTATACGCTTCTTCCTGGCGGAAAGTCAAGCAAAATGGTTGTTAGCATCATTTCTGATAAGAGTGACAAAGATCTGATTCGTAGCATCAAAGGTAGCGGAGCTACCGAAATGGTGGTGTCTCCCGATGGCAAAGAGATTGCTTTCGTTTTGCGTGGAGATGTTTATGTAACCTCGGTAGAGTATAAGACTACGAAGCAGGTCACCAATACTCCTTTTCAGGAACGTGATATTGATTTTGCTCCTGACGGGCGGTCTCTGGTTTATGCTTCTGAGCGTGGCGGGCTTTGGCAACTCTATACTTCTTCCATTGTACGTAAGGATGAGAAGCTGTTTACGTATGCCACTGAGTTGAAGGAAGAACGGCTGACAAACTCTGATGTGGCTTCTTTCCGACCGCGGTATAGTCCTGATGGTAAGGAGGTGGCTTTCCTTGAAAACCGTACGGCCATCCGTGTCATCAATCTGAAGTCAAAAGTTGTGCGCACTGTTATGGATGGCAAGTATCAGTATTCTTATGCTGATGGTGACCAGTGGTTTCAGTGGAGCCCGGATAGTAAGTGGCTTCTTTCAGACTATATCGGTATCGGTGGCTGGAACAACAAAGATGTGGTTTTGCTGAATGCCGATGGTAAAGGTGAGATGGTGAATTTGACCGAGAGTGGATATTCTGATGGCAGTGCCAAATGGGTGTTGGGCGGAAAGGCCATGATTTGGAGCAGTGATCGTGCCGGCTATCGCAGTCATGGCAGTTGGGGAGCTGAAGATGATACTTACATCATGTTTTTTGATGCCGAAGCGTATGACCGTTTCCTGATGAGTAAAGAAGAAACCGCACTGCTGGAAGAAGCCGAGAAAGCGGATAAAGAGGAAAAGGAGAAAGCTGAAAAGAAGAAAGAGGACAAAAAGAAAGAGGGGGTTGATAAGGAGAAAGAAAAAAAAGTGGAACCGTTGAAGTTTGATCTTGAGAGCCGTTTTGACCGCATCGTGCGCTTGACCGTCAACTCCTCACACATGGCAGACGCCGTGCTCACTCTGAAAGGTGATGTGCTTTATTATCTTTCTACTTTTGAAGGTGGCTATGATCTTTGGGAGCGCAACCTGAAAGAAAATACGACGAAGGTTCTTTTGAAGAAAGTGGGAGCCGGTGCTTTACAGCCGGATAAAGATGGCAAGAATATTTTTCTTTGTACTAATGATGGTATGAAGAAAATAGAAATCGAGGGCAGTAAAGTGACTCCCGTTGAGTTTGAGGCATTCTTTGATTACCGTCCTTACGGTGAACGCGAATACATCTTCGAACACGTTTGGAAGCAAGTAAATGATAAATTTTATGTGGCAGATTTGCAGGGCACAGATTGGATCGGATATAGAGAAGCTTACAAGCGTTTCTTGCCTTATATCAGCAATAATTATGATTTTGCGGAAATGCTGAGTGAAATGTTGGGCGAATTGAATGGCTCTCATACGGGGGCGCGTTATTATGCTTCAGGATCAGCATTGGCTACTGCCGCTTTAGGCGTATTTTATGATGAAGCCTATAAGGGTGACGGATTGAAAATCAAGGAGATTATAGCACAAAGCCCTTTGACAAAGAAAAAAACAGATGTCACACCGGGGTGCATTGTCGAAAAAATAGACGGTATTGCCATTAAAGCCGGTGCTGATTACTTCCCGTTGTTTGAAGGAAAAGCCAATCGTAAAGTGATTCTTTCCATTTGTGACCCTGCTACGGGAAAAAGGTTTGAGGAAACGGTGAAACCTATTACGTATGCAGCGCAAAGCGAATTGCTTTACAAGCGTTGGGTAGAAAATTGCCGCAAGAAAGTAGAGGAGTTATCTGATGGACGCATCGGCTACATTCATATTAAAGGCATGGATAGTCCGAGTTTTCGTAAGATGTATTCGGAATTGCTTGGACGCTATCGTAATAAGGAAGCTGTGGTAGTAGATGTGCGGCATAATGGTGGCGGATGGTTGCACGATGATGTTGTAACTTTGCTTAGCGGAAAAGAATACGAGCGCTTTGTTCCACGCGGGCAGTATATAGGCAGCGACCCGTTTAATAAATGGTTGAAGCCATCGTGCATGTTGGTGTGTGAGGATAATTACAGCAATGCTCATGGTACTCCGTTTGTATATAAGGCGTTGGGAGTTGGCAAATTGGTGGGTACTCCTGTTGCCGGAACCATGACTGCCGTATGGTGGGAACGCCAGATTGATCCGAGCATTGTGTTCGGTATCCCGCAGGTGGGATGTATGGATATGCATGGCAATTATCTTGAAAATCATACTTTACAACCGGACATTTTGGTTTACAACAAGCCCGAAGATACTTTGAAGGGCGAGGATATGCAATTGAAAGCTGCGGTCGATTGCTTGCTGAAGCAGTTGTCGGATAAGTAGAAAGGCGTATTTATGCTGGAATAGAAAACAATGGAAATCGGTCATAATCTTGACTTCTTGTTTGCCCGCATTGTATTTCAAGATGATGAAGTGGCGTTTAAAAAGTTGTTCTTCGACTTTTTCGCTCCTTTGTGTCTTTTTGCCAGTCGCTACATTGAGGAGAAGGAGGCTTGCGAAGATGTGGTGCAGAACGTGTTTTTTCATTTGTGGCATAGCCGAAAACATTTGCAAATCAATGCATCTGTACGAAATTTTTTGCTGACAAGCGTACGCAATGCATGTATTGATTATCTGAGAAAGCAGAAGTTGGAGATACGATACCGCGCGAGTCTGCCTATGGAAGAAACTGATGATAGGGATGCGGACACGCTTTTAGCCATGTCTGAATTGAAGGAAAGGCTGGAGCAGGCATTGTCCCGGTTGCCGGAAAACGTGCGCCATGCCTTTCAATTGAGTCGCTTTGAGGAGAAAACTTATGCAGCGATAGCAGAAGACATGGGCATTTCCATAAAGACGGTAGAAGCATATATCAGTAAAGCTTTAAAGCTACTTCGTGTAGAGCTGAAAGAATTTTTGCCATTCCTTATTCTATTTTTAGATTTGTCAAGATAGGGAGAGTCGTTCTCTATTCGTCTATATTATACAAATTGAACGGTGTATGACAACAAATGAAAAAGAAATATTAGCCTATCTGAACGGACAGTTGACCAGTGAAGAAGTGTTGGAGTTTGAAAAGGAACTCCAACACTCGGATGCATTGAAGAGGGAGGTGGAAGACTACCGTTTTATACTACGGCAAACATCTTTGCTGAAAGCGCAAAATCAATATTCCACGCAGAAGAAGTGGGAAGAGTTGGAGATGCGTATTGGGCGTGAGAAACGCTGGAACGGTGTCAGGAAGTTCATGCGAAATGCTGCTGCCATATTGGTATTGCCATTGCTGATGGTTACTTTATATCTATGGACCGGCAAAGGGGATAAAAAACAGCCGCTTGTGGCTGAATGGGTGGAAGTGACTTCTGCACGGGGAGTCATCTCAAAAGTCATATTGCCGGACAGTACGGTGGTATGGCTCAATTCGGCTTCTACTTTGCGCTATCCACATGAATTTGGTGAAGGAAGGAGAACGGTGGATTTAAGGGGAGAAGCCTATTTTAGAGTGAAGGCTGACAAGGAACATCGTTTTGATGTAAATGTGCCGGAGGGATTGACTATAAGTGCCTATGGTACGGAATTCAATGTGTCTTCTTATGAGAATAGCCCTACGGTAGAGGCCGTATTGACCAGGGGAAATGTGGAAATACTATTGAATAATCACGCTTTGGCTCATTTGCAGGTGAGTGAACAGGCTGTTTTGAACAAGGCAAGAAACTCGCTTGAAGTGCTTCCTTGCAATGTGGAGGAAGCAACAGCTTGGCGTGAAGGGAAACTGATATTCAGAAGAGCCGGTATAGAAGAAATATTATATAAACTGGCACGTCGATATAATGTTGATTTTGAGGTAAGTGGTCGTAAAATATCGAATTATGAGTTCTCGGCCACCTTTACAGATGAGAGTTTGGAGGAGATTTTAAGTATCTTGGAACGTACGGCGCCGATGAGCTATACAATCTTTGCTGCAAAGGAGATGGAGGACTTTACTTATCAGCGGAGAAAAGTGTCTTTGAAACTGCGCTGATAAGAAAACAATAAAAAAGCATTCTTTCCCATAGGGTATATGATGTTCCGCTTCGTCTATGGAGTGAATAAACCCAATTGTTAACTAAAAAATGGAAAGAATGAAAGAACTTTTAAGCACATTCAGCCTTCGGCTTCTAAAGGAGTCGGGGCACAAAATTCCTTTATCTATGAGAATTACACTCTTACTACTTTTCGCCGTTTTGCTGAATTTGCATGCCGAAAGTGCATTTTCCCAATCTCTTGCCGTCTCTCTGGACATGAAGCAGACAACAGTAGAAAGTGTCTTGAATGCGATAGAAAAGCAGTCCGGACTTTATTTGGTGTACAATAGCAAGCTTATCAATGTAGATAGGCTGGTAACTATTCAAGTCAAGAATCGTGCGGTCAAGGATGTATTGGCCCAACTTTTTGGAGACACGGAGGTTAAGTATGAGATTAATGGCAAGCACATCATCCTGACACCGGGGTCAGCCATTATGCAACAGTCTCGCAAGGTGAACGGTGTAGTGCGCGATGTGACTGGAGAACCTATAATCGGGGCCAATGTTGTAGTGAAAGGTAATGAAATTCAAGGCTCTATTACGGATATTGACGGAAATTTTTCTTTGGATGTTTCCGAAGGTAAGTCTGTTTTGGTTGTTTCATATATAGGCTATCTTACAAAGGAAGTCCCGGTTGTGGGCAAGGGAAAATTGGAAATCGTCTTGCAGGAAGATGCGAAGGCCTTAGACGAAGTTGTAGTTGTAGGTTTCGTGACACAAAAGAAGGCTAATGTAACAGGAGCCGTGACACAGGTTTCTATGGATAAGACTTTGGGTGACCGCCCTGTGACGAGTTTAGGTTCTGCTTTACAAGGAGCTATGCCCGGATTTACTGCTTCAACGGGAGCGCAGCCTGGAGCCAGTAATACTTTTAATGTGCGTGGTCTTGAATCTATCAATGGAGGATCTCCGTTAATATTGGTGGATAATGTGGTCTATAATGATTTGTATCTGTTGAATCCGGCAGATATAGAAAGTGTATCTGTCTTAAAAGATGCTTCTTCTGCTGCCATTTATGGTGCTCGCGCTTCTTTTGGCGTAGTGCTGATTACGACAAAAAAGGCAAAGAAGAATGAGGCGCTTACCATTAATTATAATAATAACTTTGCTGTATCTCATGTAAACAATCTGCTGGAAATGGCCGAACCTATCGACATGATTCAAACTCTGAAAAATGGTGGATATAGTTCTATTTGGGCAGGACAGAATATTGATACTTGGTTAGGATTGTTGGATGAATACAATTCCAATCCCTCCGGATACCCTAAAGGATGGACAGAAGTGAACGGAACCAAATACTTCTTGCGTAATAATCACATGTATAAAAGCATGTTTGAGACATCTTGGCAACAGACGCATAACATTTCTGCGCAGGGTGGCAGTGAGCGTATTAAATATAGAATTTCTGCGGCATATACCAATCAGGATGGAGTTTTGGTGACTGATAAGGATGGATTCAGACGTTTTAATGTATCTTCCTATGTGAGTGGAGATATTACGAAATGGTTATCTACTTCGTTGGATATTTCGTATAATAAAGGTGATAAGAAGTTCCCGGTAGTGGATGGTACAAGTGAAATGGGATTGTGGCAGACTAACTTACCCTCTTATTATCCTACGGGTAGCTTGCCTTATGGCACTGATGGAGAGGAATACCCGGTGATGTCACCGCCTAATGTTATTAGGATGGTGAATCCGGAACGTACTGTGACCGATAATACGCGAATATTGTCACGTACAGTGTTGACTCCTCTTGATGGGCTGCAAGGAGTATTGGAATATTCTTATCAGATTGGCCTGAGTGACTACGAATCCTATAATAATAAATTTGAGGTGCATCAAGGACTTGCGGAAAGTATTAAGCCTTCAAGTTCGAGTACTCCTTTTACACGATATACTGCTTCTACACGTTACTCTACGATTAACGCTTTTGCATCTTACAATAAAGTTTTTGGAGGAGTTCATAATATATCTGCCATTGCCGGATTTAATCAAGAGAAAAGTGAATACCGTAAGTTGTATGCACAGGCCTATAATATGATTAGTAATGAGTTGCCATCTTTAAGTGGAAGTACGGGGGAGACTCCTTCTAAAGCATTGGATGAATATAACGACTATGCTTTGAGAAGTGCCTTCTTTAGAGCCAGTTACAATTATGCACAGCGCTATTTTGTAGAGGTGAACGGACGCTATGACCTTTCTTCAAAGTTCCCGAAAGATTATCGTGGCGGATTTTTCCCTTCTGTATCAGTTGGATGGAATCTGCAGGGAGAGAAGTTCATGAAACCACTTGAAAATGTGCTATCAGCCTTGAAATTACGCGGTTCTTATGGTACGCTTGGCAATCAGAATATTAATAATTACGGATATTATGCTACGATGGGAGTAGAAACGGCAAGGTGGCTGACGGACGGTACACAACCCAAAACGCTACTTGCTCCAGGAATGGTACGGGCTAACTATACATGGGAGAAAGTAACGACCATCAATGGAGGATTGGATTTTGGTTTCTTGGATAATAAGTTGACTGGTACATTCGATATTTATCGTCGCGATACAAAAGGGATGTTAGGCCCTGGTGAAGATCTGCCTGCTGTTGCCGGAGCTACTGCACCATTGCAGAATGCCGCTGATATGAAAACGAATGGCTGGGAGTTTGGTGTGAGTTGGCGCGACCGTATCGGCAGTGTAGATTATGGTGTGGGTGTTAATCTCTATGATTCCAAATCTGTTATAACTCGGTACAAGAATGATAATAAACTCCTGACTAACTCTAAAAATGAGGATATGTACTATACGGGTAAAACAGCCGGAGAAATATGGGGGTATATAACCGATGGATTTTATACTGCCAATGATTTTACCGAATCTGGAAGCTTGAAGGAAGGTGTTGTTTCCATTAATGGTGTGACCTCGCATGTAGGCGACATTAAGTATAAGAACTTGCGCGATGACGAAAATTATGTGAATACCATAACTTCGGGAGACAATACGTATGACAATCCGGGCGACCGTGTAGTGATAGGCAATAGCCGTGCCCGTTGGCAATATGGGGCAAATGGCTTTGTACAATGGAAAGGTTTTAATTTATCCTTTATTCTGCAAGGTGTCGGTAAACGTGATGCATGGATTGGTGGTGACATTACCTTTCCTATGGCCAGTCAGTATGGAACGGTGTATAAGCATCAGGTAGGACGCATCTGGACAGAAGATAATCCCAATGCTTTTTACGGGCGTATTTATGAGAATGCGGGAGGCTCGCAAAGTGCTAACCAAAGAGTGTCGGACAAGTTTCTGTATAATGCTGCCTATATGCGTGTGAAAAATTTAACATTGAGCTATTCGTTTCCTACTCAATGCATACAAAAGATTTCTTTGCGCGGACTGAAGATCTTTGTGAGTGGAGAGGATCTGTTTACATTCGACCATCTGCCCGATGGAGTTGACCCTGAAACATTAAAATGGAATTATCCTCATTCAAGCACTGTTTCCTTTGGCATTAACATAACGCTTTAAATGACAATCTAAGAAAATGAAGAATATGAAAAAATATATATATTATGGGGCTTTTGCCTTAGTTGCGGCATTGAGTGCATGTAACGACAGCTTTATGGAATATGAACCCAAAACGACACCTACGGAACAGACGGCTTTTGTGTCGTATGATAATTTCAAGACTTATTCCTGGGGGCTGTATCGAGTTTTTGAGAGTGACAGTCTCAGGCAGTATATAGATGTGAATAATACCGGATACTTGACGATGGTGGATGGAGATGTAAAGGCCAATTACCTGTATAATTCAAACGGCACTGACATTCAGAACAACGCATGGCAGTGGAACAACATCACTTCAACGACTAATACGGATGACGGGTGGAACTTTGCATATATCCGCAGGGTGAATATAATGTTGAGGAACATAGATGCTTCTGAAATGGCTGATGCGGAAAAAGCACACTGGCGTTCTGTAGGGCTGTTCTTTCGGTCTTATCGTTATTATGACTTGTTGGCGCGTTACGGTGATGTGCCTTGGCTGGAGAATGTAGTGACCGATGATGATGCGGAAATACTTTATGGCAAGCGGACATCGCGTGATGAGGTGGCTGCAAATATTTTGCGTGACTTGCAATATGCAGAAAATAATGTTAAGGAGAATGGTGACGGCAACAATACCATTGACCGTGATTGCGTGCGTGCCTTGCTGTCTCGATTCTGTTTGTTTGAGGGTACGTGGCGGAAATATCACGGTTTGTCGGATAGTGAAAAATATTTGAATGAGTGCGAGAGAGTATCATTGGAACTGATGGACGCTTATCCAAACATTGCACCTAATTATGTCGATTTGTGGAGCTCGGATGATTTGAGTAAAGTACCGGGTATTATCCTTTATAAAGAATGCCTGCCGGATTTGATTATGAGTGGTTTTCCTCGTGCCGAACGTGGTGGTTCTGTAAAAACAGCTATGCATGCCCGTACGGTGGGACGTTACCTTTGTCAAGACGGGAAGCCCATTGCTACAAGCCCTCTTTATCAAGGAAAAGGTGCTACCGCATCTATGAATGATGAGTTTATGAACCGTGATCATCGTCTGTATTGGAGATGTATTCCTCCTTATAAGACAAACAAGGCGAATGCAGTGCCGGTGAATGATGCAAACAAGGACTCTTGGTGGACTGATGGCATGGATGCAAAGGATCGTTATTATATAGACTATATGAATAAGATAAATGATGCTAATCATCAGTTTCCTCTTTATACTTGGCAGCCTCAGTTCTTGAGCAGAGTTCCTATGATTCAGACTTCAAATAAGTCGTGGGGACCGATGAGAAATTATGGCGGATATTATTTCTATATGTGTTATAGCACTTATAATGAGGCCGGGATTCAGGCTGGTGGTAAATATGCTGTTTCTGATTATCCTATATTCCATATAGAGGAAATTATGCTGAATTATGCGGAAGTGATGTTTGAATTGGGCAAATTCAGTCAGGCTGTGGCTGATCAAACTATTAATAGACTGCGTGGCAGAGCTAATGTTGCTGCCATGACGGTGAGCGATGTTACCGAAAACTTTGATCCGGACAGGGATCCTGAAGTAGCACCTCTTGCTTGGGAAATTCGTCGCGAGCGTATGGCTGAATTGATAGGCGAAGGATTTGGATTCTATGATATCCGCCGTTGGAAGAGAGGCGCCTATTATATGAACCAGCGCCCACTGGGCGTGCGTGTAGCTGCAAATGAAAAAGATGAATACTTTGGTGCAGCTTCTATCTTTGTGACGGAGGGCGATATTAATTCTGCCGCTTCAGTGTCTGCCGAGGATGTGGGACGCGTGGTCTGTGTAGGAGATTTTATGAAGCAAGGAAAGGGGTGGCGAGATTATTATGATGTGAATCCTATTCCCCAGAAGGAAATTATCCTAAACAGTAATCTGGAGCAGAATGAAGGGTGGAAATAAGATATTGATAATGGGATGTTTCATCGGCTTGGCCGGTGGAACATCTTGTATGGCAGCTTCTAAGAAGCGACCTAATATCATTTTGATTAATATTGATGATTTGGGTTGGTCTGATGTTCAGTATAATGATGCGGGACACTATTATGAGACTCCCAATATAGATCGGTTGCGGCAGAGTGGGGTGAACTTTTCTTATGCTTATGCCGGAGCTGCTAATAGTGCTCCCAGTCGTGCCTGTCTTTTGAGTGGACAGAATACACCTCGTCATGGAGTTTATACAGTCAGCCCGCCGGATAGAGGACGGGCTGAAGACAGACGGTTAGTGCCTTACCCCAACTGTGAAGTGCTCGATTCAACGTTCATTACTTTGCCCCAAGCCTTACAAAAGTTAGGTTATCATACTTGCCACATCGGGAAGTGGCATATTGGCTATAATCCTTTGGCACAGGGAATGGATGTCAATATAGGAGGCAATCATGCCGGGCATCCCGCTTCTTATTTCTCTCCTTACAAGAATCCTGACTTGCAGGATGGTCCTGAAGGGGAGTATCTGATGGACAGACTGTCTCGGGAAGCAGAAAACTATATTGATACAGTGGATCGCAGCCGTCCGTTTTTTCTATATTATGCCAGCTATGCAGTGCATGCCCCGTTGCAGGCAAAAGCGGAGCTTGTGGAGAAATATCGGAAGAAAAAAACTTCCGACGCCCATTTCAATCCGGTTTATGCTGCCATGGTAGAGAATATGGATATGAGTGTAGGGCGCATTTTGGATGCGGTAGAGCGTAATGGGCTGACAGGAAATACGCTTGTTGTTTTTACCTCCGACAACGGTGGCCCTTATGAAATTTCCCATCAATGGCCGCTTAGGGCAGGTAAGGGCTCTTTTTATGAAGGTGGGATAAGGATACCTTTTATAGTATATATGCATGGAAAGTATGAGGGAGGAAAAGAAACGACCGTACCCGTGTCTCATTTGGATTTATATCCTACCTTTGTGGAATTTGCGGGAGGAAGGAAAGACAAAAGTCTTGATGGCCTTAGTTTACTTCCTTTGCTGGATAAGGGAAAGGAGGATTATCTGAATGAACGTAGTTTGTATTTTCATTTCCCTGCTTATCTGGAGAATGGTAACGTGGAAACTCGTGACAGATTGTTCAGAACCCGTCCTGTATCAGTGCTGATTAAAGACGGATGGAAATTGATTGAAAATTATGAAGACGGGGTATTGGAATTGTATGATGTGAGAAATGATGTTTCGGAACGTTTTGATAGAGCTGGTGATGAGCCGGTTCGTACGAAGTGTATGCTCGAGCAATTGAACAGTTGGAAACAACGCGAGAAAGCATCTATACCGATGTTTAAATAGAATTAGTAATATATAAGATGAGAAACTTACTTGGTTTTGCAATTCCTTTCGTTACAGGAGTTCTCTTTGAGAGTAATGCTTGGGCTGCTGAAGATGTGAATTTTGTTAAAGAGGAAGAGATGACCTCTCAACACTCCGATCGCCGACATCCCAACGTTATCTATATCTACGCTGATGACATGGGAATCGGCATGCTTTCGGCCTATGGCCAACGGCAGTTCACCACTCCTAACATCGACCGCTTGGTGAAGCAAGGTACAGCTTTCAGCCGCGCCTATGGCTGCATGCTTTCAGCGCCGGCACGAGCCTCGCTCCTGACGGGCTATCACGACTGTCATGGGCAGGACAAGTGGAATATTTCCGCAGGAGCAGCCTATATGCTGCCTGCGGCAGATACTGCCCGTATAGCCTCTGTGGAGGCTCGGATAGATGCATCCGATGTGTGTCTGCCGGAAGGAGATCTTTATTTGCCACAAGTTTTTCGTGCTGCAGGTTATGCTACGGCTCAGATAGGCAAATTGGAATGGGGATTCACGGCTACCCGCAACCAAATGCGCCGTCATGGATGGGATTATTATTACGGCTATCTGGATCATGCACGTTGTCACGGATTCTATCCTCCTTTTTTGTTCGATGATGGATCGATTGAGCTTATCGAGGGGAATACCCGCATCAATTGCGGCAAAAGCATCGAGCAAGAGACGGTGCAGACTTTTGCAGAACGGCGTGACCATACTGGCAAGAACGTGTATTCACAAGATATTTTTGTAGATAAGATTCTGAACTATATCCGTGCCCATAAGGAGGAACGTTTCTTCCTCTATCATCCCAGCCAGTTGCCTCACGGACCTGTGGCCATACCTTCTGTCCATCCTGAATTAGCAGCTAATCCTCACCTTACGCCTATTGAACGTGAGTATGGTTCTATGGTGAAGAAGCTGGACGAGACGGTGGGACTCATCTTGGCTGAATTAGAAGAACTGGGTATTGCAGACCGTACGATAGTGGTGTTTTCTGCCGATAATGGGCACGAATTGTATTATTCGCAGAAAGGGCGTTGTGAGAAGCCTTATCGGAATCTCGATACGGGAATGCTGTATGATGACTTGGCAGATAAGTATCGCTCGGAAACCAGTGGAGACATCTTCAACGGCAACGCAGGAATGGCCGGACTGAAGCGTAGCAACTTGGAAGGCGGTGTGCATATACCGCTTGTCTTCTACGGGCCTGGTATCATTCCGAAGGGTAAGAAGTCGGATGCATTGGTGAGCAATTATGATTTTCTACCCACAATGGCCGAATGGTTGAAGGTGTCTGTGCAGCAGAAGGACGGTGTGTCTTTCCTGCCTCAACTGCTGAAAGGAAAGCCTGGTAATAATCGGCGTTACATCATTTTTGGTTCAAATACCGGGCCGGGTATTGTGATGGGCGATGGATGGAAACTGAGGCATTATTTGTCGAAGCAGACGGTAGAGCTGTTCTATCTGCCCGATGACCCACAGGAATGGCATGATTTGAGCAAGATACATCCTGAAAAGGTGGAAGAACTGAAGAAAATCCTGCTGGAAGAATGTGGTGGTGACCTGAATCGTGGGGTGAACCGGGCAGGTTGACCGTTGCTTTAAGAGGGGGAAATTTATAGTCGCTTGATGTTAATGTGAATGTAAGTCTTTTGTTGAATAAACTTTTTTCTTATTTTTGCCTTTCATATATTAAAGAACCATAATCCTATGAAATTTATGAAATGGCTGCTCTTTTTTGTGACTCTATTCTTCATCTTGCTCCCCCTTCCATCTTCAGCCAAATTTTTCAAGAATCTGGATGAGTCCGACGGGCTTGCACAGACCTCAGTGATGGCCATCTATCAGGACAAATTGGGGAGAATGTGGTTTGGAACTCGTGAGGGCATATCTGTATATGATGGACGAAAAATGATAAATTATAAGCCTTGGGCTTATCAGGGTGTGGGGACAGGAGATATGCAGAAGTTCTGGGTAGGAAATCAGGTGAGTAATATTGTAGGCAATGAGGAGGGGGATATATTCATATCGGTAGATGATAATTTATTGAAGTATGACATTCGGTTTGATACTTTTGAATATGTTCATAAACACAATGTAGCATGCATTGCCATGGATAAAAACGACAATCTATGGTGCATTTGTGGCGATTCTCTTTTTGTATATGGTGGGCTGTCCGGTAAATTGGAGTTTCATCGGAAGATAGAGGTGACGGGCGTTTACTGCATGTTGGTGGCAAATGACATGTTTTGGTTTGGAACTGGGCATGGACTTTATCGGATGGATAAGACTGAAAAAGCAGAATGTATTCTTGCTGACGTGGATGTACGGGGATTGTTTGAAACCAGCAGTGGAGAAGTTTGGGCTGGTACGGTGGCCGATGGCGTGTTCCGAATAAGCGGAGACAAAGTGACGAAATTGCCTTATGGACAGAAGTTTCCCAATGCGATGTCAAGTAAAGATGTCAGGTGTTTTGTGGAAGACAAGCATCACAATATTTGGATGGGAACCTTTGATGGTTTACAGAAGTACGATTCTCTTACCGGAATTTTCACTCTCTATACCCAATCCTGGATGAAAGGAGGGCTGAAGCATTCATCTATTTTTTCACTTTGTCTGGATAGACAGGGCACTCTTTGGACCGGTACTTACTATGGAGGAGTCAATTATTTCTATCTTGAAAATGAGATATTCAGATACTACCCGTACAATCCGGATAGGACTGACTGTATCGCTTTCCCGTTAGTGGGGAACATGACGGAAGACTTGGAAGGAAATTTGTGGATTTGTTTGGATGGAGGTGGGCTGGCATGTCTGGACCGAAATACAAACAAGATAACTACACTCAAAGCGCGTAAAGGTGGTTTGTCGCATGATAACTTGAAGGCTGTTATTTACGATGCTTCTCATAGTAACCTTTACATAGGAACGCACAAAGGGGGATTATGCCGATATAATCTTGTTACAGGACAATTTTACAATTATTTGGAGCATCTGGGTGGGGATAGTCCTGCCGATATTATTGACTGTCTTTGTCTTTGGAAGGATTATCTGTTGGTGGGTGCACGTAATGGACTTTTTAGGATACACTTGCAGACGAATGTGATAGAACGGATTTCAACATTAAATTTCACACGAATAGCAGTGGACAATAATGATAGAATGTGGGGAGTTGTCAGCTATCGATCTTTCATGGTATTGAATTTGAAAACACTGAAAGTCGAGAATGTTGACTTTCAACATCAGAAAGGCATTCTGTTGTCTCAGGTGGTAGATGGAGTTGACAGGGTATATATTGGTTCTATAGGTGGCGGCTTGTATGTATATTATAAGGATACACGTTTGGTGGAGAACTATACGGTTGAGAAGAATCAGTTGATAAGCAATTACTGTTATAGTGTCTGTCGTGCAGACAATGGGGATCTGTTGCTGGTGAGTGACCGGGGCATTACGTTGTTCACTCCTCAGAAGCAGGCTTTCCGTTCGTTGGAATTGAAGAAAGGATTGAATCTTTCATCTATTGTAGATGGATGTGGGTCTTATGTGTGCAAGGATGGTAGAATATTTATAGGTGGTACGGATGGTCTTATTTCTTTTCAGGAAACCGACTTTGACGTATCGGATGAATCTCCTCTGTTTTATCTTTCCTCCTTGCAAGTGAATAACGAGGAGGTGCGTCCTAATGACGGTTCGGGAATACTTTCTCAGGCACTTCCCTGGGTGAGTAGCATTGAGCTGTCTCATACACAGAATAATTTGTCTGTGGGATTTGCTTCTTCCAACTATGTGGACATTTTGAGCAATTCAAGCTACGAATATATGCTCGAGGGATTAGATAAAGAATGGATAAGTACAGATCGAACAGAACTCTTTTATACCAATCTTTCGGCAGGGCGCTATGTGTTGCGAATACGAGAAATAGGCAATTCGTTACAGACACGCGTTCCACAGGAGATAACACTGTCTATCTACATTCATCCGGCTTGGTACGATACTTGGTGGGCGTATTGCCTTTTTGTGTTTATGGTGTCGGTGTTTGCTTTCTGGCTGTATAGAGTGATAAGCGTGAGGCATCGTCTGCTTGAATCACTCAATAAAGAGCGTATGGAAAAAAAATACATTGATGAGCTGAATCAGGCCAAATTGCGTTTTTTTACTAATGTAAGCCATGAATTCAGAACTCCTTTGACGCTGATTACTACGCAGGTGGATGTACTGTTGCAGAATTATTCATTGGCTCCCAGTGTTTATAATACACTTCTGAAAATAAACAAGCATACCAGACAGATGCGGAATTTGATATCAGAGTTATTGGATTTTAGAAAATTTGATCAAAGCAGCGTGAGACTGAAGTTGGGAAATACGGACATGAATGCTTTTGTGCAAGAAGTATTCCTCTCTTTTACAGACTTGGCTGCACAAAGAAATATTTTGTATCAATTTGAGGGAGAGAAAGAAACCGCAAGATGCTGGATAGACCATCGCCAATTGGAAAAAGTATTCACTAATTTGTTATCAAATGCTTTTAAGTTTACGCCTGATGGGGGAACCGTGAGTGTGACTTTGCTGCGTGAGGACGAATTGCGGTTGAAAGTGATGATATCCGATACGGGAAAAGGCATCAGCAAGGAAGACATACCTTATGTGTTCAATCGTTTTTATCAAGCAAAGAATATGCCTGAACAAGCAAACCCCGGTACGGGTATCGGACTGGCTTTAGCCAAAAATATTGTGGAATTGCATCATGGTACTATTGAGGTGCAGTCAGAGAATGGGGAAGGAAGCAAATTTGTGGTAACTTTGTTCACTGGGAAAGAATGCTTTCTGCAAGACGGAAATGTGGAGTGGATTGCAGAGAATGAGGTGGAGGCAATGATTCCGGAAACTATACCAGACGAGAGTTTTGTGAATGAGGCTACCGAACTGCTTCAATGTGTGAATAAGAAAAAACACTCTTTCCGTTTGCTGATAGTAGAGGATAATGAGGATTTACTGAAAACGCTCGGACAACTTTTTGCACCTTATTATGAGGTGACTTTGGCACATAACGGTCGGGAGGGAATGGATATGGTTTTGGAAGTGGAATATGACCTGATATTGAGTGACGTAATGATGCCAGAGATGTCGGGTGTGGAAATGTGTGCCGAGATAAAAGGAAACATCAATATGTGCCATATCCCTGTGGTGTTGCTTACGGCACTTGATTCGGTGGAACAAAGTATAGATGGACTTCGTTGCGGGGCTGATGACTATATAGCTAAGCCTTTTAACGGAAAGATGTTGCTGATGCGTTGCAATAACATCGTACGGAATAGACTGCTGATGCAGGAACGATTTGCCCAAAAGAAGGATGCTGATGTGTCATTGCTTGCTGCGACTCCGTTGGACAAGAAATTTTTGGATGCGGTAATGGAGGTGATTGAGGCTAATTTGGATAAAGAGGATTTTGATGTTCCTGCTCTCTGCCTCGCAGTAGGGATGAGCCGTACTTTGTTACAGACTAAGTTTAAGGCACTCACTGATATGTCCCCCAATGAGTTTATCATCAATCATAAGATAAAGATAGCGGCTACGCTGCTTGTCAGTCAGCCCGACTTGACGATTGCTGACATTTCGGACAGATTGGGCTTCAGCTCACCGCGTTATTTTAGCAAGACTTTTAAAGCACGGATGAATATAGCGCCTCAGGAATACCGTAAGAATCCCCTATGAATTAGGTTGAAATGTCTAAAATGACCCATTTATTGTTGGTTTTGGTCACATGAAAGAAGCCCAACTTCTTAATTTTGCTGCCATAAAGGTAACTTTTAAAATGATTAATACTTATGGAAAAAAAGCAAATTACTTCTGGTCTATCATGGAAGATACTCGCAGGAACGGCGTTTATGCTTGTGTCTGTGTGTATGGTATCGGCAAGTCCGGTGAAAAAACAAGTATTGAATTCGGGATCGGATTTGATTGTAATGTCACCACAGCAAGCTATGGTCACGGTTAGTGGAAAAATTGAAGACCAAAGCGGTCCTATTGTCGGAGCAAGCGTAGTGGAGAAAGGTACTACGAATGGCGTTATTTCTGATATTGATGGTAATTTTAAACTGACCGTTTCTCCTAAGTCAGTTTTGGTCATCTCCTTTGTGGGGTACATTGAGCAACAAATTACGGTAGGAGCACAACGTACTTTCAACATTATGCTGAAAGAAGACTCCAAGCAATTGGAAGAAGTGGTGGTAGTGGGTTATGGTACGCAGAAGAAAGTTAATCTTTCCGGTTCAGTCTCTACCATCAATGTAAGTGAACTGGCAGAAAGCCGCCCTGTCAACAATGTCTCTCAGGCACTTGCCGGCATGGCAGCCGGTGTGACTGTCACTTCGTCAAGCAATCAGCCGGGAAACGATAACGCAGATATCAAAGTGCGTGGGCAAGGTACTCTGAATTCTTCATCGCCTCTTATTATTATAGATGGTGTGGAAGCTGGCATCAATACTGTATTACCTCAGGACATTGAAACCATGACTGTATTGAAAGACGCATCCTCGGCGGCAATTTACGGTTCCCGTGCTGCTAACGGTGTCATACTGATTACTACCAAGCAAGGTAAGGCGGGCAAGCTGAAGCTGGAGTATAACGGATATGTATCATTTGCATCTATTCGCAAGACCTTGACTCCGGTTTCGAATTATGCCGATTATATGGAATTGGTCAACGAAGGTTATGCTAATAGTAATCTGTCCACAGTATTTTCACAGGCAAGCATAGATACTTGGCGGAAAGATGCAGGTAAGAATCCTCTGCTTTATCCGAATACGGATTGGATTGATGCGACTTTCAGTACTTCTACGGCAACTAACCACGTGGTTTCAATGAGTGGGGGTAGTGATAAGTTTCATTTTTACAGTTCTTTTGGTTACAGCAATACTCCTGGTGTTATGGCTAATGCCGGATATACTAAATATAGTGGCCGATTAAATATGGATGCGGATGTCAAGTCGTGGTTGAATCTGGGCATACAGGTGAACGGATATTTGTCTGACATGGAGCCGGGGGCTCGTTATGCCAGTTCGGGAACAGTGATAGACGATGTGTTCACTTATGCCAGTGCTACTACTCCATGTATGGTATTTCAAGCTCCTGACGGACGTTTTGGCGGCATACAGAATCCGGAAGATGATGCACAAACCAATGGCAATAACCCTTTGAAGCGTGCATACGGAGTTACAGGAAATATTCGTAAGAATAATTTGCGTGCCCGTTTTTTTGGTACATTGAAGCCATTGAAAGGGCTGTCTGTAACGGCATCCTATTCATACGAACTTTTGGATGAAGAACGCACCAGAAAACCGAATTATTTGGATTCATGGAATTTTTTGACGGAAACATCTATTTCATCTACCGGAAAGACTTATATTTATAATTATGACGGTAAAGTTGAGAGATATTTCAATGATGTTGTTCTGCGTTACGAAAACAAATTCTTTGGTGATAAACTGAATTTCAATTTCATGGCAGGCGCTAGTCAGGAATTATACCGTTCCAAGAGCTTTGCCACTACCAAGTATGATTTGGTGGATATTAGTCTGGGGGTTATCAACGGTGCTACGGGAGATGCATCTTCTTCAGGTAGTTTGGCCGAATGGGCCATGCACTCTTACTTTGGCCGTGTCAACCTGAGTTGGGCTGATAAATACTTGGCAGAATTTAATCTTAGGGCAGATGGTTCTTCTCGTTTCGTTTCGGGCAAACGTTGGGGATATTTCCCTTCAGGTTCGGTTGCTTGGCGCATAGATCAGGAAGCTTTTATGGAAAGCCTGGTTGACAAAGGATTGAGCAGCTTGAAGTTGCGCGCGTCTTATGGCTCTTTGGGCAATAACTCTGTGGGTAACTATGATGCTTTGGCTCTCTATTCTAATAAAGATGCCAATGGTAATATTTTGAGTTATGTCCTTAATAATGGCTTGGCAACGGGGTTGGCCCAAGCTGCCATTGCCAATTCCAGCCTTACTTGGGAGACGACAAAGGTGGCGGATATCGGTCTTGATTTCGGCTTTCTGAACAACCGTCTGACAGGTACGGTGGATTATTTTAATAAACGTACTACGGGAATTTTGATCAGTCTGCCTGCACCTTCGGTTCATGGCATAACTTCCATACCTAAGATGAATAGTGCTACGGTGACCAATCAAGGTGTGGAAGTAACTTTAGGATGGCAAGATAAAGTAAAAGGTTTCAGCTATGGCATTAATGCTAACTTTACTTATGTGAAGAATATCGTAAACAAGTTTAAGGGACGAGATGAAGGTGGACAGTCTTTGAGTGGGGCTAACCTGATATGGGAAGGTCATGCCATTAATTCACAATACCTGTTGAGAGTTGACCGTATTCTTCAGACAGATGAAGATATGGCACTGGTTCAGCAAATGATAGATAATGCACCTATGGATGAGGCTACCGGAAAGAGGGTGAATCCATTTGCGGCATTCGGTACTCCGCAAAAAGGTGATTTGCTTTACAAAGATGTGAACGGTGATGGTGTGGTCAACAATCTGGATAAAGAGATTGTAAGCGATGGTCCTAATCCCAAGTACCTGTTTGGTCTTAGTCTGAATGCAGCTTGGAAAGGGATTGACTTCTCCATGTTGTTGCAAGGGTCGCTGGGGGCTAAGGTTTATTGGCAATCTACTGCATACAATACTCCCACTGTCCGCTATGGCTATCAGATAAATAAAGAGGTGGCTGACGGCCGTTGGTACGAAGGACGTACGGATGCCACCTACCCGCGTCTGCTGCAATACTCGGATGTGCGTAACCAGCAATTGAGTGATTTCTATCTTCAGAACAAGAATTTCCTGAAGATTCGTAATATTCAGGTAGGATATACACTTCCTCAATCATGGACGAATGCTTGTGCCATTGAGAAGGTTCGTGTTTATGCCAGTTTGGAGAATTTTTTCACCTTCACTTCCTACAAAGGCTTCGATCCCGAAGTCAGTGGCTTGAATTACCCTACCATGAAGCAGGCAGTTGTTGGTCTTAATGTAACTTTTTAATTGATAATGCTATGAAATTTAACAAGATATATACAGTATTTGCAGCATGCCTATTCCTTTTCAGTGGCTGCTATGATTTAGAGAGATTCCCGGCTGACCAATTGAGTTCCGGAACGTTTTTCAAGACTCAGTCGCATGCCGATCAGGCTATGATGGCTGTTTACAGTACCATGCAATATGACCACGTGTTTGGCCTCCAGTTTGCTATGGATGGTTTGGGTGGTCTTGCCATGGGTTATGATAATCCTTCCTACCAAACTTTTCAAAGAGGTGTTTATGATGTAACTAACAGTTGGATTCTTAATAAATGGACGTATTTGTATGAAGGTGTTTCGCGTGCCAATATTGTTCTTCAGAATATAGACAATTGTGATATGGCTGCTGAATTGAAAATGCAATATAAGGGAGAGGCCCGCTTTATGAGGGGATTGTATTATTTCACCTTGATGGATTTTTTTGGCGGTGTGCCCATCTATGACGAAAGCTTCGTTGTGGCCGACGGATTCAGCGAGATGAAAGAACCAAGAGCAGATATAGCCAGGGTCCGTGCATTTGTTATAGCAGATTTGGATGCTGCCATTGCTTCTCTTCCAGCCAAGTGGGATGATGTTAATTACGGGCGTGCTACTTCTGGGGCTGCGACGGCGTTGAAGGGTAAGGTGCTTCTTTATAATAAACAGTACAGTGAAGCTGCCGCTTGCTTTGAAACAATAAAGAATAGCGGACAATATGCACTTTATAATAATTATCCTGACCTTTTCAAGCCGGCGGGTGATTCAAGCTCCGAAATGATTTTCGCCATTCAGAATATGGGTGGTGTAGGTACTGATTTGGGGATGCCAATGACATTTTATATGGGAACTCGTGCTTCCTTCGGTAGTTGCTGGAATAATGTGATGGCTTCAAATGACTTGGTGGACAGTTATGAATGGAAAGATGGCCGACCATTCGACTGGGAAGAAGTGAAGCCGGGATTCACTACCAGTGATATTGTGAAAGATGCTACCTTCCGGGCTACCATGAATGCTGCAAAGACTCAGGTTACTGCATATCCGGCTGATAAGGATAAGTTGCTGGCTATGTATGCCGAACGTGATCCGCGTATGAGTTATAGCATCATTTTGCCCTACACGCAATATAAAGGCTGGTATGCCAATGCGCCTCATGATTGTGAATATGTTGTTGTAAAGGGAGGTGTGACGGATGGGCATCATTACATTCGTGTCAATGGTAATCGCGAATGTTATCTTTGGCGGAAGTTTGTTGCTGAATATGATATGGATGGTGCTATTAATAATCGTGCCGATACACCTATCAATTTTCCGTTGATTCGTTATGCTGATGTTTTGTTAATGCTTGCCGAATGCTACAATGAAATGGATAGGCAGACTGATGCCGTATCGCTCGTCAATGAAGTCCGTGCTCGTCCATCGGTAGAGATGCCTGCTCTTAATAGTGGTCCTGACTATCTGAAAGCTACTACTAAGGCTGAAGTTTTTGAACGTATCAGGCACGAACGTGCTGTAGAGCTTGCGGCCGAAGGGCATAGTTTCAGCGATATGCGTCGTTGGGGCCTGCTTGAAACACTGAATGGACGTGCTGAGAAGTATTTCACAGGGAATACATTTTATACTCGTAGTGTCTCGGCACGCGATTATTTATGGCCCATTCCTTCTACGGAAATTGATAAGAATCCTTTGTTAAAGCAAAATCCGGGATGGGAATGATGTAGTCAGTTTTAATAAAACCCAATGAAATAGTATAGATATGAATAAACGAATGATTACTCTGCTTTGCTTGTTAATGGCTATTGCGCTGCAAGTGAATGCTTATGAAGAGCGTGACTTGCTACAAAAGAGCGCAGATTTGGCGAGAATCAAGTCTTCTTTGATTCTGAATCAAAAATGGGTTCCCTATCCTGCTTATACTGACCGTGAGGGATGGAACAGTTTTGTCGGTGAATATAAAAACCTGATTATCAGCCAGGGGGAAAAGTACCTGAACTTTGATTGGAAAGTGGTGAAGGCTACCGATTATCTGGAATTCAAGAGAACGGGTAGCCGTAAAGTCATGGAGAATCCTTTGGACGCTAATAATACGGCACTCGGTGCTTTGGTAGTGGCCGAACTGGCAGAAGGCAAGGGGCGCTTTGTTGATGAAATTATAAACGGTGTGCTCCAAGCTTGTGAGATGACTACTTGGGCACTTTCTGCCCACCTTGTGTCAGCGCAGCACTGCAAGACACCATTTCCTGACTACCGTGAAGATGTGTTGGATCTGACGCAGGGAAATATGGCACAGATGTTGGCATGGACATATTATTTTCTTCACGAAGCCTTTGACAAAGTGGAGCCGATGGTTTCCATCCGGCTCCGTCATGAATTGCAGAAGCGTGAATTGGAACCTTATATGAATCGCAGTGATTTTTGGTGGATGGCTTTCGATTACAAACCGGGCATGATGGTTAACAATTGGAATCCTTGGTGCAATTTCAACGCACTGACTTGTTTCCTTTTGTTGGAGAATGATCCCGATAAACTGGCTCAGGCTGTACAGCGCACTATGATGTCGGTAGATAAATTCATTAATTACGTGAAGGCTGACGGTGGATGTGAGGAAGGACCATCTTATTGGGGGCATGCAGCCGGAAAGCTCTATGATTATCTGCAAATGCTGTATATGGGCACAGGAGGAAAAATCTCTATTTTTGACAATCCGCAGGTGAAGTATATGGGTGAATATATTGTACGTTCTTATGTTGGCAATGGATGGGTGGTTAATTTTGCTGATGCATCAGCTCGTGGCGGAGGTGATATCGCAGAGATATATCGTTACGGTATAGCTGTAAACAGTGAATTGATGAAAGGATTTGCCGCTTGGATGAATCGGGAAAAGCCCTGCATGCCTGCTGTTAATTGGCTGGATATGTACCGTGGCCTGGAGACACTGCGTTTTATGCCACAGTTAAAGGCCGAAACTGCTGTTTTCAGCATGCCTGCCTATACGTGGTATCCACAGACTGAGTTCTGCTATCTAAGCAATAAGAATAATCTGTTTTTGGCAGTTAAAGGCGGCTACAACAATGAAAGTCATAATCATAATGATGTGGGTACTTTCTCCTTATATTCCAATACTGTCCCCATGCTGATTGATGCAGGTGTAGGTACTTATACGCGCCAGACTTTTAGTAATGAGAGGTACAGTATCTGGACCATGCAGAGCAACTACCACAACCTGCCTATGATAAACGGTATTCCTCAGGCATTCGGAAGTCGTTTCCGGGCAACGGAAGTAAAAGCTGATCCTAAACGTCAAAGTTTCTCGTTGAACATTGCTACCGCTTATCCCGAAGATGCTATGGTGGAGAGATGGATTCGCTCTTATCGGCTTACTAAGAACGGACTTGATATTAGCGATGATTTTAAATTGAAAGCTGCTATAGCCCCTAATCAAATAAACTTTCTTACTTGGGGGAAAGTGGATGTGTCCAGGCCGGGAGTCGTAATCGTAGAGGTGGGAAATGAAAAAGCGGTTCTTACTTATGACAATGCTGCGTTTACCGTTGCTGTAGAAACTATCAGACTTTTCGACAAAAGATTGTCTGATGTATGGGGAGATGAAATCTATCGCATTTCGCTGAATGCACAAAAACAGATATTGGTTGGCACATATAATTATAAAATAAAAATTAAATCCTTAAAACAATGAAGAAAACCTTGCTTCGCCTCCGGTGGCTGGTACTGCTGCTATGTTATTGTTCTGTCAGTTCTTCTGCACAATCTTGGTTTGTGCAGAAAAATGTGCTTCATGCACGGCAACAGTTGAATCTTTTTCTGGAGCAGATACCGGCCGGGGGGACGGTGTGCCCGAATCCTGTACATATCAAAACGGACGGAAGTACTATGTTCTGTTCCTACCGCGATTGGCGTAGTGGATTCTTTCCCGGTACTTTATGGTTGGCGTATGAGATGAGTGCCGAAGCTGACTTGTTGGAGTGGGCTCGAAGATATACTGAGTCTGTTCGGCCGGCCGAACAGATAACAGATAATCATGACATAGGTTTCATTGTGATGTGCAGCTTCGGCAATGGCCTCCGATTGACCGGTGACAGTACATATGCCCGTACTATTATCACGGCAGCACGTTCGCTGTCCACTCGTTTCCGTCCGGCGGCAGGTATTATCCAAAGTTGGGATGTGTCATCCGGGTGGATGAGCAAGCGTGGCTGGAATTGTCCGGTTATTATAGATAATATGATGAATCTGGAACTTTTGTTTAAGGCTACCGAACTGTCGGGTGATTCTGCTTATTACAAATTGGCGGTGAAGCATGCTGATCGTACTTTGAAAGAACATTTCAGGAAGGACGGAAGTTGTTATCACGTGGTGGATTATGACTGTCGGACAGGACGGGTACGTAGCCGAGTCACGGCACAGGGGTATGCTGACGAATCAGTATGGTCGCGCGGACAGGCATGGGCTATTTATGGTTATACGGTCTGTTATCGTGAAACGGGAGATATGCGTTATCTGAATCAGGCATTGAAAACTTTTCGCTTTATGAAAAACCATCCTGCCATGCCTGCCGATGCAGTGCCTTATTGGGATTTGTCAGTCCCTGATATTAGTAAGGAACCGCGTGATGCTTCAGCAGCGGCCTGCATGGCTGCGGCACTTTATGAGCTGGGAACGATGAGGATCAAAGAAAGTGAGGAATGCAGGGAGTATGCAGATAGAATCATGCAGTCTTTGTCCTCGCCTGCTTATCGGGCGGGATTGGGACAGAATAATTTCTTCTTGCTGAGGCATTCCGTAGGGAGCATTCCGCACCATGCCGAGGTGGATGTACCTCTCAATTACGCTGATTATTATTATATGGAGGCTTTGAAGAGAAAGTCTGTTCTTGAAGAAATGGAATGTGGGGTGGAAAGGAAAAATCACGGGGTACATTTGAGATGAGTGCTGGTGAAAGATTAGATAATGACAATAATATGAGTTTAAAAAAGATCGCTTTATGGAGTGCTTTGCTCTTTGCCTCCTTTGGGAGTATTGTGGCACAACGCACGGATCGGCTTGTTAACGATGGTTGGCAGTTCCGTTTTTCGCATCAGGTACAGAAGAACTCGGCCCAACGGGTAGATTTGCCGCATACTTGGAACGCGCAGGATGCGCTGAGTGGGAAGATGGACTATACAAGAGGAATAGGAAACTACACCAGACGCCTTTTTGTGGACAGGCGGAGTGAAGGTCGCCGTCTCTTTCTCCGCTTTGAAGGAGCCAATAGCATTTGTAATGTCTTCATCAACGGCAAGCATTTGGGCGAACATAGAGGCGGATACGGAGCCTTTATCTTCGAAATAACAGATGCGGTGAAGTATGGTGCAGACAACGAACTGCTGGTACGTGTCAACAATGCCGAACAGCTTGATGTGATGCCGTTGGTGGGAGACTTTAACTTCTACGGGGGACTTTATCGGGATGTACATTTGCTTTCCACCGACCGTCTTTGCATTTCTCCGTTGGATTATGCTTCTCCCGGTGTCTATTTAGTGCAACGCAAAGTAACGGACGAGAAGGCGGAGGTGCGGACACGCATATTGCTGAGTAATGGTGACGAACAGGATCGACAGACTATGATCCGGCTGGAAGTGATGGATGGAGAAAAGGTGGTGGTATGCAAGGAGAAGAATATTCATGTGAAAGCCCGCACACCTCAATCCGAACAGGAGATTGACTTCGATATTCCGTCACCGAGGCTGTGGAATGGTACGCAAGATCCGTTTATGTACCGGGTTGTAGTAAGTTTATGGAATGACGGCACGGAGATAGATCGTGTAGAGCAACCATTGGGGCTTCGTTACTACCATACAGATGCCGACAAGGGCTTTTTCTTGAATGGCAAGCATCTGTCGCTTCATGGCGTGTGCCGTCATCAGGAACACAGTGGGGTGGGCAATGCCTTGAGGCCGGAACACCATGAGGAAGATACGCGGTTGATGTTGGAGATGGGGGTAAATGCTGTCCGGTTGGCACATTATCCGCAGGCCATGTATATGTACGATTTGATGGATAGACATGGCATTGTGACATGGGCCGAGATTCCCTTTGTGGGACCGGGCGGCTATGCTGATAAAGGGTTCGTCGATCAATCGTCTTTTAAGGAGAATGGCCGGGAGCAGCTTCGAGAAATGATTCGCCAGCACTTTAACCATCCGTCCATCTGCTTCTGGGGATTGTTCAATGAACTGAAGGAATGGGGAGATAATCCAGTGGAATATGTCAAAGAACTGAACCGGTTGGCTCATCAAGAAGATGCTACGCGGCCTACTGTCGGTGCGAGCAATCAAGGAGGTGACCTTAACTTTATCACCGATAATATTGCCTGGAATCGCTATGACGGATGGTATGGCTCCACCCCTGCCACGCTGGCTGCCTTCCTTGATGAAACTCATCGGGCATATCCGCAGACGAAGATTGCTGTCAGTGAGTATGGAGCAGGCGCCAGTATCTATCATCAGCAGGACACTTTGGTGCAGACAGTGCCGGGCAGTTGGTGGCATCCGGAAAATTGGCAAACGTATTACCATATTGAGAATTGGAAGATTCTTGGTCAGCGCCCGTTTGTATGGGGCACTTTCGTGTGGAACATGTTCGATTTTGGTGCTGCCCATCGCACCGAGGGCGACCGTCCGGGAATCAATGACAAAGGACTGGTGACACACGACCGTAAGGTAAGGAAAGATGCTTTCTTCTTTTATAAGGCCAATTGGAATGCTGAACCGATGCTGCACTTGGCTGGAAAAAGGGTGACGGAGCGTACTCGTGAACAAGCGGATGTCATGGCTTTCTCTAATCTTGATAAGGTGACTTTGTTGCTCAACGGAAAGGTGATAGCCCGGCAGAAACCCGATGCTCTGAAGATAGTGACCTTTAAAGGTATAAAATTGGCAAAGGGAGAAAACCGGATAGAAGTCATCGGCAAGCGGGGGAAGACTGAATTCAGGGATAGTGCCATTTGGAGGTTTGCACCGGGATTTTGAAGTTCAGGTGGGCTTTCCTTTATTCTGAGATAAGTTTCCAATATGAGTGAAGCCAGTTCTATATACGATGGAACTGGCTTCATTTGTATTGGAAAGTGAGTTCCACCTTGATGAAAAAAGGTGGAACTATTAATGCGTTATCTATTAAATACTTCGAACGGAACACGTATGGATACTCCTCGTCTCATCATGTCAGACAGGTTGGGCAGCATTCTGCTTTTAAAAGACTCCCAATCGTTGCCGGGACTTTGACACCATCCGGCTTCGGCCAAGGCCAGTCCTCTGGGGTAGGTCATGTAGGTGGCACGATGTATATCGTTGATAGCTTCGCCCCAAAGGGTTCCCATCACCCCGATAATCTGTTGGCGTTTCTCAGGCTCCAGCTTGTAGGTAGGGTCAAATTCAAAAGTCTTCTGCAGGGTTGTTGTGGGCATGCCCCAATTGTTGAATTCCGGAAAGTCGTTCTTATACTGCGGGTAGTCCAAGTAAGCATATTCACCGGGGGCAAGAATCAGCGCATTGCCCGCTTTCCGGGTCAGCTCTATGCACTTGGGCGTAAGGGCATTTCGCCAGGTGACGAGTGTTACATCCTGCGGATAGTCGAAAAGATAGGTGTTGGCGGGCATATAGATGTTATCCAGTTCGCACCAAAGGATGGTGTGCAGACCGTACTTCTTGGTGGAAGCCAGCACTTTGCCGAAGAAGATGTTCATCAGTTGGTCGGCTTTGGTATAGCCATGCTCCTTCATCAGTCGCAGGTGTTCGGGGCTCTTTGCCCAATTGCTTGCTATGGCCGATTCGTCTCCTCCGAGGTGGATTTTCTTGGACGGGAAGATTGTGGAAATTTCGCGGATGATGTCGTCAAGAACTTCATATACTTTGGGATTGGCGGCAGACAACATGAGGTTGAAGGTTTTCCCGAATTCAAAGATCGTGTCTTGGTGGATGTCGCAATGCAGTTCGGGATAGGCCATAAGGAGGGCGGCTGTATGGCCGGGGATGTCTATTTCGGGGATGATTTCCACATTCAGATTAGCGGCATAGCGGACAAGCTCTTTCAGTTGTTCCTGAGTATAGAAACCATTGTCAGGGCTTCCCTCACCACCTTTGGAGGTAGGATATGCGCCGACTTCAGTCAGCTTCGGATGGCTCTTTATTTCGATGCGCCAGCCTTGGTCATCGCTGAGGTGGAGCTGGAGAACGTTGTACTTGTAGCGGGCCATCTGTCGGATGTAATGCTTCACGTCATCAATTGGCAGGAAGTGGCGGGCTGGATCGAGCATTAGCGCACGGTATGGATAGACAGGTTGGTCTTCGATGTAGAGAGACTGAATCTTGCTGTTTTTAGTGTTCACTACATCGCCCAGGAGCACTTGATCCAGTGTATAGATACCGTAGAGTATGCCTGCTGGCGTTTTCCCTTTTACGGTGATGCCCTGTGGAGCGATGGTCAGGCGGTATTGCTCGTCACTGTTGATTCGGTTGTCAAGTATCAGCTTGATTTTTCCATTCTTTCCGTACTGCGGTTCATAGCCGAAGCGTTGCCGGAAGATGTGCTGCAACTCTGTGACCGCAAACTGCAGTTCACCGGAGTTGGTGGTGACTTGTTCGCTCGTGGATAAGGAAAAAAATCCTTTTCGTTGCTCTATGTGATTGGGCAGGGGGAGCAGTGCCGACAGATTGTCTTGTGCGGCAACGTTCGGTGCAATGACTAAGGCAAGGAAACAAAGGATGTTTCTGACGTTCTTTCTGAAGAAGTTCTTTTTCATAAGAGTTTGAAAATGGTATTTGTAAGGTTGATAAATGCAAAATGAGAGATTGTGCTGGCATTGTTCTTATCTGACATCTACTCCCCACATCATCTTGTTGCGGAGTGTATCAAAAAAGACATGATCAAATCTTTTGATTACTTTTATACTGTAGTCTGCACGAGATATATGCAGGCGGGTGGTTTCTCTGCACGATTCGCTCCTTCCGTCAATGGCGACCAGAAAACTGTGGCTGCGGCTTTCTACGTCAAGAGTGATTTCCCAGTCATCGCAGATGACAATAGGGCGCACATTGAGACTGTGCGGGGCAACGGGGGTAATGGCAATCGTCTTGCTGTGCGGAACGATAACCGGACCACCCACGCTGAGCGAATAAGCGGTGGAGCCGGTAGGTGTGGCAATCACCAGGCCGTCGGCTTGATAAGTGGTGAGTGGCGCACCGTTGATGGCGGTATGAATGCTGATCATCGAAGAACTGTCCCGTTTCAGCACTGCTATTTCATTGAGTGCATAAGGGGACTTCATCAGTTTCTCGTCATCGCATCTCAGTTGCAGCACGCTCCGTTCCTCTACTTTATAATGATTGTTATAAATTTCGTCGAATGTTTCTTCCATCTCTTCCGGTGAAATGTCTGCCAAAAAACCTAAACGGCCGGTGTTAATACCTAAAATGGGAATGTTCTTTTTCCCTACACGACTGGCTGCCTTCAGAAAAGTACCGTCACCTCCGATGCTGATGACCATGTCGGCGCAAAAGTTATCTCCGTCAAATAATTCGGCAGCAGGAATATTGAGGTGTAAATCGTTGGTAAGAAAGTGATGAAACTCCCTGCAGATGCAGAGTTGCGCATTATGCAACTCAAGTAGTCGGAAGAGGTTTTCTGCATGAGAAGATTTTTTAGCCTGATAAGTATTTCCAAATATGGCAAATTTCATAGTCAATTCTGTTGTTATGCTGTGCAAAGATGCTATTTTTTTCTCGGATTGCTGCCAACATATCGCTATTATTTGTACTTTTGCCCCAAACTATGAATCGAATTATGACGAGATTAAGCGTAAATATAAATAAGGTTGCAACGCTGCGTAATGCCCGTGGAGGTGATATGCCTGATGTTGTAAAAGTGGCTTTGGATTGTGAAAACTATGGTGCTGACGGTATTACCGTACATCCTCGTCCGGATGAAAGACATATTCGTCAGAATGATGTTTACGATTTGCGTCCGTTACTGCGCACTGAGTTTAATATAGAAGGATATCCTGCTCCGGAATTCATAGACCTTGTTTTGAAGGTAAAACCGCATCAGGTGACTTTAGTGCCTGATAGTCCTACACAGCTTACTTCAAATGCCGGTTGGGATACAAAGACTCATTTTGATTTTTTGAGTGAGGTGCTGGATGAATTCAATGATGCCGGTATCCGTACATCGGTTTTTGTTTCCACTGATGCCGATATGATAGAACATGCTGCAAAAGCAGGTGCTGATCGTGTCGAATTATATACGGAACCATACGCCACAGTTTATCCAAAAGACCGTGAAGCGGCAGTTGCCCCTTTTGTGGAAGCGGCAAAAGTGACTCGTAGCTTGGGACTGGGGCTGAATGCCGGACATGACCTGAGTTTAGTGAATCTGAATTATTTTTATCAAAACATTCCATGGTTGGATGAAGTCTCTATCGGACATGCACTGATTTGCGATGCTCTGTATTTGGGATTGGAACGTACCATACAGGAATATAAAAACTGTCTTCGCTGATGAATGCAATGTTGTTATTAGCCCAAATGGCTCCGGCACTTACTGATTCTATTGTAGGTGCTAATCCGGTATTGACTCCTGTTTCTGCTTCTGATGAGATGAACTTATGGAGCATGGCTGTCAAAGGTGGCTGGATCATGATTGTATTAGGTCTGATGTCCATACTTTGCTTCTATATCTTGTTTGAACGTAATTATGTGATCCGGAGAGCCGGGAAGGAAGATCCTCTGTTTATGGATAAAATCAAGGATTACATTTTGGGTGGCGAATTGAAAGCTGCCATAGCTTATTGCCGCAGTGTGGATACTCCTTCTGCACGTATGATTGAAAAAGGCATCAGTCGGCTTGGACGTCCGGTGAATGATGTGCAGGCTGCTATCGAAAATGTGGGCAATATAGAAGTGGCCAAGCTGGAAAAAGGAATGACAATCATGGCTACTATTTCAGGCGGTGCTCCTATGCTTGGCTTTCTTGGTACTGTAACGGGTATGGTAAGGGCTTTTTGGCAGATGGCAAATGCAGGTAATAACATTGACATAACAATGCTTTCCGGTGGCATCTATGAAGCGATGATAACTACGGTAGGAGGTTTGGTAGTCGGTATCGCAGCCATGTTTGCCTATAATTATCTGGTGACTCTGATAGACGGAGTTGTTAATAAAATGGAGGCCAAGACAATGGCATTTATGGACTTGCTGAATGAGCCTGCACGTTGAGCAATTAGAAATAAGAATTAAAAAATGGGGAAGAAGACGTGTTAAAACGTAGAATTAAAATATCACCTAATTTCAGCATGGCATCCATGACGGATTTGATTTTCCTGCTGTTGATTTTCTTTATGATAACATCGACAATGGTATCGCCTAATGCTATTAAAGTGTTGTTGCCACAAGGAAAACAGCAGACTTCTGCTAAACCTTTGACGAGAGTTGTCATTGATAAGGATTTGAATTATTATGCTGCTTTTGGCAATGATAAGGAAAAAATGTTATCGTTGGAAGAACTGACTCCATTTTTGCGGGAATGTGCGGAGAAGGAACCTGATATGTATGTTGCTTTATATGCTGATGAGACAGTTCCTTATCGGGAGATTGTTAAGGTGCTAAATATTGCAAATGAAAATAAATTCAAGATGGTGCTGGCTACACGCCCACCGGAAGGAAAGAAATGAACCATAAAAAAAAAGGAAAATATGCCGGAATTATAGGCGCTCTGTTGATACATGTCGCCTTTATTACCATTCTGATGCTGGTGGGATTTGCAGTGCCTCGTCCTCCGGAAGAAGATGGTATGCCTGTGATGTTGGGAGAAGTACCTGATGCATTGGGCATGGCAGATCCCTCTTTGGTAGAAGTGGATGTCGCTCCTGAAGAGAAGGTTCCACAGATGGAGGAAGCCGGAGAGCAAAATATTATAACTCAAGAAGATGAAGAAACAGTTGTCTTGAAACCTAAGTCTGACCCTAAGAAAAAAGAAGTAAAGAATCCTGAAAAAACAACTGCCGAAAAAGCAGCGGAAGCTCGTAAACAAGCTGAAGCGAAAGCTGAGAAAGAGCGCAGAGAAGCCGAAGAGGCGGCACGTAGGCGGGTTTCCGGTGCTTTTGGTAAGGGGGCGCAGATGGGAAGCAAAGGAAATTCGGAAGGCAAAGGAATTCAAGGCGCTCCTACGGGAAATGCTGCGACGGGAGCAACATCGGGTATCGGAGGTTATGGAACCTTCAATCTTGGTGGTCGCTCCATAGGAGAAGGGGGGCTTCCACGACCGGTGTATAATGTGCAGGACGAAGGCAGAGTGGTGGTTACAATAACCGTAAATCCCGCAGGACAAGTGATTGCAACTGATATCAATCGTCAAATGACAAATACCGTAAATCCGGCTTTGCGCAAAGCAGCGGAGGATGCGGCCAAAAAAGCGCATTTCAATGCAGTAAGCGGTTTGAATAATCAGACAGGAACAATAACGTATTATTTTAATTTAAAATAAGAGGAGAGAAAATTATGGGTACAGTTTATGTTTTTTTTGCTGACGGATTTGAAGAAATTGAAGCTTTCACTTCTGTTGACGTAATGAGACGTGCGGGCTTGAATGTTGAAATGGTGACAGTAACTCCTGACGAAATTGTGACAGGCGCTCATGACATACCAGTCTTGTGCGATAAGAATATAGTGAACTGTGATTTTTTTGATGCAGATATGATTTTGCTTCCGGGTGGTATGCCAGGTGCTGCTACATTGGAAAAGTGTGATGATTTACGTAAATTAATATTGCGCTTTGCTGGAGAAAACAAACCGATTGCTGCTATTTGTGCTGCTCCCATGGTGCTGGGTAAGCTTGGCTTGCTGAAGGGAAAGAAGGCTACTTGTTACCCTGGTTTTGAACAATACTTAGAAGGTGCTGAATGTACAGGTGCTCTGGTTGAGAAAGACGGCAATATTATTACTGGCAGAGGTCCGGGTGCTGCTATGGAATTTGCTTTGGCTGTTGTCGGACTTTTGCTGGGTAAGGAAAAAGTAAAGGAATTGAAAGAAGCGATGTGCGTTTGCTGATGAAGTATGCTCTGATTGTTGCAGGAGGTAAGGGCTTACGTATGGGGGCGGATATTCCCAAACAGTTTCTTCCCGTTGGAGGAAAGCCTGTGTTGATGCATACATTGGAAGCTTTCCATGCTTATGATCCGGATATGCAAATAATATTGGTACTTCCACGCAGTCAACAAAATTATTGGAAACAACTGTGTAGGGAGTATCATTTTTCGTTATCCCATATCATTGCAGACGGTGGTGAAACCCGTTTCCACTCAGTGAAGAATGGTTTGGCTTTGGTGAAGACTTCCGGTTTTGTGGGGGTGCACGATGGTGTTCGTCCATTTGTGTCACAAGAGGTGATTTCTCGTTGCTATGATTTGGTTGTGGAAAAGAAGGCGGTTATCCCCGTGACAGATGTTGTGGAAACTGTACGTCATTTGGAGAGAGGACGGAGTATTACTGTCAGCCGTGATGATTATAAACTGGTTCAGACACCACAGGTTTTTGATGCAGATCTTTTGAAAGAAGCTTATAGGCAACCTTATGCATCTTGCTTTACAGATGATGCTTCCGTTGTAGAAGCTTTTGGCGTACCTGTTTTCCTCACAAATGGAAATAGGGAGAATATAAAAATAACCACTTCTTTTGATTTAAAAATAGCTGCTGTCCTCATAGATTCATGTTCGATTTAGTTACTCGTGACATAAAATATTTGTCGGGTGTCGGACCGCAACGCGCTTCGGTGCTTAATAAGGAATTGGGCATTTATTCCCTTCACGACTTGCTGTATTATTTCCCTTATAAGTATGTGGACCGTAGCCGTATCTACCATATTCAGGAAATTGACGGCACTATGCCTTATATTCAATTGAAAGGCGAGATTTTGCATTTTGAAACTGTTGGTGAAGGACGCCAACGCAGACTGATAGCTCATTTCTCGGATGGTACAGGAATGGTGGATTTAGTTTGGTTTCAAGGCATTAAATACCTGTTGGGACAATATAAAGTGCATCAGGATTATGTTGTTTTTGGCAAACCAACAGCTTTCAACGGACGAATAAACATAGCTCATCCTGATATAGATCCGGTTTCGGAATTAAAATTATCTACTATGGGGATGCAGCCCTACTACAATACAACGGCTAAAATGAAGCGGAGTTCGCTGAACTCGCATGCCATTGAGAAAATGATGAGCACGGTAATCCAACAATTGCGTGAACCTATACCCGAAACTCTTTCTCCCGCCATTCTGAATGAGCATCATTTGATGTCTTTGACCGATGCTCTGACAAACATTCATTTTCCCGTTAATTCGGAATTGTTGCGTAAGGCACAGTATCGGTTGAAGTTTGAAGAACTTTTTTATGTACAATTGAATATCTTACGTTATGCAAAAGATCGTCAACGTAAATATCGTGGTTATATTTTTGAAAAAGTAGGTGAGATATTCAATTCTTTCTACTCTCGCAATCTTCCTTTTGAGTTGACGAATGCACAGAAACGTGTATTGAAAGAAATCCGGCGCGATGTGGGCTCCGGAAAACAGATGAATCGTTTATTGCAAGGCGATGTCGGTAGCGGAAAGACTTTGGTGGCTCTGATGAGTATGTTGATAGCTCTTGACAACGGTTTCCAGGCATGTATGATGGCTCCTACTGAAATATTGGCAAATCAGCATTATGAGACTATTTGTGAATTGCTGTATGATATGGATGTACGTGTGGAACTTTTGACCGGTTCCGTTAAAGGTAAACGCCGTGAGACGATTCTTGCCGATCTGCTTACAGGAGATGTGCATATTCTGATAGGTACTCATGCCGTGATAGAAGATAAGGTGAATTTTGCCTCATTGGGATTGGTTGTAATTGATGAACAGCATCGTTTCGGAGTGGCACAGCGTGCCCGTTTGTGGACGAAAAGCATACAGCCTCCGCATGTGCTTGTAATGACTGCTACTCCTATACCACGTACTTTGGCCATGACTTTGTATGGTGATCTTGACGTGTCTGTCATTGATGAGCTTCCTCCGGGACGTAAGCCTATTGCTACCATCCATCAGTTTGATAATCGTAAAGAGAGCTTGTACCGATCGGTACGCAAGCAGATTGCAGAAGGACGCCAGGTTTATATAGTTTATCCTTTGATAAAAGAGAGTGAAAAGATTGACCTGAAAAATCTGGAAGAAGGCTATCTGCATATTTGTGAAGAATTTCCCGATTGTAAGGTGTGTAAAGTTCATGGTAAAATGAAACCTGCCGAGAAAGATGCGCAAATGCAGTTGTTTGTTTCAGGTGAGGCGCAAATAATGGTGGCTACTACCGTCATTGAAGTAGGAGTGAATGTTCCTAATGCTTCAGTAATGATTATAGAAAATGCAGAACGTTTTGGTTTGTCGCAACTACACCAGCTTCGCGGCAGAGTAGGGCGTGGTGCAGATCAGTCTTATTGTATCTTGGTGACAGGGTACAAATTGGCGGAAGATACGCGGAAACGTTTGGAAATTATGGTACGGACAAATGATGGCTTCGAAATAGCAGAGGCCGATCTGAAATTGCGCGGTCCCGGAGATTTGGAGGGAACGCAGCAAAGTGGCATTGCTTTTGATCTGAAGATTGCTGACATAGCTCGCGACGGACAACTGCTGCAATATGTCCGTGAAATTGCTCAAAAGGTTATAGATGCAGATCCCACCGGTGCTCTTCCCGAAAATGAGATACTGTGGAGGCAATTGAAAACTCTGAGAAAAACGAACGTTAATTGGGCTGCTATAAGTTGAAATTCGTTTAAATATACACTTTCCTTGCGTTTTATGTTGTAAAACATATCCGTTCGTATCTTCCCTATTTATAGGGGATTAAAGATGAAAAACTCCTACCCTTTTTATCTCACTTCTTGAAAAAAAGTTAATGATATGTGCTGTGTTTCAGATAGAAATGTTACCTTTGGGAGAATTTTTTAAAAATCAATCTGGATATTCGCGTAGAAAAGGTGATGCTGATTGCCGGAAATGCTTGCAACGAATACCAAAATGAATGACGAAACGGAATGAATTTTAATTGGATTAAAACAGCTTTATTAGCTTCGACGGCAATGGTCAGCTTGAATTCTTTCTCGCAAGATCTGATTGCCCGCCAAGCTCCTATCGACAGAAAACTTAAGAGTGTGGATTCATTGGCTTTGCAGAAGCAAATACGTGCGGAACAAGTTTTATATCCTGGCTTGGATTTGTATCCGAATTGGAATAATGAATTTGTACAAGCGTATGGAGATGCCATTGTGCCGGAAAATCATACCTTTGATTTGACAGGTTTTTGTATGCCGACTACCAATGATCGTATTACAGATGTGTTTGGCTATCGTCCCAGGAGGCGGAGAATGCATTATGGATTGGATATCAAAGTTTATGTGGGCGATACGATACGGGCTGCTTTTGACGGGAGAGTGCGTATTGTAAAGAATCAAGGGCGTCGCGGATATGGAAAGTATGTCGTCATTCGTCATGATAATGGATTGGAAACAGTATATGGGCACTTGTCCAAGCAATTGGTTGATATTAATCAGACTGTGAAGGCCGGAGAACCTATCGCATTGGGTGGTAATACCGGACGTTCTACCGGGTCGCATCTTCATTTTGAAACTCGTTTTTTGGGAATTCCTATTGATCCTGCACTCATGTTTGATTTTGAAAAGCAGGATATTGTTGCCGACTCTTACACTTTCCATAAGACAAAAGGGACTACGGGCAATACAGCAAGACAGATGGCTGTCGGTGAAGGTCTGTTCTATAAAGTGAAGAAAGGTGATACATTGGAAAGAATAGCCCGTCGTCAGGGAACAACAATAGCCAAACTGTGCAAACTAAACCGAATTACAAGTAGAACTACTTTGCGGCCGGGACAAGTATTGCGCTGTTCATAGAAACGTAAACAATCTCAATAGGGGAGGGTACTTTAATATAATTTAGAGTGCCCTCTTTTTCTTTTTTCTTTAATTATTCCTAACTTTGCAACTTATTTGTAAGGATATGAAAGATACCAAGCAACAATTTGAACATGTCATTGCCATTTGCCGTGACTTGTTCTCCAAGAAACTTCATGATTACGGTCCGGCGTGGCGTATTCTTCGCCCGGCTTCCGTGACAGATCAGATATTCATAAAAGCCAATCGGATCAGGAGCATTGAAACAAAAGGAATAACTTTGGTGGATGAAGGCATTCGTTCCGAATTTATTGCTATTGTTAACTATGGAATCATCGGATTGATACAGTTGGAATTGGGCTATGCCGAATCTGCTGATATTACGAACGAAGAGGCTATGGCCTTTTATGATAAATATGCCAGTGCTTCTTTGGAGTTGATGCTTGCAAAGAATCACGACTATGATGAGGCTTGGCGTTGCATGCGTATCAGTTCATATACCGATTTGGTTTTGATGAAAATTTACAGAACTAAGCAGATTGAAAGTCTGTCGGGAAAGACTTTGGTTTCAGAGGGTATTGATGCTAATTATATGGATATGATTAATTATTCCGTATTTGGTTTGATAAAGATAGAGTTTGGAAACTGAGAAAAAACATATCATAGCGAAAGTTTGGGTAAATGTCTGCCGCTTTTTACTGGGATTAGTCTTTATATTCTCTGGATTTGTAAAAGCTGTTGACCCATTAGGATTTTTCTACAAAATTCAGGATTACCTGGCCGCTTTCGGTATGGAATCTTGGTTTCCCGTTTATTTGCCTTTGCTCTTTGGCATTGTCTTATCGGCAGTGGAATTCAGTGTAGGCATCTTTATGTTTTTAGGCATACGTAAGAATACAGCATCGACACTGGCTTTACTGATTATGGGAGCAATGACTCCATTGACTTTTTATCTGGCTCTGGCAGATCCGGTATCTGATTGCGGATGTTTTGGAGATGCGTGGATTTTGACTAATTGGCAGACGTTTGGTAAAAATATTGTCTTGCTGATAGCTGCTATATCAATCTTTAGGTGGAAAGATTTGACGGTTCGTTTCATTACGGCTAAGATGGAGTGGATGGTTTCCATGTACACGTTCCTGTTTATCTTTGTACTTTCATTTTATTGTTTGGGTAATCTGCCTATATTGGATTTTCGTCCTTACAAGATTGGGGTAAATATTAAAGCCGGTATGGAAATCCCTGAAGGTGCAAATCCCGGAGTATTTGAAAGTCGGTTTGTCCTGGAAAAAGACGGCAAGCGTCAGGAGTTTGCGTTGGAGGATTATCCGGACAGTACGTGGAAATTTATCGAAACGCATACAGTGTTGAAGGAAAAAGGTTACGAACCTCCTATCCATGATTTTTCTATGATGAATCTGGAAACGGGAGAAGATATAACAGACAGTGTATTGTCAGATAAGGGATATGCGTTTTTATTGGTTGCCCATCGTATAGAGGATGCGGATGATAGTAATATTGACCTTATCAACGAGATTTATGATTATAGCTTGGAGCATGGTTACGCTTTTTATGCTTTGACTTCTTCTCCGGAAGATGAGATTGAATTGTGGCGTGACAAAACAGGGGCAGAATATCCTTTCTGTCAAATGGATGATATTACCTTGAAGACAATTATTCGTTCCAATCCCGGTCTGTTATTGATAAAAGACGGAACTATTTTGAATAAATGGAGCGATAATCGCCTACCGGATGAATATGTGCTGACGGACAGTCTGGATAAGCTGGAAGTAGGCAAGCAGAAGCAGGAGAGCGATTGGCATACTATGGGGTGTGTCTTGCTTTGGTTTATTATCCCTTTGATGTTGGTTATCGGAGTGGATATTTTAGTCGTGAAACGTAAATATATTAACCCTTTTAATAATAAAACAAAATGAGAAAAAACATTGTTGCAGGAAACTGGAAAATGAACAAAACCCTTCAGGAGGGTATTGCTCTTGCAAAAGAACTGAATGAAGCACTGGCTGATGGAAAGCCTAATTGTGATGTAATCATCTGTACGCCATTTATTCATCTGGCATCTGTTACTCCGTTGGTTGATGCTGCCAAGATCGGTGTAGGTGCAGAGAACTGCGCAGATAAAGTATCTGGTGCTTATACCGGTGAAGTATCTGCCGCTATGGTTGCTTCTACAGGAGCTCAGTACGTAATCTTAGGTCACTCGGAACGTCGTGCTTACTATGGTGAAACAGTAGCTATCTTGGAAGAAAAAGTAAAATTGGCTTTGGAAAACAATCTGACTCCGATTTTCTGTATTGGCGAAGTTTTGGAAGAACGTGAAGCAAATAAGCAGAATGAGGTAGTTGCAGCTCAGCTTGCATCTGTATTCTCTTTGTCTGCCGAAGATTTCTCCAAGATTATCCTGGCATATGAGCCGGTTTGGGCTATTGGTACTGGCAAGACTGCCACTGCTGCCCAGGCTCAGGAAATCCATGCTTTTATCCGTTCAACAGTAGCAGAGAAATATGGTAAGGAAATAGCAGACAATTGTTCTATCCTTTATGGCGGTAGCTGTAAGGCTTCTAATGCTAAGGAATTGTTTGCAAATCCGGATGTTGACGGTGGCTTGATTGGTGGTGCTGCTTTGAAGGTTGCTGACTTCAAGGGGATCATTGACGCTTTCAATTAAAAAAGTGGATAGTTAATAGATGATGGCTGATAGTTGGTTACACAAGGATGTGCATATCGACTGTCGTCTGTCATCTGTTAACCATTGTTTACAGTCTATCATTTATTTTTTGGTATATTATTCGTAAGTTATGAAGAAACTTGGTTTACTTTTGGTTGCATGTTTTGCTTTTGCAACTCTTTCTGTAGGTCAGAATAGCATGGTGAAGAACCTGGAACGTAATGTTCCGGGACAAGGCAAGGTAACTATCCATCAGGATGCCCGTATTGCGGCATTGATAGGCACTGAGGCTCATGTTGGTACTGATGAAGAGAAAGTGATTAAAAGTTCGGGATATCGCATACAGGTTTATGCCGGTAATAATACTCGTCAGGCCAAGAATGAAGCCTATTCGGTGGCTTCACGTATAAAGGAGCGTTTTCCTGAGCTTACCGTCTATACTTCATTCAATCCTCCTCGTTGGCTATGCCGGGCCGGAGATTTCCGTAGCATTGAAGAAGCGGATGCTATGATGCGTCAGTTGCGTGCTACCGGAGTGTTTAGGGAGGTTTCCATAGTAAAGGATCAGATAAATATCCCCTTATAGTCTCTTTACAGAATTATAAACATAAACCATAAATTCTCTCATGTTAGGAAAAGAAGAAATAGTATCTCCTTCATTGGATGAACTGAAAGAGCATTATCATCGTATTCTTACTTTATTGGGTGAAGATCCCAGCCGTGAAGGCTTGTTGAAAACTCCGGAACGAGTGGCAAAGGCCATGTTGTCATTGACAAAAGGTTATTTTATGGACCCGCATGAGGTGCTTCGTTCCGCTAAGTTCCAGGAAGAGTACAGTCAGATGGTAATTGTGAAAGACATTGATTTCTTCTCACTCTGTGAGCATCACATGCTTCCGTTTTACGGCAAAGCTCATGTAGCCTATATTCCCAACGGCTATATTACGGGATTAAGCAAGATAGCCCGTGTAGTGGATATTTTTTCCCATCGCCTTCAGGTACAAGAGCGCATGACGTTGCAAATCAAAGATTGCATTCAGGAAACTTTGAACCCATTGGGCGTCATGGTGGTGGTGGAGGCCAAGCATATGTGCATGCAGATGCGTGGTGTAGAGAAACAAAATTCCGTGACTACTACATCCGATTTTACCGGAGCTTTCAATCAGGCAAAAACCCGTGAAGAATTTATGAATCTGATTCGGCATAATTCATAAAGTTCCCAAGCAGGAATATCTAAAAACTTATTACAACTCTGTCTCCCAAATGCTTTGCCATAATGCTCTTTATTTCGCGAAGCTCATTATAGCGTTTCATGATGTTGTTACATCTGGTTTCATCGTTGATGACAGCCGGGTCTTGTAAGGCTGACATGATATGTTTTAATTCCTCGCTGACAATGGCATATTTAAAGTTTATCATCAATGTGGGAACCAGTTCATAAAGTCGTTCTTCATCTGTCACAATCTTTTGGCTTTTGGAGTGGTATTTGCTGAGCTGATAACGATTGCTGATGAGTTCTACACTCAACTTGCTGATGGTAGCGTCCGGATGGGCAAGAAAGTAGCGTTCGGAAATAAATCCTTCATTATGTATATGTTCGGCCGCTTCCGCCAATATCCGACGGTGTAGCGGGTTGTGGAATGCGAGTTCATCTTCTTTCAGATCATTCACGATGTATTCGGTTACGGTAATGGGAACTTCTTTACCAGCTTCATTAGTGATGTTGCACATGATCTTTTCTCCGTAGCGAACTACCATTTGCAGAATCAGACGTTCATATTTGTAAAACTCTTGCCCTTCTTTGCCCTCTTGTGGTATGAAAGAGGTATATTCTTCTGCTGCCGATGGAAGGGGAGTGGGTGCTTCGGGTGGAAATGTTTCGGGCGGATAGTTGTTGGGATATTCTGTATTTTCTTTTGCGGCATTGGCGGAGCGACGCTCCCTTTCAGCACGCTCCACTTGTTGTTCTGTCTGCTTTTCCCGGCGTTTGGCTACCTCGCTTACCAACAGCTTGTCTTCTACGTGTAGCAGTTGCGCGCACTCCTTGATATATACATCGCGTACAATGGCTTCGGGAATGACAGAAATACTTTGTACAAGATTGCCTATCAACTCGGCTCGTTTAATAGGATCTTTGTCTGCTTCCTTCAATAACAGGTTGGTTTTAAAGCGGATAAAATCCGTTTCATTATCCTTGATGAAGGTTTGGAATTCCGTAGCGTTATGCTTGCGGGCAAAGGAGTCCGGATCGTCTCCGTCGGGCAGGAGACAGACCTTGATGTTCATTCCTTCTTCCAATAACATGTCTATGCCCCGCAGGGAAGCATGTATGCCGGCATCGTCGCCGTCATAAAGGATGGTCATGTTATTGGTAAAGCGGTGAATCATGCGGATCTGGCCGGAAGTCAGTGCGGTTCCTGATGAGGCTACCACATTTTCTACACCAGACTGGTGCATGGAGATAACGTCAGTATAACCCTCCACCAAGAAGCAGCGGTCTTGTTTCACAATGGCTTGCTTGGCAAAGTAGATGCCGTATAGCTCATTGCTCTTGTGATAGATTTCCGATTCAGGAGAGTTGACATACTTTACTTTAATCCCTTTGGTGGCGCTGGCAAGTACGCGTCCGCCAAAAGCCACTACTTTGCCTGAAAGCGTATGTACCGGAAAGATGACTCGCCCCCAAAAACGGTCGCGCACGCGGTGATCGTCGGTTTCGTAGCAAAGGCCGGTCTTTATGAGATATTCCTGCTTATAACCTTTTTTCAGGGCTTCTTGTGCCAGAGCGTCGTGGCTTTCCGTACAATATCCCAACTGGAACTTTTCAATGATGTCATCTCTGAACCCCCGATTACGGAAATAAGCCATGCCGATGCTGCGCCCGTCCACATGGTTGTGAAGAATGTTCTGGAAATAGTCGCGGGCAAACTGGTTGACTATGAACAGACTTTCCCGTTCACTCTGAATTATTTTCTCTTCGTTGGACAGTTCCCGTTCTTTGATTTCTATGCCATATTTCTTGGCAAGATACTTCAATGCTTCGGGATAAGACATCTGCTCATGCTCCATGATGAAGTGCACGGCATTTCCTCCTTTGCCGCAGGCAAAGCATTTGCACAGTCCTTTGGCTGGCGACACATAGAAAGAGGGGGTTTTGTCATCATGGAAAGGGCACAAACCTACATAGTTTACACCGCGCTTGCGCAAGGTGACAAAGTCCGATACGACATCGGTGATTTGTGCGGCATCGAGTATCCGGTCTATTGTGGCTTGATCTATCATTACTGTTTCCTTTTGTAGTGGCGCAAAGTTACATATAAAATCAGCCTTTGCAAAAAAAATTGCAAAGGCTGATGCAGATGCGAGGTTACAGATGTTGCATCTTTGGATGGTTATTTGATTTTCTCCCTGATTTTCGTCAGATACTTTTTCATACCTTCCGCATCCTTCGTACTGATGATTTCCAGCAAATTCTTCAGCTCCAGACGAATATTTTCCACCTGCGACGGAGTGCGGGGATTGAAGAGTATTTCCTGAAGCAGATAGTCATCTTCGCTCAGCAGTCCTTTGGCTATGGCCATGTGCTTTTTGAAAGTAGTACCGGGTGCTTCCTGATGTTTCATCACTGCTGCAAACACGAAAGTGGAAACAAACGGGATGGACAAAGAATAAGCTACCGTTTCATCATGCTCATCGAAGGTATATTCGAAAATGTTAAGCTTCATGGTCTGGTAAAGGTCTTTGAAGAAAATCTTTCCCAAGTGGTCACCTTCACTGATGATGATGGCATTTTCCGTATTCAGGTTGCTGAGGCTGGCAAAAGTAGGTCCGAACATGGGATGTGTTGATACATAACGGAAACCGCTTTCTTCATAAAATTTCTTCAGTCCGGTTTTTACCGAAGCGATGTCGCTGATGATGCAGTCTTTAGGCAGCACAGGCAATACCTGGCGGAAAGCGTCTAATGTATATTTCACCGTAACGGCGTTGATTACAAGTTCCGGCTCAAAGTCCTTGATTTCTTCGAGTGTAGTGAACCGGTAGGTGTTGTAAACAAAACGCAATTGAAGTGGATTGGCATCATACACAGCCGTTTCGTGTTGAAAACTCAGGATGTCTGTGAAAAAAGAGCCCATTTTTCCGGCTCCGAGTATTAGTATTCGCATGATTACTTGTTTATAATTTCCATTTGTTGTCTCACGCTCTCCTCATGTATGGCCTCAAATACTTTCTTTATGAATTCGGCGTCCATGCCGCAGAGTGAGCCTTGTGAACCGCGCTTTTCAAGAATTTCATTGTAGCGTCCGGTTTGCAGGATGGTCATATCGTGCTCTTTCTTGTAAGTGCCGATTTCGCGTGCAATCCGCATACGTTTTGCCAGTTCCTGAATCAGATTATTGTCGCATTCGTCAATTTGTTTGCGCAGTTCACTGAGATTTTCGGTGGTCTGCGTTTCTTTGCGGATGACGAGCAGGTTGAGGATGTAGTCAAGGACATCCGGAGTGACTTGCTGGGCGGCGTCGCTCCATGCGCAGTCCGGGTTGCAGTGGCTCTCTATTATCAGTCCGTTGAAGCCCAAGTCCATGGCTTGTTGGCAGAGTGGGGCTACAAGTTCCCTTTTCCCTCCGATGTGGCTCGGATCACAAATGATGGGCAGGTTCGGAATGCGGCGGCGCAGTTCGATGGGAATGTGCCATTGGGGCAGATTGCGATACAATTTCTTGTCGTAGCTGCTGAAACCGCGATGTATGGCGCCCAAGCGTTTTAGCCCGGCATTGTTGATTCGTTCCAAAGCCCCTATCCACAATTCCAGGTCGGGATTTACCGGATTCTTCACCAGTACGGGGATGTCCACACCTTTCAGGGCATCGGCTATTTCTTGTACGGCAAAAGGATTGGCTGTAGTGCGTGCACCTATCCAAAGGATGTCTATACCTGCCTTCAGGCATTCATACACATGCTTTGCGGTAGCTACTTCGGTAGATACGTACATACCTGTCTCTTTCTTCACTTCCTTCAGCCAGGAAAGGCCTTCCACTCCGATGCCTTCGAAGCCTCCCGGTTTGGTGCGTGGCTTCCAGATTCCGGCGCGGAATATCTTGAGGCCTTTGTCTGCGAGCTGCTTGGCGGTGCTCATTACTTGTTCTTCGGTTTCGGCACTGCACGGGCCGGCAATAACTACCGGGCGCTTGTCTTCAACGCCGGACAGTGTGATAGGTTCTAATTCGAGTTCCATATTCTGTTTATTTGTTTAATTATATAGTCTTTTTGTTGTAATCTTTTCCTTTACGTTTTACTAAAAAAGAATCCGGTTTTGATTATGACTTTTTCTGTGTAAAGATATCATACTATTTCCTTTATTCTTCTCAGCGCTTCGGCCAGTTTGCTGTCTTTGCAGCACAATGAAATGCGGATGTATCTCCTTCCGTTGCTTCCGAAGATAAATCCGGGAGTGACGAACACCCTTGCTTCATGCAGCACACGTTCGGTCAGTTCTTCGACGTCGGCGTAATCGGCTGGTATCTTGCCCCAAAGGAACATGCCCACTTGGCTTTCGTCATACGTGCATCCCAAGGCATGCATGATTTCTCCGGCCAGACGGCGTCGGTTGCGATAGTTCCGGTTGTTGCCTTCATACCATTCTTCTCCGGCCTCAAGGGCTTTTGAAGCAGCCAGTTGCATGGCGCGGAACATGCCGCTGTCAATGTTGCTTTTCACCTTCAGTATCCATTGCACGAAGTCGGCGTTTGAGGCAAGCATGCCGATACGCCAGCCCGGCATATTGTGACTCTTGCTCATTGAGTTGAATTCGATGCAGCAGTCTTTTGCTCCCGGTACGCTGAGGATGCTGATAGGCTTGTCGTTCAGTATGAAGCTGTATGGGTTGTCATTGACGATGACGATATTCTTGCGGCGTGCGAAGTCAACCAGCTTCTGGTAAAGTTGAGGTGTGGCATTTGCGCCGGTAGGCATATTGGGATAATTGGTCCACATCAGTTTTACGCGGCTCATATCCATTTTTTCCAATTCATCGAAGTCGGGCATCCATCCGCTTTCTTCTTTCAGGTTGTAGTTCACAACTTCGGCGCCGAGTATCTTGCTCAATGAAGTGTAAGTGGGATAGCCGGGATCGGGAACCAGTACCTGTTCGCCGGGGTTGACGAATGCCAGCGTGACGTGCAGTATGCCTTCCTTTGAACCTATAAGCGGTTGTATTTCTGTATTCGGATTCAAATCCACATTATACCATTTCTTGTACCAGTCGGCAAATCCGCCGCGTAGTTCGGGAATGCCGATGTACGGCATGTAGCCGTGTCCGTCCAGATTGCGTGCTTCCTTGCAGAGTGCTTGTATGGTGTCTTCAGAGGGGGGCATGTCGGGGCTTCCTATGCCCAGGCTGATGACATCTTTTCCTTCAGCGTTCATCTGTGCCACTTCCTTCAGTTTCCTTGAGAAGTAGTATTCGCTGACGTTTGACAGGCGGTCGGCAGGCCTGATTTTAGATGTTTGATTTTCCATCTTCATATTCTCCTAATATTTTAAGTTCTTTGGTCAGCGGAGCGATAGCCGCGATAGACTGTTTATATCTCAATACGTTGTCGAAAACGATGTCCACATAAAACTGATATTCCCATTCGCGCCCGATGATGGGTAGGGATTGTATTTTGGTCAGGTTGATATTGTAGAAGGACAGGATGGAAAGCACTTGCGAGAGGCTTCCTTCGGTATGAGGCAGCGTGAATACCATACTTGCCTTGTTTACCTCCTTACTGCGATGTCGGTTCAACTCATCCACCTGCCAGGGATCGGCTACCACTAAGAAGCGTGTGAAGTTATGCTTGTTGGTTTCGATTCCTTCTTGCAGGATTTTCATTCCATAGCGTTCGGCTGCTGCTTTGGAGCAGATGGCTGCATGGCCTTTTAAGTTTCCGGTCTTTATGATTTCAGCACTCAAGGCGGTGTCTTCTCCTTCCACAACTTTTATTTTCGGATGCTGTCCCAGAAATTCCCGGCATTGCATCAAGGCGATGGGGTGGGAGTTTACTTCCGTGATGTCATCCCAGTCTTCTTCGGGGAGGCATACGAAACTGTGCGAGATTCGCAGCTTGTATTCGCCTATAATTTGTGTTCCGCTTTGGCGCAGCAACTCATTGTTGTGCAGCAGACTGCCTGCAATGGTGTTTTCTATTGCCAGCATGCCTATGGTTTTGCTGTCCTTCTTTATGGCCGCAAATACGTCTTCAAAGCTGGCGCAACAGATCAGTTCTATTTCCTCTCCTTCGAAGTATTTGTGTGCGGCAATGTCGTGATACGAGCCTAATGTTCCTTGGATGGCAATTTTCTTCATTATTGGATCTTTGTTTTCTTAAAAGGGGTTATGCTATAAAAAAATCCCGCGTCCATAAGATGGAGCGGGATTCAGTATATTACTTGGTTCTCTATTCAGTCCTTAAGCATCACTGTCACTTGACACATACAAACTCCCGCTCTACTTTCTGGCTAAAGTAAAAGTAAAAAAAGAAGTAATATGCATAAATAAGTGATTTCATACTTGTATTCTTTGTTTTTGAATTACGCGACAAAAGTAATGCTTTTCTTTTAGATACAAACAAAAAACAGTCTTTTTTTTGTTGTCCCCTGTTTTTTTGTTTGAACTTGCCCGTATCAGGTTACATTCTTCTTACAGTCCTAATATATTGCCGGTCGTTCCTCCCGGTTGGTTGCCATATTGCCCGTTCAAGCTTTGTATGTCCTTGGGAGAGAGTTCCAGTCCTTTCTTCATGTCTTCCATGGAACCCTCTTTGTCCCCATTCAGCAACTTGGCACGGCCTCGCTCATGATAGGCTTCCGCAAAGTTCGGATTCAGTTCGATGGCTTCGTCAAAGATGGAAATGGCTTCGGTCAGTTTCTTTTGGGTGATGTATAGCTGTCCTAAATAGAGAAATGCCTGTTCGTTGAACGGGTTCAGTTCCGTTACGTTGCGATAGTCATTCTCGGCTTCTTCTTCGGCATGGGTAGCTTCTTTGATTTTTCCACGCAATAAGAGAGCGCTTTCGTCTTCTTGATTTTGTGTCAGAACGGCATCTATATCTTCCATAGCTTCCTTGTATTGTTGCATCTTCATCAATGCCTCGGCACGCATCAAACGGGCTTCGGTAAAATCATCTTTCAGTACGATGGCTTTTGTGAGATGGGCAATGCACATGATGCTGTCTTCCTGCCCGTTGTCGGCTTTGCCAAGCAGATAATGTGCCATGGCGTTACCTTCTTCTATTCCGATTGCTTTTTGGGCTGCTTCTGCCATGGCGGGATAGTCTTCCTGCATGAAGCATACATTGGCAAGGGTGAGGTAGGTGGAGGTGTGTTCGGGCTCCATTTCAGCCATACGTTCCAGCAGTTTGCGTCCTTCTTCCAAAGATCCGGTCTGGATATAGACCTGTGCCAGATATCCCATCGTCTCAAAGTCTTCTTGGATAGTGAGAGCTTCTGTAAAGCATTTCACGGCATAGTCTGCACGCCCCATACGCTGTGCACGCATGCCGTCATATTTGAATATCTCAAAATTCTTTTGATCGTTTTTTTGTTTTTCATCTTCCGGTTTTTCTGATTTACCGGAGAAAAATGATTTGAAGAATCCCATAATGTGTATGTTTATTTAGTAATTGGCATAATATTCTGAGAAGCAAAAGTAGTGAATTATTTTTTGATTTGCAGCATTCCGTTATTGGTAATTATTTCACCTTCATCCAGTAACTCATGGAGTGCATTGACAAGAGCTTCTTTATCAACAGCTATTTGTTCGGCCAAGGTTGCAGGTGTCATAGTCTGTCCGGACAAGGCTTGAAGTATTTCTTCGGTAATTTTCTTTGTAGAAGAGCGATCGGCATCCTCTTTGCTCCTCAGACTGATGCAAGTGTCGCATTGTCCGCAGTTATGTTCATTGTTTTCTCCGAAGTAACGCAACAGTTTGCGGCTGCGGCATGCGGTGTCATTTTCGACATAATCCAACATGGCTTCGATGCGTTTTTCATAACGCTCTTTACGCTCTTCATATACATGAGGAGGGATTTGCAGATGCCGTATTTCGATCCTTTCACGTGTGTATATTATATAAGGTGTCTTTTTGTGTGGAATATAACTGATGATTCTCAGTTTGGCAAGATGCATCAATCGCTCGTATATCTGTCTTCGGGTGAGTCCTGTGCGTGCTGCAAGTGAATCTTCGTTGATGAAAGTATAGTCGGTGAATACACCTGTGTAGGAGCGCAATATGGTTTGGATAAGCATTTCCGTTTCTTCGCCCGTTTCACGGAGTTTGTATAGCTCATCTCTGCGGATGGTGAAATAAATCCGGGAAGCATTATCCTGCTCGTCCGTGTATTCCAGATACCCGGCTTGCGTTAATATTTTCAAGGCACTGTCCACCGGGACGGGAAAATATTTAAATTTCCGGCAGAAATCTTCGATGTTGAATTCGCGTATGCAACCTTGCCCGTCCCCCATTGCCATCTGGTAGTAGTATTGCAGATGTTCGTACACTTCTTTGATGTAATTTTTATCGGGAAAGGTATCTGGAATGCGTTTATGGAGAGTTGTCCTGTCTGATTTGGAATAAAGGATGACGGCATACGCTTTCTCTCCGTCACGCCCGGCACGTCCGGCCTCCTGGAAGTAGGCTTCTATGGAATCCGGTAGATCCATGTGTATAACGATACGTACATCTGGTTTGTCAATGCCCATTCCGAATGCGTTGGTTGCTACAATGACACGGCTTTCGCCTGTTTGCCAGCGTTGCTGGCGTATATCTTTGGTCGTGTCATCAAGTCCGGCATGGTAGAAATCTGCTGTGATGCCTTCGTTATGCAGCAGTTCGGTGATTTCTTTGGTACGGCGGCGGTTGCGTACATATATGATGGCACTACCGGTCATGCGGTGCAGAATATGTAGCAGTTCTCCGGTCTTGTTTTCCGTTTTGCGTATGATGTAGGCAAGGTTCTTGCGCTCAAAGCTCATGCGGAATACGTTTTCTTCACGGAAATGAAGCCGGAGTTGTATGTCCTTCACTACTTCCGGGGTAGCGGTGGCTGTCAGTGCAAGCACAGGCACACCCGGCAATAAATCGCGTATTCCGGCTATTTTGAGGTAAGCCGGACGGAAGTCATAACCCCATTGTGAGATGCAATGGCTTTCATCGACGGTGATCATGCTGATCTTCATCTTCTGCAATTTGGTGCGGAAGATTTCCGTATCTATTCGTTCGGGAGAAATGTAGAGAAACTTGTAGTTGCCGAAAATACAGTTCTCCAAGGTGACGATGATCTCCTGTCTGCTCATACCGGAATATATGGCAAGTGCTTTTATGCCACGTTTCCTGAGGTTCTGCACCTGGTCTTTCATCAGTGCGATCAGAGGAGTGATTACAAGGCATAGTCCGTCCTTAGCAAGTGCCGGAACCTGGAAAGTGATGGATTTTCCACCTCCTGTGGGCATTAGCCCCAAAGTATCCTTGCCCTCTCTGATGCTGTTGATAATATCTTCCTGAATGCCTCGGAAGGCATCATATCCCCAGTATTGTTTGAGAATCTCCCTCATCTCCTCCCCTGTAGGGAGAGGAGATGTTAAGTTGTGATTATCGTTCATTGCAGTGTGAAACTCTTTTGGGGCAGAAGGCTTAGTTAGGCTTGATGTCTTCAATCTGCAACTGCACTTCTCCTCGTTTGTGAGTATTCTCTTCAATGGTATAACAGATGTCGAATGAACGCTTCGTCTTAATGAAACGTACATGTGAACTCTGTCCGAATGCAATGCCGTTCATCACGTTGTTCGATTTGTTGTCAACCAGTTCCAGTTTGATGTGCTCCTGATCGCGTCCCACCACCTTGCTGGTTCCATAATCGTAAACATTGTGTGTGCAAAATACAGGTTTCACGTTGTCCGGACCGAAAGGATTGAACTTCTTCAGGTCGTTGCAGAATTTCGGGGTAATGTCTCTGAAATCGATTTCGGCATTGATATTGATCACCGCACTGGTCTGTTCCGGAAGGATATGTTTGGCGACAAAGTCTTCAAAACGTTGCGTAAAGGCGGGTACATTTTCCACTTTCATGGAAAGACCGGCGGCATACGTATGCCCTCCGAAGTTCTCCAGCAGGTCACGACAGTATTCAATGGCTTTGTAAACATCGAATCCGGAGACAGAACGGGCGGAACCGGTTGCCATGTCGTCCGTGCGTGTCAGTACAACTGCCGGACGGTAATAGATTTCTGTCAGGCGTGAAGCTACGATACCTATCACTCCTTTGTGCCAGTCTTCATTATACAACACAATGGAACGGCGCTCGGAAAGCCCTTCCAGGTCAGCGACAATCTGATTGGCTTCTTCCGTCATGCTCTTGTCCAGATCCTTCCGGGTTTCATTGTATTGGTTGATTTGCCCGGCTTTTTCCAATGCGGTGGAAAAATCCTTTTCGGTCAGTAGGTCAACGGCTTCTTTGCCGTTTTGGATGCGTCCGGAGGCATTGATACGCGGTCCTATTTTGAATACGATGTCACTTACGGTGATATCCTTTTCGGCCAGTCCGCATACATCGATGATGGCCTTCATCCCTACGCTGGGGTTGCTGTTCAGTTGCTTCAGGCCGTGATAGGCGAGAATGCGGTTTTCGCCCATGATGGGTACGATGTCCGACGCGATGCTTACGGCGCAAAGATCCAGCAGAGGAATCAGATGGTGAAACTCTATGCCGTTACTGATGGCGAATGCCTGCATGAACTTAAAGCCTACTCCGCAGCCGGATAGGTGTTCGTACGGATAGGTGTTGTCTTCGCGTTTGGCATTCAGTATGGCTGAGGCGGGTGGTAATACCTCATCCGGGACATGGTGGTCGCAGATGATGAAGTCAATGCCCTTCTCTTTGGCATACGCAATTTCATCTACTGCCTTGATGCCACAGTCCAATACGATAATCAGCCCTACACCGCTTTCGGCTGCATAGTCCACGCCTTTGATTGATACCCCATATCCCTCGTTGTAGCGGTCGGGGATGTAATAGTCAATGTTCGAGTAGAACTGTTGAATAAACTTGTAAACCAATGCTACGGCAGTGGTTCCATCCACATCGTAATCTCCATATACCAGAATTCTTTCTTTCTTTCCCATTGCCCTGTTCAGGCGTTCTACGGCCACATCCATATCTTTCATGAGGAAAGGGTCGTATAAATCCGGTAGTTGCGGGCGGAAAAACTTCCGGGCATCTGTTGCCGTATGTATTCCCCGTTCCACCAGCAATCTCCCAAGTACCGGGCTAATTCCCAATTCTTGAGCCAGTTGTTGGCTTGCTTCTGTCTGTTCGGATGTAATGGGTTGATAGTTCCATTTGTGAGTCATTTTATATATTATTTTTTTCTTTCTTCTATTTTCGGATGTCGGAGAAGGGGAGGCTTCTGCACTTTTGTATGCATACTTTTCTCCAACAAGCTGTAAAGGTATGAAAAACTCTTGAAACTGATGTGAATTCTGTGGAAAATATTATTAGCTCCTGTCCATTCTCTTCTAAATTCCCTTATTTTTGCACTGTCTAAATAAGGTTAAGACTTTTATTCCATTAAACGAGGATTGTTTATGCTTACTTTTATTTCTTGTGCCAAGACGATGGCATTACGTTGCTCTGTCACTGTTCCCCAAATCACGGTTCCCCACTTTGAGCAGGAAGCGGTGGAGAGTGCTTTGGAAATGTCGCAATATACCACAGCGGAATTGGAAAGAATACTGCGTGTAAATGCCAAGATTGCTGCCGAAAACCGTTTGCGCTATCATGATTTCTGTTCGGAAGATAATCGTCCGATGCCTGCCGTCTGCGCCTATACAGGGGCGGTTTACAAGCGCATTTTCCCGGAAGACTTTGCTGCCGGCGATTTTCTTTATGCCCAGGAGCATCTTCGCATCACTTCTTTTCTCTATGGGTTGCTTCGTCCGTTGGATGGAATTAAGCCTTATCGTTTGGAGGGTAATGTCTGTTTGCCCGAAAAAGGAGGCATTTCCATGTTTGATTATTGGAAACCTCTGCTGACGGACTTTTTTATAGCTGAGACCAAGCGTCTGGGTGGTGTTCTTGTCGATCTGGCAAGCGGTGAAATGAAAGAATTGTTCGATTGGAAGCGTGTGGAACGGGAAGTGAGGATTGTCACTCCTGAATTTCAAGTGTGGAAAAACGGGCAGTTGAAGACTGTTGTCATCTATGCCAAGATGTGTCGTGGAGAAATGGTGCGCTACATCATTAAGAATCGCATAGAGTGTACTGACGGCTTGCGGAATTTTGCCTGGGAAGGCTTTTCTTTCGATGAAAGCCGTAGTACAGACCGGCATTTGCTGTTTACTCTCGCTTGAGGCGCAGACTGTTGGAAACGTAGTTGCCGTCTGCGCTTCTGAATCCCAAATAGCATATCAGCGTGTCCTTGTCCCAGTCGGCGGGCAATGCAAGTGCGGCATATCTTTCGGAACGCGTGGCTGCCGCCATATCATACGTCGCCATTTCTTTTTCCTTGTTATAGACGAGCAGCATGGCGCTATCCGTATCATCTGCATTGCCGGTTCCGCCATTGTTTTTCCATTCAAACGAAGCGCAATTTCCGCTTATTCGTACTGTTCCGTCAAAAATTGGCATCAGGCTTCCGGTGGATACCATCAGGCGGTTGAAGTCGATAGCTGTCTGGTTTCCTTCATCTTTCAACGCTTTCCTCATGATGTATGACATGGCTGCGTTGAAAGGAGTCTTGCCTTGTGCTGTTTCTGCATAACCGATGCGTATGAATGGGGTGATTGTTTTTAGAAAGCCGAATGCGGTGGCAAATCGTCCCCGCTGTTCTTGTTGCTTCTGTGTACGGGGATTGATTGCGTTGCCGTTGTGGGCGCGTATGTAGTTTCCCGATTTTCCTTTGCAGCCTACTACCGGACCTATTTTCCCGGAAAATTCTCCTAAGATGCCTTGTTCTATTTTTCCCATGTTTTCTTGATGTTTGTTGTCCCTTTTGTCTTTTTGCAAAGGTCGTGAAAAAAAACTGTTTAAGCAAGAATGGCGGGCTTTAGTATTCCACATTGTGTACTGCTTCTGTTCTACACCTGTGTTTCGCCGTACTTCCTCCGTAGTTTCTCCATGTAAAGTACCATGAATACGGAGAAAATATGGAGAAACTACGGAGGAATAGTGTATGAGTCATGGGCAAAAACAAAAGGTGACATCACTTTTTTAGTTATAGAATGAAATAATCGGAATATTTACAGTAGGAAAAATGATGAAATAATGTATATTTGTAAAAATGTCTGTATAGGATGTTTGATCTTATAACTAAAATGGTGAAAAACATGGAGTTGCGTAAGAATGATATATATGACTTGCCCGTTAAGGAAAAGAGGATTGAAGGCGATAGTCTGTGCTACATTGTAGAATTTGCAGGGAAAGAATATGGAGTGAGGCTGTTCAAGTTTCAAAAAGAAGATCCGTTGCCGGATAAGATTTCTTGTTTGGTAAAGGATATAGATGAAAGAGGGCCTGTGCTGGTTCAGAATTATGGACAATTGTTGCCGAGGTTTTATGAAGAAGGACGGGTTTATACTTTTTGGGTGCGCCGAGATTTGTCGGACGCGATGGGAGGCTACTACGAAGTGGGAGATAAGAACGGCTTTTACTTCAGGTTGCAGACGGACAAAAGGATAAAACTGCAAATCTCACAAGAAATAGAGTGCAGGGTCGCATTGCTGAAAGGCAATAGGCTGAATTTGAGGCTCACCGATGATGAGTCTTGTAACAGAGGTAATTATCCCTTCAGACCTTTGGAGGAGATGATTGGGATGATGAATATGACGGAGACCGATGCCCGCTGGTTGACAAAGACTCTTTTGAGTACACAGACTTTTGCGGAAGTCAGAGAGGCATTGCTGCGTTATGATGAGGAATGGATGAAAGCAGGAATCAAACAGTTGGCAGAGCGACTTGACGAGTGGGTTGAACTTGGTGGCAGACATCGGGAACGATGGCTGAATATATGCCGGAGGATCTGCCTGTTTTTGCTGGAGGATTCTGATTTTCTGGACGGATGCGCAGATGAACGACGCTTTTCTATTGTTGGATTGCTGTCGCAGACGATGAGGCGTATTGAAGAATATATGGAAGCGGTAAGAATGCTGGCATCGGGGGAGGATGGATGCTATGTTGACGATCTGCTCGCCAAGATGAAGAAGTCGGGCAATCTTTATCGTTCGGAGGAAAAGCTGGATGTCTTGCATTGCATTTTTCGTCTGGACCGGCAGTCCCTGACCCGCAAGATACAGCCGCTTCTTGATGTAATTATCGGAGGACCTTCCGCACTGCGGATTTACGAGCCCTATCGGGATGTATTTATTAAGTCTCTCAGTCTGTATATTGACGAGCATAGCGGCTATATTGACCGCATGGGTGGTATAGAAAGCGAAGAAGAGGCATCGCTCGTGAGAAGCACGGTCATGTCACTGGCTGTTCTTTTGCTGCTGGTGCGGGAAGAAGATCGGTGTAAGTGGCGATTGAAACGTGCAAGGCTATACCGTTATCTCACTTTTTTGAAAGAAAGTTCATCTTCCTTGTTGCTGGAGAAGGCTTTTGGCATTATCGCAAACGATGAGTGCCCGAAGCTGGAATTTGAATGGAAAGATGTCAGGGAGCTTGCCATGCTCATAGTCCGCCTGTCTTATCCTCTGGCCGATGGTCGGGAAGGTATGGCAGAACGTGTGTATGAAGACAGGCAGGTGCAGCTCTGCATAAAAGATGGTGACATAAGTCTGCGTACTGCCAAGAAGGTGAAAAAGCAATGGCCTTGCATCTCCGAGGGGTTGCTGCCTTGGCATCACTTGCAGGTGCAGTTGTCCGGTGTGAATAATCGGAGTGTGTCTTCGGGAACCAAGGACCTGGCTCCCTATCAGCAATTGTGGAGAAATGCGGAACAGGAGTTGTTCGATGGTACGGATGTACTGGCTTTCAGGCCGGGGGTACGTAAGGTGATGCCTGAAATAGGCGACAAGGTGAGGATAAGAGTCGTGAAACAAGAATCTCGTAATCCCAATTATTTCTTGTGCCGGATAGAGGATGATATGTATGAGGGGGAAGGAGTTCTTTGCACGAACAATATAGTGCGCTATGGCCTGCGTACGGATGTAGGGGCTTTTACATCCGATTCGGGAAAGCCCTATTTGTTTCAGGCAGTGGTGCAGAGCCGGCGAAAAGATGGCGGATTTAATTTCCGGTTGGTAGAATTGCTGGATACGTTTATTTATCAAAGTGTATATGTGGGCGAGATTGTGACATGTGTGGTGGCCGAGGTTCAGAAGTATCATTATTTTTGTATCTGCAATTATGGTTACGGTCTTTTCATACCCATACTTCCCGGAAGCGTAGAATTGAGACAGGGCGATTTCCTTGAAGCGGAGATTAATGAAGTGCGTACATCAGGAGCTGTCATGGCGGACTTCTTGCGACAGACTGCGCCCACTTTTATTATAGCGGATGCTTTTGCCAATTTGATTTATAGCTATGCGGACGAGCAGGTATATGAAGAAGCGGTGGAAGAAGAAATGCCTGCCCGGAGGGAAGACAATGAAATGGATAAATCTTCTGTCTGCGAGCTGATGCATATCATTGACCGTGTGGCAATGCTTGAAGAAAATTATGTAAAGACCTACAATTATCTCGGTTTTGCAAGGATATTGGCCATCTTGCTGGATAAAGAAGAATTAGGAAAATCTTTCTTGGAACGGATGAGGCTGCTGCAGATGCTCCAGCAGTTTGCCGTCAACGGGCAGATGGATATGAAGGAACTGAAAATGCGAAACCAGGCTTGTCATGATTTGCTGCCGAGCTATCCCTTGCTTCAGTCAGACATGCTGGATATGTTGGTGCTGGGCAGTCTTGACAGTTCGGCACAGAACAACTTCCTCTGGAAAGTGCTGCAACAGGGAGGCAATGAGAGGCGGGTGAAGTTGGCGAAACTGGTACTTGCCTATAATTTATTGGAAGCCTCTTCTATGGACGGGCAGCAAGATGCTATCTGTGCGAAAATCTATGATATCTTGAATATGGACGTCGGCAAGCATGTGTTCTATTCGTTTGGAAGTGAAGGGCAGAATGTGGAATTCAAGACATCTATTGTCTATTCGCCGGAAAAGGGTATGAGGGCAAATCTCCCTAAGCAGACACAAGAAATCATGTCTGTTATCTGCGGTTTCCTAAACGCTGATGGCGGCACACTCTATTTGGGAGTGAATGATGAGGGTGTGGCAAGCGGTCTGGATGCAGATATTGCCTACTTCAACGGAAGTTTGGACAAATTCGACTTACATGTCCGTAATAGCGTGGTGCGCTATTTGGGCATGGAGGCTAATGCTAAGATTACCGTTTCTTATCCGTTGGCAGGCAAGAAGCAGGTCTATGCGATGGATATAAAACCTTGTCTTCATCCGGTGATGTGTGACGGTGTCTGCTATCAAAGGCAAGGATCTTCCACCTGGTCTTTGCAAGGAGATGCGTTGAATGCTTTCTTGAAGAGTAAGTGCGGTACGGAAGAACTTTTACCTCAGCCGGAAGATGCCGGGGCTGTCGCAATGCCGCTTGAGATACTTTCAGAGACGATAGAGGCATCTCCCGAAAAAGCAGATATGCCGGAAGAAAAGCCTGTTGTGAAGAAGGCTTCCGAGGCGGGGGAGATAGCAACGGGATTGATACGTGCCAATGCCACGCATAGTTGGATGGATGGGTTTGGGGTGAGTACGGTGCGCTATTTGCATCTGCTTTCCGAAAACGGCTATTTGATGACGCAGGATGAGTGCTGGCGTAATGATGTATTGCTGTCTATGGCTATCCATGAGGATGAATCGGACGGTTATCTGATAAACGTGTTTGAAAGCGGACGCATTGTCAGAGTCTCTATGGCCGATTTGCTGGATAAGAAGCTCGATAAGGAATATAAAAGATATGGACAAGACAGGTTGGTCTTTTCTTGCCCGGCGCATAAGGATGATGCACTGCTCACAATAATGAGTGATGTGCAACAGCGGCCGGCCTACCGTATGGATGATATAGAGTGCTTGAAAGATGGCAATATGTTGGCTAAAGGAGATTTTGCCTCAGTGGTGGAAACTACCGGAGTATTGCGATGCGAGGTGATACCTGCGGCAAGAAAACCGGTACTGAAACGCATACATAACATGAAGCCTACCCTTATCGGGCTCAACCTAAGTACTTATTGGGGAGGGGAAGAACTGAAAGAGCTTGAGGCCATAGGAATTAAACCGGAACTGACATAACGGGCATGGCATAGTCATGATTTGCGCAAAATGAAGAATAAAAAGCGCATTAGGAGGTGTCGTATGAGAATGACATCGCTACTTTTGTATGTGCGTAAAATTTTTAGTACAGATGACTATGAAACAGAAGATAACGGTTTTTCTTTGTGCAGTGTCTTTAATGGTGCTGACATCATTCTCGACACTGCGGGCCGATAATGCGGACAGAACGGAATGGATGAAGGGTGTCCAGGATACCGCCTTGCTATGTAGGCTCTCTATTCCCGGCACGCACGATAGTGGAGCTATGACTGGTGGTCCCTTTTTGCAGACACAGGGTGTGGGTATCTCGGAGCAGTTGGCACAGGGCATCCGCGCTTTTGATATCAGATTACAGGAGAGGGAAGGTAAGTTAGGAATATTTCATAGCCATGTGTTCCAACGCATTTATTGGGAAGAAGATGTGTTGCCGGTTTTCGTGGCTTTTTTACGGGCACATCCTTCTGAAACTCTGATTGTGTCGCTGAAGAAAGAGGGTGGGGCATTGCGGGACTATGCTTCCCTGCTGTCCGCTTCTTTGCGTGATTCTGTATATCAACCTTATTTTATTGCAGATTTTCGTCCGGAACTGAGACTGAAAGAATGTCGTGGGAAAATTCTTTTTTTGCACAGAGACTCTGCGATGAATAATTATCCGGGAGCTGCCTGCATCGGTTGGAAAGATAATTGCTCTTGCTTACTGACGCTTCGTGACAAGAGGGGCCGAGAGGGGTATGTCTTGCTTCAGGACGAGTATCAATATCAGTCGGACAAAGAAGCTGATAGAAAAATTGACGCCTGCATCTGCAATTTCGAGAGGGTATCCGGTGAGTCGGCCTCTTTGTGCAGGTGGGGAATTTCTTTTGTGAGTGCCACAGGATTGCCTTTGGGGACTCCCCGCACTTTTGCTGAGAAGATAAATAAACCGGTGGCGGATTATATAGAGAGGGCGGGCAGGCGGAACTATGGCATTGTGTTCATCGATTTTGTCGATGCTCCGGGAGGGAATGCATTGGTGGAGAACTTGATAGGCAGTAATTTCGCAGAAATGTGATTTTAGTTTTCGGGGACGATTAGACATGTTTGCGCAAAAAGAAGATTTAAATGCGCAAAAGGGAATGCCGAAGGGTGGGGATTCCTTTATTTTTGCTCCGACAAAAATCCTTTAAAGAAAGAATATATCATGAAACTCGCAATTGATTTAGGAGGAACCAATATAAGGATTGCCCAAGTGGAAAATGCCAGGTGTCTGAACAAAATGTCAATAGCTTGCCTGGCGCAGCAGGATGCTTCTGCGGTACTTAGTCAGCTTTTCCAACTGATTGAAGGCATGATGAATGAACAGGTGAATGGCATCGGAATAGGTGTTCCTTCCATTGTTGATCCGGAAAAAGGGATAGTATATAATGTGGCGAATATTTCTTCCTGGAAAGAAATTCATTTGAAAGCGATTTTGGAGAAGAAGTTTGGAGTGCCGGTTGCCATTAATAACGATTCTAATTGTTTCGCTTTGGGTGAAAGCCTGTTCGGTGAAGGTAAGCCATACGCCAATATGGTGGGTGTTACCATTGGAACAGGTATCGGAGCAGGAGTTATTGTGAATCGTCGTTTGTATTGCGGACAATACATGGGAGCCGGTGAGATAGGGTCGTTCCCATATCAGGATACTGATTTTGAACATTATTGCAGCAGTTTCTTCTTTAAGCGATATGATACGACGGGAGCAGCGGCAGCCGAAAAAGCGGAGAAAGGAAACCAAGCCGCATTGAAAATCTGGAAAGAATTCGGGCTGCATCTGGGCAATCTGGTAAAAGTAATCCTTTTTGCCTATGCTCCTCAAGCTATTGTTTTAGGCGGAGGCATTGTGTCGGCTTTTCCTTTCTTCAGAGAGACGATGGAAGGTGAAATGAAAGACTTTCCTTACAAAGTCATCTTGGATGAGTTGAAAGTGATTCCATCTCAAAAAGAAGATATTAGTTTGCTGGGAGCTTCTGCTTTGCTGGATAACTGAATCTAAAGTTACACTGATTTTTATCTTAAAATAAACGAAAAACCTTTGTAATGCAGTTGTAATGTAGTTTTATGAACTTTGCTGTTTTTTAAACTATAATGTGATTGTATAATATTATAAACTTAAAATTTACATGCATGAAACGAACAAATCTTAGAATCTATCGAACGATTCTTACCCTGATTTTAGGGCTGTTCTTGTCGGTTGGTGCTTTTGCACAGCAGATTTCAGTGAAAGGAACAGTGAAAGATCAAATCGGTGAACCGATTATTGGCGCCAATGTCTTGGTGAAAGGAACTACCGTTGGAGTGGTTACAGACATTGACGGTAAATTTGAATTGCAGGCGGCGAAGAATGCTGTTCTGGTTATCAGTTTTGTAGGCTTCACGAATCAGGAGGTCACGGTTACAGGAAAGGCTTTGACGGTAATAATGAAGGAAGATACCGAACTGTTGGAAGAAGTGGTGGTGCTGGGTTATGGTGCGAGTGCACGCAAGCAAGACTTGTCTGCTTCCGTAGGTGTGGTAAGTAATGCCGACGAGTTGGCTGTGCGTCCTGTGACTTCTACTGAAAGTATGCTGCAGGGGCAGTTGCCGGGAGTTACCATTCAGTCGGATGGAGGCGATCCTACTTCTTCTCCGAATATCGTTATTCGTGGGCAGGGTTCGGCAAAAGATGATGTATTGTGGGTGGTAGATGGTGTTCCCGGTGCTCCCATAGCTTCTATGAACGATATTGAAAGCATCGTTGTCTTGAAAGATGCCGCATCGGCAGCCATCTATGGCGCTCAATCCGGTGCGGGAGGTGTAGTTTTGGTTACAACGAAGAAAGCCAAAGAAGGAGCGCCTGCTTTGGTTTACGATGGCACTTTCGGCATTCGTCAGGCTGCCAACCTGATTGAGCCTCTGAATGCGGAGCAGCAGATAGAGATGCGTAAACAGTCTTATGCCAATGCCGGTATGACTTTGCCCACCGGTTGGGATGTTACCAAAAATCCGTGGGTGGGCACTACCCGTACGGACTGGATGGATGCCATTTTCCGTACTGCTTTCTACCAACGTCATAATGTTGCCCTGAATGTAGGTGCAGACAATTACAACAGTCGTATTTCCTTTGCCTATGACAATGATGAAGGTGTGCTGATCAATACTTTTAACAAGAATTTATCTTTGCGCTACAATGGAAAGATGAAACTGAACAAGTGGGTGACTATCAGTGAAGACTTTGTTTGGAAAAACACGGAATCACGTTCTAAAGATACGGATAATGATGGTTATACAGGCCCTATCATTTCTGCCATTTATATGCCTGCCAGCGCTTCTATTTATAATGAACTTGATGGAAGTTACGGAGGAACCACTACCGAAGATCCGGCTTATATTGCCAAGTATGGCTCCAATTTTGCGGATATTCATGGTGACGCCGTGAATCCTGTTCGTTTGTTGGAGGCTGAAAATAGATATAATAAAACCAGCGATATTTGGAGCACCACCAGTCTGGAGATTGCTAATGTGGTTCCGGGACTGAAGTTCACCAGTCGTTTCACTTATAATTTGAATAGTAATTTATATAAGAACTTCAATCCCATCCGTGACGAGGTAGGTAAGCCGGCTTTATCAAACTCTTTGACGGAAACGACCTATCGTGCCGATGCCTGGAAAACGGAAAATACTTTGACCTATGACCATACATTTGGCGAACATACGATCGGAGCTTTGTTTTCTACTACTGCCGATCATTATAGCCGTCGCGGACTGGAAGTAACAGGCAAAGACCTGGCTGATGAATCAACCTATCTGCAATATCTTGCTTATGCGGGAACTACTCAGGCCACTGATTATCTGACCGGCCCTGACGCCAATGTGTCATTGATTGCCCGTTTGGCGTATTCTTATAATGACCGTTATTTTGTGACTGCTTCATGGCGTCGCGATTATGCGGGTCGTTTACCTAAAGAGAACAATAGCGGTGACTTTCCTGCAGTGACATTGGGCTGGAAAATCTCTAATGAGAAGTTCTTTAAGAAAAGTGACTTTATCAGCTTGTTGAAATTGCGCGCATCTTGGGGACGCATCGGTAATCTGGGTTCCATATCCTATAATTATAAATCACCGTTGCTGGGAAAAACTTTTTGGTCTGAATCTGCGCAGTATGGTGTGGAGTCGGGGCTTACTTGGGGTAACCTCGTTTATAACTATAAGGCTTTGAATTCTGCCTTGACTTGGGAGACATCAGAACAATATGACTTGGGCTTGGATATGGAGTTGTTCAAGAACCGTTTGTCTGTATCTTTGGATTATTTTGATAAACGTACTTTTAACTTGATTCAGGAACGGGAAATGGAGTGGCCTACTACTATGGGGCTGAATCCTTTGGTAGTCAATCAAGGTGAAGTCCGTAATCGGGGATTTGAGGCACAGCTTAGTTGGAATGATAGAGTCAACAAAGACTTCTCTTATTTCGTAACGGGCAACTTTTCTTACCTTAAAAATAAGGTCTCGGACATCGGCTTGAAAAATGCGGATGGAACTTCGGGCGTTTGGACGAACAGCAAGAGTTTTCGTGGCGTTCCCTACATCTATCAGACTGCCGAGGGTGAACCTTTGAACTCTTACTACCTGGTTAAGACAGACGGTATCTTCCAAAGTGATGCAGAGGCTGCTGCCTGGAATAAGGAGCATGGGGCTTATGTGACCAATTCTGATGGTACGAAAGAATGGGTGGGTATTCAACCGAATGCTAAGGCAGGCGACTTGAAATTTGTAGATGCCAACGGTGATGGCAAGATTACGGACGCTGACCGTCAATACATGGGTAATGCTACACCTGAAACCACATTTGCTTTGACATTGGGCTTTAGTTATAAGAAGTTTTCCTTCAGTGCCATGCTTCAAGGTGTAGGTGGTGCACAAGCTGCCTATGTGGGTAAGTATATGTTGCTGAGTGATGTAGAAGGTAACTTTAATCGTTCCAATGAGATATTGAATGCATGGAGTCCTACGAATACAGGATCCGATATTCCCCGCCTCTCAAAGAATGATCCGAATGGAAACTTCAGCACAGCGTCTGATTGGTATTTGGAAGATGCTTCTTATCTCCGTTTGAAGAATGTCACCCTTTCTTATGACTTGACAGATGTGCTTCGCAAGTGGTCTCATCTGAATGAACGTAACAGCCGTATGTCTGTATATCTCAGTGGCGAGAATTTGGCTACCTTTACCGGTTATTCGGGTATGGATCCTGAGTGTGGTGGCTGGGATGCCATGAAATATCCTATATCGCGTGTATTTTCTGTTGGCGTAAAATTGACTTACTAATTTATGAAAGGAAAGAATGTTATGAAAAAGAATATAATATATATTGCAATGTCTTCTGCATTGCTTCTGAGCTCGTGCAGTGAGTTCCTTGATGTGCAGCCCGAAGGAGATGCTACCATCACCACTTACTTTACGAATGACCAACAGGCTATTGATGCTGTGGATGCTTTGTACGAACGTTTCCATCAGGAAGGAGTCTATGGACGTGAACTGTTCTGGGAACAGGGTGGCGCTTGTGATGTGGTCTGGGGTAAGACACGTAGCTATCCATCTCTTGCAACGTTGAAATATACAGGAAATGAATCTCCTTTGAGTGGTGTTTTTGATAAGATGTACGTAGTGATGTCTCGTTCCAATTGGGTTATCAAGCAATTGACTGACAAGGCTGCTTCCACTACCTTGACCGACATTGAGAAACGCAGTCTTGGCGAAGCTTATTTTACCCGTGGATGGGCACATTTTTTGATAGCTTACCGTTATGGTACAGACAAGCAAGGTGTGCCGTTCATACGCTATGAAGATTATGCAAGTCAGAATGAATATTATTCCATTCCACCCCAGCAGGCATCTGTCATAGATGATTACACGTATATTATTTCGGATATGGACAAAGCTATAGAGTATTTACCTAAGTTCGAAGAATATGGAGTTGACGACAGGGGGCGTGCGCATGATGCGGCTGCGGTAGCTTTCAAGGCAAAGGTATATGCTTATTGGGCTACTTGGGATGCTACCCAATGGAATAATGTCATCAGCATGGTGAATACTCTGGAAAGCACCTATGGCCGTGACTTGGCTGATACTTATGCCCAAGTATTCTCTTCTGATTTCTCTGACTTTTGGAATAAGGAGTATTTGTGGACTATTCCGGGTAATGGCGGTTCTACCGGTGGTGGCTCCGAGTTTCCGGGCGTTATTCTTGAAAATAAAGCCTGGGGAAAATACAATGGTTGGGGACAGAATAAGCCGTCTTATGACATTTATGCTGAAATGCTGAAGGATGGCGAAGGTAATGACCGTCTGAAACGCTCTATCCTGGAGTATGGACAAGAATTTCAGTTATTTGGTGAAACTCGTACTTTTTGGTCAACTTCAGATATTGAGTCAGGTTTTATGATCAATAAATATATGGACCCTTTCAAACATGCCGATGCTGCTGATAAAGGATATGTCAATACAAATGGTGACTGGCCTACTGCCCGTATCAACTTTCCTGTTATTCGTTTTGCAGAGATGCTGCTGTTTCGTGCAGAGGCTTACCTGATGACCGGACAGGCAGACAAGGCTACTGCCGATTTGAACCGCATTCGCAAGCGTTCCAATTTAAATTTGCTGGCGGGTACTGCTACAATGACCGATTTATATCATGAACGTCGTTGTGAACTTGCGTTCGAGTTTACCGACCATTTATTCGATTTGAAACGTTGGCATCGTTCCGGAAACGCAGAAATCAAAGCATTGGCGGCTGCTGAACTGAATGCCCATCCGAGTGTACGTCACTATGAGGACCGTCAGGATCCGGCATCTGCATGTACGGTAGCCGATTATGAGGATTATAAAGATAAGACTGCATATCAAGACTATATGATGGTATTTCCTTATCCTTCCCAACAAGTGGATAATTCGAATGGCAAGTTAAAACAAAACGAGGGCTATAATTGATTCTCTCCCTTGGAGAATGTAAATAAAATCAGAAAAATAGATCATTGCCATTGATCTGGTCTGCAAGGGATAATATCTATGGATATTGGTCCTTGCAGATTTTTTTATTACTTTACAGAAGATTGTGTGCCAAACACTACCTTTGGTGCATGGAAGGGAAAGTATTCCCTGCAACTTTTCTTAATATGCAATCAGATGAAACAGAAAGAATTGATATTTTCCATTGCTGTGTTGCTGTTCTGCGGCTCTTGCTCGTCGGGCAAGCAGTCTCTCGTTGACTATGTGGATCCTTTCATCGGAACCGGCTTTCATGGTCATACTTATCCGGGAGCCACTGTTCCTTTCGGTGCAGTGCAATTGAGTCCTGATACTCGTGCCGGAAACTGGGATGCCTGCTCCGGATATCATTATGACGATGCCAGGTTGAAAGGTTTTTCACATACGCACCTCAGTGGAACCGGCTGTATTGATCTTGGGGATATATTGTTCCGTCCCACTACTCAAAAAACGGACTTGACTGCAGAAGATTTTTGTCCTCCGGCTATTTTTTCCCATAAGGATGAGAAGGCATCAGTTGGCTATTATTCGGTTATACTGAAGGATGAGGGTATAAAGGCGGAATTAACGGCGACTACACATGTTGGTATGCACCGTTATAAATTTCCTTCAGATAAGACTGCTTCTGTTATTATTGATTTGGCGCATCTGCTTGACAATGAGTATGTTTATGGAGCTGAATTGGAACAGACGGCAGCCAATGAAATAACAGGTATGCGGAAAACCAGAGGATGGACGGATAACCAATACATTTATTTTGTCGCTCAATTCTCTAAACCTTTCCAGACTGTCCGATTTGTAGAAGATAGGAAGATTATTTCTGTTGAAACAAAATCGGCGGGAACCAAGCTGCAGGCTGTCCTTACATTTGATGTTAAAGATAAAGCTCCTGTTATTGTAAGGGTAGGGTTGTCTTTGGTAAGCGTGGATAATGCACGTGAGAATTTGGAACATGAAGTGAAGGATTTCGATTTTGATGCAGTGTGCGCCACCGCCCGGAATGCTTGGGAGCAGGCACTTGCAGCCATTACCGTGGAGGGAGGCAGTGCCGACGACTTGAAGAATTTCTATACTGCCATGTATCACACTATGGTTGTACCCAATACGGTGAGTGATGTCAATGGTGAGTATCGCCGTCATGATATGCGGGTGGGGAAGTTGCCCGAGGGTAAAGTGCAATATTCTACATTCTCCCTTTGGGATACTTTTCGTGCATGGAATCCTTTGATGACATTGATCGATACTACGTTGGTTAATAATATGATTAATTCTTATCTGGATATTTACGACGCTTCTGGTGAACTTCCCATTTGGCCGCTTTCTGCCGGAGAGACGGGGACGATGATCGGATACCATTCGGCTTCTGTTATCGCTGATGCTTACTTGAAAGGAATCAGAGGGTTTGATGCGGAAAAAGCATTGGAGGCAATGGTCGCTTCTTCTGAAAAGAATAAAAAAGGCGCTGATTACTATATAAAATATGGTTTTATTCCTGCGAATATAAAAAGGGAATCTGTTTCTTGCCTGTTGGAATTTGCTTATGATGACTGGTGTATTGCACGCATGGCTCGGGAGATGGGGAAAATGGATATTTATGAAAAGTACATCGGACGTTCTCAAAACTATATCAATGTTTTTGACGGATCTACAAAGTTCTTTCGTGGCAAGCGGATGGATGGCAACTGGGAAGTTCCTTTCAATCCGTTGGAAGTAGGACGTGCTTATACGGAAGCTACTGCTTGGCAATATCGTTTCTTCGTACCTCACGATGTAAATGGAATGATGCAGTTGTTTGGTGGGAAAGAGGCTTTTATCACTGCGCTCGATTCTATATTCGTCACAGACTCCACGGTGCAGGGTGATCTTGTGGATATTACCGGCTTGATAGGTCAGTATGCCCATGGAAATGAGCCGAGTCATCACATTGCCTATTTGTATGATTATGTAGGGCAACCTTGGAAGACACAGGAAATGACGCGCCGGTTGCTACATGAAATGTATCAGCCTACCCCGGAAGGTATTGTTGGCAATGAAGACTGCGGGCAAATGTCTGCATGGTATATACTTTCCAGTTTGGGAATTTATTCTGTTTGTCCGGGAAGCAATGAATTTGCTTTGACGGCTCCTTTGTTCGAGAAAGCAGCAATAAAACTGGCAAATGGAAAGAGACTGACCATTCTTGCCAATAATCCGGGCAAGAATATTTATATCAGTAAAGTAGAATTGAATGGCAAACGGATAGATGCTAATTTCATTACCTATGCTCAATTGATGGAGGGAGGGGAATTGTGCTTTACTTTATCTGGCAAGCCGGATAAATCCAGAGGAGTCTCACAAGAATCTTCCCCTTACTCTTATACCGGAGAGAAAGTGGTTTCCATTCCTTATGTAGATAAGGATCTGAATTTGTTTGCGGATAAGATAACGGTGGCTTTTGCTACGACAACCGAGAATGCATCAATCAGATATACTTTGGATGGAAATGAGCCGACAGAAGAATCTTCGCTTTATGAGAAACCTTTTGAACTGGATAAGACATTACTGATTAAAGCGAAGGGATTTAAAGAGGGCTTCCTTCCGAGCAGGACTTTGTCTATAATGGCCACTAAAGCTGAATTGAAAGCTTCGCTTCCAGTGTACCCTGTGAAGAACGGTACGGCCTATAAATATTTTGAAGGAGTTTGTCAGAAAGTCACGGATATTGAGAGAATGTCATTGCTTGAGACAGGCATTATGCCGGAACCATCCATTGAAGATGCCCGGAACAAGGATCATTTTGGCTATATATTCTCTGGATTGATTAATGTACCCGAAGATGGAGTCTATACTTTTCAGACGCGTTCGGATGACGGCAGTGTCTTGTATATAGGAGATGAAATGGTAGTGAATAATGATGGTTCTCATGCCGCTATTTCCGCTACTGGAATGATTGCTTTGAAGAAAGGTTTTCATCTGTATAAGCTTTATTATTTTGAAGATTATGAAGGGGAACATTTAAGCTGGGCCTGGAAGATTCCTTCTGCAAAAGAGTTAGTGCCGATTCCTGCTTCTGCTTTATTTGTGAATTAATTAATAATAGATTGATATGAAAAGAATTATTTTGTTACTTTTACCACTTTGGGCTGCGTCATGCGGGCAATCGAAGAAGCCGGTATCTGCACCGGACCCTGTAAATGTAATGTCTTTCAACATTCGTTATGATAATCCGGAAGACAGCCTGAACAATTGGAGATACAGAAAGGATAGAGTGGCGACGGCTATCCGCTTTTACGATACGGATTTATTGGGTACGCAGGAGGTGCTTCACAACCAATTGAAGGATCTTCAAGAATGTTTACCGGAATATGGGGTGGTAGGAGTAGGTCGTGAAGATGGAAAGGAAAAAGGCGAGTATAGCGCACTCTGGTATAAGAAGGATCGCTTTGTTTTACTTGATTCTGGAAACTTCTGGTTAAGCGAAACACCTGGTGTAGCCGGTTCCAAGGGGTGGGACGGTGCTTGTGAGCGCATCGCTTCATGGGCAAAACTGAAGGATAAAGTTTCCGGTAAAGAATATTTTGCGTTGAATACCCATCTGGATCATGTAGGAGTGGTGGCACGTAGTGAGGGAATAAGACTTATACTGGACAGAGTGGATGAACTGAGCAATGGATTGCCGGTGATTGTCACCGGGGACTTTAATGCAGATCCGGAGTCGGATGTAATTAAGCATGTGACCGATCCTGCCAATCCAAGGCATTTGACAGATGCCCGTATGGAATCTCCTGTTGTTTATGGTCCGGCGTGGACTTTCCATGATTTTGGAAAGATCCCTTATGATCAGCGTCCGTTGATTGATTATGTATTTGTACGTAATGGTCTGAAAGTATTGAGGTATGGCGTTTTGGCCGAAACGGAAGGTAATGCTTTCTTGTCAGATCATTCACCTGTGCTGGTAACAGTAGAGTGACTGTTGAAAAAAATGTAAATAAATATAATACCCTATTTTAAATGATAATGATGAAAAATGTATTGAGAAACAGTGTCTTTGCTGTTTTGATGATTGGATTATTACCTGTCGGTGTGTTGGCGCAAAGCCGTCGTGACAAAGAGCAAACTTATGTATTGGAACAACCTTATGAAGTGACCAGAATAACACCGCCTCAAGGGAAGAAAATAAAAAATGTCATTTTAATGATAGGTGACGGCATGAGCCTTATGCACGTATATTCAGCATGGACTGCCAATCGCGGCAAGTTGTTTTTGGATAATTGCCAGGTTGTAGGACTCTCTAAAACTTACTGTGCCGATAAGTTGATTACTGATTCTGGCGCGGGCGGTACAGCCATGGCGGTAGGGCAGAAAACCAATTATCACAGTGTGGGTGTAGATACTCTGGGACGTCCTGTGCCATCACTGGTTGATTTGGCTGCTGCCAAGGGAAAATCTACCGGTATTGCAGTGACTTGCCGTCTGTGGGATGCTACGCCTGCTGATTTTTGCTGTCACAACAAAGACCGTGATGCGGAAGCTGAGATTGTGACTGATTATGTGAACAGTCCGGTAGATTATGTATTTGGCGGTGGCTCCAAACTATTTGAGAATCGTGCGGACGGACGAGACTTGTTCAAGGAACTGCGTGCCAAAGGATTCAGTACACCTCGGAATTGGAAAGAGCTGGAAGCTGTAAAGAAAGGTAGGGTATTTGCCGTTACCGATACGGTGGATACTCCGCTTCCTTCTGTGCGTGGCAACCTTCTTGCACGTGCTTCGTTGAAAGGGATTGAATTGCTGAATCAGAATAAGAATGGTTTCTTTATGATGATTGAAGGATCACAATTGGATGACTATGGACACTTCAATGATCTTGATCTATTAATGCAGGAAACACATGACTTCGACCGTACCATTGGGGCTATCTACCAATGGGCAGCCAAAGACGGTGAAACATTGGTGATTGTTACTGCCGATCATGAAACGGGTGGCCTTACATTGGTGGACGGTGATTTGAAAGACGGTAAAATTATCTGCAAATTTTCTACAGGAGGTCATAGTGGTGTGATGGTTCCGGTATATGCTTTTGGGCCCGGAGCGCAAGAATTCACCGGTATTTATGAGAATACTGCTATTTTTGATAAGATAAAGAAATTGCTTGACTTATAAACTAAAAAGAATATGAATCCCATTATTGTGCAGACACACTATGCAGGCGCTTTGCGTACTTTACTCATCTTTTGCCTGCTTTTCCCGGCAGTTCTTTTGCTGAAAGCCCAAAGTTGTGGCAATGATGAAAAATATCACCTGCCTTATAAAAATACGTATGTGAAAGAACCATTGGTCACAGAAAATGAATATCGTGTGTCAAAGCCTGATCCGCTTGAACCGAAAAGCTTCGAAGAAGCGCGGCAGATACTTCCAAATCCTATTTGGGACGGACATGAAAAGGAATTGGAGATGTATTGGAGGGCATGGGAAATAGCTGTAGGCAACATTCGGACCCCTCAGCCGGGATCAGGTTTTGTGTCGAGCTATCTGGATACAGCCTATAATGGCAATATCTTCATGTGGGATTCTTCTTTTATCCTGATGTTTGCCCGGTATGGTGCGCGATTCTTTCCTTTCCAGCATACCTTGGATAACTTCTATGCCAAGCAGCACCCGGATGGCTTTATTTGCCGTGAAATAAAGGCCGACGGTTCCGACTGCTTTGAACGGTATGATCCCGTCAGTACAGGACCGAACCTGATGCCTTGGTGTGAAATGGTTTATTTTCACCAGTTTGGCGATACGGAACGTTTGCACAAAATTTTTCCGGTGCTTTGTGCTTACTACAAATGGTTGAAACTGAATCGTACATGGCGGAATGGAACATACTGGTCCAGCGGATGGGGGACGGGCATGGACAATATGCCTCGCGTACCGGCAGGATATAGTCCTATTTATAGCCACGGACACATGATTTGGCTGGACACTAATCTCCAGCAGCAGTTTACCGCTAATCTGTTACTTGAGATGGGATTCTATCTGGAACGTTGGCAGGAAATCGAAGAATTCGAGGATGAAGCAAAGATGTTGGGAAAATACATCCATGACAATCTTTGGGATGAACGGACAGGTTTCCTTTATGATCAATACGCTGATGGTACACTTTGCAGCACCAAAGGAATAGGTGCTTATTGGGCATTGTTTACCAATGTTCTGGATAAGGGACAACTTGACCGTATGGTGAAAGAATTGGATAATCCGGCAACGTTCAATCGGAAATACCGTATTCCCTCTTTGTCGGCAGATAATCCTAAATATAAGGAAAACGGGCGTTATTGGCAAGGTGGAGTATGGCCGGGAACAAACTATATGGTGATGCAGGGGCTTATAAAGAAAGGCTACCGCAAACAGGCGAGAGAGATTGCCGTGAATCATTATGGCGAGGTGTTCGAAGTATATAAGAATACAGGAACTTTTTGGGAGTATTATTCTCCGGAGAAAGCAGAGCCCGGATTTATGGCAAGAAAAGAATTTGTAGGGTGGGCAGGGCTTCCTCCTATTGCCGAATTGATAGAGTTTATCCTTGGTATTCAGGGAGATTACATCAATAAGAAGATTGTCTGGGATATGAACTTGACGGAGGTTCATGGAATTGAGCGTTATCCTTTTGGTCCGGAAGGACTTGTCTGTCTGAAAACCGAAGCTCGCCGTTCTGCAAAGGAAGAACCGCGTATTACCGTAGATACCAATATTGATTTTGAATTATTGGTGCTCTACGGTGGTAAAGAGAAAAAAATAAGTGTAACTTCTGGTAAGCATACCTATTAAAACAAGTATATCAATTATGGGAAAGAATATGTCACGACGCCATTTTCTGAAGACAAGTGGACTCGCTTTGGCTGCTATGGCTGTCAATCCTGCTCTGACGTTTGCCTCATCTGGGATGCCGGAAGGGAAGTACATGTCCCGAAGACCTGCTAAGGACAAGAGACATTTTACCTCCAAAGCAGTGGAGGCTGCTATTGAAGAGAACAAAACGAAGATTAAAGATGATAAGCTTCGCTGGATGTTTGAGAATTGTTTTCCCAATACGCTCGACACCACCGTCAGGTATAAGATGAGGAATGGAATACCTGATACATTTGTTATAACAGGAGACATTGATGCCATGTGGCTGCGCGACTCTTCTGCACAGGTATGGCCGTATCTTCCGTTGATGAAAGATGATAAAGAATTGCAACTTTTGATTGCGGGGCTTGTTAACCGGCAGGCGGAATGTATTCGCATAGACCCTTATGCCAATGCGTTTAATGACGGTCCGTTGGGGAGCTATTGGGAAACGGACCATACGCAGTATATGGCAAAAGAACTGCATGAGCGTAAGTGGGAAATAGACTCCTTGTGTTATCCTATCCGTTTGGCCTATCATTATTGGTCGCTCACTAAAGACACTGCTATTTTCAGTTCGAATTGGCACGAGGCAATGAAGTTGGTTGTTCAGACCTTTAAGGAGCAGCAACGTAAACAGAACCTCGGACCATATAGCTTTACACGTGACTGTGACCGGCCTACCGATTCGCAGATAAATGGCGGCTGGGGTGCACCTGTTAAGCCTGTCGGACTGATAGTTTCTTCTTTCCGTCCGTCAGATGACTCTACGCAATATGGTTTCCTGATCCCTTCCAATATGTTTGCCGTGGTATCCTTGCGCCAATTGGCGGAGATAGAAACGGTGGTTTATAAGAATGGAGATTTTGCAGCGGAATGCATCGCTTTATCTGATGAGGTGGACAGTGCAATCCGCAAATACGGAACTTTCAATCATCCGGTCTGCGGACGTATCTATGCTTTCGAGGTGGATGGTTTTGGCAATGCTCTCTGCATGGATGATGCCAATGTGCCCAGTCTGCTGGCTGCTCCATATCTGGGGTATTGTTCCTGTAAAGATGCTATTTATCAGAATACCCGTAAAATGATATGGAGCGACAATAATCCCTATTTCTTCAAAGGAAAAGCCGGTGAAGGTGTGGGGGGGCCTCATGTGGGACTGGATCACATCTGGCCGATGAGCATCATTATGAAAGCTTTTACAACGGATGATGTTCAAGAAATACGCGCTTGTCTGAAACAACTGCGCGATACGGACGGAGGAACAGGCTTTATGCACGAGTCTTTCCATTCGGAAAATGCAGGGAAGTTTACCCGTTCCTGGTTTGCCTGGGTCAATACATTGTTCGGTGAACTCATTCTCAGAATAATCAGGGAGCATCCCAATCTTTTATCCCAAGCATTATGAAAAGAGTTTATTGGTTAATCGTTGCTTTATTTCTTTTTTTCTCTTGTAGAGGAGAGAAAATTTACTCCGTGGAGAATTATAGCATTATACCTATACCTGATGAGGTAATACCGTTGCAGGGCGAATACATTTTGCAGGGGGAAAAGACAGTGGCTGTTTCCTCGGAAGAAGCTTCTATGAAAGTTTTTCACTATTTAAAGGATGTGTTGAAGAACACTTCGGTCACGTTGAAGAATGTTCCTCAATCCGGATTGGCCGATATTTGCTTTTCAATAGATAATTCTCTTCCCGATGAGGCTTATATTCTGAAAGTATCTCCTGATGGCATAAAAATCAGCTCTAACAGTACGGCAACAGGATTGTTTTACGGAGTTCAGTCTCTGTTGCAGCTTATGCCTGTGGATATTTATGATCCCGACAGGAAGTATGGAGGGAAAATTGGAATCCCGGCAGTCAGCATAAAGGATGCTCCGCGCTTTTCATATCGCGGAGCCATGATGGATGTCGGCCGTAATTTTCAGCCAAAGGAAGAGGTGATGAAGTTTCTTGATTTGATGGCATTCTATAAGTTGAATAAGTTTCATTTTCATCTGACAGATGATCAGGGCTGGAGAATAGAAATAAAGAAATATCCGAAGTTGACTGAAATAGGCTCATATCGTAAACAAACCCAGGTAGGGCATTCCGATTTTTATTATCCGCGGCGTTTCGATGGAGAGGCGCAGAGAGGATATTACACGCAAGAAGACATCAAGGAAATTGTGAAGTATGCTTCAGAGCGTTTTATCACAGTTATTCCCGAAATAGAAATGCCCGGACATGCGTCTGCAGCTTTGGCGGCTTATCCTGAACTTTCTTGTGGCTTGGGAAAGAAATACGTAGTACGTGATTATTTTGATGTCTTTGACGAAGTGTATTGTCCTAAAGAAAACACTTTTATTTTTCTGGAAAATGTCCTTAAAGAAGTTATGGAGCTTTTTCCGAGTCATTACATCCATATCGGCGGAGATGAATGCCCGAAAAAGGCATGGAAAGCATGTACTCACTGCCAGATGCTGATGAAACAGGAAGGATTGTCTGATGAGACGGCCTTGCAGAGTTGGTTTATTCATCGGATAGAGCGCTTTGTTAATGATAGAGGCCGCAGTATTATCGGATGGGACGAAATCTTGGAAGGAGGGCTTGCTCCTAATGCTACGGTTATGTCATGGCGTGGGGAAGAAGGAGGCATTGAAGCTGCCCGCCAAAAGCATAAGGTTATAATGACTCCCGGTGGGAAATGCTATTTTGACCATTATCAGGAAAGCCCGGAGTTTGCGCCATTGGCTATTGGCGGTTTTCTGCCGCTGGATACTGTGTATGCCTATAACCCCCTACCTGTCGGGCTGACTCCTGAGGAGCAGTCTTATATAATCGGAGTGCAGGCTAATGTTTGGGGAGAATATATCCGTACTCCTGAGTATTTTGAATACATGGCTTTTCCTCGTTTGCTGGCAATGGCCGAAGTGCAGTGGACACAGCCGGAAAAGAAGGATTTTAAGTCGTTTGCCCACAGATTGGATAAAGAATTCAGAAGATTGGATTATTATAAAATAAATGCTTGCCGTAATTTTTATGAAGTGAATCAGACGGGTGCATGGAATGATTCGAGACAGGTTTATGAGGTGACTTTGCAAACCTTCTGTCCTGATACTGAGATTCATTATGCTATCAATGACTCTACAGTAACGGTTGAATCTCTTATCTATAAGGAACCGATACGTCTGGGCGAAGATGCAATAGTTTATGCAGCCGTTTATAAGGCGGGAAAGGCCTTGGGCAAGGTAACCTGTAAAGGCTTTGTGGTGAATAAGGCAACCGGCTGCAAGTATGAATGCAATCCGGAAGCGGGGTGGGAACATTTGAATAAGGGATTCGGACTGACTGACGGGCGGTGCGGATATGCTCATGACATGCGCCGTTGGATCAGTTTCTATCAGGACAGCGTACAGATAGTTGTGGAAATGAAGAAGCCGCAGTACATTCAAAAGGTGGCGCTTTCTTCTTTGTGGCGTCCTTTGAATGCAATCTGGCCGATAAGGGCATTTAGCGTTTCTGTTTCAATGGATGGGAAAACATTTGTTCCGGTAGGCAAGAAAAATCCGACTTATGATTTTACCTTGACGGAAGGTACACGTTTTCCTGTCTCTCTTTCCTTCCCAGAGATACAGGCGGTGTTTGTGCGCTTGGAGTTATTAGGTGGCGGTTTGTGTCCTGAAGGGTATTATAGTGAAGGACAACAGAGCGAACTGGCGATAGATGAGGTGGAAATATATTAGAATTTTAAAAATCATGAAGAAAATAGTTATCCTTTTATTTGTATTGTTGAGTTGTGCATCAACAACTGCTTTTGCACAGGAAGCATTTGCTTTTAAAAACGGAAAATTTAAAGTAGCCCAGTTTACGGATTTACATTGGACACCGCAATCTTCAAAGTGTGCCGAGACAGAGGCCACCATCCGTGCTGTCTTAAATGCGGAGCATCCTGATATCGCTATCTTGAGTGGAGATGTGGTGACAGAATCCCCCGCCATTGAAGGTTGGAAGGCTGTAATCGGTATTTTCAATAATGCCAAAGTACCTTTTGTCGTGACTATGGGAAATCATGATGCAGAATATATGGCGAAGGATGATATTTACGATTTACTGCTCCAATCTCCTTATTATGTAGGTACAAAAGGGCCGGAGGACATTATGGGATGTGGCAATTGCATAATTCCTGTTTACGGTACAAAAGAGAAAGAAAAAATACAGGCTCTACTTTATTGCATGGATTCAAATGACTATCAGTCCAATAAACTTTATGGAGCTTATGATTGGATTCATTTCGATCAGATAGACTGGTATCGCAGGCAGAGTGCCCGTTTTACAGAAAAAAACGGCGGGAATCCCATACCTGCCTTGGCATTCTTTCATATTCCTCTTATTGAATATGAGGATATCAGGAAGGATGGAAAGACTTATGGGAATGACAGAGAGGGAGGAGTGGCCTCATCGGACATAAATTCCGGAATGTTCGCTGCAATCATCGAGATGAAAGATGTTATGGGTGTATTTGCAGGGCATGATCACGATAATGACTATATCGGCATAAACAAGGGAATAGCGCTTGGCTACGGAAGGGTAACGGGAGCAGATGCTTATGGAACATTGACGAGGGGGGCACGTATCATTGAGTTGTTTGAAGGTAAATTCAAGTTTGATACCTGGATTGCTACACCTTCAGGACGGGAGGTCTCTTATTATTATCCATCGGGACTGAACTCCGAAGAGGAACGGAACATGACTTATTTGCCGGCATTGAGAGTGGCTTCCGGCAAACACGGAACAGCATATACTTATTATGAAGGAAAGTGTAAGCACGTTGCCGACATCGCCTCTTGTAAAAAAATAAACGAGGGTGTAATGAAGAATTTCTCAATCAAAGAGACTCCTGTTGCAGATCATTTTGCCTATGAATTTCGTGCGTTGCTGGATATTACTGAGAAAGGTGTATATCGCTTCTATACATTTTCTGATGATGGCTCTGTGCTTTATATAGACGGAAAATCAGTGGTTGATAATGACGGAGGACATAGTGGACGTCGTGCCGAAGGAAAGATAGCACTTGAAAAAGGATTCCATGAGTTGCGCCTGCTGTATTTTGAAGATTATATGGGACAGGAATTGGAGGTCGGATATTCCGGGCGGGATATTCCGGAAACTCCTTTGCCGGATGACATGTTGTTTTTGCCGGAGTGATTTAACGTAAGTTGTGGTTTATCATTTGATGTTTCTTTCTGTATTCATTGGGAGAAACTTTTTTTAAGAGTTTAAATTGGCGGGACAGGTTTTTCAGATTGCTTATTCCAACCTGTTCCGCTACATCTGCAATAGGTGCATCACTGGCCAGCAATAATTGGGCAAAGCGTTCCATCCTCAGGTTGAATATGTATTTGTGGATGGATTGTTGTGTGACTTGCTTGAAGCGGATTTCCAATAATCGGCGTGACAGGGGTACTTGTTTGACAATGTCTGTCACCGTGATGTCAGCGGCTATGTTCTGGTGAATATATTTCAAGGCCGTATGAATATATGCATCGGCAGTAGAGTAGAAATCGGTAGAGAGCCGGTTTACTATATTGATCGGTTGGATCACTACGTCTTGGATATTTTGATGACTGCTATCTTCGTCATTCAGTAAATGATTGATTAATTCTGCCGCTTCAAAACCACCCCGTGCGATATTGTGGCTGATACTGGATAAAGGAGGATCGGAAAGGTTGCAAATTATTTCGTCATTGTCAACTCCTAATATTGCTATTCTGTCGGGAACTCTGATATTGTTGACTTTGCAGATTTCCGTTATGCGGTTTCCTTGATTGTCGTCACAAGCCATAAGTGCTGTGGGTTGTGGCAAGGATTTCAGCCATGTCAGCAAAGGGGGAGCTTCATAAAACCATAAATCATCGAGAGACTGTTCCTGATAAGCATGGAAATTGTCTCCGAACCCTTGTGCGGCTATACATTCATAAAATCCTTCACAACGTTCCTGCGACCACACTGCATCACGATAACCGTAAAAGGCAAAATGTTGGAATCCTTTGCTTATGAAGAACTCTGCCGCCATTTTGCCGCTTTTGCGGTAATCACCGGTAATATTGGGAATACTCTTGAATCTCGATTTATAATCTTGCGCAATTGCTATGATTCCATGCTTACGGAACAACTCTACATTGTCGTTGTTGTCAAATCTGCCGATAATGGCATCAGCCTGCCAGGCTTTTGCCCATTTCAGTACTCCTTCCATACCATAAGTCAGTTTGTAAGAAGGCGGCATCCGGCATACAACCCATGGCTCGTGACTTTTTGAGTAGGCCAACACACCTTTCAATAGGTTGTATGAGAAGGATTCTGTAAAGTCTGTCAACAGTATTAATCGGATCATGATGGTTGATAGAATCAAAGTCGTTATAGATACAAATATAGCTTTTATTTCTTTATTATCCTAATTGATGCTTTCTCAAATCTTTTCCCTCAAACTTGCAGATTGCTTCGATCCACTTGTCTGTCAATGGCTTAGATTCATGCTTAATCAGGTCGTAGGTGACCATGACGGAGGTACATGTACATTTCACTTCTTTTGTTTCCGTATTGACTACCCTTTGGGCGAGGTGAAAACTCTTGGTCCCTATCTCTGTGACAGCAGTCTGTATGGCGATAGGATCCGAACCGTAGATCTGGGCGAGAAAATCGGCTTCGATGTGGACGACGACTATGCCGTCTTTTTCCCAATTAACATCCGGGCATACGGAAGCGAAATATTCGGTCTTTCCTAAATCACAAAAAGAAAAGTAAACTGTATTGTTTACATGCCCGAATTTATCGACATCATTGAAACGTAGTTGTATGGGCAGTGTGTGGTTAAATTGAATCTCTTTCATTGTTTTGTCTTCAACTTTGTTTGTTATCGGTGCGAAATTACTAATTTTGCGTGTTAATCACTGTATTTATACATCAAGAAATGATAGAAGACATTAAAAAAGCTTGTCAGGTGATGAGTGAAGGTGGGATTATTTTGTATCCCACCGATACAATTTGGGGGATAGGTTGTGACGCTACCAATGAAGATGCGGTGCGCCGTGTGTATGAAATCAAGCAACGGTCGGACAGCAAGGCGATGTTGGTGTTGGTAGATTCTTCGGTAAAGGTGGATTTCTATGTTCAGGATGTACCGGAGATTGCCTGGGATTTGATTGATCTGGCGGACAAGCCTCTTACTGTTATTTATTCGGGAGCGCGCAATCTGGCTTCCAATTTGCTGGCCGAGGATGGCAGTGTAGGAATCCGTGTGACCAATGAGGAATTCTCAAAACGGCTTTGCCGGCAGTTCCGCAAAGCGATAGTCTCTACTTCGGCTAATGTAAGCGGACAACCTTCACCGGGTAGCTTCTGTGAAATAACCGAAGATATAAAGTCGGCGGTCGATTATATTGTAAAGTATCGTCAAGAAGAAATGGGACATCCGAAGCCATCCAGTATTATAAAATTGGATAAGGGAGGCGTTATCAAGATTATTCGTGAATGAAGGGAAAGATGGCAGGGGAAAAGAGAAGTTTATTGCAGCGCTTCATCATTTGGCGTGAAAAGAAGATAAAGGAAAAGCAGTTTATTCTGATTCTCAGTTTTCTGGTAGGTATCTTTACGGCATTTGCCGCATTGATATTGAAGGTTATCATACATTGGATTCAGAATTTCCTGACAGAGAACTTTAATACAACGGAAGCCAATTATCTTTATCTGGTTTATCCGGTGGTAGGTATCTTTTTGGCGGGATTGTTTGTACGCTACGTTGTGAAAGATGATATCAGTCACGGAGTTACCAAGATTCTGTATGCCATATCCCGAAGACAGGGGCGTATCAAACGCCATAATACGTGGTCGTCTATCATTGCCAGTTCCATTACGATCGGTTTCGGTGGTTCGGTAGGAGCAGAGGCTCCGATTGTGTTGACAGGATCGGCTATCGGTTCCAATTTGGGAAGTGTTTTCAAGATGGAACACCGCACGCTGATGCTGCTGGTGGGTTGCGGTGCGGCCGGTGCTGTTTCCGGTATCTTTAAGGCGCCGATTGCTGGCTTGGTTTTTACGCTGGAAGTATTGATGATAGACCTGACAATGTCATCCCTGCTTCCGTTGCTGATTTCTGCTGTGACGGCGGCAACCGTTTCATACATTGTTACAGGAACGGATGCCATGTTTAAGTTCCATTTGGATCAGGCTTTTGAGTTGGAACGCATCCCGTATGTCATTATGCTGGGTATTTTCTGCGGATTGGTTTCGCTTTATTTTACCCGTGCCATGAATTCTGTGGAAGGTGTGTTCGGCAAGTTGAAAACTCCCTACAAGAAATTGCTACTGGGCGGTATGATGCTGAGTATTCTTATTTTCCTTTTCCCTCCTCTGTATGGTGAAGGGTACGATACGATAGAATTGTTGCTGAATGGTGTGAGCAATGCCGAATGGGATACGGTGATGAATAACTCCTTCTTTTACGGGCATGGCAATTTGTTGCTGCTTTATCTGATGCTGATTGTCCTGTTCAAAGTATTTGCTTCGAGTGCTACGAATGGCGGCGGCGGTTGCGGCGGTATTTTTGCCCCTTCATTGTATCTGGGCTGCATTGCCGGGTTTGTCTTTTCGCATTTCAGCAATGAGTTTGAGATGACTGCCTTCTTGCCGGAGAAGAATTTTGCCCTGATGGGTATGGCGGGGGTTATGAGTGGTGTGATGCATGCTCCGTTGACAGGTGTTTTTCTGATAGCCGAGCTGACCGGAGGGTATGACCTCTTTTTGCCATTGATGATTGTTTCGGTCAGTTCCTACCTTACTATTATAGTTTTCGAGCCCCATAGCATTTATTCCATGCGTTTGGCAAAGAAAGGTGAGTTGCTGACACACCATAAAGACAAGGCCGTGCTTACGTTGATGAAGGTGGAGAATGTGGTAGAGAAGGACTTTGTGACTGTGCATCCGGAGATGGATTTAGGTGGGCTGGTGAAGGCTATTTCCGCTTCCCATCGCAATGTGTTTCCCGTGACGGACAAGGCGGGAGTGCTGATAGGGGTCGTTTTGCTGGATGACATTCGCAACATCATGTTTCGTCAGGAGTTGTACCATCGTTTTACAGTGGGTAAACTGATGACCTCGGTTCCGGCACGGCTCTATGATACGGATAGCATGGAGCAGGTGATGCGTACTTTCGATGACACGAAGGCATGGAATCTGCCGGTAGTGAACGCGGAAAACAAATATCTTGGCTTCGTGTCTAAATCGAAAATCTTTAATTCATATCGCGAGGTGCTGGTACATTTCTCGGATGAGTAAGCAATACGGATTATTCTTTATGCTACTTCATTGGTGGATGTTGTAGGGTAGAGTCGTAATCTTTGTTGGTATTAAAAGGCTTTCATCTTTATCTGTTTAAGGTATGATATTAAAATCAGAAATAATGAAGAAAGAAGATCTAAGGATCGTTTATATGGGTACTCCCGATTTTGCGGTTGAGTCCCTTCGTTGCCTGGTGGAAGGTGGCTATAATGTAGTGGGGGTCATCACGATGCCCGATAAACCTGCCGGACGCGGGCACAGGCTTCAATTCTCACCGGTGAAGCAGTATGCGCTGGATCATGATTTGCCGTTGCTTCAGCCGGAGAAATTGAAGGATGAGGCTTTTGTGGAAGCTTTGCGCGCTTGGAAAGCTGATCTGCAGATAGTGGTAGCTTTCCGCATGTTGCCCGAAGTAGTCTGGAACATGCCCCGTTTGGGTACATTTAATCTGCACGCTTCTTTGTTGCCGCAATATCGGGGGGCTGCTCCCATCAATTGGGCGGTAATCAATGGTGATACGGAAACGGGAATCACGACTTTCTTCCTGAAGCATGAGATTGATACGGGAGAAGTAATTCGACAAGTGCATGTGCCCATAGCAGACACTGACGATGTGGGTATTGTGCATGACAAGCTGATGCTGCTGGGCGGGCGTCTGGTGCTTGAAACAGTGGAGGCTATCCTTGATGGCTCGGTAAAGGGGATTCCACAAGAGGAGATGGCTGTGGCGGGTGACCTGCGTCCGGCTCCAAAGATTTTCAAGGAGACTTGCAGGATAGACTGGAACCAACCGGTGAAGCGTATCTATGACTTTATCCGTGGCCTTTCTCCCTATCCCGCTGCTTGGACCGAGCTGATTCAACCTGATGGCGAAACTGTGGTGGTTAAAGTGTTTGAAACGGAAAAAATGGAAATTACCCATCAGCTTGTTCCCGGTATTTTGCAGACGGACGAAAAGACGTATATTCGAGTTGCCGCTACAGACGGATTTATCGGCATTCGTACTCTTCAGCTTCCTGGCAAGAAGCGCTTGAGAACGGATGAATTGTTGCGTGGTTTCCGGCTGACAGAGGAATTCAAAATGAAATAATTTCTTTATTAGGCTGGATGAAATCTTTTATTTACATTTGTACGTTACTTTTATAAAAAACAACCTTTAAAACTCAATCATTATGAAGCCAATCATATCTCCTTCTATCTTATCTGCCGACTTCGGTTATCTGGCAAGAGATATTGAAATGATCAACCAAAGCGAGGCGGAGTGGGTGCATATCGACATTATGGACGGTGTGTTCGTGCCGAATATTTCTTTTGGTTTTCCGGTACTTAAATATGTGGCAAAGTTATCGGAAAAGCCATTGGATGTGCATTTGATGATTGTGCAGCCGGAAAAGTTTATTCCGGAAGTAAAAGCTTTGGGAGCATATATCATGAATGTGCATTATGAAGCCTGCCCGCATTTGCACCGGGTGGTGCAGCAGATACGGGAGGCCGGAATGCAGCCGGCAATAACTATAAATCCGGCAACGCCCGTAGCCATGTTGAAGGATGTCATTCGGGATGTATATATGGTGCTTGTGATGAGTGTTAATCCCGGTTTTGGCGGGCAGAAGTTTATAGAACATTCGATAGAGAAAGTACGTGAACTGCGTGAATTGATATCGATAACCGGTTCTCAAGCTTTGATTGAAGTGGACGGAGGTGTCAACCTCGAAACTGGTGCTCGTTTGGTGAAGGCCGGAGCTGATGCACTGGTAGCAGGAAATTTCGTTTTTTCTGCTACCGATCCCGAAGAGGCTATTCGTACTCTGAGAAATCTTGTTTAAGCATATTATTTATTTCCTATTAAAATCCTTTTATTTCTTTCTCTTAATGCTTTAGTTGATCGGCTTTGATATTTTGAATATCAGAGCCGTTGTTATTATTCTCTTTTTAGACATTGTCTTTTTTAGTCCTTGCAAGGAGGAAGTATAAATTAAGCTATGTAATAGTTTAACCTCGGTGTCTTATGCTGAGTTTTGTGATATCCGAATCATATTTAAGAACCTTTTTAATAAATTCAAAACAGTCTCTAAAAAAATAGGAAAATAATTTTAATTAAAAATATATAAGATTATCTTTGTTGTATTAATATAATTTTATACATTTGTCCCAGTATTTCCTTTGTATTTTGGTTTTCTTAAAATATTCTTAGAGAGAATATGTTAAATCTAAACGTAGAGGAAATATTGGAATTCTCTCTTTTATAAAAGAATTTGTAGAAGAAAGTAATATTATTGATGCAATTTTAACTTAAAAGATAAACTTATGAATAAACGTTTTAAACAGGTATCTTTATTTCTTGCGCTATCCATGCTGTCCATGGGCGGAGTTTACGCAGCGAGTGCAACGATGCCTTTGGACATGGAAGTAGTGCAACAAAAGGGTATATGTACCGGAGTTGTAAGGGATGCTATTGATGTGGTTATCGGTGCTTCTGTGGCGGTTAAAGGAACCTCCAATGGCTGTATCACTGATATAGACGGAAAATTCTCCATTAAGGATGTAGCTCCGGGAAGCATTATCCAGGTATCCTTTGTGGGATACGTCACCCAAGAAGTGAAATGGAATGGTCAGCCTTTAAACATTACACTGAAGGAAGACTCCAAAACCCTGGATGAAGTGGTGGTTGTAGGCTTTGGTTCCCAGAAGAAAGCTAACTTGACAGGTGCGGTGGCTACGGTGAAAATGGATGAAGTATTGGGTAGTCGTCCGTTGACCAGTGCAGCAGACGCATTGCAGGGGTCTGTTCCAGGACTATTGGTTTCTAATGGGGGAAATGCTGCGGGTACAGCTAAATCTTTCCAGATTCGTGGAGCCTATTCAGTCGGTATAAAGAATACTAATGGTAGCTATGGTAATACCATCAGCCCCTTGGTGCTGATAGATAATGTGGAAGGGGATATAGACATGCTCAATCCGGAAGATATAGAGACGGTTTCTGTATTGAAGGATGCGGCTTCATCGGCCATTTATGGTGCGCGTGCTGCAGGCGGTGTAATATTGATTACTACCAAGCGTCCTAAAGATAAAGCGAAATTCCAGTTGAACTACAACAACAATTTTGCTTTCGCCAATGCCATGAATCTGCCCAAACAGGCATCTTTGATGGACTATTTGCAGGCATATTCGGACTGTCAGGGTGATGATTTCTGGGCCAGCAACGGTCAGAGTGTTTCCAAATGGATGGAATACCTGCAAGAATACAAGAAGAATCCTTCTTCATTCAATGTACAGGGTGATGGCGTGTATAAGGATGATGAAGGCGCAGTCTATTATTTGAACGAAAAGGATTTGGTGAAGAATATGCTTGAGACGAGTTTTCAGCAGACACATAATCTGTCTATGGCAGGCGCCACCGAAAAATTGCGCTATCGCTTGTCGGGGAGCTTTGTCAACAACGACGGTGTGCTGATTACCGATAAAGACCAATACAGAAGACTGAATGTAAGCGGTTTCGTTTCGGCCGACATAACCAAGTGGTTTACACAGGAAGCTACTTTCAGCTATGCTCACAGCAAGAAAACCTTACCCAGCTCGCCCACAGGAGGCATTTATTCTACCCGCCTTGTGTCTTTCTATCCGGAGGGAAATAAGCCTGCCGGAATATTGGATGCTGCTTCTGACAACCAGCCTTTCTTTACTCCGAAGAATCAGATATTGTGGTCCAATACCACCAACACTCTTAATGACAATCCCCGTATCTTCCTGAAGTCTATTTTGAAACCTATGAAGGGGCTGGAAGTGGCTTTTGAATATACTTTTGACAAGAAAGTATATGACTATAGCTATTATACGGGTCAGTCTTCTTATACGACTATACAGGGTGGTAGCATGAATACGATTGATAACGATCATTTAGACAAGACCAAGAGATATACGGATTACAATGCTTTCAACCTTTACGCCACTTATAATTTTGCATTAAAAGATCATAAGTTTAAGGTGATGGCAGGTTTTAATCAGGAATCAAGCTATCGGGAAGAAATGACAGCAAAGTCTTACGGACAGGCCGTTGTTGAAGTGCCGTCTCTGGGAGCCGGAACTTCTACTCTGACAGCATCGGATACTTATAATGAATATGCTGTTCGTGGCGGTTTCTTCCGCGTGAACTATAATTATAAAGATAGATACTTGGTGGAAGCTAACGGGCGTTACGACGGTTCTTCTAAGTTCCCCAAAGATTCTCGCTACGGCTTCTTCCCGTCAGTATCTGTTGGTTGGAACATCGCTCAGGAAAGTTTCATGGAAAGTACGCATAGTTGGCTGGGATCGTTGAAACTGAGAGGTTCTTACGGTATGATTGGAAACCAGAATGTACCATCTTATTCTTTCATTCCGACAATGGCTATCAATAATAAATATTTAGGATGGGTGACAGGAGGAGACTATGTGACTGCCATCACTTCATTACCGGCATTGGTAAGCTCCAACTTTACGTGGGAGAAAGTGAGAACACTTGATTTCGGCCTGGATGTTTCTGTGTTCAATAATCGCTTGACGAGTACATTTGATTGGTATCAGCGGAATACAGATGGCATGCTTGCTCCGGGTATGCAGTTGCCGGCCGTTATTGGTGCAAGCGCTCCTTATCAGAACACAGCCGATATGAGAACGAGAGGCTGGGAACTTAGTTTGAATTGGCGTGACCGTGTCGGTGAAGTAGGCTATCGGGTAGGATTTAATCTGTCAGACAGCCAATCCAAGATTATGAAGTACGATTCTAATAGCTCTAAGATTCTTACGAGTGTCTTGTCTGATGGGACTACTTTTTGGAATTTCTATGAAGGTAAAGATTTAGGTGAAATATGGGGCTATGAGTTTGACGGCTTCTATACTGTAGATGATTTCGTTGACACGAAGTCATGGAAGTTGAAGGACGGCGTGACAAGTATCAATGGTTATGGTAATCTTCGTCCGGGTGATGTGAAATTCAAGAACTTGAAAGATGATGAGAATTTTACCAACGTTATTACGAACGGCAATAATACTGTGGATAATCCGGGTGACCGTAAGGTGATTGGTAATAATACTCCCCGTTATCTGTACGGCATCACTTTGGGAGGAAACTTCAAAGGCTTTGATTTGAATATCTTTATGCAAGGTACTGCTAAGCGTGACGCGTGGATTGCCAATACGTTGATTTTCCCACTATATGCTGATTCTAAGTTTGTGCCCCTTTATGAAGGGCTCAATAATTATTGGAAGCCGGTTGATGCCGCCAACGATGACTATACTTGTGCCAATCCGGGTGCTGAATTTCCACGTATCTACGGAAGCTATGGAAATCAAGGCTCCAACTATCGCCAGTCTGATAAATACTTGTCGGATGCTTCGTATTTCCGTATCAAGAATGTGACCTTGTCATATACGTTCCCCAAGACATTGGTTCAGAAAGCCTCATTGTCATCATTGAAAGCGTTTGTCAGCGTTGAAAACTTAGCTACATTCTCTTCATTGCCCAAGGGTATCGACCCGGAAACACTTTCCTGGAACTATCCGGCGTATCGTACGATATCATTCGGCATAAATCTTTCATTATAAACCTAAAACAAATAAGATAATGTATATGAAAAAGATATTTATAGGCTTGGCGTTGCTTGCGGGAGTCGGTTTGTCAAGCTGCAATGACAGTTTTCTTGAAAAGACACCGGTGACGGATTTGACAGAGGATAATGCTTTCAATTCGTATGACAACTTCAAGGCCTTTGTGTGGCCTTGCTATGAGATGTTTACCAATACCACTATCCGCACGTCTCTGGCCAATTACGCCATGAACGGACAATATGGTGGCGATGTCGATGCCGGTTATTTAGAATCGAAATCACCCAGTGGCCAGAATGCATTCGCCTATCAATCCGTAGGAAGTACCGCCACCGGTAACGGATGGAATTTCAGTGGTTATATTCGTCGTGTCAATATCATGCTTTCGCACATAGATGCTTCTTCTATGTCGGATGCCGAGAAGAAGCATTGGCGTTCGGTAGGCTACTTTTTTCATTCGTTCTGGTATATGGAATTAATAGACCGCTTTGGTGATGTGCCTTGGGTCAATCAAGTGCTGGATGAAACTTCTCCTGAGGCCTATGGACCGAGAATGGATCGTAAGATTGTGGCAGACAGTGTGCTGAACCGTCTGAAGTATGCCGAGCAGAATATAGGAGATTATACCAAGCGTGATGGCGACAATACCATCAACAAGAACTGTGTGCTGGCAGCTATTTCACGGTTTGGATTGCGTGAGGGAACCTGGAGGAAATATCATGAGTTAGGCGATGAAACTAAATTCTTGCAGGAATGTGTACGTACATCAGAACTGCTGATGAATGAGTATCCTTCTCTTTACATGGGCACTGACGGACAGCCGGCTGCCGGATATGGAGAAATGTGGACTACGGATGATCTTTCTAAAGTGCCGGGTGTCATCTTGTACAAGGCTTATGTAGAAGATATCAACCCACACGGAATGGGACACGTAGAACATACTTCTTCCCATGCTACGGAAATGAACCAGAATACAGTGGATATGTATCTGATGAAGAACGGGAAACCCATCATGAATGATGCGTCCGGCTATCATGGCAATAAAGATATGTATGCTGCTTTTCGTGATAGAGATCCTCGTCTGTATCACACGGTCATTCCTCCCTATAAGGTGAAATCGGGAAAGGGTGATTATACCACATGGTCATATACGGCTAATGCTGCCGATCGTGAATATATTGACATCATGGGCCCGAATACAGCTTGTACAAATCCGGGCGTGGGTATGAAGCGTTTGCCGGGACAGAATTGGTCGGCTTCTCTACTTCCCGAAGTACCCAGATTGGCGACGGGCTCTTTCATCTCGTGTCGTTCGGGCTACTATGTTTGGAAGAATTGGACTAATTGGGAGACGAACTCAAATTTGGCTAACCTGAATGTTTCGGATAAGCCGATCTTCAAGATTGAGGAAGTGCTGTTGAACGAGGCTGAAGCTAAATTTGAATTGGGGCTATTCAATCAAGATGTAGCAGATAAGACCATCAATAAACTGCGTGAACGTGCTGATGTAGCGGAGATGACTGTGGCTGATATTGACGGAAGTTTTGACCCGAATCGTGGCAAATATTATCCGAAAGGAAATGAAACAGGCATTATGGTGGATCCTGTTCTGTGGGAAATCCGTCGTGAGCGAATCATAGAACTGATGGGAGAAGGCTTCGGCTTTTATGATGTGCGTCGCTGGAGAATGGCTCCTTGGTTTTTGAATCGTACTGCCGTGGGACTTTGGGTGACAAAGGCGAAAGCGACAAGTGCTGGCATGACTCTTTATAATCCGGAAACAGGGACTTCGGATGGTACAAGTGGCAGTTTGACTGGAGGTAATATTTTCCTTTTCAATAAGCCTGCCGGATGGTTGGAGAAATATTATTTGTATCAAGTGCCGACTACGGAAAGGCTCTTGAATCCGCAACTGACGCAGAATCCTGGATGGGATTGATCCGTATTATAGATAATAGGAAATTATAAAAGAAAGGGGTGTGCAGAACAAGAGGGGATGTGCACCCTTTTCTGATAAATACAAGAATATGATGAAACTTGATAAACTTTTCTTGGGATGCTCTTTGTTTTCCAGTGTCGCTTTGTCGGCACAGGAGGAGGTGACACGGCCTAACATTATCTATATCCTGATGGATGATTTGGGATACGGTGATTTGCAATGCTATGGGCAACAGAAGATAGAAACGCCCAATATTGACCGTCTTCGGGAGTCGGGCATGAAGTTTACCCAACATTATTCAGGTTCACCGGTTTCTGCTCCATCGCGCTGTGTATTGATGACAGGGCTTCATTCCGGTCATGCTCAGATTAGAGGGAATGATGAATTGGCAATCAGAGGAGCAGTACAAAACCATGACTCTATGTTTGTGCATAAGGAACTTGAAGGACAATACCCGCTAAAGGCGGGCACTATGACTATCGGAAGAATGTTGCAGGAGGCAGGATACATTACCGGATGTTTTGGAAAATGGGGACTTGGCTACCCTACTTCAGACGGTGTGCCTGATAAACAAGGATTTGATAGCTTTTATGGCTACAACTGTCAACGCCAAGCACATACCTATTACCCTCCGTTTTTGTATGCCAATGACGAAAGGGTGTATTTAGAGAATAAGGTGTTGACACCTCATGCTGTACTGGATAAAGATGCAGATCCCTATAAGGAGGCGAGCTATGCTAAATATACACAAAAGCAATATGCCAATGATTTGATTTTTGACAGACTGCTTTCTTTTGTGGATGAGCACAAGGGCATTCCTTTCTTTGCCATGTGGACTACACCGCTACCGCATGTGTCACTTCAGGCGCCCGAAAGATGGGTGCGGCATTATGTGGAGAAATTTGGAGATGAAAAGCCTTATACTGGTACTGCCGGTTATTTGCCTTGCCGTTATCCTCATGCCACGTATGCAGCTATGATCAGTTATTTTGACGAGCAAGTGGGTAAGTTGGTCGAAAGGCTGAAGGAGAATGGCGTCTATGAAAATACTGTTATAATCTATACTTCAGACAATGGACCTACTTTCAATGGCGGCACAGATTCGCCTTGGTTCAACAGTGGCGGTTTGTTTAAGTCGGAGTATGGCTGGGGAAAGTGTTTCCTGCATGAAGGGGGAATCAGAGTTCCTGCTATTTTTGCTTGGCCGGGTAAGATTGAGGCAGGTAGTGAGAGTGATTTAATCAGCGGCTTTCAAGATGTAATGCCTACGTTGGCCGAGATAGCCGGGATTGAAAGCCCTGCGACAGATGGCATTAGTTTTTTGCCTGCTCTAACAGGGAAAAAACAGAAAATACGGCATGAATACCTTTATTGGGAGTTCCCGGAACTGGATGGAGAAAGGGCAGTGCGTATGGGTAAGTGGAAGGCGCTATGGGGTGATATAAAGCATGGGAACAACCACATTCAGCTTTTTAATTTGGATAATGACGTCAGAGAAGAACACGATGTGGCGGCTCAACACCCGGATATCATAAAACAGATAAGGGATATCATGAAGAAAGAACACGTGGAGGCTGAAAATCCTAAATTTAGAATGTAATAAATGCAGGTATCAGAATTATTATTACTTTTGAGCCTTGAATAAATATAGCTTGAATTATGAAAAGAAAACCTGTAATAATGATTATTTTATGAACAGACAGATGAATATAGGGCTTTGCTCATTGGCGCTCATGTCTTGTGCGGTTTCCGTGCAGGCTTCAGCCAAGGGAAAAGTGAAGAATAAGCAAGTTGATACAAGACCTAATGTTATCTTTATTTATGCCGATGACTTGGGGTATGGAGATTTGCAATGTTATGGTGCAAAGAATGTGGAGACTCCTCACATAAACCAATTGGCACAACAAGGTATTCGGTTTACCAACGCTTATGCCACGGCCGCTACAAGCACTCCGTCGCGCTATTCCATGCTGACGGGTGAATATGCTTGGCGGAGACCTGACACAGATGTTGCCGCTGGTGATGCAGGCATGATTGTTCGACCAGAGCAGTTCACTATAGCAGATGTGTTCAAGAGTGCCGGATATGCTACTGCTGCTCTTGGTAAGTGGCATTTGGGCTTGGGTGACAAAACCGGGCAGCAGGACTGGAATGCCCCGCTTTCTGCTGCTTTGGGAGATCTGGGCTTTGATTATTCCTATATCATGGCAGCTACGGCCGATCGTGTGCCGTGTGTATTTATAGAGAATGGTAAAGTCGCTAATTACGATCCTTCCGCGCCTATCGAAGTGAGCTATGTGCGCAATTTTCCCGGTGAACCTACGGGCAAGAATAATCCGGAATTACTTTATAACCTGAAACCAAGTCATGGACACGATCAGGCCATTGTAAACGGCATCAGCCGTATCGGTTTTATGAAAGGTGGGGGAAAGGCGCTTTGGAAAGATGAAAACATTGCCGATTCTATTACCGTACATGCCATTGATTTCATCAAGAAGCATAATGATGAACCTTTTTTTATGTATTTTGCTACCAATGATGTGCATGTTCCCCGCTTCCCGCATGACCGTTTTCGCGGAAAGAATCCGATGGGGCTCCGCGGTGATGCTATTGTGCAGTTCGACTGGAGTGTAGGGCAAATATTGGATGTGCTTGAGAAGATGGGATTGCGTGAGAATACACTGATCGTACTTTCGAGTGACAATGGTCCTGTGGTGGATGACGGTTATCAGGATAAGGCGGAAGAATTGCTGAACGGACACAGTCCGGCAGGACATCTGCGTGGAGGCAAATATAGCGCTTATGAAGGTGGAACACGTGTGCCCGTCATCGTCAGTTGGCCGAAGCGCATCAAGGAAGAGGGAAGAGAATCGGACGTGGTGCTTTCACAAATAGACTGGCTGGCCTCCATGGCTGCACTATCAGGCATTCAGCTTCCCAAGAATAGCGCTCCCGACAGCTTCAACCGTTTGGGAAACCTTTTGGGAGAAGACGATACGGATCGGCCTTGGGTTATCGAACAGTCACAGAACAAGACTCTGTCTGTCCGCACTAAAGACTGGAAATACATCGAACCGAGTGATGGACCGAAAATGATTCAGTGGGGGCCGAAGATTGAAACAGGCTATCGTCCCGAACCGCAGCTCTTTGACATGAAACAAGGGTTAGAGGAGGAAAATGTGGCTGCTAAATATCCGGAAAAGACATTTGAACTTCAGCAGATTCTGCGTAAGGTGCGTAATAAAAGCATAACTTTGACTCCAACGACGCATGCTCATGGAAAATAAAATTTTATATCTTTTTGTTGTTCTTTTGGGTATCCCCGGACTTATTTCGGCCAGAAAGTATCCGGCGGTTGGAGATGTGAATGTCAAAGTCTTTGAGAAGACAAATGTGTGCTACAGGCCGGATCGTTGGAATGGATTTAATGAAGCCGGTGCGGACGGTGTCATAAGGCTGGTGAACGGTCGTATAATATTGAAGAAGATTCATATTCCGGTGTATAAGCGAAATGTGCGGGTAACTGCAACTGTTACGGTAGAGTCCAACGGTGATCGTTGGGACAAGACGGGCTCTTGTTTTGTACTTCCCAGGGAATCTGCTGTCAATCTGTTGAACATAGCACAAGGTGAAAAGAGGTTTCCCGCCATTGATTCTACTAAGTTAGAGAACCTGAAAGGCATCATAGCCGGCGATGACTATCTTCCTACCCTTGAAATCATGCGTTTCATGACTCCTTTCGGAGTGGGATTTTACAGTAAGCCGGACAATGAACTGAGCTCCACGCGTAAACCTGTATATATTGATCACTGGGAAGACAATGTGAGCTGGACTCAAGATGTCACCGATCGCTATTCAGCTCTTGAAGGTGATGTTTATGTGGGTGTTTACATTGATTCGTGGACGGCCGAAGGCTATCTGGTCTCACTTGAATTGAAAGTCAAGGAGTCTGACATTCCGGAAGACAAGCTACGGCAGACGCATGTATTGCCACTTGTCAATACGGTTCCCTATCAAGGACAGAATATTCCCGATATATTTGCACGTAAAGCTGTAGAAGTTCCTTTTCACCTTCCTGCTTCTGCACGGAATGTCCGTTTGAAGTATATTACTACCGGGCATGGAGGCCATAGCGGGGGTGATGAATTTACTCAACAGCGCAATTTGGTGAAGGTGGACGGTGAGACTGTACTCGATTTTATTCCTTGGCGTACGGATTGTGCCTCTTTTCGCCGCTTTAATCCGGGATCCGGTGTGTGGCTGGAAAAGAGAATGGCCTCCTTCATTGGCAAGGAAGGCTACGAGATGAAAGAGATAGAAGAACCGGTTGCTTCTTCCGATTTTTCTCGCTCCAACTGGTGTCCGGGTACGGATGTCTGGCCCGAAGAAGTGAATCTCTCCAATCTGGTGTCCGGCTCACACATCCTAAGCATTAGCGTACCCGATGCTCAGCCTGCCGATGGCGACAAGATGAATCATTGGCTGATTTCTGCTTATTTGGTTTGGGATGATTGATATAATGACGCTATCAGAGTTGTGATACACTCGTGCAATTTTATGCTTCGACTTTTTATCGATTATCCTTTCCTTCGGCTTTTGATACCGTTGTTAGCCGGTATCTTGTGCGGGGACGCGTTTCCCCGCATCCTTCCGTTGTGGATATATCCGCCTCTCTTATTGTCGTTGTTCATGCTTGCGTGGTTTTCTCATTGGTTTCGTTTACGATGGTTATATGGAGCAGGGGTGCATTTGTTCTTTTTCTGTTTGGGCTATATGCTTGTTGGACGGCAGTTGGAGCAGACAGATTATACTTTTTCCGGAAATCCCTCTGTCTGTAAGGTTCGTATTTGCGAAAAACCGGAAGTCAAGGAAAGAAGCATTCTTTGCCGTGCCGTATTGACGGAAGAGTTCCGGACGGATGGCAGTTCTTTGCGTGCTTCTTGCGATAATCTTTTTCTGCTTTATTTCTCCAAAGATTCAATAGAATCTGGTTTGCGGCAAGGTGCTGAGTTGTTGATATATACCCGTCTTTACCCACCTTACAATAATGGAAATCCCGATGAGTTTGATTATGCGAGTTACCTTAGGCACAAAGGTGTTACGGGTACGGCTTATGTCGCATCCGGACATTGGCGGGTGATTGATCGGGATAGCCATCTCACTTTTCGTCAAAGGGCATTGGAATGCAGGGAAAAGGTGGTTGCTCTTTATCATGCTTTAGGCTTCAAGGGAGATGTGCTGGCTGTTCTTTCGGCTTTGACGGTGGGAGACAAGGAGGAATTGAGTGATGATATCGCAGAAACTTATTCGGTGGCAGGAGCCAGTCATGTGCTGGCACTTTCCGGACTGCATATCGGGCTTATTTACGCATTGTTCCTTTTTGTGTTTGCACCCTTGTGGAAGCGTTGGGCATGGCTGAAGCCTTTTCTGCTTTTGTTCATTCTTGTTTTTTTATGGGGATTTGCTTTTCTCACGGGCTTGTCTTCGTCGGTTGTAAGGTCGGTCATCATGTTCTCGCTGTTGGCATTGGCTTGTTTGCAGCCGGAAAAGCCGTTGACTTTGAACACATTGGCGGCTACGGCTTTCCTAATGTTGCTGTATAACCCGTTTTGGTTGTTCGACGTCGGCTTTCAGTTATCTTTTGTGGCAGTGGCTTCCATTCTTGCCGTTCAACCTAAACTATATATGCTGTGGAAAGTCAAAAACCGCTTCTTGCGTTATGGGTGGGGGCTTGTCACGGTTTCCATAGCTGCCCAAATCGGCACGGCGCCATTGGTAATGCTCTACTTTTCCCGTTTTTCCACACATTTTTTGCTGACCAATCTATGGGTTATTCCCATGGTATCTTTGATCTTATATTCGTCTGTTATCCTTTTAGTCTTGACGCCTTTACCTTCTCTTCAGTTTGCCTTTTCGTCGGTAGTAGGAACATTGGTGCATATTCAGAATGAAGTGCTCCGATGGATAGAGCACCTGCCATTGTCTTCGATTGATGGTATTTGGATGGATGCATGTGAGGTTCTGCTGTACTATCTGCTTGTGGGGCTGATAGGTTACAGCCTGTTGAGGCGAACCGCCCGTTCTGTTCTTCTTGCCTTGTTTTTCTTGCTTTCCCTTGTTTCTTATCATGCGGTTTCGGTGATGCTTTATGCTCCTCGGAAAAGCATGGTTTTTTATAATGTGCGTGGCTGCCCGGCGGTTCACTGCATGGCGGAAAGCGGCAGGTCTTGGCTGGTTTGTGCCGATAGCTTGCCGGAGGTTTCCCGTTTAAGCAGCGCCCTCTCTCCATACTGGAATCGTTTGCATTTGGAAAGGCCGCAATTGGTGACCGGAAGATATATTTCCGATTGTCTTTCCATGCAAGGCCGGATGCTTTGCTATGTGGGAACGAGCGTTTGCTTCTTGCATGATGATAGCTGGACGGGCAAGACTGCCATTCGTCCCATGTCCGTGGATTATCTTTATATTTCCAAGGGATATGCAGGTGGGATAAAAGAACTTTCACCTCTGTTTTCTCCGCGGACGGTTGTGCTTGACGCTTCCCTCTCCGTTCATTATCAAGAAAAAATTATCAGTGAATGCATCCACTTGGGTATTCCTTATCTCTCTCTTTCTGAAAAAGGTTCTGTCCGCATATTGTTATAATCTGTAAGATATCAATTAAGGAGGAAGATACACGCATCCCGTGCGAGAAGCTTACCCATGTATAGGGAAAAGTATATCTCGGCTGCTGAGATTCATATCTCGACGGTCAAGATATATATCTTAGCCGTTAAGATGTATATCTCACGTAGCGAGATATAGTTTTATCCATACTTCATTCCTCTTCTGCAAGGGATAAGAACTGCTTTGCAGGCTGCCTTATGCCGCCTTTGCCGGTATTATGGAATACAAACTCCAAATAAACTTTCATTGCTTTCTGTCAACTCACGAACTTTTTCGTACTTTTGCCCTTTCAATTTGTTATAGATGTATGGATCATACTCCAATCGTCTAATTGTAAATCGTCAAATCGTAATAACCATATGTTGACTAAAGTAATAGAGCAATCTAAGATAGAACACTTTGCGAAGTGGCTCGAACGTGCGGAGAAAATAGTAATTGTGTCTCATGTCGGTCCGGATGGCGATGCTATCGGTTCCTCTTTGGGGCTGTGGCATTTTCTCAATTCTCAGGATAAGACGGCAAATGTAATCGTGCCGAATGCTTTCCCTGATTTCCTGAAATGGATGCCGGGTAGTAAGGACGTACTTTTATATGACCGCTATAAGGAGTTTGCCGATCAACTGATTGCAGAAGCGGATGTTATCTGCTGCCTGGATTTCAACGCCATTCACCGCATCGATGCGATGGGAGATGCCGTGCTTGCTTCTCCGGCAAGAAAGATTCTGATAGACCATCACTTGCATCCTGAAGAATTTTGTAAGATTATCATCTCTCATCCCGAAATATCATCTACTTCGGAGTTGGTATTTCGGCTGATCTGCCGCATGGGCTATTTCGGCGACATCAGTAAGGAAGGCGCTGAATGCATCTATACCGGTATGATGACCGATACGGGTGGCTTTACCTATAATTCGAATAATCGTGAAATTTATTTTATCATCAGCGAGTTGCTTTCAAAAGGGATTGACAAAGATGATATTTACCGTAAAGTCTATAATACTTATTCCGAAAGCCGTCTTCGTTTGATGGGACATGTGCTGTCACAGATGAAAGTTTATCCCGACCACCATGCTGCCCTTATCTCCCTGACCAAGAAAGAGCAGGGACAGTTCGACTATATCCGTGGAGACAGCGAGGGCTTTGTGAATATACCTTTGAGCATAAAAGGGGTGATCTTCTCTTGTTTCTTGCGTGAGGATACGGAGAAACCTATGATTAAGATTTCTTTACGCTCCGTGGGTACATTCCCTTGCAACCGCTTGGCTGCCGAATTCTTTAATGGCGGCGGGCATCTGAATGCTTCCGGCGGAGAGTTCTATGGAACGATGGAAGAAGCCCGGAAGGTTTTTGAGCAGGCATTGGAAAAGTACAGACCATTGCTTAATGCCAAAGGATAACAAAAGTTCAGTGGCAAAGGTTAAAAGTTACGAACTTTCTATCTCCGGCTTTCAACTTTCAAGGAAATCAGATACTTTTGTACGAAATTACTAAATAACAGAGATGAAGAAACTTACTTTATTCTTTTTGACTTTAGTTGCATTGTGCTTGGGCTTTCAAGCTTGCAACAATACCAGGACGTATGCCGAAATGCTTGAGGATGAAAAAGACGGTATCAATGACTTTATTAATAAGAATCGCATAAAGGTTATTTCGCAGTCGGAATTTTATGAGCAGGACTCTACGACCGATGTCTCTAAAAATGAATATGTACAGCTTGCCAGCGGCGTTTATATGCAGATTGTAGATAAAGGTTCTGCGAACAAGGCTGACACGGTGAAGAATAATGACTTGATTTTGGTTCGTTTCCTGGAATACAGCATTCTCGATAAAGATACTACTTTGTCAAATCTGAATGCTTATGAAACTGTAGATGAGTTTAAATATACAGTAAGCAGTTCCTCCATTGCCGGTATTTTTACCCAAGGGTATATGCTTAGCAGTTACAGCTCTTCGGCAGTACCTGCCGGATGGCTGATTCCGCTGACGTATGTTCGTGACAGAGCGCATGTTAAGCTGATTGTTCCTTCTAAAATGGGACATCAGACCGCCATGCAGTCTGTTTATCCTTATTTTTATGATATTCAGAAATATCAGATCTATTAATGTATAATAGACAACTAACCAATATTTAAATTATCAACCTATGACTCTAATCAAATCTATCTCTGGCATTCGCGGTACTATTGGCGGAGGTGCAGGCGAGGGCTTGAATCCGCTTGACATCGTGAAGTTCACATCTGCTTATGCTACATTAATCCGCAAGACGTGTACTGTAAAAAATAATAAAATTGTAGTAGGCCGTGATGCCCGTATCTCCGGCGAAATGGTCAAGAATGTAGTGGTAGGAACCCTTATGGGAATGGGCTGGGATGTAGTTGATATTGATCTGGCTTCTACGCCTACCACCGAACTGGCAGTGACAATGGAAGGCGCCAGTGGAGGTATCATTCTGACGGCTTCACACAACCCCAAACAATGGAATGCTCTGAAGCTTCTGAACGAGAAAGGCGAATTCCTTAATGCCGCCGAGGGGCAGGAAGTGCTTCGGATTGCTGCCGCCGAGGAGTTTGACTTTGCCGATGTTGATCATCTCGGTTCTTATCGCAAGGATTTGACTTACAACCAGAAACATATAGAAAGTGTATTGGCGCTCGACCTTGTAGATGTGGAAGCCATCAGGAAAGCGAACTTCCGTGTTGCCATAGATTGTGTGAATTCTGTGGGTGGTATCATTCTGCCCGAATTGTTCAGACAATTAGGTGTCCAGCACGTAGAGAAGCTTTATTGTGAGCCCACAGGTGATTTCCAACATAATCCTGAACCTTTGGAAAAGAATCTGGGGGACATCATGAACTTGATGAAAGGTGGCAAGGCAGATGTGGCATTTGTGGTTGACCCCGATGTGGACCGCTTGGCCATGATCTGTGAAGACGGCAAGATGTATGGCGAGGAATATACTTTGGTGACTGTTGCCGACTATGTTTTGAAGCATACTCCGGGTAATACGGTTTCTAATCTGAGCTCTACCCGTGCGCTGCGTGATGTGACGCGCAAATACGGTCAGGAATATTCTGCTTCTGCCGTAGGCGAAGTGAATGTGACTACGAAGATGAAAGAAGTGGGTGCTGTGATTGGCGGTGAAGGAAACGGTGGAGTAATCTATCCTGCCAGCCATTACGGACGTGATGCTCTTGTAGGCATTGCTTTGTTCCTGAGCCATTTGGCACACGAGGGCAAGAAGGTGAGTGAACTGCGTGCCTCTTATCCTGCATACTTCATGGCTAAGAACCGTGTAGATCTGACTCCTGAAACGGATGTGGATGCTATCCTTGCCAAAGTGAAAGACCTTTATAAGAATGAAGAAATCAATGACATCGACGGTGTGAAAATAGACTTCCCGGACAAATGGGTACACCTGCGTAAGAGCAATACTGAACCGATTATACGTGTTTATAGTGAGGCTGCCACACCGGAAGCGGCAGAAGAAATCGGACAGCAGATTATGAGAGTGATTGAAGATCTGGCAAAATAAGTCCGGTTAAAATGATTGTTAATATATCCCGCTTTTCCGTGAAAGGAAAGCGGGATATATTATTTTTATGCTATTTGATTACTTTCTCTATCTCCCCTTCAAAGTTCGGAGTAAACACTCCTTTGCCGATGTTCTCTTTAATCTCTTCTATGCCCCAAAAGCGGCCGCCATCCAGTTCGTCACTGGGATGTATTTCGCCGTCATAGATTGTCTTGTGCACAAAGACAAGTTCCCGTTCGCGGGCAGACTCAAAGATGTAGTGTGTCATAGATTCCGGTGTAAAGCCGGTAATACCGAGTTCTTCGCGCGCTTCACGTTTCAGCGCCATTTCCACGCTTTCACCCAAATCCACATGTCCGCCTACGGAAGTATCCCATTTTCCCGGCTGTATGTCTTTCCAAAGCGGACGTTTCTGAAGATAGAGCTCGCCGTTGGAATTGAACACGTGGAGGTGGATTACCGGATGCAGCAGTTTGCTGCCATTGTGGCATTCGCCGCGTGTGGCGGCTCCTGTGATGTTGCCTTGTTCACCTACAAGGGGAAACATTTCCTGATTGTTATCACTATTCATCGTTTTTCTTTGTTTCTCAATCCTACTGTTGCGTTTCTGTTTCATAGTGCACTCTGATACAGCCTTATGTGTCAGGGTATCAGCAATGATGAATCTCCATAACTCAAAAATCTAAAGTTGTGCTCAAGTGCGTAATTGTAAACCTTTCTCCAGTCTCCGTGTACGAAAGCCGAGACAAGCAGCAGCAGTGTGCTTTGCGGTTGGTGGAAGTTGGTGACCATTGCTTTTACTATCCGGTATTCATATCCCGGAGCAATGATAATCTGTGTGCTGGTGTGCAGAGTTTCCATGTCATGCCGGTCAAGGTAGCGGATGATGGCCTGCAAGGCATCCGTGGCAAGGATGGGAGTGGCTTCGGCTGGTATTTCATAGGGCTGCCATTGCTTTACGTGCAGGTCTGTTTCCTTGGCGTCGGGATTGTTCAGCAGGGTAACCCCGATGTGATAAAGGCTTTCCAACGTACGTACTGAGGTTGTTCCTACGGCAATCGCTTTACCTTCGTGGGCTATCAGTCTCTTCAATGTGTTGCGTGAAACGGATATATATTCCGTATGCATTTCGTGCCCTTCAATTTCTTCACTTTTCACTGGTTTGAATGTACCTGCTCCCACATGGAGGGTCAGTTCTTCCGTCTCTATGCCTTTGTCGCGCAGTGCATCCAGCACTTGTGGCGTGAAGTGCAGTCCGGCCGTAGGGGCGGCCACCGAGCCTTTTATTTTGGAATATACGGTTTGGTAAGTTTCCTTATCGCTTTCCTGGGTTTCGCGGTTCAGATAGGGTGGTATGGGAAGTTCGCCGAATACTTCGAGGATATCGGCGAAAGTCACTTCTGGATTATCCCAGCGGAAATCCACCCAATGGCTGGTTCCATGACATTCGCCGCGCTCGGCCGTTAAGGTTATCATCTTCCCTTTTACTTCCATTTCACGTTTCAGCACCCCTTCTTTCCACTTCTTCAGGTTGCCTATCATGCAAAGCCAGGCGGCATGCTCTGTCTGCTGGAAGTTGAGGGCGTAGTCGTTGGGCTCTATCGGTTCAAGGCAGAATACCTCGATCAGTGCGCCCGTATCCTTGCGGAAGTGCAGGCGTGCCTGTATAACTTTGGTATTGTTGAATATCATCAGGCTGCCTGCGGTAAGATATTCCGGAAGTGAGGTAAATGTGTCTTCGGAAACGTTGCCATGACGATAAATCAATAGTTTGGACTGATCTCGCACGGATAGCGGGAATTTGGCGATGCGTTCGTCCGGTAGCGGATAGTTGAATTCGCTGATATGGATATGTTTCGGATTCTGTTCCATGACTTTACTTTTTTTATCGAAGGGCAAAGGTACGTATATTTATCGTCTTTTTTCTATCTTTTTTTGCTGAGTTACCGTATCTTTGCAGATTGTGAGGAGGAATGGCCGACAACTTATCTGCGGCCGATTGTTTAACAAGAAAAGAATGACGAGATGAAAATAGGAGATAAAGTTCGCTTCCTTAGTGAGGTAGGAGGCGGTGTAGTGACCGGCTTTCAAGGCAAAAACATCGTATTGGTGGAAGATGCCGATGGTTTTGATATTCCTATGCCCATGCACGAATGTGTGGTGATAGAGACGGATGATTATAACATACCCACTCCGGCATCCAAAGCCGCCGCCCAAAAGAAGAAAGAGGAAGAACAGTCTGTCCGTCCGGTTTCATCCGCAGCGAAGCGGAATGTGCCCGGCGGTATAAACTCCTTCTGCGATGAGCCGCAGCTCCGTGTGGAGAAACCGCAGGTATCGGCCTATCGCCAGCCGGAAGTCAGGGGCGGCGATACGTTGAACGTTTTCCTCGCTTTCGTGCCCGAAGATATCAAAGCGGTGAGCACCACTCCTTTCGAAACGTATCTGGTGAACGACAGTAACTATTATATGTATTATACATATCTCTGTGCCGAAGGCAAGGCTTGGACAGCCCTTTCGCACGGTTTGATAGAGCCGAACACGAAATTGATGCTGGAAGAATTTGAGAAGTCCGGGCTGAATGACCGTGAGCATGTGGCTCTGCAAATGGTAGCCTTCAAGGACAACCGTTCGTTCGTGATGAAACCCTCTGTCAGTGTAGAGCTCCGCATCGATACGGTGAAATTCTATAAGCTGCATACTTTCCGGAATACAGATTTCTTTGAGACTCCGGCATTGATTTATGACGTTGTGAGGGATGACCGCCCTGCCAAGCAGGTTTTTGTATCTGCCGAAGATATCCAGGAGGCTTTGCTACAGAAGCAGATGGCGGATGTTCCTGCCAAACCGCAGACGCTCATTAAGCGTGGCGGAAAGAATGAAATCGTAGAGATAGACTTGCATATCGGTGAGCTGCTGGATGATACTCGGGGCATGAGCAACAGTGAAATATTGAACTATCAGTTGGATAAGTTCCGCGAAGTGATGGAGCAGTACAAGAACAAGCGCGAACAGCGCATTGTCTTTATTCACGGAAAAGGCGACGGAGTGCTCCGCAAAGCTGTTCTTGATGAATTGAAACGAAGGTATTCGGCTTGCAAGACTCAGGACGCCTCATTTCAGGAATATGGTTTCGGGGCAACGATGGTGACGATAAAATAAGAATAGCCTTTTCTTTATTAATTCAAAGTTTTAATCATTATGAAGAGAAACATCGCGCTAATGATCCCCTTATTGGCCGCATCAGTACAAGCCGGAAACATCCGGAAGCCCAATATCATTTTCGTATTGGTGGACGATATGGGATATGGAGACGTATCCGCCCTCAATGAGCAATGTCCTTTCGGCACTCCACATTTAGACGGAATGGTGCGAAACGGAATCAGTTTCACCGATGCGCACTCCTGCTCCGCCGTAAGCACACCTTCACGCTACGGCATACTTACAGGCAGATATAACTGGCGTTCCAATTTGAAATCACAAGTATATTGGGGTGACGAAACCTGCCTGATTCCCGAAGGACGATCCACGATGGCCTCCATGCTTAAAGAAAAAGGTTACTCCACTGCTTGCATCGGCAAATGGCATCTGGGATGGGACTGGCCGGGCATAGAGAAAGGCAAAGACAGCATCGACTTCGAGAAGCCTATCGGAAGAGGACCTACTGCTGTGGGATTTGACTATTTTTATGGCATCTGCGGTTCCTTGGATATGGCTCCTTATGTCTATGTAGAAAACGAGCGCCCCACGGCTATTCCCGATCACTATACAGAAGGCACGGGACTGGGATTCTGGCGTAAAGGCCTGACGGCTCCCGACTTTGTTCACGAACAAGTTCTGCCCAATTTTACCCAACGCGCCGTAAACTACATACACCAACACGCGGCAGACCGGAATCCGTTCTTTCTCTATCTGCCCCTTCCTTCGCCCCATACCCCAATTCTCCCTACTAAAGATTGGGAAGGACGTTCGGGCGTAGGTGCTTACGGAGATTTTGTCATGATGACAGATGCCATGATGGGGCAGGTGTTACAGGCGTTGGCCGACTGCGGCATCGAAGAAAATACGCTGGTGGTGTTTACTTCGGACAATGGATGTTCGCCTGCGGCAGATTTCAAGACCCTAAAGGAAAAAGGACACAACCCCAGCTATATCTTCCGTGGCATGAAGTCCGACTTGTACGAGGGAGGACATCGCATTCCCTGCCTGTTGCAGTGGAAAGGACATACCAAGCCCGGAAAGGTGGAGCAGACTATCTGCCTTACCGACTTCTTTGCTACTTTTGCCGATTTGAACGGTATCAAGCTGAAAGACAACGAAGGAGAAGATAGTTATAGTCTGAAAACGCTGCTACGCCGCCCTGATTCAAAGAAGATAGTCCGCGAAGCCACTGTACATCATTCCTATGACGGTGATTTCTCCATCCGGCAAGGCAATTGGAAGCTCGTTGTCACCCCTACATCCGGTGGATGGAGCTATCCGATGGCAGAAGATGTGAAAAAAGGCGGTTTCCCCCTATTGCAACTGTATGATATCAAAAACGACATCGGAGAAAAGCAAAATGTCGTAGCCAAGCACAAAAGCGTCGCTTTGCAGTTGCTGAAACTGCTGCAAGTATATGTCACAGCAGGAAGAAGCACTCCGGGAACCAAGCAAGCCAATGACGGAGAAGGGAGATGGAAGGAATTAGAGAAGGTATTCAAGGATTATCCTGAATTGGCTGACGAGTAAGGTTTTGACAAGCATTTCGGCATTTCTCATTGACAGCTAACTATTATGCTGATTGATTGATGCTTATTTTGCCGGTCATTTTGCACGCATTGGCAAGATTCTGCCAACAGGAGGGCATAAGTTGCATCAATTGGCACTTTGTCCGGCAAGTTGTACACGGTGAAACAGTGAAAGTAATGAAACCAAAACCGAAAAGAAACGCCGCTAAAGATTGAGAGTCTTTAGCGGCGTTTCTTTTCCACCCAACCGGTGATTGCAAGTCATTATTCCTGCGATTTCTGTTTCTTTGAGAAAATCCGTTTGTACCACGGCTTCGATACATTGTATATTTTCATCTTCGGGGCAGAGCCTACCACTTCATGTTCATTATTTCTATTCTATTGCTTGGATTGAAGTGAAATATTCACCCCATTTACTTGTTCTATAGGTTTCTACAGATTCAGAAGGAACATATAGAATACAATTTTCGTTTATTTCCATAAATACATTGTATATTGAACCAAATGTGGGCGGGGTGATGGCATGACAGTATATTTCTGCTAAATTAGTGCAATAATGGAAACACTCAGGTCTCAAATTGGTTATGGTCTTGGGTAATGTCAATGATTTCATACCAACATAGCCACAGAAGCCGCCATCTTTTATTTCTGTAATGCCTTCTGGTATTTTAATGTGACTTTCTACTTTGCCGTTGATGTAAATATTGGTGCTATAGTACATGGGATTTCCTATCAGTTGATTAAATCCCCGTGGACACTGTACATTGCACCATTTCTCCATATCGCTTATATATAATGATGTAAGGACGCATCCATAAAATGCTCCTGAACCTATGTAAGTTAATGTGTTCGGCATTTCTATGCTATTCACTCTTTTGCAGTCTCTGAATGCTTCAGAACCAATTTCTGATAATTTACCGGGCAAACTTATTTTATTAAGATTTTCACAGCTACTAAATGCTCCGTCTCCAATTGTAGTCAAATTACTTGAGAGGGTAATCTCGGTAATACTTGAGCAGCCAGAAAATGCATCCTTTCCAATGCTTGTAACATCATTGGGCAATTTAATAGATGGCAAACTTATGCAATTGAGGAAGGCATAATCTTCAATAGTGGTTAGGCCACCATCACTCGGAGAGGTAACTTTTGTTGCCGGTCTATTAATGTATGGTAGTGTTACATCTTTTAACTTAGAGCAATAGGCAAATGTTCCATTTTGTATTTCGGTGATGAAATCGGGTATCGTTATAGATTCAATATTGGTGTTACTCAAGGCATAATCTCCAAGATAATGCAGATACATTGGCATATTGATGTAATTCAGACTTTTGCAACCACAAAAAGCATAATCTCCGATATAGGATATACTTAAAGGAATGGTAACAGAAGTAATGTTGCTCATGCCGTAGAAAACGTAATCATTGACTTTTGTTATCGATGACGGTATTTCTATTTCTGTAACAAGTTTTCCATTTAAATACAAATATCCTCCTGGAGTTCCTCCAGAATAGTTACCGGTACTGCAAAATGGGGTACTACAGTTTCCATATTTAGTTGTCTCTAAATATATCTCACACCAACTGGATAGATCACTGATATATAAATCTTTGAGAGAAAAACAGCCATTGAAAGCGCCATCTCTGATTACTTTCAGGGATTTAGGAAGTGTGATGGATGTCATATTCGGACATGAACTAAAAGCCCAAGCTTTTATTTCATCTACTCCTTCGGGAATAGTTAAGCTCGTTATAGGAAGACTGGCGAAGGAATAAGCGCCTATTCTTATTAAATTCTGAGGTAAAATAATGGATTTCAGTTTTGTACCATGAAACATGTAGTCTCCAATTATATTATCACTTGTCTTTTGATTGCTATAATAAGCTCCTCCACCACTGATAATTGATGCTCCTTTTAAATCCAAGTCAACCAATAGGGGCATTTCTCGGATAAACTTTATGTCATCTCCGTTGAGTTTTCCTGTTAAGATTAGTGAAGTTATATTTTCTTTTTCGTCACTGCTTAATAAAGTAGATAATGAACCAGCATTTTCGATGTTTATTGATTTCTCCACAGAATATGGTGCTTGTATGATGGTCAATGTATCGGAGATGGCGGTTGACATTGAGCCATAGGAATCTGTTCTTTTTCTGCAATATATTATTTGGGCAGTACGGCCTGAAATATCTGTGTTTTTATCTATGGTGAGGTAACGGGTGTGAGACTGTAGGGCACGGGTCATTGGAACTTCGTGAATCCATTCTACAGTGGGAGTTTGTAATTCAAAATCCGTATTGGCTTGTATATTTACGTCAATGACGCCTCCTTCATAGCCTACTTTAATAGTCTTTTGCGAGAGAATAATCTGAAGGATGAAATCCTCGCTGTTAGGATTGAGAGTGTAAATGCATCCGGCTTTGAATCCACCTTGTGGAGCTTTACGTGCAGTGATTAGTTTCCTCTGTTGATTACTATCCGTGGTGTACAATTCTATTTCTCCATCTCTTTCTGGTATAACAGGGATGTATTGGCTTGTCCATTCCTGTTCCAGTAAATCAATATTTTCAATAGTCTCGCTTATTGAGGTTTTGCTTCTTAATTTGAAAGTATTGCTTGTAAGATTGTAAATACCTGATGCAAATAATGAATCCCTTTCTGATTTTAGGTTGATACCCGTTGGGGTGAAGGACTTTAAAATCGGGAAAATTTCTTTGTTTAGTGTAATTCTTAAATAAGCCAATATAGGTTTGAAGGTGAGATTTAGTGCGTTGTTCTCGACAACTCCTTTGGCGAACATGGGGAAATGGCCGAGGGATGTGTCAAATTCTATACTATTGTCAGTGGATAAGGCTTTGGGATATGTGGCATATACAGTATTGCCTTCTTTATTTTCTAATTGGTTGCCTGAACTGTTTGCGGTGAAAGTGGCATTGGAACCATTAACGCTTTCTACTTGGTAGTACAAGTTTGATTGTGTGGGAGTCGTTAAGTAAATGCCGTCTGTTGATTCCCAATAGGCATGTGTCGCATTTTCTCCATCTGTAAAAGCAACACGTGTGGCTGGCATTTCTGCTGTGATTATAATATCTTCTTTATTTCTGTTTTGATAAACAGATTCATCGGCACAACTGATTATTAATGCTGCCGTCGAAACTACTGTTATTATTCTATTTATTTTCATGGCGTTTGTCTTTTACCAGTTTATATGGGGAAGATCATTGATGGATCCATTGTTGATGGTTGCACCGTTTTGAGTAACAAGGATTGTGGCTTTTGTGCTTTTTCCTTGTAAGGTGATAGTTCCTATGCGTTTCTTATCTGAATCATTTTTTGCGATATTGAATTTTAAATCCATATCCGATAACCAAACTAACCGTGTGTTTGCTTGTGTGATCCAATCATCAGAAATTAATATAGAATAATCTACATTGGCTTTTGCGTTAATCACTATGCTGGTAGCTCCACTTTCTATAATATAAGATGACTTTTCTAATATAATCCCATCATTCTGCTCTTGTGTGATGAGGGCTGAAGTTGAAATATTGTATGTTGTATTCCTGAAGAATATTTGGGCAGAACGCTTTTCATATGTGTCGTTGGCACTAATCGTGTATTCGTAACTTGAGTGCGCGGTGCTTTGTGCAACTGATTTAATCCAGCTAACATCGGGAAGGATTATGTCATAGTTTACATTACTTTGCACCTCTACATTTATAGTGGCTTCTTCGGCCGATACCATATATTCATTCTGTGTCAGCACGATGTTGGGTGTCATACCCTCCTGATAGATTGTCACTTCTTCGGACAGCTCTCCGTAGCTGATGGTGATGTGTCCTTCGCGTTTGTCCGTGCCGGTGTTCTCGTCGGTGGTGAAGAGTAGGGTGGAGGTAGTCAGCCCGCGTGTGTTGGTGTTTGGTTTGGATTTAATCCATTCTTTGTCTTTTTCTGCTATTTCGTAGTTGTACTGGACATTCGATTTCAGTTCTATGCTTATCTCACCGCCTTCGGCTTTCATTTCCACTTTAGAGGAAGTCAGCAATATGGCATCCTTTTGCTTTTGTGTTATGGTAATCTCTTTCTTTATAGTTCCGCAGGTGATGATAACTTTTGTGTTGCGTTCATCGTAATCCGTGTTGGCGCTGGCCGAGATTTGCAATGTGTAGCTGCCGGCTTCTCCCTGCGAGGGTGACACGCTGCACCAACTTTGGTCGGCTTGGGCAGTCCATGTTCCGTTCGCAGTGAAGCTGAGGGAAGCTGCGCCTCCGTTGTCGGATAGTACTTGTGGCAATTCGGGGGAGGTGATGTCAATTTGTGGTGTGACAGGAGTGTCTTCGCTGGAACTGCAAGCCCAAAGCAGGGCGGCGGATAGAAAGAGGCAGAGGTGTTTCATAATCAGTCTATGTTTGAATCAGTTGATATTTGCATGAAACAAATGTAGAGATAACTGCGAATATGGACAAATGAGGAAATCCCTCCAATTGCATAAGAAGATGCTTTACTTGAATATCATGGCGAAATAATTGATTATGACATCTGATTTTGTCCGGAGGAAAAACATAGTTGTAAATATTGTGCGAAATACTTTCATTATTTTATTATATTTCACAATAAAATCTTTATGTTTGCAGAAATCTTTAAAATCTGGTTAAATTTAGGAGATATGCTGAAGAAGGTAAGGCGGATTGCATGGCTTTATAGTGTGTGTATGGGAATAGGCGCGATGGCTTTGCATTCGTGTACTGCCGCAGACAGAAAGACGGAAGATTCTGAGTTAAAGGCATTCCATGCTTTCTATGCGGAGAAGGTGGATTCGATTTCCGTCAATCCGCGGAAAGTAAGAACGGAGGTGTTGCAGCGGATGTGTAATGTCAGAGACAGTTTGGTGCATTATAATTATCTGGCTCTGGTGCTGAAGACCTGTCTCGCCACTTCGGATATTGATTCTGCCGGAATGCTGATACGCCGGATAGGGGATTTTACGAAAAGACAACCTTTCTCGCCTCAGTTGGCTGACTTGCAGTCCGAAAATCTTAACATGGAGGGAAATATTTACGCACGGACCGGATATATGGATTCTGCCATCGTTTGTTTCCAAAAAGCTTACGAACTGCGGATGCATGGAGAAAAGAAGGATATGGTGGCTGACATTCTGATAAATTTGGCTGACGCCTGCAACCGTTCGGGAAAGTTGGATGTAGGGGCGTCCTGGTATAGAAGGGCACTGTTGCTGTGTGACTCGTTGGGAATATCTTCTGCAAAAAAAACTCCTGTCTATTACGGGCTGGCTCAGATATACGTGGCTCTGAGGGATTTTGAGCAATGTGATCATTATTATGATTTGGCGTCCCGGAGCTATTCGGATATGCTGCCTTTCGAAAAGCATTTTTATTTGAATAACAGAGGAACTTCTTATTATTATAGAGGTGATTATAATACTGCTGTCGGCTATTTCAGACAGGTCATCCGGCTGACCCAGGAATATCCTGACATGGTGTTTGAGGCGAATCTTGGCCGTTTGAATTTAGGAGATTGCTTTCTGCAATTGGATGAAGCGGATTCTGCCGCTTTCTATATCAATAAGTGCCGTCCTTTTTTCCAGAAGATAGGCATGACTACTGCCCTTTACTATATTGATACCCAGGACATAAAACTGGCTTTGCTGCGAAAGGACTTGCTACAGGCCCAGCATGTGCTTGCCGAAGGAATCACTCCGGCGGACATTGATCCGGATATGGTTCATATCCGTAATAAGTATTTGCAGCAGTTCAGTGAGGAAGCCGGAAACTATAAGCGTGCTTACTACTATCTGAAAGAGAACAATCATCTGGATGATTCCATCCGGAATGAACGGGTGAAAATGCGCACGGCGGATTTGGCTCTGCGTTATCAGCAGGACTCTACTGTGATGGCACAAAAAGTTTTTATTCAGGAAAAAGAGAATGAGGTGCTGGTGCTGAAACAGACACGGATTTTCTGGATAGCCGTATGCGCTATCACCCTGCTGGTGATAGGTTTTGTTTACATGTACAGCAAAAAGAAACGTGCCTTGCTGCTTGCACAGAATTATCGCACTGTGTCTATGCTCCGTCTGGAGAATATCCGTAACCGCCTGTCACCCCATTTTATATTTAATGTTCTGAATCAGGAGATGGCCGAACGGAAAGCGGAGGAGCAGCAAGGGCTGGCTTCTTTGGTGAAGCTGATGCGCCGCAATTTGGAACTGGCGGAGCAACTTTGCGTTACGCTGGCCGAAGAACTGGATTTTGTTAAAACATATATTGATTTGGAACGGCGTTCTTTGGGCACTGATTTTCATCCGGTAGTGGAGATTGGGGTGGATGTATATCCCGAAAAAGTATTGCTGCCTTCTATGCTGATACAGATTCCGGTGGAGAATGCCATAAAGCATGCTTTAAGGGGAAAAGAAGGAGAACGTAATCTGTGGATCTCTGCCTGTCGCCAAAAAGATGGTATCCGTATCAGAATAACAGACAATGGAGGCGGTTATCGCCTGAACAGCCGGAATCGGGGAACCGGAACAGGAATGAAGGTGGTGATGCAGACTATACAGATATTGAACCGGAAAAACAAGGAGGGAATAGATGTGGCTATACACAATGTGACGCTGCCAACCGGAGAAACCGGGTGTGAAGTTACCTTTTTGTTGCCCGAGAAGTATAATTATAATATCGAAAAATGACAGGATAGTCTCGTTTTTAGTACAGATAGGACTGATAACGGCTGATTAGTCTTTGCCGGAGGATTTCCTGTTTTGCGAGAGAATAAGATAAAATCTATCTTTGTAACAGAAAACATGAACAAAACATGGAGAAGTATAAAGTCATAATAGTGGACGACGACGAGATCTCTCTTGAAAATTTGGGTCTTGAACTAAGACGTGATGTCCGTTTCTCTCTGGAAGGTTGTGCGAGAAATGGCAGGCAAGGTAAGAAGTTGATAGCCAAAACACAGCCGGATTTGTTGTTTTTGGATGTGGAAATGCCTGACATGACAGGTATGGATTTGTTGCGGGAAATGCGCGAAAGCATTACATGGAACATGCGCATTGTATTCTATACGGCTTATGACAAATATATGATACAGGCTATCCGCGAAGCTGCCTTTGATTATCTGTTGAAGCCTTTTGAGAAGCAAGACCTGAAAGATATTCTCATGCGTTTTGTAAAACAGGCAGGAAGCGGACAGAGAACAGTTTTTCCGGCGGGAACAGCTTTGAATATAGGGCAGACTTTCATTGTATTTACTCCGACCAATGACATGCGTGCATTGCGTCCCGCAGAGATAGGTTTCTTCAGGTATTGCTCTGACCGGAAGCAGTGGGAAGTGATACTCAGTAACCAGCCTCCATTGGTATTGCGGCGTGGCATGACGGCCGAACAGATAACATCGTATTCATCTTGCTTCGTGCAGATACACCAATCGTACATCATTAATATTGATTACTTAATGCTTATCAAGGATAATAAGTGTGTCTTATATCCTCCTTTCGATAAAGTGACAGAATTAATTGTTTCAAAAAAATATAAGAAAGAATTGCAAGACCGCTTCTGCTTGTGAAAGTAGGGTGATTATATAACTGGTTAGGAAGTTGACAGAATAAGACACTGTTGACATAAAAAAGAAAGGCATCAGGAACTTGTCCGATGCCTTTCTTAATTTATTAATCAAATACGTCTTTCGTATTTTGCGGATGTGAATTTTACTTCACTTCAATGCCTTTGTTCTGCAATGTAACATTCAATACTCTGGTGTAGTCAGCATATTGTTTCTCGTTCAAGGTCTTCTTCATCAACTTCAGATTACCATAAACTGCATTGCGAAGTAACTTCTCTTGATTCTTTTTTGAAGTTGTTGCACGTTCCATCTGTTCGCTGAAGTATTCGCAGATGTTGGCTACTTCTTCGTGTTGGTTGGCAGACAAATTCAAATATCTGCCTAATTTGGTTACGTTGATGTTACCTTCCCATTTTGCAGTTGTAGGTTGATTTCCTGCTGCAAATACTGTAGCGGTCAGGCAGACTGCTACTGCTAATGTTAATCCTAAACGTTTCATAATACCTACTTTTTAATTGTTATTCCTAAAAACTAATCTATTCTAAACTAATACCTATTGAAAAACTTTCAAGCTTTAGCTTTTCTTTTTACCTATGCAAATATAGGAATATGTTTTATAACACAAAAAGGAAAGAGGAGAAAAGTGAGGTATATACCTTCATTTCTTGATTTAGATCAATTGTTTGATGTAAAAAAGATCGTCTTATGCTGATTATGTAATGCGAATGCAACAATATATGGGATGTTTATTGCTCATAATGATACTTTAAGTGCCTTATTAGGAGCAAAGAGATTTTGGGAGATTTTGGCGTGGAGTCTTTCTTATAGTTTCTTTTCCGGGAATTTTATGATTATTTTTGTTTCTGCACTGATTCCTACAAAGCCCAAACCGTTTTGAATATTTGATGGCAGTCTGACAGGCTCCATTAAAACGCTGTAGCCAAGGTCCTCCAAAGTATTCAGGGCTTTCAGATAGCGGTATTCCTCTTCAGTCAAGCTAAGCAGGCGGATAGTGATGGTTTGCGTACGATATAATTGTTTATAAGATATTCCTGTCGGATAAAGGTCGTCATAGTGTGGTGTATATACATTTAATGTAGCGGAAGAATTCCTGAAACGACTGTCGGTAAAGATATTGTATTTGTTATTAATGGTGGAAAGCATTCCGTTGTCTTCATCGTCATAGTTGGATGGATGCCCGTCTGTCAATATTACATCTTCGCAGTTGATGAGTTTATCCATCTGCTGAAAGATGATTCTTTCTTTATTGGCCTCGTTTAGATAACGGAATTTAAAGTCATTCAATATTTCGAGCCGGTAATGGTTTCTCTCGTCGGGACGATCTTGCAAGGTAATTTTGTATTGACGGCAGAGTTCTTGCTGGTTGTGTATTCGCAAATAGGCAAGGCAGGTATCTACTTTTATACTTTCCAATGCTTGTGGAACGGTTACTTCGGAACTGACCCGGTAAGTTTCATTTTCGGCTGTAGCTTCCAATCGTATATTGTCACCGGGATGCAGGACAGTGGTAAGGCGAAACTTTTTGAATAGAATGGGTGGATAATTGGATTTTTCGGGAAATTTACCATATATATCTTCCGGAGTCATGGCTTGCGGAGTTTCAACAACCCGGCCGTTGACAAAAAGAGTAAGAGTGGCTTCATTCAAGCGGCCGATATTGTTTCCTTCACTCAGATTCAGAATGACATAATTCTCTGTACTCCCGGCATTGAGCAGCGCATTCATGATTAGCATTGTTTTCTGTTTTCCCGGATTATAGGGAATTTCATTTTCGCAGGCTGCCAGCAGAGCAGTGATGGCTATGTATATGATGGCAATTGCTATATTTACGATGAGATGTAATTTTATTTGGGTTTTCATGGCAAATCTCTTTTATTCAGAATTTATAAGTGTAGGTGATAGAGGGGATACAAGGCAATATCGTGAGTTTCTTGATGATGGTTTTTCCATCCTGCCCGCACTTTATGAACCTTCCGTTTCCGTCTGGTTGGTAGTAGTGTTCTCCTAACTCATATTGGCTGTAAACGATATTCGGATTCATGGCGTTGTAGGCGTTATAGACGCTGATATTCCATGTACGCATACCGCGTTTGGTCTTTTTGCTGAAATTGATGCCTATGTTCAGGCGGTGGCTGACGGGTAAGCGATAGTTGTTGCGTTGCGAAATATATCCGGTATGTTCGGTAGTGCCGTCGGGCTTGATAATGACAGTTGCCCGTTCGGGGACAGTGATGCATCTTCCTGTATTAAATATCCATGAAGCTCCTAAATCTATGCGGTCACTGAATTTATGATTGACGCAGATGCCTATAGTGTGGCGGTGATCGTACTTGTAAGGAAACCATTCTCCTTGATTGATCGTGCCATTCTTAAAGCGGTAATCGGCCTTGGACAAGGTGTATGCCAGCCATCCGGTGGTTTTTCCCAAGTTCTTTTGGACCAGAATTTCCAGACCGAAAGAGCGTCCTTCACCCATTTCCACTTTTTCTTCCCAATTGGTGGAACTACCGAAAAAGGACACACCATCCTGGTACTCCAGTATATTGCGCATTTGTTTGTAATAGCTCTCTATGGAAAATTCCCAACCTGTCAGTCCGGAGTAGTAGCCACCGAGGGAGTATTGGTTGGCGTACATGGGGCGGATGTTTTTTGTAATGGGAACCCAAAGATCTGTCGGCATAGAGAAAGGGGTGGACGTAAGCATATGTACATATTGAGCCATACATGAATAGGAGACCTTGGCAGAAAAGCCCTGTCCGAAGATGTATCGGGCAGAGAGCCGGGGCTGTGCCGATACATAACTTTTTCCCTGGGTACTGAATAAAGACAGGCGCAATCCGGTATTCAGACTGAAGTGGCTGCTCAGTTCAAAGTTGTCTTCTCCGTATAGTGATATATCTTGCCCATGCAGAACTTCATTGCAGTTGGTACGATAGACAGTATCTTGCTTGCCTGTGGTTTCTGCTTTGGCTTGTATGCGTGAAGTGATGGTTTCAGGACGGAAAGTGTGATGAATATATTCTGCTCCGAATTTTATGTGATGCTTCGGCATGGGGATATAATCGAAATCCATGCGCGCGCTCCAGTCACAGATACCCGAACGGAATTCGGAGAGATAGGAGTATTGGTTTTCTGCGCGCCCATAAGTTTTCGTTTCCGTCATTTCCTGGTTCAATTTCATCTGATATCGGTTGAATGATACTGTGGCATTACTGAATAATTTGCTATTGAAAACATAGTTCCAACGAGTGTATGCGATTGTGTTTCCCCAATTCTGTCGAATCTCATCCTTGTAGGAATTGTTCTTTAAAGGGGAGTCCCGTTTTTCGTTTTCGTTATAGATATTGAAGTGGTAATGGTCTTTCCCATTATAAAATCCGAGAAAAAGACGGCTGCGATCATTGAATTTATGGTTTATTTTTGCATTAATGTCGTAAAAATAGTAATTGTATTTATCGGTCTGATAATCGTCTTTTTCTATAATAAGATTCTTGAGTAAGGCGGTATGCGTGATGCGCGTGCTGAGACTGAATGAAGTGCGGTCTCTCCAGATCGGGCCTTCCAGATGCAGTTTATCGGTAAGTGTGCCTATGCTGAGTGCACCATGATTTCGTTTCATATCTCCATTGTTGGTTCTTACATCTACTATGGATGAAAGACGCCCGCCGTAGCGGGCAGGAAAACTGCTTTTGAACAATGTCACATTTTTTACGGCTTCGGGTGTGAAGATGGAAAACACGCCCCAAAAATGATCGGCATTATATATAGGAATTCCGTCCAATAATACCAGATTCTGGTCGGAGCCTCCTCCGCGTACATACATACCGGAAAATCCTTCCATTCCGGATTGTACACCGGGCATCAATTGGATGGTTTTCAGTAAGTCACCTTCTCCAAGTATGGAGGGCGTATGCTGAATTTGCGCCTTTGGAATTTCATAGGCTCCCATCATGGTACTTTCTATACCGGCTTCCCTCTTGCTGGAAAGCACTACGACTTCGGCCAATTCGTTGTTGCTGTTCAGACATATGTTCAGTACGGTGTCTCTGTTTAAGTAGAAATTGCAATGAATTGTTTCGTAGCCCAAGTAAGAGAAGTTCAGGATGGTTTCTCCTTCGGGCAGAGTAAGAGTGTAGAAACCGAAAGGATTGGTGGCAGTACCTGTGGAACGACGACTCTCAAGGATATTGGCACCAATCAGCGTCTCGGAAGACGCCCCGTCCGTCACGTATCCGCTGATCGTGAATTTACGGCTTACGGTTTTCCGCGGTATAGGCCGCTTATGGAGTAAGATATGCTTTCCGGAGATTTCGAATTTTATCGTCTCATTCTGAAAAGCACGTTGCAGTATTTCTCTGATAGTTTGCTTTTTAGCTTCCAAAGTGATGCGACGGGTTAGTTTTACTTCTTCTCCATAAATAAAGGAGAATCCCGAAGCACTTTCCAATTGCTTCACAAAACTTTCCAAAGTGGCGTTGTGAATGTTCAAATTCAGCCTTATGTCTTTATTTTGTGCATGGATTGAACTGTTTAAAAGAACCACACACATCAGTAGTAAGACTCTGATGTGGTGGTGTGAACAGACAGTAGAATAGTTCATGATCAGTTAAGTTTGTAAGTAATGGTAATAGTGTCGTTAGTCTGTTTATATTTAAAATTACCGACAGCTTTTAATAGATCGAGCATTTCCGTCAGACTTTCGCCTTCGTGAAAAGTAGCTGTCATACGATAGTTTCTCAAATGAATATCCTCAATGAGGATTTCTGTGTGGAAAGTATTAGACAATTGGCGGGCAATCTCCTGCAATGGTAATTGATTGAAAAGGATGATGCCTCGGCTCCATAAAATTTCATCGGAGGCATTTGGAGTGGCTTCTTGCACCAATGTACCTTTCACCTTATTATATATTGCGTTTTGGTTGGGAGTAAGCACCACTCTTTGGCTTTCTCCTTCGATGCTGACGGCTACAGAGCCTTCGAGCAATGTGGTTCGTACTTCTTCGTCGTCGGGATAGGCTTCTACATTGAAGTGAGTGCCCAATACCTGTACCTTTACGGCTTCTGCCCGCACGATGAACGGGTGTTTAGCATCTTTGGCCACTTCAAAATAGGCTTCCCCTTGCAATTCTACTTTTCTACAATCTCCTTTGAAGTGTGCCGGATAAGTTAAGGTAGAGTAATGGTTCAGTGTGACTTCCGTTTGGTCGGGTAATATTACGGTACGCGTTTCGGCTAAGGTGGATATGGTTTGCATGGGTACAGGGCGTATGGCATTGTAAATGAGCCAACTTGCTATGCATAACAAGGCTATGGCAGCGGCACTTGTTATACGGAATTGGAGAATCCTTTTGCTTCTGCGCGTAAATAGTCGCTTCTCCAATAACTTCCAGCTATTTGCTGCAGAAAAGTGCTCGCGCGGTGAACGGGTGGAAGCAATCAGCACATTTAATACTTTGTCAAAATTCTCGTTCCTGATTCCCATTTTAATTATCTCTATTTATCCTTTATATATTGTAATGTTAACCGCATTTTAAATAAAGACAGGAACTCTTGAAGAATTCCCTATCTTTCTGTTGTAAAAGAACGTTAAAGGTAAGAGACGAAGATTCGACCGACAAATGTATAGGGGGTATTGCCGGAAGGATGTCGAAAATAATGATGGCCGGTAGCCGGAATTATTCGGAAAGCAGCATCTCCCTTAGCCTTGTGAGGGCTTTCTGAAGTTGTGCATCTACTGTCTTTACGCTTATATTCAGTTCTTTTGCTACTTGTGCATAGCTTTGTTTCTCTTCGCGGACACGGATGAAGACTTCACGGCAACGTTGGGGCAGACGGTCAAGAGCTTTGACGTAGCGGGCGAAAAGTTCTTCACTTATAAGGGTGTCTTCCGGAGAGTTAGCCCGGTCGGAGGGTTCGGGAAGTTGGTCAGAGGATTGTGTGGTATGTCTGCTTTCTTTGTCCAGATAGTTGAGGGAAGCATTCTTGGTCAGAATAAAGCAATAATCCTCTATATTGTTCACTTCGGGTAATTTGGCACGCTGCTCCCAAAGACGCATGAACACATCGAGCACTATTTCTTGTGCCCATTCTCCGTGTTTCACATAATAGTAGGCAATGCGGAACAGACGGTCATAGCAAAGATTGTAGAAACCATGGAAGGCTCTTTCTGAGTCTTCTTCCTTCATTTGGCGTAAATATCGTCTGACTTCTTGTTCGGTCATGCTATTCGTTTTTTATTCTTCTACATACATTAAGTCGCTCAGTATATCGTCTGAAACAAAAACTCCGTTTCGTGTAAAGTAAAGGTGGTTATTGTGGATGTTGAGTTTGCCGCTTTCCAAATGGGGGGCAGCCATATCCCGGCAATATTTCAGTAATTTGTTTCCAAATACCTGTCCTAAATGTTCCAAAGAAACTCCCCATTGAGTGCGCAAGCCGGTCATGATGTATTCGTTATAGCGGGCCGCTTCATCCAGTTTTTCTATTTCATAAGAACGGTGTCCTTCTTCTATGGAGCTTATATAAGTCGTTAAGGAAGAAACATTCCACTCTCTTGTTTCTCTGTTGAAAGAATGTGCAGAAGGTCCGCATCCCAAATATGGGATACCTCTCCAATAAGAAGTGTTATGGCGGGAGTACATGCCGGGTTTGCAGAAATTGGATATCTCATAATGCTCGTAACCGTTTTCTACGAGGGTTTCTGTCAGTGTGGTGAAAAAACGCACACTGCTTTCTTCATCGACCTCACGAATATGACAGGTTTGCAACATTTCATAAATAGGTGTTCCTTTTTCATAAGTCAGATGGTAGGCGGAGATATGCTCAACATTGAGGCCGACAGCTTGTTGGAGATCATGTTTCCATCGTTTGTCTGTTTCTCCGGGCAGGCCATAAATCAGGTCGATACTGATATTGTGGAAGTCTGCCTGCCGGCATCGTTCAATGGCTGTTGTAGCTTGCGCCGAGTTGTGACGCCGGTTCAGTAGTTTTAATGTTGGATCGTCAAAAGTCTGTATTCCCATGCTGATACGGTTGAATGGAAGGGTCTGAAGCATGCTGACATATTCCTCTGTCAAGTCATCGGGATTGGCTTCGAGTGTGATTTCTATCGCGTTTTCCAGTCCGCAGATTTCTTTGATGGTATTGAATATTTGGATAAAATCCTCTTCGGTAAGTTGTGAGGGGGTTCCTCCACCAAAATAGACAGTTTCAACAGCTTCACCTTTCAGATAGTCTTTCCGGTTTTGCAGCTCCTGGCATAAGGCATGGATATAGCGTTGTTTCAGTTCGCTGTGGGTTGTGGAATAGAAGTCGCAATAAATGCACCGGGTCTTGCAAAAAGGGATATGGATGTATATACCTGCCATAATTGAAAAGGTTGTTTGGGTGCAAAAGTAAGATTTTGGCAGGAGAAAGCCACCATTTTCGTTTTTTTTCTATAAATCACTGATATTTTATTCTTTTCGAAGCCCGGTTTTATGCTGTATAGAAGTTTTTCTCTTTATCTTTGTAACGGCATGCGAAAAGGAGTTGTGTGCCGTCACAAAGAATTTATTAAATTTAGTAGCATGAATAAACATTTCATTACCGGATTGTTCACCGTTATGGCTTTGACGGCAAATGCGCAGTCCTTCAACGAATGGCGTGATTCTGAAGTTAACGCCGTGAACCGTGCTCCGATGCACACTAACTATTTTGCTTACGAATCGGTTGACGCCGCGAGCCGTGGAGTAAAAGAGCAGTCATCCAACTTTATGACCTTGAACGGTACATGGAAATTTTTCTGGGTGAAGGATGCCGATGCCCGTCCTGTAGATTTTTGGAAGCAAGGGTTTAATGATAAGGGGTGGAGCAATATGCCCGTTCCCGGGGTATGGGAGCTGAACGGCTTTGGTGATCCTATCTATGTGAATGTGGGCTATGCCTGGCGTAATCAATTCAAGAATAATCCTCCCCAAGTGCCTGTGGAAAACAACCATGTCGGTTCTTATCGCCGTGAGATTGTAGTGCCTGCCGACTGGAAGGACAAAGATATCGTGGCACACTTCGGTTCTGTTACTTCCAATATGTATCTGTGGGTAAACGGTCGCTATGTGGGCTATAGTGAAGACAGCAAGCTGGAAGCGGAATTCGACCTGACTCCCTATTTGAAGCCCGGTCAGAAAAATCTGATTGCTTTTCAGGTATTCCGTTGGTGTGACGGTACTTATTTGGAAGATCAGGACTTTTTTCGTTACAGTGGTGTAGGGCGTAATTGCTACCTTTATGCCCGTGATAAGAAACGGATTGAAGATATCCGTGTGATTCCCGATCTGGATGCAGATTACAAGGACGGTTCTTTACGTGTAACACTTAATTTGAAGGGAAGCGGCAACGTCGGTATGGAATTGCTTGATGCAACAGGCAAGCAAGTTGCGGCAGAGACGATGCATGGCAGTGGCACGGTTGTGATGAATGTGGAGAATCCACATAAATGGACAGCGGAGACTCCTTATCTCTATACTTTGCGTGCCATTCTTCAGGGAAGTGGAGAAGTGATTCCCGTGAAAGTGGGCTTCCGCAAGATTGAACTGAAAGACTCTCAAATTCTGGTCAATGGGCAGCCTGTCCTGTTCAAAGGAGCCGACCGTCACGAGATGGATCCTGATGGGGGATATGTAGTTTCGCCCGAACGTATGATGCAGGACATCCAGATCATGAAACAGTTCAATCTCAATGCTGTGCGTACCTGCCATTATCCTGACGATAACCTCTGGTATGACCTTTGTGACAAGTACGGAATCTATGTAGTGGCTGAAGCCAATGTAGAATCGCATGGAATGGGTTATGGCGACAAGACGCTTGCCAAGAATCCGGCCTACAAAAAGGCGCATCTGGAGCGTAACCGACGCAATGTGCAACGCGGCTTTAATCATCCCAGCATCATCTTTTGGTCATTGGGCAATGAAGCCGGATATGGTGCTAACTTTGAGGCAGCCTATGATTGGGTGAAGGCGGAAGATCCGAGCCGGGCGGTGCAGTATGAACAGGCGGGCAGGAAGGGTAAAACTGATATTTTCTGCCCGATGTATTATAGCTATGACGCTTGCAGGAAATATTGTGAGGACGCTTCTGCCGACAAGCCTCTGATTCAATGTGAATATGCCCACGCCATGGGTAATTCTGAAGGCGGCTTCAAGGAATATTGGGACTTGGTTCGCAAATATCCCAAGTATCAGGGGGGATTCATTTGGGATTTTGTGGATCAGTCTGTACGCTGGACAGGTAAGAATGGTAAGATGATTTATGCTTATGGCGGTGATTTCAACCGTTTTGATGCCAGCGATGGAAACTTCTGTGACAATGGACTTATAAGCCCCGACCGTGTGCCCAATCCTCACATGTATGAGGTGGGGCGTATCTATCAAAACATCTGGACCACTCCCTCCGATCTGAAAAACGGTGAAATCAATGTATTCAACGAATATTTCTTCCGTGATCTTTCTGCCTATTATCTGGAATGGGAAGTGCTGAAAGGCGGCAAGGTGATACGTACCGGTCGTGTGGATGATTTGAATATTGCTCCGCGACAGACATCCAAAATTAAACTGGATTTGGGCAAAATCTGCCAATGTGAGGAATGGCTGCTCAACATCTCCTATAAATTGAAGAACCGTGAAGGATTGCTGCCTGCCGGACATGCTGTGGCAAAGGATCAATTGACTCTGAATCCTTATAAAGCTTCCGCAATGGAACTGAAGAATATGGAAATTCCCAATATTCCTGTCATGGCTCCGCAAGTACAGGATAGCGACTGGGCCTATCTCATTGTCTCTAATGATGCCTTCCGCGTCGAGATCAGCAAACGTAGCGGTTATCTGACAAAATATGAAGTGGATGGTGTGGATATGATTAAAGAAGGAGAGGCTCTGACTCCCAACTTCTGGCGTGCTCCTACGGACAATGATTTCGGCGCCGGTTTGCAGCGCAGATATGCTGCCTGGAAAAAGCCGGAGATGAAGTTGATTTCTTTCAATCATCGTACGGAAAATGATCTGGTTGTCGCAGAAGCGGTCTATGACATGCCGTCTGTATCGGCTGCGCTGAGCTTGACTTATGTCATTAATAATGCCGGTGCTATCAAGGTCACTCAGAAGATGACGACAGACAAGAATGCAAAAATATCCAATATGTTCCGTTTTGGTATGCAGATGCCGATGCCGCGTAGCTTTGAAACCGTGGAATATTACGGTCGTGGCCCCGTAGAGAATTACATCGATCGCAACCATGCGGCCGATCTCGGCATTTATCGTCAAAGCGTATCCGAACAGTTCTATTCTTACATCCGTCCACAGGAGAACGGTACGAAAACCGACATACGTTGGTGGAAGATGCTGAATGCCGCCGGTAGAGGCATTCAGGTGACGGCTGGCGCTCCGTTCTCCGCATCTGCCCTGCACTATACTATCGAGTCGCTGGATGAAGGTTTGGAAAAGCGGCAATGGCACTCCCCCGAAGTGGAAGAATCTGATCTTACCAACTTCTGCATTGATAAAGTGCAGATGGGATTGGGTTGCGAAGACAGTTGGGGACGAATTGCCCGCCCGGAATATTTGTTGCCTTATGGCGATTATGAATTTACGTTCCTCCTTTCTCCGGTGAAGAATGCCATAGATCTGGAATAAGCGGATTGTATTGACATAGGCGGACTGCATCTTGAAGACTTGACCATTTTCAAGGTGCAGCTCCGCTTTTTTTTTAGAAGGAAACGTGCCGGCATTGCATTATGAAGACTTGCCGTCGGCACTCTTGAATATCTGCCTGTTGACTTTTATCTTTTGTGCCTTGCTACAAACTACTTCCGGAGGGAGAAAAACTTTTAGTAAAACTTTGGGGGATTTTTACTAAAAATCCCCCAAAGTTTTACTAAAAATCTCAAGAGGTTTTAGTAGAACGGGCTTAGGATTTACTGTAATTAATGTCTGGTTGGTGAAAAAAGTAAAATAAAATCTTTAGATAAAGGGTGGTGTGTTGTATAACATGCTGCCCTTTGTTGCTTTTCTTTTAATTAATGTCTAATTTGCGCTCCACTTAAAATCAAGGTATGTGAAGGCATATCAAATTATTCACTAATAACCTTATAATGTCATGAAAGTATATCAGACGAATGAAATTAAGAACATTGCCCTTCTTGGCAATGACGGCTCGGGTAAAACCACTCTCACAGAAGCACTGCTCTTTGAGGGTGGTATTATAAAACGTAGAGGCAGGATTACTGCCAAGAATACAGTCAGTGATTACTTTCCGGTGGAACAGGAATATGGCTATTCTGTGTTTTCCACCGTTTTCCATGTGGAATGGAACGGTAAGAAGTTGAATATCATAGACTGCCCGGGTAGTGATGACTTTGTGGGAGCTGCAATGACAGCATTGAACGTAACTGATACTGCTATCCTGTTACTGAACGGGCAATATGGTCCGGAGGTTGGGACACAAAACCATTTTCGCTATACGGAGAAGCTGGGTAAGCCGGTCATTTTCCTCGTAAATCAACTTGACAATGAAAAGTGTGATTATGATATGGTATTGGAGCAGTTGCAGTCCATATATGGTTCAAAGGTAGTGCCCGTGCAATATCCGTTGGCTACCGGACCGAATTTCAATTCGCTGATTGATGTACTTTTGATGAAGAAATATTCGTGGGGACCCGAAGGAGGAGCTCCCACGATTGAGGATGTTCCGGCCGAAGAAATGGAAAAAGCGAACGCATTGCACAAAGCATTGGTAGAAGCCGCTGCCGAACACGATGAAAGTTTGATGGAAAAGTTCTTTGAACAAGACTCCTTGAGTGAGGATGAAATGCGTGAGGGAATCCGTAAAGGCCTGGCTTCTCGCGGCATGTTTCCGGTGTTCTGTGTCTGTGCCGGAAAAGATATGGGAGTACGCCGCCTGATGGAATTCTTGGGTAATGTAGTTCCGTTTGTAGATGAAATGCCTCCGGTGCACAACACACGCGGAGAAGTGGTGAAACCGGAGGCGGACGGTCCGGCTTCATTGTATTTCTTTAAGACCGCTGTTGAGCCACATATTGGTGATGTGCAATACTTTAAAGTAATGAGTGGCAAAGTACATGAAGGTGATGACTTTACGAATGCGGACCGTGGATCTAAGGAACGCATCGCGCAGATTTATGCTTGTGCAGGTTCCAACCGTATTAAAGTAGAAGAGATGGTGGCAGGTGACATTGGCTGTACTGTAAAGCTGAAAGACGTGCACACCGGTAATACGTTGAATGGAAAGGGGGCTGAAAATCGGTTCAACTTCATCAAATATCCTAATTCCAAATATTCACGGGCCATCAAGCCTTTGAATGAAGCTGATACCGAGAAAATGATGGTGGCTCTGAACCGCATGCGTGAGGAAGATCCGACATGGATAATAGACCAGTCCAAAGAATTGCGTCAGACCATTATACATGGGCAAGGTGAGTTTCATTTGCGTACGTTGAAGTGGCGTTTGGAAAATAATGAAAAACTGCAAGTAAAGTTTGAAGAACCGAGGATTCCATATCGCGAAACCATAACGAAAGCCGCCCGTGCCGATTATCGTCATAAAAAACAATCTGGCGGCGCCGGTCAGTTTGGCGAAGTTCACTTGATTGTAGAACCTTATTACGAAGGTATGCCCATGCCTGATACTTATAGGTTTGGCGGCCAGGAGTTCAAGATAAATGTGAAAGGCTCTGAAGAGATTCCATTGGAATGGGGAGGCAAGGTGGTATTCGTTAACAGCATTGTGGGCGGTTCCATTGATGCTCGCTTTATGCCCGCTATCCTTAAAGGTATTATGTCTCGTATGGAACAGGGGCCGTTGACCGGTTCGTATGCCCGTGACGTGCGTGTCATTGTATATGACGGCAAAATGCATCCGGTTGACTCTAATGAAATATCTTTCATGCTGGCGGGGCGTAATGCTTTCAGTGAGGCGTTTAAGAATGCAGGTCCGAAGATTCTTGAACCGATTTATGATGTGGAGGTATTTGTGCCTTCCGACAAGATGGGTGATGTAATGGGCGATCTGCAAGGAAGACGTGCCATGATTATGGGAATGAGCAGCGAAGCCGGCTATGAAAAACTAAGTGCAAAGGTTCCTCTCAAAGAAATGTCTTCTTATTCAACGGCTTTGAGCTCATTGACAGGCGGTCGTGCTTCGTTTATTATGAAGTTTGCCAGTTATGAACTTGTGCCGAGTGATGTGCAAGATAAGTTGATTAAGGAGTTTGAAGCCAAACAGGCTGAAGATTGATTTCTCAGTGGTAGCAGGCTGGTAGTAAGTAATTGCTAACAGCTTATTATAACAATAGTTAAAGCCGTTATTGCCTTATTGTAGGAAATAACGGCTTTTTTATTAATGCAGATTAATAATATGGAGAAATGTGAATGTGAATGATTAATTTTTTATTAAATTTGCAAACCAAAGGCTTCGTTTTTTGTTATAATGCTCATAACATAATCTAAAAAATGACATTCGGTTAATTTACGAGAATGTCCGGTTAAATCAGGTTAATCAGTTAGGAGTGTTAATTAGGGAGTGTTAATTTTGTGACTATGAAAAAGTCAACAATATGGATATTAGGTATCGTGATGGGTTTTTCCTTTCTCAGTTTGCTGTATCTGCAGATCAGCTACATTGAGGAAATGGTGAAGATGCGTAACGAGCAATTTGATGAATCGGTAAAACGTGCATTGATGACCGCGTCAAAGGGGGTGGAATCCGAGGAAGTTGAACGTTGGTTGAGAGAAGATATCTCGGATGCGGAAAAGAAGGCGTGGGAACAATCGCAAAGCGTGAGTGGAATGGTACAGCGGTTTGTGATAGCTCCGGATGGCAGTGTTCAATCCTCCATGGAATTGAAAACTTTCAGTAATGGAGCCTCCCAACTTCCCAGAGCAATGATTTCACGCAAACATGGGGTAAAAACGATCCCCAAGACATCACGTTCGCAGATGGAGATGCTTAAAGAACGCTATCTTTATCAGCGTGCATTGGTGGACGAGGTGGTTTTGCAAATGGTGTATAATGCCAAAGATAAACCGATTGGAGAGCGTGTCAATTTTAAGAATTTGGATCAGTATCTGAAGTCGGGGTTGATTGATAATGGCATTGATTTGGATTATCATTTCAGAGTGGTGGATAAAGATGGCAGAGAGGTTTACCGTTGCTCGGATTATACTGACGAGGGTAGTGAAAGCTCTTATTCACAGCCGTTGTTTCTGAATGATCCGCCCGCCCGTATGAGTATTGTGAAGATTCATTTTCCGGGTAAAAGGGATTATATTTTCGACTCGGTAAGCTTTATGATACCATCTATGATATTCACCTTTGTACTGTTGATTACATTTATTTTCACAATCTATATCGTATTCCGTCAGAAGCGGTTGACAGAGATGAAGAATGATTTTATCAACAATATGACCCACGAATTCAAAACGCCGATTTCAACGATTTCATTGGCGGCACAGATGCTCAAGGATCCGGCTGTTGGCAAGTCTCCGGCCATGTTTCAGCATATATCGGGCGTTATCAATGATGAGACGAAGCGGTTGAGGTTTCAGGTTGAGAAAGTGCTTCAGATGTCAATGTTCGACCGTCAGAAGGCTACATTGAAGATGAAGGAACTGGATGCTAATGAGTTGATAGCCGGTGTTATCAATACGTTTGCGTTGAAAGTGGAACGTTATAACGGCAAGATTGAGTCGGAACTCAATGCTACCGATCCGGTTATCTTTGCAGACGAGATGCATATCACCAACGTGATTTTCAACCTTATGGACAATGCTGTGAAGTATAAGCGTCCGGATGAGGAGTTGCTGTTGGTTGTGAAGACTTGGAATGAACCGGGTAAGCTGATGATTTCAGTTCAGGATAACGGTATTGGTATCAAGAAAGAGAATTTGAAGAAGATATTTGAAAAGTTCTATCGTGTACATACAGGTAATCTGCACGATGTTAAAGGCTTTGGCTTGGGGTTGGCTTATGTAAAGAAGATTATTGTGGATCATAAGGGAACCATTCGGGCGGAAAGCGAACTTAACGTAGGGACTAAATTTATTATTGCATTACCTTTATTAAAAATTGATTGATATGGACGAGAAACTGCGTATTTTATTATGCGAAGATGATGAGAATCTTGGCATGCTTTTAAGAGAATATTTACAGGCAAAAGGTTACGCTGCCGAGTTATATCCCGATGGAGAAGCAGGATACAAAGCTTTCCTGAAGAATAAATACGACTTGTGTGTATTTGACGTGATGATGCCTAAAAAAGACGGTTTTACTTTAGCTCAGGAGGTACGTGCCGCAAATGCCGAAATTCCTATTATCTTCCTGACGGCAAAAACTTTGAAAGAAGATATTCTGGAAGGTTTTAAAATTGGTGCTGATGATTATATCACTAAGCCGTTCAGTATGGAAGAACTGACTTTCAGAATTGAGGCTATCTTGAGACGTGTGCGTGGCAAGAAAAATAAGGAGAGCAATATTTATAAGATCGGTAAGTTTACGTTTGACACGCAAAAGCAGATTTTATCGACTCCCGAACAGCAGACCAAGCTGACTACCAAAGAGTCTGAACTGCTGGGCTTGCTTTGTGCACATGCAAATGAGATTTTACAACGAGACTTTGCGTTGAAGACTATCTGGATTGATGACAACTACTTCAATGCACGCAGCATGGATGTGTATATCACGAAATTGCGCAAGCATCTGAAAGAGGATGATTCTATTGAAATCATCAATATCCATGGAAAGGGCTATAAACTAATTACTCCAGAGGTTGAAGCCTGAGAAGATTGGCTCATTCGGCAAGAAGAGAATAAAAAGGGCGGTTGCATTTACAACCGCCCTTTTTATTTTCTTCTTCTGATATTAATCTGCAATTTTCTTATTGATTGCAATGTAAGAGATTAACCCTACAACTACCAAAACTACTGATGTACCCAGAATGGTATTGTTGTTAACATTGCCGGTAAAAGAACATGCAATGAGAACCACTGCTCCAATCAAGATTAATATCAATCCCAGATTTTTTAATAAGCCTTTCATGTGTGTGTATTTTAATAGATTATTATATTCTTTCGTATTCTTGTCACAAAGAAAAGCATAATTCTTTAACAAGCGAAATTATTTTTGCAAAAAAACTATTATTCAACTTAAATAGTTGGTTTATCACCTTCTTGTCTTGCCGTTTAAGCTAATCTTTAGTATTGAAGAAAATTTTTCTCAAAACCTCTTGGCTTATGCTTAGGTCTTCAATGTTAATACCATGCAAGGCTTCTTTCAGAGTTTGGTTGGCGATGATGCGTGCCTGTTCTTCCAATTCCCTTCCATCTTTGGTAAGGTGGATCAGATTGGTACGGCGATCTCTTTTATCAGATATGCGCACCACAAGATGCTGGCGTTCCATGTTGTCAATGAGACGCGTCATGCTGGGCTTGTCTTTGAAGGTTGCATTGCACAACTCTTGCTGCGTTACACCATCTTTTTCCCATAAAAAAATCAATACTGTCCATTGTTCCGGAGTGATTTCCAAACCATTTTGGCGGAAGTTGCGGGATAACTTGCGGTTGATGGCAGCCGATACCTTGCCATTTAAAATGGCAAATATAAGTCGGATGTCAAAGTTGAATTGCTCTATCATGAAATTATTGTTTAAACAACTTTGCAAAGATAATGTAAGCCGGAGACAATACAAAATAAGCAGGCTTATTTTTACTTTAGAGATGAGGATTGTCCTGTTTGGAGGTATTTTGCTTTTGCGATGATTCCTGTGCTGAGATACAAAAAAACATTTAAATCTTTGTAGTTCAAAATAAAATCTCTACCTTTGCACCCGCAATTTTATAAACGAATAATTTATTTAATTAATTAAATGAGTATGAATCAATACGAAACCGTTTTCATTTTGACTCCCGTTTTGTCTGATGTTCAGATGAAGGAAGCGGTAGAAAAATTCAAAGGCATCCTCACTTCTGAAGGTGCTGAGATTGTAAATGAAGAAAACTGGGGACTGAAAAAGCTGGCTTATCCAATCCAGAAAAAGTCAACCGGTTTTTATCAACTGATTGAGTTCAATGCAGAACCTACTGTTATTGAGAAATTGGAAATAAACTTCCGTCGTGACGAGCGCGTTATCCGCTTCTTGACTTTCAAGCAAGATAAATACGCTGCCGAATATGCTGCGAAGAGAAGAAGTGTTAAATCAACTAAAAAGGAGGATTAATCATGGCACAACAAGTTCAATCAGAAATCAGATATTTAACTCCGCCCTCAGTAGATGTAAAAAAGAAAAAATACTGCCGTTTCAAAAAAAGTGGTATTAAGTACATCGATTACAAAGACCCTGAATTCTTGAAGAAATTCTTGAATGAGCAAGGCAAGATTCTTCCGCGTCGTATTACAGGTACTTCTTTGAAGTTCCAGCGTCGTGTAGCTCAAGCTGTGAAAAGAGCACGTCATTTGGCGTTGCTTCCTTATGTAACTGACATGATGAAATAATAGGAGGAGGAAAGTATGGAAATTATATTAAAAGAAGACGTAGTAAACTTGGGTTATAAGAATGACATCGTAACTGTTAAGTCCGGTTATGGTCGTAACTTCCTTATCCCGACTGGAAAAGCTGTCATCGCTTCTCCTTCTGCAAAGAAAATGCTGGCTGAAGATTTGAAGCAACGTGCTCACAAGCTGGAAAAAATCAAAAAGGATGCTGAAGAATTGGCTGCTAAGTTAGAGGGTGTATCTTTGAAAATCGCTACTAAAGTTAGCTCTACCGGTACTATCTTTGGTTCTGTTGGTAATATTCAGATTGCTGAAGAATTGGCTAAACTGGGACACAGCATTGATCGTAAGATCATCGTTGTAAAAGACGCAGTAAAAGAAGTTGGTAGCTATAAGGCTATCGTTAAATTGCATAAGGAGGTTTCTGTAGAGATTCCTTTTGAAGTAGTTGCTGAAGAAGCATAATTCAACTTTATATATGGAAAAGCCCGGTTGCTCTTTGAGTAATCGGGCTTTTTTGTATATGTCCCATTGGGGTTAAGTGATAATTCATTTTGCAATGAATTGAAAGGGCATAAAAAAAAGTCTGGTGTGCTTTCGCACGTCAGACTTTCAATTCTCTCAAGTGTTGTACTGAAAATTATTCAGCTACAACTGCTACGCTATCTCCTGATACAGTATCTGCTGCTGCAGCGGCTGCTGCTTCGGCTGCGGCTGCTTCTACAGCTGCGATTGAATCAGCGATACGGATTGAATCGGCTGTTGCTTGTTCAGCGTTAGCTGCTTTGTTGCCACAAGATGCGAAAGATACTGCTACGATAGCTGCTGCCATCAAAACTAATTTTTTCATTTTCTTTACTTTTTAAAAACGTAATACAATCAATTGCTTTATTAAAACGTTGCAAAGGTATGTACTTTTTAAATATGTTGTTCTCCAAACCCCAACTTTTTTTTAGCTTTTTTTCGAGCTTGGAATGTAACTTTTTGTAATATAGTGATATTCAATGGAATATGTATATGGTTTATACAATTTCATTTTCAGCAATGCTGTTGTATAAGTATCTTTTGATACTTCTTTTGGGTGTTTTCTCGAACTCGGTAGGATAAAGTTGTATCTGGCTTACTTTTTCGTAAGCAGCTACACTGTTGTTCAGGTTTTTGAGATTTTCATCCATAATGGTTTTAAGATTGTCCGATTGGTTCAGTCCTAATGAGTCCAACGCTTCATAGTCGGCATAGACCAGAGCAATCAGCTTTTTATTACGCTCAATCACGAGGCTCTCTAAGACAAAAGGCAAGTTGTTGAGACGCGCTTCAATTTCTTCGGGAAATATGTTTTGCCCACTGGAACTGAGAATCATGGTTTTACTACGTCCACGGATATAGAGATTGCTGTTTTCATCCAAAGTTCCCAAGTCTCCTGTACGTAACCAGCCGTCTTTGGTGAATACCTCTTGGGTAGCTTCGGGATTCTTGTAATAGCCTACCATTACATTTTCACCGCGTACTTGTATTTCACCGAGTTTGTCATTGGGATTTTCTTTATGGATACGTGCTTCCATAATATCGAGCACGCGTCCCGAAGAGGTTGGCACAAATTCATTCCATGGAGCGTAGCTGATAAGTGGAGCGCATTCGGTCATACCATAACCGATTGTGAATGGAAATTTGATACGGTGGAAAAACTCTTCTACTTCAGGATTCATGGCGGCTCCACCTATAATCACCTCTTTGAAACGTCCGCCGAGGGCATCGATCAGTTTCTTACGTATTTGCCCGTAGATTTGTCCGTCCAATAAGGGAATGCTGAGTGCCCATTTCATTGCTTTTTTGTTGATGATGGGCTGGATAACATTTTTGTATATCTTTTCGATGACAAGAGGGACGGTTATAATCAGATTGGGTTTAACCTCTTCAAAAGCTTTCATCAGGATTTTGGGTGAAGGCACTTTCCCTAACAGGGTGACATGTGTGCCCACGGCAGTTGCCGTAAGAAAATCGAATGCGCAACCATAAGCATGAGCCAATGGAAGGAAAGACAGAACTTTATCTCCTTTCTTCAATAATCCGGTGCGTATTCCAAAGGTGACGTTGCCTGCCAGGTTGTTTCCGGTCAGCATAACTCCTTTGCTGAATCCTGTTGTCCCTGAAGTATAGTTAAGCAGCATTACTTTGTCGTTGGAAAGGTCGGTGTAAGTAACGTTTTCTTTATGAAAACCTTTCGGGTAGTTTCTGTCCATTTCTCCACTCAAATGTTTGAGGAAACGCTGAATTGTTTCTCCGTCACGCTGATATAGGCAGCGGAAGTCGCTTAAAGAGAACACGCCCCGTAAGCCGGTGAGGCGGTCTTCTTCCAAATGTTCCCAGATGACATCGCTGGTAAAGAGGAATACAGATTCCGAATGATTTACGATGTGGTGTACATCATTTGGATTGAAGTCTTGCAAGATAGGAACTACAATACCGCCGTAAGTGACTGTGGCCATATAAGCAATGCACCAACGTGCGTTGTTCTTACCGATAATGGCAATTTTATCACCGCGGCGAAGCTGGCAATGCTTGAAAAGCAGATGCAGTTTGGCAATCTCTTGCGCTACCTGTCCGTAGGTATAACTTTCATTTTCTCCATAATCTGTATAGCAGGGAAGGTCCCAATTCTCACGAAAACTATGCTCGTATAGTTTGATGAAATTTTCTTGTATCATTGCACATTTTATTGTTGAGTGTGCAAAAGTAGGAAAAATAGATTAATAATGTATATCTTTGCAACGAAAATGTGTTTATAAGCTCATGATAGATACCAATGTATTTCAAGATAAGACGGCAGTTTACTATACATTAGGGTGTAAACTGAACTTTTCGGAAACTTCTACTATCGGTAAGATTTTGCGGGAAGCCGGCGTGCGTACGGTGCGTAAGGGGGAAAAAGCGGATATTTGTGTGGTGAATACCTGTTCGGTGACGGAAGTGGCAGACAAGAAATGCCGCCAGGCTATTCATCGATTGGTGAAACAGCATCCGGGAGCTTTTGTGGTGGTGACAGGTTGTTATGCCCAATTGAAGCCTGAAGCTGTGGCCAAGATAGAAGGAGTGGATGTTGTTTTGGGTGCTGAACAAAAAAAGGATCTCTTGCAGTACTTGGGAAATTTACAGAAACATGAAACGGGTGAGGCATATACATCGGTTCTCAAGGATATTCATTCGTTTGCTCCTTCATGCTCACGTGGTGACAGGACACGCTTTTTCCTGAAAGTTCAAGATGGCTGCGATTATTATTGCTCATATTGCACTATTCCCTTTGCCCGTGGTCGTAGCCGCAACGGTACTGTTGCATCAATGGTGGAGCAAGCCCGGCAGGCAGTGGCCGATGGCGGAAAGGAAATAGTGCTTACAGGTGTCAATATAGGTGATTTCGGTAAAAGTACGGGAGAAACTTTTTTTGATTTGGTAAAGGCGCTGGATGGAGTGGAAGGTATTGAACGCTATCGTATTTCTTCCATTGAACCTAATTTGCTGACAGATGAAATTATAGAATATGTGGCTGGTTCGCGGCGTTTTATGCCCCATTTTCATATTCCTTTGCAATCGGGTAGCGACGAGGTGTTGAAACTGATGCGCCGTCGTTATGATACTGCCTTGTTTGCATCTAAGATAAGGAGGATAAAAGAGGTGATGCCCGATGCTTTTATCGGTGTAGATGTTATTGTAGGGACGCGGGGTGAAACGGAAGAGTATTTTGAACAAGCATATCAGTTTATCGGAAGTATGGATGTGACGCAACTTCATGTGTTCAGCTATTCGGAACGTCCCGGCACACAGGCCTTGAAAATAGACCATGTAGTGTCTCCTGCAGAAAAACATGAACGGAGCCGACGTCTGTTGGAGCTTTCGGAGGAGAAAACCCGTGCGTTCTACGCCCGTCATATCGGCAGCGTAATGCCGGTTTTGTTGGAACGTTCCAAACAGGGAGCTCCGATGCATGGTTTCACTGCCAATTATATTCGTGTGGAAGTGCCTCATGATGATTCTTTGGATAATCAGGTGATGCCGGTTCGTCTTGGAGATTTCAATGAAGATAGTACCGCTTTGTCCGGTGAAGTCTTGAGGTGAGACCTGAAATATATGGATAAGATAGCTGTTGTCATATTGAATTGGAACGGATGCGATATGCTCCGTTCGTTTTTGCCTTCTGTAGTGCGTTTTTCCAAAGCGGACGGGGTAGCAGTTTACGTCGCGGATAATGGATCGACGGATGCTTCCGTGGAAATGCTTCGTTGTGAATTTCCTTCCGTGCGCCAGATATTGTTAGGTGAGAATCATGGCTTTGCTGATGGATATAATCTGGCATTGAGCCAGGTGGATGCAGCGGAGTATGTTGTATTGCTAAACTCCGATGTGGAGGTGACTGAGAATTGGCTTATGCCGTTGCAGGAATATATGGACACTCATACGGATGTGGCTGCATGCCAGCCGAAGATACGCAGTTGGCGAAAAAGAGAGGAGTTCGAATATGCCGGAGCAGCAGGTGGCTTTATCGACCGTTATGGATATCCTTTCTGCCGGGGACGAGTCATGGGCATGGTAGAGGCGGACAGGGGACAGTATGACACGGTGCTTCCCGTATTCTGGGCTACAGGGGCGGCTTTGTTTATCCGTTTAAAAGATTATCTGGAAGCAGGCGGGTTGGACGGGCGTTTCTTTGCCCATATGGAAGAAATTGATTTATGCTGGCGACTTCGCGCCCGTGGACGTGGATTGGTCTGTGTTCCTCAAAGTGTGGTGTTCCATGTGGGTGGTGCTACCCTGAAAAAAGAGAATCCCTGTAAGACTTTCCTTAATTTCCGTAACAATCTTGTTATGCTGTATAAGAATTTGCCGCAGGAAGATTTAACTTCCGTGATGCGTGTGCGTGCTGTATTGGACTATGTGGCAGCGTTGAACTTCTTCTTGCGCGGGCAGTTTCCCAATGCTTGGGCCGTGGTTCGTGCACGTCGTGCCTATGTCTCGCTTCGTTCCTCATTCGCTGCATCTCGTGAGGAAAATCTAAGGAAAACGTGCCTTTCTGTGATACCGGAACGGACAAAAAACAGTATATTAGTGCAGTTTTATTTGCATGGGAAGAAATTCTTTTCTCAATTGTAAGAACTGTTATCGGTTTCTGATTGTTTAATCTTCAAAGACATTGCCTTATGGAAAAATTAATTAGAAAAATTGGATTGGTGGCACACGATGCTATGAAGAAAGATCTCATAGAATGGGTGCTCTGGAATTCGGAATTGCTGATGGGACATAAGTTTTATTGTACGGGAACTACCGGTACTCTTATTCTTGAGGCACTGAAAGAAAAGCATCCTGATGTAGAGTGGGATTTTACAATTCTCAAATCTGGTCCTTTAGGTGGTGATCAGCAGATGGGGTCGCGCATTGTGGACGGAGAAATTGATTACTTGTTTTTTTTCACAGATCCGATGACTCTCCAACCGCATGATACGGATGTGAAGGCGTTGACGCGTCTCGCAAGTGTAGAGAATATTGTTTTCTGTTGTAATCGAAGCACGGCAGATCATATCATTTCCAGCCCGCTGTTCCTTGATCCAATATATGAACGTACTGTCCCTGATTATACTAATTATACCAAACGTTTTGAGAATAAACCTGTGGTTGCCGAGGCAGTAGAGCAGGAAAAGAAGCGAAAACGAAAACGAAGTTCATGACATGGACATTCTTTGGTAATTAAGCGAACTGATCAAAAAACATCATAGGTTGCACACTTTTTTCTTTAGATAAATCTTTAGAGATGGGGAAGCAGTGTCAGCAATAGTGGTAGATAATCTTTTAACTCTGTACGCAGTATCTTTAGAACCTGTCCGATGCGGTAGTTCACGGTTTGTGGAGAGATATTCAACTGTCGGGCTATCTCTTTGTGGGTAAGGTGTTCTTTGCGATTCATTTCAAAGACAAGTCGGAACTCGGGTGGCAGTTTGGCAAGTGCCGTGCGATAAAGCAGAAATAACTCATTGTTGAGGTAGAAGTCGGGAGATTCGAATTCCTCTTGATATTTCTTGGCAATGGATTGATGTACTTTGCGCCGAATCTCTTCGTGGGTGAGGTGGTTTAAAGCCTTGTTCTTTACTATGGTGAATAAAAAACTCTTTAAGGAGAGGGAAGTGTCGAGACTTTCGCGGTTTTCCCATATCCACAGCATGGTGTCTTGTACAATTTCCTCAGCTTCAACCAAAGGAATATACTGAGAAGCAAAGGCACATAACCCTTTGTAATAGAAACGATAAAAAACTTCAAAGGCAGTCCGGTCACCGCATTTTATCGCTTGGGTAGTTAGGGCATTATTCTCCATAAATTCTTTGTTGAATATCGTATCTATAGTTAGGTGAAAGAGGTATCCTTCAATTCTGATTTATGACAAAAATATGTTATTATTCTGAATGTCGCAATAACTAAATCTTTTTTATTTCCTTTTAAACAGCTATAAAAGGATTTAGTTCCCTATTTATGTTTTTTATAATATTTGCTTTAGTATATTTGCATTCTTAGTTGTATTATTATCAACATAAATAGTTTTCGCAGAAAAAGGTATTAAACTGAGATGTATGGAAGAAACTATATTACTTTCCTATTTAAATGGTGAACTTTCAGATCAGGAGAGTGAAGAGGTGGAAGAATGGGTGGATCGGTCAGATGAGAATCATCGGCTATTGGAGCAGGTGTATTATACGCTGACTCTGGCTCAACGCTCTGAAGCATATGAAGCGGCTGATGTGGAGGCTGCTTTGAATACATTCCGTAGTCGGGTAGATAAAAAGAATATGGTAGCCTCTGTGAAACGGACTTCATCGGAACGGATGCGTCTGTTGTGGCAACGCTATGGTGGTACTGCCGCAGCTTTTCTCGGCGGATTGATATTGGCTGTCGGGGTGTTGATGGGTGTATATGGTGAAGATTCACATTATGAAGTTAGCACAGCCATGGGGCAGCGTGCACGGGTAATTTTGCCTGATGGAACATCTGTCTGGCTCAATTCATCCACGCAATTGTCGTATGAGTCAGGTTGGTTGAGCAGAGAGCGAAAGGCTTATCTGAAGGGTGAGGCTTACTTCGAGGTGAAGCGGAATGTGCTCAAGCCTTTTGTGGTGAGTAGTCAGGGTGTTCGTACACAGGTATTGGGTACAAAATTCAATGTACGTGCGCGTGAGAGTGAACATAAGGTAGCCACTACCCTGTTAAGTGGGTCAGTGCAGATGTATTGTGGGGGACAGACTGATGCAAGGCAAGTGTTGAAACCTGGAGAGACAATGGTGGTGGATACAGAGAAGGGTATTTCCGAACTTTATGCTTATAATTGTCCGGAAGAGGTACTGCTTTGGATCAAGGGGGATCTGTGCTTTACCGCTTGCCCATTGGGGAAAATTGCAGAAAGTCTGTCTAAAGTTTATAACGTGAAGTTTACGTTCAGTGATTCTCAATTGAAGGAAAAACGTTTTACTTGTCTGTTTAAGACCGATTCCTCACTGGAGGAGATATTGAGTACCCTTGCTTTGACCCAACATTTTAGTTATAGTATATCAGATACATCTATCCGGATATTTTCATTTCAAAAGGAGTAACTTTTTGTATTGATACTGTTTATTTCTACGTAGCGTGGAGTTTTTTGTTCAACAAGAAGCTTTCACGCTTTTTTTATAATCTATTGTGAATCAGATCTAATGATGTGTATTGAGAAGCATGATGGTTTGTCTTGTTTCCCAAATGATTCAAATATAAAAAAAAGTATTCTTCTGGTTTAGTATATTGGATTTCTCATTTGTATTATTATCGTGAAACAACGAAAATGCATTTTATTGTTAACTGAATGTAGTACTTAATTTTTAATTCTAACTAAAGAAATGGAGAAATCACTGAAAAACAAATGCCTTTGTTTTCTATTCTTAATGTTAGCTGTGCCGATGGCTACCATAGCTTCTGCCCAGGAACAAAAGGTTAGTTTGGAGTTTACTAATGCTCCTTTGGCTAAGGTTTTGGAGGAAATCGGACGACAAACATCCATGTCCGTAGTGTATAACGTAGAAGATGTATCTGGGGTGGATCATGTAACCGTGACTGCTAAAGATGAGAATGTATCAAAAGTTCTTTCTCAAGTGTTGAAAGGTGTAACAGTTACTTATTCGATTGTAAATAATCACATTATTTTGTCGAAGTCGGAACGGATTGCTCATGTTCAATCAGATCAGAATGTGAAAGTTAAAGGGAATGTAAAAGACGTTAACGGAGAGCCTTTGATTGGTGTAAGTATCTTGGTGAGGGGTACTGCCAATGGTACTGTAACCGATATCAATGGTAATTTCAGTTTGCAAGTACCTAAAGGTTCTGTGCTTGAAATTAGTTATGTAGGTTATGTTACACAGACGGTTACCATTACGGGAACTACTCCTGTGAATATCTTGATGAAAGAGGATAGTGAGCAACTAGATGAGGTTGTTGTAACGGCGTTGGGTATAAAACGTTCAGAGAAAGCACTTTCTTATAATATTCAGAAAGTGGGAGGTGATGAACTGACTACCATTAAAGATGCCAACTTTATGAATAGCTTGAATGGTAAGGTAGCCGGTGTAAACATTCAGCGTAGTGCTTCAGGGATCGGTGGTAGCACGCGTGTCGTAATGCGGGGTAACAAATCCATCGCCGGTGATAATAACGTTCTTTATGTGGTAGATGGTGTACCCATCGGAAATCAAGCCAACCGTGAAGGAGATGGTAGCACTTTTGACAGCAAGGCATCCAGTGAAGGCATTGCCAATTTTAATCCGGATGATATTGAAAGCATTTCTGTATTGACCGGCCCATCGGCCGCTGCTCTTTATGGTGCCAGTGCTGCAAACGGTGTTATCTTGATTAATACGAAAAAAGGTAAAGAAGGGGTATTGCGCGTGAATGTGGCTTCTTCAATAGAGCTTTCTAATCCTTTTGTGTTGCCTAAGTTTCAGAATATATATGGAAATGTAGATGGAAGCTATTTTTCTTGGGGAAATAGATTGGAGAATCCGGCTACTTGGGAGCCGAAAGATTTCTATCAAACAGGAACAATGTTTACCAATTCGTTCAATCTTTCTGTTGGTTCAGAGAAAAACCAGACTTATGTGTCCGGTGCTGCTGTCAACTCAAATGGGATAGTGGAAAACAATAAGTATAACCGTTATAATATTACTTTTCGTAATACGGCTAAGTTCTTGAAAGATAAACTGACTGTGGATTTTTCTGCCAGCTATGTACGAGAGTATTACAACAATATGATTTCCTCAGGTGTCTATTTCAATCCTATTGTAGGTATTTATCTTTATCCACGTGGTATGAATTTTGAAGGAGAAAAGTATTTTGAACGATATGATAAGGAATTGGGCTATAATGTACAGAACTGGTCTCCGGGATCTATGGGGGTAGAAGCACAAAATCCATATTGGATAGCCTATCGCAATGTACGCCCTGAAACAAAAGACCGCTATATGTTTTATGGTAATTTAAAATACGATATTACCGACTATCTAAATGTTTCTGGCCGTTTCCGCTTGGATAATACTTATTCAGAGAAAGAAGACAAACGTTATGCTTCTACAACCAGCACTTTTGCCAAGACAAATGGTCGTTATGCTTATTCCAATGAATCTTTTCGTCAGAAGTATGCGGATATTATGGTGAATTTTGACAAGCAATTTGCTGAAATTTATCATGCTACAGTCAATGTAGGCGCCTCTTTTGAAGAATATGACACAAAAGGCCATGGCTATGGAGGAGACCTTCTGTTGATACCCAATAAGTTTACTTATGGAAATGTGAATCCCGCTGTTGCTACTGTATCTGAAACTGGTGGGGATAGCCGTAAGCGTAATTTTGCTACTTTTGCTTCCGCAGAGCTTTCTTGGAAGTCTGCCGTTTATCTTACTCTTACAGGACGTGCTGATCGACCTTCACAGTTGGTTAATAGCAAGAATGAGTGGATCTTCTATCCCTCTGTAGGTGTATCAGCCATTTTGACAGAATTGATTTCTCCGGAACTTCGCGAAAGCATATCTCCGGTGTTGGGGTTCTTAAAGTTAAGAGCTTCTTTTACAGAAGTTGGTTCTCCGATTTCGTTTACGGGTCTTACACCAGGAACCATTACCCATAAATTGGAAAATGGTACAGTAGCTCCATTCGAGTATTATCCACTCTCGGACTTTAAAGCAGAACGTACCCGTTCTTATGAAATAGGTATTGATAGCCGTTGGTTCAACAATACTTTGACTTTGGGCTTTACATATTATCATTCTAATACATATAATCAGTTGTTGAAGGCAGATTTGCCGGGTACCAGTGGGTATAAATATTTGTATGTACAAGCCGGTGATGTACAAAATAGAGGTTTGGAGTTGACATTGGGTTATGATCAGACATTTGGCGATTTTAATTACAATACTACATTTACTGCCACAACAAATAAGAATAAACTGAAGAAGTTGCCGACTGATGCGGTCAATCCGCTTACGGGGCAGCCTTTGGATTTGAGTGATATTAAGATAGGCCGTTTTCGTTTGCGTGAAGACGGAGAGATTGGAACTTTGTACGCCGATCGCCGTGTGGAAAGAAATGAAGAAGGATATGTTGCTTATACACCCGGACAAGCTATTACTACCGAAACAACAACACCATATAAATTAGGTACGGTAAATCCGAAGTGGAACTTGGGGTGGAGACATGGTTTGGGTTATAAAGGATTTAATGCCAATGTATTATTCACGGCTCGTATTGGTGGAAACGTGATTTCTAAGACACAAGCTTATCTGGATAGATTCGGTGTGTCTGAAGCATCTGCCCTTGCGCGTGAACAAGGTTATATGATGTTGGGAAATATTAAGATGCAGCCGGAAGATTATTATACCACCATTCAGGATTTGGATGCTTATTATGTATATTCTGCTACCAATGTTCGCTTGCGGGAAGCAAGTATTGGTTATACATTCCCTGATAAATGGTTTGGTAACGTAGTGAAAGGTGTTAATCTCTCTGTTTATGCTACGAACCTTTGGATGATTTATAATAAGGCTCCGTTCGATCCGGAACTGACAGCTTCAACAGGGACATTTGGTCAAGGATATGACTACTTTATGTTGCCGAGTAATCGTACTTACGGATTTAGTTTGAAGTTCGCTTTCTAATTATCGATAAAAATGAAGATTATGAAAATAAAGAAATATTTATTATTGCTTGCCTCTTGCGGAATCTTGACTGCGGGTTGTGATGATTATGTAAATATCAATAAAAGTACTACCGGAGTAACAGATGAAGAATTGGAAGCCGGTGGTCTTATCTATGGCACTCAGTTAATGGAAATGCAGCAACGTGTTGTTCCTATCGGTTCACCTACCAGTACAACAGGACCGGGTAATGACTTAGCTGTGACAGATGTGATGTCATCCGGACAATATGTAGGTTACTTCGGCATGAACAATAATTGGAAGATGAGTACGGAAGCCACTTGGGATTTCACAGACAACCGGATGCACTATGCTTACGAACAGCTTTACATGAAAGTATATCAGCCTTGGGTGCAGATCTATCAAAAGATCGGAACTAGTGAAGATATGGAAAAGCAGGAAATTATGTCAATATTCAACATTGTGCGCGTTGCGGGTTGGCTACGTGCTACCGACTGCTTCGGACCTATTGTTTATTCTAATGCCGGGAAGGGCTCATTGGCTCCGAATCCGGATAAGCAGGAAGATGTGTATAAGTATATGTTAAAGGATTTGGAGGCTTGTGTCAACACATTGAATAAATCCGCTTCGAAAATTATGCCGAAGTACGACTTGATATATAATGGAGAACCTGCCAAGTGGGTGAAGTTTGCCAACTCACTGATGCTCCGAATGGCTATACGTATGCGTTATGTAGCACCGGATTTGGCTAAAGAATATGCAATCAAAGCATTGGATTCACGCAATGGTGGTGTAATTGAAACGAAAGCTGATGAAGCTAAGATTGGTAGTTCCCCAAAACTTCCTTTGCTAAACTCTTTGATTGCCACCATCGATTATAAAGAGAATCGCATGGGTGCTACTGCATGGGCTTATTTGAAGGGCTATAAAGACCCTCGTATTGAGAAGTATTATACCAAAGGAAGGGCTTATGGTGAAGAGGACTATTTTGCTATTGCTCCGGGAAATGCGGAAACTAAGGGTGAAGGGGAAAATACGGCGGAGTTTGCCTCTGCTCCGAAAGTTACCAACAGTGATCCTCTTTATTGGTTTAGAGCTTCTGAGGTGTTCTTTTTGAAAGCAGAGGCAGCTTTGTTCAAGCTGATTGAAGGAGATGCACAGGCATTGTATGAAGCTGGTGTAAAAATGTCGATGGATGAGTGGGGGATCAATTCAGATGCCGCTTCGGCTTATTTGAATAATGGAGATGGGCTTCCTGCTGAGATAACTGTTTATAACTATTATTATGCTACTTGGGGGAATTCGTATTCTTCCAATATTCAAGAAGGCAATGTTTCTCCGAAGTGGGATGCTGCTGCCGGAACCGAGAAAAAACTACAACAGATTATAACTCAAAAGTACATTGCTTTGTATCCCAATGGAGTGGAAGCTTGGACGGAATATCGTCGTACGGGCTATCCTTACCTGATGAGATTGTATGATACAACCTTCCCCAATAAGATTGGTGCGGAAGCTACTGCCCGTACTCCGGAGCGCTTTAAATTTTCAGCCGATGAATATAAAGGAAATGAAGAAGGTATGCGACAGACTACTACCTTGCTGGGAGGACCGGATAAAGGTAGTACCAAACTCTGGTGGGTACGTTCCGATAGACCTGTGCAAAGATAATAATGAACTTAGAATGGAGATAATATGAAAAGTATGAAATTGACGTTTTTAGTATATATATATTGGTTCGCTTTGATTTTTACCAGTTGCTCGGCCTGGACAGATACCGAACGCGAAGTATTTCCTGAACAGGAAACTATTGACCGGATTATTCCTTTTTTAGAAGCACAGTCAGAGGAAGACCTGATGCCTTCTGAACGTGCTTATTATCGTAAACTGAGAGAAGAGTATCGCCCGTCTCCTCATGTGAAAGGATTCGGATGGTTCGGAAACTGGACTGGTAAAGGAACCAATGAACAGAATTATTTGAAATGCCTGCCAGATAGTGTTGATTTTGTTTCCTTATGGGGAGCTCGTGGAAACTTTTCTCCCGAGCAGAAAGCCGATTTAAAGTTTTTTCAAAACGTGAAAGGAGGTAAGGCTTTATTATGCTGGATTATTCAGGATATTGGCTCAGCCATTACTCCGGAAGGAAAAAATCCTACTCAATATTGGGTACAGGAATTGGGAGGTGGTGACCGCTTGAAAGGTGTCGAAGCTTATGCGAATGCCATTGCCGATACCATTATCAAATTCAACTTAGATGGTTTCGATATTGATTATGAACCAGGATACGGACATAGTGGAACTTTGGCAGATAATCAGTCTATTGGCGAGACATCAGGTAATATTGCTATGTATCGCTTCATTAAAACACTTTATGACCGCTTCAAAGTTCATAAAAAAGAAACTGGTAAAGACATGTTGCTGGTAATGGATGGACAGCCGGATAAATGTAACATGGAAACTTCAAAGATGATAGATCACTATATCTATCAGGCTTATTGGGAATCTTCAACAAACCAAGTTATAAGTAAGATTACGAAACCACACCTTACAGATTGGGAACGTAAGACAATCATTACTGTAGAGTTTGAACGAGGTTGGAGGACAGGAGGAATTTCTCACTTCCGTAGTGTGCGCCCGGATTTGAATGGGGAAGAAGGAACGCAGATTTTGGATTATGCAACATTGGATTTACTCAGTGGTTTGCGTATCGGTGGTATCGGAACTTACCATATGGAATATGATTACAAGAATGATCCTCCCTATAAGTGGTTGCGCAAAGCTTTATATTATGGAAATCAAAAATATCCGGGGAAATATCAATAACAATTAATAAAAACCTAAGAACATGAAGAATATATTAAAAATATTGGTAAGTGTACTTGCTCTGACAAGTTGCCAAAATGAATTGTATGTTGATTCATTGAAAGAGTTTGGCAGTCAGCAGGGGGCATACATTGCTGCTAAGGGGCCTGTTCAGATTTTTGCAGAAGAAGGAAAAGACTACTTTATCAAAGATGTGAGAGTAGGTCTGACTGTAAAAGAGGAAAAGAATAACAATGTGACTTTGACAACAGGTGACCAAGCACAATTGGATGCATATAATAAAAAGAACTTTACCTCTTATTTGCTGCTTCCCAAAGAAATGTACGAAGTACCTTCAACATTGGATTTTGAAAAAGATGTGACCATGCAAATTTTACCGGTTAATTTGAAAAACATTCAATTTTCGATAGAAGGAGATTATGCTTTGCCTATCCGAATTAATAGAGGAAGTACCAATATTGTACCCGGAGAAGATGAAGCTATAGTCATTTTAGAGAAACTGACACGCACTAAGGTCTTGAAAATGGCGGGCAGTGAAATTGGAAGTGATAAAATGTTTCCACAAGATTTTAAGGTGAATCAGTGGACTATGGAGGTAATGATCAAGCGTTCGGCTTACAAGTCAAATAACAAAGCAATTGCCGGGACAAAGCTAATTCAGAATTCAGGTCCGATGGACGAAATATATACTCGTTTTGGTGATGTAACTATTGAACCGAATCAGTTACAGATTAAGACGGGTGCTTCGCAAATTGATGTGGATAAGAGTAAATTTGCGGCCAAACCTAATGAGTGGTATATGCTCACTTTTGTTTATGACGGTAAAAATACACTGATTTATGTAAATGGTGATTTGGTAGCTGAACAGCAAATTAGAGAGGGAGCCTATGGCTTGATTGGATTCTGGCTTTCAGGAGCTAATGAATTTGTACGTGAGGTACGTTTTTGGGATGTTGCTCGCAACGCCAAGCAGGTGAAGGAGTTTGTTTGGAAAATGGTTAATCCTACTGAAAAAGGACTTTTACTTTATTATCCTTGTAATGGTAAAAAGCGTAACCATGAAACAGGTCAAATCTCTGACGATGAAACGAAGTTATGGAATTGGGCCACTTATTATACTGGCGACAAGTCATTGCTTGATTTACCTTTAAAAGGCTCTAAATTTGATAATAATAATGGTGAACTTTATACCTTCCCTCTTCAGAATTAATTGGTGTTTTTAATGTTATCTGAACTATTCTGGTAATTTTATAAATCATTGAGGCTGTGTTAAAACAATGACACAGCCTCTTACATTTTGTTTATGGTATATAGTTGGGTGTTTTTTGTTCTTAAAAGGTCTATATAGGTGGCAGGTGGGTTAAGGAAAGTATCTGCCATAATAGAAATAAGTAAGAAACTTGCATCTTTATTTTTTGTCTGCCAATTAGTAAATTTGTACCTTTGCAGCCGTTTCCTAAATAACAGTTTGTCATGAAGCGTCATTTTTTTCTGCCCGTTATCGGAACTCTCGTTTTTCTCTTTTCGCAAACGGTCTTTTCGCAAGAGCCCGATTCGCTGCCCTGCATGGCACAGCCCAATCTGCCCGCCGACTATTACATTATGGAAGTGGATTCTTGCCCGTCGGGATATACATTGGATGATGAGAATATTCTGGATTTCTGCGGTCAGATAATAGACTTGAGTACTCATGAGAGAAAGCGAAAATTGCAACGGGAACTGTCGTCACTCTCAGGACTTTCATCTTTATTGGTACAGCGTGCCAATTTTTATTTTCCGGTGGTAGAACCTATCCTGAGTGCCAACAATATCCCCGATGATTTCAAGTATCTGATGGTGGTGGAGAGTGGAATGAATCCTTATGTCTGTTCTGGAAAGGGGGCTGCCGGATTGTGGCAGTTTATGGCAGGAACAGCGGATGACTATGGACTGACGGTTAACAACCGGGTAGATGAGCGCTTTCACTTGCGAAAGTCCACTGACGCAGCTTGCCGTTATTTGCATGACGCTTATGCTAAGTTTAAGGATTGGGTAGCTGTGGCGCAAAGCTACAACATAGGGCAGGCACGTATTCGTGCCGAACTGGAACGGCAACAAGTGGATGAAGCATTGGAACTCCGTTTGGTAGAGGAAACCAACCGCTACATCTATCGTATCTTTGCTGCTAAAATCATTTTTACACATCCCAAGAATTTCGGAATAAATGAAAAATTGCTTTATTATAAAAAGATACGTCGCTATTCGCCGCGCCGTTGACTTATCTCTATGCCTGCATTTTCGATGTCAGCTCCCATAGGTGGATTGCGTTTTGCCAGTTTCAGTTCTATTTCTTCTATTTGGGAAAACTCACTGAACAGCCGGGAGATGATTCGTTCACAGACATGTTCCAGCAGTTTGGACGGAATTATCATCTCTGCCTTTACCGCCTCATAGACATCGGCATAGCTGACGGTATCAGCTACATTGTCTGTCTTTGCAGCACGTTGTATATCGACTTTTAAGCGGAGACTGACAGTAAATTCATTGCCGACCAGTGTTTCTTGTTCGCCTACCCCGTGGTAGGCGAAGAAACGAATATTTTCTAAAAAAATGTGACTGTTCATATTGGGATAATTTCTCTCTGAGTATTGCCTATCAGACTTTTGATTTTTTCATTCAGACTCTCGGCGTTCATTAACTGTTCCAGTGTCAAATGCATGCGCCAACGCCAGTAGTGGCGTGGGTTGGCAGGGATGTTGATACGCTCCTCCTGTACATTTGGATTGCGCCATTTGCCGTCTATTGACATCCAATCTTGCAGAGATAGGATGCAGAGGATAGAGTTGCTGTACAGGTGGTTGCGAATCACTTCTTCACAAAGTTCAGGCGTAGCTATGGCGGGGGCAGCACCGTAATGCCCCAATATAGTGTTATAATATCGTTGCGTCTGTTGGAAATCTTCTTCCCACCAGCCACGTAGGGTGGACATGTCGTGTGTGGAAATAGTGCAGACTGAGCGATACGGATATTGGTCTGGATACCCGAACTCCTGAGATGGGTCTTTGGGCATACGCTGTATTTCCAGAGAAAGGATGCGTAAATCATTCATTACCCATGCCACACAGTCGGGAATCATTCCGAGGTCTTCTCCACATACCAGCATACGTGTGGATTGTGTGAGCTGGGGCAGTTTCTTCATGGCCTGTTGCCCCCAGAAATCATTGTGGCGGTGATAATAGTATTGGTCATATAGGCGGTTGAATGCAGCCTTTTCCCAATCGTTCAAGGCACGGTAGATGTAATCGTGTTGTACACCGATACGGGGATGGTATTTGTTGGCGTCGCTCCGGTCAGGAACAAACAACACATCACTGATAAGTGCATACAGACCGTCTCGAATCCAAATGCTGTCTTCATCAGTTTTTCCGGCAAAGTATGCTTCAACCTTGCGCTGGGTGTCGAACTCCGGACGCATACGGTAAATTTCCCATGTGTCTGTTGGCTCGATAAATATCTGTTTTACCGTTTCTGTATGGGGACCGAATACTTGTTTGAGGAAGTGTTCGTGGATATAAGGTTTCAGATACTCGTATCGGAATGTCAGACCGTACCCTTCAATTTCTTCACGTGTCATAGGTAAGGCCGGTACAAATTGTCCCAACAACCCATGTACGGCATCCATCGGTATTTCCCAAATACGGAAGAAGCCGAGGATGTGGTCTATACGATAGGCATCAAAGTATTCCGACATCTTGCGGAAGCGCTTCATCCACCAGGCATAACCATCTTTTTCCATTATGTCCCAGTTGTAAGTAGGAAAACCCCAGTTCTGTCCGTTTACAGAGAAGTCATCGGGTGGAGCACCGGCCTGACCGTTTAAGTTGAAATAATGGGGCTCTGTCCATGCATCTACGCTATTACGGCTTATGCCTATGGGAATGTCACCTTTCAGTACCACACCATTGGCACGTGCATGTTCTGTGGCGGCAAGTAGTTGTAGATGGAGGTTGAATTGGATATAATAGTAAATGGCAATATGAGGGTAATCGGCGGATGTCGGTTCGCAAAGTTTTTCAGTCTCCCGAATATTGTATATGCTGTATTTGGGCCATTCACGAAAGTTTGGAGTTTTATAGGCATCCCGTAAGTAACTGAATACAGCGTATGGTTGCAGCCATTCCTTATTGGTCTTATAAAATGTTTTGAAAGCTTCCGATGCCAAAACTTTTTCGCCCTCTTGTTTGTAAATCAAATGGAAATACTCCCATTTCGTCCGGTTTACGGCTTCATAATCTACAGTAGGAAAGGTGTTCAATTCTTTCTGTCGTCTGTTGAATTCTGTCATTAGACTCTTGTCTTTCAACTTTCCCAATTGTTGTAAATCCATGTACATCGGATGGAAAGCATAGATAGAAATGCTGTTGTAGGGATAAGAGTCTGTCCATGTATGTGTCATGGTAGTGTCATTGATAGGCAGAATTTGTACAGCTTTTTGATGAGTAGCTACTGCCCAGTCGATTATGCGTATCAAATCACCGAAATCGCCCACTCCAAAACTTTTTTCAGAACGTAGAGAGAATACCGGTACGGCTACACCAGCACCTTTCCAGGGAGGAAGGCTGAAGTAAACATAACGGTCACCTATTGCCAATGTTTCGTCGGTTCCTATTTGCGGGTTGGCTATATAGCGATTGGGATTATTTTCCCAAGCTACGGCGCGGTGTTCTTTTTTGTTGAAAAGAATAAACTTGTATTCTAAAGGGAAACTGATTTTACTGGCATCTACCTCTACTTGCCATTCTGGAAAAGCAGTATCGCTCATTAGTATGGCTTTATCCGGATTCCAGTCTCCCAGTACTTTTTGGTTACCGCAAATAGCCAAACAGTGGTCACTGTTAATGCACGGAGCATATGCTTTAATCAGCACTCCTCTTTTATAGCTTTTGGGAGCTGCACTGCGCTCGTGGTGTGCCAACAAAGATTCTGTGAATGCGGAGGAATAGAAATACTGTTGTTCCGGTAAATTTTTCCAGTTATCCTCTATGCGATAGATCTTCTTTGGAGTGCCTTCCACATGGAGAGTGCGGGAAAAACTGTTCCATTCCGTACGTATGACCTTTCCGTCACGATAAATATGGTAACAGTACCGGATAATACTGTGTTCCGGTGACTGTATATCTACTTTGGCATTCCAATGAATGCCGTCTATGGTACTTAGAGGAATGGCGTCGTTTGAACGATCGTTGCCAAGTTCGGGAATGGAGCCAGAAACTCTGACTTCTTCACCCCAACTGGTGCGGTATTCAATATTAAATGATAGTATCATATATATTAGATTTAGAAATAACAATAGCTGCAATGATTATGCAAGTATAGAAAATATTCCTCATAACCATGCAGCTATCATTGTCTAAGTCATTTAAATTCCTATGCAAACGTTTGTGCTTGTCATAACCTTATCCGCAACGGGAAGCGCCACAGGTCTTACAGATAAGGCAGCCTTCCTGATAGACCAGTGTTTCATTGCCACAGTTAGGACATTTCTTGCCTTTGGCTTCTGTACCATCTTGGATATATTTTTTTAGAGCGCGTTCTACACCATTTTTCCAAGTATTGATATTTTCGCTATCCAGTTGCAGAGAACCTACTAACTTGATAACCTGCTCAATAGGCATACGGTAACGTAATACTCCAGAAATCAGTTTGGCGTAGTTCCAATATTCTTTATTGAACTTTTCGGACAGCCCTTCAATGGTGACTTTATATCCGCGCTTATTTTCAAACTGAAAGTCATAACGCTTGTTCCCATTTTCGTCTATATTTTTGATAATATGACCAGATGTCACATTTTTTGGCAGAATGATACCCTCGTCATCATCAAGCACACCGGTGAAGATTTCGTATGGGTGGTTGTCCAGTAAACCGACGAATGCTACCCATTTTTCTTTGTTGTTCTGGAAACGTACAACATCTGCATCCAGAATTTTAGGACGAGTTTCAACCACCGTAGGTGGTTTGCATGGGGGTAATCCTTCTTTTTTGTCACTTTTGGTCGATATAAGTACACCAGAACGGGAACCGTCGCGATAAACGGTACATCCTTTGCATCCCGACTTCCATGCTTCCACATACAAACGGTTCACCAGTTCTTCATCTACATCGTTTGGCAGGTTGATTGTAACGCTGATAGAGTGGTCCACCCACTTTTGGATACGTCCTTGCATCTTAACTTTCATCAGCCAGTCCACATCATTGGAAGTTGCTTTGTAATATGGTGACTTTTCCACCATGGTATCAATTTCTTCTTGGGTATATCGTTTGGCAGGATTGTAACCTTGAGCTTCCATCCAAGTCACGAATTTAGGATGAAATACGATATACTCTTCAAAAGCATCACCGGTTTCGTCTATAAAGTCAACATGGACGTTTGTATCATTCGGATTTACTTTACGGCGTCGCTTATATACGGGCAAAAATACAGGTTCTATGCCGGAAGTGGTCTGTGTCATTAGACTGGTAGTCCCGGTGGGAGCAATGGTGAGGCAAGCAATATTACGGCGTCCGTATTTTTTCATTTCTTCATAGAGTTCCGGATCAGCTTCACGAAGACGGTTGATGAACGGATTGTCCTTTTCGCGCTCTGTATTGTAAATTTCAAAAGCACCGCGTTCCTTTGCCATTTCTATTGAAGAACGGTAAGCATTGAGAGCAACGGTTTTGTGTACTTTTTCAGAAAATTCAGTCGCTTCTTCAGTCCCGTAACGTAGGCCTAAGGCTGCAAGCATATCGCCTTCTGCCGTAATTCCGACTCCTGTACGACGACCTTGTCTGCTTTTTTTATATATTTTCTGCCATAAACTAAGTTCTGTCCGTTTTACTTCTTCATCTTCTGGGTCAGAATCTATCTTTTTCATGATTCGCTCAATCTTTTCCAATTCCAGGTCAATAATGTCGTCCATGATGCGCTGGGCCAATGCAACGTGCTTTTTGAACAAATCAAAATCAAAATATGCATCCGACTTGAATGGATTGATTACATAAGAGTATAGGTTGATTGCAAGCAGACGGCATGAATCATACGGACATAAAGGAATCTCACCGCAGGGGTTGGTGGATATGGTGCGATAGCCCAAATCTTCATAACAATCAGGCACGGACTCTCTCAAGATGGTATCCCAGAAAAGTACGCCGGGCTCTGCCGATTTCCAGGCATTGTGCACAATCTTTTTCCATAAGGCAGAAGCATCTATTTCCTTTTTGAAAATAGGTTCTGCAGCATCAATCGGATATTGTTGCGTGTATGGTTTTCCTTCAATGGCAGCTTGCATGAAAGAATCTGTAAGTTTTACGGAGACATTGGCTCCTGTGACTTTGCCTTCTGTCATTTTTGCATCAATGAATGCCTCAGAATCTGGATGCTTGATGGACACACTTAACATCAATGCACCGCGACGACCGTCTTGTGCTACTTCACGGGTTGAATTTGAATAGCGTTCCATGAAGGGAACTAATCCGGTAGAAGTTAATGCGGAATTTTTAACCGGTGATCCTTTGGGACGGATATGCGAGAGGTCATGTCCCACACCACCGCGGCGCTTCATTAGCTGCACTTGTTCCTCATCTATTTTAAAAATCGCACCATAAGAGTCAGCTTCACCATCTACACCGATTACAAAACAGTTGGACAGGGATGCTACTTGATAATTATTACCGATTCCAGTCATTGGGCTTCCCTGCGGAACAATATACTTGAAGTGGTTTAACAAGTTGAACAATTCTTCCGAACTTAATGCGTTGGGGTACTTGGCTTCAATCCTCGCTATTTCATTGGCTATTCTCCAATGCATATCTTCCGGAGACTTTTCGTAAATATTTCCGAAAGAATCTTTGACCGCATATTTGTTTACCCAAACTCTGGCAGCCAATTCGTCACCTTGGAAGTATCGTAAGGATTCTTCGTAGGATTCGTCATAAGAATAAATTTTTTTTTCCACGATGCTGTATCTCTTAGATTTAGTTGTAAATAAGTAAATTTGTAGAAGTCTTACTTACTGTTAACAAATGATTTTGCAAAGCTATGAATGTTTTTCTACTTGGCAAAACAAAAAAGAATGTTTTTATTAACTAATTGAATGTTTCCTATTTGTAATGAACAAATTGTTGATAACTAAATGATTGGATAATTAAATTAACTAAATAGTTCTCTAAAAAAGAAATAATGAATCGGGTATCAGGTCGGGATACTTATTCTTTTTTAGAAAGTCTGTTAAAGTTTTATGGCAGGATTAAATGACAGTTTGTGATTCTTTTTATATCTTTGCAAAAAAAGAAAGAATGGAAAGCTTGAAAGAAAGGAGAACGATCCGACATTATCAGAAGAAAGATCTTTCTTCTGATTTGTTAAACGATTTGCTTAAAGTATCTTCTCGCGCTTCTACAGTGGGGAATATGCAGATTTATAGTGTAATTGTGACGCGTGATGCTGAGCGTAAAGCTAAGTTGTCTCCCGCACACTTTAATCAGCCTATGATACAAACAGCTCCGGTAGTTCTTACTTTTTGCATAGACTTGCGGCGTTTCAGTAAGTGGTGTGAACATCGGAAGGCTGAACCGGGTTATGACAATTTTGAATGGTTTGTGACCGGTGCTGTAGATGCATTGTTGTTTGCTCAGACTTTTTGTGTTGCTGCTGAAGAAAAGGGATTGGGAATTTGCTATTTAGGAACTACTACATATAACCCCCAAATGATCATTGAAGCTTTGGAATTGCCTGAACTGGTATTTCCTATAACTACGGTGACTGTGGGATGGCCTGCTGAGATACCAGCTCAAGTAGATCGTCTTCCTTTGGAGGCAATAGTACATGATGAAACTTACCATGATTATACTTCCGAAGATATAGACCGATTGTATTGTTATAAAGAAGCACTTCCGGAAAACATACAGTTTATTCGGGACAATAACAAGGAAACGTTAGCTCAGGTTTTTACAGATGTACGCTATACAAAGAAAGACGGTGAAATGATGTCTGAGAATCTTTGGAACGCGATGAAGAAACAAGGATTTTGAATGTAAATATTGATTATTGGATGTCCCATAATCAATATTTCATTTTATCCCTTCTTTAATACAGACTGAATTTCGTCGATTTCAGCCCGGAATGATTTATCCACTTCCTTTAACTCTTTGATGGTTTTGCAGGCATGCAGTACAGTGGCGTGATCTTTGTGACCTATTAAAGCTCCAATCTTGGCTGTGGAGAAGTCTGTATAATTTTTGGCTAAAAACATGGCTATCTGACGTGCCTGAACTACTTCTCGTTTTCTTGATTTAGTATGAATAGTTGCGGTGTCCAAACCGAAATGCTTACATACGGTATTGATAATGTCATCAACGGTGATTGATTTGCTTTCGCTGTTGACTACTTTTCGTACGATGCGTTGAGTCAACTCCAAATCTATTTCTTTGTTATAGATCGTAGAATGTGCCATGATTGAAATAACGATGCCTTCCAAATCACGTACACTGTCTCCTACGTTTTCTGCAATATAATCAATTACTTCCGGTGGAAACTGCAGCCCGTCACGATGTATTTTGTTGCGCAGAATATTTTTACGAAGTTCTACTGTCGGTTTCTCCAATTCGGCTACCATTCCCCATTTGAAGCGGGTAATGAGGCGTTCTTCCATTCCTTGTAATAGTACGGGAGCGCGGTCTGAAGTGAGAATGAGTTGCTTTCCGTTCTGATGCAAATGATTAAAGATGTGGAAGAATGTATTTTGCGTCTTTGTAACGCCTGCAAATTCTTGGATATCATCAATAATCAGTATGTCAATTGTCTGGTAGAAGTTGATAAAGTCGTTAGTGGTGTTGTTACGTACAGAATCAGTGTACTGTACCTGAAATAGATGTGCAGATACGTATAACACCCGCTTTTCTGGATATAATTCCTTTATTTTGGTCCCGATAGCATTGGCAAGGTGTGTTTTGCCTACACCGGAAGCACCATATAGAAATAGTGGGTTGAATATCGTTTTGGCAGGATTGAGGGCAACGGCTTCTGCGACACTGCGGGACAGCTTGTTGCTATAGCCTTCGATGAAAGTTTCAAAATTGTATTCCGGATTCAAGTGAGGATCGAGTTCCGGAACGATTATTTGTGGAATCTGTTTGTCAATTACCGTCTTTTGTGGAATGATGGTGCGGTTGGTGGATTCGTAATTGACCGTCTTTTCTGGACGGGAACTTTTATCTACCATTACGTTATACATTAATTTCGTCCCTTCACCAATTACTTTATAAAGAGTTTTACGCAACAAGTCCACAAACTTGTCCTCCAAAAATTCATAAAAGAACTGGCTGGGCACTTGTACGACCAGTGTTTTGTCCTCATATTTTAAAGGAATAATGGGGAGAAACCATGTTTTATATGTCTGTTCGGGAACATTGTCTCTTATAATTTCAAGACAACGATTCCACAACCCGACATGATTTATTTCACTCATAACGGCTATAAATACATTTATTAATTAAGCAAAACTTCTACGCATGCAAAATTGGCAATCTTATTTGAGAAAAACAAATGTTTTTT